>OZ245999.1:517500-3612348 GCA_965230265.1 Wenzhouxiangellaceae bacterium | reverse complement strand
AGAGCACTCTCTATCTCGCCCAGCTCTATACGGAATCCACGCAGCTTCACCTGGTGATCAATACGACCCACATACTCCAGATCACCATCTGCTCGGTACCTCACCAAATCTCCCGTGCGGTACATCCGACTGCCTGGCTGTCCATACGGATTGGGAACAAATCGCTCCGCCGTCAGCATCCCTCGATCCAGATATCCACGCGACAAGCCCAAACCACCCATGTATAACTCCCCGGTTACACCAACAGGCACCTGACTCATTCGGCTGTCTAATACATAAACCTGAGAATTGCTGATCGGACCACCAATCGACGGGTAATCACTGCCTCGCTCTATCAACGCTCCGGTCGAGTACGTGGTGTCCTCTGAGGGACCATAAAGATTGTATAAACGATCTATCGAACTGCTCGCATAAACCTTCTCTACCGTCTGAGCGCTTAACGCTTCTCCCGCCAGGTTCACAACCCTGACGTTCCGCGGTATATCACGGGCCCCAACCAGTGCCTCAATCGCAGACGGCACCGTGTTCACCAAACTCACCTGATCCCATTGATCAAAGTCCAGCAACGACAGTGCATCTTTGGCCAATACCACCTTACCGCCTACACTCAACGGCGCAAACAGCTCATACACCGATAAGTCAAAACAGATCGATGTCGAGGCCAATACCCCTTCCAGATTCTCCCTACCAAACTCCTGCAACGCCCAGCTGAGCATGCCCAATGCCCCGCCATGACGGATACACACTCCCTTCGGCTGACCGGTCGAGCCGGACGTGTAGATCACATAACCCAGTTGATCACCCTGTACCTGAACCAATGGGCCTGTATCACTGTAACTGGATAAATCCAGATCGCTTATGTTGATCTTTTGTGCATCACTGCCTGACAGTAAATCCTCAGCCGCATCAATCAGTACATAGCTGGCTTTTGAGTCAGACAGCATGTAAATCAAACGTTCTGATGGATACTCAGGATCCAGTGGCACATACGCTGCTCCACTCTTCAATATCCCCAGCAATGCCACCAACAACTGCGGGCTGCGGTGCATACATACACCAATACGATCTTCTGCTCTGACCCCCTGATCCAACAGATAACCCGCCAGCTGGTTGGCTTGTTCATTCAGCTGCTGATAACTCAGCTGATCATCACCCATCACCACTGCTATCGCATCAGGGCTGTTTGATGCCTGCAACTCAAACAGCTCATGGATACCCTGCTCACCAGGCAACATCTGATCGGTGGCATTCCACAAACGCAACTGCTGTTGCTCATCGGCCGACAACATACTCAGTTGACTTAACGGCTGGTCAACATCCTCCAGCAACTGTTCCAGTAACTGGCGATAATGACCCAGCAAACGATCCATCACCGATGCTTCAAAACGCTGCGCATCATAGTAAATCGCTATCTGCAAACAGCCCTGCTGCATCGCCATTATCAACGTGATCGGATAATGCGCCTGCTCCTGACCACTGCGAGCTGTCACCTGCAAACGCGCCCCTTCAGACGATTGCTCAGACTCACTTAATTGTGCCGTCGGATAGTTCTCATACACCACCAGCGTCTCAAACATCGGAACGCCCGCTGCCATCTGGCTACACTGCTGAATCTGCACCAACGGCAGATATCCATATTGTTCTCGCTGCACATGTTGCTGCTGGAAACTTTCCAGGTAACCCAAAACACCGGCTGTCTGATCAACACTCACTCGTACCGGCAACGTGCTGATAAACGGACCTATGATCTCGCCAACTCCAGGCAAATCTGCCGGACGACCTGAAACCGTCATACCAAACAGCACTTCATCCTCACCGCTGTAGCGACTGAGCAACAAACCCCACATCGATTGCAGCAATGTGTTCAACGTCACATGCTGGGCTTGGGCAAAACTTTGCAAGTGCTCACTGTGAGCCTGGCTCAAACCCATCCCCACATGCGCCTGCTCAACTATCGCCTGGCCAACCTTGCTCGCTCCAAATGACAACGGCGTGGGCGCCTGCATACCCGACAAATGATCAACCCAGAACGCCTTGGCCTGCTGCTGATCCTGATCCATCAACCAGCCAATGTAATCAATAAACTGTGCCGCCGGCTTCAGACTTAATTGCTCACCACGACAACCTGATCGATATAAACGTGACAAATCTCGCAGCACCAGCGGCATTGACCAACCATCCAGCAATGCGTGGTGATAACTCCACATAAAACGGTGAACCCCTTCACCTTCATTCACCAGATAACAACGCATCAGTGGCGATTGATCGGCTGCAAAACCCTGTTCGCGATCACTGTGCATCAACTGGAACCAGCGATCATCTCGATCAGACTCGCTCACATCACTCCAGTCTTCTTCTAGCCACGGCAAATCACTGACCGCAGCAATCACCTGCTGTGGGTGCTCGCCTTCCAGGTCCCAGAACAGTGTCCGCAATACCCCATGACTGCTCAGCAATTGCTCCCAGGCTTGCCGATACACTTGTGGCTCCAAATCACGCAACTGCAATCCCATCTGCACAACATAGTGACCAGCGCCCTGTTCAGCTTCCGAGTGAAACAGCATCCCCTGTTGCACCGGTGATAATGGATAGATCGACTGCAAATCATCACCACTGCGATCATCCATAAATACACGCAAATCATCCAATTGACCTTGCGTTAACTGGCACAGCCGATAATCCGATGGCGTACGGCCAACCACATCCGGTTGCATACAATGTTCTATCAGTGCACTTAAGTGTTCTATATAAGACGACAAAAATGCCCCAACACTGGCATCTTCATAGCGCTGACCACTGAAGTTGCAGCTCAGCTGTAAACAGTCCTCACGGATACTGCTTACCAGACTCAGATCATCACTGCGCTGTTGCTCTCGTGAGACACTCTCGCCAACTCCTTCGCCAGACAGTACAAAACCCTCATCCTGATCCCCAGACTGGAACTGGCCCAGATAGTTAAAACTGATACCCACCGACTGACTTGGAATCAGTTGTTCACGCAAACCTTTATCCGGATGCAGATAACGCAACAATCCATAACCAATGCCCTTGTTGGGTATCGAGCGCAGCTGTTCCTTCACGCCCATCAGGCTCTCACCCAGACCAGCCCCATCGGCATGACTGAGCGTCACCGGATACAGCGAGGTAAACCAGCCCACTGTCCGGGTAATATCCAGACCTTCACCCAACTGTTCACGACCGTGGCCTTCCAGGTGCACACTTAAACGATCAGCTCCTGTCCATTCCCGATACGCCAACAACAGCGCCGTCAACAAAACATCATCTATCTGGGTGCGGTAGGCGTTATTGACCTGCTTGAGCAACTGTTCTGTCTGGCCCTTACTTAGGCTGACACTCTGGCCTTTGCTGTCACCAATCCGATTACTGCCTTCGGGATGTTCTACATACACCGCTGTGGCTTGGCAAACCTGCTCCTGCCAGTACTCTCGCTCACTCTCCAGCAGACCTTCCGATACCTGATCATGCAAATGCTCAGACCACGCCTGATAAGAATGACTCTTGGCCGGCAAACTCAGCGACTGACCCGAACTCAGTTGCGCATACCCTATGCGCATATCTTCCTGAAGAATCCGCCACGACACACCATCTACGCCCATATGGTGTATCGCCAGCAATAAACGAGCACTGCCATCGGGCAGCCTCATCACACACCCGGCCACTAACTGGCCTGTTTGCATATCCAGACTGCCCTGGATCTGGGTACCTATTCGGTGGACTTGGACTTCAATCGCTTCTGACTCATCCAGTACATACTCACCCAGCTCCATACCGCTCAACTGAGCTCCCATCGTCTGCGATTCCCAACCGGCCGGGTAGTACATCCGCAGCGCATCATGGTGATTAATCAAACCCGTCAGCAATGGCTCCAATAGCGCTTTGTCAAACCGCTCAGGCAACCGGAACAACATCGCCTGATTCCAGTGATGTGCATCCACATAATCGGCCTCAGCAAACCAATGCTGGATCGGCGTCAATGCAACCGGACCAGTCACCACATCTTGCTGTGCATCACTGATGCTGGTTTGCTCCACCACCGGTGCCAGTGCTCGCACCGTCTGGTGCGTGAACACATCGCGTACGCTCAGTGTCAATCCCAACTGACGGGCTCGCGATACCAGCTGGATACTGATAATCGAATCACCACCCAGCTCAAAGAAATTATCGTCTATACCTACACGATCAACTGGCAACAGTGACTCAAAAATACTCACCAACTGATGCTCTACTTCATCTCGAGCACCCACATAACTTTGTCGATACGCTTCCCAATCCGGACTCGGCAAACGCTCTCGATCTACCTTCCCATTGGCCGTCAACGGGAATGACTCCAACTGCACGATCGCCATCGGCACCATATAACTCGGCAATACCTGCTGTAGCGACTGCTTGAGCTTGGCTTCTTCCAGCGGCTGCTCTGTGGTGATGTAACCCACCAGCTGCTGACCCAAGTCACTGTCAACCACCTGCACCAACCCAGAATCCACACCTGCATGATGCTCCAGAGCACTCTCTATCTCGCCCAGCTCTATACGGAATCCACGCAGCTTCACCTGGTGATCAATACGACCCACATACTCCAGATCACCATCTGCTCGGTACCTCACCAAATCTCCCGTGCGGTACATCCGACTGCCTGGCTGTCCATACGGATTGGGAACAAATCGCTCCGCCGTCAGCATCCCTCGATCCAGATATCCACGCGACAAGCCCAAACCACCCATGTATAACTCCCCGGTTACACCAACAGGCACCTGACTCATTCGGCTGTCTAATACATAAACCTGAGAATTGCTGATCGGACCACCAATCGACGGGTAATCACTGCCTCGCTCTATCAACGCTCCGGTCGAGTACGTGGTGTCCTCTGAGGGACCATAAAGATTGTATAAACGATCTATCGAACTGCTCGCATAAACCTTCTCTACCGTCTGAGCGCTTAACGCTTCTCCCGCCAGGTTCACAACCCTGACGTTCCGCGGTATATCACGGGCCCCAACCAGTGCCTCAATCGCAGACGGCACCGTGTTCACCAAACTCACCTGATCCCATTGATCAAAGTCCAGCAACGACAGTGCATCTTTGGCCAATACCACCTTACCGCCTACACTCAACGGCGCAAACAGCTCATACACCGATAAGTCAAAACAGATCGATGTCGAGGCCAATACCCCTTCCAGATTCTCCCTACCAAACTCCTGCAACGCCCAGCTGAGCATGCCCAATGCCCCGCCATGACGGATACACACTCCCTTCGGCTGACCGGTCGAGCCGGACGTGTAGATCACATAACCCAGTTGATCACCCTGTACCTGAACCAATGGGCCTGTATCACTGTAACTGGATAAATCCAGATCGCTTATGTTGATCTTTTGTGCATCACTGCCTGACAGTAAATCCTCAGCCGCATCAATCAGTACATAGCTGGCTTTTGAGTCAGACAGCATGTAAATCAAACGTTCTGATGGATACTCAGGATCCAGTGGCACATACGCTGCTCCACTCTTCAATATCCCCAGCAATGCCACCAACAACTGCGGGCTGCGGTGCATACATACACCAATACGATCTTCTGCTCTGACCCCCTGATCCAACAGATAACCCGCCAGCTGGTTGGCTTGTTCATTCAGCTGCTGATAACTCAGCTGATCATCACCCATCACCACTGCTATCGCATCAGGGCTGTTTGATGCCTGCAACTCAAACAGCTCATGGATACCCTGCTCACCAGGCAACATCTGATCGGTGGCATTCCACAAACGCAACTGCTGTTGCTCATCGGCCGACAACATACTCAGTTGACTTAACGGCTGGTCAACATCCTCCAGCAACTGTTCCAGTAACTGGCGATAATGACCCAGCAAACGATCCATCACCGATGCTTCAAAACGCTGCGCATCATAGTAAATCGCTATCTGCAAACAGCCCTGCTGCATCGCCATTATCAACGTGATCGGATAATGCGCCTGCTCCTGACCACTGCGAGCTGTCACCTGCAAACGCGCCCCTTCAGACGATTGCTCAGACTCACTTAATTGTGCCGTCGGATAGTTCTCATACACCACCAGCGTCTCAAACATCGGAACGCCCGCTGCCATCTGGCTACACTGCTGAATCTGCACCAACGGCAGATATCCATATTGTTCTCGCTGCACATGTTGCTGCTGGAAACTTTCCAGGTAACCCAAAACACCGGCTGTCTGATCAACACTCACTCGTACCGGCAACGTGCTGATAAACGGACCTATGATCTCGCCAACTCCAGGCAAATCTGCCGGACGACCTGAAACCGTCATACCAAACAGCACTTCATCCTCACCGCTGTAGCGACTGAGCAACAAACCCCACATCGATTGCAGCAATGTGTTCAACGTCACATGCTGGGCTTGGGCAAAACTTTGCAAGTGCTCACTGTGAGCCTGGCTCAAACCCATCCCCACATGCGCCTGCTCAACTATCGCCTGGCCAACCTTGCTCGCTCCAAATGACAACGGCGTGGGCGCCTGCATACCCGACAAATGATCAACCCAGAACGCCTTGGCCTGCTGCTGATCCTGATCCATCAACCAGCCAATGTAATCAATAAACTGTGCCGCCGGCTTCAGACTTAATTGCTCACCACGACAACCTGATCGATATAAACGTGACAAATCTCGCAGCACCAGCGGCATTGACCAACCATCCAGCAATGCGTGGTGATAACTCCACATAAAACGGTGAACCCCTTCACCTTCATTCACCAGATAACAACGCATCAGTGGCGATTGATCGGCTGCAAAACCCTGTTCGCGATCACTGTGCATCAACTGGAACCAGCGATCATCTCGATCAGACTCGCTCACATCACTCCAGTCTTCTTCTAGCCACGGCAAATCACTGACCGCAGCAATCACCTGCTGTGGGTGCTCGCCTTCCAGGTCCCAGAACAGTGTCCGCAATACCCCATGACTGCTCAGCAATTGCTCCCAGGCTTGCCGATACACTTGTGGCTCCAAATCACGCAACTGCAATCCCATCTGCACAACATAGTGACCAGCGCCCTGTTCAGCTTCCGAGTGAAACAGCATCCCCTGTTGCACCGGTGATAATGGATAGATCGACTGCAAATCATCACCACTGCGATCATCCATAAATACACGCAAATCATCCAATTGACCTTGCGTTAACTGGCACAGCCGATAATCCGATGGCGTACGGCCAACCACATCCGGTTGCATACAATGTTCTATCAGTGCACTTAAGTGTTCTATATAAGACGACAAAAATGCCCCAACACTGGCATCTTCATAGCGCTGACCACTGAAGTTGCAGCTCAGCTGTAAACAGTCCTCACGGATACTGCTTACCAGACTCAGATCATCACTGCGCTGTTGCTCTCGTGAGACACTCTCGCCAACTCCTTCGCCAGACAGTACAAAACCCTCATCCTGATCCCCAGACTGGAACTGGCCCAGATAGTTAAAACTGATACCCACCGACTGACTTGGAATCAGTTGTTCACGCAAACCTTTATCCGGATGCAGATAACGCAACAATCCATAACCAATGCCCTTGTTGGGTATCGAGCGCAGCTGTTCCTTCACGCCCATCAGGCTCTCACCCAGACCAGCCCCATCGGCATGACTGAGCGTCACCGGATACAGCGAGGTAAACCAGCCCACTGTCCGGGTAATATCCAGACCTTCACCCAACTGTTCACGACCGTGGCCTTCCAGGTGCACACTTAAACGATCAGCTCCTGTCCATTCCCGATACGCCAACAACAGCGCCGTCAACAAAACATCATCTATCTGGGTGCGGTAGGCGTTATTGACCTGCTTGAGCAACTGTTCTGTCTGGCCCTTACTTAGGCTGACACTCTGGCCTTTGCTGTCACCAATCCGATTACTGCCTTCGGGATGTTCTACATACACCGCTGTGGCTTGGCAAACCTGCTCCTGCCAGTACTCTCGCTCACTCTCCAGCAGACCTTCCGATACCTGATCATGCAAATGCTCAGACCACGCCTGATAAGAATGACTCTTGGCCGGCAAACTCAGCGACTGACCCGAACTCAGTTGCGCATACCCTATGCGCATATCTTCCTGAAGAATCCGCCACGACACACCATCTACGCCCATATGGTGTATCGCCAGCAATAAACGAGCACTGCCATCGGGCAGCCTCATCACACACCCGGCCACTAACTGGCCTGTTTGCATATCCAGACTGCCCTGGATCTGGGTACCTATTCGGTGGACTTGGACTTCAATCGCTTCTGACTCATCCAGTACATACTCACCCAGCTCCATACCGCTCAACTGAGCTCCCATCGTCTGCGATTCCCAACCGGCCGGGTAGTACATCCGCAGCGCATCATGGTGATTAATCAAACCCGTCAGCAATGGCTCCAATAGCGCTTTGTCAAACCGCTCAGGCAACCGGAACAACATCGCCTGATTCCAGTGATGTGCATCCACATAATCGGCCTCAGCAAACCAATGCTGGATCGGCGTCAATGCAACCGGACCAGTCACCACATCTTGCTGTGCATCACTGATGCTGGTTTGCTCCACCACCGGTGCCAGTGCTCGCACCGTCTGGTGCGTGAACACATCGCGTACGCTCAGTGTCAATCCCAACTGACGGGCTCGCGATACCAGCTGGATACTGATAATCGAATCACCACCCAGCTCAAAGAAATTATCGTCTATACCTACACGATCAACTGGCAACAGTGACTCAAAAATACTCACCAACTGATGCTCTACTTCATCTCGAGCACCCACATAACTTTGTCGATACGCTTCCCAATCCGGACTCGGCAAACGCTCTCGATCTACCTTCCCATTGGCCGTCAACGGGAATGACTCCAACTGCACGATCGCCATCGGCACCATATAACTCGGCAATACCTGCTGTAGCGACTGCTTGAGCTTGGCTTCTTCCAGCGGCTGCTCTGTGGTGATGTAACCCACCAGCTGCTGACCCAAGTCACTGTCAACCACCTGCACCAACCCAGAATCCACACCTGCATGATGCTCCAGAGCACTCTCTATCTCGCCCAGCTCTATACGGAATCCACGCAGCTTCACCTGGTGATCAATACGACCCACATACTCCAGATCACCATCTGCTCGGTACCTCACCAAATCTCCCGTGCGGTACATCCGACTGCCTGGCTGTCCATACGGATTGGGAACAAATCGCTCCGCCGTCAGCATCCCTCGATCCAGATATCCACGTGCCAGACCCAAACCCCCAAGGTACAGCTCACCGACCACACCCACTGGCACCTGATGCAAATCAGCATCCACTACATAACACTGTGTATTACCAATCGGGTAACCTATCGGAACCGATCTGTGTACCTCATCGCTTCTTGGAATCTCATAGCAACACGCAAACGTCGTGCTTTCCGTCGGACCATAACCATTAATGATCCGTACCTGATCATCCAGTCCATATAATCTTGATACATGCTGTGGTGATACCGCTTCGCCACCCACCGCCAACTGACGCAAGCCCACCAATGAATCAGGCGAATCATCAATCAGCGCATTAAACAATGCCGAGGTCAACCACGCACTGTTGACTTTCTGTTCACTAATGCTGTGCCTGAGATGCTCGGCTTCGGGAATCTTGCCCGGCAGCAAAATACAGCAGCCTCCATGCAGCAAACCGCCCCATATCTCCAGCGTCGAAGCATCAAACGACACCGACGATGCCTGCAGTATCCGCACACTGCTGTCTAGCGACATATAATCCACACCAAACAACAAACGAGTGATACCCTGGTGGGTAACCACCACACCTTTAGGCTGACCGGTCGAGCCAGACGTGTAAATCACATACGCCAGGTTATCTTTGCTCAACGATACACCCGGGTTATCCACGCTGTAACCAGACAGCTGTTTATCCAGACTGTCCACACTCAACGCACGCGCACCAATCTGCCTGGCCACTTCCACATCACTGTGGGTCAGTACCAGATCAACACCCGCATCTTGCACCATGTACGCCAGACGCTCTGTTGGGTATTCCATATCCAATGGAACATATACCCCGCCTGACTTTAATATCCCCAACAACGCAATGATCAGCTCCACACTGCGATCCATGCACACACCAATACGCTCTTCGCTGCTGACTCCTTGTGATAACAGATAACCTGCCAGTTGATTGGCACGGCGATTGAGCTCGCCATAACTGATACAGTGATCTTCCATCACCACTGCTATCGCATCAGGGCTGTTTGATGCCTGCAACTCAAACAGCTCATGGATACCCTGCTCACCAGGCAACATCTGATCGGTGGCATTCCACAAACGCAACTGCTGTTGCTCATCGGCCGACAACATACTCAGTTGACTTAACGGCTGGTCAACATCCTCCAGCAACTGTTCCAGTAACTGGCGATAATGACCCAGCAAACGATCCATCACCGATGCTTCAAAACGCTGCGCATCATAGTAAATCGCTATCTGCAAACAGCCCTGCTGCATCGCCATTATCAACGTGATCGGATAATGCGCCTGCTCCTGACCACTGCGAGCTGTCACCTGCAAACGCGCCCCTTCAGACGATTGCTCAGACTCACTTAATTGTGCCGTCGGATAGTTCTCATACACCACCAGCGTCTCAAACATCGGAACGCCCGCTGCCATCTGGCTACACTGCTGAATCTGCACCAACGGCAGATATCCATATTGTTCTCGCTGCACATGTTGCTGCTGGAAACTTTCCAGGTAACCCAAAACACCGGCTGTCTGATCAACACTCACTCGTACCGGCAACGTGCTGATAAACGGACCTATGATCTCGCCAACTCCAGGCAAATCTGCCGGACGACCTGAAACCGTCATACCAAACAGCACTTCATCCTCACCGCTGTAGCGACTGAGCAACAAACCCCACATCGATTGCAGCAATGTGTTCAACGTCACATGCTGGGCTTGGGCAAAACTTTGCAAGTGCTCACTGTGAGCCTGGCTCAAACCCATCCCCACATGCGCCTGCTCAACTATCGCCTGGCCAACCTTGCTCGCTCCAAATGACAACGGCGTGGGCGCCTGCATACCCGACAAATGATCAACCCAGAACGCCTTGGCCTGCTGCTGATCCTGATCCATCAACCAGCCAATGTAATCAATAAACTGTGCCGCCGGCTTCAGACTTAATTGCTCACCACGACAACCTGATCGATATAAACGTGACAAATCTCGCAGCACCAGCGGCATTGACCAACCATCCAGCAATGCGTGGTGATAACTCCACATAAAACGGTGAACCCCTTCACCTTCATTCACCAGATAACAACGCATCAGTGGCGATTGATCGGCTGCAAAACCCTGTTCGCGATCACTGTGCATCAACTGGAACCAGCGATCATCTCGATCAGACTCGCTCACATCACTCCAGTCTTCTTCTAGCCACGGCAAATCACTGACCGCAGCAATCACCTGCTGTGGGTGCTCGCCTTCCAGGTCCCAGAACAGTGTCCGCAATACCCCATGACTGCTCAGCAATTGCTCCCAGGCTTGCCGATACACTTGTGGCTCCAAATCACGCAACTGCAATCCCATCTGCACAACATAGTGACCAGCGCCCTGTTCAGCTTCCGAGTGAAACAGCATCCCCTGTTGCACCGGTGATAATGGATAGATCGACTGCAAATCATCACCACTGCGATCATCCATAAATACACGCAAATCATCCAATTGACCTTGCGTTAACTGGCACAGCCGATAATCCGATGGCGTACGGCCAACCACATCCGGTTGCATACAATGTTCTATCAGTGCACTTAAGTGTTCTATATAAGACGACAAAAATGCCCCAACACTGGCATCTTCATAGCGCTGACCACTGAAGTTGCAGCTCAGCTGTAAACAGTCCTCACGGATACTGCTTACCAGACTCAGATCATCACTGCGCTGTTGCTCTCGTGAGACACTCTCGCCAACTCCTTCGCCAGACAGTACAAAACCCTCATCCTGATCCCCAGACTGGAACTGGCCCAGATAGTTAAAACTGATACCCACCGACTGACTTGGAATCAGTTGTTCACGCAAACCTTTATCCGGATGCAGATAACGCAACAATCCATAACCAATGCCCTTGTTGGGTATCGAGCGCAGCTGTTCCTTCACGCCCATCAGGCTCTCACCCAGACCAGCCCCATCGGCATGACTGAGCGTCACCGGATACAGCGAGGTAAACCAGCCCACTGTCCGGGTAATATCCAGACCTTCACCCAACTGTTCACGACCGTGGCCTTCCAGGTGCACACTTAAACGATCAGCTCCTGTCCATTCCCGATACGCCAACAACAGCGCCGTCAACAAAACATCATCTATCTGGGTGCGGTAGGCGTTATTGACCTGCTTGAGCAACTGTTCTGTCTGGCCCTTACTTAGGCTGACACTCTGGCCTTTGCTGTCACCAATCCGATTACTGCCTTCGGGATGTTCTACATACACCGCTGTGGCTTGGCAAACCTGCTCCTGCCAGTACTCTCGCTCACTCTCCAGCAGACCTTCCGATACCTGATCATGCAAATGCTCAGACCACGCCTGATAAGAATGACTCTTGGCCGGCAAACTCAGCGACTGACCCGAACTCAGTTGCGCATACCCTATGCGCATATCTTCCTGAAGAATCCGCCACGACACACCATCTACGCCCATATGGTGTATCGCCAGCAATAAACGAGCACTGCCATCGGGCAGCCTCATCACACACCCGGCCACTAACTGGCCTGTTTGCATATCCAGACTGCCCTGGATCTGGGTACCTATTCGGTGGACTTGGACTTCAATCGCTTCTGACTCATCCAGTACATACTCACCCAGCTCCATACCGCTCAACTGAGCTCCCATCGTCTGCGATTCCCAACCGGCCGGGTAGTACATCCGCAGCGCATCATGGTGATTAATCAAACCCGTCAGCAATGGCTCCAATAGCGCTTTGTCAAACCGCTCAGGCAACCGGAACAACATCGCCTGATTCCAGTGATGTGCATCCACATAATCGGCCTCAGCAAACCAATGCTGGATCGGCGTCAATGCAACCGGACCAGTCACCACATCTTGCTGTGCATCACTGATGCTGGTTTGCTCCACCACCGGTGCCAGTGCTCGCACCGTCTGGTGCGTGAACACATCGCGTACGCTCAGTGTCAATCCCAACTGACGGGCTCGCGATACCAGCTGGATACTGATAATCGAATCACCACCCAGCTCAAAGAAATTATCGTCTATACCTACACGATCAACTGGCAACAGTGACTCAAAAATACTCACCAACTGATGCTCTACTTCATCTCGAGCACCCACATAACTTTGTCGATACGCTTCCCAATCCGGACTCGGCAAACGCTCTCGATCTACCTTCCCATTGGCCGTCAACGGGAATGACTCCAACTGCACGATCGCCATCGGCACCATATAACTCGGCAATACCTGCTGTAGCGACTGCTTGAGCTTGGCTTCTTCCAGCGGCTGCTCTGTGGTGATGTAACCCACCAGCTGCTGACCCAAGTCACTGTCAACCACCTGCACCAACCCAGAATCCACACCTGCATGATGCTCCAGAGCACTCTCTATCTCGCCCAGCTCTATACGGAATCCACGCAGCTTCACCTGGTGATCAATACGACCCACATACTCCAGATCACCATCTGCTCGGTACCTCACCAAATCTCCCGTGCGGTACATCCGACTGCCTGGCTGTCCATACGGATTGGGAACAAATCGCTCCGCCGTCAGCATCCCTCGATCCAGATATCCACGCGACAAGCCCAAACCACCCATGTATAACTCCCCGGTTACACCAACAGGCACCTGACTCATTCGGCTGTCTAATACATAAACCTGAGAATTGCTGATCGGACCACCAATCGACGGGTAATCACTGCCTCGCTCTATCAACGCTCCGGTCGAGTACGTGGTGTCCTCTGAGGGACCATAAAGATTGTATAAACGATCTATCGAACTGCTCGCATAAACCTTCTCTACCGTCTGAGCGCTTAACGCTTCTCCCGCCAGGTTCACAACCCTGACGTTCCGCGGTATATCACGGGCCCCAACCAGTGCCTCAATCGCAGACGGCACCGTGTTCACCAAACTCACCTGATCCCATTGATCAAAGTCCAGCAACGACAGTGCATCTTTGGCCAATACCACCTTACCGCCTACACTCAACGGCGCAAACAGCTCATACACCGATAAGTCAAAACAGATCGATGTCGAGGCCAATACCCCTTCCAGATTCTCCCTACCAAACTCCTGCAACGCCCAGCTGAGCATGCCCAATGCCCCGCCATGACGGATACACACTCCCTTCGGCTGACCGGTCGAGCCGGACGTGTAGATCACATAACCCAGTTGATCACCCTGTACCTGAACCAATGGGCCTGTATCACTGTAACTGGATAAATCCAGATCGCTTATGTTGATCTTTTGTGCATCACTGCCTGACAGTAAATCCTCAGCCGCATCAATCAGTACATAGCTGGCTTTTGAGTCAGACAGCATGTAAATCAAACGTTCTGATGGATACTCAGGATCCAGTGGCACATACGCTGCTCCACTCTTCAATATCCCCAGCAATGCCACCAACAACTGCGGGCTGCGGTGCATACATACACCAATACGATCTTCTGCTCTGACCCCCTGATCCAACAGATAACCCGCCAGCTGGTTGGCTTGTTCATTCAGCTGCTGATAACTCAGCTGATCATCACCCATCACCACTGCTATCGCATCAGGGCTGTTTGATGCCTGCAACTCAAACAGCTCATGGATACCCTGCTCACCAGGCAACATCTGATCGGTGGCATTCCACAAACGCAACTGCTGTTGCTCATCGGCCGACAACATACTCAGTTGACTTAACGGCTGGTCAACATCCTCCAGCAACTGTTCCAGTAACTGGCGATAATGACCCAGCAAACGATCCATCACCGATGCTTCAAAACGCTGCGCATCATAGTAAATCGCTATCTGCAAACAGCCCTGCTGCATCGCCATTATCAACGTGATCGGATAATGCGCCTGCTCCTGACCACTGCGAGCTGTCACCTGCAAACGCGCCCCTTCAGACGATTGCTCAGACTCACTTAATTGTGCCGTCGGATAGTTCTCATACACCACCAGCGTCTCAAACATCGGAACGCCCGCTGCCATCTGGCTACACTGCTGAATCTGCACCAACGGCAGATATCCATATTGTTCTCGCTGCACATGTTGCTGCTGGAAACTTTCCAGGTAACCCAAAACACCGGCTGTCTGATCAACACTCACTCGTACCGGCAACGTGCTGATAAACGGACCTATGATCTCGCCAACTCCAGGCAAATCTGCCGGACGACCTGAAACCGTCATACCAAACAGCACTTCATCCTCACCGCTGTAGCGACTGAGCAACAAACCCCACATCGATTGCAGCAATGTGTTCAACGTCACATGCTGGGCTTGGGCAAAACTTTGCAAGTGCTCACTGTGAGCCTGGCTCAAACCCATCCCCACATGCGCCTGCTCAACTATCGCCTGGCCAACCTTGCTCGCTCCAAATGACAACGGCGTGGGCGCCTGCATACCCGACAAATGATCAACCCAGAACGCCTTGGCCTGCTGCTGATCCTGATCCATCAACCAGCCAATGTAATCAATAAACTGTGCCGCCGGCTTCAGACTTAATTGCTCACCACGACAACCTGATCGATATAAACGTGACAAATCTCGCAGCACCAGCGGCATTGACCAACCATCCAGCAATGCGTGGTGATAACTCCACATAAAACGGTGAACCCCTTCACCTTCATTCACCAGATAACAACGCATCAGTGGCGATTGATCGGCTGCAAAACCCTGTTCGCGATCACTGTGCATCAACTGGAACCAGCGATCATCTCGATCAGACTCGCTCACATCACTCCAGTCTTCTTCTAGCCACGGCAAATCACTGACCGCAGCAATCACCTGCTGTGGGTGCTCGCCTTCCAGGTCCCAGAACAGTGTCCGCAATACCCCATGACTGCTCAGCAATTGCTCCCAGGCTTGCCGATACACTTGTGGCTCCAAATCACGCAGCTCAAAGCGCATCTGTATCAAATAATGGCCTGCTGCTGCCTCTGCTTGAGAATGGAACAACATCCCCTGCTGTACCGAAGACAATGGATAAATTGACTCGATACCTTCGCCATTATCATCTTTCAGAAAAGCGCGTAAAGCTTCTAACTCAACCTGATTTAAACTACATAGCGGATAATCTGATGGGGTACGCCCTATCGCATCTGGCTGTAAGCAATGCTCTATCAATTTTTGTAATTGATACACATATTTTGAGAGGAATATTTCAATATTCGGCTGGCTATAGCATTCGCCGCTATAACTGCAACTCAGTTGCAACTGCCCTTCACGCACCCGGCTTACCAGGCTCAGTTTGTCACTGCGCTGTTGCTCACGTGAGATGCTCTCACCAACACCCTCATTGGCCAATGCGAACAGATCACCTTCTTCCTGGTTTTGGAATTGGCCGAGATAGTTAAAACTCAATTCAACAGGGCGGACAGGTATCAAGCCTTTTCTGGTTTGTCTATCCGGATGTAGGTACCTCAGTACCCCATAACCAATGCCCTTGTTGGGTATCGAGCGCAGC
Organism: Wenzhouxiangellaceae bacterium; assembly: GCA_965230265.1. Lineage (GTDB taxonomy): Bacteria > Pseudomonadota > Gammaproteobacteria > Xanthomonadales > Wenzhouxiangellaceae > JAJFKX01. The sequence continues at coordinate 3,595,689 of OZ245999.1, read as the reverse complement.
TGTTCCTTCACGCCCATCAGGCTCTCACCCAGACCAGCCCCATCGGCATGACTGAGCGTCACCGGATACAGCGAGGTAAACCAGCCCACTGTCCGGGTAATATCCAGACCTTCACCCAACTGTTCACGACCGTGGCCTTCCAGGTTCAGGCTCAATTTACTTGAGCCTGTCCAATCCCGATACGCCAACAACAATGCCGTCAGCAATACATCTTCTATCTGGGTGCGGTAGGCGTTGTTAACCTGCTTGAGTAATTGTTTGGTCTGTTGCTTATCCAGCCGGACGTGGTGATTCCGACTGTCGGAGACGCGATTGCTGCCTGATTCATTCTCTACATACAAACCCTCGAGCTGGCTCACCTGTGATTGCCAGTACCCAGATTCACTATCCAGTAAACCTGAGGTCACCGAATCTTGTAAATGTGTAGACCATGACTGATAGGAATAACTCTTGGTCGGTAATGACAAAGGTTTTCCAGACACCAGTTGCTGATAACCTAAACGCAGGTCTTCCTGCAATATCCGCCACGAAACACCATCTACAGCCATGTGATGGATTGCCAGTAACAAGCGCGCACTACCATCACCCAAGCGGAACAAACAACCCGACAGTAAATTACCTGACTCGAGTTCCACACTACCTTGGACTTGGGTGCCTATCCGCTGAATTTGCTCGGCAATATTTTCTGTACTATCCAGTTGTTCAACTCGAAGCTGGACCTGATCGACTGCTCCGCGTATCGCCTGAGCCTGCCAGTCCCTGTTCGGGTAATGTATCCGCAGCGCATCATGATGATTGATCAGACCCGTTAGCAATTGCTTCAGCAACTGCTCATCCACCTCATCTGGTATTTTGAACAACATCGCTTGATTGAAATGATGCCCATCCACATAATCGGCCTCAGCGAACCAACTCTGAATTGGTGTCAATGCAACCGGGCCCGTCACCACTCCTTGCTCCGCATCACTGGTCTGCCCAAGCTCAACCACAGCCGACAATGAACGCACCGTTTGGTGGCTGAACACATCTATAACTGTTAAGCCCAGACCTGCCTGCGATGCACGCGAGACCAGCTGAATACTGATAATCGAATCACCACCCAGCTCAAAGAAGTTATCGTCGATACCTACCCGATCGACTGGTAGTAAGTCTTCACAGATACTCACCAACTGCCGTTCAATCTCATCTCGAGGTGCTACATAGGTCTCTATCGTCAAGCCATGGGTTTGTGCTGATGGCAGTAACGATTCATCCAGTACACCAGATTCATTACGCGGCAAGTTTTCGACAAATACAAACAACGATGGCAGCTTATTGCCTGATAACCGACCCTCCAGTGATGTTTGTATCTGCGCCAATAACGCTTCTGCTTTGCGGTCACCATCGGCCGGCACTACATAGGCAACTAGCTGGTTGTGACCTTGCGGGTCTAATTTCACCAGCACAGCAGATTCTGATATCTGCTGTAGTTCATTCAGTTGATCGTTGATTTCGACCACACTGATTCGCTGACCACGGATGATCACTTGGTCTTCGAAACGTTCAACTTGCTCCAGGTATCCTTGGGAATCATGCCCCAAATGCCAGCGTGCCCACTCTCCAGATTTGACCAGATGTTCTGTAGCAACCCATGGACTGACTATCAGTTCGTCATCTGCCAGAGACTGATCATGCTGCAACCGGTGTCCACCGTAATAAACCTCCCCTGCTACGCCTGGCGGCACCAGCTGCAATCGTTTATCCAGAACATACACCTTGGTGTACCACTGTTCTCTGGCCAATTGGCTGTTAATACTTACTGGATATATACCGCGAGGGCTGATCCGATCAATCTTATGCCATCTGCTGCGCTCAGTCTGCGTAGATGGGCCACTGATATGCATGATTGACTGAACACTTTCCAGCAGAGAGCCAACCAACTCACCATCAATCTGACCACCCGTCAAAATCAGTCGCTTAACACTTGCAAACATCGACGATTGCCCGGCCAGCCGATCAAACTCCGACATGCTTAATAGCAGCGTATCAATATCGCCTACTATTGATTTATTCTCTGGTGTCGCTTGATGTTGATAACACCCACCACCTAACAACACCTTCCAGATTGCAAAACTGATTGCCTCCGGGGAGCCTTTGCCCATGCTGACCGACAGCGTACCTTTGCCCATCTGCGGGTACTTCGGATCAGATAACAGCTCCAGTATTCGCTGATGCTCAACCTCAATCAGCTGGAGCTGGTTTTGATCATTCACCATGCACAGTAAGCAAGCCAAATAATGACCGGTCACTTGAATGTTTTCTGGATTGGATTCCAGTTGATCATGCAGTCGCTGCCTGACTGGCTCAGCATCCAGACACAACAATGTTTGCCCACCTAGAGCCGCTATGTTGTTTGTGGTATCGGTCGTTATTACCAATCCAGATTGCTTCAGTAATTCCTGCAGATGAGCTTTATCAGAAATGTTATCCAGCAATAGATAAGCGCCACCTGCTTTCAAAATTGCCAATTGACTGACAACACGCTCTACACCATCTGAAAGGTATACACCGACCAATGTCTCTGGCTGCAAGCCGTTGCTCAATAGTTCATGCGCTAATTGATTGGCACGCTTGTTCAACTGCTCATAGCTCAGCGACAGCTCTCCCACTATTAGCGCTATCGATTGTGGTTGCAATGCAGCAATTTCTTCAAAGCGATGTTGCAAACAACCTACCGACTCACGCTCTGCCAGCGGTGCCCAGGCATCTCGGCTGCCCCACTGCTGCAAGTTGATCGTTTCTTCGGGTGTTAATAAACTTAACTGACCCAGTGATTGATCAGCATGATCCATCAACTCACTAAGCAACTGCTGGTAATGACCCAGTAACTGCTCCATCATTGCCCGATCAAAACGTTTTGCGTCGTAGCTCATTCCCATTCGCAGCTGATCTTGCTGCAATGACATGGCGAGCGTAATGGGATAGTGCGTCTGCTCCTCGGCAATACTGCCGGTCACATCAAGACTCAATCCATCATCGAGTTGCTGCTGCTCATTTAACCGTGCAGTTGGGTAGTTTTCGAACACCACCAGAGTCTCAAACATTGGCACACCAGCCATTACCTGGCTAGTACGCTGAATATCCATTAACGGTAGATAACCGTATTGCTCACGCTGCAGGTGCAACTGCTGGAATTGATTCAGGTAACCCAGGACATTGTCTGCTTCATTGACACTCACACGCACCGGCAATGTGCTGATGAATGGACCAATAATCTCTCCGACTCCTGATAACTGAGCCGGGCGACCAGAGACTGTTGTTCCAAACACCACTTCAGCTTCATCACTGTAGCGACTCAGCAATAACCCCCATATCGACTGCAGCAGCGTGTTTAGCGTGACATGGTTGGCTTGCGCAAACGATTGCAACCGCTCACTTTGCTGTTTACTCAAACGTGCGCTAACGCGATCCTGCTCAACAATCGGTTGGCCAATCAATGATTCACCAAATGGCATAGCCGTTGGTGCCTGAACTCCTGATAAATGATCTCGCCAGAAATCCTTTGCTGCTTGCTGATCCTGCCGCATTAGCCATTCAATATATTCAGCAAATTGCGATTTGGCTGACAGGGTTATTTTCTTATTTCTTAGCCCACCTTTATACAAACTGCGTAAATCATTCATCACCAGTGGCATCGACCAGCCATCCAGCAATGCATGGTGATAACTCCACAAAAACCGATGTCTGTTGTTGCCTTCATCTATCAGGTAACAACGCATCAATGGCGATTGATCAGATGCAAATCCCTGGGTTCGATCTTCATCCAGCAAAACGCGCCAACGATTGTCGCGTTGCTCATCGTTCAACTGGCTCCAGTCTTCCTCAACCCATGGCAACTCACTAACCGACGGAATCACCTGCTGAGGATGCTCTCCTTCCAGGTCCCAAAACACCGTCCGCAATACACCATGGCTGGCCAATAACTGTTCCCATGAACGGCGATACACCTGTGTCTCCAGATCACGCAGCGCCAAACCCAGTTGCACCACATAGTGACCTGCACCCTGTTCTGCCTGCGAATGAAACAGCATCCCCTGCTGCACTGGTGACAATGGGTAAATCGATTCAATCGCCTCACCACTTTCATCACCCTGCCATGAGCGAAGCTCATCCAGCTGCGACTGATTTAACTGACACAGCGGATAATCCGATGGCGTACGACCCACCACACCCGCTTGCGTGCAATGAGCTATCAAACCCTCAAGCTGATCAACATAGCTTGATAACAGCGACTCAATCTTCGAATCGCTATAGCACTTATCGCTGTAGCTGCAATTCAGATGCAAGCGACCTTCACGGATCACACTGGAGACACTTAGTTTTTCAATACGCTGCTGCTGTGCAGCAAAACCACTGCCTGTACCCTCAATAGCCATTGCAAAGGCTTCATCACTGCCCTGCCCTTGGAATTGTCCCAGGTAATTGAAACTCATCTCCACAGGACAACCAGGCTTCAAACTCCCCCTGACCTGCTCATCGGCATGCAAATAACGCAACAATCCATAACCAATGCCCTTGTTGGGAATCGAACGCAACTGTTCCTTCACACCCATCAAACTCTGACCCAGCTCAACCCCATCGGCATGACTAAGCGTCACCGGATAAATCGAGGTAAACCAACCCACCGTACGGGTAATGTCCAGTTCCTCACCTACCACCTCACGCCCATGACCTTCCAAGTGCACACTTAAACGATCAGACCCTGTCCATTCACGGTAACTCAACAACAACGCCGTCAACAGCACATCATCTATCTGAGTGCGGTAGGCATGATTGACCTGCTTGAGCAACTGTTCTGTCTGGGCTTTATCCAGACTGACACTTTGGCTTTTACTGTCAGCAACCCGGTTGCTGCCATCTTGTTCTACATACAGTGGTTCAACCCGATCGACCTGTGTTTGCCAATATTCCAATTCGTACAATTGTTCTGCAGTTTGTGCCTGTTCATGCAAATGCTCAGACCAGGCCTGATAGGAATGGCTTTTGGCTGGCAATGACAAGCGGCTTCCAGACACCAGTTGTTGATAGCCCGTACGCAAGTCTTCCTGCAGAATCCGCCATGACACACCATCTACGCCCATATGGTGTATCGCCAGCAATAAACGATGACTGCCGTCGGGCAACACAAATAAACAACCCGCCAGCAGACAACCCGACTCCAGATTTATACCGCCCTGAATCTGCGTACCGACCTGCTGTATCTGTTCAGCCACATCGATTGAATCTTTGAGCGCTTCATAGCGAAGGTTAACTTCTGTGATCTGCTCGCCTATCGTTTGCCGCTGCCAATCTCCTTCCGAATAACACAAGCGTAAGGCGTCATGATGATTCACCAGTCCGATCAGTAACTGCTCCAATAGCGCTTTATCGACTTCAGCGGGCAACTTGAACAGCATTGCCTGGTTCCAATGATGTGCATTGACATAGTCAGCTTCTACAAACCAGCTTTGCGCTGGCGTTAAACGCACTTTGCCGCTCACCAGTCCTTGCTCTGCATCGCTGGTTTGATTGCGTTCTGCCACCAAAGACAATTGGCGCACCGTTTGGTGTGTGAACACATCGCGCACGCTCAGTGTCAACCCTGACTGTCGTGCGCGTGACACCAGCTGAATACTGATGATCGAATCACCACCCAGCTCAAAGAAATTATCGTCTATACCCACTCGATCGACTGGCAGCAGGCTTTGGTATACCTCTGTCAGCTGCTGCTCCACTGCATCACGTGGTGCTACATATGTCTGTCGATAGATACTCCAGTCTGGCTGCGGTAATTTATCTCGATCTACTTTGCCATTGGCTGTCAACGGGAATGACTCCAACTGCACGATCGCTAACGGAATCATATAGCCGGGCAGCACTGCTTGCAGCGCGCCCTTGAGATCAGCTTCTTCCTGTGGTTCTATTGCGGTGATGTACCCCACCAGTTGCTGACCCAACTCACTGTCAACCACCTGCACCACAGCAGATTGCACGCTCTTTTGCTGTTCCAGAGCATTCTCTATCTCGCCCAGCTCTATACGGAACCCTCGCAGCTTCACCTGATAGTCAATGCGACCCAGATACTCAAGCTTTCCATCTTCACGGTATCGAGCTATATCACCGGTCCGATACAGACGTTCACCTGGCTGAGCGTACGGGTTCGGTACAAAGCGTTCCGCTGTCAATTCACTGCGGCCAATGTATCCTCGTGATAAACCCAAGCCACCCATGTATAACTCACCAGGCACACCCAGCGGCACCCGCTGCATACTTGAATCCAGCAGATAAACCTTACTGTTGTCAATCGGACTGCCTATGGCCGGGATTTCTTTTTCACCTGAATCTACCCGATAACCCGTTGAGTAGGTGGTGTCCTCTGAGGGACCATAAAGATTGTATAAACGATCTATCGAACTGCTCGCATAAACCTTCTCTACCGTCTGAGCGCTTAACGCTTCTCCCGCCAGGTTCACAACCCTGACGTTCCGCGGTATATCACGGGCCCCAACCAGTGCCTCAATCGCAGACGGCACCGTGTTCACCAAACTCACCTGATCCCATTGATCAAAGTCCAGCAACGACAGTGCATCTTTGGCCAATACCACCTTACCGCCTACACTCAACGGCGCAAACAGCTCATACACCGATAAGTCAAAACAGATCGATGTCGAGGCCAGAACACCGTTTAATAATCCAGCCCCATATTCCCGCTCAGCCCAGCTCAGCATGCCAATTGCACTAGCGTGGCGGATACATACACCCTTCGGCTGACCGGTCGAGCCGGACGTGTAAATCACATACGCCAATTGATCAGCATCAACTTCAATTCCAGTGCCAGCTTTGCTGTAACCAGACAAGTCCAGATCATCAATGCTTAAACGCTCAGCTTGATTATCACTGAGTCGTACCGCTTCACTTTCGATCAGTACATAGCGTGCACCTGAATCTGTGAGCATGTAGCTCAATCTCTCGGCAGGATAATCCGGATCCAGTGGTACATAGGCTGCGCCACTCTTCAAAATACCCAGCAGGCAGATCACCAGTTCTGGCTTGCGTTCCAGACACACGCCTATTCGGTCTTCGGTTGACACTCCTTGTTCAAGCAGATAATGCGCCAGTTGATTGGAGCGCGATTCCAGTTCTGCATAATTTAGGCATTGATTACCACTGATCAAAGCAGGGGCTTCGGGGTTGAGTGCAGCCTGGTGCTCAAACAGCTGGTGCATGCCCTGCATCTTAGGCAGTGGTGATGAGGTCTCGTTCCAGTATTGCAACTGTTGTTGCTGGGGCGCAGACAACAATGGCAGATCACTTACCGCCTGGTCGAGATCTGCCAGTATCCCCTCCAGCAATACCTGATAACTGTCTGCCAGACGCTCTATCGTGGCTGGCTTAAACAAGTCAGTGTTGTAATGCCAACCCAACACAAGTTCACCGTTTTCTTCGGCGGCACCCAGTTCCAGATCAAATTTGATAACACTGTGCTCTTGTTCCAATGAGCTGACTTTTAAGCCAGGCAGGTCAATTATTCTCTGCCCATGATTTTGTAATACAAATAAAACCTGAAAAATTGGACTATGACTGAGACTACGCTCTGGTTTTAATTCATCAAGCAATAAATCAAACGGTATGTATTGATAGGTATAAGCATCCAGAATGGTTTGCTTGTTAATATTAAGAGCCTGCCTGAAACTCTGATCACTGTCGAATCGGGTATGAATTGCCAGTGTGTTGATAAATAGCCCTATTAACTCTTCTGTATCACTATGGGTACGACCTGCTATTGGTGTACCTATGACAATATCCTGTTCCTGACTGTAGCGGCTAAGCAAAGCTGCAAATGCCGTTTGCAAAAACATAAATAATGTCACTTCATGTTGTTGGCAAAAGTCATGAATAGACTGCAGAAGTGGCTGACTCAATATTTGTCGATACCTTTTACCAACAAAGCTCTGCTGCTGAGGGCGTGGATAGTCTAAAGGCAATGCATGCACAGCGGGGATACCATCCAGCTGGGCTTTCCAGTGTTCCAACTGTTCTGATAATACTTCTCCCTGCAACCAGTTACGTTGCCAATGGGCATAATCAGCATATTGAATTTTAAGTGCAGCCAGTGGGTTATCACCGCCTTCACAACGTGTCCGATACAACACGCTTAACTCATTAAATAATATATCCATTGACCAGCGATCTGAAGCAATATGATGCATACACATCAAAACGATGTGCTGTTGTTCAGATAGCTTTAAGAGTTTTATGCGCAGCATTAAATCAGTGCTCAGATCAAACTCTTGTTGGGCGTTAAACGTTGTCAGGTGGCGTACTTCATTTGCTTGCTCCTTAGAACTACGATCACTTAAATCGATTAACTCAACAGGCAAATCAAATTGCTTGCGAATAACTTGATAAGGCTGACCATCACGTTCAATAAAGTTTGTGCGAACCGCTGCATGGCGCTCGATAATGGTCTGGATTGCCTGCTTGAATACAGATAAATTAAACGAGCCTTTAAATTGATACGCAGCAGCTATGTTGTATTGGCTGCTGCCTTCCTCCAACTGGTCAATAAACCACATCCGCTGCTGCGCATAAGATGGCTCATACCATTCGTCAGCGGATTTTGATAGTGCTGAGTTTCTTTTTATCAGGGCATCATTGGATGCCTCGTCAGTTTCTGAAAGGTACTGAATAATTTCATTTTTGTTATTTTTGATTTGATCACGCAACGCCTGCGTCATGGCACCTTTTTTTGCCAATGACTTGAGCTGGTTATTCTCAACATAAAGCTCAACCTCGAGCTTACGTGCAGCCTCGATAATTGCTTTAGGGCTCAAAACTGCTCTCCCTCCCATTCTTCTTCCACATCGACCAAAGCTGTCTGAGCTTTAGTAATAGTGGGCATGGTTTCCTTGCCTTGGTATTGCTCCAATACGTGAACCAATGAACGAATCTCAGGGTTTTTGAACAACATTCTCAACGGTAACTCAACATTGAGTTGTTGCCGGACTTTATTGATCAACTGGGTTGCCAACAATGAATGGCCACCCAACTCAAAGAAATTATCGTCGATACCTATTTGATCAATCGATAATAAAGATTGATAAATTTCAGCCAACCGTTGTTCGGTTTCATTACGCGGTGCTACATATTCTTTGCGATAAGCTTCCCAGTCCGGTTCTGGAAGCGCCTTGCGGTTCACTTTGCCATTGACGGTCAATGGAAACTCTTGCATCTGCAATATCGCCACCGGGACCATATGCGCTGGTAGCGTCTGTTGCAACGCCGACTTAAGGGTCGACTCGCAAAATGGCCCATCACACAAAACGTAACCCACCAGCTGCTGGCCCTGATCATTTTCAACAACATGTGCCAAGGCTTCATGAATACCCGGCTGCTCTTGCAGGCGGCTTTCTACTTCACCCAACTCTATGCGGAAACCCCGCACCTTCACCTGGTGATCAATGCGTCCTACATATTCAATTTCCCCCTCAGGCGTAAAACGTCCCAAATCCCCGGTACGATATAATCGTTGGCCTGGCTCATCACTGAAGGGGTTAGGCATATACGATGACGCCGTTAATCCCGGCTTATTTAAATAACCTCGCACCATGCCTTTTCCACTGATGCAGATTTCACCAACCACACCAACCGGCAGCAATTCCAAGCCTCTGTCAAGAAGATAAATACGGGCATTGTCTATTGGTCTGCCCACAGTGATCAGCTCGCTGCCACGTTCAAGGCTCTTCCAGCTCGAGTACACCGTCATTTCGGTGGGACCATATACATTCCAGAAAGAATCAGCCAAGGTAAGCACACGGTCTGCCAGTTCTGGCCCGAAGCTCTCACCACCAGCCATGGCTTTCAAACCAGGTCTGAAACGGGCATCCGAATGCGCAGTAATCAACTGCCAGGTTGCCGGAGTCGCCTGCAGTACCGAGATATCAAGATCCCAAACCGCTTTACCTAAAGCAGCACCATCCTTGCTGGTCGTGCTGTCACAGATAATCAGTTGAGCACCACACATCAGCGGTAAATAAAATTCCAGCACATGGGTATCAAAACTGATTGGGCCTATCCCCAGAAAACGATCGGTATTGTCAAAACCAAGTTGACTATGCATGGAGCTGAGAAAATTAATCACTCCACTGTGTTGTACCTCAACGCCTTTGGGTTCACCGGTAGAACCTGATGTATAGATGACATAAGCCAAATTTCTTAAATCACTATCAGCCTCTGGCTTATCACTTGGAGCTGCTGCTACGGTCTGTGCCACCTGGTCCAGACGCACCACTTCAACCGTTTCATCCACCAATTCATTAACAACATCCAGCTGACCGGTTGTTATCAACAGTGATATGCCGGTATCTTCGAGCATGTATGACAACCGCTTACGTGGGTAGCCCGGATCCATTGGCACATAGGTTGCGCCGGACTTCAAAATTCCCATAAAGCTGACCATCAGCTCGATGCTACGATCCATGCATACACCCACGTAATCGCCTGAACCAACTCCACGCGCACGCAAGTAATGCGCTAGTCGATTGGCAGCTTGATCAAGCTGTACATAACTCAGGCTGTTACTGCCCATCGCAACTGCGGTTGCATCTGGAGTTAGCTCTGCCTGGCGTTCAAACAATTCGTGAACCCCTTGAACATCCGGCAAATCGATACTGGTAGCATTCCATTCCAGCAAGCTTTGCCGTTCCTGGCTCGTCAGTAGGTTCAATTGATTCAGAGACTGCCCGGCAATATTCACCAACTCACTAAGCAGTTGTTGGTAATGCCCCAGGAAACGCTCCATGACCATTTCATCAAAACGATCTGCATCATAGGAAAGTCCGATATGTAGACGTTCCTGATACATCGCCATCATCAATGTCACCGGATAGTGGGTTTGTTCCTCACTGCGTCGACTGATGACCTGTAAAGCCAACCGATCATCTGGCTGTTGTTGTTCGGTCAGCTGTGTGGTTGGGTAGTTTTCATATGCCACCAATGTTTCAAATAACGGCACTCCAGAAGCAATCTCACTGCATTGCTGGATATCCAGTAACGGCAGATGCCCATACTGCTCACGCTCAAGCTGCAATTGTTGGAACTGCTCTAGATAGTGCAAAACACTTTGCGTTTCATTCACACTCAAGCGTACCGGCAACGTACTAATAAACGGACCAACAATTTCATCGACACTTGCCAGCTGTGCAGGACGGCCGGAGACCGTGGTACCAAATATGACTTCTGTCTCGCCACTGTAACGGCTTAACAATAAACCCCACATCGATTGCAACAACGTGCTTAACGTCAAGTGTTGTTGTTGTGCAAACGCCTGGAGTTGCTCACTTTGTTCGACGGTTAGCTTCGCTCGCAGCCTGGTTTGTCTAACAATGCCTTGACCGACTACACCTTCACCAAACACCAAAGGTGTTGGTGCTTGTACACCCTCAAGATGTCCTTGCCAGAAATCACGTGCCAATTGTTGGTTCTGATCCAATAACCAACTGATGTAATCGACAAACTGTGCTTCAGGTTTTAGGCTAAACCGCTCATCAGAGCGCTGCGCTCGATACAAGGCTGATAGATCACGCATTACCAATGGCATCGACCAGCCATCCAGCAATGCATGGTGATAACTCCACAAAAACCGATGTCTGTTGTTGCCTTCATCTATCAGGTAACAACGCATCAATGGCGATTGATCAGATGCAAATCCCTGGGTTCGATCTTCATCCAGCAAAACGCGCCAACGATTGTCGCGTTGCTCATCGTTCAACTGGCTCCAGTCTTCCTCAACCCATGGCAACTCACTAACCGACGGAATCACCTGCTGAGGATGCTCTCCTTCCAGGTCCCAAAACACCGTCCGCAATACACCATGGCTGGCCAATAACTGTTCCCATGCGCCACGGTAAGCACTTGCATCAAGGTTGTGCAGCTCAAACACCATCTGCACCACATAGTGACCTGCACCCTGTTCTGCCTGCGAATGAAACAGCATCCCCTGCTGCACTGGTGACAATGGGTAAATCGATTCAATCGCCTCACCACTTTCATCACCCTGCCATGAGCGAAGCTCATCCAGCTGCGACTGATTTAACTGACACAGCGGATAATCCGATGGCGTACGACCCACCACACCCGCTTGCGTGCAATGAGCTATCAAACCCTCAAGCTGATCAACATAGCTTGATAACAGCGACTCAATCTTCGAATCGCTATAGCACTTATCGCTGTAGTTGCAGTTCAGATGCAAACGGCCTTTACGAATACGTCCCACTAAACTTATTTTGTGATTGCTCTGCTGATCACGAGATACACTCTCACCCACAGCTTCATCAGCTGATGTAAACAGCTCATCATCCTGTTGTTCCTGGAATTGTCCCAGGTAATTGAAACTCATCTCCACAGGACAACCAGGCTTCAAACTCCCCCTGACCTGCTCATCGGCATGCAAATAACGCAACAATCCATAACCAATGCCCTTGTTGGGAATCGAACGCAACTGTTCCTTCACACCCATCAAACTCTGACCCAGCTCAACCCCATCGGCATGACTAAGCGTCACCGGATAAATCGAGGTAAACCAACCCACCGTACGGGTAATGTCCAGTTCCTCACCTACCACCTCACGCCCATGACCTTCCAAGTGCACACTTAAACGATCAGACCCTGTCCATTCACGGTAACTCAACAACAACGCCGTCAACAGCACATCATCTATCTGAGTGCGGTAGGCATGATTGACCTGCTTGAGCAACTGTTCTGTCTGGGCTTTATCCAGACTGACACTTTGGCTTTTACTGTCAGCAACCCGGTTGCTGCCATCTTGTTCTACATACAGTGGTTCAACCCGATCGACCTGTGTTTGCCAATATTCCAATTCGTACAATTGTTCTGCAGTTTGTGCCTGTTCATGCAAATGCTCAGACCAGGCCTGATAGGAATGGCTTTTGGCTGGCAATGACAAGCGGCTTCCAGACACCAGTTGTTGATAGCCCGTACGCAAGTCTTCCTGCAGAATCCGCCATGACACACCATCTACGCCCATATGGTGTATCGCCAGCAGTAAACGCGCTGTACTGTCGGGCATCAGGAATAAACAGGCTGCCAGTACACATCCTTTTTGCAGGTTTAAACTGGCCTGTACTTCATTGCAGGCTTGCAGCATCGCAGTATCCGGATCATCCAGCTTGCTTAAATCTTCAATCCTGATCGGTAAATCATCGATAGGGTCACCGAGAGACTGTTTGCTCCAGCTTTGATCCGGATAGTAAAGCCGCAAGGCATCGTGATGATTCACCAGGCCTGTCAGCAATAGACTTAATAAACCCTGATCCACATTGCCTGGCAACCGGAATAATCTGGCCTGATTCCAATGATGTGCATTGACATAGTCAGCTTCCACAAACCAGCTTTGGATCGGCGTCAATGCCACCTTGCCTGACACTGCGCCCTGCTGTGCGTCGGTCATTTGCGATTGTTCAGCAACAGCAGCCAACGAGCGCACCGTTTGATGGGTGAAAACATCACGTACGGATAAATGCAGTCCTGACTGGCGTGCCCGTGAGACCAATTGAATACTGATAATTGAGTCGCCGCCAAGCTCAAAGAAATTATCGTCAATACCAACTTGTGTGACTGGCAGCAAGTCTGTGAATATACCCGTTAAGACTTGCTCTACCGCATTGCGAGGTTGAATGTATTGCTGGCGATAAGCTGTCCAGTCTGGTGCTGGCAATGCTTTTCTATCTACTTTTCCATTGGCTGATAACGGCCAGCAATCCAATGTCATTATCGACAATGGGACCATATAAGCTGGCAATATTGCTGCCATAGAATCACGTAACGATTGCTCATTTAAATTCTGATCAGAGACCACATAAGCAACCAGTTGTCTACCGAGACCGCCTTCTTGTACCTGCACCAGGGCCGACTCAACATCTGCCTGTTGTTCCAGGCAGTGTTCAATTTCACTCAATTCAATGCGGAAGCCACGCAGCTTCACCTGGGCATCGGCACGTCCGGCAAAAGCGATACTGCCATCTTCGCTGTAACGCGCCATGTCACCGGTACGATACAAACGAGAACCGGGGTCTGATGAATACGGATCAGGCATAAAGGCACTGGATGTCAGATCAGGGTTATCCAGATAACCTCGAGCCAGGCTTAAACCACTAAGACATAATTCACCTGTCACGCCGACCGGCAGCATTTGCAGGTTCTGATCGAGCACGTACGCCCGCATATTGGCAACAGGCCCACCAATAGAAGGTGCTTCACTGGTGTCTGGATCGACAAGCCCAAAAGTGCCTACCACAGCGGTTTCAGTGGGGCCATAATGGTTGACCAACTTGACGTTACCATTTTCAGGCAGGCAATAACCGCTTAATTTATCGCCACCAACCAATAACGTCCTTAAAGAACAATTTTCCGGCCACGTACTATCGTGCAAGCGCTCAGCCAGTGGTGTGGGCATAAAGCTATGAGTTACCTGATAATCTGCCAGGCCTGTTAATAAAATTTCTGGATCAGAACGTTCGGTATCTGTGACACACCATAGACTGGCTCCTGCTCCAAGGTATGGCCAAATCTCCCAGATAGAGGCGTCAAAACCTATGCTGGCCAGCAGGCTTCCACGATCAGCAGGCCCTACTTCATGTTCCTTAATATGCCAGCTGGCTAAATTCAACAAGCCTTGATGTGTATTTGCTACACCTTTCGGTTTTCCGGTCGACCCGGAAGTATAAATAACATAAGCCAGATTATTACGGTCTAAATGCCGCTCTGGATTATCACTGCTGTTTTGTGCCAGCTCGTTTTTAAGCGCATCCATATGGAGCGTTGGAACACCCGGCACCTGAGTCATTGAAACATCATCGGTAAGCAGATATTTCAATCCAGCGTTTTCCGCCATATAAGCCAAACGCTCTTGAGGATACTCAGGGTCCAGCGGTACGTAAGCCGCACCAGATTTCATAATCCCCAACATGGCAGTCAACAGTTGAGGGCTGCGCTGCATGCACACACCAATGCGTTGTTCAACACAAATACCCTGTGACAATAGGTAATGTGCCAGCTGATTTGCGCCTTTATTTAATTGTTTATAACTTAGCGTTTCATTACCCATCGCAACTGCAATGGCTTGCGGGTTTGAAACGACGTGCTTCTCGAACAGATCCACAACGCTGACGGATGCAGGCAACTCGATATCAGTATTATTCCAGTCTGCAAAAACAGTCTGTTCAGATGCACTGACAATAGGCAGTTGATTGATAGGCGTTTGGATATTATCAACCACAGCCTCAAGTAAAACCTGATAACTATCAGCCAACCTTCTAATGGTTGATAATTTGAATATATCTACATTGTAGTCCCACCTTAGCGTTAATTTATCTTCACTGGATACCGCCAATAATTCCAGATCGAATTTAATAATGGTTTGTTCTCTTTGAATCCGCTCAGCATGCAAACCTTGCAAATCCAGTGAGCGTTCGCCATGGTTTTGCATCAAAAACAGCACTTGAAATACCGGGCTGTATTGCAAACTGCGCTCTGGTTTTAACTCATCAACAAGCATTTCAAAAGGCACATACTGGTATTTATAAGCATCCAGTATGGTTTGCTTGTTGGTTGCCAAAAAATCATCAAAACCAGCTTCACCGTCAAGCGTGCTCCGCAAGGCCAGTGTGTTTACAAAATAACCCATTAATTCTTCAGTGTCTTTATGTGGGCGACCCGCTATTGGTGAGCCAATAACAACATCTTCATCTGCACTGTACCGGCTTACCAATACAGCAAAAACCGATTCCAACAGCATAAATAAAGTCACGTCATGACTTTGTGCAAGCCGATTGAGTTTGGTAATAAAAGCTGGTTCTAATTCCTGGTAATGGGTCTTACCATTAAAGGTTTGCTCAGCTGGCCTTGGGAAATCGAGCTTAAGATTATGAACCTGGGGAATATCGTCAAGCTGCTCACACCAATAATTCAATTGCTCACGCAATACATCCCCGCTCAACCAATCTCTCTGCCATTGTGCAAAATCGGCGTACTGAATATTTAATGCTGTTAATTGGCTGGGACGATCTGAACAATACGCTTCATATAATTCTTCCAGCTCATTAAATAACAGCCCAATGGACCAACCATCTGAGGCGATATGGTGAATATTTAACATCAACGCATATTCATTTTCAGCTAGCTTAGCCAGTTTCGCCCGGAGCTTGTTTTCATTGGCAAGAACAAATGGCTTGAGAGCTTCTTCAGAGACTATCTGCTGGATTTTTGCAGATTTTTGATTGTCGGCCTGAGCCGATAAATCAATGTGTTCAAGTTTTACACTGCTCTGATCATCAACAACCTGAAAAAGCTCATCATCTGTCTGAATAAAGTGTGTTCGCAAAACATGGTGCCTTTGCAAAATCGTGTTGAGCGCTTTTTGCAGAGCTTCGATATTGAGCCTGCCTTCAAGCCTGAAGGCAAAAGGCATGTTGTATTGGCTGCTGCCATTTTCCAGCTGGTCAATAAACCAGATTCTTTGCTGTGCATAAGATAAATGGGGTTTATCGTTATTGGTTATGCTTTGAATAGGCGGTAATGAAGTATCGCTTTTACTCTCCAGCATCTGCGCCATACTGGCAACATTTGGGTGCTCAAATACATCCTGAAGATCAATATCAGCGCCGAGCTCTTCACGTAATGAATTAATCAGAACCATGGCCAGCAGTGAATAGCCACCCAAGTCAAAGAAATCATCTTCAAGACCAACCTGTTCCACTTCCAGGGTGGTTTGCCAAATCTCACACAGCTTTTGTTCGAGCTCTGTGGTCGGGGCCAGATAACCTTCCTGGTCTGACTGCTCATTGGCTAATGCCAATAGCGCTTGTTTATCAACCTTGCCATTGCTCAGTAATGGGAATGCGTCTAAATACAACCATTTCGTTGGCAACATATAATCAGGCAAAATATACTTAACAGCATCTTGAACAGACTGTCCTGCCTGGCCACTGTCATCTTTATCCAATACCAAATATGCAACCAGTTGCTTTTCACCTGATTCGCTTTTTCTAACCAATACTTTTGCCTGCTTTACTGCAGCCTGTTGTATTAAACAGGTTTCGATTTCACCTAACTCGATCCGGAAACCATGAATTTTCACCTGATCATCAGTGCGGCCCAAAAATTCAAGTTGCCCGTCCACTAACCAACGTACTCGATCACCTGTTTTGTACAGTCGATCATCAGGCTGACTGGTGAATGGGTTCGAGATAAAGTTTTGCTCTGTCAATGCCGGTTGATTCAGATAACCACGAGCTAACCCTAAACCACCAACATATAACTCACCGACTGCACCAATCGGCAATAAATTCTGTTGCTCATCAAGAATATAAACGGTGCTATTACATGTCGGCTTGCCAATATTGCTGCGTACCGCTGGCAAAATGCCGGTATAAGATGCATTGACAGTCAACTCAGTAGGCCCATAGGCATTTATCGCCTGACAAGCTTTTTGCTCACAATAAGCAGCGATCTTGTCCCATAATTTTTGATTAAGCTGATCACCACTGGCGATTAAATGAACCCCAGAATCTGAGTGTGTTTGCAGATAATCCAGCACTCGCTCAACCAATTGTGGCATGCCATTGAAAACCGGAATATTCTGCTCCAATAGCAATGCACCCAGCTGATTGACATCACTGCGTTGTGCCTGTGTGGCTATAACAACACACTTGCCCATATTGAGGGCGGCAATGCTTTTTAAAGATGCATCAAAAACATAAGCTGCATTCCATAACCAAGGCGAATCGTCAGCAACACCCAGGTAATCCATCTGCTGCTCGAATATCGTTTGGAAATTGCAAAGATTGCGGTGCGCAACCTGCACACCTTTGGGTTGACCGGTGGAGCCCGAAGTGTAAATAACATACAACAGGTGATGCGTGGTTAAGCCCAGACTTTCTGCTGATGGATTATCCGCACTGTATTTTTCCAGATTTTTTTGTGTCTCAGCAGCGTCCAAACACAACGTCTGTTTAACAACAGCTGACAATTGGCCTGCCAGCTCATCTTGAGTAACTAAAATTTCAACACCGGCATCTTCTAGCATATACTGCAGACGCTGGGCAGGGTTGGTGGTATCCAATGGAACATAGGCACCACCGGCTTTAATAATGCCTAAAATACCAATCACCATCTCCAATGATGGCGTCATGTATAAACCAACCAGGGTATCTGGTTTGATACCTTTTTCGATAAGGTAGTTGGCTAATTGATTCGATTTTTCGTTTAATTTCTGAAAGCTCAGTTCCTGCTGATCTATAACCAGCGCAGTGGCATTAGGTGTACGAGCAACCTGCGCTTCAAATAACTCATGAAACCTGGCATAGTCAGGCGCCTTAACGCCACCCTGACTCCATTCATTCAATAGTTGATTTTTTTCAATCTCACTAAGCAGTGAAATATTTTTAACCGGCTGCGTTGGGTCACTGACAATACTCTCAAACAGATAGCAAAAGTTCTCTGCCATTCGAGCGATTGTTTTTGAATCAAAAATATCAGTGTTATATATCCAGTCAAAACGCGTTCTTTCACCATCTTTGATCGCAAGCACACGCAGATCAAAGTTTGTTAGTCCATCCGTTTCGCTATGGATTTTTGTGATATCAATACCCGGGAAAGATAGCTCATCCTGTGGCTCATTCAGCATGGTAAACATTATCTGAATGATCGGGTTATAGTGCAGAGTGCGGCCTTGTTGCAAAGCCTCAACTAACGTTTCAAACTGAATACTCTGATGTTTATAAGCATCCAGAATAACTTCTTTATTCTGCCTCAAAATAGTAAGGAAATTATCTTCCTTATTAATTTGGCTTCGCAACGCTATCGCATTGGCAAAAAAGCCAATCAACGGTTCTATATCAGCATGGATTCGCCCAGAAACAGGCGTTCCAATGACAATGTCGCTTTTACCGCTGTACCTGCTCAGCATGATTGCAAATGCAGTTTCCATCAGCATGAATAAAGTGACATCGTGCTGTGAGCAAAGCGCTTCAAGCTTGAGATTTAATGGTTCATCAATAAACTGGCGGTGGATTGCGCCAATGGTGTTGCTGTTTTCGGTTCGCGGGTAGTCAAGCGGCACATCATGCACGGTTGGAATTCCTGCAAGCTGCTGCTTCCAGTAACCAAGCTGTTCATCCAACGTTGACCGCTGTAACCAATTGTTCTGCCATACAGCAAAATCAATATATTGAATAGCCAGCGGCGGCAATGGAACGGGTTTCTTTTGATCGTAAGCAGCATAAAGCGTGCTTAATTCCTGGTAAAGCACACCCATTGACCATCCGTCCGCGACAATATGATGAACAGTGATTATCAACGCATGTTCGCTATCTGACAGCGATGCCAGACGCACCCTCAAAAGAGAGTCAGTGGATAAATTAAATGCTTTTCCAGCTTCTGAATGTATCAGCGCCTTTGTTTTATCTATTTTCTGATTTTCATCATCAGAGCTAAGATCTACGCTTTCAAACAACTCAGCATTTTCAACTTTGATTATTACATTTACAGCGCCTTGTTCTTCACTAAAATTGCAGCGTAATATTTCGTGGCGATTAACAACCTCAGCAGCTGCTTGTTTTAGTGCAGCTTTGTTTATTTTTCCAGAAAGCTTGAACGCTGCGGTGATATTGTATTGTTTGCTATCACCCAAAAGCTTATCGATAAACCAAAGTCGTTGTTGCGCGTTTGAAGCTTGTAATTTTCCTTCACGCTCTATTGGCATTATAGGTTGCAGAACCGGTTTGGTTTTTTCTTCTAACACCCTCGCCATACTGGCTATATCAGGGTGTTCAAAAATATCCTGTAAATCCAGCTCGGCGTTTAACTCTTGACGAACAAGATTAATCAGCTTCATCGCCAGTAATGAGTAACCACCTAGATCAAAAAAGTCATCCTCAACCCCAACCTGATCAATTTCTAATGTGGCTTTCCAGATTTCGCATAGCTTTTTCTCTGTGTCACTAATTGGTGCAGTTCGTTGGTTTTGATTAACTTCTGATAAATTTGATAATGCTATTCGGTCAACCTTGCCAATAGGTGTTAACGGTATCTCATCGACAACCAGCCAGGCCGTCGGCAACATATACCCAGGCAAGCGTTGTTTAATATTAGCTTTGATTGCCTGTAAAGCCGACTCTTTATCCTGCGCTGTTAACACCAAATAAGCGGCAAGCTGTTTTTCGCCAATCTCACTAGCCCTTATCAGAACATGCGCATGATGCACATGAGGCTGTTGCGCTAATTGTGCTTCAATTTCTCCGAGCTCAATCCGAAAACCTCTTACTTTAACCTGATCGTCAGCACGCCCAAGAAACTCCAAATCACCGTTTGCTAACCAGCGAACACGATCACCTGTTCGGTACAATCGTTCACCAGCCTGATCGCTGAAGCTATTGGGAACAAAACGATCCATGGTTAAGTCTTGGCGCTTCCAGTAACCTCGCACCACACCATCACCAGCGACATATAGCTCACCTGGAGCACCAACCGGAAGCAGCTCTCGTTCTTTCCCCAGCACATAAGCTTTGCTATTAAAAACGGGTTTGCCGATACTGATAGGTGCTGCCGCATCAATCAACGCGTAACTGGCGTTGATCGTTAACTCAGTTGGCCCATAGACATTTATCGCACGGCAATTTCTGTTTGCACAATAGTCCGACACTTTCTCCCACAATGCCGCACTTACCTCTTCGCCGCCTATAATCAAGTGCACGCCGGCATCAGAAACAGATTGAACATGATCCATTACCTGCTCTACCAACGATGGAGTGCCATTAAATACCTGCACTTGGTTATCAAGCAGTAATGTTGTCAACTCTGCTGTGTCATTACGCTGAGCTTGTGTAGCAATAACCACCGTACGCCCATGATTTAATGCCAATAGCCCTTTGATTGATGGATCAAAAACAAAAGAAGTACTCCACAACCAGGGTGAATCATCGGGTATGCCAATTTGTTGGAGTTGATCAATAAATATAGTGTGAAAATGGGACAGATTACGATGTTCAGCCATCACACCCTTAGGCTGGCCAGTAGTCCCAGAGGTATAAATCATATACGCAAGGTTATTGGGTTTGACCCCCACTTCAACAATTGATGGGTTTTCAGGACTATAATCCTTCAATTGCTGCTGAACCTCTTCAGCATCCAAGCTCAATAACAATTGCTTCGTAATAGGCAATTGTTCAATTAGCTGATTCTGTGAAAGAACAATGTTCACTCCGGAATCATTCAAAATATATGCCAGGCGCTGTTCAGGGTTAACTGGATCAAGTGGCACATATGCACCGCCTGCTTTAATTATCCCCAGCATTCCAATTACCATTTCCAATGAAGGCATGACGCATAAGCCAACCATTGTTTCTGGACCAACACCTTGCTCAATTAAATAGTGAGCCAGTCGATTAGCCTGGTTATTTAAATCTTCGTAAGTCAGATGTTGTTGATCAAACACCAATGCAGTTGCTCTTGGGGTTTTTATAACCTGTGCCTCAAATAATTCGTTTATCGTTTTATTTTCAGCAGCATCTGCAGCAGTACCCGCCCACTGAAGCAGTTGGTTATTTTCTTGATTGCATAAAAATGGTATGTCCTTTAAAGAGCTTTCAGGGTTGTTTATAACATTATTTAATATGCAGCTAAAATTAGCTGCCATCCGTTCTATTGTTGTTGTATCAAAAATATCAGGATTATAAACCCAGTCCAAGTTTATCAACCCATCAGTTTCATTAACTGATAAGCGCAAGTCATAATTTAAGGTATTGTCCTGCTTGCTAATTTTTTCTACATTTAAACCCGGCAATAGTAAATCAACACCATCACCTTCCACCATTGTGAACATTATCTGGATAATAGGGCTATGGCTTAGGCTTCTTTCTGGCGCCAACGCTTCAACCAACATTTCAAAGGGTAAATATTGGTTCGCCTGGGCATCCAGTATATTTACTTTATTGCGGCTTAAAAGCTCTGAAAAACTACTATCACTGTTGATTTGAGTACGCAAAACCACAGTGTTGGCAAAAAAGCCAATTAAAGGATTGGTGTCCACATGAGCACGACCAGCCATGGTTGTACCCATCAGAACATCAGACTTACTGGTATATCGATAAAGCAAAATAGAAAAAACAGTTTGCATCAACATGAACAATGTTGAGTTATGTTTTACGCATTGCGCTTTTATTTTATTACTCAACACATCATCAATATTTTGCTGGTGTATTAAGCCAAAATGATTAATATGACCTGGCCTTGGCCGATCCAAAGGCAAACTGTTGTCTTGTTCTATACCTGCTAATCGTTGCTTCCAGTATGCGAGCAGGTCATGTTTTAAATCTGCACCTAACCAATCACGTTGCCATTGTGCATAATCGCTGTATTGAATAGCCAAAGGTGGCAGCGGATTATCAAGACCCCGGGCATAAGCCGTATATAAAGCCTGCAGCTCACTATAAAACACATCCATCGATAAACCGTCTGTGGCTATATGATGGATTGTGACTAACAAGGCGTGCTCATTAGGTGATAAACGAACAAGCTGGAGCCGTATTGGTATTTCTGCCGCTAAGTCAAAACTCTTATGAGCTTCATCAATAATAATTTGCTGCACTTGTTTGGATTGCTGTTCAACTGATATTTCTGATAAATCAGTTTGGATCAACTTTGGATTAGCATGCTCGAGAGTATGCTGATACACCAACTCACCAGTTTGCTGAAAGTTGCTTCGCAAAACTTCATGCCGTTGCGCAACAGTCTGCAAAGATCGAACTAAAGCTGCAACTTCAAGCTTACCGGTTAAACGAAATGCAACAGGTATATTGTATTGAGTGCTGTCACCTTCTAATTTATCGACAAACCATAACCAGCGTTGTGCATATGATAATAATCGTTCATTATTCTCAGCTGGCTCAATAGGCAACAATGCTGTTGTTTTTGAATAATTTTCTAAAAGCGGTGATAAACCAGCCACGGTAGGCTGGTCGAACAAAGTTTTTAGCGGCAATTGAATATCCAAACCCTCACGGATTCGACTAATTAAATGCGTTGCCAACAACGAATGACCGCCCAGCTCAAAGAAATTATCGTTGATACCCACCCGGTCAACCGATAGCAACTCCTGGTATATCTCCGCCAATTGCAATTCCACTGCATTGCGTGGCGCCACATAACTTTGTCGATACGCTTCCCAATCCGGACTCGGCAAACGCTCTCGATCTACCTTCCCATTGGCCGTCAACGGGAATGACTCCAACTGCACGATCGCCATCGGCACCATATAACTCGGCAATACCTGCTGTAGCGACTGCTTGAGCTTGGCTTCTTCCAGCGGCTGATCTGTGGTGATGTAACCCACCAGCTGCTGACCCAAGTCACTGTCAACCACCTGCACCAACCCAGACTCCACACCTGCATGATGCTCCAGAGCACTCTCTATCTCGCCCAGCTCTATACGGAATCCACGCAGCTTCACCTGGTGATCAATACGACCCACATACTCCAGATCACCATCTGCTCGGTACCTCACCAAATCTCCCGTGCGGTACATCCGACTGCCTGGCTGTCCATACGGATTGGGAACAAATCGCTCCGCCGTCAGCATCCCTCGATCCAGATATCCACGCGACAAGCCCAAACCACCCATGTATAACTCCCCGGTTACACCAACAGGCACCTGACTCATTCGGCTGTCTAATACATAAACCTGAGAATTGCTGATCGGACCACCAATCGACGGGTAATCACTGCCTCGCTCTATCAACGCTCCGGTCGAGTACGTGGTGTCCTCTGAGGGACCATAAAGATTGTATAAACGATCTATCGAACTGCTCGCATAAACCTTCTCTACCGTCTGAGCGCTTAACGCTTCTCCCGCCAGGTTCACAACCCTGACGTTCCGCGGTATATCACGGGCCCCAACCAGTGCCTCAATCGCAGACGGCACCGTGTTCACCAAACTCACCTGATCCCATTGATCAAAGTCCAGCAACGACAGTGCATCTTTGGCCAATACCACCTTACCGCCTACACTCAACGGCGCAAACAGCTCATACACCGATAAGTCAAAACAGATCGATGTCGAGGCCAATACCCCTTCCAGATTCTCCCTACCAAACTCCTGCAACGCCCAGCTGAGCATGCCCAATGCCCCGCCATGACGGATACACACTCCCTTCGGCTGACCGGTCGAGCCGGACGTGTAGATCACATAACCCAGTTGATCACCCTGTACCTGAACCAATGGGCCTGTATCACTGTAACTGGATAAATCCAGATCGCTTATGTTGATCTTTTGTGCATCACTGCCTGACAGTAAATCCTCAGCCGCATCAATCAGTACATAGCTGGCTTTTGAGTCAGACAGCATGTAAATCAAACGTTCTGATGGATACTCAGGATCCAGTGGCACATACGCTGCTCCACTCTTCAATATCCCCAGCAATGCCACCAACAACTGCGGGCTGCGGTGCATACATACACCAATACGATCTTCTGCTCTGACCCCCTGATCCAACAGATAACCCGCCAGCTGGTTGGCTTGTTCATTCAGCTGCTGATAACTCAGCTGATCATCACCCATCACCACTGCTATCGCATCAGGACTGTTTGATGCCTGCAACTCAAACAGCTCATGGATACCCTGCTCACCAGGCAACATCTGATCGGTGGCATTCCACAAACGCAACTGCTGTTGCTGATCAGCACTCAACAGCGGTAACTCACCCACCGCACGATCAGCATCCAACAATATCCCTTCCAGCAATACCTGGAAACTGGACGACAAACGTTCAATTGTGCTTGATTTGAATAAATCCTTATTGTAGTTCCAGGCCAATAGCAATTGGTCTTCAATTTGAGTAACCCTTAGTTCCAGATCAAGCCCGCTGTTGTTATAGGTTTGACCAATAGGATTAACTTCCAGCTCGTTCAATACCAGTTTTTCTGGGGGCTGATCCTGTAATGAAATTGCAATTTGAAACAACGGATGATGTTCTGTGTTTTGCCCTGCTGTAAATTGCTTTATTAATAACTCAAATGGAATATGTTGAAAACCAAGCGCGTCTGATATTGTTTGTTTGCCTAACATCAGGTGCTCAATAAAACTATCCTGATGATTTAATTTCGAACGCAGCACCAACCATTGAGAAAATAACCCGACTAACGCTTCAGTATTATTTGAATTACGACCTAACACTGATGTCCCGATAGCTATGTCACCTTCATTGCTATATCGGTGAATCAAGACCACAAATACCGCATGCAAAAAAGTAAGCAAAGTCACATTTTGTTCTACACAAAAGCTCATTACAGACTTAGTCACCACTTCATCGACAGATCCAAAGCGTAGCCCTTCAGTAAACCGCTGCTTATTAGACCTCGGATGGTCCAATGACAAGCTATGCACTAGTGGTAAATCTTTTAACTGTTGCTGCCAGTACTGCAGTTGTTCATGCGCCTGCTTTCCTTCTAACCAGCTATTCTGAGATTGCAGATAATCTTTATACGACACAGATAAAGGTGTTAGTACATTATTGGTATCGTTCAAATATGACTGGTAGAGACTGCTTAATTCAGAGATAAATATGTCTAATGATTTATTATCAGAAACAATAGGGTGAACAGTAAGAAAGAATATATGTTTTGACTCGGAAAGTTTTAGCAATACAGCATGCACCAATAAGTCTTTAGACAAATCGAACTGTCGCTTGGTTTCTGAAACAGCAACTGCCTTTACTTCAGTATCTTTCGAATTTTCGCTTAAATGAGTGATGTCTTTAAAGTCGAACAATGCTTCTGAGGCATTGTTTTGCATGACCTGTAGCTCACCATTTTCATCAATAAAATTACTTCTCAGACACTCATGCCTAATAACAACAGCCTTAACCGCTTTGACCAAAGCAAGCTTATTTAAATTGCCTAATAAACTATAATACCTGCAATTATTAATAGAGTTTAAACCTCTATGTAATTTAGTATTTTTATATATGCTGCGCTGCGCATATGACAATATCCCATCAAGCTTTATTGCCTCTCTGGAAGGTGCCAATTCAACGACTACATTGTCTTCATTATTAGAGTTTTTCAAACTTTCCATGTTTATCCTGCTAATGCTGGCTTATTAAATAATTAGCCACGCAAATTACGAGAATAATTCGCGAATTAATTATCAGAAGCTACATAAATTCGCATTACGACATACTTGGTTTTTAAAAGAGATTTAAACTAACGAGCTGAACTCTAAACCTCTACTATTAAGTCTAGCGATTTTATTATGCTGATATTCATCTTTTCCAGAGACAAGCACAACACCATATTTATCTAGAGAAATAGTGCTGCCATATTCTTCGACTTCATCAACATCCGGATAAATTTGTACACATGTTGGCACATACCTTGCGGCAAAACCCAAACGGGTTCTATCTTCTGTTGAATTTGGCCATGAAGAATGCATTAGCGTAGACCAAAAAATAACGAACTGACCCGGTTCCATTTCAATGGAGACAGCATCATCTTCATTCGGAACCCAATCAGGGTCTTTTTGCAGATTACGATAATCGTATCCAAAAAAGCCTCGTTTTATTCCGTCTTTTTCGATTTTATTTACCTGATTAGGCTCATAGTTCATTTCTAGTGATTCATCGTAAAACATCTCTTCATGAGTGCCCGGGATGAAGCGCAAACAACCATTTTCTTCTGAAGCTTCCGTCAGTGCCGTCCATACAGTAATAGCACCGCCAAAATCCGGGTTAGGCCATTTAACTTGTGGCCTGCCGGAAGCATGGCCAAACGTATCAGCTTGATGCCAATCAGTTCCTTCATCTCCCGGATACTTTGGAAACATCTCTGAACGCCAGCAAAATAAATCGGGGCCCAAGATGCTCGCAACTCTATCTACAATTTCTTTTTGCATTATGTGTGCGCTTAAATCATTGACATCAAAATGCCGGTCATACCCGGAGATAACACTTCTGATAGACAAATCATAAATTGCATGTTCGCGATCAAATAAATCTGATCTTATTTGCTTATATTTTTCTTGAATCTCCATTGGGTCATAAAGAGTAAACGGACCGATATAACCATTTTCTCGGAATGACTGTAATTCTTCTTTGCTTAAACCAAATTCCTTGTTCATAATTATCTCTCTATATTAACTATTAATTTTTTAAATATAGCTAAGCTGCAGATGCTTGTTGAGACATTTTTTCAGAATACGCCGCAACCCAACCATTAATAGATGGCTCCTTCATTAACTTGCTTGTTGGCACTGTGATACCTAATTTTTCTTCGATATCCAACTGAAGGTCCACAACAGTCAATGATGAAGCGCCACAATCAAAAAAGTCATCGCCATCACCTATCGATGACATAATAGGTTTAGATTGAAATACTTCTTTTATATAGGCGTGCAACTCTTGTTCCGTCATTTTTTACTCCATATTTTTATTAACTAACCAACTAAAAACTTTTTGTCTATTTTTCCATTCTCACTTACATGCATCTTTACATCGAGATGTATTTTGTCAGGAATCATGTACCCAGGCAGGCTTAACGCGAGCTCCTGTTTTATCTCTGATACTTTAAGGTTTTCCCCATCTCGTAGATTTAAATAAGCAACCAATCGCTGATCACCCGATTCAGGTTTATTGACAACAACTGCAGCTTCGATAACGCCTTCTAACTCAAGCAATGAAACTTGCACTTCTTCCAACGATATCCTGAAGCCACGAACCTTAACCTGGTAATCTTTTCTACCAACGAACACTAACTCACCATTCGAGTTTTCAAACACCAGATCTCCTGTTCGATAAATCAAACCATCAGCTATTAACTCATTAGTAACAAAAGCATCATTGTCTTTCTTTTTATCAACATACCCAAGCGCTACACCAGCACCTGATGTAAACAGCTCGCCCACTTCTCCAGGCTTTACCGGTTCCAAATTGTCATCCAAAACATGAACCGCTGTACCAGTAATTGGTTTCCCAATTGGCACACATGAATCCGGCCTATTGGCTATTGTCATTCGATGAGCAGTTGTGAAAGTTGTATTTTCAGTGGGACCATAGCCATTTATTAAAGTAATATCTTTGTGAACATCTAGAAGATGATTAATCACTTTTGGCGATATAATATCCCCACCAATCACGACTGTATTGACAGCATTAAATGCAGCGCTAAACCTTACTGCTACTAAATGAAATAACGCTGGTGTAAGAAAAAGTATGGTTACCTTATGCTGCTTAACGACAGCAGCAAACAAATTTGGGTCTAGTGTTTTTTCAGGATACAAAACCAACGTAGCGCCGTTCAATAACGCTCCCCATATTTCAAAAGTTGAAGCATCAAAACCTGGTGATGACATATGCAGCACCTTATCAGCAGGATCAAATTCGATATAATTTGTACTGATTACCAGTCGATGGATAGCACGGTGCGGCACTTTAACGCCTTTAGGCCCACCAGTGGACCCAGACGTATACATAACATAAGCCTTATCTTCAACATCACCACGCAAGTTAAGATTTGGCGTATCTGTTACAGTAGAAACTGGGAGTTCTGCAATATTAACCCACTGCCGATGGTCACCAAGCACCCCATCATTACTCTGATCTGATACAACCACTTTGACTTGAGATTCATTCAGCAGTAACAAGTTACGTTTGCTAGGGCTTTGACTATCCAGAGGCAAAAATGCTGCGCCACACTTAAGAATAGCCAGCATTGTCGTTATCATTCCGATTGAGCGCTGCATGGATATGGCCACAATATCACCATGCTTGACGCCTTCCGAACATAGATAGCCAGCAAGATAGTTGGCACTGGCATTTAATTGCTGGTAAGAAATATCCTGATCATTGAATTTAATTGCAATTTGATTTGGAGCTGCCGCCGCCAGCGATTCAAAAACCTTATGTATCAATTGAGCACCCACTGAATCGATCTTCATTGCTACACCCTCATGCTCAGATAATTCCAGACTTCTACAAGTGTTTTTGATTCTGATCTTAGTACTTCGTAATGATCTCCTTGCTCATCGATATATAGTTCAGAATTTTCTATCAGGTTACTAATTGTTTTAGCACTCAATATATTAACTTGCTCATCTTTTTCTCCAGCCACAATAAAAGTATCAAGTTTTATTTGCTTGGCTAGAGTTTCAAAATCGTAGTCTCGGTAGGAAAGGTAATTCACCCCATAACGATGTAAGTAGTGAACCTCAGAGAAAGGAAGGTCGATTGCTTCAGGAATGTTTTTTGATGCAGTTGTATTATTTTTTATTTTATCCAAAATAAGCCTTGCTTTTTCCCGACCCTGCGCTGCAATAGGCAATAAACTATCTATATCACCAGCAAAAGGAGTGACACAATCAGGGCGATGCATTAATGTGTACTCGCCATTGATCAATACCAAATGACTGAACCTGTCCGGCAGCATATTGATGGCGGCAAGTGCAATACCCGCTCCAGAGCAGTAACCTACAGCGATAGCTTTTTCTATATTCAAAGCATCCATAATAGCCAGCATATCCTGTGCATGGCTATCCACTGTTAGCTCATTTTCCTTTATTTTGTGATCCGCATCTTCCAGTATTGATCTGGCTTGCCATGAAAAAATATTATAATGAGCACTGAAAAAATTAAAAAAAGCTTCCGCTTGATTTAACTTAAGACCAAAAGGGATAACAAAAGCTATCCATGGCCCATCAATTACATTGTCGGTATATACATACTTTATATGTATATCGTCATGACTGACTGCTACGTCTTCCTTCACGAAACGCTCCTGCGTTATCTTATTATTTCTATTTAAATTTATGAGTATGTTTTTTTAAATATTTACTCATAAAAACTTGCGTCGTAACTTTATTAATTATTTTAATAATCTATTTATTGCTTATATGCTTTTCCTGTTATTCAATAGTTTGTTATTGCATTTTATGGCTGTTTATTGTTCCGCTTCCATTTTCTTACGCAAGCTTAATGGTCGCATATCCGTCCAAATCTCTTCGATATATGCAAGACATTCCTGCTTATTGCCTGCTTGTGACTTTTCATCATCAGTCAGGTTTTCCTGGTAGCTTTTACTCCAACTCTCTGGTATTTCAACGATTTCCCAACCAAGCGGTAATTCTCTATCAGCAAACCAAATGGAATATTGCTCCTCATGATTTACTACAACATTATAAATTCGAGTGTCTGTCTCGGTTTGACTCATTACTATTTCTCCATGTATTTTTGCATATCATTATTCAATGAACAGTTTCACCAGACTCTGTCCGAGCTTTGTTACTTTGATTAACTGATTTTCCTGTCTCTTCTATTAATTCTAAATAACCTTCACCTTCTAAGGTGCTCAAATCAATATCTGCTATAAAACGAACTTTCTGATAATTTAGGGTTAATTCACCAACTATATGCGCAACACCAGT
Organism: Wenzhouxiangellaceae bacterium; assembly: GCA_965230265.1. Taxonomy (GTDB): domain Bacteria; phylum Pseudomonadota; class Gammaproteobacteria; order Xanthomonadales; family Wenzhouxiangellaceae; genus JAJFKX01. The sequence goes on along the minus strand of OZ245999.1, from coordinate 3,565,187 downwards.
TGCTTCAGCAAAGTCCAAGCCATCTAGTTTGGTTAGCGAATCATTTAATTTAAAACCCAGTTCTGTACCGCCACTTGTTTCTGTGAACTTAATGATCACGTAGTTTCGATCTATACTGTTTTTAAAATCGCTGGCATCTTTATACTGTGCTGCTGCCACAGGATGCTGGCCGCTTGTTAATTTTTTAACTAAACTGTCCATTGTTATTTCCTATCCCGATTTTTACTTGCTTTACTCATTCACTGCATGCTCTGGGGCAACATCAGCAAACTGCAATTTGGCCAAGCGTGCATATAAACCACCGCTGGCTACTAAATCTTCATGCTTACCACTGGCGACAATTAAGCCATCATCCAGCACAATGATTTTATCTGCATTGCGTACAGTTGATAGACGGTGCGCTATGACCAATGTTGTGCGGTTTTCCATCAAGGCCTCAATAGCATCTTGAACCTTACTTTCTGATTCACTGTCCAGCGAGCTCGTGGCTTCATCCAATAGCAATATTGGTGCATCGCGCAATATGGCACGCGCTATTGCGATGCGCTGCCGCTGCCCTCCAGAAAGCCTGACCCCTCGCTCACCCAGATAGGTTTTCATACCTTCCGGGAGTGCTTCAATAAAATCAGCGCAAGAAGCTGCATTCACTGCCGCTTTGACCTCACTATCAGATGCATCAGGTCGACCAAAACGAATATTTTCTTCGATCGTGTTGGCAAATATAACGGTTTCTTGCGGAACAAACGCAAACATTCTGCGCAGCTCCTGTGGTTCGAATTCCCGAATATCACGACCATTAAATTTGACCGCGCCTTCTTGTGGGTCAAAAAAACGCAATAACAACTGCAGTATTGTTGACTTACCTGCCCCAGATGCACCAACAATTGCTACCGTTTCACCGGTAGCAATATCCATGGAGAAGTTTTTCAGCGCCTTTATGTCTGGCTTACTAGGATAGGCAAAGGAAACATCGTCAAACTGTATCGCTTGCTTTATTGGAAGTGATATTGTGCTTGGGGCATCAGCAATGAGTAAGTCTGATTTAGTACTAAGCAATTCTGAAAGACGGCTAGCGGCACCGGCAGCACGTTGCAATATGGTCACGACCTCACTAAGACTTGTCAGTGATGTTGCGGCAAGCGCTCCAAGACCTAACAATGCTGCAAGCTGGCCAGCAGTTATTCGCTCTAAAAATACTGCCTCGGCTCCTACCCAAAGACCATAATTAAGCAATCCGTAAACCAAAGTTATGGTTATTACCACTAACCAAGCTCGAGTTAATATGCGTTTTTTTGCTACCGCATATACCTTTTCAACTGTTTCAGAAAAACGGGATATTTCTTCTGGCTCTCGGGTAAATGCCTGCACTATTTGTATAGCACCATATGCTTCGTTAGCCATCGTCCCTACGCCTGCGACTCTATCTTGGCTAGCTCTTGAGAGTCGTCGAACTCTCCTGCCAAGATAGATAACTGGAATCATAATTAACACGGCCACCCCCAAAATTGCCAACACCAATATCGGACTAATCAGAATCACCATGACCAGTGCGCCAATTGCCTGAAAACTACTTGCCAGAGCTATAGGTATAACAGTACTAACAACTGTTTGAATCAAGGTAGTGTCAGCAGTTAAACGTGAAGCAATTTCAGATGGACGATTCGTTTCAAAAAACGATGGAGAGAGACTCAATAAATGCCTATGCACAGCTTCTCGGATATCTGCTACTACTCGCTCGCCAAGTAAAGCAATGCATAAAAATCGTATAAAAGAAGATATAGCCAGCAGCCCAATAATACCGAATATTGCCAAAAAATACGGAGAAATAGCTTCGAGGCTACTCGCAGCAAAGCCATCATCAATAATCCATTCAAGAGATCGATATATTATTAACGTACAAAGAGTTGTCAGCACTAAGGCAAATATACCGCCAAATAACAGCACTTTATGTGGCCATATGTATTTTGCAATCATGCGTAGACTTGCAAGCTTTTTAATAGCTACTACAGGCTGCCTACCGCCAACCTTACTGTTTACCTTGGCTGGCTCTATCGCTTTATCTTTTTTACTTGACAATTCCACTTTGTCTTTTTTGCGATTCATATTAATATTTTCTCTTTGATCCAATTTTTAATATATACATACTTTATATAATTCAGCTTTATTCTAACTAGCTCATCACTAACGCTGGATTAACTTTAGAGGCTTTTTTAGCCGGCCAATATACAGCCACCATATTGATAAGCCATAAAAATACCGCAACAACAAAAATCAGATCGTAACGTATAAACTCATTTCCGGTGAGCGTTGGATACTTGACCGCAATACCAATGGTAATTACTACTCCAAGAATTAAGCCGGCTACGGTTAATAAGCTATTCTCAAGAAGAAAATATCTTAATATATCTTTTTTTGCAGCACCCAAAGCTCGCCTTATACCTATCTGCCTTTGTCTTTGCTTGACAAGAAATGAAACCAGACCCACCATACCAAATGCCGTAATAAGCACGAGCACTATGCTGACGCTTGTCATCACCATTGCTTGGCTGCTATTTGCATCAAACATCCTTTTTTTCGTTCGGGTTAACACTTCATTGCGGAACATATAACGACCGCGCTGCTGATAAATTACATCCCGGACATCTTCCAACAGCCCTTCTGCAGCACCTGGCTCTACCCGCATAAGGTAGCCGGGGTCAAGTTGAGCAGCACTCCATAACACCATAGGACGGATTGCTGAGTTATATGGTTTTCCTATTCCATTTAAAATTTCACCCGTCATAAAATTAGAGTAAACGCCTATAATTTCCGCCGGTTGGCTATTCCTAACTGGCCATAAGGTTTTACCTATTGGGTTTTCTTCCCCGAATACTTCTTGAGCTAATGCTTCACTAATAAGAATTACTGATGGGTACTCTGTTGTTGCTGACAACTGCCCTTGAACCACTTCGTTTTCATTGAAACTCCGGCCGGCTATCAACTCAATACCAAGCACATCCAGTGCTGATGCATTTAATTGAAAAACAGCCGCAAGATAACGCTGTGCTTCATTGCCAGGCTCCTTAAATATTTCACTAAGCCCTTCTGCAGAAAAGGGAATTTGATTGGTAGTGGTTACCGCCTGAACACCAGGCAGACGTCTCAGCTTTTCTAAATCTTCAGGTATAACACTACCCACATCAATATCATCTACAAAGAACTGTGCCCGCTCGATAATTAGATTTTCCTCAACCAGCCCTGACTCTTTATTCCAGCCTTTCAATAAAGCACTAACACTAAATGCAGAGTGCGATACTGCAGCCAATGTCAAGGCCACTTGCAAAATAACCATTAATGCAAAAAACTTATTTTGCTTTAGGCTTAATAATATTGGTCTTATATCCATGTGCTTTCCTAACTTATTCAGCCTTTAATAGTGGTGCAGGTGCGATGTTACATACTTTCCAGATTGGATATAAACCCGCTAAAACTGTGCTGGCCACCCCTACCAACAAAGCGTATCCAATTAATTGCCAATCCAGGCTGTATAGTTGCTCTACTGCACTACGCGGATATTCGTAATCTGTAGAATACATATAAACACCTAACATCCCTTGTAAGCCTATGTATGACAGTAAGATTCCGACAAGGCCGCCAATAACACCTATTACAATTAACTCAATAAAATATTGCATCAATAACGTATTGCGCTTAGCGCCTAAAGCTCGTCGTAAAGCGACTTCCTTCGACTTTCTAATAAACCTGGCCAATAAAATCACTATCGCATTAAGCAGACAAACACCTGCAAAAAGCCATGACAGTCTCTGATAAAGTTTAAATCTCACATTTCTGCCAAGCGCAGCATTTTGATGAGTTACGATATTATCGAGAAAATTATTTGGCTCACGCGGAAAGCGACCTAAGCTTTTTTGCTCAGATACATACGTAGCCATTAAGTTTTTATATTCTTCTACTGCCTGGGAATCTTCGAGCTTCACCCACAGGTTTATCCACGCACATTCAGAGTTTATTATTAGTTGAATGTCTGCTAATCGATACGCTGGAAAGCGTGCCTGATCAGCAGCTCTACAATCAATCCTTGTATATCGGGGCAAGTTCATGCTTATTGCAAAACTCTGTGGCAGAAAGATGTCGTCATTGAAGCCCAAGAAGAAACTTCGGTCATAAAACTGGGTTTTTATAGGCCACTCGTCGATTACACCGACAATGGTCGCCAGCTTATCGATAATGATAATTTCCTGCCCCACACTATCCTGATCACCGAAAAGTGTACGGTTCAAGCGTCGTGATATCACTACAACTGCGCCTGCCTGCTCATCTGCTTCGGCTACCCAGCCTGATCCGTATAAAAACGGCACATTGAATATATTAAAAAAATTGTGATTTGTTGCTACCGCGATACCTCTGGTTGGGTTGATATCCTGTTCAGGGGTGGTCACTATTCCGCGCGTTTTCCAGGTGATGGTTGATTCTAATGCAGGCGTTTCTTCATTAAGAAAACTCATAGCATCGCGATAGCTTAAGCTAGGCATTTGAAACGACTGATCAATAGCTGGCGCATTGATATCCCGATTATCCATCTGTACCAGATAAATATTCTTGCTATCCTCGCCTACAGGCAGGCTTTGCATTTGATACGATTGAGCCTGGATTGTCATCAGTATTCCCAAGCCAATTGCAATTGCCAAGATAGCCAATGCTGTTAAACCTGGTCTTTCTTTTAAACTCAGCCAGGCCAGTTGTAAGTTATACGTCAGCATGTTTAACCTCTTGCTCTGACTGCATAGTAACCGCTACATCTGATGCCATTGCTGTGTCATTGGTAGCTTGCTGAATTTTGCCATCGAGAATATGGATATTGCGACCGGCTCTTAATGCCAATTCATCATCGTGCGTTACCATTATTATGGTAGTGCCTTCCTGGTTTATTTTTTCCAGCAATTCCATCACTTCCTTCGCCATATTGCTGTCAAGGTTTCCAGTGGGCTCATCGGCAAGCAAAAACCTTGGCTCACCTGCTAATGCTCTGGCAATCGCAACACGTTGCTGTTGCCCACCAGATAACTGTGTTGGAAGATGATTACGCCTTGATGTTAGCCCAACTAACTCTAAAGCCTCTTCAATACGCCGTTTACGTTCTTTCGCAGCAAAACCTCGGTAGCGCAGCGGCACATCCACGTTATCAAACACAGGCAGATCTGGGAGCAAATTGAAACTCTGAAAAATAAAACCTATCTTTTCATTACGTAAAGCAGATAGCTTATTGTCATTCAGGCCTTTCACGTTTTCATCATCGAGCAAATAGTCGCCTTCTTCAAAACTCTCTAACAGGCCAGCAACATTCAACAAACTCGTTTTACCCGAACCAGACGGACCAGTTACAGCAATAAACTCACCTGCCTTTATATGTAAATCAATTTCATTAAGTGCGCGAGTTTCAATCGACGAGGTACGATAAATTTTGCTAACACCGGTCATTTTTAACATAGCTTCCTACTCCTTCTGGCACCGTTTATTTTTGCTGGTGCTGCCACATGCAAGTTTTGTATTTAATTAGTAATCAGTAAATTTTCAACATTGTTGAATCTATCAAGGCTGGAAATGATTATTTGCTCTCCTTCCTGAACACCTGTGATGATTTCCACCGAAGCAATACTCCTAACACCCAGCTCAATATTTCGGCGTGTTGCAACATTGTCTTTGACAATGTACGCAATACGGCCACCGCCACTTTCAACAAATGCACCATTGCGCACTTTTAATACATTCGCTTTTTCTTCGAGAATAATGCGAACATTGACACGTTGGTTTTGACGTAACCTATCGACAGTATCCGTAAAGCCCATGCGCCCTACTACAAACCCGCTATCTACTTCTGGTGATATAGAAACCAATTCGCCCATCTTTATTTCACCATTAACCGTGGCTTCCGATCGCATTCCTATCTCAAGATCATCTGCAAAAGTTTCCGGAATTGATAAGTCCACTTCCAAAGTGGTCAAATCCACTAAAGTGATCAGCAAATCGGTTGCTGTGACGTTATCCTGATCTCGGATATTTACATTGCCAACCACGCCATCTATAGGGGATTTCAGTTTAAGGTCTTCAACTTGGCGGTTTAAATCTTCAACAACATATTGTTGACGGTTTAATTCAAATCGTCTGGCACCAAGCTCAAATTCTAAATTCTCTTTCTGAAGTGCTAAATTTTGAACAGCATGTCGATATTCAAACTCGGCTTTTTTGAGCTCGGCAGCCCTTTGCTCATACTCTGCCTGGCTAATGACCTGAGCGGCAAACCCCTCATCAGCACGCTTTTTTTTGCTTCTTTCCAGATCCAGATTGACTTCTGACAGCTCTTTATCATGCTGTAAGTCGCTCAATAAATTTTTGGTTTGAATCTCCTGGCGCTCTAACTCTAGTTTCGATTGCTCTAAAGTTGCCTTTTCCTGGATAAGCTGGTTCTCAAGCTGTGGGCTATCAATAACAGCCAGTATTTGCCCCTTCTGGACGCTGTCACCAGATCTTATTTGCACATTGATAATGCCAGTGGTTGGGGCATAAATTGCCGGGCTATTGGAAGCAACAATTGTGCCCTCCACAGCAATATCTCGCTGCAGGTCACCTCGTTCTACACTGGAAATACGCAATAAGTCACGGGACACCGACATATCTGAACTGGTCAGCCTTTGTACAGCTGGAACGGTGACCGAAAGCAACGCGAGCACTACAAATATAGCAAGCACCGCTAGCCCCACCTTGATAAGCATCGCTTTGCGCTTAAATCTGGGGACTATTTCTCGATCTTGACCTGCTGTTCCTTGCATAAATTTCGGCGTATCCGTTCTGTGACCAAACCCTCAGATTTGATTTTAGTTAGTATGTAATTAGATACTGCACCATGATTTGCAGCATCACAATCCGTAAGTTTTCTCGGAAGACAGTATCTAGATTAGTTCTTATTATTCCAGACTTACACGAGCGAAGAAGTCAGGTATACCAAAGTCTAGCATAGGCAGTTTTTCTTTTATCTAATACCTAAGTTTTAGTTTTGTTTTCCGAGAGTTGAGCTGACGGACAAACATTTTGCCCACTTTACAACACCACATTACTCCATTCTATGATACCAATCATACTTTAATTTTTTGTTACGAATAGGTTAGTATTTAAGCTACGCTTAATAGCCTAGTCAACTGAAAACCATCAATTAGTGTAGCCAAACAACATAATGCAACATCTGCTGTTGCTTTGTATGACTCACTAATAAGGCGCAAACCTGCTGGCTTGTCCGGGCTTTTCAGATGCCTTGAAAAAGGTCAATGGTGGTGATGGGTGGACTTGAACCACCGACCTCAGCATTATGAGTGCCGCGCTCTAACCAACTGAGCTACATCACCGCAGGGAACCGCGTATTCTGGCAGTATTCACGGGTTTGTCAACTGTTTTCTTGTTTGTAATGAAGCTTCTGACTTTACTGGCTAACTGCGTAGACCCACACCCTTGTGCAGCAACCATAAGCAAACCCCCGCTAACAACATAATAAAGCCAAAGATGATCACGTAAGACGTCAGCAGCGAAACATCAGAAACACCCAGCATGCCAAAACGAAAAGCATTGACCATGTACAAAATGGGATTTACCGCCGAGATGTTCTGCCAGATATCGGGCAACAAAGACACCGAATAAAATACACCACCCAGGTAGGTTAGTGGGGTCAATACAAAGGTCGGGATAATAGCGATATCGTCAAACTTCTGAGCAAAGATAGCGTTAACCATCCCTGCCAACCCAAAAACAATGGCGGTTAGCAAGACCACACTGATGGTTATCAGCCAGTTATGAATTTGTACATCAGTAAAAAACAATGCAACACACATCACCACAGCCCCCACCATCAAACCCCGTGCAACGGACCCGGATAGGTAACCAAGTAAAATCACCCAGTTAGGCAGTGGTGAAATCAGGATTTCCTCAATATGCCGGCCAAACTTGGCACCAAAGAATGATGAAACCATATTGCCATAGCTGTTTTGGATGACTGACATCATCACCAAACCAGGCACAATAAACTGCATATAATCAAAGCCACCCATATCACCGATTCGTCGACCTATCAGGTTGCCGAAGATAATAAAGTACAGCGACATAGTGATGGCCGGTGGTACCAAAGTCTGTCCCCAAATCCGTAGAATTCGGGTCAGCTCCTTGCGCATCAGCGTGCGGTAGCCAATCCAGTTGGTATAGGCGTGATTCATGCTGCTGCTCCGTGCCCATTATCGGGCTGAGCGTTTGGTTGGTTTTCGACCAAGCGAATAAATAACTCTTCCAGACGGTTACTCTTATTGCGCATCGACAATACTTCGATGTTCTGATCGGCCAATACGGCAAACAGGGCATTTAATGAATGGTCTTTGGGGAGCGATGCTTCCAGCGTGGTGTTATCTCGCAGATGAAACTGAATACCATCACTGATGGGTGCTGTGTGGATCGGTTTGCGCAGATCAAGCACAAATGTTTCTACATCAAGCTTCGCCAGCAGGGTTTTGATATCCGTATTTTCAACAATCTTTCCGTGGTCAATGATAGCGACGTTACGGCAAAGGTTTTCCGCTTCTTCCAGATAATGTGTGGTCAGTATCACGGTGGTGCCCTGCTCATTAATCTTATTCAGAAAAGTCCACATGGAACGCCGGATTTCAATGTCCACACCTGCTGTGGGTTCATCAAGAATCAAAAGCTCCGGCTCATTGACCATGGCACGAGCAATCATCAAGCGTCGCTTCATCCCTCCTGATAATGTCCTTGAAGGTTTATCGTGCTTTTCCCATAAAGCCAATTGCTTGAGGTAATACTCGGAACGCTCAAGTGCCTGCTTACGGGGTATGCCGTAATAACCTGCCTGATGACTGACAATATCCAACGGCCGCTCAAACTGATTAAAATTGACTTCCTGTGGTACCAGCCCAATGCTGGCCATTGCATCAGCTCGCTGGGTTTGCAAGTCATGACCACAAACGGTAACCTTCCCGCTGCTAGCATTTACCAGAGAGCTTACTATACCAATCAGAGTGGATTTACCCGCGCCATTAGGTCCCAGCAAAGCAAAAAAATCACCTTGCTTAACTTCCAGACTGACTCCGCGTAATGCCTGTACTCCGTTCTTATAGGTTTTTTCCAGATTACGGATATCTAACGCTAGCATGATGCTCCCGAGAAAAAATGACTAACGGCACCTTATTGTGCAATCGCATGCGTGTTAAAGTTGCGGTTTTATTTTGGGGCCAAGAACAGGAATACAACATGATGTTATCCAAGTCTTCGAGCTGGCTGGTATGGATTGCACTGATTTTTGCAGTGCCTATACCAACTGCTAATGCCAATAATACTGAAAATGACAGTAACCGCAGCATTTATTTCTCCGCCTGCGAACTGAAACTGCCAGGCACAGGCTTATCAGTTAAAGCCGAATGCGGCAGCCGTATGGTGGCAGAAAACCCTGCTGATGTGAATGGCCGCAATATCAACCTCAATCTTGCCCGCATACCTGCCCGCAAGCAAGACGAAAAAGCGCCAGATCCGATCTTCTTCTTCGCTGGTGGACCCGGGCAATCTGCCACCGAGGCTTACCCCATCGTTGCCGGTAGCCTGGCAAAGTCCAACGAATATAGAGACATCATATTGATTGATCAGCGCGGTACTGGTGGCTCCAATAAGCTGAGCTGTGATCAAGGGGAACCAGAGCTGGAGTTCGAGTTGGACATTGATGAAGTGGTTCAGCTGACCAGAGAGTGTATTGCTGAGCTCGATGCCGACCCACGGTTTTACACTACCACCATTGCAATGCAGGATATCGACCAGATCCGTGAAGCTCTTGGTTATCAGCAAATTAACCTGGTAGGTGTCTCTTACGGCACACGGGCGGCACAAGTTTACCTTCGCCAATACCCACAACATGTGCGCAGCGTGGTGCTGGACAGTGTTGTACCACCGCAATTGTTATTGGGCTTGGAACATGCCCACAACCTGGATGTGGCTGTTAGCAAAATTTTCGATCGTTGCCAACGCAACAATGCCTGTAATGATCGCTTTGGTAATCTTGAGCGGCAACTGCAGGATTTGCGTCAGCGAATTATCGACCAGCCTCCACAAATGCGTATGCGTATGCCGACCAGCGGTGAGTTTGAAGACATTTTAGTGACACGCGATGTGCTGGCCGTTGCGATGCGTTTGTTAAGTTACAGCAGTGAAACTCAAGCTTTGCTACCCATTTTGCTGGAGCAAGCCAGTCTGGGCGACTGGAAACCACTGGCCTCTCAAGCACTGATGCAGGTACAAAACCTGGATGATCTGATTGCCCGAGGCATGGAACTATCGGTGATTTGCAGCGAAGATGTGCCGTTTTTTCCACAGGACATAGACCAGACGGATACCTTGCTGGGTCAACTGCTTATCGAGCTGTCTCAGGCACAATGTGATGTCTGGCCTAAAGGTGACGTACCTGATGACTATCATCAACCAGTTAGTAATGATCAGGTTCCCGTGTTATTGCTTTCCGGCGAATACGATCCGGTAACACCTCCTGAATATGGTGATCTGGCTGCAGAACAATTTGCTCGCTCTATGCATTGGGTTATTCCGGGCCGAGGACACAGCGTACTCCGACATGGTTGCCTGCCAGAGCAGGTGGCTGTGTTTTTTGAAAGCGCCGACTTTGTCAATATGGATAACGATTGCACCAATAATATTGGGCCGATGCCGTTTTTCCTATCCATGACCGGCCCTTCGCCATAAACCGGAGCAATTGAATGATTAGTGTAAAAAACCTGCAAAAATCCTTTGGTGAGGTGCAGGCAGTTAAAGATGTTTCATTTGATGCTGCCGATGGTCAGATTACCGGTTTATTAGGCCCAAATGGTGCTGGTAAGACCACAACCTTACGCATGCTCTATTCTTTACTGCCACCCGATAACGGCAGCATCCAGATCGATAATATTGATCCACAAGTTGAGCCATTAACCGTTAAGCGCCAATTGGGTGTGGTCCCCGATGCACGTGGTCTGTATACCCGACTGACTGCACGCGAAAATATCGCCTATTTTGGAGCGTTGCATGGGTTGCAACCGAACAACCTGTCAGAACGTATCGAAGAGCTGATCCAACTATTAAACCTGGAAGATTTTATCGACCGCCGCACCGATGGCTTTTCTCAAGGACAACGAGTGCGTGTTGCAGTGGCCCGTGCATTGGTACATAAACCCCAGACATTACTGCTGGACGAACCCAGCAATGGATTGGATGTAATGAGCACACGTGCATTGCGTCACCTGTTGCGGGATTTAAAACAGGCAGGCCATTGTGTTGTGCTTTCCACCCACATCATGCAAGAGGTCGGCGCTTTGTGTGATCAGATAGTCATCATTTCCAAAGGCCAGGTCGTAGCCAGCGGAACAGCCGATGAGTTACGGGAACTGAGCGGCTGTCCAGAACTGGAAGATGCTTTCGTCAAACTAATCGGTACCGAGGAGGGCCTGCTGGCATGATGCGTGGAGTCAAGATTGTTGCTTTAAAGGAATTACGCGATAGCTTGCGGGACCGCCGTACATTAATGAACTCGCTGATTATGGGCCCCTTCCTGGGACCTTTGATTTTTATCGGTATGCTCACCCTGTTGACTCAGAAAGAAGTGGAAAAAGCCGAAGCCACTTTAGAGATACCTGTGATTAATCAGGCGCTCGCACCCAACCTGATCACTTTTCTGGAACAACAAGGTGTGGTTATTGAAGAACCACCTGCTGATCCAGAACAGGCCATTCACGATGAAGAACACGAGGTGATTATCCGTATCACCGAAACATTTCCCGAACAATGGCGCAATGGCCAGCCAGCAGCAGTGGAGGTTATTGCCGATTCATCGCAACGGGAAATCGGTACGACACTGGCAAGAGTCAGAGGCTTACTGAATGGCTATGGCGCCCAAGTCGGCAGCTTGCGATTGCAGCTGCGAGGTGTTGATCCTCAACTGATGCGGGCGGTGCATGTTCGCGACATTGATTTGTCAACGCCTGAGAGTCGGGGTGCATTGATTCTGGCGATGCTGCCTTACTTCATTATGATCACCTTGTTTGTCAGCAGCATGTCTATCGCCATTGATACCACCGCCGGGGAAAAGGAAAGACAGTCTTTGGAACCATTGTTGATTAACCCGGTACCACGCTGGCAAATCATGGCTGGCAAGTTATGTGCAACGACTTCGTTTTCGCTGGTATCGCTGGCTTTGACACTGGTCGCATTTATTTTGTTTATCGGGTTCATTCCGACTTCAAAACTGGACTTCCAATTGAACCTGGATTGGGGGCTGGCGATACGTTTCTGGTACATCACTGCCCCGGTTGCACTGGTCGCTGCAGCGCTGCTGACCACTCTGGCTGCTTTTGCCAAAAGCTTCCGCGAGGCACAGTCTTATATGGGTATGGTAATTCTTATTCCGATGTTGCCTAGCCTGTGGTTGTTTATTAACCCGGTAAAAGCTGAAACATGGATGATGTGGATACCACTGTTGTCACAAAATGTCTTGGTCAATCAACTGATTCGTGGTGAAAGTGTACAACCTATCTGGGAAGTCATCAGTATTGGCAGCACATTATTGCTTGGTGCCGTTTTGGCCATAACCGCCGCCAGGCTATATCAACGGCCAAAATTGATTTTTGCCAGCTAAATCACTCGGCAGCCCGAAATGGGCTGCCAAATATTTTCATTAACCGGTTCTTGTTACTGCCAGTAGATCAAAGCTGTCAGTTTATAGGCTAATTTACTGCCAGCATTTGCTCCAGATATTCGAGTGCCTGAGCTGACTCATTCTGTGCCATCCAGAACAAAGCATTTTTGCGCAGATGACGTGAAAGTTCTTGATTCTCGAGGACGGTCACCAACGCATTGACTGCCCGTTTTTCTGGCAATTGAGACAAAGCAAAAATGGCTTGCTCCTGTACTTTCCGACTGACCTCAGTCTGTAGTGCTGCAAAAATAGCTGGCTCAGTTTGATCTGCTTTGGTCTGTGCCAGCCAAAACCATGCTTGTGCACGTACATCGTGATTTGAATCTAAATTGCCTAAACGTATGAGTGATTCAGCACGATCGGGAATGATCGATTGCGCTAATGAAAATGCAGCATGCTTACGCACCTTGCTGTTCTCATCATTAAACATAATCTGCTTAATGGTTTCTTCGGTATCAAGCGCTCGTATTTGCCCCATCCAAAATACTGCGCCCATACGATTTTGGGTACTGCTATCGGTTTGGGCAGTATCCACCAGGATACCCCGGGATTTATTGCCGGCATGAACAGCTACTGCAGCCATTACATGCGTGCTGATATCTGAATGTGGTGATATATGGTTTGCTAACCAATCCACACTGTCATTGACATCCACAGAGCCGATATCGGTTATCGACGTTTTGGTTATTACCGGACATGAAGATGACAATGCTCGAATTTTTTCCAGTTGCCCACCCTGCATAAAAGCATAAATTTGCATCTGCTCGATGGCATTATCTACACTGTGATCGCTATCTTGTTGCGTCCCTCCGTAATTGATATGGCGACTGTCTAGACGACAAGTTTTTTTTACCGCCTTGTCACCGCGCCAGTCATAGCAGCACCAATCAGGCGCATTCTCAACCGCTAAGATTTGCCAGCTGACCCAACCGTCCTGTGGCGGGTTTAATTCAGCCGCTAGCAATGCTGGCTGTGATATCAGATTCGCTATCAGAATTGCCAGTAATGGCCATGTGTTTGCTATCTGCCGGACACCGATGAGTTTGCCAAATTTCAACATCGAGTAACTCATGGCTGCTCTCCATCCAATATGGAGTCGATCGCCTCCAGCGCAGCATCACCCCCGGTGATTGACAGCATTTGCAACAAGTCACGCTTTTCACTTAGGTCTTCTGCACTTTGATAAAGCTCCAGTAAACCCGCTTCATGACCGGATATCATCATGCCCTGCATCGCCGCATGCTTGACGCTTTGAACATCGGTATTGCGGTAATACTCAACCAGAGCCCGATTGGCTTGCTCTCCGCCGATAATGCCAATACTGCTGATAGCCGACATTCGCAACTCAGGGTTGTTTGCGCTGGCAGCGCCATCAGCCAGTTCCATCAGACCTTGCAAATCACCGGCGATGGCATAGGCCTGCACCAGGCTTTCTGTAGAGCTGCCATCTCTAACCAGCTGCCGTAACTCTTCTGAAGCCCCCATAACCCCCAGCATTCTGGCTGCCGCTTCAAATTCCTCATCCGACTCTGCATTGGCGGCAATATCAAAAACCGACTGTGTATCGCCTGCAATCATGTAGGCTTGCAAGACATGATGTCTTATGTCTTCATCGCCATTGGCATAAATATCAGCCAATGCCTGTAACCCCTGGGTATTGCCGCTGATGCCAATATTACGAATCGCCACACTGCTCAAGTCAGAGTTTGGGTGCCTGGCATATTCCAGCATTAAAGCCTGTGCCTCAGGCAAATCGATTTGACTGATCACAAACAACGCCCGTGATTTAATGCTGTCCCGATGATCACCATTTAATACTTTTTGGGCCAAGGGGAATGCCCGTTCCGGCATTGCTCCGAGCAATGCTTCCAATGCAGTAACAATCAGCTCTTCACGCTCGGTTAATGGAATATCATCTGCAGATTGTGCCAAAGCCGCTCCGCCCGTAAACAACAATGTAGTAATTAAAATTAATTTAAATAAAATTTTCATATTTATTTCCTGTTTTAATTTGGCTTAAAGCCTTGTCGTTTGCTTGGATGCATCATGCGTTAGTTTTGTTTGCATTGCGCTTAATTCAAATGACAATTGAGCCTTAGCCATATCAAACTGCTGACTGGCGGTTTGCGGATCAGCCAGGCTGATAAGAACGGGCTCAAAAGCACGCAAAACGCGGGCCAATTCAGGCGATTGACTGTTTTCTGCGGCACGAATATAAAGTCGGTTGCGACTGATAATTTCTGTAATCAATACTCTGCGCTGAGAAACATCGCCCGCTTCCAGACCAGCCAGCTGCATTTCTGCTTCTTGCATATATGCGCTGACACCACGAACAAATGATTGCCCTGAATGATCAGCAATAGCTGAATCAGGAAAACCAGCAGTACTGCTGGTTTGCAAATTGACCCCAATCACAACCCCTAAAGCCAACACCAATACCGCCGCTGCAGCCGCAGGCACATTGAACCGGAATAATCTTTCCAGCCAGAATGATCTGGCTGGTTTTTCAGCATGTGCTGATGTTGTTATTTCCTGTGCGGCAGCCTGGTTCAGTGCCGTATGCCAGCGCTGCATGGCCTGCGGGGTAGCCCGTGCATTATTTTTGGCTTTCAGTCCATCCAACTGACTGCACAATTGTGCATAGTGCCTGGCCAGTGACTGATCCTGCTCTAGCGCCAACTCGATGGCTGCCAGCTGTTTATCCGACAGTTCATCACGGTAGTAATACAGGGTTAATAGTTCGTCGTTAACCATGACTTTCTCTCCGCCAATCGGCCATGCCCACACGCAGTTTACGAACTGCCCGGAACAGACCTTGTTTGATATTGCTAACAGCAGTGTCCAACTCTTCGGCGATTTCTTTCAATCGCCACTGCTCGATATGCTTGAGCATAAAGCAGACCCGTTCAAACTCACTTAGCTCGTTCAAAGCTGCAGCCAATTCGATACCCATTTCCTGTTCGGCCCTGGCATCAACTGGTGTCAACGGCTCAACGGCTTTATCTTCTTCAAGTGGCTGCCAGGCTTGTGGTTTATGTTTGCGCAGCAGCTGCAGAGCAGCATTGACCACAATTCGATGGATCCATGTTTCTAGCTTCGCGTCTGCTTGGAACTGCTCGCGCTTACGCCAAGCTGTCATTAAGCCATCTTGTACAGCATCTTCAGCCAGTGCAGGGTTACGGGTAATTTTAAGGCACACCGAAAACCAACGATCTGCATGGCTATCAACCACGGAATGAAACGTTTCCAGGTTCGGTATAGGTTCTTTTAGGTTGGCAACCATATGCACTTGGATGCAGGAGCAGTAAAAAAGGTTAGCCGTTGAGCAACATGGTTTTGCTCTGATACCGACCAGGCACCGGTGATTTTGTAAAACTCAGCCAATCATTCAAAATATAACGTGCAAAAAGATTGGCTGAATAGTAAGTTTGATGTGCTAAACCCCACCACTCAATAGCAACTGCTTATCCGGCTGGCAATCACTCCATGCCGAGACCTCTGACAGCGTAACCAGTACTTTCCTATCGCCTTTAAAAGCGTTTCGTGCATGAGATGTCACCATATTGTCGATAATCATCACATCCCCAACCCCCCAGGGTCTTGCAACCGCTTCGGCTTTGTACGCTTCCTGTAAATGTCGTATTTCGTCTTCGGAAAGCTCACTGCCATCAGCGAAATAGGTATTGTTCGGATAATCTTCAATATCAAAAAAACGCTGTAAATTAGCAATCATCGGTGCCGGCAGAGTACGGTAATTGAAGAAAGTTAAATGATTGAACCAGGAATGATCGCCAGTAACAGGGTGCTTGGCGACCACCTCACGGTGCTGTGACGTTCTGATACCGCCATTTTTGGTTGGCTGAATCTGGATATCATTTTTCTCTCCATAGGCTTTAACCTCTTCCAGGTCATCGGTCTGGTAAACGTCCTGCCACGACAAGCCAATTGCTGATCTGGATTCTTTTGAAGCCAGGTTACGCACATACAGATAACCTTCGCGGATCAAACGATTACGCAACGAAGGGTCTATTCTTTGCAATACTTTGCGACTGTTACATACCGGCGTTTCACCACCTGACTCAGCAACCAGCTGCGACAAAAAAGCCAGTTTCATGGCAAACTTCTGATTGTACGATTGTTCGTTATGAGGAAAAATCGGCAATGTTTTCGGATAATCTGTGGAGGTATAAACATTGCCATTGACCGAGTGGCGCGGGGAAGATCGCTCTGTATAAAACAGGCTGCCTCCACAAGCTTCATCGATAAACTTCTCAAACTCCGGCAAATCTGTTTTGAAACCTTTCAAAACCACACAACCATCGTTATAGATGACTTGATTGATATATTCTTTTTCGGCTCGCCCAAATTCCAAAAGACTGGTTTGGTTCCTCGTTTCAATCTCTGGGGGGAAAATTTCCCGATTTTCCGAATAACCTTGCATAGCCATCTTATCTACCTCTAAACCAATTAATATCCATATATCTATTTGTCAGCAATAACACCATAGCTGCTTTCCAATCAAACCATATGATGATCAATTAACATAATTATTGGAAGCCATACAGTGAAAGATCAAACAAAGCCATTATGGTTTATTATCAGATCCAGCGTCTGACTGAATTTTTATAATCTTTGTATTCGTCTCTAAATTTTTCTAATAAGTAGTCTTCTTCTTTGACCAGAACCATTTGATTTAATGCAATAACCAAAGGGATTATCAATATCAAATCCCAAAGACCATTAAATACCATAGAAAAACCAATAAAATTAATTACAAATGCCAAATACATAGGGTTTCTGGTGTATTGATAGATACCTTCTGTCACCAAAGCTGTTGAACCAGTAGTAAACCCAATTTCGGCTTGTTTTTTTGAAAACTCTTTTACCGCTATAAGCAAAATACCTATCCCGATCGCTATTGCAGTACAGCCAACATAAAAAAGCCACTCAAAATCCAGAATAGGCAACGGCCAAATACGTCTAAGAATACTGCTCAAAATAATGTATACAAAGACAATAATCATTGGATGTATTGCTATTTTTGGTGAATCGTTTTCCATAACTATATACTCTTGGTGTTTCAATTTATATCAAAGGGTGTTTTGCTTTATTGATTGACAGCATTTAGCTGCTGTTCTAATTGTTTCATGGCTGGATACAGTGGTGCTAGTGCGGGCTTTGGATTCTCGTCATAAAGCTTTACAGCAGCACTTGCTGCTTCAGCAGCTGCCGGCGCATCGCCTTTTAAAGCCAATCCATTTGC
Organism: Wenzhouxiangellaceae bacterium; assembly: GCA_965230265.1. Classification (GTDB taxonomy): domain Bacteria; phylum Pseudomonadota; class Gammaproteobacteria; order Xanthomonadales; family Wenzhouxiangellaceae; genus JAJFKX01. The sequence goes on along the minus strand of OZ245999.1, from coordinate 3,547,149 downwards.
TAGAAAAAAATGTGCCAATGGTGAAGTTGGGTATTGACTGGTATAGATGTTTGCGCTTTCAATGCCAGACTCGACATCACCCTGGCTTAAAAAAACCTGTGCTGCCTGGGCCAGGGTTTGTTCACTATACAACACTGGGTAATCGTATTTTTTTGATAACCCATCGATATGTGCCTTAAGCCCTTTGCCTTTACCTGTGGCTATTTGCACTTGAGATAGCGGCCAATCTTTTGAGAAAAATGCTTGCAAACCATGATACTGGCCCAGTAAACGTGTCGTCATATGTGTTTCACCAGGGGCTCTTACTGCCTGCCAGTCAAACCCTTGCACAGCATTGGCCTTAAGTGACTCCTGCAAACCATTAAAAACCGATTCCAGATCAGGTTCTTCTCCAAGATTGATATAAAGCACTTTGTCCAGTTCGGTTTGCTTTTGCGAGAGGGCTTTTAGGTGCTTTGCATACAGATTGAGCAATGATTGGTCAATATAAGGACTCTGGGCCATATACCCCTGGAAAAGTTCGGGCTGTTCTAACAGACTATAAATAACAAAAGCCCCGCCAATCGAGTGCCCAGATAGCAACCTTAATGGTGCTGCACGATATTCTGATTCAATATAAGGAATTAATTCCTGGCGGATATACCTGAGAAACTGATCCGCATCGCCAGTTAGTCCAGCATCGTCTTGCGTATTATTTGGCAAATAGTCGCGCTCTCTAGTTAAGCCCGCATGCAAAGCGACGATAATTATTTCTGGCATTTGGCCATTCTCAGCCAAAAAACTCGAAACAGTCTGGGCATAATCAAGATTAGATTCGCCATCCAGCAAGAACATAACCGGGTAACTAAATGCTTGTGGTGAATGATAAGATTTAGGCAAATGAACGGTAAACTTACGTTCTTGTTCAGGATGCTTTGAATTAATAGTATGCTCAATACTGAAAATGTCAGCTGCACTGGCAACTGCTATCAACAATAAATTACAAAGTAAAACGCATATGTTTTTCATTTGAACTCCATTTCATCTTTAATTTATGGGTTTTATTTATTCCACCTCGATCGAGAATATATCTTCTACATTTACCTTGAAATACTGCGCTATCTTAAGCGCAATAACAGTCGATGGTATAAATCTACCAACCTCTATGGTGCTGATTGTCTTTCTTGACACACCAATAATACTGGCTAACTCAGCCTGGCTTAAACGATGCTCTGCACGATAAACGCGAATCCGATTTTTCAACGCCATGCTTATCTACCTGCCTTAGGCTTAAGTTTTATCAGACCAATATCATTTCTATTTGGTCATAAAGCTTACCGCAAACTTCACACGCAACTACTATAAGCTGCATACAAAACCGCCCATACCATAGACGAGCTGATGTTATATAAATTTGCCGATTAACTAAGTGTCAATAGCGGCATTATTTAATGACTTTCTAGAAGACGAGAAAGCAATTAAGGGTGTCATTATGACACCCTTAGGTATCATCTTCTCACAAAACCCCCATGCTCACAAGATTACCTCTCCATTGGGATTAACCTTGGTCTTTACCTGTTACCGATCAGCAATCGGTGTAACCGGGCGAGGTTCTGGCCCAGTATAGTCAGCTCCCGGCCGTATGATTCGGTTATTGGCGCGTTGTTCCATAATATGAGCCGCCCAGCCTGTCAAACGCGACATTACGAAGATTGGCGTGAACAGCTTGGTGGGGATACCCATAAAATGATAGGCGGACGCATGAAAGAAATCGGCATTGGCGAATAGCTTCTTTTCATCCCACAGTATGCGTTCGACTTCATCAGATACCGCAAATAAAACCTGGTCCCCTGTTTCCTTGGATAATTTACGTGACCACTCTTTAATAATGGCATTGCGTGGATCACGTTCGCGATATACAGCATGACCGAAACCCATGATTTTATCTTTGGCAGCCAGCTTGGCATGCACATCACTACGGGCATGTTCTACCGATTCATACTGCTCCAGCATATCCATCGCCGCTTCGTTGGCACCACCATGCAATGGACCACGCAGTGAACCAATTGCTCCGGTTACGCATGAGAACATATCTGATAACGTTGAAGCGCACACACGAGCGGTAAATGTTGACGCGTTGAACTCATGCTCTGCATAAAGAATTAACGAAACATCCATCACTTTGCTATGCAGTTCACTGGGTTCTGTGCCATGCAATAAACGCAGGAACTGACCACCGATGCTGTCATCATCGGTTTCGGTATCCACACGTACACCATCGTGACTAAACCGATACCAGTACAACAGCATACCTGGCAAGGTTGCCAGCAGCCGATCCGCTTTGTCCTGTTGTTGAGAAAAATCGGTTTCAGGTTCTACGTTACCCAGAAATGAACAACCGGTACGCAACACATCCATCGGATGAGCATCTTTGGGTACCCGTTCCAGCACTTCTTTTAGCGCCTGCGGCAAGCCGCGCATGGCTTTCAAACGGGCCTGGTAGGCGTCCAGCTCAGTCTGGTTGGGTAACTCGCCTTTCAAAATCATATAGGCGACTTCATTAAAAGTCGCGTTATCCGCCAAGTCGCGTACATCGTAGCCGCGATAGCGCAGGCTGTTGCCAGCAGCGCCTACTGTACAGATTGCAGTTTCGCCTGCTGATTGTCCGCGCAGACCTGCGCCGGTTTTCTTATCGGTCATAGTCAATCCTTGCCATAATATTTGGTCGGTATTTAATCATTACTGGCGTCGTTGTCGGCAAACAGTTCATCCAGTTTTTGTTCGTAACTGTGGTAATCCAGAAAATCGTAGAGTTCTTCGCGCGTCTGCATGATATCGATGACATTTTTTTGATGCCCATCACGCTTGATGGCTTCATAGACAGTAATGGCGGCCTTGTTCATGGCGCGATAGGCTGAACAGCAGTACAACACAATATCCATGCCAACGCCTGCGAGCTCTTCACAGGTGAATAACGGGGTATGTCCAAATTCAGTAATATTGGCCAGCATGGGAACATCAATAGCAGAGCGGAACTGCTGATAGTGTTCCAGACTGCGCATGGCTTCTGGAAATATCATATCGGCGCCCGCTTCTACATACGCCTGAGCCCGTTCAATGGTCGCGTCCATGCCCTCTACTTGCAGTGCATCAGTGCGCGCCATTATCACAAACTCATCGTTTTGACGGGCATCGACTGCGGCCTTGATTCGGTTAACCATTTCCTGTTTAGAAACCACAGCCTTGCCAGGACGATGACCACAGCGTTTTGCGCCCACCTGATCTTCCAAGTGGCAGCCAGCAGCACCGGCTTTGTCCAGCTCACGAATGCTGCGGGCGATATTGAATGCGCTGCTGCCGAATCCGGTATCGGCATCCACCAGTAAAGGCAAATCGCATACCGCAGTAATCCGCCGGATATCGATCAGCACATCTTCCAGCGTGGAAATACCCAGATCAGGTATGCCTAACGAGTTAGCAGCCACACCACCACCGGAAAGGTAAATGGCCTGATGCCCGGCGCGCTGCGCCATACGGGCAGTAAAGGCATTGATGGTGCCCACAATGGGCAAAGGACGGTTATTGGCAACCGCTTCTGTTAAGCGTTGCCCGGGATGTTGAGAATGAGTCATCCGGCTATTTTAACATGCATAAAAAGACCCCGGCAGGGTTACCGGGGTCTGTTAAAGTGATAACGTTATCGGTTATCTATCTGATGGATTGACTTCAAACCGTCTGTGTTGAAAACAACCCAAAAGCAATAATAATGATGCCAACAATAACAATGACCAGCGGCTCAAAATAGGTACTTCCAGTGGCACTGATTCCAACACCTGCACCAATGTGATATCCGTATTATTGACCGGGTCAGGATCCATTTGATCTCCGGTCGTTGTTCCAATAGCGGTCAGTGCCCCCAAGCCGGTAACTTGCACAGTAAAGATACAAGTCGCATTGTCACCATTGGCCAGCATCGGCAGGTTCCAGATCACCAAATCACCCATCAGGGCAGCACAACCACCCATTGAACTAACGAACGCCAACTCAGAAGATAAGGCCACTTCAGTGATTACATTGGTCGCGTTCTGCGGACCGCCATTAACCAGGTCAAGAACCAGGTTAAACTCCACAAAAGGATGAATAACCAGCGGCACATTGGCACTGCTTATGCTCAGAACCAAATCAGTAATCGCAGGGCCCACGGTGATAGTGAAACTCTGCGGCCCAGAGGTATCCACACCGCCATCGGCAACCCCGCCATCATCCATTAATTCCAGGGTGATAACACTGCTATCATCCGCACCCAGTTGAGGGGTGAATGATAGTGTGCCATCCGGTGCTACCGTCGGTTGCACGGCAAATATTGCAGGGTTGGTATTGCCTGTAATATTGAATGTCAGTGCCTGACCACTTTCATCAGGTGGACCTGCATTGATACCCGTTGCCCATGGGTTGATGGTTTGCGCACCTTCTTCATCAATGGCAAACACATTCGGACCAACAACAAACACAGGCGCATCATTGACTGCAGTGATATCAATGGTGAACTGCTGAACCGGTGAGGTATCTACCCCACCATTGGCTGTGCCTCCGTCATCCATTAACACCACATCCACAGTGGCTTTACCATTGGCATCGGCTGCCGGGGTATAGGTCAGATCACCGGTGATTGCGTCAACAGCCGGTTGTTGACTGAATAATGCAGCATTATTGCTGGTGACATTAAAGGTCAATACCTGACCCGTTTCACTCGGCGCACCCGCATCAATGCCTGTGGCCCAGGCAACTACGGTTTGCGCCGCGGCATCTTCCAGTACCGTTTGATTAGGCCCGGCGGTAAATACCGGCGCATCATTGACTTCGGTAACATCAATATCAAACTGCACCACCGGTGAAGTATCCATGCCACCATTGGCAGTACCACCGTCGTCCATTAACTGGACGCTGACCTGTGCACTGCCAACCGCATCCGCAACGGTGGTGTAAGTCAATGTACCACCAGCATCAATCGCTGGCTGCATGCTGAACAAGGCATTATTGTCGTTGCTAACGATAAATGTCAGCACCTGCGCTGCTTCGCTCGGCGCACCTGCATCGACATTGGTGGCCCAAACGACACTTTGCGGACCGGCATCTTCCAGCGGTGTCTGATTCGGCCCCGGTGTGAAGGTTGGCGCATCGTTGACTTCTTCAATAGTGATACTGAACTGCTGAACCGCTGATATATTCATGCCGCCATTGGCCGTTCCACCATCATCCATCAGCTGCACATCAACCAATGCAACACCGACAGCATTATCGGCCGGTGTATACGTTAATGTACCCGTCGCAGCATCAACGGTTGGCTGCTGACTAAACAATGCCGCGTTATTGCTATTAACAATAAAGCTTAAAGCCTGCCCACCCTCGTCGGCAGGCCCTGGGGTAATATTTGATGCCCAATTAACCACCGTCTGAGGCCCTGCATCTTCCAGAATCATCTCATTGGGACCAGCAATAAATGACGGTGCATCATTCACCGGATTGATCGTGATGGTGGCCATTTGGATAGCTGAGGTATCAACGCCACCACTGGCCGTGCCACCATCATCCATCGCCTGCACCATAACGGTAGCTGAACCAGAACTATCCGGCGCAGCCGTATAAGTCAGCGTTCCATCCATGGCCACCGCAGGCTGAACGGTAAACAATGCGTTGTTGTCATTGCTAACGATGAACTGCACCGTTTGACCTGCTTCATTGGCTGGCCCGGCGCTGATTGCGGTGACCCAGTTCGGAACCGTTTGCGGCCCCTGATCTTCATTGCTGATCTGGTTGGGTCCGATCACAAACGACGGGATATCGTTGACCGGGTTAATAATGGCATTCACCGTAATCTGATCAATATCACCTTTAATGTCGCTGACCTGCACAACAAAGCTGTCCGTGCCGTTGACATCAGGGTTGGCGGTGTAATTGATCACCTGTGACAACCCTGTGCCAGTCGTTACGCTTGCAGTGCCCATGCTGGCTGCTGTCTCAATAGACCAGACCAGTCCGCCTCCCTTGGGGTCACTGGAATCCAATGTCAGCGCAAAAACCGTTGGCGTATTGTCTTCATCCAGCATGACATCGACACTTGCGCCCTGAGCGATGACCGGATTATCGACTTCACCCAGTAAAGCGTTGATAACCATACCTGCAGGGGTATCCAACTGCTGGGTAATCGCACCACTGGTGACATCGGCAGAGAAAAATGCGAAATCAGCGGTGGCATCGGGACGGGCCACCTGCAGCACAGCGCTCTCGATTAAAACACCAACGCCCTGTGCAGCGAAACAGCAATCATTCAGGCCAGCACCCAGATTGGCATAAACACCGGTTGCAGGATCGAGTATGGCCAAACGTTCACCAGGCAGGGTGTCATCATGATAAATCGCGAATAAATCGGTATCGATATTTAAACTGACAGGTGGCTGAGTCAATGGATTGCTGGACATGGTCAGATTACCGGTCGATAAATCAACAGTGAAAATCCGCCATTCCGATAGGCCGATTGGCTGTGCCGAAATATGCCATTGTTGAGTATCAGAATCGAGTGCATCGGCACCTACAGCCACTCCGCAGCAGTCAGCGCCCCCTGCACCAATAGGCGTTAATGCTGCTGTGTTGATATCAACACTATTCAGTTGCAGCAGGTCTGTGCCATCAGCCATGGTCAAAGCCAATAAGCGATCATTGACATCATCCCAGCCTAAAGCCAGCACACTTAAGGTGTCGGGAAAATCGATACCAGCCTGCATGCTGTTACCGGTAACCGCATCCAGAACATGCAGCGTTTGGGTGGCTGTTCCTGTGGTACCGCCAATAAAAAATACCGATGTGTTGTTGCGTGTCGCCAGGGCACCGGAAACACTGCAGCAATTACTTACCCCATCACCAAACGGCGTTAACAGGCCAGTGCCATCGACTTCCGCCAGCATTTCAACATCATTGGCCCGGTCGTAAACCAATGCCAATGGCTGGGCATGCAGGCCCATCGCAAAACCGCATAGCAATGCTATGCATAAGACATTCCAGCGATTCATGGCCAACCTCCTAGCGGCTGACGACTTGCTGAATATCCTGATCGTCCTTTTGATCCAGCACCTGAACCATCAAGGCTTCCAGCCGCTGTAAACGGGTTTCCAATTCGGCGATGCGCTGGTCTTTGGCTTCCAGTTCAAACAACAATGCCTGGCTGGATGCCAGTGCAACAGCGGCCATATCAGAAGTGGCGATATGTTCCGGATCGGTACCCAGACCATAGGTGGCATAAAACGACTCAGCCATGGGGCCGATATGGCGCTCGCTATCGTTCTGGTGTTTGTAGTTCCAGGTGCTGATATCCAGACCCTTGAGTGCGGTCAGCATGGCTTGATGATCAATTTGCTCAAAATGCTCTTTGCTGTCTTGGCGTGAAAGTTGTGCCAGGGTGCCGGCCAGAACCATATCACCATTATCGGCCAAACTTAGTATATCCACTACAGTAGCAGCTCTGTTCTGGATCAGCATGGCTGGCTCGCCGTTGCCTCTTGAGCGAACATGCAGCGTTGCGGATGCATCGACACTGCCGGTATCGCCGATAACAACCTGACCCGCACTATCAATAATCAGGGTATCGTCAGTGGCCGTGCCCGGTCTGATACGGAAAGGCAAGGCACTGCCATTGGTGGCATCACGGATAAAAAAGTTGGTTTCGTTACCCGCCATATCCCAAACCTGGGTAGCAAAACCTCCGCTGCCGTTTTGGTCCAGACGCACTGTTGCGGTATCACCATCAACCACATGAAACTCCGCTACCGGATTGTTGGTACCCAGACCAATGTTGCCGGCACTGTCCATATATAAGCTGTTGGCTGGCGCGCCTGCTTCGAACACAGCAATTCGGCGACCAGCAGTGGAATCTTCCAGAGCAAATAAATTAGCCCCCCCATTGGTTGAATCATTGGCAATCAGACGCCAGTCATTGCCAGGAAAACTGGCAGAATTGCTGGTGTCATCAAAATGAATGCGCAGGTTATTTTCTTTTATACGGACGGTGTCTGAACCAAAGTTTTCACCATTGGCACAGTCAAAGCCGGCACACAAACTGCCATCAACAATCAAGTCATCCAAAATCACCTGATCCCGGGTTTGCTCATCATCGTCATTGTTTGGACCTGGAGGTTCGGTCATGTCGATAATCAATGCGCCACTGGCGATACCAAACGAATCACTGTATGTGGTTGTCGACAGGTCAACCGGGGATACACCGACACCATTTCGAGAAGCTTCCAGCGCCTGTCGCTGAGCCGGCGTCAGCTCCGGATTAAGCACCACCTCATATTTGTAATGCCCATCCAGTCGTGGCATTGGGATCACAATTTGCTGTTCACGATCAAAACTCAACAGCTGTCTGCCATAAGGCCCGACCAGACTGACATCAGCACTGACAAATGAGATCGACGGCGTGATTGCCAGACCCTCTGGGACCTGCTCAACAACAAAACTGGCAGAACTGACGGAAGTAACGATCATTAATACAACAGCAAGCACGGTATGCTTAAACATGGTTTGACTCCAAATTAATAGCTGGTTTGATATGGCCACTTCCTGTGGCTCTGTTTATGCAGCAGCAAGCCGGGTACCCGGCTTGCTGTCATCAGTATAACGTCTGGCTGACTTAAAGGGTTAGTTCAGCCGCTTTTTGTGGATAGCAAAAGTCAAATCACTTGTGATTTAATCCCATCACTCCGATTCAAAACCATCGACAAATAGACCCACCGAATCGCTATCGGTGCCGCTGTTATTGCCTAGATTCGGGTCGGTTAAACCATTGGGCGGTGTGACAGTGGCGGTATTGGTGATGATGCCGCCCTCGGGTTCTGCGACGGTTACCGTTAAGGTATAAGTCACCGAACCACCTGCAGGAATATTAACCACGTCGTTGATATTGCCCGTCCCCGAGGCAGTACAACTGCCCCCGGCACTGGCCACGCACACCCAGTTCGGATTGCTTAAATTCACTGCAACACTGTCTGTTACTGTGGCGCCAACCACATCTGTCGGGCCGGCATTGTTGACCACAATGGTGTAATCAAAGGTCTGGTTTTCATCTGCGCCGCCCATTCCATTGGTTTTGCTGATGCTCAAATCAGCAGCTTCTGCCGACAGAATTTCAATGGTAAATACCTGTTCATCAGACTGATCGTCACCGCCATTGTCCACGCCACCATCATCATTAAGACGAACACTGATACTGGCCACGCCATTGGCGCCCGGTTGCGGAGCAAAACGTAAACTGCCATCGGGCGCTACTTCAGGCTGAACCGAGAACAGAGCCGGGTTACTCACCGAAACCACCGTAAAGCTAAGCACTTGCCCTGACTCATCCGCTGGTCCGGCACTGATATCGGTTGCCCATGGACTGATCACCTGCGGGCCGGCATCATTGTCAACGCTTTGATTTGGACCAGCGGCAAATGTGGGCTCATCGTTGACAGGAGTAATATTCAGCGTAACGGTTGCCGACGCCAAACGGGTCAACGTCTCATCATCAGCCTGAAGGGATAAGCTATCGCTGCCATTAAAGTCTGTATTGGGCTGGTAGCTTGCACCATTGAGTGCCTGATTGACTGCTGCAACTGAACCACTGAACTCCAACAGACTATCGTTAACGCCATCACCCACTGTAAAACTTAACCCCGCTGTGCCATTCAAAGTGAGCAGGCCATTGCTGACTGCAGCACGAATAAATACCAGTGGTGCCCCCGGATCAACCACACTGATTCCGGTTAGCAATGTCATTTGGTCTTCCAAGCCATCAATGCTTAAAGGGGTAATCAGACTGGTGTCAATATTATTAATGGTCACCGTAGCACTGGCCTGGCCTTGAGCGTTATTACCGTCATCATCACTGACACTGGCGATAATGGTATCGGTTTCAGTATCACCGCCAACCCCAATAACCATTGCCACAAAGCTACAGGCGTAATTACTGTTAGCGACAATATTTTGCGGTACTGCACAATCACCCTGACCATTTAAGTCACCATGGATATCATCCACCAGACTGGTGAGTGTTATCATTTCAGCACCGGTGTTTTGTACCTGCGCACTGAATGTCACAGCCCCGCCTGGCTCATCAACATTATCGGGTGATGCCAATTTGCTGACAGTAATCATGGGCAATACATCGTTGATCGTCACCGTGGCACTGGCCTGGCCCTGCACGTTATTGCCATCATCATCACTGGCAATAGTTGTAATGGTATCGGTCTCAGTATCACCGGCATTGCCTGTCACATTGGCGGTAAAGCTACAGCTGTAATTGCCATTAGCCGCTATTGTCTGCGGAACACTGCAGTTGCCCTGACCATTTAAGTCACCATGGATATCATCCACCAGGCTGGTGAGTGTTATCGTTTCTATACCAGTGTTGCTGACTTGGGTACTGAAAGTTACAACCCCGCCAGGCTCATCAACATTGTCGGGAGATGCCGATTTGCTGACAGTAATCGTGGGCAATACATCGTTGATGGTGACTGTGGCACTGGCCTGGCCCTGAGCGTTGTTGCCATCATCATCGCTGACACTCGCCGTGATAGTGTCGGTTTCAGTATCACCGGCATTGCCATTGACCATAACAGTGAAACTGCAGCTGTAGCTGGCATTAACGGCTATCGTCTGCGGCACACTGCAGTTGCCCTGACCATTTAGGTCACCATGAATATTATCTATCAGAGTATTTAATGTAATGGTTTCAGCACCGGTGTTTTGTACCTGTGCATTGAAGGTCACATTGCCACCCGGTTCATCGACATTATCAGGCGAAGCCGATTTGCTGACAGTCACAGCAGGCAATACATCGTTGATGGTGACTGTAGCACTGGCCTGGCCTTGAGCGTTGTTGCCATCGTCATCACTGACACTGGCCGTGATGGTATCGGTTTCAACATCACCGGCATTACCGGTCACATTAACTGTAAAGCTGCAGCTGTAGCTGGCATTGGCAGCAATGCTTTGAGGCACGCTGCAATTGCCCTGACCGTTTAGATCTCCATGAATATCATCCACCAATGTATTTAATGTAATGGTTTCAACACCGGTGTTTTGTACCTGTGCACTGAAGGTCACATTGCCACCGGGTTCATCGACATTATCAGGTAATGCCGATTTACTGACCGTAACTGTAGGCAATACATCGTTGATCGTCACTGTGGCACTGGCCTGGCCTTGAACATTATTACCATCGTCATCGCTGGCACTGGCTGTGATGGTATCGGTTTCAGTATCTCCGGCATTGCCATTGACCATAACAGTGAAACTACAGCTATAACTGGCATTGGCGGCAATGCTTTGCGGCACACTACAGTTACCCTGACCGTTTAGATCACCATGAATATCATCTACCAGGGTATTTAATGTGATAGTTTCAGCACCGGTGTTTTGTACCTGCGCACTGAAGGTCACACTGTTGCCGGGTTCATCAACGTTATCGGGTGAAGCAGTTTTGCTGACTGTAATGGTCGGCGCAACACCATTAATGGTGACCGTGGCACTGGCCTGACCTTGGACATTGTTGCCATCATCATCACTGACACTGGCGGTGATGGTATCGGTTTCAGTATCACCGGCATTGCCTGTCACATTAGCGGTAAAGCTACAGCTGTAACTGCCATTAGCCGCTATTGTCTGCGGAACACTGCAGTTGCCCTGACCATTTAAGTCACCATGGATATCATCCACCAGGCTGGTGAGTGTTATCGTTTCTATACCAGTGTTGCTGACTTGGGTACTGAAAGTTACAACCCCGCCAGGCTCATCAACATTGTCGGGAGATGCCGATTTGCTGACAGTAATCGTGGGCAATACATCGTTGATGGTGACTGTGGCACTGGCCTGGCCCTGAGCGTTGTTGCCATCATCATCGCTGACACTCGCCGTGATAGTGTCGGTTTCAGTATCACCGGCATTGCCATTGACCATAACAGTGAAACTACAGTTGTAGCTGGCATTAACGGCTATCGTCTGCGGCACACTGCAGTTGCCCTGACCATTCAGATCGCCATGAATATCATCCACCAGAGTATTTAATGTGATGGTTTCAGTACCGGTGTTTTGTACCTGTGCATTGAAGGTCACATTGCCACCGGGTTCATCAACATTATCAGGCGAAGCCGATTTGCTGACGGCAACAGCAGGCAATACATCACTGATTGTCAGCATATCCGAATCATTGGCAGAAAATGGCGTACCCAACTGATTGCCTGAAGCAGTGGTAACGCTGGTAATTACGTCACCGGCATCGCCACTTATATTGGTAGAAAAACTGCAACTGTAATCTGCTCCAGCAGCGATACTTTGAGGCACAGCACAACTGCCTTGCCCGTTTAGATCGCCGGCAAGATTATTAATCAAACCCGTTAACTCGATTGCACCAGCTTCATTGTTGGTAACGGTGATATCAACCGTGATCGCACCACCTGGCTCATTGATATTGGCAGGTATCATCTGGACCAGATCCAGATCGACAAATCCACCGACACAAGAAGGGATCATAAAACTGCATACCCGGGTATTCCATTGGAAATTACCGGTGGTTTCCACGTATTCATTGGTATGCCAGAAAGTACAACCATCAACCGGATCAACACTGGTGCTGGCATAATCGGCCCAACGATTCGCACCTTCGTGAGTCCCGGTCCCATCGACACAGACCGACTCTGCCTGCACCCCTCCAGGCGCATCTACGCCACGTTCGTGCACAGTAAAATAGATGGATGGGAATGAAGTGGAGCTGGAGCGGGTATAGCCGATACCGATATTGCCCGATGCATCGACCGAAGCAGACCCCGCCCAGCGGCTTAAACCATCAGCAAAATCGACTACACCCAGCAAGTCACCACCGTCACCAATGGCAATGGCATTGGTGAGCGGGTTGATCTCAAAGCCAGCCCATAATACGCCTGCACGATCGCCGCCTACGTCAACATTATTGGTTGTCGCCCCCCGCAATATACCTTCTGCCGGGAAATAGCGATTGTTAAAACGGTAAACCGTAAAGGCAGCCAAAGGATCCAAACGCTGGGCCGATGGCTGGAAGATACAGTCCCTGCTAAAGCCACATAAGTTGACATCAAATGCAGGTGCAGGAATATCTGGCAGTTGCGTCAATGTTGAATTGGCTGGTGTATTAAAGTCTAGACAGGCTTCCCAGAACTGATAACGGTCTGTACCGCCGAACGCCGCCCCGTCCGTACCATGCACCAGATAGTTGCAGGTACCGGCAGGGGGTAAATCCGGGCCTTCCAGATTCGCTGCCAGTGATCCAAATTCTAATGTTGTTGGTGAAAACTGAACACCACCTGCGGTGCCTGCCAGCAAAGCTGCTCGATCAAACACCGTCAGGTTGACACCCTGAAAAGCCAATGGTGCACCAGCAAATTCATGCGTGGTCATGTAGTAACCATCTGGCCACAAACCAATCTTGGGGTAATCGTTAAAACCTCCCGGGCTAACAATAAAATCAAACAAGGTATAAGGGCCAGCCGGGTCTTCACCGTCGGAAATGGCTATACATTGATGACCATCAGGTGAAGTCGTGCCAGTGAATTGCGAAAATAACCAGCGACCAGCAATGTGATCATAAAGCACAATCGGATCACCCGCATTCTCGGTTTCACAAATCCCGCCAAACCCGGCCCAAAAAATGTTCCCGGCAAACGGACCGCCAGCCACCGCACCGGTTGCTTTATCAAAAAATACCCAGCCTAAGTTGATGTACTGAACATAGTGGGTAATCCCTACATCGCCATTGGTGTCCGGCGGCGTGATACGCCCCCCGACAACGGCCGCATTGTCATCACTGGAATAACCGGGGATACTCAATGAGACCATCGGCGCATTGGCCATCAACGGGAAATCATGCCCTATCGTTTCGGTATTATTAGAACCATCGACTAACCCAGTAGAGCCTTGCTCTAATTCAGGCGGTAAACGCAAGGGGTTGATAGCACCTCGCCGTGGAGGCTGTACTGGTGGCGTTGCCAAACGTATCTGCACTAAATCTTCAATACGCGGTGCCCGACCCTGTTTAACCAATGGCACCTCTTTAATCACCATCTCCGGGGTATTCGGCACTACGTCCTGCTGCGCCCAAACCTGATGGGGTAGGTAAACCAATAGCACCCCCAACAAAAAAAACACCACTTGTCTGGTCATATCCCTATACTCCATCTGTGACTGATCTTCCTGATCTGATTGATATTACATACATACTAACTGCTGCCAGGCTTAAGTCTTTCTGCTGAGTGAAGCTACATTTAGCTTCACTCTTTAATTTCACAGAAAAACAGCCGCTTGCCTCACCAGCAGCAATTTTTATCCAAACCGAGCTCCATGATGGCCAATACTTAGATCAATAACTCATCAGCCCAGCAAACCTTCCACTGCGGCACGTTCTTCCCGTAGTTCCTGATCGGTCGCTGTCATACGCTGACGGCTAAAGTCATCAATATCCAACCCTTGTACAATTTCATACTTCCCATTACTGCAGGTACAGGGGAATGAATAAATCACACCGGGCTCAATACCATAGCTGCCATCAGCAGGCACTGCCATGGATACCCAGTCACCATCCGGTGTGCCCAGTGCCCAGCTGCGAATGTGATCAATAGCAGCAGAGGCGGCTGAGGCTGCACTGGAAGCACCACGTGCTTTGATGATCGCAGCACCACGCTGCTGCACATCAGGAATAAAAGTATTGCTGTTCCAGTCCTGATCAACCAGGTCTTTGGCGGCCTGACCAGCGACACTGCAATGGCTGATATCCGGATACTGGGTGGCCGAATGGTTGCCCCAGATAATCATCTGCTTGATGTCGGTTGTGTGTTTGCCGGTTTTTTCTGCCAATTGGCTGAGGGCACGATTATGATCCAGCCGTGTCATCGCGGTGAAGTTGGCCGCAGGCAGATCGGGGGCAGCGGCCTGGGCAATCAAAGCATTGGTATTGGCAGGGTTGCCAACCACCAGCACTTTGATATCACGGCTGGCGTGGTCATTCATCGCTTTACCCTGAGGGCCAAAGATTTTGCCGTTTTCGCTCAATAAGTCACTGCGCTCCATGCCTGGCCCACGTGGCTTAGCACCCACCAGCAATGCATAGTCTGCATCTTTAAAAGCGACATTGGCATCATCGGTAACAACCACTCCATGCAATAACGGAAAAGCCGCATCGTTTAATTCCATTGCCACACCGTTGGCAGCATCAATAGCAGGTGGAATTTCCAGCAGGTGCAGAATAATCGGCTGATCATTGCCCAGCATATCGCCTGAGGCAATCCGAAAACACAGTTGATAACCAATTTGACCAGCGGCTCCGGTAATTGCCACGCGAACAGGGTTTTTCATGCTTTACTCCATAGATTTTGTTGGCTTGGCCTATCTGCAATGACCAAGCGATGTAAAGAGGATTAGATGGTCTGTTATTCTACCGGAATGCACGTATTTGTTTTAGTCCCAGGAGTTATCAATGAGCTTGCTAAGCCATTTCGCCCGCCATTTTATTTTTTTGCTGTTCTGCTCATTGAGTATTGCCAGCATGGCCGCTGATCGTGTGACCGGCGAATTATTCGCCACCCGTTCAGAAATCATCGCCCCCCATGGCATGGCTGCCACCAGCCAACCACTGGCGACTCAGATTGCTATCGATATTTTAAAACAAGGTGGTAATGCCATTGATGCTGCTATTGCTGCCAATGCTGCACTAGGCCTGATGGAACCGACCGGTTGCGGTATGGGTGGTGATTTGTTTGCTATTGTCTGGGATGCTGAAAGCCAGCAGTTGTACGGTTATAACGGCAGTGGACGCTCACCTCAATCGCTGACACTGGACTGGTTTATAGAAAACGGTTACAACGATATTCCCGCCCATGGCCCTCTGCCAGTTTCAGTACCTGGAGCAGTGGATGGCTGGTTTGCCCTGCACCAGCGATTTGGTGAGCTGGATATGGCCAAAGTGCTGCAGCCCACCATTGATTATGCCGAGAATGGTTTCCCTCTCAGTGAGTTGATCGCCTGGTATTGGCAACGCTCCACACCGGTTTTATCTGAATTCCCCGGCTTTACCGAACAGTTCACTGACAATGGCCGCCCACCTCAAAAAGGTGAGTTGTGGAAAAACCCAAATCTAGCCAACACTCTGAAAATACTTGCCTCAGAGGGCCGGGATGCTTTTTACAAAGGTGATATTGCCCGCACCATTGGCGAATACATGCAAACCAACGGTGGGTTTTTGAGCTATCAGGATATGGCCAATCATAAAGGTGAATGGGTAGAGCCTCAATCAGTTAACTATCGTGGTTATGATGTTTGGGAGCTGCCACCCAATGGCCAGGGTATCGCCGCATTGCAGATTTTGAATATTTTGGAAGGCTATAATCTGAGTCAATACTCGGTAACCCACCCAGATTATGTACACCTGTTTTTGGAAGCGAAAAAGCTGGCCTTTGAAGACCGGGGCAAATATTACGCTGATCCAGATTTTGCCAATATCCCATTGGCCTGGTTACTGTCCAAAAATTATGCTGCAGAACGCCGTGCCCTGATCAATCCGGATCGTGCTTCACAAAATATCCCTGCTGGCGATGCACCAGAACACGGTGACACTATTTACCTGACCACGGCGGACAAACACGGCAATATGGTCTCGCTGATTCAATCCAACTACCGCGGTATGGGCTCAGGTATGTCACCTCCAGGTCTGGGCTTTATTCTTCAAGACCGCGGTGAAATGTTTGTGCTCAAAGAAGGTCATGCCAATACCTTCCAACCAGGCAAACGCCCATTCCATACCATTATTCCAGCATTTATTAGTAAAGACGGTCAACCCTGGGTGAGCTTTGGACTAATGGGTGGCGGCATGCAACCACAAGGTCATGCGCAGATCGTCATCAACCTGGTGGATTTTGGTATGAACCTACAGGAAGCCGGCGACGCACCCCGTATCCACCACAGTGGCTCAACCCAGCCAACCGGGCAAAACAGCGCAATGACCGACGGCGGTACCGTGAATCTGGAGTCGGGTTTTGATTATTCGGTGATACGTGCATTAAATGACAAAGGGCATCGTATTGCACCTGCACGTGGTGTTTATGGTGGTTATCAGGCAATCTTAAGGGATTTGGAAAGCGGTGTTTATTACGGCGCTTCTGAGTCGCGCAAAGATGGGCATGCAGCCGGGTATTAGTGACGCAATCAAGTCAACATGGAGCGATGGGGAATAGAACTGGCCGCGCCTGCCTTTTGAACCGATAAAGCCGCTGCCTGACAGGCTGTTTTCAGGCAGCTTTCAATATCTTTGCCTCGGGTATAGCCAGCAAGAAAATATCCAATAAAGGTATCGCCAGCTGCTGTGGTATCAACAGCAGTGACCTTTTCTGCCGCCGCTGTCGCAACGAATGATCGGCTGGCATAGATTGCGCCTTTTTCACCCAGAGTTAAGAGCACATGTGTCTGTGGATATCGCTTCAGTAAATGATCTACAATCATTTTCACGTCAGACTGCCCGGTTAATGCCGCACCTTCGGTTTCATTGACAATCAACAAATCCAAACTGTCCAGTGGGTAACTGGTTACTGCATCCGTCATTGGTGCAGGATTGAGTGCAATCAGCAACCGCGCTTGCGAAGCTTGATTGATTAAATAATCAACATGATTGGTTTCGTTCTGACACAACACCCAATCACCCTCATTAGCCTGAGTCAGCGCGGTATCTATTTTTTCTTTTGTCAGCGTCTGATTCGCGCCTCCAAAAACAATAATTTCGTTTTCACCCGAATCAGCCACCTGAATAATGGCATGCCCAGTTGGATCATTAACCTGATCAATTAATGTGACATCAACCTGACAGTCACTCAGTTGGTCGATCAGTGGTTTTCCACCCGCACCGACCTGTCCGACATGCATCACTTGCATTCCAGCATGAGCAGCGGCAATAGACTGGTTAAGCCCTTTACCCCCAAAAAATTGCTGGTAATTTTTAGCGTGTATGGTTTGCCCGGGCTGGACAAACTCATCCACTGAATAAACGTGGTCAACATTCAGTGAGCCAAAATTAAATAGTTTCATCATCTAATCCATTTAATCATCATTGGCTCAACTAACGCTCGTTTCCAGCAAGGCTTTCCAGCGAGGTACATCAATGGCCCAGCAAACCGTCACATTGGGATTACCTCGTTTAAGCAGTTGCTGCCAGGTATGAAGATTCTCACCGCCAGAGTTAACCACATCGAGTTGATCCACCACCGTCATACCACGTGTCAATTCACTCTGGCATTCAATATCGACATAATGTCGACCTTTCTCAGTACAGATTTCAGGATCAATAGCGATAGCCATAGCCACTGGATCAGGCAACGTAATGCCCTCTTCACCACGTCTTTGACTGTTAATTTCATAACCGCGACGATTGCAGTCAATCACAAAATGTGACAGCTCGGTATCGATATGATTTTTGAAGTGCTGCATTTCTTTGGTGGTAATTCTGGCATCAAACCGACATAGCTCCCAGCCAACCATTTCAATTGGCAAACCAGAATGAAAACAAATTCTAGCTGCTTCGGGATCGCACCAGATATTAAATTCAGCAGCAGGGGTGATATTACCGATTGAACAAGCTGTACCCCCCATCACAACACACCGGCTGATATTATTGATAATTTCTGGCGCTTTGCTGACAGCCAACGCAATATTGGTCATAGGCCCCAAAGTCACCAGTACTACACCAGGGTTGGCTGTGATGTGTTCGATTAAAGCATCCACTGCATGGCCAGGCATTGGCGGACTAATCGGGTCCGGATAATGCATATTACCCATGCCATCATCGCCATGATAAAAATCCGCAAGCGATGGTTCACGTATCAGTGGTTTGCTGGCCCCTTCATAAACGGGTGTCTGGTGGCCACACAACTCGACAGTGTATCGAGCATTCTTACTGGCCTGATCAAGACCAACATTACCGGCCACAATGCTAATGGCCACCACATCAATACCCGGATGTCTTAACGCCATTAGTAATGCGACGGCATCATCCGCGGCAGTATCGGTATCGATAATTATTTTTTTGGCCACAGATGCTCCTAACCCATACATACTCTGAATGGCCATCCTACAATAATTCTACTGCCAACAAAAAATAACCCTGGAAACAAACAATGACTGTACACATCATTTGTTTCCAGGGCTTGCCTCTTTTATTAGTACTGCGAAGATAATTTATAGATCTGGAGGATCTTTATCGGTATTTCCCCTTGTTTACTTTGTCAGCAATGTCAGTCATCTTAAAGTAGGGTAAGCTTCGGTATATACCCAGTCGTTATCTTTTGCAGGGATATGACAGCCTTTGCAATCAATTTGGTAATTACTGCTGATACTTTTGCTGTCTTTCGAATTAAATAAAGCCCATCCCCAACCATCGCCCCATACCGGGCTATCTGCAAAACGACCCTGTGAGTCTTTAACCATGACAAACCATTGCTTGATGTCTTCATTGGCATAAGCGATGTCACTACCAGTGGTGTAATTGCCTTTACTGGCATGGCGCAATTCTTTAACCAGTGTTGCACCATCTGGGAATTTTCCAGTTCGGCGATAGGCTTCCACCGTGCTCTGCTCGGTGTAAACATCATGGAACCCGCTGGCATCACCAGCGGGTACATACCAGGAACCCAAATGTACCATTGAGGTACGGAAATCTTCCGGCAAGCTGATGTCACCAGTTTCATTGACATACGCCGAAAAGCTCTCGTCGGCAACCACTACTGCCAGCGATACTCCAGCAGCAATCGTGATAAAACAAATGGCCTGGTAAAATCGTTTCATAGCTGCTATTTCATGCCACCTGAAAGATTGGAGCTCATTCCGCCACTAGCATTTTTACCTGTGCCCTTGCCTGCACGCAGTACAGGATAGTATTGAGTAAAAACAAAATCGTCTGCTGCTGACGCTGCATGACAAGCATTGCATGATTCGGTAGGAATGGCTTTGGCTGTAGCAGCTAAAGTTTTATGCTCAGGTGGTACTGTGAACCTGAAATACGCCCAATTTCCAGGCTCATCAGGAAAATGCTTAGCGCTTTTAATTGTTGCTTCAAGGCCGATAAAATCACCTTGGAAATAGCCATTACCACTGACCGCTGCTTTTGAGCCAACAGAAACCAATTCTTTTATCAATATTGTACCTTCACGAAACTCACCGGTCTTTTTCCAATGCTTCCAGCTTTTGGGATCAATATAGACATTATGGAACTCGGGAAATGCTGCCATGCCATCGTTAAGATCATTAGGAGTAACTGGAGTACCAACATAGACCCATTCACGATAACCGGTAGGGCGTTCCAATTCGCCATTTTCTATGTTAAAAAAGCCACTAGCATACGCAGCGCTTGCAGGAACCAGCTGAACAGCCAGGCCTGCCAATACAGCATAAACTGCTGATAATTTAAATGTTTTCTTGATCATTGACGATCTCCTTTTCTACAACGAATATATATAATGTTCATGAATTAATATTTTTTATCACTATTTGTAAAGCAGTATAGGTGCATGACGCGTTATACTTAGTATCCAGGAGATGCAAAAAAGTGTCTGATAAACTCAATGAAACTTGTGGCTTTGACCTTTTAGGTGATGTTCTAGAGACATTGCGATTTAAAGGTTCTATGTTTTTTCGTTCCGAATTAGCTGCCCCATGGGGAATGTCACTAGCCAATAGTGGTATTCCCCGCTTCCATATTGCATTAGGCGGCGATTTTGTTTTGGGTGTTGATAACAATGAAAGCATTAATGTTCAAGCAACCGATATCGCTGTTCTGCCCAATGGCGCAGCTCACTGGGTTGCTGATCAACATGGCCGAGAACTGGTACCGATTAATACTGCCGTCGAAGCCTGTGAGCTGGATAATCCATTTTTTAAACAAGGCAAAATAACCAATAATATTATGTGCGGCCTGATCAAGTTTGATCAGAGTGTTGCTCATCCTATATTTAACTCGTTACCCGCACTGCTACATTTTCCGTGCATTAATCCTGACAGTGCAATTTGGATGACTATCACGTTTATTGAAAAAGAATTGATACGAGCACAAAAACTACGCAACCCTATTATCGACCGGTTAACCGAGGTTTTATTTTTACAGTTGCTCAATCACTATATCAGCGAAAATCAGGAGACGGTTGGTTTTCTTGCAGCGCTAGGTGATAGACGCATGCACCGTGCATTTAACTTAATTCACCAGCACCCGGGGTTTGACTGGACCCTGGCATCACTGGGTGAACAAATTGGCATGTCTAAAGCAACACTGGTGCGTCACTTTCAAGATAGTATTGGCATCTCTCCAATGGCCTATATTACTAACTGGCGCATGATCAAGGCCCGAAATTTACTCAAATATTCGAGCGAAACGCTGGAACATATTGCAGAAATGGTTGGCTTTTCTTCAGCGAGAACACTTAGCAAAGCTTTTCAACGTCATTATGGCTATACCCCAAAGAAATTACGGCAAAAGCAGCATGAATAGTTTTATAAACTAGAAAGGTTTGTTTAATTTTAAACCAATTTAATTTCTCGTAAGCGCTCTTGTAAATACCCATCCGCAGTAATTGATTGTGGATAACGATCAGGATTATTTTCATTGACACATTGTGGAAGTGTTTTAATCAAAAAATCCGGGTTGAAATGTAAAAAATATGGCATGGAATAACGCGGCTTTAAAATATTTCTTCCCTTTGGGTTAACCACTCGATGGGTTGTCGATGGCAACAGATGATTGGTCAAGCGCTGCAACATATCACCTATGTTGACTACAATAGTACCTTCAATGGTTGTTACCGGTACCCATTGATTATCACGAGTTAAAATTTCCAGACCGGATTGTTCTGATCCAACCAGTAAAGTAATTAAGTTAATATCTTCATGCTGCGCTGCACGTACCTGACCTGCTTGAATATCTGTGACAGGCGGATAATGGATGGCTCGTAAAATACTGGTGCCATAATCCACTTTGTTTTCAAACCAATCTGGCTCCAGTTCCAAATAAACAGCCAATGCACTTAGTACAATACGGCCCATTTTATCCAGCGCTTCACATAAGCGATAACCATCGGTTTGCATTTTTGGTACTTCTTGCGGCCAGATATTAGGCAATACTTTGTCCGGTATCACACTCTGATCCTCTGGTTGCTTACCGATATGCCAGAATTCTTTCAAATCCGGCATGTTGTGGTCTTTGGCTTGCTCAATACCAAACCCCGTATAGCCACGCACCCCGCCCTGATACCTGTTTTGGTACTTGCTCTTAATGGACTGATCCAGCTCAAAGAATGCTTTGAATGCCATGCGCGCATCCTTAATAACCTGATCGCTGATACCATGATTGATGAAACCGACAAACCCAAACTCCCGGTAATATTCACCCAGTTGTTTGGCAAACAACTGTTCATTATCTGTGAATTGCGATAGATCGACGGTGGGTATTTCAATATTCATGCAAAATCCATTTTTTGTTAGTGCTTCCTCAGAAGCCGGCTTTGCGGCATATTGTGGCACAACAATCTTGTAAAATGCAGCCAAATCAACCCACTGGCTACACACCCTATACACCTTTGGATTACACTGGACACAGACAATCAGACAACCCTTGCCATGGCAGCTCAGATTTCCAGATTGCTCATCGTTGAAGACGACCCGAAGTTACGGGCCAGCTTAGTGGATCATTTGGGTAATGCCACTGCTATCAATGACCTACAGCATTGCGACAATCTGAGAGAAGCCAGGCACTTGCTGAAGACGTATCAACCGGACGTCGTACTGCTGGATGTAGGTCTCCCGGATGGCAATGGTTTAGAACTATTGGTAGACCGGCATGATTTAAGCATTGATTCTAAGATACTTATTTTATCCGGGTTCAGCGACGAGCAGACCATCGTCAAAGCCATTCAGCTGGGCGCTCAGGGGTACCTGTTAAAACAGGACTCAAAAGCCAATATCTTGCAGGCACTAATCAGTATTATGCAAGGTACTCCACCATTAAGCCCTTCTGTCGCCCAATGCATTATGCAGCACCTGCGCGGTGAGCAGGTTATACCGATGGATCATGACACTGATAATGCACCGAGCCTGCCGCCACGACAGCAAATGACTTTATCCCTGTTGGCTCGTGGCATGACCTATCGGGAAATTGCAGAACACATGGAGATCACTTTTCATACGGTCTCCACCTATGCGCAAGAGATCTATAACAAACTGGCAGCCCGCTCACGCAGCGAAGCGGTTTATAAAGCCCAGCAACTGGGCATTATCGGTACCCACCATAGCTAGCATGACATTAATAAAGTCCAGCTTTATTTTGCGCAGCGCGCCCTGGCTATTGGCCCTTATCTACCTGACAGCAATCGGCATGCTCGGCTGGCAATTTCACCTGCAGCGAGATTACAAGGTTTCTGAGCTTACAGAGCTGCTAGCTGATGGGCAAAAGCGACCCACTCATCTAGGCATACTGCGATCCGTCAAAACCGATATTGAACAATATACCTTCGAATACCTGTTCGAGCCTCATAGTGAACAACCCATGGCATTGTTTCTGCCACGATATAGCTCAGATGTTGACATTCACCTCAACAATGTACTGATACGTCGTCATGCCATTACTTATTCAGCCAGCCATGCCTATTTACCAAGCCTGATACTGCTGCCAACCGAATTGTTAAAGCCCTCTGACAATCAATTAAAAATTACCTTGATAGGGTATAACCGGACCGCGTCACTGAGTCAGTTTTACCTGGGCCCGCAACAACAAATTGAGCCCTTATTTAAACGTTTCCATTTTTGGCGTGTGCCCTTAATGCAATGGGCGTGGGTCATCACTGTTATTGTCGCCTTATTTATGGGGACGATTTGGCTAACCCGTCGCCAGCTGAGCGAATATGGATGGATTGCCTTGGCTTTTGCCAGTATCACAATTTATTTAGAGAGCTTTATTCGCACCAGCGAACCAGCGTTTCCTTATATTTATCATTGGCTGTTTTTCGCTGCTCGTGCAGTATTCATAGTTGCTTTTATCATTTTTACCCACCAGATTTTAAAGCTTAAACGTCGGCGACTGGAACAGCTGATCACCGGCCTGTTTGTACTTATTTTTATGATTGGTTTTGGCTTGGTAATATCAGGTCAGTTCAACAACTTTGTTAACCTGGAACTGCTGACCAGCACACCCCTGACATTGGCTTTGTTAGGGTATATTGGGTGGTGTTTATGGGCCGCTATTCGTCGTGAGAATAAAACTTACCTGCATTGGTTCTTGGTCAGCAGCCTGTGTGCTTTGATATTAGGCTTACATGATGTATTGGTCGTGCTAAATATTCAGCACCCATTGGTCAGGGATTTTTACCTTTCCCAGTATGCCATTTTATTTACCATCATAGGCTATGGTGGAGTCATGGTACATCGCATTGCTGCCGCACTACTCAACAGTGAAGAACTGAATACTGAGTTGACTCGTCAGGTGAATAAAAAAACCCAGGAACTACAGGCAGCTGCTGAAAACAAATTGATGCAAGATAAACAATTGCTGTTATATGCTGAACGACAACGCATCATGGCCGACATGCATGATGGTGTAGGTGGCCAGCTGGTTAATTTGCTCGCAGCCAACCGCGGT
The DNA here is from genome assembly GCA_965230265.1 of Wenzhouxiangellaceae bacterium. Classification (GTDB taxonomy): domain Bacteria; phylum Pseudomonadota; class Gammaproteobacteria; order Xanthomonadales; family Wenzhouxiangellaceae; genus JAJFKX01. The sequence continues at coordinate 3,522,455 of OZ245999.1, read as the reverse complement.
GACACTTTAAGCCAAGACGAAATTAGCCGAGAGCTGGACTTAATCCTGGCCGATTTAAGGCTGGTACTGGATGCACTAACCCCCTCTGGTGAAGAACTGGTTGCCGCGCTGGCACGGCTTAAAGAACGCTACACCTCGCTATTAAAGCACGCCAATATTGAACTGCACTGGGACGTTGATTTTGACATTGAAGCCATTCCAATGCCGCCCAGCTTAACCATCAATATTCTGCGGTTGATCCAAGAGGCGGTACAAAACAGCATCAAACATTCGGGCGCAGACAACATCTGGTTGAAACTGATAGCAACAAACGATGGTTATTCATTAAGTATTGTTGACGACGGGATCGGCATTGCTAACGCCAAACCCGGGCATGGTACTAAAACCATGCAACAACGCGCGCTCACAGTTAATGGTAAATTGCACATCACTCAACCCGCTGCCGGCGGCACTGAGATAACCTTAACGTTCCCGGCACCTGCATCAACATAGCTCGATTTTATATCACCACTTCATACCCCTAATTTTTGGGTACTGCCATTTTTTTCATCGCTATAAACTGCGGGCTCAATAATAATAGGAGCCCAGTCAGATGAAAACCTTAAACACTTTTTCAGGAAAAAGATATTTATACATTCTAACGCTCAGCCTGTTTTTTGCAGCCAGTGCACATGCCCAAAAAGCCATTTCTTTTTTAGCCAATGTACAGCCTGATAGCGATCAAACCGCCTTCAGCATTAAAGTTAATGAGCAAACCATAACCTCTGCTGAATTAAACAATATGTTACGCCCCGGCGGAGGCACCACACTTCGAGTCACTTCAATGCATGGGCTTTTGATTGACCCGTTCACCATACCTGACATATCCGACTATGCCTTGATATTTATCGGTGCCATCACACCGCGCGCTGCGGTACGAGGTTTTGGCACTGGGACAATCAGTGTTAGCGGCGGTACCACCACTCAAATTAATTTTGATCCGGGTTTATTCGTTAATTTAAACAATAATGAAACCCTGACACTACGCAGTCAAATTCAGTCCAATCAATTAGCACGCATTGAAGTACATGGCTTTTTAGAACCGGCCAATTAAATTCGTTTTTCAGATTAAAGCTTGAATCAGGATTGTTTTTCTTGACAGCATTGGATTATGGCCATAAACAAATTGGCACCATGGTCGATCAGTGCGTCAGGAAAGTCATAATCAGGATTATGTAAAGAAGGGTGCTGGACACCGGCACCCAACCCAAACAGCGCGCCTTCCCGGCCATTAATTAGATGCCCAAAATCCTCTGACCAGCGAATAGGCTGCTCTGCAGGTATTGTTTTCTTGCCAGCAGCGTGACTTGCATCAGCAACAACCTGATAACCTGTAGGTGTATTGTTAACGGCAGGGAAAATATCCTCAAAACTTAATTGATAGCTTAATTGATACTGCCTGGACAATTCCGACAATCGCTGCTTAAGTGTATCCAACATCAATTGCATTGTCGTGTCGGTTTCACTGCGCAAAGTCGCATACACTTCGGCATCTGCAGGCGCCGTACCAAAAGCCTTGTCACCCAAACGCGCACCGACGACTGTGGCCAATGCCAATTCAGTGTGACCAAAACATTTTGAATACTCATTTAACTCATGAATGATTGTACTCATGGCTGCCGCAGGCGATTGTCCTGTCTCAGGTTGAGCCGCGTGCGCTGTTTTACCTTGCAGCTTAATGATCACGCCACGTGAAGCGCAATTCATGGTGCCTTGTCTCAGGATGACACTGCCCAACGGGTAACCTGGCATATTGTGTAAGGCAAAAGCATAGCTGGGATTTAGTGTTTGAAACTTTGGGTCAGCCACAACGGCCGCGGCACCGGCACCTGTCTCTTCGGCCGGCTGAAACAACAACATGATGCGTTCATCATCTATAGGTTGCTGGTGTAAATGCTTTGCCACCTGCAGCAAAATGGCCATATGCCCATCATGACCACATTGATGACCAATGCCGGAATGCTGCGAACGATATTCAAAATCATTGGTTTCCTGAATCGGCAAGGCATCCAGCTCGCACCGCAGCAAAATACCCGTACCAGAGGTTCCAAACACAGCCAGCACGCCGTGACCACCAACCTCTGTCACTAATTGATCCGGTTCACAGTCCTTGAGCCATTCAGCGATACGTTCTGCTGTGGTTTTTTCTTGCCCAGATAGTTCCGGACATTGATGCAAAGCATGACGGATATTGATTACAGTGTTATTCACAAGACACCAACGACTATCAGGTATTGACTATGCTCGAACAATTAATTTGCCAGTATTGGCGCCCGTGAATAACGCCGCTAATGCATTCGGCAAGTTTTCAAAGCCATCCATGAATGTTTCACGATAACGAATTAGACCCTGAGTTACCCATGGTGCCATTTCGGCCAGCATTTCCGGCATGCGATGGGTGTAATCACGCGATAAAATACCCTGAATGGTGGCCCGCGTATATAAGATACGGTGCAAAAAACGAGGGCCAAGTTCTGGTCGATCCAGGTTTCCGGAATACTGTGAAATCTGTCCGCAGATAATAATTCGTGCGCGTTCGTTGATGCAGTCAATAACCGCATCAGTGATCATCCCGCCAACATTGTCAAAGTAAATATCAATCCCTTTTGGGCAGTGCTGCATCAATGCCTGCCGCATGGCTGCCTGATCAGAATATGTTCGATAGTTGATTGCGGCATCAAAACCCAGCTCATCGATCAGCTGCTGGCATTTTTCATCGCTGCCGGCAATACCCATGACCCGACAACCTTTGATTTTCGCAATCTGTCCGACAATCGACCCAACAGCTCCAGCAGCACCCGATACCACCACCGTTTCGCCAGCAACAGGTTTGCCCGCTTCCAGCAATCCAAAATAGGCCGTTCTTCCCGGCATACCCAACACACCCAATGCAGTGGTTACTGGCGCAATATCCGGATCTAGCCGAATAGCATCAGCCGCAGAGCAGGTGGCGTATTCCTGCCAGCCAGTGTAAACATTCACCCAATCACCAATAGCCACCCCATCCACTTGTGCCCCTTTAGCAACCACCTGCCCCACTACTCCACCCCCCTGAACCACACCTAAGGGATGTGGTGCTTCCCAGGTATTATGGCTGGCCTGCTGGATACGCATATAAGGATCGACACTCCAGTAATGTGAGCGGATTAATAGACTTCCATCAGCCAGCTCGGCGTCATCGATATTTTGTTCAGTCAGTTGGTAGTGATCCATACCAACTTCAGCATCAGGCCGACGCGCATAAATCCATTGCCTGTTTTTGTACATCGTCATGCTATTGCTCTGCATCCAAGGCCTGATGAAGATCTGCAATCAAATCGCCTGCATCTTCAATACCCACTGAAACCCTCAACAACTGACCATCTACACCTTGTTTGGCGCTTTGTTCAGCAGGCACACGTGCATGCGAGGTCAAAATCGGTTGACAACAGGTCGATTCCACGCCACCCAGGCTGACCGCTGAGGTAATTATTTGAAATCGGCGTTCTATTGTTTCTGCGGTTAGTGGTGATTTAACCCGAAACGACAACATTCCGCCAAAATCACGCATTTGTTGTTTGGCCAGTTGATGTTGTGGATGACTCTGCAAACCGGGGTAATCAACGCACTCTATTAGCGGATGCTGTGCCAACGCCTGCGCAATTGCCATGGCATTCTGACACTGTCTTTCCACTCGAATGGCCAAGGTTTTGATGCTGCGTTCCAGCAATGCAGCCATCTGTGCATTCATACTGCCGCCGATGCGCAAACCCAATTCGCGGATTGGTGCAATCAACTGTTTGCTACCCAACACCACCCCGGCACAAATATCACTGTGCCCACCAATGTATTTGGTGGCACTGTGTACAACCAGATCAGCACCTAATGCCAATGGGTTTTGTAAAATGGGTGTAGCAAACGTATTGTCGATGACCACCATTACGCCTCTGGTTTTCGCCTGGCGGCATAGGTGCTCCAGATCGATTATCTGCAGACGGGGGTTGCACGGAGTTTCGCAATAAATTATCCGGGCGTTATCTTTGCAGGCTGCCAATAGCGCTTCAGCATCGGGCTGCGCATGAGTCAGCTCGATACCCAATCGAGGTAAATGTTGCCGGCACAGGTCATCACTACCACCATATATACCATGTGCCACCACCAACTGATCGCCGCTGTTCAGATGAGCCTGCAAAGTGCTGCTGATTGCTGCCAACCCGGAAGCACACAACACACCCTCTTCGGCCTGTTCAAGCGCTGCTAACTTTTGCACAACCGCCGCCTGATTGGGGGTATTAAAGTAACGCGGATAACGTACCTGATCATGATCCAGATAAGGGTAAGCACTATCCGCATAAACGGGTGTATTAAGACCGCCTAATGGTTGACGATGAGTCCCGCTGTGTACAGCTTGAGTTGGTTTCTGCATGATCAAAATTTCTCAATGTATTGATACTTTCTAGAGCTGGTTTTGCTATGACCGCTTGCAGCTCGCAAATGTCAGGGAAGCCCAAGACGCTACACTTTCCAGGCCAATGCAGTGCAATACGGTGATTATGCGTTGTTTTGCCAGTATTTGCTCGTGCTGTTTGAATCACCGTCAGTCATGGTCTAATGAAAATCTGTCATACGGCTCTGATTCTCTGATGTCGACAAAAATATGACAACGCACCTGCTAAGCTGGCACCCAATATCGTTGATGCAAAGAACCTGTAAACGCTTAACGGGTGACTGAAAACCAAGACAATAGGTAACCAATAAGTCGTATTTTATCGAACACCCTGAGCTAACTGTCTGATTAACATATCATTAACACTTGCCAGAAGGACCTACTTTCTGGATAATTACTCACCCTTCGTCTGTTAACCAGGCGTTAACAGAGTAAAACTAGAAACAACACCAGCTAAATAGGACACGGCCTGTGCGCACAGACTGGACGATTACCATTACCGATTACCGTGGGGCACGGCAATATACTCTTAGTGCCAAACTGCGGCGATGGATTGCCTATGGCAGCAGCGCAACAATAGCCGTTTGTACGATCGGCTTTCTTGGTTTGTTAAACCAGACTCAACGCATCGGTAACTTAAATCACCAAATCAATCATCTTGATAGCCAGCGACTGGCTCTGATTCAGCAAAATAATTATCTGCAAGCCGAACAACAAGACCTGCTGGCCACCATTCAGCATCGTAACCAGCGACTGGTCAGTCTGGACAATGGCGTACAACGATTGGAATCTTTACTGGGGGCCACTGATAATGAAACCACAGCAACCTCTGCTCTGGAACAACGCCTGACCGCTACCACCGATCTGGCTTTTGAGAAGCTATTGATTCTTCGTAGCATCCCACGCGGCACACCGATTCCTTATAAAGGCGTTACCAGCAACTATGGCAACCGGGTTCATCCGGTCAAGCAAGTGCGAGAATTTCATCCTGGCCTGGATTTAAGAGCCGATATGCGTACACCCATTAGCGCCACTGCCGACGGAATTGTCGAACGCGCTGGCTATGACAACAATGGCATCGGTAAAGTGGTTGAAGTTCGGCACAATTATGGTTTCTCAACCATTTATGGTCATATGGATAGCATCAGCGTGGAAGAAGGCGATGTGATTCGCCAGGGCGATGCACTGGGTTTAAGTGGTAAAACCGGCATGATTACCGGGCCACATCTGCATTACGAAGTGCGCTATATGGGTAAGCGCCTCAACCCCAAGCCTTTCCTTAACTGGGACTTGGAACAATACGAAACACTATTTACACAACAGCAGGCCATACCATGGGAATCATTGGAAAAAGTGATCGTGAGGAACGCCAAGCAACAAGTACCACCCCAGGTGGCACAACGCTTATCGCCGCCCAAAGTCACATTAACGGCAGCTTCACCCTAAGCGATAACCTTCATATCGACGGCCGGGTCGAGGGCAATATCGAGTCCAAAGCCAATGTGGCCATTGGTGAAAGCGGTCGTTTTGAAGGCACCATCAAAGCCAAGGAAATTATTGTCTGCGGAAACCTGGATGCCAATATCGACTGTCAGCGGCTTGAAGTGGTTGCCACCGGCCATGTTACTGGTGAAGTGGTCACTGACGATTTGGTGATTGAATCTGGCGGACGCTTTATCGGCCAGAGCATGATCCGCGATGATAAAACCGTCAGTCTGGTCAAATCCAAAGATACCGATGCTTCTGAAAAAACCGATACCGGTAATGCTGCATAGTTTATGAGTTCCACTGCAAACCAACAGCATGATGAGGCTGTCAATAAAATTATCGAGCTTGCTAACGAATTAAGAAATGCGGGCACCGACCCTCAAATAATGTCTGCCGCATTGACGACAGCCGGATGCATCTATGCCACCTTTATCGCTGCTGGTAACCAGGGTTTTTTACAGCCCGCCGGTGTTGACAAGTTATGCGATGCCTATCGCCGACAGCTTGAATTTATCCAGCAAAGAAAAAAAGAAGAACTGAAAGCACAAGGTCACGATATTACCCAACCGGCTCCGACCGCAGCCGATAGTTAAGGTTTTCTAGAGCACGTCCAATCGCTGTTTCAGCAGCCCATATTCCGGCTTAATAGCCGGCTGATGGTTCAGTCTGCTGGTCTGATTGTTATCCAATGCAACAGACAACCCGGTAATTGACTCTACTTCATCTGAAAACTTGGCCGGATGCGCCGTCGCCACAACAGCACCCAACCCTGACCTGGGTACACCCAACCACTGCTGTAAACCCTGCCAAGCCAAAGCCGTGTGCGGGTCGGCTTGATAACCATTGGCAGATAGCTCACGCATCGCGGTCCGTGTTGCCTGTTCGCTCACACTAAGTGAGCAGAATACTGACTCAAGCCGGTGTTGCTGACCTTGTAGATACTCAATGCGACTGAAGTTATTCGGCGCAGCAATATCAATGGCATTGGTTATCGTCTGTACCACCGCTTTAGGTAACCACTGTCCGTCCAGCAAATAACGAGGTACGGTGTCATTTTCATTGGTCACCGCTAACACTGTCTTAATGGGCAAACCCAATGCACAGCCCATCATCGCAGCAGTGGCATTGCCGAAATTCCCACTGGGTATAGCAACAGTGACAAAATCAGAATCAGGCAGCTGTGCTACCAGCTCAAAGTAATAGCAAACCTGGGCCAGCAAGCGTGCCACATTAATAGAATTGGCGGAAATCAACTTGCGCCGTGTCAGGTTTGAGTCGGCAAAGGCCTGCTTCACCAGACGCTGACAGTCATCAAAGCTGCCATCGACCGCCACACTACTGACATTGCTGCCCAAACCCACAAAGTGTATGGCCTGCTGCTGCGTCACACCGGCATGTGGATATACCACCACTACCTCGACATTATTCAGCCCATAAAACGCTTTGGCCACCGCACCACCGGTATCACCACTGGTGGCTGTTAATACGGTGATGGGTTGCTCCAACTGCAAATGCTGCAAACACCCGGCAAGAAACCGGGCACCAAAGTCTTTGAATGACAATGATGGCCCATGGAACAATTCCAACACAGACGTTTGCTTATCAAGCTGATTGATCTGAATGGGAAAATCAAACGCTTTGCTGACAATATCGGGCAAATGTTCTGTCAGTGGATCATCGCCGATTAAATGCCTCAGTATTGATACGCTACGCTGAACGAAGGATTGCTGCATGACTGCTTTAAAGCTTTCCAGTGGTGCAATGTTGGCTGGCATGTACAAGCTATTACCACGACCTAAACCGCGTAATAACGCTGAAGAAAAATTGATGGGGGAATCAGAATTCATCTGATCTAGCTGACGTCGATCAGATGAATTGATGCTAATAAATCCACTCATGGTTTTTGGCTTATGGATACCAGGGTTTGCATAGGTGTACAAAGCTGCCTGCACGCCTGGGCATATTCGAACGCAGCCAGGATGACATAGCGCTGGCTTGCTCCAATGTATTGCTGATGGCGAAAAAAGATGGGCCTGCCCCGGAAATACCCACGGCCAGTGCGCCCTGCCGCAACAGTTCTGTTTTACACGCTATATAGCCCTCTATCAACTCTGCCCGATAAGGCTCAGCCAAAACATCCTGTAAATGCGTCAGTACCTGTTGCTCGTCTTTACGGTATAAACCATCCACAACCGCAGCCATGCACTGCATCTGCCGGATTGCTGCGTGCCTGTCATATTGGTCTGGCAGACAGGCCCGTGAATCGCTGGTCAATAGTGTCTGGCCGTTATAGGCCAATACCAGATACCAGTCATCGAAAAATGGCAGTTGTTTCGGTGCACCACTTGCCGGGCATAAAACCAGCCCACCTAAAACCGCAGGCGCAATGTTATCCAGGTGTTGCCCACCGCTGACACTGCCTTCCAACTCAGCCATTATCCGCCAGCGATCTGATTCCGGCATTTTAATACCATCTCTGGCTAACAAGTCCGTCAATGCCTGCACCGCCGCTACTACTGATGCTGCACTGGAGCCTGTTCCGCTACCCACGGGTAATTGTTTGTTTAATGTCAGTGCAAAATCCATCTGCTGATGATGATTTTCTGAAAGCCAGGACTGTATTCGCTCTGCCGCCTTAAAGACCAGATTGGTTTCATCCTGTGGAACCCAATCCCGATAGTCGCCTGTCACTGTTAATGTCGTCGAATCTGCCCGTTCTGCAGTGACATAATCACCCAGTGCATGACCATCTACCGGTTTAACCGCCAAACCCAGCACATCGAAACCCACAATAAAATTGCCGATAGATGCAGGCGCAAAAGCGCTGGTAATGGAATGATCTGACATGAGTCTTTGTGAGTGCTTGGATACTGACTATTGTTCAAGAATACCAGCAATACCGACATTCATGTTTATGATCCAAAGTTGGGGGTGGATATTTATCGATAAAACCGAGCCAGGCAAAACAACACACCCTGAATCTGAACCCGGTCGGGGGTATAGTGCTGTGGTGGATAATCGGGGTTTTCAGCTTTTAATGTGACCTTGCCTTCACGTTGATAAATACGCTTCAGGGTTGCATTTTCCCCATCCACCAGAGCCACCACAATAGCCCCATTAGGTGCGGTTTGAGTCGGCTGGATCAATACAGAGTCGCCATCGCAAATACCGGCTTCAATCATCGAGTCGCCAGAAACAATCAACTGATACAAGCCCGGACAGTTGAGTTGCTCGTAAAAATCCACGCATTCACTTTCCGGAATCGCTTCGATGGGCATGCCCGCGGCAATTTTACCAAGCAGCGGAATTTTGGGCTTTTCCGGCAAAGACAAGCCTCGGTTCTTACCAGATTCGCGCAGCAGCAAACGTTTGGTCACCAACGACTCGATATAGCGATGCACCGAACCTCTTGATTTATAACCAATTCCCAACATAATTTCTGAAACACTGGGACTATACCCCTGCTCTTCGATATGCCGTTTAATAAAATCCAGGATCTGACGTTCCGGCTGAGTCATGATCAATTCTCCAATACCAGATAGTACATATAGAGAACACTATATAGAACAAATGGAGAACAGGCAAGCACTCTTTTATAAATGTACCTAAGGTTTATGTGTTGAAAAATTGAACATGTAATAAGCACCGCATCTAGACAACACCCCTGTAGCAAGCCAAGCTATGCCAGCAATAGTTAATCCAATTTGCCAACCTTGTGAAAGCCCCATTATCCATGGTGTTATAGCTATTGCTGAACCAGATAATATACGGAATACGCGATCTATTGGTCCGACATTTTTATCAAATGAATAGGTTAGTAGTTTTGATATTTTCATATTTAATTTCCTTTACAGTTAAATAGTGACAATAATTTTTCCGACCTGCGCATTGGACTCCATATAACGATGAGATTGTTCAACGCTTGCTAAATCAAAGCTTTTATCTACTACAGGCCTTAGCGTTCTATTTTCAATTCCTTTTCTTATATATTCATGACAACGCTGCAGTGCTTGGCTTTTAGGCAATAAACCAAGGCTATTATTTCCTGTCAATTCAAAAACCATATAGGATTTGAACGTGACAACATTCGATATTGACTGCATCAATGGTAAGGTTGGCTCATTCATATCCAGCAATCCATAGTGGATAATAGTGCCGCCACGCTTAATTACCTGATACCAGGTTTCAATGGCTTTACCACCAATAGGATCATAAATTACATCGACGCCCCGCTCACCCACAATGGTGCGAATGGCACCAACAACATTGTCTTCTTGTGTTGCTACAACGTAATCTGCCCCCAACGCCATTAATGCTTGTTTTTTAGCGAGTGTTCTGGAAGTAGCTATAACTGTCACCCCTTCTGACTTGGCCATTTGAATTGCTGCTACCCCTGTACTGCTTGATGCAGCTGTGACCAAAATATATTTTGCTGTGCGAATATCAGCCACTTCAAACAGTGGAAAATAGCTGGTGTAATATGGCACTGGAATGGCCGCGAATTCTTCCCAGGACAAATTAATATTTGGCAAGGGCACAACATGACGCTGATGAATAACTGTGCTATCACCATACACTGAATATTCGTTTAGCGAAAAGCCAGGTATAGTCATAACCTTGTCACCCTGCTTAAAAGCTGTCACAGCTTCGCCAACGGCATCAACAATACCAACACAGTCGTAACCCAAACCGGCGGGAAATTGAGCAGGTTGCTGTATATATTGCCCTTGCCGCCATAAGGTATCAGCCCTTTGAACACCAAAGGCCTTGATCGCAATACGAACTTCACCCTTACCTGGTGTCTGGAGGCCGGTCTCCACGACCTCCAAAACACTCGCATCACCATAACCCTTGAACTGCACTATTTTAGCCATTGGTAACCCATTAACTTCAGGCAGCTGCTATTGATTTGAAGGATTTGATTGCATCAATTACTTCACTAATATCTGCTCGAACACGGTAATCACTGGGTACAAACGCCCAAACAATGTTCAGTTTTGAATCCACAATATAGGTCGCAGGATCAGCAACCTCACCCGAATCAGAACCGTTATATTCTTTTAGATCCACTCCTATCGCATCGAGCACATCTAAATGGGCATCCGGTGTTTGAATAACCACACCAAACTGATGAGAAACCTTATTGTTTGCATCATGGGCTATCGAGAATTGGATTTTGGGGCGGGCAATTTCCAGACCTTCAACAGGGGGAAGTTCCAGAGTTTGCGCCAGTGTTTCACCCTCAGGCAATTCAGCAGTCAAGGCAATCAGATCTGCTCCCAGGGCTTTCACTTCATCATACCGCTGTTGATAATTTAGTAGGTGCAGGTTGCAGTATGGGCACCAGCTGCCACGATAAAATGTCACAATTCCATATCCACCTTGAGCAATCCTGGCAAGTGAAACACTTTCACCATGTTGGTTTTCCAGCACAAAGTCAGGCGCCATATCACCCACTTTAAGCGCATGGTTTTGTATATTTTTGTTTTGTATTTCTGTTGCTCCCGACTCAATATTCTCACTGACTTTTGGAGGCAGTCCCTCCCGGAAAATATCGCGGGCAAAATTAATCTGTGATTGAAGCTTTGTTGTCATGTTTATTCCTTAGTAAAATTATTCGATACAGCTATACAGTCGCAGAGAGTTTCTGCATTTCTTCAGCTATACCCTGATTATCGTAATTTGAGCCACTCGAATAAGCGGCGATCTTACTTAAATGAGCAAATGGCAATCCGGTTTCTTCATGCCAGTGATTGAATGCTTCTTGCACCAGTTGCAGATCACGTTTAGAAGTTGGGTTCTCAGCAATGTCATAGCCAGCATCGTTAATGACTCGACAGACATCAGGGGTGATAATGAAACAGTCCTTACCGACATAACGCATAAACCATTGTGCCGTTTGACCACCCAACCGTGAGCCATGTTTTTTTAAATAGGCCATAAGACCTATTTGATCGGTACCTGGCCACTGCGCTATAAACTTTGCAAAGCTACCATGCTGTGCTGCAGCTTCAGCAACGAACTGTACGTTGCGTGCCATTGCATAAATTTTCTGTCGACTGCGTACTACACGAACGTCTTTGGTATAAGCATCCCAATCATCCGCGCTAAGTGAAAGCAATTTATTAAGATCAAAGCCATAATAGGCTTCTTCAAACTGGGGCCATTTGTTTTCAATTACCGTCCAATTAAAACCGGCCTGATTAACAGCTTTGCACATCATGGCTAAAAATCGGTCATCGCCTTTTTTAGCCAGCTTTGCTTTCGACAGAACCGGCGGCAACAACGCCTTCAATGCCTTTTCGCCACCTTTTCTTTTTTCAGCCACGGCTTTTATTTTTGCAAATTTTTTCATTATCAATCTCATATACGGTTATTGAAAAACAAACAGTTTTTATTGCTAAGATATTTTTGTATAGCTATGCAGGGGCTTTAACCGGGTTTACCAACGTCCCGTTTTCAATATAATCTGCATTAGCATCAAGCAAACTCTGTAGCATGCCGCGGAATTTCATCTTTAGCACAGGTACAAGCAGCTGACCTAAAAAACCCATTTTTGGTATAAAGTCCATGGTCATAGCTACTTCCGTCTGGTTGACATTGGTCTGTCGAAAATCAAAAGTAGCCACTGCCTGTTTTAATGGCATTGTGCCTTCATAAATATCGACGACAATCTGTTCGTTTTCTTTGACCTTGATGACCTTTTCTCTGATCCAGTTTTTACCATCAGCCAAGTCACATTGGCGCTGTGCACCAAGACCACCATCGACAGGAGATTCCTCCAGAAGGTGTGAGTCACGCAGGTTAGGGTTAAACTTATAAATATCACCGAAGTTATTATTCCAGCTTGCAAATACAGCTTTTACTGGTGCATTAACTCGTTTTGTTACTGTTACACTAGTCATTTCGTTTTCCTTATATAAGTCTTTAATTGAATTGTTTGTTAATGGCGAAGAAAAATTTCACCTTTAAGCTAATTAGTTAATGAGCAGCAGGCTCTGCTATATAAAGTGATAAAGCTGAAAAGTCGTGGAGCCTGTTACGTTGTTTTTCTAATGAGAGATAGTCAGGATCAGAAGACAGTTTTTGCATAACTTCTCCTGATGGGAGTGACCATAAATTTACTTTTAGTGCATCATCCGGACCGATACCAGCAATTTTGCTATCGATATCAAAGCTGTTACGTAAACTCATATTGTATTTAGATGCAATTTCCTGAATTTTGGATTCATACTCAAAACGCTCTGTATGACCATAGCCATCATTCATTGCAACTACATCAACCAAAACCAAAGGACTATTGATCTGTCCATAATCCAATAAGGCTTCTGCTGTATATAATGTCAGCTTGCTCATATCATGTACTTCACTTCGAAGCTTATTGAGCTTTGCAAATTCAGAGTCACTGCCTAAATAGTTGAAGCTGTCTGCATCCATTTTGTAAATATTTAGTTTACTTGCGCCTTCGAGCTGGCCACCAAGAAAATTAACCATTTCATATGATTGAGTTTTTTCTATTCCATGTTTACGAATAATAGGGTCAATTTTACGTTCGTAATCAGCACGGTCAGCCTGTGTTTTGCCTTCATTTAAAATGACGAAATCAATCAAATATTGTTGATCGATAGCGTATGTGACATTCATTAACACGATACTCAATGTGGCTAATACACCTATTCTTAATAATTTATTCATCTTTATTCCTTTCATATCTTTTTGATTTTCAAGAGCAACCCCTCTGAATATTCAGAAGGGTCGGTATCGATTTAGGCAGCTATCGCTTTCCGCTCTTCCTGATAAGGGAGGCCTTCGGCCAATGGCGCAAAAGGTTCATCAATCGGTGTCAGCACAATTTGATTGGTGTAGTTGGACATCACTTTGGCTGAAATACAGGCCACGACATCCAGGGCATGTGCACGCGTATAGCCAGCGTCCAGAAAGGCTTGCAGCTGTGATGTTGCCATGCGGCCTTTGTTGCTTAACACCAATAGAGTGAAATCGCGTAACGCATTCAGCTTGGCGTCCTCAAAGTCAACATTGCTCCGGATGGCATTCATTTGTTCATCGGTATTGTTGAACAGAGGATCTTTACCAAAAGCGGTGTGACCGGCTACGCAGTATTGGCATTCATTTTCATGGGCAACCACTGTTTCTACGATGTTGACCTCTTGCTTGGTCAGTGATCCTTTTTCCAGCAGGTTGATCTGTGTTTGCCAATATGAGAGCAGCAAAGCGGGTGAAGTTGACATGACCTGGGCCAGATTGGGGACCATGCCAAAACTGTCTTGATACCATTGCATCGCGGGCTTTGATGCCTCTGGTGCGCTATCAATGGTGTTCAACGGGAAATGTCTTTCAGTTTGTTGTGTATTCATCATTTTTTCCTTTTCTAGGGGTTATCGTTCAAATTAAAACGACCAGTCGTCTTAAATATGGGCAAATTTTTTAATGCTTCTGTTGTTCACGCAAGCTTGGTTTCTTCCAGCGCTTCTTTTCTGCGGCTTTGTCTAGCGGCGTCTGTGCTATCGCATTCGTGTAGTTGCTCATGGTTTTAATGGCAATTCCCAAAACAACCTCCATTGCATGCTGCTCTTTATATCCAGCATCAAAAAAAGCCTGCAGTTCAGAGGGCGCAATGTTGCCGCGTGCCCTGACCATGTTTTGAGTAAAAGCCCTTAAGGCTTCATGGCGTTTATCCGACAGATTAGCGCCATGCCTTAATGCGTCAACATCCTCTTCAGACATACCGGCTTGTTCAGACAGAATGGTGTGCCATGGCACACAGTATTCGCAGTTATTTTCAAAGTTTACGGTTTGGTATACCACTTGTCGTTCGATCGCTGATAACGCTGTTTCATTAAACGCCTCCCAGCAAGAAACATAACTTCCCAGCAACGCAGGCGCACCAGCCATCACTCTCTCCAGGTTAGGAATCATGCCAAAGTCAGCTTGCGCTGCACTCAAAAACGGCACCGAACTTTCCGGCGCAGTTTCAAGCGTCATTCTCGAAAATGGCAAGGGAAACGACATGATTATGCACTCACCGGTGACTTAGCATATACAGGCAGAATTTCATCAAAAATGTATGAAACATATGACTTGAGCTGGTTGCCATTGCCTTCGGCTTTGCAACGTATCAAAGCACCCTGCCAGCCGTTATAGATAAACGAACCGAGCTGTTGAACATCGATCTCAGCGCTGATCTCACCTTGATGCTGTGCATCCTGCAAACAAGCCACAAACTGCGCTTCCAATCGGACAAAATCTTTTTCAGTGGCCTTTTGGATTTTTTCGCTGTGGTTGCTCATTTCCTGAGTGATATTGCCCATTAAACAACCGCAACCGTTGAAATCTGAAAACATGTTGTCCGCCCAGCGATTGAGCATAATTCGCATGCGATCCAGGGGCGGCACGTTACCGGCACCTAAGTGTGCTCTAAGAAAATCAACAGTCTGATCCGCGTAATGAGAGATAACCTCGGTGGCAAAATCTTCTTTGCTTTTGAAATAGTTATAGAACGAGCCTTTAGGAACCCCCGCAGCATTGGCAATATCCTGAATGCCTGTTGCATTGTATCCCTGGGCGTATATCAGGTTCATGCCCGCATCCAGTATTTGTTGTTTGTTTACACCACGTGGTGACATCTGTTGCTTCCTTTTTGATCTATATGACCAGTCGTCTTAAAACATAAGATAGCATCGTTTTATAGAATGTCAAGTGCTTTTAAAGCACCACCACCAATGAATCCATTCAAGGGTTCAGTTTCAGATGATCAGTAGCTGAGACGCTTTATTGAAACAATCACATATGAACTAGTGTTTGTCCTTGCTAACACTCTCGGCATAGCGTTGCTGCAGTAAAGCAATTTTAGGGTCTATGTAAGTTTGACAGAACGGCCGTGTCGGATCGTTGGCATAGTAATTATGAAAACGATCGTCCGAGGATTTAAAGCTGACATATGGCAGCACTTGTGTGACCAGTGGCTCAGAAAAGTTTGGCTGCAATTGCTTTAAGGCCTGTTTCGCTTGTTCGGCCTGTTGTGGATTGAAAGCGTAAATCGCACTGCGGTATTTGCCTCGCATGGTGTGATTGGAGGTGCTGGCATGGGTATGCAGATGAATTTCGATCAGCAGCTCCAGACTTATCTGCTGACTGTCGAAATGCACAATAACCGCCTCCGAATCGGTGTCATGTGGCGCCGCCGAGGCGATAAAGCCTTGCTCCACTTTGCTGACACCACGCAAACTCTGAAACACCGCTTCAGTGCACCAATGACAGCCCCCACCAAAACCAATGCGCTGGGTGGTTTTTTCATTCATAGGCTTTTATTTTGTAAAGCACCAATAGACACTACCCAGGCTGACATTTAGTTATCTGACTGATGTTTTAATGTAACTGTTGTTGTTTCATGTGCGGTCACAGTCAACTCTTGTTCAATGGCCTCACTACCGCCACTGCCACCACCAACCACAAGGTAGCGCCCCGGGATAAATTTCTGTGGACGGCCCGGCCGCATAAAGCCTTTGATAATACGTTGACCATCCAGTGCTGTAACGAAGGCTCGGTCCGGTTCGCTTTTCCAGTTTTCCGAAGGTGCAAAATTAACCACAATCTCACCCAGCGGTTTGGGTGTAAAAACCGCATCGGCCACTTTATTGTTTTCAACCACCACTTCAATCGGGTCCATAAAGCCCTGTTCTGTACGCGGGTTGATTTTATATTGGCCTGGTTTGACCGGTATTGGTCTATCAACACCCGCGTATTTTGAGTTACCCCGATCCAGCGATTCGATAAATGCACTGTTTGGCTTGCTGACATAATCAAAGTCTGAATCTGTGTAGCTGATATTTATCCACCCTGCTTCAATCGGCACCTGATAGGTTTTTCCATCTTCGGTAATCTCAATTTCAACTGGTGAGATAGGCAGGTTTTGATCGCCATCCGGTCGCAGTTCATAAACACCGGGGATGATTGTTGTGGGGTTGTTACTGCCAAAAACATCGTAGCGTTTTTCATTGTTGCGCCATAACTCTGAACCACGGCGGAATGTATCGCCGTCAGGCATAACAAATTCGATATAAAATTGAATCGTTGTGGTGAGATCAAACAACAACTCGGTATGCTGGCCCTCGATCAGGGTCTCAGTCAATGACAACTCATTATCCGCATTCGGTTGTGCCCGGAACTCATACTCGCCAGGCCTGGCCAAAGCTTCATCAAAAGCCCGAAAACCAAAGGCTTTTTCATTGCCCTGATAAGCGGTTACAAAAGAACCCTGGTGGTCTTCGTCGTTCTCTTTAAAAGTGGCGCTGACAATCGCCGGGGGTACAACAATCACTTCCGTATGGGTCACATACTCTTCAACCGTTAGCGATTGGCGCACCGGTTTATAAATCGAACCATCATTCAAGACCACACCCATCTCAATTTCATAACCGCCGGGGCCATCAACTTCGTTGCTGCCAATGGTCGATAAGTCACTTACAGCTTCACCCTCTTTATAAAGCGTGCCTTCGGCGGTATACGATTTTCCTTCTGAATCGATAGCCTTGATGATAACGCGATAAACCTGTGCATCTTCTATCGGTTTTGCTTCGGGTTCGGCAACCTGTTCACTGGCCTGATTAACCGCCTCACTAAAGCCTTCTGCCGAATCGGCATCAAAGTATTTTCCACCCGATGTTTCGGCAATACAGGCCATGGCTTTTTGTTCTAACTCATTCAGACCAACACCCACAACATGTACCCGAATACTCACATTGGCGGCCTGCCATTCGCGCATCAACTCGCAGGGGTCAATATCACAGGTTTCAATGCCATCACTGATCAATAAAATATCGCCGCTGCGATCGCCAAAATCCTTGAGTGCTTCGCGCAGGCTGTAACTGATCGGGGTTTTTCCTGTCGGGCGGATGTTTGTAACGGCATTGTTGATGGCCGCTTTGGCCGTTTGCGAATCAGAAAAGGGAACGATCAGCTGTGAATCCCGACAGTCGGCTCTTTCGCGATGTCCATAAGCACGCAGCGCAATTTGCCGATTGCCTACATCTTTATCCAGCAGCTCAGAAAGCGCCGTTCGTCCTGCTTCATACTTGCGAGACTTATCGGCCAACTCACCCCACATAGAGCCTGAGGAGTCATAGACAATGTACAAATGATCCTGCTTGTCAGCTGCCTCTGAGTCATCACTCTGTGCAGCAATATCTGCCGAGCTGACTCCAAACGCAAGCACCAATATAAAGATAAACCAATGCCTCACCTGATCACCTCCCCGGTTAATTATTCGAATATATATCTGTCACAGGAGCATATGACTCTAAAGCTCTCAAAGTTATAAGAATAAGATAAAAAGCCAACCCATGCACTCTTATTATTTTGTATATCTACTTGAAGACCTGCAACCAAACAAAAGTGAGAGCATTTGATAAATAAGCATACTAAAAATAATGACAGAACAACAACTTGTCATCTACTCCACTATTAAAAAGGAATTAAATTATGTCAGACATTTTCCCTGAAATTATTATTGAGGTATTCGCTTCATTCGATCAAGCTCATGATAGAACCAATGAGCTTAACAATGGCCCGTTCAAGCATGTTGTATTTGGTGTAAACTCACTCGATGGTCTTAAATATAAAAACTTAGTAACAGGTATCAATGATGAAATACCAAATGACGGCTTCAAAGATGCGCATGTTGTCATCGCTTGGCCTGCCTTTGCCTCTGAATAAAAGTTACCTTAATTTCATTGGATATGCGCTCGGACCGGGCGCATTTTATCAGTAGCACATAACAGATCAAGACAGACTGATAAATGGTTGCCGAGCTTAAAAACACTTTTCCTGAATAACTCCAGAACCCATACTTATCTTGAACCGATTTTGATTTACCCCGCTACAAGATAATCAAGCCCGCCAACAATCGCTGCAACTTGAGCATTGATGCAGTTTTCATCATCAACCTTAGGGCTATCTGGATAAACCTCTGTGGTAGTGACATATCGGGCATTGGTCACACCCATACAAAGCCCCAGCCTACTCGCTGCATAATGAATAACACCGTTTTGCTGAAGGGCTTCACCAATGATTTTTCCATCAGGGTCAGCAGGCGCAATATGGGTGACTTTTTCAACCGATCTGATAATCGCGGCCTGGAAGTCATCGGTGGGTTTTTCCGTATCATCGACCAGATAAAAACCATCCGGGATATGCCAGTTTTTATGCTCAACTGCATCTCGCGCCGACAGTGCTGGCCTGAATTCGGTATTGTCGGTATCTGTGGTTTCGTGCAAGTCAAAATGGGCTGTGAAATCGATATCCAGATCACTTAAATAACCCATCAATGCAGCGGCTTCTTCTGATGGGCTATCAGCAAGAAAAGATCGATTAGGGTCTACAGCATGGGGATTCCATCGATTGATGGTTTCATAACCCCACGGACTTACACAAGGCGCAACCACAAGATTAAACTTGCTCGCATAAAATTGCGCTTTCTCCTCAAGAAAACGAATGGCTCCCTGAACACCACTGGTTTCATAACCGTGCACACCGCCTGTGATCAGAACCGATGGTTTACGCGTATCCCTATCATGTGTTGTTACAACATAGAGTGGATATCGCTCGGGTGAGTACGACAAAGCACCGTATTGTTTGACATCCAGGTATGCTTTAAGCGGCTCAAGCTTTTGAAGCACCTGTTTAGCATATGAACGCTGGATTTTTTGCTTGGCCAACCAGGCTGCTTTTTCAGCTTCGCCCCATTGTTTGCCAGGGGTACCAATTGGATAAAATTCTAGGTCAGTCATACAGTTGTTACAAACGGATTAACCCTGAACTTAACTTGGTCGCTCTGGATGATCAAGCTTTTCATTTTAAGCGAACTGTAACTTAATCGACCAAATCACGTGCTACTCGAAAGCCAAAATCATCTTTTCTGGCTTGCTGAGCAAAACTTAGACGGCTGGCCGAAGCCATCATATCCGCCCATGCTTCCCAGCCGCCACCACGCAACATCCGCTCAGGCACACCTTGATTGCCTGCACAGTTTTCCAACCAGGCCTGGCTATCCATTGGCGCGCCCTGATAATTATCATGGTAGCAATCTTGAACCCATTCCCAAACATTGCCGTGGATATCATACAAACCGAAATCGTTGGATTGGAATGAGCCAACTGGTGAGGTTTTGGCATAACCATCATCACAGTCTATTGCCACCAATGATGCCTTGTGCGTTTTTCCAGTTTTATCGGAAATATTGGCATGTATGCACAATTGCTGATACGAGTTGCCAAACGAGAAAATAGATGTGCTTCCCGAACGAGCCGCATACTCCCATTCAGCCTCGGACAATAATCGATAATGTTGCCCAGTTAGCTCACTTAGCCAGGCAACATAGGCTTGAGCATCCAGCCAACTGACACAAACCACTGGATGATCATCCTGCTGATCAAACCCAGGATAATGCCAATTGTGTTCAGCAATATTCTGCAACCCTTCAGCCCCTAACCAGCTAATACAGCCATCGTCCTGCAACAACTGCCTACCCCCCGTCGCTGTTACAAATGCAGCAAACTGCGCACGGGTAACCTCAGTAGCACCGACTGCAAATGGTTGTACCGTAACCTGACGAACAGGCAAGCTATCTTGGTGCGAGCGTGATTGAGACTCATTTAGACCACCCATTTTAAAAACACCACCGGATAAAACGATCATTGGTGGACAATCTGCACAATCGCTAAAAGTATCGCCACCAGTCCATTCACCAGTATAAGGCCGCTCATCAGAACAGGCCGATAATGTCCCAACCACTACCAACACTGCAAAGTTTTTAATTATCTTGTTCGTCAAACCATTCTCTGAAAATAATTACCAAGTCGATGGTGGGCTGAATCATTGAAACTGGGGCAACCTTGCTCAGTAAACGTAAACGCTTGTAATCTACTAACATGCACCGGCTTATCAACTGACGTACCACACACCACCAGCAACCGATACCCACCAAATTGATCCGTTTTCCGAGCAGCGAGCCCAGATTCTCATTGTAGCGTGATAATGGCAGGATAACCTGTTAGCTGCCGTATAACCCTGTATATTTGCCTTAATATCAAAGACTTTAGTTAACCACGAACCCAGAAAGAAAGTTTGATTCGCTCTGCCCGAGCTCATGCAATATACAAGTTAATCCAAAACCTTTCGGCGACATACATAAAACGAGGTATACGAGGAAAATGGTGGGCCCTGTAGGACTTGAATTTCATATTTAACTATTTGATATAATTTAATATTATCATTTATTATAATGCAGATAGCACCATATGTAGCACCAACTTGCATTTACTAAGCATTTTCCTGGTTTTGTCTATATAGGTTAGCACCTATTGGGTTCTATTTTTAACCACCACATTGGCTCACCTGAATTGACTTCGGTTAACGCAGATCGCACAATCTACTGTAATACTAGGCCAAGCCATTATGAGTTCAGCTACTTTGTTCAATCCAACCGATAGCTCGCTGGAAGCGAAGATACATGCTGCTAGACAGGTCCTACATTCATTGCAAATGCTTGAAGCCAGCCAACAACATCTTCAAGTCAATGGTCCTGACAGTGTATTGGGTACTGAAGAAGAACTGGATATCGCTCAAGCACTCACCAATAGTAGTTTTCACGACGCGGTCAATTCGCTTTCCATGCTCGAGTTACAACATGCTCATACTCAGCAATACCTTTCCCTTGATGAATACCACTATTTAATGACTGCCAAACAGAATGCTCAGTTAAGGGAAGCTCAAGCCATTCATTCAAAAGATTTAGACCGAGATCGGTAATCTAGCTCTATACCAGCCTTTTCTTTGTAGCCTCGGCTACTTCAAAACGTCAAACCGATACTGGTTTCATTATCTTCTCATTTGGTTGCTGCTATTGTTACGCCTCTCAATATGGCTGACCTGAATGTTCTTCTCTCTCCACAAGAAATTGACCTGTTTCACTTAACACCACCCAAAACCAAAACCCCAGTCTGGGCCTATTGGAAAGATTTTGTCGAAGACCGGCGTTTTTCCGGCTTTAGTGATGAGACCATCCGTAGCACCTATGATGCACTACGCACGATCATGAAACGTACCGGGCTGTGTACCCTTGAGCAAATCAATCACGCCAAACACTTTCGAGCCATTCTAAGATCACAGTCAGAACAGTATCACTGGAGCCATCAGACCTTTAACGACTATGTCCGAAAAATACGCTACTACTTTGACTGGCTGGAAACAGAAGATTACATCAACGAATCCCGCCTTAGAAAAATAGCTAAGCACCGCACTCAACCCACCGAGCAAAGCACATTTACTCGCGACCAGGTGCTTTTGATTTCAGATCATATGCATAAACGAAAACCGCTCTATGATTCACTTCAATATTTCCGTGATCTACTCATTTTTCAAGTATTTGAATACACAGGTATACGCAATTGTGAGTTATTGGATATGAAAACCGATTCAGTTTATCGGGATCGCGATGATGGGAAATGGAAAATACGTATTCAAGGCAAGAAACAAAAAGGCAGGGCTAGGTATTTTGTCGCACCAACTTATCTTGTTGCCAATTATCGCGACTATATCGCACTACGAAGC
The DNA here is from genome assembly GCA_965230265.1 of Wenzhouxiangellaceae bacterium. GTDB lineage: Bacteria > Pseudomonadota > Gammaproteobacteria > Xanthomonadales > Wenzhouxiangellaceae > JAJFKX01. Next base: position 3,499,876 of record OZ245999.1, on the reverse strand, counting down.
GAACCAAGCCTTAACAGTGGTGCTCTGTGGGTTTCCGCTAAAGAACCGACCAAACCATTTAGTTCTTATGCACTGAAAATGCTATACCGTCGTATTTCAGCGGAAGTAGGCTTTAAGGTCAGTGGCCATCGGTATCGCCGCTTTGTCGCCACCGAGTTAGCCAGGAAAGGGGTGGATATCCATGCTATCAAGCGGCATCTCGGCCATACCCGATTGAGTACGACCGAGCTGTATATCGAGCGCTCTGCTTGCTTAACATCAGCTTCTAGTGAAGCCATGATAGACATCCTGGGGCGGACTAGTTTAAGACATGCATCTCAATAGATCTTGCCATCTGCTTTGTCGAGCAACTCAGATAAATGGTGGTGGTAGTGATTTTGGAATGCCCCATCATCTTGGAGAGCGTGTAAATGTCACAACCACCCTCGAGCATCAGCGTAGCAAAAGAATGCCGCAAGGTATGTGCTGAGAAATCCAGTTTTGTGCTTTTCCTTAAACGCCGCATAAGGTAGTTGATACATTGAGGCCCAAAACGGCGCTCAGGCTGCAGGCTAGTGAAAAATTCAATATTGGTTCTTCCCAGCCTATCGCATTCAGCAATATAGTCTGTCAGGATCAATTTGAGCCGAGCACTGATCGGAATCACCCGATCTTTAGCCCCTTTTCCCTGATTAATGAAAATCATCCTGGCTGTCAGGTCCACATCATTGAGCTTGAGATTAATCACTTCGCTTCGGCGTAATCCGGCAAAAATCATAACGCCAATAATGGCACGATTTCGGTAACGCTCAAACCGATACTCATAGCGCATATGATAGGCGGCATCTAGCACCCTTTGAGCCTCGTCAGATGTTAATCGCCTGGGAATCTTTTTTTCCAGCTTAGGCTTTTCGATACCATCCATAGGGTTTGTTTCCATCAGCCCCTTCGCAATACACCATTTGATAAAGCAGTTCAGATGTTTGAAATAACCTCTGAATGTGACAGCACTCCACTGTCGTTTTTCCCTCCCCTCATAAAGAAAGGACTCGATTAGCGGTCGGCTTAACTGATTAAGTTCTGTAGCCTGGGTTTCCAGAAGGAAAACCCGGAATGAGGATTGATAAGAATCAATGGTTCTTGGACTGTAGTTCCGGAAAACATCTCCGTAATGAAGGTATTTTTCAAATAAGACCGGCAGTTCATAGTGATTTTTCATTCACAAAGTGGTTAAGTAATAACGTACTTTGGAGCACAGTAGGTAGAACCGGGAAACGCTGCCCTGAAAGCAGCGCTCGACCTAAATGAAAAAACAGTTGCTAATAGACGGTTTATTGCTATGGTAGCGGGCTATAACTAATACTCAAAAGTTATTGAGATGTATCCCGCTTTACCATGTATAGAGAAGCAACATAAGATAGGTTTCCCCAGTTCTACAAAGGAGTTTCAGGTTATTTTTAGAAATCCAAGATTTCTAGCCGATGACCCCACCCTGGTGGCTCAAAAGAACAAACCATTTCTAGCTGAAGCTTAATAAAAAAGCAAGAGATAATGAAAGTGAACATTAGTTTTCTTTTGCCCCAATGCGCCATCAGAGTGACTGTTGTATACTTTAGCCGGTCGTTTCAAGGAGGGCATCAATGTGGAAGTACCAAACTGGATTGATTATGTAACCGCTATAGGAGCAATTGCAACACCAGTCATTGTATTGCTTTTGACAGCGGTAGGCTGGAAATATCGCCAGTCATATGAAAGAAAGATAAAGATTGAAGAAAAGCTTAGAGATGATCGTATAGAGATATATGATCAAATTCTTGAACCGTTCGTATTGCTTCTCATGCCAGATTCAGCATGGCAATCAAACCCTAAAAATAAAAACAAAGATAAAGCCAAAGAAGCAACTAACATATTGCTATCCTTAAATTACCGGAAAGTCTCATTTCGTTTATCTCTTATTGGCTCTGATAATGTCGTTCAGGCTTTTAATGACTTGTTCAAACATTTTTATGCCATGAAGAATGCTCAAGATGCGAAGTCAAGTTCTAATATGGAGAATATGATGATCCGCCTAGGTAACTTCTTACTGGAAATAAGAAAGAGCATGGGAAATGAATCCACAAAACTAGACAATTGGTCAATGCTTGAGTGGTTTATTAAAGACTTAGATAGCATTAAAGACTCAGAAAACAGGTAATACAACACTTTAGTTAATGACTAAGGATACATATTGAGGGCAACTTTCTATTGTCTAGTTAATATCGCTCTGGAGCCGCCACCCGGATTAGAACCGGGTATCTTGCCCTTACCATGTATAGAGAAGCAAACTTTCATAAGTTTCCCGGTGCTATAAAGGGTCTTTAGGCTATTAGCAGAAATTCAGGATTTCTAGCCGATGACCCCGCCCTGGTGGCTCAAAAGAACAAACCATTTCTAACTGGAGGTTAATAAAAAAGCAAGAGGTATTGAAAGTGAACATTAAGTTTATTTTACTCTAATGCAGCCTGAGAATGACTGTTGTATACTCAAAGGAGATAATCGATAGCGTCCAAAACAAATTATTAGGATGCCCAAATATTTAAAGTACCCTGATATCCGTATCGGGCGACCAAATAGTTAACTATCCGATTGATTAACTAATACTCAAGGAGGGTGCGGCTATGCGTAAAATCTGGCAAGACTAAAAACTAGCAGATGAGGTACCTTCATGGGTACCTCATCGTTTACTTTTGTGACCTTGGATTGTAGTAGGTATGTATTTATTGGGCTGCCCTTATACGGATTTGAAGAATATCGAACGAGCTTTACGTGATTTTTCTGTACGACCCAAGCATATTTTGAATGCGCGAGATATTACTGCTATTGATGGTAGTAATGGTATCAAAGTTGGAAGTATCTACATAGAAAAGAAGCGTATTAAGAGTGCTTTTCTCCGTTATCCCTATGACCTTATTTCACCACATTCAGGTACATATAAATTACGAGAAGAAACAGAGTTTTATAAATCTATTTGCTTATTGTTTGATTCGGTTAATGCAAACCGCCTGGGTTCAACATGGCTCCTTCGAAATAGAATGTACTCGCTGAACTGTTTAAGTAACTACGGAGCATTGATTCCTGATTTTCGCCTATGTCGAGGCAGCGCTCACATTGATGGTGACGAAACATGGGCTGTAAAAGCGGCAGGAAACTGCTATGTATCAGAGGTTCAAGATGAAATTTCTCTTAAGAAGGCGAAATTCTTAACTATTGAGCAAGATGGAACTGATTTTGCAGCAGTATTTCCAGCTTCTGAGTTCAAGGCAGCTCAGGTAGTAGACTATCTAAACACGTTTGGAACCGTTTTCATGCAAAAGAGCATCAAAGGGCGGGGGGAATTTAGATGCTATGTAATACGTGATCAGTTTTTCATATATGAGCGGGAAAAAATTAATCGCTTTGATAAGAGTTTTGCTAACTATATTCCCACAGACTACGCTATATCTGAAAACACCAAGCTAGCTATTCGAAAAATGATACAGAGTTTTTCACTATCATACTCATGTTTTGACATGATAGTGGATGAATCTTTTCAAGAGTTTATTATAGATTTCAATCCTTATGGGAGCTTCCCACAATATTTTGATTTTCCAGAACCAAGTGAAGCAGTTGCACGAGAAATGATGCGCTCATGGATAGACAATTAATAGTTCCACCTGAAGAGCTTGCGGAGTCAAACCTTCTCGAAGGAAAAAATGTATTTCATATACCAAGCTATTTTTCTACTGGCATGTGTAAGCGATGGTTAGAATATCTAGAAAAATTAGATTTTGCCCCCCTGGAGCATAAAGGCTTAGTCGCACGTTTTGAAGCAGATGTATGCCAGACATTTGAACTCTCCAAACCTTTCATACGTAACGCTGAGGAAATTACCAGGATGGTTAGCTTGGAAAGCTTATGTCCAGAGTTTTACGCTTTTAGGTACCAGAGAGGCCACTCGGTACCTTGGCACAAGGACCGCAAAAGGCACAAGATAACCCTCATGGCATACTTTGGTGAGTTTTCTGGAGGGGCGTATGAATATAAGGACTTGTATGATAATAGTGTTTTAATCAAACCAGCGTGTGGGGATGTCATTCTCGTTATTAATGAAACTTGCACAGGGAAAGAGATAAACCCTTCTCATTGTGTACACGAAGTTGTTGAAGGCACTCGATTTACTATTGTTGTTAGCATGGTTTCAACGAAAGATCTTACTGAGCCTTTTGGTAGTTAACTAAAACGTTAAGTCATTCACTCTGCCCGTATCTCACTGTAAACTCCTTATATTGTTATTATATCAAACGACAGATTTGGAGATTCTTTTATCATTCAATATTCTAAGTAAGATTGCTCTGGAGCCGCTACCCGGATTTGAACCGGGTACCTTGCCCTTACCATGGGCACGCTCTACCAACTGAGCTATAGCGGCGACTTTGCTTGATATATAGTCTTCAAAACTTAGGTTATGATTTCCAATAACTTTAAGAGTAGGCACATATATTCTTTGACATCAGTGGGCCTATCATGATGATCCCAGTCACTTTTTGGGTTAGCACCTTTTGATTTGATCGTCTTTTCCTTCATCTTCTGCAAGATATATAAGGAATTATATTTTACAAGTGAACTATCTGCTAGCTATGTTAGTAGGTATGACATATGCAAATGGCTGTTGTATACTCTTTGTGATGTATTGGGTGATCTTAGAACAGGCAGAGAGTGACCAAATATTTATATATTTCCACATGCATATTTAATAACCGATGTGTTATGTGTAAGGGAGTAGAAAATGGATACGGCAACAATTATACAGCTTCGCAAACATAGGGATGAGATAAAGCAGAACCTCCGCAGAATAAAAATCTCTGATTATGCAGGGAAGAAATATGGAAATGAGCAGGAGTATGTGGCAAAAGGTATTGTTAGCGGTATTCAAGCTATTCTTGTTGATATTTCTGCGTTAACAGGTGCAACTGCAAAATGTATTCAAAAATCAACCTTCACTGAGCGCACTCAATTAGTACAGTTGCTTAGTCAACTGAGCTCATATGTTTTGAATAAAGATTTACAGCATTTAGCACTAACAATTGATAAAATTAAGCCTACTCTCCGTAATATTGGTATACGCCATTCAAATGAGAGGAAAGAAGAGTTTGATGAGCATATAAATGATCTTCAAAGAAGGGCTTCTAGTCTTTCAAACCATGTTAATGATGTAACTGCTATTAAGTCAGAAAGCAGTGAGTTAAAAAAAGAAATAAATTCGCTACATCAACAGTTAACTGAAAAAATAGACAGGCTGAATGAACAAGAAGAAAACCTTACGCAGTTGATGACAGCTAGTATAGAAAGACGCTCAAAACTAGAAGGCATGCTCTCAGATGACCAAACTCGGTCTGAAAAAATTGAAGAATTGCTCTCTATGTCTAAAAGTCACTCTGAAGTTATTGATGGCTTTAGTAAAAAAATCTCCCTGAGAGAAGCGCAATTAGAAGATCAAGATGCTCTAACTTTGCAATATAATCAGAAACTAGAAAAATTTGAAATCAACCATCAAGAGTATTTGTCGTCTGCTGAACAGCTAATTGAAAAATCAAAGCTTGCACTTGAATATACAACAGCAGAAGGATTAAGTGCTGCGTTTACAGCACAATATAATCGAGCCAATGGGTTCAGCTCAAAGGTGGGATGGTTGATTGCTGCTAGCGTCTTTGTTATAGCCTCCGTGAGCAATGGAATTTGGGTGGCATTTGATCAAGGGCTTGAGCTATCTGCAGTAATCAGCCGGATGTCTCTATTGCCAATACTAATTGGTGGTGCATGGTTTAGTGCTGGGCAATATGTAAAACAGAAAAATATAGCTGAGGACTATGCTTATAAGTCTGCTCTTGCTAAATCAATAGTAGGTTTCTCTGAGCAACTTGCTACTGATACCAATAAAGGACCGGACTATTCGCATTATATGCAAAGCGTTTTGTTACAAATTCATAATGATCCACTAAGAAAACATGCATTGAAAACGACAAGTAGCAATTCTGTAACCAATGATATTAAAAAGACTTTAGAGGAGATCAGAGGCCTTAAGAAAGCAGTTGGCTCAGTTGAAAAACTAGTCAATCATAAAAACACATAACGGGGATTATTGTTTTTGTTTGAAAATATATCAGAGCGTAATATTAGTGAATAGTGACAAAAAGATTTTTTTGCAAGCTTCAAACATCTCGAGCATGGTCAAACATTAACTGTTGATATGGTAAAGTAGTAATTAACCCGAAATTGCGTGAAGGCAACCCACCAATGAGATAGTGGTCTACTATAGACTGCTTGACATTTGCTAGCTTTAGAAATAACTGAAATCGAAATCCAATTTACTATGTCACCTCTCCTTTCCACATAAAGCTTGAGTGGTTTTTAGGCGGTTCATCTTTAGTTAACACAATAGGTATTGTTCAAACTTATCAATAGCAATCATGAGTTGTTTAGTGATCATTGGTCTACAGTGAGATCAAAAACATAAACTTTTTCTGCATCAAGCGTGCCTACAACTACTTTATCTGACTCATCAAAATCAGAAAGCGACCAGCCGAATCCATCAACTGTGTTGTCACATGGGGTTAACTCACGTTGTAGTTGCCATATCCCGCCAGCTCGATTGTAGACATGGACTTTGTTTTCTCCTGGCTCTCCAATCAGTAGCAGGTTGTCTCTAAGAGCAACAGAGTTTCCAAAAGCGCCGCTGCCACTAGGCATTTCCGCCATTATCTGTTGGCTTTCTCCCCAGTTGTCAGCGCCTCCTAAGTTCCTTTCAAAAATATAAACGGCTCCAACACCCAACTGACTACCTATATCGAAGAAAGGGGCCGTAACGGCGATGGTGTCCCCATCAAGAGCAATATAACGGCCAAAATCAGAATGGGCTTGCTCAGTAGAAGCGGTTAGTTTTTTGGTTTGTAGCCAATTCCCATTAATATCCTCAAAAACATAGGCAGCGCCGGTCGGTTCATTTGAGTCGTTGAGTTTGTTATGTGCGCCAATAAGGGCAGTATTGCCATTAAGAGCTACTGTGCTACCAAATAGCGCGCCTAAATTATTTGTATCATCTGCAACTAGTGGGTTTTGACCTGGAACCTCTGACCAAATACTTGTCATGGTATCGCGCTGGAAGAGATAGGCTGCACCAGAGTTAGAGGTTGGTCTGTCATTACCTTGAGCACCAACGAGCATAAGCTCACTATCTATGTCGACGGCGTTGCCAAAACCATCTAAATCTTGCATATCTGAGTGTGTAAGTTTTTGTATTTCACCCCAATTATTAGTCCCACCCTCATCGCGATCAAAAACGTATATACCACCAGTCTCATCACCAAAAGTAATGACGTTCACACCTACGGCTAGCGTATCGCCTTCAAGCGCAGTAGTAAAACCAAAACTACCGTTGTTCACTAAGTCATTGGGGTGATCTAATATCTTTATTGGTCTAGTGCGTCCAGCATGATTTACTTCATAGAGATAAACCGTTCCCACATTTGGCCCAACCTGATCATGTAAACGTGCGCTAACTACCAGTGTGTTGCCTGATACGGATGTCCCAAATGTTCCAAACTCATCTCTAAAACCATCAATCATCGTCGGTCCTATAGATTCCGCTATTCCTTCTTCGCAGATGTCAGGGTTGAATTCTGAGCCATCTGAAAAAATGACTTGTAGAGCCCAACCCATATCAGATAATGTTGCTATGGTAAGGTCATTAACTGTACCCTGGTTAAAGTCCGGCTCCATTAATTCATTAGGTGACAATAGCTTTTCCCAATGAGTAATTGAGCTACCATTTTCAAATTTTTCTGGCGCATACACAAGCGGTTGTCCACTGCCAAAGAAAATACCAGCAATAAAGTTCTTACTTGCTTCTACTGCTTGACCACCTACCCAGGTAACACTTTCTACATTAGTAAATGAATCAAGCCGTTCTGAATTGCTCATGGCCGGCCAGAGCTTTTGTAACTGATGATCAAATAAAAAACTGGTATAAATACTAGCCATATCTTGCATCAACTCGCCGGTTCTACGATTAACCAAACTTTCAAAACCGAGAGCATGGCCTATCTCGTGCTTTAGGATTTCAAATAAGCTAAATTGATCAGGCGGTATAGCTCCACCAATGCCATACCATAAAGATGCACCACATGCCCCACCGATATCTGTGTGTGTATTGATTGTAATGATTGTATCAGCGGTCTCTTCTGTATCTCCTGGCAACAAATCTATACCAGCAAGACTATTGGCAAGAGTAGTTGGATACCATGTATCTGAAAGAATAGCGTTAGTGAAATTATATGCCTGTGCTCCACGCCTAGTCTCTGCTAGACCGGTACAGTCGATTTGTCCACCTTCTTCTGTGAAACCACCGAATTTATATACAATTTGAATATCAACACTAGAATTTACAGTATTTTCCCAATATCTATGTACAGCTTCTATAACGTTTTGTCTTTGTTGCCCTAACGTAGTTGCGTTATTACCAACTACCGGATCAACTGGAGTAAGGTCATTTAAGCCAGTATCATTTGGCAAAAAGCTTACAAAATTAGTTGCTATAGATTCATTAGCAATGGACGTAAAAAAAAATGCAACAATCAATTGCGATATTTGCTTAAATGTATGCACCACCTATTACTCTGGTAGATTGCATTTCATTTCTTGGGCCGATAGTTTTTTGCTGTGCGTAAGAATTGCTTCACCACAATCATTAAAGTGCCCGTATAATATTGACTTATCATCTGTAGCAGGAATTAAAACACCACCACCTTCACTAAGCTCTTTAATTTGAGAGCGTTCAGTTTGTCGCCCCCAGCTATGCCAGGAAAGAATTGTAACTGAAATGAATATAAAAAATGAGAAATAAAATATCCAAGCCCTTTTCATTGTGAAACCCTATTTGATAAGTCAATTTACTTGATATAAATCTTAACTGTTGCCTGCTGACACTAGAGTATTTTATATTGACATGCAAGTTTTATAACAAAAGTTAAGTGGTTAGGGTTGCGCACTAAACTCAAAGAAACGCTCAGTGGCAACGATATGAAATGTATCTGGTGTCTACACTCAAATAGACCAACCTCAATCGAGCATATCCTGCCTGAATCAGTCGGGTGTCCCGATGATTTTGTGTTAAAGAATGGTGAGGTATGCCGTAAATGCAATAACCGTTTAGGAAGTCTTGATATGATTCTCAAAGCGGAGCTAGAGCCGATGTCCATGATGTATGGCGTTAGAGGAAAAGGTGGGAAGCCTGTAGAGATAGGCAGCCGCGGCAATATAGCCACGAAGACATCTCCTACAGGGGGAGCGAAAGATTTACGTCAACGCTGATCCTTATCCGATTGAGATAGATGGGATAAGGCTTTCAGGTAAATCAAACAACCTTTTGCAGATGCAAGATGTAACGCTGCGCCAAGATGGTCCATTAGTGCAAATTACAGGTAACTTCTTATTCGGGATAAACAAAAAGCTGCCAAGGGCAATGGCTAAGATAGCGTTTGAAAGTCTGGCTTACTTTCTCGGTGTTGATCTGGCTTACACCGAGCAATTTGATCCAGTGAGGCAGTATGTGCTTTACGGTGGAGAAGTTAGGCCCTTCATCATGACCCCAACCTGCTGGGCGGATGACTACACGCGAATAAAACCGCCTTATTCACACAAAGATGGCTACCTTGTCCACATGCAAATAGCTAAAATTGGGTTCTTTGTTGACCTTTCACCTGAATTTACTTTGGTCTCTAATTTTGCCAGAACGCTTTACACTGAGCATGGTGAGCATGGTTTAACGATTATCCCTCGTGATCAGACGACACAAGTGCTTGGCGAGGATTTATGGCCACCATCACCATGACTTGGACGCGGATGCAGCACCTATCGGTTCGTTTGCATCATTGAGTTTATTGTAAGTCTCAATAAGCTGGCAGCCAAAGCAAAAGACGCACAAAGATGTTGAGCGGCTTTCAGACTATTTAAACCCCTCTGTTTTAACCCGTTGAGCGATTTGCCGCTGGGCAATCAATGCCTCGGTCATATGAATCAACCCCCAGGCAGAAATGCCCAAAACATCAGCAATCGCAAATACTTTTTCCAGATTCGACATGTGCACACCACGCTCCATTTTGGATACAAAAGAACGCGCCACCCCAACGTCAAAAGCCAACTGCTCTTGCGATAACCCCTTTTACCATGTATAGAGAAGCAACATAGGATAGGTCTTCCCAATTCTACAAAGGAGTTTCAGGCTATTTTTAGAAATCCAAGATTTCTAGCCGATGACCCCACCCTGGTGGCTCAAAAGAACAAACTATTTCTAGCTGAAAATTAATAAAAGAGCAACATATAATGAAAGCAATATGCTGTTACTTCTAATTCCAATGCGATCTGAAAATACATGATGTATAATAAGTTGAGATATTTAAAAAATCTACAAACAGACTAAACTTTTGGGGTGAATTTATTGTGAGTTTAATCAGCTTAATAAACAGACTTACTAATAGCACAGATGAATTTGAAAGTTTTTTATCCTCTGATCAAAGCTTGATATTTTCAGATGGGAATCATATTGAAGAATGGTCAATTGAACTAACGGTGGGTCAACTTTGGGGAAATGTTTCGAAAGATTCTCCTGTTGCTATGTATCAGGTGAAAGATAGTGTCAATATACCTGCAAAGTCTAGCGTGATGATTGAAGTGGAAGAGGAGATAAGAATTCCTAATAATATCTATGGACTTATAGTCCCTAAAGGCTCCTTACTTTTAGATAATGGTATCATGATGGCAACCACAAAAATCGAGCCGCGATTTTATGGAAAACTAAGAATACTGTTTTTTAATACAACAAATCGAAAAAAAACACTTCCATTGGGCACTATAATTGCCTCTACGGTATTTTTCAGCACTGATCTTACTATAACGAGTCAACAACCTAGAAGCAGAAGAAGTGTTATTGAAACACAGAAGTCATTCCTGAAATCATTTTTTGACTTTTCTCAAATAAATTATCAATGGTTAGTCACTACGGTTCTTGCGCTTTTCGCATTAATAATATCTATCTGGGGTAAATGAATTGTGATTATTATTGGAAATAACCTTGAGTCATTAGTAAAGCAACTCGATATCTGTGATCCAAAACTATTTGATCAGTTTTCACTATCAATTGAGCTTGATAATGTTTTTTATGCACCTAAAAAAAACGATCAACCTGTAAATTATGATAGCGTATCTGGCAATGGTTATTTTAAAAAAATGAAAATGGAAAATGGAAAAATTTCTATTTATCCCGGACAGTCAGTATTGGCATGCAGCGCAGATGTTTACAGCATGCCACTTGGTTATTTAGGCTTTTTACAAACCAAAGGTAGCCTTGCCAGGTGGTTAGTAACAGCACATCTTTGTGACGGGCAAATAGAACCTGGCTTTAGTGGAAAAATTACATTAGAAATGGTTAACTTTTCACCAAATACAGTAGAGTTTCAATACAGAACAAAGGTAGCCCAACTTTATATTCATAAATGCTCTGATACCATGAGTGGAGAAGGGTATAAAGGGCGATATAGTAAGGCTAATGAACCAACACTCCCACGTTTAAAAAATATAGAATAATTTATTTATAAAGAATAGCAACCTGGAGCCGCTACCCGTATTTGAACCGGGCACTTTGCCCTTATCATATATAGAAAAGCAAAGTTTGATAGGCTTCCCCGGTTCCACTAAGGAGTTTGAGCTTTATATATATAATCTAAAACTCTAAGTCCAAGACTCCTCCCTGGGTGGCTTGAAAGAACGAGTTTTTTAGCTGGAAGTTGATAAAAAGCAAGAAATTATTAAACAAAGGAAGATAGTCAAATATAGTTTTAAGCAAGCCATCTAAATTTTGATTTAATAATTCTATGTGGTCTATAGAAACCTGGATTCGACCTGACAACTCCACAGAGCTAGTTTAGACAAAGCCTAGTGATCATATATTTATCAGCTACTTGCCCAGGCTGTGTGAAAACTCAAAAACGAGCCCGTAGAGTCGATTTTAAGCTGAGCAATATATTAGTTGGAGTCTGCCAATCTGACTAACCAGTCCAATCGCCTAACCCAGCTAATGCGTCTCACACCATACTTTAAAGCAACTTCTTGTTGTAAAGACTTTGCAGAGTTTTCGCACAACCTCTGCCCTTTTCCGCTATTGACGCTGATATCCTACACAGGCGCCCCCAACAGTTTGCGCACCTCTCAAATGAAAAAGCAGTCACTGTTAACGACTAGCGTAACCGGGTGGCGACGCTACGTGTTAATTTCAGTTTCCGCGAGATCCGCCACTTTGGTTAACGCATTTATTTGACGCATTATGAGGTGCCATGCACATCAAGCCAAGTCTTCCCGTCTTGAAATGCTTCGACCATTTCCTTATAACCCAAGGAAGGGTAGAGGTTATACGCTTCGGTCTCGAATTGAATTGCGCTAGTAAAATCGCCGCGTTCTGCGTAGACGCACGCTAGAGTATCGAGATAGCTGTGGCTGCGCTCGATGTCGCATGCCTGCAGTGAAAGTTGAAGCGCTTCATCACTTGTGACAATTTTTTGAACATCTCGAAGCGAAACAAATAGCCAAGCGATGTTGTTGCGACTCGATGGAGACTGTGGATAGTTGCTGATTGCCGAGCGATATTCTGCAATCGCGTCAGCGTATTCGTTTGCACGCTGGAACGTAATGCCACGGACAAACGAAAAATATCCTTCGACATTTGTAGTAGATAGGTCGGCGAGATACGTGCCGTTTACGATGTGTTCTGGGTTAACGCCATATCGTGAAGCATATCCGGCATCTGTGAACTTATTGAATCCAAAGTTTGTGTCCCAGTTCAAATAGAGCGTGCCGTTCAGTCGCCAACGAACAAAGTTATGCTGTGGAACCTCTACCATGCAAAGTGGGAGCTGGAGCGATTCAGCGATGCAGAGGTACAATAAACTGCTCAGGTCGCAGTCCACATGAGAGAAATCTTTATCTTCATTTGCTTGAATGTGCGGTCTGCGTAGATCATTTTCGGCTGCAAATGTGACTTGTGAATCTAAAGCTCGTGGGTATAGCCCCTCAGAAAAACTGTGGACAAGGTAGTACGGAATTGAACAAACGAAGTTGGTTGAGGTAATGACTCGTTCTATCGACTGGAGAACTGTGCGGGCCTCTTCGATCGTGTTGACCGTGCCTACACTCACGTTGTTTTCTACCTGCTCAACTACGGAATCCAAACGCTGAAACACGGCGTCAGGAACGGGTTTGGCTCGATCGTCTTTCTGGAGAATACGTTGGCCAATAGAATCTCGCTCACTCCTATACTCAGCGGGCTTCTTTTCAATCTTGGGGAATCGGCTCGGGCTCAGCAGTCGTTGATGGAGGTGTAACATAACGATTTCCTCCGCTTGCGATTAACCGCTTTATTCACCATATATATGCCGGTTAAATAATTGTCGAACTAAACTATTGCCTTGTTAAAAGTTACAGGTGACTCTAGTTACGTGCTATGCGACCTACTTCCTCGATTTACTTATCACCACTATCCGCTACAGGGTAGGTGATGTTCTTGTCACCCTCAGCCGGTTGCTGAATTAGCAAAATTTCAAGCCTCATCTTCCCATCTTGCATTTTCCAACGTCGACTGAGATTTGGCTGGTAGATCTTATTGCTCGTAAGAGAGCTCAATGTTTCAGAGATCGGATTAATATATCTGCCATTACATGCGTTAGTTATACAACCATTAACCTCCTGCAACCATTTATTGTCACCGTTTTTTAACATGTCTTGCAGCAGCTCACCCCAAGTCCATTTTCCACCGTCTAGTGCATCGTCAAGAAGGCCAAATATTTCTAAGGTCATGCGGTCTGCTTGTATCTGGGTGGCATCCGGAATGCTTCCCGCCTCAAGGTCTCGCGGATCAACCATCAACACTATTCGCCTGTTGTAGTGAAAGCGCATCGCCTCAGAAGAATCTTCAGGTGTCTCTAGCTCTCCACATATTTGTTCAGCGGCCTTACTGAGCGCCTCATCGTCGTCTGCAAATGCACGGTTAATTGGTTTGACCGACCCAGTAATCTCCGTAGTACCGTACAGTCTCTTCAGAAACTGCTTCATAGGCCCTATATCCGCCTTCACTGATTGTATGTGCTGTAGCGGACCAGGAGGAAGGCTGGTGACCGTGTGTATGCAAACCACCGGCTTTTTAGACTCCGACTCTAAGCTCGTAAACAATCCGGCCTCATATAGGCACCAATCCCAGCTGTACGAAGGATGGGTGAACAGTAGAATAAGCAGGTCGGTATTATTTAGGGTTTTTTCGATTCGTTTGCGCCAGTCCTTACCCTCAGGAACGTTCATAGAAGTGCAGAACTCGACTTGGTCGCCGGCGAAGAGTGCAAGTCGCTTTACGATTCTTCGTGCGAGATCATGATCCTCTTCTTTTCGGCTCACGAAGATTCGGAGTTTGTCTTTTTCAATAGTTGTCATTCCTTCAAGACCTCCAATTTTTACTACACACCATGAATTTTTTAGGTGGATTCATAACAAGCAAGTAACTAGAAATATACAGGCGAAGATGATTATTCACGGCTCAGGATAATGATTATCAAAAGTGTAATAAGGTAAGTTTGTCATTAAGCCCCTCATTGATTTCGTTTGTGCCAGCTATAGGCCAACGCTACCCTATGTATTAGTAGTGTTGTAAGTCGCTAGAATCTCTCACTATTGTCGGTCGATTTGTTTTCAGCTGGGAAACGAAATCATATTTGCAGCACCTAATTTGATAGGCTGGCAATAACCTTATGAGGTTTATCATAATGTGAGTGCTGCAATTAATTGTGTGAATTCTCGAAGATATCAAAATGTACCGGATAGTTAGCGCAGCATATACCGTCATTACTTGATTCCATCTTATTTTAGAGTTTTAATTAACTTTTGTCTCAAAATTACAACATTGGAAACCACTAGGTTAGGAGCCAAAGATGCCACTCTACGCATTCGATGGTACATGGAATGATTCTCGGGCACCCGATAGAGACAAGCTTATAGACACCAATGTCTATAAGTTCTTTAAGCGATATGATGAAAGTTACCAGCGATTTTATCTCGACGGTGTTGGCTCACGAAAAGGTTCCATTGGTAAGTGGGTAGGCGGCCTCACGGGTGCGGGTCGCCAGGTCAGAGTTGATGAGAATTTCAAACACCTGCTAACATGCTATGCCTCGGGGCTCACCGACATCGATGTGATCGGATATAGCCGCGGGGCTACCATAGCACGGATGTTTGTAAACAAAATCGCCAATGAGTTTTTTAAGATTAAAGACTCCTCGGGTAAGCCATTAGAAGAACCACCAATAGTTCGCTTTCTAGGTCTCTTTGATACCGTGGCTTCACTCGGCGTACCTTGGACCGACAACGAACATGACTTTGTTCCTACCATTCCTGAACTTGTGGAACGTACATACCACGCTATGGCACTAGATGAAATTCGTGAAACATTCGGATTAGAACGCTGCATCGGTCTACGCGATAACATCTGTGAAGTATGGTTCAGAGGTGGACACGCGGACATCGGAGGCAATGCGACATTTCACACGGTCGTGGGTGAGCGGGTCGCCAATAGAAAGCGTTCGAACATTGCGCTCAACTGGATGCTGAGCAAGGCAACAAGCTGCGGCCTACCCATCCGAGACAGAGAGAAAGCACCTACAGATCAGAAAGCTAAAGTAACCAGCGCGCTAGATAACATTCCCGTTGGCAAGGTTGGCACAAAATCTCGGCGTATACACATCGGCGACCTAGTCCACTATAGCGTCGACTGCAATCTGGACACAACCGGAATCAACGGCAATCTACTCCGCCGCATAGACGTGCCAACCCGCATTGAAGATGTAAAACTTGAAGCAAGCGCTGAAATTATGCACTGGCGCCCTGTGTTTCAATTAGCTGTGGCAGAAATAGATCAAGACTTGCCACAACTTATTGAGCTAAGTTCGCGCCGCTACCCTTTCGATGTTGGACCCGCTCGCAGGTGGCGAGAATGGCTGCAAAGATGGCAACTGGACGACAAAGAGTTCGCCGCCCGTTTGGATGAATTCTGGGCGCCAACCAATGCAGATAGAGCCTTGGCTTGGGATATATATGTGGAGTTGCAAACGCGAATTACCACTCAGAAACTCACCGAAAACGATGGTGATGAACAAACCGCTCTGAAAAGCGTGGCGACAATTTTCGATACAGCTCGCGCTCAGATACGCGCGCATGGGATAGCATCTGCAAATGTAGCCACTCTGTTGACCAAGTACCTAAACCAGGAAATCCGGCCATTCACCACGATCTGGCATTCACATTCCATTGAGGGTCGTTTAAGTCGAGCCAATAAGAACAACTTGTGTAAAGAGTTCCGGCAAGACTTGGTCAAACTACAACCCGCGTTGGTTCGTCTCGCACAAATTTTGTCGGAAACTGCTGGTGCCAGCATTTCCGGTACGGACCACAGCGCCTTCATAGAGCGGGACTAAACATGCGTCGCGAAACAGCCATCCAAGTTGTTATCATCCGAGACTTCAATGACCCGTTTACCAAAGAGTATGTGAACCTCATAAAACAGATATTCAAGGGTGTTTTGCAAGAGCGGGGGCAAAAGAATCTCTACTTCACCGAAAGGATGGGTATCAACGTTCCTCTCCTTGACCCTAGAATTATAGACAGCGTGCCCTATCGCCGAGCTCTGTTGGGTGCTGCTAAGACAACCATCGCGATTGAGATTCGTTCCCGAGGGCATCAAGGTTGGCCGGACGCAGTAAATAAGCTGCTCAACAAACGTGAGCAGGTCAGGCGCATCGCTGTCGACATCCCAGCTCCTGTCGCTGACGACACTATTCAGCTAAGCGCTACCGAGAAAGGCAACGTTGAACCTTCCTTTATTCCCGTGGCAAGCGCCCTCGCCACCCTTGAGAAATGCCGGGTAGAATTGATCAAAAAAGTGTATGGCCCCCAGCAAAGCAAAAAATCTTCAAAGCTCTTTATCAGTCATGCCAAAGTAGATGGCATGGCTATGTCCCATGCAATTGTCAGTCTATTGAATCGAATCAAATCTATGCCACACATGGGGGATCTGTTTCATTACTTTTATGATGCCGAGAGTATTCAGCCGGGAGGCAAATGGCGGGAGGTACTCGAAGGCAGTGCAAAAAACTGTCTATTTCTGGCCCTGCGTACTGAAGAGTATGAATCTCGATATTGGTGTCGCCAGGAGTTTCTTTGGGCCGAAAGAAAACTCATGCCGATGATGGTAGTCGATCTACGGCGCGAAATGTATTGCGCGGCAAGCTCTCTGCCACTAGACAATGTTGCCTCAGCACGAATTTCCGATGGCAATATCATCCGCGTGCTATTTCACGCCTTGCGATGTCACATTGAGTACCTGCAACTTCAATTCCGCGTTAATCCGCAACCCTGTGAAGTCGTTCTGCCTCGTTATCCAAGCTCGGTGAGTATCGAAGGTGCGCTTGACAAAATAGCAAGCAAGCCAGGCTCCAGAGCAATAATCTATGCTGGCAAAACACTTCCGGAAGAACGCACCAGTGCAATACGCCAACAACTCAAAGCTAATAAAGTATCCGTCATGTCTGAGTCCGAATGGGAGATGAATCATGTCTAGTCTCGTCGACCCTCTTACTTGGGCTAGTCTGAGTGTTTCTGAATGCGAAAGTGCAGCCGCTCTGGGTATCGATGCGGAAGGGTTCAATAATCTCATCTACCGGTTTTCAGAATATATTTTAGACCGCGGTTTTCGCATATTGTTTGGGCACGATTGGCGTGCTGATGGTGTAATGCGAATCATAGCAACACTTGCCGAAACACGCACCTCGCACTACCATGAAATGCTGGATGGAGGTTTGCCCCGCATGCTCAATCTGGTACCTAATGAATACTCAGCAATAAGCAAATATGGAATCCAGGCTACTGAAGAGAGTCATGGACTGTTGGAAGTCGTGAGCCTCCATAGTTTATGTGCAGGCAGTTCCGAGCTAGTTTTGCAAATACTAGAGCATGTGCGACGTAAACATTTTATTCAGAAGATAAGCACACAAGAAGTTGATCAAGACCCGATACTCCGCTATTGGTTATTACGTGATGTATTGACGGATATCGGCAAACAAGGGATTCGTGTGTGCTTAGGCGGCAAAACCAAAGGATACTCAAGCATGTATTCCGGGATCGCGGAGGAAGCATTTTTCGCCTGCTCCGCGAACATGCCTCTTTACTTAGTAGGCGGATTTGGTGGATCTACTGCCGAAGTAGCCTCTTGCTTCAGCAGCAAACCGAACCGAATATTTAGAGATGGAAATGATGGCTCTCCTCTAGAAAATAAGCAAACAATCGTGGGAGGCAATATCGTTGCAATGGCTGAAAGGTTGGGTCTTCCTCTCGATGGTTTAGATAGCTGGTTTAATAACTACACCATCGCTAAACTAAGTAAAAATAATGGGCTAACCTGCAGAGAGAACGAACACCTGTTCACTGCTACAGATATGGAGGTTGTGTTCCATCTTATTGAGCGGGGTATACAGAGGCTAATAAGTAATCGTGTGATCAAGCCAGCAAGTCCAAACTGATAAGCCGTTGAAAAATTGAAACTGGTTATTTTGTGAATGTAATTCCGAACAAACCGGAAAAATTTTTTAAACGAATAATTAGTGCAGTACAAGACAGTTCACAATGACTCGCTTGGCGTTGCCAGTTAACAAAGCGCTGGATTCGACCGGCAGTTGGAAATTGAACTGATGATTGATCTATGATTATCCAGATAAATGAATAAGTCTCGCACACTCGGAAAGATTGCCTCGTTACTAGGTGGTTTTGACGTCTTCATTTCTTATAGGCATGCCGACGCGCACGGCTATGCAGTGGAGTTAGAGCGAGTCTTAGAATCCAAAGGTCTTATGGTGTTTCGCGACGAAACTGAGGAGGATGTGGGTACTCCATTGGCAGTGTTTGTTAAACGAGCCTGCTCGGCGCGCACATTCGTAATCGTAGTCACGAATAATGTCTACCAGTCGCGCAGTGTTTTTGAAGAACTATCCGCTTACCTTGAGTCACGAATTCATCGATGGTACCGAAAGCCATTTTCAAGAATTATACCCATAAATGTCAACCAAGTTTTGAGTAGAGTCCCGACTGATGATGAAGTTTGGAATCGGCTATCTGATTTTGTCTATGTAACCGAAACGGCGGACGCGTTGTCTAATAATACGCCGAGTCATCACGTAGTAGAGCGATTGAAACGATCTAGTTCTTTTCTTAAGTCTTGGCAACGTTTCTCTGTGATTGTGCTTGTACTTACTGTTGCTGCAATCAGTGCTATCACAGTATCAACGGCTTACCTCGATAGAATCTTAAGTCAGCTCTCAATTGCTCAAGAAACAACGACGAATCTCAAGGCAGAGGGGGCAAGATTGGAAGCAGAGCGACGTATGCTAACTGTTAGGAACGCTGCTATCAATCAATTAAATCAAGACCCTCTTATCGCTTATCGGCTAGCCGAGATGGCTTACCGGCTCAAGCCAGACCCCTCGAATCGGCGGATTTTGCTTGAATCGCTCTCGAGTATTGATCTTGCCTATCAAATACGAAAGCAGGGTGTTTCGGTTGAGGCTTCTAGCGAACCATTCATCCTTTTGAAAAACACTAGTGATGAAGAAGGAAATTATTTTGTCTTCGATATGCGCACGCACGAATTCCAAAATACAAATTTCAACGCTAGCAGAAGCTGGATTTTCCCCACTGAGGAGAGTTGGAAAGCTCTTTCCCTGGATTGGGAGGGCAGTGGCGCTTATGCAATACCTATATATCGTTTGAGGGATGAAAGAGGTGAACAGATTGGCGAAAGCGTTGAATCTAGAAGGGGTCATGCTGCACGATTTCTGACTGACTCAAAAGTATTTTTTCTAACTGGCAAAGGCGAATTCCTAATCTGGGATTTATTAACCGACGAGAGGCGATTCCTTGAATACGTGTCAGGCGAAAATATATTCGGGGATAGCCACTTTCGCGATATCTATGGAGCATTGGACACTAGAGTAGACGGCGTATCTGCCGCTTATGATCGAGATGGGCTCGTTCTAATGGATAAAGATGGGAAAATCTGGAATGAAAGCTATACTCCGGTTTCATTTGATCCGTCATCTCTCTATTCCTCCGCGCGATGGTCTGCAGATGACGAATTTTTAGCGCTTAATTATTTTGATCGCAAGAGACTAGGGGTTTGGAACCCTAAGGCTAAATTCTTTCACTGGTTGGATCCAGACGGATGGGTCATCAACTCGTACGCATGGAGTCAAGCACACCATTTACTCGCATTCTCTGGCCGTACTGAGAATAGTGTCGATGTAACAGTGGAGGTTGTAGATGCGGAGTATCCAAAAACTTCGAGGAGGATTCTTCATAAAAGCAATGTTCCTGTAAGGAGCCTGGCATTTTTGCCAGGAGATGGACAGCTTCTATTCGCTGATAGAGACAGCATTATTCGTATCGTTAATATGTCCGCTGGTAAATTGATTGGACAGGGTATTCACCCTGATATTCGCAGCCTATATAGCAGCAAGTATGGGGTCTACTCTTCTAGCGAAAATGATTTCCGTGTTTGGAACGGCAAAGTAACACCCATGAAAAATTGGATATTTTTGTCAACAGCAGATCGAACGTACTTCTCTTTAGGGACGGCTGACTCTCATTGGCAATGGCTTGTAGTTCCATACATGGCAAATGATAATCAAGGTATTGAAATACGAAATGTAATATCAGGAGATGTTCATGAACTTCCCGCACCCATCGGCCCCCTTATGAAAATGAGCTTTTCACCGAACGCTAAGTGGCTAATTTTAGAGTCCATTAATGCGCTTTGGTTCTATGATACTCAGTCTTGGGAATCAAGGAAGTTTGGGCTAGCCGAGGATGACCACCAATTTATCGACCTTTTAGTCACAGATGATGTTGTGCACGCACAGGTTTTAGGGTCTAATTACCATAATGATTCGTCAAACAAACTAGTTTATGTCTTTGAATTTAATGATGGTTGGCCAACTTTTGCCGGTCGCAACACTTCTACCGGTGACGAAATATTCGATAAAGAAGATAAAGGTCTTGAAGAAAACATACGAGGCTGGGATGTAGGTAATTTATTTCAGTATCGGAGCACTAGGCTAATTTCAATTGCTGACTCAAGTTGGGCTCTCTATATGAAGTGCAGGGACCAAGCGTTTCCTAGGGATTGTGATGTACAGTTTATTCCACTAGATATCGATAAATTGATTGAAGTTTATGATTCGATTCTCTGGAAGCCTACTGAGAAAGAACTCGATTACTGGATGAATTATTAAGGCGCTCGTAAGCTTGCATTTATTACGCAGGCGGTATGTGTAAAATATATTCATAAGGAGATATCCAAAAATGACTTATACAGACATAAAAAGAAAAGTATTTATCTCTCACTATCGTGGAGATAGAAATGAAGTAGATGAATTTATTGACGAGTTTACTAATCGAAAGAAAGTATTTACGCCATATGTACTTGGAGCCAGTGATAATGACAATTTTATTGATAGCTATAACCCTGAATATGTAATGACTCAGATTAGAAAGAAATATTTACAAGATACCACAGTAACAATTGTTCTTGTTGGCTCCTGCACACATAGCAGAAGATATGTTGATTGGGAGCTTAAAAGTTCATTACGTCAAGGTGAGTATACTCCAAATGGAGTAATGGGAATAATTCTACGAAGTCAGGGTCATTCTTGTTATATGCCCCCTCGATTAGAGGATAATTGGAATATGGGGCACACGAATTGTTACGGAAGATATTGGGTTTACCCTTCATCCGCACAGGAGTTGGGAGGGTGGATTGAAGATGCATATAACGCTCGAACCTCAAGAGCACATTTAATTCAGAATTCACAAAGTATGATGAGATACAACTCAAAATGTAAAATCCACCAGACAACCCACTAAAAGACGGCAATATTGAAATAATAAAGTGTATTAATTCTTAGATTATCGAATTTAGACGTTTCATTGCAATCGGACGGCTTTTTTTGATGTTTGGTGACAGTGCAAGTTTGCACCTTAGCACAAAGTGCTGCAGTGCAACTTGTTCAGGGGATTCCCCTAAAGACCCCAAAAACTTTAATCAAAAGCGCTATGAATAGGTCAAAGCCCAATAGCTCAAACTTTTACCAACCATATATTCTAAAGGTTCACTCATGCAAATTAACGAGCACAATCACCCAAAACCAAAGTAAAAAATAACTAAAGATATAAACTACCTACTTAGTATTTTAACCTCACAGGTTATGTTATAGCTTTTTTCTTAATGTTTTTGATAACTTACTTTTAGAAGCTATCGTTTCAATTAGCTGGCAATCCAAGCATATCAAAGAATGCTCTATTCCTTTGCAATCCGTTTTGAAAAAGCTGATCATATGAAATGACTTCAATATAAGCTTTTAGACTTGGGTTATAGCCAAAGTACCCTAAGTGATCACTAGTCGCTGTAAGCCCTAAGATTTTACAGCGATTTTCAATTGACTCTGTTAAATCACAAATCACGTAACAAAAGCCAGGTACTTCTTGTGCATTTGGAATTGGCCTGCCAGAAGCAGTATTCATTTTGCCAGAACGAATCCGGTTTAAATAGCCCAAGCTCTGTTCAATTGGATCATGCTTTTCACCTGATTTTGCATCATTTCTCATAGGCCGTTTTAATTCGACAATCACCAAAGAGGCGAACGGTGGATCTTTACTTTCTGAAAGCAATAATGGCTTATCAAATACATTCAATGCTATGATATCTGGTTCTTTGGTCTCAGTACTATCTGTAATAGGCATAGAGTTCAGTGTTTTATCTGATGCAAGAAAGTCATGAAATGTTAGCCTCTCATCAATAAGCCACAAGTTATTGCGCTCAAACTCAATAGAGTTTGATGTTTTACTCATTGGCATTACCAACTTATGAATCAAGTCCTCGCGCTTATACTTACCATCTTCATCGCGCTGTATGGCAACTCTCAAAATGTCAAGAATTACCTTTCGATGAAATACGTAATCTGCTAAATCTGATTTTTTAATATCATCTGCGAGCTTAAGGTATTGCTTTACCCTTACCTCATAATCCTCAAGATCTTCAGTATCAAGAGGATTCATAATATTGTGCCCATCGGACAAAAGTTGACTTTCTATCTTAGAACGATGTGTGTGGAGAAAAATATCAACCTCTTTGTCAGTCGCGTCTGGTTTTATATATAAATCATCCTTCGGTATCCTACCTAATATAGGTCGATAGCTAGGTTTTTTCTTTGCAATAAATTGATGAACGCGTTCTAGTCCAGCTTCTAGTTTACTCTCAAGATAAGGCGCTAAATAGGCTTCCGCATAACCAAGGACGGCATCAAGCAGTTCCGCCTTCGATATTTCAGAATCTGAGAAAAGACCATTGTTATGGTTCTTCTCAAGAGAAAAATCCGTGCGCTCTGGCCTCACCTTTTCATCTAGGTATTTGGAGCTTACATAACAAGCATAAATGAATTGATCATCACCATTACCCAGCCTTCCATATAACCCCTTAACCTTAGATGTTATGCTCTCTTCCTTTACCAATCTATTTGAAGCACACCAACCGATTAAATGATTTTGAAATGATGTTGACTTTAATTTGATATGCGTCAACTCGAACTCTATTCCTTTTATCTCTATGTTCTCTTTATTTGCAGAAGAATGCATGTGTTCATCGTAAACTTCATCTAGGTTTAAAACATCTTCATCATCACGAACTAAAATAGTTGGGACACCTCCATCCCGGACAAAATACCAGAGACAATGCTCAAAGAGATGACATGCTATAGCTGCTAATGTTTTTCTAGAGGCCTCGCGGTATTTTTCATTAAATCCTGTAAGATATACTGTTGTGCTTGCCCAATCGTGTGAAGGCCTTTTCGGAGAAGCAGTATTTTTGACACCATTTTCTGCTGTAAATACAAAGGACCGCTTCTTTTTCGCTCCATCGGTATCAACAAATACACTATCAACCTCAGCGCTTTGAAAGGCTTTTAGCCATAGCAACCGACCAACCCCTCTTCCTCCAATAGACGCTTTTAAGTCACTATCAAGCGTCTCAAACGAAAGCATATTCCTATCATTGAATCCAATGCCGTTATCAGTGATCTTAAACCCCTGAATATCAGCTTGGCTTTCTGGACCAGGTCTATGTTCTAGGTGATCAGGCAAAATTTTGATCTGATTATCTCGGATAATATCAACAACAATTTTGCCTTTTGAAGGATCTAGTTTTGCTTCTTCAATCGCATGAATAGAATTTTGCACAGCCTCAAAGAGCGGCATGAGCCCCTGAGTTAACGGTAGTTGGGTATTGTTAATACGCCCCTTTAGATTAGTTTGTATATTCACATGCACTCCGTATAAAAATTACCAGCTACTGCCATACCCAAAATTTAAAACTTTATTACTAACTATATCGGTTATTTATTTAGCACAAAATTAGACTTTTACCTCTTTTTGATAATAGTAACTTGTGTACCCCACAAAGACTAATTATATTTGCAAGTTATCATAAGCCCTTGTCCACACTCTCTTCATTAGGCGTTTATTTTTCCCATTACACGCTGATATTCGCCAGCTTAGTGAAGTAATCAAACAATATTCTGAGCATATATTTCCTAACACTAAATTATTAATGTTGATTACACAAGCAAATCGACACAACTTATCGCTTTTTATTGTATTTGCTCCAACTCTTGCCGCTGCCTTTCCACTACCCGCATCACCTGCTGCAGCTTGTTATATCGTGTGGCTAACCCTAACGTCTTCAGCCGAAACTTACGCCCGGTAGCTATTTGGATCACACCAACGGTTTTCCCCCGCTTATAGAACTGCAAACCCTTCGCCTTGACCTGTTTATGCAGTTCCGCTGGTGTGATAGCTATATCCAAAGCTTCACTCACTATCTGGGCAACCCATTGTTTTTCAGTTGTTTTGCCGGTGCGTTTCTGTAGTTGTATTTCAGCATCGGTTTGTCGCACTCTCTCAGGTTGTTGAATCTGATGGTATAACCGCTGCTTGCCCAGCTCCGGGTAGTGCCGTAACCGGTAGTTCTCCAGATCGACTTGGATCTGTCGAAACGCTTTCTTACTGAGTCGTTGCCGCCGGTTGATCTGTACCGGATTGGCAGAAATAGCCAGATGCGCATGCGGATTCTTCTCTCGATGGATTCGGGCATACACCAAATGCTCCGGGCAACGACGCCTAATCCATTGCTGTACCAAATTCGCCAGAACGTCATCGGCATTATCTAATTCGGCACATTCAGCCGGTAGGGAAATAATTTCGTGATACATATACACTGACCCAGGACTGTCTACTAGATATTCAGCGTTCTCCTGGAACTGCTTAACCACTGCCGCCGTATTATCAGGCAGTGCTAGAAAATTATGCGCCAGATAATAGTCATGCTCACCGGCTCCATGATCCATATAGCAGACCAATTGAGCGAATGATCGACTGCGGCGGCTCAGTGATTTAACGATCATTTTTTCATTTTGTTGTGATCATTATTGGATAATCGCGGCATTCGGTAAGTAAAATCTTTCAACAAGTTTTCCACATTTTGTAACTGCTCGAATACCTGTCGCTGCGTGACCATGCTCCGGAAAGTATTGGTGTGCCTGGCAATCTGGTTTACATTGTTGCCTAACCTTCTGAGCTGGTTAATCAAGTCTCTATGTAGAGCCTCAATCGTGGCTGAAGGCAAATAACGCTGCTGCTGATACGCCTGGCTTTCCTGCCACAGTTGCTGAAACACTGAATGACCATGAGCTTTAGCACGTGCAGCCAGTTCTTCATACTGCGTGGGTGATAAATACCCATACACCCGCCGTCGCCGCTGTTTATAGCGCTGCCAGTATTTTTTATTGTATTCAGTAGAATTGCTCGGCATCAGGGAACGGTGATGATATTAGGATCAACCGCTGGCGTCGGTGCGGGCCGGAACCGCTCCAAATCCAATATCGGCACGGGCGGTGGTGTGGTTTCTGGAATGGGTACGGAGGGAATTTTGGCTAATCGCTTATAGCGTGGATGTTTAAAATACGGTTTGCCCTTGAACTTCATCGGGTATTGATCAGCAGTAGTACAAAATAAATACTTTTTATCAGTGTTGGCGAGTTCGCTAGGACTGATTAATACATCTTCCTGATGAGCCGCAAACTGATTATCTCGTTTCGGCATGGTAAACCGAGCTTTCCCAATCTCCCGGGAAAAGTAATCAGCAGTAACCCCCGCAGTGCCGCCAAAACAACACTTGGTCACCAAATTTTCCTGAATCGTCACTGCCTGCTCTGAACCATACCGAGCCGATAGCTGCGCCAGTGATTGCAGAATGGCCAAAATACCTACGTTATAAGAGCGGGCTGTACCCACAAAGTCGGGAAAGGCATCAATAGTGAAATTGCCGACCTCATCTAACAACATCATCACCGGTCGCTGATTCGCCCCTTGGTTGCGCCGCAGATGATCCAGTAACTGATTAAAAAACACCCGCACGATAAAGCCAAAAGTTTGCTGGGCTAAATCCTGGATCGGCACGTTAATAAACAATGCCGTCGGGCGCTGCCTGAGTTCATCGAACGAGAAATTATTCGATCCCATCAGATTGGCAATCGCTGGATTGGCCAGGTTCGCCAGAGCTGTGATGGCCGTACCTAGCTCCCCAGCAACACTGTTTGGACTGCCCGCCAATGCCCCTAGATACTGCTGGGATAGTTGTGGATGGCTTAACCCCACCTGCAGCATAAACCGGGTAACTGCCGGCAGTTCTGTCTGCCGGGGATCAGAATACACGCGGCACTGATTCAATACATCCCAGACACCGGGTAGATGACAATATTGCCGATACCGCCCATCCTGCTCGGCCAATGCCCGCAATGCACCAATAAACATCACGCTGTGTTTGATGGCTGAGTTATTCCAGTGCGGGTCACCACCACCACGCCGATTAGACCCAGGCCCGGTAGCGTTATTGATCGCGATATTGGCAATCGCCTGGATTTCATTATGCGCTTTGAACGGGGCATGGCTCAGATTGGCTAGCGGATTCCACGACAGACTACGCAAAGGGTCACTAAGATTGAGTACCCGCAGATTGTATCCTTGCTGAGATAGATAACCGGAGGTCAATTGGTACAACTCACCCATACCGGGATCACCGGCTGCCGGTTTAACATCCATCACCACCAAAGAAGCTGAGTCACGCGCCAGCTCAAGTATATTCGGTACGACCGTCACACTGGTCTTGCCCGTACCCACCGCACTGCTGACGAGAATATTTTGAAACGAGCGCTTGAGTGACAACCGTTTTTTATGGCCATCCAGGACAAACCCGGTATGCGAGGATTTAAGAAACAGGCTCGTTTCCCACCAATGTGCCCAACGCGCGCCGGTCGCTGCTGGTCTGAACACACCATCAACCAGCCAATACAAGGGTTTGCTGATGATCGCAACCAGTTGCCCGATGGCTTTAAAAGCCAGTTTGACACCGGGGAATTCAAAAACTTTGGTCAGCCACCACCACATAAACACCAGAATGACCAGATAAAAAATACTACTGGTCGAATCAGCCTGCGCACTGGCTATCCCAAACTGGAACACGAATACCCCAACCAAAATCAGGCACACCCCGGAGAATGCTTTTTTGAACCAATCCATGTCTTGTCACCCGTATTATCTCAATGCCCAACTAAAATCCTGATGAAAATCACCCCAAAAAGTTATCGACTTCTGTTGCGTTGATCATCTAGCGATTGATCATTCAGTGCCAGCAGTTGACGGTCCCGTTTCCCCTGCTCGACACCTTGATTGACCGCCTGCTGATAGGCCTGTTGGAGGTTTTGATTGTTAGTTTTGACCGGCACTACTGATTGATGAGCGATGGTTTTCATATAAGCCAAGTGCCGTTGGAGCCGAAGGCTGGCTTTGACTTCCTGCAATTGATCCATCGGAGTTGGGGTGGGTTCAGGCTGTGTCGGTTTCTGTTGTTCCAGCTCATAGCAACCTTTGTTATAACCCCGCCAGTAGGATTTACTGCGCCAACTCAAGTAGGGTTTAAGTTGGCGCACACTAAATAGCAGATTAAGTAATGCGGGTCGAGGTACGTTGGCTGGTTGGCCACTTAGCCCATCAGCTCGTCCCTGATTGAATAGCTGGTGATATTCGCGAATATCCCGCATCTCATCCATAGGGTAGCGATCGGTCATCACACTAACGCTCGCGACCTGAATCCTGATCACGAACTTGAGAGGGTTCCTGGTCCTGTTCACGGCGCTTCCAGGCGGTGTCCAAACCTTTATGGAATCCGCGCTGGAAAGCATTCCATGCTTCAGGGTCATCGATGAGTTGAGTAGACACTTTCGCTGCATCCTGATGGTATCGCGCCCAACGGTAGCCAAGTTGATGACCCAGCTGGCCGGGTGATGGTAATTTTGTGTCTGTCATGAGATACCTCCTTGGTTAACTGACCATTCGCAAGGTTGCGAGTTTTTTGAACCCGATAACCAGATCGCGAACGTTATCAATGAATTGATACTGCGGGCCATCTGGACCGATAGAAGCGATTTTCTTGAGCCGATCTTCATCTACACTGCCCCGGTGACCAACCCCAATAGTGTGAATATCGTAGTGCTGTCGTTTTAGATAACCGCTATAGGTGGTGCTGGTTTTATCAGCATCCTGACCATCCGATAAAAAGATGATTTGTGGTTGATAGGATCGATCTTTTAACCGTTGGTAGGCCTTGTGAGCAGACTTTAGCCCCTGTCGGAAACAAGTATTGCCAGCCGCTCTAAGCTGAGGGAATATATGATCAAAGCAAGTATCAACAGGACTTGGATCAGCATAGATTTTGCCAGTGCTGTTAAAACCAACCATTGCCACAACATCATCGGGGCGCTTTGCCCGTTTTTCATCAATCAGCGCCTGCGCCGCTTTGATGGCCCCGGCCAAACGAGTCGGAGCGTAATCTTCAAATGACATCGAACCAGAACAGTCCATCACAACGATGGTGCAAAGTCGACTACCCGTAGGTAGCCGATCAGCTTGTGTGCTTCTATCGAAGCTAGGAAGAAACCTCATACTGACACCTCCTCCGAGGCGGTAATGCCTTGTTCGGTGTCATAAGCAGTGGATTTCAACAAGCCGTTTTTATCAAGAATGCAGGTTACTTCGACCCGGTGAGACCGGCCGTAGACTGGCGTCAGGTTTTCCAATCTGAAACTTCCAAGGCTGGTAGCGTCATCTGGGCTCCCTCCTTCAGTGCCACCCTGCAGGATGATCACTTCCGCTCCGGTACTGCCTTCATCTGCCAAGACGAATTGCCGAGTGAATGTCGAAGGGATCGGTGCGCCTTTTTTTAGCAACGTGGCAAATCGAGGCTTATGGTCATCATCTAGCGCCTGTATGCCATAGGCATGACTGGTAACTTCACGGACTATGGCTACTTGTGCCGGTAACTTGTACCCCGTACTGGTCGTAACTTCGCCGCATTCTGCCCAGGCCTCCAAGGCCGCGCCGCGACAAACAGCCGTCAGTCGATTGCCAATATCGGTCAATGGCCGCCCCAGATAGTTCTCACAGGCAGGATCGATAGCATGGAATAACGACCCACCACCTACCAAAATCAGTTGATTGATATCATCAACTGTCAGGCCCGCCTCGGTGACGGTCTGGCTGAGAGTTTCGATGATAGAATCGACTTGAGGCTTGGTCAGTTGTATCGACTGCTCTTTTGTGATGGTGATGAGCTGTTTTTCGCTATCAACTTTGATCGGAATTTGTACTTCATCAACTTTCCCTAACCGGATTTTGCCGGACTCACACCGATTTCTCAGTTCTAAAAACTCATCTGGATAGGTATCTTGATTTATCTCAATTCCAGTCCGTTGCTGGAACTCTGCTCGACAATAGTCCAACAAAATATCAGTGATATCCATGCCGCCCAACTCTGGTATGCCATTGGTTGCAATGATGTCGTACTTATTGCTTTGTCGACGCGCCACGGTGATATCCGTAGTCCCGTGACCGACATCCAATACCACGACAACACCATCACTGAGCACCACCTTATCAGCATCAGCACAGCGCAGCGCAGCCGTGGGTTCGTTGATTAATCTTGGTGATTGGTCTGGGAATGATGCCCATGTAAACCCGGCGGCTTTGGCGGCTCTGATGACGGCTTCTTTTTGCTCATCAGTGAAATTTGCTGGTACGCTGATAACGCAGGTATCAATAATCGCTCCCAAAGCTTGTTCTGCTTCAGATTTGACCGCCTCCAGCAAAAATTTCGTCGTGTCTTCTGCCGTGACTGAGGTGCCGTTGTTTTCACACAACACCTTGTCTGTACCCAAGTAACGTTTGGAGTTGAAAACTGCGTTTTGTGGGCTAAGCGTTGCTAGATCTGCTGCTTCTTGCCCAACTACTGGTATACCTTCATTGAAGTACACTACTGAAGGTATACTGTCACCTGATTTAAATGAACCCACAACAGGCCGTCCATCATCAGAAATATATGAACACTGGCAAAAGCCAGTGCCCAAATCAATGCCAATTTTTACGTTCATGCTGCTACTCCTATACCTTCCTCACTGTTAAATGCTTTAACTTTCACCTCAGCCTGAACCAACACTTTGTTGTCGGAACGAAGGCCAAACTTAACCGTGCTAGTGACAGTCCATACCCCTGAATCAGATTGAGAAATAAGCCCAGCCGGTCGCATGGTTTTAGTGTTATAAGCCTTATTGACCTTGGGAATAATCAGGTTCAGTCCTAGCTGGCGGACATAGTCTTCGTACAATCGCAGATTAAACTCCCGGAACTCTGCATCATCCAGGTCAGGATGAATGTCAGCGATCAGTTGCAGTAGGGCAGTGGCATTTTTTCGATTTAACTCATCTGTAATCTGATCTTCCATGTGCTCCAACCGAGCACACAGATCTTTAAGGACAATGCTCTGGTGATGAAGCCGATTAGTAATTTGTTGTTCAGCTCTCTCTAATCGTGACTCAAAGCTGATCACATTGCTGGATGCAGTGCTCACATCAGCCGAAAGCTGTGAAAGAGCATGCGTAATTATTTGCTCCAGCGAATAGAAGTCTCCACTGAAGTGGAAAGATGTGCGGTGGTCAGGTGGACGTCTACCGCTACTGTTGGTTTCTGTCTTAGCGTGGGTCATGACCCACCTCCTGGGTGAATACCCTGATAAAACCACTCACAAGGGGTGAGGCCCGAGCCTGCCAAATGGACATGACTTGATTATCAATTTACTCTCACCAAGATAAAATGTCAAGAGCATGCTCATGCCGATTGTATTTTATATTTTATATCAATAACTTATATTTATTTCAATTTATTTACCCGATTGTTAAGATAGTACGAAAGTGATAGCCAACTTGGCAGCTGATCATAAAAATGACCATACGATCTGATCAACCTTTCCTTGTAGACTTCCCATGGAAGAAGGTAATCATCAATATCTTTTCCATTCCTCCGACACCACCCATGCATGGCAGTTATCAGCGTACGATCACGGTGTTTGGCTGACAAATGGTGCGCATATAACCAATCACGATCGCCACTAAACAACGGATTACGTCTTTTATCGAGGCAATGCCCCCAGATTCGAGCCAGCATTTCCGGTGGGGTTTCTTTCCTGTGCTCTACCTTCCCAGAGAGCATGACAATATCTCGCTCTTGCCGGTGACGATAGACCGGTTCATTGTCAGGCTGAGAAGGTGGCTCAACCACCAAATGCCGTAACGATTCTGGCATTATTGCTAACTCTAGTTTTTCACGAAAGTGCAGACAAAATTCCCTCGTGTCTTTGTCCATATTGCCACTATCTTCCAGTAGAGGAATCAGTGCTTCTGCCGCCTGTCGGATATCTAAGTTTCTGATGATGTGTTGATCAATTATTTTCTTACTTAATTCTCTAATTCTGTCAATTAATAGAGCAAATATTTTCTGGCCGGTGCGACGATGATCTTCGGTATAAATATCTAACTGCTTATCGTAGAAACTGATGATGTGGGCATACTCCCGCCCGTCGTTAGTATGGATTTTAGTATTAAAACTGATAGCTCCTTGAGCATCTGGGTAAAGTTTTATAAATTTACTAATGTATCTATCAATATCACTGTTAGATTTTTCAACGAGTACATCTTGATACTCAATCAAAACATCGTCAGGCCGCTCAAGCACCAAATCAAGTAATTCGTCATGTTCTTGATAGAACATTTGGTAGTCACACTTAAACCAGGTAGGTAAGTCTAAAGTATCGAAATCAATAAATTGAAGCTGACGCTTAGGTTTGATTTCTATTACTGCCGAGGCACAACTTGATACCGGAATGAAGTTACTCGCTTTAATCTCTTTGTAGACATCTTCAACTAGCTGCGAGAGGTTTGTAGATTGATTTGCGATCCTTTTAGTTACTTCGAGAAAGTCCTCAAATGTGGGATAAGCGGGTTGCGCATTTTTAGTGGTAACAACACTTCTTTTAGCAGATACCCTACGTTGTATTTTTTTCGAGTCTAAGGTACCTGTTCGATCCTGCAATGGCTCTGCTTGGATTGTAGAAGATTTACCTTCTATCTCTGCAATTTGAGATTTAACTTTATTTTCCGAGGAACTCATGAGACATTACCACCTTTCACGAGCAAAAGCCTACTATTCATCGATTGATTTTTCTGAATCAATAATGCTGAACTGGCTGACTTTGTTCTCATTAATTCCTTCTCGAATTGGCTTAAGCTCATTATCTTTTATCTCTGTGGCATCAATGAGGCCATTCTCTAGGGCTTCATCAATCAGCTCTAGTGGGAACTCTCGCTGCCCAACGAATTGATAAAAGTGAGGGTTTCTCAATACAAAAAAGTATAACACTTCTCCTTCAGATTCATGTCTACTGAAATAGTTTAGTCCAGAGTGTCCTTTGTACAAAAGGGGCTGATCAGCGGTATCTAGCTCCTTTTCACTAAAAGCTAGCTGCACTCTCGGAAACGGCCAGACCCTTGAAAGAGCGTTGAAAGTGTTATTCATATCTTGCCAGAAGTCCTCAGATAGAGTCCAAAGTACTGAGCCATCCTTGGGGCTGGGTTTTGCTTTCTCCTTCTTTAGACGTTTTTTGAGCTCTTCTCTTAACGTCTTCAAATAGTATTGCCGGGCTTTACGTCGCACGTAGCGAGAAATATATTTACTAAATAGGCTCTTATAAAAATAGTAACTTATTTCCCAGTTATTATATTCTTTCTTATAAACATCTTTTTCTGAATCCTCTTCATTTTGAAGTTCAGGTAAAGTAATGGCGGCGGCCACCCAGGGGATACCGTAGACATGAATCGGGATTACATAGACGTGTGAATAGAATCGATTTGGGCCTAACATTAACCGATCAAATGGGGATAGCCTTGATTCTTCTCGCACAGCGAAAGTTGAAATCCCAGCTTCAAAAGAATAATCAACTAGTGCATGCCCACCATTATCAATTTCTGCTAGCTGGCCAAGCTGAGTCTCTAAAAAATCATTGAGAGATTCAACTGACAGATTAGTCATTTTATCTAACCCGGTCTCTGCTTTGAATCGTGCAGCAGTCAACTCATCCATTGACCCTAAAGCATTAATTATACTTTCAGCCTGACTGGCAGGGATAATCGGTTGTAAGGTGTCTTGATTAGGCTCACTTTTTGCGTTTACGAATTGCAAAAAAAACCAGAGGTTTGGCACACTACGTGGTTTTAGACTACGCAAAGGATCAGATAAAGCTCTATCCCAGAGCAACGACGAATCCCATACTCGACTATAAACATCTGCAAATAAGTCTTTGACTGGTTTTAGTAAGTTTCTATCTTCCTCACTTAGAGAAACATTTTTAGCTCGCTGCCGTTTTTCATTGAGTCGCATATACCCACGACTAATAAAATTCTCAGCCCCGCCTAATTGCCACTTTTTAGTTGGCTTAAGAGCATCAATATAAGCAGAATAATTATCTAAGATGGCCGTTATACCTTGGATTGTTCGCTCATCTTTTTCGATTTCTGCCATGAGCAGCTCAAACTGATTGTACATTCGTAAGCAGCCTTTGTCTGGTGAGCTGGTTTTACTAGTTTGATAAGGATTAATAAGTCGATGTGGGATTCGATTTCCATCATATTTGTATAAAACTGGAAGAAAATAGTAATTGGTTTTACCCAACTGATGATATAACAGTGGTTCTCTATTAAATACACTAGCTAGCGCCAACTCTGCCACACTCGTAGGCTGAAGAACTTCTTTAGTGAAGGTATGTAATATTATTTGAGCAGGATACTCTTCTGATTCATCAGTTGAATCTATTCTTTTTAAGATTACTAAGTCTGTTGGTCGCCCAAAAAGCAAAAAGAACCGGTTGATTAATGCTTGTAGAGACACTTCCTCTGCTGAATAGGAGAGACAAAGATCGGTAAGCATTGCTTTGATGAGAATAGGTGGACGACGCAGCTCAGCATCCCAGCCAAAAGGCTCATCCAATGGCACTCGTAACGCTCTATTCATGAAACTCCCCACTACTCCCTTTAAAAATTTCAAAACAAGTTAACAGAAAACCAAGGGGGATGCAGCTTGTTATCATGCGTTACTTTTTTCAGAACAAATTCAGTTGCTCTTCAGTTTTATCAGGCTCAGTCGCCTGTATTCCATAATGCTCTGCGGCTTCTGACATCGGTTCAGGCAAATCAGATTCAAAAGCTTCTGCCGGTAGGTCCGCTCTGGTGGCGTGAATGATCCGCTTCCACTGTTGGGGTTCTTCAAGCCCATTGCCTTGCATGATCAGAATTTCCCCCACCGATGTACGAATGAAATAGCAATGTGCTAAAAAATTGAGGCTCGCCATTCGACAGCAAGTGTGATCCAGATCAACACCCGTAAAACTGACATAACCCAATAGTGCCGGTTCTTCGCAATAGATTTCCTGAGCAACCGCCAGCAACAAAGCCCCTGAGCCACAACCAGCGATATCGCCGATTCGCATTACCTTCTCCCGCACAGCATAGGTTTCAAGCTGAGTGATGCTGAGGTTCATCTGAGCCATCAGGGTGGCCACAGAGCTTGGCGTGAAATACTGTCCCATCCATTGTTTACTGCCCACTGACGACAGATACTGGTATATCTGCCCCAAAACGTCAGCAAATGGTGGCGCGATTTGATAAACCCGACTGACTTGTTTTGCTAATTTGAAAATATCATCACGGGCGTCTTCTGGTGGAAGATTCTCTTTGGGTATTCGTCGTCCAAATGAAGCCAGACAATCATCCATCAGCCAATCAAAATATTGATCAGCCCGATATTTCCGATGAAGATCGACCAGCGCTTTGCACAGCACCTTAACCTCATGATTGAACGCCTCTAGTTCTTCAGGACTACGGGTTTGGGTAGGATCGTGCTGGATTTCTGGATTAAAGCGAGCTATCTGGTCTGAGATTAATGTCTAGCCAAGCATAGGTAATAAACACCCACCGTAAACCAACAGACTTCATAAAAACTTAAGCAGCAATCAAATCGGCCAGAGCGCATAGCATCGGTCGGTTTCCCTGGACTCCCGCTTGAGGTGTGCCTGACAAGATTGCTGGTCACTATTATCACCAAACTAATAAACTCAGCCTATCAGCAAAGCGACTGATAATATGTAGGAAATCGCCTTGAAGTTTGGCTTTAAGTGTTACCCATGCCCCTCATCCATTGTTAACGATAGTTTAAATACTGATCTTGATTAAAACTATCTGTTGGGAAAGTACTACTATAAAAATGAGTGACCCTTTTCGTGGTCCTTGCTATACCCTGGAAGAACGCTAGATCAGTGATCTATTTATAGATTGAATATTTAATTTTGATAGGAAGTAACCGAATGACTCTAAATGAAATCACAAATCTAACTAACGCCGTTGCAGCGGTCCTGAAATGGTTCGCTGTAGTACTAATGATCTTAAGAGAACTCTGCCAATCAGCAAAAAACACAATGACCTGGTTTAACCAAACTCTAAAAAAAGGCTTTAGCTTTCTGATAAATGCTTGGAGCTCTTTCCAACCACCACTATTACCAATTCCGACACCCATAAAACGTTTTATGGTCTACCTCATGGTCTTTGCGTCTTGTGGCTTAGCCATACACATTACCTTGCTCGGCCTAGGCTTTATCATTATCCCTCTATGGATGATCACCCCCGAATACTCCTTTGCTGCGCTAAGAATAGCCCTATTAGGAGTTATTTATCTGGGAGTAGCTGGCTTTATCTTACGTCAAGCAAAATCATTATGGGATAACCGGAATACGATTGGTTAGAAAACAACTTCAAGAGTTACCCAGCGTTCATCTGTTACAAATTGGCTTTGATATGATTGAATCAATTTTTACGATAACACCATCGCTGACGAGTTTGATAGGTAGTCCACAGAAATATACTTACAAATAAAAACCAGTAATAATAATTATCGGGTTCTATCGCTACTAAAAAAACAGTTGCACATACTGCGATCCAACTGAATATGAACATTAAAAAATGACCAAATTCCACTTTGGTGTCACACATTTCACACTGATAATGGAACTCTTTAGTAAGCGGAACCGGTAAAAATGACAACCCTAAAACGTATTTCCGTTCAATGGCTATCACTTTCATTGAACCGCTGCACTTTCCACACTTCCGAGTTGGATGATCGGTCACAGGCTCTTTCCCAGTGCCTCTAACACCACCACGGTTCCAATCGTTCCTTTAAATAGTCTCATGCTGGAAATATAATCACGCAGGTCAACGCTATGATAGGTCGATTCCCAACGTAAGTTGCCAGCGTCCTCATCCGAACGAATGATTCCCTCGGCATAGTAACTACACCCGCCAAAGGCATAGCCACACCAGCTAATTTTCACATCAATCTTATATTCTTCTTTGTACGAGTTATACGAGTATTGTTTTACATCAATTTCAATATTTTTACCGCCGTCATAGACTTTTTCGACAACCCACTCGGCTGTTTCATCATCAGCCAACCAATAAACGTTTTCCCAATGCTCTTCTTCGCTGATTCCCGATGATGAGCTACCGGCGCTAGGTGAATATGAACTCGATGCAGAGTCGCTTTGCATGTACTGCCAAATAATAACGGCAGCGACTACACCAAATAGAATGAGCCCTAGAAATATTTTCTTACCCATTTTGTACCCCAATACCTATAAGAGCATTTGAATATACATTACTTATGTAATGTATACAACATTTTTATGTTGTATACCGCGTGGCCGAATGTGGTGCTCATGGGCATGATTAAAAAATTTCAACCTAGAGAACTAAGCCATGAATGCCAAAGATGCTTTTGGGGCTGCGTTAGCCACTATCAGGAAACAAAAAAAGGTTTCACAAGAGCAACTGGCCTTTGATAGCGGTTTATCCCGTGGCTTCATATCCAGAATGGAGCATGGTGTACACGGGCCGAATATTGAAACTATTATTACGATAGCCAGAGCATTGGGCGTTCCAGCTTGGGAGCTAATCCATTTGACTGAGACTATTCTTGACCAGCAAAAATCAGTTAAGCGCCTGAAACGTTGAATGCGAAAGCGTTTAGTGGGCCAATGGTGGAGCCTGGGGGGATCGAACCCCAAAGCACAGTTCTCGAAGCTGGCTGCTGATGCCAATCAGCACAGGCCCCGCCAAATGACCCGCGCATACTTTAGAAAAACTTTTGACTAAAGCAAGAAAATTCTTATACTGAGAATGTGTTCTCGAAGCTGGTTTACTGAATCCTTTCAGTACGGTATTGAACCCCGCTCCTTGCGGGGTTTTAATTTGTAAACAGCAAGCTGATTCTTATACTGAAATTGTTAGGTGCTAACTCTGGTGACTTAACGTCACGGAGCAAAGAACCCCATTCAATTGATGGGGTTTTTGTTTGTGCAGGGCACAGACAAATAATAGGGATAAGGTATTTTTACACAAATTGGTTTACCAAAGGATTAATATAGGAGAGCAGCTAAACAGTTTTAATCACCGAAAACATAGAAAAAAATGACTTGCCGGAGTTTGCTTAAAAATCACCGCCCTGAAGGACCAGAACGGTAGGTTTTACATTTATACAGAAAACCCGCGTCCATTCATAAGCACTGCTTTATAGGCTCCCAATTACCATTGAGTTTAATTTTTTCGATAATTCCTGCCGCTACGTTTTTAGCTGGCTCTACCCAATCATAACGACCAGGTTTATTAATATTCCCATCAAACAAATGCCAGTTAAAAACTAATGCGATACCAGACTCTACAGGCAACATAAAAGTCATGCCCCATTCGTCAGCGTCCTCAACATAATAGGCTTCGAGACTATCAATGGTAACAATACCGTAGTTTGTTGGTAGCTCGGTTATATCATCATGTAAACCTTGCCGCTCTAAATTGGCATTGTTGGCAACAATAAAATCAGCATGGGTCTTAGCCCAGTCTTCTAGAAAGATATCTTTGCAGTAGATATTTTGCATGTAGTCTTTTTTAAGCAATCTGGCAGAAAAACTAAAACCTCCTAAGCTTCCTTTGCCTGGCCCTCCGTAGTATTCCCAAAGGTCAGAAAAAAAATCATTTATATAACGCTCACCTGACCTAAATGGACTGAGCTCAGGATCCCAATCAATAAACTGTGGCCTGGGAACATCGTAACTTGGAGTGCCAGGAACAGAGAAGATCAATTCTTTATCTTCTATAGAAAATGTGATATCCGCCCAGTTGTCCACGTCAGGCTCATACGAAAACTGATTCGGTGATGAGTAGCAACTCGACTGTAGAAGCACAAGCATTACTAACAAATATTTATTTGACATCAAAACTCTCCTGCTGACAATTCACCTTCACGGCGAAGCCTTTGTGGCTCTCCAGGGCGCTTATATGGCAAAGTATGAGGGCTAGCACTTTGACCCATGAATAGCGTTGGCAAAGATAGCGTACTGGTAAATGGGGAAAAAACATTACCACTGGTTGATCGACCACCACCTATAACATGCGGAACCGGGTCACGCGGATGATCTCTAAATCCTGTCAAGTTACTGCCACCAAACAAACTACCACCAGATTGTCTCAAGGCGCTGATGGTTTCTTCCTGATTATTAGCTCCCCCATGGAAAGCAAAATGCCGATCAGACAATGTGGTCGAAGCTGAGTCCAAGCCCGCAACCGCCATATTATGAAACTCTATTGCTTTTTGGACCAATAACCCTCCTTGACTATGCGCTACTACACTTGTCCCCGGCCTTGTGGCCGGTAAAATAGAAGACAATTGCTTGGCAAGTTCAGTTGTATTCCCAGAAAGGTCCTGCAAGGTCTCAACTCCATCTGCAACTATTCCAAATGTCGGGTTATGGAAAACCGTAAACTCTGTCAATTCTTCGCCCTCAAATAACTCAGCACCAATATGCCTAACAGCCAATTCAAATGCTCTGTCGCTTGTGGTTCGAATCCCATTAACAAATAGATACTTTGTTCTTACTACTGATGTGGTTCCTGCAGACACCAAAATGCCATCACCATTTTTTCTGTATACATAACATCTTCCAGGTCCAAATCCACCACATACTTCTCCAGAGCTTTCCGGGTCCATTATCTCATCGGCCGGAGTATCACTCGGAGTGCTCAAAGGCGTAGTACTCGACTGGCCACCACTGTCACGATTACTTCGCTCATCTGGGTTTGATGAGCCAAAGTTAAGTATGTCACAACCGTTGACAAATCCTATACAGCTGCTGCCTCTAGCACCACCACCTACAATTATATAACCAGTCGGATCAGTTCCCGATAAGGGGTTATTCATGATGTAGGAGTACGGGTTCAGTGATTGCGAGTTCGTTGGGAACTGTATAACCGGATCAACACTCAGGAACCTACCCAGATTGTAATCATAAGCCCGCCCATTCATATGTATCAGGTCAGTACCATTAAGATGCTCATGCCCTGTAAAACCTCTAGTGGTCTTAGCGTAGCCGTTTAGATCACCACTTTGTGCAGTAGTTTCATCCATACCATTGCTGTCTTCCCAACTGCCTTCTCTGGGTTTACCAAACGGATCAAAGCCTCTGCGGGTTTGGCTGGCTTCATTGCCGCTGTCATCACTCATCACAATGACACTGCCCAAACGATCTTTGTGCAGATAGGCCATGCCGGCTTCACCCGGTGTCGGGTCGATGGTCATCACTGCATAGCCACCCAAGTATAGTTTCTGGGTATTGCCTTTTTGCTCGTAGTATTTGCCTACGTATATGGTGTCATCACCACTGGCATTGTCGCGTTGGAAGTAGCGCTGATCGTTGCTGTCATACCAGAACTCGGACTTGTTCATCACACCTCGTTCGATGCGGAACGGTTTGTTGGTGTGGTCATAGTGCACACTCATATCACCATTGTGGGTATTTTGTCCACAGATCAGATTGCCGTTGCCATCATAACCATACTGCGCAATGCTATCGGTTTCTTCGATTCGTACACTGCGCACAGCATTGGGACCGGGGCTGGCGTTGCTCGCCTGATTGCTGCACGTTAATGCGGTTTGATTGAGGTAACGGTACTCCGACGCATAATCGCCTTTATTTCTGATATTACCCAACCGATCATAGGCATAAGTAATCTCTTCACCGCTCATACCAGGCAGATCGCGATGACTGCTGGTTAAGCGCATCAGATGATCGTACTCAAAGGTTTCTGTCACCGTAGGTGTCAATGGCGCGATTTGCTGTTGCGTGATCAAATTGCCATACAGGTCATGAGTGTAATTGTGCTGATGGTTGCCATTGCCCAGACCAATGTCGGTGCCTTCCATCTGGAAGGTCCGCGGGTTGTAGTGATACATCTGGTCGGTGCCATTGCCCAGGGTTTCCATCACCACCTGGTTGATCGGGCTCATGCTGTCCACCCGGCGCCAGAAACCGCCCGAGTCATAGTCATTGGAATCACCCTGACGCAGCACATGGCCATTGATTTCATAGACGGTGTATTCACGCAGTGCTTCACCAGGGTAGGTCATGGATTTAACCCGCCCAAAGTACTTATCGTACTCCATGCTCATGGTGTATACCGGTGCCAGTGCATAAATGGGGATATTGCCCTGAGTGCCATAGGTATGCGGATTGATTCTGACGCTGTAACCAATTGGCCGCTGGTAGCTGTCGTAAGCGTAGGTTTTCATGGTGGTGTCGGTATTAAACTGCACACCAGCACCATCTCGCATTCCCTGGGTTCGGGTTTCGCTGATTAGCAGGCCGTTTAGACCCACATCATCATATTCCCAAACATCACTGATACCGCCCAACTCAACATCTGCCGTGATACCGATACTGCGCTGGGTTAACCGGCCCAACTGATCATAGATAAAAGTGGTGGTTTGCTGTTTGGCATCGGTTTGGGTTAATACCTCGCCCATACCGTTATAGGTATAAGTCCACAGCCCCATATTGGGGTCATTCATCTGGGTGCGGTGGCCCAGATTGTTATACGTCGCAGTAGTCAGGTTGCCTTGTGTGGCTGTCTCATGAGGGCCCTCAATTAAAACCGGATTACCTTTACCATCGTACCAGTAACCCATCTCCGATCCATGTGCATCGGTGCTGGATAACAGCCAACCGTTGCTGGCATAGGTACGCTGCATACACAGGTCATTGTTCAGTGGGGTATTCACTGTTTGGCTACACGAAGCCGGTGGCATAGCACTGTCATTAACCTGCACGGTGGTGGTCAGCCCGGCGTGCTGATAGTGCGTATACATCTGTGGATTGAGTGTTGAACTGCTGGGCTGGCTTTTCATGGTGGTGCGGCCCAATGCATCGTACTCATAAGTGGTGGAATCCACTGATATGCCATCAAACGCCGGCACCGTCTCACGCACCATCTGCCCACGGGCATTGTAAAGACTAGAGACCACAATCTGCTGCTGGTTGCTGGCATTTTGCCTGAAGGCGTTACTACGCACTTCTACTACCCTGTTCAGTGAATCAAAGTATTGCCGCACAATCGGTGCACCATCAGTGATCGAGAGCATGCAGTATTCCGCATTGACCGGTACATCCGGACATTCCATCGAACCAATATCCTCATACACCGTGCGCGAACGCGGTGCATACTGATTGGCAATATCGCTCATATTATTGATGTCGCCATCGCCGTCGGGATACCAGGTTTCGGTTTCACGACCAAAGGCATCATAAGCCATCTTGGTGATCCGGCCATTGGCATCGGTCACCATCACCGGGTTACCTTCACGAGCATCGACAACGGTAGTTGAAATATGTCCCAGAGCGTTGGTGATAGTGTGGGGGAAGTAACCTGCATTGGTGCCAGTCGTGTAAGTGGTCATCGTTTCCCGATCAGCAATGCTCACATTGCCCGGATCACTGGCATCCACAGTGACCTTTACTACGTTGCCATACTGGCCATAATCGGTGCTGGTTCGTTGCCATATGCCACTGGTATCACCACAGCTTTGACTGATCGCATTGCCATCGACCACTTGTTCACACGTAGGCTTACGTGGATTTCCACCACCAATGTCATAGGCATACAGGTTAGTGGTCGTACGACTGTTGCCAGTTAAACCAATCGGTGGATTATGAACACCGGCATAGATATTGCTGACAGTCGTTAAGTTAGACTCTACACGGTTTATCCACCAACCATTGATATCAGGGGCCGCATAAGTACTGGTGACCGTTTGGGTATGTTTCAGCACGCTCACACCAGCCGAAAAATTATCACTGATGGTGGTACCCGCTAACATATTGCCGTAACCATCGTAGCTACGGTCGGTCTGTTCGCTGCTGGCGTACAAGGCGCCTGCGATACCCGAGGTGCCGATTTCTTTTTGCTCGCTGTTGCTATAGCTCATCACCGGGTGGAAAATACCCGTTGCGCCGCCAGTCACCTGGGCAGTGGCTCCATCAATACCGTTGGCATTGGTGATATCACATAACGCCCTGATTTGACCCGGTCCATTAATATCACCGGCACCGATACGACAACCCCAGTCATAGGTCCCGCTGTTTAACGTATTAACCGGCATAATAAAGCTGCCATCTGCGGCACGGTCATTCATCGATTCATAGCCAATGCTGGCCAGCTGGGTATAGCTCGCTTCCAGACGCCCGGCCAGCGGGAATATCTGGTGGAATACCGAGACGGTGCGCAGGTTATTGGCCGGGTTATCGGTCACCAGTAGATTATCGGGATTGGCCACTATCTGTTCACTGACAATCTTGCGGAAACCCTGGAAGCCACGCCCCAGGCCGTTATAAACCGCTTCTTCATAGCCGTAGTATGTGCTGTTACGCAGCTTAACGCTGTCCATACAATCATCACCCGGCAAGTCACAATCAATGCCATTGCTCTGATTAAACTGGCTGACCACATACATGGATGAAGCAAAGTAGAAATAACCCACATCAAACCCACTCAGGTAATCATTGTCATCATTGCGATTGGGCATCACATACAGTGGAATGTCGGTTTCCGCATCACGCTGTGGCGGATTGGATGACAACGGCGCATAGGACCAGTCCGAGCGGTTTTCAAAACCATCGGTGGCGCTGAGCATCAGATCCAGAACCTGATCGCGCGGTGCGGTATTGCGGGTGATGTAATAGCCGCGGGTAATGGGGTCATTCGCCCCTGCATCATCAATCAGATCAAAGCCAAAACCCAGGAACCAGTCACGGTAAGTTTGATCGGTATAGCCCAATGGATCGTTATAACAACTTGTTCCCAAATAAGCGCCGTCACTGAGTGGAGGCGGATCACCAGGAGCAGGAAGCACTTCCTCACAGCCATGAATGGTCAACAAATCGGTGATGCCATCGCCCAGACCATCATCGGCCACGCTCAGCACGGTGGCGGTCAAACCCAGATTCGGATCATCGATCATCCGCATGGTGACATCGTCTGCATTGTTCATATCAAACTCGATAATGCCCATCGCATAGGTACTGCGATCACGAAAGCCCAAACCGGCGCTATGCGGGTTACCGCTTATAAGAGCAAAGCCAGTACTGTCTTCGGTTGTACTGTTTAAGCTTCCGACACCATTCAGCGGACCAGTACCATCCAGATGGTTAGGACAATAGTTGCCATACGCAGGGTTATTATTAGGACTGCCAGGGCTGGCTGTAACACTATGCAGTCGCGTTGCACACACTGGCCGGGTCACACGGCGTGGAATCATCAGTTCTGTCTGACCGTCATTGTCCCAGTCCACCGGTTTGATCAGGCTGGCAAAATCCGGCACATTCATTGGGTTGGGCGAGGCCGGATTGTTCAATCGCATGGACTGGCCAATATTGCCAGGCAATGTCAGCTGCATCGGGCTATCAAAGATTGCCATACCGGCACCCTGGCCCTGATTGATCTGCACATACCATTCCAGATCAAGATGATCATCATCGTCCGGGTCGAGGTCCGTCAGTCTCTGGTTGGGCACCAGCAGATAATCACG
Source organism: Wenzhouxiangellaceae bacterium (assembly GCA_965230265.1). Taxonomy (GTDB): domain Bacteria; phylum Pseudomonadota; class Gammaproteobacteria; order Xanthomonadales; family Wenzhouxiangellaceae; genus JAJFKX01. Next base: position 3,455,245 of record OZ245999.1, on the reverse strand, counting down.
CAAGCCATCGGCATTGACATCCATCGGCAGGTAGTAGGTCTGGCGCGGATCACTCAATAGACCCAGACTGGCAGTACCGCGTGCATAAGGGTCATTGGTTTCAGGGACGGTTTCATCTGATAGCTCCAGCAACTGGTAAGCAGGTGTACCGGCCTCGCTGGCTTGATTCAACAATACCCGCACATTGGCATTGTTAAAGCCGGTCTGGATAAACGCCATGACGCTCACAGGACCATTGATATTGGGTACTTCATAGTCATAGATAAAATCAACAATTTCACTGTTGATCACGATATCCGACAATCCATCGCCATTGATATCGGTAAACTCAATACCGCGCGCACTCTCAGGCCGAAGCAGATCACCGATCACTGTTTCAATGGTGATATTAATCGGCCATATATAGATCATTCCTGGTGTATTCGTATCAAGCCCTTGATCGGGATGAATCTGCAGAGCACCGGTGTGCGGCTCAAAATCCAGGGTGCCATCGGTATTCACACCCATATTTTCCCATAGCTGCAAACCTGTTCTTGTATAGTCCACCCCGTCTAATGTCTGCATGACTCTTATTTGTCGGATGAAATCAAAATCACCATCGCCATCAATATCATTCAACCAGCTTGTGAACCTTTGCCCAGGAAAGCTATCTTCACTGACAGGAATATCCGTCAACAACATCTCAAATTGCTGATCAAAGCAGCCATTATCAGCCATAGCCGGTCGTCCAAGCGCAATACTAACGATCCGTTGCTCAAGGTTATTTTGGGGTGGGTTCGGATCTGGCACTGAACCAAGAAGATCGCTGATGCCATCGTAGTTGAAGTCGACAAATGGGCGTTCACGCTCCAAAGCTTGCAGGCTATCTATGTTTTCTTCCAATTGCTGGATCAGGTTTTGCTCAAGCTGTTGCCTGTAGGCATCGACTTCTGCCTGGCTTGGCGGTGTGGTTCTTTGCGGGTCCTGATCGGTTATTCGCCCGGCAATGTCCACCGTGTCAATATAGTCGATCAGCACCGCAGTATAGTGAGTCAGTAACTGTTCATCAGATGCACTATCACCCATATCAAAATGGCCTGATCCGCTGTGCATATCGCCTTGCGCGGTACAGTTTATTGCAGTACTGGCTCGCCAGCGCTCTTTGCCTTCGGCATCGATGGATACGATGGTATTGTCGGTGAGACTGCCGGCTTCACGGAACAACAACTCACGGCTGCCATCACCATCAAAATCCCTGAGCTGCTCCAACCGGCCGATATTGGCTTGTGGAGCACCACCGATACCGGTATTGGTGACCACCAGTGGATCCGAATCAATCAATGGTTCGGGGCCAACCATCTCATCACGGGTGGTATGAATCTTCTCCCAGCTAAACTGTGCCATGCCATCACCCCACTCGAACGTGGTCGGTGTCAGGCAGGCGGCCTGGCTGCCATTGTCATAGGCACATTCTTCAATGGTTTCCAGCAGTGAGCGTGAAGTCCCGGTGCTGGAACGATAAATCAGGTTGTACTGACGAACCTGCTCATTGCCCACAAAGGTTTGGACATTGTTTAACCGCTGGGTTTGACGGGTGCGGTAGCCACCCAAAAACGAGGTGCTTTGATCATTCACTGGCCGGGTCACATAATTGAACACCACCCGGCGATTGCCCGCACCTGATGCATCACCGGTATAACGGATGGTCCTCAGCAAATGCTCACCATTGCTCATATCATCATATTCATAACGAATGTCATTGCCTGCAGGGTCTTGTTGTTTACTCAGCAACCAACTGTTGACCACCGCACAACCACCGCCTCCGGCTACGGGATCAGGACTGACTGTAGCTGCTGGATCAGTATCAGAACCATAAGTGCGCTCAATATTGTCTTTACCACGCACTGTAAAGGTGTTGCTACACCCATTGGACTGGGCACCACTGACACCATTGAGGGTGACCAAAGCGAAACTGTCGATTTCTGTCCGGTATTGTGATCCGCTGGTCCAGTAGTCAGTCAGAGCGCCACTGCCGCCGACCTTGATTAAGCGCTGGCCATCCAGACACAACCGGTCAGTGGCACCATAGGTCACGCCCTTGGTAAAGCCATCCTGAGCGATGGTGGAGGGACAGCGACTGATGGAACTGCCAGCCGACAATGACCAGCCCATACCCAGCGTGCCATTACCAGCACGGCTGTTGTAGCTCAAGCTTACGGCTGGCTGCATGCCTTGACGACCCGGTGGAATATTAATAGGCACCGAATAAGTGGCCGCACCACCGCTGACACCGGCCTCACCAGCGAGCGCACCGATTTGAGCATTATGCTCACTACCAGCGTTGGCAATGGTATGTACATTGGGAGCAGTCAATGCCGTATCAGGTATATCACTAACCCCAACGCCATTCGGGCACTGATCGGTTTGAGGGCAGGAAACAGTCAACGTACGCGAAACCGCAATCTCCGCCCCTTCTGGAAGACCATTGTTATCGGTTGCCACGATAACACCGTTGTTACCATTTAGCTCAGTGCGACTGACCAGTACAAACTCATACGCCCCGGGCTGGTTGATGTCACAAGGATAACCGGCCACGACAAAAGGCGCTTCACCATTGATCACTGGTGGGACCTGTTGGGCCGTACAGATATCGGATAAGTGTCCGAATATAATCCCGTCTTTGCGATAAAACGGCTGGCTGGTGGGGAAGTAGTCTTCGGTCGACCAGTCCAACAAGATGCTGCAACTGGGGTTGCCATCACTGATTTCACATTCGGTGGATTGTTCATCCTCGCCAATGCTAAAACGGATATCGTGAATGCTGGCGACTTTGTCGATCACAGTGGTGGCATCGTTAATCGTACTGCATGACCCATTACCACTTTGCAGACTGGCAGAACGATGACCAAACTGAACCGGGCCGAGATCGGCACAGAACTGGCCCTGACGTAAATCCAGGCCTCGATTACTGCTATCGGTATTGGCATACACCCGTCCGGCAGCACCGGTAATAATCTGGCGATGATCACTGACTTCACCCCAGCTCGGTGGCACTTCAGCGGTGGGGTTATTACCGGGGAAAATAATCCCAAAGTCATCATTACGCCACTGCCAGGTATCGTAACTTTGTGGTGACACCCCTGTGCAAGAGTCTGTATCCACGCCGTTTTCACATACCGTGGAAATCGACCACACCGGATCATCGTCACTGTCAAAGAAATTCAGCCCCATCGAATGCAGTTCTTTTTCAATCCATTCGACCAGGAAGAAATCATTATTGGCCAGGGTGAGGATTTCACCGTTCTGGTCAAACAATTCACCTTCGGTCCATACACCGCTGTAATGATCATGACGGTTGACCGGATTGTTGTAGATATCCGGGTGACTGATCGCAGTATCATTCAGTTGGTGGCCAAAGTTGGTGGCCATGCCATCATCATGGTCCAGATGAATCTCAATCCAGATATTTTGGTTGTCCGCACTAGGATCACAGTTTGTAGGATCAGGGTCACCGCAAGGCAAGGGCACATTCTCGATATTTGAATCATTAAAATACACCTGCACCGAGCCGACATTTTCATCCGGGGCATTTTTGTGTGGGTAAATTAATTCACCCTGATAAAACGCACCATCGGTCATATCACGATCATTCAGTATCATCCGCGAGAAGTACCACACCGGTGACCATTGACCATTATTGCCACTGGCATCGGTTAACCAGCGATAGGTATACCAAAAACCAATCAAATCATAAGTGATGCGATAGGCATCGCGATCATCGTCATAACGCAGCTCACTGGCCCAGTAAAAACGCCAACCATTGCCTTTGCGTTCAGGATCCTGCCCCCAATGACCGGGGTTTAAGTCGCCGGGCCCGCCAATGGTGCGCACCGGATTTTCCTGGGGAATGGGTGGCGTTTCTGCACAGCGAACCGACTCGTTCCATTCCTCTTGCTCTGTATTCGCATTAAAAACTCTGGGCGAAATGTTGATTGATGTACCTGTATGCCCTGGATTGATGCGTGCATGGATACTGAAATAATCATCCCCATTTTCACTGGCGTTAGAGTCCAGTTGACCCGACACCCAATACCAGGTTCCGTTATCGTATTGCGCCTGCCCAAAATCAACTGTGCCATCCAGCACAATGTTCGGCAACATCGATACATTGACATCAGTGATGACAAAGTTATCCGGAAGATTACGGTCATTGCTGTTGTATTCCCATCTGAGGTAATACTGATTGGCTGGATTATTGTTGGGGTCTTCTTCGAAAAAGCATAAACCGATTGGTGTGCCCAGATTGAAGCTGGGATTAAAACCGCTGGCGCTGACTGTGTTGGTATTGGAACAAAGATCACCGGTGTCGCGATTGCGCTGACAGGCTCTGACCGAAAAGTCCAGCATGCCATTTTGATATTTAAAACGCCGCAGATCGATATGGTTTTCTTCAACCGCATAGGCTGTCTGCGCGACCTGATCTTCAACCAGGTAATAATCCACCCGATCATCGGCCACTGCATTCCAGGTCAGCTGGTGCTGGTTAATGCTGCCACTCAGAGCCAGGTTGGCTGGTACCGCAATGGTGGGATCAACATCCGGTGGTGGTAATACCGACAGTCTTGTCGACGGCCCACATTCTCGATCAGTACTGTTCACATTCAAACAAGCGGCCACTTGAATCGCTCCACCTGGGTATTGGGCGATATCGCTACTGAAAAAGGGATAACTGGTATCGTTCTCAACAACAATTTCATCCGGTGCTCCGGTCACCGCAAATACCGGACTGATGACATAATCAACCGGTGGTGTATTGCCAGGTGGTACAGGCGGATACGACCAGTTCAAAGTGGTCGTTGGACCAAAAACCGTTGCTTCAAGATCCTGTGGCGCCAGTAACGGATACTCGGCATTTATTGACGGCGTACTGGGCTCAGAACAATCATTGCTGTTGGCGCTGGTGCAACTGCGTATTCTGAAAAAGTGAAACTGACCACTTGTCGGCGCAGTAAGCTCAAGTGTTGCCTGTCCATTGCTTGAAGCTGGCACCAATTCGGATTGATTGATCGATAGTGGTGAAGTGCCGTATTCAACCCGGTAATGGGTTACCCCCCAATGCGCGGGCGCTGGTTGCCAGGTGGCCTGATAAGTTGCCTGTGTTTCATTCAGCCTGGTCAAAGCAACCGTTAAGCCTGCAGGGGCACTGGGATGGCATGAAGTCGGTAAATCCAGTAAAAAAGGCAATTCCAATGGAACCGTGCAACCAGTGCCAACATTCGCCGAATACCAGTTACTGAGTTCATCAACATCGATACACTGCATACCGATATTGCCGGATAAGTCGAGTTGATAAGGAGCGGCATTGGGTAAATCCAGACTTCCACCTGTCAATTGCAGTGCCAGGTGATTATCAGACAAGTCGATAGAAGCACAGACCTCAGGCAACAGCCGGGTTAATTGACCCGCGCCGGTGTTGCGCATGCTGAACCAATCAAATTGATAGTTGGATAAATCGAAATTGGCACCAAGGTTGTTGTTGGGGAAAGTATTGCCTGAAATATGCAAATTACTGACACGTGCCAGGGTATTGCAGTTACTGGGCTCGATATTCTCGAACGCATTATCTTCGGCCACCAGCGTACCAATGATATACGGTGCAATATGCCGGGTACCGGTATCCTGCAGACCATTGCCGGAAACATCCATAAAGGCCATTTGTACCCGCTCACTGTCACCGGTGGGTGGTGCCGCTGGGCAAACAGGTGGCAGGCCGCTGCTTAAATCGTTGTTGCGTAGCGAAACGGTGATGTAATTGGCGGTATTGTTCAGTCCGGGTATGTTTTTCAGCGGCAGGTCATTCAAATACAAATGAGTGATGGAATCCAGACTGGCCAACAGCTCAAAGCCGACCACGCCAAAGGTGCCATTGACCGGGATATTGTCGTTGTTACTCAGGTTCAGTGATAACAAAGCCTCTGGGCCCGCCAAACCCGTCAAATCATTGACATTGTTATTTTCTAAATCCAGAACTGCTAGACCACTGAAATGCTCGAACTCGGCAATACTGGTGATCGCCGGGCTGTGATTAGAACAATCCAGCGTTGATATCTGGCCAACCTGGGTGGAACCATCATAACCTGGCGTATCGACAATACAGTCATACAGTGCAGGGTTGGTATTGGTCGAAGCCACTTCGAAGACTTCATCAACCGTGCTGTCAGGGCTTAATGTCGCTGGGCCACCCCCACCCCATGGGCCGCTGCCGGTATTAAAACCTCCGCGGGTGGCCGGGCTACTGGTTTTTTCTGTACTGCCTGCCAGCGCAGAACCTGATACTGGACCACTGGTTGCACCACTCGATGCCGACTCGGTCTGCTCTACTTCCACATACACCGGCCGCACATGTACCGTGTACACCCCCGGATCACGACGACGGAATCGAATACGCCGTGGCAAACGTTCAGTACCATCGGCTCTGAGTTCCTTGATGACCTGGTGATGTTCAAACACCCCGTCATCACGGGTCAAAAAGACCTCGTAGCTGTCCAGCTCATACAGGTCACGAATCTCGCGCGGCAAACGTACCGGCCGGCGCCATTTGACCTTGAAGCTGGGACGGATACGCCCTTCCCGTGTGACGATCTCTACATCACGCACCGATGGAAACTGTAAATCCTGCCCCTCGGTCGGTGGACTGCAGTCGCTGCAGGTGCCTGCATCCAGCATCACCCCATCGGCATCCGGCAATGGCTGCGACAGCAGCCAGTCCCTGAATGCTGCTTCCAGTGCAGCCATATCCAGATGGCCGTGCTCGGCAATCACATCAGCAATAATCTGATTCTGAACCTCTAAGGGAATTTGATCTTCGGGGAGAAATTGCGCAATAGCGATATTACTGAAAAACAAAACAGCAGCAGTGATGACTGCCAGACGAACCATAATGGACATATGCGTACGTACCTCTAACACCGACACTGATACGCAAATCCATGCCACCTCGCCAGCCAATTAAAAAGCCTGCAGACTCCTCCGCAGGCATACGTGCCTTGTTGACTTTATTGTTATACGAACGTGGGGTTCTTAGTGTCTGAGAAGATTAAACAATAGTTGTATCAATCTATGCAATAGCAAAACAGGCCATCGAGTCGATTTCTTACAAACAATCGGGGGATTTTCTTACAAGCAGATTAGAGCCCATGATGTTTAACCGGCCATCCATTGATCTATCCAGTAACTCAGATTCAAGAACAAGGCTTGATAGTTAAACTGAAGTATTGCGATAAAAATAAATGCCTTATCCATCTGCAGATAGATAACACCGAGAATCGTGTAAAACAAAAGCGAGTAATTAAAAGGCCCGGCAAGTACCGGGCCAAAAGAGTTCGCAGGGCCAAGGTGGGACCCGCTAAGTAACAATGACAAGGGTGAATCGTTGCCACCTCACGCAAGTATATCATCGTCCGTTCTAGGTAAGACTTTCCCCATAAACCCCATTGCTTTTTCAGAACGCGCGATTAATATCCGATTACCGCTACAGTTTGTGTTCTTATTGATTTAATTTACCAGCGTGTTGAAACGACGGGATAGCCGTCTTCGTTAGCACGTTGTGTGACCGGGACGCGGACTGTAGCGGTCCAAAGTTATCCCGTCTTTTCAATGAAAGGATCACACTCACTACCAAGCTATAAACTCGCACCAGATTCACCCCTGGTCTACCTGACTTTAGAAGCAGAAGGTTTTATCAAAGACATCTATTACTGCTGCCAGTGCTTTGGTGAACAACAAGTCCGGTTTTATAACGCCTATATCACTAACCCTACCAAAGATAACCAACTTGATCTGCCTGAGATCATTGACCTGATACAGACCTTACAGCTCAGCACATATAGTGCGCTGGTTACCATCCAGGACTTTTATGACTATGCTTATGGTCAGCGTGATAGCCCAAACAACTTCTCTGACGTCATCAATGCTCAAAGCGCGCTAAGCAAAGCTCTGACCGACATAAGCCAATTAACCAAGACATTACCCCGATTGGATTTCATGGATGCCAGCAGCCAAAGCATTTACTTTAATTTTTATACGATTCTCGGTGTTATTGATTATCAAATTCAGCCAGATTTAAAAAAATGTTGGCGTATCATAAAGCGCATTGAAAATATAATGGCCAACTAAAAGCTCACTGCTGTATGAGATAAAAATCCAGTATGATATTAGCTGAGCATTAGCCTGACCTGTTATTCCAACGAAAGGGAAGTCTATTTGAATCTACTTGACCATCTGCAATCACTTATACCAGTCGCTGAGGATACGGGTATTGCGTTGTGTCAACCATTTACTGAGGCACAGGCGGCTGAGTTTCTACTGATACCGATAGAATCACTCAATTTACTACGCACACAAGGTAAAATCGCTTTCGTCCGCCTGGATCATAATACCGTGGGATATATTGGATATCAGCTATTACAGTATCTCATCGACCAGAGTGTCCCGGTTAAATCCCCAAATCAGTCAGTACCTGATAGTGACCGGATCATCAGAGCCAAGGAATTGATAGACATGACAGGTTTATCCCGAACCACCCTTTGGCGCATGGAGAAAGCCGGAACATTTCCGACCAGGGTATCATTAGGCGGCCATAGCGTCGGCTGGAAACACAGTGAAGTTCAGCAGTGGTTACAATCCCGAGAAACTTTGTGATTGGGCTTTACTACGCGCTGCATCTAAAAAGTCTGCCCACCACTGCATCATTTTAACTCGTTCATCCAAATACTGGGCATGGTGCATATAGGCCGCTCTTACGCCATTGCGCTCCTGATGCGATAACTGTCGCTCGATGGCATCAGGGTTAAAGCCCTGTTCATTCAAAATTGATGACGCATTAGCTCTGAAGCCATGTGGAGTGGCTTTGGATTTGCCTTCGGTTTTACCGTCATAACCCAACCGGTGCATGGCACGTCGCATGGTATTGTTGGACATGGATCGACGCCAGTCTCGCTCCGAAGGAAACAATAATTCATAACGACCCGTCAGAGGGTGTATCTGATGCAACAACGACAAGACCTGACGAGATAGGGGAATCAGATGATCGGTGCCCATTTTCATGCGTTCGGCAGGAATTTTCCATAACGCTTTGCCAACATCAATTTCCTCCCAGCGGGCACCGAATATCTCACCGGAACGGGCAAAGGTATATACCAATAGCTTTAGTGCGTATTGAGTGAGTTTTCGGCCCCGCTCATCGTACTGATCCAGCTCATTGAGAAACCGCCCCAGTTCGCTGTTTTTCATGGAAGGTAGGTGTTGTTTCTTCCATGTTTTGATAACCCCTTTTAGCTCACCAGCAGGATTGTATTTAAGACGGCCAATCTGCACACCATAACTAAAGATTCGCTTGATGTCCTGCAAAACCCGCCTGCCAAGGTCCAGAGCATCACGAGCCTCCATGATTTTTACCACCTCCAGAATATCTGACGGCTCTATCTGGCCCAATGGTTTCCGATCCAATACCGCAAATGTATTGGTTTTAAGACGGCTCCATAAGCGGTTGGCATGTCGAGTGGACCACATACCGGTTTTTAGTTCCCACCACTCACGAGCTAATACAGAGAAGCTATTTCCCTCGTTCATCGACCCTTGCCGCTTTTGGTGTTTGCGTTGTTCACCAGGGTCAATATTTTTGGATAGTGTCAGTCGGGCTTCATCACGTAGAATACGGGCCTGCTTTAAAGACACTTCCGGATAAACACCTAGCGCCAGAGTTTTTTGTTTACCGACGAAACGATACTTTAATCGCCAATAACACCTCCCATTCGCCTTAATTAACAGCCTAAGGCCCTTTTCATCAGTGAACCACTGATCTTTTTCCGTAGGCTTCAAACGCCTTATTTGCAGATCGGTTAATGGCATAATGGTGCTATCTCCCTTCAATTGAACCAGTATAGCACCGAATATAGCACCACTCTTAGTGGCATTCCATGAAACGGCTTGAAACCACATGAAACGCTGAAACCCTTATAAATAAAGGGAAAATAGCTTGTTTTGCAATGAAATGAAACGAGGTGAAAAGTGGAAATGGTGGGCCCTGTAGGACTTGAACCTACGACCAATCGATTATGAGTCGAGTGCTCTAACCAACTGAGCTAAGGGCCCGTGTGAAGTGATATGTGTAGTGTAGCGGCTTATCAGGTTTAGCTGCAAACTTAAATTTATACAGCAATACAAGCAATCAATGTGTATCTAGTATCTGGTCCGATTAATTAATCCCACATGCGCCCATTCATTTGCTTAGGGTCTTTGAAGATATGCAGGATGGCGGCCGATATGTGCATGCCAATCAAAGCCATCAGAACCTTGGCAGCGATGGCATGCACTTCTTCCAGCCATTCGTGCAAATCGTGCATGCGTTCCATTGGGCTGGGAATGGTAAACAGATCAAAAACGTTTATCCCACTGCCAGCGCTCCAAACGATGAATGGGCCTGTGATAAACATCAGAGCAATACCCATAATGATCAGCCAGTGACTGATCTTGCTGATCCATTGCAAAGCTGTATGCTGCTTGATAGGTGGTAGCATGCCCTGACGCAGACGCCAACCGACACGAAAAACAATAAACAGCAAGGCAGTGGCACCAATGGAGATATGCAAGCCACGCCAGAAGAGTTTCTCATCGCCACGTGGCATATCATTAAAGTACAAGCCAATAGCCAACATGGTTAAAACCGCGATAGCAGTCAACCAGTGGTTGATGCGTGAGACCTTATCGTAGCTGTTGCTGGGCTGCATTGATTTTATCCGGGTCGATTTTGCCTGGAACTCTAATCCATATCCAGGAAACTGCGCAACTGCTCTGAGCGGGTTGGATGACGCAGTTTACGCAGCGCTTTGGCTTCAATCTGACGAATACGCTCACGGGTTACATCGAACTGTTTGCCCACTTCTTCAAGCGTGTGATCGGTATTCATATCAATACCAAAACGCATGCGCAGCACTTTGGCTTCACGCGGCGTCAGGCTGCTGAGCACATCTTTAACAGTATTGGTCAGACCGGAAACCGTGGCCGATTCGATCGGTGAATCAATATTCAAATCTTCGATGAAATCACCGAGATGCGAATCTTCATCATCGCCGATCGGTGTTTCCATGGAAATCGGCTCTTTGGCAATTTTCAATACCTTGCGGACTTTGTCTTCCGGCATTTCCAGCCGTTCAGCCAACTCGTCTGGGGTGGGTTCACGACCCATTTCCTGCAGCATCTGCCGCGAGATGCGGTTCAGTTTGTTAATGGTTTCGATCATATGCACCGGAATACGAATGGTGCGTGCCTGATCGGCGATCGAGCGAGTAATTGCCTGCCTGATCCACCAGGTCGCGTAGGTTGAGAATTTATAACCGCGACGGTATTCAAATTTATCAACCGCTTTCATCAGGCCAATATTGCCTTCCTGAATCAAATCCAGGAACTGCAAACCACGGTTGGTGTATTTTTTCGCAATCGAAATCACCAGGCGCAGGTTGGCTTCACACATTTCCTTCTTCGCACGACGTGCCTTGGCCTCACCCAAAGAGATTGTACGGTGCAGGTCTTTTAGCTCTGCGATACTCAACCGTGTTTGCACTTCAACATTAACCAGATCAGCCTGTAATGCCAGTATTTCATCACGGTATTCGCGCATCGGCGCACTGAACTTCTGCTTGCGCTTGATCTGAGTATCTACCCAATTGTTATCGGTTTCATTTTCCGAGAATGTCTGCAAAAAAGTACGCTTGGGCATACCGCATTGAGTCACACAGATCATCATGATCTTGCGCTCTATCATCCGCACCTTGGATACTTTGTAGCGCATCCGGTCAATCAACGCATCGGTCATCAACGCCGGCAGCTTCATACGCAAATACAGTGCTGACATTTCATCGCGCAGTTGCATGACTTTTTTGGTTTGACCGTAACGATCGTATTTGGCAACAAATGTACTGTACAAATCGCCCAGTTCATTGAAGTGGCGTGACACCTGTTCCGGGTCCGGGCCGGTATTCGGATTGTCTTCTTCTTCGTCACCGGCCAGCTCGGCAGCACGGTCTTCTTCGCGCTGATCTTCAACCGCAATGTCCGGTGGTGCCACACCCTGCTCTTCCAGCAGTTCAGGGTGGATAAAACCAATCAGCACCTCGTTCATGCGGCGATTGCCGTTAAGGTGCTCGCCATATTCATTGATCAGGTTGCCAATGCTATCGGTGTAGCGGGCCAGCGCCTGGTTAACCTCGTTAAGGCCTTCTTCAATGCGCTTGGCAATGGCAATTTCGCCTTCACGGGTCAACAGTTCAACCGCGCCCATCTCACGCATGTACATACGCACAGGGTCGGTGGTACGGCCAATTTCGGTATCCACCGCAGCCAGTGCAGCAGCGGCTTCTTCAGTGGCTGTTTCATCATCTTCAGTGCTGGCATCATCGTTCAGAATCAGAGAATCCGCATCGGGCGCTTCTTCATGCACCTGGATCCCCATGTTTTCGATCATGCCGATGATGTCTTCAATCTGATCTGCTTCAACAATTTCATCTGGCAGGTGGTCGTTAACCTGTGCATAGGTCAGCCAGTTACCCTGTTCACGGCCAATACCGATCAACTGCTTAAGCTGTGATTCTTTCTTAGGTTTCATGCTCTGCTCTGTTTCAGATGCCTGTTTGAGTGTTTGCGCCATGTAATCTGTTCCCATTGCCTGTTAGAGCCTGCTATCAGGCGTTCTGCACTTGTTGCTTGGCAGTCAGAAGCTCGCGTAATTCCAGCTTCTGCTCTGCCGATAGACCGGTTGTTTGCTGTGTGGTCATCAAGATATCAATTCTGGTACTCAACTGTTCTGTATGTAAACGCCTTAGCAATAAGGCCAACTCATGTTGCTGACCATCGCTGGTTTCCGGTATCTGCCAGGTCACCAGTTCCGCAAGCAAACCCGCTGCCGGGTGTTCACGCCAACGTTCTAATAGCGCAACCGTGCTAATCTGCGGGCGATCGCGACAGAAGTCAATCAATTCCAGCACTATAGCGGCTTTTTTTTGTGATTGGATAATCTGTATTGCCACTTCATCCAGCTGCTCTACCAGCCCCGGTTGCTGCACCAATAGGGCCGCTAATTGGCGTAACAGCGTTTTGCTGACCCGCTTATAGTCTGGTTTGGGCGTTCGCGGCCGTTGTGATGTTGTTGTTACTTCAGCGGTTTTCCAGCGATGTCGAGTCAGCTCTGCCAATTGATCTTGCAACAATTCACGATAAGCACCTTCGGGTAGTCGACTTAATAAAGGCGTTGATCGTGCTACCAGACTGGCCCGGCCCTCGGCGGTATCCATTTCCAGACCTTCCTGTAAATGCCTGAATAAAAAGGCCGACAACGGCTCAGCCTGCTGGATTTGTTCCCGAAACGCTGTTGCCGACGTTTTACGCACCATGCTGTCCGGGTCTTCACCGTCTGGCATAAACAGGAATTTGACCTGTCTGCCGGCAAATAGTTGTGGCAGCATCACTTTAAGTGCCTTCCAGGCGGCATCCCGACCCGCCCGGTCGCCATCAAAACAGCATACTACATTGTCACTGGTCTGAAACAGCAAGCGCACTTGATGCTCTGTGGTTGCCGTACCCAAAGCCGCCACGGCACCCTCGATGCCATATTGGGACAGTGCAACCACGTCCATATAACCTTCCACCAGCAACAACTGCTCTGGTTTACCGCCATGACGCGCCTGGAACAGCCCATACAGCTCACGCCCTTTATGAAATACCGGGGTTTCCGGGCTGTTCAGATATTTAGGCCCCTTATCGGCCATGGCGCGGCCACCAAAGCCACACACCCGACCACGCCGGTCCAAAATGGGAAACATGATGCGATCGCGGAATTTGTCATAAACCCGGCCTTCGTTTTCGGTGAGCAAACCCACTTGCAGCAGTTGCTGGCGGCTGGCACCTTTGGCTGTCAAATGCTCCATCAATGCCTGCCAGGCATCCGGCGCATAGCCCATTTTGAACTGGGCGCAGATTTCACCGGTCAGGCCTCGATTGCGAAGATAGTCCTGGGCCGGTTTGTGGTTTTTGAGATGTGCCTGAAAAAAGCTGGTGGCAGATTGCAGCAAGTTAAATAGCTGCTCCAGCTTGTCACTGTGACCAGAATCAGTGCCGGTGGTAACCGGCACGGTCATGCCGACACTTTGTGCCAGCTCGGCTACTGCATCGGTAAACGCCAGACCGTCATAGTCCATCAAAAAGCCGATCGCGCTGCCATGCTTACCACAACCAAAACAGTGATAGAACTGCTTTTGCGGGCTAACAGTAAACGAAGGGGTTTTTTCATCATGAAACGGACAGCAAGCCTGATATTCGCGCCCTGCCTGCTTGAGAGGCACACGTTGATGAATGGTTTGGACGATATCCACCCGTTCCAGCAAATCATCGATAAATGATTCAGGGATACGGCTGGCCATGAATTTGCCGGTTAAAAATGAATGGTGGGCGCGTGGTATCGGATAGTCGATAAGCTACGTCGAATGATTGAGTAACTGCGCACCTATACGGACACTCAACCCTGCAACTGTTGTCGGACCAGGGCGCTGACCTTGCCCATATCTGCGCGACCCTGCAGACGTGGCTTTAATACCCCCATCACCTGACCCATCGCCTGCATGCCGCTGGCGTCAATTTCAGCCAGCACTTCGCCAATTTCCGTTTCGATTTCGGCATCGCTTAATTGGGTGGGGAGGTAATCTTGCAGTATGACAATCTCTGCGGCTTCCTGATCTGCCAGCTCGCTGCGTTCAGCGGCACGGTATTGCTGCTCGGCATCTCGACGCTGTTTGATCATTTTCTCAATGATCGCCATCACATCCGCATCGTTCAGTTCAACGCGCTCATCAACCTCACGCTGCTTGATAGCAGCCGTGGTCATGCGCAGTGTAGTGAGACGATGCTTATCGCCTGCGCGCATGGCCTGCTTAACATCGTCAAGCAGTTTGGTTTTTAATGGTGCTGACACGACAGTGCGACTACCAGGCTAGAAGGAACTGATGTCACTATAGCGGGTACTTAGTACTGACGGCGCGGAGCTGCATCGCGCGAGATACGGCGCAGATTGCGTTTAACCGCTGCGGCTGCTTTACGCTTGCGTTCCTGTGTGGGTTTTTCATAAAACTCACGACGGCGGGTCTCGGCGATAACACCGGCTTTTTCGCAAGACCGCTTAAAGCGGCGCAATGCATATTCAAAGGGTTCGTTTTCACGAACTTTTACACTTGGCATGTAGAGTCCTCAACTTGTTGGTTTGGTTTGTCTATCCGATAGGCCGGATTTCTCTACGGGCGTTACAAAAACATACGCCACGCACAATCACCCGTATTAAACAGGTAGCCGCTTAGTATAACAGTCTGACTGGCTGCACCGCAAAGTTTTTCTTGCCGCTCAAACACCGTCAACCGGTGATCACTGATCCACGATCAGGTAAACTTTGCAACTGATTGACTTTCATGCTCACAGGTACCGCATTGCACATCTTGGGAATTGAAACTTCTTGCGACGAAACCGGCGTGGCGATTTACTCGTCTGAGCACGGTTTATTGGCGCATCAGTTATATAGCCAGATTGACTTACATGCCGAGTTTGGTGGTGTGGTTCCAGAACTTGCTTCACGTGATCATGTACGCAAACTATTGCCGTTAATCAAAACACTGTTGCATGAGGCCAAACTCGATTTAACTTATATTGATGCCATTGCCTACACTCAGGGGCCTGGCCTGATCGGTGCCTTACTGGTGGGCTCGAGTACGGCCGAGGCCCTGGCATGGGCTTTGGATGTACCCGCCATTGCAGTGCACCATATGGAAGGCCATTTACTGGCGCCATTATTGGAAGAACACTCCCCGGCATTTCCGTTTGTGGCGCTGCTGGTGTCCGGGGGGCACACCATGCTGGTGGATGTGGCTGGCGTGGGCGAGTATCACTTGCTGGGTGAGACACTGGATGACGCTGCCGGAGAAGCTTTTGATAAAACGGCTAAACTGCTTGGTCTTTCCTATCCCGGCGGGCCGGCATTGGCCAGGCTGGCGCAATCAGGCAATGCCGACCGATTCCGCTTTCCACGACCCATGACGGATCGCCCTGGACTGGAGTTTAGCTTCAGTGGGCTGAAAACCCATACACGCACTTTATGGGAGAAGCATGCAGAACAACCGGATTCAGATCAAATCAAAGCCGATATTGCCGCTGGATTTGAACAGGCAGTGGTCGATACTCTGGGTATTAAATGCCGCCGTGCCATGCAGCAAACCGGGCATCAACAATTGATTGTTGCCGGTGGTGTTGGCGCCAACAAGGCATTGCGCGAACATTTGCACCGGCTCGGTGAAAAATCCGGTTTCTCCGTCAGCTATCCACGCACAGCGTTTTGTACTGATAACGGTGCGATGATTGCTTTTGCCGGTTGTCTTCGCTTGACAGCGGGCCAATATGATAAAGGCTATCAACACCATCGAATTGACGCCCGGCCACGCTGGCCTTTGGACGAACTGGAAGCCGCTGGCGGCTGCACAAGGTTATGAATAAAGCTGAACACGCTCAAGACAAAGTTTTTATAGAAGCCCTGGAGGTAGAGACCATTATTGGTATCTACGACTGGGAGCGCACCCAGAAACAAATCGTTAGCCTTGATCTGGAAATGAACGCCGATATCTTCCACGCTGCGTTGACCGATCATATTGATGACACGCTGAATTACAAAAAAGTGGCGAAACGGCTGATCGGCTTTATTGAGCAAAGTGAGTTTCAACTGGTGGAAACACTGGCGCAGCGCTGTGCCGAAATTGTATTGAATGAGTTTCCTGTCGACTGGTTGCGTTTGAAAGTTAATAAACCCGGCGCAGTACGCGGCTCACGCTCGGTCGGCGTCATTATTGAGCGCAGCAAAACCAACGGGCCACAGTAATGACAGACGTTTACCTGGGACTTGGCAGCAATACCCAAGCACGTAAACACTTGCGGGGTGCATTGCGCGCATTGGAAACCAAGTTTGGCGATATTGAGTGGTCACCGGTTTACAGCAGCCCTGCGGTTGGCTTTGAAGGCGATGACTTTTTAAACATGGTGGTTAAAATTAAAACCAACCTACAGGCACGTGCCTTGCGAGATTGGCTCCGGCTACTGGAAGATGAACACGGTCGTGATCGCAGCCAGCCGAAGTTTTCGGATCGCTCGCTGGATATCGATATATTGCTGTTCGGCAACCGAGTGCAAAACAAGGATGGCATCGAACTGCCACGCGGTGAAATTTTGCATTACGCACATGTGCTCAAGCCCCTTGCAGATCTGGCGCCACGTTTGCGACATCCACATGAGAAGAAATCGTATCGTCGACTGTGGCGTGAGTTTGACGAACAAAATGATGTGCAGTTGTTTTTGACCACACTGTAGTTAGCACTATTGAACCTGAAGTCACACGATTACCCCGTCATGTTGAGCCATAGGCGAAGCATCTGCTCACGTTACCCAAAAAAGACGCTAGATCGGCTTAAAGCCATAGGCTTGTAAGCCGACAATTACGTTTCAATCAAGTGTTTGTCTTATCGTGATATTTCTGCTGTCGGCTTACAACTGCGCCTAAGCCGAGCTACATGAACAGACTACGTCCACCATCCACAGCCAGTATCTGACCGGTAATATACGGCGCGTCCAAAGCCAGAAAGCTGACTGCACCGGCAATATCCTGCGGGCTTCCGCTGCGCTGTAAAGCCACCCGTTCCAAGATGGTTTGTTGAGCAACATCAGATAAACCTTTTTCCGGCCATAAGATGGCACCAGGTGCAACACCGTTGACACGAATCTCGGGGGCCAGTTCTTTGGCCAATGAACGGGTCATGGTTTGTAATGCAGACTTGGCCATACAGTAGATGGTGTGAGACTTCATCGGCCGATCAATATGAATATCAACTATAGTAACAATATTACCGGCTGAATCACGCAACAGCGGTGTCAGTGCCTGAGTCAAAAACAATGCACCACGAGTATTGCTATCCATCAATTCGTCCCAGTTCTGCTGGCTCATTGACCCTACAGGTGTGGGATAAAAACGCGAGGCATTGTGGATCAATACGTCCAATCGGCCATGCTGCTCAATGACCTGCTCAGACAAGCGTTTGACGGCCTGATCATCACCCAGATCTGCTGATATGACAAAAGCAGAGTCTGTACGAACAGTATTCAATTTTTCTACCAGTTCATCTGCCGGCTGACGTGATTGATGGCAATGAATAATGACCTGCAACCCACGAGCGTGCAGAGTTTCCACGATACAGGCACCTATACGCCGGGCGGCACCTGTTACTAATGCCACTTTATTCGAATGCACTGGAGGATTGGTCATTGCCATGTCACCATTGTCGCATGAATGTTTTACAGCAGCAGATTATCGCCGATATCAAGGCCAACGGGCCACTGCCGTTTGTCGATTACATGGACTATTGCCTGTACGCGCCAGGATATGGTTACTACGATTCCGGCAAAGCCATTTTTGGTGCTGAAGGCGATTTTGTTACCGCTCCCGAGATGGGCAGTTTGTTTGCCCAGACACTGGCCCGAAGCATTGCCGGTACCGCAAACCGGTTAAAAGATTACGATCTACTGGAAATTGGTGCAGGCAGCGGAAAGCTGGCTGCCGATTTATTACAGGCGCTACAGCTTTCAGATTGCCTGCCACAGCGCTATCGAATCATCGAAAAAAGTCCAACCCTGAGACAGCGCCAGCAAGCGTTATTAAAGTCTCTTGATTTGCCCGTTATGATCGAGTGGCTGGATGCTTTTCCTGACAAACCCTGGCAAGGCATAGTGGTTGCCAATGAAGTACTCGATGCTCTGCCTGTTGAGCATTTTCGGGTCAGTGCCAACGGTATTGAGCGGATGGCGGTAACGCACAATACTGACAACCAGCTACAGTGGACCACACTGCCACCCGATAAAACACTGCAGCAGGCTGTCGAACAATTACAAAAAAATTTGCTTGATGAAAACCATATCAAATGGCCACTTCCGTATTGCTCTGAAATCTGTCTGGATTTATCCAGTTTTTTTAGTCAGCTCAGTAGTCACCTAGTTGATGGGCAGTTGTTTTTTATCGACTACGGCTACCTGCGGCACGAGTTTTATCATCCTCAGCGACATATGGGCACACTGGTCAGTCATGCATCACACCAGGGGCATTTCGATGTGCTGGCTGATCCAGGTGAACAAGATATTACCGCCTTCGTGGATTTTTCTGCAGCAATGGAGGCCGCCGAAGCCTGTGGGTTAAACGTTGCGGATTACCAGACACAAGCCAATTTTTTAATTAGTGCCGGTATTGAGCAGGTTGTGCAGACCAGACTGGACTCCAGTAACCCTGGACTGGCGATACCGTTATCACATGAAATGAAACAACTAATGCTGCCAGGGGAAATGGGAGAAAAGTTTAAAGTGTTGGTACTTGATAAAAGCCAGTAACTTATTCGCAGACTGCTCGAACAACCGTTAGTCTTTTTCGATAAATGGCGGTTGCCATTTTTGAGCCTGATAATTTTTTCTCGATTAAATCTGATATATCAATATCAGTTACCGCGCTAAGTGCCTTTAATAAAAACGCACTCTGCGGATAGTCGCGTTCTTCCAGGCCTGTTCTGCCCCGTGCATCGATTTCACACGCCTGCAAAAAAAATTCAAACCTATCTGCACGTCGGAAAGCATCGGTTCGCTCAAACAGCTTCAAAATGGTTTTAGGATTTAAATGCATAGCCCGATGGGCTTGTAAGTGCCACTCACTAACAATGGCTGCCAACTCAGTATATTTTCGTGGCACCTTAAGCCGCTCGCCTATGGCCTTGACCAATGGCACTCCTGCTTGTTCATGGCCATGGTGGCTGGGTAATGCCGCTGCTGGCGTTAAACCTTTGCCAACATCATGCAGCAATACCGCATAAACCACGATAGGGTCACACTGTGCTTTGGCAGCCTGCTCCAGTGCCAGCAAAATATGCAATCCGGTATCAATTTCAGGGTGGTGTTCTTCGGGTTGTGGAACCCCGAACAATGCATCGATCTCCGGTAATATTTCGATTAATGCGCCACAATCGCGCAGTGTTTGAATAAACACCTGAGGTGCCGGGCTGGCCAATGCCTTATGTAATTCTTGCCAGATACGCTCAGCACTGAGGGTTTTTAATTCACCGGAAATACTGATCTTACGCATCAACTCAAGCGTTTCCGGCGCAACCTGAAAACCCAATGTGGCAAATCGCGCCGCAAACCGGGCAACCCTTAGCACCCGCAATGGATCTTCTGCAAAAGCGGGTGAGACATGTCGTAGTACTCTGGCCTGCAAATCCTGCTGCCCGTTATAAGGGTCGATATAACGACCTTCACTGTCTTTGGCGATGGCATTAATGGTTAAATCGCGACGCTGTAAGTCATCTTCCAGGGTGACATTTTGACCGGTATGAAACACAAAGCCCTGGTGGCCGATGCCCTGTTTGCGCTCAGTGCGGGCCAACGCATATTCTTGATGGGTTTTGGGGTGCAAAAATACCGGAAAATCTTTACCGATCGGCTGATAACCTTGCTCAATCAATTGCTCGGGTGTGGCACCCACCACCACATAGTCATGATCTTCAACCGGCAGACCGAGCAATTGATCACGCACAGCACCACCGACTTCATAGACTTGTATTGTCATCACCAAACCTGATTAATCGCGCCTGGCGGTTGACTGGTAATGCTGAAAAGATCGGCGTTTGCGGCTGCCCAATAAATAATCCGGTGCCTGATTTTCTAAAGCAGTGGGTTGGATACCCAGATCAGGCAAAGCATTGTGTTCACAAACACTGTCCAGTTGCAGAGACTTGTAGTTATCACTGGAAAAGGGCTTGCCTGGCACAAAATCCATCAGCTGTCCCTGCAGCCAGGATAACGGCCCGGGCAAACCAATAATCCAGCGGCGTAAGCCCAGCAAATCGCAAGTATATTTGACCAACTGTTTAAGGGTATAAATATTAGGTCCCCCCAGTTCCAGCGTTTTTCCGATCAGGGTTTCATCACTGACTGCCATTGCCAATGCCGATACCACATCACCTACCCAAACGGGTTGAAAACGGCTATTGGGGCAGGCCAGCGGCAATATTGGCGCAATTTTTAGCAACTGTGCAAAACGGTTAATAAAACTGTCGCCCCGGCCAAATATCACTGATGGTTGAAATATTGTGGTTTGCAATCCCTGATGAGCTGCTTTCTCTAGTAAAGCTTCAGCCTGCCCCCTACTGTTTAGATAATGACTTTTACCTTTACCCGCCCCCAATGCACTCATATGCAGATAACGCTGACGGCCCGATTGCTGCATCGCATCAATAACCGTTTGGGTTAATTCAACATGGGCTCGCTGAAAGCCTTTGCCACTGAAACCACGCTCATTCAAAATACCAACCAGATTAATGACCAAATCGTGCTGTTCAAAAATCGCGGTCAATGCTTTTTTATCGTAAACATCGGTAACCCGTACGCGAGTATTGGGAATTAAAGCAATGTCCCGACACTGGCTGCCCGGCCTTGAGAGTACCGTGATCCGATGACCATCGTTGGCCAATCGCTGGCAAAGATGCCCGCCAACAAAACCACTGCCGCCCAAAATAACAATCTGTTTGGTGGGTTTATTCATGGTGTGACCGGCTCACTTGCTACTACACTTGGAATCTGCGCACAGTTTACCGCACGTTGTGCTGGTGACGCGCTGGCTGCCGATGTGATTACCGCTTGCATCCCTGGCATACGGGTGGAAATTGGTGCTGCAGCCCCCCTCAGTCGCCAGTCGTAAACCACACTGAATGCCAACACCCGAGGAATGTAATCGCGTGTCTCAAAATAGGGCAAGGTTTCAACCCAGATATCCGGTGGATTGGTAGGTCGGTTTTTTTCCCAACGTTGCTGCACATGCGGCCCCGCATTATAGGCAGCCAATACGGCAACAGGATCATTACCAAACTGAGTCAGCAAACTGGATAAATTGGCCGTACCAAACTCAATGTTGATATCCGGCTGCAACAAGCTGGCGCTGCCTCGGTATCGCAACCCATGTTGACCGGCAATACGCCGGGCCGTATCGGGCGTAACCTGCATCAGGCCACGCGCACCGGCACCTGAAATCGCCTGCGGGTGCCAGGCACTTTCAGCACGAATCAAACCATGCACCAATGCAGAGTCAAGGCCGCGCTGTTGAGTTTGCTGCTGCAACTTCTGCTGATGGTGCAACGGAAAACGCAATGCATACTGATTGGTTAAACCGGCATCATTCAAAGTAAAGATCGCCTGATGCAGCCAGCCCGCATCAGCAGCCATATGGGCTGCCTGCAAGTGCTGTTCTGCATCCATATCTGCCTGCGCTTTACGCCAGGTACGGAAAGCGTGGCTTTTCATATCGACGCGAAATAATTCAATTGCCCGTTCCAGCATCAACTGTGATGGGATTTGATACTGATCCTTATCAGCAAACACAGGCGCTGGGCAGATACGGTAATCCCGGTTCAGCCAGTCTGCAGACATAAACCCATAATAGGTGGCGCTGTTTGACAGCCTGTCGAATATTGCTTGTGCATCATCAGGCTGACCTGACTGTTGCAGGGCACGGGCTTTCCAATATTGCCAACGTTCATCTTGCTGACCCTCAGGCGACATACGCTGAATGCTATTCAGAACCTGAGACCACAAACCGTTACCCAACGCTGTTCTTGTGCGCCAATCCAATAACTGTTGATCCTGAAATTCGGTGGCAACGGTATCAATGGTGGTCAGCGCTGCTGGCTCCAGGTCCAGTGCATGAAACACGCCAATACTGTGTAATGCCGACATACTGATGGTATCTGACCAGCTAAAGTGAGCATCCAGATCACGCCACAACCGCAGACCCGTCGCAGCATCAGCTCGAGCCTGTTGTTTCAATCCCCAGGCAACCACCTGCCAGGCGCGCATTTCATCAGGCCATTGCAATGCAGCACGCAGTGTTGATGCCCGGCGGTTGCGCATGGATAACCAGCGCTGCAGCCAAACCCGATCATCACGGTCAAGAAAGCGCTGCAGATAATTTGCCAAGCTGACCTCATTGGCCGACATAGCCAAAGCCACCCTTTGCCAGGCAAGTTCAGGTGTAATACCACCATGGCGTTGCAGCCAGGTAAATGCCGCATCGCACTGTTTGGGCAGGCTCTTTCCAGATAACCATACAGACTGAATACCCTGGATTAGTTCCTGTTGGCGATCGGGCTGATTGCCGTAGGTCACCATTTTGGCGTGTGTTATGTAACATTGCAGCAAATCATCACTGGACTCAGTCACTTCTTGCAGTAACACATCGTACTGTCCTGAACGGCCCAACCAGCGTAACCAGCTGGTCCTCAATGAACCAGCAAAAGACCAATCCGCATAGCGCTGCAAATAAGCACGAATCTCATCGTTGGCATAGGCATCGGGCCTTTGCCGCATTTGCTCACCACGCAGGTATGGCAACAATGGGTAGTTGGCCAATACCTGTGCTTCTGCATTGGCAGTATTCCAATCCGATCGCCCCAATGCCTGCCAGGCACGTTTAAAAGCATCACGCTGCTGCTGTGACGGCTGTTGAGCAACAGTGCTGTGATTGGCAATGATCAATATAAGCACCACCAATCCTGTTAAAAAACGCACCTGCCTGCTCCTCGGTTTACTGATCATAAAAACCCATTTATGGAACCTCTGATTTAATCTAGCATAACCCCTTGCGGGGGCGGCCTTTTTTGGCGCATCGCAGCACTTTGTCAACTTGTCGTAGCTGGCTATGCCTTCGCTGACAAAGACACTGCACTGCATCCAAAAAAGACTCGCTCGCGAGCATGTTTAGATTAAATCAGAGGTTCCTTAATCCTATCTGCTATTGGCAACGTTAGAATATGACAGTTTTCATACAAGTTTTGTTATGTCGATTATTATTTTAATGATCACAGGCCTGATTGCCGGGCTGTTGGCCGGTTTACTGGGCATTGGTGGCGGGTTGGTGATTGTGCCGGTGCTGGTATTGGCCTTGTTGAAGCAAAGCGTATCATCAGCTGATGCAATACATATTGCTATTGCCACTTCGCTGGCCAGTATTTTACTGACGGCCATTGGCAGCATTGTCAGTCATCATCGACGTAATGCGGTACTTTGGTCTTTTATCTTGCGTTATATTCCATGGATTGCACTGGGTGCCTGGAGCGCCAGTTTTACCGTGGCTTACTTAGCCGATCTGTTTGACGGGCAACTGCTGATCAGCCTGTTTGTGTTGTTCGCATTACTGACAGCGTATAAGTTGTGGCGCAGCAAAGGCCGACCAGCAACATCAACTCAGCATGAGGCTTTGTCGTTTAAATGGCCACAAGATCCGGGCATGGGTTTGCTGATTGGGCACTTGTCTGCCGTTTTTGGTATTGGTGGTGGCAGCATGAATGCGCCCTATTTTCATTGGCGTGGTGTGCGTATGCCAGTGGCAGTAGGTACGGCAGCCGCCTGTGGGTATCCGCTGGCACTGGGTGGGGTGTTGGGGTTTATTTGGCAGAGTTTGAGTATCTCTGCTGATATTGAACTGTTAGGCGCCGTTTATTGGCCGGCCGCTCTGATTATAGGCTTTTGTGGTTTATTGGCCGCGCCATTTGGTGCACGCCTTGCCCATCGATTACCGGAGCAGGTTCTGCGGAAAATATTTGCATTGCTACTGATATTACTGGCGATACGGATGCTGTGGCAATGACAAAGCACTACCAGCTCAAAGTTGCATACAGCGGTAAATGGTCGGAATAGGTTTCTGTGCTGACCTGACAGCTTTCGATATGTAACGTTTTAGAGATCAGCATATGATCAATACCACGTTGTGGCTGCCAGCTGGGAAACGTCAGGCAATCATTACTGGCATGTTGCAAATCTGTATGCTGCAGAAACTGCTGAAATGAAGGGCTGTGTTGCGAAGCATTAAAATCACCTAAAACCACACAATGGGATTCATCATGCACAATTTGTGCCAGATATTGCAATTGAAGTTGCCGCGATAATGCGCCCAGTGATAAATGCACCACCATCACCAATAGTTGGATACCACCCAGATTAAACCAGGCACACAAAGCACCACGACCCGGCACCGTTCCCGGCAGGCTATATTCCTGCAGTCTTTCCGGGTGCCAGCGAGCCATCAACCCATTGCCTGCGTGGGCCAGATTGCCTACTCTGCGATTGGATTGATGGTATTGAAAATTAAAACCTGCGGCATCTGCAATAAACCGGGTTTGATCGATAAAACCGGTACGCAGACTGCCTGCGTCTGCTTCCTGAAAACCAATAATGTCGTAATCTGAGGTATATTCGGCGATTTGCCTTAGCCTGTCCCGGTGCTGATGATGGGGAATCAGCTGTCGCCAGCTACCGGTGACATAATCACTATAACGGCGGGTACGAATACCCGCCTGAATGTTATAGCTTAATACTTTGATCCGCCGAGCGTTATCCATTGCAATACAGGCAATGCGGTCTTTGGCGTTTTCAGCGGATTTTAGAAGATGGCTTAGCCTTCTTCGGAGGCCGCTACAATAGTGGCTTCTGCTTGATCAGCAGCCTGCTGTACCGATTCTTGTGTATTGGCAAGCTCTGCAGCCGCTTCCTTAGCCACCAAAAAATCCACCACTTGCAACATGGCCTGATGTGATCGCACTGCTTCATTCGAGCTGACCAGATATTTGCCATTGACGACCAGACTTGGGGTGCCACGCAAACCGTAACGACGCGAATCGTTGTTTTCCCGGTTCATGCGCGTGACCACAGCAAATGATTCAGCGGTACTAAGAAACTTCTCTGGCTCTACACCATGTTCGCCATAAAAGTCGGCAATATCAGCCAAACTGCGAAAACCACGCTTTTCATTGTGGATAGCATCAAACATGGCTGCATGGCTATCATGTGCTACACCCAATGTATCAGCAGTAATGTATGCCCGCCCAAACACTTGGAAGGTTGGGTTAAACATAGCCGGTACACGACGGAAGAAAACATTGCTGGGCATACGCTCTTCCCAGGCAGCAATATGAGGGCTGAAACTCATGCAATGTGGGCATGCATAGCTGAATATTTCTATCACTTCCACTTGACCGTCTGGTGCTTGGGTTGGCACCGCTGGATCAATAACCGTGTAGTGTTTACCTGCTTCATAAACGGTTTGTGGTGTCACTTGTGCTACAGCCGAAGCGGCAAACAGTGCCGATATCAGTAGCAGGCCTGTCAATGCCTTGCGCTGAAGTGTCATCATTGTTGGTTCTCCATCACTATTCTTGAGCTGACCGGATACAGACATTGGCCATCATCCGGTGTTCCATTAAATTTCCGCACCAAAATTCTTGAGTCAAGTTTCTCTGGTTCGCCATTAGGCTGCCCAGTATCACTATTCTGACTGAATCCAGGCTTAACTGCTGGTGCGTTGCTGTCTAATATTTTTATTGCTGACGCTGGTCGTACATGCCTTCCAGATAGCTGGCAACGGCCTCTATTTCACGATCACCCAGGTTTTCCGCCACCAGCACCATTTGCGGGCTGTAGGGGTCATCTTCACCATTGGTGTTGCCATCACGGTAACGCTTCAGGCGCGATATGGTGTAATCAGCGTGCTGACCTGATACCCGTGGATATTGTGCTAGTGGGTTACCATTGCCTGTCGGTCCATGGCAGGCCTGACAAGCCACCACGCCCTGATCTGGCAGACCAGACTGGTAGATACTTTTACCCAGGGCGACCAGCTCATCATCGGCGACACCAGGCTGCAAACGTTGCTCAGCAAAGTATTCTGAGACTTTTTCGATATCAGCATCTGATAACCCGGCCACAATGCCTAACATTTCCGGTACAGAACGCTGGCCATCACGGACCATACGGGTCTGGTTGGCCAGATAACTGGCATGTTGACCCGCTAGTTTGGGCCAGATACTGGTTGCACTATTGCCATCAATACCATGACAGGCAGCACACACTGTGGCCAGCTGTTCTGCGGTTTGCCCATTGGTTGACTGAGCCTGGGCAACAACTGCCACTGACCAGCTCAACAAAACCAGACATGTCACACTCAACCCTGTCCGGCATTGCCGTATAAATAAACGCATGCATCGCTCCTGACGATTTTGATTTTGAAAGTAATCGTCTATTATCGTTGTTTCGATTCAGCCATTCCAGTCTATTGACACCCATTGGCAATAACCGAGCAGTTAATAACCCATGAATGCAGCCCGTTATCACAGAGCCCGCTATCGTTTATCGGTACATCAGCAACGCCAACTCCCAGAGGACGAGGGCTTTGAGGTGGCTTTCGCTGGCCGCTCGAATGCTGGAAAATCAAGTGCAATCAATGTGTTATGTAACCAAAATGGCCTGGCCAAAACCAGCCGCACGCCTGGCCGCACACAACAAATTGTGGTTTTCGACTTGGATGAGCAGCGCCGTTTGATGGATTTACCGGGTTATGGCTATGCCAAAGTGCCTGCTGATTTGCAGCGTCACTGGCAAAATCTGCTGGATCGCTACCTGCGCGAGCGCGCTGCTTTAAAGGGTCTGGTGCTGGTGATGGACACCCGGCACCCTTTAAAACCCTTTGATCAGCATCTGTTGAACTGGGTCAACTCGGCGCTGATGCCTTGCCATATTCTGATGACCAAGGCCGATAAATTGAGCCGTCAACAGCAAATTAAAGCATTGCGCGACACCAAAGCCGTATTGCCACAACTGGTACCCAATGTGGATGTCAGCGTGCAGTTATTTTCTGCACTGAAAAAAACCGGCGTACCAGAACTGGAACAACAACTGGATAGCTGGTATTTATGGGATAACGAAACCACACCGGCGGCACAATGATAAGCCACTCACAAGAGCGATTGACATGAGCTACCCCAATACTCGTTTACGACGCATGCGTATGGCCGATTTCAGCCGTCGTTTGCAACGTGAAAACCGTTTATCAACCGACGATTTGATCTGGCCGGTATTTGTGTTGGATGGCAACGGGCAATCTGAATCTGTGGTTTCGATGCCGGGCGTGGAACGTTTGTCGATTGATTTATTGCTGCCCAAGGCGGCACATGCTCATGCCTTGGGTATTCCTGCGCTGGCCATATTCCCGGTGATCGACGCAACACATAAAAGCGATGATGCCAATGCTGCCTGGGATGCTGACGGTTTGGTACCGCGAGCGATTCAAGCATTAAAAGCCGAGCTGCCGGAACTGGGGGTGATTACCGATGTAGCACTGGACCCTTACACCAGCCATGGTCAGGATGGCTTGCTCAACAATGCCGGTGAAGTCGACAACGATAGTACCGTTGATGCACTGGTTAAACAGGCACTGTGTCATGCCCAGGCAGGTGCTGACGTGGTGGCGCCCTCAGATATGATGGATGGCCGTATTGGTGCGATCCGTAACGCACTGGAAACACAAGCGTTCCGAGATACTCGCATTCTAAGTTATGCCGCCAAATATGCCTCCAGTTTTTATGGTCCGTTTCGGGATGCTGTCGGCTCAGCGGGTAACCTGGGCAGTGGCAATAAATACAGTTATCAGATGGATCCGGCCAACAGCGATGAAGCGCTGCGTGAAGTGGCACTGGACCTGGATGAAGGTGCAGATATGCTGATGGTCAAACCCGCGATGCCTTATCTGGATATTATTCGTCGGGTCAAAAGCCATTATGGCGCACCCACTTTGGCCTATCAGGTCAGTGGTGAATACGCCATGCTGAAAGCCGCAGCACAAAACGGCTGGCTGGACGAACAGACCACCGTGATGGAAGCACTGTTAAGTATTAAGCGTGCCGGTGCCGATGCCATTTTGACCTATTTTGCCATACAGGCTGCTGAGTGGTTACAGCAATAGCCTCACGCGGTATCCATTAATGTGATGATTAAACTGGCGGTATTTGGTGACCCGATTGCGCATAGCCTGTCACCCACCATTCATCATTATTTTGCTAAAAAAGCCGGTATCGATATTGAATACCGGGCGATTCATGCCAGCGCCGAACAGCTCGATGATGCATTGCAAGCATTTTTCCAGGCGGGAGGTTTGGGCGCCAATTTAACCATACCGCACAAGCAAGCCGGCTTATCCATTTGTGAATCACTCAGCACACGGGCAAAAACCGCCAACGCTGTTAACACCTTGATTCGAACCACAAACGGCTGGCACGGTGACAATACCGATGGTCTGGGTTTGATTTGGGATTTGCATCGGCAGCAGGTTGATTTAACCGATAAGCATATTTTAGTGCTGGGTGCTGGTGGTGCAGCTCGGGGTATTGTTCCCTCATTGCTGGAACAGCAGCCAGCCAGTATCGCCATTGCCAACCGTACCATCGATAAAGCCCTGCAACTGGCAGCTCGCTTCAAGTCACATAATGTCTCTGGCTATGGGCTGGATAAATGCATAAAGCTGCCCGCTATTGACCTGATCATCCATGCCAGTGCGGCTGGACACAGCGACGACATTTTTAATCTCCCATTTAAATTCGAGAGGTCAGAGCTTTTCTGTTATGACTTAAGTTATGGGAAAGCTGCTGAGCCATTTTTGTCTTGGGCAAAGCAAAACCACTACCACACATCAGACGGTCTGGGTATGTTGGTTGGTCAGGCTGCTGAAGCTTTTTATTTATGGACAGAACAAAGTATTGATCATCACTGCCGGAACAGCACTATAAACACTTTGCTGGCACCCGAATAAGCCACCTTGTTCGCTTACTGTTCAGGTGAAATTACTCGTTGGTAATTATGCTCTGCACCAACGCCAAACAGCGCATTTAAGGCACTACTAATCGCCCCCTGAAAACCGACACCCACTACAGGCAAGCCTTGATAGATACGATTGCTAATGGGATTCACCAAAGTCTGCTCAATACCCATTGTTGCATTGATAAACGGGTCATTAAACATAATGCTGCCCCGGCCTGCATCTGTGCCGGTTATGTCCAGGGTATTGATATCGGTGAACAAACGGGACGCCCATAAATCAGACACGATGTCCTCTGCTTCATTGTTTATGCTACTACCCGTCGATGCGACCGAATTATTGAATGTGAGTACATTCACTTCGTAGCAAAAACTGAACAATGGTTGTGCAGGTGGTATTCCAATCGGTGCGCCACCCACTAGTGCATTAACCTGATTGCGGTTAAAAAACTGCATGCCATAAAACTCACATTCGGGTATCGCTGACTGGTCACTGGCAAATAAGCTGCTATATGGCGGTACCGGAACCTCCAGCCCTGATACATGCTCACGCTTACCCGGAAAAGTCACCACCCATTCGGTTTTTCCATTAATCACTAGCTCAGATGCAAATTGGTTGCTGAGCCGATTGGCCATCAGCACCGCATCAACGGCCTGCAGACCATTGGTCCAGGTGTCAGTGACAACTTGCATACCATTATCCGTTGACACCAGCGCATTACTAACCGGCGGAAATGCTGCCGCCAAACCCGCACCCGGATCAGCGGGTGACGTATGCAATGACGGTGGCTGCTCACCATCGACCGGCACATAAAAGCGGTCCAGTGCAATGGCATCGTAACCAGCTGCGCGTGCGCCTGGTAAATTAATCACGATTGCCTGA
Organism: Wenzhouxiangellaceae bacterium; assembly: GCA_965230265.1. Taxonomy (GTDB): domain Bacteria; phylum Pseudomonadota; class Gammaproteobacteria; order Xanthomonadales; family Wenzhouxiangellaceae; genus JAJFKX01. The sequence continues at coordinate 3,424,587 of OZ245999.1, read as the reverse complement.
CCGGTTAATCCTCCAGTCGGTGGCTGCATTTGTAATTGCGGATTCTGAGTGAACACGCTTTGTGGGTCATCAGCTTCACCCCAGGCATCAATAAAAAATTGGCAATTGAACCCTCCAGACAAAGCTATGTTGTCGGCAATATCACCTGATATTGTCCCCATTTCTATTACCTGGATATAACCTTCCCTAGTTCGGTCTATGCTTTGCCGTCCTCCATCTGAGTTGCCATCGGTGAATTGTCCGGTGTCAAGAGGTACGCCAATAAACCCATTAATATCCGCTAATAAACCGAGTTGACCATTAATATTGGTTACCGCACAGGAATTATCTCTGGTGCCGATAGCAGACAGTCTGTCCATATCAAACAAATTTATGCTGATAGTTGCCGTCCAAACATCAAAAGCACCCAGGTATACATTCAAGCTGCTCGTTACCTGCCCATTATCCCCTTCCAGCACCTGAACCTTGAGGGCCTTGGTATCTGCTGTTGTATTATTAATCTGAAGAAAGACATCGTTATTATCACGGATAGTGTAATAAGGAAAAATCAATACCTGACCCGAACCCTGGGTGTCTATTTCAACGGCGATAATATTGATATTTGGCCATGCGATCGCCGCCAATAAACCCAGCGTTATCAAAATTATTTTTCGCATTATATTCACCGCTTTTTTGGACCTGGTATTAACCTTATTGACTTCAATTTTGGTTGGGATATCAATACAAAACATTTTACTTAACCCTGTTATTCTTCAGCCAAAATAGCTCTTTGATAATGATGTTTCGCCCCCGCCGCAAATAAGGCATTCAAGCCTGCATTGGTCGCTCCCTGAAAGCTGGTGCCAACCACCGGCAAACCTTGATATACCCTGTCGCTGACAGGGTTAACCAGAAACTGATCCACATCCATCCGAGGAATACCTGCAGGCGTATTAAAAGCAATGCTGCCCCAACCTGTTTCAATAAACGAAACTAGAGGAAAGTCAAAATTAACAAATAGCCGTGATGCCCATAGGTCCGATAAAATATTTTCAGCTTCATTCGCAGCACTATCAGTTCCACCACCACCGCCACCTGCGAGTGAAGCTCTGATTGAGTCCACTGAATTATTAAATGCCACTACATTGACTTCATAACAAAAACTAGGCGGTAGTGGAAATGGTGGTTCGAGAGGAATTCCAGTATTGTCAGTATCGAACTGCTCCCGATCAAAAAACTGTGGAACATAAATCTCGCAATCAGGTATTCCTTCCTGTGTGCTGACAAACAAACTGGTGTACGGTGGTAATGGTGTATCGACTTGTGAGACGTGCTCTCGCTTACCGGGGAAAGTCACCACCCATTCGGTTAAACCCCCAATAAACCCCTCTGCTGCAAATTGATTGGTAAACCGTTCCACCATCAGTACTGCATCAACCGCCTGAAAGCCATTGTCCCAGCTATCGGTAATGATTTGCATATCAGTACCTTGATTAGCCAACAATACCCGGCTGATCGCCGGGCTTGCAGCCGCAAGCCCCATACCCAGGTCTATGGGCGAAGTATGCAGTGATGCAGGATCTTCCCCGCCAGGAACATAAAACTGATCCAATGCCACGGCATCGTATGCAGCCGCTCTGGCACCCGGTACATTAATCAGAATCGCTTGCCCCGACAAACCGCCAGTGGGTGGTTGCATTTGTAATTGTGGATTCCGGCTATATACGCTTTGTGGTTCAGCCGCATTGCCCCAGGCATCGGCAAAGAACTGGCAGCCGGTAATACCCTGGGCATTGGCCACAGCATTAAAGGCGAAGGCACCAAGTTCAACAGATAAAGTCCCCATCTCAATGACCTGTATATAACCTTCACGCAACCGGTCAACACTTTGCCGCCCGTCATCGGCATTATCCCCAGTAAACTGTTCGCTGCTAAAGGTTTGTCCCGCTACACCAAAAGCAGACAATGGCATTAATTCACCATCGGCAGCGGTTACCGTGCAAGACTCATCAAAGGATCGTATTGCCGGTATACCCTCTGAATTTAAAGTGATACCAGCCGTCCACACATCAAATGGCCCCAGGTACATATTCAGACTGTGCACAATCTGGCCATTATCACCTTCTAATACCTGCAGCTTGATCGCTTTTACATCTTCAGTGGTATTGTTAATTGATAGGATCGTATCGTTATCAGCACGGGTGGTGTAGTAAGGAAAGATCAATACCTGGCCCAAACCCTGCATGCCCATTTCCACAGCAGCAATATTGGCATTCGGCCAAATAGCAGCCAGCAACAGACTGATATTGAAGAAATTGAATAAGCGCATTGTTGCCCTCTAAAGTGTAACCGCGTATCAGTAAAACTAACACAATAGTCTTAAACAAGCAGCAACTATGCAATGATCACGGCTGTCTTTGTCTTCCGTGATTAAGTACTTGTCTTACAGTGTTAACTTCAGAGTGGCTGTAATAGCCAACCCCCCAATGATAATTTGCTACCAGAACCAATCTTAAGGCGTTTCTGGTCTAATGACTCTGGATCGAGTCCTTTTCAGACTGTGACCGAATCACTTGAACCTGTTTGAAAATAATCACCAGACCTTGTAGCAACAATAATACAGCTGCAACAGGAATGAGGGTCTTCAATAAATAAACCGCCGGCAGCCCGCCTGACTCAAAGCTGGATTCACCAATGGCCCATGAGCGTTGTACATAAGGCAAACTGCTGTACAACAAAAATCCGGCCACCGGAAACAAAAACAACAGCGTACCCAATAAGTCTACCCAGGCTTTACGTCGTTTGGAGAATCTCCGATAAAATACATCCACCCGCACATGACCATCAACACCCAGTGTCCATGCTGCAGTAATTAAAAACACGGCAGAATGCATCCATAGAACGGTCTCCTGCATGGCCACCCAACCAATACTGAACACATAGCGCAGCACCACCACAGCGAACAACGTCGCAATCATTGCCAGAGTCAACCAGCTGCTGATTTTGCCGATACGGTGAATAATATTTTCTAGGAACTGCATGTGTTTTCTACTATGAGTTGAGATGAGGGTAGAAATAAACTTGCCCCTACACTTTTAATCCAGTCATTATTATTTTAGCTTTCGGGAAAAAGAACCAATCTCAGTGGATGCATGGTGCTGATTAGCTGGCCAAGAAAAAGGGCTGGTTCCAGTGGTGTCTGATGGTGATGGGCGGGAAATGAGAAAGCGGAGCTTACGTTTGTAAGTGAGCATTTCACACTTCTCGTGAAGCGCCATCAGGCGCCGCTGGGGACAGTCCAACAACAAAGCTTTAATCCCATTCAAGCAGTTTATATTGAGCGGGCTTGACGGGTTCCATTAAATCCTCACCCACCCGGCTTTCTATTCGGCCATCACCATCGCTGTCAAAATAAAAATAAGGAATCCCGGTCTCTGGGATCACTTTGACCATATAAATCCGACCATCAATGCTGTATTCCTCTATCGTATCACCACCACGACGACGAATATTCACCTCAGCTTCAGGGTCTTCGCCTTCAACTTTGGGTGGGATAGGCAGCGGTCGACCGGTAGCGTCGGTAGCCAAAGCCGGTTCGGGTACTTCTTCCCCAACAGCAATCAGCGGTGAAGCGTCTTCAGCTGGAATCGATGGGGGCGGTAAAGCATCGCCCGGTGGCTCATCTTGAGCCTGCAGTGCCTGCGGTAAAAGCACCAAATTGATCAGCAAAGCTGACCACAGAATCCTTTTGTGCGTTTTCATGTGTGCGACCTCTATATACCAAGGGTAGACTATAGCAAACAACTCGTGAATTGCTGATGACTCAACAACACAATAATACGACCGGTAGTAATCAGACGCTATATCTGGTGGATGGTTCTTCGTATTTATTCCGGGCTTTTTTTGCCCTGCCCAACTTAACCACCCGCGACGGTAAACAGCCAACTGGCGCTATTCTTGGTGTAGCCAATATGCTGCGGCGTTTGCAGACACACTATCAACCGACCTATCTGGCTGTAATCTTCGATGCCAAGGGCAAAACCTTCCGGCACCGACAGTTTGCCGATTACAAAGCCACACGGCCAAAAATGCCGTCGGAACTGGCCGCGCAGATTGAGCCTCTGCATGAGTTAATCGATTTGATGGGTATCCCACGGCTGGTCATTCCAGACGTCGAAGCCGATGATGTGATTGCCACTTTGGCCAAACAGGCCAGCGACAATGGTCAGGCCTGCCTGATTTCCAGTGGCGATAAGGATTTGGCGCAACTGGTTAATCAACACATCACTCTGGAAGACACCATGCAAGAGCGCATCCTGGATGCCGATGGTGTCGAAGCCAAATTTGGTGTTCCACCCGCATTGATCGGTGATTATCTGGCATTGGTGGGTGATACCAGTGACAACATCCCTGGTGTGCCCGGTGTCGGCGCCAAGACTGCTGCTAAGTGGCTGCTGGAATATGGCAGCATGAACGCCATTATTGAAAAAGCTGATCAGATCAAAGGCAAGATTGGAGAACGACTGCGTGATAACCTGGATCAACTGCGACTTTCCAGGCAACTGGTGCAACTAAAAGATGATGTCGAACTGGATGTTCAACCCGATGATTTGACCATTCAACATTCCGATGATTTGCACCATCAACTGCGTGAGCGATTGGGTGAATTGCAGTTCAACAGCTGGCTAAAAGACCTTGGTGATGATCAGGGCTCAGAAAGTGGCGACACAGCCAACACCGGCTTTTCCTGTGAAACTCACATTGTTCTCAAACAATCTGACTTTGATGACCTGCTTAACAAGCTCAAGCAGGCCGATGCTTTTGCCTGGGATACCGAAACCACCAACCAGGACCCAATGCGGGCAAAACTGGTGGGAATGTCATTTGCCCTGGAAGAAAACCAGGCCTGGTATGTGCCACTGGCACATGACTATCCAGGTGCACCGGAACAATTGCCAATGGATAAGGTGCTGGCGGCTTTGAAGCCGATTCTGGAAAACCCTGAAATCGGCAAGCTGGGACAAAATCTTAAATACGATATTAACGTTTTACAGCATTACGATATTCAAGTTCGGGGTATCGTCCATGACACCATGCTGGAATCGTATTGCTACAACAGCACCGCCGGGCGACATAACCTGGATGTTTTGGCACAGGCACATCTTAACCATACCAATATTGCCTTTAAAGATGTCGCTGGCAGCGGTAAAAATCAGCTGACCTTTAATCAGGTGGAAATTGAAAAAGCTGCACCCTATGCAGGTGAAGACGCGGCGGTGGTGGTTGGTGTGCATCAACGCCTGTGGCCAGAACTGGAGCCGCTGGAGGGACCAAAATCGGTTTATCAGGATATCGAGATTCCGCTAATGCCAGTGCTGGCACATATTGAATACACCGGTGTGTTAATTGATGCCGATCAGTTAAAAGCACACAGCGATGAACTGGCCAAAACCATTCACGAGCTGGAACAACAGTCCTTCAAACTGGCTGGACACGATTTCAATCTGGGCTCACCCAAACAATTGCAGCATATCTTGTTTGAAGAAATGGAATTACCGGTTATCTCCAAAACACCGAAAGGTCAACCATCGACTGCTGAGAATGTATTGCATGAGCTGGCCCGCGAGCACGAATTACCCCGTTTGATTCTTGAACACCGCAGCTTGAGCAAACTTAAATCAACCTATACCGATAAACTGCCGTTACAAATTCACCCTTGCACAGGGCGTGTGCACACTTCCTACCAACAGGCTGTCGCCAGTACCGGCCGGTTATCATCATCCGACCCCAATCTGCAAAACATACCGGTCAGAACTGAACAGGGCCGGCGTATCCGTAAAGCATTTATTGCACCACCAGGCTACGTTTTGCTGGCAGCAGATTATTCCCAGGTTGAATTACGCATCATGGCGCATTTATCGGCTGATGAAGGTTTATTAAAAGCCTTTCATGGTGGTATTGATATCCACCAGGCCACCGCCGGTGAAGTATTTGATGTTGAGTACGATCAGGTTGAAGCCAGCCACAGACGGGCTGCCAAAGCGATTAATTTTGGGCTGATGTATGGCATGTCAGCCTGGGGTTTAGCGCGGCAACTGGATGTGGAACAAAAACAGGCGCAGGCTTATATAGACACTTATTTTGAACGTTATCCAGGTGTACACCAATACATGGAACGCACCCGCCAACTGGCGCGTGATCAAGGTTATGTAGAAACCTTGTTCGGACGACGTTTATGGCTTAATGAAATCAACGCCCGCAACCCGGCAAGAAGACAGGCCGCCGAGCGTGCGGCCATTAATGCCCCCATGCAGGGCACCGCGGCCGATATCATCAAACTGGCCATGCTGGATATTGACCAATGGCTCAGCAATCAAAAGATCGATGCGCGTATGGTCATGCAGGTACATGATGAGCTGGTGCTGGAAGTAAACGCCGATGCGGCAGAGGAAATTGCAGAACAAGTCAGCCAGCGCATGTCCGCAGCGGCCAAACTGGATATTCCGTTAGTGGTGGATACCGGGCTGGCTGACGATTGGGAAGCTGCGCACTAACGTCAAAACCGTATAATTTATTAGAACCAATGAAAAGAAAAGCCGGCAGGATGGTATCCGCCGGCTAAAGCATTTAATCGTTACGATTTGTTTTCATCAAATTTGACGAAATCGCGTATCACGGTATTGGCATATTGTTTTTCAAATGCTGCGATTTCTTCCAGGCTCATGGTGTAGGGAATATCTCGAACATCATCGAGAACACCGCGATTACTGAACGAAACGCCATACGATTGAATTGAACCACAATTGCCCACGCGCGAACCTGTACATTTGGCACGCTCAGCCCGACGACGTTCGGTTTTGGCTTTGCGGTCCATTACTTCGGTGCCGGCTTTCATTTCATTCTTGATGGCCAACTCAGTAGCAGCATCACGCTGATCCCGATCCATCTCATTCCAGATCAATACCTGGAATTTTTTCATCATCTCGGTTTGGTCTTCTGCCGCAGTGGTCATCCAGCTATAGGCTGCAACCAGATCTTGCTCAGTACCCAGGCCAAAGTAATTCATCATTGCATAGCGATACTGGGCGAATTTGTCGCCCTGTCCCGCCAGCTTGTGATACTGATCAAGAGCGGCACTATAGTCTTCCCGGTCGAATGCAGCGTTGGCGCCATCCAGGCTTTGTGCAGATAGCGAGCCAGACAGACAGCAAAGCACCGCAAACAGGACATATTTTGAAGTTTTATAGGTCATGATTATTCCTGCTATGTAAGCTTATTTTGTATCAAATATACGAATATCTTAGTATTCAGGCAAGTGCCATTAGTCCTAAGTCTTAAGTACGGCCAAAACGATACTATCGCATCCACGTCTCAAGCTGTTCAACGAAACGCTGTGCTGAACCCTCATCCATATTGAAATACAGCGAGGGTTCGATCAACTCCAGCTCCATCAGTGCAAACGAATTATCCGGCATACGAATCAGATCGACTCGGGCGTACAACAAGTTTTGCCCAATGGCATCAATCGCCATTTGCCCGGCTCGTTGTAATGCAGGCTCTGGTGTTACCAACTTAAGACACCCACCGTATTCTTCCTGAACTCTGAAATCACCGCTTTGAGGGGTTTTCAAAATAGTATGGCTCAGCTCGCCTGCAAAGTAGAAAAGCGAATACTCTCCCTCTTCCACAACCGCATCGACAAACGGTTGCAACATCGCCGTTTTATGCTGGAACACCGGCAAAATTTTAGTGCTCTGCTCTGCCCACTCGGAACGACTGACTGGAAAGGTATCAATGGCACTGGCGCTGATGCTGGGCTTAATAATCAACCGGTCACTATCAAAGCTTTCAAATGCAGCGAGAACATCGTCACTGCTTAGTGTCTGTTTAAACTGAGTGGGTACAATCGGGCAGCCTTGCTCTTGTAATTGTGTCAGGTACTGCTTATCAATATTCCAACGTACAATCTCCAGAGGGTTTTCCAGACGTGCGCTGGATTGCTCAATATCAGCCAGCACCTGCAAAAACTGCTGTGGGTCTTCCTGGTAGTCCCAAGGGGTACGGATAATCACCAAAGCGTACTGATTCCAATCGGTCTGTTGGCGCCACGAGACCATATCGACTTGCCAGTTTGCGGCTTTCAGTGGCTCAATTAATAAGTGATCATAGGTGACATAATCACCAATATCATCCATGGTTAAAAATGCACAACGAGGCATAGGCAAATCTCAACATTTATCGTGCCAGTGACGGCACCGTTTAAGGGTTTAAAGCAACCAGCAGATCATACCGACTGGTACGAGCGTTTAATTTCTACGACCTCGACATGGTAGCTGGAATACCAGTCAGCCCGGCCACGTTCAATCGCCTGTATATGTTCCGGGTTTTGCCGCCAGGCTTTAATATCATCCAAGCAGTGCCAGTAAGAAATGGCTATTTCCTGCTGGCCTTCAAATACCGCGGTAAAATCGGCACAATTATAATCACTGAATGCCAGCTCACGCATACGTTTGGCTGTCCGTTGATAGTCTTGATCCAGATGTTTAATGGTCGAACGAAAAATTACCGCATACATGGCCGCTATCCGGGTAGATCAAAGCGATGATGATAATATAAACCCAACGCTGGTGTTATCCCGGCACGGTACGACTTTGGCTTTGAGTGGTCCAGGTAACACCTGACCAGTAATCCGCTGGTCGTCTACTTGACTGTCATCAATTGACCGGGGCTTTCCCGAACGGAGTGTATTTATGCAAATTATGCGATGGCTAGCAATTCTGGCTTATTTAATGGCCGCCGTTTGTGTTGTGACTGTGTTGTTGTCCGGGCCGCTATACAAGCTGGGCTGGTGGTCTTTCGGCAGTATTTTCCAGACACTTAAAATTACCATTCCACTGGGTTTAATTGCTGTTGTGCTGTTAGTGATTTGCCGGTTATCCGGTGCAGCAGGCAACAAGGCAATGCTGCTGGCTATTGCCATCGCTGCACTGCTTTATCTACCCATTACCCAGGCCATGCAGGCCCGTAAACTGCCTTATATCCACGATATCAGTACCGATACCACCAACCCACCCACATTCAGCGCAGCCATGGTTGAAGCTCGCGCCAATGCCAGTAACCCACCGGAATATCCCGGGCCGGAAACGGCCAGTCAGCAAGCTGAGGCTTATCCGGATATTCAAACCATAACTTTGGCTTTTCCACCTGAACAAGTGATGCAGCGTATTGAAGCCATTGCTACAGATTCGGGCTGGGAAATATTAACTCGCAATGAGCAAACACTGGAAGCCACCCACACCACATTCTGGTTTGGTTTTAAAGACGATGTGGTGATCCGGGTTGAACCACAAGGTTCAGGCAGCAAGGTTGATATCCGTTCAAAATCACGTGTCGGCCGTTCGGATATTGGCAAAAATGCAGCTCGCATTCGCGCTTTTACCAAGGCGTTAACTTCCTAAATGGATCACTGAATGATAAGGACAGCATCATGATTCGAACACTATCAAGTTTACTGTGCGCAGGTTTATTTTCCTGTGCGGCCATTTCAGGCGATATTGCGTTTAACCCTACACAGGGCGATGAAGTTCCCAAGGCCATTCTTGGAGAAGGTGAGGAGCCTCAGGGACACACCGTGTATTACTTTGATGCTGACCAGAAAACCAGCGGTTATCTGGCGATGCCCAAAGGCGAAGGCCCATTTCCATCGGTGATTCTGATTCACGAGTGGAATGGCTTGTCCGACCGTATCCGACAAACAGCCGATGCTTTTGCACAGGAGGGATATATCGCCCTAGCCGCTGATTTATATCAGGGCCGTACCGGCAGCAACCGTGATGAAAATATTGCCCTGGTTCAACAGGCCCGTGCCAACCCCGAGACCATCATTGCCAACCTGAATGCGGCGGTTGACTACCTTCGCAACAAAACCAAAAGCACCGGTAAAGTCGCCACCATTGGCTGGTGTTTTGGTGGTGGAATTGCCTTGTCCTATGCACTGGGCGGCGAACAGCATGAAGGCACCGCAATTTTCTATGGTCAGTTACTCGATGATCCGGAGCAAATGCAGCATATTCATCATGAGATTTATGGCACCTTCGCAGAAATGGATGGGGGTATTCCGCCTGATCAGGTAAATGCTTTTGTTGCCGCCATGCGTACTGCGGGCATCAAAAACGATGTGCATATTTATGACGATGTTAATCATGGTTTCTGGCTGCATGTAGAACGCGATATGGAAAACAACCTACCTGCCGCCAAGGATGCTTGGCAGCGTTTGAAAGCGTATTTAAAAAGGGCGTTATAGCACTCTGACTGAAAAGCTGGGCACGAAAAAGACTGCCGTGCTTTGTGAGAGTCCAAAAATACGGGTCCGGTTGGGGAACACAGCTTTCCCTGACCGACTCCCAATGTACTGATTGCCATTAAAAATAATTTGAATTTAGCGCCTGTCTTAACAGCGCGCATGATCTCTATTGCACTGAAACCATAGCACCACTATATGCCAAAGAACACAACCATAGAAAACCAAGTTTCATCATTGCTGACGCGCTGTCAAAGCGGCGACAAACAAGCACGTGATGAGCTGTTCCAGGTTCTTTATCCAGAACTTAAACGGATTGCTCATAGGAAATTACTTTACAGCAAAAAACACATCACGCTTCAATCCACAGAGCTGATTAATGAGCTATACATTCGGCTGTGCAAATCCAGATCATTTCCCAGCAAAAATAAACTGTATTTTTTTGCTGCCGCTGCCACCGCCATTGAGCAGATCATTATTGATTATTACCGCTTAAAAAACCGCCTGCGGCGCGGCGGACAAATGCAACGGGTGGAGCTTGATGAAAACAGTGCAGAATACTCCGAAAAAAACGACCAAGACCTGTTATTGCTTGGTCAACTGATGCAGCAATTAAAAACCATTGATCCGGACTGCGCTGCGGTTGCCCAGTTGAAATTATTGGCCGGACTAAAAAGCACCGAGGCTGCCGAAGCCTTGGGTCTTTCCATTCGCACTGTTAACCGCAAATGGGCCTTTGCCAAAAGTTACTTAAACTTTCATTTATAAATTCTTGCTATGAAGTCAATTCACTGGAAACACATCCAACCTCTTTTTGAAGAACTGTTAAACCTTAATCAAGCACAACGAAATGGCTATCTGGATGAGCTGCAGAGCAAAGATCCCGATACCACCGTTATTCTGCGGCAATTGATACAAGATAAATTTAATAACTCTTACCGCCTGCACGATCATTGGGCCAGCACACTTGAAGATTTAAACCATGCCATTGAGCAAAAATGGATTGGCCAAACGCTGGGCAAGTACCAAATTGAGCACCTGATCAGCACTGGCGGTATCGGCGCAGTCTTTACCGCCCGACGTATTGACAAGGCCTTCGAAAAAACTGTCGCTATCAAGCTATTGCGCTCTGGAAAAATACAATCCAACGCCATTTCACGTTTTATCAATGAACGACAAATCCAAGCACAGATCGAACACCCCTATATCGCCAGAGTGCTCGATGGAGGAACAACCGATGATGGCATGCCATACATTGTTATGGAACACATCACTGGCAAAACGCTCACCGATTACTGTCAACAACATGGCCTGGGGTTTCGGCAACGCATCGGGTTGTTCATCAAAGTCTGCGATGCTGTTGATTATTTGCATAAGAATCTGGTGATTCACAGTGATATTAAATCTGATAACATCATTGTCGATACCAACGGTATCCCGAAATTGCTGGATTTTGGTATCGCCAAACTCTTGGACATCACCAACCCTGAACAACAGCAGCCGGAAACTCACTCCCCCATTCTGACACTCGGTTATGCCAGCCCTGAACAGTTGGACAATAAGCCCCTATCGACTGCCAGTGATGTCTACTCGCTGGCAATGGTATTGAGTGAATTAATTAACGATGACCATCAACGTCAAATTACTCTGCTGTCAGCGACAGATTCGGCTCAGACCGCCAGCCAATGGGGTGATCATCACCGTCAATCCACACTTGATACGCTGTGCGTTAGCATAAAAAATGAAAAAGTAGCCAGACATATTCGCGATGACTTACATACGCTTATCGAGCAGGCTTTAGCGAAAAACCCTGATCAACGCATTGGCAACGCTTTCGAATTTCGCTCCGAGCTGGAATCTTTGCTGGCAAACCGGCCACTTTCTTATCGAAACAGCAATCCGGTTTACAAGCTGCGCAAGTTTGCTGTCCGCAATGTTTATGCAGTGCTTTTGGGCGGCGTTTTATCGCTGGCAACAATCGCCTTTGCCATCAGCACCCTGCAGCAGTTTAAAACCATTCGCCAGGAACGCGACACCGCCAATTTCGTCACTAACTTTATGGCCGATACGTTTTTAAACACCTCGCCCTTGGTGGCCCTGGATAAACCGGTTACCGCCAGTGAGTTATTGGAAAATGCCAGTCAGCGTATTGCCGCTGATCTGAATCGCGCTCCGGAACATCAAGCCAGATTATTACGTACTATCGCTACCGCATACGAAGGCTTTGAGTCATATGAGCAAGCAGAAAGCCTGCTCAATGAGTCGATACGCATCAGCCGGGCCGCACTCGGCGATACACATGAGCAGGCCGTTAGGTCATTATTTCGGTTGGCATTAATTAAGAAAGGTACTCAACAATATGCCGTAGCTGAACAATACCTGCGCGAGGTCGTTCAGGCCTACGAGCAAACCGTTGGCAGGGCACATACTTTAACCATTGCAACGCTGTATCACCTGGGTGATGTCTTATACGCTCAGGCACAGTACACCGCAGCTCTGTCGGTCTATGAAGATTTACTGAGCCGAATTAACCCAGCTACGCACCCGCAGAACCTGCCCATTACATTGAACGGCATGGGAAATATTTATCGTGAGCTTGGAAAAGACCAGCTTGCCCAGACGCACTATCTACGTTCTATGGATGCTTATACGCAAATGGGTGAACCGGCCAAACTGGCTTTGACAATACCCAAAGAAAACCTGGCCATGATGTTGCTGCAAAACGGCCAGCAGCATCAGGCCAGACAACTGCTGGAAGAAGCCATAGTGGTTCGTCAGGCAACGCTTCCAGTGACCCACAGCGTTAGCTTGCAGGCTCAAGAAAACCTGGCGATGATTCAAGTGTACAGTGGTGATACTGATGGCGGTATTGATCTGCAAGCCCAAATACTCGATGACCGGCGGACATTGGATCCGAGTGATCCCAAACTGCCCGAAAGCCATTACCGGCTGGCCGCATTACTGTTGGAGGCCAATCAATTAAGTGATGCTCAAGTCCATGCCGCTGCTGCATTAACAGCACTTCAGAGCAGGCCTGCAAGCATCAAGCTTAGTGTCAGAATAAAAACCGTGTTGGGCTTAATTGCTCTGGAGCAAGGCAATAATGACGATGCCGAGCAATGGTTGCTTAATGCACAACAACAACTAACCGACACCATTACTGAAACAACGGTTGATCAGCACCGCATAGCACTGGCCAGCGCCCAACTCTATGCCAACACCACACGTTGCCAAGACACTAAGCGAATCTTGAAAAACTGGAACACCGTAGCAGCCAATCAAGCGGCATGGTCAAAAGTTGACTCCACCATCACAACCGCTGCCTGCCTCTATCATCAAAACCAGCCAGAGCAAGCCGATCAGTTGCTGGACAGCATTGATGCTTTATTGGCTGCGCTGCCCAAAAACGGTCGTCTATACCGTCGCTGGCAGGCGTTGCAATCACAAAAAACAACAGAACATCAAATATCGTTGAATATGAACATCAATAATGCCCTTAAAAAAGCAGTGGCTCGAGCAGATCATTAAACAGCCATTAACAACACTATTAATTTTTATTCTCACTTAATAGCAAAGGGCTGCCATACTGGCAGCCCTTATAAGGTTTTTAAGTCAATTCAGCGTTAATTTAAACCCGGACAAGGGCCTGCTACAGTGACTTTTCTCATTGGAATTACACCCTCACTTCCACTATCAAAACCGAAATTCAGTTCAAGACAATTACTGGTCGTAAAGGTCACAGTGGCTTGACCAATAGAGACCAGGTTCCCAACCTCATTAACTAATCGAATCGGTGCACTGACACTATCACCATTGGGGTCATACCCACCCTGGATCGTATACCAGGTCGAACGGCCCATACCATCATAGGTAAACCAACCGCCGAAGAACACATTATTTGCTGGGTTCACTTCTAATACCAGGCCTTGCCCAGATGTGCTGGGTTCATACCACGCTCCGGTTAACCCAAAGTCATTGATCAAGCCATTACCTGGTACACCAGTGATGCTGGGATCACAATTGATCGGTAAAGTGGAACGCAACAATAACGCCGAACCTGAAAGCCCAGTGGAAAAAGTAAACCGCAATAGCCCTTCAGTGCAACTTGTAAACGATAACCGGGCAACGCCGACAAGCTCTTGTGTCGTGGGCGTCGGGTCATTAAAAACGCCGCCAGTATTTCGATAAATACCCAAAGTGACCTCGGTATCACTGCCAACGACAGGACCAGCGCTTTGTATCGTCGTCCAACCTTCATCAGCAAACCATGCACCAAAAACAAAGCCCTCTTCAACATCAGGGCTTACCTGGAAGACAATCCCTTCGTTTTGGCTACTGGCAATATCCCATGTTCCAGAAAACCCTGTACCGATTGGCAGCAACTCTTCGCTTGGCGGCTCGAACGCCTCACCACGGTAGCTTGCAACGATCGGCCAGGCAACATTTAATCCGTTAACACTGTCGGCAACGTTTTCAACGCCTGTATCTTGCGCCGGATTGGAGTATGTCATTAAACGTGGACACGGGTCGATACCATTACAAGTAGCTCTACCTGACACCATAATGCTTGCATTCGACATCGCTTCATTAACATAGCCACGCGCCGCAGGAATAACCGGGCCCTCCTGTACAATCGTATTGCCCCGCTTATTGTGAAACAAACCGATGTTATGACCGATTTCATGGGCAAAAACAAGATTTAGCATCGGGCTTTCCCTAAACATGGAGAACGCACAATCACTGCCAAAACCGGCATTGCATCGATTCCAGGTTAAATCAGGCACATTGGGCAACTCAGCAACACCAAGACCACCCCCCGGAAGATCAAAGTCTCCCAAGAAAAATGAGACCAGATCAAGCTCATTGTCTTCTCTGAAATCTATAACTTGTTGACTGCGGTGAAAACCATTAAACCCACACTCGGCTGGCTCTATACCATCCATTGGAAAATCAAAACAACCAAAATAAGGACCCGGCTGTTCTTCTGTTCCACCTCGTATTTCAGAGATCAAGCCAATATTCATTCGCTCCACGCTAACCAAATTGAGGCGACTATCAGCTTCACTGTTTTCCATGGCCGTATTTGCTGCATTAACCACAGCGGAGATATCAACCTGCATGATGCGATCGGTCAGAGTGCTGGTACCCGGCAAGTACAACACCCCAATATCAATTACCGGTTCAACATCTTCGCCTACTTCGGGCAAAGTCACACCAAATGAAATGGCGCTATCGTTAATCTCATCGAGGTCACAATCCAATGGAAAAGATGAATCAACAACATCAATAATCTGCTGACCGAAATCATCCACATGAAGTCGGTAAGACTGCCCATCATGATGAATAAAACCCGATAGCATCTCCGGCTGTGTACGGAATACAGATTTTGCCAATGTCAGTGATACTGTTGTGTCCGATAGACCCAATTGCTCCCCTGACCAATGTGCGTAGTTGGAGTTGTTATAGTTGACATTGTCAAACGCCCGATTAAACCGCAAAGTCGTACCATTGGGCAAAGTAATGTCTAAATCATTACTGAGTGTATTGACTTCCGTGCCACCAATTTGCGAACTAAACAGCGCGTTTGCATTAATATCAACAGGGTGCCTGGAAAGCACGCCTTCAGGCGATGCCCCTCCAGGTACTGCAAATATATAATTGCTGATGACATTGTCTATCGCCAATGCCGTCGTTGATGAAAATAATAAAAAGAAAAGACCAATCCATTGAGACCGTCCAGTAAACATCATAATTCCTCCATAAGTGCATGCCCAATAACCTAGGGCTGTTTCAAAATCAAAAACGCTTACTGAATACATTCGCCATTTGCCCACAAATCCGGCCACTCGCTATCGACTGGCAGCAGATTATTTATAACCATGTTTCGAATTTATTGAATTTATTGAAGATTTAAGATGCCCCGATTTGCTTTTTGAAACGCTGTCTAGAACCAATCTCAACGCCAGCTGCTGGGCCTGTGTCACTTAAGATCAAACCCTGATCGCAAAATATCCGATGAAAATACGGCATATTCGTCATGAGGTTTAAGGTATTTCTGCAAAAATACAAAGCAGCCCTTGCCTGGTCAGGCGCTTGCTTTTTTTTGCTGCCATGCGTATTGCAAATCAGGTTTTAGGGATGCCTGACAACTTCCGAAAACGTATTTGGAACGGGTGCTTTAGTATTCTGATTGAAAACCTGGTGTGCTTGTGGCTCTCACCTTTGGTCATTCAAGGGCGAACACCTGTGCAGCACCACAGTTAAGCATTACTCACCATCAAACAACAGCACATCATTGGTATCACTGAGGCACACATTGTCAAACGAGCTGGGCACATTGCCAGCAGTGGGGACAGGTACTTTGTACTATCAACTCGATTGACTATCGTCTGGGTTATGCCTCTGTTTGCGGTAAGTACCCGGACCGATACCAAACTCGCGTTTGAACATGCGTGAGAATGCGGCTATAGAATCATAGCCAACAGCTTCAGCTATTTGCGCTACCGAAAGTGAGCTTTCCAGCAGCATATGCTGAGCTTGTTGAGCACGCCACTGAGTAACGTATTGCATGACGGACATATTTGCTTTAACCCGAAACCGTTGAGCGAACAATGTGCGCGACATGCCCGCCTCGATAGCCAGATCATTGAGCGTCCAGTGTCTGGCTGGGTCGTTGTGAAACGCCTGCAGGCTTTTTTGTAGCTTAGGGTCAGAGGCTGCTTGCAAAAAGCCGCTGTCTTGTTGAGTGCGTTCGCTCCATAAACGAATGGCATGAATAAAAATGACCTCTGATAGGCGTTGGATAATAGCCATGTTACCCATACGTTCGGCCTGCACCTCATACATCATGAAACGTAATGAATCGCTGAACCATGGGGTTTGTAGTGCTTCATTGCTACGGATGATCAGCAACGATGGCAATTGGTTGATAAGCGCGTGCTGATAGCGGTCATCAAATTCAAGATGGCCGCAAATTATTTGTGCTGCTTGTTGAGTACTGTTGCCGCCATAACTAAATACTCGTTCACCTTGATAGTTACTACTGCTAATGGCTTGCTCAAGCTCTACTACTGCGGTATCAGGGTGATCACTTAGAATGTGAGATGCGCCATGAGGAATAATGACAATGTCACCAGCGTTCAATAAATGTGCATCATCAGTAACAGTCAGCCGTAGCCAGCATTGACCTGCAGTGACAAGATGAAAACGTGCAACATGTTTGTAATCCGGGACACGGATACCCCAAGGCGATGAGAAGTTAGTTGTAAAGTATAAACAGCCGGTGAGCTTAAGCCTGTTTAAGATATCGCTAATGGTATCCATTGATTGATATTCGTACACAATTCAATCATGCATATTGGCACAGCCAGTACTTTCAGAACAATATTCTGTACTATCGAGCATAAAATACGGCCATACGAGCATGGTTGTATCATAATCATGCACACATACTATATCGCAAGTTTAAGTACCCACATTCTATTTGGAGCAAACAACATGCGTTTTATCACCCCATCACTACACGGTGCACTCGATTATATTGCAGCTACTGCACTTATCGTTGCGCCATTTATATTGGGTTTAGCAGACCAATCAGCATTGGCGCATTGGATGTCAGTAATTGCTGGCGCTGGATTGATTGTTTACAGCTTATTCACTAACTATAAACTCAGCCTGACAGGTGCTATCCCGTTTAAACTGCATTTGGTATTTGACTTGGCCGCAGCCGCTACTTTTTTGGCAGCACCGTGGATTTTCGGTTTTACCGGCGTAGCCAAAATTTACTACATCATTATGGGTGCTGGCGTTATCCTGGTGGTTTTATTTTCTAATACAACTGATAACTAAGTTGCAATGTTTATTCACGAATAGTCACTAACGGTGGCTATTAGAGTGGCAAAAATGAACCGGGCATTCCACCTGCATGAGTGGGTGCTTTTGTTGACGCCGCATACTGCGAGCATCAAAACGATGTGTAGATTTATGATGACGTTAATCATGGTTTCTGGCTGTACATAGAACGTGATATGGAAAATAATCTGCCCGCCGCCGAAGTTATCTGGTAACGTTTGAAAGCGTATTTGAAACGGGCATTACAACATTTTGATTAAAATCTACCTATGAGTGTTTGGATTGTTCAACCCTGCCATCACTTAAGCCCTATAACTTTGCGTCGCCAGCCAAACAGTGCCAATAAACTCGCCAGCAATCCCAACGCCCAGCGACTTAGTGTCGGCACCTGGATAACATCAGCAATCACACTGTTACTAATATCGGTACTGTTGGCCGGTGTCGGATCGTTTAGATCAGAGCCTGCTGTACCAGTAATGGTAATGGTGCCTGGCAATAGCACTTCAGCATCGAAGATACATTGTGCATTGGCCAATGGTTGCAGTTCGCCAACTGCCCAGCTTAAGCTGCCATCGCCATTGTCTACCACACAACCACCGGCATCACTCAACCTCAATTGACGAGCGAAGACAATATCAACCTGGGTGTTGGCTGCAATACCCGGGCCATTGTTGACAATGTCCAGTAGGTAACTGTAGTCATCACCAGGGAATATCGGTGGCTGGGCGGTGTTGCTGATGCTCAGTTCCAGATCAGCATTGCTGGCATTGACCTGGATATTGAAGGTTTGTGTCGGGCTGGTATCAACACCGCCATTGGCGATGCCGCCGTTGTCCATTAGTTCCAGGCTGATGGTGCTGTTGCCCTGAGCATCAATGGCCGGTACAAAACTTAATGCGCCGCTGCTATCCACACTCGGAGCGACGGCAAAAATAGCAGGGTTGGTATTTGAGGTGATATTGAACGTTAGTGCCTGTCCCGACTCATCACCCAAACCACCACTTGGCCCGGCACTGATACCCGTAGCCCAAGGGTTAATAGTTAGTGGCCCAACGTTATCAAAAACTTCCTGATCAGGACCAACAGTATACGATGGCACATCATTGACTGCGATAACGGTAATATCGAATGTCTGACTGCTGCTATCAACACCACCATTACCGGTGCCTCCATCGTCCATTGCGGTGACGGTGACGGTGGCAACACCATTGGCATCTGCTGCCGGAGTGTAAGCCAGTTCACCATTGGTAATCATCGGTTGGACACTGAATAATGCATTGCTGTTATTGCTGGCAGTAATAGTGATTGTTTGATCGGCTTCTGGGTCACCATCATCAATGGCCGTCACAAAGCCGGCGAGGGTTTGCATACCCGCATCTTCCAATACCGTTTGATCACCTGCCATTGTGAATGTGGGCGCATCGTTGACGGCGGTAACGGTAATGTTGAAAGTCTGGCTGCTGCTATCAATACCACCATTATCGGTACCTCCATCGTCCATTGCGGTGACGGTGACGGTGGCAACGCCATTGGCATCAGCTACTGGGGTGTAAGTCAGTTCACCATTGATAATCACCGGTTGGATATCAAATAGCGCATTGTTGTCATTGCTGGCAGTAATGGTAACGGTTTGAACGGCTGCCGGATCACCATCGTCAATACCTGTGACAAAGCCAGTGACAGTCTGCATACCGGCATCTTCCAATACCGTTTGATCACCTGCTGTTGTGAATGTGGGTGCATCATTGACGGCGGTAACAGTAATGTTGAAAGTCTGACTGCTGGTATCAATACCCCCATTGGCTGTGCCCCCCGAATCCATGGCCGTAACGGTGACTATCGCTATGCCACTGGCATCAGCAGCCGGCGTATAAGTCAAGTTACCACTGGCATCAATACCCGGTTGTACGTTGAACAAACCATTGTTGTTGTTGGCAGTGCTAATGGCCACTGTCTGCGCGGTTTCCAAGTCGCCATCATCAATGTCTGTGACAAAGCCTGCAACGGTTTGGGTACCAGCATCTTC
The DNA here is from genome assembly GCA_965230265.1 of Wenzhouxiangellaceae bacterium. GTDB lineage: Bacteria > Pseudomonadota > Gammaproteobacteria > Xanthomonadales > Wenzhouxiangellaceae > JAJFKX01. The sequence continues at coordinate 3,404,431 of OZ245999.1, read as the reverse complement.
GAGTATGGTTTGATCACCAGCTTGGACAAAGGATGGCGCATCGTTGACTGGGGTAACAATAATATCAAACGTTTGGCTGCTGGTATCAATACCGCCATTGGCTGTGCCCCCCGAATCCATGGCCGTAATGCTGACTGTCGCTGTGCCATTGGCATTGGGGACCGGGGTATAGGTCAATACACCGCTGGCATCAACACTAGGCTGTGTGCTGAATAACACATTGTTGTTATTGCTGATACTGATAGTGACGGTTTGATCGACTTCCGGGTCACCATCATCGATAGCGGTGATAAAACCAGCCACGGTTTGAGCACCTGCGTCTTCCAGTAGGGTTTGATCGCCACCTAAGGCAAAGGTTGGGGGGTCGTTAACCGGGGTCACGCTGATGGTTACTGTATCGATCACTGTCGGCGCTGTGCCATCATCGGTGCTGATACTTAAATCCACATCGCCGACGACATTTAAGGCCGGGCTAAAACCCAGGCCGTTTAATGCCGCATTCACCTGCGCAAGTGTGCCAACAATGGTCACTGCTGCACTGCCATCATTGCTCACCATCGCGCCACTGTCGGGAGCCACGGTTAAGCCGCCATCAGTCGGCTGAGACAAACTCAGCAGCACCATCAGTTGATCGTTATCGGCATCGGCGACACTGAGGTTGCCGTTAAACAACAACACGGTGTCTTCAAGTATGGTTTGTGCACCTGGCACAGTATTGACCGGCAACGTATTGTCGGTGCCAAAAAGGATATAGCTTTGGCCACTGCGATCACCATTGGGGTCGGCATTTTCTGCGCTGATCATAAAATCAGCAAAACCATCGCCATTGATATCACCGGCACCACTCACCCATCTACCTGAATTATCTTCTACAGCAACCCCATTGATGATCAGCCCAGAGGCATCAGGGGTTGCGGTACTTAGGGTGGACAGCTCAATCACACTTGGGAACCCGGTACTGCGGCCAAACAGCAGATAACTTTGGCCACTTTCATCACCATTGGGACTGGCGTTATCAGCACCAATCAGCAAATCAGCAAAGCCGTCGTTATTGACATCCCCAGCACCGCTAACCGATTGGCCAGCATTATCACCAGCAGCAATGCCGTTAATGACCAGGCCGGGGCTATCCGGGCTGGCGGTGGTTAAACTGGATAAATTGATCACACTCGGAAACCCGTCACTACGGCCAAACAACAGATAGATTTGGCCACTCTCATCACCATTGGGATCGGCGTTTTCTGCGGCGATCAAAAAATCAGCCAAGCCATCACCATTGACATCACCGGCACCACTCACCGAGTTACCGGAGCGATCAAAGACAGCAATTCCATTGATGGTCACCCCAGGGGTATCAGGCGTTGCGGTAGTCAAACTGGACAGTTCAACCACAGCCGGAAACCCATCGCTGCGGCCAAACAAAAGATAGCTTTGGCCTGTGAAATTAGTACCGTTAGACCCGGCTGATCTCGCACCGATTAATATATCGTCAATATCATCACCATTGACATCACCGACATCACTCACCGAGCTACCGGAAACATCGCCTAAGTTAATCCCATTGATAGTCAGCGCTGGGCTATCCGGGCTCGCAGTTTCCAAACTGGCCAACTCAATCACAGCCGGAAACCCATCGTTACGACCAAACAACACATAAGTTTGACCATTGCCTACAACAATTGCGCCACCGCTATCGCCAACGGGAATGGCGTTGGATGCACCAATCAGCAAATCGTCAATGCCATCATCATTGAAATCACCAGCACCACTCACTGAAAAGCCAGATGAATCTTCAGGATCAAGTCCATTGATGACCAGCCCGGGGCTGTCCGGTGTTGCGGTCCCTAAGCTGGACAATTCAATCACATTTGGAAACCCATCACTGCGGCCAAACAGCACATGGGTTTGACCGCTGTCAGTACCACCAGCGTCGGCAAGGTTGCCACCAATCACCAAATCGTCGATACCGTCGCCATTAATGTCACCGGCACTACTGACTGACCTACCCGAAATGCCACCTGCTTCAAACCCATTGATAACCAACCCGGGCGTATCCTGGCTTGCTGTGCTCAGACTGGCCAATTCAATGACATCCGGAAACCCATCACCGCGACCAAACAGCACAAAGCTTTGGCCCGCGAAAGTCGCATTGGGGCTGGCCAGAGCAGCACCAATAACCACATCATCAAGTCCATCGCCATTGATATCACCAGCACTACTGACCGAATTGCCGGTACGGTCATTACCATTAATGATGACACCAAGGCTATCGGGGGACGACGTATTCAAACTAGACAGCTCAATCACGCCATCGGCTGGAAACCCCTGTGCCTGCACTGTACCGGCCAGAGCGCTCGCCAACACCAGCGATGCCAGCCAACGACGTCTCCCAAAATACAATACCTGGTGTTGCGGCTTTGGCGAACGATTACCTATTGCATCATAGCGCTGTGAGTTTAGATTCATGTTGTTTCCTGATGATTAATCTATTGTCGTTTGGGCACTTAAATAGGACTATCCTTATAGTGCCGATAGATCATTCCTAAAAGCTTGCAGGCAGCATTTAAATGCTGATAGTGATCAACTCAAGATCAGATCAATTCAATCCATGAAAAACAGTCAGCCTGCGCGGCTTTGGTTCTGGTTCGTCCATTTGCTGGTTATTCAGCAGCAATACGCAAGCGGTTGGTGCAACTTCGCACCGGAGTAATACCAAACGCTTAATGGTAAATTATTTAAAACCGGTTAGGTATCGGTCAAAATGATGATGTTTTGAAAGGGTCTTAATGGTTAAAGCTGCTTATTTAGCACGGGCTTTGCTCAAAGCCTGAGTTATCGCCATATGTAACTGCACGGCTTTGACTGGTTTGTGCAATAGCAACACGTTGTCTCGTTGTGCTTTGATAAGGATATCCTGGCTGGTATCACCGCTGATCAGCAGACATGGTATTTTCCCCCGCTGTTGCAGGATAGTTTTAATCAATTGCAAACCGGATAACTCACCAGGCATTCGGTAATCAGTGATGAGCATATCCAATTGAATATTGGACTCAACTAATTTCAACGCCTGTGCGGTCGATTCGGCTGTCAGTACCTGACACTGCCAGTTTTCCAGCAGCCGTTGCATTGCGGTAATGATTTGCGGTTCATTATCGACAACCAGTACCCTCAAACCAGCCAGATGTTTGCTGTCATATAGCAATGCTTTTTCCGGCAGCACCTGTTTGTGCTGATCACCAAGCGGTACGCACAGATAAAAATCGCTGCCTTTATCCGGCATCGAATTTACTCCCAGCGGCAATTGCAACATCTCCGCCAAACGTTGTGCAATAGCCAGCCCTAGACCCATGCCTTTGTCACGGTCACGTTCTGGGTTATTTAGCTGAACAAACTCTTCAAAGATAGGCTGCAAGTCGCTTTTGGCTATACCAATTCCCGTGTCTTTGACGTGTAATCGTAAATCATCATCGCTAAGCTGATCACAAAAAATCTCAACCTTACCTTGCCGTGTATAGCGCACAGCATTGCTGAGTAGATTGACAAGAATTTGCTTAAACTGCGCCCGATCAGTATAGACCACGTGCTGGCAATGATGGTGCTGCAAGACAATGCCTTTAGCATCAGCATCTTGTGCAAATAATGCCTTAACATCGGCAACCAGTACATCGAGGTTGAAGTGTTGCTTGTTAACTTGAGTGATATTGGCGTCAATTCTGGATATATTCAACAATGCATCAAACAGCTCACCCAATGAGTCCAGACTTTTACGTACACCCTGCAGGTTTTGCTGCTGATCGTCACGATCAAACTGATTTCCCAGTGCATCAACAAACAGGTTGGCAGCATGCAGGGGCTGACGAACATCGTGGCTGGCCGCAGCCAGGAAACGGGATTTATCCAAATTGGCTTTTTCAGCGGCACTGGTTTGTATCTGTAATTTTTCTACTAGTTCCTCATTGGCGTATTTAAAAGCCAGACTGTCATCAATGGCATGGCTAAGATTGCGGCTGAAAATGACTGTTATCAGCAAATAAATAAACGCTGCAATCCCCATTAAGGTATAAAAACTTGTACCCTGTATCAAAGTAATAACAATGATTGGCCCCATGGCCAGCACAGAAAAATACATATATGCCGGCGGCATTGGCGAAACCGAATTCATACTGCCGCTGATCATGCACACCAAAGTTAAGATCAAAAACGAATAAGTGGCAACTGAATCTGGATCAAAAAACCATACGCCAGCCAACCCCCAAACAGCACCGGTCAGCGCTATAAACAACAGGCTCAGCCTGCGATAGTCTGATATTAATACCGGCGATGCTATGTCCGGTTGAAACCTGTAATGATGTACTGCCCGGATAATACTCAATAGATATAACAACACCAGCCAGATAATTACGGTGCGCTTGCTGGCGGCATTCCAAACGACAAATGCCAATGGCAGGCAACCCAGCATATGAGAAATTAATACTGCAGGTATATTTTTGTATATCAGCAGTGTTTTGTCGGCAGCTATCAGTTGTTGATATGAGCTGGCATTTTGCTGTGGCATGTATTCAATCCAAGCCGAGCAATTCAGCGCGACTGACGGCCTCAGAACGATTGGTTGCATCAAAAGCTTTAATAACCGCTGCCACGTGGGTTTTAACCGTGGTTTCGCTGATAGATAATTGTGCGGCTATGGCTTTGTTGGAAAAGCCCGCTCGTATTAAACGTAGAACCTGAAGTTGGCGCGGCGTCACTTGATGCATCCGCTGCCAATTATCGTTACCGCCCACCTGGCTTGTTGTAAGGCTATCTGGAAAAACCAGCTCGCCTTGCATAACTCGATCAATGATGGCAATAATTTGTTGCCCCGAACACTTTTTAGAGATAAACCCACGTGCGCCCAACTGACAGGCACGCTCTGCATCCAGGGGGTTTTCAGAAGCTGTAAGAATCACGATAGGTATAAAGCTAGAAGAGCTTTGCAGTTGTTCTAAAATACCAAATCCATCAATACCAGGGATACGCAAATCGAGCAGCACCAAATCAAATGGTGTTGTTTGAATTTTTTCCAGCAGATCAATACCACTGTAAGTGCTGGTGACAACAAAATTCGGCCTGACGCTGCGTAACAAAGCGCTAAAACCTTCGGAGAATAATTTGTGGTCATCACCCAGTAGAATTTTCATTTTATGAATATTTCGTGGCTATTTATATTATTTGTAACAAATAGCTTGTTACTTTATGCCACAACTAACCAATATCGCAATACATTAAGCTGAAGACACTCGCTTTATGGTGACCTGAATTTGCTCCAATCAGAACCTGTCTAAAGCCTGTCGAATTTAGGCGATAGCGATATTGCTGGCCGCTAAATTGTGGTGTCCTGGTCTTCCAGCAGGTTAGGTGAGCAATCTTGTTGTTTCTCATAAGCTTGTCTTTCGCTGTGGGCATAAGTGGCACTGTTTGTCGGGTTAAATTTTGTGGCGTTATTATATAACTTGACTGTTATATGCCTTAAAAGTTATATTAAAAGCATGATGTCGCCTTTCGAAATTCTGGCCGATCCTACTCGGCGGTGCCTGCTCGATGCGCTTCGCAAGCGCGAGCAATCTGTCGGTTCCCTGGTAAAACGCTTGAAGATGAGTCAGCCGGCGGTCTCCAAGCACCTGCGACTGTTGCGCGAGGCCGGCATAGCCACGGTACGGGTGGATGCGCAGCGGCGCATGTATCGCTTAAACCCGGAGGGGCTTCGTGAAATTGATGACTGGCTGACACCCTATCGGGCATTTTGGGAAGCACGTTTGGACGCGATGGAACAGACACTCGAATTAATGGAGGACTGAGATGGATGCATTGTTCAATAAAACCGGAACAGGCTACATACTGTCATTTGAGCGCAGCATGCCTCATCCGCCAGAGAAGGTGTGGCGCGTGCTCACTGAAAGAGAATTATTGCGACAGTGGTTTCCCTGCGATGTGCAGGGGGAATGGAAATCCGGAGGAAAACTGAAATTTACCTTCATGCATGGAGAAGGCGAAGGGTTCTCTGATGATGAACTCAGTGGCGAGGTGCTGGCCGCTGATCCACCGCATAATCTGGAGTTTCGCTGGGGCAATTATTTCTATCGCTGCCAGTTGATACCCGAAGGCGATGGCTGCCGACTGATTTTCTCGGAAAGCTTTGAAGACGCATCCATGGGGGCACGCAGTGCGGCCGGCTGGGAAATGTGTTTTGAGAATATGGATTTAATTCTGGAGGGGGCATCGGCAACGAAGTTTGCCATGAACCTGTTGCAGAAAAAATTCCAGTACTACGTGAAAAAATTTGGCCCCGAGGCAGGACCACAACAGGGAATACCCGAAGACCATCTCACCGAAACAAACCATTAGTCTGTTCCAGGAACTGCTGAACATCAGCATGTGATAAATTGGGAGAATAATGATCTAAACCCGATAGACCAACAGACAATGAATGATACAGAGCAATCAGCCACCAGTGGCAAATCAGGATCACGGACAAAACTGCCTTGGGTGTTGTGGGTATTTCTTGGGCTTTTAATCGCGGTAATTGCCTGGCAGCAGCTGCAGATCAACCAGCTTATTACACCATCATCACCACCAACCGAGGCCGTCAACCAAACAGCCAACCAGTCTTCACCTGCACAGCCAAGCATAGAAACCGCTGGGCAACCGACAATCACTACCCGTAACACCGACCCAGCCACTACTATCACTAATGCCCGGCGGTTAATCGAACAGCGTGCCCGCGATGTACGCCAGCAAAACCCTGAAGTCACTGGCCAACGTATGTTCGAAGAGTTGAAGTTTGTTGTCGGAGAAGACCAGACATTGCTAACCAAACTGACTGAACAATTGATTCTTGAAGGCCGTATTCGACGCCAGTTTGAAGCACGGGCAGCCAAAGGTGAAATCAATCAGGAACAATTAACAGCTGCGTTGAAACAACTGGTTGATGACAGTGAAGTATTTGCCGAGGATCTGCTAACTCTGGAGCAGTTCGATCGTTATCGTGAAGTCCGTCAAAGCTGGCGCCGGGGGCGTGCGCATCCGCATGCCAGCCAGGACGAGTAATTTACAGCTATTGCAGAGGCGGACATACCTGCGAGTCAGGCCAAAGAAAACCCACACATCAGATCTTACTTAGGTATGCTCATAAGGCCACGGCTAGCGCGACCTTAGCAAGAACTGTTTTAGGACAAGCTTCTATAACACCGCATACCAACAGCCAGCAACAACAGTATCAAAATCAGCAATGCCGTATTCTGCAGCGCCGGCACCGCTATCGATACGATAAACCGTGTTGGGTCATCCGCTTCCGGTGAGTTCGGATCGTCCGTCGGCACCGTGGTGTCGTTGACGCCGTCACCGTCCGAATCAAACTGTATCAGACCCTGGTTGCTGATTTCGCCCGAAGCCGTAATGCTGAGCGTTGCATTAATGGTAATCACCACCGTACCACCGGCGACAATCCCACCATTCCAGGTGACGGTATTGTTGGCGGTATCGGCGTTGACTATTCCGCTGTCGGCGGATGCGCCGGTTAGAAACAGCCCGTCCGGCAATGCGTCGGTGAATTCATCAGAACCCGGATCATCCGGCTGGTCACCAGGACCGGCATTGGTGATGGTGATGGTATAGGTCAGGTTACCACCCGGGACCAAATCACCATCCACCGTCTTGGTACCGCTGAGCACAGCAGGTATTGCAAATATCTGTGTGCTGTCGGTGGCACTGTTGTTGGCGGTATTGGCATCACCATCAATGGTTGCGGTAGCCGTGTTATCGATACTGCCCAGCACGCCGGCATCCACGGTTGCCACCAGTGTATAGGTGGCAGTGGCCAGAGAATCCAGCGTAATGGTATCCATGATATCGCCGTTCACCGGGCCGGCAGTACAACTGCCGCCGGCAGATGGCACACAGGTCCAGCTAGCATTGATCAGTCCTGCAGGAATCATATCGGTGACGGTGGCATCAATCGCCGTGTTGGCGCCGTTATTGGTAACTACGATGGTATAGGTCAGCATATCGCCCTGGGTCGCCATGGTGACACCATCGGTTTTGGTGACCGCCAGGTCAACCGGTGCTGCACCGCTGATCTGCAGCCGCAGGATATCCACCCCGCCGTCTTCCACTACGCCAAATGAATCGATGCTGAAACCGGTAGGCAGGTTATTGACCATGGTGGTGCCAGCAAAATCATCCAGTGCGGTGCTATTGCCGGAGACGATTAGATCAAACATATGCGTGCCAGGCGGTGGTCCGAATGCAGGATCGAATTCGGCTGTAATCTCACTCTCAATCAAACCGTCTGTAATGTCTATCGCCGCATAAGTATCCGCATTGCCCACTGTACCCAAACTGACTCTGGTCAACCCTTCGATACCAAACAAAATACTGCTGTTGGCACTGGCATCGAATGTATTGGCGCTGATAAAACTGGGGTTCAGGCTTAGACTGGCATCAACCGTGCCTGCGGTTACTGCTGGTGCCGGCGGATCCATCAGCAGCATATCGGTGGTCAGGCTTGAGTTGACCATATTCATGGCAGCAGTAATCGAGGTGGCTGCATTGGTACTACCGCCGTCCAATTCACCGATAATGGTACCGATTGACATGGTGATCACTGAGTCTGTGACATTTAAAGTGGCATCGGCAGTGGCTTGAGCCGTATCGTCAATGGAATCGGCTGAGGCTACCGTCAACTCCTCCCCATTGATCACCGTGTTTTGAGCCACATTAACAACAGTAGTGCTGGTCGCAATAGCATTGTCCTGAGCATCCATATCGGCGATTTCAAACTCCTCAATATTCAGTGTGGAGTCATTGATCGTGCTGGTGTTCATGACGGTAGCCACGGCATCCGGGTCACTGGCATCGGCAAAGCCGAACTCAAAATCTTCCTCGGTATCAACATAAGTTACGCGTGTCCAGACAGTGGTGGATGTCGAGTTGGCCACCGCACCGGGATCACCGGCATCCGCTTCACCAATATCCATAATCCCGCTGTCCGGCCCGAAGGTGACATCGGTGATAGTGACATTGGCCATGGATGTGGCACTGTTGTTCGGGTCAAATGCATCGGCGATGGCAATGTCCAGATCACCAGTGACAAACAGATTGGACAAGATGACGGAGTTGGCTGTGGCGATGCTGATGGCATCGTCAGTAAATGCGTCCGATGCAGCCACTTCAATATCACCGATGATAGAGGCATTGTTGATATTCGCTGTAGCATTCGCGGTCGGTTGTGCGCCAGGGCCGGTGTTCGCATCTTGCGCAAAGGCGATAAATACGGTTTCATCACCATCACCTGCATTAATCGTACTGATGCCAATACCGCCACCATTAAACGTAAAGTCCGCATTGGCAGTTGGCGTCGTATCAACCGCAATCGGTAATGCACCACCAATGATAATGTCATCGCCTGCGATCAGGTTGCCATTGTTAACTTCCATGCTAGCCTCGGCCGTACCGCTGCCTTGAGCAAAACCAACGGCAATGATTCCGCGTTGTTCCAGGTCTGGTGTGCTGGGTGCATCATCGGGTGGTACAGTGATGGTGGCATCATTAATAACCACAGTGCCAGTGGCCGTTTGCTCAGCGGGGTTCAGGGGCTCAACCCGGGCAACCAGGAAACTGAATGCAGGATTGATATCGACACCGTTGCTGGTTAGCAATCCAGCATTGCCTTCTTCACCAACAATCACATCTCTGGCAATTGCCGGTCCTGGCGCTGTAACACTGTCTAGCAATGCCTCACCGCCATTGGCAATAGTGGCAGGTGTGCTGACTACGGGTACTGCATTGAACTCCCAGTTGGCTGCGTCAAACCAGTCTCCAGAAGCCGCACCCGTATTCGGGTTAATCCAGTTAGGCAGTTCAGGCGTGCCAAGCAGATCAACGACCAATTGCTGGTTACCGCCACCATCGGTTTGAACACTCTGGGCAACCGTTTGTCCAGGCGGCAGATTATTGACCGTAACACTATCAAATGTACCGGTTATTCCTGTAGGCGATGTGGTATTGACCATTTCAAAGGTCACTGGACCTTCCGGTACAAAATTGAGGTTGATAATCAGTTCACCAGCTAACGTGGCTACGTCAGCATCGACGGCAGAATAAACGGCATTAAAATTGCCACCGGTAGAGCGACTGACAGAATTCGCAGTAAACTCCAGAGCTGCACCTGAGCCTAAGGTCAATTGATCCGTATTGATCAAGCCGTGGTCTACCAGAATTCTGCCGTCCGCTGTACCGCCACCGGGATTCAAACCAACATTGATCACCGGGATGTTAATGCCGTTGGAATTCAGCAGCGTACCGCTGGCCGGGCCGGTGCCATTGGCAATACCAACGTTCAGCTCGGTCCACAGCTCGTTAGTGATGCTACCGAAGACATTCAGTTGCTGCATCACCGTACCGGTGGCCGAACCAGGACCATTGCTCACACCAACATTGGCCGGACCACGATTCGCGTTATTGGGTGCACCCTCAAATCTGAAACCGGTGTTCAATAAACCGATGGCTGTTCCCATGCCATTGGCGACGCCGATATCGGCTGTGGAGAAGTCCTGGGTATCAATACCTGACATTTCACCGGTGGCATTGCCACTGCCATTGGCAACACCAATTTGTAATGGACCGTTTTGTGCCTCAATACCGCTGGTATTGGAATCACCCGTAAATAGCCCATTGGCGCTGCCGTTACTATCAGCAACACCAATCTGAACCGCATTGAACTGTGAACCTGAGCTGAAAAAAGAATCCGGGTAGATAAAAGTCCCGTTCGCATCACCATCCGCCATGCTCACACCCAGGCGGAACGGGCCATTGGCTTGTGTACTAAAGGCGCCCGAGCTCCTATCACCAAACTGGAGCAGGCCAGTAGAAGTGGCTGCTCCGGTGAAGGTAACGCCGATATTGACCGCGGCATCGAGCTCGATCCTTGGAGCACTATCAGAATCATTGGATTCCAGGGTCATGGTGCCTGTACCGCCATCGATACCGATGTTCAGATTTTGTGCAGCCGGACTGTCCGATCCTGGCGAAACGTTGGCAATCCCGCCGTTATTGATATTCGCCGTCAGACCCATATTGGGTACCAGGTTAGGCAACCAGTTGGTGGGACCAAACCAGTCAGCCGGTCCGGCAACATTCCACTCCAGTCCAACAATCACATCAAGGTTGTCAGTAGCCGGGCCGCTGTTGCCCAGGGTAGAGGTCAGATCGCCACTGACATTGTTTTGCATGCCCAGCGCACTGGCTTCTACATCCACAGTGATGACACAGAACTCACCCGCTGCCACACTGCCACCGGTGTAAGTGAGGCTGGCTGCGCCATCGACGGCCGTCAGGGTACCGCCGGTACAGGTGGTCGCCGGGTTGGCCGGAGTGGCCATGATCAGCCCGGCCGGCAGGTTATCGGTGAAGTCGAGATTATCAGCCAGCATGGTTCCGGCGGTATTGTCGATCAGGAACCGCAGTTCGGTAACACCACCGACGCTCAGACTATCGGCCACAAAGGCTTTCGAAAACAGCGGTGCGGCCAGTACAGTGACTGAAGCCACGGCCGGACCACTGTTGCCCAGGCTGGAGGTCAAGTCACCGGAAATATTGGTCAGCATGCCGGGCATGGTTCCCATCACAATGACATTCACTACGCAGACAGCGCCGCCAGCGACTGTACCACCGGTCAAACTGATGACGGGCGAGCCGTCGACGAGAGTCAGGGTGCTGCCTGCGCAAGTCGTGTTGCCAGCGCCCGCTACCGTGACCACCAGCCCGGCCGGCAGGTTGTCGGTGAAATCCAGAGCATTGGCAGCGCCGACATTGGCCGTATTATCAATGGTGAAAGTCAGCATGGTGGTTTCATTTTCACCGAGCGGATCGGTACCGAATGCCTTGGTGAAAATCGGGGTGCCGGCCTCTCCGACGGAAAGCAAGGCGCTGGCCGTGCCGCTATTGCCCAGACTGGAGGTCAGGTCGCCGGTGATGTTGTTCTGCAATCCGGCAGCTATCGCCTCGACATCCACACTGACTTCACAGCTTGTGATGGACGCAACGCTGCCGCCGGTATAGCTGACACTACCAGCACCGTCGACCGCTGTAATGGTTCCGCCGGTACACGTGGTGCCCGTATTCGCTGGTGTGGCCACCACCAGACCGGCAGGCAGGGTGTCCGTGAAATCCAGGGCAGTGGCATCGCTGGCCATGGAAATGTTGTCGATGGTAAAAGTCAGTGCCGTGGTGCTGCCTACCCCAAGGCTAGCTACCGCAAACGATTTACTGAACAGTGGCGCCGGGATATCGATAACACCCACTGATGCCAGCGCGGGGCCACTACTGCCCGCGGTAGAGGTTAAGTCACCGCTGGTGTTGTTCTGAATACCCGGGCTAACCCCGACTACATCGACAGAAACCGTACAGGTTGCACCTGCCCCTACGGAGCCGGTTGACAGATCAATCGAGGTAGCTGTGTCAGTAACACTACCGCCACAGGTGTTGGCAATATTACTGGGCACGGCAACCTCAAGCCCGGCCGGTAAGACATCCATAAATGCCAGGCTGTTGGCCGCGGCAATATTGGCTGTGTTGTCAATAGTAAAAGTCAGCGTTGTGACTTCATCGATTTCAATGACGGGCGCTGCAAAATTTTTGCTGAACAAGGGTGCACCGGCATCCGCCACCACAATACTGTCTATCGCCGGGCCGCTGTTGCCCTGGCTGGAAGTCAAGTCTTCAGTGACATTGTTCTGTAGCCCGGAAGATACCCCAACCAGATCAATTGACACCGTGCACATTTCACCGGCATCAAGAAAGGTGAAAATAGTGATAAAACCCGTATCTCTGATACTGCCGCCGCCGCAGCCATTCATGAAATTGTCGGGATCTGCCTGCTGCAGGCCTATCGGAAAATTATCGGTAAACTCGATAGTATTGGCTTCGACCAAAGCGTCGGAATTATCGACAACAAAGGTCAGCGTGGTGGTATCGCCAACATTAATGACATCACCGGAAAAGCTCTTGGTGAACACCGGCTGCGCAAATGCCGTTAACGGAGCCAGGCCGAGTAATATCATTAACAGGCCAATAGCCGATAACCTGATGATTGCCTGTGAGGAAAATAATTTTGTAAACATAGCTCCTGCCATTTGCAATGTGTTGGAACAACTCATAAAAATTCCCTGATTTTTCCAAGCAGCTGGATGCCATAGTTATCCAGCCATCGATTAACCCTTAAACCCGTGCCCAAGCAGAGTTTTACTATTAAATTATTACCTGTAAGCACCTGCCTATACACTAAACCTTGGTGTAGGTGCCAACTGGCCACTACCTGCTCTGCAGGCCAAATCAACCGCAGACCTGCCGATCGCGCGCAGGTACGCTCCTACATTAATATTCATAGTTTGCCAATGGGTGGTCGGCACCGGTTACTGCTGAAATATCACCAACACCACTGATATCAATAACCGGACCGCCCGCATGGCCTGTACCAAAATTGTAGTTGACGATAGTGGTGCTATTGGGGCCGTTTCCGCTGGCGCGATTGCCGATGATCAGACTGCCGTTGCCATTGGAGTCGATGCCGCTGCGGCCGTTATCAACAACGGTGTTGTTTTCAATAATGTTGTCACTAAACCGGATTTGGATGCCAGCGCCTTCATTGGCATAGGACAAGTTGTTGACTAGATAGCTACTGGTATTGGTGGAGAAGCCGTTGGTGTCTTGGTTAGCGCCTAGTGAGGTGCCGTTGCGGGCGGCGACGTTATCGCGTGCATAACCGGAGATAACAAAAAATCCATTTTGGCCATTTTCAAAACTGGCGCTCTGTTGCACGTTGCTGCCGGTGCCCAGCCTGAAACCATGCAATCCATTTTGATAGGCCGTTGAGGCGATGATCGTGGCGCTCGTGCTGAAGCCATTATCTTCATTTTCAATGGCTGCGCAGTTGATGATAACACTCGATCCGTCATTGATAAAACCGCTGCCCTCATTGCCCTGCGCTGTCGAATGTGCGATCAGTGTGCCCTCACCGACCGACATACCAGCAGTCCGGTTAAACGAAACCGTTACACGGCTAACTAACGAGTAATCCCCTGTTCTGAGGCCAACGCTGGTTCCGGTGATGGTTAAATTTTCAAAGATACAATTTTCGCAACTGCTGGCAGCGATACCGCTGGCATCCCAGTCCGCTATATGGCCATTGCGTATGTGGACATTGAATTGGTTGATCATCGATATCGCATTGCGGTTAAAAATGCCGGGACCGGTATTTGCGCCCATATCCGCGGTTAATCGGAAACCGCCAAGATCGACTGTGACGTTATCGGCATCGATAGTGATGCCATTGGTATCGTCAGTGGTATTGATTAAATCCTGGGTGACATAGTAGGAGCCCGGCTCGTCGATAAAGAAGGGCAAAGCACTGATCGGTATGCGGTTATCGCTGGGCAGGGCCGCGATAATATCATCCGCCTGCATGCCATCCAGCAAATCCGCATCCAGACCCGAACCAGCACCATCCAACGTTTCCAACTGATTCAATAAATCAATGGCCGACGCACTGAGGCCCGATAGGTCGACCGTGCGTGTGCCGCCGGCATCGGTTAGTGACAACGTAGTGCCATCAAAGCTTAGCGCTGTATTCAACTCGTTGGTGGGGTCGCCATCGCCCAATAATGCCGCTAGATCAACGGCATTGCCGCCGCTGATGGATAAGCTGGTGTCGGTCAGTGACAGGGTTTGTGCGTCGGTGTTGTCCAGTAAGCTGGATAGATCAGCGCTGAAACTGGCACCGGCATCGGTAAGCGAGACACTATTGCCCGCTAAGGCAAAGCCGCTATTTAACTCATTGGTGTCATTGTTAACGCCGGTCAGTGTGGTGCTTTGGTTACCGCCTGCATCGCTAACGGTCAGGGTGGCACCGCTCAGACTGATGCCAGTGTTGAGTTCATTGTTATCATCATTGGCTAATGCCGATATATCGGCAGACTGGCTGCCACCGGCATCGGTAATATTGAGATTGGTGCCATCAAAACTGACTGCGGTATTTAATTCATTGTTATCGTCATTGCTTAGCGCTGAAATATCCGTGGATTGACTACCGCCGGCGTCAGTAACGCTTAAATTGGTGCCATCGAAGGCCATCGCAGTGTTCAGCTCGTTGTTGGCATCTGTATCATCAGAAACAGCGGCTAAATCGACTGCATTGCCATCACTGATGGATAATTCAGCTCCCGTCAGCGTCAACGTTTGTGCATCCGTATCGGTGCTGCAGGTGATGCTGCCATCTTCATTAATGGTGTTGATCACGCTGTCTTCCGGACAGCTATCATTCACCCGTAACTGGACTTCATCGGATAATACTTCTAATTCACTCACAGCATCTGCAGCAACAAATTCAGTGCGGTTGGCAAACGGTGTGGCGGTAACCGGCTGACGGGGAGTAAGTGCTGCAAAAGCACCGCCAGCTGCGGCGTTACGCACTTCAATCTGCAGCCATAAGCGGCCACCGGAATAGGGCTCAATGCCGAAGTCTAAGGCAACGGTAAAGATGCCATCGATGACGACCACATCGTTGATGGTAAACGGCGTGCCAATGGCGCTGCCGCCCGTATCGGTGTCGAACAGGCTGAAGGTAAAGTCGAATTCACCATTGGCCGGTGTGTTGCCAGAGGCTTCGACTGTCTGCAGTTCGCCCTGATAGGTGAAACTGGTACCCACCGATTGAGCCATAGCGCTGCCAGCCAGTGATAGCACTATTAATATGGTGATAAGCAATAATTTTTGCATAATCGATAACCTGTTTTTGTATCCCTGTAGGAGCGGACCTGGCCGCGATTAGCGTGCCTGCTAGAACTAACGCTGGGCCTGCTGATCGCGCCCAGGTGCGCTCCTACATTAATCCTCATTAATTAATACTCAAAGTTCGCCATTGGGTGATCGGCATTGGCTATGCTGGAAATATCCCCGCCACTGGCAATATCAATAATCGGGCCAAAGCTGTTACCGGCTGCGATATCAAAATTGGCGGTGGAATTACCGGCGGCGCGGTTTCTGATATATAAGCTGCCTGTTGTTGCATTGCCAGTGTCGCCCAGGCGTGACTCGATGCCGGCGCGGTCATTGTCAATGGCGGTGTTATTTTCAATGGTGACGTCGCTTGAGGTAACCCGAATGCCAGCGCCATCGTTCTCGTAGGCGTGATTGTTGATTAGATAGGAGTTTGCGGAGACCCGGAAGCCATTATCATCATTTTGGCTGGTGGCCAGGGTACCGTTTTGTGCAGCGACATTATCGCGCAGCATACCGTTAACGATATCAAAACCATTGAGGCCGTTATCAAAGGCGGATGATTCCTGTACGGTGGCGTTGCCATCGATATCGAAACCCTGCTCCAGATTGTCATTAGCAACTGAACCAATAACAGTAGCACCCTCATCCAACTCAAAACCGGCTTGCTCATTTTCAAACGCGGTACAGTTGATGATTGAAATGCCTAAGCCTCTAGTGCTCCCATTAACCGATGCAAAACCGCTGTTGCCATTGCCTTGCACAGTGGAAAAAGCGATGACCGTACTATTATCTGCCTCGATACCATCATCACCATTAAACGATGCAATGACATTACTGACTACAGCGCTTTCCCCGGTGACCAGACCCGCAAAGCGACTATTGGTTATCGTCAGGTTTTCGAAAATGCAACCCGTGCAGGCAGCCGCATCAATCCCGTCTGCGCCGACACTATCGACATGGCCATTCATCACCCGGACATTGCTGTTACCATTCGACACAAAAATACCCTGGCGTCGGTTAACAATATTATCATCAGGCGTCATATCGGCAGTCAAACGAAAACCACCCAAATCAACGGTAACATCACTGGCTTCCACTCGAATAACATCGGTATCGTCAACCGTGTTAATTAGGTCCTGAGTGACAATGTACGAACCAGGTTCGGTGATGGTAAACGGTGAGGTGCTGATCGGAGTGCGGGTATCACCGGCTGCCGCGGCGATAATATCGCTGGCCTGCATGCCATCCAGTAAATCGGCATCTAATCCGCTACCGGCACCATCGACGGTAATCAACCGGGCCAGTATTTCTGCAGCACTTTCGTTGAGGGAAGATAAGTCGGCGCTTAAAGTGCCATTAGCATCGGTGACGGTTAAGTTGGTGCCGTCGAAACTGACAGCGGTATTGAGTTCATTGGCTGGGTCAGTATCACCCAGCAAGGCAGCCAGATCAATGGCATTACCACCGCTGATGCTTAAGTTAGTACCGGAAACTGACAGCGTTTGCTCATCAGTGTTATCCAGAAAACCGGACAGATCGGCACTCAAAGTGCCGCCGGCATCGATCACCGACAGGGTCGTGCCAGTCAGCACAAAGCCCGTATTCAACTCGTTAATGTCGTTATTGACGATGCCGGTCAACACGACGCTTTGATCACCGCCGGCATCGCTGATGGTCAGCGTATCGCCAGCAAAGCTAATGCCGGTGTTGAGCTCGTTGGTGTCATCGTTGGCTAGAGCCGATAGGTCCGCCGACTGAGTGCCGCCGGCATCGGTAACGCTTAAGTTGCTGCCGTCAAAAGCAACACCGGTATTCAATTCATTGTTATCGTCATTCACCAAGGCCGATAGGTCAGCGCTCAGATCACCGCCAGCATCACTGACGGTTAAGTTGGTGCCATCGAATGTGACGCCGGTATTGAGTTCATTGTTAGCATCGCTGTCACTGAAGACTGCGCTGAGATCAACCGAATTGCCATTGCTGATGGCAATCGTGGTATCGGTTAGCGACAGGGTTTGTTCGTCGCTGTCGGCTTCACAGATTACGCTACCATCTTCGTTGATGGTGCGTATGGATGAGCCAGCCGGGCAGCTGTCAGCGATGCGCAGCTGCACTTCGGAGGGCACCACTTCAAGCTCACCCACGCTGCCTTCGGCCACCAGTTCAGACAAAATGGCAAACGGCGCAGCGGTTAACGGCTGACGTGGCGTGAGTTCGGTAAAGGCGCCGGTAGCAGCACCATCACGGACTTCAACCTGCAGCCACAGTTGATCGCCGGTATACGGCTCTACACCAAAGTCCATCTCGATGATAAAGATACCGTCGATAACGGTGATATCAGCACTGGTAAACGGTGTGCCCACGGCGCTGCCGCCGCTTTCCTCATCAAACAGAGTAAAGACGAAATCAAATTCGCCGTCAGCTGGAATAGGATTGGCTGATGCATCTAACACCTGCAGTTCACCTTGGTAGGTAAAACTGGTGCCTACTGGCTGCGCTATCGCAGTTCCGACTGACGATAACAGTAAAGTGATGCTGATAAGCAATGCTGTTTTCATAACAAATAACCTGTTTTTATATCCCTGTAGGAGCGGACATGTCCGCGATTGGCGTTGCCTATTTAACCCAACGCTGGGCCCGCTGATCACGCCCGGGTGCGCTCCTACATTCATAGTCATATAACCAAGTAAAGTATTTTTTCGCGTGCTCATAGATCAATACTCCAGATTGGCATAGATGTTGTCGGAATTGGCAATGGTCGAAATATCGCTAATGCCCCTGGCATCTACGATGGGACCGAAGGCGTTGTTGGCAGCGAAATCATAGTTCAGCGGTGCTGAGCTGGTTAGGTTGCCGCTTGCCCGGTTGCGCAATATAAAATTGCCACCGGCGATGGCTTCGATACCGACCCGGTCATTACCAAGCACAACGTTGTTTTCGATAACTGAGTCGCCGGAAATGACACGTATGCCGGCGCCATCATTGTCAAGCGCATGATTATTAATCGCGTAAGAGTTGGCGCTGACTCGAAAGCCATTGTTGTCAGAGACGTTGGTATTACCATTTCCGTTGCGTAAGGCAAAATTATCACGCAATATCGAAGCGAAAAATACTTCAAACCCATTCTCGCTATTGTCGCGCGCTGTAGACTGCAAGGCGACTGAGGCCGAGCCCATTTCATAACCAATACCCACATTATCTCTGGTCTCGCAGTTAGTGATACTACTACCGGAGGCAACATCGATGCCATTGACACCGTTAACAAAGCTGCCTGACTGCGCCACAACGACACTGACACTGCCCTGAATACCATTACCACCATTTTCTCTGGCATTAGAAAACGTGACGACGCTGTTGTCATCCACATCAATGCCATCCTGACCATTAAAGCTGGCAATGACATGATCAACTACAGCAGTAAAGCCAGTGAGCAAGCCATTTTGCGTGTTATTGGATACTCTTAAACGTTCAAACAGGCAGCCGTCACAACTGCTGGCATTAATACCATCACCACCCCAGCCATCAACGACACCATTTAAGATATAAATGCCGATTTGATCACCAACGACGACAATACCATCATCGCCAGCCGTGGTACCGGCACTCAGCACAAAACCACCCAGATCAAGCGTCACCTGGCTTGAGGTGATGGTAATGCCATCGGCGTCAGCGACGCTGTTATCCATATCATCCGCCAATAAGTAAGCACCAGGCTGGCTGATGGTAAAGGGAATACTGGTAATGCGGATGGTATTGGCATTAACCGTCGCCGCCTGTTGCCGTTGTTGTATAACTGCGGTGGCGCTTTGTGTGGCGACTCGCTGTGCAGTATTGATGTTTTGCTGGCCAGCGGCTGCCTGGATAAATTGGCTCTGTATGGCATCCGTATTGCCACGGGCAACGGATCTCGGCTTGTGGTTAAACAGACTGGATAAATCATTGGCCAGTGCGCTGCTGATCGCATTGCCAGAAACCGCTTTATTGAGCTGCCGTTTATCTTGTCTGGAGAAGTCATTGTCTGCTACTGCTATGCCCGCCGTTAGCAGTATGGATAGAAAAACGCTTGCACTGTGCTTAAACGTAGTCATCTGCGTTACTCCTCATCGACAAAGTCTGGCCCGAGGGTGAAGTCTTCAAATCCATCGCGGAAGAAGATTTCCTCATCGCCAGAAGCCACCACTGCGCCATTGGCCCAGAAGCCGCCGGTGACAATAAAGTCGCCGCCGGTGGCTGAATCACGCCCGGCATCGTGTTGGCCGATGCTGCCGGTGACTACAAAGTTGCTGTCGCTGCTGCGCCCGCCACCGTTATCAATGGTTTCGCGCGGAACCACGAAATCCCCACCAGCCGATTGCGCCATGGCCTGAGTACTGATCAACATCAATATCAGGACAAAGTGCTGTTTGATCGTTTGTTTTTTCATGATCCGTTTTTCAAACTCCAGCGTTATTTCCCATAACGGTTATCTTGAATTCATCAATCGATGATTGCTATTTCGTTATTATATTTACCTACAAGCGCCTTACGCATCAGGCATCCCGCCTAGTACTCACTGATAGCGTAATTCGAGCTTGGGCAATGGGTTATTATCACTTCAAGTACCACCAAAGTCGTGAGTTTTTCCTGATCTGGCGAAAGGCTATTGTGATCAGCAAAAAATAGCTGTAAGCTTTTGATTTTAAAGATTGCCGCTCATCGAAACTGCCAGTTATGAGGGATTTATGAGGGCAATACAGCATTACACCGGTCTATAAATTAATGTCTCAGCCAAAGAACAACCAAAATCATGGACTGATAACGCTGACTGCCGGTGATTTAAAACTTATCCCGCATGAACAGCAAGTCAATCTAGCAGGACAACCCGTCGCATTGGCCGGCCGGGCGTTTCGGCTGTTATTCGAGTTAATGCAGCGCCCCCAGCATCTGCTCAGCAAGCAACACTTGATCGATATTGTCTGGGAAGGCCGGCCGGTCTCGGATTCGGTGTTAACCACCGCAATGAAGGAAGTCCGCAAAGCTTTGGATGATGCAGCCCGCTCACCCACCTATATAGAAACGGTGCATGGCCAGGGTTATCGATTTTTATTGCCGGTGGATTTACAGGTTATTGCTAAGACTGAACAGCAAAGCAATACCCCAGCTTTAGATTTCATTGCGTCAACTCCATCAGGCCCATTATTGGCCAAACTGTCAACACCTGTATTAGCCGTGATTGGTGTTAGTTTGCTCACCGTTACTTTGCTGGTTGGCTTTTTTCTGGGCACTCGCCAACAGCAGCCGAGCCAGACAGCCAATACAGTGGCTGCCAACAGTGACTTCATACCACCAGCCAATACCATTGCCGTTTTACCTTTTCTGGACTTATCACCGCAAGCCAACCAGGCCTACTTCAGCGATGGCATTGCCGAAGAATTATTGAATGTACTCACTCGGATTAATGGATTGCAGGTGACCTCCCGCACTTCATCTTTCGCGTATAAAGATGCCAATGTCAAAGACCTCCCACAAATAGCACGCGCTTTGAATGTCAGACACATCCTGGAAGGCAGTGTCCGCAAGGCAGGTGACACCGTGCGTATCACCGCACAGTTGATCGATAGCCAGAATGACGCGCATGTTTGGTCCGGAACCTACGACCGCATGCTAACTGTGGACAGCCTGTTTGCCATTCAGGATGATATTTCCAATGCCATTTTGACCGAATTGTTAAGTGAGCTGACCATCGATGCTCAGCGCAATGTATCGCTGGTTGCTGATACACAAAATATCGAGGCCTACGATGCTTATCTGCAGGCCAACGCTTTGTTCTATGCGCGCGGTGTCGATAACATTCATCGCAGTATTATTTTGTTCGAGCGTGCGGTAACGCTGGACGCGGAGTTTGCCCGCGCCTGGGCCGGCCTGGCGGCAGCATCAGCGGTGGCGCCGGCCTGGGGTTTGCACGATCGCGATTACCCACAGCTGGTACGTACTGCCGCGAAACAGGCGACCACCCTCAACCCAGAGCTTGCATTGGCATACGCTGCTGAGGGCTATGTGGAAGCCAGCAGAATTGAGCCTGATTTTGAAATAGCCATGTCTTTACTGGACACAGCGATTGAAAAAGATCCGAATGACCCATCCGCGTATTTGTGGCGTGCAGTTACGCTACGCACTTTGGGTTACTTTGAGCGCGCACTGGCCGACCTGGAAGCCTGTACCCAAGTTGACCCTGCATATATGAATTGCCGTGCGCACATGGAGTGGATGTATTTTGAGGCCGGCGAGCCGGACAAAGCTGTCGCGATTTGGTTAAGCAACTCTGCTCAAGGCTCGCGCCGCAGCTCGGTGCCGCTGCTGGATTATTATGCACGCAGCGGCCAGCATGATGAGTTACTGAATGTACTAAATACCTATATCTATGACCGCCCTTTTGGCGAAGAGTGGATGGTCGAGGCTTTATTCAAGGCTTTCACTGACCCGGAATATGACCAGCAAACAGGATTCACAGAGCTGTTAGCGCACTTAGACGAAAGCGGGATACAGCCGTTGGATGACCCTAACCTGATGTGGCGCATCTGGATTGCCTTTGATGCCTATGAGCACATGCAACAGCTTGGCCGGTTAAGTTTTGTTTGGGGTACGTCTATTCCTGACTATGCTGCTTCACCACATCGCAAACGTATGCTTGATGAATTGAACCTGCTGGCTTACTGGCAACAACACGGCTTCCCAAAACATTGTCGAGCAGTTGGCACCACAGATTTTGAATGCCAGTAATGCAGACCGAGCCCGAGGAACACGCTTCGGTTTTTATTTATCAGTTATTACGCATTTGCAGGCCAGTGGCTTGACTGTTTAATTTTACCAACACTGGCTTATTTTGTAGCATTCGTATACCCGATATCATTTTTGGACTTCTGATTATGTTTAAGTCAGTTCACCCCGTCTGTCCTGTCACCAACATGAAACTCACCCTGGATTTTTGGAAAACCCTGGGGTTTGAGCTCGCCTTTGTTGATACTTCTGATCCAGACTCTGCGGCTTATTGCGGAGTGTGTCGAGACACGCTGTTATTTCACCTGCAGGCATTCACGCCAGGTCAATTGCAAACCACACAAACCATGGCGCTACGAATTGAAATGGACAGTGCGCAGGCACTGGATGCCCTTGCTGCTGAATGGGAGCCACATGGTGTTATCAGTGCACCACTTGGCAACAGGCCCTGGGGTAACCGTGAATTTGGCCTCTACGACCCAGATAAAACACCTTTCTTTTTCTGTGTGGGTGCCGGTTGATAACTAAACTGGCACAGCATTACTGAAAGCTAATGTTGCCAATACAATTGCTGCAACTGTGCCTGATCGCTGATTGCTTGACGTTCGCTATTATTCAACCCCTGATAATACCCGTTATGGACACGATAAATGTCGTAAAAATTATTAGGCTTCAGCAGTTTTAAATCGTGCAGTATCAATGGTGTTACCTGGTGTGCTGCCAGCAACGGTGGCAAGTCTGCCGATGCAAAGTTTTTCGTATAAAAATACATACTGTGCTGTTGCCTGGCAGACAGGCCATTATCAAATTCAAGCTGATCAAATACTGTTTCCAAAGCAGGCAAATGGTCACCATAAAAAAACAGCGCTGCTGGTTTTTCTGAACCTTGAATATAGTCATACAATTCAATCAGTGCCTGCTCTGCATACTGTGTGTGGTAAATATATTCGCGCAACTGTCGTTGGCTTTGAGGATCAAGCTGTGATGGTATTTTAATTTGCTGTAGTTTTTCCGGTTCGCGAATCTTGCGTTTGCCCCATGGCCCATGATTTTCAATCGAAATGGCCAAAATAAAAACCGGTTGATCACTGTCTTCCAGTGTTGCCAATATCTGTTGGTTTAAATCTGCATCATTAATATAGGTACCATTTTGTTTGGTGAGGTGAGTAAATTTATCGCGGCTGATAAATTCATCAAAACCCAGGTTTGGCATAGCGATATTCCGGCTATAAAACGCAGCGTGGTTGGGGTGTATGGCAACGGTTCTATAGCCGTTTTTTTTAAGCTCCCAGGCAATCGAATTGGCCTGTTGATGCATCACTTTTCGATATGGGATATTCAGATATTTTCTAAACCTGAGAACATCAACACCGGTAATCACTGCAAATTCTGTTCGTGTGGTTCCACCACCAAATGTGGGTGCATCAAAACTGCCGGCCACGGCATTGTGCTGCAGCTCACATGGGGCCTTAAACATTTCGCATTCATCATAGTCACTCAAAATACCCACATCAAAAAGTGCTTCGCTAAGATAAAAAATGATATCGGGTTTTACACTATCGGTTTTTTCATTAAATTCTGATCGAGCTTGATGCAGCTCACTCAATATTTCCAGGTCTTGTTCTGGCAACTCTTGTTCGGTGTTGTAGGCGGATAATACAAATACGGTATACATCCCATTATATTTCTGGTTTTCAATTTGACTCCAGGCCCGATCAACGATGCCCAGCTTTCTATATCCAGCACCAATATCCCAGGTATTGGCATACCAGCTGATCAGCAACACCGGCAGCAGCAAAAACAATAGACGGGGCAATAATTTCAAAACCGGTTTTTCTTTGATATAGATCCATAACAAAAAACTTACCAGAACTATTAAGATGGTTACTTTAGAGGCACGAATAGAAATATATTCTGAAAAAACACGGTAAGAAGATAGCCAGTCACGGAAAAAAAACAGGTCGTCGTAAAGTAACGGTGCAGATAATGATTCGATTTTTTTATAATTAAGAAAAAGAAAAAAAGCGAAAACAGCAGTGGTTAACAACGCAGCAGATAAACAACGCCCGGAAACAGAAAACAAGATTAAATAAACCCAGACAACGGGTAATAATGCAATTAAATATAGCTGCCACCCATTGACAGTACTCAACGCGGCAAACCCAATATTATTGTCATAACCAGGGATAGCGAATAACACCAGCCCCGCCAGTAACAACACCCATGGTTTCAGGGTTTTATTTTTGCGGTGCTCGTTCAGCGGTTTATTCACCACAACCGATCCCCTTAATGCAGCGCCCCTGCGATTGAATGGCTGCTATCAATTCTATCTACCACTATAAATCGCCCATGGCATCGATGCTGGCTGCGATGGTCTTTTTAATGGTGTCCTCAGAATGTGCCTGAGAAACAAAACCCGCTTCGTATGCCGATGGCGCAAAATAATGTCCACGTTGCAACATACTGTGGAAAAACTGTTTGAATTGTTCCAAATCGCCCTGCATCACTTGATCAAAGGTACTGACTTTATCAAGTCGGGTAAAAAACAGACCGAACATCCCGCCTACCTGCACAGTGGTCAAAGCCACATCTGCCTGGTTGGCTGCCTGTTGAATGCCGTTCACCAGCATTTGGGTTTTGTCACTAAGCTGTGAATAAAAACCCTGCGCAGTGATCAGGTCCAGGTTGGCCATGCCGGCCGCTACCGCAACCGGATTCCCTGATAAAGTACCCGCCTGATACACCGGGCCTGCAGGTGCAATTTGCTGCATCAATGACCGCTTGCCACCAAACGCACCCAATGGCATACCGCCACCGATCACTTTGCCGTAGGTCACCAAATCAGCCGTTACGCCGAAAACTTCCTGAGCGCCGCCCAAAGCAATCCGAAAACCTGTCATGACTTCATCGAAAATCAGAACGCTGCCCGCCTGATCACACTGTTCACGCAAGGTTTCCAAAAAACCCGGTTCTGGCAGAATGCAATTCATGTTGCCGGCGACTGGCTCAACAATAATGGCGGCTATTTGATCACCCATCTCGCTCATCACTTGCTGCACGCTGTCGCTGTCGTTATAGGGCAAGGTAATGGTCAAATCGGCCAGGCATTTGGGCACCCCCGGTGAACTGGGTACACCCAGTGTCAACGCACCGCTGCCCGCGTTAACCAGAAAGCTATCGCCATGCCCGTGATAACAACCGGAGAACTTGATGACTTTATCGCGCCCGGTCGCACCACGTGCAAGACGCAAAGCACTCATGGTGGCTTCTGTACCGGAATTGACCAAACGCACCTGCTCCAGGCTGGGTATCAGCTCACACAGGCGCTCTGCCATGGTCACTTCACCGGGTGTGGGTGCGCCGTAGCTGAGTCCACGAGTGGCAGCCTGCTGCACTGCCTCTATCACATGCGGATGCGCGTGCCCGGCAATCATAGGCCCCCATGAGCCAACATAATCGATATAACGTTGACCATCGACATCAATCAGCTCGGCACCTTCTGCCCGTTCGATAAACACCGGTGTGCCACCCACGCCAGCAAATGCCCGCACCGGGGAGTTCACTCCACCCGGTATTTTTTGTTCAGCTCGTGCCAGCCACTCCTGGCTGTTATGCTGGCTTACGCTCATGCTTAATACTCCGTTGTTTGCTTAGGATGTTTCAGGCCACAACTGGGCATATTGCTGCGCCCGTGACTCAACATCGGCTGCGTTGGCCAAATCGCTGATTACCGCCAGCATATCTGCGCCAGCCTGAATCAGTGCTGGTGCATTTTCAACGGTGATGCCCCCGATAGCAACCACCGGCAAACCCAGGCTTCGGGCTTGGGTTAGCACTTGTGGATCACAGTGAGGTGCATCGGGTTTGGTTGCTGAGGGATACACACTGCCAAAAGCCAGATAATCTGCCCCTTGTTCTACCGCCTGTTCGGCTCGTTGCAAATCGTTATAGCAGGAAACGCCGATGATCATGTCACCACCCAGAGTCTCTCGTGCCTGCTTTACATCACCGTCCCCGATTCCCAGATGAACACCATCAGCGCCGGATTGTAATGCCACCTCAATATCATCGTTAATAATGAGCAATGCACCGAAAAGCTCACAACGTGCGCGTAGCTTTCTGGCGCATGCCAACCTGGTCTCGTTGTCAGCGGATTTGTCCCGGTATTGCAAAACCCTGGCACCGCCTGCCGCCACTTGCCGGGCATAAACACATAATGCATCGGGGTCGTTAATGCCTGGCGTTATGGCATACAAGCCGTTTAGTTTTGGCTTTTCCGAACGTATACCAGATGAAAAAGTGAAGGGTATTGGGTTGTCTTGACTCATATCTGCCATTATTTATTATTCTTGATGAATTGATAATAGACCAACTGTGACTACTGAAACCAATTTTAAAACCTATATGTGCGTGATCTGTGGCTGGATTTATGATGAAGCCAAAGGCTCACCCGATGACGGTATCCAGCCCGGTACCCGTTGGGATGATGTCCCAGATTACTGGACCTGCCCCGATTGTGGTGCATCCAAAGATGACTTTGAAATGATCGAAATCTAAGCCTTGCGAGCTCAACCATGAACACCCATCAAAGCAACGGCCTTATCCGCGACGCCAGCAATGGCATGTTTGGTGGCGTATGCGCGGGTATTGCGAACCGTATGGGCTGGTCTCGTAACGGCACCCGTATCGCATATGTATTGATCTCTATCCTGTCAGCCGCATTTCCCGGTTTGCTGGTATACCTGATACTATGGCTTGTTCTACCTGCTGAATAACGTTTTCAGCATTTTGGTAACACCAGCTGTGCTATAACCGTGCATCTTGTATGCACCTTTGTCGGACAAACTCATGCGCAACCAAAACCCAAATTGGCAAAAACCACCGATTAACTGGCCTGTCACCGGCTTTTTTATTGTCTCTAACCTGGCGGTACTCACTATCGTACCCTGGTATGGCTTCAGCGAAGGCTATGCCTGGAGCGCTTGGGCATTGGCAGGGTTTTTCTGGTTTTTAAATGGTATTGGCATTACTGCCGGCTATCACCGTTTGTGGTCACACCGCAGTTACCAGGCGCACTGGGCATTGCGTTTGTTTGTGCTTTTGGCAGGCTCTATGGCGTTGCAAAACAGCGTACTGGTTTGGGCCAGCCGTCACCGCTATCACCACCGGCACACTGATGACAATGATCGCGATCCCTATTCTGCCGGTTTGGGCCTGTGGTTCTCACACATGGGCTGGATGGTGCGTGACTGGCCATCCAGCGACTTGGATTTCAGCAATATCAAAGATCTGGAAGCCGATCCGATGCTGCGCTGGCAACACAAGCATTACTGGAGCATTGTCTGGAGCCTGAATCTGGGTCTGCCATTGCTGTGTGGCTGGCTGATGGGCGATGTTCTGGGCGTGCTGCTGCTGGCCGGCGTGTTGCGTCTGGTGGTTAACCACCACACTACCTTCTTTATCAACTCACTGGCCCACTTTGTTGGCAAGCAACCCTATTCCGACGCAACCACTGCCAAAGACAGCACTTTGCTGGCCACTGTCACCTGGGGTGAGGGTTATCACAATTACCATCATTCCTTCCAGAACGATTACCGCAATGGTGTGCGCTGGTGGCATATCGATATGGGCAAGTGGTTTATCAGCGTGTGCAACTGGCTAGGCCTGGCCTGGGATCTGAAACGGGTACCGCGGTTCAAAATCCGCCGTGCGCAAATGCAAATGTTGTTCAAACGTGCCGAACAGCGCTTGAACAAGCTGTCTGCCAGTCAGACATGGCGAGAAAAACTGGAAGAAGAATACGACGCTTTCAGCCTCACGGTTAAAAACTGGCAGGCACTGCAGATAGAACGCATGGAAGCGGCCCGCGAAGAGATTCGCAACCGTTTTGAAGACAGTCAATTGCACGCCAAGCTCAAAGAGCTGGAGTACAGCCTGCGATTACAGAAAAAGCGTCTGCGGGTATTGCTGGGAGAGGCGGCGGCCAATCCTGCTTAAACCAGATACCAATCAACTGTATTTTGAAAACCGGGGTTCCATGAACCCCGGTTTTTTATTGAGGCGCTAATGATTTGAAGGTCAGCTAATAAAATGAGGTAGGTCGGTATAGAGCCATTAACTCGTATACCGACAATACTTTGGCATTGAAACCTCTAGAATAAACCGATTTTCCTTTGTCGATTTACAGCTTCGCCTAAACCGACCTACTTTCACTCAGACCAATGCCGGTAAACGGAAAAACCGTCGTGCATTGGCAGTGGTTATCTCAGCGGTCTGAACCGGTGTTTCATTGCGGCAGGCTGCCAGCTCACCGACAATCCAGGGCAACCATTTCGGTTCATTACGATGTGTGGCGACTCTGGGTCGCATGCTGCGCGGTTTCAGATAGGGAGAATCGGTTTCCACCAGCAACCGATCTTTGGGAATATCGATAACACTGTCTTTTAAGTGTTTGCCACGACGCTCATCACATAACCAGCCGGTGATACCGATATAGCAATCCAGATCGAGATAATCGTGCAGCGCCTGATGGGTATCGGTGAAACAGTGCACCACCACATCACTGAGAGCATCGCGATGTTGCTTTAAAATGGCCAGAAAGTCCGCATGTGCCTCGCGTTGGTGTAAAAACATTGGCAGACCGGTTTCGATGGCCATTTCGATATGACTTTCAAACGCCTGCTGTTGAATATCCCTGGGTGACAGGTCACGAAAATAATCCAGACCGGTTTCACCCACCGCCACCACTTCCGGCTTATCCAGCAACTGCCGAAACAGTGTGCCCACCGCAGCACTGTAATCACTGGCATGATGTGGATGCATTCCAGCAGTAGCAAACAATTGGCCGGGGTGTGCTGTCGCTATTTCTGCTGCTTTGATGCTGCCTGCCTCACTGGCTCCAGTAACCACCATCTGCACCACGCCTTCTGCCCGTGCAGATTCAATCACGGTTTCCCGATCGCTGTCGAAACTCTCATGGGTCAGATTGGCACCGATATCGATAAGCTGCATGCGAAAAAGCCGATTGCAAAAAAGGCGCATTGTACCTGTCCTGAACCATTGCATCATAGGGTCGGCAAATAAGAAACGTAGATCGGTTTAGGCACAGCCATAAACCGACAAAAGAAAAGCCAGTCTAACCCAGGCGTTTCAATTGCAAATGTCTTGTTGATTTGCGAGTCGATTGGTCTTATCGATCGGATTATGTAGCATGGCTTGGTAGAATAGATCATTATCTTTTGTGCGGGAGCTTGCACATGACACAACGCATATTGATTCTTGGTGGCGATGGGTTTTGTGGCTGGCCTACAGCGTTGCGCCTGTCTGGACAGGGTTTCGATGTGGCTATCATTGATAATCTGTCACGTCGCAACATCGACAACGAGCTATGCTGCGAATCGCTGACACCTATTCAATCCATTGGCAAGCGCCTGAAAACCTGGAAACAGATCAGCGGTAAAACCATTCCGTTTTTTCATCTGGATATCGCCCGCCAACCGCAGGCATTGCTGGCTTGCATTAAGGAATTTAAACCCGATTCGATCGTGCACTTTGCCGAACAGCGTGCGGCCCCCTATTCCATGAAAACCCCCTGGCACAAACGCTATACGGTGGATAACAATGTCAGCGGCACCAACAACCTGTTGGCCGCCATCGTGGAAACCGGCCTGGATATTCATCTGGTGCATCTGGGCACCATGGGTGTTTATGGTTACGGGCGTGTGGATGGTGCCAGTATCCCAGAGGGTTATTTGCCGGTACAGATTGAGACTGAATCGGGCTGGAAACAGACCGATATCCTGCACCCTGCAGACCCCGGCAGTATTTATCACACCACCAAAACCATTGATCAGCTGCTGTTTTATTTCTACAACAAAAACGATAACCTGCGGATCACCGACCTGCACCAGGGTGTGGTGTGGGGCACCCAAACCCCGGAAACCGCCCAGCATGAGGCGCTGATCAATCGCTTTGATTATGACGGCGATTACGGCACAGTCCTGAACCGGTTTTTGATGCAGTCAGCCATCGATCATCCTTTGACTGTGTATGGGTCGGGTGGCCAGACACGCGCATTCATCCATATTCGCGACACGGTGCGCTGCATTCAGCTGGCGGTGGAAAACCCACCGGCAGCCGGAGAGCGTGTGGAAATCTTTAATCAGGTCACCGAAACCTGGACCGTGGCCGAGCTGGCAGAGAAAGTGGCACGCATCAGCGGCGCACAAATCCGCCACTACAAAAACCCGCGCAAAGAAGCCACACACAACCAGCTGGTGGTCGATCGCAATAAGTTTATGGGTCTGGGCCTGAATCCGACCACGCTGGATGAAGGCCTGCTGGAAGAGGTGGTGGACATTGCCCGCCGCTACAAAGATCGCTGCGATACCGAGCGTATTTTGCCGAGTTCGCGCTGGACCAGGGAACAACAGCTGGACAGTGAAGGCCAGAGCGCAAAACAATCCTCACAGCAAGCCACCGGTTAATTCATTCACTCTGGATTCTGAAGCATTCAACAGGACTGGTTTTGAAAATACTGCTGGGCGTACAAACCACGGGCAATGGTCATATTGTCCGTTCCAGCACGTTGCTGTCCAAGCTGCGGGCACGCGGCCATGATGTTTATTGCCTGTTGTCCGGTCCAACCATCAAACAACGCTGGAAAACCGAGCAGTTTGAGCCCTGTGAAACCCACCCCGGACTGTCCTTTGCCAGCCGGGCCGGAAAAATCAGTTACTGGCACACCATTTGGGAGAACAAGCCGCTGGCGTTTTTGAATGCGGTTCGTCGGCTGGACTGGCGCAATTATGATCTGGTGATCAGCGATTACGAACCCATTACCGCATGGATGGCACATCGACGTGGCATGCCGTCCATTGGCATCGGTCACTTGTATGCCTTTATTCATGATGTGCCCAAATCACCGGGCAATCGCCTGGCGCACTGGGTCACCAACACTTTCGCACCCGTGAAATATGCCATGGGTTCGCACTGGCACCATTTTGACCAGCCATTGCTGCCGCCCACTGTGGCCGATGATGTTTATACACTGATGCCCACAAACGGCGAACACTTTCTGGTATATCTACCATTCGAGAAGCAGGATGAAGTCCTGGCTTTACTGAAACAGTTTCCTGAGCAGCTATTCAAGCTTTACACCGGCACGCCCGAACAGGGACAGGTTGATAACGTTCAACTGTGCAAAATTGACCGTCAGGGCTTTATTGATGACCTGGCCAGCAGTCGCGGCGTGATTGGCAATGCCGGTTTCTCACTGGCTTCCGAAGCCTTGCATCTGGGCAAGAAATTGCTGGTTAAGCCATTGACCGGACAGGTCGAGCAGGAATCCAATGCCGTCGCATTGGAGCAATTGCAGTTGGGGCACTGGATGGCGCAGCTGAATACAGACAGTGTCAGCCGCTGGCTGGAGATGCCAGCCATTGCTCCCAGCAACTGGCCAGAGGTGATGGAACCACTGGCGGACTGGATCAGCGCCGGAGACTGGGACAACCATCAGACTTTGACCGATACCTTGTGGCCGGACAGGCAAGGAAACCTTCAGTCATGAATCGCTGGCTGCGATTGATGCGCTTTGATCGGCCTATTGGCATTTTGTTGTTGTTATGGCCAACGGCCTGGGCTTTACTGGTGGCTGGTAATGGCAGACCCTCTTTAAAAAATGTCTTGATTTTTTTAACCGGTGTGGTGGTGATGCGTGCGGCAGGCTGCGTGATTAACGATTACGCCGACCGGGATTTCGACCCACACGTCGCCCGCACCAAAATACGGCCCATCGCCGCCGGAGAAATTAAGCCGCAGCATGCATTGGTTTTATTTTTCGGATTGCTGGTTCTGGCTTTTTTACTGGTACTGCAAACCAACTGGCTCACCATACAACTGTCATTTGTTGGTGCTGCACTGGCCGCCAGTTACCCATTTTTCAAACGCTTCACCCACCTGCCACAATTGATTTTAGGCATCGCCTTTGCCTGGTCGATTCCAATGGTCTTTGCCGCACAGACCGGTGATGTTCCAGCCGAGGCATGGTGGCTGCTGGCCATTAATATTATCTGGACGGTGATTTACGATACCGAATATGCCATGGCCGATCGTGACGATGACCGCAAAATCGGGGTGAAATCCACCGCTCTGTTATTTGGCAAACATGACCGTCTGATTATCGGCATTTTGCAGGTGCTGATGATTGCGTTGTTGATGGTATTTATTCACCGATATTTAAATCAGGGACCGGTCTGGCCGGTTGACCTGGCAGTGCTGATCATTGCCGGATTGTTTTTTCAACAACAGCAATTGATTCGTCAGCGAGAGGCTGATGATTGTTTTAAAGCATTTTTGCAGAATAATCGCGTTGGGTTGGTTTTATTTGTAGGGCTGGTTTTGTATTTTTTGGTTTGAAATGCTTATTAAATTCTTCTAATCAATGCAAGCAACCGCCCAAAATATCATCTCAAAAGGACTCATACCATATTAACAATACTCGTTGAAAGGTAAGTTTCTCTATTTAAATTATTAATAAATTGGATGGGTAATTAATTAAAGTTAATTACACTGGGCAGTACGTCAGATTTGATAATTACTATTTAAAATAGGGCACAAAACATTATGAATCAATCTCTTCTAAGGTATTTGATCTTAGCTCTTCTTACTCTGGCTATTTTAGGTTTTTTTGTTGGCTTGTATCTTGGACAAGGAAGCATTTTTGAAATATCGATGACATATACAGCAGTCGCGTTAGTGCTAACACTTATTGCATCAATCTTTGTGCTTCTTATTTATACTATGATTTACGATAAAAACTTGGCTGTAAAAACTGTCTGTGCTGTACTGGTTGTATTTATAACTTTTTTCATAATAGCCAATGTTTTGCAACTTGGTTTTCTCCACTAAATTTCAGTGAATAAATACATCGGCTTCCTTCGCTCTCAATTGAAATCACCTCCATTCTAACCGCCTACAAAAACCTGGGTTGTCGTAGCTCTCATAGAATACGATAAGATACCGCCTCCAAATAATAATTTTTAATAAAGATGGAGGGAGCATGACAACAACCAGTGAAAATACAGCAGCCGATATCGGACTTGCCCTGCGGCTATTCGAGAAAGACTTGATAACTGACAGCGCAAACCTTGTCGATAAGATTTGGAGCGGACATTCAACCGATGGATACGCGGCCGTTCAGCAGTTTTTCAAACGCAAACAAGTGGCCGGCAGCCCGAGACTTTTGAATCTGGCCTTTGCCCTTAAGCCGCTGAAATACGGCGACCAAATCATGAAACAATGTTGCCACGCCATGATCAGGCATATTGTCAGCGGGTTTAAAGTGCAGGTAATGCTGGAAGCCGAGGTGACATCGTTTCTGTGCCCGCAGAAACCGGTGACCAAGGATTCTTACCAATGGGCGATCTTCGGTGCCGGTAAACCAATCACCAACCCCGTCGAGCAGACCAATTTAAAAATCGTGCCCGGGCGAGGTATGAGCTTCCTGATCCAGGCAGACTTTGGAGAAACATCGTATCTGGTTGCCAGGGATCCGACAGATAACCGCGTCGGTGACACGTTCAAAGATCACTATGGGAAGTTCACCACATACCGTGAGGAAGCCGAAAAGGCCTCGATGGTGCTGGAGCCCATTGATGGCGGTGCCCAATGGCGCATTCGTGCCAAATACTGGGCAACCACCTGGCTCAGACCTGACGAGGGCGCCAAAGTGCGTAAGGATAACTACCAATGGGCCTCCTTCACCACGCATGGAAACTCAGTGCCGCCACTCACGATCGGCCCCTACCTGGCGATTCCAAACCCCAGGTAGACAACAACGCCTCGCAACAAGTCTCCAAGACTCAGCAAGCACCCATCTCTATGGGTGCTTGCTGGCATTGTATCGCTTTTAAATAGCGTTGCATGGCGGAACATTTGCCCCATTGCATACCCTCATACTGCAACCGTAGTACTCCCACAGCTATCAACTAGACAAGTGTTATCTTGACATATTGGTACATTGGTACCACAATAACAGCATGTCAAAAATGATCCAACGCGTTCAGACCGGCGTACGCATAGAAAAACGCCTGCTAAAAGTATT
This sequence comes from Wenzhouxiangellaceae bacterium, assembly GCA_965230265.1. Lineage (GTDB taxonomy): Bacteria > Pseudomonadota > Gammaproteobacteria > Xanthomonadales > Wenzhouxiangellaceae > JAJFKX01. The sequence continues at coordinate 3,369,762 of OZ245999.1, read as the reverse complement.
AAAGGCTCTGGCCGAGCAGCTGGATATGTCTTTGGGCGACCTGCTTGAAGGCATGGCATTGCATTGCTTTGAGGGAAAAACGCCTTTTTCGGATGGCACACTCAGCAAAATCGAAAAGCTTAAAGATGTTTATGAACTCGATCTGACAGCGGCTGACAGTCACAAACTGGATGAGCGTAACAACAATGAATAATTCGGCTCAATTACTGGAGCAGTTCGAAGCACGCCAGATTTCAGCACCCGATTTTCATCACAAAGACCATATTCTGGTGGCCTTTGAGATGCTGAAAAAATATGACTTTGTCGATGCCTGTAACCGATACGCCTGCACCATTCGCGCAATGGCAGAAAGTGTTGGCGTGCCTGAAAAGTACAACGCAACAATCACCATTGCTTTTATGAGTCTGATCGCAGAGCGAAAATCTCTATTCGATAGGGATGACCTTGACGGTTTTATTGCCAGCAATCCTGATCTGCTCGACAAGAGCGTACTCAAAACCTGGTATACACAAGAACGGTTAACCTCTGCTATGGCACGCGGGCAGTTTTTGCTTCCGGATAGAGTGACAAAGCAGGCCGTTTAAATATCAAATAGCAGATCAGCCTTTAAACCAGTTTTTATTTCCTGGGCCGCTCTGCACGTGCCACCACCCACACCTGCACCACCTCACAACCTGCCTGTTTCAAAGCCCGTGCGCATTCGTTTGCTGTGCTGCCACTGGTCATCACATCGTCAACCAGCGCTACCCGTTGGGGTGGTTTACCGTTAATCTGAAAAGCGTTTTTTAAATTCTTGCGCCGTTCTACCAGACTCAAGCCCGACTGAGGTTGGGTCCGGCGGGTGCGTTGCAACAGGTGTTGATCTACCGGTAAGTCAATCGTGTTGGATTTAAAACCCCGAGCGATATCACGCGCCAGAACACTGGATTGATTAAATCCCCGGCGTAACTGCCGCCAGGGGTGCAATGGAATTGGTACCAGACAGTCTGGTAGCTCGAGTTGGTCTTTATGGTATTCATTAATTACCGCTTCGGTCAGTAACATGCCCAAACTATGCCCCGCACTGGTTTGCCTTCGGTACTTAAATGCGGTGATCAAACGCGTTAATGGCGGGGTATAAATAAACGGTGCAAATACGCTATCGAAAAATGGCCGTTTTTGCTGACAACGGCCGCACAAACTGCTGCTGTCAGCCAAAGGTTCGGCGCAACGAGCGCAGCAAGTCGTCAAACGCGTTAAGTCTGTGCGGCAACCGCTGCAGATATCCATACGCTGATCGGCAGGCTGACCACAAAGCTGACAGCAGGGTGGGAACAGTCCAAACCACAGCGCCTGTGCCTGGCGCTGAATCAATCCTTTGATACCTTGTTGCTTCATATTTTGCTGAGTAGCTTATCCGTTATGGCCGCTCAAATAACTGTTCTGGGTATCCGAATATTGCACTGCCAATATTGACACCTTAATACGTCCTTTCCATACTGTCGGGCACTTTTTAACAGCAGCCACTATGGATTCATTGCAGCAACAATTACAGCAGGCCCAAAAAGCCATTTTACGCGGTCAGCTCGATTATGCAGGCCGCATACTGGACAAACTGCGCCAAACGCACAGCAGCACTGCAAAAGTCTGGTTTGTTTCGGCTGCCTGGTACCAGGCCATAGGCGATAATCCTGCAGCGGTGGATGCCCTGCAGCAAGCCGCTGCAATGGGCCTGGCCGAGCCGGAACTGCGTAAACAGGTCGTCAATGCCTTGATGTCCATGCAGGCCTGGAAACCCGCTTTGAAATTGTTGAAACAGATAGACCCCGACGGCGCCACGAATGTGGTCTCGATGTCGCGCTGTGAATGGGGGGCCGGGGAATATGAGGCAGCGATTAAACGTCTGCAACCATTTGTTGTCAGCAACCCGCAGCATTCAGAAGCACAGTTGTCACTGTGGCAATGTCTGGAGCGCGCAGGTCACTTTGATGCATCCGATCAACAACGCCAACAATGCCAGCAATGGGTCGATACCGACCCGGTGACGACCATTATGGACAATGCTTTTCTGGTCGCCGATGGTCAACTGGATACCGCTGCTGCGCGGCTGGAAACCTGTCAATCCAAGCTTGAGACAGTACACCCCGGTCTATTAAGAGGCATGCTGCTGATTAATCAGTTACGCGACCCTGATGCAGCCACCGCAGCCCGCAATGCAGCACCGCCTCGCAAAGCCAACAACCCTTCCAGCGCCCGCAATGTGGCATTGGATGAAGCCCATTTGCAATCACTGCAGTGGCTGCAGCAACATGGTGACATCCCTTTTTTCGGTAGCTCCACCCGGTTGCTGGTGCATGCCATGCAGCAGGCCATTAACGCCTTTTCGGTGGATGACTGGTTTATGGAGTTCGGTGTATTTCATGGCCGCAGCCTGAATATACTGGCGCAAACCGCCGCAGCAGGTGGTTTTCATGTGCATGGTTTTGACAGCTTTGAAGGCCTGCCGGAAGACTGGTCAAACAATGAAGCCAAAGGCAGCTATTCCACCGATCACCAACAACCGCAAGTGCCTGCCAATGTGACGCTGCATGCTGGCTGGTTCGAGGACACTTTGCCGAAACTGGTGCAGCAAAACGACACTGCTAAGGCCGCATTTATTCATATTGACTGTGACCTGTACAGCTCCACAAAAACCGTGCTGGATACGCTGCAACAACGCTGTCAGTCTGGCACTGTAGTGCAATTTGATGAGCTGATCGGCTATCACGGCTACCAGGAACACGAATGGAAAGCCTGGCAGGAGTTTCTGCAGCAGTGGCCGGCAGGCTATCAATTGCTCGGTGCGGTTTTTATGGGGCGAGCCGTTGCCGTTCAATTGCATTGACCGTTAGGTCGGCTTAGACGCAGCCGTAGGTCGACAACCATTGCATCCATTCGCTTCCAGCTTCAATCTCGTGTTTTGTCGGTTTACGAACCTATGGTTCTAAACCGACCTACTTCAATCAATAAAAATAGGCGGGGTATGGGTTTATGTATTTAACGTTAAACAACGTCCACTCACCACACTAAAACCATCACCAGTCCGATTAAAAATAACCACCCAAAGGTTGACAGCCCTGCGCCAGCTTCACATACTCATCGGCTTAATCTATTTCGGGAAGTGCCCATGTCGGCGAGCATCGAAAATCTGTCCCTTGCATCAGCGACAGCATCCAATAAAAACCCGTCTGCTGACGAGTCAGTCCTGCGTCATGACTGGACACTGGATCAGATTGAAACCATTTACCAACAGCCCTTCAATGATCTGCTATGGCAGGCACAACAGGTTCACCGTCAGCACTTTGATGCCAATGAGGTACAGATCAGCACGCTGTTAAGCATCAAAACCGGTGCCTGTCCGGAAGATTGCAAATACTGTCCGCAAAGCGTGCATTACAACACCGGGCTGGAACGTGAAAAACTGATGGACAAGCAAACCGTTGTGGATGCTGCACGTGCGGCCAAGCAGGCCGGTGCCAGCCGTTTTTGTATGGGCGGTGCATGGCGGCAACCGACCGACCGAAATATCGATAAAGTCATTGAGCTGGTTGAGGCCGTGCGTGATGAAGGCATGGAGACCTGTCTGACATTGGGCATGTTGACCGAAAAACAGGCCCATAAACTTAAAGCAGCCGGTCTGGATTATTACAACCACAACCTGGACAGCTCACCGGAATATTATAAAGAAGTCATCACCACACGAACCTATCAGGAACGTCTGGATACGCTGGAGCAGGTGCGCAACGCGGGAATGAAAACCTGCTCAGGCGGCATTATCGGTATGGGTGAAAAACGTTCGGATCGTCTGGGTCTGCTGCAGCAACTGGCCAATCTACCCGAACACCCGCAAAGCGTACCGATCAATAAACTGGTTCAGGTCAAAGGCACACCATTACACGGTACTGATGAGCTGGATCCTTTAGAGTTTGTTCGCACCATTGCTACCGCCAGAATCATGATGCCAAAGTCCATGGTGCGTTTATCAGCCGGACGTACCGATATGACCGACGAGATGCAATCTCTGTGTTTTTTAGCGGGTGCCAATTCGATTTTTTATGGTGACAAGCTGCTGACCACCGAAAACCCTGAAGCCGATGCCGACCGTCAATTGTTCAAGCGTCTGGGTATTCGCGCGATGCAGAAGCCTTAAGGAACCTTTAACTCATAACATTATGGCCGCCTGGCAAGATGTGCTGGCACATCGTCTGCAACAACAACGTGATCAACAGCTCGAACGTCATCTGACCGCTTTCGAAACGCTGGATGCCACCCGACTTCGGTCTTTTGAATCCAATCAAACATTGCTCAATTTTTCCGGCAATGATTACCTGGGTCTGCGCACCCACCCGGCATTGTCGGATGCCATGGCAAAATTCAGCGACAACACCACAGGCTCAGGTGCCGCACGCCTGATCACCGGCAACCACCCGCTGCATGAACAGCTGGAAAAACAACTGGCACATTTTTTTCAGCGCGATGCCGCCTTGTTGTTTTCTACTGGTTATGTGGCCAATGTGGCCGTCATCCAGGCACTGGCCAGACGTGGCGATCATATTGTTCAGGACCGGCTTTGCCATGCCTCTCTGGTGGATGGTGCCCGTTTGGCAGATGGCCGCTTACAGCGTTATCGACACCTGGATACTCAACAGGCCGGCGAACTACTGGCATCGTCCAAAGGCCTGAAGTTGCTGGCCAGTGATGGTGTATTTTCTATGGATGGTGATCTGGCACCGGTGCTTGAGCTAAGCCAGCTAGCCGCCGATCACAACGCTTTGCTGTTAATTGATGATGCCCATGGTATCGGTGTGCTGGGCGAGAATGGTGGTGGTTTGCTGGAGCATGCGGGTTTATCGCAAGCCGATGTGCCCGTTCTGATCGGCACCTTCGGTAAGGCCCTGGGTCTGGCGGGTGCATTTGTTACTGGCAGTCAGGCATTGATTGATTATTTGCGTAATTTTGCTCGCGGCTGGATTTACAGCACCGCACCACCGCTGCCACTGGTTGCCGCTCAGCTGGCTGCATTGCAAATACTGAAAAAAGAACCACAGCGCCGTCAACGCCTGCACCACAATATCGCATACTTCAAACAGTCAGCGGCCCAGGCCAGGCTGCCATTGCTGGCCTCTGAGACACCCATCCAACCATTGATCATCGGCGAAGTCGAACCGACATTGCAATTACAGCATCGGCTGCGTGATTTGGGTTTTTACGTTGCCGCGATACGCCCACCGACGGTTCCGGCCGGGTCATCACGTTTGCGTGTAACCTTAAGCTGCGAGCACCAAACAGCGGATATTGACCGTTTGGTGGATAGTCTTGTAACGGCTTTAAAAATCTGACCATGCAGATTCAATATTATCCAGCCATCTCTGAATCATCAGGCAATGCAGGCCATCTGGTTTTACTGCATGGCTGGGCCATGCACAGCGGCATTTGGGAACCGATACTGGATCGGTTACGCACACGTTGCAATATCTGGTGCGTCGATTTACCGGGGCATGGCGTGGCACGAACCTCCAAATGGCCTGCTGAAAATACTCTGAACCTGGCAGCAAAAATTTATGCCGAAGTACCTGCTAACAGCATTTGGCTGGGCTGGTCGATGGGCGGGCTGTTTGCCCTACAGGCTGCCTTGCAACAGTATTGTGGTGCGCTGATCCTGGTGGCCAGCAACCCCAGTTTTATCCAACGCGAACACTGGCCCAATGCCATGCCCAACTCTGTGTTCCAGTCGTTTGCGGATGACCTCGAAGCCAGTTTTGAGCGCGCCCTGCGCCGCTTTTTAGCCCTGGAAGTCCACGGCAGCGAACAGGCCAAACAGCAATTGCAAACACTGATGGCCATCGCTTTTGCCCATGGTGCACCATCACTGCAGGCCTTACGCGGAGGCTTGCAGTTATTACAGCAGGCAGACTTCAGCCCACAACTGGCAATGCTGACATTGCCGACACTGATCATCGGCGGACGTCGCGATAAACTGGTGCCGTGGGATGGCCTGCAACAAACTGCTGCAAGCATACCCAACGCCACATTACAAAGAATTCCCGGTGCAGCTCATGCACCATTTATTGGTGATCCGCAAGGGTTCTCCGATACTGTATTGAGCTTTTGTGATGAGCTTTGATCGCCGTGAAATCCAACGCGCTTTTGGGCGTGCCGCCAGTGACTATGAACAGCATGCATGGCTGCAACGCGAGGTCCGCGCACGGCTTTACGAGCGTTTACAGGACATGCCCACTGAGCCTGAACGCATCGTAGACCTGGGCTGCGGTAGCGGTGCAGGCACGGCTGAATTAAAGCAACAGTTCCGACACGCCGAAGTGATTGGTATGGATATTGCCGCAGCGATGTGTCGGGAAACTTATAAACAGTCGCGCTGGCGACGGCCTGTTTATGCGGTTCAGGCCGATGCCAAAGCCATTCCGCTGGCAACCAATAGCGTGGATTTATTGATCGCTAATCTGGCTTTGCAGTGGGTCACCGATCTACCCGCCGTATTGAATAATGTCCGACGGATTTTAAAAGCCGATGGCATGCTGCTGTTTTCCACCTTTGGGCCAGATACCTTAATGGAATTACGGCAAGCCTGGGCCACCGTGGATGATCAGCCACGAGTCAGTTCATTTGTCGATCAGCATGTTATTGGTGATCTGTTACTCAGCACCGGCTTTCGTGATCCGGTCATGGATTGTGATCGAATCACTGCGACCTATCCTGATGTGGATACTCTGATGCGCGATTTGAAATCCATCGGTGCGCATAACGCACAAAAAGATCGCCCCCGTGGCCTGACCGGTAAAAACAAACTCAACGCCATGCGGCGAGCCTATGCTGATTTTCGCGATCCACATACCCGGCAGCTGCCAGCCACCTGGGAAGTGGTCTACGCCACCGCATGGGGACCACAGGACGGCCAGCCCGTACGCCACCCTGAAGGTGGTGAAACCGCTGCTTTTTCGGTTGAATCGTTACGCCAAGGTTTGAAAAAATCATCATGACACAACGCTTTTTTATCACCGGTACCGATACTGAAATTGGCAAAACCCATGTCACCTGCAAGCTGGCCAGGCAATACCAGTCTGAAGGTAAATCAGTGGCCTGCTTTAAGCCCTTGGCCAGTGGTGCTGAACAACGCGATAATAATTTAATTAATGAGGATGCAGAAAAACTGCAACAGGCTGCCTCGATTGACTTGCCGTTAAATAAAATGAATCCCTATTGTTTTGCGCCCCCTATCGCCCCACATATCGCCGCGCAGCAAACCGGAACCAACATTGATTTGGATGTTATTGTCAATAATATCCAAGCCGTTGATAGTGATATAGCTTTGATTGAAGGCTTTGGCGGATGGCTGGCTCCGGTGTCATTGGTCAAAGGAAATATTCTTTGGCAGTCCGACATTGCCAAAGCCATTGATGCGAAAGTGATTCTAGTGGTGGGAATGCGATTGGGTTGTTTAAATCATACTTTGCTGAGCGTTAACCAGATCCAACAAGATGGCTTAGCACTGGCAGGCTGGGTCGCCAATTGTATCGATCCCGAAATGGCCCATCTTGAAGAAAATATTGAATCTCTCAAACAGCAAATACCTCAGCCTTTGTTGGATACTATTGCCTGGGAACCCAGTTAAATTAGCATGCCCAAAACACTGGTATTGCAATCTCACACCACCCCGTTGCCCGCACAATGGATTGCCACCTGTCTTGAGTCTGTTAAAGCATGGACCGACTTAAATCACTTTGACTACCGGTTTTTAGGTGACGAGTTATTGGATTATATTTCACCTGAACTATTGGAAAAGACCACAGCCCAGCGCGTTATTGCCACCGATTTAGCGCGGCTTCGAGCTTTACAGTTTTATTTGCACAAGGGCTACGACACCGTTATCTGGTGCGATGCAGATTTTTTGATTTTTGCACCTTTGAAGTTTCAATTAATTGCTGATCAATATGCTGTAGGCAGAGAAGTCTGGATTCAAAACAATACTCGGAACCCAAAAAAGTTAACCGCACACATCAAAGTACATAATGCTTTTATGATGTATCGCCAGGGCAATGCTTTTCTTGATTTTTATACTGATACTGCTGAAAGATTACTGACTTTGAATCACGGCCCAATGCCACCCCAGTTTATCGGCCCCAAATTATTAACTGCCATCCATAACATTGCACAATGTCCCGTGCAGGAAACCGCGGGCATGTTAAGCCCTCTGGTGGTTAAGGATTTTTCAAAAGGTGATGGTGCAGCATTAACGTTATTCCAAAAAAAATCCACACACCCTGTTTATGCTGTCAATCTGTGCGGCTCTTTAAATACCAAAGGAGAAATCAGCACCAGCCTGATTGAAGAATGTATAAAAAAACTCACTGAAAATCATTGATTAACCATTACCCTGTTTAAGGTAAATGCGGCATGGCCAAATAATCTTTGCTTTGCATTTCCTGCAGTCGACTTAAAGTCCGCTGAAATTCGAACGCCAGTTTTTTACCCGTATATAAGTCAGACATAGTCACTTCAGCCGACACAACCAGTTTCACCTGTCGGTCATAAAATGTATCCACCAGATTAATAAACCGCCGGCAGGCGTTGTTATCGTCATCACTCATTACAGGTATGGCTTCAATAAATATCGTCGCAAAACGCCGCGCCAGTTCAATATAGTCATCCACACTGCGGGCCGCTTCACACAGTGGTGAAAAATGAAACCAGGCAACGCTGTTGGCAATACGCAGGGTGTCGATATTTCTTCCGTTAATCGCCAAAGGCTTGCCCTTATGCCATTTGCCCGGCACAACCTCTTCAAAGATGGCCAATAAAGCCTTGCATGATACTTCCCCCAACGGGTGATGATACAGGCGTGCATTTTCTAGTTGCCGCAGACGGTAATCCTGATCGGCAGCCAGCTCATGAATGTCGCAATGCTGTTTTAATAAATCGATGCTGGGCAAAAACCGCGCACGCTGCAGGCCATCCTTATACAAATCATCCGGATGGACATTAGAAGTGGCAATCAATAAAACACCCCGCTCAAACAGACGCTGCAATAAACCACTCAGCAACATGGCATCACCGATGTCACTGACGAAAAACTCATCAAAGCACAAAACATGGGCATGGTCGGCAATTTCATCGGCAAGTTTTGGCAGCGGATCCTGGCCCTCACCCAATTCACGTAGACGTTCATGCACTTCCCCCATCAAGCGATGAAAATGTACCCGGCGCTTATTAACACCCTCAGGCAGGCATTCATAAAACAAATCCATCAACCAGGTCTTACCACGGCCCACACTGCCCCACAGGTATAAACCGGGTATGGTTGCCGGCTGTTTCCAGAATTTCCAGCCAGGAATATCTTCTGCTGCAATGATTTGATGATAGCGATCATCCAGCAATGCCACTGCCTGGGCCTGGGCTTTATCCGTAAAAAACTTTCCGGACGCCAGTAACGCTTGATAGCGCTGCTGTGGTGAATCTCCCATTTTCGATGACTATTGTCTGTCTGAACGTTTACACATTGGGGGCCGGTAAATGCTCACGAAGGGTATTTTTGAGCAACCCACGCAAATCCATTAAACGGCGATGAAAGAAATGACCGGCCTCTGGCATCACCAGCAACTGCGGTGCCGGATCTATGCCCTCGGCCCAGTCTCTGACAGCTTGTGCTTCAACCACATCATCATCTTCACCCTGAATAATCAACCAGTGACAACCCGGAATATGCACCGCTTCAAACTCCATCCGCTGCACCGGTGGTGCAATAGAAATCAGCTGGCGAGGTTCCAGGGTATGCGCTGCCCGGGTGGTAATCCAGGAACCAAAGGAAAACCCAGCCAGCCATAATTCATGGTCCGGCAGACAGCTTCGTGCCCATTGGTTAACAGCCAATAGGTCCTGTAGCTCACCATCACCTTCCCCGTATTCACCCTCACTGCCCCCCACACCACGAAAGTTAAAGCGCACCGTGCTCAAACCTAACTCGCGCAAAGAGCGTTCCAAAATGGTCACCACTTTGTTGTGCATGGTGCCGGCATGCTGCGGATGGGGGTGACAAATGATGGCATAAGCCGGTTGTCTGATTTCTGCTTCGGGCACATCCGCGATGCACTCCAGCAGCCCTGCAGGCCCGTCTACAGTGAATTCGGTACTGGTTTCTGGAAAACGATCGGGTTGATGTTTGATTGAGTCACTCATACCGCTGTGATTTACTACGTTCAATATCGGGCCAGTGATGATAACCTAGCCGGATGAATTTACGAAAGTTACTCTGTAAATCCCACGCATGAATCATTTGGCGCATTTACTCACAGCAGGCAGCAATGAGCAAGTCCGACTGGGCGTGTTGATGGGCGATCATGTGCGTGGTAGCAAGCTGGAATCACGCTATTCCGGGGATATTGCCAAGGGTATTCACCTGCATAGGGCTGTGGACAGTTATACCGATCAGCACCCTGAGTTGGTCAGCGCCCGCAACTGGTTTGATACACCCTTTCGCCGTTATGCCGGCATTATGCTGGATGTGTATTGGGATCACCTGCTAAGCCTGAACTGGGAACAACACTGTGAACAGCCGCTGGACACCTTTGCCCAGGACGCACTGGATATGCTGAACCGGCACTTTGCAGAACTGCCTGCTGGCCTGCAACGCTTTACCCGCTATGCACGCGTGACTGGCGTGCTGGCCAGGTATGGTGAAATTCCAATGCTGGAGCAGGTTTTCGCAGGTATCAGCCAGCGATTAAGGCACAGCAACCCACTGGCAGATGCGGTACCCGAATTGCTTCAGAGGCAATCACAGCTGATTGAAACCTTTTCCAGGTTTTTCCCGGATTTACAGGAATATACCCGACGCTGGCGCCGGGATTATGAACCGATTGATATTAATGTTGCCGACCAATAAACCTATAAAACACCGGCCTCTGACTGATTAGGATCAGGTGTCCAGGGCTCTTCCAAAGGTTCGACTGGAACCGAAACCGGCAATGTAATATCAACAATCACCGGATCGTGATCTGAAAACCTGCCAATGCCCAGGCTATTACTGGGTACCTGCTCGCCAGGCGCTGCATCACTATTAATATGCCAAATATCGGCATCTGCAATTTGCCGGATCAGCGCATCACTGGCAAAGGCATAATCGAGTGTTCCAATTTCACCATAATAGCGGTAGCTATAGACCGGTGGCTGCAAAAACTGGCCTGCCACATCGGTCCAGCCGGCACGGACCAATGCGCGTATGGGATCTTCCATGCGATAGCTGTTCAAATCGCCCACAATCAGTGCATAGGGTTCATTCCAATCCTGCTGCAGCTGCGCAAGCCAGTCTGATAACACCGTGGATGAGCGTTCACGCGCTTCATTCCAGCAGGCCTGACCATCATTGTGGTTGCTGTTATTGCCATTCCCTTGTGGACAACTGCCTTTGGATTTGAAATGGTTGACCGCAACCAAAAGACTGAATGGTCGCTGATTGACCTGGAATCGCTGCGCCAGTGGCACTCGACTCAGGCCATCAAAAGGCCGGGTTTCGATACTGGCGGATTCACCCTCGGCGCTCACCACGTCACTGCGATACAACAAACCTACAGCAATCACATCGTCACCAAGTCGGTCTTCGACTGGTCGGACAAATGCCCAATGCTGCTCGGGAAGGTTATCCAAAGCGGCAGTCAATTGAGCGATGGTGCTGTCCGTCGAATAGCCATCGTTCTCCAACTCCATCACTGCCAGAATGTCCGGGCTTAAAGCATCAATGGCATTAACCAGTTGCGCCAATTGCTGTTGATATTGTTCAGCAGTCTGTGCACCGCGAGGCGTGGGAAAATCACCGCCGTTGCCATCCCCGTTGAACAGGTTTTCCACATTCATGCTGACCACCCGCAATTGATGATCACCTCGCTGGGGCGGTACAGGAACGGATGTTGCATGTAAAACCTGCGGTGCTGTCTCGGTCAGCAAAGCAGACCTCGGCATGCGCAAATCAAAAATACCGGTCACTGGCTTTAAATGATCGCCTGCCCGCAAACGGCTATTCACCGAAGCGCCACTGGCTGACCAGTCAATAATGACCGATCGCTGGGTATTGCGTTGTGCCAGCTGGTTGGCAGAGTCTCCAGGAGCAACCACCTGTGTTGGCACAAACAATCGCTCACTGGCAATTCGCAAACGCTGATCACGCAAAGGGTATAAATCCGCTACCTGCCAGCCTTCATCCAATGCAAGCCGCATATGTTCAACAGATTCTGGATGATCAAAGCGCTGTATGGCTTGCACAGGCAAAGTCTCTTCAGCCTGGCATAACTGCCAATAACTGCCAACCAAAGCAGTAATGGTTTGGCCAGGGCTATCGGTTGCCAGTTCCGCCACCTGGCCCTCAACAGCAATCTGATTACCGGGTTCAGGCTGGTCTGTGGTTTCTACCCATAAGGCTTCAGAGGTTGCCGGGTTGCCATCATCCGTTGCCGGACTGGATTGCAGGAAATAACCGTCCTGCTCAACACGGGTGACAACACCGGTGGTGTGCACAAACTCGTCAATCATCGGTGATTGATCGGTGTGACTCTGGATACTGCTAATGGGCATGGTGGCTGAACACGCCAGTGTTGAGTCTGGCGCTGACTGTGAACCCTGCTGACAGGCTGTAAGCACAGATAAAGCCATCGGCACCAATAAAAAACGCCGCAATAGTGCGGCGTTTTGGATATGCATTTTTGAGTTAAGCATTATTGAACCTGTGCCACCATCCACTCTACGGTCACACGAACCTGCTCATCACTCAGATCAGAGCGTCCGCCTTTGGCAGGCATCAGGTTGTAACCATCAATCGCATGTTCAACCAGCGTATCGATACCCTGTGCCAGGCGATCGGTCCAGGCCGATGGATCATTTAATACCGGCGAACCTGCCGCACCTGTGGTGTGGCATGCAGCGCAGACTGCATTATAAATCTGCTCTTCATCCAGGCTACCACCAAAAGCGGCGGGTCTAGCGGCTGCCAGTGCTGCCGCTGCCTCGGCTGCTTGCGCACGTCCGGTTTCACCGGCATAAACACCGGTCGTTGGTTGAATTCGCGCCAGTTTTACTTCTTCCCGAATTGGATTTTCGCTGGGTACAAGCTGATTATGCAGATGCAATGCATAAAAAATGATGACCACAGTAAACACCATTAAAGCCACAATCAGTAGGCTAAAACGTTTCATGAACACGCTATCTTCGTGATCCATGCCTTAAACTCCTTAATAAAATGGCGGCACAGCCGCTTGATACAGCCCGCTATTATAACGGTAGCTGATGCCACACACCATGCCAAACTGGCGTAAACCCACTACCTTGCCTACAATACGCCCCTCAAGCTCACTATAGGCGCCCGTAGCTCAGCTGGATAGAGTACTGCCCTCCGAAGGCAGGGGTCAGAGGTTCGAATCCTCTCGGGCGCGCCACTTCTTTTGTGCATATACTTCTGGGGTGATAAATCTAATTATGTTCGATAGCATTCTCATCACCTAAGCTCAGGAACTTTACTTAAATATGCAAGCCAATCAACCCACCATTGCCCAACTTGAGCAGGCAGCCGCCAGCGGCAATGAGGTGGCCGGGGTGCAACTGGGTAATCGCCTGCTGAGTGAAAACCCGCCGGGCAGTACACAATGTGACAGAGGGCTGGCGCTTCTTGAAAAGCTTGCTGATGGTAGCCAGGCACCTGCAGCGCAATGGTTATTAAGCGCTTTTTATCTGCACAATCTATCACTGCCTGATAGCCTACCACTGGCAGCGAAATGGCTGGAACAGGCTGCCAAGTCCCGTGTCGGACACGCCATAGACCGCCTGGCAAACCTTTGTCTGCGCGGTGTTGGCGTTGAATACCAGCCAGAACGGGCACTTGAATTGCTGCGTCAGCTCGCCGATGCCGGTTTTCAACACCCGGCCTGGGAGGTTGGCTACCTTGCCAGCACCCTGGATGAAGTGCTTGATGCACAGGCCTCAGCAACAGCATTTGCGCGGGCCTGCGCCTTAGGGTCTGCATTGGCTTATTACTCTCTGGGTCTGCGGTTTGCGCATGGCACTGGCATGCAACAGGATTTGGCATTTGCCCGTGCCTTATTGCTTTTTGCTGCAGAAGCAGGCATTGAAGATGCTCGCAAAGTGGCTGATGAACTGGCCCCTGGCGAGCGATACCGTGAGCAAGCTTCATCGTGGTTGGCACGTCTTAAACAAAATTATGTTGCTGCTGCTGCTCTTCGACAGCAACTATCCGGTGGTTTTGTGCTTCCTGCCACGCGTCACCCGGTGGTTGATCGTTTGGAGGCTCACTTTGCAAAAATTGACCATCCTTCATTGGGCTTTTCAGATGAAAATCGGTTACAGGTTATGCATCACAACGATGAGGTTTATCGCGCAAAACCCGCTGACTGGCACTGGGTCAGTCAAAGCCCCCGCGTGGCAACCAGCTCGGGGTTTCTTACCCGCGAAGAACGTACCCATATCCTGCGAATGGTTGGCGGCGCAATGACCAGCCCTGAGCAATACTCGGGTCGTGGCACCCGCGGCAACGCAGAAAGTGAGTTTTTTAATGGAACCGGGATGGCTTTTGGCACCTTGGACTCAGACACCATCGTTCGCTGTATTGAACAACGTGTAGCCGCCGCTACAAACTGGGACATGGAAAAAATTGATCCCTGCTCAGTGATTAGCTACAAACCCGGTCAGGAGTACCGGCCACATGTCGACTATTTTGAAAATCACGAAATCGACGATATGCGCGATAAAGTAAATGATCATGCCGGACAGCGCGTCATTACTTTTTTGATGTGCCTGCAAGCGGCTGAACGTGGCGGAGAAACTTTTTACCCGAAGACGGATGTCACCGTCACCCATGCAACCGACGCAGCAATGATGCATTACAACGTACTGCCCGATGGGCATCCGGATAAATTATCACTGCATCATGGTATGCCTGTTGAAGTGGGTGAAAAATGGGTATTGCGGACAACTTTGCGTGAGCAAACTCGTTACGCTACTAAGAATAGTTGAAAGCACAAACCGTTTTATTTAAATAATTATGCGCGGGCTTTGAGTTTTTGAATGGCCTGATTGGCCTCTGACCATACGGCTATAAATCTCTTAAACAATCTTCTTGAATAAGTGTTTTCATCCACAATGCCATCGACAAGATCCGCAACATCCTGTGAGGCAATCACATGACCATCCGAATCTGCAATAAAAAAGTGGGGGTAAGCGATTACGTCCGGTAAATGACTGCGAAACTCCTCATTCCAGTTCTGTTCACTCACATTCACCTTCATCACCACAAACACATCCAGCAAGCCCTGCTTTATTTTGCGGTTTCTATGTAAAAATTTGTCCAATACATGACACCAGCTGCACCAGTCCCCGCCAAGCTCCATCAGGATCAGTTTCTGATCGGCTTTTGCTTCATTCATTGCCATTTTGAAATCCACAAAAGGGTTCCTTTCCGGATCATAGGCTGTCGCATACTCTGGCAAATCTGCAGCCAATACCAGGGTATTGAGTAATATCGCCGCA
Source organism: Wenzhouxiangellaceae bacterium (assembly GCA_965230265.1). Lineage (GTDB taxonomy): Bacteria > Pseudomonadota > Gammaproteobacteria > Xanthomonadales > Wenzhouxiangellaceae > JAJFKX01. Next base: position 3,354,204 of record OZ245999.1, on the reverse strand, counting down.
ATGATTACCAGTGATTTCATATTTGCCAGTTATTGAACAGCGTTAGTCCTTGTGCTGTGAATCAGGAAAGTTAAAAGATTCATGGCCCCGGCAACGAATCTTGACCTACGAAAAGATTACTACTGATATAAATAAAATGCAATATGGCGGACACTTCTACTGTCCGATCGGACACTTTATCAGCATCAATAAAATAAAGTGCCTATTAAGCCGTTGAAAAACAAAGCTTTTATATATTGGTACGCTTTTTGCATATTACTCCCTATGAAGAAAATACGAGATACATCAGCCCAGGACGTTGTTATTAAGCGCAGCAATAAAAAGCGCACTTTCACTATCGCCGCTTTTCTCGGTGTTGGATTGATTGCAGCTGTGTTGTTGATGCCTTCACTGATTCGCTGGTCAAGTATCAGCCAGTCGGTCTCTGCAGAACGTTTACGTTTCGCAACAGTGGAGCGTTCAGATTTTGTTCGTGATGTGATGGTTCAGGGGCGGGTTGTGGCTGCAGTGAGTCCAATGCTATTTAGCCCCGCCGCCGGCACCGTTTATTTGCGGGTCAACTCTGGTGATACGGTCACCGAGGGTCAGATTTTAGCAGTCATCGACAGCCCTGAACTGAGCAGCCAACTGCAGCAAGAGCAGGCCACACTTGATGGTGCCATTACAGAATCTAAGCGGCTTAAGATTGATTCGCGCACCAGACAGCTTGCACAGAGCAAGCGTCTGGACGATGCCCGGGTTGCGCTGACTGCTGCCGGCCGTGAAAAACGGCGAGCGCAAATAGGCTTCGAAAAAGGGGTTTACAGTCAGATTGATTACGAACAGGCCAACGATACCTTCACCACTGCTGAGCTTGAGTTTAATCATGTGACGGCTGAAACCAAACTACTGGATGACGCCATCGCCTTTGAACTGGAAACCCAGGAAAGTGAGCTGCAAAGGCAACAGCTGGTGGTGGATGAATTAAAGCGTCGCGTCGATGATCTGGAATTACACTCACCCGTTGAAGGGGTGGTCGGTGATATCGCCGTCACTGAGCGATCTTATGTTAATGCCAATCAAAACCTAATGTCCGTGGTGGATTTAATGGCCTTTGAGCTGGAGGTGGATATTCCTGAATCCTATGCCGATGTTCTGGGTCTGCAAATCCCAACCTCGATTACCACCGGTCAAAACCGTTATGACGGTTACGTCAGTGCCATTTCACCTGAAGTACAAAACAATGTGGTGACGGGTCGAGTGCGCTTTGTTGGAGACACCCCTTCCGGCTTGCGCCAAAACCAGCGCATGTCAGTGCGAATCATTCTGGAATCAAAACAAGATGCGCTGGTGGTTCGTCGTGGTCCGTTTTACGACTCCGGCGCCGGGCGAATTGCCTACGTCGTGAATGATTCCGTTGCCGAGCGACGTGAAATATTAACCGGCGCTGTCAGCGTCGATCGGATAGAAATTTTATCGGGTCTGGAGCCTGGCGAAGAAATCGTTCTTTCCAGCCTGGAGCCATTTAACAACGAAACATCCATTTTGCTAAATCAATAATTTTGCATAAATACCTTTGAGGAACACCCTATGCTCAAGATGACCGATATCTCCAAAATCTTTCGAACCCGTTTAATAGAAACACATGCACTGCGCAGCTTTAATTTGACGGTTAATGATGGTGAGTTTATTGCTGTCACTGGTCCATCAGGTTCCGGCAAAACCACTTTTCTAAATATTGCCGGCTTACTTGAGGACTTTGAAACCGGACAATACATGCTGGATGGCGAAGACATCAGCAACCTGCCTGATACCCGGCGCTCACGCCTGCGCAACGAAAAAATCGGTTTTATTTTTCAGAGTTTTAATCTGATACCCGATTTAAATATTTTTGACAATGTTGATGTGCCTTTGCGCTACCGGGATATGAATGCCGGTGAACGTAAAGACCGCATAGAAAATGCACTTGAAAATGTCGGTTTGTCATCCAGAGCAAAACACCTGCCTGCTGAACTCTCCGGCGGACAGCAACAGCGGGTTGCCATTGCCCGTGCACTGGCTGGCTCACCCCGTTTTTTATTGGCCGATGAGCCAACCGGTAATCTGGATTCGCTGATGGCCAGACAAGTGATGGAATTACTCGAGTCTATTAATGATCAAGGCGTGACCATCATTATGGTGACTCATGATCCGGAATTGGCCAGACGGGCACACAGAAACATTTATTTATTGGATGGCCAGATCAGTGATCTGGAAGAAGTCTCACAGCTGCCCCTTAATCAAAGTCAGAACCAGGATTCCAGCCATGTTGCTCTATAATTTACGCTTGGCGTTATTGTCCATACGCCGACATCCCATTTTATCTTCCTTGATGATTGCTGCTATTGGTGTCGGTATTGCTGCCTGCATCACGATGTTGAATGTTTATTATTTATCAGCAAAAAACCCTATCCCGGAAAAATCCAGTGTGGTGTTTGCTGTACAGCTAGATAACACCGAGCTGAGCCCTGATGACGATATCAACAACCCGGAGCGCCCACCGCAACAACTCACTTATACAGACACCCTGAACTTGCTCGAAGGTGATTTGCCGTTACGTCAAGCGGCCATGTTTAAAGCCGCTTTCGCCGTGCAACCACAAAACAATGGTGCGGCACCTTTTTTAGCCATTTCGCGCATCACCGGACGTGATTTTTTCAGTATGTTTGATGTTCCCTTTTTATATGGTGGCGCGTGGTCGGACGATGAAGCACAGGCAGCATCTCAAGTAGTCGTTTTGACCCGTGAAACCAACGACATATTGTTTGGTGGCGAAGATTCAACCGGTCGTACCGTAGTCATGGATGAACGGGAATTTCGAGTCAGTGGTGTCATTGATGATTGGCAACCGAGCCCACTTTTTTATGACATTACCAACGGCCCGTTTAATGATGTCGAAGACATGTTTATGCCGTTCTCGCTGGCCTGGCCGTTGCAACTGGATACCGTTGGTAACACCAATTGCAACGGTGCCACACCGGAAATCGACAGCTTCGAAACCTTCATGGCTTCTGAATGCCGTTGGATCAGCTATTGGGTAGAGTTTTCCAGCGCACGTGATTCTGAAGCTTATGGCGATTACATAAAAAACTATATTGATTCACAAAAGGCTCTAGGCCGTTATGAAAAACCCGCCAATTTTTCGGTGCTTAATGTCGAAGATTATCTGCTTGAACAAGAAGTCGTCGATGACAGCATTAAAATCATGGTCGCTTTGTCATTCTTATTTTTAGTGGTTTGTTTATTAAATACCATTGGTTTAATGCTGGCTAAGCTGCTGGCCAGAACCCCTCAAATAGCCTTGCGCCGAGCATTGGGCGCCAGTCGTCTGGATTTAATTCGACAGTATGTTATTGAAATTATGCTGGTCGGATTATTTGGCGGGCTGTTGGGTATTCTGTTGTCTATTTTCGGGTTGCAGGGAATTAAATCATTAATGCGTGCCACCTCAGCCGACGCCATATTGTTTGAGATGGACTGGACGATGGTTTTCACCGCCATCGGTATCTCTTTGCTTGCCAGTTTAATTGTCGGCTTGTATCCAGCCATTCGAGTGTCGGGTTTAGCACCAGCCACATCGTTAAAAACACAATAACCGATATTCCAGCAGAACCAAGGAAATCAATTATGGAAATCAGACCCATTCTCAGCGCCATGTTACGCAATAAACTGGGCGCCATACTTATCGCTACCCAAATCGCTGTCACGCTGGCTATTATCTGTAATGGAGCGTTTATTATTTATAAACGATACGAATTTATGAATCGGCCTACCGGCATGGATGTGGAAAATATTTTTGCTATTACCAGCCAGGGTATTGGCAATCAGCATGATGCCAAAATCACCGCCGATCAAGATCTTGAAGCCATTCGGGCCATCCCGGGTGTCATTGCCGCAAGCAATACCAACAGCATTCCGCTGTCTGGCGGTGGCTGGGGTGAGGGTATCACCACCAGCCTGGACGACACTGCGCCAACTGTGAGTACCGGTGTTTACATGATGAACCAAAATGCCGTGGAAACCTTGGGTATTACCTTAAGCAGCGGTCGAAGTTTTACCCGTGATGAAATGGTTTATAGAGAAGACAACAGTGGTGTTTTACCCAATGTTATGTTGATCAGCCAAGCGCTTGACGATCAGCTGTTTCCTGATGAGAGTGAGACAGCTCTGGGTAAAACGGTATTTTTTGACTCCAGACCCATCGAAGTGGTTGGCATTATCCAACATATGCACGGCTCATGGGTCGGGTGGGATGGTTTAGCACAGGTGACTATTTTGCCTGGGCAGACCATCAGCAACCAGACCCGTTATCTGATCCGTGCCGAACCGGGGTTGCGTGATCAGCTAATGCCTCAGGTAGAGGAAACACTGGCCGGTATCAATTCACAACGGATATTGAGGCAGTTGCGCTCCATGGAGGAATATGCCGCACGCAGTTATGCCAGCGATTACACCATTGCGGTGGTAATGATGACAGTGATTATTTTATTGGTCGTCATTACAGCTATGGGCATTATTGGGCTGGTTAGCTTCCTGGTTAATCAACGCACCAAACAAATCGGCACACGCCGTGCATTGGGTGCACAAAAATTCCATGTGATACGCTATTTTCTGGTAGAGAACTGGTTGATCACGACCATTGGCTTAAGCATTGGCATGATACTGACAGTATTATTGAATATATACCTGGTCGAGAACTTTGAAATGCCACGCTTGAATAAAATATATCTACCCATCGGTCTGATTGCCATCTGGTGTCTGGGTTTTTTGGCGGCATTGGGCCCCGCGCGCAAAGCGGCCAGAGTTTCACCCGCTATTGCTACCAGAACGGTTTGAGTCCCTGATGCCGACTATTTTAATCATTGAGGACAATACCGGCATCAGTGAAGCATTGAGCTTGATGCTCGATTTGCACCAGATCAACAGCGTTGTGGCAACATCGCCACAGGAAGGGCTGAGCCTGATGCAACAGGTTGTTCCTGATTTGATTATTCAAGATATGAATTTTGATCAGGACTCCACCAGCGGCCATGAAGGTATCGAGCTTTTTCACAAACTGAGAGAAGTTAATCCCAATATTCCGATCATCTTGTTAACGGCATGGACGCATTTGGAGCATGCCGTCAGTCTGGTCAAAGCGGGTGCGGCCGATTATCTGCAAAAGCCCTGGGATGACGATAAATTAATTACAACCATAAAAAACCTGCTGGAATTAAGTCAACACCGTAAAGACCGGGAGCGTCGCAATCAACAACTGGTTGATCGCCGTCAAAAGCTGGCTGAAAAATTTGATTTATGCGGCATTATTTATGCCAGCGATGCCATGCACGAGATTATCACTCTGGCAACTCGCATAGCCCGGTCTGATGTGGCGGTTTTAATCACCGGACCCAACGGCAGCGGCAAACAAAAAATTGCAGAGCTGATTCAGGCCAACTCTGCTGTTGCTGAAAAAGCCTTTATTACCGTCAATGCCGGCGCACTGCCGGAAAACCTGATCGAAGCAGAAGTTTTTGGTTTGGAGGCGGGGGCTTATACCGGCGCTGATAAAGCCAGAATTGGTCGCTTTGAAGCAGCCGATGGCGGCACATTGTTTTTGGATGAAATTGCCAATTTACCTTTGGAAGGTCAAAAAAAATTATTGCGTGTGCTGCAAACCGGTGAATTTGAGCGTCTTGGCTCCAATAAAACCAGACATGCCAAGGTTCGCTTGATCAGTGCGACCAATGCAGACCTAAAGCAGGCTGTTGACAGCGGGCAGATGCGCGAAGACCTGCTTTACCGTATCAACGTGATTCAATTGGAACTGCCCGCCTTAAAAAATCGCTCGGCAGATATACTGCCGCTGGCCGAGTTTTTTATTGGCGATCAGCACCGGTTCAGCAAAGCAGCGATTCAAAGCTTACTCGACCATGACTGGCCCGGTAACGTGCGCGAATTGGAAAACCGGGTCAATCGCGCCAGGCTGTTAACCTCTAGTAAGGTTATCGAACCTGTCGATCTTGGCTTACATGAGGCAACACCCCAATCCAATGAGCCCAGCGAGCAGGAAATCCGGCGGGCACTGGAATCCAATCGCGGGGTCATTGCCAAAACGGCACGCGCATTGAATTTATCCAGGCAATCGCTGTATCGTCGTATGCAAAAACTGGGTATCGAATACTCAGAATAAACCAGAAAACCAAGAAGTTTTCTATAATCTGAACCATGTCTCGTCTGTTCTCGATGGAAGGTCGCCTTGCACTGCTATTACTGATTGCTTTCGGTATCGTGCTGACGTGTTACCACTTATTGCAACAGTGGCTTGTTTCATCGCTTTTGCTTTGGCTGGCTATTATTGCCATCAGTACCTTGCTGGCTGTCATTATTGCACGCCTGTGGACCAAGCCCCTGACTTCACGCCTGCGGGCTCTGGAAGCAGGAACCGCCAGCTTTATGGACAGCGATTTTTCTATCTCCCTGTCAGAAAACGGCGTACCTGAGCTGGTACCGATTATTCAAACCTATAACCAAATTGGCAAACTGCTTCGTGAAGAACGACAGTCACTGCATCAGCGTGAATTGTTACTGGATACCGTTATCCAAAGCTCGCCTATTGCCATGCTGCTGGTTGATTCACGGCAAAGGATCATCTATTCAAACCATGCGGCAAGACAAATGCTGCACCATGGCAAAAAAATGGAAGGTCTGGCCTGGGAAGCCATTTTGGAACAACTTGATAATGACATTGCAGAGGCTTTGCGTCTTAAGCAAGGTGGTGTATACAGCCTTGAGTCAGAAATCGGCAGCGGTCATCCGGAACTGGAAAGCTGTTTGATTATTATTAAGGAGTTTCGTCTTAATACCAGCCCACATACGCTGTTCATGTTGCAAAGGCTGACCCGTGAACTCAATCGTCAGGAAGTTGCTACCTGGAAAAAAGTCATCCGAATTATCAGTCACGAACTCAATAATTCGGTTGCACCGATTACTTCACTGATCCACTCTGGAAAAATCTTAGCCGAGCGTGGTGATAAGCAGCGATTAATGGACGCCCTGCATAGTGTCTCCGAACGTGCTCACCATCTGTCAGACTTTATCGGTCAATATGCGCATTTTGCAAGACTCCCTGAACCCCAAAAAAAAGTACAGCCCTGGAAGACTTTTTTGGAACCTCTGCAAAAAAGTTATCCCTTTAGTATTGTTAAGCCGTTAACTGATAAACCCGGGTGGTTTGATCCGACATTAATGGAGCAAGTGCTGATCAACCTGATCAAAAATGCCGTTGAAGCCGGCAGCCCGGTAGAACAAATTACTATTCGTTGTATCGATATTGAACAGGCGCAAATATTAGAAGTCAGTGATGCAGGCAGTGGCATGTCTGATCAGGAATTAAAACAGGCGCTGGCACCCTTTTATTCGACCAAAAAAACTGGCTCGGGTATCGGTCTGGCATTGTGTCGTGAAATTATTGAAGCTCATGATGGTGAAATTACCTTGATTAATCGACACAACCAAGGCTTAAGGGTTCGTTTAAAGATCCCCTTGTCATAGCTTGTTTTGCTTTTATTAACAGGGGTCAGATAATAACTACCATTTCAGCTGATAAGCACTCAAACTACCTGGTTGCCAGTTAGGGATTAATAAAATATCGCCGAGCAACATAAAATCATTCATGTATTTTTTATCTTCAGTGGTATTCAATAGCTCGGTAGACTCACCGTCATCAGAAATATAAAACAACTGCCCTGGCCAGGAGCTGACAATATACCCGCCGCCAGTAACCGGAGTAATACCATCCGCGTTTTTCATGTTGCCAGCAAGAACCTCAATGGACTGTTTACCAATATCCAGACTCAATAGCTCGCCCTTGTCCATGGTGGTAATCAGTAATTGCCCATTATGTGGCTGCAGGCCATTGATACCGCCAAAACGATCATCGGTCATCAACACCTCTGGCTGTTGATCGTTATTTAGCTTGTATATCGTGCTGTTCCCGGAATCTGAAATCAGTACGGTACCATCGGTATTAACGGTTATATCGTTAAGAAAGTCAGCATCAGGCACGTTAATACGGTTTTCTATGCTCGCTGTAGCCGTATCGATAATCACTATCTGATCGATATCCGACACATACAGTTTTCCGTCTTTTAGCCCCAAGCCTTTGGGCGCATTCAAACCATCCACCCAGGTACGCTCCAATAGTTCGCCGGTCAATGACACTCTGGCGATATAGCCATTGCCATCCTTGTCTCCGCCGCCACCATTGACATTAGAAACATACAGGAAGCTGTTATCCTGACTTAATAAAACACTTTCCGGGCTTTGCAGCTCTTCCAGCGTCCACAGTAGTTTTAATTCTGGGACTGACTGTTGTGCTACTGATGGCAAATAAATACTTAAAAACAGAATGACCAGGCTGGATTTTAACTTTTTCATTGAGAATGACTCTTAGATATATTGATAGCTACAAAGATTACCTAACTTTGATTCAAATTTTGTTTTTCTGACGTGCCTATTCGGCCTTTTATCTATTCCGGTCAAAACAAGTACCTATAAGTTAGCTGTCATTTATTACTTTATTGCTATCTCTCATCAGCCCGAGACATGCAGGAGCCTCAGGAATATAGGATTTTATAATAGAAAAACCCAGGTATCTGCTGATACCTGGGTATAAACGTTACATCAGTTTATCAAAAAAAGCCTTCGTAATTGGCGGTTGCTGATGTTGTACTGAAGGTATTATTGCTGTTATTCAACACCGTCGCATTTAAAGTAATTGTCTGGTATTGACGAATCGGCAGAAAACAGGTGCGATTAGTGGAACTGCAACGGCTGTCTGACCAAATAATGGTGAAGTTAGACGGTACATTGTCTATTCTAAAAACAGCTGTTGTGGTTCTGGCTACACCGGCATTACTGCAATAACCAAAAGTAAACAGATCAAAAGCAGGAGTATCCACATAGCATTTCATCGCAGCTGACCCAGAGCGGTTTTGATTGCTCTTGGCATCATCATCAGCAAGTTCAGGCAGTGCCAGCGTTGCTTGATCATACTCTTCAGCTGTCAATGCTTGCTGTGCAACCACTGTGCTCGACAAACCTGCAAAAACAAAAGCAGCAGATATACCAATTAAAGATGATTTATTTAAGAACATTATATTCCTCCTTGAATATTCTTAGAAAGGGAGTTTATGCAGAAAGCTTTTAAACAGCTAACTGCAACGTCAGTATAGAGAGGTTTTTATTAAAAATAAGTAAAAATTAATTGATTATTTTTTTAATAACAATTACTTTATTTATGTGAATATTGTGTGATTTATTATATCTATTTTACTCAAAAATCAACCAGGGTGCCATAAATAATTTGACATTAAATTTTTACTAAACTTTAATTCAATTTTATTTTGCACTAACAATTTCACTGATTATTATCAATACCCAAAGCATAAACATAGCCATCATGTGCGCCCACATAAATTACCCCATCAATGATGGTCGGCGAGCTCCAGACTTTTTCACCAATCAAATATGCCCAGACAATTTCACCATTATTTCGATTTAATGCATACAAATGACCATCGCTGGAACCCACGTAAACACCGTTACCCAAAATTGCCGGAGAGCCTAATACCCGACCTTTTAAATTGGTTTTCCATAATAATTCGCCGTTATCAGAATTTAAAGCGTATAAATACCCATCATCTGAGCCCACATAAACAGTTTTATCTGCAATTGATGGCGATGAAAACACACCTCCTTCAGTGACGTATTGCCAACGCAACGAGCCGTCTTTGATATTAACCGCATAGACACTGCCATCCTGAGAACCAACAAGCACAACGCCACCAGCAACAGCGGGGGATGAAAAAATAATATCTTTGGTTTCCAACGTCCAGGCAGCTTTGCCATCGTGGATATTAACAGCATGCAGTTTTTTATCCATCGAACCAATCATAACCAAACCATTGGAAACCACTGGCGAAGACAAAATGCCGCCGCCTGTCGGATACCTCCAAATCACCTTTCCAGTATTGATATCAGCCGCATATACCCCATGATCAAAAGCGCCGAAATAAACAACGCCATCGACAACCGCAGGAGAAGACTGCTCGCCCCCTTCGCCCAACTCGATTTGCCAGTGCTTTTTACCGGTGTTGGCATTCAATGCATAAAAGCGATCATCGTCAGCACCAAAATAAACCACCTCATTGACCACCGAAGGCGATGCACGAACCAATCCATCCACATTAAACCGCCATTTTTCCTCACCGGATTCAGCATCCAGGGCAAATAGGTGGTCGGCAAATGTACCCACGTATAGCTTGCCATTAATAACCGTAGGAGAGGACTCCACCGTACCTCCGGTATCAAATCGCCACAGCAATTCCGGTTTGTCCAGAGTTTTTGCATCACCTTGGGCGCCACTGTGTTGGCTGTTGCCACGGAACATTGGCCACTGCTTGGTTAAATCCATATTGCTTTCTCCTGCCAGACCGATAGTCGAAAGCAGTAATATCAGCCCGACTATGACAATTTTGATATTGGTTCTATTTAACTCTGCTTGCATAACCACAGTCCTTACCCGTGTTAGTTTTAAGTGATTGTCGGATTACGGCCAAGGCCTAATCCGACCTACAGTTTTTATGTCAAAGCGTTACGAGTATCGTATAGGGGTCTATCGGCTTTGGTGGCAGCGACCCATTACTGCTTTAGTGTATAGCCACTTCGATTAATACAAATCACATTTTCGGCATAGTGCTGATACTCCTGCCAAAGCGCTTCTGCCATTGCCCCTGGCATCACGTGAAATTCACCGTTTTCCAATGCCTGAATAATGCCATCAGATACCATAGATGGCGGATCCAACAGCTCTTCCGGAATTTCAGCTTCGGCTGCCATATCAGTTTTAATCGGACCGGGATGAACACTGATCACCTGCGTGCCCTGTAGCTGGAGTTCATCACGAATGGCTTGTGTTATAGAGTAGGCTGCGGCTTTGGAAACGGCATAGGTTGAGTATTTTGTGTTGCTTCTTAACGATGACACTGAATTGAGCTGCACCAGCGCACCGCCACCATTATTTTTTAATACTGGTGCAAAAGCTCTGGCGACATGCAACCAACCATAAAAGTTGATCTGTAGTTCAAAGTCGAGCCGTTTGATGGTGTCTTCAGCAAACGGCAATGTGCTGCTCAGCACGCCACCGTTGTTAACCACAATATCTACATCCGTGGCGTGTTCAGCCACTGCATAAACACTCTCCGGTTTACTCAGGTCGATTGCAATCGCTTGTACTTGATCGCCGTACTTTTCCTGTAATCCGGCAACCGACGTAATATCCCTGACCGCTGCATAAACTTTGGCTGCACCAGCTTCAATAAAATCTACCAGTATCTGCTTGCCGATACCGCGATTGGCACCGGTGATAAGTGCTGTTTTTCCTGTGAGTGCATGACTCATCACTTTTCCTTATTCGGTCTATCATCAACGATTATAGGGTACTCTCTGGTGTGTGATTGCAAACAAAAACGGCGAACCTAAGCTCGCCGCTGATCATTAAATCAATAATTGCTTATCCTTCGCTCATTTCAGCTTCCACGACATTTTCTGCAAAACCTTGATAAGCCTGCCAGAACTGTTTGGCCATCTGATCCGGGAAGGTATGAAAATGCCCGCCTTCCAGCGCAGCAACGATGCCGTCAGCAACCACTGTGGGCGAATCAGCTACATCTTCAGGAAAACCTGCCGCATCGCCCATGTCTGTGGCAATCGGACCCGGATGCACGCTGACCACATGAGTACCTTGCGCTTTGAGCTTCTCCCGTATCGCCTGGGTAATTGAGTAACTGGCGGCCTTGGAGGCTGAGTAAGTGGCAAAATCAGCGAAGTTTTTAAGTGAAGCGACAGAATTCAGCTGTACCAGTGCACCGCCCCCATTGTTTTTCAGCACAGGAGCAAAAGCACGGGCCATGTGCAGCCAGCCGTACAAGTTCACATCCAATTCAAATTGCAACGACTCAATCGTGTCATCTGCAAATGGATCTGCTGTGCGTAGCACACCACCGTTATTCACCACGATATCTACATCCTGAGCAACTTGTGCAGCGGCATAAATAGTATCGGGCTTGCTAAGGTCTAACGCCAGTGCTTTGACCTTATCTCCGTGTTCTTGTTTAATTGGGTCCAGTGACGATGTATCCCTGACCGCACCATATACTTTGGCTGCTCCTGCAGCGATAAAGCTTTCTAATATTTGCTTACCGATGCCACGGTTAGCACCGGTGATTAAGACTGTTTTTCCTGAGAGTGCATGACTCATTGTTTTCTACCTTTCCGTGGATACGGATGTTATTGACTTAAATAGCAAGGTTTGTGCTTGCCATTAATAAACCAATGAAGTCTTAAGTTATATGAATATGCTCTGGCGCTATGGCTGCAGTTTTTGAAAATACTCCGCAATGGTTCGATATACATGCGTCTGCGATGTGCTACCGCTAATGCCATGCTTGGCGCCCGGGTAGGTCATCACATCAAATAACTTGCCTTTGTCCTGCAGGTCTTTAAACAGCAAAGTGCTGTGCGTGAATAACACATTGTCATCGGCCATACCGTGAATAATCAGTAGTGGTATTTCACCATTGGCAGGCAGTTTTTCGGTATAGGTCAGCACATTGCCGGTAGCATAACCCTGCTCATTGCCTTGCGGCGTTTGCATAAAACGCTCGGTGTAATGCGTGTCATACAAACGCCAATCGGATACCGGTGCGACCGATACCCCCAAAGCATAGGCACTGCCTTCATCACTTTGGCCCTGCAGCAGACTCATCAAAGTCATATAGCCCCCATAGCTCCAACCGAATATGCCAATGCGGCCGGGGTCAACATAGGGTAGGCTTTTCAGGAATTCGACACCGGTCAACTGATCTTCCACCTCTACAGTGCCCATGCTTTTATAGATCGGGTTTTCAAACTTGGTCCCGCGCCGTGCACTGCCCCGATTGTCAACGGAGAACACCACAAAACCCTGTTGAGCCATATATTGCTCAAACAAGATGCGGCGATCCCAGCTGTTGCCAACCACCTGGGCACCAGGTCCACCATAAACATACACAAATACCGGGTATTGACGTGATGAGACAAAGCCTTTGGGTTTAAGCATTCGGTAGTGCAGGGTTTGACCATCGCTGGCTGTCAATTGACCAAACTCGGTGGTTTGATGACTGTCCAGATAAGTCGCATAGGGATGCGAGTCATCCAATGCATTTTCCAGCAGCCAGGTCAGACGCTCGCCATCTGCCTTGTGCAGGGAAACCTGGGGTGGCTGACTGCGATTGGAAAAAGTATCAATATAAACATTGGCGCTTTTAGACATTTCAATGGCATGTTGGCCAGTGTTTTCCGTGATGCGCTGAACGGGTGCATTGTCCCGTTGGTAATTCACAGCATACAACTGACGCTCGGTATCGTTATCTTTATTGGCGGTGAAATAAACCAGCCCGGCTGCTTCATCGATACCTTCAATTTGATCCAATCGCCATTGGCCACTGGTTATTGCCCGTATGAGCTCGCCTTTATTGGAATATAGGTATAAATGCCGGAATCCGTTGCGTTCTGATGACCAGATAAATTGTGGGTCTTGTTTTAGGAACTTCAGATCATGATGCAGATTTATCCAGGTGTCGGACGTTTCCACCAAGCGCACATGCTGATGGTCTTCTTGTAAATCGGCAACCCGCAATTCCAACCTTTGCTGATCACGGGATTGCCACTGATAACTCAGGTGCTTACTATCAGGCAGCCATTTAACCCGCGGTAAGTAAAAATCGGTTTCTTCCCCCAGTTCGACCCATTGTTTCTCACCGCCGTTGGCCGATACCACACCCAGCTTTAATAAAACATTGGGTGTGCCCGTGTAGGGATAACGCTGATCAACCACGGTGACCGAGTCGGCATCAATTTCGTAGCGTTGGGTAATCTGTACAGGGCTTTCATCAAACTGAATAAACGCAATTTTGCTGGAATCCGGAGACCACCAATAACCCGTATCCCGGTCCATTTCTTCCTGTGCCGCAAACTCTGCTTCGCCATTATGAATATTGCCCTGCCCATCCATGGTCAGTTGCCTTTCTACCCCGCTGGCAATGTCAATCACAAAGATATTCTGGTTGCGGATAAACGCCACCTGTTTGCCATCAGGTGATAATTGCGGATCGGTCTCGAATGCTTCGGTTTCAGTCAGGCGTTTAACTTCGGCCTCAGCCTGCTCAGTGGCCAGCCGGTAAAAGTACAAATCACCATTCAAGGGAAACAGTAACGCATCACCATCAGCCGACCATTGATAAGCGATAATACCGCGCAGGCCTGCTAAACGCTGGCGTTCACGACGGGCTTTTTCTTCTGCTGAAAGCTGTTCTGCTTCGGGTACCAGTACCTGCGAGTCCACCAACAAGCGTGTGGCCTGATCAGCAATATGATATTCCCATAAATCCAGTTGCTCACGGTCATCGGCTTTGCCCTGTAAAAACGTCACCCGGTCACCGGTTGGTGAAAGCTTTAACGAACGCAGATTCGGGCCACTGATCGAGGGGCTGGCAAAGATACGTTCGATGGTGAGGTTTTCGGCGTGCAGCAGTGAAGTCATGAATAACAGGCTCAGTGAAATCAAGGTTCGCATAATGATGGTTCGTGATGATCAGCGCACAGTATAGTCACTTAGAGACCGTCAAGCGCAAGCACCTGAATGAATAAAGGGAACGCAACGGTTAGCGTTATGGTTTGTAATCGCCAATCAACGCTATACTGGTTTATATTCTATGTCTTAATTGGATTAATCGCTTCACTTTCCAACAGCACTGCAGGAGGCAGGCCATGGACTCAAACACCACTTCCGCTTCGGTATTGAATCAGATCAAGATTTTGAATCAATCCGGCCTTGATTCAAGCCAGTACACCGTTTGGGTGAAAATCTGGGACAGGCAGGTTTTACTGCTCGATTAATCTGTAAGAACTCAGGGTTTGGTCAGTTATCCTATCGTAGTGAAGAGAAAAATAAAGTGGGGTCTACACTATAAACCTAAGGTTTAAAAGCTTATGCAGTAAAAACAGACGTACATGGTATCTAATTATATTGTTGGCTTTAAAACAATAACAATTTGTAACGCCTATTTGTCGCTTAACTATTTTGCTTCTGTCCATTTTGACTATGAGCAGCCAAAACTATCGTCAAGATGAATTTCTAATTCTAGAACCGCCTTAATAATAATCTGGAAACGAGCATGACCATCAATTTGAGTTTTAAAAGTTTTCTCGCCGTTGCTTTATTAAGCAGTTTCAGCAACTTTGCCACTGCAAGTACGCCAGAAAATAGTGACCACGCACCGGAGGCCACAGCCGCCGAGGCCGAACTTTCATTTCGGGATATCCCCCTGCTCGAAAAAGCCTTTATTGATAAAACACCAGCGGATAGAAAAGGTTCTATTCCCGTAGGTGAGCTGGGTGTAGATGCTGGCGAAAAAGCCAATATTATCAAGCTGGCTGAAGAGATCGGGGCCAATGAGCATGGTAACTATGACAGCCTGCTTATCGCTCACAAAGACAAGCTTTTATTTGAATCCTACTATCTGCGCGGTCGCATCAACCTGGCTCACGGCCAGGCGTCAGCGACCAAAGCCTACACCAGCCTGGTGCTGGGTCGCGCGATCCAGTTGGGCTATCTGACAATGGCAGACCTGGACAAACCGCTGGTTAGTTTTCTGAAAGACCTGGACCCAACAAAATTTGTCGAAGGCACCGAAAAAATCACACTCCATAAAGCATTAACCATGCATGGTGGACTTAGCGTCAGTGATGATCAATGGGAAGAACTTCAAGAAAACCCCGACGTGTTAAAAGGTCAGGGCTTTGTTCAGGCCCTGCTTGAGCATAGCGGGCCGATTACCGCAGAGTCTCAGGTCTATAACTATGGCAACTTTAATCCAATGTTGGTGATGAGTGTCATTGACGCAGTCGTACCAGGTACCGCCGAGGATTTTATTAAAAATGAAATTCTCGATAAATTAGGAATCACAAACTATGACTGGCAGAATCACATTAGTGGTTTGCCGGAAGCGGGCTGGCGTGTGAGCATGACATCGCGTGACATGCTTAAATGGGGCAGCGTGGTTCTGAATAAAGGCAAATGGAACGGCGAACAGCTTATCCCCGCAGACTATCTTGCCAAAGCTACCAGCGGCATTGTTAAGCCAACTGAAGACTGGATGCCCGAAATCTATCGTTACGGCTATTTTTGGTATCAAACACCTATAGCAATCAGTGACAAAACTTATAACGCCACATTTGCCTGGGGCGGCGGCGGGCAACGCGTCATCGTGGTTGAAGACCTTGATCTAGTTATTGTGATCACCGGCCATGACAGGGATGACACAATAATGGCTCAGGTTTCAAATACCATTCTGCCTGCGTTTGTTGAATAAGGAAAAATCATAAATTTTGTTTATGTAAAAGCCGGAATAGGCGGGTTTTATTTCTGGATTAATCTGGAGGAACTCAGAGTTTGAACAATCAGTCTGAATAATCTATCTAGGTGAAAACTGACAATGGCTCTTGTATACTCAAAGCGGTCATTATATATGAAATTACAAGGGGCAGTCTGCTACCCAAATCAGGGCTTTATAGCTAGTTATAAAATTATATTCTATAAAGCATAATCAGAGGTTATTCTTAGATAATAAGGATATTATTGGAAATAGCACTATGGGTTATACGATAACAAAAACCGCAGTATCAAATTTAGAAAAGGAAAAACTTTTTGCGATAGAAGAAGGTCATTTTTCCGACCTTAAAGCTATTGAGGTTTCTCCTCGCAAGCTTAGCAAGGCAATTTCTGCCTTTGCTAATGCAGAAGGGGGAGAGTTATTTATAGGTATAGATGATACTCCCCGGTTATGGCGCGGATTCAACTCTGTTGAAGCGGCTAATGCTCATTTACAAGTTTTCGAAGAGCATTTTCCTCTAGGCAATGATTATAGATATGAGTTTTTAATCAATCAGGAAGAAGAGGGTCTAGTACTAAAAATTGAAATATCAAAAACTCGCGACCTTAAAAAAGCAAGTGATGGTAAAGTTTACATTCGGCGTGGTGCACAAAGCCTTCCCGTGCAAGATGAAGATAGAATTGCTTCACTCAAGCGCGACAAAGGAATTATATCCTTTGAAACTGAGCTTATTAATTGCCCTGAGGAGGTGGTATGTAATTCATTGCATATAATTGAGTTTCTAATTGAAGTTGTTCCTACTGGTGAGCCGGAACCCTGGTTAAAAAAACAACTACTCTTACAAAACGGAAAGCCTACTGTTACTGCTATTTTGCTTTTCAGTGAAGAACCTCAAGCAGCACTTCCCAAGCGAAGCGGGTTAAAAATTTATAAGTATAAAACGTCAGATAAAGAAGGTTCTCGAGAAACTCTTGAATTTGACCCTATATCAATTGATGGTAATGCATATAATCAAATAAGTATGTCAGTAGAAAAAACAACTGAGATTGTAGAATCCGTCCGCTTACAAACTAATGAAGGCTTGGTTGAAGTAAAGTATCCACATGAAGCTATTCATGAAATTTTAACCAACGCTGTAATTCATAGAGATTATTCTATTGCGGATGACATACATGTTAGGATTTTTGATAATCGAGTAGAAGTTTTAAGCCCAGGGACTCTTCCTGGGCACGTTACAGAAAAAAATATCCTTTCGGAAAGGTTTGCTCGTAACCCTACTCTTGTACGGTTAATTAATAAATTTCCTAACCCACCAAATAAAGATGTCGGCGAAGGCCTGAATACTGCTTTCGAATCTATGCAAAAATTAAAGTTAAAACCTCCAATTATTGAACAAACCGGTGGCTATGTGAAAGTTACTTTAAAGCACGAGACGTTGGCAACTGCAGAAGAATCAATTCTTAAATATCTTTCTAATCATGATAATATTGCAAATAGACAGGCTAGGGCAATCTGTTTTGTTGAATCTGAAAATAAAATGAAACGTATTTTGCAATCATTAGTAGCAAATGGTTTGTTAGAACCAGTACCTGGTCGTTCACAATTTCATGCCGCATATCAACTAACTGATGCTGGTCGAGAGGCAGCTAAAAAATACACTTAAATAATTTCCACGCTAAGAGTTAGTGCCTACTTTAAAAAATATAAATCAGTTATAAGGATATCTGCTTCTTGCCGCGAGTCATGACTTGGCGAGCTTAAGTAAATAGCTAATATAGACAACTTTTTCCCGCTGAAAATGTACAGTTTCATATAAACTAGTTTTTGAATTAACTCAAGCTTTTGCAAACAAGCTAATCCAAACAATACGCTTGTTGACCAAGCGAAAACTCATCGGTCACCACACCATCACTGTTTAAAAACCGGCTGCGCAGGCATTCAGTTTTAACATCAATGATGATTGTGCCGCTTTGGTTCAAACCTACTGCTATTGCTGGATGATCAACTGAGCCGGGACGCAATTCAGCGGTGCTGCCCAGCACCTGGTAAACCGTGCCGCAGTTTTGTTGGCAGTCTGGTGTCTTTTGGAAATGATCACCTGGCCCCTGCCCTTTGGATAAAATCATACTGTCTTCGATACTGGTGGATGGGCCATAGTGTCCATTGAGTAGATGGCTGCGCTCATAGACATGGCTGTGCCCGGTAAGCACCAGATCAACATTGTTTTGTTCCAGCACGGGTAAAACATGTTGTCGTATCAAACCCATCCGTCGGTCGCTGCCACGATTATCATCAGAATCATGCGAGCCTTTGCTGTAGGGCGGGTGGTGGAATGTGACAATGACCCATTGACGGTTATTGGCGGCTAAATCGCGACTGAGCCAGTCCAGCATGGCATTTCGATCGTGCAGAATTGACCATTCAGAATCCAGGACCACCAGGTGCAATGGTCCTTGGTCAATAGAAAAATAATGCGGATCGCCGGATGCTATCCCGCCTTGCTCCCCGGATTCAGGAAACTCAAAAATACGCCAGTAAGCACGTCGTCGCACATCGTGATTACCAAATATCGGTATCAAGGCAAACCGGGCAAGCCAGTTCTGATAGGGTTCAAACAGGGCCTGCTGAAATTCCCGGTTCCTGCCAGAGGTGTAGGCGTTATCACCTGTGGTCAGCCAAAGATCAACCAACGGTTCGCCCGGACGTTCATTGTCTTGTAACCACTGCTGACCAACCTGCCGATTAAGCTGCTGCAGATCTGAATTTGACCCGGGATCCCCTAGTACCCATAAACGAACGGGCTTAAGATTATTGTTCAGAGAGGGCGGTGTCGTAAAACCATATTGTTGATCAGCGACCTGATATTCATAGTGTGTGGATGGATTCAGGTCTTGAAGCTCAAGCCGGTGATGGGTTGTTGGCTCATTTTGGCCCGATACAGTCAAACCATTTAATTGTAATTTTGTCGCTGTCGGCGCTTCGGTTTGCCACCGAACAATTACCCCTGTGGGTGTAAGTGTTTGCAGATAAGGCCCACGCGCTCCTGCGAACTGGCTGTCTGTTTCTACCTGGATCTGGCGTATTAAGACACCTATCAGCACACCCAGAAAAATGACGCCCAAACAACGTCTCATAGACTAGACCTCAACACGGGTAATGATGATATGCAAAAAGTGACGCTACCAATCTATCGGTTTTCGATCCCGATAATAGCCCCCGCTGGTGGTCACTTCATCAGAGCTGGCCAACCATACAATGGTATCGGCACCTTCGCTGACCTCGCGCTCAGCATGCTCTCCACCCATTTCAGTACGCACCCAGCCAGGACAGACAGCATTAACCCGAATTTTGCTGCCGCGAGGGATATTGGCCAAACGCGCTGCCATGACTTTGGTTAATGCATTCAAAGCCGTTTTGGACATCCGGTAAGCCAGATAACCATCACCCATTGAAGCCAGCTGCCCCATACCCGAAGAGACATTTACCACACGAGCACCCTCGGCCAGCAGTGGTGCCAGCGCCTGAATGGTACGCAGTGCACCCAGGGTGTTGATATTGAAAGTTTCCAATGCCATGGTTGCATCTAGCCTCAACGGGTCGGAGCTGCCATCGGACTGGCTGTCCAAAAACACCCCGGCATTGTTGATCAAGGCATGAACTTGCTGCTCGCCTGTTTCAAGCCACTTGGCCAATGCCTGACAGTCACTGCTGCGGGTGACATCCAGTTTGCGCAGCTCAACCGATAGGCCTTGCTCCTGCAATGGCTTGATCGCTGCTGCACCTTTGTTGATATCGCGACAGCAAGCCGCCACCTGCCAGCCTTTTTCTGCCAGTTGACGGGTCACTTCCAGACCAATACCACGATTGGCACCCGTTACTACGGCCATTTTTTTATTGTTACCCATATCGGTCTACTCTCGATTGCCTGTATTTTCGATTAATTTAAGCGATCGGTATTTTATCCAGACGATGGAAGCTCAGCGGGAGGCTGCCATAACTCAACCTTGTTGCCATCAGGGTCCATGAACCAGCCAAACCGGCCGTACACTTCATCCATCGGTTCACCCACCAGTTCTGCACCGCCTTCTACAACCTGCGCCAGGGCGGAATCCAGATCATCCACCACCAGATTCATCATGAAGGGTTGATCACTGGGTTTAAAGTATTCGGTGTCCTGTTTAAACGGGCTCCATACCGTATAGCCACCTGCAGGCATCGTGGCTGGCAGCAACGAAACGTAACCCTGCTCATCAACAGGAATATTCAACCACTTGGCATACCAGGCAGTCAGTGCCTTAGGGTCTTTGCTTTTGAAGAAAAGACCACCCAAACCCAAAACGCTAGCCATGATTATTCTCCTTGATTATCAGGGTTGGTCACTGATTCAACGTGTGTTTTGCCAGCAGCACCATATTTACATGTATAACCCTAGCATAACCTGTCACACAGCTGAGTTACCAAAACCGGAGCAATAAAAACCCACCGATAATGGTAAAGCTGATCGCCAGTTTGGCAGCCACTCCCACAATCACGCCAAACCACGCACCAATACCAGCGCGGGTAGCATGATAAAAATCGTTAACAGTGAGCATTTCACCGATGACTGCCCCCACAAATGGACCCAGGAAAATGCCGGGTAAACCAAAAAATATTCCGACAAATGTACCCAATGCAGCACCCAGCAAAGCACCCCGTCCGGCTCCAGTTGCCTTGGCACCACCCATCCCGGCGATAAAATCGAGCAAATGTGCTATCACCGCCAAAACGGCAAAAATACCCAGCGCCCATGGGCCAATAAAGGCAAAATCATCAATCCAGGCTGCCACCAGCACACCAGTAAAAACCAGCGCAGGACCGGGCACCACTGGCAGCAGCGCACCGGCCAAACCTACCAGCATTAACACGGCGACCAGTAACCACCAAAGACTATTCCAGTCCATTATTAAAACCTCTTAACTGTTTGTACATGTACATTATCCAATCGTTGTTTTACTATTAGCTTAGTTAAATATTGCGCTTATGCGCATCAGTGCCATGATCGACTCGGATGGATATCGACCCAATGTCGGCATTGTGGTTGTGCGTGATGATAACCACGTTTTGTGGGCAAAACGCATTCATGACAATGGCTGGCAGTTCCCGCAAGGGGGCATGAACACCGATGAAACACCTCTGGAAGCCATGTATCGTGAGCTTCGAGAGGAAACCGGACTGCGCCCCGAACATGTCGACGTACTGGGTGTTACGCCCGGCTGGTTGCGCTATCAACTCCCTCATCGTTATCGACGCCGCCACAGCAAACCTTTGTGCATTGGCCAAAAACAGGTTTGGTATCTGGTTCGATTCAATGGTGACGAATCACTGATTTCCCTGAATGATACAGGCAAATCCAAAGCAGAATTCGATGATTATCGCTGGGTGGATTATTGGTACCCGGCCAAACACGTTATTCGCTTTAAACGATCTGTCTACACCCGTGCCTTGAAACACCTGGAAGGGTTTTTG
Organism: Wenzhouxiangellaceae bacterium; assembly: GCA_965230265.1. Taxonomy (GTDB): domain Bacteria; phylum Pseudomonadota; class Gammaproteobacteria; order Xanthomonadales; family Wenzhouxiangellaceae; genus JAJFKX01. The sequence goes on along the minus strand of OZ245999.1, from coordinate 3,332,206 downwards.
AATGCCGATCCTATGATTACTGAGAAATAATAATGGACTTTTTCAGTGCTGCCCTGCTGTTGTTTTTGACCATGGACCCATTGGGCAATATTCCATTATTCTTGAGTACATTGGAATCTGTTTCTAACGAACGTCGCCTGAAAGTAGTAATGCGTGAGTTGATGTTGGCGCTGATTATTATGGTGGTGTTCTTGTACATTGGCCAACCGGTATTGGACGCCTTAAAGCTGAGTGCAGAATCGATCAGTATTGCCGGTGGCATCATTTTATTTTTAATTGCTCTGAAAATGATCTTCCCGGTACCCCGGGCAGCCAGTATTGAAGAAACCATAGAAGGTGAACCACTGCTGGTACCACTGGCTGTGCCACTGGTGGCCGGACCCTCAACCTTGGCCATTTTGATCCTGCTGGTCAGCCGCGAACCAGGACAACAGCAAGTCTGGCTGTTGGCCTTGTTGGCTGCCTGGTTTATCACTGCGGTCATTTTATTGACTGCCACCAAACTGCATAAATTGTTGGGCAAGCGAGGCCTGGTGGCCATGGAACGCCTGATGGGTCTGGTGCTGGTGGCTTTATCCGTGCAGATGTTACTGGACGGCATTGCCGATTATCTTGGAAACCGATTATGAAATACCCTCTGATTAGCTGTGCTCTGCTGAGTGTTTTACTGGCACTGACCGTTGTTGATGCCAATGCACAGGCTGAGTTATTTAAGCCGCAAATCAATCAAACCGATGCCGAGATTGCCCGTGAACTGCGGCAGCAGGCACTGGCTGGACAGCATCCCGGATATGGTCTGGTGTCATCGCTGACAACCGAAGTTGGGGCTCGCCCGGGTGGCAGTGAAGCGGATAAAAAAGCTGTGCAATGGGCAGTGAAAAACCTGCAGATGCTGGGCTTTGATAAAGTCTGGACTGAGCCGGTTAGCTTTCCCTACTGGCGTCGTGGCGCCGAATCCGCTCGCTTGGTTGCACCTGGTAACCAGCATATTGCTGTGACCGCCTTAGGTGGGGCACCAGGGACACCGGATGCTGGAATTACCGCCGATGTGATTCATTTTGAGAATCTGGAAGCATTGCAAAATGCCGATGCAGCAAAGGTTAAAGGCAAAATCGCCTTTATCAGCAACCGCATGGAGCGTACTCGTGATGGTTCTGGTTACGGTGCTGCCGTTATTGCCCGCAGTCAGGGGCCTATTGAAGCCGCTGGCAAAGGCGCCGTCGCTCTGGTTATACGTTCCATCGGTACAGATAACGATCGCTTGCCACATACCGGGGCTATCAGGCAACCAACCGAGCAGGGCCAATCACTGGTTCCGGCAGCGGCGATTTCTAATCCCGATGCCGATCAGTTAGTGCGCTTATTTGAGCGAGGTATGACGCCACGCCTGGAGTTAAAGCTGGATGTTGGTTTTGATGGGGAAGCTACTTCGCAAAATGTATTCGGTGAAATCAGCGGCAGCGAATCGGAGGATTTTCTACTGCTGGGTGCACATCTGGACTCTTGGGATATGGGAACTGGAGCAGTCGATGATGGTGCCGGTGTGGCCATAGTAATGGCGGTCGGCGATATGATCATAAAACGTCAGCAACGCCCCAAACGCGGCATTCGGATCGGTTTGTTCGCACATGAGGAACAGGGTTTGTATGGCGGCCGTGAATACCTGGCACAACAACAAGCCAAAACGCCTTCCGGTTTATTGCAGCATGTTTTTGCCGTTGAATCCGATCTGGGTGCTGGCCCTATTTACCGCATCGATGGCCGTACCAACCCGCTCGGCTGGGCAATGATTCAAAAAATCCACCGTCACCTGGCTCCGCTGGGTATCGAACTGGGCGAAAATGACCGCCCTGGTGGCAGTGATATCTTCCCTCTGATTCAGGCCGGCGTGGCCAATGTTGCCTTGCGTCAGGATGCCACTGACTATTTTGATTTGCATCACACTGATAATGACACCTTGGATAAAATTGACCCGCAAAACCTGAATCAAAATGTTGCTGCCTATGCCGTGCTGGCATGGCTGGCGGCCAATCATACCGTTGGGTTTGGGACTGGAGAGTTGGAGCCTTTATCAAACAATTAGCCCGTTGACTTTAATCTCTTATCACAATTGAGGCGCTTATATGCTGCTGTGGATAACTTAAAATCATGGCTAAAATAAAGGGTTAATATCAATTCTGAACAATGGCAGCTGACGACCCGGAATGCTGCCTGATTTTTTAAATCCAATCGGTTTACCACCAGCGGCAAGATAAAAACGCTCAGCATTGGGGTCGCCCTGAATGGTCAGGCTTTCCCCACCCTGCGAGGCAACTCTGTCTATGGCATGCCGGATCAATACCCGGCCAATACCTGTACCAATAAACTCTGGTTCCACAAACAAGGCATGCAACTCAAAAAGCTTTGGGGAAAGTTGGGCAAGCGCATAAAAACCTGTAATCACTTCGTCTTTCACAGCCGCCATTACATCCAATTCACCTGTTTTGATTTGTTGCGGTGTAAGCGTCAACTCTTTGCGGCAAGCGCGCATAAAATCATCTGAATAGCCCCAATGCTTTTTCGACCGCATTGCCAACTCTGTCAGATAGCCAGCTTCTGCTGGCTTCACTTTGTCGAGCGAAACCTTGGATTCAAAATTATCCTTTTTCTGCTTGTGGTTTTTTATCACTGGCTTCTCTTACCCATAAAATAGCCTGCCCCAAAGGAAATAATAAAAACAGGAACAAAACCATATTAATTAAAAAGGGTATTATCACATGCCCCCAATGGACATTGTGAATCACAGATAGTAGCCATACAAAGTGCACCACTAACCATAATAGAACCAAACCCATTGTCATTTGCAAAACAGCTCCAAAGATTCTTGCTTTGCCTCCAAGCGGGCCTAGCAGGCGCGCCAACGAATTTATTCGACTTGAGATAGCCTGGATAGGGTATTGCATGCCGCCACAAATCAGCATCGCATTAATCGTATCTTTTAACCCCCCAAACGTCGCGTCACTGAATAACCCATATACCCATACACTGACTTCAAATAAAATAGAAGCGGCTGCACATAAAGGTATAAATACCAACAGCGAGCTTGTGTCCACTTTCTTTTGATCTGGCAATTCTGAAACCGTCTCCGGGCGTGGTCCAAAACCAGGATCAAATATGGATAAGTTGCCTGTGCGCAAAATAATAAAAGCAAAAATCAAACCGACAAAAAACAATGACATCGCTGTGGTGTTAATTTCACCAAGCAGGGTAAAGTCTGAGAACCCTCTAAAACTTAAGAAATCTATAAGACTGTTCAAATAGCCTGCAATAGGGTCTAATAATTTAGAAAAATCCATAACCACCTCTTATCATTGGTTTATATTTTTATCAGCAGTATTTATTATTCTAGGAATAGAATAACAAACTTAATCTGTTTTTCGCGAGCACTTTTTGTCTACTGACTGAATGCTCGCTCAATAAACCAATACAATCCCAATAAGCCAATAGCCGACGATGCCAGTATTGAAAAACCTCGGTATGATATTTTTTTCCATATCAGCCATACCAAAGGCAAAGTCACAGCAATAATCATCAGCTGTCCGATTTCGATGCCAACGTTGAATAACAACAATGACAACACCAGCCCATCTTCCGGCAGCCCCAGACCCCGAAGTACTGATGAAAAACCAAACCCATGAATCAAACCAAACACAAACACTATTGCCCATCGACTGCCGGCGTGACTATTGTTGATTGTTGGCGCCCGCCTGTTTTGACTGGATAAACGAATAATATTGTCTATTGCTACATACGCGATAGATAAAGCGATAATGCTTTCTGCAAACCGCAAATTAATGGACAGATGATCGAAACTTGCCAGAATTAAAGTGATCGAGTGACCGATGGTAAAGCTGGTGATCAACAAAGCCAGCCTGCGTAGTGGCATCGCAATCAATAATAAACTAATAACAAACAATACATGATCAATGCCGATCAGAATATGCTCAATACCCAGGCCCAAAAAACGACCCACACCAGGGTCGATATAATCATCGACGGGGAATTTTTCTGCCAATAATTGCTCACTGCGCTGTAATAGCCTATTGACTGGAATATGAATCTTAGGCTGGTGTTGTGACAGCACCAGATCCAGCTTTTCCGAAGCGACATGCACATCAATAAAGTTTTCATGAGACTCGGATAAATCAATAAATAATTGATAACCAATATGGATATCTTCCGGTACCTTATCGCAGTTAAATACGATGACATATTGATAGGAAGGCACCTGTGCCAAAGCCTCATGACTCACCAGCTCTGGATCACACTGCTGATGATTATTGGTCACACGGTAACCGTTAATGATGTCATCCAAATATGCCTGCGGTGGCTCGATAATGATGCCGTTATTTTGACTTTTATACAGCTCCGCCAGATTGTCTGCAGGTGTCACATAGACCAATTTGACCCCCGTCTCCGCCACCCATGCACTGGTGTAGGTTGCACCGGCAATATGTGCACTAAGGTTACCGGTGCAGAGCATAACCAGCGAGAATATAGCCCAGATAGCTAACCTGGGCATCAAAAAACCCCGCCATTGCAATGACGGGGTATGATGATTGATAAAACGCATAAACCCAGATTAGTTAGCGCGTTTGCTATTCGCTCTGCTGTACTGAGCCTCATACTCTTCAAGGAACTGACTGACTTGTTTTTCCCGTATATTGAACTCAGGCCAGCTCTTGCGGTTTTTATAAACCAGCTCACGCAACTCATCGGGGCGAATATCCATCTCTACACCCTGCCGTATTAACAAACCACGATCAGAAGCAATTAACTTTGCCGCTGAGTCAGCAGAAAGAGCATCACTGTTACCAGCTTTTAATGGCGGCAGTTTGCTTAAATCCGGGGTTTTAATTTGGCATGGTGCCGGCTCTCCGGCACTTCGGCTTTTAGCAAAGTTCTGAACAAGCTCGGCTACCTCTACAGAAGCTGCAGCTTTACCAGGGTCACGTCCTTGCTGATAAAACTCAAAAACATACGCCTCATCAAGCCTGACCGCTCTTTTACCTTCCCCACCCAATGGGATACGCAAGGTAAAACGGGCCTTATCCGCTATTTCAACCGGCTCTTTGGGATCTTCAACCAAAATAATGCGAGGGTCCGTAATAAAGCGGCGGTATAGTACTTTGCCGTCGCGCGAGCTGAGCTGATACATACTACGGTTCTCAGACAAACTGTCTGGTTTGCTGGGCCCAGGACAAGGCAGTACTTTTGCTGGTTCCGCGTACCAGCGGCCATTATCGTAAGCCATATTGATCAATAACACCGACTCATCTGAATCCTGTGCCCACGCATAACTGAGCAATAGGCAAAGGGAAAAACTGATTATTGCTTTAATTTTCATAATTAAATCCTTTGATTATTATTGTTCCCAATTTATAGATTGTCGAAATACCACAGCACGCGTTCGCGAGCTTCGGTAAACCAGGGGTTACCCACATTGCCTGTGGTCATTACTGTCGTCCCTTGGTGAATACTCCACCAGCCGCCTTGACGGGTGGTAAATTCGTAGCACTCATCAGGGTCACGGCTATTGGCTGTCTGCTCGTTGCGGCACTCGGTTTCCGTATCGAAAATATTCGGCTCGGGCGATTGCACGATGGTGTAATTGGTTGGGCCGTCATATTCATCACCCAAACCAAATACTGCGTGGCCAGATTCATGCAAAAACGCCTTGGTGTTAAAACCTTCTGCACTAAAATGCGATAGACCGGCGTTAGTACAATCTTGGAAACTGGTGGTATGTAATACCGCATCATCATCACGCCAGGGGATATCTGTTGAGGTATCGCTGTGTACAGTGCCACAGCCGCTGGCTTCACCTTCTTTCTTATAAACCCAGAAGTTGAATTTATCTAGATTGATCTCTATGACATCTTGTTCACCGTAAATATCATTAACCTTATCGGTGGCGTCATCGACAAAATCTTCGAAATCCTCGCCGTTATCGTCGTAGTCTTCGGCCATATGGAAAACCAAATCTTCATGATCGGCAGTAACACCATGATAACGACCATATAAAACATCTGAGCCATTCCAGTCATAGCTGGTATCGGTAATACCCGTCCAGTAATAACCATCGACATCGGTTTGAGTATAGGTTCTACCCATGACGTTATATTCGGCGGTAATATTGGCAGCATAGGTAACAAAACCATCTTCTCTGGTCGAGTATGGACCACCCGTGAATGTACAGGGTGAGGAATTACAGGTTTTTACCAAAATGGCATTAACCAGCAACTGGATGGTCATCGAACTGGGTGTGGTGTTGGTAATTGCTTCTGCAGTAAAAGTAATTTCATCACCGCTGGTTGCTACCAAAGGGTCATGCACAATTTGAATATCGGTTTTGCACGCGGTAGCCATAATGGCCAGCGCTGCAATAAATAAAAGTTTTATTGGTTTTCTCATGGTCGTCTCCTTTTTATTATTAATATGCCGTTACCTGTTTTGTTATCTCTGGACTTGCTTGGATATCCCCTGTTTACAATGATCGTGGGTGTCTTTAGATAAACGCAGAGTCCGGTTATTCTCTGAGCCCTGAACCAACGATCAAAGCAATTAAGGCCAAGCATTTTTAAGGCATTGCTTGCTTCCAGCAAACCTGTTTGTCATTTTGGCTTTATCGTTGTTTTTATCTTGTTCTGATTTAGGCGACACTGCCGACCTATATTCAACATTTATCTGTGACGGTCTTATACAATAGTGCTCTGAACAGTGCGTAGGTATCTGCATATGAGCGTTGAGCGTTTTGAAGACCTGGAAACCAGACTGACCTTTCAGGAAAAACTATTGATGGATTTAAATGATGTGATTGTGACTCAACGAAAAGAAATCGATGAGTTACGCAGTGGTTATCAATATTTGGTGGACCGGGTTTCCGGTCTGATCGATGGTGGCGCTGATATACACTCAGGCGATGAAATACCGCCGCATTACTAATACCATACCCTTAACTCGTTGAGCTACCTGAGGCAATGTCTATCTATTCGATAGACTGATTTTCTCATACGCAATCTCGAGTGATTCAATGGCAATCTCATTGCCTTCCGACTTCAGATCCACACCGCTGACCTTGACAGGCCAGGCATTGTTTAGTGTCCACTCCATCGCCAGTTTTCCAGCTTCATCAAACAACTTGATGGTGATTGTTTTACGTTCAATGACATTCATTTTAATTTCATTAAACCAGTCCCAAAGTTGATTGTTGTTCTGGGAAATACCTCGCTTCATAATAATATTTTGCTGCGTTTTAATCCCTGGCATTTTTATAGGATAAAAAACTGGAGAACCACCATGGCGATATTCAACCTTCTCTGTTTCTGTCTCTAAACCTGAAACCCCCTGGAAAGACATTACATTGGTATCCCAGCTCACCTCGAAATTAAATCGTGGCATTGGCCAAGCCTCCCCAGATTGAACTGAACCATCCTTTTGCATAATAACCTCCAAGTCAATATGCTTTATTTTAATACATGCTTTTCTTTTTACTCCCGACAAATCTGCGGGACTTTAGATGCAGAAAGGTTTTGGTTCAGACACTGCCAACCCGTTATCGAACCATCTTGAATGTCTGGTCTAATCCATAAGCTTTCCCAAGCCAAATCACCTGCATCGTCATCAAATAAAATTTCAATGAGCTGCTGCTCAGCATCAAACCATGCCGTTGCATTAGGCAGCTCTTGATAATATTCCTCAGCTTCCAGCTCATCAGGGAAACGACCATGTGTAAGATAAAACTCAGATAATGCCAGCTTTAATGGCCCTGTCGCTATTAACGCTTCAGCAGCCTGTGCACGCACCGAATAGTCTTGGTAAGCAGGTACAGCAATGGCTGTCACAATACCCAATACTGCAACAGCAGCTACTGCATTGGTACCGAACAAATAATCGGCCAACGATTCTTCATAATCCAACTGGAACCGCATTTGTTCTGCTGTGATGCTGAACTGTAAACCCAGGCGCCCTTGTTCTGGCAACTGCAAATCCTCAGCCAATGGCATAGAAAATAAATTGGCATCAACACCCGCTATACTGCTGAGTCTTTGCAGGCTGCTTAATTGCAAGCGGTAGATACGCCGAGGTAAACCTTCCGATTCCACCAATAATGATAACAACCCGCCCTGCCAATTGATCTCATGTGCCTGCAGCCAATCATTCACTGTGCTGTTTGATAAATACCTCTGACGTGCTAACAGGGTTTGAGGTACCAGGCCCAGGATCAAGTTTGATTGTTCTTTATGCCAGTAAAAATGAAAGTTGTTGGCTTCCAATAGAGCAAACAACCAGGCCACCTGATCTTGCTCATCGGTGCTCATATCTTCAGTAAGACTTAACGCCATTTTTGTCAGGTTTGGGAACTCATAGTGTGAATACTCGACTCCATCAACGGTTTGAGCCTTCAGCTCAGCACCCAGGTATTCACTGGTCCATGTTATTAAATCATCAAAAGCGGACTGATCTTGAATGGGAACAGCTGCCCATAAACCCGCACGATCGTTGACCAGCACACCACCCGGACCAAATGCACCCAGTGCACGTTCCAGATCAACCCCATGCGCTTCCCGGATTGAAGCGACTGCCTGCTGATAGGCTTGGGTCATACTGTCATCGCCAGACACAGCTGCAACCAGAGCCATGATTTGTTCGATCTGTTCACGGTTAGGCAATGGCAAAGTGGCCGCCAATTCCACAGGTAAACTGACTTTTGCGTCTCTGGCCTGATCTGGAGTGCTGATCTTGAGCGGGTTTTCACTCGGATTGCTATGCTGCAACAGCATCGTCAAACTGCGATGACCCTCTTTGGATGGGTTACCTGCGTAGGCAAATGCAATTTCATGCAAGCCCAGCTTCTCAAGCGCCTGACGCTGGGAGACAGGCATTAAAGAAGAAAACTGTTGCCATAGAATCTGTGTATCCACCCAAATGGCAAAGCCCTTTCCTGCGGCATCAATGCTGCGCTCAAAATCATAAACATCTTTGCGTGTTTGCCGGTTTTCATCGAGCAATGCATCCGTGACTTTACGGTCAACTTGTATTCCTGCATGCAGCATTAAGTTTTTGCTGGCCGGGTCAAAATAACCGTTGAGGCCTACTTTTTCGCCAGCCGCCAGCGCAAACTGGCCTTGTGTATCCGGTGCAGATGTCAGTGATAGCTGATCATTGCTCAAACCAACGGCTTGTTCTAGCAACGCTGTTAATGCCTGTACGGAGTCGTAATCTATCTGTGTACTGATTAACAGTTCTGGGGTAATGACACCTGCTTTACCTGGTATTAATGCCATTTCAATGGGTGCCTGCTGTTTGCTGACCAATAGATCAATCAGTCCGCGAATACCCGGGTTATCGATTTTTGCCAGTACGTTTTCCTGTAGGCCACCAATAATTAAACCCCATTGCTGTTGAATAGCATCATGTGCCGCTGCCGGTTGCAGTGCGCTGCCCTGTGATCCAAACACCAGTCCACGCAGTTCTGGAATGCGCGCATAAGCAATCGATTGTTCAGGCAGGTTTTGAAGCAGGCTGGCCTGATACGGTACTGTGTAACTCGCACGATTATTCAGATAATCCAACGATGCGGTTTTGTTTGATATTCCAGAATCGCCGCTTTCGCATGCACATAACAACGCTCCACCGAGGAATGGCCCGGCTTTGCGAATTATTGATTTAATCATCTGATGTATTCCTTAATCTGTTCCCGAATATACGGATTATCTATGCTAGGCATTTTACCCTATTGCATCATAGCTAAAAGCGATAATCCCTTGTTCAAGTATCATCTTCCCATAAGCAAGCAGTCGATAAATGCCTCCACCTTAAATCAGTTAGCGAAATTGCAACGGCATCTCAACAACAAATCACAACAAGTAATATAACTTGTTTATTGTAAAACTTATTTATCTTTTTTCAATAAACGTGATAGTAAACGACCATAAATCTGAGGCCTTATTTTGATTTAAATCAATATCCAGATATGCAATCACAAATATCCTACTAATGCAGTGGTGGTCATACGTTTAATCATCCCGAATAACAGCCACTGCAAACTTTTTAAAAAATACCTAAAGCTATATAGAAACCCATTTTTTACTTTGGTTTTCTCATAGCCGTGGCCATCTTTTAACTGGTAAGGAAAAGGAAATGAATACTCATATGCATTGTCTGCCTGGCTTTCAAAAGTTATTGAAAGCATCTCATTGTATAGTCACAAACGTTGTTTTTTTTATAGCGCTATGTCTTGGGAGCACATCCCAGGCTTTCGACCTTAAAGGTTCTTTTACAAATACTGATAATAACTATTATGTTCCTCCAGTATCCAACCCTCTGTTTAATGAAACACCTTATATCACCACAGAAATTAGACCTATTTATCTTTATAACTCCATACCCAGTGAGTTTGTAACAGGTGGTGGTCAAATTAGTGTATTGGCAGCTGAAATAAGGATTGCTTTAACTGAACGCCTGGGTTTTATCGCAACCAAAGATGGTTATGTCGATGCTAATTTTGATGCTGTTTTACCTGACACTGAAGGGTTTGCTAATATTTCTGCGGGGCTAAAGTATGCATTGCTTCATGATAAAACCAACCAGGATATTTTAAGCATTGGTGTAGAGTATGAAGTGCCTTTTGAAGACATCGACCCTGCAGGCCTTGAACTACAAGGTGATGGCGATGGTTTCTTGGATGTGTTTTTAAGCGCTGCTAAAAATTATAGCAACGGTTTACACTTACAGGCCAATGCCGGATTTAACCTTGCATTGGATGGTGTCGATACATCTATTTTTCATATTTCCACACACGCTAATTATGAGCTTTTCGATCGGTTTTTCCCTTTGGTTGAGTTAAATGCTTTTGTACCTATAGACAGAGGAACCCGCTTAACTGAAGGGGCTCTAGCTAATTTAGACGGTGTCGATCTGGTTAATTTTGGCAGCTCAAACCGAGACACTACAGTTACCGGTGCTATTGGCTTTAGATACCGCTTTACTGATCATATAATTGTTGGTGCTGCTGGAGAGCTGCCTTTTACAAATGATGATGACAGTATTCTAGGTTGGCGGGTTTACAATGATTTAGTCATCCATTTCTAAGAGCAGCTCTTGTTTGTAAACGCTACTAAAGCATGTCTTGGCGGGTTTACTCTATAGTTTTATTATTTAAACAATGGCTAAACCCGCTTTATCTTTATTATTAACCAGCTTTTATTGCTTATTGATAAACACTGGGAATAACAAACAAATTCAAGAGGTGTTTTGAACTCTTCTTATAGGTCTATATATAATCTGTGCACCTTTTGACGCCTTACTAGCAACCAATCTTTGAATCACGGCTGATCATCCAACAACGTTCAATACGATCGTATCCAATATGCTGATAATAAGAATCTGCAGCTGGAGCAGCGATCAGTATCAAATTACATTTAGGGCCAAGCTGTTGCTGCGTTAGTATTTGCAGCTGCTTTCCTATCCCAAATTTTTGATATTGTTTGCTCACTGCAAGATCGGAAAGATAGCAAGCATAATGAAAATCCGTCACACTTCGAGCAATGCCTATAAGCCGATCTTCATACCAGGCGCTGACTACCAGATTACTGTTTGCAATCATGCCCTCAATGCACTCTTTGTCATCAATGGGTCGGCGTTCACCCAGTGTTGATTCCTTGAGTAGTGTAATAAATTGCTCTGTTGTTACTGGCTTATTGATTTTATATTCGATATCCATAATTTTTATTGAGTGTCTTCTTGAATTGACGCCCAGTTTCAAATGGCCCTTGAAAGGCTTAGTTCATAACCCAATACCAGAATGTTCTGGCACCTGTGCAAAAAAGTTCGTCGCGTTTCCAATTGCTCTTCGTTGTAGAAAAACTTAAACTTTTGTGGTTTATTGTCAATGCTTAATTATGTTTGTCACAAAGAGCATTTTTAAAGCATACAAATAATAGTAAACAGGCAAAGTTTCGTTGGGGTACTTTTTTCTTTATAATTTGATGCACTTTAGCTGACCCAGTAGGCTGCAGTTATTGTTCATAAAAACACCTATTTCACTCAGTCGGCCAGCCAATACTTATTTCGTGCTATTGCACCCAATCTATTATTTCTTTCCATTCATCGCGCTTTGCAAGGCTGCTACAAGGAACTTCAGTAATTCCACCTGTTCCACTACTTATGTAAATTGCCATGCATAATTGAGCTTTTTTATCAACTTGATACATTACATTGCTGAGCCTGGAAGAATCGTATTTCAACCAGTACATACCATCTTCTCCTACTTCAACATTTGCTGCATGTGTGCTAGCAGTAATAAAAAATAAAATAAGGGTTAATCTTTTCATTAACAGGTTCATTTTTTCTCCTATACTTGTAACAATGAAAACCATCAGTCAAGCTGGTTTGAATATTCTCGGCTTCTTTTTATCTAGAAATTGGAACAATATTAAATTCTTTTCTTATTTGATAGATTGAAATATCAAGGTATTTATCATAAGAGCTCCATGGCCACTTCTTTTTCATTTTATAAGCTCGAATAATTACTACCGGAGCAACTATTATTAATTTAGCGATATTAACTAGAATGTGTTTTAAGCTATATTTTTTAAATAGCTCAAATGCACTTGCTTCATCATATTCTTTGATATGATCTGCGAACCCCAATGTAGTGCCGAAGATTGTCCATAGCTTTACAATACCCTCACCACGTAGAGTTGTATCACAGCCAAAGACCACATGTGCGATATCATGGCAATTGAAAAACTTTTCAGTATCATTTAATACTTCTGTATCGGAGATGACTTGGCTATTTTTCCGGTGAAATTTGCCAAAGGCTTCTCTTAACGTGGTATCTTTTTCCATTGATAATCTCGTATATTGACACACGGCTTTTGCGAGCACGGCATACAAAATGCTTAGCGTGATCCGACTCTATCGGCCCCCTGATACTTCGATAAATGAACCTGTTGTGTAGCTAGACTCACTCGAAACCAACCATGATATTGCCGCTGCTACTTCTTCAGGTTGACCCCCTCGTTTAATAGGTAACGTTTCCTTTAATCTGTCCACTCGGTTAGGCTCCCCTCCAGACTCATGCATTCCTGTATAGATAAAGCCAGGGCGAACACCATTGACACGGATGCCCTCTCTTGCAACCTCTAATGCCAAGCCAACCGTTAAAGTGTCTATTGCTCCTTTTGATGCTGCATAATCAACATACTCACCAGCTGAGCCAATTCTTGACGCTGCTGAAGAGACATTAACGATGACACCTCCACACCCTCCTGTTTTAGTAGACATCCGCTTAATAGCCTCTTTGCAGCATAGGAAATACCCCGTTACATTGGTCATCAGCGTTTTGTTGATCCTTTGCGCTGTCATGTCGACGACTCGACTTTGCTTAAACAGTATTCCTGCATTGTTTATTAGAACGAAAGGTTTTCCCAATTTCTGATCTACTTTTTGAAAAAGCATTGCGACTTCTTTTTCAGATGATATATCTGCTCTGACAGATATGGCATTTACACCATGATTTTTAATTGTGTCAAGGACACTATTGGCTGCTGCTTTATTGGATAAGTAATTAACGCATATATCATAACCTTCAGAGGCAAGGCGAATTGCTGTTGCAGCTCCAATGCCTTTACTTGAGCCAGTTATTATTGCCACTTTGTTCATTGTTTTTATTGCTAGGGTGTAAACTGTTCAGCGTTACAGCCTATGCCATTATGCGATGTTAAGCGTATCAGGTTAAAAGTACTGCTGCCAAAGCCCGCAACTTCAGAATCAAAATTGAATGTGGCTGTATTACAGCCCATTTGTTGGAACGTGGCGCTGCCCCAGGGAATTCTGACAAGATCTTCGGTTGTAAAAGCATCACCAAATTGAGGGCCTATAGAGCTGTTTAATGCATCAAATTGCACGCTATTCAATTCAGGGTTAAATACACCTACTCCGCCCAACCAATATTGTTGGCCGCCTTCAACATCGTAGGTATACCAATACAGCACCACTCGGTTATCGGTTAATGCTTCCAGTACAAAACCTTCGCCATCACGTTCTGGTGCAAACCATGAGCCTGTGGTTACCTGGCTGGCCTGTGCAGTGGGATTCATCGATTGCTGGCAATCTACACCTGCCAGATTGGTTAAACGTTGAATGTTTCTTGCTGTGTGGCCAAATTCATCATCTGAACTATACGATATGACACCGTTATTACAATCAGTGAAATATAACCGCATATCACCCCAGCGATTACGAACAACATCTTCAGGATCAAAGCCTTCCCCGAACACCGTGCCGCCAGTCAGATTTAAGTCGTTAAAAACGATTTCATTGTTGATGATATCGCCAGCACCAACAACCCATGTTTGCGAGGAACCATCCGGTGAAAAAGTGAAAAAAGCGACTATGGCTCTTTGCCCACCCGGTAAAATAGCAATATTCCAACCTTCACCAGAACGGCCCGTATTAAACCATGAGCCTGAAAAGCCGTTATTGATGCTTGCCAAAACAGTGCTATTTCCATCAACCGCTGCTGAATCACGCAAATCAATGACACCATTGTTATCTATATCCCCCAATAGGTTGTAGTCAATGTCTTGGTCACTTAATCCATATAAGTCAATAATACTATCTCGATCCTGATCATCAATGCTGCCGTTGGTATTGAAATCACCAGGTAGCAATGGATTGTCTCTGGTTAAAATTTGTTGGGAAATAATCCGCCCCTGGTTGAAGGGTATTGCGTTAGTATCCATGCGGCTTTCCAAAAACTGGATGTTCATAAAAGTGTTGATATCAATGAACCGCCCCATGCTGACCAGGTTGGCTTGCAAGGGCATAAGAAAGTTATCTGGCAACGTCTGTAAGGCCAGCTCATTGTTAATCACCGGTTCGCCTGCTTGAACAATATATTCGCGATGTGAGCGCATAAAGCCCTGGAAGAAATTACCTGCCTGGCCATTGAAAGATTGTGTAGAACGCAATCTTTGTGTGCCATCACCAGCAAACTGCATGGAAAAGACAGTATCAAAAAATACCGGTGCTCGAATCAAATTACCATTGCGTGGGTTGAATAAGGTTTCCTGAATAGACCAGCTATCCTCATAAACAGGATTAACGGGAAAGGCTTGACCATCAAAATCGAGAAAATTGCTATCCGTCATGATGACCCGCTGCAAATCAAAGCTGATCTGGGGGTTACCAGGAATGATCAGTTGAGCACTGTCAGAGCTATCAAAAACCCCGACTGTACCGATGCCCTCAATACTGATTTGGCCATCGGCGCTGATAACCACCACGCCACCAACCCCGATAAAGTTCGCAACACTATAAAGATTGCTGTCAGCCTCCGTTTTACGAATGATTACCGCTTCTTCGCTATTGCCAATGCTATTAATATAAAGCCCTTCTGGCTCGATGTTTTGTGCCTTTGCTTCGAAAGGACTAAGCAATAGATCGAACGCTATGATGGTGAAAAAAAATTGGCAACGCATTGAGATACCTTAAACACGCTAACGACAGCAGTTGGATAGGTTAAGTGGACTTAGGTTAAATAGACAGTAAATGATGGTGTTCCATCGATATTGCTTCGATCTGGCCTTGCCATCGTTCATTTAGGGCGCATAATGCTGTCTGCATGAGCTGTGTTTCATTATCCCTCTTTGTTCTTCACATATTTAATGATGCTTATTGGTTATTTACGCTAGCCTACCAGCTATACATAAACACCTAACCGGTCTCGGCAACCCCTCCACTGTCTGCTTTTGATCATCAGCACTTAACGATTCGCTCAACGATTCAAAGCGCATCCATTCAGTGCTTCTTTGCTCACCAGTGCTGGTTCGGCACAAATCCACCATTTGAATGTTTTCCCAGCCCGCCTGCTGCATCCACTGACGCAACCGTTCAACCGATGGAATCTGATAAACATTTCGCATTCGAGCATATCGATCCACTTCCTGCGCCTCGCCCCAACCTGGCGGTAACACAAATGTCTCTATAACCACCTGCCCGCCCGGCTTAACGCAGTGCAGCAGGTGTTTTAGATGTTCAACCGGATCTTTGCGATGATAAAGAACCCCCAATGACAACACGATATCAAATCCCTTTACCCCCTCAGGCAGTTGCTCCAGCGTCATCGGCAACACCCAGTTATTCGGGTGCCCCGAACAATACTGCATTAACCGGGCCTGCATAACAAACAATAAGGTCGGATCAATACCGATGACTGACCTGGCACCGGCATCCAGCATCCGGAATCCGTAATACCCATTGCCGGAGCCCACATCCAGCACATGCTTGCCGGTAAAATCCAGATGCGGTTTTAACCGCTGCCATTTCCAGTCTGAACGCCATTCGGTATCAATATCAATAGGCCCGATACTCAATGGCCCCTTACGCCATGGGTGCAATTGCTGTAACGCTTGTTCTAGCGAAGCTTTCGCTTTCTGCGGTATTTTGCCAGCAAGTTGCAGGTAATTGTCGTTAACTTCCCAGTTTTTCGCCTCTTCTGGAACCAAATCCATCACCCTTTCTACTGCTGCCTGCCAGCGGGCATGGTCACCGTGGTTAGGGCTTTGCCAATAGTTTTGCAGGTATTGTTCAACCTCTGACCATGAATCAACAAAAGGCGCCTGCGAGAAGACTTTTCCCAGACTGGGGTGCTGGAGAATTCCGTCTTTAATGGTTTTCATGCCCTTCAGGCGGCTTTTACCGCCACCATTGCTGCAAAATTCAATGCCTGAAAACAAGGTGTGATCTGATCAAACCCGACCTGTTTTAAGCGTTGAATATGGGTGTCCATGCTGTCTGGTCGCATCACCTTTTCCAGTGCTTGACGTTTTTGGGCGATTTCCAAATCTGAATAACCCTGACTGCGTTTGAATTCATGATGCCAGTCCATCAGCAATTCATTGTCCGTCGACTCATCAAAGTGCAGTTTTTCAGATAGCAGCAATACACCACCGGGCAGTAAACCGTTATAAATGGTTTGCAGCAACCCTTGTCGTTTGGCTGGATCAATAAACTGCAGGGTAAAATTAAGCATCACCAAACTGGCGCTGGCAATGGAAACATCCAGTACGTCGGCCTCAATAATCTCTACCGGCACACGGGAATTATCATCTGCCAGCATTTCGCGACAGCGCTCCACCATGGCTGCAGAATTATCGACACCGATAATTTTACAATCCGCATGCATGATATTTCGACGCACAGCCAGGGTGCTGGCACCTAATGAACAACCCAGGTCATAAACGTTACTGTTTGGTGTCACTTTTTGTTTGGCCAGCAAGCCCGCTAATTCCAATACCAGCCCATAACCAGGAACAGAACGCCCAATCATATCGGGAAAAACTCGAACAACCCGTTCATCAAATTTAAAGTCGGCGACTTTATCGTGTTGATGATCGTAAATTTTATCGGTGCTGCTGGTCATTGATAATTTTATTTATGTTGTGCTGATGATTGAGCCATCATCAACCGCGCGTTGAATTTCGGTTTCCGTATAAGGGCGACACGAGACATTAACGACATGTTGATATAACTGAAAGCTTTTGTATAACCAGCGCAGACCTCGAAAATAAATACCATAACCCTCAACACGGCAGGCAGCATCCTGTTGGGGAATATTGGCAAACACGTTTTCTTCCGGATAAAACAACCGGGGAAAATAAAAACTGCTTTCAATTAAGTAGAATTTTCCATTATCGCTATCGGTGCTGCATGGCAGTGATGTGCACCCACCGAATTGATACAGCTCTCCGGTTTCAATTTCCTGTTTGCCTGTGACATAGACCGTTTCTTCAAATGCAGTACCGTAGTAATAGGCCGCAGACAATACCATATGAACGGCAATTAAAATCACCAGCGATATCGCTGTGGTGATTCCAAATCGTTTGTAAGAAAAAACCCGCTGCCCGTTACTGTCACGAATAACTTCCCCATTTTTACGCTGGAATGCAGCCCACCGGAACCATTTCAAAATTAACCGACCAAACCATGCCAACAACGAACCCAGTGGCCCCAACCATTTTTTTATGGTGCGGAAAGTGGCTGCTGTTTTTTTAAATCGCTGATTTTTATGAATGGCTTCGCCTAATTTTGAAGGGTGCTCTTTTTTTAAAGCATCCTGTACTCGATCGGCTTTTTCCTGAAGTTTACGAGCACGCTCAAGCAACTCGTCTGCGTTTGATCTGTTTGGGTTTTCTGACATATCTAATAATTACGCAGTGACAATTTGTTAAGCAGATAATGCTTTGGGTGGGTGCAACACCACCGTTTGTTTATCCTGATCGTAGTCGATATTTATCGTACCGGTTGCTTCTGGGCTAAACAAAACCGTATTTGCAATTTCGGGTTTAATAACACCTTCAATATAACCGGTAATGCCGCGAGCACCAGTGATAGGTTTGTAATGATCCTTGCACATGGCTTTTAATGCGGCAGGCAGTATTTCAATGGTGATTCCCGGTGATGTGGTTTGTACCATTTTATTGAGTTTACTGATATCACGCTCTGCGATCATTTCAATAACGTTTAAATCCAGCGTATTGAAACAAACAATATTGCGTTTACCATTGAAGCGAGCCAAAAACTCTGGTCGGTACTGAGCGTCCAAATCTTCCATTGCCAATTCCTTGGCGATCTCGAAGTTATCGGCGTTTAAAAAATGATGTGTGCCGATATTGGTGGTCATTAATATGATCGCATCACGGAAAGACACTGTCAGTCCGCGATTGTCCGTTAACCGCGCATCATCCAGAATCTGCAGGAATACATTAAAGATGTCGGTATGGGCTTTTTCTATTTCATCGAAAAGAATAATCCGGCGCGGGTTACGGCGCATTTCATTGGTCAGAATACCGCCTGCCTCATAGCCCTCATAGCCTGGTGGCGCTCCAATCAATTTGGCAACAGCATGTTTTTCCATGTATTCGGACATATCAAACCGCAATAATGCGCGCTCGTCATCGAACAACTCTGCCGTCAGTGCTTTGGCCAATTCGGTTTTGCCCACACCTGATGGGCCCAAAAACATAAAGGATGCCTGTGGTTTGTTTGGGCTTTGCAAACCTGCCCGAGCCACACGGACCTGATTGGACAGCTTGCTGACAGCTTCATCCTGACCAAATACTCGGTTGCCCAGGTTTTCATCCAGGTGTAGCAGTTTGGCACGTTCATCCTGTGTCAGTTTGCTGACCGGGATTCCCGAGATGCTGCTGAATTCCGCCAATACATGTTCTTTATTTAGCTCCAATTGATCATTGATTTCAGCGGTCAGTTCTGCAAAGGCTTGGCGGTTTTTATCAACCTCGTTTTGAAACCTGACCATCTGCTTTTTGATGGCTGCAGCTTCTTCCGAATCATAACCGACTGCTGAGGTCCGAATGGCGAACGATTGATAGCTTGTTTGTTCCGAACTCTGTTCAACGCTGATTTCGGTTTGCTCTAACAAGCGCTGCTCTTCTGCTTTTTGTGCTTCCAGATCAGCCTCGAGCCCGAGAATGGCTTCTTCACCATCACGAAGCTCAGCATAAATCTTCTTGATCTGGTTTTGCCGCTGCTGCCAGGCTTGATTAATTTGTTCAATTTCTGCTTTTAATTGTTCCGCCTGACTATTTTGATCAACACTGATATTGGCCAGTTGTGACTCGAGTGCATCCAATCGCGGGTCTTTGGCATGAGCATCCAAGCGATAAGAGGTCAGCGCCCTGTCTAAAAGGGTCAGCGATCGTTCCGGCTGGGCTCGGCTTAGCCCAAGATCACGCACACGATATTTGCTGGTGACGTCAATAGCGGTATGAATCGCATCATCAGAAATTTTAATTTTATGGTGTTTGGTTAATCGGTTAATCGCTGCGCTGGTAACGATATCCAATAGCAGACCATCATCCGGTTCGCTGATATCCAGCATGGTGTAGTTCTCGTGCATGTCAGAATGGCATTTCAACACCGTTTCCAGGTCTTCATCACGACTTTCCATAATGACCTGGAATTTTTTCTTTTTAACTGCACGCATTAATGCGTTAATTAAATGTGTGCATCCATTGTTTCTTGCAGCTTCGATAAAGTCACGCATATCATCCAGCACTAAAACAGAATTAGGCGTGCGTGACAGAGTTCGCAAGGTTTTATTAAAACCTTCATTGATCTGATTATGATCACCAGACGAAAATAGCCAGTCTCCATCAAGCCAGAAAAAGCGCTTGCTGACAATATCAAAGGGGGTGTCAGGTTTTTTTTTGCTTTCCTGAACACCAAGACAAATTGCAGAGCACCCCACTCCACCACTGCCAACCAGCAATACATTATTGGCACGTTTGCGCATCAGCACTGCGGCCAGTTTTTTTAATATATCCTGCCGGCCAACCAGCTCAAAACCCGGGAACTGAGCTAGGTAGTCCTTGCCTCGAATTAAAAAGTCCTGTGCAGCATCCAATTTTTGGTTGGGCATAATTTCGTCATCCTGGTTAATTAATTATGTACGCATTAAATAAGAACTTGTCTTTTTTATCGTGTTTACATATTTAATTTACTGAATGGATTATCGTCATTATTGGCTGGCTTGGTTTCCTGTTGTGTTTGCTCAGCTTCAGGCGCTTTGCCCTCCATAACATCAGCCCCAACAGCAACAGCTTGTTTAACGGCTTCGCCAACATCGCGTGCTGTCTGTTCAAGCTCGGCCAGGTTCTTGCGCATTTCGGTATAGCCTTCCCGACTGATATCGGTAGCGGCACGGGCAATTTTTCCGTAGCTTTCCAATTCGCCGATGGCTTTCATCAGTGCGTCGTTTTCCAGGCTTATACCCATGGCATTTTTTAATGCTTCTTTTTGTGCCATGCGGTTGGTCTGATCGTTCATCCGTTCTAATGTCATGCTGGCTACTTCTGAAGATTCAGACAAAGCTGCCATTGATACACCCTGCAAGACTGTGCTTAAACGGCTGGCTACGCCGGACACGCCTTTGCTGTTTAAGCTGCGGGTTTTGGCGACCTGGCTGTTATTGGAATCCTTCATGGATTTAATGCGATAGCTTTCTGCGGTTAAATCACCAAAGGTACCCATGGTGTCGACTTTGGCTGCAGTTAATGCTGTTATATGGTTTTCCACTGCCATCTTGTCATTTTCACGGCGCATTTTTGCAATATTGCTTTCATTCTCTGGCTCTTGAATTAACTCAAGTCGTGTTTCCGTATTCACCGCTTCAGCATCTTGTACGGCTTCGCTGATAATCGCGTAGACACTGCGCAGACCGCCGTTACTATCACCCAAGCGGTCAATTTGGTCATTGATGCCTTCCAGATGTTGCAATACATTGCCGGTACGGGTATCGGCCATATTGACAAAGTTATTGGCGCTATCGACCAGGGCTTGCTGGCGGTTTTTGTGTTCGTCCGAACTAATATCCAGCAGCTCCCGCAATTTGGCTTTTTCTTCTGCGAATTCAGAAAACGCTGAGTCACGGTTAAATACGGTTGTTTTGATACTCTCGTTTAAATCTTTAATGCCCAGTCTTTTTGTATCCAGCTCAACCTGTTTTTGGGCAATTTGCTGTTGTGCGCTTTTTTTAATTCCACCCAAACCAAACCAGGATTTCTGACCTTGCAAGACTTTAATATCGGCCTGGATGTTGCTGATCGAATCATTTAATTGCTGCAACTGCTGGTCTTGTTCTTCACGCAAACGGGCGATGCGTTCTTCTTCTGCTTTGTCATCCTGAATTTCTTTGAACACGTTAAACATGGCACCATCACTGGCCATGCGTAAACGATAAACGGCATCCAGAATATCCGTTAGTGGACTCATCTGTTTTTCAAAGTCCAACAAGGCCTGATTCATTTCATCGAAAACATCTTTTAATTCGGAAAATGCATCGGTGTCGGTTAATCGGATAATTTCCTGCGCCATGTCCTTGCGCTGTTCCATCAGCCATTCTTTGAACAGCTCAAACTCAGCCAGGTTTTGTTTGTTGTCCGCTTTCTCATCGGTTAAGTCATAAGCCAGCTCTTTGGCGATCGCTTCTTTTTTTGCCTCCGGATCACCTTCTGAAAAAATAATTTTATAAAAAGGGTTGCTTTCAATGCTGGCAAATTTTTTATCGGCTACTTTTTCAGTGGACTCCGTTTCGCTTGCTGTACGCGTTTTTCTGCCGCGATTAAGCGCGGTTTCCAGAATATCTTCAGTGGTTTCCTGCCGTTTGAGTTTTGCGCCTGTGTCTTGCTCATTGGACATGTGTTGTTCCTCGTCGGAGATCAATTAAGCTTCTGTTGCTGTTTATTTATTGTTATTAAACAATTAAAGCAGTTTACGACTATTATACTTATACGGTTGTTAAGGTGATACAGGACTAACAGCATATTCTTATGCTGTGGTTTTCACGCAGGTCATTACTAGTGACACTCGCCTTATTACCTAATAACACAGTATATTGATCTTTCCTTTTTCACAGGTGACGGGGAGTATTTTATGGCCGAGTTCATAGAGTTGTTTGGTATTTTGTCCGTGGTTTTAGTCATCGTTGCACTGGTCATTGTTTACCGTGCAGTGACCGTGGTTACCCAGGGTTATGAATACACTATTGAGCGTTTCGGGCGTTACCGTGCAACTTTTTCTCCAGGCTTTCATCTGCTGATTCCGTTTGTGGATCGCATTGGACGCCGTATCAATATGATGGAGCAGGTTTTGGATGTGCCTTCCCAGGAAGTGATTTCCAAAGACAACGCTGTGGTAACAGTCGATGGCGTGGTGTTTTTTCAGGTGCTGGATGCCGCCAAAGCTGCTTATGAAGTCGCACAACTGGAACATGCCATTTTAAACCTGACCATGACCAACGTACGTACGGTTCTGGGGGCAATGGATTTGGATGAATCATTATCCAAGCGTGATGAGATTAATGCCCGCTTGCTGACCGTGGTGGATGAAGCCACAACCCCGTGGGGTGTCAAGGTGACACGTATCGAGATTAAGGACATCAGCCCACCGGCTGACTTGGTCCGCTCAATGGCGCGACAGATGAAAGCTGAGCGTGACAAGCGTGCTGCAATTTTGGAAGCCGAAGGTTTGCGTCAGGCAGAAATCTTGCGAGCGGAAGGTGACAAAAAAGCAGTGGTGCTGGATGCTGAGGGCCGTAGGGAAGCTGCATTTCGAGACGCAGAAGCCAGAGAGCGTATGGCAGAAGCAGAAGCCAATGCAACACAAATGGTCTCCGTGGCTATTGCAGAGGGTGATGTGCAGGCCATTAATTATTTTGTTGCTCAAAAATATGTCGATGCATTGAAATCCTTTGCTTTCTCTGAGCAACAGAAAACCCTGCTGCTGCCAATGGAAACCACCGGTATTTTGGGCAGTCTGGCAGGTATTGTTGATTTAGCGCAGTCTGTTCGTGACCCTGAGGGCGGGCCAGGCAGTGGCGCCAAAAAACCCCATGACGAACCGAAGAAGGCCTCCAGATCACAATCTGAGGCCTCGGTATCCAGACAGTCCAGTGCCGGTGCGCCTTCCGTACAAGACGCAGTTGACGCCACTTTTAACTTCTCCTTGCCAGAGCGGCGAGGTGATAACCAGGGCTGGAGTTAATGATGTTTGATCATTTGGTGTTTTGGCATTGGTGGATTGTTGCCGGTGTGCTGTTGATCATTGAAATGCTGATGCCGGCTTTCTTTTTTCTATGGGTTGCGATTGCTGCTGTAGTGACAGGTGTGATCGTACTGCTGTTCCCAGGCCTGGGCAATGCCGTACAGCTGATTGTCTTTGCCGTGCTGTGTGTTGCCTCGATTATTGCCTGGTGGAGAATGCGTATCCTGCGGCCAAAGCAACCCGAAGCCTCGTTGCTAAACCGGCGCGGCCATCAGTATGTCGGCAGAACGTTTACACTGGAAGAGCCCATTATTAATGGTATTGGCAAAATCAAGGTGGACGATTCCACCTGGAAAATTCAGGGCTCAGACTTGCCAGCTGGCAAACAGATAAAAGTGGTTGATGTTGATGGCGTGGTATTGGTAGTAGAGAGCGTCAGCGCTTAGTTGTTTTGATAGGTGGTACGTAAACCAATGGTCCGTACTTTCTGTACGGACCATTTTTATTTTACGGTTTCTTCAAGGCCCGGTTGACTCAAATGATTCTGTAAAAACTTCCGCAACCACTTCTGGTGTTGGGCGAACCAGGAAAAACCCGCGGTTGAAATCACTGACCAAAACCAGGCCGCTATCAAAGAACGGATAAACATTCCATGCACCGCTAAAACCTCTTCCATCACCGGTGGGAAAGGTGTCAAAAAAAGCAACTTCTTCCAACTCTGCATTAATGGGGTTACTCAAACGAAGTATTCGCAGCCCGCGACGATAGTTGGCCTGGTAAGTGAAATTACCCAGCGTGTATTGATTATGATCAATCGCCGGGCCATCAGCTTCAGTAAAGCCGTTTAGACGTGGGTTATCCAGATCACTCATGTCCCATACATAAGTTCGGGTGTTATGACCAAACTGGCTTTCATCCAGCTCGTCGTCAACGACAAAAAAGCGTTGATCGCTGGAGAACCAACCCTGGTGTGTATAGCCTTCTCCGGCATAACCAATGCGTGCCAATTGTTGCGGATTGGTTTTATCACTAACATCAACCACTGTGACCGTATCTTCATTGCTGGCAACACAAATTTCGCTGCCTTGATGATCGGTATCTGGTCCTTTGTAGGTAACACATTGCACATCGTGCGTATATCCATCGCTGGAAAAACAACCGGCAAAGGCAGGCTGTGTGGGGATGGAAATATCGATCATGTGTAAACCACCGCTACAGGATTCACCACCGGTAGCAAAGGCAAAACCGCTTTCTTCGTTGATGGCGATATTGTGTGCTTCGTTAAACCCGTTGTAGTTAGCCACAGAAGAGAAGCTGACCGGTGGGTTAACGACATCGCGCAAAGTGGTTAAATCAAAGACTTCCATGCCGTAAGGTCCGCCGTTGTCCGCCACCATAAAAGCGTGATCCTGATAGACTTTGATATCCGCCCAGACCGAGCTGTCTACACCTGGCGGACGATCCAGACTACCCAGATAAACCGGGTTAACTGGGTCTTCCAATGAGACAAAAGCAACGCCGTTGGAACGGCCAATGATGGCATACTCAATACCTGTTTGAGGGTCTTCCCAGCCCCAGCTATCACTGCCTGAAGAACCACTGCCACCAATTTCTGGCAAGGGCAAATGCGAGACTAAGCTGACATTGCTGCAAGGGAAAATATCAGCAAAACCATCCACACAGGGGGTTTCACCGCTGGGTCCGAAATAGGGAATCACATTGGGATCATGCGAATGCCGGGCCATATTGACAAACTCCGGGTCTGGATGATCCAGTGCCAGCTGAGCAGCTCGATCGGGTGTAAAACAGGCCCACGCCCCTATACTAACTGTTAATCCGATAAGGCTGTACAGCGATACCTTTTGAATTTGACTATTGTGCTTCGAAACCATCGATGAAAAACTCTTCTGCATTGGTAATAGTAAAAAATACTGCGCTGGGTGCCCCAGCCTGACCGCTGCTGTCCGTAGCGACGATAAATAAAGTGTGCTGACCTTCTTCCAGCCCCAATGTGTCGACCTGTGCTGTTAATGCTTCGGTCATGCTATCAAAACTGCCATCGGTCGCAGCCATTGGGAAGGTGGTGCCGCCAGCAAATGGCGGTATATCAATAGAATACACCGCACTGGTTATATTTTGCACGCTCTCAGCCGGTTCCTGATCGCCTGGTTGATCTATTTGGCGTCGTAAATCACTGGCTTCAGCATTGATAGTCAGCGGACTGCCACTGTTCACGGCCATCTCAGCACCAGTGATATCAGTGACTTCCGGACCATTGGGTGTTTGATAGGGCCGGCGGGTCGATTTGGTTGCAAACAACAGTGATTCCAGATTATCAGGGAGAATCTGGTTTTCAAAAGTGCCGCAATCTTGTGCAAAATTGGTGCCCAACTCATAAGTTAATGCGGCCAGACCCAGCTCACCATAGGCATAATCCGGTGTGGTTCCGGCAGCCGTTCCGAGACAATCCTGGCAGGCCGTATAATCATTAAAAAACGCCAGTTTTCTTGCCAAACCACGCAATTGATCATGATTACCAGAGTTATTGGTCACACCTTCCCATGGAAATAGAATCAGTTCGCTAAAACTGTGTACTGAGATAAACATGCCGGGTGTATTCAACGGTGCAGGTGTGTTTAAGTCATCATTAGCGCCGGGGCGGGCATCGGGGAAAATGCTATCCATATAGTTTTGGATATTCATGGTTTCCGGTTCTGAAGCGCCGCCGGGGCCACGAAAAATATCACTGCAGCTGTCACCACTGGAACCGCTGCCACCAAACAACACGATATTATTGCGGTTTAGATCAACGCCCCGCGTTTCCAAGCCATTTTGTGGACAGAAGGCTTCATCGTCGTTTTTGCGTTTAAAGCGTGTTCCCGGTTGCTCAGCGATATCACGTCCATCAGGGTTAACCTGCGGCACAATATGAATCTCATTGTGATCCAGTAACCAGGTAATATCCGCATCCGTACCATATTGTGTCACCAGCATTTCTGCAAAACGGGTAACCAGTTCGGCTGTGGTGTATTCGCGTGCATGCATGGCCGCCATAATCATTAAACGGCTTTTGGGAATCCGTGAATTTTCATTGGTGATAACAATGACATTGACATCAAAACCCACACCATTATTGATTAATTGCCAGCTATCACCGATATCAATCCATTCAGCCAGATCAGGATTGTCTGCTGCTAACTGCGCCATATCCGCGAACGTCTCTTCTACTGTTCGGTAACAGCTAAAACCTGGAATCCCTCCTCCACGTGTGGCCGTGATATCGGTTTGGCGATCAGCAATCACTTTTTGAGTTCGCTGTTCATTCACCGACCAGGTCAGCCCAGCCACATCCAGCAAACGAGTATCACCATCGGGAAGATAAACAACAAAGCTGCCTTGTTCCCGGTCAAGGCCCCAGATATCCAGCAGTTCACGGAATTCACGTACCTGTTCGGTATTATCGAACCAGACATCCACAACGGTTTGTGGGGGCAATTGGGCATAGGCTGTGATTGTCAGACACAATGTCAGCAACACCCCGAAGGATGATAAAAAACCTTTTTTCATACTGGTCAAGCTCTTAAAAGTGTTTAAGGGGTCAATAATGGCGTTTTAACGTACACCATATTAAGCAGCATCGTTATACTAACGCATCCTTGTTAATATCAGGTAATGAGACACCGTGCTTAACTTTCAACAATTTATCCAACGTCTGCAAGAATTCTGGGCAAACCAGGGCTGTGTACTGGTGCAACCTCTGGATTTGCAGGTGGGTGCGGGGACTTTTCATCCGGCTACTTTTCTGCGCTCTATCGGCCCGGAACCCTGGTCAGCAGCTTATGTTCAACCCTGCAGACGCCCAACAGATGGTCGTTATGGCGAGAACCCGAATCGCCTGCAGCATTACTACCAGTTTCAGGTGGTCTTAAAGCCTTCACCTGCCAATATCCAGGAGTTGTACCTGCAGTCACTGGAAGCGGTTGGTATTGATTCGGCAGTCCACGATATTCGTTTCGTCGAGGATAATTGGGAATCACCGACTCTGGGAGCCTGGGGGCTAGGGTGGGAAGTGTGGCTAAACGGCATGGAAGTCACTCAATTCACCTATTTCCAGCAGGCCGGTGGTTTGGAGTGCAAACCGGTCATGGGGGAAATTACTTATGGTTTGGAACGTCTGGCTATGTATTTGCAGGGCGTGAACAGCGTGTACGACCTTATTTGGACCGAAACCCCGCACCGAACAGTGACTTATGGTGATGTGTTTCATCAAAACGAAGTGGAACAATCACGTTATAACTTTGAAATCGCCAACACCGATGCATTGTTTACAGCATTTGACGAGTGCGAACGGACCTGTCAGCAGTTGATTGAAGCAGAGCTGCCCTTGCCCGCTTATGAACAGGTTTTAATGGCCTCTCACCACTTTAATATGCTTGATGCACGACATGCTATTTCAGTGACCGAGCGACAACGCTTTATTCTGCGGGTGCGTACTTTGGCGCGTGCGGTCGCGCAGACTTACTACGCACGACGGGAAGCTTTGGGTTTTCCTGAATTGCCCGAAACCGCTGGACAGGAGGCTGCAGCATGAGCCAATCTGCAACCGCTACTTTACTACTTGAGCTGGGTTGTGAAGAGTTACCTGCCGGCCCGTTGCCCGGTATGGCCAAGGCTTTGGGGTCAGCCATTGAGTCGTTATTGTCTCAGTCTGACATGTTGGCAGATGGACACCGTTGTCAGATCTTATTTACTCCGCGACGGCTTGCTGTACAGATAACCGCTGTAGCTGGTAAACAAGCCGACCAGGCGATACAAAAACGCGGTCCGGCCATTAATGTCGCCTTCGATGCAGAAGGTAATCTAACTCCGGCAGCACAGGGGTTTGCGCGTTCAGTGAATGCCCGTGTTGAGGATTTGCAGCGTTTAAAAACCGATGAAGGTGAATGGCTGTTGTACACCGTGCAACAAGCGGGTCAGGGTTTAGCAGATGTTCTGCAACAACAGTTAGCTGACATTATTAATAAAATTCCAATGCCCAAAACCATGCGCTGGGGTGCTGGCAACCAGAGATTTTTACGCCCTGTTCATTGGTTGCTGGCCATACACGGTGACACTGTACTGCCTTTGTCGGTATTAGGGCTACAAGCCACCAATATTACCTACGGACATCGCATCCATAGCCGTGAACCAATTGTCATAGATCACGCAGATCATTATCAGAACTTAATGAAAAAAAGCAGCGTAATCGCCGACTTTGATGAGCGTAAACGACAAATTGATGATCAGATCCAAGCTTTGGTAAATGCTGATTCGTTGTTTTGCCCTGCTCAACCCGCACTGACAACCGAGGTGGCTAATCTGGTGGAATGGCCGGTACCAATGCTGTGTTGTTTTGATCCATCATTTTTGGATGTACCCGCTGAAGCATTGACCTTAAGCATGAAAACGCATCAGAAATTTTTCCCGTTGTATAAAGATTCTGAATGCACTCAGCTGGCACATCAGTTTATTGCCGTGGCCAATTTGGAAAGTACCGATGTGCAACAAGTGCAACATGGTTTTGAGCGAGTTATCCGTCCTCGCCTGGCTGATGCCAAATTCTTCTGGGATCAGGATAGGAAGCAGCCTTTAGAGGCTTTTTCAGAACGGCTACACAATGTCACTTTTCAACAAGATCTGGGCTCTTTGGCCGATAAAGCACGACGAACACAGCAATTAGCAGCACGTATTGCTAAAAAACTGGGTATCGACTCTACTCCGATTGAGCGCGCAGCAGCGCTATCTTTGTGCGATTTAATGTCTGAAATGGTCGGAGAGTTTCCCGAATTACAAGGCACTATGGGGCGGTATTATGCCTTGGAAAGTGGCGAGGACCCGGAAGTCGCATCAGCCATTGAAGAACATTATCAACCCATTGGCTCTGGTCGCCCAATTGCAAGTTCCAGAAGCGGGCGTATTTTGGCCATTGCCGAAAAAACCGATCGTCTGCTGGGTATTTTTGCCGCGGGTAAAAAGCCAACAGGCAACAAAGATCCGTTTGCATTGCGTCGCGCAGCTCTGGGCCTGATTCGTACTCTTATCGAAGGTGAGCTGGAAATTACTCTGGATTGGTTATTTAAGCAAAGCGCCGATATTCTGACTGCACAAATAGAAATCTCTGATGAAACCTTTGAGGCGGTAACACAGTTTGTCTATGACCGTCTTGAGGGTTACCTGCCTGTTAAAGTCCAGTCATACCGGGCCGTCATTGCCAAGAATATTTCCAATCTCCTGGATTTCTCGGCTAGGGCACATGCTGTGGAGGCTTTTTCCAAACTTGATCAGGCCAGCAGTTTGGCAGCAGCCAATAAACGGGCAAGTAACCTGTTGCGCCAAACACCCCTTTCTGACTCTATCATGATAAAAGAAGATAGGCTTGATATCGAAGCAGAAAAGCAACTTTTTGACGAAATTAGCAAACTTTCAGGATCTGTTTCTAACGCCATGCAAGAGCGTGATTATGTTTCTGCACTCAGTAGTCTGGCTAACTTGCAGGCACCGGTTGATCGCTTTTTTGATGACGTGATGGTGATGGTGGATGACGAAGACCTGCGCAATAATCGTCTGGCTTTATTAGCCAAACTACAGTCTTTGTGTTCACAGGTTGCTGATATCGCCGAGCTGGATGTATGAAATCTCCGCATTTATTGATCCAGCGTCAATTAATGCCAGCCAAACTGGAATTGTCCTCTTATGCGCGCTTTGCCCCCTTATCTGGCTGGCATATCGTTTTGATAGCCCAGCGACCCAGTGTTTGGCAACCCAGCCGCAGTTCGGTGGATGAAGAGCTCAAGCAACAACGTCAGCAGCAACAGTTATTATTGGAATACAACGTGATTCTTTCCGGTGCCTGGTACTGGCAACCCGGGTTATTGCGTCGAGTACAGTCTGCTTATGATTCTTTGGCCAATTATGTAGAGCGTTATCCGCAGCATGAGGTGGTGCTTGTGTGCACACGAAAAGAATTACTGCGGGCTGGCCAGCGTTTGGGTTTAAAAATGATCTCGGTGGGAGAAAAATCATTGAACACTGTCACCAATGTCGATAATTTACAGCAAGCCATAAGCTTGCTGCCAGATTTAATAGAGCACAGTTAAATTATTGATTTAATTGCTTTTTTTAAATGTCAATGTTGGTTGCATCCAAAGCGTTGCTTTGAATAAAGTCACGGCGTGGTTCCACTTCATCGCCCATTAAGGTGGAGAAGATTTCATCTGCAGCAAAACCATCTTCTATCGTTACCTGCAATAACCGCCGGGTTTCCGGGTTAACTGTGGTATCCCACAATTGCTCCGGATTCATTTCACCCAGACCTTTAAAGCGCTGAATAGTACGGCCCTTCTTGGACTCATCCATTAACCATGAAAAGGCTTCGCGGAACCGATCAATTTCCAATTCAGATGTCGCCCTTTTGACCTTAGCACCAGGCTGAATCAGGTCATGTAGCGTTTCGCCTACTTTGACAAAATATCGATAATCACCGGTATTGAAAAATTCAACCGGGAACCGGGTTTTGCTGACCGCCCCATGCTGGCGATGATGAACACTTATTGCGCCATCTTGTTCTGCTATCACTTCCCAACTTTCGTTGGAGCTCACCTCAGTATTGAGCTGCTGTTGCAATTGTTGTGCCCAATCTGCTGCGGTTGCTGTTTGATAAGCAGGAATATCCATCAAAGAACGCAAAACATGTGCAGGGTGACGACGACTTAAGCGTTCTACAGTGCGGGTAGCAATCATGTATTCACGCATTAATTGTTCCAAAGCCACACCTTGTAATGGCGGTGCTTCGGGGTCAAACACCAATGCAGCATTATCTACCGCCCTGCCTAACAGGTACTCATCTAGCTCACGGTCATCTTTTAGATACTGTTCCTGTTTACCGTGTTTGATCTTATACAGTGGCGGCTGGCCGATATAAATGTTTCCTCGTTCTATCAACTCCGGCATTTGCCGATAGAAAAAGGTTAACAGCAGTGTACGGATGTGTGAGCCGTCCACATCAGCATCAGTCATAATGATAATGCGATGGTAACGTAGCTTGTCGGGATCATACTCATCTTTACCGATACCACAGCCCAATGCGGTAATCAGGGTACCCACTTCTGCAGATGACAACATTTTATCGAAGCGGGCTTTTTCGACATTCAGAATTTTACCTTTCAGCGGTAAAACCGCCTGGAACTTACGGTTACGTCCCTGTTTGGCTGAACCACCCGCAGAATCACCCTCCACGATAAACAATTCACACAAAGACGGGTCTTTTTCCTGGCAGTCTGCCAGTTTTCCAGGTAAACCAGCAATATCCAGTACACCTTTACGTCGCGTCATTTCGCGAGCTTTGCGTGCAGCATCACGGGCGCGGGCGGCTTCCAGCACTTTATTAATAATTGCTTTGGCTTCGCCGGGTTGCTCCAGCAAAAAGTCACGCAACTGTTCAGAAACCGAGCTATCCACTACCGGTCGGACTTCTGAAGATACCAGCTTGTCTTTGGTTTGAGATGAAAATTTTGGATCGGGTACTTTTACCGACAATACAGCGATTAAACCTTCACGACAATCATCACCAACCATGGTGACCTTGTCTTTCTTGGCCATGCCGTTTTCTTCAATATAGTTATTGATGGTGCGTGTTAATGCCGCACGAAACCCTGCCAGGTGGGTACCACCATCGCGCTGTGGGATATTGTTGGTAAAACAGTAAGTGCTTTCCTGATAGGCATCGGTCCACTGCATTGCCAACTCTACCTGAATATCCTCTTTTTCTACGGTGAAATGGATAACTGTCGGGTGAAGTGGTGTTTTTTTCCGACCTAGATGTTCTACAAATGAGCGGATACCGCCCTCATAGGCAAAGACTTTTTCTTCATCGGTACGCTCGTCATGCAGTGTAATGTGCACACCGGAATTCAGAAAAGACAGCTCACGCAGGCGTTTTGCCAGTAAATCAAAGTGATAAACCGTATCAGTAAAAATTTCCGAGCTGGGCTTAAAGTGAATGACTGTGCCAGATTTTTCACTGTCGGCAACCGCCTCTAAAGGCGCCAAAGGAACCCCCATTTCATATTTCTGCTGCCAGCGTTTACCACCACGATCAATGGTCATTTTCAGGGTTTCAGACAACGCATTCACCACTGACACGCCTACGCCATGCAGCCCCCCAGATACTTTATAAGAGTTCTGGTCAAATTTACCGCCGGCATGCAGCACTGTCATGATCACTTCTGCTGCAGATCGACCTTCTTCTGGGTGAATATCTACCGGAATACCGCGACCATTGTCGCTTACACTGATCGAATCATCCGGATGAATGGTTACGACGATTCGATCACAGTGCCCAGCCAATGCCTCATCAATGGCATTGTCTACCACTTCAAACACCATATGGTGCAGGCCAGTACCATCGTCAGTGTCGCCGATATACATTCCGGGGCGCTTGCGCACTGCATCCAGGCCTTTTAAGACCTTAATATTGGAGGAATCGTACTGTTCCGCCCCTTTTTCCTGATCAGTAGGGTTTTGCTTGTCCGTCATAGCTTTCGCAGATTGAAATCAATCCTTCATTATAAATCATTGTGTTAGCGAAAGCCTATTTTCATCATTTGGGAGAAACCATTAAAGCCCTTTTTATTCCAACAACGATACTTTTCCTTGTTCCACGTGAAACACTTTTTTCACTTCTTTGGTTCTTTTTTGCTGTTCTGTTGT
This sequence comes from Wenzhouxiangellaceae bacterium, assembly GCA_965230265.1. GTDB lineage: Bacteria > Pseudomonadota > Gammaproteobacteria > Xanthomonadales > Wenzhouxiangellaceae > JAJFKX01. The sequence goes on along the minus strand of OZ245999.1, from coordinate 3,298,849 downwards.
TGTTATCCAAGTTTGTGCCTGGGTTTTTTCAAGTAAATTGAGGACTTTTTCGATATGCGTCGCATCAAGCTCTGAATATAAATCATCCAAAAGAATAATCGGTGTTCGGGTAGGCTGATCGTTCGAATCGCTTTTCCATACACTCTGCTGCGCCAGCAACATTAACAAAGCCAGTAGTTTTTGTTGTCCCCGTGATAACCAACCTCGTAACTGTCGTTGTTGGCCGAACAGGCCAATATCAGAACGGTGAGGGCCGTATCGGGTGAAACCTGCCTCCCGGTCACGATGGATACCATTGGTCAATTGTTCAGATAATGATTGTTCAGTATTCCATCCTGGTTGATAAATCATTTTTACTTCAGGTAGTTCTGGCTGTAACCGTTGATATAAATCAGCAAATGCCTGTTCCAAGCGACGAACGAACGCTGATCTAACTTTATCCAGTTGCTCTGCGGTACTGACCATGGCTGGAGTTAAGCTTTGTATCACCGATGGACTGGCTTGTTCACGCAATGCCGCATTTCTTTGCTTTAGCGCACGGTGATAACGGCGCCACTGCATGACATAATCTGGTTCCACGTGGAACACACCCCAATCAAGGTATGCGCGGCGTTGTTCTGGGCCTCCATTAACCAATTCATGGGCATTGGGTTCAAACATGACCAGTGGCAGTTGTCTTGATAATGTTCCAAAACTGGTAACTGATTTGCCATTGATTCTGGCTTGCCACCCGTTTCGGTCACGCTCAAGACCGAGAGTGGTTGATAAGGCTGGTTGATCACACGTTCTAGCAATAATACGGGCTATGGATTCTCCACGGGTTATCCAATCATTGCTACGCCGACTACGAAATGAACGTCCACGTCCAAGAATATGAATGGCCTCCAATAAACTGGTTTTACCAGCGCCATTGGCGCCAGTAATCAAGTTAATGCCTGGGTCGGGTGTTAACTCAACCTGTTGCAGGTTGCGAACATTTTCTACGGCCAGATGTTGAATCACCAACGGCCGTGGCTTTGGCGTTGGTATCACGCCAATGGTCAAATTAAAGTTTAAGTGGCATTACCACGTGTCGGGTGCGCTCACTGCCTGGTTCGATAATTAGACATGAGCTGTTTGCATCGCGTAGCTTCAACTGCACATCTTCCGTGGTGAGCGCACTTAATGCATCCAGTAGATAGGTCACATTAAAACCTATCGACATGGCTGGAATGGTGTGCTGTACATCCAGTTCTTCGACGGCTTCTTCCTGCTGTGGGTTGTGAGCAATAATCTTGACTGCGCCATCTGAGAACTCCAAACGTACGCCTCGAAACTTTTCATTGGATAAAATGGCTGCACGTTGCAGTGCAGTACGAAAACGGCCTCTATTAATCACAACATCATGATCATTGGCGGGTGGGATAACCGCCTCATATTCAGGGAAACGACCATCAATCAATTTGGAAGTCATGGTCAAGCCTGGACGGCTGACCTGAATATGGTTGCTGCCAATCCCCAGGTTGATTTCATTGTCATCGCCCTCCAATAACCTTAGCAGCTCCAAAATACCTTTACGCGGCACGATCACTTGTTTTTCGTCATCCCCGCCAGAAATATCTTCGCTTAAATCTGCCAGAGCCAGACGATGACCATCCGTCGCTACACTACGCAGCAGCGAACCTTTTTTCTCAAGCAATAGACCATTCAGGTAATAACGCACATCCTGGTTAGCCATGGCAAAAGCAGTACGTTCTAGTAGTTGGTGCAGTGAACCTTCTTTAACACTATAACTTTGTAGGTTGTCGGCTTGTTCTAAATCTGGGAACTCATCGGCTGGCAGTGTGCTTAATGTGAAATGGCTGTTACTGGTATTGATTAACAGTTGGTTATCCTGTAACTCCAAAACAATTTCGCAGGCATCAGGTAGGGCTCGACAGATATCCACCAGTTTTCTGGCAGGCACAGTGATTCGTCCGGACTGTTGAACATCGGCTTTTTGGGTTGCCCGCAACTCAACTTCCATATCGGTACCGGTACAAGACAAAATGCCGTCATCAGCTTGTAATAGAAAGTTAGCCAAAATGGGTAATGTCTGCCGGCGTTCAACCACACCAACCACTTGGGACAATGGTTGTAATAGGGCTTCGCGTTGCATGGTAAATTTCATTGCCAATCCTCAAAAACAGTCTTTATATATAAAAAAGTAGTAGTAGTAGAGTAAGTAAATATCTGGTTGTAACCCAAAAAAACCATTTAAAAACAATAACTTAAATTAAATCACAAGTGGTTTATAACATTGTTATTGCCTGTGTGCAGACTGTGTATAAGTTTGTTAATCAACAGTTGCACATGATTTATCCACAGATAATACCGGGTTATTAAGCCATTTGTTAGTTGTTGCTTGTTGTGTGAAGGAAAACGATCAAGTTTCCATCTATAAACAATACTATTGATCATGTCGATAATTGCCTGACGAGACGTTTTTTGTCTTCACTGAGTTGTTGGTCATTGCGTATTAATTCTTCGATTTTACGACAGGCATGCAAAACAGTGGTGTGATCTCGCCCCCCAAATGCTTGGCCGATTTCAGGCAAGCTGTTATCAGTTAACTCTTTGGATAAAGCCATGGCCAATTGCCGTGGCCGGGCGATGGATCGGGTGCGACGTTTGGATAGCATGTCTGCTTCACGCAAGTTGTAGAATTCCGCTACGGTTTTTTTGATCAGATCCAGAGTGATTGAACGATCGTGTATTGCCAATAAATCACGTAGAGTATCGCGGGCAAAAACTTCATTAACCTCCCGCCTCATAAAGTTGGCGTTGGCATACAGAGTATTTAACGCGCCTTCTAAATCACGCACACTGCTGCGCATCTTACCAGCAATCAACTGTGCGACATCCAGTTGTAAATCCCAACCTTTTTCCTGGGCTTTTTGAATCAAAATAGCAACCCGGGTCTCAAAATCAGGAGGCTCAATGGAAACGGTTAACCCCCATCCAAAACGCGATTGCAGACGCGGTTCCAGGTTAGGAACTTCTTTAGGATACCGATCGCATGTAAGAATGATTTGCTGCTGCAGATCGAGCAAAGCATTAAAGGTATGAAAAAACTCTTCTTGTGAGCGGTCTTTACCAGCAATAAACTGGATGTCATCGATCAACAAAGCGTCAACGCTGCGATAGCGTCGCTTAAACTGTTCTACATTGCGTGAGCCCAATGAACGCACCAAATCATTCACAAAACGCTCAGAGGGCAGATAGAGAATTTTTGCGCGCGGGTTGTTTTGCTTGATCAGGTTGCCAGCAGCATGCAACAAGTGCGTTTTTCCCAACCCTGTACTGCCATAGAGTGTTAAAGGGTTATATTCACTACCCGGATTACGGGCCACCTGAATGGCTGCATTTAATGCCAGCTCATTACTTTTACCCGGAACAAAATTATCAAAGGTATAACGATGATCAAGCCCGGTCAGTTGTTCAGCATCGTGAGTGGCCGGAGAGGCTTTGCTGGTAGCAGAATCTTGGCGGTTGGCGATGCTTATCGCTGTTTGCGCATCCAGATCAGGTTGTAATTGCAGTAATATGGCATGGATGGTGCGCAGATAATGTTGCTCAACCCGCTCACAGACAATTTGATTGGGCGCCAGTAGCAAAACATTGCCGTTAGTCTGGGTGGTTAGACGCAAAGGGCGCAGCCAAGTATTGACTTCATCCAAAGGAAACTGGCGTTCCAGACGGGATAAACACTGTTGCCACAAGGGGTTGGTAGACATTTCAGGCAATCAACTAAATCAAGGTTTAATAGAAAACGGACTAGCATCATAAAGCATATACCAGTGCTTGTGGATAACTTTTTTGGAGTTGGTTCTGACACATCAGTAAACCAGCAGAAAAATACAGGAAATGATTGACCTGTAAAGCAAAGTTTCCTATTATGGCGGGCTGTTTTCGCAATTTGCGGCCGATCTTAAATTTTGGCCATTAATTTGGAGTTTCCAATGAAACGCACATATCAACCAAGTAAAATTAAGCGTGCTCGCACACATGGTTTTCGTGCCCGTATGGCAACACGTGGTGGCCGCGCTATTATCAATACTCGTCGCCGTCGTGGCCGTAAGCGTTTGGCACAGTAGTAAATCGTCTCTCATTGTGTAGCTAAATCATAGTCTGATAGATTGGAGGCGCACCGGTAACGGCGTCAATCCCTCAGCAGCAGCTTTAGCGCTACCGTTTACCCTTGCTTTGAAAAAGTGTCATCGGCCGCAGTGGGAATAAGGCAGCGGCATGGCCGAATTCAAAAAACAACAACGTTTGCGCAAACCACGCGAATTTACTGAAGTATTCAGGTCGAAACCGGTTGTTAGCAGCGACCGGTTTTTTCGTGTGCTGGGTATCAAAACAACCAATGGGCAACGCCTGGGTTTGGCGGTAAGTAAAAAGGTCGACAAACGTGCTGTCGTTCGTAACCGGATTAAGCGTATTGTCCGAGAAACATTCCGTCATTGGTGTGCACAGACAGAACAAACACAGCAAATTGGTGCTGATCTGGTATTTCAGGCACGGCCAGAGGCTAGCAGGGCTTGTAATCAAAACCTGCAAGCCGCAACTTACCAACATTTAATTAATATTCAAAACAAGCTTAAGGATACCCCTCATGCCGGAAACACGTAACCTGTTTCTGATTGCTCTGGCAGTGCTCGCATTTTTAATGTGGTCACAGTGGCAACAGGATTATGCGCGTCAAGCTCAGCCAGCTGAACCAACACCTGGACAGCAGACGGTGCAACCACCGGGTGATGGCAATATTGCATCATCAGGCGTTAATGCAGAATTACCTGTACCAACTTCAGCTGATATTCCTGTGCCTATTACCAACGCTGAAACCCCGTCATTGCAGGTGGCAAACGCACCTAATGCTGGTTTTGATACCAGCAACTTGATTCATGTTACTACCGATGTGTTGGAATTACTGATTGATCCACGCGGCGGTAGTGTGGTCAGTGCCAAACTGCTGAATTATCCAGTTGAAGTGAACACGCCGGATATTCCAGTACAATTGATGCAACGCCAGAACGGTACTTTTTATGTTGCCCAGTCTGGTTTGTTGTCTGCTAATCATCCAGCGCCAACGCATCAGGCAAACTATCAAAGCAGACAAACAGAATATCGCCTGGCTGAAGGCCAGGACAGCCTGGAAATACCACTAAGTTGGAATGAAGCAGGCATTAATGTCACCAAGACATTGACATTAAGACGCGGTGAATACGTTATTGATACGGTACATGCTTTAAACAATCAATCCGGCCAAGCTTGGCAGGGCAATCGTTATGTGCAATTGCAAAGAACCAAGCCAACCGCACCAAAGGGCGGGCTAACCGATACCTCGCGCTATAGTTTTTCCGGCGCTGCTTATTACACCCCTCAGGATAAGTTTAATAAATTAAAGTTTGATGATTTTTCTGATGAGCCATTAAATACCACCACCGATAACGGCTGGATTGCAATGGTGCAACATTATTTTATGAGTGCTTGGCTACCGCCAGAGGGTAATGTGGAAACGTTTGGCAGTGCCACTGTTAATCAAACGGGTGTGCCGCGTTATTTGTTGCGTTATCAAAGCACGCCAGTGCAGATAGCCAATGGACAAACACATCAATTTTCCAGTCGCTTATATGTCGGCCCTAAACTTCAGGATGATTTAAAAGGTCTTGCCAATGGCCTGGAGCTAACCGTTGATTATGGCATTTTCACGATTTTCTCCAAACCATTGTTTATTGCCCTGAACTGGATTCATTCAGTGGTAAAAAACTGGGGTTGGTCGATTGTTATTTTGACCCTGATTATCAAATTGCTGTTTTTCAAACTGACTGAGTCGCAGTACAAATCCATGGCGCGGATACGCAAACTGCAGCCACGGATTGAAAAACTAAAAGAACGTTATGGCGATGACCGGCAGAAAATGAGCGAAGCCATGATGGAGTTGTATAAAACAGAAAAAGCCAATCCATTAGGGGGGTGTTTGCCGGTTTTGATACAGATTCCAATATTTATTGCTTTGTACTGGGTGCTGTTGGAGTCCGTTGAATTACGACAGGCACCATTTATTTTCTGGATTCAGGATTTATCCAGTCCAGACCCTTATTTTGTGCTGCCTATTATCAACGGCATCGCCATGGTTGCCACTCAGCGAATGAGTCCTTCACCGGGCATGGATCCAATGCAACGGAAAATGATGAATGCCCTGCCAGTGGTATTCTCGGTACTGTTTGCGTTTTTCCCTGCTGGACTGGTTTTGTATTGGGCCACTAATGCCGTGATTTCTCTAGGCCAGCAATGGTTTATTACCAAGCGGATTGAAAACGCCAGCTGACACCATTTGCGCGATTGCTACGCCACCAGGTACCGGTGGCGTAGGTATCATCCGGATCTCCGGTCCGCAATCGTTTTGCATCGCCGAGCAGCTGTGTGGCCAATTGCCGCCACCCAGGCAGGCTGGCTTACGCAGCATCAAGGACCGTGACGGAAATATTCTTGATCACGGTTTGTTTTTAAGCTTTATCTCTCCTTATTCTTTTACCGGTGAGGATGTTGTCGAATTACATACTCACGGTGGGCAAATATTGTTGCAAATGATTATGCAGCAACTAAACCAGGCGGGAGCAAGGTTGGCCCGACCTGGTGAATTTACCGAGCGCGCGTTTTTAAACGATAAACTCGATTTAACCCAGGCAGAAGCCATCGCTGATCTGATTGAAGCAGGCAGCGCCGCTGCAGTACGGGCCGCTAGCCGTAGCCTGGGTGGCGGGCTAAGCAAGCCCGTGAGTGAATTACAGCAATCGCTAATTGAGTTGCGAGTATGGGTTGAGGCTGCTTTGGATTTTCCCGAAGAGGAAATCGATTTTTTGGCTGATGAGCGCATTGCACAACGGTTGCAAAGATTACACCAAACGAGCAAACAATTGCTGGCTACTGCGCAAAATGGTGTTCACTTAACCCAGGGCGCACGTTTGGCAATTATCGGACCACCCAATGCCGGAAAATCCAGCTTGTTAAATGCCCTGGTCAAACACGATGCTGCCATCGTTACCGATATCCCAGGCACCACGCGGGATGTATTGCGAGAGCGGTTAGAAATCGGGGGTATTCCAATGGAGGTGATTGATACCGCCGGGATACGAGACAGTGATGACCCAATAGAACAAGAAGGCATTCGGCGGGCATATGCAGCTTTGAATGATGCAGATGTGGTTTTATGGTTGGTTGATCTCACAACCTGTGATGATGTGCACAAGCAGCCACCTAAAAATATTCGTGCCGCTGTTATTCGTGTTGGGAACAAGCAAGACCTTCTGCCAGAGATGAAAAACCAATCAGGCTATGATGTCATTATCTCTGCAAAAACCGGTAAAGGCCTACCGTCATTGGAACAGGCGATTGTGGGCAAACTGAATATCAACAACGTTGACACACAGGCTTTTTCTGCACGGCCACGGCATGTTGCTGCCTTACAAGATGTCAACCAGTGCCTGCATACCGCAGCGCAACATATTCCTCATGCCGGGGAGTTATTTGCCGAGGAGTTACTCAGTGCCCAACAGGCATTATCAGATATTACAGGGGAGTACCACAATGATGATTTGCTGGGTGAAATTTTTGGTCATTTTTGCATAGGCAAGTAACAACAACTGTTGAAAAAACAACAAAACATAACTATTATAAGAATAATCTACAAAAGAGGCTGTGTATGAGTGCTGTTATATCAACGACACCAGAAGCTCCGGAAGTATTGAGCAAAGCAGTGTTCAATGCCGGCAAAGCGTTGGGGTTAACTCAGGCAGAGGTCGCTTCAGTTATCGGCCGTGAACGCAGTGGTTTGCGGCGCGGCCTGGATCCATCCAGTAAAGCAGGGGAGCTGGCGTTATTGCTAATCCGCTGTTACCGCTCATTGTATGTACTGGTGGGTGGTGATAACGAGGCTATGCGCCACTGGTTACATACAGGCAATCGGCATTTAGGCGGAGTTCCTAGAGAGCACCTGAATAACATCCCCGGTCTGATTCACGTTACAGAATATCTGGATGCAATGCGCGGCAAGGTATAACGATCAGTAAGTTAAAACCTAAACCATGGAAGGATATTGAATAAAACTGACTGGCAGTCATTAATTCGACAGACAGATCCTACATTGGTGACTGGTCGTATCTGGCGAGTCGTGGAAAGCCAACAACAGGTAGCGACCACAGCATTGGTTGATGACCTTTCAGAACAAGCAATACTGGAAGACATGTTGGAAACCAGCAAACCAGTATGTCCACCGGGTTGTGAATATCTGCACTATCTACTAAAAACCCCTTTTAGATATCCTCCACTGCGATGGGGTTCACGTTTTGGCAATCGTTTTGAGCCAGGTATTTTTTATGCCGCGCATACACAACGAACAGCGCTGGCAGAAACGGCTTTTTATCGTTTGTTGTTTTTAGATGGAATGCTTGAACCACCAGAAAAAATATTAAGTCAGCATTTGATGTTTGCGGCACAATATCGCAGTGACCAGGGTATTAAATTACAACAAGATCCATTTAAGCAGCACAGCGAATTGTTGGCAGATCCAATGAGCTATCAACATAGCCAGACATTGGGAAGTGAATTACGGCAGCAAGGTTATCAGGCAATTGAGTTTATTTCTGCGCGGGATCAAAAAACAGGCATTAATGTGGCGTTATTAACGCCTAAAGCATTACGCAATAATGAGCCTGAAAAAACATTTCGCGTACTTGCTCAAACAGCCACTGATAACGTGGTATTTAAATTTGAAAATAAATTAATGAAATACCCTGCTAAACAGTTTTTAGTAGAAGGTCTGTTGCCCAGACCAGGCTAATCGTTATTTTGTTAAACAGTAATATATAGGTAATTTTAATGGCGCAAATATTGATGGTTTTAACATCACATGATCAACTGGGTGATACCGCTCAGCCTACTGGTTTTTGGTTAGAGGAACTAGCAGCACCTTATTACGTTTTTTTAGAAGCAGGCCATGAAGTGATTTTGGCATCCATGTTGGGTGGGCAGCCGCCTATGGACCCGGAAAGCCATGACTCAGATAATCTTGGTGAAATAGGGCAGCAATTTCTTGATGACCAACAAGCTATGCTACAGCTTGCGAACACCACACCGCTGGTGGATATCCAACCTGAAGATTACGATGCAGTGTTTTATCCAGGAGGCCATGGCCCGATATGGGATTTAGCAGAGAGCCCTCATTCTATTGAATTGATTGAAGCCATGTATGCAGCAGGTAAACCGGTTTCTGCTGTTTGTCACGGACCGGTGGTTTTTCGACATACCAAAACACCGAATGGTGAACCATTGGTTGCTGGTAAACAGGTGACAGCGTTTAGCAACAGTGAAGAAATTGCGGTACAAAAACAGGATATAGTCCCGTATTTAATTGAAGATGAATTAATTCGTTTAGGGGGATATTACCAAAAGGGCGATGACTGGGCTGATTTTAGTATTGCAGATGGTCACCTGATTACTGGACAAAATCCAGCATCATCGAAAAGCTGTGCCAACAAAATATTGGCTTTATTAAATTAACGGTAAAATAATCGATCTAATAAAAAATAATTTAATATTTGTAATTAAAACTTAAGCAAGCCGATTAGGTCGCTGCATTAGGCAGCGACCGCTTTCAACACGACAAAATATCAAGATAGTTTATAAAAGGGTTTATCCGAAAAAGTAAACTAACTGCGCCGGTAAATTTTTGCGCCCAAAGCCTTAAACTCCTCAGCTTTCTCCTGCATTCCTGTATCCAGAACAACCTCTTCGCTTAAGCCTTTTTCTTTAGCGTAGTCACGAACATCCTGGCTGATTTTCATGGAACAGAACTTGGGTCCACACATGGAACAAAAATGTGCAACTTTGGCGGAGTCTTTCGGTAAAGTCTGATCGTGATATTCGCGAGCCCGGTCAGGGTCCAGTGATAAATTAAACTGATCATCCCAACGAAATTCAAAACGGGCTTTGGACAAAGCGTTATCACGTATTTGTGCACCCGGCCAGCCTTTGGCCAGATCAGCAGCATGTGCGGCAATTTTATAAGTGATGATACCTGTACGAACATCATCTTTGTCGGGCAAACCCAAATGTTCTTTGGGTGTGACGTAACACAACATCGCGCAACCATACCAACCAATCTGCGCAGCGCCAATGGCACTGGTAATGTGATCATACCCTGGAGCAATATCAGTGGTGAGAGGCCCCAAGGTATAAAAGGGTGCTTCAAAACAGTCAGCAAGCTCCTTATCCATATTTTCCTTGATCAATTGCATGGGCACATGTCCGGGGCCTTCAATCATGACCTGACAATCATGTTCCCAGGCTTTTTTGGTCAACTCGCCCAGGGTTTCCAGCTCCGCAAACTGTGCCTCATCATTGGCGTCTGCGACTGAACCAGGCCGTAAACCGTCGCCCAGAGAAAAACTGACATCATAGGCTTTCATGATTTCGCAAATGTCATCGAAATGGGTATACAAAAACGATTCTTGATGATGTGCCAGGCACCATTTGGCCATGATTGAACCGCCACGGGAAACAATACCGGTAACCCGTTTAGCCGTCAGCGGAACATAAGCCAAACGAACACCAGCATGAATTGTAAAGTAATCCACGCCTTGTTCAGCCTGTTCAATCAGGGTATCCCGGAACAACTCCCAGGTGAGTTCTTCTGCTTTACCGCCAACTTTTTCCAGTGCCTGATAAATGGGAACCGTACCAATAGGTACCGGTGAATTACGGATAATCCACTCACGGGTTTCATGGATGTGTTTGCCTGTGGACAAATCCATCACCGTATCAGCACCCCAGCGGGTTGCCCAAACCATTTTTTCTACTTCTTCGGCGATTGAGCTGGTCACTGCAGAGTTACCGATATTGGCATTAATCTTAACCCTGAAATTGCGGCCAATGATCATCGGCTCCAATTCTGGATGGTTAATATTGGCAGGAATAATCGCCCGGCCTGCAGCAATTTCTGAGCGAACAAACTCTGGCGTTATCTGTTTTGGTAAAACAGCCCCCCATGCTTGGCCAGGGTGCTGGCTTTGCAGGCCAGGTTGGTTTAACTCATCCAAACGCATGGATTCACGCAAGGCAACAAACTCCATTTCTGGAGTGATAATGCCCTGTCTTGCATAGTGCATTTGGGTCACATTGGCTCCGGAAACAGCCCTGCGTGGTGGCTGTACATTGGGAAAGCGTAAATGGGTGGTCTTCTCATCATGCATGCGCCGCACACCGAAATCTGATGTTGGCGCAGACAGTTGTTCGGTATTCCCACGCTGTTCAATCCAGGTGCTTCGGGCGCTGGTGGAAAGCCCCAGCGTCAGATCGATAACGGCATCTGGATCAGTATAAGGGCCGGAAGTATCGTAAACGGGAATAGGCGGGTTGGGTTCGCCGCCAAACAATGTGGGCGTATCACTTTGCAGGATATGCCGTACCGGAACTTGCACGCCATGTTGTTCCCCGTGGAACCATGCACGCCGTGATCCGGCCAGAGGTTGGCGCATTTCCTGTGAAATGGTGGTTTCCAGGTTGGCGACCGGATTGTTACTAGTGGATTGTGAAGCTTTAGTCATAAGGCAAATTATCTAAACAGGTTTTGCTCATCGAGCGGGTGCAATAAACGATTCCTTGGTATCATAACAGCCCTTTTCATTAGAGTTCGGAATAACATCGCGGTCAACGGCATGCTGTGACTTTTGGCACTTTGGTGTAAGTACGGAACAGCACATCATGGCATTCTGCGGATGCTTGAAAATCGTCATTGGCGGTAATCAATATCAGCAAAAAAATGGATTGAATCTTATGAACTTAGAACAAGCCCGCTTCAACATGGTAGAGCAACAGGTACGAACTTGGGAAGTGCTCGATCAAAAAGTTCTCGACGTGCTGCATACATTGGCACGTGAAGACTTCGTGCCGGCACGATATCGACAAATGGCCTATGCAGACCTGCAAATACCATTGGCGCATCAGCAATTTATGTTGCCACCCGTGGTAGAAGGACGTTTATTGCAGGCAGCACAACTGCAAGCAGGTGAAGAGGTTGTCGAAATAGGCTCAGGAAGTGGTTATTTGACCGCCTGTATGGCCAGATTGGGTGCACGCATACAGGCAATAGATATCCAGCCAGAATTTGTCGATGCTGCGCATAAACGAATTTCCAGTTTAGCGGATGAAGACCAGCCGTTGCCCGGCAGTGTGAACTTCCAGCATGCAGATGCTTTTTCGAACTGGCAGCCAGAACAGCCAGTAGATGTGGTTATGGTCGGCGGTTCATTACCGTTTGTCCCAGAAAGCTTTCTGCATTGGTTAAAACCAAAAGGGCGCATGCTGATTATTGTCGGTCAATCCCCATTAATGGAAGCACGCCTGATTACGCGCATCGATGAAACGAGCTGGCAAACCGAAAGCCTGTTTGAAACCGATATACCGGCATTGCAACACGCTGAATTATCGCAACCTTTTGAGTTCTGAAGGCATCCAATCGCTAATCTATTGAATAACAATATTTCCGGAGTCTGAATTATGTATAAACGGCCCAGCTCAAAAACACGGCCAACAATAAGGATCGTGGCAACATCAACAACGATTATGTTGCTTGGCCTGCTGATGAGTATGCCGGTATTAGCGGTTGATCTGGTGGGTATCCACGATATTGCTGTTAGCAAGGATCCGCAACTGCGTGCCGCAGCCTTAAGGCGTGATGCTTCAGGGGAAAATACCGAGATAGCGTGGGCTAACTTTTATCCGCAATTGAGTGCTTCATTCAGCTATGACCGTGGTAACAACCGCCTGGAAATTGCAGGAACACGCCTGCCGGATACCGATATTGACCGCGAAAACTATCGGGTTGATCTGACGCAGTCTATTTTCAATTGGCAAAACTACGGCCTACTCAGCCAGGCTCGTGCACAGGTATCAGTGGCAGAAGCCGATTACAATGCGGCTTATCAAAGTTTTTTGCTACGGGTTTCAGAAAGCTACTTTAATATTTTGACAGCTGAAGACAGTCTGACATTTGCCCAGGCTGAAGAAAAAGCCCTGCAACGACAGTTTGAACAGGCCGAACAGCGTTTTGAAGTCGGTTTGACTGCAGTAACCGACGTTCTGGACGCACGAGCCAGTTATGATCAGGCCCGTGCCCGCGTCATTGTTGCTGAAAACACACTGCAGGATGCTTATGAAGCACTGCGTGAACTCACAGGCACATACTTTGAAGAGCTGCAGGTTTTGCAACAAGAACTGCCGTTGGAAAGCCCGGATCCAGCCAACGCTCAGGAGTGGGTGGAAATAGCCTTAAACAATAATCCGACCCTAGAATCCAGCCGACAAACGGCAGAAGTGGCCGAATCGAATATCAGAATCCAGCGTTCCGGGCATTTCCCAACACTGGACTTGGTCGCCAGTTACAACCGCAACGCCAATAATGCCTTTGCGCTGCGTGCGGATGACCAGACCCCGCTGGGTAATGCATTGTTATTATCGGATGATGCTCAGGTTGGCATTCGTTTGAATGTGCCGATTTTTTCTGGTTTTCGAGTTAATTCACAAACCCGCCAGGCGGGCTTAAATTTTAGTGCTGCTTTGCAGGATGTAGAGTTTCAGGAGCGAGCAACGGTACGTTCTGCAGAAAACAGTTATCGAGCCGTATTGGCAGACATTCGCGAAGTTGAAGCCCGTGAACAAGCGGTTATTTCAGCCAAAAGCGCGCTGGATTCCACCCAGGCAGGTTTTGATGTAGGTACTCGCACCATTGTCGATGTGCTGCTGAGTGAGCAACGGTTTTTCCAGGCTCAGCGTGATTATTCACAGGCACGCCATACCTATATCCTGGATCAGTTGCGGCTTAAGCAGGCTGCAGGTGTGCTGGCACCTGAAGATTTGATTAAGGTTAATACCTTGCTGGAATAAGGCTTTCTTGCGGCATCGTTGCGAAAGACCTGAAACAAGGCTAAAACCCGGGCAATCAAGCCCGGGTTTTTAATGGACAAAATGAAGGGCTTGTGATCAATGTTCTTCTAAAATCGACTTCAATTGCTGCATGGTTTTTTCCAGGCCACCGGATTGACTGGCAACCAAACGTTCAGCGGCCAAGCCCATTTGTTGGCGTAAATCTGAATCTGACAGTAACTGCAGCAGTGCTGGTTTTAAATCTGCTTTTGTCTTCAGCAGTACCGCTGCCTGCGCTTGCTTAAGCCGCATCGCGGTTTCCTGAATATTCTCTCTAAAAGGCCCTACCACAACAGGGCAACCCATTGCTGCTGGTTCTACCGCATTATGTCCACCCACAGGCACCAATGTGCCACCTAAAAAAGCCAGGTCACTTGCGCCGTACCATGACAATAACTGGCCGATGACATCCAAAATAATAATTTCAGCATCGGTATCAATTGGCTGGCTATGGGTATACCGCACGGTTCTTAAACCCAATTGGCGACAATGAGCATAGACACGTTCGGCACGATCCGGGTGTCGGGGCGCTAAAACCAGTAACAGGTTTGGTGAGTGCTGTTGTAAATCACGGAATAACTGCAGCAAGATCAGTTCTTCACCATCATGCGTACTGCCTGCAGTCCACACTAGCCGCTCACCCAGCTGTGACTTTAAATCGAGAACCCGTTGTTTGTCCTGCTGGTTCGGTTGCAGATCAAATTTAAGGTTACCGGTTATCGCAATCGCTGCTTGCTGTACACCGTTATCGATCAAGCGCCTGGCATCACCTTGTGTTTGTACGCCCAGCCAGTTCACTTGTTCTAAGGTTGCCGTCATCAGCGGTGATAACCATTGATAGCGGTTTGCGGTGCGCGGTGACAGGCGGGCATTCAACATTGCCAGAAAGGCACCGTGTCGATGTGCCTGAGCAAACAGATTTGGCCAAATCTCAGTTTCCATGATCAACACCAGACGAGGCTGCAAACGACCGATAAAGCGGTTCATCAGTTGCGGTAGATCAAACGGTAGATACATGTGTTGCACCCGTGTCCCGAACCATTCACACACCTGTTCTGATGCTGTTGGGGTGGTGGTGGTAATCATTACCGGGGTTTGTGGGTAGTGCCGAAGTATATTTTCCAGCACGGGTCTTGCGGCGTTCAACTCGCCAACAGAAACGGCATGCAGCAATACACCGCCGCCGGGCCAGCTCGATAATGCATCAGAATAGCTAAACCTTTCTCGCCAGCGTTGGCGATATTTGTGATTATTGCGGCTTTTCCACAACAGATGGCAGAGTAAAAACGGTACTATTAGCCAGAATATGGTGCTGTAACACCAACGTAACACGCGCTCCATAAACAGCGTTCAGCAACAAAAAGCATAATAGGAAACCATGACAACAAGTATAGCCTGCAAAACCGGACTACCGGTAGATTGTGTATGCCAACAGCGCAGGTGTTTGTGCTAAAACATTTGCGAGAATGGCTATTGGCCCGTCTGGTCATTATTGGTCTATACCTTATTGCATGTCTTCCGGTCCGCCTGGCCAGAGGCTTGGCAATGGTCTTGGGCAAGTTGTTTGAGACCCTGATGCACCGCCGCCGATTAATTGTAGAAGCCAATCTGGCCACTTGTTTTCCTGGCTGGGATCAGCAACGGCAAGCTCTGATGCGCGGTCTGATCTTTCAATCGTTGGGGTACAGTGTTTATGAAATCGCTCTCGCCTGGTGTCGCCGGGATAGCCGACACTTGCCAGACTGCCAGATCGATGGGCTGGAGCATATCAATAAGGCGTTAGAGCAGGGTCGTGGGGTGCTATTGGTCAATGGGCATTTCAATTGCCTGGAAATTTGCAGCCGGTACCTGGCTGAAGCGATGCCGTTGTTGGGGGTTTACCGACCTTTTAATAATCAATACCTGGAGCGTTTTCAAACCCAGGCTCGCCTGAACTACGCAAGAAAAATGATCAGTAAGCGTCAGCCGCGTGAAATACTGGCCGCATTAAAACAAAAACAAATCATTTGGTTTGCACCTGATCAGGATTTTGGGCCGCAACGCTCTATATTCATCCCTTTTTTTGATCAACCGGCCGCTACACTAACAGCGACCTGGCGATTGGCCCGCAGTACGGGCGCAGCAGTGCTTACCGCCACACCCAAACGCTTAAATAATGGCAACTATCAGATCACAATCAGGTCAGAGTTGCCTGGTGTTGAATCTGAAGGCCCGGAAGAGCTATTGCGGGCACTTAATCAGCGTATCGAAACAGCTGTGCGCGAGTCCCCTGAGGATTACTGGTGGTTTCACCGACGTTTTAAAACCACTGCTGATGAAAATGAAAATATTTATAGTTAATTTGGTATGTCGAGAATAACACGAACAAAAGTGGCTGTTCAGTTGTTGGCAAAGCTACTGCTATTGAGCCTTATATATGCAGGCATAGCCAATGCAGAGGTGAATAACACACAGAAGCAGTTTATAGACTGGTTACAACAACAACCAAAAGCGCGTGATTTTCCAAAAAACCTGGATTGGTTGAATACCGGTGGGCAAGCATTGGAGCTCGAGCAGTTGCGAGGGCGCATGGTATTGCTGGATTTTTGGACCTACGGTTGTATCAACTGCCTGCATATTATCCCTGCCCTGAAAGCAATGGAAGACAAGTACGGCGATGATCTGGTGGTTATCGGTGTGCATAGTGCCAAATTCGCCCATGAAGGCAATACCGACAACATTCGAAATCTGGTTTCACGCTATGGACTGGAGCACCCGGTAGTCAATGATCGTGAATTTACCATCTGGAATCGTTATCGGGCCCGTGGTTGGCCAACGCTGGTGATGATTGATCCACAAGGACATATCGCAGGGCGCTGGTTAGGTGAAAATGAAATGTCCACCATCGATGAGCTAGGGGGGCGTCTGCAGGCATTAATAACCGATGAACAACGCAGCACACGTCAGAAGCTCAACCTCATACCAGAAATGACAGTTCAAAACGCTGATAGCTTGAGGTTTCCAAGCAAGCTGTTGGTAGACGGCGATAACAATCGATTATTTATTGCAGATACCGGCAATAACCGTATCGTCATCACCGATTTAAACGGCCATGTTGAAGAGGTTATTGGCGGGAAAGCAGCGGGTCTAGCTGATGGTCCTTTTGATACGGCTTTATTTAGCTTTCCGCGTGGTTTGGCGCTGGCAGATGAAAATCGCCTATTCGTGGCCGATACCGGCAATCACAGCATCCGCCTGATCGATTTGAAGCAACAGACGGTGAACACAGTAGCGGGTACTGGAGAGCAGACGTATCAACTGCAAACTGAAGGGCCGGCATTAAGTACAGGGATTAACTCTCCGTGGGATGTGCTGTGGGCTAATGAGAATCTATACATTGCCATGGCTGGCCAGCACCAGATCTGGTCTTATTCACCACAGAAGCAGCAAATAAAAGTCTTTGCTGGCAGCCGTCAGGAAGAATTGCGTGATGGCCCCCGATTGAAAGCAGGACTCAACCAACCCAGCGGTTTGGCCAGTGATGGAGAATACCTGTATATCGCCGACAGCGAAGCCAGTGCAATTCGCCGCGTACCGCTGCTGGGCAGACACCAGCAGGGTGAGCAGCTTTTGGAAACACTGGTTGGAACAGGCTTATTTGATTTTGGTGATGTTGATGGACAAGGCCGGCAAGTTCGATTGCAGCACCCTTTGGCCGTGGCATTGTGGCGAGTATTCGATCAACCAGACAGGCTGATTATTGCCGATAGCTACAATAACAAAATCAAACTGTTAAACCCCAAAACACGTCAGGTATCCAGCTTGACCGATGATCAATCTAATTTGCACGAGCCGGGTGGTATCAGTGTATTGGGTAATCAAGCCTTTCTGGCCGATACCAATCAGCACGTAATCCGAGTGTTAAATTTGCAACAAGGGCAAATCCGGACACTGGAACTACTGGATAGCAAAAAGCGCCTTTAGCACAACTAAGGAACCTCTGATTTCATCATACATGGCCGCGAGCAACTCATTTTTTGTGCAGGGCAGTGTCTTTTTGAGCACAGACATAGCCACGTCAAGCTCAAAAAGTGCTGTCATGTGGAAAAAATGACTGCTCCCCAAGGGGTTACGCTTGAAATGCCCCAATACGGTGTTGCGCTGTTTGGCAATAGCCAGCTATTGCACTGCACAACGGCGCCTTGTCTTGGCACATTTCAAGCAGTAACGCGACTATGTATGATGAAATCAGAGGCTCCCTATGTAAGCAGGTTTGATGACACTTGGTCTTTTACCCAAACGCGCTACACTATTGCCAGAAACCAACCATGATGAAACCGCTATGACGCTGGAAGAAAAACCAAACGACGGTCTGCAACAACAGGTTCAACATTACTATGGTGAAGTACTGCAAAGCAGTGGTGATCTCCAGACCAATGCCTGCTGCACGTTGGATAGTATGCCGGAATTTATCAAACCGCTACTGGCAGATATCCATCCGGAAGTTAGCGCAAAATACTATGGTTGCGGTCTGGTGTTGCCCGATTTGCTGCAGGGTATGCACATACTGGATCTAGGCAGTGGCAGCGGACGTGATTGTTATGTGCTTTCACGCCTAGTGGGTCAACAAGGTCGGGTCGTGGGTATAGACATGACAGATCAGCAATTGGATGTGGCTACTCGGCATATTCAATATCACACCCAAAAATATGGTTTTTCCCAGCCCAATATTGAGTTTTTAAAAGGCGACATAGAGAAACTGGAAGCACTGGATTTTGCTAATGAATCCTTTGACCTTATTGTTTCCAATTGCGTGATCAATCTCACCAAAGATAAAGCCGCAGTTTTAAAGCAGGCATATCGTTTACTCAAACCTGGTGGCGAAATGTATTTCTCAGATGTTTATGCCGATCGCCGGGTGCCCGAACCGTTAACCCGTGACAGTATGCTGCATGGTGAATGTCTGTCTGGTGCGATGTATTGGAATGATTTCCAAAACCTGGCCAAGCAGAGTGGTTTTTCAGACCCACGAATTGTTGAAAGCCGCCGTTTAACAGTAGACAACCCTGCATTGGAGCAGAAACTAGGTAAATTGCAATTTTATTCTGCGACCTATCGATTGTTCAAAATCGATCAGCTGGAACCTGCCTGTGAAGACTATGGTCAGGCCGTGTGTTATCTGGGCACGATCCCCAACTGCGAGCATGAGCTGGTTTTGGATAATCACCACACGATGCAAACAGGCAAATTATTCCCCGTGTGTGGCAATACGTGGCGGATGCTTGAACAAACCCGTTATCGTGAGCATTTTAAATTTTATGGTGATTGGTCCACCCATTATGGAATTTTTGAAGGCTGTGGCATGGCAGTGCCGTATGACGAGGAAGGCATGGAGAGTAGTGGGGCGTGCTGTTAGCCATTTGTCTGGCTGATTAGTACCTAAATACTAGGGCTTCACGCATAAACGATTCGTATAAATTTAAGCCGGCCGGAAGCGAAAATAATGAACCACAAATAAAATGACACAGATCAAGACAAGTCCCGACCTGTGTCAATTTAAACACTCAAGAGGATGTGCTAATTATGGTTAGCACGGTACGCATTCATTCATATGAATTAAGCGTATTTAAATCATAAGATAGGCAGAACCATCAAGATATACAACTTTAGATTTATCGATGAAAGATTTTTTGATATTTCCGGTCTTGGCCGGTTTCATCAAAATTCATGTGAATTGAAAACATCGCTAGTTGTCGATAAATGTTTACGGCTGTAATCGTAAACCTGGAAAAAACGGATTCGGTTTGGGTTCTAGCCATAACGGTCAGTGATCGAATTCATCGTTATTAAACAAAAGTTGTGACACTTTAGATTGACACAGGATAATGGTGTAATACATCATCAAAATTGTTGATCCTGTTACGCGCATGCTTTGTCTGGATACAATATGAGTACTTCTGTAGCTATATCAGTACCCTACGCACATCAACGAGACCTTGATAACTGGTTGTACACACCAGAAGGCAGCCCAAGGGGATACATTCAGCCACATGTGCTGGAAGAGCTGTGGTTTCACACTGGTACAGCTTGTAATTTAGCCTGCCCGTTTTGTCTGGAGGGCTCCAAACCAGGTGATAATCGTCTGCAACGCATTACTTTGGCGGATGCCAAGCCTTATATTGATGCTGCAGTAAAACTCGATGTTAAACAGTTTTCATTTACGGGTGGCGAACCGTTCATTGTTAAGTCAATGATCGATATTTTGCGCTATGCCTTGCAATACAGGGCGTGTATGGTTCTGACCAATGGCACCATGCCGGTGCTGCGTCGATTGAAGCAAATCCAAACCCTGCGACAGCAACCACACGAAGTGGCTTTTCGGATCAGTATTGATTACCCCACTGCCAGACGCCACGATAAAGGTCGTGGTGCTGGCACTTTTGCTCAAGCCTGGCAAGGTATGCGTCAATTGCATCAGCTTGGTTTCAAAGTCTCTCTGGCAAGGCAGATGGATGATGGCGAAGACACACAAGCCGTTGACGCACAATTCAGAACGTTGTTTAAACAACACCAAATCCCGCAAGACACGACCATCGTTGCTTTCCCGGATTTTGCTTTACCTGGCTCTATTATGGATGTACCGCACATTACCGAAGACTGTATGACTCGTTATCACAACGAAGACACGCGGCGGCAATTTATGTGTGCCAATAGCAAAATGCTGGTCAAAAAAGATGGTCAGATGCGGGTGTATTCCTGCACCCTGGTAGATGATGATGAAGATTATGATCAAGGAGCAGATTTGGCTGAAAGCCTGGTTGAGCGGGTGATGCTGAAACATCATCGCTGCTATAGCTGTTTTGCTTATGGGGCATCTTGTAGCGAACGATAAACTCGAGCGAGTACCGATTATTTGCACTGTATAAAGGACTATCGCTTGATACGCCACCAGTATTTTAAAAAACTGGCATAAGCACTATGGCTGGCAGCCACTAAACCCAGCAACGGATTAAGAAAACCTCGCCGCAAAAAATAATCCTGAACAAATGCCCAGGCTGGCGCGAGAATTAATTTGGGCATGGCGAACCATCTTGAGCCGATATGCGCACCTAGCTCAGCATAACGCCTGGCTTTTTCTTGACGATGGTGAAATGGTGCATCGCCCCAGTGAAGCAGATCATGCTTGAGTAAAGGGGTTGGTGAATGGCTTACTGGTGCAGCATGCACAGGATGATCAGACAACTTAACCACACGACGGTCAAATAAGCGTAAATGATCGGTGCGCTTTACCTGACAGTGTTGCCAGCGCCCATACCGCTCAATAGGTTCGCGCCATGCCAGCCATTCCCGGCGGCGCAGGCGAAAGCCAGGTAACCGTAACTGTGGTTGTAACTGGGGTTTTATGAGCTGTATTTCCGTTTGTAGTTGATGGCTCAGTGCTTCATCTGCATCCAACAATAAAATCCAATCATGCTTTGCCAGATCGACAGCAAATTGTTTTTGAGGGCCGTATCCTCGGAAAGCTTCTTGAATAAAACGTGCTTTATACTGACTGGCAATTTGCTCGGTGTTATCCGTGCTGAACGAATCCAGCACCAGTAATTCATCCGCAAGTGACACCACACTCGCCAGACAACGTGCCAGCGTAGCAGCATTGTTGTAGGTCGTAATAACAACGCTAAGTGAGCTCATCTCCAGAATCGGTTTGGGCTGATGTAAACAACGCTGCTATACCAATGCTGGTTAGCCACCACAGTGTGCTGGATAAAAACGTACCATATAGCGAAAAGTGAGTATTAAACGGGAACATTATCAAGAACACTGAAAACAGATAGGGCAGAGCCAGGTGCCGCTGAATTGAAGTTGCTGAATGCCAGATGCGAAAGCCAAGCCAAGCCATCACCATTAAGCCAAGCAGGCCAAACAAACCACAATCGGTCAAAGCTTCCAGCCAAACATTGTGTGCATGTCGGGCACCGCGATCACCACCATGCTTAATCAGTTGAGGATCGTCCGCACGGGTGAATTCAGGGTATGCTTCGGGAAATGCCCGGACACCAACGCCGTTGATAGGGTGCCTTTGGACCATGTCGATACTGGCTTGCCAGATTAACCAGCGCTCAGACAACCCCCTTTGCAGGGCATCACCATCGCTAATATCGGTGCTCAGGCTTTGTTGTATACGCTGCTGAACGATTGGCGATTGGTGAAAAATCACCGTACTCAGTATTCCGACAATGGCGATAGCTGGCAAAAGCACTCGCCAACTTTGACGGCCATACTCTAAGATCAGACGCCAGGCATAAACTAAAGCAATAACCGGCAGTAATAACCAGCCAGCACGCATGCCAGATAACAAAATGGCAGCAATAATTAACATAAAACCGGTAACCGTTAACCAGCGACGCGGTTGTCGCCACAGCCATTCCAAAGCCAGTGGTGAAAGCATCGCCAGGGTTGGCCCAAAAAACCAGATATTATCGCCAAACACTCCGCCCAGACGTTCAGTGCTGGCCGGATAACCGAGAAAGTTGTACCCAGTAACAAACTGCAGGCAGGCATCTAGCGCCCAAAATAAAATCACCGCTGCCAGTAGTCGCAGTAGTTTTTGTTGCCTGACAACATCGGAAAAAATCACAAGCACAGTGATACTGGCCAGGTAAAAGCGCAAGCTGGCGATACTTTGCTGCCAGCTTTTCTGAGGCTCATAGGAATCCAGGCTGGAAATCAGCAGTGGCAGCGCAAAGGCGATAAACAGCCACGTCAGATAATGCATTGCCTGCTTAAAAACCGGATTGTGTCGATTTTTCCACCAACAAACAGGCCCAGCCAGCGCCAATATCAGCAGTGCGATTTCTGCGCTGCGAGAAAACGGCAATAAAATCAGATACGCCCCGCCCAATAAGATCAGCAACATTTGGCGCCAGGAGTCAGTCATATTCAATAACGGTTTATGATGCGACACTCTGATAGAGCGTTAGGGTTTTTTGCATAGATGCTTGCAGCGAAAAACCACTTTGTTGTGGAACCCGATGAGGATGCAATAGCAACGCTAAGGTCTGTTCTTCTAGTCGATCCATATCATGCAGAGGAATTTTTCCTGCGGGATAAAAATGCGCCAGTTGTTCGGCCGGGCCCCCTTGATCCCAGGCCAGTACGGGCGTGCCGGTTTTTAAAGCTTCCAGTACTGTCCGACCAAAAGCTTCAGGTGGATTATTGGATAGGTTGTAGACAATTTGGCTGGCGGCGTACCAGTCGCCTATGTCATCGCGTGAACCAATAAAGCTGACAAACTGCTCAAGATTCAGCGCATCAATTTGCTTTTTTAGCTCTCGGTAATAAGAAGAGTTTTCCCGGTATGGGCCAATAATTAGACCATGTACAGATGGGTTTTTGGTTTGTAACCTTGATAACAAATGCAGAAAGTCCAAATGGCCTTTCCAGCGGGTTACGCGGCCAGGCAGCATTAGCCATGCTTTATCTTTTAAGTTTGGAAACTGCCGATCAATATTTTTTAGCCAATTGGCATCGGGTTTTTCCCGATAGGGAAAATCGTTATCGCTGGCACCACCGTGAATAGTCACCACCTGTTCGGCTGGCGTTTGCGGGTACTGTTTTAATGTATAGCGCCGCATATGCTCGGAGACTGCAATCACGCGATCGCCCTTGGCCATCACCGCACTATAGGGGTTGACTGAATAATGACCGTGCATGGAAGTAACCAATGCAGGCGGCCTCGATGTTTTCTTAATCGCCTGATAAACCACCCAGGCAGGCAGGCGAGAGTGTACGTGAATCACATCCGGCTGATGTTTTTGCAGCCAGGCCCGCAATGGTTTGATCAGTTTTAGAGTCGATAAACGTTTTTTACCTATGTTCCAGTCCAGGTGCTGCGCACCACAAGATTTGACACGTTCACCTAAAGGACCATCAGCTGCGATTACAGTGACTTGATGCCCCAGTTTGCGCAGGTATTCACACAGCTCTATGGCAACCAGCTGAGAGCCACCAACACTCAGCGCGGCCAGGACCTGGACGATGTGCATAGACAGGCCTGGGAACGCCTTCCAGATTAGTCGATCAGGGTGAATTCAGCACTGCAATAAGGGCAGCGGGCAGAACCGGTTTGTTCAATAGGCAAATACACTCGTGGATGAGAATTCCATAGTTTCATGTCTGGCATTGGGCAGCTTAGAGGTAAATCGCTGGCTTTGACTTCATAACGTTTAGCGGCATTGGCCTGGGACATGGTGCTGTTGTCGGCGTCGGTTGCATGTGCCACGATGGCTTCTCCAAGATATTCAGGTTAGTGTTAATCGGTTGTCTTAAGGGGTTATTCTACCGGTTAGCGAACAATGGCATAAGCCCGGTATGGCAAAACTCCCACAAAAAAGGCAAATTTGGTTGTTTGACGACGGTCGACTCGGTCATTTAAAACAAAGCCAAGCGTTGCTGTGCGCTTTGCAAAAACAATCCAAAACATTGCAATCTATGTCAATAGAAACCATTGCTGTTCAGCTGACGAGGTGGCAACGATGGTTTGCGCCCAGAATAGCACCTGGTGCTGACCGGCAACTGAACAACCTGCCACAGAAGCAACCAGCGATAGTGATTGGAACGGGTAGCCGCTGCGCTTTGTACAGTCGCTTAATTAAAAACCGTTACCCGGATACTTTTAATATCCAGATACTGGACCCGCGTACAGCGCGACAGGACTTTTCCCTGTTGATTATTCCTGAGCATGATCAAATTGAAGCAGATAATGTGATCAGCATGCGGGGCAGCTTGGTGGATATTTCTGAACCCCGCAAGGCAAGCATTACATCGCTTTGGCCTAAGGGCAATCAGCTCAAATTGGCTGTACTGTTAGCCGGCGACTCGGATCAAAACTGGGCATTGTTACAACAGGCAGAAAAGCAAAGTGAAGCCAATGCCGTGCGGACCATCATTAGCCTGGCACCACGGACAAAGACACGATTATGTAGAGCAATTGAGCGCGAATGGTCAGGCTTGTCTTATCGAATAATAAGTGATACATCCGGTAGACAAGCGTATTATCACATGTTGAATACCGCAGATCAGTTTTGGGTGGCCGCTGACAGCATCAATCAGTTAAGCGAGGTACTAACCGCTTGCGGTACTCGCCCCGTTTGGATTGAAGCAACAACACACAGTGAGCGCAAAAAACGCTGGATCAATGAGGTTCTATCCAAGGGCGAGGCACAGTTATTGAAAAACTACCCACAGCAATCTTTGCCGACAGAAATAGCTGCCAGTAATCGGTTCTGGCAGCAACAAATGAACGCAATCGCTGGACAAGTGATTTGCCAATGGTCTGCCAGCTAGGTAGTTATCATAATCAGCTGGATTAAGAATTTAATGACTTGTAGAGCGGATACTATCAGACCCAAAAAGACTAGCCCATAACGTGTCAATTTGTAGCTGCTCGAAGTCAGGTTCATCAAGGTCGTTTTTTAATTGCTGTTGATGTCGGTAATGCTGCAACTTAATGATGTCGTTAGCCAGTTGTTGATAAACACCCTGGATATCCGGTTTTGTCTTTGCCAGATAAGACAATTGCTCCAGTAAGTTTTGTGGAATAGCAGCATCAGGTAGGCAGGTCGTCAGCAACCAGTATTGCGTAATAAACAAGGCCTTAAGTCGCCACTGTTCTGCCGCTGCTAATTTTTGTTGTTTGGTCACGCGCTGGTACATGTCGACGATCGCATCATGTATCGTTCTATCCGTTCGTGCAGGCGCAAGCAGCGATTGTCGCAACTGTTCGAATCGGGTTTGGTTGGTTTGATCAGCATAAATACATCTTGCTCGACACAATGCCTGTTGTTCCCATACCCAAGCCTGGTTTTTTTGATAATCGCTAAAAGCTCGAAAACTGCTGACCAATGTTCCGCTCTTTCCGTTTGGTCTTAGACGAGTGTCGATCTCATACAAACGTCCACCAGGCCCCATACTGGTTAACAGGTGTATCAGTTTTTGTGCTTTGCGAGTGGCCTGTCGTTCGATGCCTTCAATTTCATCAGAGTATAAAAAAACCAGATCAAGATCTGATTCATAATGCATCTCTTTAGCACCCAAGGTGCCATATGCGATCACGGTTAATGGCACATCTTGTTTAATCAGTGCCTGGGTTTGTATCAGCGTTGCGCCAATGGTTGTTTCTGCCAGCCAGCTGAGTTGTCGCTGGGCGGTCTGGGTATCGATTTTTTCCAATAACTCGTTGGCAGCGATGCGCAAAGCATAGCTGTGTCTCCAATGCTGTAATCGGTATAACTGCTGCTCCGGTTCTTCATCGTGCTGGGCAACGGCCAGTTGTATGCGTTGTTGGTAATCATCCAGTGAAGCCGGTAAATCGGCCAATGTCACAGGGTCAATTAATTCATCCAGCAGTGCAGGCTGGCGTTGTAATTTACTGGCGATGTAACTGCTGCGAGCCCCGTAATCCAACATGCGTGCCAATGCCTGAGGCTGTTCCTGCAGTAAAGCCAGATAATTACTGCGTCCGGCGATGCTTTCCAATAAGGCCAGACCATGTTGCAGAGCCCGCTCAACGGAGGGTGTTTTTGCAGCGCATTGTAAGAGCTCTGGTAGCAAGGACTCCAGGCGAGAGCGAGCACCGGAAGATAGAGGCTGTTTATTGATTCTGGCTATGCTGGCATTAATGACAGGCAATTGCTCAGTGGCAACATCATTTGGCCAATCATCTAACTGATGAATCGTTAATGGCTGATTCAAACCAATGGATTTTACTGCGATATTATCATCTGTATCACCAAACCAGGTTTCAAACTGATCAGTGACATAATCACGGCTTTGTTGAAGCGCAGTATGTAATTCAGAAAAACCTTCAAAGCCCGTCAGCCTGCTCCAACGATAACAGTATTCCAAATTATCGGGTATAACATGGGTTTGCTGGTCATCCAGTATTTGTAGGCCATTTTCTAAACGGCGTAACAAATGATATGCCTGTTCAAGTGAGCGGGTGGTTTCTAACGCCATTAAATCGTATTGATTTAATAATGTCAGCGCTTTGAGCAGGTTTGGCTCTCGTAAGGCGGGCTTTTGCCCGCCATGCAATAATTGCAGACTATGGACTAAAAACTCGATTTCACGAATGCCACCAGGCCCCAGTTTTAAATGTTCACGGTGTCGCTTGCGAGCAGCGGCGGCTGCAATATCACTGCTCATCTGACGGACACCAGCGAATAGACCGTAATCCAAATAGCGCCGGTAGATAAAAGGCTGCAACTCGTGTAATAACTCAGCACCCAGTGCAATATCTCCGGCTACAGGACGGGCTTTTAATAAAGCATAACGCTCCCAGTCACGACCCTCCTGTAAATAATATTGCTCCATTGCACCGGTGCTCCACACCAGTCGACCAGTGCTGCCATAAGGGCGCAAACGCGTATCCACGCGGTAGACCTGCCCGAACTCTGAGATGGCATCCAGGCTGCGAATAATGGACTGTGCGAGCCGGGTAAAAAAGTCAGAGTGGTCGATGTTTCTACTGCCATTAACACTGGCGGTTTGACCACTACCGTTATGAACAAAAACCAAATCAATATCTGAAGAAAAGTTTAACTCGCTACCGCCCAGTTTACCCATGGCCAGCACACAAAAATGTGCGGGTTCATGGTTGTGCTGTAATGGCTGCCCAAACTGTTGTTTCAGTTTTTGTTGATGATAATTTAAGGCAGCCTGGAGCAGGTATTCGGCCAGCACCGATAGGTCAGACAGCGTTTCTTTTAAGTTTGCGGCCTTAGTGACATCCCGCCAGGCAATTCTTAAACATTCAGTTTGGCGTATTTTACGTAATTGCCGGTTAAATTCAGAAAGGTTTAAATTGAAAGCAATATCCGCTTGACCAACACCGACTTTTTGCAGGCGATTTTGATCCAGTAAACGTTGGCAGGCAACAGGCCATAATCGCAGGGTGCGGCGGGCGAAAGCCGAATAATCGCTGAGTGGTTTCCATACAGCAGAGATATCGGACAGCGTTGCATCTGATGAGCACATGCATGGATTTTAACCAACCTCGACGAGCGAGACGATAGCTTGCCGAAGCTGATTTAAAAATGTGCTGAGCTTAACGCTGTCCTTAAACGGTTGCCTTTTGTTTATTCAGACAGCAGATGTTGTTGCCAGAACAGCATCATGGCCTGCTGATAAACATCGCGGTTTTCTTTGCGACGGTAACCGTGGCCTTCGTTCAGAGCATCCATATACCATACGGTATGTCCTTGACTGCGCAACGCTGCAGCAATCTGCTCAGCTTCGGTGTATGGCACACGCGGGTCGTTATGACCTTGGGCAACCAGCATGGGGATACTGATTTTATCCACATTGGTTAATGGGCTGATCGCTTGCAGGTGAGCACGCATATCCGGATCGCGCTCATCACCATACTCTACACGGCGTAAATCACGCCGGTAGTCCTGGGTATTTTCCAGGAAAGTCACAAAATTGCTGATCCCAACAATATCTACCGCGGCTTTTAAACGTGCGCTGTAATGTACGGCTCCAGCCAACACCATATAACCACCATAGCTGCCGCCATACAGAGCCACACGGTTTTGATCCAGATCGGGTTGAGTAGCAATCCAGTCTAACAGTGCACCAATGTCTTTGACCGAATCTTCACGTTTAAAACCGTTATCCAGTGATAAGTACGTTTTGCCATAACCGCTGGAACCGCGCACATTGGGCACAATCACTGCTGCACCCAGCTTGTCCAACCACATTTGATAGGTACTGCTGAAAGCCGGGCGTGCCTGTCCCTCCGGGCCGCCATGGATAGAAATAATGACAGGGCTGGGTTTTGGGTTTTCGGTTGGATCAGTCACTAACTTGTTGGGCCGGTAAACCCAGGCGGGGATCTGACGAGGCTTACCATCAGCATCATCAAAGGTTGGATACTTAATCAGTTCCGGCTCGATAAAACGATTGGTATTTAAGCCACCGACTTCACTTTCGGTCCAGCGTGTCAGAGCGCCAAAACTGAGTGCATCGTCATTTAAGGTCAAAACAAAACTATCGTTGGGGGTTTTCGGTGTGTTCAGAGACATCCCCAGTTGTTTGCCGTCCGGGCTAAAACCCAAATTAAAAATCAGTCCAGTAGGAATCGAATCGACCAATCGATAGGTTCGGGCCTGAGTATCCAGTAAATACAATTTTGATCGACCATTGTCATTAACCGAAAAAGCGCCTTTTTGATGGTCTTCACTGACAACCAAATTTTCGATATCCCAGGGAATATCAGCTGTTACTAATATTGGCTTGCTGTTGGGTTGCAATGATTGCCACACCAGTTGCCGAAACTCACCATAACGATCGGTGACCGACCAGAAACCTTTATCATCAGCATCAAACGCATAGGCTAAATTAACACTGGTGGGCTCACCACCTGCCAACAATTGCATTTGGCCAGTTTTAACACTCAACAGATGCACCCGTGAGTCGGCGACGCTGACATAGTTGGTCACCAATAGATGTTCACCAGTTTGATCAAAATCGACAGCACCCCACCAGGAACCGTCTGTTGACTCGAGAACCATGTGCGCAGCATCGGGGTTATCTACCGGCATCATCCACAGATCATTGTTCTGACCATTACGCCGGGTACTTTGATAGGCTATTGCGGAGCCATCCCGGCTCCAGGTCACCACGCCATTGCGTGATTGTCCATCCGTCAACAGGTGCGATTCACCGGTGTCTGGATCGAATAAAAAAATCTGAGAAAACTCACTACCGCCAGTGTCCATCGTATAGCTGATCAAATCACCATTTGGTTGGCGCAGAATTCCGCTCAAAGGCTCCGAGTAAAAGGTTAGTTGGCGACGAGCGCCTCCGGGGCGATCCACACGGTGTAGCTGACTGACGTCACCAAAACGTGTGGAAATGTAGATATTGTTGCCATCGCTGGACCAACCCCGGAATCCAGCAGAACGAACATTTTGATAACGGTTCAGGTCATCAACCACGATTTGTGGTATCTCCGGAATATCCTGCAAAATCAGATTACCGTTGTTGACGGTACGGGTGGTGACCTCTGCATTGGCTGGTGCTGAAATCAGCATGCCTAACAGTAATATCGATGTCAGGAAGGGTTTGGTCATGGCACTGAATCCTTGCGTGGCTGATGGTCTAGGATAACGTATCCAACAGTACTACTGTGCTATTACCACCGATACCAATGATCTAAAGTGGATGGATGGAAAGTTCTATGCGATTACTGACAGAATCGATTCGTGTCCAGTTATGTAGCAACGCAGAAGCCATTGCCAAACAAATGCTGTTCAGTCGCTTAAAACTTCAGCATCGCAGTGTTAGAAAAGTTGAAAAAATATTGGGAAAATTGCATAAAAACCATCTCAAATCCGGAAATGAAGAGGGTTTCAATGGCATTGCTCTGAT
Source organism: Wenzhouxiangellaceae bacterium (assembly GCA_965230265.1). GTDB lineage: Bacteria > Pseudomonadota > Gammaproteobacteria > Xanthomonadales > Wenzhouxiangellaceae > JAJFKX01. The sequence goes on along the minus strand of OZ245999.1, from coordinate 3,268,432 downwards.
TTTTTCTGCTTACATTACTGCCATTATCCAAGCACAAACAGAGCCAGGGCAATGGGCTTATCATCACCCGCGGCTTGGCGAGCTGACATACCCTTTTTATTGGCGGGGTCAGCCCCTGTTCGTGCATAGCTGGTGTAACAAGCGTTGTATGAAGGACCGGGTGAAAATAGTTGGTCGAAATATAAAATTTCGGTTCTAGACAAAATACAATAAAAGCCTTTTTTGGAGGTAAAAAAAGCCCCGCAATGCGGGGCTTTTTAAATACAGACTAACTAGCCGGATAGTTTGAGCAGCTTACATCATGCCGCCCATGCCACCCATTCCGCCCATGCCACCCATATCACCACCGGCAGCAGGCTCATCCTGTTTCGGCAGTTCAGCGACCATGGCTTCGGTGGTGATCATCAAACCCGCGATAGACGCAGCATTTTGCAATGCAGTACGGCTGACTTTGGTCGGGTCGAGAATACCAGCGTCGATCATATCGACGTATTCACTGCTGGCTGCGTTGTAGCCGTAGTTGCCTTTGCCATTCATTACTTCGTTCAGAACCACGGAGGCTTCGCCGCCGGCATTGGTTACGATTTGACGCAGTGGCTCTTGCATTGCACGTGAGGCAAGACGGATACCGGCATTTTGATCATCATTGTCACCAGTAAGATCACCCAGTGCTGACAGCGCACGTACCATGGCAACACCGCCGCCAGGAACCACACCTTCCTCAACAGCGGCACGGGTCGCATGCAAGGCGTCTTCAACGCGGGCTTTCTTCTCTTTCATCTCCACTTCAGTAGCGGCACCGACTTTGATCACTGCAACGCCGCCAGCCAGTTTGGCAACACGCTCCTGCAGTTTTTCACGATCGTAATCGCTGGAGGCCTCTTCGATTTGGGCACGGATCTGGCCAACTCGGCCTTCGATGGTGTCAGCTTCGCCAGCCCCATCGATAATGGTGGTATTTTCTTTACTGATCTGGATTTTCTTTGCTGAACCCAATTCGTTTAAGGTCGCTTTCTCCAGTGTCAGACCCACTTCTTCAGCAATCACGGTACCGCCGGTCAAGATGGCGATATCTTCCAGCATGGCTTTGCGGCGATCGCCGAAACCCGGTGCTTTAACTGCTGCAACTTTGACGATACCACGCAGGTTGTTCACTACCAGCGTAGCCAGTGCTTCACCTTCGATGTCCTCGGCAATAATCAACAAGGAACGACCGGACTTGGCCACAGCCTCCAACACAGGTAACAGGTCACGGACATTGGAAACCTTCTTGTCATGCAACAGGATGTAGGGGTTTTCCAAATCAACCTGCATGGCCTGCTGGTCAGTGACGAAGTAAGGTGATAGATAGCCACGATCAAACTGCATGCCTTCAACCACATCCAGTTCGTTGGCCAAACCAGAACCTTCTTCAACGGTGATTACACCTTCTTTACCGACTTTGCCCATTGCCTCGGCGATGATGTCACCGATTTCATGATCGCTATTGGCAGAAATGGTACCTACCTGAGCAATGGCTTTGTCATCGGTGCATGGTGTGCTGAGTTGCTTTAACTCTTCAACGGCAACTTTAACGGCTTTATCAATACCGCGTTTCAGGTCCATCGGGTTCATGCCAGAAGCCACGGCTTTCAAACCTTCACGCAGCATGGCCTGAGCCAGTACGGTTGCAGTGGTGGTACCGTCACCAGCGGCATCAGAAGTTTGCGAAGCAACTTCTTTGACCATTTGCGCGCCCATGTTCTGGAGTTTGTCTTCCAGCTCAATTTCTTTGGCAACGCTGACACCGTCTTTGGTTACAGTTGGTGCACCAAAGCTTTTTTCCAGCACTACGTTTCGGCCCTTAGGCCCCAGGGTAACCTTGACCGCATTGGCCAGGGTGTTTACGCCAGCCAGCATTTGCTTGCGGGCATCTTCAGAAAAGCGAACTTCTTTCGCGCTCATGATTGTGATTCCTCTAATCTTGTATCAATGCTTAAATAAATAATGTGGGCAACTAAGTGCCCAAGGCATAGGCGCGATTAGCCCTCGACCACTGCCATGATGTCGTCTTCACGCAACACCAGCAGGTCTTCGCCGTTGATTTTGACTTCAGTACCACCGTATTTACCAAACAATACGATGTCACCTGCCTTGACGCCAACCGGGCGAGTTTCGCCGCTATCCAACAGTTTGCCATCACCCACTGCCAGTATTTCGCCACGAATCGGCTTTTCCTTGGCAGCATCCGGCAGCACAATACCGCCAGGTGACATTTCATCTTCTTCTACGCGTTTTACAATTACGCGATCGTGCAAAGGACGCAGTTTCATTACCGGGTCTCCTAAATACCTATCAAATTTGATTTAAACGATGGGCCTTTCCTGATTGGGAAAAAGCACCAAAAACTCTATAACCGCCCAAATAAGCAGTGTTGCTGGCTAATTGGGGGATGTATGCGGGCATTTCAAGTAATCGCGAGCTAAGAAAATAGGTGAACAGGTGTTCTGGAGCCTTATTGCTCTAATGTTTCTGGAGCAGACATGGCATCTACAGATAAAATAGAATCTAAACGATTAACGGGATAAAAAAATGCAGATGGCGGTCACAACAGAGGCATCAGTGATATTGTGTAGCTGTCCAAATCTGGAAGTTGCACAACAGCTGGCGCGTGAGCTGGTTACACGGGGTTGGTCTGCATGCGTACAAATTTTGCCAGCGATGACTTCAATATACATTTGGCAAGGGAAAGTTTGTCAGGAAAATGAGACTTTGCTGGTCATTAAGACTGCTAGCGTGAATATTACAATAATCAGCGAATGGTTAGACGCCTCGCACCCCTATGAGGTGCCCGAAGTGATTGCCATACCGGTAACAGCAGGCTCAGCAACCTATATCAATTGGTTATTGAGCAATAGTACTGGGCGGGACAATGAAATATCACAACCTGAGCGATGATTAAGATTGGATGATAAAAAATGATGATGGGAAGAAGCGAGAACACAAAAATGATGAAGTTAAGGCAAAGCGCCAGGGTTTGGTTATTGGTCGTAGGGATTTGCACGCTGCTGCCAGGCAGCATTTTTGCCATTGACGAAAACCAGCTGTTGCCTTCTGAAGAGGCGTTTGCTGCCAGCATCACAGCCACTCAGCCAGATGAGCTCACAATCAACTGGAAGATTGCAGAAGGCTACTACCTTTACAAACATGCGTTTCGATTCGCAGCAGTATCTGACGATATCAGCCTTGGAAAACCCAAAATTCCATTGGGTAAAAGCTACGAGGATGAGTTTTTTGGGCAGGTGGAAACGTACCGGAATCAAATCAGTATCCAGCTGCCAGTAACCGTATCTGAAGGCATCGATAAGATCGCCATTATGGTTGGTCATCAGGGCTGTGCCGATTTGGGGGTTTGTTATCCGCCGGTCAATCAGGAAATGATTGTTGAGCTGCCAAAGCCGAGCATAGCTGCCAATATCAATCAAAATGATGAAGTTGTTGATACAAATGTTCAGCCAGGTGGTTTGAGCAGTGCGCTGGCAGGTTTGGGTCAGCCCGCAGGCTTGGTAAATGCAGTCAGTGATGAAGCTTTACCACCCGAACAAGCATTTCAATATGAAGCCATTGCTATCAAGGGTAATGAGTTGCTGGTGCGGATGACGGCAGCACCAGGCTACTACTTATATCGCGACAAGATTGTTTTTTCTACGGCTGCTGAAGGCGTGGAAGTGTTTGATACTGTCATGCCAAAGGGTATTACCAAACACGATGAGCATTTCGGTGATGTTGAAGTTTATTATGATCAAGTCGAAATACCCGTATTTCTAAAACGCGAAGCGGGGTCGGAAGTACAGGTTGAGTTGCAAGGCGATTTCCAGGGATGTAAGGAAAAGGGCATTTGCTATCCGCCTATGTCACGGATGGTAATGGTAGATTTGCCAGGCTTTAATGGTTTTGTTGGACAAGTTAGCAGTGGTATCGATGCGGCAGAACCGGTCAGCGAACAGGATCGGTTGGCCTCCATTCTGGCGGGCAGCCCAGTGCGCGCCATGTTGTTGTTTTTTATTGCAGGTCTGCTGCTGGCTTTTACACCATGTGTGTTTCCAATGGTTCCCATTTTGTCTGGCATTATCGCTGGCCAGGGTGAACAAATCACCACACGCAAGGCGTTAACGCTTTCCATTATTTATGTTTTGGCCATGGCATTAACGTATGCTGCAGCCGGTGTATTCGCTGCTACCTCTGGCAGCAATCTACAAGCGGCTTTTCAAAACCCGTGGATTCTCAGCAGTTTTAGTTTGTTGTTTGTGGTATTGGCCTTTGGCATGTTCGGTTTTTATGAACTGCAATTGCCGGCTTCTTTTCAGGCCAAGTTATCGTCCATCAGTAATCGCCAGCAAGGCGGCACATTTATGGGTGTTGCCATTATGGGCTTTTTGTCGGCTCTGATTGTTGGCCCTTGTGTTGCACCAGCACTGGCAGCAGCCTTGATTTACATCGTACAAACCGGAAACGCTGTACTGGGCGGCACCGCATTGTTTGCCATGGCCCTTGGTATGGGTGTTCCATTGATCGTTTTTGGTGTTTCTGCCGGTAGCCTGTTGCCACGAGCTGGTGCCTGGATGGATGCTGTTAAGAATGTCTTTGGCGTGGGTATGCTGGCGTTGGCCATTTGGATGCTGGAGCGCATTTTGCCGGGTGAAATTATTTTGCTGTTATGGTCATTGCTGTTCATTGGCTGCGGTATCTATCTGGGTGCACTAAGTCCTGCGAATAATGGCTGGCCACGATTGTGGAAAGCCATGGGCGTTGCGATGTTGCTATTCGGCAGTTTCCAGATGTTGGGTTTTGCCCTTGGTGGCGATGACTGGACCCGGCCTTTGCATGGCGTGGCTTTTTCCGAGAACACCGTCAGTCATAGCAATAATCAAGTACCAGAGATACGCCATTTTGAGCGCATTAAAACGGTAGCTGATCTACAAAGTCGCCTGGGTCAAGGTGAGCCGGTGGTGTTCGATTTTTATGCGGACTGGTGTATTGAGTGCAAACGCATGGAAAAATATGTCTTTCCAGAGCCGGAGGTTCAGCAGGCCTTACAAAATGCAGTGATGCTGCAAGCAGATGTAACAGCCAACGATAAAGAAGACCAAGCATTGCTCAAAGAGTTTGGTTTAATTGGCCCTCCTGCAATTTTGTTTTTTGCTGCCAACGGTGAAGAACAGCGCGCTGGTCGGGTCATCGGCTATCTGGATGCTGAAGACTTTAGTAAGCATGCCAACCGGTGGGCTAACTGAAGTATCGGCGATTTTGGAGTTTATTTGCTAGCAGATGAAACGGGGCTTTCCGTCTTAAGCCATCTGAATGGCTGCATTAGTACATTGTTGGTTGGCTTTTCTTTTTTGTAGTCGACGTTTTATCCGGTGAAAAGTTTGCTCTGCCGCAAGGCTTTGCATGGTGTATTTAGTGCCCTGCTCAGGCATGGGTCTATTGGAACTCGAATCAATATGCAGTAGGCCAACTTGAAAAGACGGTAACCGCAAGGCGGGCTAGAAAGTGATGGCTGTTGTCGATAAAAAGACTAAAAGATCAACAGGAGTTGAAGTATTTTGTTTAGTCAGGCTATGAAAATGCGATAATTTGGATATGTCGCCGCGTCGTACAAATATCTGCATGTTTAAAGCATTGATCCTGGCAGGTTTTTTTTTGGTGCTGCTGGCTTGTAACGGCCCTAAAAACCATGGTCTGGCAGCGTCCTTCAACTTGGAAAATGACAAGGGTCAACTGCGAACGCTACAGAGTTATGGTGTTGGTACGGCAGAAGCCAGAGGCAATAATTATCTGTTCATCAACTTTTGGGCCAGCTGGTGTAAACCCTGCATTGATGAAATTCCACTGCTGAAACAGTATGCCAACAACCATCCTGATCAGATGCGCGTCATCGGCATTGCTGTTGACCGGATAGAACCGGCGAAAGTTTTTGCGCAACGTCTGCAGATCGATTATCCGGTGTTATTTGGTGAACATGCTTTGTTGGGTGAACTGATGCAGGCTTATGGCAATCAACGTGAGGTTCTGCCCTACAGCGTTCTGGTTGATCCAGGTGGCCGGATAATCTGGAAACATGTTGGCTTGCTGCGTGAGCGAGACTTGCAAAGATTGCCATTGCCGAGCACAAATAATGAATACTGAAACCCTGATATTTAACATTCGTTGAGAAAAACATGACCATTAATTCGACAACCCGTGAAGCCACCATCAAGGTGGCTTTGGCACAGCTTGCCCCGGTATGGCTTAACCGCGAGGCCAGTATCAACAAACTGTTACCTGCCATTGAGCAGGCCGCTGATGAAGGCTGCGGTTTACTCGCGGTAGGTGAATCCTGGTTGCCAGGTTATCCATTCTGGTTATCCAACACCGATGGCGCCAGATTTGAAAGCCCACTACAGAAACGAATACACGCAGCATACTTGGACCAGGGGGTGGATATAGAAGCAGGTCATCTAGATACACTATGTGCCAGTGCCCGCAAACACAAACAGGCGATTGTCCTGGGGGCGATGGAGCGTCCAGGTGGTAAGGGTGGTCACACCTTGTATGCCTCACGGGTTTACATCAACGAACAAGGTGAAGTGGCCTCCGTCCATCGCAAACTAATGCCGACTTATGAAGAACGTCTGGCTTGGGGGATTGGTGATGGCCATGGTCTGGTGACCCACCCATTGGGTGAATTTACGGTCAGTGCTTTAAATTGCTGGGAAAACTGGATGCCTCTGGCCAGAGCTGCATTATATGCTCAGGGCACCAATTTGCATGTTGCCATCTGGCCCGGCAGTGAACGCAATACACAAGACATTACCCGCCATATTGCCAAGGAAGCGCGGGCTTTTGTGGTGTCAGTTTCCAGTTATTTCACTCGCGAAATGATTCCTGATGATATGCCTGAGGCGGAGGCTATCCGTGCGGCTGTACCTGAGGTGATGGCCGATGGTGGGTCTTGTATGGCTGCACCGGATGGTAGCTGGGTATTGCCACCACAAACCGGCAGTGAGGGAGTGTTTATTGCCGAAGCCAATATGCAGCAGATACTTGAAGAGCGTCAGAATTTTGATCCAAGCGGACACTATGCACGCCCTGATGTATTGGGCTTAACGGTAAACCGTATTCGCCAGAGCAGTATTCAAACCATCGATTAACAACAGCAGTATTAACACGTGCTCATCGAGTTAATCTGATATGGATTTAACCTGGACTCAACAATGGTTGATTTGGGCAGAGGCGCACCCGTTATTGCTGGTTGGGGGGGTGTTTATATTACTGTTCATTGAGGGCTTTGCCGTCATTGGGCTGGCTGTACCTGGTTTGATGATGGTGTTTATGCTGGGGGCGTTGGTGGGCCTGGGCAGGCTGGATTTGTGGCTGGCATGGACTGCTGCCAGCGCTGGGGCGATTGCCGGGGATGCATTTAATTACTGGCTGGGTTATCACTACCGAGATCGCCTGGCGCAACGGTGGCCACTGAACCGCTATCCTGAAATGCACCGTAGAGGCCAGGTTTTTTTTCATAAGTATGGTGCATTAAGTATTCCTCTGGGGCGCTATATCGGCCCACTGCGCTCTTTTGTTCCGGTGATAGCCGGCATGCTGGGGATGAGGCCAAAGGTGTTTACGCCAATGGTGGTGCTGACCGGTTTGATTTGGGTGCCCAGCTTTATGTTGCCGGGTATGTTATTCGGTGCATCATTGGATTTGGCTGCGGCCTATGCGACCAGGTTGTCGTTATTGTTGGGTGCGATAGTGGCTATTATCTGGCTACTGACTTGGGGAGTACGAGCCAGCTATGCGGCCTCCAGGCGGAGCACGCCCTGGATGCTCAAGCGTCTGGTGAAATGGTTACGAAAGCACCCAAGGGCCGGTCGGTATTTTAACCCGCTATTTAATCCTGGGCGCGGTGAAATGCTGTCTATCGCTATGTTGGGCTTGGTGTTGCTGACAACGCTGACTTTATTGATTACAGCGATCACCACACTGCTGATTGGTGACGGCGGCACCAGCCTGGATTTACGTTTTTGGGCACGCTTGCTGGACTGGCGCAATACCATCACAGATCGACTATGGATTACTCTGGCAACCGCCAGCGCTTGGCCAGTATTGGCAATAATGGGGATACTGATGGCGATCTGGCTGTTGTGGTATCGGCAAGCCATGGCCTGTTTACATTGGATACTGGCTGTAGCTGTTCCGCCAATATTGGCACTGTTATTACAGCAATGCCTAAAACTGTTTCCAAATTGGCCTGAGCATCTACAGAGCACCGGTGTATTTCCTGATATTCAGATCACTTTATTAATGGCTCTTGCAGCGGGTTTGCCAATGCTGTTGGTACGTGAGTTGCCAGCACAGCGCCGCAAGTGGTTTTACCTGGCGACAACGGCTGTGGTGGGCTTGTTCGTGATGGCGAGGTTAGCGCTGGGACTGACTTATTTAAGCGCTGCCTGGGCGGCCATTATTCTGACAGTGCTTTGGGTAAGCCTGGTCGGTATTGGGTATCGGGTCCGAGTACAGCGTGGTTGGCCAGTGTTGCAGCACAGTCTATTTTTTGGCGCAGCATTTATTTTAGTTGCAGGTTTTTATACCCAGCGGTTTTGGCTGGATAATCAGCTGAGTTGGGAGCCTAAATTGACAGGCGGGCTAATCAGCATGCAAAACTGGCAGCGTGATGGCTGGGAACAATTACCCACGCATCGCTCCGAACTGACCAAACACCAGCGTGAACGTTTTAACCTGCAATACATAGGTGATACGGGTTTATTGTTGGAACCATTACAACAAAAAGGTTGGAAAATGCATACCCAGCGTTCCGGCAGTTGGTGGCAAATGCTCAGCCCACAACCGCAACCAGAACAACTCCCCTTATTTCGTCAGGATTATCAAGGGCATACTGCTGAGTTTTTGCTGAGCCGGGCCAATGGAGACAGCATGCAGGTGATTCGCTTGTGGAAGTCTGGCTGGAGTGTTGTGAATGACGCTCAGCAACAGCCGATTTGGCTGGGTAGAATCAGTCAGGAAAAAATTGGACAGCGCGGTTACTGGTTTAGCGTGTGGCAACCGCTTGAGGATGCAAAGACCGCTTTAATGGATGTTCAGAACGATGCCCCAAATATTGGCTGGCGACAAACCAGTAGCGATGTATTGTTGGCCTATAGCCAATAAATGTTTCGGCCTAACCGTTAGCCAGACATTTCCCTGGCTCATCCGCTGTTAGAAATACTATGCAGCAAACGCCGCAGGCGAACTTCCGAGTCATTCATTTCCAACAGCAATTGTCGGTCATTAACACTGATGGGTAATAATTCTGCCAGCCGGAAACCAACACATTGAGCATCATCGTAATGCGTTTCCGGGCGAACATCACGGACAGTCTTATTTTGGAGTTGCTGATTAATTTCTCGGAGAACATCCACCAATGCACTGCAATCAGCAGGTACAGGTTGCTGGCTCTGATCTTCTATCCATTCGACATCACCAATAATCAGCCCGTCATGCTGAACTGAGGTTTGTTGAATCAAAAAACGTTGTTGTCCAACAACAGTGATACCCAGCAAGCCATCATTATTGGTACTAAAATCGACGATTTTGGCCAGGGTGCCGATAGTGGCCAGAGCGTGTTCGGCATTGTTATCGTCCTGAGGCAATAAAAGACATACACCAAAACCTTCATCACTGGCAGCACAGCGCCGTACCATATCCAAATATCGAGTTTCAAAAATCCGTAGTGGCAAAACACCACCAGGAAACAAAACCAGTTTTAACGGGAAAAGAGGGATGCGATCAGGCAAAACAATTAAACCTTCAAATTATTCTGATTCCAAAAACTTCTGTGGTGCATTATCAAAACCGCCATTGCTCATAAATACCAGGTGACGGTTTTTATCGGTGCTTGTATCCCGATGGTTTTCAGCTTGTTTATGTAGCCATTCCAGCATATTTTCGGTGTTGGTAAAACTACGGGCCGGAACACTCAATCTAGCGGTTAATTCCTGAGGGTCCCATTGCACATCTGGACCGGTCTTAATGGCAACCACATCGGCCAGTGCTAAAGCCGGGCCCAACTGATCATGGTGATGACCGGCTTGCATGGTATTGCTCCGCGGTTCCAGAGCAACCAGCATACGGGCATTGCCAATATGTCGCCGCAACCCCTCCAGAGTGACACGAATTGCGGTGGGGTGGTGAGCAAAATCATCATAAACACGGATTCCATCACGCTCGCCTAAAAACTCCATACGGCGCTTAACGCCTTTGAAACTGGCAAGAGCGGATACCGCCGCTTTGGGCTCAACACCGGCAGCGGTTGCCGCAGCACAGGCTGCCAGAGCGTTAAGGGCATTATGCGTACCGGTCATGTTCCAGTTAAGCTCACCGACCAAAGTACCATGTTTAAAAATACCCAACTGACTGGCATCAGCTTTACGCAAACAGGCCTGCCAGGTCATAGTCGTTTCATCCTGGTTACCAGACTGTAGGCCAAAACCAGTACAGGGCGTCCAACACCCTTTAGCGAGAACCTCGGTCAATGCTTCGTCAGCAGCATTAACTATCAAAGCCCCATTGCCTGCCACTGTTCGCAGCAGGTGATGAAACTGGGTTTGAATGGCAGCCAGGTCTGGGTATATATCGGAGTGGTCAAACTCCAGGTTATTGAGGATGGCAATTTTTGGGCGATAGTGGACAAATTTGGCGCGTTTATCGAAAAACGCTGTGTCATATTCATCCGCTTCGATCACAAACGGCCCGGTACCGGCACGGGCAGACATTGGAAAGTTACCAGCCACGCCACCGATCAAAAACCCGGGGTCCATACCCGCTGATTCCAAAATCCACGCCAACATAGCGGTGGTTGTGGTTTTGCCATGTGTGCCCGCGACGGCCAATACCTGGCGTTGGTTCAAATACTGCTCGCCCAACCATCGAGGGCCAGAACAATATGGCAACTGTTCGTTCAAGACATATTCTACCGCCGGGTTACCACGGCTTAGAGCATTGCCAATAATCACCAGGTCAGGGTGTGGCTGCAGATGCTCAGGCTCATAACCACGTTGCAATTGAATACCCAATGCCTCTAGCTGAGTACTCATTGGCGGATAGACATTTTTATCGGAACCGGTAACGGTGTACCCGGCATGTCGTGCCAGTGCAGCAATACCACCCATAAAGGTTCCACAAATTCCAAGGATATGAATATGCATAATCAGGTTAAGCAGCTCGTTAATAGCAGCATATGCTCAGGAGGCAGTACTTTCCAGTACAGGTGTATACCATAAGTCCAGTAACTGGCTGTTGAGCATAAATATCAACAGAGCAAATAGCAGACCAATACCAAATGAGCGGTCCAAGGTACGACGAAAAATATGGGCGTCAACCACAAAGCTCCACATAAAAATCAGCAGTGGCAATACGGTCAACAAGGGTACTGCGGTGTCGTCAGTACGGTTGTGAAAAGGCAATAAGCTGAGGTGGAAGACGACACCAATAACAAAGCCAGTGGCAAAAAAAGTGAAGATGGCCTGAGGATAACGTTCAGCTTTGTTGCTCATGGTTAGAATAAGCTTAATCACGATCAATGATATTGCCACCCCTTGAATGGCTGGCAATACCGGTGTTGGGGCTCCATTTTGTCGGTATAACCAAACTGCAAAAGTAAAATTCAACAACACAGCGGCGGCTGCAGCATAGGGATGCGACGGTGCATCTTCTGGTCCGCGCCGCAACAAACACACATCCAATACAAAAAACAGCAAACGATTTAACATAATGCGTATTCAGCAGTTTGCCAGATAGGCGACAATGTTATGAACATGAATTAGGATCAACCGTTCAACATGACTGAACAACAATTAGATGCTCGCGGGTGGCTTTGCCCGCAACCAGTGATTGAGGCGCGCCAATGGCTGCAAAGGGCCAACATGGGTGATCGCTTGCATGTGATCCTAACGGATCCACACGGGCCATTGGATTTTGAGGTGTTTTGCGCGCGCAGTGGTTATCAAATGATAGCCTGCCAGGCAATTGCAAAAGTGCAACCGCCTGAATGGCACTTGACCATCGAAAAAAGCCTGGTAACACCTAAATAAGGTCCATCGAGAACATTGGACTGTTGATTCAGTTCCAGCCGGCTTGATTAACGGCAGCCAAAATCCGCTGTGTCACTTCGGTGATATCACCTTCACCTAACACCTGTACCAGTTGTCCCTGTTCGGCATAGTAGTTGGCAACGGGCGCGGTTTGCTCAGCATAAATCCCCAGGCGCTTGCGTACGGTCGCTTCGTTGTCATCACTGCGACCTTCCTGTTCCGCCCGTTTGGCCAAGCGCTCGACAATCCGTTCCGCATCAACTTCAATCAGCAATGCACCGCAGATTGGTTGACCAATGCGCGCTAACACATCATCCAGAGATTTAGCCTGGCTAAGATTGCGCGGGTAGCCATCCAGGATAAACCCGTTTTTGGCATCATCCTGTGACAGCCGCTCTTCAATTAAATCCAGCATCAGGTCATCGGAGACCAGTTCACCAGCATCCATGGTAGCCTTGGCCTTTAGTCCTAGCGGGGTACCGTCGCGCACCGCGGCGCGCAATAACTCTCCTGTTGAAATATGCGGTACTTGCCATTTTTGTTTCAACAGCCCAGCCTGTGTTCCTTTACCGCCACCTGGCGGTCCCATCAGTACAATTCGCATAACGATTCTGTGGCACTCATTGATAAAGATGGTTACGCTACCCGTAGCACTACGGCAAGTCAAACAGGTAACACCATGTCCGGAAAAAATATTCTTTATGCTCAGTCTGGTGGCGTCACGCCAGTTATCAACGCGACCGCTTGCGGCGTGATCGAAACCGCTCGACAAGAAGCATCAATAGGCGGCGTACTAGCAGCCAAAGATGGCATCATTGGTGTGCTTGATGAGCAATTAATAGACACCGGCGCGATGTCTGATACTCAAGTTGCTGCACTGCGACACACGCCGGGTGGAGTGTTCGGTTCTTGCCGCTATAAGTTGAAAAGTATTGAGGAAAGCCGTGCCGAATACGAGCGTTTAATTGAAGTTTTCAAAGCGCACAATATCGGCTACTTTTTCTACAACGGCGGGGGTGACTCCGCAGACACCGCTTACAAGGTATCGCAAATAGGCGATCAACTAGGCTTCCCGGTACAGTGCATAGGTGTTCCTAAAACGATCGACAACGACTTACCTATCACCGATGTCTGTCCGGGTTTCCCCTCTGTTGCCAAATATGTGGCGGTATCGATTATGGAAGCCACCTTGGATGTTAAGTCGATGGCATCCAGCTCAACCAAGGTGTTTATTTTGGAAGTGATGGGGCGACACGCCGGTTGGATTGCGGCAGCAGGTGGTTTGGCGGCACGCAAAGCTGGTGATCCGCCCCAGGTTATTTTGTTTCCCGAAGTGGCATTTGATGAGCAGGCGTTTCTGCAACGAGTTGATGACGCAGTTGCCCGTGATGGTTTTTGTTCCATTGTGGTTTCCGAAGGTGCCCGCAATGCGGCTGGCAAGTTTCTCTCTGATTCTGGTGTACGTGATGCTTTTGGTCATGCGCAGTTGGGTGGCGTGGCACCGGTGATTGCTGACCTGATTAAAACCAAACTATCGCATAAATGCCATTGGGCCGTGTCCGATTATCTGCAACGCTCAGCACGGCATATTGCATCTAAGGTAGACGTGGAACAGGCCTATGCAGTAGGAAAATCGGCCGTTGAGTTTGCTGTAGCAGGCAAGACCGGGGTTATGCCTGTTATCGAAAGAACCAGCAATGAGCCTTACACATGGCGTATTGCCGAGGCGCAGCTGGGACAACTTGCCAACGTAGAAAAAAAACTGCCGGAGAATTTTATAAGTGCAGATGGCTTTGGTATTACTCCCGATTGCAGAGTTTACCTGGAGCCGCTAATCAAAGGAGAGGACTACCCACCCTATGTTGATGGGTTACCAGAATATTTATCCATGACACATAAAATGGTTCAAAAAAAGCTGGTATAAAGTGCTTAAGAACTTTGTAATCAACTGTTAAATCTTAATAACTTACAAGTACATATTTGAGAAAGTACTATCACTTTATAGAACTTTAGGCTATGATCGCGTTGTAGAGCGTACAATTCGGGGACGGGTGCAGTCTAACCAGAGGCTAGCGCGCTTATATAAAACTAGAATTAAAGCATTGAACCGTCTTCCCCTGATTTGACACTCAATACAAATAAACATGGGGTCTTGCAGGAGGGCGAGACACGTTTGTTTTGTGCATGGATGCATTGGTTGTGGAGTTAAGATCCAATGCTTTTAAGCCTTGATAAGCCTGGTGCAGACACCAGTGCTTTGGGTTATTTACCAGCTTTATTAGCAGAAGCCTTTTTGTGCTTTGCTATTGTTTTGGTGTCCGTTCAAGCAAACGTTAATACAGCTGCTGCAAGTCATGGAATAACGCATGATGCAGGCATAGTTGATAATAATGATAAGACAGGGTTCCCACCCACTTCATTTAGAGCAGCAAATGACTTTACCGAACCTGGTGAAAGTTACGTTTGTATTCCTCAGATCAATAATATCAGCAATTTGGTTGCGAATGCCTTATTGGGCACTACAGCCCTAAGCGACCCTTTACCAGCGGCTTAGTAAACATGATTATCAAAAGGTTTTGATCGTGAATCACAAAACGAAAAGAAGTGCGCAACACACGCAACACATGCAACACACATCACAAAGGTCGCCATTAGAGGCGACATTGATTAATAGAGCTATAGGTATGCCTAATAAACCCTTGCACAGCAAACCGAGAACTCAATTCGTTGAAGCTTCTTTTATTTCAAAAACCAAATTGGAAAAGATGCTGAGTCTATGTATTCCTCGCTGGCTGATCATTACAGCTGTTTTGTCAGTACCCACTATTGCTTCAGCAGTAGATATTGACTTTGAAACCGATGAGTTTGTAGGTGAAGGCGGCACAGCTTTGGTTGCAGGGGACATAATTGGCCCTGATGCTGCTGGGCCCCAGCCGTACGCAGACGATGGTGTCATCATAACGGTTGTGCCGGGTGTAGGTGGAACCGGTCCGCTGATGATTTTTGATTCGGCCAACCCAACCGGTGGAGATTCTGATATTGGTTCACCCAATGAGGCGTGTCCTGGAGGTGGCCCGGGTGTTGGTGCCGGTGGAGCACCAGGTGGACCAGGGCCCAATTGTGTGGCACAGGGTAATGTCTTAATTATTTCGCAAAATGGCAATAGCAATGTGCCCAATGATAGCAACGGCGGTGGTGTTATCACCTTTGAGTTTACCCAAAGCCAGGCAGCGATCGGCTCAATCAGTTTTATCGATGATGTAAATGGTGAATTCCGCTCTTTTGATGCTAATGATAGTTTAATCAGCACCGTACCATTTGTCGGGTTGACTGAGAATGAGTTTAATGCTTTCCCAATTGGAGAGTGCGCGAGCAGAGTCGAGGTTGAACTGGATGGCAGTGGTGCTATTCCCACATTGAGTTTTGAGCCAACGACTTGTACGGATCTTGCGCTTACTAAAGATGATGGCTCATTGCTTTACGCTGCTGGCAACAATGTTACCTACACACTCACCGTAACCAACAATGGTGCGAGTGATATACCAGCAGGCAGTACCATTGCTGACACACTTCCCCCTGGGGCTACATTTGTCAGTACGACAGGTTGTGCTGAGGGTGCAAGCGGCTTCCCGACTTGTACTTTAGGTGCAATAGCCGCAGGCGCCAGCACCACCGTAAACTTTACAATTAATGTTCCTGCTGGATTTACTGGCGATTTAACGAACACCGCAACAGTTACACCGCCCAGTGGTACAACAGAAACCAATACTGCAGACAACACCGATAGCGATACCAACACAGCTGCAACACTATCTGATTTTTTCATGACCAAAAGCGTTACCGATGCTAATGGTGATGGAATTGCGTCACCAGGTGAAGAAATCACCTACGTCATTGTGATGACAAACACCAATGGGGCGCTGCTTGATATACCGTTTATTGATGTATTTGATCCAAACTTAGCCTTTACCGGTGGTGTTATCGGTGGAGCCACAGATTTCACTGTTAATGCTTTACCTAGTCCTGCTAATAGCAATACATTGGATATGTCGATTGACTTCCCGGCATCTGGTGTTGTCACTCTAACTTTGGATTTTGATGTTGCCAGTCCTCTGCCTGCTGGTTTGACTGAAATTGCAAATCAGGCTGTGCTTAATACAACCGTCAATAGTTGTCCGGATGGTACATCGTTTATTGGTGTACAGCCTGATATCAACGGTAACGGCGTGATTGAGACAGCGGCTGCTCCGATTGGGGATGATGTGAATGGCGATGGCTTTGTCGATTCATTGGATTGTGGTCCGACGGTTATACCCACACCTGTCGAATTAGTTGTCACCAAAACAGTGGTTGACAGCGATGGCGATGCCCTTGCCGAAGCAGGAGATACGCTGACTTATACCATCAGTATCGAAAATACGCTTGGACTCAATGCTGATGATGTAAGTATCACCGATCTGGTTAATGACCCGGGCATTATAGTTGACCCGGCACAGGTATTAACGATTGCTGGTGCAACCGGTATCACTCCGGCAACACCGACAATCGCTGACTTACGAAACGGGATTACACTTGATATTGCTACAGCGGTTACTGCGACTATCACTTACAGCGTTGTTGTAAGCACTCCAATTGCAGCCAATGATATAAGTATTGAAAATTTCGTAGAGGTTACGGATGATGGAATTGATCAGTGCGCAACAACAGATCAGTGTTCAACCTTTCTCCCAACTGATGAAACGCCAGGAACCCCCACTGAATTTGTATGCCCTGCAGGTACCACTCAGGAAGTTTTGGATTGGGATACCGTAGACTGGCCAGCGGGTAGCCTTACAGAAACGTTCCCAATTGGTTTTAATTCGCTGACCTTCACTGCCACGGCGACAGCAGCGGGTGCTTCGACATTCCTGAACGGTACCCCTGATGATCTCGAAATATTCAGCAATGTTGATAGTTTAGGTGATGGTGAGCAACTGCACTTTGAAACCGACGAGGTCAGCAACTTCCTGCTTGAAATTGATCTGGCACAACCTGGTTTTGTTTTCTTCTCATTCATCGATATTGATGGAACAGAAGAATTTAGCGTAACAGGAATTAGCCCTACCGGTGGGGATGTTGCATCGTTTGGTCAGGCCGTTAACCCTGCGTTTCTGGAGGTTATTAGTGGCTTTCCTCTAACTATTGACCCGCTTACCGGAGCAAACTCTGATACAGATACTGGTACAGACGGTACTGCAAATATCATTACCACTGGATCCATTATCAAAATAGATATGGATGGCGCGCCTGCGATCGATAATTACTTCATGTCGATATCTGATATCACTGTATGTAATTTCCCACCGCCAACCCCTGAGTTGACGTTGGATAAACAGATCACCGGCGGCGATCCGTACGCGGCGGTGGGTGATGTGATCACCTACAGCTTCCTGGTGACCAACAGTGGTAACACCACGCTGGCCGGTCCGGTGACGATCAACGATGACCTGACCACCGATGAGTCGTGCCCGGATGTGAGCACGGTCGGTAATGGTGATGGCAACCTGGATGTGGGTGAGTCGATCACCTGTACCGCGAGCTACACCGTGACGCAGGCGGACATTGATAACGGCAGTGTGACCAACACCGCGAATGCGACCGCCGATGGCACCACCAGTAACGATGACAGCGAGACGGCGACGGCCAACCAGAACCCTGAGTTGACGTTGGATAAACAGATCACCGGCGGCGATCCGTACGCGGCGGTGGGTGATGTGATCACCTACAGCTTCCTGGTGACCAACAGTGGTAACACCACGCTGGCCGGTCCGGTGACGATCAACGATGACCTGACCACCGATGAGTCGTGCCCGGATGTGAGCACGGTCGGTAATGGTGATGGCAACCTGGATGTGGGTGAGTCGATCACCTGTACCGCGAGCTACACCGTGACGCAGGCGGACATTGATAACGGCAGTGTGACCAACACCGCGAATGCGACCGCCGATGGCACCACCAGTAACGATGACAGCGAGACGGCGACGGCCAACCAGAACCCTGAGTTGACGTTGGATAAACAGATCACCGGCGGCGATCCGTACGCGGCGGTGGGTGATGTGATCACCTACAGCTTCCTGGTGACCAACAGTGGTAACACCACGCTGGCCGGTCCGGTGACGATCAACGATGACCTGACCACCGATGAGTCGTGCCCGGATGTGAGCACGGTCGGTAATGGTGATGGCAACCTGGATGTGGGTGAGTCGATCACCTGTACCGCGAGCTACACCGTGACGCAGGCGGACATTGATAACGGCAGTGTGACCAACACCGCGAATGCGACCGCCGATGGCACCACCAGTAACGATGACAGCGAGACGGCGACGGCCAACCAGAACCCTGAGTTGACGTTGGATAAACAGATCACCGGCGGCGATCCGTACGCGGCGGTGGGTGATGTGATCACCTACAGCTTCCTGGTGACCAACAGTGGTAACACCACGCTGGCCGGTCCGGTGACGATCAACGATGACCTGACCACCGATGAGTCGTGCCCGGATGTGAGCACGGTCGGTAATGGTGATGGCAACCTGGATGTGGGTGAGTCGATCACCTGTACCGCGAGCTACACCGTGACGCAGGCGGACATTGATAACGGCAGTGTGACCAACACCGCGAATGCGACCGCCGATGGCACCACCAGTAACGATGACAGCGAGACGGCGACGGCCAACCAGAACCCTGAGTTGACGTTGGATAAACAGATCACCGGCGGCGATCCGTACGCGGCGGTGGGTGATGTGATCACCTACAGCTTCCTGGTGACCAACAGTGGTAACACCACGCTGGCCGGTCCGGTGACGATCAACGATGACCTGACCACCGATGAGTCGTGCCCGGATGTGAGCACGGTCGGTAATGGTGATGGCAACCTGGATGTGGGTGAGTCGATCACCTGTACCGCGAGCTACACCGTGACGCAGGCGGACATTGATAACGGCAGTGTGACCAACACCGCGAATGCGACCGCCGATGGCACCACCAGTAACGATGACAGCGAGACGGCGACGGCCAACCAGAACCCTGAGTTGACGTTGGATAAACAGATCACCGGCGGCGATCCGTACGCGGCGGTGGGTGATGTGATCACCTACAGCTTCCTGGTGACCAACAGTGGTAACACCACGCTGGCCGGTCCGGTGACGATCAACGATGACCTGACCACCGATGAGTCGTGCCCGGATGTGAGCACGGTCGGTAATGGTGATGGCAACCTGGATGTGGGTGAGTCGATCACCTGTACCGCGAGCTACACCGTGACGCAGGCGGACATTGATAACGGCAGTGTGACCAACACCGCGAATGCGACCGCCGATGGCACCACCAGTAACGATGACAGCGAGACGGCGACGGCCAACCAGAACCCTGAGTTGACGTTGGATAAACAGATCACCGGCGGCGATCCGTACGCGGCGGTGGGTGATGTGATCACCTACAGCTTCCTGGTGACCAACAGTGGTAACACCACGCTGGCCGGTCCGGTGACGATCAACGATGACCTGACCACCGATGAGTCGTGCCCGGATGTGAGCACGGTCGGTAATGGTGATGGCAACCTGGATGTGGGTGAGTCGATCACCTGTACCGCGAGCTACACCGTGACGCAGGCGGACATTGATAACGGCAGTGTGACCAACACCGCGAATGCGACCGCCGATGGCACCACCAGTAACGATGACAGCGAGACGGCGACGGCCAACCAGAACCCTGAGTTGACGTTGGATAAACAGATCACCGGCGGCGATCCGTACGCGGCGGTGGGTGATGTGATCACCTACAGCTTCCTGGTGACCAACAGTGGTAACACCACGCTGGCCGGTCCGGTGACGATCAACGATGACCTGACCACCGATGAGTCGTGCCCGGATGTGAGCACGGTCGGTAATGGTGATGGCAACCTGGATGTGGGTGAGTCGATCACCTGTACCGCGAGCTACACCGTGACGCAGGCGGACATTGATAACGGCAGTGTGACCAACACCGCGAATGCGACCGCCGATGGCACCACCAGTAACGATGACAGCGAGACGGCGACGGCCAACCAGAACCCTGAGTTGACGTTGGATAAACAGATCACCGGCGGCGATCCGTACGCGGCGGTGGGTGATGTGATCACCTACAGCTTCCTGGTGACCAACAGTGGTAACACCACGCTGGCCGGTCCGGTGACGATCAACGATGACCTGACCACCGATGAGTCGTGCCCGGATGTGAGCACGGTCGGTAATGGTGATGGCAACCTGGATGTGGGTGAGTCGATCACCTGTACCGCGAGCTACACCGTGACGCAGGCGGACATTGATAACGGCAGTGTGACCAACACCGCGAATGCGACCGCCGATGGCACCACCAGTAACGATGACAGCGAGACGGCGACGGCCAACCAGAACCCTGAGTTGACGTTGGATAAACAGATCACCGGCGGCGATCCGTACGCGGCGGTGGGTGATGTGATCACCTACAGCTTCCTGGTGACCAACAGTGGTAACACCACGCTGGCCGGTCCGGTGACGATCAACGATGACCTGACCACCGATGAGTCGTGCCCGGATGTGAGCACGGTCGGTAATGGTGATGGCAACCTGGATGTGGGTGAGTCGATCACCTGTACCGCGAGCTACACCGTGACGCAGGCGGACATTGATAACGGCAGTGTGACCAACACCGCGAATGCGACCGCCGATGGCACCACCAGTAACGATGACAGCGAGACGGCGACGGCCAACCAGAACCCTGAGTTGACGTTGGATAAACAGATCACCGGCGGCGATCCGTACGCGGCGGTGGGTGATGTGATCACCTACAGCTTCCTGGTGACCAACAGTGGTAACACCACGCTGGCCGGTCCGGTGACGATCAACGATGACCTGACCACCGATGAGTCGTGCCCGGATGTGAGCACGGTCGGTAATGGTGATGGCAACCTGGATGTGGGTGAGTCGATCACCTGTACCGCGAGCTACACCGTGACGCAGGCGGACATTGATAACGGCAGTGTGACCAACACCGCGAATGCGACCGCCGATGGCACCACCAGTAACGATGACAGCGAGACGGCGACGGCCAACCAGAACCCTGAGTTGACGTTGGATAAACAGATCACCGGCGGCGATCCGTACGCGGCGGTGGGTGATGTGATCACCTACAGCTTCCTGGTGACCAACAGTGGTAACACCACGCTGGCCGGTCCGGTGACGATCAACGATGACCTGACCACCGATGAGTCGTGCCCGGATGTGAGCACGGTCGGTAATGGTGATGGCAACCTGGATGTGGGTGAGTCGATCACCTGTACCGCGAGCTACACCGTGACGCAGGCGGACATTGATAACGGCAGTGTGACCAACACCGCGAATGCGACCGCCGATGGCACCACCAGTAACGATGACAGCGAGACGGCGACGGCCAACCAGAACCCTGAGTTGACGTTGGATAAACAGATCACCGGCGGCGATCCGTACGCGGCGGTGGGTGATGTGATCACCTACAGCTTCCTGGTGACCAACAGTGGTAACACCACGCTGGCCGGTCCGGTGACGATCAACGATGACCTGACCACCGATGAGTCGTGCCCGGATGTGAGCACGGTCGGTAATGGTGATGGCAACCTGGATGTGGGTGAGTCGATCACCTGTACCGCGAGCTACACCGTGACGCAGGCGGACATTGATAACGGCAGTGTGACCAACACCGCGAATGCGACCGCCGATGGCACCACCAGTAACGATGACAGCGAGACGGCGACGGCCAACCAGAACCCTGAGTTGACGTTGGATAAACAGATCACCGGCGGCGATCCGTACGCGGCGGTGGGTGATGTGATCACCTACAGCTTCCTGGTGACCAACAGTGGTAACACCACGCTGGCCGGTCCGGTGACGATCAACGATGACCTGACCACCGATGAGTCGTGCCCGGATGTGAGCACGGTCGGTAATGGTGATGGCAACCTGGATGTGGGTGAGTCGATCACCTGTACCGCGAGCTACACCGTGACGCAGGCGGACATTGATAACGGCAGTGTGACCAACACCGCGAATGCGACCGCCGATGGCACCACCAGTAACGATGACAGCGAGACGGCGACGGCCAACCAGAACCCTGAGTTGACGTTGGATAAACAGATCACCGGCGGCGATCCGTACGCGGCGGTGGGTGATGTGATCACCTACAGCTTCCTGGTGACCAACAGTGGTAACACCACGCTGGCCGGTCCGGTGACGATCAACGATGACCTGACCACCGATGAGTCGTGCCCGGATGTGAGCACGGTCGGTAATGGTGATGGCAACCTGGATGTGGGTGAGTCGATCACCTGTACCGCGAGCTACACCGTGACGCAGGCGGACATTGATAACGGCAGTGTGACCAACACCGCGAATGCGACCGCCGATGGCACCACCAGTAACGATGACAGCGAGACGGCGACGGCCAACCAGAACCCTGAGTTGACGTTGGATAAACAGATCACCGGCGGCGATCCGTACGCGGCGGTGGGTGATGTGATCACCTACAGCTTCCTGGTGACCAACAGTGGTAACACCACGCTGGCCGGTCCGGTGACGATCAACGATGACCTGACCACCGATGAGTCGTGCCCGGATGTGAGCACGGTCGGTAATGGTGATGGCAACCTGGATGTGGGTGAGTCGATCACCTGTACCGCGAGCTACACCGTGACGCAGGCGGACATTGATAACGGCAGTGTGACCAACACCGCGAATGCGACCGCCGATGGCACCACCAGTAACGATGACAGCGAGACGGCGACGGCCAACCAGAACCCTGAGTTGACGTTGGATAAACAGATCACCGGCGGCGATCCGTACGCGGCGGTGGGTGATGTGATCACCTACAGCTTCCTGGTGACCAACAGTGGTAACACCACGCTGGCCGGTCCGGTGACGATCAACGATGACCTGACCACCGATGAGTCGTGCCCGGATGTGAGCACGGTCGGTAATGGTGATGGCAACCTGGATGTGGGTGAGTCGATCACCTGTACCGCGAGCTACACCGTGACGCAGGCGGACATTGATAACGGCAGTGTGACCAACACCGCGAATGCGACCGCCGATGGCACCACCAGTAACGATGACAGCGAGACGGCGACGGCCAACCAGAACCCTGAGTTGACGTTGGATAAACAGATCACCGGCGGCGATCCGTACGCGGCGGTGGGTGATGTGATCACCTACAGCTTCCTGGTGACCAACAGTGGTAACACCACGCTGGCCGGTCCGGTGACGATCAACGATGACCTGACCACCGATGAGTCGTGCCCGGATGTGAGCACGGTCGGTAATGGTGATGGCAACCTGGATGTGGGTGAGTCGATCACCTGTACCGCGAGCTACACCGTGACGCAGGCGGACATTGATAACGGCAGTGTGACCAACACCGCGAATGCGACCGCCGATGGCACCACCAGTAACGATGACAGCGAGACGGCGAATGTGGCTATGGTTTCATTGCAGGCACGGGTGATGCTGCAAGGTGCGTTGAATGTACCGGGAACCTTTAATTTTAATAGCATCATGCGCGATACCTTGCGCCAGTCAGATCAAGCACCCGGAGCGATAGCTGATTTCCTGGTGGAAACCGAGCCTTATACGAACCTTGGTTTTGCTCATGTCGGTCCTGGTGGTGGTGAAACGGTGACCAATCCGGCGGTGGTTTTTGCTGATCGCGGCAATGATTCAATTGTCGATTGGGTCTTTGTGGAGTTGCGGTCAGCGAGTAACAATGCCTTAGTGGTTGCGACGCGATCGGGTTTAGTACAGCGTGACGGTGATGTGGTAGACATGGATGGGGTTTCACCATTGACCTTTAGAGCGACCTCGGCTGCGGATTATTTTGTATCCATCAATCATCGCAATCATCTGGGTGTAATGACGGAGACAACACGCGCTTTATCAGCAGCCACTGCGGTGGTTGACTTTACCGATCCAAGTATCGGTTTGTTCCAGTTGACACCTTTGTTTGATGGTCTTGAGCAATTCCCTGTACCTAACGGCGGTGGGCCTACTCCAGCCATTCAGGCTTTATGGGCTGGTGATGTGGCTGCTGATGGGACGGTGATATTTGCAGGTCAGAACAATGATATTAATGAATTGTTTGATGCGATTGATCAAGCGCCAGGTAACATTTTTGGCATAACGACCTTCCTGTTACAAGGTTACCAGCAGAGTGATGTGGATATGAATGGAATCGGTATATTTGCAGGTCAGAACAATGACACGGATTTTGTATTTGACAATGTTGACCAGCATCCGTTGAACTTTTTCGGGGTGACCACTTTCTTGATCATTGAGCAGTTGCCGTAATGACAATGTTTACTCGATTTTTGAATAAAATTTATATAGGCTTGTCGAGCTGTCACCAGCATGAAGACAGCAAAACCAGCAAAACCAGCACAGCTTCAACTATTACACCTATGAGCAACAAACTCTTGTTGACTGATTTCACGGGCGAAATTATGAATGCATTAATCAGCAAAACCAGAAGGGCCTTAACCACATTTTTGCTGTTATCGGCAGGGATAGGCGGTATCCAGGCACTGCATGCTCAATCACTTGAGTATGGCTTTATCCAAGATCCTGCGGACCCACAGAGTGTCACCGCAGTATTTTTCCCGGATTTCAGTCGAACGTCATACACCATACCGACAGCGGTGTTTACCTTTTTGGTGCCTGCAGACCCATTAACAGGCGCACCTATAGCCACTGACCCTGCTTTTCTTGATGTGCCTGCATCCAATACGATTGCCAATCGCAATGGTGTTTGGACGATAGCGCAGATATCACCACAGACGTTTGGTAACTTTGGTTTGGACCCTGCAGTTTTAGAAGGCTTTACGGTCTATCAAGCGTCACTGAACCCGGTGATCAGCAATACGCCCGATATCGTAGCCGGTGTACCCTTTGAATTATTTAATATACGGTTTCCGGATGATTGTCCCTCTTCGATGATTCGCATGTTGGTCAATGATGAGCCGATACAACAATTTTTTATAAATAACTTATTTATCAACCTAAACAACACGATGTCGGTTGCTATCGATGGTAACCCGACAGATGAGTTTTATATCGGCAATCAGCCCGGTAATGACTTTATAGATTGCCCAATTCTAGAGCCGGTGGAGCTTGCAGCTGTCAAGAGCGTCGTGGACGCGTCTGGCAATGGCATTGCTGAGCCCGGCGAAGTATTGACATACACCATCAGCATTACCAACAGTGGTCAAGCAGTGGCCGATGATGTATCGGTGCAGGATGCGGTAGCCGATCCGGGTATTACGGTTGATGGAACCCAGGTGCTGGTAATTGGTGGGGCAAGTGACGTGTTGCCAGCGAATCCGACGATTGCTGATTTGCAGGCGGGATTAACACTGGATATTGCAGGGGGTGCGACGGCGACGGTCAGCTACAGCGTGACGGTGACCGATCCGATCGCGGATGGTGATCTGAGCATTGATAACCTTGCGGTGGTTATGGATGATGGTGCAGATGTATGTGCAAGCGTCGACAGTGATTGCGATACCAGCACACCGACAGCACCAAACATCAGTGTTGCCAAGACATTGACGACGGGTGGACCGTTTGCAGAAGCTGGTGAAGATTTGACGTACACGATCACGTTGACGAACACAGGTGGTACAGCCTTTACCTTCCTGGCTGGAGAGATTGAAGAGACCGTTCCGGCCAATACCACAGCAGCCGGTGGCGATAGCTTTAGCTGTGTTGATGGAGATCCTGCGGGAACGACGTGTACCAATAGTGCCGATGCAGTGGTACCGGCCAATGGCAGTGTGGCATTGACCTTTACTGTGACGGTAGATGATCCGATTCCAGCGGGCGTGACGAGCATTCTGAACAGTGTTGTGGTGCCAGGCGAATGTCCAAGCGTTGATAACGATTGTGATGAAGACACCCCGACTGAACCGCAGTTAGTGGCAGTGAAGAGTGTTGCCGAGCCAGGTGGCTTGCTGGCAGGCATAGCGGAAGCTGGAGAAGTACTGACGTACACGATCAGTATCAGCAACAACGGCGGTTCAGTGGCCGATGATGTATCGGTGCAGGATGCGGTAGCCGATGCAGGCATTACGGTAGATGGCACGCAGGTACTGGTGATCACCAATGCCAGTGACATTTTGCCGGCGGGCCCAACGATTGCTGATTTGCAGGCAGGCATTACGCTGGATATAGCAGCTGGTGCGACAGCGACGGTCAGTTACAGCGTGACGGTGACCGATCCGATCGCGGATGGTGATCTGAGCATCGCGAACCTTGCGGTGGTCACTGATGATGGAGATCCGGTGTGTGATAACCCGGGCAGTGACTGTGATACGGATACGCCGACCGAACCAAACATCAGTGTTGCCAAGACATTGACGACGGGTGGACCGTTTGCAGAAGCTGGTGAAGATTTGACGTACACGATCACGTTGACGAACACAGGTGGTACAGCCTTTACCTTCCTGGCTGGAGAGATTGAAGAGACCGTTCCGGCCAATACCACAGCAGCCGGTGGCGATAGCTTTAGCTGTGTTGATGGAGATCCTGCGGGAACGACGTGTACCAATAGTGCCGATGCAGTGGTACCGGCCAATGGCAGTGTGGCATTGACCTTTACTGTGACGGTAGATGATCCGATTCCAGCGGGCGTGACGAGCATTCTGAACAGTGTTGTGGTGCCAGGCGAATGTCCAAGCGTTGATAACGATTGTGATGAAGACACCCCGACTGAACCGCAGTTAGTGGCAGTGAAGAGTGTTGCCGAGCCAGGTGGCTTGCTGGCAGGCATAGCGGAAGCTGGAGAAGTACTGACGTACACGATCAGTATCAGCAACAACGGCGGTTCAGTGGCCGATGATGTATCGGTGCAGGATGCGGTAGCCGATGCAGGCATTACGGTAGATGGCACGCAGGTACTGGTGATCACCAATGCCAGTGACATTTTGCCGGCGGGCCCAACGATTGCTGATTTGCAGGCAGGCATTACGCTGGATATAGCAGCTGGTGCGACAGCGACGGTCAGTTACAGCGTGACGGTGACCGATCCGATCGCGGATGGTGATCTGAGCATCGCGAACCTTGCGGTGGTCACTGATGATGGAGATCCGGTGTGTGATAACCCGGGCAGTGACTGTGATACGGATACGCCGACCGAACCAAACATCAGTGTTGCCAAGACATTGACGACGGGTGGACCGTTTGCAGAAGCTGGTGAAGATTTGACGTACACGATCACGTTGACGAACACAGGTGGTACAGCCTTTACCTTCCTGGCTGGAGAGATTGAAGAGACCGTTCCGGCCAATACCACAGCAGCCGGTGGCGATAGCTTTAGCTGTGTTGATGGAGATCCTGCGGGAACGACGTGTACCAATAGTGCCGATGCAGTGGTACCGGCCAATGGCAGTGTGGCATTGACCTTTACTGTGACGGTAGATGATCCGATTCCAGCGGGCGTGACGAGCATTCTGAACAGTGTTGTGGTGCCAGGCGAATGTCCAAGCGTTGATAACGATTGTGATGAAGACACCCCGACTGAACCGCAGTTAGTGGCAGTGAAGAGTGTTGCCGAGCCAGGTGGCTTGCTGGCAGGCATAGCGGAAGCTGGAGAAGTACTGACGTACACGATCAGTATCAGCAACAACGGCGGTTCAGTGGCCGATGATGTATCGGTGCAGGATGCGGTAGCCGATGCAGGCATTACGGTAGATGGCACGCAGGTACTGGTGATCACCAATGCCAGTGACATTTTGCCGGCGGGCCCAACGATTGCTGATTTGCAGGCAGGCATTACGCTGGATATAGCAGCTGGTGCGACAGCGACGGTCAGTTACAGCGTGACGGTGACCGATCCGATCGCGGATGGTGATCTGAGCATCGCGAACCTTGCGGTGGTCACTGATGATGGAGATCCGGTGTGTGATAACCCGGGCAGTGACTGTGATACGGATACGCCGACCGAACCAAACATCAGTGTTGCCAAGACATTGACGACGGGTGGACCGTTTGCAGAAGCTGGTGAAGATTTGACGTACACGATCACGTTGACGAACACAGGTGGTACAGCCTTTACCTTCCTGGCTGGAGAGATTGAAGAGACCGTTCCGGCCAATACCACAGCAGCCGGTGGCGATAGCTTTAGCTGTGTTGATGGAGATCCTGCGGGAACGACGTGTACCAATAGTGCCGATGCAGTGGTACCGGCCAATGGCAGTGTGGCATTGACCTTTACTGTGACGGTAGATGATCCGATTCCAGCGGGCGTGACGAGCATTCTGAACAGTGTTGTGGTGCCAGGCGAATGTCCAAGCGTTGATAACGATTGTGATGAAGACACCCCGACTGAACCGCAGTTAGTGGCAGTGAAGAGTGTTGCCGAGCCAGGTGGCTTGCTGGCAGGCATAGCGGAAGCTGGAGAAGTACTGACGTACACGATCAGTATCAGCAACAACGGCGGTTCAGTGGCCGATGATGTATCGGTGCAGGATGCGGTAGCCGATGCAGGCATTACGGTAGATGGCACGCAGGTACTGGTGATCACCAATGCCAGTGACATTTTGCCGGCGGGCCCAACGATTGCTGATTTGCAGGCAGGCATTACGCTGGATATAGCAGCTGGTGCGACAGCGACGGTCAGTTACAGCGTGACGGTGACCGATCCGATCGCGGATGGTGATCTGAGCATCGCGAACCTTGCGGTGGTCACTGATGATGGAGATCCGGTGTGTGATAACCCGGGCAGTGACTGTGATACGGATACGCCGACCGAACCAAACATCAGTGTTGCCAAGACATTGACGACGGGTGGACCGTTTGCAGAAGCTGGTGAAGATTTGACGTACACGATCACGTTGACGAACACAGGTGGTACAGCCTTTACCTTCCTGGCTGGAGAGATTGAAGAGACCGTTCCGGCCAATACCACAGCAGCCGGTGGCGATAGCTTTAGCTGTGTTGATGGAGATCCTGCGGGAACGACGTGTACCAATAGTGCCGATGCAGTGGTACCGGCCAATGGCAGTGTGGCATTGACCTTTACTGTGACGGTAGATGATCCACTGGCGATGGGTGTGACCAACATTCTCAATAGTGTGACGGTACCGAATGAGTGTCCGAATGCACCAGGTCAGAGCAATGACTGTGATGAAGACACGCCGACTGATCCAGAGGTAGCGGCAAGTAAGAGTGTGGTAGACGCGAGTGGTGATGGCATTGCCCAGCCAGGAGAAGCGTTGACGTACACGATCAGTGTTAGCAACAGCGGCGGCAGTGTAGCCAATGATGTGAGCATAATGGACGCGGTCAATGACGCGGGCGTTAATGTTGATGGCACGCAGTTGCTGGTGGTAGTTGGTGGATCAGATGTTCAGCCGGCCAACCCGACGATTGCTGATTTGCAGGCGGGTATTACGGTAGATGTGGCAGCCGGAGCGACGGTGACGGTGAGTTACACGGTGACGGTGCTTGATCCGATTGCTGATAACGACATCAGTATCGACAATATTGCGACGGTGATGAACGGTGGTGATGATGCTTGTACACAAACATCGTGTATGACGAGCACGCCAACGGATCCGAACATCAGTGTGGTCAAGAGCACGGATGCTGGTGGGGATGGAATTGCCAGCCCGGGTGAGACGCTGAGCTACAGCATTACCTTCACCAATACGGGCGGTACAGCGTTTGATTACCTGGCCGGAGAAATCGGTGAGGTGGTACCAGTGAGCACCACGCATGTTGTTGGAGATGACTTTAGCTGTACGCCTGATGACAATGCAGGAAGCAGTTGTAGCAATACTGCCGGCTTTACGGTGGCGGCCAGTGATGGCACGACGCCGGGCACATTTACCCTGACGTTTACGGTGATCGTTGATGATCCACTGGCGATGGGTGTGACCAACATTCTCAATAGTGTGACGGTACCGAATGAGTGTCCGAATGCACCAGGTCAGAGCAATGACTGTGATGAAGACACGCCGACTGATCCAGAGGTAGCGGCAAGTAAGAGTGTGGTAGACGCGAGTGGTGATGGCATTGCCCAGCCAGGAGAAGCGTTGACGTACACGATCAGTGTTAGCAACAGCGGCGGCAGTGTAGCCAATGATGTGAGCATAATGGACGCGGTCAATGACGCGGGCGTTAATGTTGATGGCACGCAGTTGCTGGTGGTAGTTGGTGGATCAGATGTTCAGCCGGCCAACCCGACGATTGCTGATTTGCAGGCGGGTATTACGGTAGATGTGGCAGCCGGAGCGACGGTGACGGTGAGTTACACGGTGACGGTGCTTGATCCGATTGCTGATAACGACATCAGTATCGACAATATTGCGACGGTGATGAACGGTGGTGATGATGCTTGTACACAAACATCGTGTATGACGAGCACGCCAACGGATCCGAACATCAGTGTGGTCAAGAGCACGGATGCTGGTGGGGATGGAATTGCCAGCCCGGGTGAGACGCTGAGCTACAGCATTACCTTCACCAATACGGGCGGTACAGCGTTTGATTACCTGGCCGGAGAAATCGGTGAGGTGGTACCAGTGAGCACCACGCATGTTGTTGGAGATGACTTTAGCTGTACGCCTGATGACAATGCAGGAAGCAGTTGTAGCAATACTGCCGGCTTTACGGTGGCGGCCAGTGATGGCACGACGCCGGGCACATTTACCCTGACGTTTACGGTGATCGTTGATGATCCACTGGCGATGGGTGTGACCAACATTCTCAATAGTGTGACGGTACCGAATGAGTGTCCGAATGCACCAGGTCAGAGCAATGACTGTGATGAAGACACGCCGACTGATCCAGAGGTAGCGGCAAGTAAGAGTGTGGTAGACGCGAGTGGTGATGGCATTGCCCAGCCAGGAGAAGCGTTGACGTACACGATCAGTGTTAGCAACAGCGGCGGCAGTGTAGCCAATGATGTGAGCATAATGGACGCGGTCAATGACGCGGGCGTTAATGTTGATGGCACGCAGTTGCTGGTGGTAGTTGGTGGATCAGATGTTCAGCCGGCCAACCCGACGATTGCTGATTTGCAGGCGGGTATTACGGTAGATGTGGCAGCCGGAGCGACGGTGACGGTGAGTTACACGGTGACGGTGCTTGATCCGATTGCTGATAACGACATCAGTATCGACAATATTGCGACGGTGATGAACGGTGGTGATGATGCTTGTACACAAACATCGTGTATGACGAGCACGCCAACGGATCCGAACATCAGTGTGGTCAAGAGCACGGATGCTGGTGGGGATGGAATTGCCAGCCCGGGTGAGACGCTGAGCTACAGCATTACCTTCACCAATACGGGCGGTACAGCGTTTGATTACCTGGCCGGAGAAATCGGTGAGGTGGTACCAGTGAGCACCACGCATGTTGTTGGAGATGACTTTAGCTGTACGCCTGATGACAATGCAGGAAGCAGTTGTAGCAATACTGCCGGCTTTACGGTGGCGGCCAGTGATGGCACGACGCCGGGCACATTTACCCTGACGTTTACGGTGATCGTTGATGATCCACTGGCGATGGGTGTGACCAACATTCTCAATAGTGTGACGGTACCGAATGAGTGTCCGAATGCACCAGGTCAGAGCAATGACTGTGATGAAGACACGCCGACTGATCCAGAGGTAGCGGCAAGTAAGAGTGTGGTAGACGCGAGTGGTGATGGCATTGCCCAGCCAGGAGAAGCGTTGACGTACACGATCAGTGTTAGCAACAGCGGCGGCAGTGTAGCCAATGATGTGAGCATAATGGACGCGGTCAATGACGCGGGCGTTAATGTTGATGGCACGCAGTTGCTGGTGGTAGTTGGTGGATCAGATGTTCAGCCGGCCAACCCGACGATTGCTGATTTGCAGGCGGGTATTACGGTAGATGTGGCAGCCGGAGCGACGGTGACGGTGAGTTACACGGTGACGGTGCTTGATCCGATTGCTGATAACGACATCAGTATCGACAATATTGCGACGGTGATGAACGGTGGTGATGATGCTTGTACACAAACATCGTGTATGACGAGCACGCCAACGGATCCGAACATCAGTGTGGTCAAGAGCACGGATGCTGGTGGGGATGGAATTGCCAGCCCGGGTGAGACGCTGAGCTACAGCATTACCTTCACCAATACGGGCGGTACAGCGTTTGATTACCTGGCCGGAGAAATCGGTGAGGTGGTACCAGTGAGCACCACGCATGTTGTTGGAGATGACTTTAGCTGTACGCCTGATGACAATGCAGGAAGCAGTTGTAGCAATACTGCCGGCTTTACGGTGGCGGCCAGTGATGGCACGACGCCGGGCACATTTACCCTGACGTTTACGGTGATCGTTGATGATCCACTGGCGATGGGTGTGACCAACATTCTCAATAGTGTGACGGTACCGAATGAGTGTCCGAATGCACCAGGTCAGAGCAATGACTGTGATGAAGACACGCCGACTGATCCAGAGGTAGCGGCAAGTAAGAGTGTGGTAGACGCGAGTGGTGATGGCATTGCCCAGCCAGGAGAAGCGTTGACGTACACGATCAGTGTTAGCAACAGCGGCGGCAGTGTAGCCAATGATGTGAGCATAATGGACGCGGTCAATGACGCGGGCGTTAATGTTGATGGCACGCAGTTGCTGGTGGTAGTTGGTGGATCAGATGTTCAGCCGGCCAACCCGACGATTGCTGATTTGCAGGCGGGTATTACGGTAGATGTGGCAGCCGGAGCGACGGTGACGGTGAGTTACACGGTGACGGTGCTTGATCCGATTGCTGATAACGACATCAGTATCGACAATATTGCGACGGTGATGAACGGTGGTGATGATGCTTGTACACAAACATCGTGTATGACGAGCACGCCAACGGATCCGAACATCAGTGTGGTCAAGAGCACGGATGCTGGTGGGGATGGAATTGCCAGCCCGGGTGAGACGCTGAGCTACAGCATTACCTTCACCAATACGGGCGGTACAGCGTTTGATTACCTGGCCGGAGAAATCGGTGAGGTGGTACCAGTGAGCACCACGCATGTTGTTGGAGATGACTTTAGCTGTACGCCTGATGACAATGCAGGAAGCAGTTGTAGCAATACTGCCGGCTTTACGGTGGCGGCCAGTGATGGCACGACGCCGGGCACATTTACCCTGACGTTTACGGTGATCGTTGATGATCCACTGGCGATGGGTGTGACCAACATTCTCAATAGTGTGACGGTACCGAATGAGTGTCCGAATGCACCAGGTCAGAGCAATGACTGTGATGAAGACACGCCGACTGATCCAGAGGTAGCGGCAAGTAAGAGTGTGGTAGACGCGAGTGGTGATGGCATTGCCCAGCCAGGAGAAGCGTTGACGTACACGATCAGTGTTAGCAACAGCGGCGGCAGTGTAGCCAATGATGTGAGCATAATGGACGCGGTCAATGACGCGGGCGTTAATGTTGATGGCACGCAGTTGCTGGTGGTAGTTGGTGGATCAGATGTTCAGCCGGCCAACCCGACGATTGCTGATTTGCAGGCGGGTATTACGGTAGATGTGGCAGCCGGAGCGACGGTGACGGTGAGTTACACGGTGACGGTGCTTGATCCGATTGCTGATAACGACATCAGTATCGATAACGTGGCCATAGTCAACGATGAGAACGGGGCACCTATCTGTACTCAAACCAGTTGTGTCACGAGCCAGCCGACGCCAGGCAACATTATTGTGATCAAGGCCTTGGCAGCAGAGAGCGGTGTGATAGATAACCAGGTTGAAGATGGTGAAACACTCACCTATAGCATTACCCTGACCAATGTTGGTGGCCAGCCAGTCAGCTATATGGCTGCTGATATTATCGAAACAGTTCCAGTAGGGACCAGCGCTGTTGGTGGTGATGACTTTGATTGTTCTGCTGGTGACCCGGCTGGTAGCCAATGTTTCAATAATAATAGCTTTACAGTTGCTGCCAGTGACGGCACTACACCAGGCAGTGTGACACTGACATTTATTGTTGTTGCTGATGATCCGTTAGCTAGCAATATCAATAGCATCATCAATAGAGTCACGGTACCTAATGAGTGTAATGATCCAAGTGATGATGATGGCAATGTTTGTACGGTCAGCACGCCGACTGAGCCGCAGTTAATAACAACCAAGGCAGTGAGTGATGCCAATGGTGATGGTATTGCCGATGATGGTGAAGTGCTGACTTATACCATCAGCATAATGAATGCGGGTACAACATCAGCTGATGATGCTTTGGTTAGAGATCCGTTGTCCGATCCAAATCTGGTTATTGATGGTACTCAAGCTCTGAGCATTATCGGTGGTAGTGATGTTATGCCAGCCAACCCTACAATCAACGACCTGCGCACCAGTGGATTTACCATTGATATTGCCAGTGGTGAAACGATTATGGTGATTTTCACTGTTGAGGCTGCTGATCCAATACCAGCAGGGGTTGCAGCGATCCTTAATCAGGCAACGGTGGATAATCTGCCAAGCTGTCCTGATGGCACACCATTTATTGATGGGTTGCCAGATATCAATGGCGACGGTGTGATTGATCTTGGTGATGATACCAATGGTGATAGCGTGGTGGATCAGAACGATTGTGGACCAACCATGATTCCGGTGCAGAACATTACATTTACCAAGACCATTACTTCGGTTAACCAGGTGAGTGCAACAGTGTTTGCGGTTAACTACAGCATGATTATCGATAATCAGGGCGGTACGGATATTGTTTATACCCTGGATGATCAGCTGGGTTATCCATCTGGTCCTAACCAAATCAACTTGTTATCAGGCAATGCCAGCACCAGCGATGGCATACTCGAGCCAGGTCTAGCCTCGAATGGTGGTGATTTCACACCGTCAAATAACAAATCGATGCAGATTTCTGACGTTGATGTACCTTTACCGGGTGGTGACAGTGACACATACTCTGTGAGCATTCGTGTAGCTGTTAACCCAAGTCAGATCGCAGGTAGCGAGGTCTGTAATGGCGCTCCAGGTAGCGGTTTCTTCAATGAAGCGCTAATCGTGGGAACGGTAGAACTGGATGATAATGATTGCGCACCAATTCCAGCTGATCGTCCGGAAATTGACTTGAATAAGACCAATCGTCAACTGACTGATAATGACAATGATGGGTTTGGTGATGTTGGTGAGATTATTGAGTACACCTTTGTCATCGAAAATACGGGTACTCTGGATTTGAGCAATGTGCGGTTAATTGACCGTCGTCTGCAGTCACGCGATGGTGTCTTCACGGGTTGCGATGTTCCAGCGGCCATTGGTGCAGGTGAACTGACATTGATGAACCCACTTGCACCTGGTGAATCAGCAACGTGTCTGGGTGAGTACACGATTACCCAGGATGATGCAGATAACCGCCGTGTTACCAATACGGCAACTGTATTGGGTAACGCCACTAATGGTCAAAATGTTACCTCACGCGCATCTGCAGTGTTCTCCAACTTCAGCGGTGGCAATTGATATGTTCAGCACCCACTAGGGTGAAACATAACAGCAATCACCAGTTGATAAAGGTATACAACCTTTGTCAACTGGTGTTACACTAGTAAAATGCATTGATAATCAGAGTGTTACTTATGAAACCTAAACATAATTATATGTTTTTTCTGGGGCTGCTGATAAGCAGTACAACGGGCATGGCTGCCACACTGAATGGTGCAGTAGAAGTCACAGGCTCTGATGCCAATAACGTGTATGCGCTTGATTATGTATTAAGCAACCCAGGTAACAGCCCGGTAGACAGCATTGTCATTCGCAGCAGTGACCGTGTAAGTACATTATCCTGTAATGGCAACACTGATCAAGGCAATAGTTTTAATGCCAATGCAGGTCGCCTGGCAGCGGGTGACAGTATCACTTGCCAGACGCAAGTGACGGCACCAGCTGATGTTACCCGGATGCCGATAGATATTGTGGCGCTGGGGACAGACAGTGATGGCAATCGTTTCCGCAGCAAGACTTCCTATACCTTGTTAATTGGCGGTACTCCAGCTGACGAAGCGATTGGTACAGTGCTGGTTGGTGCGGTACACAATGACAATGATGCTGATTTTCTATTTACCACCAATGACACTATTGATTATTCCTTTACAATAGTGAATACCGGTACGGCGGTATTAAACAATATTCTGGTGGTTGATGATCTGGGCACTACAATTACC
Source organism: Wenzhouxiangellaceae bacterium (assembly GCA_965230265.1). Classification (GTDB taxonomy): domain Bacteria; phylum Pseudomonadota; class Gammaproteobacteria; order Xanthomonadales; family Wenzhouxiangellaceae; genus JAJFKX01. Next base: position 3,232,094 of record OZ245999.1, on the reverse strand, counting down.
TGCCCGAGTACCACGTTGGGTCTGGACAGTAGCTTTGTCTGTACTTCCACATTCACCGTACCGGATAACAACTCCCAATTTGATATCAGCAATGGAGCCACTTTGACTGCTGATGGCGCTAATGGCCAACCAGTATTTGATGATGACTTGTTTGTTGCCTTGCCTCAGTTGTTTGAAACCGCCAGCTTAAATGCGGCCAAGGTACCGGCGATCACCGATGATGCAACGCCGGATGGATTTGCCAGTGTTGGTGATGAAATCACTTATTCAATCATCATTACCAATGCCAATGCCGATGATATAACGATTGATTCGATTATGGATCCATTGCCGGGCTTAGGCCCTATCATCTGTGATGCGACTACCCAGGCAGGAGCAGCATTCGGTGGTGTTGGCAGTATTCTGCCAGCTGGCGATACAGTGATTTGTGAAGCCAGTTTAATTGTTATGGTGGCTGATCGTACCAATGGTCAAATCAATAATAATGTCAGCATTGACGGAACCTCAGTGTTGTTTGCAGCAGTCAATGTCAATGCAGCAGCCACAGTGGTGATTCCCTCATTCCAGATTGTGGTGGAGAAGGTCAGCGCTGTTTTAACAGGTACGTTTGATTTCACTCTAACCAACGCTACACCCAACATGGCCAGTGTTACCACTGTCACACCGGGTACACCGGAAAGTGCGGCACCAGTGTTTGTGGATATGCTGGGTCAGGATGTAACCATTACAGAAATCGTTCCGCAGTTCTTCACCTTCCAGGGTGCTAGTTGTGTGGATGCATTAGGAGCAATGTTAACCACTAGTTTGGTGGATACTACAATCACTATTGATGGTGCTGATGTGGATGTGGTTAACTCGAACTTCCAAAGCCCGATAACTTGTACATTCATGAACGATGCGGCACCCGATATCTCGGTGACTAAGACAGTAGCCGATGGTGACGGGAATGGTATTGCTGAACCCGGTGAACAACTGGACTATACCATTACCTTGAGCAATGATGGTGGTGTACCACAGGACTATGCAATAGGTGATATTCAGGAGACGGTTCCTGATAACACCACAGCCGCTGGTGGTGACGACTTTGACTGTATGGCAGGTGATCCTGCAGCGACGGTATGTGATACCAATGCAGCGGTGACAGTACCGGCCAGTGATGGGGTCAATCCAGGTATGGTAACGTTGAGCTTTAGTGTCATTGTCGATGACCCGTTACCTGGTGGTTTAATGACTATCAGCAACAGCGTCACGGTACTGGATGAATGCCCCAATACCGGCGGTAGTATGAATGACTGTGATGAGGACACCCCGGTGGTGCCAGATGATTCGGATGAGGGTATCATTGTAGAAGTGCCGACGCTAAGCAAGACGGGGTTGTTATTGTTAATCCTAATGGCGCTGGCTGTGTCGATATACACCATCAGACGCAAACAGGTATTGAATTAATCCCCAACGCTGAACAATAAAATTCTGCCGATATTGCGGATGTCGGCAGAATCAAGATTAGTCTCCAATCAGAAGTACACTCTCGATTGGCTTCTGATATGCTTAACTGTCTTCAACAAAATATTGGTTGTCCAGCATGCGCTCCGTTTACCTACGTCATACTTTTTCCCTGGTCGCGGTTTTGTTCGCGGTTTTACTGGTCATTGATGGCTCAGCACAGGATGATGATTTTCGCTTTGAGTTCAATAAGCAACCCGAAGATAAAATCAACTATCAGCAACGAAAAATTGATCAAAGTGATTTTTTTAGAAAATTAAGACGCAGTGAAGAACGTTATACTTATGATACCGGTAGTGTTGGTATTGGTCCGAGTTCGGTAAAGCCATTATTGCCTGGTACAAGTGCACCAAGTTTTACGGTTACTGGTGTTACCGGTAATACAGTTCGGGTCAATCCGCAGCAATTGGAAAAGCCATTGGTCATCACTTTCTATCGTGGCGGCTGGTGTCCTTATTGCAATTTACATCTTGCAGAGTTGCGTAAGGCTGAAGAGTCATTGCTGGCGCAGGGCTTTGATGTATGGTTTATCAGTCCGGATAAACCCGAAAGATTAATTGAAAGTTTAGACGATCCCGAGATCGGATATACCCTGTATTCCGACTCAAGCATGGAAACAGCTCAGAAATTTGGTATTGCTTATCAGGTAGAGCAGAATGATCTGAATAAGTATTTTAATGGTGGGGCGAGTCTGCGTCTGGCATCAGGAGCGGAGCACACCTATTTACCAGCGCCTGGGACTTTTATTATTGGCACAGACGGGCTGGTACACTTTCAATACGTCAATCCTAATTTCAAAACACGACTTGACCCTAATATTTTACTTGCAGCGGCAACTTCCTATAGCAAAAATGCCAGGCAGGTTGTAGCCACTAATTAATGTATCAGGTGATGTTTTCTCGATTATTTTGGTCTGGGTCTGCCGTATTATGGTGTGTATGCATTTCTCTATATGCTCAAACTGAAAGCACGCTTCGAAATGGTCAAACACGATTACACAACGATGGTTTTATTGTTTGGGACACTCAAGCTGATAGCTGGGTTAAACCAGAGCAGTTCTGGGCAAACTATGCAAGCCGAAAAGGCTCACGCAACTGGGGTACAGCCACAACTTACCCGCCACGTGCAAAAACCCAACCGCATGATGTGGTCACCATAGTTACACCAGAGGGTGTTTGCTTGATGGAGTTTTACCATAGCCGCTGGCGGCGTGCTAACGATGTATGGCGCTGGAGTCAGCGTTTTAGTAATTATGCCGGCTGTGCCAATGTGCATAATTATCGTAGCACCTTGTTTAATGATTAATAACCATTAGCCCCGAACATAAAAATGCGGCGCCAAATATGCGCATGAGCTGGCATATAATTGGTTTTACTGTATTAGCAATGGTGGGGTTTGCTGCTAACTCTGTATTGTGCCGTCTGGCGCTTGCACAGCACAGTATTGACGCAGCCAGTTTTACCAGCCTGCGCTTAATCAGTGGTGCATTATTGCTGTGGTTATTGGCTTATAAAAAACGACCAAGCAAGTTAACTCCCACACAGAATTTTTTTTCACCTTCTGCAATGATGCTGTTTTTATATGCAGTATTGTTTTCTTTTGCTTATATTCAATTAAGCACTGCGACTGGTGCTTTAATTTTATTCGGTACAGTACAAATTGGTTTATTGTGTATTGCACTATGGCAGAGACAGGCGCAAACAGTTTATGAGTGGATAGCTCTGATAACGGCCAATGCTGGTTTTGTATGGTTATTGCTGCCAGATGCGACGCAACCTTCGATAGTCGTTGCCATTTTAATGGTAGGTGCAGGTATTGCCTGGACGGTATATACCTGGATAGGCCGCGGCAGCGTTGATCCAGTTCAAGATACTGCAAACAACTTTATTTACAGTCTGCCTTATGTCGCTGCTTTAGTTTTATTGTGTTGGTGGTTTAATTTTGATTGGAATATAGAACCAATTGGCGTGGTTTTGGCGGTTATTTCTGGAGCATTGGCATCTGGTCTGGGGTATATCTGCTGGTATCGAGCATTACCGGGACTGACTGCAAGCCAAGCGGGGCTGAGCCAATTAATGGTACCAGCATTGGCCGCTGTTGGTGGTGTGTTTATAGTGGATGAAGCACTACCAATGCGGGTATGGGTTGCAGGTATATTAATTATTGGAGGAATTGCTATCAGCCTATTGGGCAAACGTTGACACTATCCATTGGCTGATAATACGTCAGTGATAGATAACGGGCTACGGCATCTTGGCCAATGGCCCATTGGTTTTCGCAGTGACTATTGATTACTGATTTGTTGAGGCATGCTGCGAATGTACAAATCCCGCTGTGGAAATGGGATTTCAATATTTTCATCCGCAAAACGCTTGTAAACCGCCATATAAAGTTCATGGGTAACTTTGCCACGTTCTACGGGCGTGTTAATCCAACATAGCAATTCAAAATCCACACTGGAATCACCAAACGCACGCATTCGCACACGGGGTGTCGGGTAGCGGGCAATTGAATTGTCATTTTCAGCAACATCTTCCAGTACAGAGACCACTTTTTCAGCGTCAGTGCCATAGGCCACACCAACTTTGATACGAATCCGGCTTTTAACTGACTGGCCGCCACTCTCATTAATAATTTTGGCATTGGCAATTACCGCGTTCGGAATGGTGATTTCGACATCATCACGAGTAATCAGACGGGTGCTGCGCAAACCGACGCTGGTAATCTGCCCGCGCTCACCGCTGTCCAGATTGATAAAATCACCAATTTGATAAGGTGCATCGGCAACGATAAACATTCCAGCAAATAAATTGGCCAGGGTATCGCGGGCAGCAAAACCGATGGCAATACCCAATACACCAGCAGAAGCCAGCCAGGCAGCAGGGTTAATACCCCATAGAATTAATAATGCATAGGTACCCATGCCAACCAGCAAAATGATGGAGATCATGTTGAACAGTGGGATGGTGCGCTCTTCGATAATTTTAAATCGGCTGCTGTTGCGCCCCAATGATTCTAGTAGCAGCTTGCTGGTAGGTAACAGGGTCATCAGCCAGGTAAAAATAACAAGCGAAGCCATGATGTTACCGATGGTGTTATACGTCGCACCACCGATCAAAGGACGCAATGCCAATACCAGGAAAAAGAAAAATACAGTAGTAAAAACCGGGCGAGCCAGCATCTCGATCAGTTTGTCATCAGTGTTCGATTTTGTACGCTTGGTCAGTTGATTTAAGGTATTACGCATGACCCAAACAACAACTTTGGCGGCAAAATAACCAAATACTGCAACGGTCAGAGAGCCAATATATGGATGCTGCGCCACGGTGTCCCAAACAGCCATCAGGGGTTCTGGCAGAAACTCTCGTAACCCGTCGATGCGGTCTGTAAATTCCTGGGAAACGTTGGTTATTTGTTCGCCTGTGGCCTCTAATTGCCCCTCTGCTGTTGCGATATCGGTTGTTGAACCTTCGCTGCTGGCTTCGGTAGAGGTTTGTTCGCCGTTATTGCTTGTATCATCTTGTGCCATAACACTTCCCGATCATTAAATCTAAAATCCAGTTTAGACTACCAAAACCCCTTCGTTGGCAGTGCATTGTTTGTATAGATCACCAATCTGATCGGTCATCGGGTGCTCTGTAGAGCCTATTTGACGACCATCAACAGTTGTGATTGCTGCAATTTCACCCATGGTGCCAGTACAAAATACCTCGTCTGCACGATACAACTCGGTCAACGATAAGTTTTTAATTTCATGTTTGATGTTCTGCTCATTACAAATGCGCAGAACCGTGGTGCGGGTAACGCCTTCCGGGCAGGCATGGGTATGTGGGGTATATACAGTATTCGCATGCACGATAAACACATGAGTAGCGTTGGTTTCTGCAATAAAACCCTGATAGTCAAGCATCAAAGCATCATCAGCACCGGCATGATTGGCTTCAATTTTAGCCAGGATGGATTGCAGTAAGTTGGCATGGTGAATTTTGGGGTCCAGACAATCGGGCGGAAAGCGTCGAACACTGCTGGTAATTAGACTCAAGCCAGTTTTCTCGTAGACAGGCGGTTTATGTTCAGCCAGAACAATCAGGGTAGGTCCGGCCTGGTTTAGGCGTGGATCCATACCTGATGTCACTTTAATTCCACGTGTCAGTGTTAACCGGATATGCACACCGTCAGTCATCTTATTGGCTTGCAAAGTGCGTTTGATTTCATGGATGATCTCATCTCGGCTGGGGATGCTGCTAAATGCCAGCGCTTTGGCTGAGCTATGTAATCGAGCCAGATGTTCATTGAGGGCAAAAATTTTGCCGTTATATAAACGCAAACCTTCCCATACTGCATCGCCGCCCTGAACGGCGCTATCAAAGGGGCTGATTGCTGCCTGGTCACGGTGTACCAGGTTGCCATTGATGTTGACGATTAAGTCAGTGTTTCTTGAATCAAAAGATTGCAGCATAAAAATCTCAAAAGTTAGGTATGTAAACGCTGTTGATAAAGTGTTTGGTAATAAGGCAGGCAAGCCTGATGCAGTGCTCGCAGGCCCTCAGGCAGTTCAACAGTTTGTTCGCGATAAGGTTTGAACCCAGTGGATTGTTCTACTTTGTCATACCAGTGTTTAGCCCAGATACCGTCGGTATCACGTCTGCCAGGTGGCCAGCTAAGCATATCCATGGTGAAACTTACATTCAGGCTTTGGCACCATGCACGTAACATACTCTCGGGGTTGCGTAATACATCAGCAGAGTCAATCACCACCGGTGTTTGCCCGGTTTCGTGTTTTACCTGTTCAAATAATTCCAGTTGTTGCGGTAAGCCGGTATCAGGTAGTTGGGGGTTGTCCAGAACCTTATCGAGTGACAGCAACATGGCATCCGGCCGGCGAATCAAAAACACGTGCTGTAATTCATTGATCCAGTCTCCTTGCATACTGGGCAATAAATGATGGGCCATGTGTTTTTGATAAAAAATACTTTTACCATCGGGTATTGGCTCTAGTAATTGTTGGCTGACTTTGCGCCAGTCATTTTCTTGATGAGCCAGCACTTCATCACGACCAGGATGATAGATACCCGTTGTCGCCAGGTAATGCGCATAAAAAGGTTCATCTACCACCACAGTGTCTGAGCGGTTACCCCACGAGCGCATAGTTGCGGTAGAGATATTGCGCGGCCCAGACCATACCGCCAAACGCAATGGCAAGACGCTACCTGGACTAGTCATGTGGTAAAAATGTCACGATAATTGGCAAAAATGCACTCATCTGCGGCCAAAAGCAGGATAATTTACTCATTGGTATAGACACAACCCGTCGCTTGATGCACACTTAATATATCAGTTATTACCGGAATGTCAGTGGCCAAACTGTTAATTTTAAATGGGCCGAATCTTAATCTGCTCGGCCAGCGTGAGCAACAAATCTATGGCTCCAAAACCTTGCAAGACATCATCAATGAATGTCAGCAGTTTGCCTCGACTTGTGGTTTTGATTTGGATCATTTCCAGGCCAATGCTGAACACCAATTGCTAGAACGTATTCACGCTACGCTGGCTGATGGTACAAACGGTTTGTTATTCAATCCAGCCGCGTTTACCCACACCAGTGTTGCATTGCGTGATGGTTTGTTGGCGGTGAAGTTACCATTTGTCGAGGTGCATCTGTCACAACCGCAAACGCGCGAACCATTTCGACACCATTCTTATTTCAGTGATATTGCCATTGGCACTATCGCTGGCTTTGGTGCAGATGGCTATGTGCTGGGATTGCAGGCATTGATTAATCATCTTGACAGCAGTTGCGACACCTAAGCGATCTGATCAGGCCAGTTTAGCTAAACCAGTTATTACCTACTACAACCAATGTAATCATTATCGGGAACAAGCATGGACATACGTAAAGTCAAAAAGTTGATTGAGTTGTTGGAAGATTCCAACTTGAGTGAAATCGAAATTCATGAAGGCGAAGAATCAGTACGCTTATCCAGACAAAGCGCAGCCGCTCAGGTTGCCATGCCAGCCCCAACAATAGCAGCGCCGGTGCAACCACACGCCGCCCCTGCTGCACCACCTCCGGCAGCTTCTTCAGAAACCGAAAGCAGTGACGGTGGCCTGCCTGATGGTCATGTGGTTCGTTCACCCATGGTGGGGACTTACTATTCTGCACCATCGCCCGAGGCGGAAGTGTTTGTGACCATTGGTCAGGTAGTAGAGCCAGGCGATACCTTATGCATGATCGAAGCCATGAAAATGTTCAACCAGATTGAGTCAGATAAGGGCGGCAAAGTGGTGGCTATTCTGGGTGAAAACGGTGAAGCGGTCGAATACGATCAACCCTTGTTTGTCATAGCCTGAGGCGGGGAATATGGCTGATATCAACAAAGTATTAATCGCCAACCGCGGCGAAATAGCCTTACGGATTCTGCGTGCCTGCGCAGCGATGGGCATTCGTACTGTGGCAGTACATTCCACTGCAGACCGTAATCTTAAACATGTAGCGATGGCCGATGAAGCCATTTGTATCGGACCGCCTCCAGCCACCCAGAGTTACCTGAATATTCCAGTCATTATTGCGGCGATGGAAGTCACCAATGCAACTGCGGTTCATCCAGGCTATGGCTTTTTGGCAGAAAATGCTGATTTTGCCGAGCGTGTAGAAGAAAGTGGATTCACGTTTATCGGACCACGAGCGGACACCATACGTTTAATGGGCGATAAGGTATCGGCCATCAAGGCCATGCAACAGGCCGGGGTGCCCTGTGTGCCTGGCTCTGGAGGTCCGTTGCCCAGCGATCCAATTCAATGTCAGCAGATCGCTGAAAAAATTGGCTACCCGGTATTGATCAAAGCCGCTGCCGGTGGCGGTGGCCGGGGTATGCGGGTGGTGCATGAACCGGCAAAACTGACTGATTCAATCGGTTTGACTCAGCAAGAAGCCGGCAGTGCATTCGGTGATAAAACCGTATACATGGAAAAATACCTGGAAAACCCCCGGCATGTGGAAATCCAGGTGCTCTCTGACACGCATGGCAATGCTATCCATCTGGGTGAACGTGACTGTTCTATGCAGCGCCGTCACCAAAAGGTTATCGAAGAAGCGCCTGCACCGGGAATTACTGAAGAGGTCCGTGCTCGGATAGGGAAAGTCTGTACAGAGGCCTGCCAAAGAATTGGCTATCGTGGTGCAGGGACTTTTGAGTTTTTATATGAAAATGGCGAGTTTTATTTCATCGAAATGAACACTCGGATTCAGGTCGAACACCCTGTCAGCGAACGCATTACCGGCGTTGACTTGGTGCAGGAGCAAATCCGTGTGGCCAATGGTCAAAAACTGCGTTATACCCAAGATGATATTCGCTTTCTTGGTCATGCGATTGAATGTCGTATCAATGCGGAAGATCCGGAAACGTTTATGCCGTCACCGGGTACTATTGAAGCCGTGCATACGCCTGGCGGTCCGGGAATTCGTGTCGATAGCCATATCTATGATGGCTACACCGTACCGCCGCATTATGATTCAATGATCGGCAAATTGATTGCTCATGGACCTGATCGAGCATCGGCGATGGCTCGGATGAGCGTGGCATTGGATGAAATGGTGGTCAATGGGATTAAGACCAACGCTGCGTTGCATCAACGGCTACTCAAAGACCCGGGCTTTATAGAGGGTGGTAATAATATCCACTATTTAGAAAAGTTACTGGCTAAAGACAAACAGTAGATTTAATCGATCAAGAAAATAATGGCCTGGTTACAGGTAAAGATAACCGCCACCGGTGAGCAAGCGGGTGATATTGAAGCGCTATTGATCAAATTAGAAGCACTATCGGTGACAGTGACTGATGCCGCCGATCAACCATTGCTTGAGCCCGATCCACAAACCCATCCGATCTGGGATCAAGTGATCGTTACGGGTTTGTTTCCTGCAGAAACCTGTGAGGCTGATATCACCTCGGCTTTGACCAATACAGGTATTCGCATTGACTCGGTCAGTTACGAACCACTTGAAGACCAACAATGGGAAACCGCATGGATGGATCAATATCAGCCCATGCAGTTTGGCCAGCGGTTGTGGATATATCCATCTCATATAGAGCCAGAAGAGACCGAAAATAAAACCATCATCCGCCTGGACCCCGGCCTGGCCTTTGGCTCTGGGACCCACCCTACTACAAGACTATGTCTTGAATGGATTGACCAGGTTGATATGACCGATAAAACCGTCATCGATTATGGTTGTGGTTCAGGCATTTTGGCCATTGCCTGTGCCTTAAAAGGTGCAACCTCTATCCATGCCATTGATCATGATGACCAGGCGCTGCTGGCGACTTATGAGAATGCAAAATTAAATGGTGTTGCAGAGCAGATAACCATTAATAGGCCAGAGGATTTAGCCTGTAAACCGGTTGATATATTATTGGCCAATATTTTGGCTGGTCCATTAATTGAATTAGCACCAGCCTTTGTCGAATTAACCAAAGTGAATGGTTATATCGTATTGTCAGGCATTCTCAATACTCAACTGACCAACCTGGAAATTGCCTACAGCAAACTGGCCCAAATACAAGGGCGTGCCAGTTGTGAAGATTGGGCGCGGTTGGTCGTTAAAACCACTGATTAGCCAATATTTGAAAAAGCTTTTTCTGGGTTAAGTCGATTGCATTAATATGTGTTTTAACCCTTCTGGCTTAGACCAGTGATCACCACAGACAAATCTTGGAATATCCCAGATGTTGGTATCATTGCAAACATATTTCCCACCAGTGGTAAAAGCCCCTTTGAACTTTGATTGGTGATAAGGAAAATATTCCTCGATTAAAAACGGACTGGTATCACCATATGGATAAGCAAATAGTCCGGCACTTTGCCTCTCCAATTTATTACGGATATACCACTCTGCCTGCATGATCTGCATATCAGCATCATGCCAATTGTCAATGCAATGAAAATTGCCTTTCACCTGGTTATGTTGTGCCACAAAATCCAACTCAGGGTGTGTGTGATCCCAGCTGTGGTTGGCAATGGTTAATATTCCGCTTTGCTGGGCTTGTAACCACCAGCTATCGCGCCATTGATCACGGCCTGCAATACAGGTTTTGTCCAGCACATCACGTGCCTGCGGTGAAGCGATAACAAAACTGGTGGCTGTGACTGGGGGCAGTGTTGGGTGTTTTTGATTATTGGCCAAAATAATATTGTAAAAACTGACCAGCGTTGGAATATCCGGATGAATAAAATCGTGGTAATCGTGATCACAGCCATCATCAAAGCTGATGCCAACATAGCGACCAGGCTGTAAGGTGTCATCAATATCAGGGTTTAGCCAATCTGTAATGGCATTCAGAGAAATCGGGGTAAAGCCAAGTTCACGAATCATCTGCAGATCAGCTTCCAGTGCAATATGATCATTATTATGGTAGTCATGGCCCGGCGCATTCAGAGAGTGGTAGGTTAATATGGGAATTTTTATTGGCATAATAGATTAACCCAAATTAATTGTTTTGAGCTTCAAGCAAACCATTTAATAGTTGCTGGTCTGAAATATACAATTGCTTTAATTTATCCAGTTCGGTTGGATGGACAACACGGACATATTTTTCGTTATTAATATTGATCAGCGGCATCGCTCGATTAATGTCCGGCAGGTTTTTAATGTCCTGCAAACGTATCCAAACACCATCATCATTTTGTGCGCGGCGCATACCGCGGTAAACCACCTGATCGCTTTGTTCAAACGGCCGCTGGGCAATACCTAAAAAATAACAAAGATCAGCAAGAACCTGTTGATGATGCGTTTTAATGGGGCGGGTTTCTACAAATAGGCGATCAGATGGAAAATACTGTAACCAATGGCGCAGGTGCTGGCCAAAAAAACCGATGGTTAATATACCCAGTTTTTCAGGCGCTGAAAAAATACCACAATCGGCACTTAGGCTGCCCATGCTGATATGGTGGAGGTAAGCTGAAACTGCACGCTCAACCGGGCTACGCAAGATCACAATGACTTTGATTTTTTCGCCAAGTGTTTGGGCAATGGCTTTGGGAATATCCGGATTAAAATGTTCGGGTTGAACATGCCATGGTGGATTGAGTGCAGACCAAAAATAACTGGCGGTGGCATCACCAATAATCTGATCACTGTTGGCGGTTATGTAACGCTCGGACCAGGCATTGATTTGCTCGTTATTGGGTTGTTGTGTATAGGAAAAAAACTCATGGTCTTTGGCCTCTGGCAGAAATACTTGCGGATGTGTTGATAGCTGGTGATGCAGCCAGGTGGTGCCACATTTTTGTGCACCGACAATCAAAAAATCGGGTAAGCGAGAAGCCATTGCAAGGTGGTTATCAGATATAACCTGCCACCATCACCCGCTTGCCAAAACGAATTTGCTCATAAGCCCCCTGGGGCGGCTTTAGTAATTCGACCCGGCTAAAGCCAATTTTTTTCATAATCCAAAGCAGGGTTTCTGTTGAGGGCGCCAGGCATATCCCCAGTGTACTCATTTCCGGGCCATGGGTTTCGTGGCTTTCGTCGATAACAGCAAAACTGCCCATCATCGGTTTAACAAACTCATAATGCCCCCAGTCCAGTTGTCCGGAAACATGCGGGCCGACCTGGGTTTCGACGATGCAGACTTGTTTACACAGTGACTTGGCTACCCGTAAAGCCCCGACCGGGTTTTCCAGGTGATAGAGCAAACCGAACATCAACACGGTATCAAACTGTCCGTCTGTTTCTGGTGATAATGAAAATACATCGCGCTGCTGAAACGAAATATTGTCGTGTCCCAGTGCTTCGCAGATTAGACTGGCATCGTCAATGTGCTCTTGCCGGGCATCAATACCGGTTACCTGGTGGTGGCCTGCTGTTGCCAGATGATGAGAAAAATAACCCTGGTGACAGGCCAGATCGATAGCCGTACTGTTATCAGGCATTGCTCCATAATAATTTTTTAAACAGGCTTGCATCATTTGCAAACGGGTGTCGTGTACTGCCCTGGCCTCGTCTGGCAGATACGATTGTGTTTGATGACCTGATGGCAGCTCAAAGGTATAGAACCAGTCGCGCTGTTGAATTTTTTCCCAAAGGTTTTCAGTGTTCATGCTATTTTTTTGCTCATTGATGCATATAGCCTGCAAGGCTAAACATCTTGATAATTGGTTAAATGTGAATCGGACACTTCTTCTTGTGGACGGCCATTGGAGTAGTAATACAATGCAATGGACTTGCGAACCACATTATCCGGACATTTTAAAGGTTGTGGATGACCATGGAAGCTGAAATCAGTGGTTGAGAAAATTACCATACGATTGAAGACGGGGAAAATTTTGTGCTTGCACCCGGTCAATTCCTTATCCCAGAGCTCCAGTGCACCATTCCAGCTTTCATCCCATTGTTCATTCAAATAAAGCAGCAGATTCAGGCGTCGATCCAGCCCGTTGCGCTGATGCTTGTTAAAATCTGCATGCACACCCAGTTTCCCGCCAGTCAGGGTGGCATGCAGGCCGCCACCGATAAATTCAGTATCTGGAATCAGGCTTTTGATTCCTGTCAGCTTTTCAAGCCAGATCAAAAAAGACCGAGAGCTTAATGCATACAGAAAATGCCGGATTAAAAATGACATTTGAAAGTCCCGCCCGGTGGCGTTTTTCATCCATTCATTTTCTTTGCGGTAGGTGTCCCAGTCTTGTTGCCCGGCAGCACCCGGGAAGTCACTGTTGATATGTCGCAATAGCTCATTATCAAATACATCATCCAGACAAATATGCGGGAAGGGTTGGGCGTTTTGATATTGCTTTTGCCACTCGGCCAAACCACTATTGAGCTTTTCATAGGGGATAAAACTGTCCTGTTCGGCAATCCGCAACAGGCAACGTTGTTTATCCGTCAGCAATTTGGGTAATTTCATAAGCTTTGTATCTGGCCATTGATAATGGCGGTTAATGTTTTCGGGTCACGCCAGTGTTCACCGTGTACAAAGCGGGGAATAGCCCAGCGCGACGTGTTCGCCGTCACATATTCAGGCCGGGTCGACAGCGCACAGCGCATACGGTGCTCGTGCATGAACGCCGGGAAATAGGTTTGCTGGAGGTATTCACTGATATGCCCATAAGGGTAGGCAAAAATATCCGGGTAGCGTCCAGATAAAGTAGCGATGGTTTCAGCTGCCTCGCGCACCTGTCGGTCTGCCTGGTGATAATCATTGACTGAGTAAAACTGATCACCTGAACCTGCAGGCACATCGTCGCAAACGGCATTGTTGTGGTTCCAGCTATGCGATTCAATGCTCAGCATCCCGCTGGCTTCGGCTGCTGGCCACCAGTCATCGTTCATCCAGTCAAGTTTAAACAGGCAGTCTTGGTCCATTCGCTGGCGTGCCTGTGGGCAAGCGATCACGAAGCTGGTGGCATGCACTGCTTGTTGATATTGCTGTGCGTGCTGCTGCATCAACGGGTATAAACCCGGTTGAGGGCCATATTGTGGGTGCTCGACAGGCATAAAGTCGGCTGTTGAGCCATCGTCAAAGGTCAACACAACAGCATTATCCAATGTGCAATCATGGTCAGAATTGATCAGCCGATCAGCCAGCTGGTGCAAGGGGATGATGGTTTTTCCCTGTTCAGCAATCAGCACAAGATCCTCTGCCAGGGCAACATGTGCATTGCCCGCATACCCGGCACCGGTAATGATATGTGAGTGATAGCAAAGAATAGGAACACGCATAATTAAACTAAGGTTTGGCACCAAGACACACAGGGTTATCAGTGATCAGTTGCTTTAATAACTGTTGGTCTTCTGAAAATAGAGTGTGCAGCTTATCAAGTTCCTCGGTATGAATCAGCCGAATGTGGTTTTCACCACCGATGATACGACTGGGTAATGGGTGTGATAATTGTTGAACCGCTGCGCCCAGGCGCTGCTGTTTTACCCAAATGCCCTGTTCATCCTGTACCCGCTGAATGCCAGCAAAAACGATTTGCTCAGCAGTAGTAAATGCATGATTGCTCTGGATATCTAAAAAGCGACAAATATCCTTGAGTATTGGCTTGGCGTGGGTTTTAATCGAACGGGTTTCTATATAGATATTATCAGCAGGCAGTACAGCCAGCCAGTTACGCAGGTGTTGTCCATACAAGCCAATGTTGATAATCCCCAGCTCATCTGGTGCGTTCAGAATAGAGTACTTTAAGTCCAGGCTGCCCATACCAAAATGATGCAAATAGGCCGATACCGCTCTGTCTGTCGGGTCACGCAATAATATGATGACCTTCAGCTGCCTGCCCAGTTTATTGACGATATCCGTGGGCAGCGAAGCATTATAATCTTTGGGACGAATGTGCCAGGGGGCTTCCAGTTGGGTCAAAAAATGACTGGCAGCTGCATCACCAATCAGTTGTTCGGCTTTGGCTTTAGCGAAACGTTGTTGCCAAATCTGCTCAGCCTGATCAGGGTGTGAATGATTCAACGAAAAATATTCGTGATCTTTATCACTGGGCAGGTACACTTGCGGATGCGATGATAGTTGTTTGTGCAACCAGCTGGTGCCACACTTTTGTGCGCCGATGATAAAAAAAGCAGGCAGATTCATTGTAGCGGGCTCATTACGACAGGTTGATTTCGGGCATTAACGGATAACAACAAACCATGCGTTTTATCACAGGCACACTGAACAGAATCCGAACCGAATGCAAAGATGGTTTGACCTTGTTTGTGATACCCATGGTGGTGGTCATACTTCCGTGGCGTTGGAGTTGGTCATTAATAAAAGGGCTATGTCGACACACTGCATTGTATGCAGGCCAGTCAGAGCGTGCATTGGCCAACTGCAAAAAGCTAACCACAATAAGCGACGAAACCCAATGGCTGGTTGATCATCGTTGCAATATTTTACTGGATCACATCGATATCTGGCTATCCATGCTAGCGCCCTGGAAGCTGCGCAAACAGATTATCCGGCAGGGTGAGTTTCCCGAAAACGGTGCTTTCGTGGTGATAGGCACACATTGGAACACCGGTTTTGCCGTATTGCATCAATTGCGCATCAATGGTTATCAGGTGGTTTACATCTTGCGTAAACGCGAGCGCGGGGAGTTTAGTGGGCAGTTGTTGCGTTATTGGTATGTCAGTTTGCGTCGCCGGCATCTGGAAAAACTGTTCCCCGGCAAGCGTTACACACCAGGGACTTATCCGCGCAAAGTGATCAAGGCTTTTCAAACCGGTGGTTCGGTGTTGGTGTTGGCGGATGTGCCTGCAGCGCCAAAACAACCCAGCAGAACCATTCAGTTGTTTGACCACAACGTTAATCTGAGCTCCGGTTTATCTGAGATGGTCGTGAAAATGCAGGTCGATACAGTGTTTTTCAGGGTCCAGATCGAGCAGGACAGTGGCTATCGCATATTACAGCTGGACAATAAAGGCGCCTATCAGAACACTGCCAATATGTACGCTGATGTGCAAAGCTGGCTACAAAAGAACCTAGAGGAAGCCTCTGCAGGCTGGTCAATGTGGCCAGTAGCTGGACAGTTTTTTGCAGCACTTCGAGCAAATAATAAAAACAACTGATTGCTCAACCACTTAACCAGCTAGTACAATAACGGGTTTGTTTAATTCGCTGATCGCAAGCAATAAGGCGGCAGCGAGACCGTATTCATCGAACTACCGGAAAGGATTATGAATCAGACACTTATACCGCCATTATTGGGCGTGTTCGGTTTGCTGGCAGCATTTGTCATCTATATGGTGATTAAACGCCGTCCAGCTGGAGAAGGCAAGGTCGCGGAAATTGCAGAGGCAATCCACGATGGAGCCATGGTCTTTATGAGACGCGAATACTCCATTTTGGGTGTTTTCGCACTGGTTTTGGCAATCGGCCTGTTTTTTGCCTTCCCAAGCTGGCATACCTGTGCTGCCTTTGTGACCGGAGCGCTAAGCTCGGCCATTGCTGGCTACATTGGGATGTACACAGCCACTCGCGCCAATGTTCGTACTACCACTGCAGCCGCAAACGAAGGTCCTGCAGCAGCGTTGTCGGTAGCCTTCTATGGAGGCTCGATTATGGGTCTGACCGTGGCAGCCATGGGTTTGCTGGGGCTGGGTTCACTGTATTACTTCTTTGGTTCTGACCCGACACATGCAGAAGCCATTCATGGTTTTGGTATGGGTGCTTCAACCGTGGCATTGTTCTCGCGTGTAGGCGGCGGTATCTTCACCAAGAGTGCCGATGTTGGTGCTGATCTGGTGGGTAAAATCGAAGCAGGTATTCCCGAAGACGATCCACGTAACCCTGGCGTGATTGCCGATAACGTAGGTGATAACGTAGGTGATGTTGCTGGTATGGGTTCAGATATTTTTGAATCCTACTGTGGCTCGATGATTGCCTGTATCGCTATTGCCAGCACCTTTGCGGCGACAACGGTAATGGGTGAGCGAGAAATGCTGATGTCCTTACCATTGGCCTTGGCTTCGGGCGGTTTGTTGTGTTCTATTCTGGGTATTCTGATTGTCCGAATGGCTTCCAATGCTGAACCCGCCAATGCATTACGTTATGGCACTTTCGGTGCGGCCGTTATCTTTATCGGCGCAGCCTGGTTTATTGTCTCTGCATTGGGCATCAGCACCAGCGTATGGTGGTGTGTGGTTGCCGGTGCTGTGGGCGGTATCGGTATTGGCTTGATTACCGAGTACTACACCGGCGGCAAACCGGTTCGCGATATCGCCAAAGATGGTCAGACAGGTCCGGCGACAGTCATGATCTCGGGTCTGGCGACCGGTATGGAATCAGTGGTTGGTCCAGTACTGATTATTGCTGGAATCATTTTTGTTACCAGCGCCCTGCTACCAGAAGGTGCCGGCGTATATGGTGTCGGAATCAGTGCGGTAGGCATGTTGGCCACTGTCGGTATTACCATGGCTATTGATGCTTATGGTCCGGTTGCTGATAACGCAGGCGGTATTGCAGAAATGGCCGGCCTGGGTGAAGAAACCCGTGAAATCACCGATGGCCTGGACGAAGTGGGTAACACCACAGCGGCGATTGGCAAAGGTTTTGCGATTGGTGCAGCCGGTCTGGCAGCGTTGGCCATTATCGCGGCATTTATTAAAACTGTCGCTATTCATATCCCAGGCTTTACCCTGGATATCAGCAACTCGAAAGTATTGATGGGTATGTTCCTGGGCGGTATTTTCCCGTTCCTGGTGTCTGCTATCACCATGCGTGCCGTGGGTGATGCCGCATTCAAGATGATTCAGGAAATTCGCCGCCAGTTCAAAGAGATCCCTGGCCTGCTGGAAGGCACAGGCAAACCCGATAATGCCCGTTGTGTGGACATTGCTACCCGTGCCGCACTGCAACGCATGATCCTACCGGGTGCTTTGGCCGTATTGTCACCCATTGTGGTTGGTTTTGTATTGGGCGCGCATGCACTGGGTGGTTTGCTGGCTGGTGCATTGGTGTCCTGTGTGTTGCTGGCACTGACCATGGCCAATGCCGGTGGTGCCTGGGACAACGCCAAGAAGTTTGTTGAAAAAGGCAACTTCGGCGGTAAAGGTTCTGATGTACACAAAGCAGCCGTTGTTGGTGATACCGTAGGCGATCCGTTCAAGGATACCTCTGGACCATCAATGAACATTTTGATTAATGTGATGGCTATTGTGAGTTTGGTTATAGCACCTTTATTGACGTTTTAATTAAAACCATTGTGAATAAAAAGCCCCGCATTGCGGGGCTTTTTTATGCCTGCCTTATTTGATAAATGGCTCGTTAATTTTTCATTCATGGTGAAGTGGTAGTCTGAATTTACATTCGTTAACAAATAAAACTAGCGGGAACTAATATGGATGTCTTTGTTAGGGTTTTGATTGGGCTGAGTTTAGTGTTGTGGGTTGTGGCTAGTCAGGCACAATCAGATACTGAGCTTTCTAGTTGGCAGTTTCTGCAAAATATCACGCTCAGTGAGTCAGTGCTTCAGGATTCCCGTCTTGATGCGATGTTTATCGGTGATCTCCTGCTGATCAGTCATCCAAATCTTGATGGTAATGATGGTTGTGGTTCTGTGCTGCTGATGTTGCAGGATCAGAATGGCCAATACAGGACAGTGCAAACCTTATCTGCAGCGGATTTCAATAGGGACTGTACACAACCAGATGGTTTTGGCTTTTCAATGGATTATAAGAATCAGCTATTGGTCATTGGTGCGCCTGAGCAGGTTTTTATTGAAGCAGATGAGTTTTTATCGCGTGGTGCTATTTATGTTTATCGACTGAATGAATCCGATGACATGGCAAGCTCTCCGAGGTTATTGCCATTAGACCGTGTTGCTGGAACGTTCCTGCCTGGCGATGTTGCATGGGGTACGCGAGTGGCGACGGATGGTTCCAGAATATTGGTGCAGAGTAATGCGAAAGGCGATGTAGACATTGCCCATGGCATGGCGATCGCAAGGACTGTCAATCTATTGGAGCCGGATGCAAAAGATAATTGGGGAGTTACGCAACAGTTTAGCGGTGATCAAACAATATTTGGCACGGATTTTGTGATTGGTGATCAGGGCATCATTATCAGCAGTCATGAGTTCAGGTTTTTTGATCTCTTTAACAACACGCCTGTTTTTGCTTTTTACCGTAATCAGGTTGAAGTTTATTCATCGACTCAGTCTGACGGGCCATTTGAATTGCAGCAGACGATCCAGTTTTCACCGCGGTTTGGTTTCAACCAGGACCTGCAAATCAATATACAGGACAGGGAGCTGTTATTCTGGCGTCAGAACAGACTGATGGTGATCAGCTCAGCAGTGGGGTTTCTTATCGCCCCATCTTCCCACGTGTTTTGGTATCTGTCAGATCAATCAGGGCATTTTGAGTTTGTAACGAGTCAGGTTTTTTACGGCACCGTTGATCCGGTTATTTCCGATCAGTTTGAAGATATTAATCAATTTGCAACTACAGCATTAACAGAGCGAAGTCGTGGAATATTGTCCACTTTTGTCTTTGAGGAGCAACAGCAGGAGCCGCGATTAGAGTTGAATCAGCAGCAGACAATAGCGGGCAGCTCAAACAGACGACTCCAGGCGCGAGATATGGCGCTTAACTCAACACAGGACCGTTTATTGTTAATTGATGCGGAGGGCAGCACCCACCGATTAACTGTTTATACGAAAGTAGCCGCTTTAGATCCTGCTATAACGGGGACGTGGTGGTTTGGTCCAGAATTTAACGGTCAAGGGGTTACCTTAGAGGTTTTGCTGGGCAACCGTTTACTGCTGCACTGGTTTACCTACGATCTATCCGGTAATCAAATGTGGATGCGCGGTGTAGGAACATTAAAAAATGGAACGGTTAATATGGTCTTGAACCGTGCACGGGGACCGAGGTTCCCAATTGGCCAGTTTGATCCTGACGATAGAATGGTGGAACAATGGGGTACTGTTGAAATTCGTTTTAACGACTGTCGCAGCGGTCAGTTGAGCTATCAAAGCGATGAATTCGGTAATGACTCATTATCAATCACGCCCTTATTTGATAATCGTTTTCTTTGTAATCGGGGGTTTTTTATCAATGATCAAGGCGTCCGGGCCGAGACCGACAGAATAGTAGGTTCATTATTTGATCTGTCACGTAGCGGTGAAGGCATTATTTTTATGCCGGTTGCTAATAACAGGGATGTCAGCGATAGCCTGCGGCGTATCCGCTTCGATGTACTGGGTTTTTGGTTAACCTATAACACCCTGGGCGAGCAGGCGTGGTATTACCTTGGGCAATACTCGCGAAGTGCGTGTCCAATCCCATTCGATGGCTGCCGGTTTTTTCCTCTTTCAGAGCCAAGAAGCACTGTCGGACCGGTGTTTGGTCCTGGTTATAACCCAGCTGACCGAGTAACGGTTCCCTGGGGTTCATTTGGGCCAATCCAGGGGCAAGGTATTGTTGATTTTAGTAATCCTGATGGTTCTGGCAGATTGACACTGGATGAGCTGACCATTCCAATTGGTTATTGACGGTGAGCATTAACTTACAAAAGAGACTACGGCAATCGGGATAAGTAATTTCCTTACCAGGATTTTGACAAGCAGATAATGGGGCATAATTAAAAAATTATGCTTTCAGTATGGATTGCCACAGGTGATACTGTAGGCGATCCGTTCAAGGATACCTCTGGTCCGGTAATGAAAAATTTGATTAATGTAATGGCTATTGTGAGTTTGGTTATAGCACCTTTATTGACGTTTTAATTAAAACCATTGTGAATAAAAAGCCCCGCAATGCGGGGCTTTTTTATGTCTGTATGTTTTATTTTTTCAAATAAATGGCTCGTTAATTTTTCATTCATAACAAAATGGTAACCTAAATTTACAAAAATTCACAAATGACTTACTCCATGCCAACATGGATAGTTGTTTTTTTTAGGGTTTTAAGAATTTTTTCTGTTCAGTAAATATTGGGTATATGTCATAAAATGATAACGGTCAGTGTAGTCATTCCTATTTATAATGAAGCCAAATGCATAGACTCACTGATTAGTGTACTTATTCAACAACAACCAAAATGTCAATCGCGCTTTGAATTGGTTTTTATCGATGATGGCAGTACTGATAACAGTTGGGATATTTTAAGAACATTGATGCCTGAGGGTATTAGCATTCGATTGGCAAGATTTTCCAGGAATTTTGGCAAAGAAGCGGCAGTAACCTGTGGTTTGCGGTTGGCTACTGGTGATGTTGTCGTGATCATGGATGCTGATTTGCAGGACCCGCCAGAACTGTTACCGCAAATGCTGGAGGTGTGGCGTTCGGGCGTGGATATTGTTTGTCCTAAACGTATCGAGCGGAAACATGATCGGTTTATTAAAAGGGTAACTGCAAAATTATTCTATAAGCTTTTTCATCGAATAAGTGAGGCTC
Source organism: Wenzhouxiangellaceae bacterium (assembly GCA_965230265.1). Taxonomy (GTDB): domain Bacteria; phylum Pseudomonadota; class Gammaproteobacteria; order Xanthomonadales; family Wenzhouxiangellaceae; genus JAJFKX01. Next base: position 3,210,701 of record OZ245999.1, on the reverse strand, counting down.
CCGTCAATGTAGAGGTTGGGGATTTTAGGCTGCTGGATAGAAAAGTGGTAGAAATATTAAACCAGATGCCTGAAAACACTCGTTATATGAAAGGGCTAATGTCATGGCCCGGGTTCAAGCAACAAATGGTGCCGTTTAGTCGTCCCGCCAGGGTATCTGGTAAAACAAAGTTTGATTTTTGGGCATTATGTCGACTGGCACTAGACGGAATAATATCTTTTAGCTCCATGCCTTTGAGAATCTGGAGTTTCATTGGGCTGGTTATTGTATTAATCGCGTTGATCTATGTTGGGCTTAATGTTATCGATGCTTTTTTTCGGGGTTTGGTAGTCCCTGCTTATGTTTGGCTAATTGCTTCAATTGCATTGTTGGCTGGTATTCAATTGATCAGCATAGGGGTGCTGGGTGAGTATATTTCTCGATTGTATAAGGAGTCGAAGCAGCGACCACTGTTTGTCATCGAACAGTTGCGTGGCGTACCAGAAATGCAGTTAGATGACTTGAAAAAAAGCATGCCAAAAGAACTCGCGGCTATTCAGGTTCCATCTAAAAGGCCGGTTCGTCAGTTAAGCCAATGCCGCTGATTAATAAATATGGTAATACACTACCCTGGCCAGTATGCATTGATTATCTGATTATTTTAACCCTGTCTCTATTGCTTATTGGCATGGCGCCAATGGGAGGCATGGTGTATGACACTGCACGTAGCTTGTCTGCGGCTTATCAAATTGCCGATACGCAACAATTTCCACTGAAAGGCCCGGTATTTGCCGGCGTGCTGCACTTTGGTCCTGTTTGGTATTACTTTCTGAGCATCCCTATGTTTTTTGGGTCTGGCGTAACAGGGGTAATGTTATGGTGCAAGTTTTGGTATGCCCTGACCACTGTGGCGGCTTACAAACTGGGCTGGGCGCTGCCGCACTACAAAGGCAGTGAGCGCGCTTTTGGGTTGTGTCTTGTCGGGTTTTTATATGCTCTGGGCTGGCATAGCATGACGGGTACCATAGTGGCACACACTATGTATCAATGGTTAAGCGTGCTGGTTTCAATATTGTATTTGCATAAAGCGATTAAGCATCAAAAGACAAGCGGCTACCTGATCAGCGGGCTGTTTTTTTCACTGGCCTTGCATGCACACCCCACGGCGCTGGTGCTGGCACCCTTTTATATTTATCTCGCCATAGCCTATGGCATGGCTAAGCAACAGGTAAAAATGGGGACCTTATTGTTTTCATTGGGATTCATCATGCCGTTTTTGCCCTACTTAATAGACCAGAGTAATACTGGATGGTCCGACTTTTACAGCGCTGGCAAATTCATAAATAACAGTTGGGCAGCAGATGATCAATCAAGTATTTTTTCAATACTTGGAAGTATTTTTATCAAAGGCCCTATTTATGCCGCACAGCAATTCAGCTTAATAAAACCCGGGATACATGTTATCTGGCAAATATCAATTTTATTGTTAACTGTTTTCGCAGTATTTAAAAAAAATAAAATAAAACAAGTTCTCATATTAATATTTTTGTTTTTATTAATGACGTGGTGCTTAATAAAAATAAAAACAGTTACGCATTTTTATATGACATTTAGTCATTGGTTGGTTTTCAGTATTGTTGCCGCTTATGTAATTGGCCAGATGCGATACTCCACGGCAATAATTGTGCTGGTGATTACTATGGCAATAACCAGTCAGATAATGACTCTATACAGGGTAAATCATACGGGCTATCTGGGCTACACTGAAAAGCCCGCTGATTTACTGGCAGATATTGATACAAGCAAAGCATTGAAGCATTATCGCTATCCGTACATGGATAACCGCACACGAGTAAGTCTAAGCCAGTATTTATGTGATAAAAAATATCACCAAATCCAATTTGGGGGTGCGCTGGCACTACAGGTCGAACTTTCTGGTGGTATTGAATATATTCTTGAATGCGGTGACAGCGCACCAGAAATATTTTTGTTTGGTTTACCGTTTGAACAAACACTGATCGGGATGACAAATACTCAGGCAAAGGCCAAAGGTGGCTGTCATGGTATGCAGATAAACAATATTTGCCTGGAGCAACCCAAAAACTGGCAGCAGGCTGAGGATGTTAGATTATTGATTGCTAACCCCAAAATATATCCTCCACGACAAAGAATAAAACCCAATGATCAATCGCAATTGCGCACAATTGGGGTGCAATTAAATAAGGGCGATGTATTATTGCTGTCTAATCCATTAATTGCCTGGATGCCATGGGAAATTTTGGATTATGATGAAAACGTGGCAATCATTTATCAGGATGAAGTTTCTATAATGTTCCGCGCTAATGTGCCGGGAACGCATGCTGAGATAAGCTTCAAGGCGAATAATCCTGATTATATACAAATCAGTCAATTAGCCGGGTTGGATTCATATATAACTGAGCAGGGCAATGACTTTTGAATAAGAACCTGATTGCTGCATTGTTAAATGTATAACCATCAAGTCGATGGCGCATCAGCAAAGCCCAAAACATTATTGAGCTTATCCAACCGCTGTGCTTGAAATAAGTACTCAGCTTCCGTTGACCAATAATCTGCAATACAAGTGCTGCCTGGTACCTTGGTCAGGGTTTCCTGTTCTGCAGTTGATCGTTGAATATGTGCGATGCTGGACTTGTTATGAGTGCATCCGCAGACACTGAACAGACGCGCCAGGGTTTCGGTTTGATCTAGGTCAGTTATTTGAAATATATGTGTTGCCGGCAAATAAAAATACCATGGCAGTAATGACAGCACGATTTGCGCTGTTGGTTCAGCGCTGAGCTCCAGAAAGCTCACTATCATCTGTTTGGGATCATCAATCGCTGCCAGCCGGGGGCTTTGACCACTGAATACCTGCCAGCGGCACCAGGAAACCACCACTTCGCGGATATCGCGAATTAAAAATATCGTTGTAAAATCTTTCAACAAGCGGGCATTTTGGATACTGAAGCCAAAATGCCCAACCAGCGATTGATTCTCTGTGATTTTGTGCAAAGCTTGTGCAGGTGATACATCTTCCAGCAGTGTTGACTCAGGGTTGGCACGACCGGTATTGATATCGACCACCCCATAGTCCCAGGCTTTGTCTTCAGTGATATGCAAGCCGCTGGACTGAATACCCGCGTGCTGCAATAGAGCTGCTACCCGGTAAGTACCGCTTTTGGGAATCGAGTTAATCAGTATCTTTGCCATGTCGGGCGGACTGCCTCAATAGTTTCTGAATCGTTATACTGCCTACAGTTTAACAAGGAAATACCATGAATCATTATTTGCGAATCATTGTAGGCATTTGTTTTATAGCAATATCAAGTGCCGCTTTTGCCGCACCCGAGCCAGCCCCAGACCGTGAACGTGGTGATGGTCCGTATGAGCGTTTGATCTTGCGTGGCGTCATTATGGTCAGTGGTGAAGGGGCCCCGCCGCGTGGTCCGGTAGATATTGTTATCGAAAATGATCGCATCACCGGTATTCACAGTGTAGGTAACCCTGGTGCACCCATTAATCCCGACAGCCGCCCCAAAGCCAATGAAGGTGATCGCGAACTGGACTTGCATGGCCAATATGTATTGCCCGGCTTTGTTGATATGCATGGGCATCTGGGTGGTGATGAGCAGGGGGTGACTGCTGAATATGTGCTTAAGCTTTGGTTGGCGCACGGCATTACCACTGTACGTGAGCCAGGCAGTTTTAATGGTTTGGCATGGGTACAGGACCATGTCAGGCGCAGTGAAGCATTGGAAATTACTGCTCCACGAATCGTGCCATATGCCGGCTTTGGTATGGGCAGCGATACGCCGATCAGCACGCCAGAGCAGGCCAGGGACTGGGTCAAGGACATACAGCGTCAAGGCGCCAAAGGAATCAAGTTTTTCGGTGCCAGCCCAGCCATTATGACGGCTGCATTCGACGAGGCGAAGAAGCAAAATCTGGGCAGTGCCATGCACCATGCGCAGCTTAATGTGGTGCGTTGGAATGTGCTGGACTCCGCGCGTGCCGGTTTGACCACAATGGAGCATTGGTACGGTCTGCCAGAGGCGCTGTTTACCGACCAGGTCATCCAGGATTACCCACTGGGTTATAACTACAACAATGAGCAGCATCGTTTTGGTGAAGCCGGTCGCTTGTGGTTGCAGGCAGCAGAGCCAGGTAGCAAACACTGGAACGCGGTACGCGATGAGTTAATCGAACTGGATTTTACACTTAATCCGACATTGACCATTTATGAGGCCAGTCGCGATTTAATGCGTGAGCAGAACGCTGAATGGCATAAAGACTACGGCCACCCCAAACTGATGAAATTTTTCGAGCCCAGCCCGCAGGCTCATGGTTCTTACTGGTTTGATTGGACGACCCAAAACGAGATTGACTGGAAGTACAACTTCCAGCGTTGGATGGCTTTCCTGAATGATTACAAAAACCATGGTGGTCGGGTAACGACCGGGTCAGATTCAGGTTATATCTACAAGTTATATGGCTTTGGTTATATTCGCGAACTGGAACTGCTGCAAGAGGCTGGTTTCCATCCACTGGAAGTGATCAAATCAGCCACACTCAATGGTGCTGAAGCATTGGGTATGGATGATGAGATTGGTTCAATAGCGATCGGTAAGAAGGCGGATTTGGTTGTTGTGCGCGAAAACCCAGTGGCTAATTTCAAGCTGCTGTATGGCATTGGCCATTATCGTTTGCTGGACAATGGCAAACCAGGACGCGTGAAAGGAATACGCTACACCATCAAAGATGGTGTGGTATTTGATGTGGACGAGCTGTTGTCCGATGTGCGTCAAATCGTGATGGATGCAAAGCGATGATAGAGTAACCAGTCAAATCAATGTGTGAGTCGACAAGTAGGTCAGCTTAGGCGCAGCCGTAAGCTGACAAAGCACTGCAAAGCACTGCGTGAAACTGATTGACTGTGGTTGTTGGTTGACGAACCTGCGGTTCTAAACCAACCTACTGTGCTGCAGTAAAGTCAGGCGTTTCTTTCTTTTAGCAATTTCTCCACATACCAGCAGGTCGCAATAATTTTCAGGTTCTGTGATTCTGCTTCATCCAGTGCATGCTCGACCACTTTACGTGCCAGCCCCTGGCCCCGTAAATGAGTGGGGGTAAATGTTGAAGTGAAATCGATGGTTTGCTCATCTGGTCGATGGTAGCGAAGTACAACTTGGTTATCGTCGTGCCCTTCACCTACAGTCAGTAAATATCGATGATTGTCCTTATCGTGTTGAATGTCCATTTTCTACTCTAAAATTTTTATTGGAATTATATTATTCAGGCAGCTTTGCTCTGCCCAGATTATTGGTATCAGTGCCAAACCAAATGGCGTTGACCGTTTTATCATAATACATATGCCGTATCGAACCTGCACCACTGGGAACATCGGTAATACCAATAAATGCTTCAGTTGCAGGATCAAACCCGACAAACTGATTGGGTTTGGGGAAGGTTTCTACAAACCACAGGCGGTCTTTGGCATCGACTGCCATGCCATAAGGGCCACTGCCGGTTGCCCCCTGGTTCTGCCTGCCTGGCGTTGGCCATTCCTTAAAGCTGTTATCGCTGTTGTTGTATCGACCAATATAGCCCTCTGCATAATCCACATACCAAATACAGTCATCTGAAGTAATGGCTATGCGTCGGGGGCGAGTCGCTGAGCGTGGCATTTCAATTTCACTCAGGGTAAATGAGTCAGCATCAACCCGTGCCAGCTTGTTGGTACCCAATAGCACTATCCAGGCATTGCCATCGCTGTCCAAGTCGATGCCATAGGGGCGTGCGCGAGGTGTCGGTACGCTAATGGTTTCAACCTCACCGGTTTTTGGATCGAAACGACCGATGCCGTTGCTTTGCTGTGAGGTAAACCAAATCATGCCGTTTTCAGCTTCAATAAGCGTATGTGGATCGGCTGCGTTATCGGTTGGTGTTGGGTATTTTCGAACCTGTTCACCCGCCGCGGCTCCCGGATCAATTCTGCCAATATGGGCAGCACGATTACCGGCATACCAGATAATATTATCGCCATCCACGATCAGGTTATGTGGCCCTGTGCCATCATCCATATCGATACGAGCGAATTGCTCGGTCTGCGGGTCAAAAGCAGCGGCATAATGACCCCGCTGACCAACAAACCAGACTTTGCCGTCAGGTGCAACAAAAGGGTCACGTGGCCGGGTATTGGGCCAGGGCACGGTCCACTCCTGAATCACCACATCATTGGCCCCTTCTGCGATAACCGGTGCAGATATCAGTAAGGTATTTAATATGATAATGAGATAAGTAAAAGCTTTGTTCATGGCAACACACCGTTGATTAATGTTTACGCTGGTAGTTCCAGCGATTGGTCTAATTTCATTAAGCATCATCCATATTAACCTGATCATCGAAATGCAGAGTCAAAATACACGAAAATATGCCTGCTCACTAAAACAATAGAGATAGATTGATGAATACACAACTTATGCTGCTGTTGATAAGCGCGATTATCATGATTCTGACCTGGTTTTATCAGCGCCAGGTGAACAATGCTGGCTGGGTGGATGTGGTGTGGTCGGCATTATTAGGTTCATTAGCGATTGCGCATGGGGTGTTAGGTGATGGCAGCAATATCATGCGATGGTTAACGGTAGCCATGGGTGGGTTATGGGGGTTGCGATTGGCCTGGCATCTGGGCGTGCGAGTAGCAGGAGAACCAGAGGATGGTCGATACCGTGCGATGCGCGAGTATTGGGGTGTGCAACAACAAAGTAAGCTATTTTGGTTTTTTTTGGCGCAGGCACTGGTGGCCTGGTTGTTTGGCTGGGTGTTCTGGGTGACTGCGAACAACAGTGCTGAATTCAATTTTTGGGTTATCTTGGCTGTGATGGTGTGGACTGGCTCGGTCATTGGAGAAGGTATTGCCGATCGTCAACTGGCCAGATTCAAACACCGCACCGGCAGCAAGGGCAAGACCTGTCGGGAGGGTTTGTGGCGATATTCTCGGCACCCTAATTATTTTTTTGAATGGTTGCACTGGTGTAGTTACCCGCTGTTGGCGATAGGCAGCAGTTATTGGTGGGTAGCATTGCTGGGACCGGTGGTGATGTTGCTGTTTTTGTACCGGGTGACTGGAATCCCCTACACAGAAAAGCAGGCGCTTAAAAGCCGTGGTGATGACTATAGAGACTATCAGCGTACCACCAGTGCTTTTTTTCCACTACCGCCTAGAAGCTGATAAGGAACTAATCTGGCGCGAGCGTTACTATAAGCAGACCATCAAGATTGATCAAAGAGAGTTTGCTATGAAACTATATTATTTCCCAGGTGCCTGCTCTATGGCGCCGCATATAGCGCTTAACTGGGTGGGTGCGCAGTTCGATATCGAAAACCCGGATACCAATAGCGACAGTTATCAACAAATACATTCGGTAAGACAGGTCCCGGCATTGGTGCTTGATGACGGGACTGTGTTGACTCAGTGTAATGCCATCTTAAGGTTTATTGCTGACAGTCATTCAGAAGCCAATATTGGTGGAGCCAGTGACCCGCGCAGTCAGTATGAAGTTAATCGTTGGCTAAGTTACGTTGCTACCGATCTGCATCGGGCTCATGCTGCTTACTTTTTCCAACAGCGATTTATTATTGATGGTAGCGATGAAGAACATGCACGGGTTAAACAAGCAGCAGAGAACCTGGTGAAAAGTCTGTTAGAGCATTGCGATAGCTGGTTGCAGGGCAAAACCTATACGGTCGGTGACAGGCCAACAATTGCTGATGCCTATGCCTTCACGGTATTTCGCTGGTCGCGCAATATGGCCAAGCCTGCTTATGATTTCCCTAATATTAAAATTTATATGGATCGAATGCTACAAGACGCTGGTGTTAAACAGGCAATGGTACGAGAGGGTTTAAACCAGTAACGGGTTTGTCTCTGAGCACATCATCAACAGCCTTAGCTCATGATTTTGGTGGGGCTGTTGGTTATTGATATTTTGATTTAAACAGTATGGTTTAAACAGAAGGTCAATAAAGGTATTTATTGGTTAAATGCTGGCGCGCATTTTTTTATCATCAAATGCTTTTCTGTGTGAATTTTTTATGAAAGTTTATTAAAAATAAATTTTTTCAGAAGTGTTTTAAAAACATCATATTAGGGTCAATATTATTTATATAATTTGTGAGTTAATAGCAAATACCATCAAAAAACTGTCAATTTTATAGGCTGGCTAACATAATTGAACGTGAAGATGTTAGAGATTTTCTACTCATTTAATAACCAAAAAGCATAAGCTAATAAAAATTGATATTGATTTTCTTCTGGTCATAAGAAAAACCTCTGTTGCAATAAAAAGAATTCTCGTGTTAGTCCTATATTCAGGAGTGGTTTCCAGGTGCGTTTGTTCGGCCTGGAGATTACATAGCTAAGGAAAGTACAGGAGGCACTCTCAGATGTCGCATATAAGAAAAGGCTTATGCCTATCAATCATTCTGGCTTCAACATTCGCTGGTACAGCCATTGCTCAAGCCCAAACCCTAAACTTACTGGGGAACGTAAAATCTACTGTTGATATCACCAAAGATCCCGGTGTGCAGAGCCTGCAAAGCTCCTCGCACTTTATTAAGCCGGTATCGGTCAACATGCAGGCGCTTAGTAAGGATGCCGCCACATTTAATTTTAATCTTGGTGATGAGCTTTTCGAAGTTCGCCAAACACATAATTATAATCTGGATAAAAGTTATTACTCCTGGAATGGCACAGTCAATATTCCACGTGCGCCGGGTTCTAATGAAATCGTGACAGATCTGGCGAATTTCGTTGTCAGTGGTAATCGTGTCTTTGGCCAAATTCGTATGGTTGATAAAGTTTACGAAATCAGCACGACGCAAGATGGCCAGCATATTTTAGCCGAGCGCGATTTTTCTAAACTGGGTACCGGTGATGATACACCCAAATCCGAGTTATCCATTGAAGCAGAGAAAATCGCGGCCACACGCGCCACCAGCACGATTCGTGTTATGCAAATTGCTTCTAATACGGCCATTAATTCGGCCGGTGGTGTTGGCCCCATTGTTGACCGGATGAATTTCTTTATCTCTCAGTCAAATCAGGCGTATTCAGCCACAGGGATTGATATCAATATGGTCAGTGCTGGTTTATTCCGTGCCACCAATAATGAGCGCAGCACTGCTCAGGCGAATGCATCTGGCCTACGTAATTTAAATGATGGCTTTAATGATTCACTGGCCAATGGTACACGTAACAGTCGTGGTGCGGATTTGGTTGGCATGATTGTTGCGACACCAAATGATCCCAGCATTTGTGGCATTGTTAATGCCATTGGCGGCGGCGCTACCAATGGTTTCTTTGTTGTCAAATTCAGCTGTACCGACTTCACTTTTGTACATGAAATTGGCCACCTGTTTGGTGCGCGCCATCAGAATGACCCAACCACCACGCCATTCGCTTTTGGACATGGTATTGCTGATTTTACCGGTAATTTCCGCAGCATCATGGGTACCAGCAGCACCGGGTTGCCACGTCTGGGTGGTTTCTCAAATCCAGACTTCACGGCAGGCGGTAGACCATTTGGAACCGTGGGCTTCAATGATAACGACCGGGTACACCGTATCCGTGCCAGCACCGTTGCTTCATTCCGCTAAATCAACCTTTAACCGGTTACTTAACCCCGGCCAATGGTCGGGGTTTTTAATACCTGGAGGAAGCAAACCAATCCGATAAGGCAGTTTATTTATCGCAGATTACGTTGCAGAATTTGAGTACTCCAAACCTGTTGTCCTTCGGTATCGTGCAACATCAATTTGAGCGTCCTGTCGTTTAACGGGCCTGTGACTTTGGCGATGCCAAAATTGCGCTCGGCATAGACACTGCCGTCAACGCGGTACTGGCCTTCACCGGTAATAGGGCTGTAAGCTTTGGCAGTAATAGGAGAAACTGTCCAATCGTATAAAGGGTATAAACCGCTACGATCCATTTTGTGCAAAGCGGCATGGTGACGGTCACCTGACAAAAAGATCACCCCAGGTATGGCTTCGGCAGCCAATAGATCCAGGATCTGACGGCGTTCTCCAGGGGCTAAATTGGCATAGGTTTCAAAGACCTCAGCACTGGCAACAAACTGCCCGCCCATCACCACAAATTTAAAACTGGCATCGCTGTTTTTTAAAGCATCAATCAGCCATTGAAGCTGTGCTTTGCCTAATAGCGTGCGTTGTCCGGTAGTGCGGTAATTGGCCTGGCGAAAATAGCGGTTGTCCAGCAAAAAGAAGTCGACATCGTGCCACTGAAAATAACTGGTTATCCCCCCGGCACCGGTTACATTGGTGGGTGGGTTGGGCCAGAAATCATTGAATACCTGCACTGCTTGTTCTCGCAAAAAGTAGCTGCGGTCAGAATCATTCGGGCCATAATCGTGATCATCCCAGGTGGCATAGTGGTGGGTGCTGGTCAGCAGACGCTGTAATTCAGGCAAGCGGCGACTATAGCTATAGCGGGCATACATGCTCGATGGCGCATTCCAGTCAACCTCGCGGTAGTACACGTTATCGCCCAGCCACAGCATAAAATCAGGCTGTTGGTCGGCAACGGAAGAGTAAATCTGATAATCCCCGCCAAAGGGGTCTCCGGGGCGATCGTAAACCGCTTGATTCACATACGAGCACGAAGCCAGCGCAAAACTGAAATCTGGTGGATCTATGCGTCTTTGCCACAATGGCTGGGTTTTGAAGTGCTGGGTGTATTGAGCAGTCACTGGCTCTCCATCCAGCAATACCTGGTAGGCATAGCGGGTGCCGGGTTGCAAATCTTTGGCATTCAGCTCGACAGTATAGGCGTTGAGCGCCTTTGAAGACTGACCAGAAGTCAGTCGACGGGTGCGCGGGTTTTCGGTCGGCCAATAGGCGATTTGCACCATCGAGGGGGCATCGGTTTGTAGCCAAATGGTGACTTCGCGCGCAGATGAGTAGCCCGGCATAGGCCCAGAGGCGACTTCTGCCGCTTCAGTGAAAAAATTTAAACCCAGGGTAAAAATAGCTAGCAGGCATTGTTTCATGGTTGTTTTTGCTCGTTGATTACAGTGTTTTCATTACCTTACATTACAAACTTCACAGAATGATGTCACTCGGGTCGAGCCGTTTTGGCATTTTGGTCAAACAGACTTCATTAAAGTGTCATTTAACGTTGGTTTAATATGTGCGATCATAGCGGTCAGGCCAGACTAATGGCCGATTTTCATTTAGAGCAGTCCGTTGCAACAAAGCAGAGCGCAGCGGATAAGTTTTGAGCAGAGCAAACAACACAGAGGTTTAGCCATGTTTTTCAAAAAACTACTACTGGCATGTGCCGTCACGTCAGTAATGTTAGTAACGTGTATCTCGCCGGTAATGGCCCAGCAGGTCACCTCATCCATCGTGGGACGGGTATTGGATCCGAGCGGTAACCCTGTTGGCAACGCTACGGTGGTTGTCACTGATACCCGTATCAACCGCAGTGTCACTACTGCAACCGGTAACAGCGGTCAGTTTAGTGTTCGTGGTTTAGAGGTTGGTGGCCCCTACAGTGTTCAGGTCAACACCGATGCTTTTTCCGATGAGCGTGTCGATGACCTTTTCATTGGCCTGTCAGATACCGCCAACCTGCTGTTTGAGTTGGAAGAAGACTCAGCCGACCTTGGCAACCTGCAGGTACTGGGTGTCGCCGATGTACGTGATTTCGAACGTGCGATTGGCCCAGGCAGTACTTTCGGTCTGGAAGATATTAACAATCTGCCTTCTATCAGCCGTGATATTCGCGATGTGATCCGTAACGATCCACGGGTAGCCGTTGATGAGTCCAATTCAGGTCAGGTTCTGTGTTTAGGTTCTAACGGTCGTAATAACTCCATCACAGTCGATGGTGTGCGCCAGGATGATGGTTTTGGTTTAAACAACTCCGGTTTCCCTGGAGAACAGCAGCAGTTTGCTCTGGATGCGATTAATCAGGTATCGGTTGAGTTCGCGCCTTTTGATGTTGAATACGGCAACTTCTCAGGTTGTAACATCAACGTGGTAACCAAATCAGGCACCAACGAAATTACCGGTGGCCTTTTTGAGTATTACACCAGTGATGGCTTGACTGGTGGCGGTGGTGATTTTGATCAACACAACTTCGGTGGCTTCGTTGGCGGCCCTATCATTAAAGACCGTTTGTTCCTGTTTGTTTCCTATGACGAAACCCTGGGTTCTACAGGCTTATCTGACGCACCGAATGGTTTAACCGGTTTCAATAATATTTCCGATGAAATCTCTGTTGATGATGTCAACGCTATCCGCGACATTTTGCTGAATGTGTATAACTTTGATCCAGGCGCCTTGCCTGTCAATGGTCTGGATACCGATAACCGTCGTATCCTGGCACGTCTCGATGCTTACTTAAGTGATGAGCATCGCGTGGCATTTAACTACCAAAGAACCCGTGAAGATTTCGTCAGCCCACAAAACACCTTTGCTACAGGCGATACCCTGGCGTTTTCTTCAAACTTCTTTAACTCTGGTAACGAAATTGACTCGTACTCGCTGCGTTTGTTCTCAAACTGGACCGGCAACTTCTCAACCGAAGTTCGCGCTTCATTCTTTGAAAACACCGATAACCAGGATTCATTAAACGGCACCAATTTCGCCGAGTTCAACATCAATCTGCCGATTGATGCGACCGGTGTTGTTGATGATGATGAAGGTGGCCGTGTGGTTTTGGGTCCGGACGTTTTCCGTCAGGCTAACGATCTGTTTACTGAAACCCTGCAGTTCAAAGTGAAAGGCACCTACAGTGCTGATAACCATGACATTACTTTTGGTTATGAATACGACAACTTTGATGTGTTCAACCTGTTCGTACCTTTCTCAACCGGTGAAATTATTTTTGACGGCCTTGATGCTCTGGCGGCCCAAGACCCAACCGAGATTGAATTTAATGGTGCGGTAACCGGTAACATCAATGACGCAACGGCTATTTTTGATCGCACCATTCACACATTCTATGTTCAGGATCAGTGGTATCTGGGTGGCTTAACACTGCAGTACGGTCTTCGTTACGACTTTTACCAGTCCGATGACCTACCGATTGAAAATCAGCAGTTTATTCAACGCTATGGGTTCAGCAACGCTGAACAAGTACTGGATGGTTTGGACTCACTGCAGCCTCGAGTGGGTTTCACCTATGATGCACCATGGTCAGACATTGGCTTTACCAGCTTCCATGGTGGTGTAGGTATCTTCAGTGGTGGTGACCCGAGTGTAATTTTCTCCAACAGCTTTACTAACACCGGTATTGTTGTGGACAACGTACAACTGGATGACAGCTCTGGCTTACTGGGCCCGGGTTCTATTGATGGTTTCAACGTGCCATCTTTTGTTACTGATCAGCTAACGGCTGGTGATGGTGCTGTGAATGCGGTTGACCCTGATTTTGAATTACCAGAGGTATTACGTATCAATTTCGGCTTCCAGCATGACTTCCATAATGGTTTGGCATTCTCTTTTGATTATGTCTACTCTGATGCCATTGACGCCTTGAATGTACAGGCATTGCATTTGGCAGAAATTGGTACTGCGCCTGATGGTCGCCCTATTTTCCGCGAAGTTGACTTCCTGGATCCAGACTGTCTGGCCAATCCAGGTGATGCCAGTATCTGTGATGCACGCTTCACGGATGATTTATTGCTGACCAACGCTGATGGCGGTCGTTCACATAACATTACCGTTGCAGTTTCCAAATCGTTTGAAGACATTGGCAATACCGGTATCGACTTTAACACCACGGTTGGTTATTCATTCACTGATGCAACCGATGTGAACCCGATCACCAGCTCTACTGCAACCAGTAACTTTGCCAACTTCTCAACGGCAAACTTCAATAACCCTGCAGTAGCAACGGCCAACTCTGAAACCCGTCATAATGCGGTATTCCGTGGCACTTTGCGTAAGGCATTCTTTGGTGATTACTACTCCACCATCAACCTGTTCGCTACAATCCGCTCCGGTCGTCCGTTCAGTTATACCTTTGAAACATCCCGTTCCAACAACCTGTTTGGTGACGCGCGTGATTTTGAAGATCGTTCATTGCTGTATGTACCGCTGGAAAATGACCCAACGGTAACCTTTGGTCCAAACTTCGATCTGGCTGCGTTCAATGCCTTCCTGGCCGAGAGTGGTTTGGATGAGTTCCGTGGTGGTATCGCTCCACGTAACGCTTTCAACAGCAGCACTTTTACTGATCTGGATATTCGTTTCTCACAGGAATTGCCAGGCTTTTTCGAAGGCGACAAGATCACCTTGTTCTTTGACATCGAAAACTTCCTGAATCTTATTGATAACGATGCTAACGTGCTGTCACAGATTCCTTTTGAATTCAATAACAACGTTGTTGAAGCTCAGATCGATGACACGGGTAACTTCTTCTTTGATGAGTTCAGAAGTCCAATACAGGAAAGTACAATTTTTGCCGCAACCAACTGGCAGATTCAGTTAGGTCTGCGCTACGACTTCTAACAAAAACTACCACGTGAACCCATATTGGGGGGCGCTTAGCCCCCCTTTTTTGTGTCGTAATGATACAAAAAAGCCGCTACAATTCTGTTTTCCCCAACACAATCAATACGGGAACCCTAAAGGAAGCCCTAAACGGAAATGAATGCCCATGTCTCAAATTGATATCAAATCTGCCCAACGCCCTGATGCTGACGAAGTACTGCAAAAAATTGCCGATTACGTTTGTGATTATCAAATCAACAGTGAGGAGGCTTATTCCACGGCCCGTTACTGTTTAATGGATAGTCTGGCTTGTGCAGCATTGGCCATGCGCTTTCCAGAGTGCACCAAGTTATTGGGTCCGTTGGTTCCTGGTGCAGATATGGCCGGTGGTGCACGGGTGCCGGGGACATCGTTTGAACTGGACCCGGTGCAGGCAGCATTTAATATTGGTGTTTTAATCCGCTACCTGGATTTTAATGACACTTGGCTGGCCGCTGAATGGGGCCACCCTTCTGATAACCTGGGGGCGATTCTGGCGGTTGCGGATTATATTTCCCGTCAAAACCGTGCACAGGGCAAAGCACCGTTGACCATTGAGCAGGTATTCACTGCAGCCATTAAAGCGCATGAAATTCAGGGTGTGTTGGCTTTGGAGAATAGCTTTAACCGAGTGGGACTGGATCATGTGCTGCTGGTTCGAGTGGCTTCGACTGCTGTGGTTACGCATATGCTGGGCGGCTCACGGGATGATGTCGTCAACGCGGTATCCAATGCCTGGATTGATGGGGGGGCACTGCGTACTTATCGGCATGCTCCCAACACCGGTTCACGTAAAAGTTGGGCTGCTGGTGATGCGTGCCGCCGAGCGGTCACGTTGTCACTGTTGGCGATGCGTGGTGAGATGGGATACCCATCGGCATTAAGCGCCAAAACCTGGGGCTTTTACGATGTATTGTTTAAAGGCAATGGTTTTGGCTTCCAACGTGAGTTTGGCAGCTATGTAATGGAAAATGTGCTGTTCAAAATTTCATTCCCGGCAGAGTTTCACGCACAAACAGCCGTTGAGTGTGCATTGCAGCTGCATCCGCAGGTCAAAGATCGTCTTGATGATATCAACCGTATCGTGGTTGAGACCCAGGAGGCGGGTGATCGCATTATCAACAAAACCGGTCCACTGGATAATTACGCCGACCGTGACCACTGTCTGCAATATATGATTGCTGTGCCTTTGATTTTCGGTGAATTAACAGCGGCCAGCTACAACGATGACGTGGCTGCTGATCCGCGAATCGACGCATTGCGTGACAAAATGCAGGTCAGTGAAAATCAGGACTACACCAAAGATTATTTCGACCCGGAAAAACGGGCGATTGGCAATGCCATTCAGGTTTTCTTTAACGATGGTAGCAGCACCGAACGTGTCGCCATTGATTATCCAATTGGCCATCGTCGCCGCCGGGATGAAGGTATTCCGGTATTAATCGATAAATTTAAGCACGCCACGGCGCAGCATTATTCTGCCAGGCAGGCGGCCGGCATCCGGGCGCTTTGTGAGGATCAGCAAACGCTTAGCGCATTGGCGGTAGATGAATTTATGGCCGCATTTGCGCTAACAGGTTAGTTCTGAACCGGGGGCGCATCCGGTGGTGGTGGGTCAATGCACTCACAGTTGTAATTAGGAGCCGCCTGCTGAAAGTAGCAGGTGTCCAGCCTCGGTAAGTTACAGTTGGCCTGGCAGGTACGAGAGTTCAGGCACCAGGCGCTGTCACAGGCTGTACGGGCGGTATAGCTGAAGTCACATTTTTTGGCGGCGCACCAGTTAGCACAAAATGATTTGGCCTCCTGATTCAGCTCGCCACGCCGCAGACGAGTGTTGCAAGCCCCATTGGCCACACACTTTTCACTCCAGCCATTGATGACAGCTCTATTGTCGGTACAGTTTGGACCCTCTATTTTTCCGCCTATCGGAATCAGCGCTCGCAACTCATGACATTGCCGTGCCCCAGGGTTCAACGCTAATTGGCGATTGCTGTTTAGCAGATCAGCAATTGATGAATCTGTATCGGGTTTGGGGTTGTTGGGTGCGCAGGCCAGCAACAAAAGAGCGGTGATAGATAAAGAAGCCAGGAATTTATACATAATGATCCCCGTGATTGATTTTATTGTGTTGCCAGACTAACCAGTCAACGGTAATAGCACCATCCAAAATTGGTCGCATAGCCGAAACCAGGCATATAACTGGTTTGCTATATTTACAGTGTCACAGTGCTTTGCTACAACGCCTGATATGCTAAAATGCGCCACTACTCTGACGAACTTCGGTATCGCGCCGTATAACCGCACACAATGCGTATCCAAAACTGTCATACCGCCATGTCATCGTCATCTGACACACCCTTTTTCACCTTCAGGAAGCTGTAGCCATCATGAGTACTAATGCAGAGATTTTGAAAAAAATTGCTGACGAAGACATCGATTTTATCGATTTGCGTTTTGCCGATACCCTGGGCAAAGAACATCATATTACGATGCCAAAAGCTGCCGTCGATGAGGAGTTTTTAGAAGACGGCAAAATGTTTGATGGTTCATCAATTGCTGGTTGGAAGGGCATTAGTGAGTCAGACATGGTGTTAATGCCCGATAACAGCACTGCCGTGATGGACCCCTTTGCTGAACAAAACACTCTGATTCTGCGCTGCGACGTACTCGAACCCAGCACTATGGAACCTTATTCACGCTGCCCGCGTTCGCTGGCAAAGCGTGCTGAAGCCTATCTCAAAGCCAGCGGTGTTGGCGATGAAGCCTATTTTGGTCCAGAGCCCGAGTTTTTTGTCTTTGATTCGGTACGCTGGAATGTGGCAATGAGTGGGTCATCTTACGCTATCGATTCTTTGGAAGCCGCCTGGAGTTCTAACAAGGATTATCCGGAAGGCAATGCCGGACATCGGCCTGGTGTAAAGGGCGGTTATTTCCCGGTGTCGCCAGTGGACTCGCTGAGTGATTTGCGTGGCACGATGTGTCAGATTCTGGAAACCATGGGCGTTCCGGTTGAAGTGCATCACCACGAGGTAGGAACCGCTGGTCAGTGTGAGATCGGCACGCGATTTAACTCGTTGGTGCGTAAAGCCGATGAGATGATGATTTTTAAGTATGTAGTGCGCAATACCGCACATCAGTTTGGTCACACGGCCACATTTATGCCCAAACCCGTTGTAGGAGACAACGGCAGTGGTATGCATGTTCACCAATCGATCATGAAAGGCGGGCAGAATCTTTTTGCCGGTGAGGGTTATGGTGGTTTATCCGATACCGCACTGCATTATATCGGTGGTATTTTCAAACATGCACATGCGATCAATGCCTTTGCCAACTCCAGCACCAACAGCTATAAGCGATTGGTGAAAGGTTATGAAGCACCGGTGGCCCTGGCTTACTCTGCTCGTAATCGTTCTGCTTCCTGCCGGATTCCCTGGATCAGCAACCCCAAGGCCAGACGCATTGAAATTCGCTTTGGTGATGCGGTGGGTAGCAGCTATCTGACCTTTGCGGTGATGCTGATGGCTGGTATCGATGGCATTTTAAATAAGATTGATCCAGGCTCGGCGATGGATAAAGACTTATACGATTTGCCGCCCGAAGAAGAAAAGAATATTCCGTCAGTTGCCAGCAGTTTGGATCAGGCACTGGATGCACTGGACCGTGACCGGGAGTTCCTAAAAGCCGGAGGTGTGTTCTCGGATGATTTGATTGATGGTTACATTAATCTGAAAATGAATGAGGTTAACCGGATGCGTATGACCACGCATCCTCTTGAATTTGATATGTATTATTCATCTTGAATTCACCTATTGATGTTATGGTCTAAGCGATGCTGTCGTCCGTTTGTGCGGACGAAGCGTGGTTATCACGGAGTACAACATGCATTTCTTACATAGAAAAAACAGCTTCTTATGGCCAATATTGGTGCTGTTGGCGATGTTGCTGGCTGGCGGTGCAGCGGCCAGTGAAATTTATAAGTCTTATGACGAAAACGGAAATGTGGTGTTTTCCGATCAACCGCCAAGCCCGGATGCACAGCCAATCGATCTGCCAGAGGCCAACATTGTTAACAGTGTACCTGCCTCTCCCCGACCTGTGCGTCGAGATGATGGACTGGATCAAATACCATTGGCCCTGCAAATGTTAACGCCCAGTGATGAAGAAACCTTTTGGGGAACATCACAGAACCTGGATGTGAGCTTTGATGTTCAACCTGAATTACGTCCCGGGATGCAAATTGCGATTTACATTGACGATAACAGAGAAGCTGTGATCAGGACATCACGCACGACCATTTCTTCTATTGACCGCGGTACGCACACAATACGGGCTGAGTTGCTCGATAGCCGTGGAAATGTATTAGACAACACCGATACCCGCACATTTTTTATGAAACAGTACTCGAGTAATTTCAATAATTGATCAGACCCACTTTATTGTTTTACTGGCACTACAGTTCTACATTATCAGTTAGCATCACAACGTTTGATTTCGATCTGCACAGTTGGATGTGAAATGCTGAACTGTTCACGCAATACACGACCCACACTAATCCGCACCTGATCGACCTGATCCGGTTCAGTCACGACATGCACAGTCGCTAGACGGCGCTCAGCTGTTAATGCCCAGACATGCAGATGGTGTACATCTTGCACACCTTTGATGGCCTTCAGTTCTGATAAGATCGAATCCTGAGGGATATTATCTGGTGTACCTTCGAGCAGGATATGTCCAGAATGGCGAATGACGTTAATGCCGGCTCGAAGCACCAGCAAGGCGACGATAACCGATAAGAGTGGGTCGGCAGGCATCCACCCAGTCAGCATAATAATGAGTGCGGCAATAATGGCGGCCACTGAACCGAGTAGATCACCCATCACATGCAGTGCAGCAGCACGGATATTCAGATTATCAGTGTCCTTGGCGCTCAGTATCTTGAAGACGATTATGTTGATGATTAGACCGATTACAGCAATGATCAGCATCGGACCAGCCAATACTTGTACCGGCTCAAAAAAACGCTGCCCGGCGGTAAAACAGATCCATACTGCAATGGCAATTAATGCCATGCCATTAATAAAGGCGGCCAGAATTTGGAAACGATCGTAGCCAAAGCTGCGTTTATCATCTGCTGGTTTGTGGCTGATGCGAAAGGCGATAAACGCCAGCAGCAGTGCAGCAAAATCACTGAGCATGTGTCCGGCATCGGCCAGCAATGCCAATGAACCTGAAACGATACCGCCAACCACTTCTACCAGCATAAATGAGCCGGTCACCAGCATTGCCCAAAAAACTTTTCGCTCGTTGCCACGCGAATGTGAATGGTGGTTGTGATTATGCATGTTGGGCCTCGTTCGCATGCACAATGGCATCATGAATGATGTGCAGCACATGCTGGTCGGCGATCTGGTAAAAGATATGTCTGCCCTGACGGGTTGTCTTAACCAGCTTTGCCTGACGCAGAATGCGCAACTGGTGCGATAGTGTGCTTTGATCCATCAGCAACATGTTGCCCATCTGCCCAACGGACTGCTGCCCATGTTCTGCCAGTAACCACATGATCCGTAAACGACCGGGATAAGCCAAGGCCGATAGTAGTTCGGCCGCCTTGCTTAATTGTTGATCACTGGCGGGTTTGATTTCTAAGCTCAAAGGGTTGCCTGGTGTTTATGAATATATATGAACACATTACCATATATAAATTTAATCTTTAGGCTTTACCTGCAACCAAAAGGTCACTGGACCATCATTCACCAGGCTGACCTGCATATCCGCACCAAACTCACCACAGGCAGTATCAGTATGTCGTTGTTGAATTAGTGCGGTAAACTGCTGGAACAAACGGCGACCATCATCCGGCGCAGCGGCAATGGAAAAGCTTGGTCGATTGCCTCGATGGGTATCGGCAGCCAGGGTAAACTGCGGCACCAGCAGGACGCCGCCGCCAACTTGTTGAACATTTAAATTCATCTTGCCTTGTTCATCCGAAAAGATACGGTAGTTCAGCAAACGCTGACCCATGCGTTCCAGTTCGGTGTTACCGTCACCGCGTTCAAAACCGATTAAGGCTAAAATCCCCTGATCAATTTGCGCAATAGTCTGTCCATCGACGCTTACAGCCGACCGACTGACACGTTGAAGCAGTACAATCATTAATTCATTATCCGAAATAGACCTGTGGCAAAAATAGATTATCTGATCTGGCTGACCAAATTACCAACGGTGTTACCGACATCGCTTCGGTTAATGTTGGCGCGGACACTGTCCTGGCTATTGCTGATACTGCCCAATCGCCGCAGAGATCGCGCTCGGGCCAATATCGCCCGTTGCTTGCCAGCATTGAATCAACAGCAGCAAAACCAGCTATTAAAACAACATTTACAGCACCGGGCCTATTCGTTGCTGGAAAGTGGTTTGTTGTGGCACACGCCGGGCAATCGGTTGCTGGGGCTGGTGACTGAAGTTGAAGGCTGGGATGTTCTAGAAGTTGCTCATCGGCGTGGCAGTGGTGTGATCGTTGCTGTTCCACATTTTGGACAATGGGAACTGGTGGGCCTGTACCTAAGCGCAAAATTAGACCATACAGCGATATTGTATAAGCCACCGAACGATGTCCGGTTTGATCAACGTTTGCGAGAATACCGTGAACGCACAGGCGGCGAAGCTGTGCCGGCTTCTGCTGCCGGCATCCGCCGTTTGGTACAAATTCTGCGTCAGGGCGGTTATATTGGCATTTTGCCTGATCAACGACCTAAATCCGGCCAGGGTTACCAAGCGCCCTTGTTTGGCCAGTCAGCAGCAACAATGACTTTATTGACCAGGTTGGTACGCAAGACAGGTTGTTCAGTCGTGTTCGCCGGCTGTCAGCGGTTGTCGGACAATCACAGTTTTAAATTGCGTATCATTTCGGCACCGTTTGGTATTGATGCCGATGATGATGCGATTGCATTGGCAGCTTTAAATGAGGCAGTAGAACAGTGCGCGCATTGGAGTCTGCCGCAGTATCAGTGGTCATATAACCGGTTTCAATAATCAAGGTTGCAGCAGTAGGTCTGCTGATTGATGCCACCTCGGACCAGCAGCAAGCAGTGCTTTATTTATCCAGGCGCTTTAAAAAAACCCTCATCTCTTTTTCGCTTTGCTTATCACCCTGAGCCTGGGCGGAAACAATACCTTGTCGATAGGCTTCTTGAGCCTGCTCGTTTGCCCCATTTAGCGCGAGACATTTCCCCAGTAGTTTCCAGGCTGCGCTATATTGCTCCTGCATGGATACCGCAACCTGTAAATGCCTGATAGCATCCTCAAGCTTGTCTAGATCAGCCAATTGTTTTGCCAAAGTCAAACGCAGCATGGCGTTATCGCGTGGCCCATCGAGTAGCTTTTCCAACGCCGCTATATTGACCATTAGTCTTTCCAAAAACCGGGTGTGAACAACACCAGTAAAGTAAATAGCTCCAGACGACCCAGCAGCATGGCAAATGTCAACAATAGTTTAGGGAAAGCTTCCAGGGTGCCGTAATGCGGGCCTACTTCACCCAGTCCCGGACCCAGATTGGTTAAGCAGGCAACAGTCGCAGAAAAGGCTGTCACCGGATCCAACCCACTGGCCTGCAATAACGTGGCGATACACACAATGCTGGTGATATACAAAAAGAAAAAAGCCCACACTGCACTAATGACATTGTCAGAAATAGCACGATCGCCCAGCTTTATGGCCAGCACGGCATTGGGGTGTACCAGACGTTTGATTTCACGCACCATTTGTTTGTAAAGCAGCATCACCCGGATAACTTTCATGCCACCTCCAGTGGAACCAGCGCAACCGCCAATCACACATAAAAACAAAAACAGCGATGGCAAATAGCTTGGCCACAGATAAAAACTATCGGTGGTATAACCTGTGGTGGTCATGGTGGAAATGGTCTGAAAAGCACCCAGCCGCAGTGCATCGCCGATATTTGGTGTAACCCCCAAACGCAAAATTTCCACCGTGGTTAGCAGAATAAAAACAATGAGCAAACCCAAAAATGCGCGCAACTCAGAGTCCTGAAAATAGGCCTGAATACTGGCATTGCGCCAGGCAATAAAATGCAGCGCAAAATTCATACCTGCAATAACCATAAACACCATTGCAATCATTTCAATCAATGGATTGCCGAAATACCCAATACTGGTGTCATAGTTGGAAAAACCACCGATTGGCAAAGTAGTAAAAGCATGTGTGACTGCATCAAATAAACCCATGCCGGCAAGCCAATAAGCCATGGCACATGCTACGGTCAGAGCCAGGTAGATCAGCCACAGTGCTTTGGCTGTTTCTGTGATGCGCGGTGTAAGTTTGGAGTCTTTCATCGGCCCTGGCGTTTCTGCACGGAACAGCTGCATACCTCCAATTCGCAGCATGGGCAAAATGGCCACCGCCAGTACGATAATGCCAATTCCTCCCAGCCATTGCAGTTGTGCGCGGTGATACAGCACACCACGTGGCAGCGTCTCCAAATTGGTCAGTACCGTTGCGCCAGTGGTGGTCAGTGCTGACATGGCTTCAAACAGGCCATCGACCGCACTGATATGAGGTTGCTTGAGTAGCCACAGTGGAATGGCGCCACCAATTCCAACGGTCAGCCAAGCCATAACCACCACCAGAAAACCATCACGTACCCGTAATTCAACGCTGCCGTGACGCACGGGTAAAAACAGCAGTAAACCAATAAGAATCTCGGCGCAGGCGCTGATCAGAAAAGGCTCGAAACTGGCATCGTAGTAATACAAAGACACCAGCAAAGGTGGAATCTGGCTGCAACCGGTTAAGGTCAGCAGTAATCCAAAAATTCGTTGCAGAGTTGCTGCTGTCATGGATCGATTTTTCTAAATGAAAGTTGCCGAGACTTCAAACAATTGTTCAATCTCATGAATATGGCGTTTGTCAGTCACCAAAAGAATAACGTGATCGCCGGTTTCTATCACTGTGTCGTGATGGGCTATCAGTACCTTATCATCCCGCACCACGCCGCCGATGGTTGTGCCTTCAGGTAATTGCACTTCGTCAATTCTGCGGCCGACCACTTTGGAGTTATTGGGGTTGCCCTCGGCGACCGCTTCAATGGCTTCGGCAGCTCCGCGTCGCAGAGAATGCACTCTGGCAACATTGCCACGGCGGATACGTGTCAACAACGCACCGATGGTCACTTGACGCGGGGAAATGGCAACATCGATGCGATCGCTTTCCACCAGGTCAGCGTAGGCGGGGCGATTGATTAAGGTCAGCACTTTGCCTGCACCCAAACGTTTGGCCAGCATGGAAGACAAAATATTGGCTTCATCATCATTGGTCAGTGCACAAAACACGTCAATACGATCAATGCCCTCTTCATTCAATAACTCTTCATCGGCACAATCACCGACCAAGACAATCGTTTTTTCCAGTTTTTCAGCGATGCTGCGAGCTCTACTTGGACTGCGCTCTATCAGTTTAACGTGGTAGTGGTCTTCCAACTCCTCGGCAAGTTTGGCGCCGATATTGCCGCCACCGGCCAGTATCACGCGTTTGATTGGGTCATCCAAACGCCGCAGTTCACGCATCACAGTACGGATATCGTTGTGGGCGGCAAGGAAAAACACCAAGTCATCACGCCGTACGATGGTGTCTCCTTCGGGAATAATGGCTTCATTGTCACGGAATATGGCGACAACACGTGCGTCCACCTCTTTGGGAATACGCTCTCTTAATGCGCGCAACTCATGACCAACCAACGGCCCATCTGATAGCGCTCTTACTGCCACCATCTGTGCCTTGCCATTGGCAAAGTCCAGTACCTGTAATGCGCCGGGATATTCGATCAGGTGTTTGATGTGATCACAAACCAGTTGTTCCGGGCTGATCAGTAAATCAATAGGAATATGCTGACGTTCAAACAGCTTGGTGTGCGCCAGGTACTCAGCTTCACGGACACGGGCAATACGGGTGGGTGTGTTGAACAGGGTATAGGCAATTTGACAGGCAATCATATTGACTTCATCACTGTTGGTCACTGCCACCACCATATCGGCATCTTCCACGCCTGCCCGCATGAGCACTTGTGGGTGTGAGCCATTACCCACCACACCACGGATATCGATACGGTCCTGCAATTCACGCAGGCGGGTGTCATCGGTATCGACAATGGTGATGTCGTTATTTTCACGCACCAGGCTAAACGCCAGTCCAGCGCCAACCTGACCTGCTCCAAGGATAATAATTTTCATAGGATGAACGTCAGTTTAGTGTGTTCCGCAGGTTTCTCAAGATTAAAACGATTCAGTCACTGCGCGAAATTTGTTTCGGGTCTAAGCCCAGACCACGCAGCTTACGGTATAAATGCGTACGCTCCATACCCACCAGTTCGGCCATTGCCCCAACACTGCCATCAGCGCGCTGCAGATGGTAAATTAAATATTCGCGTTCAAAATCTTCGCGGGCCTGGCGCAGGGGTTGATCAAAAATACTGCTGCCGGTGTAGCGGGCAGCCGTGGCGGATTGATTGGCCAATACCTGTTCAACTTCCTCACGGGTGATTTCGCCCTCGCTGCCCAATAACAACAACTGCCGAATCAGGTTAATTAATTCCTGCTCGTTGCCAGGCCAGGTGTATTGCCGCAAACAGTTTTGTCCGGCCAAAGACATATGCCGGTATGGCAAACTTTCCTGATCGGGTAATAATTCGGTGTAGTAACGTATCAGATCAGGAACATCTTCAATGTGTTCATTCAGCGATGGCAAGTTCAATACTGCAGCACTGACAGCAAAATAAAGCGGTTCACCGATCAGCTCATCTTCCAATAATGCGCGTGGTGTGAGCTCGGTTAACAGCACCACTCTTAAATCAGTGGCTGCAGCTTCCTTTATGTACTGGGCCAAACGATTTTGGTGCGATAGATCAGGCAGGTATTGTGCGTTCAGGATCAGGCTGCCACACAGTTTGTCATGCTTGATCAGGTTGTCCAGTTGTTCGGCATCTTCATAGGTCAGCAGCGGTTTATCAGCCATATTGCTGTGCTGATGAACCCAGCCTGCAATGCCGTTTTTTTGTGTCCCCGATGCACCGACAACACTATAATGATGTGGGTGCTCAGCCAGTTGCCGCATTTGTCTTCGCAGGTCATTGCGCAGAGCGCTTTTCCCCTGTGGTTCAGCGATCGGAGGCAAGGGGTTATTCGGTAAGGCTATAGCGTCCTGATCGGTTTTTGATTGTTCCAATGTTTGTTTGACTGTGGCCAGCAGGCGCGCCAGTGCAATGGGTTTTTCAATAAAATCTGACGCGCCCAGGCGAGTAGCCTGGACTGCGGTTTCTACAGTGCCATGTCCAGACATCATTACCACCGGGCACAGTAGAGCCTGTGTGGCCTGCCAGGTTTGCAATACACTGATACCGTCGGCATCAGGCATCCAGATATCCAACAACACCAAATCCAGTGGATCATCGGCATAGTGCTGATGGGCCTGTTCGGCATTGCCAGCGGTACTGACCTGGTAGCCTTCGTCAATCAGAATATCGGATATCAACTCACGGATATCGTGTTCATCATCAACAACCAGGATGTGGGGTGTGGACATTTTATCTGCGCTGAAAAAATCTGTTGCAAATTTACCACACAAGTGCGGTAACGGCTATGCTGCCGCTGGTAACCATAACCAAATTTCGGCACCGCCACTCTCGCGGTTTTCTACACGAATGCTGCCACCATGTTGATCCATCAGGCGTTTCACAATCGCCAGGCCCAGGCCAGTACCGCGGTTTTTGCTGGTGACATAGGGTTCGAATATGCGCTCCTGTAAGTCTGGACGTATGCCCGGCCCGTTATCGGCAACACTCAGAGCAATACCGGGTAATTGGTTTTTGGTGTGATTGCTGGTGGTCAACTCAATTTGTAGTGGGGTATCGTTGTCGTTGCACGCTTCAATAGCATTACGTATCAAATTGTTCAGAATTTGACGTAAACGGTCAGGGTCAGCCATCGCCAGTGGTGGCTCGGCATCCAGGTGACGTTCAAAGCTAACGCCCTCCTGACTGGGCTCATACAGGGCCAGCACATCATCAATGACAGCATGGATATCCACCGGCCGCAACACGGTTCGTGGTTCACGCGCATAATCGCCAAACGTATTGACCAGTGATTGCAATGACTCTACCTGGTGAATAATTGTGCGGGTGGATTTTTCCAGCAGTTGTTTATGCTCTGGTGAGAGCACATTGGACAACTTGATACCCAGACGTTCTGCAGATAAACGGATCGGTGTCAACGGGTTTTTGACCTCATGCGCGAGACGTTGTGCGACTTCTGCCCAGGCGGCTTCGCGTTGGGTTTCATTCAGCAAGGTGACATCATCAAAGACCACCACCAGGCCGGCATCCACGCCGGCCAACTGGCTGCCCCGGCACATCAAAACCAGCGGTTTATCCTCTCCGCCCAGCTTAATCTCCTCACGCCATTCACCTTGTTGCAGACGGCGCTCTTCCAGACGCTCGAACAATATCTGCAGCCGTGGTTCCTGATTGGCAATGCTGTCCAGTGACTGCTTGTGCCACGGTTCTAAAGCATAACCCAGAATATCACTGGCACTGGGATTGCTGGTGACCAAATGGCCATTACCATCAATCGACAATACCCCTGCTGATAAGCGTCCCAGAATGGTCTCCAGATATTGGCGCTGATCTTCCAATGCGGCACGACTGCGATCCAGCTCCAGACTCATCTGATTAAACGACTCCACCAAAAAGCCCAGCTCGTCAGCACTTTCAGTGGTCAGCTCCTGATGGTAGCGGCCGGTTGCGACTTCTCCGGTGGCCTGTGCCAATTGTGTCAATGGTCGCACCAGGCGCTGTGCTGCTGTTAATGCAGCCAAAATTGCCAATAACACACTCAATAACAACACCAAGGTCAGAATAATCACAAAGCTGACCTTTAGTGCCTGTCTTAAAAAAGTGACGGTTTGGTTTTGGTAGAACGCGTTTTCAATATTGCTAGCCAGGTTGGTAAAGCTTTCTGGCAGGTAATAAATGGCCTGCAAGATACGCGGATCGGCATTGGCCGGGCGCTGTTGCATGACCATAGCAGCTCGGATTTTCAATGCATTGGTCAAGCCAGCACCATCAATATCGACATCCAGAACATTGCTATTGGTTGAGGTATTGATCGGTTCTGCCTCCGCATACAGGCCGTTATCCAGAATTTGGATCAAAGTAAAATCACTGGGACGATCAGGGTTTAAGCCAATACCGGTAATGCTGGCTGTGGCCAATACGTCACCGCTGCCATCCAGAATACTAAGCTCGCTGGGGCCGTTGCTGCTGACCTGGTCAATCAGCAGTGGAAACCAGTCAACATCTTCCTGGCCAGCGGTTTCTTCGCTTAGTGTGATGGTCAGATCGCGGACATTGCGTTGTGCTTCCAATGTTCGCAGATCAAGGAACAAACGCCCCAGTTCCAGTGAATCAGAAAGGGCTTGCTCCTGACCAACATCCAGCCAGCCATCGATGGTTTCTTCCAAAAACTCCAGTGAGAAAAAATACACAATCAATACCGGCGGAATGGTCAACAGCAAAAAAATCAGAACCAATCGCCGGGTCAAACGAGCACCGGGTGTCCCGTGCCGCAAAGCCTGCATTAAATTAAACAGGCGTGCTCCGATGGCCGATAACAAAAACAGCAAGGCAATAACGCCTAGGCCTAAAATCCATAGGTTCAATACCGAAATGCGCTCACCTGCCTGCTGCACATCGGTTACTAACAATATAGCTGCCAATAACAAAGCAGCCACCGCCAGTACCGGCAGGATACGACTAAGCAATACGCTATTGGTCAGCTTGCTGAGTATGCCGCTGGGTTTCATCTTGATGCCCCCGAACGACCTGCATTGATATTGGGGGTAGGAATGATCAGTGTTTGCCAGTTATCACGTAAGCGCCATTGAGATGAAAACATCGCCGGCAAGCGCAGAGGAGCGGGCAGTTGCAGACGATTCAATCTGGCACGAACCTGCATTTGATAATCGTTGTCACCAATATCGATATTTTCCACCTGTGTTGGATACCAGCTGGGTAAACGCAATGCGGTCAGCAAGGTCCGCAGGCGCGGGTAAGTTTCGGTGGTATTGGTTATCGGGTTTTCCAGTGCGTAGTGTTCACTCAATGGCAGATAGCGAATATGCCAATGAAAAGATTCAGTACTTAACTCTCTGGCCCAGCCCTGGTAACGGCGGCCCAGACGAAAATCGATGGAAATCGTTAATGGCACACCACTTTGCAGGGCTTCAATATTGGCATTACTAAGCCCCAACTCCATACCCGCCTGAACATACAGGTGCTGCTGCCAGGCCAGGTTGAGATTTCTGACAGTCAAATGTCCATTAGGGGTTTCGGGCGTGGATGACCCACAACCTGCTGTCAGTAATAATAAAGCCAGCAGTAAGTTGTACACTGGTAAACGACGCATTTGACAGTCAGCCGAAGGGCTCGGAGTTTTTCTGCAGACGGGCAAAAAACAAACCATCGGTATTGTCCGTTCCAGGCAATATCTGCCAGCCGCTGATTTCGTTGTCGATGGGTTGTCCCAATGGCAAATCAATGGGTAACAATCGCGCCTCCGGGTGTGTTTTCACAAACGATCTGATTACCTGCTGGTTTTCCTCGGCGAATACTGAGCAAGTCACGTAAACCAGCATACCCCCAGGCTGTACGACTGACCAGAGCTTTTTTAATAACCTGCTCTGCAGATCGGCCAGTTCGAGGACATTTTCCGGCTGCAACCGATGCTTGATATCGGGGTGGCGCCGGATAACACCGCTGGAGCTGCAGGGTGCATCCAGCAACACTCGATCAAAGCACTGACCATCCCACCAGCTGTCCAGGTGCAGGGCATCGGCTGTAACCAGCTCGCAATCGAGACCCAGGCGTTGCAGGTTTTCATGGACTTTAGTAACTCGCTGTGCACTGACATCCAGTGCAGTCAGGTGAGCCAGTTGCGGGCAGCTTTCCAGAACCTGAGTGGTTTTGCCGCCGGGTGCTGCGCAGGCATCCAATACGCGTTGTCCGGCAGCCAAATCCATTAAAGGTACTGCAGACTGTGCCGCAGAATCCTGAACCGAGACATAACCATTGTCAAAATGGGGTAACTGCTGGACCGGGCAGGCTTTGGTCAAACAAATATCAGTCACACCGGCCCCTGGCCTGGCGTCGATGCCTTGTTCATTGAGCGTTTGTATATATTGTTCACGGGTGGTTTTTAAAACATTGACCCGCAACCACATCGGGGCTTGCTGCAAATTGGCCTGGGCGATGGATTGCCAGTGTTGCGGCCAATCTTCACGCAGTTTATCCAGCAGCCAATCTGGACAGGAAAACTCGAATGCGGGTTTGCCAGCGAGTTTTTGCAGCAGGCTTTGCTGCTCGCGCTGAAAACGGCGCAATACCGCATTGAGCATGCCGGTGGCCCATTTTTTCTTGCGCAGGCGTGCCAGCTCTACCGTGGCATGAATGGCAGCGTGCGGGGGCAAATTCAGGTGCCAGAGTTGCTCCAGGCCCAGTAACATACACAGCTGCAAATCCTGGTTTTTTTCATCCAGGGGTTTGCGCAGCAATTTGCCAGCAAGCTCATCTAGCGCATCGTAATAACGCAATACGCCATAGGCCAGCTGTTGTGCCAGTGCCTGATCCCGGGCTTGTCTTAAATCCGGCAAATGTCGCGTCAGCGCATGATCAAGGTTCAGGCCATCGCGCAATACAGACAACAGCACGCGCAGCGCACATTCTCGTGCATTACTGTGGGTTTTGGCCATCAGACCGGAGGCTCCCTATAGTTTATTGCCATGGGCATTTAACCAGTCACGTGATGACATCACCCGGCTGCCTTCCATTTGTAATGACTCAATCGCCAGACCGCCTTCTCCACAGGTTGCGATTAGATGTTGGTCGATTTGCTGAAAACGGCCGGCCTGACCAAACTCACCAGCGACCGCCCGGGCTTTCCAAATACGGGTGCGTTTATCCAGCAAATGGCACCAGCTGACGGGCCAAGGATTAAATGCACGGACTTTGCGGGCGATCACTTCAGCCGGTTCTGACCAGTCGATCTGGGCTTCGGCTTTGTTCAGGCGATGTGCATAGGTGGCCTGCTCATGATCTTGCTCAACAGGCTGTAACGGGTTGCCCTCAGCCAGCGCAGTGATGCAGGTTTGCAGCGCTTCTGCGCCAATGTCAGCCAATGCATCATGCAGGCTGGCAGAGGTATCCTGAGGCTTAATGATGAGCTCTCGTTGTAACAGCATATCACCGGTATCCAGGCCTTTATCCATTTGCATGATGGTAATGCCGGTCACCTGATCGCCAGCTTCAATCGCGCGTTGAATGGGTGCTGCGCCACGCCAGCGGGGCAGCAGCGAAGCATGAATGTTCCAGCAACCAAAACGCGGTAGATTCAACACTGCTTCAGGCAGCAGCAGGCCATAAGCAGTGACCACCATTAAATCGGCCTGCAGGGCTTGCAGTTGTTTTTGAATATCTGCATCACGTAGGCTTAATGGCTGCAGTACCTGAATGTTATGTGCCAAGGCAGTTTGCTTGACTGGGCTGGATTGAAGTTTACGACCTCGGCCTGCGGGCCGGTCAGGCTGTGTTAATACGGCCAATACTTCATGCTGACCGTCCAGTAACTGCTCCAAGGCCGGTACCGCAAAGGCGGGGGTGCCGGCATAAATGATGCGCAACGATTGCATGGATGATTTCAATTCGGGTGTCGTTTCGGCTCTGGCAAAGCGGCTTTGCTCAACCAACCGATACGGCATCCTGGCGGCGCTGTTTTTCCAGCTTTTTCTTAACCATTGCCCGTTTTAACGGTGACAAATAATCCACAAACAGTTTGCCCTGTAAATGATCCATTTCATGCTGTAGGCAAACGGCTGCCAACCCCTCGAGCTGTTGTTCAAAAGTCTCGCCGTCGACATTCTGTGCGCGCACGGTTATTTGCTCTGCGCGTTTGACGTTGGCATAAATGCCGGGCACGGATAAACAGCCCTCTTCGTGCGTTTGAATACCGTCGCGCTCAATAATGTCGGGGTTAATAAACACCTGGAACTCATTTTGGTCGGTACTGACATCCATGACCAGCAGCCGTTGGTGAACATCAACCTGTGTGGCAGCCAGACCAATACCGCTGGCCGCATACATGGTTTCGCGCATATCATTGATCAAAGTAGCCAATTGGGCGTCAAAATCAGTGACCGGTTTGGCCACGGTTCGCAAGCGCGGATCGGGAAATTCCAGGATGTTAAGTTGACTCATATGATGGAGTTAATGCATTAAATGACTTTATGATAGTAAAATACCGATTAAAATAGAATTTTCACGCTCGTAAGGTATATTGGAAGATGATGAAAAATCGACCGGAAACCTTACCGGGAACGGTACCAGCATAACAGGAGTCCACCAGTGAAACGTCAAATATCTGCAGCCTTACTGATTGTCGCATGCCTGAGCATGTTGTGGTTGCCGCTCGCTGCCCAGCAAGATAGCGGCCCGGAGCTGCGCCCCGATCACCCTGACGAATATGTGGTCCAACAAGGCGATACGCTATGGGACATCTCGCAGATGTTTTTGATTCGTCCATGGGAGTGGCCAGCGATCTGGCAAGCCAACCCGCAGGTGGAAAACCCGCATTTGATTTTCCCTGGTGATGTGCTCAATCTGCGTTATCTGGATGGTCGTCCGGCATTGATGGTAGAGCGTCGCTCACCGCAGATTCGCGTGCTGGATGAAAATGATGCCATTACCGCCATTCCGCTGAGCGATCTGGAAGGCTTTTTGCGTTATCCGCGCATGGTGGATGCCGAAGACTTTGACGATCTGCCCTACATTGTCGGCATAGAAGAAGAGCGCATGTCTGCGATTGTTGGTATGAATTTTTATGTCCGTGGGCTGGATGCGCCGGTCGGTAGCGAAGTGGTTGTGGCAATGACCAATTATGTCTACCAGGCATCCATTAAAGAACATACCCGCGAGCGCTATTTGCGTCGCTCGCTAATTCCGAAATTTGCCGGCGACACCCACCGCCCGCAGTATCGCAGTGACTCATTGCTGGTGCGCGGTATCAGGTCGCTGGATAACAAGGATTATCCAATCATTGGTTATGAATTGTTTGAAATTTCTCGTGCCAGGGTATTAAAACAGCAGGGCGAAGTATCGATTCTACAGGTCACCAGCGGTCGTCGTGAGATCGAAGTCGGTAACTACATATTGCCGGTGGATGACTATGTCTACGAGGAAAACTTCTATCCTCGTGCCATGGATGAAATTCCCAACGGCGCCAAGGTGGTCGATTTGTTTGAAATAACACCGTATGCCGCGCATCAAAATATTGTCATGCTGGATATCGGCAGTGATGAAGGTGTAGCGCCTGGCCATGTATTTTCCGCGTTTCGTCCAGGGCGTGAAATTGCTGACCCGGTCAAAGGCCGTCATGATAGTTTCCGTCGTATTTTTGGAACACCCAGTGAAGTCAATGTCACCTTGCCTGATGAGCGGGTTGGCGATCTGATGGTTTACCGCAGCTATCCTCAGCTTAGTTACGCCATCATCATGGACGGTAAACGCGGCATAGCAGCGGGTGATATCCTGCGGCATCCGGACGAGCAATTCTGAATGCCCAAAGCATGGGTTAAGTGGGGGCTGGTGGCATGAACAATGTCGTCAGAGTTTGCATTGCCGGTTTCTGAGCAACTGTACAATTGGCTGGCGCTGTATCTGGCGCCAGGTTTGGGTAACCGTCGGTTAAGGCAGCTGCAACAATATTTTCCTGACCCTGCTGAAGCGGTTGCAGCCCTAAAAAGTGGGCAAGCAAACAGTGGTATTAAAGTTCCCGATACTGCCCGTCGTTGGCTAAGCTCACCCGATCAGGAGCGCATTGATCAACATCTTCAATGGGCAGAACATCCCAACCACCATATTCTGATACTGGGCGCGGATAACTATCCGCAGCTGCTGACAGATACCGCCGAGGCCCCCCTATTATTGTTTGCGGTCGGCAACCCGGATTATCTATGGCAACCACAGATTGCGGTCGTTGGCAGTCGCAGCCCCAGTCACAATGGATTACAACTGGCTGCCGAAATGGCTGAGCAACTGGCCAAAGCGGGCATGGCCATTACCAGTGGTCTGGCCGAAGGGATCGATGCTGCAGCACACGCTGCAGCCTTGTCACAACAGCAACCCACCATTGCCGTTCTGGGAACCGGCGTGGACAGAGTCTATCCAGCGGTCAATAAAGCGCTGGCGCAACAGATCGCAGCTCACGGCGTTCTGGTGTCTGAGTTTGCCCTGGGCAGCGAGCCACGGCCGGGACATTTTCCTGCACGCAACCGCATTATCAGTGGTTTATCACTGGCCACACTGGTGATTGAGGCTGGGCTGCGCAGCGGGTCATTGATTACTGCCAGACTGGCTGCTGAACAAGGCCGCGAAGTGATGGCAGTACCCGGGTCAGTACGCAATGCCACCAGTCGCGGCTGCCATGCCTTAATCCGGGATGGTGCCCGCCTGGTGGAAAATGCCAACCAACTGTTGGAGGACATTGCACCGCTAGCAGGCCGTCTGGCAAACCGTTTGACCGCCATGGCAATTAACCAAGATGTGACAACAAGTATTGAAGCTCATGGCAATCACCACAATAACGGAACCCAACAGCCGAGAATCGACGAACTATCCGAAGGACTGGATGATCAGGCATGGGATGATGATTATCGGCAGCTATTGCAGGCTCTGGGCGGTGATGCTTTGAATCTTGATGAATTGGTTGAAGCCACCGATTTGACGCCAGAGGCCATTTCCTCCATGCTGCTCATGTTGGAGTTACGCGGGCAGGTGGCCGCAGAACCCAATGGACATTGGACCCGAATACACGAGGTTGGTTGATGAAAGAAAACGTACTCGATGTATTGATGTACTTGTTTGAAAATTATATCTACGACGAACCAGAAATTACGCCAGACCGTGATGACCTGGAAAACAGCCTGCACCAGGCCGGTTTTACCAGCAATGAAATCAGTAAAGCGTTTCGCTGGCTGGATGAGTTAGCAGAACAACGTGTACTGGTCGGTGTTGACGGTAATCGTGCACCACCCATACGGCTATTCAATACACAAGAACAACTGCGGCTGGACAGTGATTGCCGAGGTTTTTTAATGCACCTGGAAAACCTGGGTGTGCTGGATGCGGCCTGTCGAGAGGTTGTGATCGATCGCTGCATGGCGCTGGAACAGGAAGATGTTGATCTGGATGATTTGAAGTGGGTGATCTTGATGGTATTGTTTAATCAGCCAGGGCAGGAAGCCAACTATGCCTGGATTGAGGATTTGGTTTTTTACGACGAACAGGAAGCCAGGCACTGATTGAGGCTTTGGCAATGTTCTTTATGACGGTATTTAACAGGCATTATTGTGGCTAAAAATCTACTGATAGTAGAGTCGCCGGCGAAAGCGACCACCATCAATAAATATCTCGGCAAAGATTTTCAGGTACTGGCTTCTTATGGCCATGTACGTGATCTGGTACCGAAAACCGGTGCGGTAGAACCCGATAACGACTTTGCCATGCGTTATGAGCTGATCGAGCGCAATAAAAAGCATGTCGATAATATTGTCAAAGCCGCCAAAAAGGCCGAGGCTATCTATCTGGCCACCGATTTGGACCGCGAAGGTGAAGCCATAGCCTGGCATGTTCAGGAAATTCTAAAAGACAAAAAGCTGTTGGATCAGCGTGAGCTGTATCGAGTGGTATTCAGCGAAATCACCAAACGCGCGGTTAATGATGCTGTAGACAACCCTCGCCGGGTTTCCATGGACCTGGTAGATGCCCAGCAAGCCAGGCGCGCTTTGGATTATCTGGTGGGTTTCAGTCTGTCGCCGTTATTATGGAAAAAGCTGCAACCGCGCCTATCTGCCGGTCGGGTGCAAACACCGGCACTCAGGCTGATTGTAGAACGCGAGGAAGAAATTGAAAACTTTGTTCCGCGAGAATACTGGAGCATAGAAGCCGACCTGACCGAACAGGCATTTGAGTTCAGTGCCAACCTGGTTCGCTGGGATGGCAAAAAGCTCGACCAGTTCGACATTAATAACACTGAACAGGCCAATCAGGTTCGTGAGACCTTACTCAACGAAGCCAAAGGTAAACTGAACGTAGCGGATGTCAAAAAGCGTCAGCGCAAGCGCCGGCCTTCGCCACCGTTTATTACCTCGACACTGCAACAGGAAGCTTCACGCAAATTGCGTTTCCCGGCGGCGAAAACCATGCGTATCGCCCAGCAGCTGTATGAGGGCGTGACGATTGATGAGGGTACGCAAGGTCTTATTACCTATATGCGTACCGACTCTGTGACGTTGGCGCAAGATGCGATCAATGACATCCGCAACCAGATTCAAAACCAGTTTGGTCAAGACAAACTGCCGGAAAAGCCCAACTTCTACAGCACCAAATCGCGCAATGCCCAGGAGGCACATGAGGCCATCCGCCCAACCAATGCGGCCTATACGCCAGAAAAACTCAAACGCTATTTGAATGAAGACCAGTTCAAGGTCTACAGTCTGATCTGGAGTCGTACCGTTGCCTGTCAAATGATTCCGGCCGTTATGGACACCGTCACTATCGAGTTTGCGGCGGCCAATGACAGCCGTTTCCGCACCAGCGGTTCGACCATTCGTGAACCGGGTTTTCTGGCTGTTTACGAAGAAGCCCCAGTGGGTGGTAAACAGCAAAAAGAAGTTCGCCTGCCGGAAATGAACGAAGGCGACGCCATCGAATTAAAACAAATTCGTGCCGAGCAGCACTTCACCGAACCGCCGCCACGTTACAGCGAAGCCAGTTTGATCAAAACACTGGAAGAGTACGGTATTGGTCGCCCATCCACTTATGCCAGTATTATTTCTGTGCTGCAGGACCGTGAATATGTCGAGCTGGAGCGTCGCCGTTTTACGCCCACCGACACCGGTGTGGTGGTGGCAAAATTCCTGTCGAATTATTTTGAAAACTATGTCGATTATGATTTCACCGCACGGTTGGAAGACAAACTGGATGCCATTGCCCGCGGTGAGCAGGACTGGTTACCGGTATTAAAAGATTTCTGGAAACCGTTCATCGGCCAGATCGAAACCACCGAGAAAAATGTTTCGCGGGCAGAAGCACGTCAGGCGCGTGAGTTGGGTCCGGACCCTAAAACCGGTGAACCGGTATCGGTGCGTTTTGGCCGTTATGGACCGTTTGCCCAGATCGGTACCGCAGAAGACGATGAAAAGCCACGTTTTGCCAGCCTGCTGCCCGGCCAGAAACTGAACACCATCACGCTGGAAGAGGCACTGGAATTATTCAAACTGCCGCGTGAACTGGGTGAGACCCCCGAAGGCGAAGAAATGGTGGTGAATATTGGCCGCTTTGGACCGTATGTTCGCTACGGTAAAAAGTTCGTCTCAGTCCCCAAAGAGGACGACCCCTACACGGTCAGCCGCGAGCGTGCACTGGAGTTGGTGGCAGAGAAAAAACAGGCCGATGCCAATCGCACCATCAATGTTTTTGAGGATGTTGGCATTCAGGTACTGCGTGGTCGTTATGGTCCCTATATGACCGATGGCAAGAAAAACCTCAGTGTACCCAAAGACCGTGAACCGGAAAGTTTAACCGCCGAAGAATGTGTCGAATTACTGGCCAATGCACCCGAACGCAAAGGCCGGCGCGGCAAGAAAAAAGCAGCCAAAAAAACGGCGGCCAAAAAAACCACCAGGAAAAAGACCAAGAAGAAAAAGGCCAAAAAGAAAAGCAAAAAGAAAGCGGCTAAGAAAAAAACCACTAAGAGCAGTGCAAAACCTGCCGAAGCCACATAAGCGATTCAATATCAACAGGTCATCCACCCATGGCCCTGATAAGCACTGATACCCAACAAGCCATCGCTGTAATTCAAGGCGGTGGCGTGGTCGCTTACCCCACCGAAGCCGTGTATGGACTGGGTTGTGCAGCCAGCAACCGGGCGGCTGTGCAGCGAATACAGGCTTTAAAACAACGCCAGCCAGACAAAGGCATGATTACCCTGATTCATGATTTAATGCAGGTATCCGATTGGCTGGATAGTGATTATCAGCACTTATGGGACAAGGCCATCAGTGGTTGGCCAGCCGCCATCACCTGGCTGTTCCCCTGTTCATCACAAGCACCGGACTGGTTGACCGGTGGCAGCCAGACAATTGCTCTGCGATGTCCCGATCATTTATTGGCACAGTCGCTATGCGAACAAACACCGATTGTTTCCACCAGTGCCAACTTATCAGGCCAGCTACCTGCGATGACAGCATCACAGGTGGCTGAATATTTTGATGATGATATTGATTTAATTCTAGAGGGTGACTGTGGCCAACAAACTCAACCCAGTCAGATTATTGATCTGATTAGCGGTAAAATACTGCGATGAACAATTCATCTTCACAAATCCGAAACGACTCACCAGCATCCGACGATATTCAAGCTGTCAAAAGCTATTTACAAAATCTGCAAAGCCGGATTTGTACGGCCTTTGAACAGGCCGATGGCGAAGCATTGTTCCAGGATGATGCCTGGCAGCGTGATCTGGGTGGTGGTGGCTTAACCCGGGTCATGCGTGATGGAAAGGTTTTTGAACAGGCGGGCGTGGCCTTTTCGCATATCCACGGTGCCGAACTGCCCAAACCAGCCACCACGGCACGGCCGGAACTGGCCGGCCGCAGCTTTCAGGCCATGGGGGTATCACTGGTGATCCATCCGCAAAATCCGATGGTACCTACCAGCCACATGAATGTTCGTCTGTTTGTGGCAGAAGCAGACAACCAGCAACCGGTCTGGTGGTTTGGCGGTGGTTATGATCTGACCCCGTTTTATCCTGTTCTGGAAGATATTCAGCACTGGCACCAAACCGCTAAACAGGCTTGCGATGCATTTGGCGATGATGTTTATGCTGAATATAAAGATTACTGCGATCGCTATTTTTATTTAAAGCACAGAAAAGAAACCCGCGGTGTGGGCGGTTTGTTTTTTGATGATCTTAATCATTGGTCTTTCAACAAGTGTTTCGACTTTCTACAAGCTGTCGGCAACAGTTACTTAGACGCTTATCTGCCCATTATCGAGCGCAGAAAAGACCAGATTTATACCGAGCAGCAAAAAGCATTTCAATTGTATCGTCGCGGCCGCTATGTGGAATTTAATTTACTCTACGACCGTGGAACCTTATTTGGTTTGCAATCTGATGGGCGTACCGAATCGATTCTGATGTCCATGCCACCCAAAGTGATCTGGAAATACAACTGGCAACCCCAACCCGATAGTGACGAAGCGGGGTTATATCGTTGCCTGCAGCCGCGAGACTGGTTATCTACAGATCAGATTTGAACGACCCATCAGAAACCCGGCATGAAATATTGATCTTGTAAGAAAATCCCCCGAAACTTTGTAAGAAATCGACTCGGTGTGTGATTGCCTATTGCATTGACTGGTACAACTATCGTTTAATCTACGCCGACACTTAAGAACCTCGCGTTCCAACAACAACAAAGTCAATAAAGAGTCAGATTGCCTGCGACAGGAGTGTGCGGGCATGTTTTTTTAAAGGTATTGGCTGAGCGTTGTGTAGGGATAAACAGCGATAGCCCATCAAAAGGTTTATTGATTTATGTTCTGTCTGGCTCGTGCTGCTGTTATTTCCTGCGCTTTACTGTTTTTTTGCAACATCGCTGTTGCGCAATTTCTCCCCGAAGATCAAATTCCCTTAGAAATCCAGAATCAGATTATTGCTGATGTGATTGCCGAGCACGGCCATCTGGACATGGCGGCACTAGAAACCGCTTTTAGAGAGTGGTTGTTATCTCAACCTTTACCGGATGCCGATGGGGTGATGCTGGATGCAGGCACCTGCAGCGACTGCAGTCCACCGACCGATGGTGAAGACCTACAGTTTCCACCGGTACGCGATGTGGAAATCATTACCCGTGAAGGGCGTATCCGTCCGAGCTTCAAGGTCAGATGGCGCCGACCGGTACGGCTGCCGCGTGAGATTCGCGACCTGTATGAGCTGGACAGCTACGAGGTATTTTTAACCCGTGATGACGGGGTGTTTGAGCATCATCAGATCACCAAAGAACTGCGAGCCGATGGCACTGAGCGCTTACCCCGACGCATTCGTTTCCGCCGCCGTGATCCAGGCGTGTACACGGTGCATGTGCGGCCGGTGTATGTGGAGGTCGAGCAAACCGAAGCGGCATCGGGTGCCCCTTCCAGTGGTCCAGCATCAGGTTCTGCACTGGCGGGCAGTACAGAAAAAAACAATGGTCCGACCACCCGTGGTGGTTTAAGTACTGGTGGTGGCAAAGGCCCCTGGGGTGGCGGTAGCCCGGCTCCGTTAAGCCCGACCGACTCAGTTGGTGACGTTTTTCTTGATCAGAATGGTGTATTGAATGGAACCAATGATGCTCTAGCTCTGTGTATTCTGGAGCGAACACATTTTGGTATTCGCACACTTCCCAATGGCGGAACTGTACAAGGCCATTTTGACTATACCGAGACCACACTGCTGCAAGAAATCGATTTCTTGGATTGCAGCGATCCTGATACCAACCCTTACCACGGCGTGATTACCTCGATTGCTCAAATGGATAACTTCATTGGTTTGCGCAGCTTGAAGCTGCGGGGCAATGCGGTGGTTGATATAACGCCTTTATCAGCAGACCCAAACGGGCCGAGTGATTTGAACGAACTGGACCTGACCGATAACACCACGGTGCAGTTGAGTGGTTTAAGTGGCCTGGATGCGTTGCAACATTTGAGTTTGGGTGGTTTGAGTTTAACGTCATTGCCTGCTTTGCACACGAACATCAATAGTTTGGTGAGTTATTCGCTGGCCAATAATGATCTGGGCGCAGGTTCCTTCATGTGTTTGGGTACTCCCATACCGGTGAGCTTTTTGGATATCAGCAATAATGAACTTAATGATGCTGATTTGACAATACTCCGTCACCTCACTCCATCGAGTCTGGATGCATCAAACAATCGTTTTGAGGCTTTCAAAGAGCCGTCAAATTGCCCCGGCGTATTCACTGGTTTAAACAGTATTGATCTGAGTGATAACGGTGGTGTTGGCGGTGGGTTTGGTAAAAAGACCCTAAGCACGGATATCAGCGGTTTGACCTTATCAGCACTGAATCTGTCAGGCAGTGATTTTACCGATTTACCGGCTGACTTGCCGGTGGTCTGCCTGGATTTAAACCTTTCCAATATGACCAGTTTGAACAACTGGGAATACAGCCAGCCCGACCCGTTTCCAGCAGCCAGGCCCTACACTTTTAATGTCAGTGGCTCCAATGAACTGGCTTGCAAGGACTCGGAAAGCTTCCGCTATTGGATGGGTTATGGTGATCTGGGTCAGGCACCCGGTGGCGGCACGATTTGCCCCAACCTCGAGCTGCCCTACAGTGACCTTTTTGCCGCTGAATGTGATGCTGGCCAAGTCGATGGTTTTGTAGTCGATCGCAGTACCGAACAACCTCATCACCTGGCAAGCTGGGATGCATTGTATCTGGAACGGGACTTTCGTGATTTTGAATACCGGGTACAAAAACGCCTTGCCGGTATTCACGACCCCAATAGTGATGATGGCATTATCCCACCCACCTACCAATATGGCGCCACGGGCCACTCGGTGATTGCCGATACGCAGTTTGAGCTGGCTTATGAGTTTCGTATTCAGCGTTGTCTGGTTGATAACGGGGTTGCTCAATGTGAACCGGATAACTGGAGTGACTGGCAGGTCAGCGGTTATCCGCTGATTGCACCAATTAATGCGCAAGTGGTGTGGACTGACCCGATTGCCGGTGACTTTTATATTACCTGGTCGTATCCGGAAAATTATTTTGAGGGCAACCGGCCCGATCATTTTCTGATCACTCCCCAGTTGGGTGGTTCATTTGAAATAGCGGCAGGTGCTATTCATCAGACCCAATGGGGGACCAATCCTCTGGCGCCTATGAATATCAACGCTCACGGTTTAAATATTGCGGTCAGTGCCTGTCATGATAATTCCCCTGCCCAGGATACCTGTGCTAGCCCGGTTTATATCCGTGTGAATCAACCTCCTGAATTTGGTTCCGACTTGGTGGCACCGGTACTTGGGTCCGCCGCGACCGATGGTAACGAGGGGAGTTTTTCTTTGCAGAATCTGGGCAATGCCGCTGACGGTGAAGGGCTAACGACGGTGGATTATTACCAGATTACCGAGCAGGGGCCGGGCGGCTTAACGGTGTATTACAAAGACATCTCAGGTCAATCGCCTGGCGAGGTGACAGCCTTCGAGTTCAAACGCATTGAAGGCGGCAATTACAACTTCACGGTTCAGGCCTGCCAGCGCAATCGCGATGGTCAGGATCGCTGTTCCAACGATCCGAACAACAACATCGCCGTTAACGACTTAACGCCGCCATTAGGTTTTAACGAGATCAACGACAGTTTGTGCTGGACCGATTTGGGTGGCAGTGCTGTTCAACTTCAATGGCAGTATTCGGATGACAACGGGGCTTTTGATACGCCGCACTCCTATCATCTGGAACCGGTTGTTGGTGTGATACCTACACCGCCATTTTCTGCCCTGCACAGTGATATTACTGACCCAACCACGGGTGCCAGTGTTGTCAGCACCAATACCGCGACGGGCGGGGAGGTGAGCCGGGCTTTTTGGCGAATCGATGCCTGTGATGCCGGTGGCAGCTGCCTGCAGGGAGTGGGTTATATCAATGCTGGCGTCACCGATGCGGGTAATGCGGCACAATGCCCATCAGCACCGCCTGAACAAACCCGCAATGTGGGCGGTCCCGGAAATTTGCGTCCAGGTATCTGGACCAGTCAGCAACTGCCGCGTCAGGGCTGGACATTTTACTGGGCATCAGACCTTCGTTATGACGAAGTCCATGAAGATTACGGTGATACCTATGATCTGTTTGCCTACTGGCAGACCTATCAGTTACGTGAAGGTGTCAATGGAGCAGCCGATAGCTATCAATCGGTTTGGCTGTATGCCGAGTTAAAACAGGAAGAAGTGGACAATGCTCCCTGTGGCTCTGATGGTGAGCTGGTCTTCAATGGTGGTTTGTATTTCCCCAGTGCCACCGCTGGCGCGCCCGATATGCATGCTGGGGATATGCAGGTGTGTTTTGATCCTGATGACAATAATGTCGTGGACATTGCCTTGGATGTCCACCTGGATGGACAACTGCAGACGGATGGTTATCAATCCTATCAGCTAGGTGAGATTACCAACGATACGGCGACCATACCGCAACCTTCCGTCAGCAACCCCACCGACTATCACAACGGCAGCTTCCGCTTTGGTCTGCCCACCGTCAATCAGGACAAAACCCGGTTGGTTTCCTGGAACTATGGTTATCTGGAAGGTTTGATTGTATTGGGCTTTGACACGGCTGGCTTACCATTCTGGGCCAACGGAGTGCTCGATTGTCGTCTGACCCAGACCGAGATTACTGAGGGTATTTTTGCCACGCCAACCTGTGATAATCCATTTACAGCCAATGACCTGGATGATCGTCCGCGCTTACAGGGTGCTCAATTTAGATTTAGTACTGCCCGCTTTGGTTTGCCGGCGCTGGCCACCCCGCCAGCGAATCCGGATGATCTGGTTTCTGTGCGGGCAACCAGCAATAGCGTTACCCGGGACAAGGCGGCACATATCGACGATATTATCGGTCCCGCTGCATTTGATGTTAGCGGCAGTCTGGGGTTCACCATTGTTGATGAGAATGGTGCGACGATTCGTTCATTTAACGACAACTTCGATACCGAAGCGATCCGGCGTCAGGCCAGCTTCCACAATATCCGCTATGCCATCGGTGACGATACCAGCCCACCGACGGACTGCAATATTGTTGATGGGGTTTGTAATATCAGTTTGACCTGGTTCAGTGATGCGGATTTTCTGGGTGATGGTACCCCGTCAATCGCAGCCTATTACCAGCTTGATACCAATTCCGATGGCCAGATAGATCAGGAAATGCTGCTGGATGGCAACAGTTGTGGTGCAGGCGCACCGTTGACGATTGATTTTGCAGTGGTCAATTACCCCTGTGCCTTGAGCACACCGGGCAATTACCGCTTTGTGCTCAAAAACCGGGTGGATGCCAATGGTGTGCCCACCGCTGAGTCCAACAACATTGCCGCATCGACCACTTTGACCGTGATTGGTGAAGGCAATACCGCCAATGACAACTTGGGTGTGGCGCCGGTGGCTGATACACCATTGCAAATTGGACAAACTGTGCACGATCACAATGCCGTGCCACATCAGGAAAGTATTGGTGTATTGGCGGGCGAAGCGGGTGTTAGCGGTGGTGCAGCCACTTATTCGGTTCCCATTAATATCCCGCCAGGCCGTCAGGGCATGCAGCCATCGGTCAGTTTGAACTACAACAGCCGGGCCGGTAACGGCACGCTGGGTATGGGCTGGTCGTTATCGGCCGGCAGCGCGATTAGCCGCTGTCCCTCCACCATTGCGCAGGATGGCTTTACCAAAGGTGTTATCTATGATGACACTGACCGGTTGTGTCTGGATGGTCAGCGTTTGATCAAGGTTGAAGGCGGTTTGCCTGATAATTACTGGTCTGCCGGTTCGGTTTACCGCACTGAGGTTGACAGCTTTGTACGGGTCACACTCAGTGGTTCTAATGCGGCCATTAGTGGTTGCGGCAGCACCTTCCAGGTACAAGGCAAAGACAATATCACCCGTGATTATGGTGGCGGCAGCAATGCCGAAGTAAGACCATCGGGCAGTACCTGTGTGACCAATAGCTGGTTGTTAACCCAGGAACAGGATCCAGCGGGCAACAATGTCCAATACCAGTACCAAAACCATGGCGATGGCGAGCAGTTGCTGGCTAGCATTGCCTATACCGGCTTTAACAGCGGCGCCGGTAACCGTCTGGTTGAATTTGATTATCAGGGCCGCAGTGGTGACGAAAGTGTCTCCTATCTGAATGGCTATCGCAGCGAGCAGACGCAACGACTGGCGTTTATCCGCACCTTTGTTGATAAGAACAATGTTGGTAGCAACTGGATTCGCGAATACCGTGTGGGCTATCAACCCGGCGGCAGTGCGGCTACCGGTCGCAGCCTGCTGACCAGCGTGACCGAATGTGCACGTCAAGGCACCAGTGGTCAAGTATGTCTGCCAGCCACCAGTTTTGCCTGGGGCGATCAGGCGCCGATGTTTGACTGGCAGGCCATCACCACCGATCAAGATGATGACGG
Source organism: Wenzhouxiangellaceae bacterium (assembly GCA_965230265.1). Classification (GTDB taxonomy): domain Bacteria; phylum Pseudomonadota; class Gammaproteobacteria; order Xanthomonadales; family Wenzhouxiangellaceae; genus JAJFKX01. Next base: position 3,165,795 of record OZ245999.1, on the reverse strand, counting down.
AGTTGCTGATGAAATGTTGGTTAATGGTGACCCGTTGGGTTATGACCTTGTCAATGGGCGCATTAATGGTGGCCAATTACAGCAGGTGCCTGACCTAGATGGTGACGGCAGCCGTGAATTGACTTTCAGTGACCAAAATGGCCGTTATATTGCTTCGATTGATGCAGAAGGTCAGGAACGTTGGCGTGTCAATTTGGGATTCAACCAGCCCAATAGTCCATCACAGTTTATTCCCATGCTGGGTGATGACACTCAGCACTTGCTGGATTTGTACCAGCCAGTGATTCAGCAATATGCCGACGGCATTGATATTGCGGCACGTCTACCTGCAGATGAACGAGGCAGTCTCACACCGGCACAGGAACTGGAAATGCGTAGCCAGGTGGCTCTGTCGGTGGAGCAGGAACTGGAACGCTTGCTGGAGCAGCGCCGCAATGCCATAGGCGGTATTGATTTCGATTCAGACGGTATCACGGATCTGGTTGGTGCCGTACCTGATACAGCCAACCCTGGTGAGTATGTGCTGGGCTTTATCTTGCGTCGGGATAACATCTTTAACAGCAACGATTTAGAAGACCTGTTTGAGGTCCGACGGACCAATATTCCGGTACCTTTATCAACAGTAACGGGTTCTCCGTTTTTCCAGTCGGTGGTCGGCGATATCAATGGTGATGGTGCTTTGGATGTGCTGGACCGGGTTAGCCTGTCGGTGACCAATAGTGAAGGCAGTGTAATAGGCACTGAAGGTCTGCGTCTGTGGGTCAATATTGATGATCCTGCGACTGAGGTGGTGGAATTTGAGGTGTTGTCCGAGGCTGATGGTGCGATCCCGACCAACCAACAAAACAGCAGCAATCCGGTGGCCGGGCTGGTTTATATCTGGCCGGTCAGTGTGATGGTGGATTCCGAGACAGGACCGATGGTTGTCAGAGAAATCAGCGCCATCCCCAGTTTAAGTGACTACAACGGCGATGGCCTGGTGGATATTGTCATCAGCAGCCAGATTCTTGATTTGTTCTACGAATACCATTTTGGTGCTGATGTTGTGCTGGATGTGATCGAGCCGTTGGGCTACAGCGAAGCCCCTGTCAGGGTATTGCTGAATCAGACCGACAGTGCGGACAATATTGACTTTGCCCTGGCCGAGTTATCAGCAGACACGGTTCATGCCAATGATCCCAACTCACGCGGGAGCAGTCATTTGGGCTTGCACAGTGATCCACGTCTGACCTATCAGCTGCCACTGGATATCAATGGCGATGGCTTACAGGATTATCTGTTTATTCCCAATAATGTCTCCAGAGCGGCTAACCAAAACCTGTGTGGCTCCACTAACCCACATGCGGCTGATGGCTGCTGGTATGTGCAGATCAATTTGGGTGGTGCTACTGATTCGGTTGAACCAATCTTCTCGGCACCGATGGCGCTGGACTTGCCTGGCAATATTGTCAATTCGATGGAAACTTTAGATACAAGTACCTCATCGATTCTGGTATCACCCAACTACGGCAACATGATCAAAGTGGTTGACTGGAATAATGATGGCCGCTCAGAGCTGATGATACCGCGGGCACTGGAACGGGCAGCCTGTGTCATGATCTTCCATAAATCTGATCCTATGGGAACTACACCGATTGAGCGTGGCGAGTATTGTCCGGTCAATATGAATGGGGATGACAGTGTCTACCCGATCGGGATTAGTGCCGGTACCGAAGTGGACCCGGACTTTAACAGCGGCACACTGCTTTATGGTGAGATTCAGCAAGTGGGCTACGGGCATCTGGATCCTTCCACTTATCAAATGGGTGTGCTGGAGTTTGACCAGGCCAGCCTAACTGGCAACACTGTGGTCAGCAACCTGATCGATAGCGATGTTACCGGTATTATTGCCACCGCACGCAGTATGGCTGACGACGGCTTTGGTGATGGAATTACCGACCTGCTGACCGTGTTTGGCTGTATTGAGGAAGACCCGGATAACTTTACCGTGATTGGTTTGGAAGGTACCCGTTGCTGGACAACTGCACCAGTGGCAACCGGCAACAGTGCCTTAACAGACAATGGGTTGATTGATGATGCAGCCACCACAGCCTATGCCCCCGGTATGACATCCGGCGAGTTCCGCGGCTACTACATTACCCGCAATATTGCCCCGCGTGATCAGACCCTGGACTTAATGACCCTTGTGACCGATGGCTTTAACCATCAATCGGCCTGGGGTTATGCTCCGTTATCGGCGAACCCTGACCGCCCGGATGTACCAAACCTGCCCTTGTATGTGGTGCCTGATCGTACCTCTGGTGATGGCTATGTCGACAATGGTGTGGGTGAATATTTTTACTTCTCCTCCAGCATGTATGTGGTCAGTGAGTTCCATCAAAACAATGGCTTGCTGGATGCCGGTACACGCCTGAACAACAGCACCTACTTTGGTTATGAGGAGGCGGTCTACAATAACCAGGGCCGTGGTTTCCAGGGCTTCCGCAAGATTGTCAGTGAACAAGTGGTCAGCGATCCATTCAATCCGGCACATGAGGCCGACAACAATCTGCGCAGTGTCTCGGTATTCCATCAAATATTCCCACTGGCCGGGCGTCTGGAAGCGACCTATAGCCAACTGAGCAGCGTTGCCTATGACCCACTTCAAGACCGTGCCACTGGTGGTGGTTTTGCACTGCCGGATACTGAGCCAATGTTGTCTTACAGCCTTACTGACTGGGGCTGTCGTATCGAAAGCACTATGCCAGAAAATGCCACTGTGGCCTTATGCAATATCGATGATGCGCATACGCCTGGTCAAGGGATATCAGCGGCGCTGGCTGAGGTGACTCATACCACCAGTGAGCAGCCGGGTATCTATCACCCTGTCAGTAGCTACACCGAAAGTGAGCAATATGAACCTGGTATTGCTGGTTCGGTGGCGTTTAGCCGAACCACAGGCACTTACGACTTTGATGCCTATGGCAACCTGATCGAATCGACGGTGTTGACGACCGATAACATCGACCTGGATTTATTCACCGATATGACGCACCAACAACATACGGTGAACGACTACACCGTGCAGGACAATGCCAGCTGGTGGTTGAATCGGATGGACAGCAGTGTGACCACATCGACCATTGTCAGTTATGCTGACAGCATGGCCAATACCGCAGTTGCACCACCGGTCAGGACTACCACCCAATTGATGAGTTATGACACTGACCTGCGCAAGCCTGATTGCCAGCTGATTACCGAAGGTGATCAAAGTGATGCTGACTGTGCCACATTCAATAACGCCAATTTGGCCTGGCAACGTACGCAGACCAACTACAATTACCCGCAAAGCCCTTATGGTAATCCTGTGGATATTACCATCACGGCCAGCGATCTGGCGGCCAGTGACAGTACGCAGCCCGACCGGAAAACCACCACCACCTATGATGGGGAAGGTTATTTCCCAAGCTCAGTGGAAAATGCGGTGGAGCATACCGTCTACACCACCATTGACGCTCGGGAAGGCAATCCGATCAAAGTGATTGACGCCAATGGTCTGGTCACCCGCATGGCCTACGATGCCTTTGGCCGGGAAATTGAAACCTGGTACCCACAAGACGAGAATATTGATGAAACTCTGATCACTCAGCACTATGCACCGCGCAGCAGCACCCGTTACAGTAGCAGCTGTCCGGGCATGAGCTCGCCGGACGGTATGGCCTACTGCATGAGCGTGATCACCGATGGCGCACCGGTGGTGCACCAAGCCATGGATTCATTAAATCGTGTGTTGCGCACCCACAGTGCAGGCTTTGACAACACCGTAGTGGTCGAGCAGCAATACAATGCTCGCGGTCAAGTTATCAGTGACAGCATTCCACGTTACGATGGTGGGCTGGTTTATACCAATGAATACTTGTTTGATCCGCTGGGCCGGATGCAAATGAAAATCCAGCCCCAACAGGCCACCATGGATCCCTTCGTGTCTCAGGATATGTACACGCATTATGTTCACAATGGCCTAAGCACCGAGGTTACCGTGACCACCAGTGCCATAGCACCCAGCCAGGGCAGCTGTTCGGTGGGTATTGCCGGTAATGTCCATGGTGATCTGCTGTGTGTGCAGCGCAGCTACGCCAGCAACGGCTGGTTGCTGCGCACCATCGATGCGCATGGCGAGCCCACCCGATTCTGGTATGACGGTCAGGGCAATCCGATCCGGATTGAAGACCCCCAACCCAATGCCACCACGGCGACCTATAACGATCTGGGCCATCGCATCCAGCTGGTTGACCCGAACATGGGCACCTGGGATTACAGCTACAATGGTCTGGGCGAAGTGATTGCCCAGACCGATGCCAACAGCAATGTATTTACCTTCAACTATGACCGTCTGGGTCGCTTGCGTGAGCAAGAAACCGCCGGTTTATGTAACCGCTGGGACTATGATTCACCGAACAATGAGGGTCTGCTAATCAGTGAGCAACGCGATGACTGTAGCCCTGGTGGTCAACTGATTCCGCTGGTCAGAAAAGTCTACGACTACGATGGTGTCAACCGGCCGATGGGTGTACAGCAACAGCTCAACCACCCCAATACCACGGTCAATGCCATGTCGATGGGTTATAGCTACGACAGCTACTTTGGCCGTATGCAGGCGATGACCTGGTCGGTCGATGGCACAGGTGATGGTACCAGTCCGGTGGATGTGGTTCGCCTGTACAGCAAGTACAACATCAATGGTTATCTGGTAGAGCAAGGCGATTCCATAAACTATGGAGCCCCTGCTGATGGTGTTGACTATAACCAGCCCATTAACAGCGCCTGGCGCAGAATCCAGTCCATGACGCCCAATGGCCAATTGCAAGCCCAGCGCTACAAAAACGGGCAAACACAGACTACTCAGTACTATCAGGCCACCTGGCAGATGCGCCAGACCACGCTACCGGATGATCTGAATGTCGATAATCCGCCGCTGCTGGATTACTTCTATGAATACGATCTGTTTGGCAACCTGAAACAGCAGGTTCGTCATAGCCTGGACGGTGTTGGTGGACCACCCATCAGTGAACTGGAAACCTTCACCTATGACCGCTTGCATCGGTTGTTATCCAGTCATCGGATGTATAACAATGGTGATGATTCCCAGATTGACTATGACTACGACGCACTGGGCAATTTAACGAACAAATCCGATTACGGCAGTGGTTATACCTACGGCGGCAATCCATCGGCCTGTGGCAATGCCAATGCCGGGCCCAACGCGGTTACTTCATTGAATCTTACGGCCAATGCGGGCGGTGGTATTGCCCAGTTTGGTTACGATGCCAACGGCAATCTGATATGCGGCAGAAACATCCACAATGGCAACCTGGACATTGTCTATGATGCCTATAACAAGCCGACCAGCATTACCCGAGGGCTTTCCAGCAATGAGTTCTGGTATGGGGCCGATCAGCAGCGTTATCTGCAGCGCAAAAACAACGATGGTGCAATGAATCAGACCACGGTGTATTTGGACAAGGCCTATGAGCGTACCGGCAATATCCACAAACTGTATCTGGATGACTTTGCGGTGTTCACGGTGGATTATGAAACCCCACTGGCCGATGAAACGGGCATCACCTACCTGCATAAGGATCGTTTAGGCAGTGTGGCAGTGATGAGCAAAGACAATGGTGTGTCAGTAACTGATTCAGATCGGGGTTATGACCCCTTCGGCAAACCCAGGGAGGGTGACTGGCATGACAGTAGTGAAACCGATGAAACCACGGGTTATTATGGTGATCTAAATGGATTCAGTGAGACCACGCGAGGCTTTACCGGGCATGAGCATATGAATGGGACGGACCTGATACATATGAATGGTAGGGCTTATGATTACAATCTGGGTAGGTTCCTGAGTGTTGATCCAGTGATTCAGTTCCCAACGAATAGTCAATCACTAAATCCGTATAGCTACATCATGAATAACCCGCTAGCGGGTACTGACCCCACGGGTTATACAATAGCCGGTGCGGTAAAAGGTGTATGTGAGCAAAACCCAGAGCTTTGTGAGCCTAAAGAAGAAAACAGGAACCAGCCGAAAAACTTTGGCACAGGCAGGTGTAGTTTTGGGGCATCTTGTGGCGGAGTTTCTTTGGATAATGGCACTGCAGGAACTGGTGGTACCATTAATCAAGGTAGCAATCAGGATTCGTTAGGTGCACGCAACCAGCAATCGCCGAATGCCAATGCATTGAACGCAATGCAACAGATGGATGGTGCGGGGTGTCGTGCACCGTTACTGTGTGCGCAAAACCCTGATTCAACGACTGAGGTCTTGCTTGGTGGAACAGACCGCGGCAGTGCATTTTCCAGATGGTGGAGGGTCTTCAGGAAGGGGATAGTCACGCTATCCAGCGATATTGTTGATGGTGATACGGAAAAACTTAGTGGTTTTGTAGCAGAAGAAGGTGTTGACGTTTTGGGTAGAACAGCAACTGTTGTCGGTGGTGGCGCCCAGATTGCATTGGGCACAGCCATTTGCGCAGGTAGTGGAGGTTTGGCTTGTGCAGGTGGGGTTGGTATCGGGACTCTAGGTGCCAGTAATATCCAAGAAGGCTTTTCAGGTTCGGATGGGTTTGTAAGAGATGGGTTGCAGGCCACATTGGGTGAGGATGCTGGAGATATTACTTTTGGTGTTCTTAACCTAGGATCATCGGTTATAGGTCTTACTAGACCTGTTTTAAGAGAAGGTTCATTTAAGTTGTTTAGAAGAAGTGACTCTGATTTTGAGCCTGCGTTCAGGCAAGCCACTAAAGCAGGTTTAACTACTGAGGGTATTGTCAGTGGAATAGGTATTATAGATACAGTTGATAGAGCAAATGACGATGAGTGAGTTAATTTTAATTAGTGTTTTCTTATTGATTTTATTGTTACAAAATGCTTTATTAAAAGTATGTATTAATTACAAGCATAAGTCTTGGTCATCATACCTATATGTGATTGCATCTATGCTTTTGTTTTTGCCAATTGGCATTCTTATTAAAGATGGCTGGATTGAAAAATTCGGGCTCGAAAAAACTGCTCTGCTTGTGCTGCTTATTGGTTTTATGCTCTTTTATTTCTGTTGGAAGGTTGCCAAGGGTTTATCTAAAATACAGGATTGATAGATAATTTGCTGTGCCGGGTAATGCATCCCGGCACAGCATTCACACTTTGTGAATGATCTGGTTAGACGGTTGAGGCCTAATGCCGGTGTTGGTTTAGCAGCCCGAGCAGCTGCTCAATAATGGTGACCTGCCTGGCCAAGGCCAGATGGTAGCCGTCCAGATGCTGATCGCTAAGGCGGTAAAAGGGGTTATCACACTCCCCATGATATTGAAACAGCAGTCGATGTCGTTGATTCAGTGGTTACGCCAGATGCCACAGATGTTGTTGCTGGTGTTGCTGGTCCTGGAGGTGTTGCATTAAACAGGGCGAGGAAGGCTAAGAAAGGTGATGATGCTGCTAAGGATATACGGCGAGCTTCGGATGCGAAACGCTCTGTATTCGATATTGAAACGGGTCAAGTTAATCTTAAAAATTCTGATTTCGGTTTAAAGATTGATGGCCCGATTCCAAACTCTGTTCCAGGTAATTTAAGCAGAGGGCAACTCGATGATGCAATTGATGCTTTCGAGACAAGTTTATCCTCCAGGAAAGCTGAGTTAAGCAGTTTTGATGCTTCGGGCGTAATTAATCCAGGCAGGGTTGGCCATGCGCGCAGAATTTCTGAAGAAGAAGCGTTTCTTTCACAATTGAAGAAAGCTAGGGATAATTAAATGTCTATTATAGAAGAAGTCAAATCTATCTTGTCGAATCCCAACGATGATGGGCAAGCAATAAACGACTTAGTTAATGAATTTTATTATGGTAGGAACCCTATAGAAATTATAGAATTAATAGACCATGAAGACGAAAATATCGTTTGTCAAGGTCTATACCTCCTTAATGAAATATCGGTTAGCTATTATGATAATGCAGAATTTACATCTAGGTTATGGGATTTGGTTGATCATGAAGCACCAATAATTAGATGGTATGCCTTTGGCGCGATATTTCCACTGCTCAATAAAGAGGATGAATCTACATTTGAGTTAATCCAAAAAATTAAAAATGATAAAAATAAAGGAGTAAGAATGAGGGGGGAGGCAGCTGAAGAAAGGCTTAGAGAACAGGATACAATCCACTAATTCTGAGTAAGGGATAGGACAGTTACATCCGTCTGAACACATCTGCAGTACCGGGTAATGCTTCCCGGCACAACATTCACAAATTGTGAATGGTTGGTTTTTAGGGTGATGCGCTAATGGCGGGTATTATCCAGCAGCTCCATGAGTTGCCCAATCACCTGAACCTGTCTGGCCAAGGCCAGATGGTAGCCGTCCAGATGCTGATCACTAAGGCGGTAAAAGGGGTTATCACACTCCCCATAAGTCACCGCCAACATCGCCTGCAACAACCCCAACCGCTGATCAATCACATCCCGAATGGCCAGCGGTTCAGCATTCAGATTAAGCACAATCACATGGGCACCTGGGATTACAGCTACAATGGTCTGGGCGAAGTGATTGCCCAGACCGATGCCAACAGCAATGTATTTACCTTCAACTATGACCGTCTGGGTCGCTTGCGTGAGCAAGAAACCGCCGGTTTATGTAACCGCTGGGACTATGATTCACCGAACAATGAGGGTCTGCTAATCAGTGAGCAACGCGATGACTGTAGCCCTGGTGGTCAACTGATTCCGCTGGTCAGAAAAGTCTACGACTACGATGGTGTCAACCGGCCGATGGGTGTACAGCAACAGCTCAACCACCCCAATACCACGGTCAATGCCATGTCGATGGGTTATAGCTACGACAGCTACTTTGGTGTTCTGTATAAACGAAAAACCCACCGCTCTGGTTCTCCCGGAGCGGTATTTTTTAAGCAAATCTCATTAAATTACCTGCTCCCCAAGTTTTTAATTCCTCAAAGCTGAGCAAATATTGCTCAATTCGCCCTCTTTTTTAACCTCTGAATAAACCAACCCCTGCAAATCGATCATTTGCTGTAAACAGTGATATATGAATTAGGTTACCCATTCGGTGGATCATAGTAACCGGTCAGCAAACCATCCCAGGCAGAATAGTAAAATGCTCTTTGATTAGGATGTCTTTTGCCCCAAACCTCCGCCGGTGTATAACCCTGCAAACTCTGATGGGTACGCACATGGTTATACCAAAACCGGAATTTACCGATCAATTGGGTCAAACCATTATCGTTGAACACCTCAGGCTGATACAGCTTTTCCTTCAATGTTCCGAAGAATCGCTCAACTCTTCCATTTTGCCAAGGACAAGCCAAATCAATCTGCTGATGCTTTATACCCAATAGCGATAGGAAAGCCTCGAATAACCGCGCTGAAAAAGTGGCTTCATTATCGGTTCTAATGGTTTTGGGTATGCCAAACCGCTGCATGGCCTTTGTCAGTGCATGAATAATGCTGATGCAGCGTTTATCAGACAGTGATTGTAAAACCACACAGGCCCGCGTGCCATGATCAATCACCCCCAGTATCCAGCGGGTTTCCCCTGTTACCTGTTTGCCCGTTAAATCCACACCCCAGGTGTTGTTCGGTGGACCAATGACAGGTTTTCTTCGTTTCAGTTGTTGCCTTTTCAACCGTACATCAGCTTGATAGATTCTCAGATACTTATTAACAGTAGAATGACAAACGCTGTCGCGATCGGCGAACTGCCTGTTAAAGGTATCCGATAATTTCCTGCTGCTCAACAATGGATTAAAAGCCTTATATTGAATAATGGTTTGAATTACCCAATCGGGTTTGGGTTGATTCTTATAACTTGGGTGCGGCCTGCCTGTAATTTTAAAGGCTTGTTTTTTCTCAAGTTTTGGAAAAGTAAACCAAGCATCCAATAAACCATATAATCCACTTAAAAACAAAATCAACATCGAATCTCTTTTTATCAAAGTCAGGCGATCATTCACAATATATGAATGATTACAAAACCGCTGACTGCAGTCATATTTGAAGTGGCAGTTGTATAATGACCACTCCATAATCAGTCATCTTCTGTGAACACATCAACCCCGCAATCAGTCCCCATACTTACCTACCACAGCAATCAGGTGGACGGTGATGGCTATGCGAGCAATGATCATCTTGGTCTGCAGGCTGATTTGGCGTTGATTGTTGAGTGGGGGTGGTCGGTGGTGTCGGTGGACCGGGTGGTGGATGCTTTGCTTGATGGCACGTTTGCTGATTTGCCGCACCCCTGTGTGGGCATAACCTGTGATGATGGTAGCTGGCTGGACTGGTATGACCTGCCGCACCCAACGTTTGGTCCGCAGCAGGGTTTTCGCAATATCCTGAAGGGTTTTGTAAAAGATCACCCCGCCTATCAGCAATCATCCAACCTGCTTACCAGCTTTGTGATTGTCTCACCGGATGCTCGTGCGTCGCTGGATCGCACTTGCCTGATTGGCCAGGGCTGGTGGGGGGATGAGTGGTGGCGGCAGGCGCGGGATGAGGGTTTGATCAGTGTGCAGAACCATTCCTGGGATCATAAGCATCTGGGCGTGGATGAGGGGCTGCGGTTTGGTGATGATTATGGAACGTTTCATAACATCCGCGACTTTGAGGAATGCCGCTGGCAGGTTGATCAGGCGCAGGATTATTTGAATAAGATACTGGACAAAGGCGCATCGCGGTACTTTGCTTATCCTTACGGGCATTGCCCCACCATTGTCGCCGATGATTATTTGCCTGAGCACGAACAGCAGACCGGTATTGTTGCCGCGTTTACCACCGAGCCAGAACCGGTGACAGCCCACAGCGATCGCTGGCGTTTACCGCGTTATGTGTTTCGTCGTGACTGGAAATCACCGCAAGGCCTGTGGGACTTACTGGATGGCTTAAATCCTCATCGCTGAGGCGCCTGAATAACCCGGCTGATCAGGTTTCCGCTTCGGCTTCCTGTTCGGCTTTGCGGCGTTTGGTGATCAGCAGGCGTGACAGTATCAGACCAAACTCAAACAGCAACCACATGGGTATCGCCAGCAGGGTTTGGGAAATCACATCCGGGGGCGTCAACAGCATACCGATGGCAAACGCACCCACAAAAATATACGGTCGCTTGGTGGCCAGCTTGGCCGGCGTGGTTACGCCCAGGGCCACCAGAATAATAATGGCAATGGGCATTTCAAAGGCGATGCCAAAGGCAAAAAACAGGGTGGTAATAAACTGCAGATAACTGCGGATATCGGTGGAAACGGCAACGCCCTGAGGGGCCATGCGCGTGAAAAAATCAAATGCCACCGGGAACACCACAAAGTACGCAAACGCACAGCCCAGGTAAAACAGTAAGGTTGCCGATACCAGCAATGGTTTGGCCAGGTGTTTTTCTTTCTCGTACAGGCCGGGTGCCACAAAGGCCCAGATTTGATAGATCACCATCGGTATGGCCACCACCAGACCGCACATCAGGGTTAATTTAAACGGGGTCAAAAACGGTGCAGTCACATCAATGGCAATCATGCTGCTGCCTGCCGGTAGATGCCGGATCAGTGGCTCAGCCATAAAAGTGTAGATTTCCTGCGAAAACGGCAGCAGGGCAATGGTGGCAATCGCAATGGACGCCACCGCCCACATCAGGCGGGTGCGCAGCTCCAGCAAATGCTCGAGCAGGGTTTGTTCGCGGTCTGTGTCGTTGTTCTCAGTCACAGGGTTTACGCTTTGTTGTCGCTGGCGGATTGATCAGCAGGCTTATCAATGGGATGGGTTTCGCTGATTTTGTCGACCGTCTGTTTTAATTCATCACCGGTATCGCGCAGTGACTGATCTGCCGATTGCATGGTTTCCCGCAATTGCTTACGGGTTTCGGTCATCTCATTTTTGATGTCTTGAATGCGGGAGCGATCCACTTCCTGTTCCAGCTCAACCCGCATCTGCTGCCAGGTGCGCCGGGCTTTGCGGACAAAGCCACCCACGGTTTTGGCGACGCCGGGCAGGCGCTCCGGACCGAGCACCAACAGACCTACCAGGCCGATGAGCAGCAGTTCACCGAAACCGATATCAAACATGGTGGGGGTTAGCCGGAGCTATGGGTTTTGTCTTTAGTGCTGGTACTGCTGGTTTCAGAATTGGAATTGTCACCAAGCTGTTGTGGATCGCTGTTGTTTTCTTCGTCTTCTTCGTTCAGGCCTTTGCGAAAACCGCGAATGGCAGTGCCAAGATCACCACCCAGATTGCGCAGACGCTTGGTGCCAAACACCAGCAAGACGATGGCCAGCAGAATAATAAGTTGGGTAACACTGATGTTTTGCAGCATGTTTAGCCTCTGTCAGCGAGTGACTTAACGTGAACGACGCAAGTGATAACCAGACAGCATCAACAGCATCAGTACCAAAGCCGCCAGACCCCATCCAGTAAAGGCCGGAACCTCAAAAATGTCGTCATCAATGGTGCCGTTGACGCCTTCACAATCAGGGGCGGTAATGGCCAGTGATTCAATACCGTCGATGGTTTCTGCAACCACAGTCGCGGTACCGGTTTCAATATCGATGCGCAGAATCTGGCTGGGCAGGGTTTCGCTGGCAATGCTGGAGCGGTCGGTAATGGCCCATAACTGGCCATCTTCATCAAAAGCCACGCCGGCATCGGTATATGGTGCAGCGTTCACCAGCGGGCCGATCAAGGTGGCAGCACCGGTGACTGTGTCCATCATATACAGATTGGGCGTCGTGCCTGAACCCAGACCGTAGATCAGGTCACCTTCGGCACTGGCCAGGGTAGCCAGACCGGTGATCGATACATTGCTGGTATTGCCAATCAAAGTGGCACGGGCATTGTCCGTCAAATCTGACATCAGCAGTTGCTGCAGATTGTCAGAAGACAAAATCGGCTGGTCATCGCTGCAGCGAAAGGTCAGACCGAAATCGAAAAACTGGGTCGGATCGAGCTGCAGGTTGTTGGACTGTCCACCAACTGCGGCGGCAGAGCCGGTTTCTGTGCTGATCTGGATCAGTGAATTGCTTTCATCATCGGCACCGAACAAAACCCCATCAGGGCTGAATGCCAGGCCTTCCACATCCAGAAAACCCACTGGTCCAATGCGGGTGGAATCGCCAGTGGCCAGATCGATCAGGTATAAATTATCGATACTGCTGTCATCGGCTGAGCGGCTGTCAGAGTTGACTGAATAGCCAAAAGGCTGTGCGATTGCTGAGCCGGCCACAGCCATACAGGCAAGCAGACCGAGGCTGATAAAGGCCATTCGGCTGCGCCGTTTTGCTGCTGTTGGTTCCCGTCTAGCAATCATTTCGAACATTCAATCGCACCATTAAGGGATACAATGCTAACAGTCATGCCAGCATTTGCAAAGTGTTATAGCTCAATAAGTTAGTCGATTAAGCTCTATTCTGCTCTGAGTTTAGGAATAAATCCGTTATCGGTTAATGTTATTAACGTTTGTCATCGAAAAAAGTGTACGGGAATGGGCCTGTCGCGGTGCATCGGTTATGATGCCTTTTTTGCAGGAGATGCCACAGCATGACGTCGGTTTTTAAGCCTTCCAGCTACGATCATCGATCATCAGACAATGCCGGCAAAACAGACCGAATCGGGCTGTTGCTGGTCAATCTGGGTACCCCGGCCGCTCCCACCGCGCAGGCAGTGCGCCCTTATCTGAAGCAGTTTTTGTCCGATCAACGCGTGGTGGAAGTGCCTCGCTGGCTGTGGTGGCTGGTGCTGCGTGGGGTTATTTTGCCGTTTCGCAGCGGTCGTTCTGCCAAAGCCTATGCAGAAATCTGGCGCGATGATGGCTCGCCACTAATGGTGTTCAGTCAGCAGCTAGGTGCTGCATTGGCTGCTGAACTCAACCAAGACAATGACCTGGTCGATATTCAGGTGGCCGGTGCGATGACCTATGGCGAGCCTGGTATCCCTGAGGTGCTGACACAGATGCAGCAACAGGGTGTACAGCGTTTACTGGTCTTACCGCTGTATCCTCAATATTCGGCAACCACCACCGGCAGCGTATTTGATGCAGTGACCAGTGTGTTGCAGAAACAGCGCTGGCTGCCGGAGCTGCGTTTTATTAATCAGTATTTTCAGCATGCCTCCTGGTATCAGGCGGTGGCAGACAGCATTCGGACTTATCAGCAACAGCATGGCAAGGGTGAGCGTTTGTTGTTTTCCTTCCATGGCATTCCGCAGCGCTATTTCCGGCAGGGAGATCCTTACTATTGTCAATGTCATGCCAGTGCACGGTTGATCGCTGAACAGCTGGGCTTGAACGACGATGAATGGCAGGTGACTTTCCAATCGCGTCTGGGCCGTGAGCCCTGGCTGCAGCCGTATACCGATAAGGTGTTGGAGCAGCTTGGCGAACAGGGCACAAAACAGGTACAAGTGGTGTGCCCAGGGTTTGCAGTGGATTGTCTGGAGACGCTGGAAGAGATCGCCATGCAGAATCAAGAGCTGTTTATTGAAGCCGGTGGTAAGCAGCTGGACTATATTCCGGCACTGAATGATTCGCCCGGTCATGTACAAAGCCTGGCAGCTATTGTTAAGGCGCACCTGGCCGGCTGGCCGGAAACCAGCTTGCAGGATGATGGCCATCGCCATCAGCGCGCCCTTAAACGCGCCGAGCTGGATGGCTATGACAAAGGCCTGGTCGATGGCCAAAGGGTATGAGTGATTGAGCAGGCTCGAGAATCCAGGTCGAAGTTGGGCGGATAAAAATAGCGGATAAATAATAATGAGACACAACACAATGGTGGGTAAAAGCAATGGTTGCTGAACATGGAATGCATATCGGTTTCACCACGCTGATCGTGGTGGTGGCCGGTCTGGCGGCGCAGTGGATTGCCTGGCGTATCCGCATCCCTGCGATTATTGTGCTGATCGCTGCCGGCTTATTGCTGGGACCGGTCGCAGAACTGTGGGGTGGTCTGTTGGACATCGACAGTGATCTGCCCGGTTTTCAAAACCTGATTGGTTTGGGTGTGGCACTGGTGCTGTTCGAAGGTGGAATGGTTCTGGAGTTACGCGAGTTTCGCCGGGTGGGTGGTCATATTCGGCGGCTGGTGTTGCTGGGCCCGCCGATTGCCTGGTTATTGGGGGCCGTTGCCGCCCATTATATTGGTGGTTTGAGCTGGCCGGTATCACTGGTGTTGGGGGCCATGCTGGTGGTCACTGGTCCAACCGTCATTCAACCCTTATTAAGGCACGCCAAGCTGAATCAGGACAGTGCCTCTCTGTTGAAATGGGAAGGCATTGTTAACGACCCTACCGGTGTTCTACTGGCGGTGTTGACTTACCAATACTTTATTTATTCCGGGGATGCCTCTTCAGGAACACAGCTGCTGATGGATTTGGGTGCAGCGGTTGGTTCGGCGGTGGTGTTTGGTGCCATCGGCGGCTGGTTGATTGGAAAAACCTATGCCCGCGGCTGGGTGCCAGAGCACCTTAAGCCACCATTGTTAATGGCACTGGTGCTGGTGGCTTACGAGCTGGCCAATGTGTTTCAGCATGAAGCCGGTTTATTGGCGGTAACCCTGATGGGCCTGGTACTGGGCAATATGAATCTGGGCGGGTTGGAAGAGCTGCGCCGGTTTAAGGAAAACCTCAGCATTATTCTGGTCTCGGCATTGTTTATTGTGCTCACCGCCAGTCTGGATGTTGAAGTATTAAAAGCCATGAACTGGCAGTCGGGAATGCTGATTCTGGCGTTTTTGCTGCTGGTGCGTCCGTTGAGTATCTGGCTGGCCACATTGGGCTCAGGCATGCGCAATGCCGATAAAAAACTGCTGGGATGGATTGCTCCACGCGGAATTGTTGCAGCGGCGACGGCAGGTTTGTTTGGTCCCGGGATGGTCGAAGCAGGCTATATCGATGCCGATCAAATGCTGCCGATTGTGTTCGGTGTGATTCTGGTGACCGTGATTTTGCATGGCTTGACCATCGAAGGCTTTTCCAAACGTCTGGGCTTATCGGCCGAACATGATGGCGGTTTGTTGATTGTCGGTGCCAATGACTTTTCTGTTGCTCTGGCACAGGCACTCAGCAAGGCCGATATCAGTGTCAAACTGGTGGATGGCTCGTGGTCGGCATTAAAGCCGGCGCGTCTGGCGGGTATCGATTTTTATTATGGTGAGCTGCTGTCCGAACACGCCAAAGACTGGGTTAGCCTGCATCACTTGAACGCAGTGCTGTGTGCATCAGGCAATCATTTTTACAATGCACTGGTGTGCAAGGCACTGGTGCATGAGTTTGGTCAGCACAATGTCTTTCAACTGCCCGCCAGCCATGCAGTGCAAAATAAAAACCGACGTTTGAATCGTCAACAGCGCGGACACATCGCTTGGAAACCGGAGGCCAATATCGTCCACTTGAATGAGTTACTGGCCAGCGGCTGGGAAATTCAATCGACGCAAATCACTGAAGCACATGGCATAGATGAGCTGCAGCAGGATCTGGGCGAAGACTGGCTGCTGCTGGGTACGGTGGGCAAAAATGGTCGGGTCAACCTGAATTCACCCGAAGAACCGATCACTGTGCGTAATGATCAGCGAGTCATTTATTTTGCCCCGCCCCGGCAGCGGCAGACCCCTGTAGATGCTGAAGCAGGGGCTGCAAATACAGACTCAGACAGCTGACGCGACAAACTGAGCGCTATATAAGTCGGTATCGTCCAGTGTTTCAGGGCGATACGTTAACCTGATGCAATGGCTTTCTGGCAAAATCTGACCAAGCGTGTTCCTTTATTCTGGCTGCTGCAAATCAGCGGCTGGACAGGCTATGCCATGATGAATTATCTGCAGGGCCTGATTCACGAACGCGAACTGATTTATATCTACCCCAGTGTGGCTTATGCCATCAGTGGTTTTGTGTTGACATTATTCTTGCGCCAGTTTTATCAATGGATCTGGAATCGCCCGCCGCTGCAGATCATGTTGCTGGCGGCCCTGGCCTCATTATTCATTGGTGTCATTTTTGAGGCCAGCCGGGTATTGGCTTTTATTAACCTGTATCCACATGACTGGCAATTAAAAGCCTGGTGGCATGCCTTTAAGGAATTCACCTTGTCCTGGTATGTCATGCTGACTTGGTCGGGTTTGTATTTTGGCATCAAGTATTACCGCAAAGTACAACAGCAGCGTCAGCAACTGCTGGAAGCCACCAGCATGGCGCACGAGGCACAACTGAAAATGCTGCGTTATCAGCTGAACCCACATTTTTTGTTTAATACCCTGAATGCCATTTCCACACTGGTGCTGGCCGGTGAAATACAAATAGCCAATAAAATGGTAACCCGATTGAGTCGGTTTTTACGGCACACGCTGGAAATGGAACCGATGCAAAAACTGCCCCTGAACCATGAACTGGAAGCCTTGCAGCAGTACCTGGCCATTGAGCAGTTACGCCTGGGCGATCGTCTGAGGATCCGCTGGGAAATTGAAGACGCTGCCAAGCCCGCCCTGGTCCCCAGCATGTTATTGCAACCATTAATCGAAAATGCCATCAAATACGCCGTGGCCCCACGAGAATCGGGTGGCGAGGTGGTGATTAGTGCAGAACTGGCAGATCAGGATAAATTGCGGGTGTGCATTGTTGATGATGGCCCCGGCATTGATAAAGACAACATGACCACCCAACCACAGCCGGGTTTCGGTGTGGGCCTGACCAATACCCGCAGACGTTTGCGGGTGTTATATGGTGAACAACAGAGTTTTGAGGTTGGTAATCGCGAGCAGGGCGGTGTGCAGGTATGTTTAAAAATACCTTATGAACGCTGATTGTGCCTTTGGCTCAGGCGATGCGGAAATAAAGGTTAAATAGTGATGCATACACAAAGCAATAATAATCGGCGTAAAAGCCTGCGAGTGATGATCGTTGACGATGAACCACTGGCACGTCAGGGTTTGCGTATTCGGCTGGCAAATATCGACAATGTAACGGTGATCTGTGAGGCAGAAAATGGTCGGCAGGCGCTGGAACGGATTACCGAGCATAAACCGGATGTGGTGTTAATGGACATCCAGATGCCCGGCATTGACGGTCTGGGTGTGGTTGATGCACTGTGTGCCGATCCGCGCTTATTGAACAATATTCCCTACATTATCTTTATCACCGCTTATGATGAGTATGCGGTTAAAGCGTTTGCGGCCGAAGCGCTGGACTACCTGCTTAAACCGGTGGAAGAAGAGCGCCTGCAGGAAGCCATTGATCGTGCCCACAAAATGCTGAAGCAACGTCATCGTGCTGAACAGCAACAGCAGTTGCGGCAACTGCTGGCTCGCTTAACCGGGCAAAGAGAGTCTGATCTTAACGACCCGCAGCAACAGGCCGAGCACCTGGCCAAATTGACCCGTCCGAAAAAACTGGTGTTCAAGGATGGTCATACCATTTTGCGCATCGAGCAGGAAGACATTCGCTGGATTGAAGCCGCTGGAGATTATATGTGCGTGCAGACCAACGATGAAACGCATGTGGTGCGAACCACCATGAAAAAAATCGAGGCCGATGCCGACCCAGCCATTTTGCAGCGTGTGCATCGTTCCACCATGGTCAATGTGCAGCGCATAAAAACCCTGGAGCCACACAGTAACGGTGAGTATTTTTTGACTCTGGAAACCGGCAAGCAGGTTAAATTAAGTCGTCATTATCGGGACAAGCTGGAGCAGCTGCAGCAATGAAATAAACATCATCAGGTGCGGCGAGCTGTGTTCACCGTACCCGTATTGCTTCACTCCAAAACTTGCTTTTTGCTCCCACCGCACCAACACATACAAGCATCCATTCTTTAAACAAAGAGAGACACCATGCAGATAGCCAATAACAAAGTGGTACAGATCCACTACACCCTGAAAAATGATGCCGGCGAGACACTCGATACCTCAGATGGCCGTGAGCCACTGGTCTATTTGCAGGGTAGCGGCGCGATCATTCCCGGACTGGAGTCGGCACTGGATGGCAAAACTACCGGCGATAAGCTGGATGTGGTGATTGAGCCCAAAGATGGTTATGGCGAGCGTCAGGAAGCAGCGATTCAGCAGGTACCCATGGCTGCATTTGCAGGCATCGAAAACCTGCAGGTAGGCATGCAGTTGCAGGCTGAAACCGAGCGTGGACCAGTACCGGTAAAAGTGGCTGCCATCGAAGACGATACGGTGACTATTGATGCCAACCATGCCTTGGCTGGTGAGCGCTTGCACTTTGCTGTGAGTGTAGAGGACATTCGTGATGCTACCGAAGAGGAAATCGCTCACGGTCACGTTCACTAGGGCCCGTCAAAGCCAAAATAATCATTCGTTTTACACTGGAGAAAACCATGTCATTGGAAAAAGTTGTTTATACCGCTCATGCCACAGCCACAGGGGGTCGTGACGGCCGTGCCAGATCATCCGATGGTGCACTGGATGTGAAACTGGTACCGCCCACAGAAATGGGTGGTCCTGGAAACGCCGGTGTTAATCCCGAGCAGTTATTTGCGGCCGGTTACGCAGCCTGTTTTATCGGTGCGATGAAATTTGTTGCCGGACAGCAAAAAATCGAACTGGCCGATGATGTTTCCATTGATGCGGCAGTCGGCCTTGGGCCGATCCCTGAAGGTTTTGGTATCCAAGTGGCCATGAAAATCCATGTGCCCGGTATGGAACAACAAGCTGCAGAGCAATTGGTACACGCTGCCCACAAAGTCTGCCCCTACTCGAATGCGACACGGGACAATATCGCGGTCGATCTATCCGTGGTTTAAATCGCAGACAAGTCATCTCAATCATCAATAGCAAGCGTGATTACTGCACGCTTGCCATTGAAGTTTTATAACAAAGACGCTCGTTCAACGAGTTATCCGCCATGCCTGTTCAACCCTTCGTCGTACGCTAAAACCACCCAAACTACGAAGCCGACACTTAGTCGCATCGCAAATACTTTTTATCGTTTGCCGTCAACCATTTTGTGATTTGCTGCATCTAAGCAGATAAATAACAGTGGAGCCACCCATGGCCCTGACCGAAACGGCCCTAAAAAATCCAGCGGGTATTGGCGTTGTAGTTGCAATCGTTGTGTTGTTTGGCATCGTCGCATTAAGTGATTTGCCAGTACAGCTGTTCCCCAATATCGAACGCCCGCAAATTAGCATCAACGCCAATTGGCGGGCAGCCTCGCCGAAGGAAATTGAAGCACAGATTCTGGAGCCGATTGAAACCGTTCTGCAAGGTTTGCCGGGCATGGAAATCATGGAGGCCAATGCGTTTAACGGGGGCGCATGGATCAACATGCAGTTTACTCTGGGGACCGATATGCAGACCACTCTGATGGATGTCATCGGTCGTTTGAATCGTCTGCCACCGCTACCGGCCGATGCTGATCCTCCCCGTGTCAACATGGGCGGCGGTGGCGGCGGTGCTAATGAATCGCTGACCTGGTTTTTTGTGCAGCTGCTGCCTGGTACACCTGGCCCGATTGAAGACTACCAACAATTTTTAATCGATACGATCCGGCCACGCCTGGAAGCCATCGATGGTGTGGCAGGGGTAGAAATTAATGCCGGTGCAGCTGATGAATTGCAGATTACTATCGACCCGTATCGCGCAGCCCAATATGGCATCAGTATTCCCACCATTGCCGCGCGGGCGGGGCGGGCCAATGATGTTTCCGGTGGTTTTATTGATGTCGGTCGGCGTCAGTACACGCTGCGTTTTGAGGGTCGCTACAGCCCTGAGCAACTGGGCGATATGGTGTTGGACTGGCGCAATGGCAGCCCCGTGCATTTGCGTGATATTGCCGATATTGAAGTGGCACGCGGCAAGCGTCAGGGTTTTACCGTGCAAAACGGTAATCCAGCCATTGGTGTGCAGGTGTTGAAAGCCAATGGTGCGAATGCGCTGGCTTCCTTGCAAAGCGTCAAAGCAGAAGTTGATTTAATTCGAGAAGGTCCGCTCAAGGCAGCGGGCCTGGATATCCGGCAGTCGTTTGATGCGTCGGTATTCATTAAGCGTGCGGTGGCAATGGTTTCTACCAATTTAATATTGGGCGTGCTGCTGGCGATTGGGGTTTTGTGGTGGTTCCTCCGTGATCGCCGCGCCACGATAGTCATTGCCACCGCCATTCCTATTTCATTACTGGCCACTGCGGTGGTGCTGTTCCTGACAGGGCGCACACTGAATGTGATTTCATTGGCAGGTCTGGCCTTTGCCGTTGGTATGGTTTTGGATGCTGCCATTGTGGTGTCGGAAAATATTGTCAGGCACCGGGAACAGGGCGAAATACCATTCCGCGCTGCTTTGCTGGGCTCCAATCAGGTCAAAGGCGCATTGCTGGCATCAACCGCAACGACAGTTGCCATTTTTATACCAGTACTGTTTCTGGAAGATGTCGAAGGTCAGTTGTTCGCCGATCTGGCTTTGACCATCGCCATTGCTGTGGTGATCTCACTGGTGGTTGCATTGACTGTGTTACCGGCGATGGCGGGTAGCTGGTTGCAGCCAAAGCAGTTAACCGATAAAGACAATGCGGCAACCCAGCCGGGCTGGTCGAGACGATTGATTAATACATTGATGCGTGTCACTGGTACACCTGCCCGGCGCTGGAGCCTGATCGGCGGTCTGATTTTAGGTCCGGTAATGTTGGCCTGGCTGCTGATGCCGCAACTGGATTATCTGCCACCGGTAAAACGCGATGCGGTGGATGCCTTTTTGAATATGCCACCCGGTGCCAATGTGGACACCGTCGAATCGGAAGTGGTGAATCCCATCGTTGAGCGTTTGGCACCTTATATGGCGGGGACCAAGCAACCGGCATTAAAAAATTACTACATCATTATCTGGCCAGGTGGCGGCACCATTGGTGCGCGGGTGCTGGATCAAAGCCGTGTCAAAGAGCTGGAAACCATCATGCGGGATGAAATTCTGGTCGGTATCCCCGATTTCCAGGGTTTCTCCTCGCAGGGTAATTTGTTTGGCGGTTTTGGCAATGGCCGGGATATTGCCTTGCATCTGCAGGCCGTTGACCCTGAAGCGTTGGGTATAGCTGCACAGCGCACCCGCGATTTGCTGCAGCAAACCTTCCCGGGTGCCAATGTCCAGATGTTCCCGAATATCGATGGTGGCCAGCCGGAAATCCGTCTGCTGCCGCGGGATGAACGCATCGTCGAATCCGGTTGGGATCGCCCCGGCGTGGCTTCTTTGATCCGCAGCTTTGGCAATGGCCAGTGGCTGGGCGAACACTTTGATGGTGAACGGCGCATGGATATCATTATGCGTGTCGGCGGCTGGGAAACACCAGAAGAGTTGGCCACCATGCCGGTGGTGAATCCTTTTGCTGGTGCCGCAGCAAACAGCCAAAATGCTAATGCAGGTGGTTTAACCACCTTGGGCAATCTGGTCGAAGTGGTCAATACCACTGGCCCAGGGCAGATTCGCAGAGTGGCCGGGCGACGGACTGTTACGGTCTCTGTCAGCCCACCGGAAAATGTCTCACTGGAAACCGCGGTGGCCACGATTCAGTCTCAGGTTGAACCGGGCATTCGCGCAGTGCTGCCGGCTGACGGCTCGTTAATTTATGGTGGTAGCGCCGATAGCCTGCAGGAAGCCATTGGCACCATGGGCCGTAACTTTTTAATGGCACTGGTGATTCTGTTTCTGCTGATGTCCGGTTTGTTCCGCTCGCCCAAGGACAGCCTGCTGGTGGTGCTGACCATTCCATTGGCTACCGTCGGTGGTGTGGTTGCCATACGTTTATTGAACCTGTTCAGCTTTCAACCGATGGACCTGTTAACCATGATCGGCTTTATTATTTTGCTCGGTCTGGTGGTCAATAATGCCATTTTGCTGGTCGATCAAACCCGGCGGGCTGAACGCGAAGGATTGGAACGCGATGCGGCTGTCAAGCAGGCACTCAAGCTGCGTATTCGACCAATTTTTATGAGCACCCTGACCAGTATCTTCGGTATGTTGCCACTGCTGTTGCTGCCGGCTGAAGGCAGCGTGATATATCGCGGCCTGGCTACTGCCATCGTTGGTGGCATGGCCTGCAGCCTGGTATTTACTTTATTGCTGCTGCCCAGCCTGCTGCGACTGGGCAAAGCCAAAGCGGTTAAACCGGTTGAGGAACAGACCGCTCCACTGCTTGAATCGGTTGCCTAAATTTAATGATCAAGGTTATGAAAATGTCAGAACATAAAAAAACCCTGTTTACCGCATCAGCCATTGGTGGGCTCGCCCTGTTGGCGGGTGTAACAATCTGGACATTATCCGGTGACGGTGGTGTGCAGTCGGCGGTCGCGCAGAGTGCGGACGATCAAAGTGGTGCCCAACAAGGCCTACCGCCTGCCCTGGTGACCACAACACTGGCCAGTTCTGGAGAGCAGGCTGCCAGTCAATGGCTGCCGGGTACCGTGATTAGCAGTCACGATGCCCGCATTGCTGCTGAGCAAAGTGGCCGGGTGATTTGGGTGGCTGAAATTGGCAGTATGATCCAGGCTGGTGAGGCCGTGGCTAAACTGGATGACCGTGAGCTGCAACTGCAGCGTGAAAACCACCAAAGTCAGATTGAGAGCCTGGAATCACAGCTGGCCTATCAGGACAGTCAGGTGCAGCGTCTGGAAAGCTTGAGCAGTAACAACAGTGTGGCAGCCAGTCAGCTGGAAGAAACCCGCTCTCAGGCAGAAGTGGTGCGCCAGCAACTGGCACAGGCCAATATTCAATTGCGCCAGACCCAATTGCAGTTAGAGCGCACCAAGGTGTCTGCGCCATTCAATGGGCAATTGGTCAATCGCATGGTGCAAATGGGTGAACATGTTTCAGCCGGCGCCGAGATTGCCCGTCTGGTGGATATTGATAACCGTGAGGTGCGTGTGCAGGTGCCATTAAATATGGCTGACAATGTCAGCAATGGTATGCCGGTGGCGATGCGCAGTGATCTGGGTGAAAGCGAGGAAACCATTAAAGCCATCAGCCAGGTGGCCGATGAGAACTCACGGATGTTCGAAATGCGCGTGCACGCCCAAAACCCGAGATGGAGAATCGGCAGCCCGGTTCAGGTAGCGTTGCCAGAACATGCCTCTGCACCGGAAGTGACCATTCCCAGAGATGCACTGGTACTGCGTGGTGACCGTCAGTTTGTTTACCGTGTGGTCGATGAAACCAGCGTGGAACAGATTGATGTGGAAACTGGAATGGGCCTTGGTGAGTTGGTGGAAGTGTTACGCGGTCTGCAGGTGGGTGATGAAGTGGTGGTACGCGGTGCCGAAAGGTTGCAACCAGGTCAGCAGATTCAGATTGTTACCCGCCCATCGGTTGCTGCTAATTAAATAACTCGCTTTGTATTAAGCCGTTTTAGCTACGGTAGGTCATGTTGTTGATCAGTTGATCAAACAACAAGCACCGAGCCATTCAAGCTTCAATAACTAAAGTATTAGTTTGATATAGCAGATACCACTGCCTGTTCAGTTATAGTGGAGTTGTAGTCTGTTATAGCATGGGTGAGGCAAATCGAGTAGCAGCTTCATAATCCATCTCTGCAGAACTGCCAGACAGCTCGAAAAGCTTAAGGAAAGCGTAGGGCTATCATGCATAAATATTATAAATATTAGAATTAGAAAGAGAGAGAGGTAGTTTATGGATATCAAGAAAACCGCAGAACATACTGCGGATTGTCAGACTGTTGATGTTGATCAACAACACCCGGAAAAATCAGAATCAAATTCATCTTTAAGCTTTAACCGCAGGCAGGTACTACTGGGTGGCGCCAGTGCTGCTGTGGTTGCTGCAACCACCACCAGTTTTGGCAATGATGCGTTTGCTATGACCGGCTCGGGCATGCACCCGGTATTTGGTGACAGCCGTGCCGATCGGCGACTGGACGCTTTTGAATTGCGCGTTGATGCTGCAGAAAGCTATTTGACCCTGGATAACGGCCCTGATGTTCAACCCGTCAGTGGTGATGAAGGCTTATACGATGATTTTCGCGGTAGTTTTTCGAAAACCCTGTTGCACAACGATGTCGGTGAGGTGGATCCGGCATCCTATAATTCTTTTTTAAATGCACTGGACAGTGGCGACCCGAATGACTTTGAAAATATCATTGTCGGTAATCCCAATGAAGCCGGCCGGGTGCGTTTGGTGAGCCCGCAGGCCGCTTATGCTTTTGAAATGTTCGGTGTGGATGGCAATGACAGCCGCATGTTGGCAGCGCCCACTTTCGCCAGCGATGAAACCGCTGCTGAAATGGGTGAACTGTATTGGTATTCATTAACACGCGATGTGCCATTTCTGGAATATGACAGCAATGGTGACATTGCCGCCGCCGCCGCCGATCTGAACGCCTTTTCACGTTCGGATATCTTTTTACAAGATGGCGGTGTGATCACACCCGATACGGTGTTCCGTGGTACTTTGCCGGGGTCAGAAGTCGGCCCATTTGTCAGTCAGTTTCTGCTGCAGCCATTTTCGTATGGGCGTTTGGAAGTCGGCGAAGTCGACGCCATTGCCAATGGTAGAACGCCAAGAGTGGGGCAACAGTTCCGCCCGCCTCGCAGAGGCATGCGCAATGACTTTATGACCAACTTTGGTGAATGGCTGAATATTCAAAATGGCGGTGCGCCCAGCGAATCCACCCGGTTCCAGGTGTCTACCCGTCACCTGGCCACCATGCGTCAGCTGGCTGAGTATGTGCATGTGGACTTTCCTGTACAGTCAGGTTTGAATGCCGCCTTTATCCTGTTGGGCTTTGGTGAAGCTGCGCTGAGTCCCAATAACCCTTACCTGAGCAACATCAGTAATACCCAGCAGGGCTTTGCTGATTTTGGCCCGGCAGACATTACGCATATTATTGCCAATGGGCCACGTCTGGGTTTGACCGGCGCCTGGTATCAGAAATGGCTGGCACACCGGCGTCTGCGTCCAGAGGTTTATGCGGGTCGTATCAATGTACAAATGCGCGGTCTGCGTGATTACGATATCAATCAGGAAATTCTGGATTCCAATGGTCTGGCCAGAGTCATTGCCAAGCATGGCAATGGCCCGAACAATGTTGCCTTGCTGCCAATGGGTTACCCGGAAGGCTCTCCCGCACATCCAGCTTATCCAGGTGGTCATTCCACTTTTGTGGCGGCGGCTGCGACCCTGCTCAAAGCCTTCTTCGATGAAGATTTTGAAATTCCCAACCCAGTCCAGGCCACCCGTACAGGCAAACGTTTGATTCCCTACCATGGCACGCTGACCGTGGGCGGTGAATTAAACAAACTGGTCGCCAATATCACCCATGCACGCGACAGTGCCGGTATGCATTGGCGTTCGGATGGCCGTGGTAACTTTATCGGTGAAACCCAGGCTCTGGGTGTGCTGCGTGATTACAGCCGGACCTATAATGAAAACTTCGATGGGTTTGAATTAACCCGTTTTAATGGCCAGAAAGTTCGCATCGTTAATGGCGAAATGATGGACATCTAAACCAACCCATTGAAATAACTCAGCACCCGCCCACAGGCTGTCTGTTGGGCGGGTTTTTTTATGTGTTCTCATGGTCATTTAATGGCACATCAAAACCGGGTTTTAAGCGAATGTTTTGATGCGAATGTTGTCTTTTACAGCGCTGTTCATCGGATTATTAACCATGCTTGTCTATACTTGTCTATAAACTTACATTGACGATTGAATCGATCCATTGATATCACAGTTTTATCAAAAATGGCTGCTGTTGAGCCTGCTGAATGTGCTGCTTTGCGCGGCAGTGATGGCGGCGGGTGTGGATATCCGTATTGAAGGCGTCAATGACAAGCTGCGCAAGAATGTCGCTACCTCCCCCGCGTTATTGCAACTACAGGCCAGTGATGAAATTTCTGCATGGCGGTTGCGTATGCTACAGGATACGATTCGTGACCAGGCGGCTGATGCGCTCAAGCCGTATGGTTATTATCAGCCACAGATTAATGTGCTGATTACCGAGCCGGATGCTGATGATGATTGGCAATTGGTGGTGCAGATAGAAGCTGGAACACCTGTGAGGGTTGAGCTTGCCGATATTCAGATCAGCGGCCGGGGGCAGCAACAAGATAACCTGCAGACCTGGCTGCAGGCTTGGCCGCTGCCAGCGGGCGAAGTGTTGCTGCAAACCGAATACGATGAAGCCAAAGCGGTGCTGCCACGGCTGGCAAATGCACTGGGCTATGTCAACGGGCACTATACCGATAATGAAATACGCATCGACGTCAACAGCAACCAGGCTGAGATTATCCTGCATTACGAGACCGGTGAGCGGGCGGTATTCGGGGTGATAGATTATGGTGATGTTGAGATACAGTCGAAGGTCATGGATCGCTTTGCACAGTTTTCCACAGGAGACCCGTACCGCAACAGTCAGGTTGAACAGTTGCGCTCGGGTTTGGCCGCCAGTGGTTATTTCAGTACCGTCGATATTATCGAGAAGATCAATCGGGACAGCTCGCCACCAGTCATCGACTTAAACATTACTTTGCAGATGCGCAAACCCAATACTTATACCGCCGGCATTGGTTTTGGCACCGATACCGGTCCGCGTTTTCAGGCTGGCTGGGACATTCACAAGCTCAACAGCCACGGCGATAGCCTGTCACTGGGCTTTGGTGCCCAACAGGCGAATCAGGAGTTTTTCCTGCGCTCGGATTATTTGCGGCCGCGTGGAAACACCCCGGGCGATTATTATTTTGCCTCTGCGAGTCTGCAAAGTCAGGATGATGATTTTGAATTCGAGGATACCGATACCGGTGAGGATATCTTTCCACGCCTGGACGGCAATCGTTTCAGTCAGCTGGGTACCTTTGGCTTGATTAATCAGTCCCGTGTGGGTGAAGCATTGGGTCTGGATGGCTGGATTTTGGAACGGCGTTATTTTCTCAGTTTCCTGAACGAAGATTACGATGCGCTGGACAGTTCCCGCACAGCCGAGCAGCAGGCGCTGCTGGATACCAACCCCGGTTTGCTGCCCTTACTGCAGACTAACCAGCAGGCGCTGACTGCCGGTGTATCGTTTGATTTGCAGAAAATTCGCGGTACGGGTTTTGACATTCACGGTACCAGTGCACATTTGCGCGTGCTGGGGGCGCTGAAAGGCGTGGGTTCTGATACCAGTTTTGCACAGGGTTATCTGGGAATTAATCATCAGTTACTGCTGGGCGGGCGCTCCAAAATTTTGCTGTCGGGTGAGTTTGGCTATACCGAAGCCAGCACCACGGACTTAACGGTTGAACTGGACGATCAGACACTGGATTTTTCGCTGACCAGTCTACCCGAACGCTATCGTTTTCAGGCTGGCGGTGACCGCAGTGTGCGTGGTTATGGCTTTGAAAGCCTGAGCAATAACCGCAACGGGTCCAACCATTTACTGACGGTAAAAGCCGAATACGAATACCGGGTGGGTGAAAGCTGGTCGCTGGCAGCGTTTGGTGATGCCGGCAATGCGTTCAACGATATCGGTAACCCGGATCTGCGCCTGGGCGTGGGTGTGGGTGTGCGTTTTTATACCCTGGTCGGGCCTATTCGACTGGACATTGCCAGTGCGTTGAACGACACAGGCAGTCCGATTCGTTTGCATCTGACCATTGGCTCGCCGATATTTACCTTTGGGTCACTGCCCTTTTTAGGAGGCCTGTAATGTTCACCGAATGGCTGGCAGGAAAAATGCAATGCTCTGGATGAAGCGCTTTGTCTACAGTTTTATCGGCCTGGTACTACTGGCGATTGTCGGCGTGTTTGTATTGCGCTGGTGGGTATTGAATACCGAGTCAGGCACCGGCTTTGCCCTGGCGCAGGCAGAAAAGGCGTTGGGTGAACAGCTCAGCATTGGTCGTCACCGGGGTGCACTGGGTGACGGGCTGACCATCAATAATCTGCGCTACCAGGTCCCCGGCACCATGGTGAATGCACAACAGGTGCAGGCCGCTGCCGGCATTAGCTTATTGCCATGGCCCAGTGTGCAGATACGTCGGCTGCAGATAGACGATGTGGATGTGCAGCTAAGTGAGTCATCCGATCAGGCGGAAGCCAAAAAATCATCGGGTCTTTCCAGCCTTGCCAGCCCGGTTGCCATCACGCTGGATGATCTGCGCATTAACCGGGCCTCCATTCGCAGCGATGATCAGGCAGCACCGATCGTCATCGATAGCCTGCAGGCGCGACTAGAATATTTTGAACAACTGGATTTACAGCAGCTAATCATTGACGGCGATGGTTTTTCGATGAATGCCAACGGTCAGTCGGCACTGTCACCTCCGTTTGATAATCGCATCAGTGTGGTGCTGGATAATCAAAATGCAACATGGCTGCCGGACCTGGAGGATTTGCAGGCAGATGTTCAAATTCAGGGTTCGCTGGAGGCCTTAACGCTGAATATCAGCAGCAGCGGTGCGTTGGCCCTGCAGCTGGATGCCACACTGCGTGATTTATTGGATCAGCCAAGTTGGGAGTTATCGTTGAACAATGTTGATCCAGCGCTCAGTTGGTCAGCCGGGGATCAAACCGATGGCGGCATTGTTATCACCGACTTAAGGTTGACCAGCAGCGGCAATGTGGATGATCACAACACCCAGATTAATGCCACTTTGGGCGAGCCGGAAATCATTCGTGGAGACTGGGAGCTGGTTACCAGCGGTGATTTGCAGCAGCTGATTATCGAGCAGCTATCCGGCCCGGTACTGCAGGGGCGTATAAATGGTTCCGGTCAGTACGATTTGCAGTCCGGTGTACCGCAGGCGCAATTCTCATTGCAGCTGCAGGACATCAAACCCGATACCGGTCAGCCAGAATTGGCGGTTCTTCCCGGGGTATCGGGCACAGTTGATGCCCGTTTGAATGATCAGCTGGTCACGCTGGACAGCTTGAACCTGCGGGTGCCCGATACCAACTGGCGTGTCAGCGGTGAGGGCAGTTATACCCTGGATACCCAGCAGCTGGCAGCAGCGATTAACTGGCAACAGCTAAGCTGGCCACCGCAAAGCGGCAGCGCCGCACAATATGCCAGCCAGCAGGGCAGTTTAAATGCGAGTGGATTATTGAGCGATTTGGATGTGCAGTTAAGCACCGATGTGACCGGCCAGCAGATTCCAGCCAGCAATATTGATCTGCGTGGGCATTTAACGGAAACCGCCTTCGCCATTAATCAGCTGCTGGTGCAGACACTGGATGGGCAGGTAGATATTGCCGGCAGCGCCGATTGGCAGGACGGGGTCGGCTGGGATGTCAGTGTGGCAGCCGAGCAGATCAATCCCGGGCTACAGTGGCCGGATTTTCCCGGTGTGATTGACCTGCAGGCCACCAGCAATGGCCGCCAGACGGATGACCAAATCGAGGCTGTGCTGGATATTCAGACACTGGATGGCAGCCTGCGCGGCCAGCCGGTCAGTGGCCAGGGGCAGGTGCATTATGTCGATGGCAGTATTCGTACTGATGGTTTGCAGTTGAGTTCCGGTGATGCGCAACTGGATCTGCAAGGCAGTGAGCAGGCCTTGCAGGCCGATATCAGCATCCCCCGGTTGGGTGATTTATTGCCCGGTGCCGGAGGTGCGATTGAGGCACATGTTCAGGGTGAATCGGTGGATGGTGGGGCCATCACTTTGGAGAACCTGAAACTGGTCACGGATATCAGCGCTACCGATTTGTTGTGGCAACAGGTGCGTGTTGAGTCATTGCTGGTCAATGGCGATGCAGCATTGTCCAGTGATGATGTGTTGTCGGACATGCAGCTGACGGCAGAGCAGGTGCGACTGTCCGATCAGGCGCCGATTGACCGTATCCAGGCAAACCTGAGTGCCGATAATACCCAGCAGCTGCAACTGATGATTCAGCACCCGCAGGCGGATATTGAGCTGGGTGTGAATGGCGACTGGGATCAATGGCCGTCACCAACCGGCTGGACGGGATCGGTTGATACGCTGTCTTTGAACAATCAGGATGTTGGTGAGTGGGCATTGCGCGAGCCGGCAGCCATTAGCCTGATGAATAACGATGTGCTGTTAAAGCAGTTGTGCATTAATGGTCCGGCAGATTCGAGTAGCGAAATCCCTGAGTTGTGTTTGGATTACTCTCAATTTCCTGGACAATTTTCAGGGCAGGCATTGAATCAGTTATCGGTGGATATTCAGGCCTTGCCGGTGGCACTGGCAGAGGCTTTTTTGAATACCGGTATGCGCAGTGATCATCAGTTGTCCGGCAATCTGCAGGCCGGCTGGTCCGGACAGCAGGGCGCCCCTTTGTTGCAGCAACTGGATGGGCAGTTGCAGTTAAGCGCTGGAGATATTCACTTTCTCGATCGCAATGCACCGCCGCTGGTCATTAATGGCGGCCAGTTAAATGTTGCACTGACCGACCAGCAGCGTTTGCACACCCAGCTGCAAATGACCATTGAAGACAGCAACCGCATAGCCGGTGATGTTCAGTATGGTCCGATTAGCGCTGAGATCGGGCAGTTAAGCGGCACCATCGAGCTGGATATTCCGGACATGGGCTGGCTGCGTAAGCCGGTGCCGGAACTGGATCGCATTGCCGGTGAGTTGCAGGCCATGGCCACACTCAGCGGTCCGGTGACACAGCCTTTGGTGGCTTTGGATATGGATCTGAGTGATGGTGAAATCCGCTATCAGCCGCTGGGTTTGCAGCTCAGCAATTTACAGTTGGAAGGCCGCAGCGAACCGGGTGAGAGGCTGAATATGACCGGCGGTTTTTCTGCCGGTGAAGGCCAGGCCGAGCTGGTGGCCAGTTTGCACCCCAATACCGGCGTTGCCGAACTGGATATTAAGGGTGAATCGCTGCAGCTGTTTAACAGCGATGCCATCAAGGTGCGCATCAGCCCGGATATGCAGTTAAAGGCCTCACCCGAGGGTTATCAGATTGCCGGTGTGCTGGGCATCCCGGCAGCGCGGATTACACCACCCGAAGGCAGTACCAGCCGGGTCAGCGAATCCGAAGATGTGGTGCTGGTGGGTGTTGATCAGCCACAGGTGGCCGAATCAGCGTCTGACAGTGTACCGATTATCGGAGAGCTGAAAGTGGTGTTGGGTGAGCATGTCAGAGTCGATGCCGATGTGGCCCAAACCCGTTTGACCGGGGAGCTGGATTTAAGCTGGGATCATCAGGTGATTCCCCAAGCCAATGGCATGATCAATTTGGTGGATGGCCGGGTTCAGGCTTATGGGCAAACATTGGTGCTGGAGAATAGCCGGGTGGTATATAACGATGCACCGGCAGATAACCCGCGTTTGGATATTCGGGCCGTGCGCCGCATTTTTGGCGATCCGCAGGTGGAGGAGGCCGGTGTGGCGGTACGTGGGCTGGCGCAGGAGCCGGAGGTCAGCATCTACACCAACCCTGCCACCACCGAAGAAAGTGCACTGGCTTATATCGCCACCGGCAGCAACTTTGATCATGCCAATGGTCAGGGTGCTCTGAACCTGGGTATTTATGTGTTTCCGAAATTTTTTGTCAGCTATGGCGTAGGACTGTTTGATAACGGCAACACCGCTAATGGTCGTTATGAGTTTTCCGAGCATTGGAATGTGAGCGTGCAGTCGGGGGCACGGGATACCGGGGTGGATTTGAACTGGCGCAAGGATGGTTAACAGAGCCCGGGATAACATGTTCAATATATTGTACAAGTAGGGAATGACCCTATATAATGTTGATTCATTCGATTCAGACCAGTTGTTATGCGTGTCGTTAACTTTACAGAAGCCAGAAATAGCCTTAAGTCGCTGTTAGATAATGTTGTCGCTGATGCAGATTGCACAGTGATTACACGCCGTGATGCCAAAGATGCCGTGGTAATGTCGCTGGATTATTACAACAGCCTGATAGAAACATTTCATTTGCTGTCATCTCCGACCAATGCAGCACATTTGGCCAAGTCCATAGAACAACATCAGTCCGGTGAGGTGGTTGAGAAGGCCATATTGAGTGAGTGAGTTAAAGCTTGCCTGGACTACTGAGGCATGGTCGGATTATCTGTATTGGCAATCTCAGGATAAAAAAACACTCAAGCGGATTAACCGCCTAATCAAAGATACACTGCGAGAGCCTTTCACTGGGCCGGGCAAACCTGAACCGCTTAAGCAAAACCTGACCGGTTATTGGTCCCGCCGAATCGATAGCACCAACCGTTTGATATACGCCGTTGATAAGCGTTCAATCACCATTATTGCCTGTCGGTATCATTACTGATTTTTATCATCGGCAATCATAGAAACCTCCAAAAGAACAACACATGTAGGTCGGCTTAGGCACAGCCGTAAGCCGACAACCACCTATGTGCATAAAAGGTATGCATAGCATTTTTACGCTATAGTGTGCAGCAGATAACGGGTACGCATTCAATGCAACGTGCCTGTTAAGGGTTAAGAGGTGGCATTACGCCATGGGGTGCTCGTAATGAGCGGCTAAGGAGGAAAGGCGATGGATATTTCCACAATACTGCTAAGGTCACTGGCCGGGTTCTGGCCTGTGCTAACCCTTTTGCCTCTTATCCTATTTTTCAAAAGTGCCTGGTTTAAGGGCTGGTTTGGCGAGTTTATTGTTAAGCGGGCAGCGCGGTCACTGGATGAAGCCACTTACAAACCTTTTCACAATGTCACTCTGCAAACAACGGATGGCACCACGCAGATCGATCATGTGTTTGTTTCCCGCTACGGCGTGTTTGTGGTGGAAACCAAAAACTACAAAGGCTGGATTTTTGGAGGCGAAAGGCAAGCCAAATGGACCCAGAAAATCTACCGCCATACCAACAGTTTCCAAAACCCGTTAAGACAAAACTATAAACACTGCAAAGCCATTCAGGCGTTATTGGATATTCCAGAAGATAGTATTCATTCGGTCATCGCCTTTGTCGGCGACGCCACCTTTAAAACTGCAATGCCGGATAACGTGACGCAGGGCCGAGGCTTTGTTCGTTATATCCAATCCAAACAGGGTGTGGTGTTTGATGGTGAGCAGGTTCAAGCGTTGGCTTATGCCATTGAGTCGGGGCGGCTGGAAGCAACGATGGCAACGAATCGGGCGCATGTTCGGGATTTGCAACGGCAACATAATTAAGAGATTGAACAGGTATAGCTCAAATGTGCTCTGAGATATTGCGTGCTAGACTGCTATATGTTTAAGTTGATCATTCAGGGTGGGGAAATAGAATGAATGGAAGCACATTTACACTGGTTCAGAAGTCAAAATAAAAATACGAAATGCCTTTAAAAGAAAAAGTAAGCTTAATTGAAGAGAAAACTTTTAGTTTAAAATCTAAGTTATCTTCCATAACACCTGTCTTGGATATTGTCCAAAACCTACCAAGTACAAGGTATTATGGAAGCAAAAAAAAGCTCCTTCCTTGGATATTTGAAAACATCAAATCCCTAAAATTCAAAACAGTGCTTGATGGTTTTGGAGGTACGGGCAGTGTTTCCCTTTTATTCAAGGCGATGGGAAAAGATGTAACTTACCATGACGCATTTGCTTTCAATCGTCATGTGGCAGAAACGGTGTTGAGAAATGAGCTGAGTGTAGACTCAGACTCATTTATTAATTTCGTCAACAATGTTACGCCTTATGAAGGCGTAATTTATGGCCATTTTAATAATATATTTTATACGGTTAATGAGAACAGGTGGCTTGATGGATTTATGAGAAAACTTCATTCATCTAGTCTAAATAGCTCCCAAATATCATTATATAAATATGCTTTATTCCAAGCCTGTTTAAAGAAAAGACCATTTAATTTGTTTCATCGTGCTAATCTAAACATACGATTAAATGAGAATGTAACCCGGAGTTTCGGTAATAAAACAACATGGGAGCGGCCATTTGAAGAGTTAATGCTCCAATCGTATGCAGAGCTCTCAAGTAAGTTATTTGAAAGCAGGTCAAATATTCGGGTATCTAGTGCGTCAAGCATAACTAGACTGAGCTCTGGTTATGACCTTGTTTATCTAGACCCTCCATACATTAATCTTACAGAGAAAAACAACATTGATGATTATTGGAAAAGATATCATTTCTTGGAAGGGCTTAGCCGCTATCATGAATGGGCGAATTATATAAATCATCGATCAAAGATTAAGGTTATGTATCAGCCAAAACATTTTCTAGAGTGGGCTAGAAAAGCAACATTTTCAGAAAAACTGTTCAAATTGATAGAGAAGCATCGATACTCAACAGTTGTACTTTCTTATGTGTCTGGGGCATTTCCGGATGAAAGTGAAATTGCCGCTCATTTTGAGAGTCTTTTTCCAATTGTTTCGGTTCACTCTAAGGATCATGCGCATGCACTTTGTAAAAATCGGAAGCGAGAGCTTCTCTTTATTGGAAGACATCAATGAAAACCGTAATGAAGACCACGATTCGAATGCCTTTAAGATACGTAATTCTGATAGGGCTAGCTCTTATCGCTGCTGTAACCTTGTATTTATTTTTCGGAACAGAAGATCCTAAACTATCTACACTTATCGGTGGTATATGTGGTGGTGTAATTGTGTATATAATCAGTTTCTTGATTTCTATTTATGAATACCGAAATATTGATAGATTCCGAGAGCTTGGAGTTAAGGAGGTGCTACCTAATCGAAGAGATACAGATTACTACGGCAAGTTGGTAAGTGAAGCGAGTGAAATTGTTATCGTAACAGGTACATCTTGTTCAAGGTTTATTGATGACTTTGCCAACGAATCTAATGACAATCATGTATTAGTTGACGTGCTTCGAAAAAATAAGGGATTAGAAGTTAAATTCATGGTTCCTTCGGAGGAACACATGGATATGCTATCAAGAACTAAATTTTCCTCAGGAGAGAAGAAATTAAAAAAGCTACTTGCTGATTTTCCAGATCATATTGAAGTTAGACGGTTTGATCATGACCCTCGCTATAGTTTTGTGCGTGTAGATAAAGATTTAATCGTTGGTCCGGTGTTTGCTGGGAAAGAGAGCAAGGATTCTCCAGCTATACATTTAGATGTCAACAGTGCCTATGCCGGTAAGTATCTTCACGATTTTGATCATGTCTGGGCAAACAGTAAGCCTTTCGAATGAAAATTTATGTAAAACCTCGAATACACATAAGCCTAATTTCTATGCATCACGGCGGGTATAGGAAGAATGGCGGCATTGGTTTTTCGATTGAAGAACCAAAAGGCATATTGGAATTCTCAGTTTCAGATCAATTTACTTTTCACGATAACCGCAAAATACGACTGGGAGATGCGGAACAAGACCAGTTATTGGATACATTGAATCAGGCCCAAGAGCTATTAGGTCTTGATAAGCGCATAGAGATCGAGCTTTCTGGTGGTTTGCTTACACATGTTGGTATGGGCTCTGGCACCGCACTCCGGCTGGCATGTTTGGAAGCCTTATTGCTCGTTAATGATAAATCAACCCAGCAAGCGAATTTAGTCTCACTTTCTAAACGAGGGGGCGCGTCAGGAATTGGTATACAGACTTACTTTTCCGGTCAGTTTGTATTCGATCTTGGTGTCAAAAATGACGATGAAGTATTCACACCATCTTCGAGAGCTGATACTCCCCAGAAACCCTTTCTCCTTGATGCTGTTGACTTTCCTGGTTGGACTGTTGGCTTATGTATTCCAAACAGTGTTCCTTCTAAGACACAGGCTGAGGAGAGTGAGTTTTTTACAAAATCTTGTCCAATACAAGCACAACAAAGCTTTGAGGCCTTATTCCACTGCCTTTTTGGGGCCTATGTGTCTGTTCGAGAAAATGATATCGAGTTTTTTGCAAGATCTATACGAGAAATACAAAATTGCGAATGGAAGCGACTAGAACGTAATGAATATGCAAGTGATTTATTCCAGCTTGAAAAAAAACTATATGATCGCGGTGCGATATGTGTTGGTATGTCTAGCATAGGGCCTATGCTTTATTTTCTGGCGCCAGAAGATGGTTACGATTACATTAGTTCACATATGAAAGATGCAGATTGCAGCATAGTACTCACTAAGGGATCAAATTCAGGCCGGGAAATAGTTGTTTAAAATGCTGAATTTGATTTTTTTTACTACCAATAAAATTAAACTAGCTCATATAAGGCATATGGCTGAATGCTATCCCGTGGCCATAGAAAGCTTTAGACGTAAAACATTCTATGCAAGCTATACGGAACCAAGAATAGATTCTAGAGATGAGTTGCTGCGCCGAAGCTATGAAAGTGCGCTAGAACAAGCTAAGAGTTCAAGAATCAATACACAAAAAACTTTTTTCTTCCTTGAAGATACATCTGTAATTATCGATGCATTGAGCACAGAGAATCAGGAAATACCAGGGGTCAATGTAAAGTATTGGATAAAAGATATTGAGTTTAAAGATTTAGATAAGGCGTTGACTCAAGCGTTAAACCGAAATGTCACAGTCCGGTCCGACTTTCTAATGCATATCCCAGAATACTATCGGAAAAAATGGGGCCTAAAAGACAATTATTTGGTTTTTATTGGTAAACAACAGGGAACAATTGTAGAAACCGAACAGAGTTTTGACACAAACTTAGTTTTTCCTTGGCTCGACAACAAAACATTTAATAAATGGTTTATTCCTTGTGGGGAATCCCAACCCTTAAGCTGTTTACCAATTGAAGATGCAAATCAATATGATTTTAGGCTACATGCTTTCTCAAAAATGATGGATTTCCTTGCTAAAAAAGGTGTGCTCAACAAATCGGCTGAGCAAAAAACACTAGCTCTGGAAACACGTTTTGAGGATTCTGTGCCTGTATTAGTAATATGTGGTTTTCCTTGTGCTGGGAAAACAACACTGTCTCAGTATCTTGTGCAGAAATATGGATATGTCCATATCGAAGCTAGTGATTTCATGTATTTGAATTTCTACCTTAGGCATGATGTTGATTCAGAAATTAAAATTTCTGATTTTGCTGAGGAGGCATTAAAACAAAAGCCAGAAATTGCAGCTAAAAAAATAGTGGAGTACATGAACAGCCTTGATGAACAGCCAACTGTTATCTCGGGCTTTCGTTCTATGAATGAAATTAATTGGCTGCAACAGGAGTTTGAAAATCGGGAGGTAAGAAAATCGTTTAAGCTTATTTTTGTTGAAGCTTCACAAAATATTCGTTTTAAAAGATATAATGAAAGAAAACGTGATGGTCTAGAAGTTGAACCCGCCCAATTCCAGCTACAAGATGATCAGCAAATCAGAATGGGGTTGCAAGATGTGTCCTATTCACTCGAAAAAATAACAATTCTCAATGAAGGTACGTTCGATGAATTCTATAATGAAGCAAAATCGGTATTACAACTCTCTAATAATTCTGTGCATAACTATATAATTGATTGGTCAATTTTTCGTCATTTATCGAGAAATATTGGTTTAGAAGGGCCTATTTTTATGGCTTTATTAAGTAAATGGGAAGAGCGGGAAAATCGCCCATACTTTACTACT
The DNA here is from genome assembly GCA_965230265.1 of Wenzhouxiangellaceae bacterium. Taxonomy (GTDB): domain Bacteria; phylum Pseudomonadota; class Gammaproteobacteria; order Xanthomonadales; family Wenzhouxiangellaceae; genus JAJFKX01. The sequence continues at coordinate 3,127,367 of OZ245999.1, read as the reverse complement.
ACAGAAATAGCAAAATTAATTAACGAGCTATTTCCGGCAATGAAGCCAAAATACAAAGATAATGTAAGTAGATACTTTAATCAAGATTTTTATGCGTATTATGAAATTGCCCCTAATCCTGATGAGAATAAAAGAAGGTATCGCCTCTCCAATTCTGGTTATGGCAGGGCTATGGCTATTTATTACGACTTTGTTCGCGAAGAGTTGGAATAGCTGTTTTAGACAGAATGGTTATGCTAAGGTCGTTTCTTATTCTAGAATAGCGGTAAAATTTTAATATATTCTTAGGTTAACTTGCTGGGGGTCTATGAAATCATATGCGAGCATATTGTATAGCCTGTATAGATCAACGCCTGATGACCAATAGTTAATATCCAGTTGCACTGATTGTAATATTTAGTGTAACTATTTAGATGTGCTCTTGTAGCAGTAAAAGAATATCTAGATTCTTTCTGCTATTCAGGCCCAGGAGGCCATCCAGCCACTGCTATTGTTTTCAGTTGATCCGTCAGATAGGTATAAAACCCTTGTACATTAATACTGGTGGCCACCTGAACCTGGTAACCGTTGGGATCAAGTTTGATCGTGCCCTGGGTTTGCGGGTTGATGTCGGTGTCGATCGACATCGTTTTGATTTCGATCTTAAACAGGTCCGGACAATCGGCATAGGCAGTGGTGATCGAACCCCAAAAACTGAGGGCTATAGAAAAAGAAGATCACTCTTCAAAAGGCTAACACCTGAAGTTTTTTGCCCATAGGTGAGAGACCCCCCTAAACAAACGTCTTATCTTTTGTAAGAAGTTTCTTACAAAGCGGCAAGGGGCTTTTCTAGATTATCCCACTGTCATTACTGATAAACCATCATATGTGGAGACATATGATGCATAACTGAAAGAGGGAGGGTTGTGCTTAAACTGAAGAGATAGGCACGTGTTTGGTTTTGTAATATCTGCGCCAGGCATAAAAGGTCATTAGAAGAAACATGATTTCGATTAGACCTATAGCCCACAAGCTAAGGGAGCTCATTACACTGAAACCCCGGAAAAACAGAAACAAGTTAAGAATCGAGCAGACTGTGAGTTGCCAAGCTCTCCTAGCATATGGCTTATTCATTAGATTGAACGTTTCTCAATAAAATATTGATTTTAGCACAATTGACTAGGCATAAGATAAAGGGAACAGAGTCATTTTTAATTTAACAATATGACGTATTTAAAGGGATACAAGGAGATTGAATAAGATGAGTTTTTTTTCGCATCTGAATATACGTAAGACTGCATTGGTAAGCACTCTAGTGCTTCTAAGCAACTCACCTATATCTGCTCAAACAGATTTTAGTAATCTCATCACTGGAGCAAAGTCTGACGATTCGAGTATCGAGCTTCGCTTCGACCTTAATGATCAGAGTACGGTGATTGAGTTTGTATCTAGTGATGGTCAGTTACTGACAGTCTTCAAAGATTATTCAGATGAACTAAACACCGCAAAAACCTATATAGCCGATGGCTATGACACATTATTAGAAGTCAACAGAAGCGAAGAAGCGATACGTATTTCATCGGAAACTGCTCTCAGTCAAAGAAGCAATGGGGATGTGACCTTAGAGTATTCTGAAAAACAATCTATCCTGCTTGAAGGCTTTATGGATGGTATTGCAAACTTTGGTCAGACTTTCAATAACAATAGAAGCGAGATTATAAATAACATAAACCTGGCGCTTAATGATGGCGTGGCAACACGAATAACCAGTGAGTGCTCAATTGCTATACAAAATAATGTTATTGCAAACATAACTGAAGAAATTGCCTGTTTCCCCAACCCGACTGTTGCGCAATGTGGGCTAGCTATCGGAGCTTCAACGACTGCTTTTCAAGCCATGCTGCTCGCTTGTGGCTTTTTTGAGGACGATGACAATGGCGGTAGTGGAAACAATGGTGGTTCTTCTAACGGGTCAAACGGTGGTGGCGGCAGCAGTGGCGGCAACCCTACAATCATCATTATCCAAGGCAGCGGCAGTGGTAGTGCCCCAGGTGGTGGTCATGGAGGTGATTGTGTCTTCAGTTGTGGCAATAGTGAGACCTGCGAGCTTACCTGCTATGTAAACTGATTAATTATTGCTCGGCGAAGTCTTTTGCTTAAATTTTAATGAAGCCGCTATCAGCGGCTTCATTTCTTTTGACCACCTTGATAGTCCAATTTATGTTTATCGGAGCACAGGTTGCGATAATACTGCTAAGGTCACTCCCCATTTTGTCGCACCAGATAGACGTTTCGGCTTTCAATGCATTGCTATGCGAGTAGCATTATTGTTATGTTATAACATATCAAGATAAATAATGGATTTCGTCATACAAAGGAATGTATCTGAGCAGTAGATTGGTACATCGTTAATGGGTGATCAGACAATGAGGCGGGCTAGATTCATAATATATTGTGCGCTTTTTTGCCACGCAGGGTCGGCTTATGCCGAACATAGAGGGGAAACTGAAACCGAAACGCCAGTGGTTCTGGAGGAGGTGACCGTTTCCGGTCGTGCCATTGAACAGATTGGCGAGGCCAAGTCGGGTTCTGAAGGCACGGTAGGGTATTCCGATTTCGAGAACCGCCCTTTCAGCCGGGTCGGTGAGCTGGTTGAAGTGATTCCCGGCCTGGTGGCCACGCAGCATTCTGGTTCGGGTAAGGCCAATCAGTTTTATCTGCGTGGTTTTAATCTCGACCACGGTACTGACTTTGCGGCCTTTTTTGATGGAACGCCGGTCAATCTGCGCACCCATGGCCACGGGCAGGGTTATCTTGATCTCAATTTCATCATTCCGGAGCTCACCGAACGGCTCGACTTCCGCAAGGGTCCATATTACGCTGATGTCGGCGATTTCAGCGCAGCGGCCACGGCCAACTTCAAAACCTATGACGCTCTGCCAACCGATATCGCGCAATTAACGATCGGCGAAAATGACTTCCGCCGCGGGCTGCTGGCCACGTCTTTGGATGTCGGCGGCGGCCACCTGCTGATTGCCAGCGAAGCCGCCTTTTACGATAGCCCCTTCGAACTGGATGAAGACCTGGAAAAATTCAATGGCTTTGTAAAATATTCCCGGCAGAATGATGAGGTGGACTGGCGTGTCTCATTGAGTGCTTATGATGCGGAGTGGACCTCTTCCGATCAGATTCCGCTTCGCGCGGTTGAGAGCGGTCAGATATCCCGGCTTGGTTTTATCGACCCGGACCTTGGTGGTGAGACAACACGAATTGCGCTCAGCGGTGGCTTTGATTCAAGCCACTGGTCGGCGAATGCCTATGCGATCTATTATGATTTTGCCCTGTTTTCAAACTTCACCTACTTTCTCAACGATCCGGTCAACGGTGACGAATTCGAGCAGCGCGATGAACGCGTCACAGTAGGCGGATCAGTCAACTATACGCAACCGTTCATACTGGCCGGAACACCAGCCATGATTCGGGCTGGAAGTGATGTGCGCTATGACGATATCTACGACATTGGCCTGTTCAACACGGCCGGTCGCCAGCGCCTGTCGACCGTACGCGATGATGAAGTCACCGAGTTTTCGTTCGGTGCCTTCGCCGAAATAGAAGTTGATCTAACGAATCACCTAAGAGCCAGCGGCGGTCTGCGTGCAGATGTCTTCAGCTACGACGTGGTTTCATCCATTGCGGTGAACTCTGGCGATGGCTCAGATGCCATCGTGACACCCACCGCCAGCCTCGCCTGGCGTGCCACCGATAAGCTTGAGTTTTATGCCAATTATGGTCAGGGCTTTCACTCCAACGATGTGCGCGGAGCGGCCATTTCGGTTGACCCGGCCACACTCGAATCGGTTGATCCGGTTGATGTTCTGGTCCGTGCGCAAGGCGCTGAGCTGGGTGCACGCCTGGAACACGGCTCGTTCAATGTCACACTGGTCGGCTTCTGGCTGGAGCTTGATAGCGAACTGGTGTTTGTTGGGGACGCTGGCACCACAGAGCCCAATAACGGCTCAAGGCGGTTTGGGGTTGAGCTGAATGCCTACTGGCGCCCAAGCGACTGGCTGGTTTTTGATGCCACCGCAGCCTATACCGATGCTCGCTTTAGAAACACGGCAGCGGCAGAAGATCGTATTCCGCAGGCGGTGGAAAGCGTAGTTGGTGCAGGCGTGACTGTCGGGCCCATCAACGGCTTTACATCAACACTGCGCCTGCGGCACTTCGGTGAAGCACCATTGGTTGAAGATGGCTCGGTGTTTTCGCAGTCCACCACGTTGCTCAATCTCGGGATCTACAAAGAGATCGGTCCTGTTCGCCTCGGGCTTGATGTGCTCAATCTTCTGGGTTCAGAAGATGCTGACATCACCTACTTCTTTGAATCCCAGCTGCCAGGCGAAACCTCGCCTGTAGAAGATATCCATTTCAAACCCGTTGAGCCAAGACAAGTCAGGGTTTCCATGACCTACCGTTTTTAAAGCAGTCTATCTGCGCTTGTTCAAAAACCCCTGGAAATAAGAACCAAGAGCTTTTTATCGTTAAGGGCCTGGAGGCCATCCCGCCACTGGCAGTGTCTTCAATTGATCCGTCAGATAGGTATAAAACCCTTGCACATTGATACTGGTGGCCACCTGAACCGGGTAACCGTTGGGATCGAGTTTGATCGTGCCCTGGGTTTGCGGGTTGATGTCGGTGTCGATCGACATCGTTTTGGTTTCGATCGTAAACAGGTCCGGCCGGTCGACATAGGCGGTGGTGACCGAATCCCAAAAACTGAAACCGGCCTCGAAGGCCACGGTGGCATACATCTGTGAAGCCAGATCCAGCATGGGATAGTCACTGCTTTCTGCCAGAAAGTACTGGCGGATAATTTCTGGGGTCAGCAAAACGCTGTTGGTCACATTCAACGGGAACATATAAAACGGCACGCCGGACTTCATCACGGTATCCACGGCATAAGGATCCCAGTAGGCATTCCATTCCGCATTCGGGTTGGCTCCCGGTGCAATGCCGGTATCAATATTGCCTGTCGGTAAAACAGTCGGATCATCGCTATAGACGCCGCCCATCCAGATAATGGATTCAATGATGTCGGCAGGGTTATCCAGGCTGGCCACAATGTCGGCCATATCGGTCAACGGGCTCAACACAACAAATGTGACTTTAAAATCGCTGTCTGCGGCTTTGGCGGCATTCAGCTTATCGACACAATAAGGCGGTGCAATCGGCGGCGGAACGGGTACATCCGATTGATAATCATTGATCATGGGAAACAGGTTCACCATCATCGAGTATTGCCGATAAGTCCATGGAAAAGGATTCCAGCCCCGCGCATTGGAAATAAACACCAAATCCACTTCCTGACCAATCATCTTCAGCATTTTCTGCGTGACCTGATAGGTCGGATAGGCAATGCAGTCGGCATTCAGAATATCAATATAAAACATGGAGACATCCTCCATGCTTGCCAGCAACATCACCGAAATCAACTCATCAATGGCCCCATCCTGCATTACTGCAACATATCTTTTTGTCATATCCCTGCCCTATGTTTTATTAGCCAATATCGTGTCACCCTGCCAATCACGACGGGCGCATCGTTTAGATCATATCCTATATCATGCCGATCGATGCGTATCATCCCGGTCTCTTTTCTGTGTATTAGTACTCGAATAAAGGGAATCTTTTGATAGCGGCTTGTGTCTGTTGAATCACATAATGATTGGGCGAGTCAGCTTAAAGGCAGTATATGAAGTATCCAAGGTCCGTTTTGTATTTATTGACCCTGCTGTTTTTTTCGAATGTTTATGCACAGCAAACGGATACTAAAAAACCATGCGGTGTATTTCCGAACTTTTGTGAGCCAGAACCCATCCCGAGTCAGCTGGATGGCAAGCTTAGGTACACTATTGACCTGCCCGATATGCCGTTACAGCAGTGGAAAGAGTGGAAGGTGGAAATTCTGGCGGGTCGGTATTTAAGCTTTGATGGTTACAATGGTGTACGGTTAGTAGGAACCTTGAATGAGCTTTTAACCAGTGATGGGGTTAATAAATATTACGTCGCAGAATTTGAACATATTGCCTCGACATTGTTGGGGGTGCCTCAGCATGCACCCAGGGTGCAGAAGTTTTTCTGGGTGCCCTCATTGACCATAGATTATTACCCAAGAGAACCGATTGTGGTATTTGTGCCTAACGACTGGGAAGTGCATTATCGGCTCTGGAAGCTGACAGATATTGTTGAACAGGCCGAAAAAAATGAATAAGTTGACTTGGTTTTTAGCACGAAGAAAAGATTAAAAGTAAGCGTATCCCATACTATGTCTGCCCCTTTTCTTTAAAAGTATATTCATTAACAAGGCCGACTCAATAAAAGTGATACGGCTTCAAAAAATAAATACCAGCCATTTTCGTCGCGCGGTGTATTAGGATTATAGTTTTTGGCTATTTTTGAAGCTTCATTTTTATCAAACCAAATACCAGTACAGTCGCTGCATACATCAATTTCGATATCATCCATTTTGACCAATGACATTTTGGAATAACAGTTAGGGCAAAAAGTCTTTGCTTTTACTTGCAGACAAGTCTCGGGAATATTCTCAAGCACATCAGTTTGATGATTTACCTTAAAAAGCTTGACTCCTGTTGAAGTCAAAAAGATACCTTGGCAAGTTTTACAAACTTGTCCTACCACCCCTTCCCGTTGGCGTATATTTAACTCTGCATGATCTCGAGGGCATTTCATAAGATCAAGTTTATGTTTTATACAAATAAAATTCGCATGTTAAAAGTCATATACAATTATTAGGGGCTGCATAGGACAAACAACATTCATTATGATACCCGTCATAAGTATTGATGTTTTTAAGAGCACTAGATGATCAAAATTGAAACCGAACGCCTGAACTTACGCCCCTGGACCATTGACGACTTCCCGGCACTGGCAGCATTTTATGCCGATCAAGCCAATGCCAAATACGTAGGCGGTGTTAAGGATGATGATCAGGCCTGGCGAGCGCTGGCATTGCATATTGGTCATTGGCAGTTAAAGGGCTTTGGTTACTGGGCAGTCGAGGAACGAGCCACTGGTGAGTTTGTTGGTTGTGTCGGGCTGTGGCAATCGGCGGGCTGGCCTGAGCTGGAGCTGGGTTACTGGCTGATGCCCGAGCATCAAGGCAAAGGTTATGCGCTGGAAGCGGCGCAACGCTGTAAAACCTATGCCCAGCAGGTGCTAAAAGCGAGCTCGCTGGTCAGCTATATCGATCCGACGAATCAGCCTTCTATCCATCTGGCGAAGAAAATGGGTGCACGTTATGAGCAGACCATTGAGTTGCTGACGCATGGGCCTCATCAGGTTTACCGGCATTTTTAGTCAAACCAGGCAGATGGTTGGATAACATCGTTTAATCAGCACCCAAGGCGGGTTTTGTCTATTCTTGGGATTAGAACCAATGCCCTATAATCAGACATCCTTCAAACAGCGGCTATTCATTCCAAGAGGTCACTATGATCAGAATAAAAAAGTTTCTATGGTTCACCATTTTACTGATCGGCTTTAGTGCGCTATCAAACGCAGAAACCTCAGAACAAGACAGTCTGCATAGTATCCTGGATAGCCATTGGGCGGCAGCCAATAAAGAGCAGATCTTTTTCCGCAAAGACCCGGATACCTTCCGTATGAATGGCCACCTTCCAGATATGTCGGCAGAAGGTCGTGCCCGGCGGCAGGCGTTTAATCAATCGATTCTGGATCGCTTGGAAAAACTCGATATTGATGCTCTAAGCCCTGCCGATAAAATCAACTACCGTTTGTTTCAATACGAGCGCCAGACCGAAGCGGAAAGCTACACTCAGCTGGATCATTATTACCCACTCAATTACTACGCCAGTTTTTGGTCCTATTTCGCGGGGGCACCGGACAATATGTCGTTTTTGGAACAGGCTGACTATGACAATTATCTGATCAGTCTCGCTGACTTTCCGCGTTATGCCGGTCAGTTTTTGGTTGATATGAACGAGGCCGTTGAAAAAGGCCATGTGCATTATTGTGCCAGCATTGATGGTTATGAGAACACTATCAGCAAGCACATTGTCAGCGAAGTCGAAGACAGCGTTTTTTATGCGCCTTTGGCCAAGATGCCTAATACCATAGCGAAGGCAGAACAGACACGGATTCTAAAAGCCGGTACTGCATTGATTAAGGATGCCGTGATCCCTGAATACCAGAAAATCTATGATTTCTTCACCAAACAATACCTGCCCAATTGCCGAGAACAGGTTGGCATCACAGCCATTGAAGGTGGTGAGGACTATTATCAGTATCTGATCAGGTTTTATACCACCACCGATTACACCGCAGAACAAATCCACCAGCTGGGCCTGACAGAAGTTCAGCGTATCCGCGCTGAAATGGATGCTTTGATCAACCAGGTGAAAGCCAGAGGTGATTTTGATAGCGATGGCAATTTCAAAGCCTTTATCGAATTTTTGCGCACCGACCCGCAGTTTTATGTCGATACCCCCTTGCAGCTGATCGAAAAAGCCAGCTACATCACCCGCAAAATGGCGGCCCAGCTACCCAAATGGTTTGGTGTGCTGCCGCGGGGTACCTTTGACATCAAATCCAGTCCGGGTGGCGGTGCGTACTATGTTGCCTCTGATGGCAGTGGTACCACCTCGGGCACCTATTTTCTAGACACCAAAGACCTGAAAAGCCAACCGCTGTATAACCTGGAGGCACTGACTTTCCACGAAGCCGAGCCCGGTCATCACTTTCAGGGTGCTATCGCCATGGAACTGAATGTTCCGGAATTCAGAAAAACCCTGTATCACTCTGCTTATGGCGAAGGCTGGGGTTTGTATTCAGAAAGCCTTGGCAAAGAGATGGGTTTTTATCAGGACCCTTACAGCGATTTTGGTCGCTTAACTTATGAAATGTGGCGGGCGTGTCGTCTGGTGGTGGATACCGGCATGCACGCCAAAGGCTGGACTCGTCAGCAGGCCATCGATTACTTGGCTGAGAACACCGCATTAAGTCTGGCCGATGTAGAAAGTCAGATAGACCGCTATATCACCTGGCCGGCACAGGCGTTGTCCTACAAAATTGGTGAATTAAAAATCCGTGAGCTGCGTGATACTGCCGAACGCGAGCTGGGTGTAGATTTCAAGATTCGTGATTTCCACGATCAGCTACTCGCCAATGGCAGTTTGCCACTCGCATTGCTGGAGGAGCTGGTATTGGAGTGGGTTGCTCAGACCAAAGCCAAAAAACAGACCACATAACCGGATAAGGCGCGCATGGGTGTGAGTGGTGTTTACATGCCTGTGCTGTCACACTGATGATACTCATGACTAAGGAGTTTGATGATGGCCAATGAACAGATTCAGCAGCTTGAGATGCAAATTTTCGAACTGACTCAGGAGTTGAACGCACTGCGTAAAGACCAGCGTGGTCCACAAGTAAACAATTATGAGTTCACGACACTAACCGGCAAAGTGTCACTATTGGATTTGTTTGCAGATCAATCAAAACTCCTGGCCATCCATAATATGGGCCAGGCTTGTCGCTACTGCACGCTATGGGCTGATGGTATCAACCCGTTTCTCTCACATCTGGAGTCGGCAATGTCAGTTGTGCTGTTATCCAAGGATGCACCTGATGTACAGCGCCGGTTTGCCAATTCTCGCAACTGGCGTTTTCGTACGGCTTCTCATGGCGGTGGTGATTACATCAAGGAGCAGACGGTTATGCAGGGCGCAGACAACATGCCGGGTGTGGTGGTCTACGAACGCGAGGGCGATACGATTTATCGGAAAAACAGTGGCATTTTTGGTCCGGGTGATCAGTATTGCACCATGTGGAATCTTTTGGGTCTGGCAGGAATGAGTGAAGCAGACTGGACACCGCAATACAATTACTGGACACGCCCGGCCAAATTGGATGATGGTGGTGAAAATATTATTGAATAGACATAAGCCATATATTTCATGAACCAAAACATACTATTTAATGGCTGAATTTTTATCTTATCCAGCAGATTTAATGTAGGTCGGCTTAGAACCTCAGGTTCGTAAGCCGACAAAGAAAAATGATGAAGTCAAAGTGATTAATTTGGGTCTTGCACAAGTGGCTTGTCGGTTTACGGCTGTGCCTAAACCGACCTACGGTCTATAGGCAAATGCACGAAATAAGCGAGCTAAATTAGCTTCGAAGCTCTAGTTGATGAAAAACTTGACTCATCTTTGTGGGTGGCATTGATGGCTTTTGTGTGTTGTCCGCCTGCTGAGCAATTTCATGACTGAGTTTTTTCAATTGGTCCACATTCTGCCGGAACTGCTCAATAAAAACCGATCCATCCATAGGCTCCAGCAGACGTTTATTTAATTCATATAACCAGGGTATTTTATCGTGATGCAGATTGGTTTTAATGGATGTACTGTCGGTTGCCGATGCCCACTCCCGAAACAGCTGCTGCATACTTTGATTCATTTCACTGATTTGTGTCAGCTCCGGTTGTAATTGCGATAGCGTATTAATGTCCGTGAATTTATTATTGATAAATAAAAACGCATTCACACTCCAGTACAAGGCGTAGTCCCAGATAATTTTTATCGGCATCACCTGAGCATGGCCAAATAAGGGGTATTGGTTTTGATAGAGCAGTAAAGAGTTTTCAAAAAAGGATAAAAAGAACTTTTGATAGATTGCTGCCAGCCCGGCGATTGACTGGCCTTGCTGCTGGCGTTGAATTAAATCGGTGATGTAGGTATTGCCGATCGCAATAAAATCGCTGCCGGGTGAATAAAACGGATCCAGAAACACGCCGGCATCGCCAGTCAGTGCCCAGCGTTGTGCAGAAAACACCTGTGGGCAGGAGTGGGAGTAATGCTTGAGTTTGAGAAAGTCCTGTAATAAATGCTGACGTTCAATAATGGCGGCTGCGCACTGCGGCTCATGTTTTTTTAGCCAGTCTATAGCACGCTCAAAGTTGTCAAAGGTTTCTCGGGGGTGGTGTCGGGGGTCGGCTACGATGCCGACCGAAGTGCTGCCCGAAGCCAAGGGAATCAGCCATACCCAATAACCCGGCCCCATCAGATGATTGGTGCTGAGCCAGCGATGCTGGCCCTGCCTGCCGGATGCCTGCCAATGTTTATCGCTGCACCATTGGTTCAGGTCAATTTTATCCTCAATGCGAAACCACACGGCATTGACATCATGGTCATTATCTTCAGCCAGCCCCAGCTGGTGTTTCAGCAGGCTGGCCCGGCCGCTGGCATCGATGATCCAGTCGGTATCCACCTGATAACGGACTGTGTTTTTCTCAAATTCAACCTGATGGGTGTTTTGCCCATCACCCAGGTCAATTTTGCGAACCACGCAGTCATCAATGAATTCGATATTGTTCCGGATCGCTTGCTCAGCCAGATGGGTTTCAAATATTCCGCGATCCAGCTGATAGGTGGATACGGGGAAAAAATCCGCACCGCCGACCTCCAGGCCAGAAGAAAGGGGTGCCTGATGATCGTCACGGAAAAAAAAGCGCAGACCGAATTTGGGCAGTTGTCGTTGTTGCAGGTGCTGACGCTGACCAAGGATTTCACTAAAGTAATGGGCACCGATTTCGACAGTTGATTCACCCACCTTGTGAGCAGCATCGGGCAATGGGTGAGTGCGTCGTTCCAGCACCATGATGCACAGATCAGCCATGCTGCGGCGCAACTGCAAGGCCAGTGTCAGCCCGGCCAGTCCGCCGCCGGTGATTAATACATCAACACTTTTCGAATAGAGCATGGTTTATCGGGTACAAGCCTGCTAGGGTATGCCGGATTATAAAAGCTTCCAGCGATTGCTGCTCGATGAGCAAAGGGCTGTGGCGCAATTTGAGTGAAAGTGTGAGTCAAAACCCGTTTCTGCAAGGCAATTTTGCGCCGGTCAGTAGCCAGCAGCAATGTGACGATCTGGTGATTACCGGAGAGTTACCCGCTGCCTTGCAGGGTGTCTATATTCAAAACGGCCCTAACCCCCAGTTTCCTGACGGTGATCGCTATCATCCGTTTGATGGTGATGGCATGTTGCATGCTATTTATCTGGAACATGGCAAAGCCCGGTATCGCAACCGCTATGTGCAAACACATGCCTATCAGCAAGAGCAGGCGGCAGGACAGCCGCTATGGACCGGTTTGCTGGAACCCTTACAGGCACACCCACCACAGGGCAGGCTTAAAAACCCGGCCAATACTGCACTGATTCAACACGCTGGCAAAACCCTGGCATTGTGGGAGCAGGGCTTGCCGCACTGCATTGATCCTGACAGCTTGGAAACCCTGGGGGAATATGATTTTAACGGTCAATTGCGACATCCGATGACCGCACACCCCAGGCATGACCCTGTCACCGGTGAGCTGTTTGTATTTGGTTATCAAACCCGGCAACCGCCTTATTTATGGTATTCGGTATTTTCCAGGCACGGAGAACTGCTGCAGCAGGCACCGGTGGATTTGCCGCGCAGCGTGATGATGCATGATTTTGCGATCACCGATGATTATGTGATTTTGCTCGACTTGCCCTATACCTTTGGTATTCAGCAATTATTGAAACAGGGTGCACTGGGTGGTTTTGATGCCAGCCAACCGGCACGTATAGGCATTATGTCCCGGCACGCTGAACAGCCTTATCAGGCCAATGGCAAAGCCATGTGTAAAGCGGTGACCTGGATCGAGATTGAACCGTGTTATGTGTTTCATATCCTTAATGCTTATCAGAGCATTAATGAACAGCAATCCACACAGATTGTGGTGGATGTATGTCGCTATGATGATTTGCAGATGCCCATTAATCCGATCAGTGATCAGCCGGTGAATTATCAGCAACTGCTGCGCAGCGACCATCAGCAACCGCGCGTCTGTCGCTGGCTTATCGATTTGGATAAATGCAGCCTCATTGAGACTGACTTAAGCGAATTGTCAATGGAGCTGCCGCGTCTTAATCCAGGCTATAGTGGCAAACCCTATCGGTATGCATATTTGGCACAGTTGAGTAGCGATAGTCTGCTACCGGTAGGCAGTGGTTATGTGAAACTCGATGTACAGCAGCAATGTCAATGGGTACATCAGCATGGCGAAGGCCGTTATGGTGGTGAGGCGGTATTTGTTGCTGACCCGGATTCCGAGGCAGAAGATGCGGGCTGGTTAATCGGTTTTGTTTACGATCAGGCCACAGGGTGCAGTGATTTTGTGGTGGCCTGCGCCCGGAACCCGGAACAATCGCCGCTGGCAGTGGTGCATTTGCCACTACGGGTGCCTTATGGAATTCATGGTATTTGGTTACCGTCGGTTTAAATACCGTTCGGGGCAACGGTTGATACTGGGAGGAGACGAAACTATAGTAGCAGGCCGATTGTTGACAGGGCGCCAGTAAAAGGGAAACTGTCGGTCTGATCATCGATGTTAAATCGTTGAGAAACACTGTTCAAAATCGTTGGCCAAAATCACAGGCCGCACAAATAGCGTTGCCACTGTTTGTACCGCAGTCGTTTAGGGACGTCAGGGACGCCGCAAATTGGAGAATTAGTAATATGCAGGCTTCTGCACTGGAAAAAGAAGTGATTCAGCTGATTATCAGCGAGTTGCGCCTGGAGGATATTCAAGTTGATGATGTTGATCCACAAGCGCCATTGTTTGGCGAAGGGGAAGGCATGGGTTTGGATTCTATCGATGCGCTGGAACTGGCGTTGGCCATATCCCGGGATTATGGTTGCCAACTGCGTGCTGATGACGATGAATATTCGCAGATTTTTGCCTCGGTCCGCAATTTGAGCCAGTACATTGAGGCCCACCGAGCTCAATAAACGCTCTTCGCAGCCAGCCCGGTATCGGGTCTTCGCTACGCTTAACCTGATTCTTTTTATTGCTTATCCGATCGCTGCGCATATCAGCGCTTTTTATCGTTATCCATTCGCATTGTGGGTGGTGCTGTTGTTGTTTGTGACACAGGCGTTACAGGCCTGGCTACAGCGACGCCATCGTGCGGTGATGATTTGTTTGATGATCAGTGTACTGTTGCTATGGTTATTACAACGGCAGGCATTGGAGCCGATTCTGTTAATGACGCCATTACTGATTATCGGTGGTTTGTTGTTGGTGTTTGCCGGCACATTGATAGGCGATAGTACCCCTTTGATCACGCGATTTGCGGAACAAACCGAACCAGGGCCATTAACGCCGGCCATCCGTCGTTATACTCGCAGGGTAACTCAGGTTTGGGTGGCCTTATTTATTGTTTTAATGCTGGAGTCGATATTACTGGCATTGTTTGCGCCGGTGTGGGTATGGTCATTGTTTACCAATGTCTTGAATTATGTGTTTGTGTTTTTATTGCTGTTTGTCGAATTGCACCTGCGCCGCCGTTATGCCCCGGATGCACAGGTGCGCACCTTCCGACAGTTTTTATTATCACTGACTCGGATTGATTGGCGACAATTGGCGCATACAGGAAAACGTGAGTAAAGCATTGGCACAGGTGATGAAAACACAGTCAGGCAAAGGCTCTGGTTTTGCAGATGTAGAGCGTTTTGCTAAAAACTTTACTGCTGACCTGACGCGGCCTATCGCCTGGCGGGATGGGCAGTTAGTTACCCGCGAACAATTACTGTGTGATGTTGCTGCGGTGATGCAGCAGTTGCCTGAACATCGTTATGCGATTAATCGCTGTGTGGACCGTTATGCTTTTTTGGTCAGCTTTCTAGCGGTTAGCTTAAAAGGCCAGATCAATATATTGCCTGCCAATCAACTGCACCAGCCTCTGATTGATCTGGCCAAGCGTGTCTCCAGTGATGTTTACTGTCTACAGGCGCATACACCGAACCAGCCAATGGCCGAGATTCCAACAGTTGTTCTGAATATGTGCGCAGAAGATACACAGCCGGCTACTTTTAATCTGCAGGCCCATACTGTAGTGGCGCAGGTCTATACCTCGGGCAGCACAGGCCAACCAGTAGCACACCAAAAAACCTGGGGACAATTGCTGGCGGGCAGCCATGCTCTGGGGGCTGGCCTGGCGGAGCAATTACCGGCTGCGACCAATATTGTGGCAACGGTGCCACCACAGCATATGTTTGGTCTGGAAGCCACCATTTTACTGCCATTGACCCAAACAGCTTGCGTGCATAGCGGCAAACCTTTCTTTCCAGCTGATGTGCATGCTGCACTCACTGCAGTTGTTGCTCCGCGCTTATTGGTAACCACGCCAGTGCATTTGCGTGCCTGCCTGAATGCGCATGTGGATAGTGGTGATGTCTGGCCAAAGTTGGCAGGTATTTATTCATCCACCGGACCGCTTGATCAATCGCTTGCCATTAAGGCCAGTCAGCAATTTGGCTGTCCAGTGACGGAAATTTACGGCGCTACCGAAACCGGTGCATTGGCTGTACGCCTGGCAGCAGATAATGACAGGTTTGATGGTGATTGGCGGTTATTGCCCGGTATGCAAATGCAGCCAATGGCTGACGGTACTCAGGTGAATGGCCCACAACTGCAGCAGCCGGTAAACCTGCCTGATCAAATCGAATGTCTGGATGAAGGGCGATTTCGATTGCGGGGCCGTTCCCAAGATGTGGTCAAAATAGCCGGTAAACGGGTTGCATTGGGCGAGTTAAATCAACGTCTGAATAACATACAAGGCATTGTTGATGGCGTGTTTTGGATACCTGATGATAACGGTGGTGAGCAGCCTCAACGCCTGCAGGCTGTGGTGGTTGCCGATGGCATCAGCGATATTCAGATCCGCCAGCAGCTGGCGCTGCATATCGATGCGGTGTTTATGCCACGGCAGATTGTTCGGGTAACAGCATTGCCGCGCAGTGATACAGGAAAGCTGACCCGTGCGGCTTTGCGGGCACTGGTAAAATAAGCAATGGCTAAAAAGTATCCAGCATGAGCCGTTCATGGCGCACTGACCCGGAGCGCGGCAGCAGCTTTATGATTCGCTTGATACGCTGGATCGCGCTGCACCTTGGCTACCGCCCAGCACGGGTAATTTTATACCCGATCAGTTTTTATTTTATGTTTCGGGCAGGTTCCAACCGGCGGGCATCGCTGAAATATTTTTCCCGCCTGCGTGGACGTCCGGCCAATTGGTGGCATTTTGCCCGGCATGTTCATTGCTTTTCTTCAACCATTCTGGATCGCGTGTTCTTCCTGTCCAATCGTTTTGACAGTTATGAACTTGAAATGCACGGTATGGAGATTCCCCATGGTCTGGCCGATGCAGGCAAAGGTGCCATCATGCTGGGCACGCATTTGGGTAGCTTTGATGTGCTCCGGGCAGTGGACAAGCGCTATCGGGAATTGCCTTTCAAGATCTTAATGCATCGCCAGCAAAACCAGATGATGAACGAGATTCTGGAAGCCATTGACCCACAGATCAGTCAAACAGTAATCGACCTGGGCAAACCGGATAGCTTGCTGATTACCCGAAACTATCTGGAGCAGGGTTATTTTATCGGTATGCTGGGCGATCGGGTGATTAAGGATGAGCAATCGATCGAATGCGAGTTTCTGGGGTACCCTGCACGCTTACCGATGGGACCATTGCAGGTGGCTGCGATGATGAAAGTACCGGTGGTGCTGTTTTTTGGTTTGTATATGGGCAGTAAGAAGTATGCGATCCACTTTGAACTACTGTCGGAAACCATCCAGATGCAACGCGATCAAAGACAGCAGAGTCTGCAACCCTATGCCGAACATTTGATGCAGCGTATGGAACACTATGCCCGTAAAGCACCTTATAACTGGTTTAATTTTTATGATTACTGGACCGATTAAATGCGTTGTTTGAAAAGTATTCAGACCAGTTTGCTGATCAGCATTGCTGCGATTGCTATGGCGGGTTATTGCATGCCGGTTATAGCCACCGAAACAAGCAGCGACTCGGTGGTTGTTACGGATAGTTTTGAGTCTGCTGAACAGCAAGCCGGTCATGAGTCTGATAGCTCAGCTCCCGAATGGAACTTGTCATTGCTGATGCAAAGTCTGGCAGCCAAACCGGCTTCGCGTGTCGGCTTTGTTGAAACCCGGCACAGTGACTTGCTGGAACAGCCATTACAAATCACCGGTGAATTGGAATATCGTCCGCCGGCAACATTGATCCGGCGCATTGTTTCACCTCGTCCGGAAACCTTTATTATTGAAGACCGGCACGTAACCATCGAACGCCCTCGTCAGAATGATCGCTATCTGCCATTGTCAGCTGCCCCGGCGCTGGAAGGTTTGGCACAGGCTTTGCGTGGTGTGCTGGGCGGTAATCAAGCGATGCTGGAAGAAGTTTTTACTCTGCAATTGGGTGGCAATGCCGTTGACTGGCAATTGCAATTAACACCAGATGATGCAGATGTCAGTGAGGAAATAGCACAATTAACCATCCATGGTACAGACAGTGAGCTGCACTCGTTTGAAATGGTTGAGCCTGATGGTGATCGTGCGGTGGTGGTTTTGCAGGTGCTGGTCGATGCCGAAGGATAATTCATGAGCCAGCGTCGCTATGGCGCGCTGTGGCTGTTTGCGGGGTTGCTGCTGGCTGCAGTGGCCATCGTGGTATCACGTGGACAGGTCACCACCGATCTATCAGGCTTTATGCCAGCCGGTAAAACCCTGGAACAGCGATTGTTGCTGCAGGGCTTACAGCGTGGCCCTGCGGCACGTGTGATTTTGCTGGGCATTGTTGAAGGCACTCAACAAGACAGAGTCACTACCAGCCGGGCACTGGCTGATCAGTTGCAAGCAACAGGGGCATTTACCCGGGTGGAAAATCAACCGTCGAGCAGTGATCTGCTGGGGCCAGACAGTCTATTGCTTGGCTACCGTTATTTATTGGATCCACGTCCGGTCGGTCAGGTTTATAGCGTTTCTGCACTGCGACAGGCTTTACGCCAGAGACTGGACGAGTTGACTTCGTACGGAGGCAGTCTGGCCGAACAGCAATTGCGAGCAGACCCCACAGCAGCGGTGCAAACACTGATGACAAAACTGACCCGTGGTGACGACACTGGCAGCGCTGCCAGCAGGTGGGGTGAGGTCTGGCAAAGTGCTGATCAAAACACTGCCTTACTGTTGCTGGAAACACAGGCTTCCGGAACCGAGCTGGACTTGCAGGAAAGCAATCTGCATATGATTGGGGAAGCCTTCGGTGAAGTTGCCGTCGGAGCGGTTGATCTGCAGATGTCTGGCGCTCCGGTTTTTGCGGTCAACAGCCGGGCAGCCATCAGCGCTGAAGTCTGGTGGTTGTCGGTGGCTGCCAGCGTATTATTGGTTGTGCTGTTATTGCTGGTTTATCGTTCAATCTTTCAAGTATTGATGATGGCCGTACCGCTGGTCAGTGGTGTATTGGCAGGGGTAGCTGCAGTTGTGCTGGTATTTGGCGAAATACATGGTATTGCTTTGGCGTTCGGCATTACCTTATTGGGTGTGGCCATTGATTACCCCATTCATTTATACAGCCATGCCCGGCACGGTGATGTGGCCAGCAGCGCAAAAAGTATCTGGCCGACGCTGCGCATCAGCGTGCTAACCACCACGGTGGGTTACGCAGTACTGCTGTTGACCGATTTCCGTGGTCTGATGCAATTGGGTGTTTTCAACCTGGCAGGGTTGATCAGTGCGGCGGCAGTCACCCGTTGGGTATTGCCAGCAATCAGCCTGCGGGCACCTGAGTCACGTGGGAAATCTTTATTTGAATCGCTCAACAGATGGCGTCTGCCAGGCTGGTTGTCAGTCAGCAGTGTGTTGTTAATTTTGATATTGGCCACAACCGGCTGGTGGTTACGCGACCAGCAAAACCCCAAACCGTTTTGGAATGACAGTCTGACATCGATTAATCCGCTGGACAGTGAATTGCTGGCGATAGATCAAAAACTGCGCCAGGCAATGGGAGCCAACGAGATCAGCCAGGCATTGATTATTACTGCAGCCGATAGTGAACAGGTATTGCTGCAGATGGAAGCCATTCAACCCCTGTTGGCATCACTGGTCGAACAGCAAGTGTTGGGTGGCTATCAACTGGCTTCGGATTGGCTGCCCAGTCAGGCAACCCAGCTTGCACGTCAACAGGCACTGCCGTCGGCTGATCAGTTATTGGGTCGTCTGAATATCGCCAGCAATGATCTGGGTATACGGGTGGCTGCTTTAAAACCTTTTTTGGATACCGTTGAAGCCAGCCATCAGCTGCAGCCTTTGACGTTGGAAAATCTCAATAACAACCCATTGACTTTGCGACTGGGTTCTCTGCTCTACCCTGATAATGGCGGTTGGCAGGGTATGATTCCATTGAATGGATTAGTTGATTCCCGGACATTGGTCGAAGCACTGAACCAACCGGAATTGCCAACGGTTAACTTCGTTAATCTTAGAGTAGCCACAGAAAATTTACTGGTGGAATTTCGTCGCAGCGCAGTAGAGCATTTGCTCTGGGGCGCATTGGTGATTGCATTGATTATTGTGTTGGCGCTGCGATCTGTAAGGGCTGTTTTTCAGGTGCTATTACCGATAGCAGCTGCACTGCTGGTCAGTGTGGCAGTGTTAAAACTACTCGGTATCAGCCTGTCCTTATTTCATCTGATTGCTTTATTGCTGGTGACCGGTATCGGTATTGATTATGCCTTGTTTTTTGCGCGTTCAATCAATAGCAAAGTGTCCGATACCAGTGCATCGACGCTGCAATCAATCAGTGTCTCGGCAGCATCGACTTTGATTGTTTTTGGTTTATTGGCGCAATCTAGTATCCCGGTGTTGCATATGCTGGGGCTGACGGTGGCCATTGGGGTGTGCTGTAGCTTTGTTCTGACCTTTATTGGCTCACGATCGTATGCCTGAGCCTGTTGATGCTGATGGTCGGCTATGCGTGAAGGCCAGGCTCGGCTAAAATTAGCGCCATGTCACCACTGTATTTAACGGCCAGCACGCTGACCACAGCGCTGGGTCGTGGCAAGCAAGCGCAATTGGATTCACTGCTCAGTAGTAAGAGTGGCTTGCGGCCGTGTGATTTTCCTGATGCGGTTGATTTACCAGCCTGGATCGGCGTTGTGGAAGGGTTGGAACAGGTTTGTTTATCTGAAACACTGCAACACTTTGATTGCCGCAATAACCGCCTGGCGGCTTTGGGTTTGGTTCAAGATGGTTTTGAGCAATCCATCCGTGATGCTGCGCAGCGTTATGGTGCTGATCGAGTCGGTGTGTTTATCGGTACCAGTACATCAGGCATCCACGAGGCTGAGCTGGCGTATAAGCAAGTGGATGAAAACGGCGAACTGCCGGATTTTCGTTACGCCTATACGCACAACAATTTTTCATTGGCGAGTTATGTACAACAGCACTGCCGATTGACAGGGCCTGCCTGTTCCATTTCCACTGCATGTTCATCCAGTGCCAAAGTGTTTGCCCAGGCGCAGCGTTATATTCAGGCCGGGTTTTGTGATGCCGCACTGGTTGGCGGGGTGGACTCGCTGTGCTTGACGACACTGTATGGTTTTAATGCTTTGCAACTGATTGCGCCACAACCCTGCAGGCCATTTGATATTAAACGCAATGGGATTTCCATTGGCGAGGCAGCTGGCTTTGCTCTATTGGAACGTGAACAACCAGAATCTTCAGTGCCTGTATTGCTGGGGTATGGCGAGAGCAGTGATGCGCATCATATTTCCCAGCCACATCCACAAGGTCTGGGCGCCCAGCAGGCGATGCGCCAGGCATTGCAAAAAGCCGGTCTGAGTGCTGCAGAGATTGGCTATGTGCATTTGCATGGCACCGGCACCATGGCCAATGACGCCACTGAAGATTTGGCTATCGATCAAGTATTCGGGGGACAAACACCATGCAGTTCAACCAAGGGCTGGACCGGACATACCTTGGGTGCAGCCGGGGTTGTTGGTGCACTGTTCACCGCATTGACTCTGGAACATCAATTTGCCCCGGCATCATTGAATATGCAGCAGCCAGACCCACAGCTGCGCTCAAATTTGCTTAGCCAAACGCAGCAGCAATCAATGCAATATGCAATGACCAATGCGTTTGGGTTTGGCGGAACCAATTGCAGCCTGTTGCTGGGGTATCAGTGATGTGGGTGCAGCTTAAAGGTATTGGTGTGTGTGCCCCCGGGATGCCTGATTGGTCCTTGGCACAAACACGGTTAAAAAACCCATCAACCGATCAGCTGGATTCACTGGAAATTACCGCCCCGGATATGCTGGCAGCCAATGAGCGGCGACGTTTAAGTCCATTGATAAAACTGGCACTGCAGGCAGGTTATCAGGCCATACAAGATGCTGGTATGGATAACGATACAATGGATGCCAGTCTGTTGTCGGTGTTTGCATCGTCGTATGGTGATATTGATATCACTCATAAAATTAATACGGCTTTAGCGATGCCCCATAAACCGGTATCGCCCACCCTGTTTCATAACTCTGTGCACAATGCGCCAGCTGGTTATTGGAGTATCGGGGTTGGCTCGCCAGCCGCATCGACCAGCATAGCTGCAGCCGATGCCAGTTTTGCTGCCGGCTTATTGGAAAGTATCGGGCTGCTGCAGGCACAGACCAGCCCGGTATTATTGGTAGCCTACGATTTGCCTACCGATTCACCATTATCCAGAAAAGTTGCCTCCACACAGGGTTTTGCCATGGCTATGCTTTTGGCACCTGTTGATGAACAAGCTGCTGCAACCGGTACGCTGGTTATTGAATTGATTAAAAATCAAACTGAAACCCGATGCACAGATCAGGTTCTGGAAGCGCTGCGACAGGACAATCCTGCTGCGCGCAGTCTGCCACTATTACAATTATTGGCCGGTTTGCAAACAGATACTGTGGTGCTGCCCTATATGAATGAACTTAAGGTTCGTATCCAACGCAAGGCTTAATCCAACTGTGTATCCTATCGCCATGCAAATGCCTACACAGATTCAAAAACCATGACCAAACACGCTTTAGTCACTGGCGGTAGTGGCGCCATTGGTGCAGCCATTGCGATGCAACTGGCGAGTCAGGGTTGTCATTTGATCGTCCATGCCAACAGCAACCGGCAACGGGCTGAAGCGGTATGTCAGGCCATACGGCAAAAAGGTGGTACTGCCGAAGCGGTGGTATTTGATGTTTCCAATCAACACGAATGCACTGCGGCTATCGAATCGCTGATCAAACAGCAGCCTATTCAGGTTTTGGTCAATAACGCCGGCATGCATCAGGATGCGCCATTGGCAGGGATGAGCTCTGCGGCCTGGCATCAGGTGATTGATGTGAATCTAAATGGTTTTTATCACGTTACCCGACCATTGATTATGCCCATGATGCAGACACGCTGGGGGCGCATTATTAATATTTCATCGATCGCTGCGATTGCCGGTAATCGGGGGCAAGTGAATTATTCAGCTGCCAAAGCAGCTTTACATGGTGCGACTAAGTCATTGGCATTGGAAGTGGCCAGTCGTGGAATAACCGTCAATGCCATCGCCCCAGGTATTATTGTCAGCCCTATGAGTGACACTAGCTTTAGTGCTGAAAAAATTAAACAACTGGTTCCCATGCAGCGTGCAGGAACACCGGAAGAAGTGGCCAGTCTGGCTGGTTTTTTGGCCTCTGACCAGGCCGCTTACTTATCCGGTCAGATTATTGCTGTGAACGGCGCTATGCCCATAGGCTAGTGGCTTATGCGGTTAATAAGGCAACACACAGCGTTATGGATAAATACTATGACAAAGCGAGCTGATGATCAGCATAGCCGAGTGATGTTGAATCAGCTCAACGCTGTCATGGTGCTTATCCATAGCGCCCTACGGGTCGTTGCAGGCTGGTTATCAGCGGTGTTACGCTGCTTGCCAAGGGCTAGCCATTACCTGCACAGCGTGCCTTGCCGATAACCAGCTTGCAACGATTGACCGTCACCTTATTAACTGCGTGACTCACTGGAGAGACTTTCCGATATGAAAACCATGATCGTCATCTGCGCCTATAACGAGGAGCTGACCATCCGGGAGGTGGTTGAACGCACCATTGCACAAGGGTTGCCGGTTATTGTTGTTGATGATGGCAGCACGGATAAAACCGTTGAAATGATTTCGGACCTGGAGATTACCCTGCTGCACCAATCGACCAATACCGGTAAAGCGGCCAGTATTTGGAGGGGCGCCAGTCATGCTTTGCAGCAGGGGGCAGATGCTGTGATTACCCTGGATGCCGATTTGCAGCACCGTCCAGAGCATATTCCAGAATTACTGGAACAGGCTGAAAAAAAACCGGGGCAAATTATTATTGCCACCCGTAGCCGGGGTCGTGATTCGGTGCCATGGATTCGTGATTTTGCCAATCGCTGCGCCAATTTCTGGATTTCCTGGGCAGCAGGTTTTCCAATGGCAGATACACAGTCGGGTTTTCGTTTATATCCCGCTGATGTTTTTCGGGACGGCCGCGTGGGTCATGCAGCAGGTCGTAATTTTGTATTGGAAAGTGAAATATTAATCGACAGCGCACAGCGCGGAATCTATGCTTATCCAGTTGCCATCGATGCTATTTATGATGTGTGCGTGCGAGCCAGTTACTATCGACCGGTACAAGATACGCTGAAAATTATTCGCATGGTTGCTGGCCGATTACTCAGCAAGGCGATGTATCCCAGAGGTTTGTTACAATCTCTGGGTGTGTTGCCGATACCGACTACCGAGCCTTCTCAAAACCCATTAAATTCCAAGGACAATTAAGGAGCCATTTAATGAATAAACGACTTATCCAATGCTTCGTTTTAATTTCACTTGTGCTATTGCTGGCGGGCTGTAGAAAAGACAATTTGCGTGATGTTGAGGGTGCGCCGGTGGTCACCACCACCAGTAACTATAGCCTGGAAGATGTACGCAATGCGATTATCAGCGCAGGCTCATCACTGGGCTGGCAAATGCAGCCAGCTGAGCCAGGCCATATTGATGGAAGTTTGTTTATTCGTGCACACAGTGCTGAAATTGATATTCAATACAGCAAGGCCCAGTACAGCATTTACTATGCTGACAGTGTCAATTTGAAGTATAACAACGGCAGGATTCACAGTAACTATAACGGTTGGATTTCACGTCTGGAGACAGCCATTAATAATGAATTAATTCAGCTATAGTTGTGGGTGCCAGGTCGCATGATCATGCGACCTGGCATTGTACCGATTTGGAATTAACAAGCCTGCACAAAAATGCTAATTGGACCAGTTACGCTGCATTTCCAGATAAGTAAAAGAAGCGGTCCAGGTGATTAAAACAAACCCTGCCAGTGATTCGGTGCCAGCCAGGAAACGCATCGGACCAACAGGTGCTAGGTCGCCATAACCAACGGTTGAAAAAGTTGCAGCGGAAAAATAAATGCAGGTCATCAGGTCCAGTGAGTCCGTACCTGTCAGCGTACCCATTTCTGGCCACAGGCTGGCCAGCCAATAAGCACTCCCGAACAACCATATTTCTACGATATGAGCCAGTAGAGCCGCAGCGATAATCAACAGTACACGCCGCCGGCGAATGATATTTGAAAACCGCAAATTGGTGCTAAGCCAATTGAGGCTGCTGAAATGAATCAGTACAGTTAGAGCCACTGTTAGTATGGTTAGTAATATCATGCCCCAGTGGGCCGTAGATTGTATGACTTCCATCAGAGTTTTCCTGGTTGTTTACCGCTGACACCGTGGACAATAATAGCTATTGCGCTGACCGATAAACCGACTGGTGATTACGCCATCGCAACGTGCGCATGACAATCCGTCACGATCGTATACATTCAACTGTTGTCGAAAATAACCAGGCTCGCCGCTACCACCCACAAAATCTCTTAGCGTTGTTCCACCTTGTTTAATGGCACTTTGTAACACGGCAATAATGGCGTCACTTAATGCCTGATAGCGTTGCAGGCTAATGCGTCCTGCCGCACGCAATGGGTGTATGCCGGCCATAAATAAAGCTTCGGATGCATAGATATTGCCTACACCAACAACGATATGATTGTTCATAACAAAAGATTTCACCGGCACATTGCGGCCACGGCTTTTGTGCCATAACCAGTCACCCGAAAAATCATCACCCAATGGTTCCGGCCCCAGGCGGGCAAGTAGTTTATGACGTTCAGGGTTGTCACCACGCTGCCATAGCATAAACCCAAAACGACGGGGGTCATGGAAGCGAATCAATCGTCCAGAATCCAATACCCAATCCACATGATCATGCTTACGTGGTTCAACATGAGCAGACAACTCCACCCGCATTGAACCGGACATACCCAGGTGCGAGATGATATAGCCTTTGGGCAATTGCAATAACAGATATTTGGCACGGCGCTGCAGATTGATAACCGGTTGGTTTTTTAGATTGGTAATGCTGGCCGGAATGGGCCAGCGCAGGTTTTTACGGCGGGCAATCACCTGGCTTAACACCCTGCCTTGCAGATGTGGCCATAAGCCGCGACGGGTGGTTTCTACTTCGGGTAATTCTGGCATGAGGCTATTGTGCGATAGAAAACCGATAGAACAAAGTCCAAGGGTCTTTCCTGAAGGTGCTGTGCTGTTAGACTAGCCCGCATGTCACCAATGCAGACACCGCCGAGCGACCAGAAGCTGCCACTGATCGGTATTGATACCGGCGGCACTTTCACTGATTTTGTCTACCTGAGTACAGAAGGTTTACTACAGACCTGCAAGGTTTTGTCCACACCGGATGATCCTGGACAGGCCATTATTATGGGTTTGACACAACTGGGTCTGGAAGAAACTGCTTGTCGCCTAGTGCACGGCACGACGGTCGGTACCAATGCGGTTTTGGAAGGTCGGGGCGCACGTGTTGCCTTTGTTACCAACCAGGGCTTTGCTGATTTGCTGACACTGGGGCGTCAGAACCGGGCTGATATTTATTCCCTTAGCCCTGCACCAGAGGTACCGCCGGTGCCACCAGAGCTGTGCATGCAAGTGCCGGTACGGATAGCTGCAGATGGTAGCGAACTGGAACCACTGGATCATAAAAAAACAGCGGAATTTATCGAACAGATTAATGCGTTAGAACCACAGGCAGTGGCTATTTGTCTGTTGTTCTCCTGGTTGGATGCTGATCACGAACAGCAATTGGCTGAAGCATTGCCAGCGTCATTATTCGTCAGTTGCTCAGCCGACATTCTGCCGGCCATTGGTGAATATGAGCGTGGTATTGCCACCTGGTTGAATGCCAGTGTGGGCGGCATGCTGGAGCATTATTTACAGAATTTACAGACACAGTTACCACAGGCACGTATTGCCGTGATGCAAAGCTCTGGTCACACCATTGCAGCAAGTCTGGCAGGCAGGCAAGCGGTGCGGCTGTTGTTGTCTGGCCCTGCGGGTGGTCTAGCGGCGGTGGCCAGCATCGGAAAATTGACCGATGAGCCGCGTATACTCAGCTTTGATATGGGTGGCACATCCACAGATGTGGCCTTGGTTGATAAGCGTCCAGTGTTAACCAGTAAGGGGCGCATTGGCCGTTGGCCGGTCGCGGTTCCGATGGTGGATATGCACACCATCGGTGCTGGCGGTGGTTCGATTGCCTGGCTGGATTCTGCTGGTGGGCTACAGGTGGGGCCACAGTCTGCGGGCGCTGACCCAGGCCCGGTCTGTTATGGGCGAGGAGGCAAGCAGCCTACTGTAACTGATGCCCATGTTGTGCTGGGTCATATTCCTGATACAGCACAGCTTGCAGGCAACCTACAGTTGGACAAACAGGCAGCCTATCAGGCATTCGCAGAAATAGCCGCTGTACTGAATATGGATATTGAGCATGCAGCCAGAGGGGTTTTGGATATCGCCAATGAGCATATGGCCCGGGCATTGCGGATTATGTCAGCCGAACGCGGCCATGACCCTGCAGCTTTGACGCTTACCAGTTTTGGCGGCGCGGGTGGTTTGCATGTGTGTGCATTGGCTGAACGTTTGGGAATGCAACGAGCGCTGGTGCCGGTGCATGGCGGAGTATTGTCAGCTTTGGGTATGTTGTTGGCTGCGCCTGGACGTGAATTGACCCAAAGTCAGCTATGCTTGCTGGAAGATTCAGCAGTCGATAGCATCAACATGGCGGTCGAAGCATTGGCAGATGAAGCCATTCAGCAATTGATGGGTGAAGGCATAGACCCTGAGCAGATTGTGTTAAAACCACAACTGGATTGTCGCTATCACGGACAAAATCACAGCATCACAGTTGCCTGGGATAATCGTGCAGCCGATCCGATTGCAGTGGCCAGTCAGCAGTTTGAACAAAGTCATGAGCGACAAAACGGTCATCGTTTGCAGCGGGCGGTTGAGCTGGTGAATGTACGTGTTACCGCCAGTGGTGCTGCGCGGATGGAACGATTGCCAACACTGGTATCGCCCCATTTGCAAGGCAAGCGGCATAGCCACGAAACACGACAGGTCTATGGTATTGAACCGCCAGTACCCGTGTTGAGTCGCGGGCAAGTTCTTGTTAATGATCCGCCGTTGTTGGGTCCGGCAATTATTGTCGATCAATTGGCTACAATCTGGCTGGCATCCGGTTGGGAGGCCGAGCAGGATGATTATGGGAATCTTTTGCTGAAGCGATGCTAACAGAACAGAACGAACAAGTTTATTGGCTTGCTGTGATGCGGGCATAAAAAAACCGCCTGAAAGGCGGTTTTTAAATATTCATTGTAAAAAGGCGATTACTTAATCTTGCCTTCTTTGTACATCACATGCTTACGAATCACTGGATCGTACTTTTTCATTTCCATTTTTTCCGGAGTGTTTCTTTTGTTCTTATCGGTGGTATAGAAATGACCGGTACCGGCAGATGATGTCAGGCGGATTTTATCGCGTGCTGATTTAGCCATGAGAGTTGCTCCTTAAACCTTTTCGCCGCGCGCACGCATATCAGCCAACACGGCGTCAATACCGCGTTTATCAATCGTGCGCAGACCTTTGGTGGATACCCGCAGTTTGATCCAACGGTTTTCGCTGGCAACCCAAAAGCGGTGCGAATGCAGGTTTGGTAAAAACCGGCGACGCGTCTTGATATTGGAGTGCGAAACATGGTTACCGACCGCAGGCCGTTTGCCAGTCACTTGACAGACTCGAGACATGATTGAATCCCATCAGTAAATAAGTTAAATAGCCGCACATAATGCCCTATATTTTTGGGTAAATCAACAGCCGCGGGCTATAAATTGCAGCTTGGATTGCAGTACAAGCAAGGTTCCCAGTCAGAAGCACAGAAACCAGAAGCGAATCTAGGTGGATTGTACTAATCTTGCATGGAGGTTTGTCTCAAAATTAGGAATCAAAACTTGTGCAGGCTGGGCGTAGCCGTAAGCCGACAGTTGAAGTCTCTGTGTTGTTCAAGCTGCGTTTTGAGCGCATTGTTGGTTTACGCGCTGGTCGCTCTAAACCGACCTACGGATGTAGTACACATCATCATCAAACCATGCCCAATTCAGCCATAGATACCGGCTCGCTATCGCCAATGATGAAGTGATCCAGAAGGCGGATATCGAGCAAGGCCAAAGACTCCTTCAGTCGCCGGGTGATGTTAATGTCTGCAGCGCTTGGTTCGGCAACGCCAGATGGATGGTTATGGGCGGCAATAACGGCTGCAGCGTTATGCGAGAGTGCACGTTCAATCACAACGCGCGGGTAAACTGCGGTGGCGTCGAGTGTGCCTTTAAATATTACCTCCCATTCCAGTACGCGGTGTTTGGTATCCAAAAACAGACAGCCAAACTGTTCATTGCGCTGATCACGCAGGACATGTCGCAGGTATTTGCGGGTATGTTCAGCGGTGGTGAGTTCTTCACCACACTTCAGTTGTTCATTAATATGTCGGCGGGCGATTTCCAAAACCGCTTGTAACTGCACAAATTTGGCTGGCCCCAGACCTGGCTGCTGACAGAATTGATGTCTGTCTGCAATCAGCAGTTTACGTAGGCTGCCAAAGTTTTTTAATAGTTCGCGTGCCAGATCAACAGCCGATTTACCCGGCATGCCGATACGCAAAAATATCGCCAGAAGTTCGGCATCGCTTAAAGTTTCTGCTCCATGTGCCAGTAGCTTTTCCCGGGGTCGTTCATTTTTAGGCCAATCCGTTATTGCCATTGTTTATTGCCTTGTGTATTTAGATTATGCTGTTGAAATAGTGAAATTGTGGTCAAGAATACGCATATAGACGTTTGCAGCATGTATGAATCAGGCGCACAATCTTGTAGGTAAATAGAGCTTTGGCATGACTATGCAGGGAGAAACATTGACTCAAAAACGTATTCTGCTGGGTATTTCCGGTGGTATTGCAGCTTATAAAGCGGCTGAACTAACTCGTTTGCTGATAAAAGCAGGCGCGGATGTTCAGGTCGTGATGACAGCCGGTGCTGAAGCTTTTATTACCCCGCTGACCTTACAGGCTTTGTCAGGCAAGCCAGTACGGACTGGGTTGTTTGATGCTCAGGCAGAGCATGCCATGGGGCATATTGAGCTGGCGCGATGGGCAGATTTAATTGTGATCGCTCCGGCCAGCGCAGATGTGATGGCGCGTTTAACCCATGGCATGGCAGATGATTTATTAGCCACGTTGTGCTTGGCCACCACTGCACCGCTGATGATTGCTCCGGCCATGAATCAGCAAATGTGGCAACACCCAGCCACACAGCACAATGTGCAAATGCTGTTGAGTCGAGGCGTTACGCTGGTTGGTCCTGACAGTGGTGATCAGGCCTGTGGAGAAACCGGTCCTGGACGGATGCTGGAACCGCAGCAGATTCTGGAACAGATTCAGGATTTTTCTGACACCAGAGCAGCTCATCGGTGAATACATGAACAAAGTATTGCAAGGCAAAACCATTGTGGTAACCGCAGGCCCAACTTATGAAGACCTTGATCCGGTCCGTTTCCTGGGTAATCGCAGCTCCGGCAAGATGGGTTTTGCTGTGGCGCAGGCAGCTTCGGATGCCGGTGCAAAGGTCATACTGGTCGCCGGTCCCTGCCAGCAAGAATGCCCATCTGTCGCACAAAGAATCGATGTGCGCAGTGCCTTGCAGATGCGCGAGCAGGTGATGAACAATATTGATAATTGCGACATATTTATTGGTTGTGCAGCTGTTGCCGACTATCGTCCTGCTGAAGTCAGCGATAAGAAGATTAAAAAAGATGGCGGCGATCTAACCCTGCGTTTGGTGCAAAATCCGGATATTCTGGCCGAAGTGGCGGCATTGCCCAATAGACCTTTTACCGTAGGTTTTGCCGCTGAAACCAATGACATTGAACATCACGCCATGCGCAAGCTGCGCAAAAAAAACCTGCATATGATTGCTGCTAACCATGTTGGAGAAGGTTTGGGTTTCGATTGCTGCGATAATGCCTTGTTATTGATGTATCCCGATGGCCGCCAGCAACCCCTGCCAAATCAGGCCAAATGCGATTTGGCGTCTCGTTTGGTGGATGAAATAGCAGCCGAATATCAACGCCTGAGAGTCTAAAAGGTCACCATGCAAAGTATCGATTTACGCATTTTGGATAAACGTTTGGGCAGTGATTTTCCACTGCCGGAATATGCCACAGAAGGTTCTGCCGGTTTGGACCTGCGTGCCATGCTGGAGCAGCCATTGACACTTAACCCCGGCGATACGCAACTGATTTCCACCGGGATGGCGATGCATATTGCTGATCCGGGCCTGGCTGGAATGGTATTGCCACGTTCGGGCCTGGGCCATAAGCATGGCATTGTGCTGGGTAATCTGGTGGGTTTGATCGACAGCGATTATCAAGGCCCATTAATGGTGCCGTGCTGGAACCGCGGTAAACAGCCTTTTGTGATGGAGATTGGTGAACGCCTGGCACAACTGGTGATCGTGCCCGTGGTGCAGGCTAAATTCAATGTTGTCAGCGACTTTACTGAGAGTCAGCGTGGCGCCGGTGGTTTTGGCCATAGTGGTCGCCATTAGTCAGCCGTCATTAAACGGTCACTGCTAAATTCTAATATTCATTTTTTGATACAACAGGATGGGACATTCCATGTTATTGCCCGATAGCAGTATTTTTCGTGCCTACGATATTCGTGGCATCGTCGATAAAACCCTGACTGAAGAGGGTGTGCAATTGATTGGGCAGGCGGTTGCCAGTCAGTCCTTACAGGCTGGTGTCGAGCGAGTGGTGATTGGGCGTGATGGCCGTCTATCTGGTCCCAAACTCAGTGCAGCTTTGGCACGGGGGATACGTGCTGCAGGCGCTACGGTGATTGATATTGGTGCAGCGCCAACGCCCGTGCTTTATTACGCCGCACACACTATCGGAGATGGCAGCGGCATCATGTTGACGGGCAGTCACAACCCGCCCGATTACAACGGTTGCAAAATCATGGTGGCTGGCGTGACGCTGGCGGGAGCAGAAATTACTGCCTTGCATACCCGGATTCATGAGGATGATCTGATCACTGCCGAGCAACCGGGTGATTACCAGCAGAAAAATGTATTAACGGACTATCTGCAAGCAGTTATCGGACACAACCGTTTATCCCGGCCAATGAAGATTGTGGCTGATTACGGCAACGGTATTGCCGGGTGTATTGCTCCACAGCTGTTCCAGGCCTTGGGTGTAGAGGCCATTAATCTGTTTGCAAAGGTGGATGGACATTTCCCCAATCACCACCCGGACCCAAGTAACCCGGAAAACCTTAATGATCTGAAAGCATCATTGATCGAACACCGCGCAGAGCTGGGCCTGGCTTTTGACGGTGATGGCGATCGTCTGGGTGTGGTGGTGCCAGGTGAAACCATTGACGATTGCGACATTATCTGGGCGGATCGATTGATGATGCTGTTTGCTGAGGATGTGCTCAACAGTCAGCCGGGTGAAACCATTATCTTTGATGTCAAATGTACCGGGCGGCTGGCACAACGCATTCAGGAACAGGGCGGTAATCCGGTCATGTGGCGAACCGGACACTCGTTGATTAAACGCAAAATGCGTGAACTGGATGCCCCGCTGGCGGGTGAAATGAGTGGCCACTTCTTCTTTGGCAAACCCTGGTTTGGCTTTGATGATGCTTTGTTCGCAGCGGCCAGGTTGTTAACGATATTGTCCCGGCAGCAAAACACTGCCGCGCTGTTGCGCAGTCTGCCAACCGGCATTAATACACCAGAGTTGCATATTCACACCGAAGAGGGCGAAAACCATGCGTTTATCAAGCAGTTTCAGCAGCAGGCCAGTTTTGATAACGCACAGCTCAATACCATTGACGGTGTGCGTGCTGATTACGCTGATGGCTGGGGTCTGATTCGGGCGTCAAATACAACACCGGTACTGGTGATGCGCTTTGAGGCCGATAATGAACAGGCTTTACGGCGGATCCAAGACCAATTCAGCAATCAGATAAAACAGCTGGCATCGCATTTTGATCTGCCGTTTTAAGTTGATGCACTGCCTTAAGTCGTGTTTTAAGTGCTGATAGCCTTTAATAAACCTTATGGTGTGCTGTGTCAGTTCACCGATACCCAGGGACGACCAACCCTGGCAGATTATATTGATCAACCCGGTGTTTATGCGGCAGGCCGGCTGGATCTGGATAGTGAGGGTTTGCTGTTGCTGACTGATGATGGTGAGCTGCAGGCCAAAATAAGCGCACCAGGTAAACACTGGGCAAAAACCTATTTAGTGCAGGTAGAAGGTTTGGTGACTGCCTCAGCGATCAAAAAACTAACCACCGGGGTTCAACTTAAAGAGGGCATGACGCAACCGGCACAAGTCCAAGTGCTGTCTGGCAAACCGGGTTGGATATGGCCACGGCCAGTACCGATAGCACCGCGCAAAGGCAAAACTGTTACCTGGCTAGAACTGGTACTTTATGAAGGTCGTAATCGCCAGGTAAGGCGAATGACAGCGGCGGTCGGCTTACCGACGCTGCGTTTGGTGAGACAGTCTATCGGTTCAATTTCAGTATCCGGGCTTAAATCAGGCGCCTGGCAAGTCATCTAGCTGCCTAAAACATGGTCGGTTAAACGCCTGCTGATAACCAAAAATTATTCTGCTATGTCCATGTATATAGAGAATTTTGTCATGGATTAACGCTTTGTTAGGTCTCATAGGTGTAGAGTAGTTGCAACCTTGTGGCTGGAGAATAGTCATAAACTATGTAAGAATACCTTCGTAGGTCGGCTATCTTAAGATTATGGAGAGTGCTAATGGTACGTAAATTGAAGAAAACGAATTTGATTTTGATTGCTCTGACGGCGGTGGTTTTGACTGCCTGCG
Source organism: Wenzhouxiangellaceae bacterium (assembly GCA_965230265.1). Lineage (GTDB taxonomy): Bacteria > Pseudomonadota > Gammaproteobacteria > Xanthomonadales > Wenzhouxiangellaceae > JAJFKX01. Next base: position 3,094,113 of record OZ245999.1, on the reverse strand, counting down.
GTGGCGTTGATAACAGCCGATTTATCGCTCAACCTCACGAACCACATGGTCAGGTAATCACCAGTGTGGATTTGCCGGCACAGTATTTATACGCAGTAAAAATCAACAAAGTTGATGGTCAGGAAATCCCTGCCCGTCGTAGTTCTGTATGGCTAAAGCCTGGTCGCCATGAAATTGGTACTGTAGATGCAAGCACCCTTAGCCGCAGTTTTGTGCCTGGTTTGGCAGGTGATCGCAGTTTCCCACCGACCGAGCCATTGGTGTTGGATGTAGAAGCTGGAAAAATCTATTACGTGGGTTTAAAAGCCGATAGTGGCCGTCGTGAAGACTGGAAACTGGTGGTTTGGAAAACCGAAGACCAGAGCTGATTACTTAAGGCTTTGTCGTTAACCGATCAGGCAATGCCTGATCAATACGCAAATTCCTGGAAAATGGGGTCAACATTTTGGCCCCATTTGTCGTTATAAAGCCGCAATTTTTTCTCTGCCGGGCTGACCCCACTGGCCACCACATCATCCAAGGCCGATAAAAAGCTGGTTTCGTTTTGACCTTTCTGATTTAGCTGGTTGCGGGCAATCAAACCATCGTGTGACAGTTTCAACACGGCCCTGGCCAGCTCGATCAGTGGTTGTCCGCGGACCGATGCTCTTAAACCTTTGCGGGATACATCTTCCATCAACTGTGCCCGATCCTGAAGTGTCCAGCCTTTAACCAAGTCCCAGGCGGTATCTAGGCTTGGCTGGTGATACAACAGCCCGACCCACAATGCCGGTAAGGCACAAATACGCCGCCAGGGGCCACCATCAGCACCCCGCATTTCCAGAAAACGCTTAAGGCGTACTTCCGGGAAAGCGGTGGTCAAATGGTCATCCCAGTCTTTTATCGAAGGCAGCTCACCTGGCAAAGCCGGTAGTTTGCCCTGCATAAAGTCGCGGAATGACTGTCCGGCAGCGTTGATATGCTGTCCATCGCGATAGACAAAGTACATGGGTACATCCAACATATAGTCGACATAACGCTCAAAGCCCATGCCTGATTCGAATACGAAGGGTAATTGGCCAGTACGCTGGTGGTCGGTATCGGTCCAGATATGTGCCCGATAACTCAAATAACCCGATGGTTTGCCATCGACCAGTGCGGAATCGGCAAATAAAGCCGTTGCCAGTGGCTGCAAGGCCAGACCCACCCGGAATTTTTTCACCATATCGGCTTCACTGGAAAAATCCAGATTGACCTGAATGGTGCAGGTACGGGTCATCATGTCATGACCCAGAGTGCCTACTTTCAGCATATGCTCGCGCATGATTTTGTAACGCTGCTTGGGCATCCACTGCATATCTTCCCGTCGCCATTTAGGTTGAAAGCCCAAACCGATAAAACCAACATTCAATGGGTCAGCCACTGTTTTGACCTGGTGCAGATGGGTATGCACCTCATCGCAGGTTTGGTGCAGGCTTGTCAGCGGTTTGCCGGAAAGCTCCAGTTGTCCACCAGGTTCCAGAGTGACCGAGCAGCCATCTTTGAGCAAGGCAATCAAATGGCCATCTTCATAGACTGGCTGCCAATCAAACTGATATTGCAAACCTTTCAGAATCGCTTCAACGCCGTGTTCACCGGCAAATGGCAGTGGTTTTAATGTATCCCAGCAAAAACCGAACTTTTCATGCTCAGTGCCAATCCGCCAATCCGCCCGGGGCTTACAGCCGGAAGCCAGATAATCGACCAGTTCTTGTTTGCTGGCGATGGGTGCGGGTTGCTCTGAGGTGTCTTGATGTTGGGACATAATGAATGAGTTGTTCAATGGGTTGTCAGACAGTTAGGTGATTATCACGCAGATCATTCAATCTGTCAGCATTTGTATGCTTAAAATAATATGAAACTGTCGCATGTGGTTATGCAAGTCCGCTAATCTGGCAGCAGTTATCGAGTCAGTTTGATCATTGGTTGTTAAATCACTGGATTCTCGATAGTGCGCAGTTGTATGCTTAAAAAAATGAAAATCAAATTGGCAAAAATCATACATTCGACACAGCTATTGGCAATGGCTTGTACAGTTTGCTTATTGGCGTCGTGTGATCAGGCCAATAATCAATCCGGGCTATCCAGTTCACTGACAGCTGTTCAGACGACAAATGAGTCAGATGACTCAGACAATGGATCCAATGATGAAGCAGCTATCGGCAGTGAGGAAGCTGATGGTCAGACTGCACAGCAAACGCAGCAGCAAGAAGCTGCAACGGTCGTCATGGAGATTGACCCTCAGCGAACGCTCAGACGCGGTAATGGTGAAGAGCCCGATACTTTGGACCCTCATCTTTCTGAAGGTGTTCCAGCAGGCAATATTATCCGTGATTTGTTTCAGGGGTTGACCGCAGAAAGTGCGGATGGAGAAACCATGCCCGGTGCAGCCAGCCGTTGGGATGTCAGCCGTGATGGCAAAACCTATACGTTCTATCTGCGCCCGGAAGCTCGTTGGTCAAACGGTGACCAGGTCACAGCACACGATTTTGTCTATGGTTTTCAGCGCAGCACCAACCCAGCAACCGGTTCCAAATACGGTCGTATATTGGAGCCTATTTTGAATGCCCAGCAGGTACTCAGTGGTGAAATGTCGGTTGAACAATTGGGCGTAACCGCATTGAATGATCTTACCGTGCAGATTCAGCTGCACGATCCTACACCCTACTTTTTGGCCTTGCTCAGTCATAGTTCAACCTTTCCGGTCCACCGAGGCAGTATTGAGCAATGGGGTGGTCAGCATGTGCGGCCGGGCAGGCTGGTCAGCAATGGTGCATTCAAACTATCCGAATGGGTGGTGCATTCGCACATCGCTATCGATCGTAATCCGTATTACTGGGATGCCGATTCGGTATGGTTGGAGCGGGTTTATTATTATCCGATCGTGGATCGCCACGCCGAGTTAAACCGGTTCCGTGCGGGTGAACTGGACTGGACCTTTGAGGTTCCCAACAGTCAATTTACCTGGCTGGAAGACAACCTGCCGGATGCCCTGGTGATCAGCCCATGGCTGGGGACATACTTTTTGGGCTATAACATCATCCAGGAACCTTTTGAGGATAACCTTGAGTTAAGACAGGCTTTGAGTTTAGCGGTCGATCGTCAGCTATTGACCGATAAAGTGACTCGCTTTGGCGAACTGCCCAGTTTTAACCTGGTACCGCCCGGCATACCCGATTACTCTCCGGCAGAGTTTGATTATATGGCGCTGACCCAGGATGAGCGCAATCAGATGGCTCGCGATTTATACGCCCGCGCAGGATATTCGGAGGACAACCCACTGCGATTGGAGTTGCGTTATAACACCAATGAAAACCACAAAAAAATTGCTTTGGCGGTGGCGGCAATGTGGAAACAGACATTGGGCGTGCAAACCTCATTATTAAATGAGGAATGGAAAGTATTTTTGCAGAACCGTCGTCAACGCCGCGTGACCGAAGTGTTCCGCGCCGGCTGGATTGGTGATTACAGTGATGCCTATACCTTCCTGGAAATTTACCAATCCATGCATGGGCAAAATGACTCCGGCTACGACAATCCCAGCTATGATCGCTTGCTGGAACAGGTACAAAGTGAGCGTATCCCTTCCCGTCGTGCCCGCCTAATGCGAGAGGCAGAACGCATGCTGCTGGCCGATCAACCTATCTTGCCGTTATACACCTACGTGACCAAGCGATTGATTAACCCGGATGTAAAAGGATGGGAAACCAATATCATGGATCATCACTACAGCAAGGATTTATACTTTGCTTCGGTCAATAACTCCGAGTTGGCAAGCGCTCAAACCCAGGCTATTTCAGAACAAAAGTAATCATTTAGCGGTGAGTCCGTTCTTTATATTGAGTAACGCTGTTAACTTCCAGCCAATCTCAAGGAGTAGCCTATGTTTTTAAAGGCAATTATTTTTTTGTCTATGTTGCATGCAGCAACTTTCCTGTCAGCTCAAGAGCAGCAGATTGAAGAACCCTCGCAAGATGCAGCAAAAGATCTGCAGAGTGCTCAAGCCACACAACTCAGCCCTGGTTTGCTGTATTACCGTGATCCAGAAACCGGTGAGTTAACAGTACCACCTCCCCATATTGCCAGAGCGCTGCAACAAGATGCAATCAATTTTTCGGATGCCGGCCTGGAACTTGTGGTATTGCCTGATGGCACAAAAATGATTGATTTGCAGGGCCGTTATCAAATGAGTTCGGTGGTCAAACCAGGCGCCAATGGTCTGGAACAGCATTGCACCACTCATCCGCATACTTTGAATGCAGTTGAGCATATGCGCCTGCATCAAACACGCGACGTACAATAAGGGGGCAGCATTGTGAAATCATATAACTTGTTGCTTAAGGCAGCATTGCTGTCTATTGTTTCTCTTACCACCAGCGCAGTTTTTGCGCAGTCGGTCATTTCCATTTCCAATACCATCGATGGCCCTACAGAAGGTTTTAATGATCCAACGCCGGTTGCACCAGTGGGTGGAAACCCAGGTGTGACTCTCGGTGAGCAGCGCTTGTTTGTTTTTCAAACAGCTGCCGACATCTGGGGCGAGCTGTTGAATAGCGACATCGAAATTATTGTTAGTGCGCAATTCAGTCCTCAGGCCTGTTCGATGATGGGCTCTACCCTGGGTTCTGCAGGTGCCGCCAGCGTGTTTGCAGATTTTGCCAATGCACCACTGCCCAATACGCTGTACAACGTTGCATTGGCCAGCAGTTTAGCGGGCGTAGATCTGAATGGTGCAACGCCGGAAATTAATTCTACCTTTAATAGTGATATCGATACTGGCTGTTCCGGCTCGGTGGGGTGGTATTACGGTGTCGATGGCAACTCACCTGCTGATCGGATTGAATTATTACCGGTGGTCTTACATGAAATTGGCCACGGTCTGGGTTTCCAGACATTCACCAGCAATACCACGGGTGCTTTTTTGATGGGTACCCCGGATATCTGGACCAGCTTCCTGTTTGATATCGATCAAAATGATTTCTGGCTTAACTTAACCCAGGCTCAACGCCAGGCTTCCGCAATCAATGATCCGAACCTTGTATGGGATGGCCCCAGTGTCAATGCAGCAGCACCGGGTTTTCTTAGTAATCCACAACAGTTTACGGTTAATTCTCCTGCAGCGATTGCCGGTGACTTCCCAGCAATGACGGCGGGTTTTGGTCCTGCCGTGCCGGATGCAGGTTTAACTGGCGATGTCATTATGACCAATGACAGTGCGGGTGATGACAGTACCGACGGCTGCGAACCATTAACCAATGCAGCAGCGGTTAATGGCAACATTGCATTGATCAGAAGAGGAAACTGTAACTTCACCGTCAAAACCATTAATGCGCAGAATGCAGGTGCGGTAGCGGTGATTATTTCCAACAATGATCCAGCTGGTCTACCACCATTGGGTGGCGATGACCCGGCCATTACCATTCCCACGATCGGTATTTCTCAGGCCTTGGGTGATACTCTGGAAACTCAATTGCCAGCACCGGGTGTGAATGGCACGCTGGGTTTTGATGAAACCACACAGGCAGGTACCAGTGGTGGTTTCCTGCGTATGCACGCACCTGACCCGGTAGTGCCTGGTTCTTCAGTATCGCACTGGACCACTGATGCCATTCCAAACTTATTAATGGAACCGGCCATTACTGCTAGCCTGTTTGACGATGTCGATCTGGCTTTAAATTTGTTCGAGGACATCGGTTGGAGTGTAAACTTTCCAATAGAACTGGGCGAAGAGTTCTTTATAGACGGCTTTGAAGCATTGCCGTAAATACTCTGTAATATCGGTTAAGTCGAAAGCCCGTTATCCGTTGGATAACGGGCTTTTTTAATTCAAAGATTAAATTTTTTGACTGATATACATGGTAATTACCGCCGATACCACCACCTCACCTTCTGCATCCACAACATTCACATTCAGCGGCAAATCACCGCTAAAATCCGGATTAATTTCACCGGGTTCACAGCGTGCCGATAAATCGGTTTTCGCTTTGCGCAGGTATTGCACCTCCATACCCTTGGGGATCCAGCGCAGGTTTTTGGGCAGACTGGCCACCATAGCGGTACCGGCCACCAGTTCGCATAGATTGCAGCAGGCAATGGCATGCACGGTTTTAATGTGATTGTGAACTTTGCGGCGTTTTTTAATTCTGGCAACAGACAAACCGGGTCTTAGGTCGGTAAACACCGGTGAAATGCTTCCAAAGTAAGGCGCATTCCAGCAAACCAGCAGACTAAACAGTTTTTTGCCGCCCGGCAGCCCGGACAGGCGATTGTATATTTTGACAATATTCATAAGTAACGATTGAAGTGATTCCAAATAGTATGACTATACGCCCATGGTAACCCACTGCAGGTATTGTTACCCTTGCCGGATTATCCATCGTTGATTGCTGACTGCGGAAACAAATAATGAAAAGATTCTTTAAGTGGTTTGGGGGCATCCTGCTGGTGCTGTTATTGGTGGCCAGCGCCTTATTCGTCAATTTCTGGTATTTCAAGCCAGTAAAACTTGATTGGTACTACAACCGGGTATTTGCCAAGTTTGCGCTACAAAATCCAGAAATGCTCACCAGTATGCGTATGCTCGAGCCGATTGGGATCAGAGGTCACAATGCCAAGCTGGGTGACACTGGCCCGCAGGGTACTATCGAGCAACTCCAGCAGTGGCGTGACGAATATCAGGTCTTTAAGCGCTACGACCGGGAAGATTATGAAGGTCAGAAGCTATTGTCCTATGATGTGTTTAACTACTTCATGGGAACCCAAGTTAACAATGAAGACTGGATGTGGCATGGCTTTCCAGTCAACCAGATGTTTGGCGTACAAAGTAGTTTGCCGAACTTTATGGCACAGCAGCATGTGGTTGAAGATGGTACCGACGCAGAACACTATATTGCCCGCTTGAAGTTGTTTCCCCGTCAGTTCGATGGCGTTATCGAAGGCCTGCAATTGCGCGAGGACAATGGCATTGTGCCACCACGTTTTGCCGTTGAAAAAGTGATTGATCAGATTGATGGTTTTGTTGGCGATCCAGCATCAGAAAATATGCTGTTTACCAGTTTTAGGGGAAAACTGAATGAAATCCCAGATGAGTCACTTTCAGCCATAGAAAAAGACGAACTTGAAAAACAAGTCATTGCCAGCATCGAAAACGATGTCTATCCTGCTTACGATAAGCTGCAAACCTATCTGCAACGTTTATTGCCACAGGTAACCAGCAATGATGGTGTGTGGCGTTTGCCCGATGGTGTGGCTTTTTATGCTGATCAGGTGCGCCAGCATACCACTACCGAAATGTCGCCGGAGCAAGTCCATCAACTGGGGCTCAGTGAAGTCGAGCGAATTGGTCAGGAAATGAATACGATTTTGATCAATGAAGGGCTGCTTGAAGGCACCATCGGTGAGCGGGTACAGCAATTGGCCAAGCGACCTGACCAGCTTTATCCGGATAGTGATGCGGGCCGTGAACAGATTTTAAATGACTATCAGACCATTCTGGACGAGATTGATCCAGCCATGGATCAATACTTCAATTTGCGTCCGGTTACCGGTGTCGAGGTCAAGCGGGTACCTGAGTTTTCTGAAGAAACTGCGCCAGGGGCTTACTATCAATCCCCATCACTGGATGGCAAACGCAAAGGTGCTTTTTTTGCTAATTTACGCAATGTAGAGGAAATTCCTCGCTTTGGTATGCGTACACTGGCTTATCATGAGGGCATACCCGGTCATCATTTCCAGATTGCCATCACTCAAAAACTGGAAGGTTTGCCAATGTTCCGGAGAATGGTGCCATTTACTGCCTATAACGAGGGCTGGGCATTGTATTCCGAGCAACTGGCCTGGGAGTTGGGTTATCAGGATGATCCACTGGATAACCTGGGTCGTTTACAGGCAGAAATGTTTCGCGGCGTCCGTTTGGTAGTAGATACCGGTCTGCATTACAAACGCTGGTCCCGTGAGCGTGCCATTGAATACATGATGACGCATACGGGCATGGGTGAAGATGAAGTTGTGGCTGAGATTGAACGCTACCTGGTTAACCCTGGTCAGGCACTGGCCTATAAAGTGGGCATGATAAAGATTCTGGAATTACGTGAACGAGCCAAGACCATGTTGGGTGATCGGTTTGATATCAAAGCGTTCCATGATCAGATCCTGGGCAACGGTGCCTTGCCGTTAACCTTATTAGAACGCGTGGTAGATGACTGGATAGCTGAAACCAGAACCAATACCTGAGCTTGATTAAATACAGGTTCTGCTAAAAACACTAAAGACCAAAGCAAAGATGGGCGCATTGCGCCCATCAAATAAAAATAATGTTGATTTTACTCGGGGATTTTTAATACCTGGCCAACTTTAATTTTATCCGGGTTATCCAGAATATCCCGGTTGGCTTCAAAGATTTTCATGTACTCATTGCCTTTGCCGTAATGATCGCTGGCAATTTTCCATAAAGTATCACCACTGACAACCGTATAAGTTTTGCCTTCTTCTGCGGGTGTTTCGGCTGGTGCTTCAGGCTCCGGGTCAGAGCTCATAGTGGCTTCAGCGCTATCGGTGCTGCCAGTTTCAACACCAACTGCAGCCAGTTCGATCTCGCTTTTTACACCACTGACACCGGGCATGTCCGAAACCACGCTGACGATACGTTTGCGCTCAGCTTCGCTGACTGCAGTGCCACTGATGGTAATACTGCCATCAGCAGCAAAACCAAACTTGAGTGTACTGGGGTCAAGCCCGGCTTCTCGTAGTACCTGGCTGGGTGGCTTGGTGGCAACGGGTTCAGCCTTTTTTTTGCCTTTAAGAAAATCGAACATGCCCATGCGTGACTCCTGCTATGTTTGTTTGAATCTTAATTGTAACGCCATTCGCCTTTTAAGTTGAACAATCGCCCTGGAAAAGCAGGTTACGGCTTGTTAGCGGATATCACAATTAGCTGTGCATGATGTCAACCATATAGATTTGATAACGTTGTATGAGGTATGTATAGCATTCATTGGGATAACAGGACAATTATGAAATCCAGGTCAAGCTTTAGCGAATACCAGACACTTAATCAACTACGCGGCAAACTGCTGGTGATTATCAGCATGTTGGTTTTACTGATGTCTGCTTCGCAAACCATTGCCGGTGTTACGGTAGAACGGCAAACCACCTTGACCGATGACAATGGTGGCAAGGCAGTTACCATTGGACAAGGTGAATTTGAGCGCCCAGGCAGCGAATTTAATGTCAGCGCTACCTTTACCAATTTTCAGCCAGAAACTGACGGGCCGATGATTAATGGTCAGATCAGAGCGGTTTCCAGTGTGGATGGAGACACTGGTCTTTTTACCCGGCGGGTTTCTCGAACCACGGTCTTCAATGGTGAAATTAACCTGACAAATTTGCCACGAAATGAAGCTGATGTGGTAATGGAGCTGGTTGATTTGAGTGTGGTCGATGGGCGTGCACGCAACCAGAATAATCAGGGTTTTGGTGCTGACGGACAAGCCGGGAGTCAGGGCAAATGGTCAGGAACGATAGTTATTAATGGCAATGTCTTTACCCCGCAGCAGCTGCCCAGACCAGCACGAGAACTGATGCGCCACATCATCGGAATTTTGCGACATTGAACCCCAACAACAACCCATGAAAGGCCCGATAAGCACTGGTTGTATCGATATGCTCCCAATCTCCTCTGTAATCAGCCGACAAGGTACTGATGACATCCAGCTCAGAAATGAGCTGGATGGTTTTTTTAGAGAGGTACAGCCACGTGCATTCAGAATGTTGCAGTTCGCTTTGCACAATGAACAACTATCACTGGATTTATTACAGGATGCTATGCTGGCCTTTGTACGCCGTTATTCTCAACGGCCAGCTGAGCAACGCGCCCCGCTGTTTTATCGAATGGTACAAAACCGCTTGCGAGATCACTTTCGGCGACACAAGGTGCGCAGTCGCTGGTTAAGTATATTCAGTGACATGGGCAATCATAATGACAAAGACAAACCTTATGAGCCAGACGCTATTGAGTCCGCTCCCGAGGCCTGGCAGCAGTTGGATACAGAACATAAGATGGAGTATCTGGATCTGGCTGTGGGCCGTCTTAGTGTGCAACAGCAACAAGTCTTTTTATTACGGGCCTGGGAAGGCTTGAGTGAGGCTGAGACCGCCTCTGCAATGGGTATTAGTGTAGGCAGTGTAAAAACGCACTACTCTCGTGCCCGTGCGGCATTGAGGGCGGCATTGAACACATTCGAATCGGCTAAGGTGAGCACCGAGGTAAAATCATGAAATCTGATCAGTCAATAAAAAGTGACAATCACAACCACGTTTCACTGGAGCAAAACATTCGTGAATTGCTCGATCAATCCACGGCCAACCTATCAGCCAGCGTTGTTGATCGTCTACGGGCAGATCGTTCCAATGCCTTGAGTAGGCTGATGAACGAGCAGTCTGACCGGCTCAATCCATTTGACTGGCGGCCAGCTATTGCAGCCGCGACATTGGCTGCGTTGGCGGTTGTTATGCTGTACTTGCCCAATCAATTCAGCCACTCTGATTTTGATGCCGATAACTATGAACAGCCCTGGCTGGCGGAAGATGATTATTTTTCCGGTGATGATTTGTCGTTATATTTGTGGCTAAGTGAAACCGGTGAGCTTGAAGGCAATGTTGAAGGGTAGTTCTACTCTGCTATTGTTTCATTCTATTGCGCAAAGCTTCGATTCCATTTTCTCGAGTCCCTGCTGCTCGTGCGCGTTCAAGAGCATCATCGGCCGGCATACCTTGATGGTATAGATACAAAGCCAGAACAATTCCTGCTCGATGCCCGGAACCACAGTGCAACACTGTGGGTGTATCGGTGGCTGCATCAAGCAATACACCAACATCATGAATTAACTGGTCATCCGGTAATTCCCGACCGACCGGGAAATTGGCGTACGCAATACCCATTTGCTGGCTCCAGTCACGTTCTTGTTTTGTACCCTCAGCGGGTCGGCGTAAGTCGATAATCTGTTCAACCCCCAGGTTTTTTAATTCCTGTAGGTTGTGTTGGCTCAGTTTGCCGCCGGTAGCAAGGTTGGAATCAACAGTTTGATAATTTTTGATGGGATGCTGTAGATCAGCAGCTGCGGGTACATCGGCACAAGCGATATTGGCCAGCATGATTAGCAAGAGTAATAGCAGGTGCATAAAGTGCTCCACAACATCAGGTATTAGACTAAGCATACCGCTTGTATGTTGCAATGTGTATCCAGATAAGCCACAGCCTGTCAGTCCACGGTATATTGGAGGATTCTGAGGTACACTTGGATACAGACAACCAAAAAACAACACTATGAATCGATTCGGACGCACATCTGCACGGCGCGGCGGGCGGTTTCGCTTACTGCCGATTATCCTGTTTGCCATTTATGGTTTGTACTACTATTTTAGCAACCAGGAAGAAGTGCCGGTTACTGGCCGTTCACAGATTGTTGATATGAGCCGTGAACAAGAGGCAGCACTGGGCTTGCAGTCCTATCAGCAGATCCTTTCACAGTCTCAAGTGGTTAGAGGGGGCGAGCAGTTGGAAGCCATTCGTGCAATCGGTCGTCGTATCGAGCAGGCTGCCGCTGCTGATGATCCTGGTTTTGATTGGGAATACAACTTAATTCAGTCTGATCAGGCCAATGCTTTTGCATTGCCTGGAGGCAAGGTTGCCGTCTACACCGGCATTTTACCCATTGCAGAAAACATTGATGGTCTGGCAGTGATTATGGGCCATGAAATCGCACACGCTATAGCCCGGCATGGTGCTGAGCGTATGGCTTATCAAAAGCTTACGCAGCTGGGTACTATGGCCGCGGGCATCTCGGTGTCTGGTATGGATCCAGGTCAACAGCAAATGGTAATGGCTGCGCTGGGGGCCGGTGCCAAGTTTGGTGTGTTATTGCCATTTTCGCGTGATCATGAATCTGAGGCTGACTATATCGGTTTAATTTATCTTGCCAGGGCCTGTTTTGACCCTCGTGAAGCGCCCAAACTGTGGCAGCGGATGGGCCAGAATGCCGGGCAGGCGCCGCCTGAGTTTATGTCTACACACCCCAGCAGCAATACCCGTGTTCGTCAGTTCGAACAATGGATGCCAGAAGCACTGGAAATTTATCAACAAAATTGCCGCGGTTAAGGTTTATTCAATAAAAGTAAACGCTCAGTTAGAGCGCTTATGATTTTTTTAATGTAAAGCAAGGAGAAGAAAATGTCAGTAGCACGCGTAACAGAAATTATCGCATCATCACCACAGAGCTTTGAAGACGCTGTTGAAAAAGGCATGCAGCGCGCCAGCAGAACACTAAAAAATGTACGGGGTGCCTGGGTAGAAAGTCAGAAAGTCATGTGTGATAGAGAAGGTAAAATCAAGGAGTTTCGGGTTGCCTTAAAAGTGACTTTTGTACTGGATGATTAATTCATAAAGTCAAAACAATGGGCTTGCAGGGCGCACTGTGACCTGCAGCTTTTCTATTTTAAGGGCCTTGTATATAGATGAACCAATGCAGGAAACGACTATGTTTTACCCCATGCTGGTGATGGTTTTATGGACCTTGACGATTTTATTGATCGCTTTTAGTGCCCGCTGGCGTTCGGTGACCAGTGGTCGGGTTAAGCTAAGTTCTTATCGGTTGCTGGATCGTGGTGACTTACCCGAATTTGTAATGAAAACCACCCGCAATTACGCCAACCTGTTTGAATTACCGGTCCTGTTCTATGCCGCCTGTGTGACCTGTTTGGCTTTAAGCTTGTCTGGTTCATGGCTTTATTATTCAGCCTGGGCATATGTGTTGTTTCGGATACTGCATAGTCTGATCCATATCAGCAGCAATAACGTCAAGCATCGCCTGGCGATGTTTATGTGTTCCAATGCTTGCCTGATGGTATTGTGGATCAATGTCGGGCTAGCCTACCGACAGTTGGCTGGCTGAATAAAACCAGACTAAATGGGGTCGGTCCATCGGCATCAGGTTTTTCTGCCAGATTAAGTCAGCGCTTTTCTAGATAAACAGGGTGCTGCTCAGAAATTTACAAACCGATCAGAGCTTGCAAGGCAATCGGCCGGATACCGATAAATTGCACCTGCTATATGATCAATACTGCAATAGGCAGGATTTTATCTCGCAGTTGTTGACCGGGCTGGCTGAGCCGCAAACCCAGATCACCGCAAGCTGGCTGCTAAAGCATTATCTGCAACAGCAGGTGCTAGATACCCAGCAAACGATGGATTTACTAAATCAGCTGCAGGGTATCGAAAGCTGGCAGGCACGTTTACAGTTGTTGCAATGTGTACAGTTTCTGAAAATTCCAAGCAGTGCCAAACCACCGCTGGAACAATACGTACGCGAGAACCTGGCAGACAGCAATACTTTTGTTCGTGCTTGGTCTTACGATGCCTTCTTTCGGCTGGCAGTACAGTTTTCGGAGTATCGGCCAGAAGCGCATCAATTATTGCAGATGGGCCTGCGTGATGAACCGGCTTCTGTTAAAGCCAGAATCCGCCGGTTGGTAGCGGAAGTAGTTTAGGGTCTGTTAGCAGGCCCTGATAAAAGTTATCGCCATTCATCAGCGCCGTCCCGGCCGCCAGCCCCAAAACCACAGCAACATTAAACCAAACAACATACCGCCCAGGTGGGCAAAGTGCGCAATACCGGGCATCCGCCCGCTGACACCCAGGTACAGTTCAATTGCACCATAAATCCAGACAAAGTATTTGGCTTTAATCGGAATGGGTGGAATCAGCAGCATGATGGTGTTGTTCGGATAACGCAATCCATAAGCCAGAAGCAGACCAAATACTGCACCGGAAGCACCGATGGTCGGATAGGCAATCGGGCTGTTAAGGCTAACCAGTAACTGGATAAAACCAGCGCCTGCCAGACAGGTCACATAGTAAAGCGCAAACCGTTGTTTGCCCCAGCCCTGCTCTAATGGCAGTCCGAACATATACAGAGCCAACATATTGAACAAGAGGTGGGCCATTGAACCTGGATCATGCAAAAAACCATAACTGATCAATTGCCATGGATAAAAGGCATCTGATTGCACCGGCCATAAAGCCAGATAGTTAAATATGGGGTTTTGGGTAGTGACAAGTAAAATGTAGGCCACCACACAGACACCAATCAATATCAAACTCAGAGGGGTTCCCGTTTGTTGATTAAAACGTTGATACATTGTGTTTTCTCGGTAACATGTCGGTGCGATCTTTCGGCTAAAATAGTCTATTTGCCGACTTTCAGCCAGTCGATTGATTACAGGCTTTGATCATAAGAGAACTACATAATGCCAGCAGACCTGCAAAACAATCATTATCCGCCAAAGTCACCGGAAAACAGGGTGACTGTTTATGCTGCGGCCAGTAAAGATATCGATCCACGTTTTCATGAACCTGCCAGACAGCTGGGGCGTTTGTTGGCGCAAGCGCGGATGGATATTGTATATGGTGGCGGTGGAACAGGTTTGATGGGTACGCTGGCAGATTCAGCTTTGGAGCACGGCGGCCTGGTCTATGGTGTGATTCCAGAGTTTTTACAAATCCGCGAGGCCGCCCATCGCCATTTGACCGAATTGCAGGTGGTTCCAGATATGCGGGTTCGCAAAGAGCGTATGCTTAATAACTCGGGGGCCGTGATTACCCTTCCAGGTGGAGCGGGGACCTTGGAAGAATTGTTTGAGGTGATTACCCTTAAACGTCTGGGTCATTATTCCGGGGAAATCATTTTGCTAAACAGTGGTAATTATTACGATAAGTTGCTGGATTTCTTAAAGCATGCGAAAGAGCAGCGCTTTATTGTATCCAAAGAAGATTTCTTGGCAGAGTGCTGGCGGGTGGCCAATACACCGGAGCAGGCACTTGATCTGCTATCTTGTCCAGTATGAACACTGAGCATCAAGCCCCGTCCAAAAGTATTTTTTGGTTACGACCATTACTGGACTATCAAACACTGTTAAATAACGCATGGGGTAAACACAGTGGGTTGAACCTGTTGGTGTTGGCGGTGACTGCCGTTGCCGGCTGGTGGATTTATGTGCCAGTGCATGAGTTATTGCATGCTTTTGGCTGCCTGTGGACTGGAGGTGATGTGACTCGCCTGGAAATTAGCCCGGAATATGGGGCAGGCATATTAAAGCAATGGTTTGACTGGGTTGAGGTGGGCTCAGACTACGCGGGTCAGCTAACCGGTTTTGATACGCATGGCAACGATGGTATTTACCTTGTTACGGTACTGTTGCCTTACGTGTTAACGGTATTTCCGGGCATGTGGTGGTATTACAAAGCATTGCATGGTGAATGGGAAAAGTGGACAACATGGGCTTTGGCCGGATTTAGTTTGGCTATGGTGGCAGCGCCTTTTGTTTCAATATTTGGTGATATGTATGAGGCGGCTTCTATCATCATCACTCGAGTTGTCGGTTGGTTGCAGCCGGCATTACCGTTGGACCGTTGGCGCAGTGATGATTTATTTTTGCTGATTTCACAATTATGGCCACAATGGCACTGGTCGGATGCGTTGGGCTTGTTAGCTGGTTTATTGCTTTGCATTGCACTGATCTGGAGCATTTACAATATCGGTGCAGCTTTAGCGACTATGGGACAAAAACACGATGCAGCAGACTGATCCAAAAATCAATATTATCAATGCCAAACGGGGGTGGGACTGGCTGATGCAGTCGGGCGATATTATCGGCCAAAATCTCGCTGCTTTTTTATTTATTGCACTGGTTTGGTCAGCGCTTTTGTATCTGCAGGTTATCCCTATCATTGGTGAAATTATATTCGTATTGCTGATGCCTGTATTGCAGGCTGGTGCAATGTATGCCGTTGCTAAAGCAGGCAATAAACAGGAACCGGCGATTGGCGATTTATTTGTTTTTTTAAATAGTGATCGCCGTTCGGCCATGTTGCAGTTAGCCGCTATATTATTACTGTGTATATTTATAGCGGTTATTGCCCTTGTTTTTGTGGCTAGGATATTGGCGCCTGAGTTAATGCAGTTGCAAAATATAGAAAACGTACAATTAGAAAATATTGATGTGGGAACCCTGTGGCTGTTCATGTTTGTAATTGTAATAATGTTCGCGTTGGTTAGCCTGGCGATTTTTTTTGCAATACCCAGAGTTGCCTTCGACCATCAATCACCAGTACCTGCATTGACTGAAAGTTTTCGAGCAGGCCTTAAAAACTGGAGAGCTTTGTTGTGTTTTGGCTTGGCCCAAATAGTCGTTAGTATCGGAGCAGCTATGCTGCTGCTGATAGTCTTATTCGTGATCAACCTGCTGCTTGGTGAAGCGGGTTTAATTGTTCAATCCATTCTCAGCAATCTGTTATTTATGCTGCTGCAGCTGTTGGTCTGTGGTGGTCAATATCTGGCATGGCAGGATGTTTTTGGCCACCCGGATAAAAGGGGTGATGACCAAGCGGGAGGTGAGCAAGTGCCACCACCTGATTCGGATGATCAATTGATAGCCTGATCTTGTTATCCTCAGCAGGGTCATTAAGGCAGCTCAGATAAGTTTCATGAGCACCAAAAAAAACCCCGTGAGTTAGGGAATCTCACGGGGTCAAGTCAGGATTCGGCTATTGGGGGATTGACCGAACCTAGTGTCGAACCTGTCTAGGGAGGGAAACAGGTTCAACATGCACATATTTTGCATCATGCAGTGTGAAAGTTACGTGGACGTTTTAAAAAAATATTGCCCCCATCACTCACAAGTTTAGCCTACGGTAACCAATGGCTTCCGTCAAATGTTTGGTTCGGATGTTTTTTTGGCCATCCAGATCGGCAATGGTTCTTGCCACCTTCAATATCCGTTGCCAGGCGCGAGCTGACAGCTGTAAGCGCTCACAGGCGGTTTCTAGCAGGTTTTGGTCTTTGTCGGTCAAACGACAATGCTCACGAATATGCCTGCTGCTCAACAAACTATTGCAACAGCCAGTACGAGTAATCTGATGCTGGTGAGCTGCGGTAGCCCGCTGTTGAATAGCTTCGGTAGTTTCTGATGACTTTGTTTCATCTTGTAAAATCCGCTGGCTCTGACGCGGTACTTGAATCTGGATATCAATTCGATCCAACAGTGGGCCGGAAACACGTGAGCGATAACGGGTAATCTGGGCGGTGGTACAGCGACAACGGTTACTATCATGATCACCTGCATAACCGCAGGGGCAGGGGTTCATGGCAGCGATTAACTGAAAACGAGCCGGGAATTCAGCCTGCCGAGCCGCACGGGAAATCACAATTCGTCCCGATTCGAGAGGTTCGCGCAGCACTTCCAATACGCGTCGATCGAACTCTGGCAACTCATCCAGAAACAATACACCTTGGTGGGCCAGGGAAATTTCTCCAGGCCTGGGGTGTGAACCTCCACCCACGAGTGCGACACCGCTGCAGGTATGGTGGGGTTGCCTGAATGCCCGCTTTTTCCAATTGGCAGCCGTCAATGGCTGACCACAGATAGAAGCAATCGCCGCCGCTTCCAGTGCCTGCTTATCAGTCAAGGGAGGCAATATACCTGGCAAGCGGCTGGCCAGCATGGTTTTACCGGTACCGGGTGGCCCAACCATCAGCAGATTATGGCCGCCTGCAGCTGCTACCTCCAATGCCCTGCGAGCCAGATGCTGACCACGTACATCAGCCATATCCGGGCATTGATCATGACTAACAGGTTTTGTTGAGCTTGTTGTCAGGGTATGACAATCAGACAACAATTCATGTTGGTGCAGATGGTTACAGACGTCCAACAAGTTGCCGGCAGCCAGGCTGTCGGCATCGCTGATCAAGGCCGCTTCAGCAGCATCGCCATAGGGGATGATTAACCGGCGCTGTGACTCCCTGGCTGCTAAGGCTGCTGGCAGAACACCGCCATTGGCGCGTAATTCGCCACTAAGGGATAGCTCACCCATTAATTCATACTGGGCTAATGCTTCAGCATTAACCTGTCGTGAAGCCGCCAAAATACCCATGGCGATGGCCAAATCAAAACGGCTGCCTTCTTTGGGCAAATCCGCTGGTGCCAGTGATACGGTAATACGCCGAGCAGGCACTTCAAAAGCACTATTCTGCAGCGCCGCACGCACCCTGTCTTTGCTTTCCTTAACAGCAGCTTCCGGCAATCCAACAATAGACATCCCTGGCAGACCGCCTGCGAGATGTACTTCAACCCGAACTTCCGGTGCATTGATGCCGACCTGGGCACGGCTGTAGGCGATGGCCAGACTCATTTGAAGTCCGGTTTTAAGGTAACTGTTTGCATATTCATGTATTGAAGTGATCGGAAACTTTAGTCTCACAGATCACAAGCTGCAGAACATTGGTTAAACAGTGCGTCTGTTTGTAGGAATTTCACCCGACGTTAAGGTTTGTTATGGATATTTTCTTAATTTCTGGTTGTAGCGGAGATTATGAATAGGCTGAAAGTATTGGAGACTGCTGCAATGCAGTGATTTTAGTGAGAGAAAAATTTAATTATGGAAACTAAAGAGTTGTATATGACCAATCTAGCAAAATTAAAACTTATGGTTGGCACAAGTTTGATTGCTAAAAACAATGGTTCATTTCAAGCAGCCGTATTGGAGGTAACAAAACAATGTATATGGAAAAAACTCATCTGCGAAGTAGAAAAAGTTACGCATATGGCGATATTGAAGAATATTATTTACTAACACAAAGTAAACCAGTTAACAGTTGAAGGGGGCAAGTATGAACTCGTTATTAAGAATAATCCTCATATCATTAGTGATTTTTACTATTCCTCATACAAATGCTGATGACAACGACAACATACAAACGCGTGCGTATATATCAAAAAATTGCATTATCAGTTTCGAAGCAGGTCTGCCACAACAAACAGGCTTTTTCGCTGCGCTTGTGCCTATTTTAGCTGGCTTAGTAATCGATGGTGTCGCAGACGCTATCGGAAAAGCTTCGCAAGAAAAGTCAGAAACTAAAGTGGCTAGAACAGATTTTTATCTTTTAAGGTCAGACCCATTATTTAATGAATTAAGGTACAACGAAGAGTTCGAGTGTATAACAGTCATAGCTGCTAATTTTTCAAGTGAAGACATGACTGGTGGTACTGTACAGCCTGATTATCAGAATTGGGATAATAAAAGTACGGACCAAAAATTAGTTGATTCTGGTTTAATTAAAGACTTATCTAAGACTACAGTTTACTCACTATATGAGGGGAGGTTAGGGTTTAGTGATGATTTAACGGCTGCTAGCCTATATTCACAGTACTTGGAAGTTAGAAAGCTGTTCTCAACATCGAGTACAACCAAAGCACGTGGATTAGCTTTAACATTTGATCTTCAAGCCCCAGGGTCAAAAAGTTTAATGTTAGGGAGTATAAGTTTTGGTGATATCAAGGCAGGGCATACAATTAACCGAGAATCGTTTGCATCAAAAGTTCCAAAGGGAGTTCGTACTAATTTGATGCCTATACCGGGAGCGACTAAACAAGTATCAGATGCATTTAAAGAAGCCAAAATGCTTCGAGAGATTTCTGGTATAACTGGGCCGCTGTTGCCTTGTGAAAAAAGCTCTAATGGTCACAATTTACGATTAAATGCTGCAGCAACAGGTTGTTTTAGTCCAGTAACTTTAGTTGTAAGGCAAACTGAAGTTAAAAAGGCTAATCGTGTAGGGCAATTTGTTTCTGAACTACTTGGCGAAACAAAATCCACTATAGTTTCAGAAATTAATGATGCATTTGAACGACCTAGTGCCACTGTAATAAATGCTGCTGAGCAAGCGCTACTTGATGCGAATGTCGCTGTAGCTCAAGCTGAATTAGCAAAAGCAATGGAAAGTGGTGATGCAACACAAATTCAACGTGCACAAAGTGCGTTAAACGATGCGCTACTGGCTGCAGCAGAAGCAAGACAGCGAGGCGCATCTAATGCTTTAAGAGAGCTTGGATCAAGCCCTCAAACTACATCAGGCTCGAAGCTTAAATTTAAGTCTTTAGATCCAAAAGTCCAGGTAGAGCAAGCAACTGAAAATTTAATCGGCGGATGGGTTGTAGATTCAGATGATTGGCCTGCATCATTTTTTACTACTAGCGGTGAATCTTTTTGCACGGGTACATTAATTGGTCCTAGAGTGTTACTGACCGCTGCGCACTGTGTTGAATTAACTAGTCTCATTAGTATAGATGTTAATAACATAGAAGTGGATGGCTTCTGCACTATTCATCCAAACTATAGGAGATATGGAAAAAATCAATCTCTAGATTACGCACTCTGTCTGCTTGATAATGACGTAGCCGTATCTAAATATGAAACTATCAATCAAGACCAGCAATTGGTCAACAATGTCGGAAACCAATTACTTTTGTCTGGCTATGGGTGCACAAGAATAGGTGGCGGCGGCGCAGATGGTTTATACAGGGTAGGTTATTCTAAGCTTATCGAAAACCCTGGCCCACAGACAATAGATTATATGGATTTCATTCACGCTCATGGAAGGGTTGCTTTGTGTTCTGGAGACAGTGGTGGGCCTGCATTCCATATTCCGTACTCAGGCTCTGAAAGCATTCGGTCTTTAGTAGCTGTAAATGCACAGTCAAATTTGGAAACGTGGTCATTGCTATCAGCAACATCTCGAGATCAAGCTATAACTTTCTTTGACGCGTGGTCCACGCGAAATGGTGCTCCAATGATTTGCGGTATAAGTCATACAGGTGCGCCATGTAGAGAAACAGAATAAATATATCGATTAGCGGAGAAATAGCATGTTTAAAGCACAACTCTTAATGTGGTTATTTTATGTATTTTTATTTGCGACTGATTATGCGTTTGCTAATGATGATCATGAGGAGTCTTTCTTTAAAGATTTTAATAACGAACAAATATTTTTACGTGTTACGAGTGATGATTTAAGTGATGAAGCTATAGGTTTAATAGCAGAAATGGCTGAACCTGTGGAGTTGTTTGTTAGAGATATGGATGAGTTTGAAGTTAGGAAAAAACAAATTTGTGGCGAACAGCCTATAGCTTTTGATCGTCTAATTGAAAATCTAAATATAGATAAAGTCGAGAATTTGATAAAAGCAGAAAAAAAGATAATATTACCGGCTTGTGCATACATAGGGCCACCAATTGAATATGAAATCTCACCAAATGAAACACTGACAGAAGTTGCTTACAATAGAATTGGAACTATACGTGCAAATGTCCTTGATGCAATTACAAACGCTTCAGAAATAGCAAATGCCAATCTTATTAGCCCTGGTTCCAGTGTTACTTTACCTTTTACTACTGAACCAGTATCTCTAACTCCTCGTGATTTAACACATGACAAGCTTCATCAGATCCTCGGTAGACTTAAAACTGTTCCAACTGTTAATTTCCTATCATCTACAGAACTAGCTAGTAAAAAAAATATCGACCCAAAATATGCTACCCATATAGTTGGTGCAGAACCAAGTTCAGATATAAAGTTAGCTTGTGCTTCTAGCGAAAATATCAAATTAAGGGCAGGTATAGATTATGATCATTTATCTGAGATATTGTC
The DNA here is from genome assembly GCA_965230265.1 of Wenzhouxiangellaceae bacterium. Lineage (GTDB taxonomy): Bacteria > Pseudomonadota > Gammaproteobacteria > Xanthomonadales > Wenzhouxiangellaceae > JAJFKX01. Next base: position 3,072,559 of record OZ245999.1, on the reverse strand, counting down.
TTTTAATCAACATATGTTGGCAGAGATAGCACCCGGCGCAAAACCTGAAACTGCTGTAATTGCAATTGTTGATAGTGGACTTGATGGTTATGGGACTGAGCAGTTTCCAAAATTTATTTTTGATTCAAATTTGAAGGAAGCTGGTAGAAAAGAAAATGTAGACGATGATGGGAACTCATATGAAGATGATGTAATTGGAACCAATATCAGCACAAAAAAAGGGTTTCCAAACCCGTTTCATGAATATAAAAATGGCGACCATGGTACACATGTTGCAGGCTTAGCGATTGGAGGGGTGGGTGCACTTCAAGGAATACCAGAGCTTCAAAAACATATACGATTAAAGGTTATTAATATTATGTCTGAGGTAAAGCATTATGCTTCCGATGAAAAAACTGGCAAGTTCGTAGAAAAAACAACTTATAAGGCTAGAATTGAAGATCTTTATAAAGGAATTGATTATGCAAGTAAGTATGCAAATATTGCAAATGTTAGCTATGGACATAAAATACGGCCTCATGAGCCTACTAATCACATAGCAGAAATATCAGACTCGCTATTAATAATTGCTGCAGCTGGAAATAGTGGCAACTTATCGGATAACTATGGTATAGGTGAATACCCAGCTAATTTTGGTGGCGTGAAAGGCTCAAATAAAAATAATGTCATTTCTGTAGCGGCACATGATGCTAATTTTGAGCTCTTAAGTAGCTCCAATTATAGTGTGGGTTACATTGACTTGACGGCGCCAGGGTGTAGCCTTTTATCATATACTTACGACAACAAGACTAAGGAACTATCTGGGACATCACAAGCTTCGCCTAATGTCTCTTTGGGAGCGGGCTTAGTTTATTCAGCAGGGGTGAAGTCTCCATCGGATATAAAAGCGAGAATATTTACTAGTGTTGATCACCATGTATCATTAATGGGATCAGTGGCATCTGGTGGGGCTCTAAATATTCATAAAGCATTAGATATTTACCGCGATAGGCTCACACTAAAAAATAATAATCCGCTATCTGGCGAGATTAAATTCCCAAGTATAATAACTTGCAATGGTGACGGTAATAATACTGCCCATATCGACCGCTCACAGCTTAGGCAAATATTGCCTGACTATGGACCGAAAGGTGAAACTAAGAGAACCCACCTTATATATGATGGTATAGGTGATGGTGTTATAGAAAGGATTAAGTGTGTGGGAACAAATTTGCCGGATGAGATAGAAATAACGACACATTATTTAAACCAGAAAAGCACGACAAAAAAAGTACCGCTTAGTGAGATAGTGGATGTTGTTAGAGCTATACGTGGTCCTTACTCATCAACTTAATCCTTTGAAGATTAACTTGTTATCTTATAAGAAAAGCCTTTTTTTATTAATGTTATGAGTGCGCTCGGCCTGTAATGCCTAATGATAATCAGTTTACCCAAATAACATTGGAAAATTTCTCAGCTATACAGGTTTCAATTTCATAGTATGCTTAACATAAATTCGCGCATTTAATGGGTCATTATATTGGTAGGTTATGGCCACCTGCAGCTGCCACTTCCAATGACCTGTGGGCCAGATGCTGTCCCTTTACGCCTGCTATATCGATGGTGTCAGAATCGTCAACAGGCATTGGTTTGGTGTGGCTAAGTGTTTCACAATCGAGCAGTAATTCATGCTGGTGAAGGTGATTGCAAACACCCAGCAAACTTCCAGCACCCAGGCTGTCTACACCTTTAATTAAAGCGGCTTTATTAGCGCCCAAATGAGGAAAATTAATTGCCGGCTGGAACCCCAAGCAGCCAACGCTGCCGGTAATACACCACCATTGGCACGCAACTCTCCGCTTAACCATAGCTCGCCCATCAGCTCATAGCCTTGCAGGGCTTCTACCACGGTGGCTTCTGGCAAGCCAACAATCGACATGCCTGGCAATCCATCAGTCAGATGAACTTTGACTCGAACTTCGAGCGCTTGGATACCCACCTGGGCGCGGCTATAAGCAATAGCCAGACTCACAATATTCTGGTTTTCAATTCAGGTGTTTGCATATCCCTTTGTCGGAGTGGGTCGATGGCTAGTTTGCCAGGTCGTTTATGCTATGACAGTGGTCAAATGATGCGATGGCTTGTAGGAAAATGATTCTCACACAAGCAGGCTCAGAGGCTGTGTTCGCGCGATCTAAGCATTTAGGCTAGTATGAATAGCGTTGTATAAACAAACAATAAACCAACAATCAATTAGAGCAATCACACCTTAGAGGTTTTTCAGGAGTCTCACTATGATGAAGTTTTTATTATCGCTGCTGGTTTTTACTGCGCTGGTTTTTGCAGACAGTGCGTTGGCACAGCGGACGTTTACTTACAGTGGCGAGCTGAGTGCAGACTCCCCTCAATTTCAAAGGCTGGAAGAGAACTGTGAAACATTAAACGCAAACAGCGTTGCTTTTAGTGCGTTACCTATACGGGTAGAAGTACCCGGCGAGTATACGATTACCTCCGATCAGAATGGGTTTGATGGTGTGTTGTTTATTTATGATGCATTTTTTAATCCTGAAGATCCGGTTCCGGGTTGCCTGGCAGCCAATGATGACAATGAGGGAAATAGAAACAGTTCGCGAATTGAGAATATTTTCCTACAGCCTGATGTCAATTATCTGATTGTTGTCGCCAGCTTTAATCCCAACGACCTGGGTAACTTCACCAATACCATTGAAGGGCCAGGTCGATCAGGTCGGGCCATTGGTGGTGAGCTGTTTGCTGGTACCACAGTGGATGGTCGTCGATTTACTCGCCCGGTGGATGGCTGTACGGTTGATCCGGATTTCGTTGCCGCCAATAACACCCCCTACGATCTTCAGGTACTGAGTGTCAGTACCAGCGCAGATTACAGCTTTTTTTCAGAGCAGACAGGTTTCGACGGCGTGTTGATGGTCTATGACGAGACTTTCAATCCAATTGACCCAGAGCGCGGGTGTTTGGCCGTTAATGATGATGGTTCAGGCGGAATTGGTACATCAGAGATTATTGATCTTCCATTAATTGCGGGGCGCACCTACTACATAGTCACGGCTGGTTTTGAAAACATCGACAGTGGCAATTACATAACGGAAGTGACAGGACCAGGGGTGATGTTTACAGAACCTGGCGTATTTTCCCTATCGTCACTAACCGGTGGCTGGTTTGACCCGGCCTTGGATGGTTCGGGCTTTAATATCGTGGCTGCCGATGTGGGCATTATCTTCACTTTTTATGGTTATCTGAATGGTGAACAGCGTTGGCTGCTCAGTAATGTAGTCCCCAACGATATCAAGATTGGTCAGGCTATTTTTGCTGATGTGCGTATTGGCGATGGAGGTCAGCTCAATGACCCTGGTGCTGCCGATGTGGTGAACTTTGGGGGGTTAATTTTCCAGTTAATCGATTGCAGAAACGCTATAGCGGTGATACAGGGTGAGGGTCAGTTCGGGGGGACAGAGCAGTTTTTCAATCTGAGGCGTCTGGTGCAGGGGGTTGGGCCGGATTGCCCCCAGTAGCTATTTTATTATTGATTCAATTTTGATTTAAATGGCAGGTCGGTAATGGCCTGCCATTTTTTAATCCGATCGTATAATGGTTTATATTCCTTAAATATGTCATTGATTACACAGGAGTAAACATTCGGCAGCACTTAATAAGAGGCAATAAGCCGTTTGTTATTATCATTTTGACCGGATAATAATACTTGTATTAAAACAAGCAACAGTAAGGAGGGTCTTTCATGCCAAGAGCATCACTTAAGTTTGCAACTTTCAATCTCTATAATTTACAGCTTCCCGGAGAGCCGATGTATCACGGGAACACCTATACCCAGAAGCATTATGAAAACAAAATAGCTTGGACTGCGGATATGCTAAAGCGCATTGATGCGGATATCATAGGTTTTCAGGAGTTATGGCATCCGGATGCCCTTACCCAGGCTTTTAAAGCAGCTGGGTTAGAGGGCGACTATAAATTCGCGACAAAACTGTTTAACCGCAGCATTGGTACAGCGCTTGCGATAAAAAAAGAACATGCAATCATTTCAAAAACCTGGGTTAAAGATTTCCCCAAAGAACTGATATTAAAGAAGCGTAAATCATCGACAACCTCGGGTGTGCCTGATTACAAGATATCTGTCAATGCAAGTTATTTTGCAAGGCCTATTTTAAGAGTCAAAGTCAAACCCAAGCAGGGTACACATGATGCGCCGGAAATAATGATTTTCGTTGCACATTTCAAATCCAAACTACCCATTGGTCTGGATAAGGAAGAAGCGAGAAAGCCCAGTGTAAAAGTCCACCAGGCTGCAATTGGCAGTGCACTTTCAACAATACGACGCACAGCCGAAGCAGCGGCGTTGCGTGTTCTGTTAACCAAAGCAATGAAAGGCAAGGACCAGCCGGTGGTGGTAATGGGAGATTTAAATGACACTGAACACAGCGTTACCAATACACTGGTAACGGGTGATCCTAATTACCGCCTTTTCCTTTCCGGCCGTGCCGGCAATACGGATATTGGTCTATATTCTTCTTCGTCTTTACAAGAGTATAGAAACTTGCGGGACGTTAATTACACGCATGTTTTCAAAGGCCGACACGAGACCCTGGATCACATTCTGGTGTCGGAACAGTTTTATGACTATTCCAAAAAACGCAAGTGGAGCTTTAAAGAGCTTCGGGTATATAACGATTATTTAGAGGAGAAAGACAAGATATCCGGTGATCATGCTGTAGTAACATCCAAGTTTGTTTTTCATCCAGCCAAATAATCGTAAATTTTAATTTGAAATAATTTAAATGCTGGGTTCGGGTTGATTGCATTCAGGTCAATCGGCCTAGCCCAGCTGTTTTTTACACCCCTCGGCTATTTCACCGAAACTGGTCCCCAGGCTCTGTTGGCATCACAAAAATCTCCCGTACATTGGCACGCTCAGGGGCATTAAGCGCAAACATGACGGAGGCTGCGATATCCTCGGGCATCAATTTGTCAGGTTTTGGACTATCAAAGAAAGCGGTGTTGACCATGCCCGGGGCAATTTCTGTGCAACGACCTCCCCACTCATCCATTTCGGCTGCCAGGTTTCGGGCAAAACCACGGATAAACCACTTGGAAGAGCTGTAGATTGATCCTTTGTGGTGACTACGTCCCGCCATCGAACCAGTCATAAGAAAGTGTCCTTTGGTTTTACGAAGGTGGGGTAAGGTGGCTTTTGCTGTCCACAGTACACCATTAATATTGATGGCGAGCATGTGCTCCCACTCTGCAGGGTCACCATTTTCAGTACCAGGTGTGCTGATGCCGACGCCGGCGTTGGCAAATGCAGCATCGAGCCGACCAAAGCGTGTCAGCAGTTGCTCTACAGCCGCGAGTTGTGTATCTAATTGGGTGGCATCGCCTGCATATATATCAACTTTGTCAGCCCCAAGTGTGTCGCGCAGCTCGGTAAGATCATCTTGCCTGCGAGACATTAATCCCAACCGCCAGCCACTGGCAACGGCCGCTATAGCAGTGGCACGGCCTATGCCGCTGGATGCCCCTGTAATGAATAAAACTTTGTTTGTGTTTTCTATGCCCATATTTCACCTGGTAAGTGTAGGACAGGGATAACCTATAAATCATTTGATTTAGGCTCTGGCCTACTTATTAAATAACTGGCGATTACAAAAAACAGGATAGTTGCCCCAGCAAGTATCCAAAGATTACTTAAATGATAAAACATAATAATCCAGCTAACCATTAACATTAAAATTGCCAATATCTTGCTGGCTCGCGGTATTGCCCGCTGCTGCTCCCAATCAATGAGCAACTTGCCTAAGTGAGGATGAGCATATAACCAGCGATGTAAACGTTCAGAGCCTCTAGCAGCGAACCACGCCGTTAGCAATAAAAAAGGAACTGTGGGTAACCCGGGTAAGAAGATGCCAATTATCGCAAGCACAAGAAAAAAACAGGCTAGCATTAGAGCAGCTAAACGTCTCATCGATTTAGACTACAGTACCACTTTATATTTTTCATCTTTGTATATAACGTCAGAAAATATTGAGATTAGATCTATACAGCCAGTACTCCGTACCGATGTGTTGCAGTAGGTGAAATATCTATAGGTAAAGCGCAGTGCTAATCACCTGCCCCAGTCTGTTGACTCAATTTTGCTTCCAATTCCTCCAGCTTCTCCCGTGTCCTTTCCAAAACTTTTTTCTGGGCTTCAAACTCTTCTCGAGTGACCAGATCCATTCGATCAAAAGCAGAGGACAGTACAGCCTTAAAGTTGGCCTCCATATCCGCGCGCAGGGTTTTGACGTTTTCGGGGACGCGTTCGCTGAGTTTGCGGGTGAGTTCGTCGATATTGCGAAAGTCGATCATGTTTGGCTCCAGGTGCGTTATCCTTAGGTTTTTAGATAACCAGAGATTATAAGATGAAGATGATTGTAGCCATCATCAAGCCTTTTCGCCTTGATGATGTACGTGATGCTTTGACCGAAGCCGGTATCCAGGGAATGACAGTAACCGAGGTGAAGGGTTTTGGGCGACAGAAAGGGCACACAGAGTTGTATCGGGGGGCCGAGTATCTGGTGGATTTTTTGCCTAAGCTAAAGCTGGAAATTGCCGTGACCGAGGAACGTTGCGAGGCCGCGGTTGAAGCCATTGTCGAATCAGCGGCTTCCGGAAAGATTGGCGATGGTAAGGTCTTTGTGCTGCCGTTGGAGCAAGCAGTGCGGATTCGTACCGGTGAGCAGGGTGACAGTGCCCTATAAAAAGCTGACAATTATTCAGTATGATGTGGCTGTATAAGCCACATCTCGAAACCTCCAGTGATTTTAGGCTTGCCCTAGTATGTCACGAATTTCTTTGCGTATTAATGCACTCCACCACGGCGCAATACGTCGAGAACGCTGTTTATTAGGCAAATCGCTTAATGCTTTATAAGTAGGGGCCAGTTCGCGCGAGAGATTAAAGCGCATTTGTCCTGCTGGATCTATCACCACTAAGCCTGGTGTGCCTTCAACTTCATATAGTTCAGCAACTTCATCGCCATCTAGCAGCAAGATAAATTCATAGCCATTATCATTGATATATTCTTCTGCGCTATCGCCTCTGCTGATATTAATGGCATAAATATCAACCTGATCGCGATATTCATCTTTAATGCTCTGCAGATGGGGCATTAATTCATGACAGTAGATGCACCAGCTGGCCCAGAAAAGATACATTTGCACTTTTTGCTCTGAGCCGCCCAATATAGGCAGGCTAACGGCCTCACCAGCAGGTGTATTCAAATGAAATGTGGGTGCCAATGGATAATCATTACTGATTTCCTGTGTGGGTTGCTCGGCTTGTGGCTGGCAAGCTACTAAAAAAACCATACTCAATAAAATAAAGGTGGTGGTTTGAAAAGCGCGTAAAAAACGTTCCATAAAAAATCCCTATCTATGTCTAGTCAAATTCGAATAACAAACTTATGCCGGGTACATCTGGTAATTGTGTGGTTGCCAATAGTTTTGAAAAATCATTAAGAAGTCGGTGCAAATATGATTCAGGATCAGCTATTGGGGTTATTTGCCAAGTTGATCAATGACCTGTCAGCCGTATGAAGCTGTGACTGTTTATGCCTCAACTATCGGCAATAATCTGATCAATTTGCTTGCGAACCTGTGAAGCCCACCAGGGTGCAATGCGTCTGGACCGTTGGCCGTGTTTTAAACCATCCAGTGCCTTACTGGCAGGTGCCAGTAAAGTTGCCATATCAAAGCGGGAATGACCGTTTTGATCAACCAGGATCAAACCCGGGGTGCCGTTCACACCATATTGTTCGGCCACGGCATCACCTTCCAGTAATAGTACAAAGTCGAAGCCGTTGTTTTGCAGGTACTCGGCGGGGTCACCGTTTTCCCTGATATTGATGGCGTAGATATTGATTTCGTCGCCATACTCATCTTTAATGCTTTGTAGATGAGGCATTAATTGCTTGCAATATGGACACCAGGTGGCCCAGAAAAAGTAGACATCAATCCCTTTTTCGCTGGCACCAGGAAGACTCACAGCCTGACCATCAGCTGTGTTCAATTGAAAGCTTGGTACAACTTCATAAGAAGCATTGGTGGCCGTTGAGTCCACTTGCTGATCGCAAGCAGTCATAAAAAGCAAAACCAGCAGAGTTGCTGATAAGGTGCGGGCCAGAGACAAAGTACCCCTGAAGTTATTTTTCATTGATCTTCCTGACTTGGTTACCCGCTATAAGACCTACCACAAGGCCTATTGATTACATCAGCGATTCTTTAGCTTGTAACAACCTGCTCCTTGCCTGTCGATCGGTTGGCCTGTTGCGTATTGAATAGGTCTAGGGCATCCTGAAACTGAACCAGAGCGCGTTTCAGATATTCATTGACTTCATCCACATAGCCATCGGCAGATGCTGACCAGACTCTGTTGATGTAGCGTTCACCTGCAGCAAATGAACTCATTACATCTGCATAGGCCTGCAAGCCAAACGCATGGCTCATGGCTTCGCGGGCATTGGCGAACTTATTCAAATCTTCCCGAAATAGACGATCAATCTCAAAGCGTGCCTTATGGGTTGGCAGCTCGTCGGATTTATCGACCATGGGTTGCAGGTTGGTGACGATATTACCCAGCGCAGTTTGCAGCGTGCTCAAATTGCCGGTGACTAGCTCACCATGGCTGGCCAGTGCATGCAAACGCCGACGGTGCCAGATCACTCCTAAAAAGCCTACTGCCAGTGGCCCAGCAAACAGTAACCAGTTTACTTCGGTGACGTCAAACATGGCCACCAGTGAGGCAGAGACAAATCCGATAACTAATAATAAGAATGGCATGCTTAAACCTCCGGGAAAAAGATTTTCTGGACAGCAAACCCGACACCGACCAGGGCTTCGCCAACAATAAATCCGGCAGCAATCGGAATGCCGACATTATCGGCAAAACTGTCGCCAAACTTCCAGTTGCTCAGCACCCTTAATAAAGTGCCGATGCTATAGGTCAATACAATCGCAAATGGCAGGTAAAAACCCAACCCTACGGTAATACCCAGGCCGGGCTGGAACAGACTCAACATCGCGCCAAGCCCGGCACCGGCCAGATACTTTTCAACCGGTACGTCGCCGCCTAATATGCCCTGCACCAGGCCAGCCAATACCTGACCCTGTGGTGCGGGTAGTTTATCGCTGCCCAGTGTATAAGCTTCGTGCAGCACAAATATCAACGCCATAATCAGAATGGGCCCCAGCCAGGCACCCAAAAACTGCCCATACTGCTGCATCCGTGGTGTGGCACCCACCAGGTAACCGGTCTTTAAGTCCAGCATCAAATCTGTCGCCTGTGACATTGCCACACAGGTGGCTGCACCGACCATGATGGCAGCGATGATCGCCTGGCTTTCATCCATGCCGCGGGTAATAAAAATCAAAATGGTGACCGCAATCAACGTCATACCCGATAGCGGTGACCAATTGGTTCGACCGATGGCTTCGGAGAGGATCACACCGGCAATCCAGATCCACAGCGTGCCTGCTGCTGCCATAATCAAACCGCGGACCAGGCCGGTTTCTTCGGCCGAGGTAATTGCCATAATCGTTAACAGTATGGCAGCGCCACCTACAGCGATATACAGCAGTTTGATGGGCATTTCGTCTTTGGAAATGGCCGATTCGGCTTTTGCGGCATTTTGCATATTGCGAATGGCGCTGATGATTAACGGTAAGGCCAAAGCAATGCCCGCCAATGCACCGCCAATCAACATGCCGATACCGACGGGTCGATACAGCAGTGACCGCAAAGAACCTGGATCGGTAATGGCTTGGCCGGCTTCATTCAGCGGTAACTCATTCAAACCATCCAGCATGGGTGATAACACCCAATAACAAAGGTAGCCACCGATAATAAATGCCACACCGCCTTTGCCCGCGATATAGCCAACCCCCACGGTCAGCAGCGACAAATACCAGATCGCATTAAAGTATTCCGGCAGACCCAAAGCACCACCAAGATCCCAATATTCCACACCGGTGGATTGGCTGATGAAGTGCATTAAACCGGCAAACAAGGCAGCACCAACCAATATCATGGCTTTGCGAACCCCGGCGCCGGGTGATTTTAAAATCGTCGCAACGGCGACACCGCCGGGATAGGTCAGCCGCTCGTAATCAATCATTTGCTTGCGCAAAGGAATAATAAAACCAATGCCCAAAAATGCACCCGCCACAGCTCCGAAGGTCATCAGCACCGGGTCAAAATTCAACAGGCTGGGGTCGTTGCGCATGGCAGGACCAGCCAGGATAAAGATTGCCGGTACCGAAAACATCAACCCCGATGAAGCCCCATTGACCGCACTGGCGACGGTCTGCACGATATTGACTTCGATAATGCTGCTACGGCGCAGCATGCCACGCAATATGGCAAAACCCAAAATGGCAGCCAGCTCTGAACCTTCTATAGAAAAGCCCAGAATAAGTGCAGCGTAACCAATACTGACGGCGATGACTGCGCCCAAGAAGTACCCGACCAATACCGCAGGAATGGATAATTCCGGGTAGGCGCCATGGCGAATTTTGAATGTGGTTTCGTTCATTGATTATTCCCGTTCATTGATCTTTTAATCGGTCAATGTTGTTGCGCTGCTCAAACCTGAATCGAGCCCCGATGTACGTTGCTGTCTGATAGCAATCGATAGTTATAGTGGAGTTCTGGTGCGGCGTCCAGTCGAATTGATTATCCACAACTAAACAAGGGCACCGAAGTGCCCTTGTTTAACACGATGGACGTCATCCATCTTTGATCAGATACCGGCTTAATCCCGTGCAGAGTTGAACAAAGATAGAATCGCCACAACAAACATAGCGCCAGCCAAAAAGATCATCAGATTAGACATAATGGCAGCAATATGATCGCCAAGGTACGGAATACCATTAAGGGCGCTTGCTGATAGTAGTAGTGCGATAGCCGAAATAAGAAAACCCCGCGCCTCGTTAGCGCTCACATTCAATAAGCCAACAATCACACCAAGAATGGCCAATACCCAGGCGAACCAGCTTTGTGTGATACCGAATGCCCCGATAACGGCAATAACCAAACCTAAAATAAAAGCTATTTTACCGATATTATTCATAATTTATAATCCTTCTGTTATGGAAGATATTTATTCCGATAACTGCAATGACAGACACGCAAAACTGCAGCAATCGCTGCTCACCATACTCTGTAAAATGATGCCTAATCAAATACGTTATGTTATATTATAACATAACCAGGCTTTTTTAGCGGATCATAAAATAGCTTATGAATAGACGGGAAAATACGCTTTTATAAGGCATTTTTTTGCTAAAAAATAAGGCTTACTTGAACTGTTCCAAAAGCTGTTCAGCAGCACCCAATGACTCACAAGGCGGCAAACAGCGCGCGCCAAGGCACACCATAACGGTTGATGATTGAGTTGATGCCTGGCCGGCAAAATGGGCAATGATGGAGTCTTCTGCTGTGCTCCAATCTGAGTCTTTATCAATGAAAAAAACATCAACATCCGATCGGGCAAGCCACTGTTGGCGTTCACTCAGGTCGAACTCACCGTAAGCTAAAAGTTGCGGATGTGGATTCAGCCATTGCTCCAATACCATCAGCATGCTGGCTGTTCCACCCGGGTAACGCTGCAAATCATTCCAGCTGGCATGCAGTGTTTGCTCTACCGCTTGCAGGTAACGGCTTTCGCCAGTCAGATGCCCCAGCTGCAACAAAGCCTGACAGGCCAGCGCGTTGCCAGCCGGTGTGGCGTCATCCATAAAGGGTTTGCTACGCACCAGTAAATCGTTGTGCTGCGGCGGAGAAAGCCAAAACCCGCCCTGTTGATCATCAAAAAACTGATCCATCAGGTAATTGGCCAGCTGGCGGCATTGTTGCAGCTGCAATGCCTCAACCCCATCCTGCATGCTGGCAATGGCTGCCAGTAAAAGACCAGCAGCATCATCCAAAAAAGCCTGGCCCTGTGTACTATTGTCAGCGTAGCGTTGGCACAGCATGGGTTGTTCAGCATCAGTCCACAGGCATTGCCATAGGGTTTTGACCAGGGCATGCCCCCTGTCAGTGATGGCCGCATCAGACATCCGGTAACCGGTTTGCAGCAGGCCATAGGCCAGCAAAGCATTCCATCCGCACAGTGCCTGAGTATCCAGTGTCGGCAGGACGCGCTGCTGTCGATGCTGAAGTAAAATCCGGCGGGCCTGGTCCAGTCTGAGATTGGGGCGCTGAGCCGGTTGGCAACGCAAATGCCATGCCTGGCCTTCAAAATTGGGAGGTTGAGTCAGGCCGTAATGTTCGGCAAAATCCGGGTAATCATGCTTACCGATCAGTTTTTGTATTTGCGATCGCTGCCACAAATAATAGGCACCCTCTTCGGAGTGTCCCTGTTCGTCCGGGCTGTCTGCGTCGAGCGCTGCTGCATATAAACTGCCACCGTTTGCTGGCAAGGCCATGCGACGATTCAACCAGTCGATGGTGTCGGTGATGGCGGTGCCAGCGTTGCTGAGCTGTCTGTTTTGACCTGCCAGCAAAGGCAATAGCTGGGCATTGTCATACAGCATTTTTTCAAAGTGTGGAATGGTCCAGAACCCATCGACACAGTAGCGATAAAAACCGCCACCCAGGTGATCATATAAACCTCCATCCAGCATGGCCTGCAGGGCCTGGTTTAAGCCATCAGCACATGCCTGGTCTCCCCGTCGTGCCAGTAAAGCCAGCAGGTTTAATTCCGGGCAGCGCGGAAACTTGGGCGCACCACCAATACCGCCATATTGCTGATCAAGGCTATCGAGTATGCGTTGTCGTGCGATTTGCAATGGCTGATCAGTCATTGATTGTTCACCTGGTTCAGCTTTGGCAATTTCTGCCAGTGCTTCACGCATACGCACTGCCTGTTGCTGCAAATCTTCCCGGCGCTCTATAAACAATTCTGATAAGCGCTGCAGAATATCCTTAAACCCTGGCATACCACGCGACGATTTTGGAGGGAAATAAGTACCAGCAAAAAAGGGCGTCAAATCTTGCGGGTCCAAAAAAACGGTTAAAGGCCACCCACCGCCGCGGCCGGTGAATAGCTGGTGGGCCAATTGATACTGGCTGTCCAGATCAGGGCGCTCCTGGCGATCTACCTTGATATTAACGAAGTGTTGATTCATCAATTCAGCCATCATCGGGTCTTCGAAAGATTCATGTGCCATTACATGGCACCAGTGACAGGCGGCATAACCAATGGAAAGTAAAATGGGTTTGTCTTTGGCCTTGGCATACGTCAGGGCTTGAGCATCCCATGGTTGCCAGTGCACTGGATTATCCAGGTGTTGTTTCAGGTATGTGCTGGTGCTGTCTATCAGCCGATTGCTTAATGAGTCCATCTGATCATGATAACGCGATAGACGACTGAGAATATTAATTGGGGTTTATCTGCGGCTGATAGGGTCTAAACAGCCGCAGATATCGGTCATTCTGCGCGTTTATTGGCTCCAGGATAGGTTGATAAACCCGGCCAAATCCTGTGTGTTAAACCCAAATGCCTGAGCATAGGTTTCATCAAACAGGTTTTCTATCCGGCCTTCGATTCGCAGGCCGCGCCATAACGGATAACCGGCACGCAGATTAACCAGTACATAATCGTCCAGACGGGTTCCACCAAAATCGAAACTGTCGCCGCTGTAAAACACTTCTACACCAGCCCAACCGCCATTGGCAAATCGGTAATCGACGCTGATACTGCCCTTCTCATCCGGACGGCGCAGCAGAGGTTCATCGGTGTTGTCGTTTTCAGCGTTCTGGAATGTTGCATTGGCAGCTACTACCCAATGCTTTGATTGCCACTGATAATCAAGCTCTACACCAGTAATGCTGGCTTGTTGGATATTAATGGCCTGGAAATTGTCACCGGCAAAGTCGATCAGTTGATTCAGATCCTGATGAAAGCCGTTGATAGAAAAACGATGCGAGCCCAGCGTATAGCGCAGACTCAATTCATAGGCGTTTGAGGTTTCCGGTTCCAAATTCGGGTTGCCTGCAAACAGACCACCAAAGCCGGGGGAAAATAATTGATTCAAAGTAGGAGAGCGAAAGCCGCGTCCATAATTGGCGACAACTTCCAGCGCCTCTGTGATGTTATAGCCATAGGCTATTTGTCCAGTTAATTCTGTGCCGAAGTTTTCATCATCATCGACTCTAAGGCTGCCATCCAGTGAATGCTTTTGATAACGATAGTTGGCACCTGCAAAACCACCAATATTGTGACGATCATCATCAAAATTACCCTGGTCCTCACCAAACTCTTCATAGGCATCGATACCGCCGAGCAAGGTCAAGTGTTGATTGACAGCAAATTCAGATAACCAGGAAAGTTGTATCCTGTCAGATTCAAACCGGGTCTGGAAGCCACCAAAGTCGCCGGTAAAATCGCTGCTTAAGTTATCACGGCTATAACTGGCCTGAATTTGATGCTGCCACTGACCGTGGCCAAAACCATAACCCAATCGAAAGGCCTGATTAACGCTATCGGAAATACCCTGGTCAAACTGTGTTTCGGCATCACTGGCCAGCACGGTAAAATCCAGCACACCATTGCCCAGTCGATAATCACCCACCAGGCTTAGGCCCAGGTTACGGTAACCATCATCGTCAGGGTCAAAGCTGAAACCATCAGGGTTCTGCGCAGAAAAACCATTGGTATCACGGTAGCTGACTGTCCCGGTAATGCCGCCTTGACTGCCGCGCCAGCCATTACTGGTAGAGACCTGAAAACTATCTTCGCTACCGTATCCGGCACGTAGCTGCAAGCCATCACCACGACGGGTAAATATCTGAATAACACCGCCAATGGCATCCGACCCGTAGTAACTGGCACGCGGGCCACGCACTATTTCAATGCGATCGATTTGCTGTAACGGCAGATTCTCAAAAGTAAATAACCCTGTGTTGGCAGATGACACGCGCACGCCATCAATCAGAACGAGTACCTGGTTAGAGTTGGCCCCGCGTAAAAAAATACTGGTCTGACCCCCGGTCGAACCGGTTCTCACAATATCGACACCAGGCTGTAATCGCAGCAATTCCAGCAGATCCTGAGCCTGGGAACGTTCGATCAGCTCGCGATCAATCACACTGGTACTGGCCAGCGTTTCCGACAGGTTTTGATCTTGGCGGGTGGCGGTCACCACCAAAGGGTCATTCAGTTCAAGTGCCTGGTCATCACCGGTTTGCGCATAAAGCGGTAGTGCTGCCGATAAAATCAGGGCAGCCGAATAACGTTTAAAAATAATTTGGGTATGCATTGATGTCCTCCTGTGCTCACCCGCACAGGCTGCAACAGGAGGAGAATGGGCAGTCATTCACTGCCCGCCGCCCACCGCAGCCGGTTAGTAACAACCGCCGCATGGACGGTCACAAGGTTACAGGCCGGTCTCCGGACTTGCAGGGGTTATGCATGCATAACAATTTTGTTCGCCTTCCCATGCAGTATATGCACAGTGGCCGAGGAACAAACGCCTACCTACCGTTGCGGGGGCAGTGCTGGCATTGGATATCGAGTGATTTCAGAATCCGCACCAGCTTCTCGTTTCAATCAATGATGGATATTGATCACCTGTAGGCGGGCATACTAGCATGCTTTATCGCCCAAACCTACAGAGACATAATGATTGATTGATGGTTAGTGTTGAAGGCTTTTTTACCTAACCGTCAATATAGAAAAGAAACGAATATTACCAGCTCAGAGCCTCAATGATTTTGATTTAAACCTAATTATGAACCAACCTGAGCCAATGGCGGCATTGGTACATGGATGGTAGCGCAATAAGCACGCAGCAATTCCAGCTCGCGTGCAGTGGCTTCCTGATCGTGCAGCACGCAGGTCAGCCAGGCTTTTACCAGTTCCTGCTTGGCCTCGGGGTTGAGTAAATTCAAAGCGGATAGTGCCCGTTTCAAATCATCTGCCCAGTTATTATGAATAGGCCATGTGGGCGTGGTGTTGGCGACGCCGATAATTTCCATGCTGGCATTGTATGCAGTTAATGCGCCTTGCTCATCATCGCGGTGGCCGAACCACGCCAGCGCTTCCAGGCTGGTTTTGGCTGCATCTTTTCGCTGGTTCAATTTATAACGACCATGTTCCCTGACGCTGGCAGGCTGGATAGCATCTTCCAGATAGCTGGAAATAATCTGGCTCAATAAAAACTCAAACGGACTGATCTGCTGGTCGGCCAGACTTAATTCACGCACTGCCGCATGCAGATCACGAATCTCCTTACGGGAGCGGCGTTTGACAGCAGGTAAGGCGATTTCTACCAATGGCAGGCGTTGTCCGGGCTCGATCTCACCAAACTGACGCAACAGTTCAGAAACCTGCTGTGCGGCTGTGTCACCCAACAACTTGGCGATGGTGGCTTGTTGCTGCTCACGAATCGTTTGATCGCGATCCAATAGCAACAACAACACCAGTGCCGGAGACCATTCATGGTGTCGGGCAGCACGCACCAGTGGGTCGGGCAGTGATTCGGCCAGTACTGCAGCGGCTAAAATGGCTTGCCAGTGCGGGTGGCCAATGTTTTCGATAATGCTGTCGGCGCTTAAATCAAAACCGCCTGGCGCTTGTTTTTTGGTGGTGCGTTGCTCGGCTTCGCGTTTGGCATCTTCCAGGCTGCGGCGCTTTTCGCGGGCCATTTTTTCGGCAATCTGTTTAAATTCTTCGGGTTTAAAGTTAGGTTCAATGGCCTGAATGCGCTGCACCAGAGGCGGATGGGTAGCAAACAGATTGGCCACTTGCCCAGGGCCAAACAACATGTGACTGACTTCTTCTGATTCAGCCTCCAGTATGGCACCATGCTGGCTAGCGCCGATTTTTTTGAGTGCGCCGGCAATACCGGCAGGGTCGCGAGTAAATTGCACTGCGGAGGCATCGGCCAAATACTCACGCTGCCGGGCAACAGCAGCTTTAATCCAGCGGCCAAAAAACAGGCCAATATAGCCAATAACCACCAGCCCTATTGCAATGGCCAACACGGCACCGGCATTGCCTTCGCGCCGACGACCACCACCAAATAGATAGGCATTATGCAATAGCTTACGGCCCATGATGGCCAGCACCAAAATCCCAAATAAAATGCCCATCAATTTGATGTTAAGGCGCATATCGCCATTTAGAACATGGCTGAATTCATGTGCGATAACGCCCTGTAACTCTGAACGGTTAAGAGTCTCCAGAGTCCCGCGGGTTACCGCTACTGCCGCATCCGAGGGGCTATAGCCAGCAGCGAATGCATTAATACCAGCTTCGTGGTCAAGCACGTAAATTTCTGGGACAGGCACGCCTGATGCCAATGCAATTTCCTCAACAACATTCACCAGGCGGCGCTGCAATGGGTCACGGGTATCAGGGTCTACTCGCTGCCCACCCAGTTCTTGTGCAACTTTGCCACCGCCCCCACGCAATCCGGCAACACGAAAAAGACTGGAAAAACCCAACACGCCGACCGTACCAAGACCTGTCCAGGTCAATAACATGCTTTGATCAGCAAGGTTTTGTGGTGAAAATAAAGTGACCAATCCATTGCCCGAATTCTGCGGTTGGCCAAGCAGTAACAACACCAGCAACATCATTGCCAGTACAACTGCAGCCACGGCCAGCATAAATAAAAAAACCAACCGTTTACTTAACGAGCGTGCTTTTGCCTGTTGCTGAAAAAAATTCATGTTGCCGCTCTCCAGTGATTCATCGTTATTGCCACAAACAATTCCAGAGCATTGTTATTCCAGGTTGCTGGTGGCGTATTTGTAGTTGTATTCAAAATACTGGATCAAGTTATCCAGTAACCGAAGGTTCATCGCATTACCGGGATGCTCATCACGGGCAGCGGCAACACGGTCACGGTGATATACCAGTTTGTCTTTATCGTGTTCCAGAAAACCAACCGTGGCCAGTACATAATCGTTCCAACGTAGTGCGCGTTCGGCAAAGTTTTCTTTTTTCAATAGTGACTGATTGGCGTAATCTATGGCGCTGTCGTAATCACCATGCGCTGCGCGTAACTGGGCAATGTGCCAACGCAGCGATGATTGTTCCGCATTGTTGGCCTCAATATAGGCTTCGATAAGGTCAGCCGCGCGTTTTTCACAATTCATTTCTGCCAGAACCCGGAAGCCTTGCCCGGGTGTTTGATCAAACGCCTGATAGCTTAGAGACAAGTCAGTTTGCAGGTGTTGTTGATAGGTTTGCTCACAGTCTTGAGCAAAACTGCTAAGGCTTAGAGCAGCCAACAGTATCATTAGCCATAACTGATACAGCACTACAGTACCCTCATAATCAATAAAAGACGATGGTGCTAAGACCATCGTCCGGGCTTATTGTTTTATGTGAATGAAACCTCAGGTGCTTCGCGTTTTTCTGGTGATTCAATATCCAGCAGTTCGGCTTTCTTAAAGTTGAACCAGCCAGCGAAGAAGTTGGCCGGAAAGCTTTCACGCAGCACGTTGTACATCATCACCGCATCGTTAAACGCCTGGCGGGCAAATGACACTTTATTTTCAGTCGTGGTCAGCTCTTCAGAAAGCTGCATCATGTTTTCGTTGGCTTTTAGATCTGGATAGGCTTCAGATAAAGCAAACAATCGGCCCAATGCACCAGATACGCCTTGCTCGGCCTGGGAAAGATTTTGCATAGCCTCTGGATCACCAGGGTTTTGTTTGGCTTGTTGCAGACCATTAACCGCAGCATTACGCGCCTGGATCACTGCTTCCAGCGTTTCCTTTTCATGCTTCATATAGCCTTTGGCCACTTCCACAAGATTGGGGATCAGGTCATAACGACGCGTCAGTTGTACATCAATTTGCGCAAAGGCATTTTCATGCTGATTTCGCGCGGCTACCAAACGGTTGTAAATGGAAATGGCATAAATTACCGCTACCACGATTAAACCTAAAAGTATCCAGCCCATAACTCTATTCCGGGATTAAGGAAGGTTGATTTTAGCAAATAGTGGCTGGTTTGCGTCAGCCAGAAGTCATACAGCTTGTTTCGCCGAATCGACTAGTGGTTAATTTGTAAATAAGCACCCAGACCGGCGCTTGCCAGCGTGATGAGTAGATTTTGCAACCAAAACCATAGTGCATTTTTGCCATGGCCAATGCTTGGTGTCTGCTCAGGGTGTTTGTTGCTATCACTGCGGGCATCGACAAAGGTCAGCATGGCAGCATGCAAATGCAAAGCACCAAAGACCAATAAACTGGCAGGTAACCAATTTAAAACGGTGAAATACGACAGCAAAATACCCAGCAGCAAACACAATAAAATGCCGATACCAAATATAACCAGATTCATGGTTGGCCGCTGGTTTGCTGGATGCTCACAGGCGATAGGCGATGTGGTTGCCTACCTCACAATAGCTTTGCCCGATGGCCATCTTGGGTCACTACCACCTTCAACGGCACCGGTATGTTTGTTCCACATCACCCCATGCATATTGCCCCAAGTGCGATCACGGACATTCACCTCATGCCCGAGAGCTTCCAGTCCAGTGACATCATCGGCAGATAATGCATCGGGTTCGGCACTGATTTGATCGGGTTGATACTGATGATGAATACGAGGCAGTGACACCCATGACTGTGGTCCGTTGCCGTCAATAAAATCCAATAAACCCAGCAGCACCATGGTAATAATGCGGCTGCCGCCAGGTGTTCCCAGCACCGCCACTTTGTCTTCGCCAAAGACAAAGGTGGGGCTCATGCTGGACAGCATGCGTTTGCCGGGTTCGATGGCATTGGCGGAATAACCGAGCAGACCATAGGCATTGGGGGAACCGGCTTTGGCAGAAAAATCGTCCATTTCATTGTTTAGCAAAAAACCAGTACCTGGCACCATAAATGCTGAACCATAAGGCAAGTTGACCGTTAAGGTTGCCGCAACCATATTGCCGTCGGTATCAATCAGTGAAAAATGGGTGGTGTCAGTGCCTTTGGGTGAGTCTTCAAAACCTGCCAGGCTATTGCTGTCGGTGGCCTGGCCAAGGCTGATACCCGCCCGTAGACCAGCAGCGTAATCACGGCTGGTCAGCAAACGAACCGGTACATCAAAATAGTCTGGATCGCCCAGATAAATGCTGCGATCACGATAGGCTCTGCGCATTGCTTCGGTCAGGATATGGACGCGTTTGACTGTGTCCAGCTGGGCAATGTTATAGGGCTCGATAATATTCAGTATTTCAGCGATAGCCACACCACCAGACGACGGAGGTGGAGCGGTAACCAGTTCATAGCCTTGGTATTTAACCCGGATGGGTTCGCGTTCTTTGATTTGATAACCGGCCAGGTCAGTCTCGGTCCAGATACCACCAGCAGCCTGTACGCCGGCAGCCAGTCTGGCCGCTAGTTCACCCTTGTAAAAACCATCAAAGCCGTGTTCAGCAATTAGGGTCAGTGTGTTGGCGATGTCTGGCAGTTTGATCATGGTACCCACCGGCGGTACCTGATTATCGACCAGCAGTGCCTCGGCGGCGGCTGGCCAGCGGCGGATGGTTTCCACACGGGCATTCATTAGTGCATGGTATTTTTCATCCACTGGAAAGCCTTCGGTGGCAAGTCGAATCGCTGGTTGCAGACTTTGTGCCAGGGGCAAACGGCCGTAATTTTTGGCCAAATGCACCATGCCTGCCGGGTGTCCGGGGATACCGGCAGCCAGTGGGCCATTGACAGCCAGATCACGATTGACTTCGCCATTCTCATCCAGGTACATGTCTTTGTGCGATGCCATAGGCGCGATTTCACGCGCATCAATCATGACCTGACGATTGTCTTCGGCGCGATGCAATAACCAAAACGCACCGCCGCCCAGGCCGGAGCTGGCAGGTTCTACCACGGCCAAAGCAGCAGATACTGCGATTGCTGCATCAAAGGCATTTCCACCTTTGGCCAAAATTTCGTGCCCGGCTTCAGTTGCCAGGTAATGCGCGCTGGCAACAGCGGCCTTGGCAGGCTTGTGGCTGGCCAATAACGGGGTCGAAATACACAACAGTAAACTGAAACAACAATAAATAGCGCGCATGCACCAGATTCCTTTTGCCTGTTGAATGACATCATTGTCGGGTTTGAGGGGGAGGTTGGATAAATTCATGCAGCGTCGTCTCTCACTATTCGATGGTACTTGGTCATCAGTTCCTGCTCGGTTTCCTGATGTTCGGGATCCAGTGGTATGCATTCCACCGGGCATACTTCCACGCATTGCGGGGTATCAAAATGGCCTACACACTCAGTGCAACGGGCAGGGTCAATCACATAATATTCCACCCCTTGCGAAATGGCTTGATTGGGGCATTCCGGTTCGCATACATCACAGTTGATGCATTCGTCAGTAATCTTTAACGCCATAATCAGTGGCCGCGATAATGTTCCACAAGTGCCTGCAGGACTTCGGGGTGTACGAACTCGGATACATCGCCACCCAGGCGGGCAATTTCCTTAACCAAAGAGGAGGAAATAAAACTGTATTGCTCAGCCGGTGTTAAAAATACCGTTTCTACTTCGCTGATCAGGTGTCGATTCATGCTGGCCAATTGGAACTCGTATTCAAAATCTGAAACGGCGCGCAAACCACGCAGCAATACGCCAGCACCCTGCTGTTGTACGAATTCCGCCAGCAGATTATTAAAACCCATCACTTCAACATTGGAATGATCTTTCAACACCAGTTTGGCCAGCTCAATACGTTGTTGCAAGAGTAATGTCGGTTGCTTGTGCGGACTTTCAGCGATGGCTACGATTAATCGATCGTATAAGCGTGCAGCCCGTGCCACCAAATCGGAATGGCCGGTGGTGATCGGGTCAAAAGTGCCAGGATAAACGGCGACTTTATAGTTGCATCCAGTTGCAGAGTTGGTGTTCATCACCGTATTATAACGTTGCTTTGAATAAAGCCCACGCATTGTTGAGTTTGTAGCTCAATGATTTCAGATGGGTGGATAAAAAAGCGGCGGCAAAAAATGCCGCCAAAGAGGGGTTAGAGTCAGAGGTTGAATCATCTATTGAAGATTCGGTATATAGGACCCAGAGGTAGGCAAATTGCTTTCATTCGGCAGCGATAAATTTAAATAAGCCGAGAATTGCATCCTGCTAAAAGCGGATAAAAAATATTTTCGGGTATTACCCCGGTTTATGAATGCCGCAAAAAAAAGCGGCGGCAAAAATGCCGCCAAAGAGGGGTTAGAGTCAGAGGTTGAACCATCTTGCGATGGCTCGATGTATAAGACCCCCGATATAAAATTTTCTTTCACTATTGTTGATTTTTTTTGTATTCATACAACAATGCCAGCGCTTCACCAACTGTTTTTCTTTTAATTTCATGCAGTTGCGACGGCGGCAAGAAATCCGAATTTTTTGGTAGTTCTACATAAATCAGTGCATTGGGTTTCAGCCATCCATTGTTGATAAGGTTTTGCAGAACCATAGATTGGGCAGATATTGACCATGGGGGGTCGATAAACAGCAAATCAAAGGGTGCAAAAGTCAGTGATGGCTCGGTTTCGATCAATCTCAGGGCATCACTATGATGTAGCTGTATATTGTTTATCGATAAGGTTTCACATGCCTGTCGTAAACCTTGCATGGCGATACGGTCAGATTCAATTAATACTGCATGCTCAGCGCCCCTAGAAAGTGCTTCGAAACTCAGTGCGCCGGTGCCGGCAAACAAGTCCAGGCAGTTGGCGCCGTGTATTGTCGGCTGTAGCCAGTTAAACAAGGTTTCACGCAAACGGTCGCTGCTGGGGCGCAATCCATCAACATCTGCCACCGGCAAACGCCGACCACGCCATTGTCCACCAATAATGCGTACACCAGTGGATTTGTTGTTTTGTTTGCCCCGTTTTTGGTGCTTGGGTCTGGTTTTATGGCTCATAAGTCGCTATATCTTGCAGCAATCCAATGCGAGATTCCAAGCCTGCGGTTATGCTCAACTTATTTCGAAGAAAAACATCGGGTAACCGGCCAGTCAATAATGCCGATTGGCGAGACCGGCTGGCCAAGTCACGTTCGGCATTAAGTGATGAAATCCGTGAGCTGGTTGCTCAGGCCAGCAGCATCAATGACGATCTGCTTGATGACCTGGAAGCGATTTTATTGGGTGCAGATCTGGGGGTAAGTACGACCACCCGTCTTTTGGATGCATTGCGTCAGGCGCAAAAAGCCGGGCTGGTCACCTCGCCGGATCAGGTATTGCCGGCGTTGCAGGCCGAGCTGTTCGATATTATTGAGCCCTGTGAACAATATCTGGCAGTCGATCCAGCCCACAAGCCTTATGTGATATTAATGGTAGGGGTCAATGGTGTCGGCAAAACCACAACCATTGGTAAACTCACACAGCGCTTTGGCGAAGAGGGCTTGTCAGTCATGCTGGCGGCGGGCGACACATTTCGTGCCGCTGCGGCCGAACAACTGCAGGTATGGGGTGAACGCAACAATGTCCCGGTGGTTGCCCAGCAATCAGGTGCCGATCCGGCCGCGGTTATTTTTGACGCGATACAGTCTGCCAAAGCGAAAAACACCGATGTGCTGATTGCTGATACGGCGGGTCGTTTGCATACGCAATCGAATCTGATGGCTGAGCTGGAAAAGGTGGTGCGGGTATTAAAACGTCTGGATGACACCGCACCCCATGAAGTGATGCTGGTTGTGGATGCTTCAACTGGGCAAAATGCATTGCATCAGGCGCGTGAGTTCGATAAGGCCGTCAAGCTGAGCGGTATCACGGTCACCAAGCTGGATGGCACAGCAAGAGGCGGTGTTTTATTCGCCATAGCCAACGAGCTGAAAACACCGATCCGCTTTATCGGCGTCGGTGAACGCTCCGAAGACCTGCGCCCATTTGATGCCACCAGCTTTATTGATGCCATTTTGCCTCTTGAGGCAAAATGAAAGATGGATGATCAGCCTCTTGAAGCAAAATGAAAGATGGACGATCAGCCTCTTGAGGCAAACTGAAAAATGAATGGTCAGCTTCTTGAAGCAAAATAAAAGGCGGATAATCAGTTGCTCGATATAAGCACCATTTATTCACTGGATAAATAATCCATGCATAGACAATTAATCGCTTGAGTAAAAAACAACCCTTTCAACCATTTGCCCAACGCCTATTGAAATGGTGGGATCAACATGGCCGCAAGGATTTGCCCTGGCAGCGAATGGACAGCATTTATGGGTTCTGGGTTGCTGAAGTGATGTTGCAGCAAACCCAGGTCACCACGGTTATCCCGTACTTTCATCAATTCATGCAGCATTTCCCCGACCTGCCTTCTCTGGCCATGGCCGAGCAGGATGAAGTGCTGGCGCACTGGTCGGGGCTGGGTTATTACAGCCGGGCGCGAAATTTGCACAAAGCAGCCAAAATCTGCATGCAGCAATATGCTGGCAAACTCCCGGATGACCCGGAGCAATTAGAGCGTTTGCCAGGTATTGGCCGTTCCACTGCCAATGCCATCGTCAGTCAAAGCACCAACCGGGTATTGGCCATTCTGGATGGCAACGTTAAACGGGTTTTGGCCCGACATGCGGGCGTGCATGGCTGGCCAGGGCAAAGCAAAGTCAGCCAGCAGCTATGGCAGGTGGCTGAACGGCACTTACCCAAACAACGGGGAGCGGATTATACCCAGGCAAGTATGGATTTGGGGGCATTGTTATGTAGCCGCAGCAAGCCGGGCTGCACCGACTGTCCGGTCAGCTCCGACTGTTATGCCTTAGCGAATGATCAAGTTGCCGAACTACCTGGTAAGAAACCCAAAAAAGCCAAGCATCAGCAAAGCATCATAATGCTGATGAGAACAGACAGAAACGGAAAAATACTGCTTCAGCGTCGTCCACCGACGGGTATTTGGGGTGGTCTGTGGTCGTTGCCTGAAGTTGAGCCTGGTGATGTTTCAGCCAACGACCCATCAATAAAAAAATTACCGAGTATCCGACATGAGTTAACCCATCGCTCTTTATTCATCACCCCCTGGTTAACTGATGCAATGCCTGTTGCCGAAGTGGCACAGGGCGATCACCAGCATTGGTTTACTATTAAAGAGGCATTATCTTTAGGGTTACCACAACCCGTGCGAAAATTAATCGAGGAACTGTATGACTGATACCGTCAATTGTGTGGTGTTAAACGAACCGGCAGAAGCATTGAGCTTTCAACCCTACCCGGGTGAGCTGGGTCAGAAAATCATGGCCAATGTTTCCAAACCAGGCTGGCAACAATGGCTGGCACATCAAACCATGTTGATCAATGAGAACCGATTAACGCCAATTGACCCTGAACACCGGGCTTTTCTGGAGCAAGAAATGGAAAAGTTCTTTTTTGGTGAAGGCTCAGAAGCGCCCGAAGGTTACCGGCCAGTCGAGTAATGAATAGGCCACTGATTCAAACAGATCACTTTTCATTGAAACCTTCAATGCGTCGATATATTACAAACGAATAAATAACAGGCACCAGCGTAGAAAATAAAATGATATAGACGCCTGTTGCAAATGGCAGGCCGATAAAGGTACCGATCAGCATGACAATACCGCCCAGGGTCATTGTCCAGGCCGCCAGGCGATGAGTGCGATCCCACACCTCTTCGCTGGCCAGTGTCCAGGGTGTGCGGATACCAATAAAAAAATTCTTGCGAAAGCGCCCCATAAAATTACCCAAAGTAATAAAAGTCAAACTTAGCAGCACGGACATAATGGTCAAAAAATCGATATCCCGGCCTTGTGCCGCTAACAGCATGGCAACCCCTATTGCCACAAACAATGCCACCAGATTCACCTGGATAATGTTGATGGTTGCAGCGAAGCTGTTGAGCTTAAAGCCTTTGGGTGAAGCATATTTAACAAATAAAATGATCAGCCAGTTCATCAATGCGATGCACGGAAACAGGAAAGCCCCCAGTTGTTTGCTGCCATAACCATCAACCTCGCCAGCTGAATTCCAGTGAAGCGGTACTCGGTCAGGCAATGAAGGGTAAATGATGGCAGCGTATACAAACGCAGCAACAACCATGACCAGGCAAATGGTATTAGCAGTTTTTGTTTGCATCTGAGATTGCTCCTTGAGTATGGGGCTTGGCTTGTGCAGGGGTTAACAGCTCCAGCAAAACATTGGCGATGTCTTGCATAACGGTGGTATTAAGAGAATAGACGATGTGCTGCCCACGGCGCTGGTGTCGAATCAGTTCAGCATTTTTAAGTAGATTAAAGTGATGCGATAAAGAAGCCTGCGTAATTGGAAACAGCTCGGCCAGTTCACCAGCCGTGCGCGAACCCTTTTGCAATTCACGCAATACGGCACGTCGTGTCGGGTCTGCTAATGCCTTGAAGATGGGTTGTTGTTTCATAGTTATATGATATTTAGTTAAATGTCTAAATACAAGTTTTTCAGAAGGCACTCTTAAGTGTCAGTAATAATGCTTTGATAACTTCTATTTGCGCCGCTGTTTTTTCATTAGGCTTTGCTCACAGGGAAGTTGACATTGTCTCGTCAGAGAGGTCTAATATGCGGCTACCGTGTTCCGGTAGTCTTGTTATTTCTCGCTGGCCAGGTAGCTCAGTTGGTAGAGCAGCGGACTGAAAATCCGCGTGTCGGTGGTTCGATCCCGCCCCTGGCCACCATTAAATCAATAGCTTACGCACACTGGGCGTTTTCTCAGCTCTGCTCCCCATGCTAGTATCTATTTTTCCAGCTTACATCTTTATGATTATGTCGAAGCGAGCAACACTACTTGGATTGTTTTTATTCACGTTGTTTGGCCTAACGCAGGCTCAACCCGTTGCGGCACAAGTCTCCACCGACGGAACCCTGGGCGTTGCACAAACCCTGATTGGGCCAGATTACCAAGTTACGTCAACCTTAGCGCAGCAGATAGGCAACAATCTCTATCACAGCTTCGACGACTTTAATATTAATGCCGGCGAATCCGTCACCTTCTCGGGGCCGGCGAGTGTTCAGAATATTGTCTTCAGAGTCACTGGCGGCATGACGACCAATATAGACGGGCTGTTTCGCACCACGATTCCAGGGGCCAACATCTATCTGCTCGATCCGGACGGCATCCAGATTGGCCCAAATACCACTGTGGATATTTCGGGCGACCTTTATTTCGCCGCTACCGACGGTGTTGTTTTTTCGGATAACGTCGTATTTTTAAGTGTACCCCAGATAGGTGAGGTACTGACTGCAGCAGCACCGGACGCTTTTCGCCATATCGACGCCACTGGCGCAGTCATTGTCACCGGACCTCTGCTGTTTGCACCTGGCGCACTGGGCTTGATTGGGAACGGAGTAGGTTTGGCCAGCACGATCCTCGATACCTCTATTTCCGGCAGCAATCTACTGTTGGCCTCTGTGAATTCTCCTGGCGAGTTGTCTTTATCGGGAGAGATCAGGAGTGGATTTCCCACCTTCCAGGACATGGGCCTGGGTGGTACAGCGACGATTTCATCTGGAGCGGGGGACATCGACATCATCGCTCGTGATTTCAACCATTCTTTCGGCACTGCCGTCAGAAGCACTGGAATTGGCAGCATCAGCATCAGAGCCGCTGGTAATGTGAACTTTGGTAGTGTCTTGACCACCTCGACCACGCTAGGAACATTAAACCTGAGTGTCGGTGGTGATATTAACCTGAGTACTGGTCAATTGGCTGTGGGCACGATTGACGGCATGGCCGCTGGTGATTTTAACGCTGGTGCTGGTGCCTTGTTTGACGTCTCGGCTGGCAGCATGGCCGCTGGTGGTTTTGACGTTGATGCCGGTGCTATGTTTAACCTCGGGATTAACAGCAGCGTAGATTTTGCTCAACTCCGCGTGATTGGAGGGGCCAGTTCAACCATTGATTTCAATGGCACCCTTATCGTTGACCCACCTGCAACTGTGCCCACCGGAACACGGTTTGAGCTGATCAGTAATGATGGCCCCGGCACCATCAACGGCACACCGATTGTGCAGACGCCCCCCGGTCGTTTCGCCACCACGATTGATAATGATCTTGTTGTTCAGGTACTGGGAACGCCAGGGGTCAGCTTGTCTCCGACCGCAGGCAACCAGGTGAGTGAAACTGGCACAACCACCACCATCAACCTGGTGCTGGACGGCGTTCCCAGAGGCGAGGTCACGCTGGGTTACACCCTGGACAACACCGAAGCGGAAATCGTCTCCGCACCCGCCACCATCCAGCCAGAGGATTGGGATGTGCCACAGCCCATTGTGATACGGGGTTTAAGCGATGGCTTTACCGACGGCGATCAGATCTGGAACTTGGTTGCGACGGTCACGACAGCGACCGATGTGGACTTTGACGGGCTGATGGATTCTGTCACCGTGACCACATTGGATGGCGATCATGTGCCGGATGCTTTCAGCTTTGTTGATCAGGTTGATATACCGTTGAACACGTTGAGCACCTCAAATCCGATTACCGTCAGCGGCATTGATGCCGCCACGACCATTGGCGTCACTGGTGGTCAGTATGCCATTGATGGCGGTCCATTCACCGCTGCCGATGGGCTGGTCAACTCAGGTCAAACGGTAGTGCTGCAGCAAACGTCTTCGGCCAATTTTTCCACCACCACAGACACCGTATTGCAGATTGGCACTGTGACAGACACCTTCAGTGTCACCACCTTTGACGAAGACCCAACGCCTGATGCTTTCAGTTTTACCGATCAAACCGATGTGGAATTAAGCACATTGACCACATCAAATACGATTATGGTAAGCGGGATTAATACCACCACGGCCATTAGTGTGCTGGGGGGTGAGTACTCGATAGACGGCGGCCCGTTCACCGCTGTTGATGGCATGGTCACAGCGGGGCAAATGGTCAGCCTGCAGCAGACTTCATCAGCCGATTTTTCAACCACTACCGATACTGTGTTGGACATTGGCGGTGTGATAGGTACGTTTAGCGTCACCACACGCGACGCCGATCAAACGCCTGATGCCTTCAGTTTTACTGATCAAACCGATGTGGAATTAAGCACATTAATCACTTCAGACGCCATCACCGTCAGCGGCATCGAAATCGCTGTCCCCATCAGCGTGACTGGTGGTGAATATGCAATAGATGGTGGCCCTTTCACTGCTGCTGATGGCACTGTTAGTGAGGGGCAGTCGGTCACGCTGCAACAAACCTCGTCAGCCGATTTTTCGACCACCACTGATACTTTATTGGACATTGGCGGTGTGATGGATACGTTTAGCGTTACAACACTGGCTGAAGACCTGATACCCGATGCCTTCAATTTCCCACAACAATTCGACATCCTGCCCAATACAACCGTAACTTCAGCACAAGTGACTATCTCGGGTATTAATTCAGATGCGCCGGTCTCGATTATCGGCGGCGAATACTCAATCAATGGCGCCCCGTTTACCGCAGCTGACGGCATCGTGAATAATGCAGATGCGATTGCCGTTCGCTTAACCGTGGGTAATGCATTGGGAGCTGTATTCACAGCAACCCTGACTGTTGGTGGTGTATCGGCCGATTTTTCAGTGATGACCATTCAGCCGACCATTCCAGAGGACGTACCAATACTAAACCGGTGGGGGCTTTTGATTATGCTGGTGCTGACGCTTATGGCAGGGGCGCGCATGATGAAAAGGGGCAAATTGGGATAATGCAGTCGCTGAAAGCTTTTTTGGTCGTTTGAAAACCGAACGTGTTCAATGACGATGTTATCAAACCCGACAGCAAGCTCAACGTCATGTATTGAGTTACATTACGATGTTTTATAATCCGTATCGACTGCATTCATCGTTGGGATATAAAAGCCCTAATCAATATGAAGCAGAATCGGCCGCATGAATTAGGCATAATAACTCTTAACTAGGCCGTACTAATAGGCCCGACCACATCAGTTTTGTTAAAAATAGGTAACAAGGAAGAGTGCTACAAACTCTACTTACGCACAACTCGAATAGCCATGTGGGGCTTGTTATGCGGTGCTTTTAACAACGAGCAATCATGATTTACGCAGCATCCTTTTTGAAAAGTCCCAGGCGTTTATCGAGATAGGACTTATTTTAATGGAATACTCGTTTTTTTTCCTGCTTAAAAGCCAGGCTGATAATTTAGTATTGCTGCCTTGTAAATATTTCTCGATGACCTTTTCTAGAATGTTTTCTGAATCATCTTCAAAAAGAGCGATATTCGCCTTACCTCTAACTCTGTGTTCCGTGATATGAGACAGGAGTGCCTTAATTACATTAACTATATAACAATAATAAAAGTCCTGTACTAAATAGTAGAGCAGGACTTTTTTGATAATGTTTTACCAGATTGAACTTTAGGCTGGTTTAAAGCGAGACATCATACTGCACGCGAAATCTATTTTCGTTAACATTACGGTTTGCAAACGCATCATCCAAGGTTAGATGGGAGAAATCTACAGTGATTTTGTTGTTATGACCGGCACCAAAAAGAAACCAATTTGCGCCGATTGTAAACTCTTCACGTTTGTTCTCTAGCGCGATATCAATCTCATTCGGCTCTTCTACAAAAGCGTAGCGAACCGCAAGTTCGAGTTGTTTTGGTACCGCAGGAATAAGGTGATGGAAGAAATAGCCGACTTGTGCATAACCACCTGTCAAATCACTTGAGGTGTTGTTAATGGTGTCGTCAATCGTTTTATGGTGATATTCTTGCTGCCAAGAAAACCCTCTCCATTTAAATGCAGTACCTTGCGTCCATTGATCAATTTCGTATTGTCCATCTTGTGCATCAGCAGGACTTAGGAAGCCATCAAGATTACCGCAACCACTAGATGACCAACGGGTACAGCGACCGCTGGTTGATGCAGCAGCGAATGATACGCTTGCAGTTGGTTTTTCGGTATATTCTACATCAGTTTGTTTTAGGGCAAGGTCGCGGCCAAGGAAGTTCCATTGCAGTCTGCCTGCATACAGCAAATCACTATCATCATTACTTACGCCACGGCCTTCACCTGTAAATACGCCAGCGTAATAACGTAAGTCAGCATGTGTTCCTTTAAATAAGTGACCTCGCAACTGTGCACCAACTTGACGGTCAATAGTGAAGATGCGATTGACTATTGAGCGCTCAACAAACTGTTGACGACCAGAAGAATCAACTCGTTCGCGATTGTAATCGATTTTCCACTGGCCAAGACGTAAGCCTATCTCTTCGTATTTATCTAAGGTGATACGCCAGTCAAGTAGGCGTGTGCTTGCAGCAGCTGCATCGTCATCTGAGTCGCGAGTGGGTTGCCAGTCGGCCTCAAAGTAATAACCAAGCCAAGGTCGAAAGCCATGACCGCCGATCTTTAAACGTGCACGTCGAAGTTCGAAAGTATTCTCGCTCTCAGCATCAAAATTATCGAGTTGACGAGGGTCCCCTGACGTTGGGGTGGTAAAACGCGCTTGCGCACGAAACTGAATGTTAGTTTGCCAGTTGCCGTCGCGTGATTCGAGACGAAACCCTTTATCACCATGGCTGACCTTCACAGGGAGTTCATCTACTTTCTTATCAACCTGTTGAGCAACGACTTGCTCCGTTTTAGCGTCGAACTCCTGATTAAGTTTAAGGTCAATTGCCTCATCAACTTTACGCTCAACGATCTTTTCAATTCCAGGTTGCGTGGAAGATTCCGCTGTCGTGGAAGATTCTGCTGCCGTGGAAGATTCCGCTGCTTTTAGAATTAAATCATAATCTTCTGCGGTGATGGTGCCCTTGTCGTGCAAGATTTTTATTAAGCTCAACACAGCTTCATTGTTAGCATGGGCTGGCATTACACTTCCGCCGAGTAAAGCAACGCTAATCAATAATGCGGTAGGTTTAATCTTCAAGGAGATGTCCTCTGCTGTTATTTAAAAATAAGGGTCTAAACTAAGTAAGGGTTAATCAGCCAAAATAGAGGCACAACAACGTTTAGATATTACAAAAGAATGAAGGTAATATGACAGTTCGTGAGAGTTTATGACAACTATATGACAGTTTTATGACAGTGCGAGAAATATTCTGGCCAAGTGAGAACCAGACGCTGTCAATTTGGATAGTTCAAATTACACAGATGATAGATCATCGCTTGTAGAATGTAGCCTATTAATGCAGTAGTAGCGCATGATAAGCCATTATATCTTTCTTCATATGGTTCCTAATGTTCTATAAATCGTTTAGTAATGATACTGATGGTATTAAAGAATCTGTTTGGTTTATCAAACAATATAAACCTACAAAAGTGCTTGCCGAATCGACTGGCCGGCTTGAAATGAACTTTGTTTGCGCTGCTGACAAAGCAGGTTTGCCCATATCGGTATGTAACCTGCCACAAATTAGATTATTTGCAAAAGCAAGCGGTCGAGTGGCTAAACAGACAAGCTGGATGCACAAGATATTGCTCACTTTGGTGAAGTATTAAAACCAGAGATAACGCCACTAAAGCCTGAAAAACTAAGGCTTGTCAGTGACTTACTCACAGTAAGAAGTCAGTGTTTGGAAATGAGTACAGTGCAGAAAAACCGGCTTAAACGAATGCCAAAAACAGTGCACAAATCAATCAGTAATACCCTTAAAGCACTAAAGAAGGAGGTGGCAACTATTGATGTCGGCGATACAGTGCCACCCTAAGTTAAAGCCGATGTATGAACGTATGGTAGCAGTAGGAAAACCTAAGAAAGTAGCGATAGTTGCTTGCAGCGCAAGCAACTAATTATCTTAAATACGATGGTTAAAAACGGTTCGTATTGGGATGAAAGAGCCTGTAAATAATTGTGTGTAACTGCCCTGGTTAAACATAGTCAGTTAGTCGCTCTTCAAATTCAAATTAGATAGCTGTCAGGTTTGATCTAAACTTCTCTGGCTAGCCAATCTGCTAGGCGCTGCATTGATATGATTGCCGACTCCTCAAGTGCGCCTTGCTCTTTGAGAAAACCTTCAAAAGAAGAACCAATATGGCCTTTTTGTTTATCTATCTTTTTTAGAAAGTCGAGCAGCTTATCAAGACTAAAGCGACTGAGATGACCAAGAAGCAAAAGAGATGCTTCGGTTGGTGTGATACCCAATAGCTCAGCAATATCGTCTTGTCTCATGTCTTTTTCAAAGTCTTCTGTAGAGACGTTTTCCTTTAATGGTGGATTTAGACTGAGCGAAAACAAGAATTGCCGGGCTTGGGTGCCTTTGCTGATTGCATAGCTTTCGTTCAATGCTGATACCAGATCATCGGAGACAAAGCCGCGTAGCTCATGCACCTCGACATGCTCGTTTTCATCTTTGAGTAAGTGCATGGCTAAGTCTTTGGCTCCGCCGCGTTGGTTGCCGTGCAAGATCATCGGCGATCATCTTTAGAGCTAGGTGGTTGCAGGCGTAGCGCGATAAACAGCGCATCACGCATGGCATAAATTGCTTTGCAGGCACCCTCTAGTTCTTGCTCTAGATCTCTTGATACATCCAGCATTCCCATATTAGCGTGTTTGGCTAATTGGTTGACGTTGAAAGACAGCCGGGATTGACCAAGCCTTGCCAGTAATGCGGCAGCCTGTTCGTTATTCACTTCCGGTCTGCGTCTTTTTCTGCGTTTGGCAACGTGAGAGCCAAGCAGGCATCCTCTTATAAACGTACTGAGTGGTTGATCGCCTGCTTGCTTCTCAAGGCGTGCACGCTCGGTTGGCGTTAGCCGTATGGTAAGCGGTAGCGGTTTTTCTTTTTGTGTTGACGGTTTCGCTGTGCCAGAGACTATATCGAAAGCCTGAGACAACCTTGTTGATTGCTGGTGCTCATGGTTCCAGCTCCGGTAAGTCTTCAAAATGGTTTTCTAGGTAGTAATTCCACTGGGCTAAGGTGTCGAAAAGTTGGTTTAAGCTTTCCCCATCATAGCCCACCATTAAATCAATAAGTTTTGACACTTACTCTGCTCTATTCACCATACCAGTATCCACTTTTACCAGCATACAGGTTTCGATGATATCGAAGCGAGCAACACTACTTGGGTTGTTTTTATTCGCGTTGTTTGGTGTGCTGGTGGCGGTGTTATTGCTTAACACCGGATCGAAAGGCGTCAAAATGAAGTTGCTGTAACATTGCCAACAGAGGTAAAAGCGGGCCCATTGTTAATCGCATTGACTGTGATAAGGGGGGCAAATGGTTGCTGTGCAGGTCGTTGACTAGGCTAAAACTATCGTAGTATACTAAATACTTCGTACTTTGAACCTATTATGAACATCGAATGAAAAAAATTGACCCTTCAAGTAAGCCAGCTCAGCCCTCATTGTATAGATTTTACTTAGAGTCACTTCTTATACTTTGCAGCGTTTTCACCTTGACAGTGCATGCAAGTGATCACAGGCCGTTAGGAACTACCAAACTCGAAGTTCAGCAGGCGGTGGAAAATGAAGCTATTGCTGCAATGGCGACAAGAATTGACCAGATTATGGTGGAAGCAGGTGATAACTTAGGGGGGGTTTTTGCAAAATAACCTTGGTGTGCGAATTGAACTATTTAACCTGCATCGGAGGATATTATCTGAGTTAGAGTCAGACAATGAGCAACCTGGGGTTTTTGAATGGTATAGCGATCATATTGCTACCTATCCACAATTCTTAACAGCACAGAGTCTGGACTTAGCCGACAATGCATTTGTGCCCCGTCTTGCAGGGCAGGTATGGATCAATTTATTGGAATCCAGGCCAGAAGATACGGCGCATCGTGCTGATGTCGCAGAAGTTATTGGTTTTACAGGAACCTTGCGTAACATTCTGGTGGATTTCGGAACACTGCTAATTGAAAATGATATGGCAGATCAGGTTCAACTGACCAAAGTGCATGATTATTTATCGACTCTTCCCACAGAAATATGGAATTCGCGCAGAATAACCATCAATGATTTTTTAGGTCCTAACACTCCGGAAACAGATATTGCCTCTAGAACCGGTGTAAATATTTTTAGTACTCAGGTAGGGCAGTTTTGCGAAAACTCTTTTCCACCATTGGGTCCAAGCTCATTTGTCAACGGCCCACCGAGAGCAACTATCGATGTTTTTTCGGTAGTGCTGGCCCATGAAATCGCTCATACCACCGATGCCAGTTATATTTTTCAAGATCCTGCGCTAGGCCCCAGGTTAGAGCAATTGCGCCAACAAGCTCAACCTTTGGATCTTAACTTTTTGCGTTCTCAAATTGGTGATTCTGCAGCGGATTTTTTTCGATCGGCACCACAAGAGTTTTATGCCTCGATGACTAACCAATGGGCAACTTCGTCTGAAGTGACATTGCAACTGGCCATGCAACGTTTTGCAGACGGTTTTGTTGAGCCGCTGAATCAAGCACTATTTCTAGCAGAGGTGCATTCGGTAGGGGGCGATACAACAACATTTTATGATCATGATTGCGCTGGCAGATTAACAACCCAAACTATTCCTGTCCGTCGGGATATCAGCGGCAATATTTCTGAACTGTTTTATTCAGGCATGCGGCTGCAGGTCGACAGAACCAGCAATGGTAACGCTGTTGCTTTTGAGTTTTTGCCTGCACCTGATCCAACCATACCGGCAGTGATTACGAATCCGTCTGGTACGTGGTTTAATGCTCAGCGCAATGGTGAAGGCTGGGTGATAGAAAAACTGAGTGAAACAACGGCCGGATTGTATTGGTTTACTTACCCAGTTGGAGATTCCACGGGCGAACAGTTATGGTTATTATCGATTGGCCGTATCGAAGGTGATCGATATATCTTTGATGATGTCAGAATTACCAGAGGGGCAGAATTTGGTGAGAACTTTAACCCCGCTGATGTGATTAGAGAAAATTGGGGTAATATTGAGTTTCGCTTCAGTGATGATAACAATGCAGTTGTTACGTATACTGGCCCAGTAGAATTTGGTACCAATTCGTTTGCTATTACGCGGCTTTCGAAGCTTGATTCTGGTACAACCGATATCAACATACCGTCGAATATCAGTGGTAGTTGGTTCGATCCGCAAACTGATGGAGAGGGCTGGCTAATTCAACAGATCAGTTCTAACCAAGCGGTAGTGGGCTGGTTTACCTATGATGCCAATGGCAATCAAGCCTGGAACATTGGTATTACCGAGCTGGTCGAAGGTCAATGGGTATTGGATAATTCAATGCGTGGTGTTGGTGCTGAGTTTGGTTCCGCGTTTAACCCTGAAGATGTAGAAAGCACATTTTTTGGCAGGCTAATCTTTGTATTTGACGATTGCAATAATGCCACGCTTGATTTTGATACTTTGCTGGGCAATGGCAGTCGTAATCTTCAACGCCTTACCAGCATTCAGGACTTCGCTTGCACGGATCAATGATTTGTCGTTGATCCGATAGATAAGTTTATTATAGGTAACGCTCATACGTCGAGCTGGCCTGGCACCGGTCAGTCCAGATAATGTAATTAGAATCAGCGCTCCGCTCATGGGAAAATGAGTGCTTGCCCCATTCATCTTTCCGATTCAACTTGTAATTTTATTATAAATTGAGAGCAGTTCTCGTCACTATATAAAATTATTTCGCTTTAAATATGCGCAGGTTATGAGACGTCAGGCCAGGTCGGGCAGATAAACCGACATATGACCTGGCCCCCAAAAGCGAGTCCAGTTTTGCAGTTAGATTTAACATCAAAATGAGGGTGTCATCATGCCTAGAAAAAAGTTATCCATCCGAGAAGATCATACAACTACTTCGCTTGATTGAAATTGCCATTCAACAAGACAAAACCGTAGAGTTAGCCAGCCGAGGCCATGGCATATCCATTCAAAATTACTATTGGCGGCCGAAGCAATACCGTGGCATTGATCTTTCTACTTGAAGGTCCTCACTTTCAGACAAGAAGATGTTTGATTTCACCCTGCCAAATTACTCCTGGTGTAATCGGCTATAGCTAACTTTTAATTAGAACCAGCGCCAGCTGTCTGGATTTAATTCGTAGATAGATGTTTATTCTGCGAGTATAAAAAAGTCATTCGGATACTGAAAATCCGCATGTCGTTGGTTCGATTGCT
Source organism: Wenzhouxiangellaceae bacterium (assembly GCA_965230265.1). GTDB lineage: Bacteria > Pseudomonadota > Gammaproteobacteria > Xanthomonadales > Wenzhouxiangellaceae > JAJFKX01. Next base: position 3,035,532 of record OZ245999.1, on the reverse strand, counting down.
CAAACCGTCCTGGTTTGAGTTCTGTGGCTCAGCTTGCAGCTGACCAAGACGGTTGCAAACCACTTTGGTCCGCCCATGGCTACCGTCAAATCAATGGCTCACGCTCGTCTGACGCTTTTTTTGCGCACAAATTCTATTAATAATTATTTATTCTCTTCTAAGAGTGGTGGGATTACAAAATCTGGAATCCTTGGATATGGTTTTTGACGGATGGGTTAGAGCAGGTAATACGAAGTTAGGCTATGATGAGACGAGCATGGGTGGCTATAACACCCGATAACTATTAAGCGCATGGCCGGCATGGCTTTACAGATCGACCCCTGTACAAAAGGGTTTTGATGTCAGCTCATTTGCTCCGGAAATGTTGGGGTGTTCCAGCGTGTGCGCATTCGGCAGGGGAGTCAATCATGGATTATAAAAATTGTTTGCGGTTAACGGTAAGCCTGATCGCGTTGTTGGCAGGGCCAGTACTGTATGCGGCGGATTATGCGGGAACCATCGGCGAGTCTAAAACGCCACTGATCAATTACGCTGACAGCGAGCCTGCCCATTCCGAGCGTGTCACCCATCCTTACAAACAGCTGGTGCCCACCTTAACGCCCGATATACCAATGCACGTTAGGCCACATTCCCGGGATGTAATGACCGATATAGAGGATCGGCCGTTTTTTGATTACAACGCCTGGCAGACCTTTATCGGGCTGATCTGGCCGGCGGAGCGTGATGGTGACGATTACGTACGCGGGCTGGCTGATGGCGAAGCGGGCTTCCGGGAAATTTATGCCAGTGGGGATTATCAGGCGGGCAACTGGGTCGCTGTATTCGAAACACTGCGCACCGATGACGATCTGTTTACCAGCCCCGCTGATGGTGAGAGTCTTTCGATGCCGCCGCAGCCGATCGGTTGGTTTGCCGATGCCTACAGTCTGCCGCTGGGGTTGGAAGGTGTCTCAAAGACCGGCCATGTGGATGGCGACACCTTCGATGAGGCTTTTTCCGGCCCGCTGATCGACCAGAACCGTCGCTATGTGCGCTACACGGTTGCGATGAACCGGGTGTTTTACGATTACATCCGCGGTAACGGCTATTTCTGGAAAGGCAACTTCCCGAAATCGCCTTCAGTGGTGCCGATCCCGCCCGTGATGGCAACCGAGGCACAGTCCCAATCAGAAGATCCGGTGGTACTGATGCTACAGCCGCAAACTCAGACCATTGCCACCCAGCGGGTGCACGGCAACTCGATCACCATCAAGACTGCGTGGCGGGTGATGATCACTGACCCATCAGCGCCATGGGAGCAAAAGGACGATCTGTCACGTTATTACACCACCGAGGCGCTGATCAAAGACCCGTCGAATCCAAACGCTGATTCTGAAAAGGCCATCGTTGGTCTGGTCGGTCTGCATGTGGTGGTGCGCACGACGCAGTTCCCGCAGGGGCTTTGGTCGACTTTCAGTCACGTTGATAACCTACCGCCAGTCGGTAAGAAATCGCTGCCGGATGGGCGCCGCGCGTCGTTTAACAGCAATGGCAAGGTGTTCTATCCGGACGGGTTCAGCTATCAGCCCGGGTATGATTTTCCTGACATAGCCGACCGCGTACCGGTTGAAGTGAGCCGTCTATGGAAGATTCCTGATACGCCGGTGCCTTTGCCGCAGGATAACGGTAAGGGCTATTCGACCCAGGCGATGAACGCGCAGTTTCAGGGTTTGTTGAAAGGCACAGTGTGGCAGAACTATCAGCTTGAGGTGACCAACTGGCCGACCGATCCGGGTGTATTTTATGCGCGGCCGTTTTTTCAGATGCGCGGTATGTCCAGTCAAGTGAACGACGATATGCCACCTGCGCTGCAGGCAATTATCAAGCGCAACAACCTGGCCGAGTCGAATGCCTTTCCACGCTATGCCGGGCTGCCGATTCCGCAGGTCGGTGCGCTGAACCCCATCTTGGAAACCTATTTCCAAAACTCACCAGTGCCTGAACAGACCAGTTGTATCGGCTGCCACTATGGCGCGTCGGATCTTGGGTTTGTGTGGGCATGGAAAAAAGACATCTGGCCGCAACCCTACAACCAGGGACGCGTTAATCCGGAGGACACTCAGCGCGCAGCAGTGCCTTATGTCACGCCATCGGACTATGATCAGTAAAGGCTAGCTAGCCCGGATATTGCATGAGCTTCGGCATGAAGTCTGGCTTTTGTTTGTGGTTCATAGACTTGCACGTGTTTTATTGTATTTTTTAAAAATACAATTTGTGCCTGCCGGGTTTGTGCCTCATCTGGCCGGTCCATCTCGGCCTATCAGTCTGACGCCATAGCCCGCTATGGCTTTCAGCCCGATAGACCAAGCTGAACCCACCAGCTGAACCACAACTCCCGGCAAACTCATGCAATATCCGGGCTAGGCGCCTTTCGGGATGGGCGTTTGGTACGAATTATTGATTGATGCCTGAGCGGCCCGGTTCCGGTTATTCCAGGTTGTCGGGATTCACGCCGAAATTCCTCATGCGTTCCCGCCAGCGTTTGCGTGCCAGTGCCTGCATGTTTTCAACGGTATCGGATTCGTCAGTAATTTCCAGCCCAATCAACGTTTCCATCACATCTTCCTGCGTGACCAGGCCCTGCACCGTGCCGTATTCATCCACCACGAAGGCGACATGGGTGCGCTCGCGCAACAACTGCTCGAACAGATCGGATGCCGCAAGCTGTTCCGGAACGGCCAGACAGGTACGTTTGAATTCGTGCAGGCGGCGGTCAAATTGATCCTTGGCCTGTGCCGCAAACAGATCGCTTCTGAGCACATAACCGGTAATGTCATCACGGTTTTTTTCATAGATCGGAATACGAGAAAAGGGCTTGTTGAGGTACTCGCTGAAATAGTCTGACACGCGCATATCCGCGGAGGCCAGAAACATCACTGTCCGCGGGGTCATAATATCGCTCACTGTTAGCAGGCGCAGACGCATCAGGTTGGAAACGATTTCCAGTTCCTGGGCGTCAATGTGTCCCTCTTCGACACCGATTTCGGCCATTGCTTCAAACTCATCGCGACTGAAGTTGAATGCACTGGCGCCATCGCGAGAGATTAACTGGGTCAGCTTCTGCGAAACCCACACACATGGTGTTAACAGCCAGGTCAACCAGGCGATAACCGGCCCCAGCCAGCCGGCCATTACCGGCCAGTACGCCGCGCCCAGGGTTTTGGGAATGATTTCGGAAAACACCAGTATCAATAATGTCAGCAAAGCCGAGCTGAGCCCAACGTACTCATTACCGAACACCAATGTGGCCTGCGCACCCACGCCCACAGCACCGACGGTATGCGCCACGGTATTCAAGGTCAAAATAGCCGCCAGCGGTCGATCCAGGTTGTTGATCAACTGTTCCAACGAACGCGCACCCCGGGCATTTTGCTTTAGGCGGGCGTTGACAAAAGCCGGCCGTACCGATAACAGCACCGCCTCGGCAATGGAGCAGAAAAAGGAAACCAATAAGGCTATCAGCAGGTAGGTGATTAGTAATGTCATATACCACCAATATGGGCTATGCGAGTATTTTCATAGGGAGGGCCTCTCGATTTGTCGTCTTCGATTTTATCAAAGCCTGTGCCTATATAATTAATGGTTTAGAACTCGATCAGAAGCTGCCCAGTTAAAGGAGACAATATGTTTGATCACGTAGTATTCGGCGTGAGCGACTATGAAGAAAGCAAGACGTTCTTTCTCAAAGCACTAGAATCCATTGGTATTAGCATAATTTACGAAGGAGATATCGGAATCGAACTTAGCGCGGATGGGAAATCGTCACTGTGCATACGAAGAAATGGAGAGAGAACGCCTCATCTGCATTTGGCATTTGTGGCGGAGAATCGCAGCCAGGTAAAAGCCTTTCATCAGGCAGCTCTGGAAGCTGGCGCCAAAGACAATGGAGCGCCGGGCATTCGGCCTGAGTACAGTGGCGACTATTATGCGGCTTATGTGATTGGCCCGGATGGGCACAACATTGAAGTGGTTTGTCATGAAGAGCAAGCCTGAGCAGGCACTTGTCTAATGACGTCTCGCAGAGAGCCTTATTGAACCTCTTTCAATTTGCTCAGAATGGCATTCGCTTCACCATCTGCGTGTGTGGCCAATGCATGGTTTGTTGCAGAGATATTTCTTAACACGCGCAGTGAGTTAATACATTCATGGACCATAGTGTCTGCGCAGCACAAGTTAGTCTGGTTTTGCGACAACAAGGCTAAAACAGCAGAGAAATTATTGTTGGTATATTTATATCGCACATGATGAATTCCCATTTTCACAATTATTGATAACCGGCAAGGTTTAAGGTGGGACAATTCTTAATTATTTATATTGGTTAATTAATAATGTTTATTTGGTTTCAGAATTCTTCATTGTGTTTTCATGCGCTTCATTTGGCTTGTTGTTTGAATATCAGGAAATTGCAAAGCCAATCATCAAACTGCTGGATACCGAGCGTTACGATATCGGGTTGCAGAGATGATGGTTACGCTTAATCATACTGAGGTTGTCTGGAGATATACCGCCATGAAAATGTATCTGCGTTGCTGGCTTATTGGTTTTATAAGCTACGGTGTTTTTCAAGCATTGCCTATCTATGCTCAGGCGAATGCTGATGATCTGATTGGTTTGTGGGAAGGCAAACGTATCGCTGGGCCAGAGATTCAGGGCAGTTTGTTAGTAACTCGCCAGGGCGATTCGTGGTCTGCGGATGTGTCAGGTTATAAGTTGAATGTTGTCTCTGAGGGTACTCAGTTGCGTTTCAAAATACCAGGCGAGCGCGGTTCTTTTGCGGGTAATTACGACGCTGACAAGAATCAAATCAAAGGCCACTGGACTCAACCTGGAATCATCAATAATGGCATGCCGCATGCCTCACCGGTGATACTCAAAGCCGTGGGCGATCAACAGTGGCGTGGGAAAATTGTGCCGCTCAAAGATGAGTTTTCATTGTTCTTGCCCGTGGTGAAACGAGCTGACGAGACCTCGGGTACGTTTTTGCGAAATCCTGATCGTGGGTTCGGTGCTTTTTATAATCTGGATAGGCTGGAACTGGATGGTGATACGGTGCGTTGGGTGGGCCAGTTCTTTCGTAGCTCAGATGAGCAGGTATTGGCGGAAGCCAGCTATCAGCCGGGCAGGATGGCCGTTAATATTCGTGGTTATTTGTATGACATGCGATTGTTATCGGACGATAGCCACAGTCACTTTTATGCTCGCGGTAAAAACCCCGAGCCTTATCGTTACTCGCCACCGCCATCGGTTGGTGATGGTTGGGCTGTTGGCACATTAAACAATGCCGGTATAGATATTTCAGCCATTGCCCGGTTCATTGATGAAGTGATTCTTAAACCAGCCGATTCGATTGATGACCCTTATATCCATGGTTTCTTATTGGCTCGTTCCGGCAAGTTGGTATTAGAAGAATACTTTCATGGGTTTCAGCGGGAAAAGCCACATGACACGCGTTCGGCCAGTAAAAGTTTGGCCACGGTGTTGGCCGGGGCTGCGATACAGGCTGGTATGCCGGTAGCTGAGTCAAGTTCGGTGTATCAAACCATGGGTATTGATTTGAGCAATGATTCTGATGCTCGTCGCCAGCAAATGACCCTGGCGCACTTGATGAGTATGTCATCAGGGTTTGAGTGTGATGATGGCAGTTCATCCTCCAGGGGCAATGAGGATACGATGCAATCCCAAGAACGACAGCCTGATTGGTATCAGTATGTTTTGAATCTGGATATGGTTTATGAGCCCGGCGAAAAAGCGGTGTACTGCTCGGGCGGAATGAATCTGGTTGGCGGGGTTTTACAAGCTGCTACTGGCAGGGGGCTGGCTGACCTGTTCCAGGAACTGATCGCCGAGCCGCTGCAAATTGATCATTACTATCTGAATTTATCACCAACCGGCGATCCTTACATGGGTGGTGGTATTTATTGGCGACCCAGGGATTTTATGAAGCTTGGTCAGCTGATGCTAAATGGCGGAACCTGGAATGATCAGCGTGTATTGAGTAAGGCATATGCCGAAAAATCCATCTCCTCTCTCTATCAGATGAGGGATAAAGGCTATGGTTACGGCTGGTGGTCGATAGATTATCCTTATAAAGATGGTCAGGTAACGGCCTTTTTCGCGGCGGGTAACGGCGGGCAGATTGTTATGGGTATTCCAGCGCTGGATTTATTGATTGCCTTTTATGCTGGAAATTATAGCCATCCCACGTTATTTAAAATTCAGGAAGCGTTTGTGCCTGAATACATTTTGCCTGCAGTGAAGTAAATAGCCGATAGTCATTTGAGATGGCTATCGACAGGGACGGCCTGGCCGCGACATAAGCATTAAAGCACACTGATCAGTGGTCAGGTTTGGGCCTGCGTTTGATGTATGGTTATTGTTGCAAACCTGGAGTTTGTATTTGTGTTACCAGCATTTTTTCGACCAATCCATCAGCATAAATTGTATCTAACTCCAGCTTAACGGCTGAGTCGATACGCTCGATCACTTCCTGAAAACTGGGCGCAGCACGCAGGCCATGGAAAAAGGGCGATAACAGCAAGTAGTCGCTGTTACGGTAGCCGACCTCGACTGCATCGAATAACGCATTAATACCACTGTCTAGGTTGCCAATCGCTTGATGGAGCATGGCTTGCAATATAAAGCGCTTCGGGTCTTCGGGGTCTGTGGTTGCTCGAATTTGTTCCAGTTCGTTGAGTATCCAAACGTCATCGACTTGCTGTGAACCATGAACAGTGGCCAACAGTTCATAATAGGCTGATGATGGCCGCAACTGTGATGCGAAAGCTAACTCTGCCCGCGCCAGGTTGAGGTCGCCATCCAATAAAGCCAACTCGGCAGATAACACATATAAATCGGGATGCACCGGTCGTTGCTTGGATGTTTGAACAGCACTGCGTGCTTTTGCAAAACGTTCTTGGTAGAAAAAGTTTCGCGCATACGCATAATTCGAATGGATATTATCCGGGTAAAGTTCAAAGCTTTCCTGGTATAAACGTTCGGCAATTGGCAGTAGGCCCAACAGCTCATACACCCGAGCGACTTGAATCAGGTTATAGGTTTGCCCTGGATCGCGCTCACTGACATACCAATTTAAAGCCAGGGCTTCAGCCAGCTGTCCTTTTTCTCCCAGTAGGTAAGCCAGAGCAGATTGGCTATTTAAATCACCATCAGGGTCTAACTGAATCGCCTGCCGATAAGCAGCCTCGGCAGCTTGAACCTGTCCTCGGCAGTCTTGTGAATAGCCCAAATAGCGATAGGCGTGGAAGTTATCAGGTTCACGGTTGATAACAGTCCGAGCGATAGCTTCGGCGCGTTCAGCTTGTTGCTTGCTGGCATTGAAGCGGCACATATCACGCGTATAACTACGGCTTAAACCCAACATGGCATCAATGTTGTCGGGCTCTTTGATTAAAACTTGTTCAAACAGCACAATCGCCCGATCGTTATTATCATGCTGGCCAATAGAGGCATAATATTGCGCACGTTCCAGCAGTTTGCTGCTCGGGTTTTTTGTATTTGATACCGTTACTGGTTCAGGGGGCTTGGGCTGACTTAGGCCGAAGGCAATGACCATACTGATAACAACTGCGCTTGCTGCCAGTAATACAGCATGTTGTCGATGTTTAACCCACCAGGGTTGTGATGCTTCAGCATCTTGCAACACGACTGGTGAAGTCACCAGTTGATAGCCTTGTGCTCGCACTGAGCGTATGTAGCGGGGGTTACGGCCATCATCACCTAAGGCTGCCCGTAGTAAGCGAACTCGCTGGGTAATCGTATCTTCGTTGACAATAGCGGGCGCCCAAACGCCTTCGATAAGCTCATCGAAACTGATAATCGCTGTGCCTTTGCTTAGCAAGAACGCCAAGAAACGAAAGTTCAAACCATTGATACTTAATAACTGTTGATCCTGCCAAACTTTCTGACTGTTGATATCAATGGTTAAATCATCAAGTGAGTAACGCATTATGTTTCTCTATAAGTTCTTTAAGAACGATTCATTGGCGGTAGTGTAATTATAGAGAAGCAATATCCGCTTTTGTTCTGAAAAGCAGCGATAAATTAGAAATTTACTTTTATAGTGCGGATGATTATGTTTAAGTCACTACAGGATTGAAAATCCGCGTGTCGGTGGTTCGGTCCCGTCTATGATGAAGGTTAAATCAATAGCTTACACCCGACCTGGACACCTTATTTGTATACATAATACAAATTCTTAAACAAACACCCACTCATTACAATTGAAAGGCTGTTTGACTTATCAAACCAGGTTTAATTAAGTACCCCGATGGCTCTGAGTATCTGACTGGTAAATAACACTATGAAGGCTAGACCAACGGCAACAAGACCACGAATGAACCGACGGCGTTTTTTGTCCCTTAGTTTGGACAAGGTCAAAATCTCAAACAAATATTCATCAACCGCATCCGTGCTTGTCAATGCGTTTTTCATGGCATCAATACTGGCATGCTTATCACTGTCGATGAATAAGATATGGGTCATGTTCGGTTTGATTTCGTTTTGATCCAACAAGGTCGATTTTCGTGTGGGATACAGCACTCGCCCAAATAAGATAATCGGCATGATAATGACGGCCCAAGCAATAAGAATGGTCCATAGATCGGCGTTGGTATTACCACCGGGCAACAAGTCGCCAATACGCCCGGCGATAGATAGCGAGAATATGTAACCGACACCGACAATCTGTGCCTTGGTATCGTATGCTCGCACGGCTGCTTGGGCTTCTGTAAAACTGTCTCTAAGCAGTGTGAGTGTGGTTTCATTAACGTTATGTGTCATGTTAAGTCACGCTCGGAGGATTAATCGGTAACATCCGGAAGTTCTGGCGCCCAACCGCCACCCAATGATTTATACAGCTTGATCAGGTTTGAGAGAATTAGGCCTTCACTGACGGCTTGATTGTCTTCAGACGTTAGCAGCACACGCTCACCATCTAGCACGCTGAGAAAATCACTGGCACCGGCCTCATAGCGGGTTCTGGCAACCTCAGCAGAGCGAGCGGCTGCCTGTGCAGATTGAGTCAGACTGACGTAGCGACGTTGTTCTTCAGCGAATGCGGTTAAGGCGTTTTCTACATCTTCCAGCGCGGTGAGAATGCTGGCTTCGTAAGCAATGAGTGCCTGCTCCTGGACGGCACTTTGGACCTCAATCTGATTGCGAATCCGGCTGCGGTCAAAAATGTTCCAGTTTAGCCCCAGGCCGATCCCGGCAAGACCGATGGTTTGCGCGCTCGATTCTAATCCAATAGTGCCTGAGAGTGTGAATTTGGGATAGAGCTCAGCAACAGCCACACCCACTCGAGCAGTCTCTGCTGCCAATTGACGCTCAGCACGGCGCACATCGGGTCTGCGTCGCAAAGTTTCTGCTGGCACACCCACCGCGATTTCTAACGATGGTGCCGGTAGGCTTTGTGCTGCATCCAATTGTGAGTTCAATGCCCCTGGCTGCTGCCCGAGTAACACCGCCAAGCGGTTTTTGCTGCGCACAATATTTTGGTTCAAGCTGGGGATGGTAGCGCGGGTGTTTGCCACATTGGTAATCGCTTGATTCAAGTCCAGCTCAGTGACCGCGCCTTGATCAAATTTGGCTTGTACGATATCCAAGCTTTGCTGTTGAATGTCCAGGTTTTTCTCTGCCACTGCCAGTTGTGCCTGATAGGTGCGCAGCTCGGCATAATTAACCGCCACCTCAGCAATGATTGAGATCAGCACATCACGGCGGTTTTCCTGGGCAACCCGAAGGTCCGCCTCGGCAGCCTCACGTTCACGACGCTGACCACCGAAAACATCGATCTCCCAACCCGCATCAAACCCAGCTGAGTATAAGTCAGTAGCGCCACCAGTCGCCGTACTGTCACTGACATTGGCACTTGCACCCAAGTTAACGACAGGTGATTGGTTGGCACCGGTGATGGCCCGTTGCGCGCGGGCTTGTCGCAATTGCGATTGCGCAGTACGCAGGTCCAGATTGGCAGTAATAGCTTTATCAATCAATTGGTTGAGTAATGGGTCATTAAAGGTTTTCCACCACTCGGACAATACCGCTGGATCCAGATCACTGCTGGTTAAGCCACCTTCCAATCGGCCTGCCCAGGCGTTAGGCGATTCAATTTCAGGCTTTACGTAATCAGGGCCGACAGTGCAACCGATCAGCATCGATACGATCATGCTGGACAATAAGAGTACGCGAATGGAAGTCATGCCGTAGCCACCTCTGTTTGTGGGTGATGTTGTTTTTTATTGCGAAATAGCAAGCTATAGAGCACCGGCACAAAGCCCAGAGTCAGTAAAGTTCCGACGCCCAAGCCGCACATGATGACAATGGCCATGCCGTACCAGAAATCACCACCAAACAATGCCAATGGCAGCAGGCCTACAATGGTGGTGATGGTGGTCATAATGATGGGGCGTGCACGAGCCAGTGCTGCGTCAATCACTGCCTCATCCACTGATAAACCTTGCTCGCGTGCTTGATCAATGCGATCAATCATCACAATGCCATTGTTAATAATGATGCCGGCCAGACTGAATAAGCCAAGCATGGCAGTGAAGTCAAAGAAGGCACCAAACAGCGCAAGACCAAAATTCGCGCCAATGATAATCAACGGAATGGTCAGTAAAATAATGGCCATGCGCCGGAAGGAATTAAACTGCAACACTAACAGCGCCAGTATCAAAAACAGTGCGTGCGGAGCAAACCCCAGCAACTTCCCATTGGACTCCTGTGCGCCCTTGAGCTCACCTTCCAGCTCCAATTGGTAGCCGAGCGGTAGCTGAATTTGTGCCAAAGCCGGTTGCATCGCTGCATACAACTCAGTCGCCGTCAAATTAGGCTGTTTACCCGCAACAGTCAGTGCGCGTTGCTGATCGACCCGCCGAATGCGGCTGGTTTCTACCACGCCATCGAAATCGGCGATTTGCAGCAACGGCACAGGCACGCCTTGCGTGGAAAGAACCTCAATAGTGCGAAGACGATCCAGGTTGTCGCGCTCAGTGTTGTTGGCCCGCAGCGTTACCGGGATGACTTCTTCACCTTCTCGATACTTGGTGACCTCTTGCCCGTCAAAGTGCGTGGACAGTGTCCGGGCAATTTCCTCACTGGTGACGCCAGCCCGGCGGGCTCGCTCTTGATCCACGTTGACCCGGACTTTTAAGACCGTGTTTTCCCAATTACTGCGTATGGCTTGTGTCCCTGGCACAGAATGAAAGGCTTGTTTGAGTTGGTCACCAAGATCACGCAGCACGTCAATGTCTGGACCACGCACCCTAAGCTCGACAGTACCCAATGCTGCTGGGCCTAAGAACAGCGTATCGGCACGCCCATTGGCCTGAGGTAAGTCTCGTTTGATAAACCGCTCGACGCGTTGCATCACCGCCTGGATTTGATCGCTGGTTTGTGTGTTAACCACCATAAACGCTTTATTCGGCTGGGGATCATTCGGGCTGAGCGCCAAAAAGAAACGTGGCCCGCCACCGCCAACATAGGTCAGCACATCGGTCACTTCCGGGTTTTGATCGGCATCGATAAGAAAAGCACTAAGCGCTTGCGCGGCGAGTTGTGTTTCACTGATGTGTGCCTCTGATGGCAGATCAAGGTAAACCGTAAACTGATTGCGCTCGGATGCCCCCAGTGAACGTTGTTTGACAAACTGGAAGGCTTGCCCGGCTGCGAACAGCATACCGATCATAAACAGTACGAAAATGATTCGTTTACCCAATAAGAATGCCAAGATTTGTCGGTAGCGTGCGTACATCCCTCCAGTAGCGGCGCCATTATTGGTTTTGACCGTACTGCTGCCGCCTAAAAACCAATAACACAATGCTGGCGTAACGGATATTGCCAAGGCCCATGAAATCAATAATGCCAGTGCCAGCACCTGACCCAATGAGCGTAAGAACTCACCGGTGCTGTCTTCGATCAAAACCAGTGGCAAAAACGCGATAACCGTCGTCAATGAACTGGTTAATAAGGGCAGAGCGAGTGTCCGCGAAGTTGCCAGTACCGCTTCAAGACGATCAATACCATCATCCAGACGCCGCCGAATATCTTCGGCAATGACAACACCATTATCCACCAACAGACCCAATGCCACGATGATGGCCGCAATGGAAATACGATGTAGCTCAATGCCCCAAATGGACATGCCAATCAAGGTCAGCATCATGGTCAAAGGCACCATCGCACCCACGATTACACCCGTACGCAAGCCCAGAAACAGCATCACCACAACCAGCACAACCGCCATCGTTTGCAGCAGGTTATTGGTCGCGTTGTTGACCGAAGCCTGTACCAAATCCGGTTGGAAAATGGCTACATTCAGATCCATACCTACCGGCAGCTGTGGCTGTATTATCTGTAGTTCAGTGGTTATCTGACGCCCCAATTCCACCACGTTGGAAGCGCTGATCATGGAAACGCCCAACACAATGGCAGGCTGGTTATTATAAAACGCGGGGGATTCGGGTGGGTCGATATAGCCTCGGCGAATAGTCGCCAGGTCCTGCAAATACACAAGATCGCCAGTGGTGGTTTCTATTGCCAGATTCCGTATATCATCCACCGAGGTAAAATCACCGGAAGGCTCGATCACTATGGTTTGACCAGCCGCATTAATCGAGCCGCCTGGCAATACAATGTTTTGGCCTTGCAGTGCCGTTACGATCTCCGTGGGCGAAAGCTGAAACTGCGCCATAAAATTGGGATCAAACTCCAACCAGATGCGTTCATCTTGCACACCATACAGGTCAATGCGAGCAACCAACGGCAATGCGCTCATACGATCTTTGATGTCCTCGGCAACGGCTTTGAGTTCGGCCATGCTGTAATCTGAGCCTGTCAGTGCTAAGGTCACCACTGCCACACGGCCAAAGTCATCGTTAACAATTGGCCCGTAGGTGCCTTCTGGAAGACTGGTTTGTAGATCATTCATCTTATTGCGCAAATCCGCCCAGATCGGGTCCAGATCTGTGTAACGAGCATGCGCTTCTGGTGAAATAATTGCCACGCCGGTCATGGAGATGGATTTGATCTCATCAATTTCCGGCATCTGCTTGATACTGTCTTCTATAGGGCGAGTAATTAACTGCTCGATTCGCTCAGGGGACATGCCTGGAAACTGCGCAACCACCTGGGCAGCACGCAGAGTGATTTCTGGATCTTCCTGGCGTGGCTGAGTGATGAATACCACCAAACCACCGATGACAGTGGCAACAATTAACAATGCAGTAAAACGCGCCTGCTGGATGGTAAAGCGGGCCAGCTTATCCATCAACTAAGCCTGATTCTGGTGACCAGAGCTCAACTTGCATCCCTTCACGCAAAAAGCTCACTCCCGCGCTAACAATATTCTCGCCCCCCTCCAGCCCGGCATAAACTTCTAGCTGATTGCCTCGCAATTCACCAATAGTCACTTGCCGCAACTCAAGCGTACCATCGTCGCTTATTACCATCACCGGGGCCACATTATCGTTGGGTTCGATTTCAGCGCTGCGAAATTGCCGGACCACACCGGCTTCAATAGCCAATGCGGATAGAGGGATTAGAAATGAAGTACGATCTTCCAAATAGGCATCGAAATTAAAGGTCACACTTGCCGTCATACCAGGGCGTAGATCGGCATTGTTATTGGCTAAGAGTACACTGACGGGGAACGCATTACCGGATTCAGCACGTGCACTGATTTTATCAACAATGCCCGTTAGTTCAGTCTCCGCCTGGGTGGGAAAACTGACTTGAACAATCTGACCATAATCGACTTCACGGATTAAGGTTTCCGGAACACTGACTTCAACCTTTAATGCGTTGTTGGTTTGCAAAACAATCGCTTCACTGTTGGCACCAATTTCCTGGAAAGGATCAATGGCACGTTCGGCAACTCGCCCAGGAAACGGTGCGGTTAATTCTGCCCGCTGCAGATCACGTTGTTGGCGTTCTAGCTGCGTTTGCGCAGCCCTGACATTTTCACGTGCACTGGCATATTCAGCGGTTGTGGCTTCCAGTTCAGCATTGGATGCAGCCCGGTTATCGAATAGCGATTGAGTGCGCTCATAAGCCTGTTGCGCTTCTACTGCCCGCGCGCGGGCAATGTTCAATTCTGCCCGAGATTGTTCAACAGCCAACTGCAGCGTCTGAGTATCCAAGCGTGCCAGCACCTGGCCTTCGCTCACCGCATCGCCGGTTTTCACCAAAACATCTTCAATGGTTCCGCTGACACCAAAGCTAAGCACCGAAGTGTCCGCTGCCATCACTCGCCCGGAAATCCGCCGCGACTGTCCAGTCGCTTGCTCACCGACGGTGAAGTATTTGACCCGTGGCGTGACTTCTTCAAGCGGCGGCGTTTCTCGACCGCAGCCGTTGAGGTATAAAAGGACGCCAAACATTACCGCCAATAACAATAGTGAATTCAAACGCGACATAAATACACCCGATGTTTATTTTTCCAGTCATTATAGCCGGTCACATCTTTAGCGTTCAGGTTGTAAAATAACCACACTGATTTATTTCACAGGAGCATTCAAGTGCTAAGTCCATTATTGTTGGGCACACTAATTATTCTTATTACAGTGGTGTTTCATGTGAGTTGTCTGGTGCTGCTTAGCCGGGCGTTGCCAAATATCTCTAATGCGGTGATGCGTAAAGGCAGGCACATCAATAGTGTAACCGTCCTGTTGGTGACAGTACTGGCCATTGTGGCTATTCACACCTTAGAAGCCTGGGGTTGGGCTGTGGTGTATTTAGCGCTTGATGAATTCAATCATTTACAAGACGCGTTATATTTTTCTGTCGTTACGGCGACAACCTTGGGATATGGTGATTTGACATTATCCGCACAATGGCAGTTATTAAGCTCATTTGAAGCCATGGGTGGTTTGATTTTATTTGGGGCCAGTACGGCTTTTCTCTTGGCGGTTATGAAGCACGCGTTTGATTAGCTTTTTATGATACACGGTCCGTATTTAATTTTGATGTTGAGCATATGCAAAGCCTTATTCAATCAGCTGTTACGCTTTGCTAGATCCTCGGTTTGTTGATTATGATACTGCTGTGAGCATCCCGGTTCTGTACTCTAGATATTTTTGAGACACTCGAGCACTGTCTCTGCTTTTCTATGGCCGCTTTGACGACATTGGGTTTTGACGATGTGCTGCTAGCAGATGAATACAGGTTAATGGCCGGTTTGATTGCCACTGATGGGTTTACTTTGTTTGGGCTGGATACCGCATTTTATTCGAAGTCATGCGCAGGATTAATCAAGAGCGGGAGAATGCATAGCCATCTGCAGGTGTAATAAATATGGATCGAAATATTGTTCAGGTGGATATGCTTTTGAAAAGCCTGTTCATCATTCTAATCAGCCAAAAACCGAGATTCCAAAGACCTCTTACTAAGTTTATTGGCTGTTAAAATTATGCCTGAAGGTCCTGAAATACGACTGGTGGCCGATCAACTGGCCGAGGTGGTGCTTGATCAACCCCTCACAAAGGTATGGTTTGCCAAGGCTGGCTTACAGGTGCAGTCCAAACTGCTGGAAAGCAGCTGTGTCGTCAGTATTCGAACCAAAGGTAAGGCATTACTAACCGGCTTTGACTGTGGTTTAACGGTATACAGTCATAATCAGCTTTACGGTCGCTGGTTTTTTGTAGACTCGGGAAAAACCCCAAAGACCAATCGCCAATTGCGTTTTGCTATCGAAACCGCAGATCGATCAGCACTGCTGTATTCCGCTTCGGAAATTGAGATATTAGAGGCTGATAAGGTTGGTGAGCATCCGTTTATTGCCCGTGCAGGTATCGATATATTATCTGACCAGCCAAATTTAAATCAGCTGTCTGGTTATTTAGCGCAGCAAAAATTTGCTCGCCGGGCTCTGGGAGGCTTGTTGCTTGATCAGGGTTTTATTGCCGGCAGCGGTAATTATTTGCGTTCGGAAATATTGTTTGCGGCCGGTTTACACCATAGCACTCGTTTAATGGATATTAATGGGCATCAACGCCGCAGGCTCGCGCGTCAAATCATTAAGATTGTTGAACGCGCATACCGAACCAGAGGAATCACCAATGACCAAAAAATTGTTGAGCAATTAATAGCCAGTGGATGGCCTCGTGCGCATTACAGACATTTTGTGTTTTCCCGTGCTAATCAGAGTTGCCACCTATGTGGAACCACTATTCTTAAAAGTCAGGTGGCTGGTCGACGTTTATATTGGTGTCCACAGTGCCAATCTGCTTGATCCAGAGTTAAATGAAAACTTTACAGGAGTATTGGCGCTTTCCGTTGACGCTGATGTAAGCGTGTTGCTTAAAAAAAACTGCCGACAGAAAAGTACAATGATGTCTCGCTTTCATCGTTATGACCTAAGCCAAAGTAGACAGGGCCAATGGGTGACTTTAAACCAATAAATATGCTGCCCGCCCAAATTAATGAGTTGAAATTGAAGTCGCTAATGTCCTCATAGACATTACCAGCCTCTATGGATGCTCCAAGGTAAACGGGAATATCCAGAAAGCTTGAAGCTTCATTTAAACGGTAATAATATAAACCTAGTGCTTGGGCAGCATATTGGCCTGATAGCTCATCTTCTGAAAAACCTGATAATGATAAAAATCCGCCTAGCTCGGCTGAGCTTAAGAGGTTGGCATCGCGCCCGTAAGTACCATCAAAACGAAGCCCTCCCACTATAGTATGTCGTCCGTATGTCCACGGTTTTAGGGTAAATATTTCAATTTCCTGAAATGATAATTCACCACCAGCAAATGACTCATGCGAGCTATAGCTAATATTGGCTAGTACTCCACGGCGTGGGAAGGACAGGTCATCGACGGTATCGATTGAAAAAGCAGCGTTTAAAGTGGTATCACTTAATTGAAAGTTTGGCAACTGATCTTCATCGTTAAGAAACTTGGCGTTTATTTTCCCTCGTGCGATTCCGGCACGCAATTCTCCCCAATTACCAAATACATACCCAGTGTCCAAAGATGCACCAAACGTACGGACTCTAAGGCCGTCGGAGGGCAACTCCGGGGTAGGGGTTAATGCGACTCGGTTACGAGAAAAACTCAGACTTGGTTCAATAAAAAAACGTTGCCGTCGGTCCAGTGGTTGATAAAATTCCAATTCAACATTGACATCACTACCGAAGTCAAGCTCACCTCTGAACTCACCGCCAAGCGAGTTGACAGCCAGTGAATTATAACTGATACCGAGTTGAAAATCGGCCTCATCAAAGTCACTGTCTAGGGCAAGACCAAAGCGGAAAAAATCTGTGCCCGATTGTTTTTCCTCGGCGATAACTACAACGCCGGTCTGGCCGTCTTCTTCAACAATGTCATAACTAACACGATCGAAAATATCCAACCCATACAAATCACTGATGTTCTCGTTCAGACTGTCACTATCTAGTGTCTGCCCTATTGCAACATCAATGTATGATTTGATCACTTCATCGCTAATAGCTGAATCATGCTCAACACGGACAAAGTCTATCGTAGGTTGTGTTTGTTTACGCTGGTATCGTGCCTGTAAGTGTTGCTCCCAGTTGGTGTTATCCATGTGTAATCTATGCAATAAGGGCAATAAATCGGTAGCGACCTGCTCGCCAATTTTTATGGCATCATCAATGCGGTCAAAACTGCCTGTTCCAATATCGCCCATGTCTGGTGTGAGTAAAATATCGTGGTCATTCAGTAGCGCTAATTGCTGTTTGATGTTCTGTTTTATCAGCAATGATTTTGTCTGGTTTAATACATCAAAAAATGTGTTCAGCTCATCGCGCTTTAGGGTGTTTTCGCTAAAGCTAACCACGATCAGAATATCGGCACCCAACAGTTTGGCTTGATCGACCGGGACGTTATTAGAGATACCCCCATCGACCAGCAATCGGCCATTCCATTCAACTGGCGGCACGATGCCTGGAAGCGCCATGCTGGCAAATACTGCAGTTGCCAAGTCGCCATCATGCAATATGATGGCTTCGCCGCTCTCGATGTCGGTTGCTACAACACGCAGTGGGATGGGTAATTGATCAAAATGACCAATGTGTCGTGTTTGACTAAGGTTATCTGCCAACTCCAAAAATAATTTTTGACCTTGGATTAGACCAACTGGTAATGCCAGCTTGCCTTCATTGAATTTGATCCGGTAATCCGTTAAAAAACCAAAGTCGTCTGTTTTACGTCGTAATGAGCGGTTTTCTCGTGGTGCCTTATCGTTAAACACATCGCTCCAATTGATGCCACGAGTGATACCTTCGATATCATCTGCACGGTAACCAGATGCGTATAAAGAACCAATAATTGCACCCATGCTGGTACCGGTAACGACATGCACAGGAATTTGCTGTTGCTCTAAAACACGGATTACACCTATATGAGCAAACCCTTTAGCACCACCACCAGCTAATACCAAGCCAATACGTGGAGGTTTATTCATGACAGTGTCGTTGCCAAAAGCTGTTTCAGTGAGGCTAACTCCTAGTATTGCTAGTACTAGACTAAGTGGTAACAAGCGCGTTAATTTTTTCATAAGCATTAAACAATTAATTCTGTTTTTTCTGATGTTAAATTCTTATTGATAGGCATTGTAGCTGGAATTGGGCGCCTTTAAAGTCCTGTTTATTCCTCAAAACATGCTTTTAGTATAAATTAATTAAGAATGCTTTATCCCGTTCAATAAATATATTGATAAAATAAAAACAGTGGATTGGCTGTTAAAGGCTCAATATGTGCTTTAGATAAATCACTGCATCACGAACATCAAATACAAACGAGAAAAGAATAACCAGAGTAATCCAGCCGCACCAAAAGGCATAAAAAGAACGTTCTTTGGCAAAAGTACGTCTGCTGAGCAACATGTACAAAGCAGGCGTCCAGCAAATTAAATGAACCAGTGCCACCAGGCCGGACAAGATCACAAGATTCAGTGCCGGCAGCAGCCATTTGGAAATCGACAGCGCAAGAATAAAACCACCAACCACCCAGCGTGCTTCAACCCGTTTCCACACGAACAGCAAACCCATGGCAAAGCTGATTAGCATAAAATACAGCCAGTATTTAACCCAGGTCGGACTGTTGGCCATTGCTTCTGCATTCCAGATTTGCAGTGCTTGATGGCCTGGCTGGTAGGTTTGAGCCAGTAATGTGCTTGCGAATAATAAGCCGATAATAACGAGCAGGGTATGCTCGATTCGTATTTTTATGGGGTTTTTCATGCTGAATAAATCCGACCAATAATCAACGGTCAGTATATCAGCACGCTTAGAAATACAGTGGGGTTATTGATAGGGCAAAAGCAGGATGCCAGAGGCATCCTGCATGGAATTATTCAATTATGGAGAGCAGATCGATACGTTATCGATACCGCCTTCGATAATATCGCCTGGCCCTGCGCCATCACTGGTGCTAACCCGGATAACAACATTGGATCCGCCAGGAATATTGGCAGTGGCTGTTGACCACTGCGCAGTGGTGCGGGTATCGCCAATGCTGACCAGCGAATTAAAGCTGTTGCCGCCATTGAGGGAGTATTCCAGACGATAGAAATCATCACCTGGGTCATCGCCGGTATCGCGTTGGCCATGGAACCAATCAATAGACAGCGTAGAGTTTTGGTTCACGCTAATGGTTGGTGAGCGTGCGATACACACACCACCATCCACATCGGCATTACCAGCGCTGGAATTGGTGGCGGTGAATACGGCACGGCCGTTGCCATCAGAGTCGCCATTGGGCTGGGTGGTAACGCCACCTGAGCTTTGTTGACTTGGGTTGGCCCGTACATAAGTGCCGGTTGAACAATTGCTGGCGCCATCAATGGTCCAGCCCTGTGACGTACCGAAATCATCTTCAAATGAACAAGAACCTGGTGGTGGAGGCGGCGGGGGCGGTGGAGTGCCGTTATCGCCATCGGGAATCTGATTGTTAAAGAAGCTGGCAACCTGTGGCCAGATACGGTCGATTCTTACGCCTTGGTTGGTACAGCCACCAAAGTGATGTAAAGCAATGACTTTGTTTGAAGAGGCTGCTAGAACGGCTGAGCCGGAGCTGCCACCGATGGTATCGCAGAAATAACCGGTGTCGGTTCCAGAACCTCGCCCATTGGCAGTGACCACATCGATACGGCAGACACCCCCAGCGTTTTGATCACTGGTGATGGCCAATTCTTTGGGGTTGCCTGCACCATGCTGTGGAATATAAATACGCTCCTGACTGGAGGGCGAGCGCACATCAAGCCCGTAATAGCCGAAGCTGGAAATGCTGCTGAAATTGTTCACGGTGAACAGGGTGTAATCGAGAGTAAAGTCGGTACGCAGCAGGCTATTGCCAGAAACAATGGTGGGGTTGTTTACCGGGCCGCTGCCACAGCTATTGCGTTGATAGTTGAACCAGACCTCAACGGCGGAAACATCCGATTGACTGTCAATACAATGGTTGTTGGTGAACACACGGTTGCTTGATCCAACCCGCCATGCAGTACATAAACCACCGCCGGAAATGACCAAACGTGCGGTGGGTCGGCTGCGTTCGAACTCGGTGGGATTGGAGTTGGCGAAGCAAACAGCGTCCTGGCGTTCATTAATGCCACAGGTAGAGCGGGTTTCATCATCACCCAGTAAACCTGGTTGAGTGGCCATTAGTTCATCAATCACTGCCTGGGGGTAACCTTCCAGATAACGGCTGATTTCTACACCGTGTAAGTTATCGTCCCACTCGGCTTTGCCGTTATTAATCAAACGTACGATGGCGGCCGGTCCTACGATAGACATTGCAGCAAAACTGCGGACACCGTCTTCACCGATATTGGGGTCAAAAGTCATGGCTGATTTTTGCTCGGCGCCATAGGTATATTTTTGACTGCCTTGTGGGTCGGATACCTGGACAACGACACCATCGGGAACGTTGAAATAATCAAAATGCACTTTAATAAATGCAGCATCGGGTGTTTCGATACGAACTTCGTTGGATGACCTGCTTTCTGGTGACAGGCTTAGGTTGATATTTTGTTCTACAAAGTCTGCAATTTTAAGCGTGCTGGACTGGCTGGCTTGTTCAGTGCTGGTTTTGCCGGACGCAGTTAAATCTGCGGCATGTGCTGAGCCATAAAATGCCAGGCAGGCAGAAAGGGCTAATAATTTGCGGGGTAATTTGTATCTATCTCTCATTGATTCTATCCCTGATGAAGGTTAAACAAAGTTGACCCTTCAAGCATTGTGCTAGTTGACTGTTAAAGTTGCAGGAATCAAAACCAGTATGAGCAAAGTACAATCGAACGATGCATTGCTGATGGCGAATACTTCCTTGTGTCAACGGTCACTCCAGCATCCGCTTAGAGTGGTCAAAATAGTATGCAGCATCCGTGGTTTTGCTTCACTCTGCTGCATCAGATTCATAAACTAATTTAAAAATTCATTTTATGAATCAGCAGTTGATACTAAACCATTAGTATCAGTTTTGTGTGATGAATAGTACAGGTTACCTGTAGATCACGCTGATTATTAGCTTATTTAACTCTAAACCATACAAAGTCGATCAAAACCCACATGTGATTTTTACCGAGTTTTTTTATCCTAACCTCCGCAGATAGCTCATAAATAAAAACTATTAATTAAGTTACAAATGTAACTGTGCTTATTAAAGACTTTGGTGGAAATATAAAACAGGTGAAGAGTAATGCGTAATTCAGCAATCATGCTACTAATATGTATATCGATAGTTAGCACGAATACTTGTGCGCAAAATGATTTTACTGTGGATATTCAAGTTCTGGTTAGTACCGGTGATGCTTCACCTGATGGTAACGGAGTTTTTGCTAATCAGTTTTTTGTTCCACCAATGCTGAATAACCAAAGTCAGGCGCTGATCTGGTCGTCATTGGTGGCAACAACTGATCCGACAACTATCGATGACTTTGGTTATTTTCTTGTCTCAAGACAAACCAGCATTACATTAGCCAGAGGCGGAATGACATCTGCTGCTGGCAATGCGCTGCGTATTGATCAGCAAGCGGTTAATGCTAATGGGAACCCTTTTGCGTTTAATCAGCAAGGGTTAAGCTCTGATGGAACAGCGATTCTTGTTATCCCTGATAATACGGGTGCCTGGGCCATGTACGCAGCCAATGGGGTTCAATTGCAAGCTTTGCTACAGGATGGGGAAATAACTGTTTTTGGTGAGGTTCCCGCTTTGTTAAGTACTGTCGGACTGGGTATTCGAACCAATGATTTCGCACAGGCTTCATTGCCATTATTTGTTGATAACACAGGCATTGTAAATGCTCGAATTGATAGTATTGAGCAACAGAGTCTGTTTGCTCCTGGAGACATATTACCTGATGGGCGTGTGGTTTCCTCAATATTTGGTTCGAGCATCATTGGTGGCATGAGTAATACGGGTAATGTCATGGCCGGTATCAGTACCAGCACTAGCGGAGCGATTACACTTGGCTATTATCTTAGCGATGGTATCAATACCACAAAGATATTGCATACTGGTGAACCAGCGGTGGATGGCTTGGGGAGTTACTCCAATACGGTCGGTTTTACCGCTATTCCGCACGGCAATATCAGTCATAACGGAATGGCCCTGATTGCTCAGGGAGTTGATGACATCAGTAATGATTATCGTGGCCTATTTTTTTATGATGGGGAGATCCTTAATGAATGGTTACGTACCGGCGGAACGCTCCCGGGAATAGGTCAGGTGGTAACTATCAACTCTGGTATGTTTATCAATAACCAAGCAACGGGGCTGTTTTCAGGACGACTTGAAACTGGGGCAGGTGCACCGGTTGAAACGGTATTGATTCGACACAACGGAGTTGTCACTAAAATTTTTAGTGACTTTGATCAACTTATTGAACCAATAGGCCTGCAGGTCAGGTTCGTGCACCATTCAGCTATGCCTTGAACTCCCAGGGCCAGGCATTGTTATTTGGTTTTGTCATTGTCGATGGGCTTAGTCGTGAAGCGTTATTTCTATATGATCCAATAGATGGTCTGGCATTGATCGCTAGGGTGGGAATGTCGTTTAGTAATGACATTATCAGCGATTTGAATGTGGCTTTGTCGTTTGCTAACACGCCAGACAATAGTGTGTATACAAGTAACGCTGGCAATGCATTCAATGATCTCGGTGAATCAGTGTTTGCATATACGTTGAGCAATGGTGAATCGGGCATTGCTTTGGCCAGTGTTGAATTTATTAATGAAGATATATTGTTACGCGACGGGTTTGAGAATGTTTTTTAACTATCTAGAACCGATAACGTAATCCGGTGATATGGCAATACCTGGACAACCTTCAGAAGCCAGTGCCCGGAATGCTTCAGCTTGTTGGTGTAATTCACGGTTTTGATAAATAATAGCCAAAAACATTAAATAAATAGGGTCAGCGGTTTCACTCAATGTTTCCAGTTCGGCCAAAGTGGCAAGTTGTGAAGTTTGTTGTGGGTCAGTCAAACTTAGCATCTCATAATAGTATGCTTTGGCAATCGCATGCTGTGGGTTACCATCACCTTCAGAGATGGCTTTTTCTGCTAATGAAATAGCCTGGGCATAACTGGCAGTTGCTGCCGGCATATCACCGGCATGACGTAGGGCATCGGCATAATTACCCCATACCCGATGGTCACGGGCGGCACCACTCTGCTCATGTAAATCCAAAGAGGTCTTAAAACCTTGTGCTGCAGCTTGAAAATCACCCAAGTTGTAATTTACGGCGGCAAGTTGTTGCTCACCAACGAAGGAAATAGGTGCTACTGCTTTGACTTGAAGGTAAGCATCACGAGCAGCAGAAAAATCACCCTGACAAAACTGAAAGGTTCCCAAATTACTTAATGTGAGCACATTACTATCGGCTTTCACTGCATGTTGTGCCGCATTGATGGCAGAATCCAGGTTGCCGCCGAAGTATTCGATTCTGGCCAGCGAAAAAGCCGTTTTCCAAAAATCCGGTTCTTGTTCAAAAGCCTGCCGCACGGTTTCTAGTGCTTTGCTATAAGCATTTTTGTCCTGGGCAAGCTGATATTGTGTAATGTATACATCGGTGATTCCCAATAACGCGTCGGTATGATTGGGAGCTCGTTCCAGTACAGCGGTAAAACCAGCCATGGATTCATCAATACGACCGCGTTTGCGGTCCAAATAAGCCTGTACCCGATGGGCTTCGAGATTACTATGGTCCAATGCCAATGCTTTATCGCACTGGGTGCCTGCTTCGGTTAATCGAGCAACATCGCCGGTACGAATTTGTTCCATGATCAGTGCCTCGCATAAGCCGACATAGGCATTCACATAACCTGGATCAATTCGCAGGGCACTTTCAAACTCATTCAATGCCCGTCGGATATTGGGCTCAGTACGCTCACGGTCTAAAAACTCACGACCAATCAAATATTTGACCTGCGCTTCCAGTGCGTGTGATGGTAAAGCCTGTTCACCGGTGATGGTTTCAGCCGCTGAGCTCAATACCAAATCAAGGTGTTGTATTGATGCATGGACAGGCAACACGCCTTGCCATATTGCCTGCATGTTTCCAACTCGATGTAAAAACAGAGTGATGCCAAGCCAGCGACCCTGTGTAACGACGCGACCTTCGATGACTCGATCGACAATGTTCTGGCGCAGCATGTTCTGGGCATCTGGCTGCTGATTGTTATCTCTACTGGAATTTGGCATTGTGCGCCACTGGGTATTCAGCTTTTCGCTCAATGTCTGGGTTATTGACAGATTGTTAGGTGTATCTATCGGTAATACGATAACGGTGGGTTGGGTTGTTCGGTCTTCACTCGGGCTGGGCACACTTGTTGATGGTGGCGATTTTTGTTCAGCGTTGTATACAGACGAAAGAAAAGCCCAGGCAACCGGGAGCATCATAAATAACGCGCTAACCCAAATAGTGCGACGCGTTAGCCATGGCCGTTTGAGTTCTGTGTCCACAGGTTGCGATGCGTGTTTATGAGAGGGCAATATAGGGTCATCACTGGCGACATATAAAGTCCATGCATTAACCCCGAGTGCGCTGGCAATTCGCTCCACACTGCGTGGGTCTACCGGTTCACCACGAAATACTTTATTAACTAGCCCACGCGGAGCAGATTCTAATTGCTCCAGATCGGCAATACGCTCTGCGACTGCTGTCTGTGTTTTTAATCCAGACTCTGCAAGAGCGTGTTGCAGTTTCACTGGTGAAACGCGAACACCGCGTTGTCGTTTGGATGCCATGGCTTGGTTTATCCGAGGGTCTACTTTGTTGGGCCTGTTGCTATGTTAGCAGCACTGACTCAGCAAGACATTACAGTGAGATTGAAGCAGAACCACCGTTGATCTGTTGATCAACGGTGGTTGACAGAGGTTTGGATTAGAGATGGTGTTTCATTATCGAAAGTATCAAAAATACTTAATTAGATACCCTCTACCATCAAACGAGTATCTGGCAGTATGGATAGTTTCTGTGCCGCTAAATCCGGTCGACGCAGACGGCTTAAGGCATTCAGTGCTGCGGCAATGGCGCCTTCCTGCCAGCCGGGCAGGGATGACAGCTGGTCACCGATGATAAAGAAATTGGGATCACTGCCATCGACACCTGTGCCCTGAATAAGGGTATTGAAATACTCTACACTTTCTTGGGTACTGTTACCGACTTCATGCCATTGTGCCCAGCCGCCTTTAATATGCGGCATATTTTGCCAGGCAATAGCGACACCTCGCTCCAGTCCATCAGCAAATGCCTGACCAAATAAACTGGCACCTTCTCGGGCAATGTCCAGTCGCTCTTCAACCGGTAGCGTACCCATTGCAAATGCATATTCAGAGAAGTTATAGCAGCCTGTCAGCGTGCCTTTTTTATCGTGATAGGCATTGGACGGATACCATATTTGTGTAATCGGATGATCGGTCCATGAAATACCGCCAAAAATCGGCACAATTCCGATTTCTGAATCAGGTACGGTGTATACAGCGACTTGTTCGTTTTCTTCAGAAGCCGTGATGGTTTTATTTTGTGTGGTCAACTCGCCGCCCTGCCACAAATAACGATCTGCCTGCCAGCCCACTTTTGTGGTGCAGGCCAGAAAGCGTGATTCATAATGGTCTTCATCCTGTTCGCTATCAGGGTCGCCATCGGGGCCAAACTGTGCTTTATAAACTGCCTTAAGTGCTTTTTTAAAGTCATCATCAAAGCCCTGGTTAGAGCTTTCGTCCTGTAGACGGTGGGAGACCATTTTCGATAAAAACGGAATAGCGGCATTGGAAAAACAAACATCAGCGGTATAAATAATGGGCTCATCTGTACCAAGTTGCTGGACATGAATCTGATATTGTCTGGAATGCTCGTCCCATTCAATTTTGGTCACCGGGCTGTTCAGGTGAATCATTCCACCCAGCGCAGCCACCTGCTGTGCAAAAGCATGCTGAACCTGATCCATGCCGCCGACCGGCTGGAATAAAGTGGGCTGCCATAGAAAATCCAGTGATTGGTAAGTGCGTGTCTTCTTCCAAAATTCTGATTGTAGTAGCGGTTTTAGCTGCAGTGCTTCGGCAACTTCACCTGCATGCACGCCGGGTAATACGGTATAACCGGCTCGATCTGATGACACGCCATCCTGGCCATCGGGATTGGCTGCAGTAATGTAACAGCCATTTTCATCCAGGCCACCCAAAGTGACCATCAGGCTTTGCAACTGTTTTGCCATGGCGGCTTTTTCTTTATCGCTGCTGTCAGGCTCAACACTATCAATCAGCGTGTCGGCATTTTTATAAACCATTTCCGCCAGCCAGCCATTGGTATTGAATTTCAAACGACGGTTGACCACCGGTTGACTGTCAAAGGGTCCGCCCTGCATTTGTGTCAGGTTTGATTCACTGTTCATTACATACACTTCAATCGCCACACCGAAGCGCCTGAGGTATCGCAGCAAATGCGTATGACTGGATGGGATACGACCTGGTCCGGCATTCAGGTAGGGTTCGCTGTCACCCAGAGGTTTTTGAAAGCGCACAACCTGTGGCTGACCAGGTTTGGAGTTGAATAGTTTTCTATTGGCATCTTCAATCAAAGTATCGCCGGTACGCAAGGTCAGACAACGCCCGCCGGTACGGTTGTTGGCCTCCAGAATAATCACTTCCATACCGGTTTTTTGTTCCAGCAATTCATAGGCTGTGGTTAAACCGGAAACCCCTGCGCCTATGATGATTGCCCGTTTTTTTGCGAAGCATTGTGGCTCAAGTTTGATGGGGCCCGGTGTGATTTTTTGTTGCTGATCAGTGGCTTTATCCAGTTGTGCCCAGGCTTGGGCCTTTTTGTGTTCCTGGATAAATTCCTGCCGACTGATCGCCGCAGGGGTAATTCCCAAACGTTTGAATGTATTGCTAGACATGGTTTTCCCTCCTGTCCATAGGTGGTCATTAATGATCGTTTTATCGTTGCTGTGCGGTTGTATTGATTAGCAATAGGCTGGTGGACATATGGTCCGTCATGTGATTGCCCCCGGTGCTTGAATCGTGCGCGCTTATCAGGCGATAAAACTATTTTGACTATAAGCCAAGCAATAGCCAAAGACAAATGGTCATCAATGGCACAGTCATGCCTGCCTAATGTTCTTGAGGGCTCAAACCGTTACAATTAAAGTTCCTCATTGGTCGGTTTAATTGGGTAGTCTGATGGTTAGACAGTTAATCAATATTTTCTTGATCTTGATGTTATGTGCCTGTTCCAAGGTTTACTACAACACCTTGGAGCAGTTTGGTGTTGAAAAACGTGACATTCTGGTTGATCGGGTTAAGGAAGCACGCAGTTCTCAAAAGGATGTTCAGGAAGATTTCCAATCCGCACTGGATCAGTTTCGCGCTGTGGTCGATGTTGATGGGGGCGATCTTGAAAAGCAATATGACAGACTGGACAGCCGCTACAACCGAGCCCGCAACCGGGCTGAAGAAGTCAGTGAGCGGATAAATTCTGTTGAAAAAGTGGGCAAAGACCTTTTCCGGGAATGGAAAACAGAGCTTGCCGAGTATCAGGATGAAGGCCTGCGTAATCGCAGCCGTGACCAGCTCGATGAAACCCAGGATCGTTTTGACGATATGTTGGGTGCAATGCGTCGGGCGGAGTCACGGATGGAGCCAGTGCTTGAACTGTTTCAGGATCAGGTGTTGTTCTTGAAGCATAATCTGAATGCCCGTGCGATTGGCTCGTTGGATGTAGAACGCAGCCGAATCGAAGAACGGGTGGCGCGTCTGATTGATGAAATGCAAGCGTCTATTGCCGAGGCAGATGAGTTTATTGCCCAGTTACAATAGTCAGCTGTGGGTAGAAGCAAAGAAAGTATCTGCCTGTTGTAAATGCTTTGCTAAGCTATGCCAATAAAAAAACCGGCAACGTGATAATACGTTGCCGGTTTTGTAATTGCCGCTAGGGGATAAAAAAATTACGGTCTGGCGGTGCTTCTGACCGGGTAAAAATTTCCTGATATTCGGGGTCATAAACTTCGGTGATGATATAGGTTCCGGAGGTTTGCCAGTTACCCTCTTTCCAGCTTCCATCGGGCTCCAGTTTTTTCTCTACATGCTGACTCTGGATAAACACATGACCCCAGAACAGCCACTTGTCATCAATGTTGTGCACATAAAAAACCCGCACCGGATCAATCTGGAAAATACGTGCGCTGGGTTTGTTCTTAAATGAAAATACTTTGCCTTCTACATCTTTTAGCGTGACCGGTTTTTTTCGATGTCTGTCCAGGTCAAAGATATCGGTGGGGAAACCCTGTTCTGCTGTCAATTGCAGGGTGTCATTAATTTCTACATAGCTGCCCATATTGATTCTCCATAATATTGGTATTGATTCTTGTATTAATTTTTATAAAGGAAACATTTCCCGCAGTGCCCGGAAACCATTCTCATAAAATTCGGTGATGGCATCTTCAGGGTGGTCGAATGAGCAGGCCCATTGCATCACACAGCGGCGGTCTGAATCGGTGTCCATGACGCGTATGGAGGCATGGTAATTTTTGACGATTTCACCCCATTGTCCGGCGTGCCATTTATAACAATAGTGATAATCGGCATTATCAACAAATACCTGCTCCTCCACGGTTTTGGGCTGTCCGGGGAAGGTCAATATGCGTCGAATGGCATGGGTTTCTACCTGTTCTGGCGGCACTTCGGTTTCGGCAATATCCGGGTGCCATTGATGGATGGTGAAAAAGCCGCCGACAACCGCCCAGACTTCTTTGGCCGTTGCTCCAAGCTCAACCGAGCGGGTGATATTCCAGTGTTTGTAATTGTCATTAGTCATTACGAAGCTCCCTGATTTTTAAATTTTTATCCTGTTCGGGTTTGTATCTAAAGCATGGACCATAGGTTTGACCACCGCCATAGGGTGTCCGAATTTGCATCAATGGTTTGGCGTAACGCTCCAGCTCGAACATGGTTTCATAGGCGTGCAATAAAGGCGCCTGACCGCCGGTTGTCCAGGCGGCTTCCAGTTGATTCAGCAGGATGGTGTAGGTGGTATCAAACTGATCCAGGTAGTACCACACTTCCTTGGAAACATCAGCCTGTTGATAACCGCCTTCTGGAATCTCGGCAACTGGCCACACTTCCGGGTATTCCATGGGACCAACAACTTCAAGCACACCTTTTTTCTTGTTCCACTGGTAGTGTTGTTCGTTATAAATTTCCAAAAAACGATAATAGTGAGACAAATCGCCTTTGGTGTTTTCCGGGTTGTTTTCAGAGCCTTCGCCCTGGTGCTGAATCAATTCAACAATGAACTTAACGTCTGATAAATTCCGTGCGACGGTCCATGACAGCGGACCGCTGATTTGTTTATCCGGTGTCATTTTCGGTTTGATGCGTTTAAATGCGTTGTGAATTTCATCGTAAAATTCACCGATAGTGGTGTCCAGAGAAAAGTCATGTTGCAGGCGATTGTTCTTCAGCGTCTTGTAATCGCCTGGATGAGCATACGGATGTTCAATGGGTACATCTTTAACCGGTCGTTCGATCCATAAAAAGTCAGACAACCTGTCTTTGGTCAAACCTGATAACTGCACAATTAAACCTTTATGCACGCCGCCTGGTAACGGTCCGGGATAGGCGGGCACAGCATCATTGATTTTGGGCCTGCCATTGATAGAGGCCAGCAAGTTACAAACCAGTGCCATGTGCAACATTTCTTCTTGCACCACCTCACGGATGGATTTGGCAGCCGGATGCAGGTCATCTTTAATGGACCACAGCGCCGATAAGTAAGGTGGGATGGTGGCGAATTCCAGGGTGACGGCTGCCTGTAAAGAGCGTTTTAAGCATTCCAGGTGCTGCTGGTCACGATCATCGGCTATCGCCGAGGGCAGTTTTGCAGTATAGCTGGCATCGATATTTTTAAGGATATCGGTGAGCTGAGTAATGCTCAGTTGATCATCTTTTTTTAATAGGCGGTCAACGGCCATCATGGTGGCATGGCTTTCGCTGGCGGACTGGGCTGCCGGCTGGGATTTTTTTGCAGTGTTCTTTTTGGTCATTGGTTGTCCCCAATTCCTGATTGATTCATAAAAAGGCTAAGCGGGCTTAAGCGCTCTGCTTGTGCAGATGATCGCCGAGGCGATACGCCAAAGCCGTTAGAGTCAGGGTTGGATTAACAGCGGCTCCTGACGGAAAGCCGGCGTTGGAACACACATACAGGTTTTCCATGCCGTGCACGCATAAATCCCGATCAATCACACCTTCTTTTTCATCCCTGCCCATACGACAGGTACCGGTCAGGTGATGCCCGCCCGGTGCCTGCACTTCTTTTTTGGTGACTCGATAGCCCATATCCCGGACCACCTTGGCCATCAGTTTCAGCCAGTTCTCGCCATTTTTCTGTGTCTCGTCAGGACGGTTAAAATCAATGGTCATCTTGGGCAGACCAAAGCGGTTTTTGCCGGGCACAATTTTCAGACGGTTTTCCCAGCGGCCTTTTTCTTCCATAAAGGCCTGCAGTTCCTGCTCGCGTGAGCCGGTAAATATTTTGTCAATCTGCTCTCGGGATTTGCCATCAATCATCAATTGAGCGATGTCCATATTGGGCAAAGCGCGGTTTTTGAATAGGAATATTTTGTTCTGTTGCTGATATTCTTCGGTGTCGTAGGTGCGCGACATCAAGGTGGGGAAATCGTATTCCTGGAACCAGCGCTCTTTGTTGTGGTTCAATTTGCCACGGACTTTCAAAATAGAATGCGATACAACGTATCGGCCCAGCAGGTCATGATCGTTGCCGATGCCATTTTTCCAGAAACGGTTTTTAGAAAGCATAAACAGCTTGGGTGTTTCATAGGCACCGGCACACACAATCACTTTTCCAGCATGCGCCTGGCGCGTTTCACCGGTTTCAGCATCCAGAAACTCCACACCGGTCGCACGCTTTTTAGAGCTGGTTAAAACCCGAATGGTGGGCGAGTTGGTGCGGATTTCAAAGTTGGTATTGCGTGGGTCTGAGCGCAAATCATCCAGAACAATCTGCCCGGAAAAACGAGAACCGAACGGACAGTATTTGCAGGTGCCGGTGGTCAGGCATTTGCGATAGCGTGCCATTGGCATTTTGCCAGGCTCGATGCCATTTTTTTCAAAGGCTTCGATCATCTCGCCATCGGCTGCAGTCCAGCGGAAGGATGGTCGCGGCAGATGAGTGAGACCCAGTTCATGTTTGTTCCAGGATTCTTCCGGATCGCCGCAGACTGATAAGTGCTCTTCTGCCTGGTAGTAATAATCGTCAAGATCTTCATAATTAATCGGCCAGTCACCGCCTTCGCCGGTATTGGTTTTCAGATTGAAATCTTCTGGTTTAAAGCGCAGTGACCAGCCACCCCAGTGTACGGTTGAGCCGCCGTACAGCATTACTCGAGAACCCTGGATAATAAAGTCGGTTTTACCAATGGATTTGGCTTCACCTGGTTGATCGGTGGTGAAATCATAGGATTTGGTTTCTTTGCCCAAAGACTGCAACACATAATCCCACCACGAGCGACGGTTTTTAGCCGGGACTTCCGGACCAGCTTCCAGCATCAGGATAGAAGAGCTGCGATTGTGCTCCAATAGGCGCTTGGCCACGGTAGAGCCAGCCACACCGGAACCGACGATGATGTATTCGTATTCTTTTTGCATCGTTATTTCCCTCCCTTGGGTTGATAGTCACGTACCCGCGCGCGGATGTTATAACGCGAACCACCAACATAACCTTTATAGTTTTTACCACCAAAACTCTTGAAACCACTGGCGATAACATTGACGCGAATAAATTCATCAATCACATAACGTTTGGCATGTGCCAAACGAGTTGTGGGTGGGCCATCGGGTATGCCGTTTCTTAAAAACAAGCGCTGGTAGGCGTTTTCTTTGCCATACATTTCGATCAGCTCATCAACCACTAACACAGCATTGGAATATTCCCCTGCATAGCTTGGGTCGTTATCGGTTTTGGCCTGGATAAATTCCAGCCAGGAGCTTTTCAGGTTGGATGAGTCTTTATTTTTGTAGAACAGGTCATTCCAGCACAAACCGATTTGCTGGAATATCTCCCACAGCCTGTTGCGTTCGTAAGGGGTTAACGGCTGGCCCTGGGAGACCAGCAATCGGGGATCAAGATGGGCTTTGCAATAGTCACCTCCGATCAATTTTTTGGTGTGTTCTTGCAGCGGGGTTTCAATTTCCGTGACCCTTGCTGTCCCGATGAGCTTTTTTTCGGCGCCTGTATCAGTCATAGACATGCCTCATAGATTCATTATTTAATTAACAGTCATATTGGTTGTTTGGATCAAACGCCTATGCAAATAGCTTGCGTTCGTGATACTCCTGTGACTCAGCGTCATAATAGGGTTCGGTCCAGGAGTCGTTGAGCTTGGCTTTCATGTATTTTCTATATTCAGCATCTGACAGTGCATTGCGTACATTGCGGCTGTGAAAATGGTTAAACAAGCGCATAAACTCGCCCAGGTAAATATCTGCCACTCGGGTATTGCCACGAATAATCAGCATATTTTCATCATTGCTCTCGGTGGATGCTTTACTGAAATTGGCTGAGCCGCTGATAACCAAAGGGTCATCTGACAGTGGGTCGACCAGCATGTATTTGGTATGCAGATAATTGACGTGATCATTCAGTCCGGTCAGGTTTTCCAGCAGCTCTTCATCACCGCTGCGGGTGCGCAAAGTGTCACCCCAGGCAATACGGTTTTGCGAGCAGGCTTTCAATGGTGGGTATTTATCTTTCAATAAACCGCCAACACCCTCCAGCAAAAGGTAACGCTGATAGGGAGTGCCGGTATAGTCTTTTCCTTTGATTTGTTTTTTCTTGGTCAGGATATCCATGAACTGCTGTGCAACAGAAAATGCAGAGGTAAAAAACACCGAGTGTTCCGCACCATCCAGGCGTTCTGCATACCAATCGAGCATGCTGCCTTTTTTATTGGGAAGCCGTGGGCTGAATACCGGGATAATGGGTTTTTTCTGTGGGCCTTTTAAGTCTGGTTGTTGATTCACAGTCCAGTTTTGCATGCCGGTATTGGGTGGGTCATTTTTGGCATCGCGTTTTTTCGGGTCAGTGGCCAGTTTTTTCCAATAGGCCAGATACTTTCTTGCCACCTGCGGATCACGTACTACATGACCCACATTGGATTGGCCGTAGATACCGCCACCTGTGAAGTTGGTTGAACCGGTCCATACTTCGATGGGCTTGCCTTTGTGCAGCAGAATAATGAATTTATTGTGCGAAATCTGAGTGACCTTACGTTCGATCATCATGCTGTCAAAACGCTTTAATAATTTCCTCGCCTGTTTGGGGTCATTGGGTTTGCGCAGTCCTACCTGGCTTAAAGCGTGATCAGCTGCTGTAGCAACACTGTCTTTTACCTGCAGTTTTAAGGCTTCGCGGTTTTTCATCAGCTTGGCAGTTTTTTTCGGATCGGGTACTTCCTTGCCACCTTGTTTTATGGTGTAGTTTGTGGTGCTATCGGCATCGTAATTTTGTTTTAACGTATACACATTTTGCCGTTTGGCATGATGTACGATTTTGACATCAGCACCGCGCTCCAGTGCATCGACAAAGGCCTGAATGGCGGGGATATGGGTAAACTCGTAAACCGCAGCGCGAATCGAATAGTCACTGTTTTTGGCCTTGCCAATAAATTCCAGCATGGCTTCTTCCAGTCCACGTGACAGCCAGGCATAAGCATGCTTGTCTGCGGGAATGTCTTCGGGTTTGATAAATTCAGTCGCTCTGGCCTGTCGAGGCTTGGTGTATTCATCACCTGGCGTGCTGTGCTGGGTCAGGTACCAGCGACGATAGTCACCGAACCTTCTGCTAAACCCCTGACTGCCTGCTACGCCACGATTAAAATAAACAGCATGAGTGCCATCATCCGGGTTTTCGGTTTTAATTTTTAAGTCGATCGATGGCCCTGCAACCAGCTTCTTGTTGTTAACGTACATCGGCGAGACAGTGTAGGTATAGCTGATGCCTGGATAAGCTGCATAATCTCCCCACAGAAAACGTTGTATAGGGCGTTCATCAGAACCGGCCAGTATTTTGGTTTTTTTGCTTTTGTTATCCAGCCGCTTGATGGTAAAGCCTACCAGCCCGGTGCGCGCTTTATCCGTTGCATTTAAACCCAGCAAAACCACGTGGGTGCCTGCAATGGCGTTAACAGATATTTGGGCATTTTTTTTACGTTTTCTCATAACAATCGACTCTTGCATATAAGTGAAAAAGCAACCAGCTTCGACAAAATGAAGCCAGACTGTAACGTTCGGTATTGGGTATGGCTGGCACAGTAGGGGGGCTGCGCCATATAGGCAGGGAATGATTTATTATTGTATAGACAGGGGTGATAAAGTTTGGTGTGCGCTGGGTGACGGCAATAGCAGTGGGCCGAACATCATTGATGTTCTGAAAATGGAACCCAAGCCTCAGGCTCTCACCGTGCTGCATATCAACTCTCCCTGGTTGAGCAGTTAATTCATTTTCAGGGATCTTAGTCCCGATTCATCATTATTATCAGCAGGACGTTGTTCTTAAAAATGAACGGGTCCAGTAAAATGCTGTTATCTGATTAATGTACCTTAAAAGGCCGTGTTGCACCAGAAGCTATCCAGATAAGGTGTCCGGGTATCTGGATAGCGTGCGATCGATAATCAATGATTGACTACCGGTATTTATGCCACCTGACTGAGCCTCCTGCTGGGCGGTGATTTTTTGTTATACGATGGTTTCAAAGCCCTGACCAAATCTTTTTTCATTCGCTGTCGGCGCAATGGGTCTGATTCCAGCAATATATGAACGTGAGTAGCACACAATGCGCTTGAGTTCAGTGAAGTTTTATCGCATGGACGTAGTTTTTCGCATAAGTCATTGCATTCGCCGATGTAATGCACATCCCATCCCAATTGGTTGCGACTACAAAACAGATAGATGCCGCCCCAAAATGGCCAATCGGATCCGTTTGAGTAAATTTGAAAATCATACTTGCGGCCAGACAGTCCGCCCCAGGTTTGTTCTAGTGTCATTAACACCACCTCAATTATTATTATGCTGCGCTATGGATTGCGCTTATTCCTCTCCCGTCTGCTGGCACACCGGTCATATCTTCAGTAACCGAGAGGTCATCGCCAAAGCTGGCTATATACCTTGAATTGCCAGATTCCAATATACCTGCTGTAGATAGACTTGTCTGTAGGAAAATTGCTATAGCTGTGTCAGAAATAATCGATTGATTGAATCTGTCTATCACTAGCGGTCTGTAATCGTCAATAAGCCGAGACACCCAGGTGATTGGTTTGCATATTCAATTTCCGGATATTTAAACCAATCAAACTATACTGCAACAAGGTTGTAATAATTTCGCTTTATCCTTTGTGCGTCTGTAAAGTATCAGCGGGTTTTGGTTGAGGGGCCAAAACCATCACTAACCAGCAACAATCTGAGTACGGAGGCTAAAGCCATGAAAGGAGTTCTTTTCTTTGCGCTGTTTCTATGCGCGTGTGTTATTTCCAGCACTGCATCTGCAGGCTCTTATTTAAGAGTCGCATCCTGGAATACTTTGCATGCGGGCTGGAATAATCAAACCGACTGGAATGGTTATGCCAGCCAGATGTGGAATGATTTCGGTAGCAGCAGTTCTGCATCCAATGGTCTGGATTTGATTTTTGCCCAAGAGGTTATGTATGACACCGCAGCAGCCAGTATCAGATCGGCATTAAACAGTGTGACTGGTTATAGCTGGGGCTACAGTGTTACCCATGCTATCGGGCGTTCTAGCTATCGTGAGCGTTATGCGGTTTTTTATCGCACCGATCGAGTGCAGCTAGTATCGGCTTATGTCTGGAACGATGTCGGTGATAAGTTCTCCCGTGAGCCGCAGATCGTAAAAGTGCGGCATAAACAGACCGGTGAGGATTATACTTTTATCAATTGGCATACGGTGTTTGGCACTGCCAGCGAACGGCGTGCCGAGATTAACGAGATACGCAACGTATTTAATTCTGTTCAAAATAGCAGCAGTGCAGATGAGGATGTGATCTTATTGGGTGATCATAACCGCAGTGCGACATCCAATTACTGGGATTATTTTAATACCCTGTCACCGGCAGTGACTTATCGAGTTAATGATAAGACGTCTATCAATTCCAGTGGTGTCTATGCCAATCCCTATGATCATTTCTGGTATCAACCCAGTTATGTGACGGAATACTCCAGTTCCGGCCGGGACTATATCAACAACCTGTATAATTTTCGGCATAATTTATCGGATCATGCACCGATCTGGATGAGGCTTTACAGCAATTCCAGCACCGATTAATAACCGGCCAGGTTAATACAATATGTCAGAGGCTGAGCGAGCAAAGGTCAGGCGTCGCTGGCTGGCGATACTGGTGCTGGGTTTGGTGCTTGGCGCCATTTTATTATGGCGCAACGACCATTCACCAGATATCACCATGGATGATCAAGTGGATGCGGTTAGTGCAACTGAGTCTGTATCAAATTTCGATCAGCCACCGGCAGCCGAAGGTGCTGCAACATCAAACTATTCTATCAATCTAACAGGCCTATTGATTGCCGACCAACAGGTTCAACCTGTGGCTGGTCAGGCGTTGATTGGTTTGGGTTATTTTGATCCCGAGGACTTACAGGAATACCGATTGATTGGTGACAGTGATCCACAGCGCCTGGCGGATCTGGCAGTGATTGATCGTTGGGTAGAAGTGTCGTTGAGCTTTGCCGAAGACGGCAATGCCGGTTTTCAGCTGAGCCAGCTGCCGCCTGCAGATGTTTATCGTCTGGTGGCAAAAGGGACAGGCAGTGGGTTTTATTTTGCCCACCAGTTTGGCGACAGCCCAAATCCATCATTGGATTTTGGTGAAGTTTATGCGCAACAGGGCGCCTCGCTGACTGTCCGTTTGACTGGCCCTGAAAATCTCGAGGCAGCAGCGCCACGGTTTCCGGTGTTTTTTCAGCGAGGGCAGGCAGGTGACCAATGGCGTCTGGCGCGGCAGTTGTTTAACCCTGATGTCGAGCCAATTTTATATGGGGAGCAGCGCTTTGCTGTGGGTGAGAGTATGGTGTTATTCCCATTAACACCCGATCAATCAATACAAGTAAGTGTTGAAGGCAAGGCAGGTCAAACCGTGGTGGAAACCACTGCGCCACTGCCTGCAGGAGAACGCAGTGAGCTGTTATTGAACATCGCCAGCTTGATTGTTGAACAGGCATTGTTGGTGACTTTAACAGCGACCATTAAGGATGAGTCAGGTGAGCCCATCAGTGGCGTACAGCTTGTTGATCATCCTGACCAGCAAACCGTGTGCAGCGCATCAGATTTGTCGGGGCGTTGTAGATTGGCGGATATTTCTGCTGAGAAGATCAGTTATTTCATGGCGCAGATCGATGCTGGAAAAGCCGCGAATTTGGCCATTCCAGAGCGCTATTCGGTTAGCTTTAACCCGGCTGATACTGATTTGGAGGCAATGCTAGATAGCGGTAGTGCGCGGGTGAACTGGGTGATTCCCAGCTTTCGAAGGCTGGTTTTGGATCATTCAATTTTACCGCT
This sequence comes from Wenzhouxiangellaceae bacterium, assembly GCA_965230265.1. Classification (GTDB taxonomy): domain Bacteria; phylum Pseudomonadota; class Gammaproteobacteria; order Xanthomonadales; family Wenzhouxiangellaceae; genus JAJFKX01. Next base: position 2,997,405 of record OZ245999.1, on the reverse strand, counting down.
CCAAACCAGTCTGCCCTTTCCCATATTTGCTATCCAACAGCAAAACCAACAGGGACAATGGATCACCATTAATGCGGAGCAGTTCGAAGCTCGCAGCAATACCGAAGTGGTGATTACCGTCAAACAGGATGGGGTGTACCGCGGGCAGGCTGCTCTGTCGCCCTGGCAGGTGCTGTATACCAATACCGTCACAATCAGTGCCGATGAAGGCGAACAATTTGCGGTGTTGCAACCGGGTCAGCTTCGGCAGGTTGAGCTGAATATCAATGATGCATTAACCGGTTTGCCTGCGGAGCAGGTTTTTGTCACGGTTGCCAGTGAATTTTCTGAGGCGCCAAGCCGTCAGTTAATACCACCCGAACCAGGCAGGCTGGTGCTGGAGGTTGAGGGTGTTGAGCATTTATCTGTTGAGGTACACCAGTCAGGTCTCGAGTCTCAGGAATTTGAGATTGCAACCAATGTGGACCAGCCTATTGAACTTCTGATCAACACAAATCAATAGCGATCAGGTCTGCAGCTGATATATCTGGATAATATTCCCGCAGGTATCATCAAAGGTCGCCATGGTGACGGTATCGGTTTTTGTTGGCTGCATTTTAAACGCCACGCCCAAAGCCTTCAGTCTTTTATATTCGCTATGAATATCTTTTACAGAAAATGCAGTGGCGGCAATATTGGCCTGGTAAAGTGCTTGCTGGTATATCTTTGCCGGCTCGAAACCCAATGGTTCAAGCAATAATTCGACATCATCAGGGCCTTCAGGAGAAATCACCGTCAACCAGCGAAACTCACCCATCGGAATATCAGCCTCTTTGATAAAACCCAGCTTTTCCGTATAGAACTTCAGGGCGTTTTCTTGATTGTTAACCAGGATACTGCTGAGTTTAATTTGCATGATAATTTCCAGAGACGCGAGTTGTGCAGCCCATTATCCATCTGTTAATCATTTATGGGCGATGCACCAATTCTAATCGGTTACCGCTGGGCTCGCGAATCATCATGTGTTTGGCTGGTCCGCCATAAGCCAGCTCGGGTGGGAATTCGACAACGACACCTTCCCACTCGGCAACAACCTCATAGAGTTTGTCCAATGCTTCAAAACTGGAGACGCTGAGTGCCAGGTGGTGAAGGCCGACATTGTTTTTTCGATCAAATTTTACCGCCGAATCTGCATCAGTGACTTGCCAGAGCGTTAAAAAAAGATGGCCATTAAAAAGAAACTTGGCCGGGTAATCTGGGTCTCCACCCCGCAGTTGAAAACCCAACGCATTAATGAAAAAGTCTGCTGATGCTTCCAAATCCAGCACAGCCAACCCCAAATGATCCAGCTGCGTGACTGCTTGTGTTACTTCGGGTGCCTCAGTGATTTTGTCAGCTTCAGTGGCTTGCTGGTCTTCAGTTTGAGCATGCCCAGAGGGCGCTATTAGCACAAGCAACAGTGCAGTGAATAAGCAGTAACGAAACAGAGTCAACATCAATAGATACCTTTAGTGAGATGGTTGGCTCAAAGTATATTGTGATCGTTCATCACTGCAATTGGTTTTCGCTTATCCACCATGATAATAAGGCATATTTGCATTACTGCTACATTTGTAGCACAATCTGCTACAAATGTAGCAGATTGATTATTCAGTGAAATTAAATGAGTCAGAGTGGACGGTGATGCAGGCCTTGTGGCAACGCCATCCTATCAGTGTCCGAGAAGTCATGCAGCGTTTACCGCAAGACAATCAATGGGCGTATTCCACGGTTAAAACTTTATTGACCAGATTGGTGGAAAAGCAGATGGTTGCAGTTAACAAGCAGGGCAATAGCAGTTTTTTCACACCATTAGTCAGTCGGTCACAAGCACGGCGCTCGGCGATACATCAACTGATTGATCGAGCCTTTGATGGCACAGTCGGTGGGTTGGTCCAGCATTTGCTGGAAAAGGAAAAGCTCACCAGCGCACAACGAGAAGAGTTGCAGGCCATGCTGAACAATCAGGAGGTATCCAATGCTGACTGAACAGTGGCTTGCTTGGTTAATTTCCAGTACCTACCAAAGTGTGTTGCTGTTTATCATTGTGGGCTCACTGGAACTATTCATTGGTCGTTGGGTATGGCCGCAGTTTCGTTTATTAATGTGGATGCTGATCCCCCTGCATTTGCTGGTATCACCTCAGTGGTATTCCCCTTGGACAGTATGGCAGTGGCTGCCGGTTGAATCGGCACAAATGACCACCGTTAAAACGGCGATGATTTCCAACTCAGTTTTTGTGGTTGTATTTTTTATTTGGCTGGCAGGGTGTCTGACAATGTTGTCGATACTGACAGTTCGTCAATATCGCCTGCGCAAGCAGCTGCTCAATAGTGCCAGATCAATATCTTCGTATTCTGTTTATTCCAAAGCAGCGGCAATCATCGGCTGTAAACCTGTGCCATTGTTGTTATCTGAACGGGTTCATTCACCTCTGGTTATAGGCATTGTTCGTCCTGTGATTTTATTGCCACACAATATGTTTCATAGTGCCAGTGAACAGGATATCGAACTGGCACTGTGTCACGAGCTTGGGCACATCAAACGTCGTGACCACTGGCTGGCAACTTTCAATATGGCGCTGATATGTTTGGCTTGGTTTAACCCTTTGGTGTGGTTTGCAGTACGTCGAATCAATATATTGCGCGAATTTTGCTGCGATGCACTGGTGATGCGAAAGCTGGGTCAGTCGGGTGCTGCTTATCCCAAAATGCTGGCGCGTGCGGCATTATCATTGGATCGGCCCGATAATCATCTCGCAGCTGTGCAACCTGGTCTGGCTTTGCTAAATAAAACCCCTGCAGTGATGCAGCGCATAAAACATTTGCGTGGCCGGTTAATCGGACAACGGTTATGGGCACGTGCTATCAGTTTCGTTTTAATCACTGGCCTGGCGCTAATAACCCTGCCATCACCACCCATTATTGGAGCCTCTTTTCTGGCAAACCCCAATGCCCCTGGTTGTTTGCTCACCCGTTACGCAATTTTGGCTAATCTACATCAACAACAAAAGGATTAACTCCATGCAACGTTTATTACTAAGTTTGATATTTTGCCTGATCACTTTTTCTTTGCTGGCTCAGGAGCAGCAACAGTCCAGCGGGGATGCACTGGCTGAAATGATGGCCAAGGCACAGAAATACACGCAGCCGGCCGAGCATCATAAAAAGCTCGAACGCTTTGTTGGTGAATGGGACATGGAAATTCGTATCACCATGCAAGGCGCACCCGGTACTGCAACCAAGGGCAGCTCAACCATTAAGTGGTTAATGCCTGGTCGCTGGCTGCAAATGGAAAGCACTGGTACGATGATGGGCCTGCCGCTGAATACCTTTACTTTGCTAGGCTACGATAACTTCAAACAAAGTTATGTCACCACCTCTGTCTCATCCATTGATACGGCTATGAACCGCTCTGAAGGTGACTTCACACCCTATGACAAAGCATTGGTTGTTTATGGCACATTGGATGAATACCTAACCGGTGAGCACGATAAAATGGTGAAAACCGTGTATCGGTTTATTTCAGACGATGAATTGATGATTGAGGTTTATGATTTGCCGATCGGCGAGGTTAACAATCAGGTGCTGGAATTTAAAATGACAAGAAAAGCATCGGAAGAAACCTAATTTTATGGGATAAAACTGGACCATGGCCCGGCGTATCGCCGGGCTTTGGATATGAGCTACCGTCAATATTAAGCAGCAACACAACAGCCGGTTTGTTTGCTGGCATCACCTGCTACACCTTCATCAAGCGGTTGATGTTGATCGCCATAATGATCAATTTGCCGCATGGTTTTAAACAGTTCCCAAACAACGCCGGATGGGTCGGTGGTCCAGTGCTTATCTGATTCGGCGTAGCAGCATTGCGCACCGGGCTCGTCAATCGTAGGCTGATTGGCTGTCTGTAGTCGGTTATGAATAGTCTCCAGCTCGTCATGGGTTTGTGTTTGAATGCCCAGGTGGTTAATACCTACATTTTTTTTACCTGTGGTGGAGATCGATAGATTGATACGTGGATCGTCTAACAGCCACTTTGCGTAGTCGGGTTTTTGAATACTCGGTTGTTCACCCAGTAATGTGGAATAAAAGTTGATTGATTGTTCAAGATTCTCGACGCCTATATTGATATGTAATCGTTGCATGGTTATTTCCTCTATATCACTAGATATGTAGTTATTTAAAAGCAAAAAAAACCAATACTATTTTTGTATTTCACCGGCACAACAGTTTTCCATTAGGTGTGCAGCTAACTGTTGAATGGCGGCATAATCAGCAGTGGAAATCTGATCACGACCGGCTTTGATTTGCTTCACCAGCCCGGATAGCACCAATGCATCTAAATGGTGCTTAAAAGTTGAGGCTGGAATATCCAGAGCCTCACGTAATCCGGTCATGTTTAAACCATCACAGCCTGCACGCACCAATAATCGCAAAATGGCCAGCCGGGTTGGGTTGCCAAGAGCCGCAAAGGCACGGGCGGCGGTATCATCAGTAAACATAATATATTTATATCACTAGATATATAGTTATGTCAAATCAGCAAGCACCACATCGCTTGATGTGGTGCTGTCAGCAGTGTTTAGGCTGGAAAAGGGTTTTGCCAGCCTTCCAGTTGGTTCATGTTGTTTTGCCAGCGTTCGATTTCAGCACAACCATCCAAAGGCATCTTAGACAGGTGAGCGGTAGGCAGGAAGGATCCAACAGCAAAATCTGCAATGCTGAGTTTATCCCCCAGAAGGTAATCACGTCCCTGCAGGTGATTATCCAGAACTTGAGCAAATTGCTTTAAAAACCCAGTGGATTCTTCAACGGCTGCGATATCAGGTTCGCCCATGCCAAACTTGGACTTGACGTAATTGTTGAACATCAAGGTACCGGCATGACGAGAAAAATGTGCGGTGTCCCAATTTAGCCATCGCAGTACATCCACCTGCTGAGCAGGGTCTGAAGGCCACAAATCAGAACCGGCCTTAATGGCAAGGTGTGCCATGATGGCTGAGCTTTCCCATAGCTTAATGTCACCATCCACCAATGCAGGTACTTTGCCATTGGGGTTGATGGCCAAATATTCCGGTGTTCTGTTTTCACCCTTTGATAGATCAATGTTGATGTATTCGACAGGTGAATTTAAATATCGAGCCACAGCGCACGGCTTGTGGGGATTCGGTGTCGGGAAATAGTAAAGCTGCATGAGTATGTACCTTGGTTTGTGGATTGGTTTGAGCAACAGCATAGCGGCCAACAAAATATGTTCAAGAACATATTTTGATTTTGCAGTAGTCTGATAACCTTGGAAAACCGGAGCCAACATGCCTTACAGCCAACAACATAAACAATTGACCCGTCAACGCATTGTTGATTGTGCCCGTGAGCTTTTTAACCGAAAAGGTTTTGCCGAAGTTTCTATTGACGAAATTATGGCCAGTGCCGGGTTGACCCGTGGCGGGTTTTATAACCACTTTAACAATAAGGAGGATTTATTCGTCGAAGCCGTTAAAAGCTATGGGGAATGTAATCCGACAGATCGCTGGCAGGATGTTGATCTGGATTTTTCCTTACCGCCAGCACAACTGGCCCAGCAAATGATTCAAGCCTACCTTTCACATACCCACCTGGCTGATGTGGATGCGCACTGTCCAATGATTGCTTTGCCTTCTGATATCGCCCGCGCAGGTCCAAAGGTAAAAGCAGCCTATCGTCAATTGGTGGAACGCATGATCGAAGTGTTCGAATCGGGGCTGGCATCGGTATCAAGTGATGCGCGTTATGAACAGGCGCTGGCGCTAACGGCTTTATGTGTCGGTGGCATGGTGCTGGCTCGTACCTTTGATGATCATCAGCAGGCCAATGAAATGGTAGATGCAGCCAGGGTCATGGCATTGGCAATCAGCGGCTGGAAACCACCCGCCAGTCAACGTAAACACAAGGCCCGGACAGTGGCACATGGTTAGTTTAGTGTCTTTTGACTTGGCCGGCTGGGCATCGGCCGAAAAAAAGTAGCTGGTTCTAATAAACGCATGCTACAACTGAGTTAACGATCAAAGATTCGATTGGAGTCAAACATGCGTCATTATGCAGCCCTGCTGATCATCTTCCTGGTGACCAGCAATCAGCTACGAGCCAATACTGAAGACAACAAAAGGCCACCGGAGTGGCTCACTGACCACATGGCTTTTTTAACCCAGGGCAGTGGCTGCTGGCGAACCAGTAACGCTGAATATCAATCAGAAAATGAAACCATTGATACCTACTACAACGTGTGGAAAACCGGTATCGGCGGGGCAACACACTTGCAGGGCCGTTTATATGGAAAAACCGGGCAACAGGTATCACCGGATTTTTGGGACTTTCTCAGCTATTGGGATGCTAACAACGACAAAGTGGTGACCTTGCAGTTTGGCCGTAATGGCATTGTGGGTGATGGCTCGATGTGGCAGGTTGGTGAAAGCCAGTATGTGCAGGAACAGGTATTTTCATTGCCCGATGGCCGCACCTGGAAAACCCGCCATGAGCTGCAAGAGGCTGGAAATGGTTTTATTACCATTTCGTTGGATTGGGAAGATGCTCAATGGAAACGGCAACGCTCATATACCTGGCATCGTTGCAGTAATACTCAATAAAAAGCCAGTCGACGGCTATCAACCACAATCTAGATACCTAGGGCAATGTGCCGTGGGCAGCGCTTGATACGGTTATTGGTGATGGCTTTGAGGCAGTCAATGACTGATATTACCAACCATCCGGCATTGTTTTAGGCAATAAGGGCTGAAGTTGCTGCAACAGCTGCGTTGGTGATTGAGGATGCAGGCAAAACACATTCAGCTCTGGTGTATAGCCCTCAACCAACAATAGGGCAGGTGGTTGCTGCTGGTAGATGAATGTGTGATATCCCATTTTTCGTAACCATGGATACCAACGTTTGTGGTTATTGACCTCGATCATCAGCATCGGGTGGTGGCGTTCCAGTGTTGCCTGCATGCCTTGCAAAGCCTGTAATTCCCAGCCTTCAACATCAATTTTGATAATCAATGGACATATTGGCTGCTGATCGACGGTAGTGATTTTTACCGGAATAGCCTGTAGGTGGTAGTCTTGTTGATGGTTGTAATCGTGCAGGCGCTGTTGGACATATTCTTTCTCGAATTCATCTGGGTCCAAAGAAGCGTTGGTGGTTAGATCGCTTGCATGGATTTTTTCGGAAGACACCGGAATGTGCAATGTGATTTCACCAGGTTGGTCCCCCGCGCCTTGCAGGCGATAACGAAACCGCCGTGGGTGCAGGCATTTGATAAAACGCAATGGCCAGCGCAATTGCGGGTTGGGTTCCCAGGACTCGATGGCCAGATGCTTATTAACGCAGAACACCGATAACGCAAATTGCCCATAGTTGGCTCCCAGGTCCAGCACCAGACCAGGAATACCACCTAGATGCCGAAACAGATTGATATCGGCCTCATGAGGTTCTCTATTGGTCAGTTGCCAGCACAGATATTGCCAACGAACCGGTATAATTCGTAACAACTGATCGGTCATCCATTTTTGCAGGCGTTTAATCATTAAAGTTTTTCACGGTTTACAAGTATCAAGCCTTCTGCGAGCACCTTCGGCATTGGTGCTGATAGCGGCAAATCTATTGCCATTGTATCTGGTGATGACCGGCCAGTGGTCACTGGTGCAGATTCTACTGCTGTTCTGGTTGGAAAACGTGATCATTGGTATATTGAATATCATCAAGATGCTGACCTGTACGGATGGTGGTCGTCGAGGGGTACCCAAGAAACTGTTCAACTCGATATTTTTTGCCTTTCACTATGGCATGTTCACACTGGGTCACGGGGCTATTATTATTAGCCTGTTTGCCAAGCAGCAATTGCCTGATGGCGTTGATTTCTCTCCGAATATGGTGCCGTTTATTGTTCAGCACTTCGAGTTATGGTGGCCGGCATTGGTACTGATGGCCAGTCATGTGGTATCACTGGTCGGCAACTATTACATCGGTGGTGAGTACAGGCATTTAAAAGTCAACGAATTGATGGCCAAGCCTTACGCCCGGATTGCCATCTTGCATGCCACGGTACTGGTCGGTGGTCTTATTGCCCAGGCATTGGGCCAACCGTTGGCGGCCTTGCTGCTGCTGGTGGTATTGAAGATTATTATGGATGTGACAGCACATCAACGGGAACATCAGAAAAACCGTTGGGGATCTTCACCACCCAATACACAGCAGACCAGTTTGTAATAAAGTATTTGATATAAAATTTGAGTAAAACCTCCTGCACTTGTCCAGCAGAAATAACGGATCAATACAAAACAATAAGAAAATCAGTAAGGCGGGTGGAAAACAGCAAATCAGGGAGTGTGATTACGTATGAGGCTTAAGGTCTATAACGACAGCAGCGGTAAAGCGGTTGACTGGTGGTTTATGTACAAGCTGCCAAAAAACATTAAACCCAATCAAGGTTCCGAGCAGGACTTCTCAAAAACAACAGGATGGGAATACTTGTACTTCGATGCCAATAGCAAAGGGTCTTTGGCGTTATCGGAAAAAACGCTGGACCAAAAAAACGGTGCGCTGCATAAAACACTTGAGCAAATTTACAGTGCTGATGCCAGCAGCTCTGATTCACTCGGTTGGATTTGTTACAACGACGAGATTCCAGGGCGTAAATCCAATGACAGTCGAAAAGGGCATGCCAAAGGTTTGCTGGCATTCGATTTAGAAACCGATTCAGCGTTCTGGCTGTTGCACTCCTGGCCAAGGTTTCCCGATATTAAAACCGGTGAATTAGGCTCGCCGTTATTTGCCCAGACTTTTATGTGCATACATTTGCGTAATGTTGATGCTGCCCGCTATATCGCAGAACAAAAATACCATCGTCACGAGCCGCAGACTTATCAATGCAGAATTCCCGACAGCATGGGCAAGCACGATATTTTTTATCGTGTGGCCAATGCAATCGACGTCAATCAAGGTGATCCGGCCTGTGATATTCATTTTTTTTCCCATGCCTGGCACCGGTTTCGGTTGATGGCTAAGAATCGCTACTGGGCGAAAGATTTCTGGATTGATCATGTGGGGCCACATTTGCAGGCCGATATTGATGTGGAAAGCTGGCGACGTGGCACCATACCATCCATGCATGATGCGGATGCCATGCATGATACCTGTGATATTTTGCAAATCAATCTGGAAAAACTGGGCTATCCTTATCAATGGCATTACACCAAAGATCATGCCAAGTGGGCTGTTACGGCTGTGCCCGATTGGGTGTGCGTGGCAGATATTAACCGGCAGACCAGTCAGGAGAAACGCGGAGGTGGGTGTATTTGTTTTCGCAATAAGGCTTTATGGGAGGCGTTATGTGAGATTGAGTTATTGGTGGAATGAGGATAATCAATGACACCATTATCCCTGACAAGGCATACCATCATTGTCACCATCCAATGTGTGTTTGGATAGTACTTACATAAGAGTATTTGGCTTGCACACAGTGCTATAGCATAGATGTTCTGTTGATTGAATCCATAGATAAGCTTTTGATAGATGTCATTATCATGGACAACAGCCATTGAATAGATTTATAGGGAAATTAAAAAGGGGCGCCTGAAAGACGCCCAATAAGCTTGATTAGTGTGTTAATAACCAACAAACTGGCGGGTTTAGCAAGGTAGGTTTGTTGGCTAACTGCGGTATCGCTCAGAATTAAGCGGCTCGTGGATGAAGCTACCGTTTGAGCCTATCCTTCAGAGCAATGTCTGCAGCACACTTCAAGCAAGGAAGAAAAAGTGTTGTGTTTATAGCGGCGCTGAACCCAAATTTCGACCGAGTCAACCCAGAGGCAATAACATTGCAAGGTGTCGTCCTGTTGTTAGTCACTACACCGTGTTTGCATGATGTTCTCGGCACTGTCGATGACGGGCTGTGCCTGTGCCTGCTGACTAAGACTGAATGCAAAAATCATTGCCAGACACAATGCAGACATATTGATTGCGATACGATTTGCCCTGGCTGCCGGTAGAATGCCAAGGCGGCTGCGCTTATATAAGAACATAGATACTCCTGCTTCATCTATTGAACGTATGTGATAAGCGGTGGTGGAAAGGTTCAATGGGTTTTCTTTAAACCATTGATTGTTTAAGAAGCACAGTTGAGTTTGATTAACAGCCGCCATAATGCTTTAAACAAAGATAGATTCAACGACAAAAGAGGATTCAACAATGCAATATCTCCACACCATGGTAAGAGTGGCTGATCTGGAGCAATCACTGGATTTTTATTGCAATAAGCTAGGTCTGATAGAGACCAACCGACATGACAGCGAAACAGGTCGCTTTACACTGGTTTATCTGGCCGCCCCTGCAGATCAGGCGCAGGCACAGACAACGAGTGCACCATTGCTTGAGTTGACTTACAACTGGGACCCTGAGAACTATACCGGTGGGCGTAACTTCGGCCATCTGGCCTATCGTGTGGACAACATCTATTCACTGTGTGAGCGATTGCTGGCCAATGGCGTGACTATCAATCGGCCACCTCGAGATGGACATATGGCCTTTATACGTTCACCCGATAATATTTCCATTGAGCTATTGCAAAAAGGTGATGCGTTGCCACCAGCAGAACCGTGGGCATCAATGCCCAATCATGGAGAGTGGTAGTCGAATACGGGATGCTGTTTTTCCAAGGGTCGCCGGGGTTTTAAACGGCTTTCCAGCCAACCGATAAGCGCATCCAGCGATTAACCGGTAAAATCTGGTTATGCAAAGTATTGCTCAATTTTTCATCCCCTGGGAATTTTCCTGGTTGGTACAGCTAAGTATCTGGGGGGCTGTGATTATTTATATCCGCGGCTTGTACAGTGGGACAGCGCCCGTTTTTTGGCGGGGCTTTGCCTTTTTGGCAGGTGTTTTATTGATGTATGTGGTGACCCAGACACATTTTGATTACTGGTCACAATACATGTTTTTTGTGCACCGCGGACAACACCTGGTGTTGCACCACCTTGCACCATTTTTGATTGCCCTGGCAGCACCCGGTGCGGTTTTGGCGGCGGGAGTGCCGAGCCCGGTTAAGCGCTGGTTTGCGGGTCAGAACTGGCTGAGCAACACCTGGTTGAGAGTCTATCGTTTTTTGCAGCAGCCATTTCTGGCCAGTTTTTTATTTGTCGGCTTGATTGCCTTTTGGTTGATACCAGAAGTTCATTTCGATGCGATGCTCAGCGAAAAACTGTATTGGATTATGAACTGGTCAATGGCACTGGATGGTTTGCTGTTCTGGTGGCTGATGCTGGCTGATACCCGTGATAGGGTGACTCCGCAATTGAGCTACGGCGTGCGCATGTTACTGCTGGCAGCGATTATGGTGCCGCAGATTATTATTGGCGCGCGTTTGGCGTTTAGTCAGCAGATTGTGTTTGATGTGTATGCCGTTTGTGGGCGTGCATGGCCGATTAGCCCCTTAACCGATCAACAGCTGGGTGGATTGATAACCTGGATTCCCGCCGCCATGATGAGTGTAGTCGCTGCTTTGATATTGCTGCGTCGCTTGTTGCACTCACAAACCAATCGGCATAACAAAGAAGTTACTGAAACACCTTCCAATATGCAGGAAACCGTATGAAAAAGTTCCCATTGGCATTGCTGGTATTGCTGCTGGCCGCAGGCGGTATGATGTGGATATGGTCGACCACTGCACCCGAAGCGCTGGTCATTGATCAGGCAAGGGTTCGCCTGGCACCCGGGAATGGTCCGCAAGCGGGTTACTTTATATTGCAAAACCACACCCGCCATCCTGTACGTCTGCAGGCAGCCAGCAGCGAGACCTTTGAACGGGTCATGATGCACCAGACTCGCATTGATAACGGTCAGTCCAGCATGCAATCTTTGGATAACGGCATTTTGGTAGGTGTGGGAGAGTCAATCGAATTCACACCTGGCGGTATGCACTTGATGTTGATGAGGGGCAAACAGGCACTGCAAGTGGGTGATACAGTTTCGATTGCTTTGCAGTTCGTTAGCCTGGGTGATGAATCGCAGACGCACACGCTGAACCATGACTTTGTCGTGGTGCCATTGGCTCCATGACACTCCGTTTTTTGACCATGGGTTAAGTGGTTCCATTGATACTAAAGGACAATCGTATGTGGTTATTACGAACACTTATTTTGACATTGATTGCAGTGCTGGCAGGCTGTCAGCAATCACCCGAATGGAATGGTAAAGATATTAGTGGGTTGATGCCGGATTTGGCCTTTGAACTGGTCAATGCTGGAGGTGATGTTGTGACTGAAGCGGATGTCTCAGGGAAGGTAAACCTGTTATTTTTTGGTTTCACTAACTGTCCGGATATCTGCCCGACCACGCTGGCGCAATTGGCCGCTGCTATCCGCAGTTTACCCGAGTCGGTACAGCAACAGGTTCAGGTGCTATTTGTCAGCGTCGACCCAGAACGCGATGATGGTCAACGGTTGGGTGAATATGCCAGCGCTTTTGGTCCCAGTGTGTTGGGCTTAACCGGTGATCAAGGCCAGCTGCAAACACTGACTCGCCGTTATCGCGTGACTTACGGTTACAGCGAGCCCGATGCTGATGGTTATTACAATGTTAGCCACAGCAGTGCCGTATTTGCATTTAGCGTAGATGGTAAAGTGAAGTTGTTATTGCGTGATGATTTAACACCGGCACAGCTGGCAGCAGACATTCAAAGGCTGTACAACGAGCAATAAAATCGCAGCAGCTCCGGTGATGAGCAAGGAAATTTTATGAACAAATTAAACAATAGACCGGTATGGCTGATCCTGGTGCTTGCGATGGTATTTTTAGTCGGCTGTGAGCAACCATCACCAGATGCTTCCAGCAGCACGGCGCCTGTTGTGGATACTGATGCTCAAGTCAGTGTTGGTACAACGGAGGATACCAGCAGTGCTGAGAATGAAAGCCTGTTCGAGCTCAGTGTCAGTCAAGCCATTGCTGCGATGCAAAGCGGTGAATTCAGCTCCGAACAGCTGACCCGTTATTACCTGGAGCGGATCGAACACTACAACCCCATGCTAAATGCAGTCATTGCCACCAGCCCAGATGCTATTGAGCAGGCACAAAAACTGGATAAACAACGTGCTGAAGGACATATCCATGGTCCATTGCATGGAATTCCTGTGATTCTTAAAGACAATATAGAAAGTCGTGAAGCCATGGCCACCACTGCCGGCTCACTGGCCTTAAAGAACAATTTTACCCAGCGCGATGCTGCAGTGACCGCCAACCTGCGTGCAGCCGGAGCGGTGATATTGGGCAAAGCCAATTTGAGTGAATGGGCAAACTTTCGGTCCTCGCGGTCTTCCAGTGGTTGGAGCGGTGTGGGGGGGCAGGCAAAAAACCCTTATGACATTAGTAAGACACCTTGTGGCTCAAGCTCTGGTTCCGGTGTATCGGTAGCTGCAGACCTGGCCATATTGGCTGTTGGTACTGAAACCAATGGTTCTGTCGTCTGCCCTTCCAGTGTCAATGGGCTGGTTGGAGTTAAACCGACAGTGGGGTTGGTCAGTCGCACAGGCATTGTTCCTATCTCGCACCGCCAAGATACTGCCGGACCGATGGCACGCAGTGTGGAAGATGCCGCCATTATGCTCAACGCCATGGTTGGTTTTGATGAAGCTGACGTGGCTACCGAGCAAGCCCGCCAACAGGGCGGTTTTGATCGCGATTACACGCAACTTCTGGAAACCTCAGCATTGGCAGGTAAACGCATCGGCGTATTACGTGGCGCAGCGGGTTTTCATGAAGGCGTAGATGCCTTGTTTGATCAGGCAGTTGCAGATATTGAGTCGGCTGGCGCTGAAATGGTTGATGACCTGCAGTACCCTGATGCTGGAGATGCATTTGATAACGGTAATTCATTCAATGCGCTGTTGATTGATTTTAAAAACGATCTAAATGCTTATCTGGCCGGTTTGCCGAAGCCACCGGCTGAAGCGGTTGATCTAGAAGCGTTGATTGCCTTTAATAACGCCAATGCAGACCAGGAAATGCCCTGGTTCCAACAAGAGTTGTTTGAACAGGCACAGGAAAAGGGTGGATTTGATGACGCTTATCAGCAGGCGGTAGAAAAAATCACCGATGCCACCCGCAATGGTATCGATCAACTGCTAAGAGAGCACAACCTGGATGCCATTATTGCCCCAACCACTTCGGCAGCATGGAGTATTGATCGGATCAATGGAGACAAATACCTGGGAGGCAGTTCTACGTATCCAGCGGTTTCGGGTTATCCGAATATTACTTTGCCAATGGGTTATGTGCATCATTTACCGGTGGGGATATCTTTTATCGGTACTGCGTTTGATGAGCAGGCATTGTTGGGTATGGCGTATGCTTATGAGCAATCCACCCATCATCGCCATCCACCAAAACTCCCTTAGAATTCGAATGTGGAGCCGGTATCGGACAATGACTCCAGGCTGGCTGTTGAGGAAAACACAAAATGAGTGATCATTTCGACGAATTTATTGCCCGCCGCGAGCGCGGTAATGCGGCTTTGCTGGACACCGAAAGCCTGGCCATCAAGCGCTTTGTGGGTCTGGATAAAACGGTCTATGCCGATGGTGCTTTGAGCACTAAAAACAAAGAGCTGCTTGGTTTGGTGGCATCGGCGGTGCTGCGTTGTAACGATTGTATCGATTACCATATACAACGTTGTGTACAGGAAGGCTACGGTAAAGCAGAAATTGATGAAGCAATGAGTGTGGCATTAATGGTCGGTGGCAGCATTGTGATTCCGCACGCCCGGCACGCCGCAGAAACCATCAGACGCTTAATACCTTCGGATTAATGGCCAGAGTATACGAAAGCGATAAGCTCAATATCGGTCTTGTTAAACAGTTATGATCTTGTGAATTATCACTTAACACGCAGGGTCTATTGCTAGCCTGCCAAGCCAGATACGAGCATTATGAACAGCAGCCAACCATCATCAAGCTTTATTGAACTGGAAGACGTGGTTTTCCGGCGCGGTGAACGGGTGATTCTTGACGGGTTCAATTTGAGCATCCCACAAGGTTCGGTGGCAGCGATCATGGGACCCAGTGGCGTGGGTAAAAGCACGGTATTAAAGCTGATCACTGGACAGATCAGACCAGAATCGGGCCGGGTTGTCGTTAATGGTCAGCGCATCGACCAAATGTCTGCTGATCAACTGAATCAGTATCGTAAAACGCTGGGCGTGATGCTGCAAAACAGCGCATTGTTTACCGATCTTAGTGTCTATGAAAACGTTGCCCTGCCAGTGCGCGAGCATACTGGTCTGACAGATAACATCATCCGCCGATTAGTCCTGACCAAGCTGCATGCAGTGGGCCTGCGTGGTGCAATTAACCTGTTTCCCAGAGAGTTATCCGGTGGCATGGCGCGACGTGTTGCCCTTGCCCGTGCATTGGTGCTGGATCCTGAGCTGGTGCTTTATGACGAACCATTTACGGGCCTGGATCCGATCGCGGTAGCCACTGTGAACCAATTGATCCGACATGTGAATGAAGCCTTGGGTCTGACCAGTGTCATGGTTACTCACAACGTCAGCCAGATTAATCAGCTGGTGGATTTGGCCGTCATTCTTATCGAAGGCAAAGTGGCTGCCAGCGGTAGGCCTGAACAACTGATGCAAGATCAAACACCGGCTGTGATCCAGTTTCTGACGGGGCAGGCCGATGGGCCGGTGCCGTTTCATTATCCGGCTCGTGAATTGGGCGAGGATTTATTGGCATGAGTCAGGTGTCGTCCAATAATCGGGTTCTGGAAGCCCTGAATGCCCTGGGCAAAAGTGGCCTGTTTCTATTGCAGATGCTGAGGCGAATAAGGCTCACTGGAAAACAGTGGGGTGAGGTGATGCGGCAGTTATATTTTGTCGGCACACGCTCATTGGTGATCATTCTGACCAGTGCTTTTTTTGTTGGCCTGGTACTGACATTGATCAGTTATTCCACGCTGGTGCAATTTGGAGCCAGTGAGTCAGTGGGTGCAGTCGTTGCTTTGGCGCTGTTTCGTGAGTTGGGGCCGGTTTTAACGGCATTATTGTTTGCCGGTCGAGCGGGGACTTCGATGGCAGCAGAGATTGGTTTAATGAAAGCCACTGAGCAGCTTGATGCACTGGAGTTAATGGCGATTGATCCGATTGAGCGTGTGGTTTTACCACGCTTTATCGCTGCTGTTCTAGCACTACCAATTTTGACGGCCTTATTTAATTTGGTGGCATTGTTAGGTGCTTATTTATTTGGTGTGGAATGGACGCACCTGGACCAGGGGCTTTTTTGGGGGCGGATGCAATCTGTCGTTGATTTTTATACACACTTTATGTCCGGGGTGATTAAAAGCGGTGTATTTGGTGTAGTGATTGCATTGGTATCGGTCTACCAGGGTTACAGCGCGGAGCCAACTGGGCGCGGTGTTGCGGTGGCGACCACACAAACCGTAATCGTCAGTTCCATAGTGGTGCTGATATTGGATTTTGTATTGACCGCGTTGCTGATTTAGGCGCGAGGCAGGAAACATTGTGAAAATTAATCAAAGTGTCGAATTAACCGCTGGTTTGTTTATGCTGCTGGGTTTAGCGGCATTGCTGTTTCTGGCCTTTGAGGCCACTGATGTCGGTGGCTATGGTGAGCAGGGCTCATACAAGATTACCGCTCGCTTCAGTAATATCGGCGATTTGAAACCAAGAGCTCCAGTCGCTGTCGCAGGTGTCAATATAGGCACTATTGAAAGCATTGAGCTAGAGCCGGAAAGCTTTGAGGCAGTGGTCACTATGACGATCGATGCCCGTTTTAGCCAATTACCGACTGACACGTCGGCCAGTATCTACACCAAAGGGGTGCTGGGTGACAAATACGTCGAGCTGGAACCTGGTGGTTCGCCAGAGGTTTTACAGGATGGCGATGAGCTGTTTCTGGCTCAATCAGCAGTGGTTTTGGAAGAGCTGGTCAGCAAGTATCTGTTTAACTCAGATAGTGAGTCCAGCGACGATAGCTGAATCGTCGAACCCGATACCAGCGAATGATATTGAGGAACATCATGAAATTAATTGTAAATAGATTGCGATATCGTCATCGAATCACTTCAATGGCGTTGGTTTTAATGTCATTGCTGATGACAACGGCTCATGCTGGACCAGTTGATTTTTCAGCTGAACCACAGGAACTGGTCACCCAGGTATCCAATGCCCTGTTTGAAGACATTAACCAAAACCGTGTTGCGTATTCTGAAAACCCGAAAGGTTTGAATAAGCTGGTTGATGAAGTGTTTATTCCATTGCTGGATCGCCAGTTTTCTGCGCGACTGATTCTGGGTAAGCACGGTCGTGGTCTGCAGCCAGAGAAAATTGACGCCTTTGGTGAGGCGCTGATGAATCAATTGGTTGACCGTTATTCTGAAGGTCTGCTGGAGTTTGATTCCCGCGATCAGGTAAAAGTATTGCCACTGGCGGGCAGAAATACCGACCGGCAAACCAAGGTACGTACTCGCATTCTATTGAATAACGGTGAACAGGCGCCGGTAGATTACGTATTGCGCAAAACAGATGACGGCTGGAAAGCTTTTGATGTGATTATTGAAGGGATTTCCTATGTGGCTACCTACCGTAACCAGTTCGGTGAGGAAATCAGTCGTGATGGTTTTGATAAGGTACTGGCACGTTTGCAGTCCGGTGACATTGTTTTGGACAAAGGTCAGGAATAACTCCCTCGAGTCATCACCATGAGTGCGCAGACCACAACAACCAACACCGGTAATGCAGATCTAAAGCTGGATCAACACTGCTTGCGACTATCTGGTGTGGTGGATAAAAACAGTGTTCCGGATTTGCACCAAAAAAGCCTAAAGATTGCACGTAGCGATACGCCGCCGACTGAGGTTTGTCTGGAGGCTGTCGCGCATATCGATAGCGCCGGTTTGGCGTTGTTGCTTGAATGGCGTTCATGGGCCAAGCATGCTGGGCAGCGCCTGACATTAAGCCATGCACCTGAGCAATTGCGGATGCTAGCCAAACTATCGCAACTGGAAGATGTGCTCGGTTTGCAATAAGCTGAGATCGTTAAACTATCCATAAACAAGCCTACGTGACAAGGCATCAAGTTGAATAAGGAATCAAGTATGCTCAAGCGATTAGCGACAAATTTTTCAATGATTAAAGTCACAGGCTTGACCTTGTCAGTCAGCTTATTGGCTGGCTGTGTCACTGTCAGTGGTGAGCGTGATCCGCAAGACCCATGGGAAAGCTTTAATCGTGGTGCTTTCAACTTTAATCAGGGGCTTGATAAGGCCATCGTACGGCCGATCGCCAAAGGGTATCACTACGTTACACCTGACTTTTTAGAGCAGGGGATCGAGAATTTTACTGATAATCTGAGCTATCCGGTGACCATTGTGAATCTGCTATTGCAGGGCAAGTTTCCGGAGTTCGGTCAGGCATTGGGCCGGTTTGTTTTGAATTCGACATTTGGTGTCGGTGGTTTATTGGATCCGGCCACCATCGAAGGTATTCCACGGCACGATGAAGATTTTGGCCAGACTTTTGCTGTCTGGGGCTGGAAAGACAGCCCATTTTTGATGCTGCCTCTGCTGGGTCCGTCAACACTGCGTGATGGCTTTGGTTTGGTACCTGCCTACTTCACTGATGGTGTCAGCATAGCCTCTAATGAATTTGATCGTTATGAGCCATTGGTCGGCGATGTATTGACTCTGCGTGTGAATTTATTTGATTTTGATGATGATCTCAAAGAGGCTGCCGATCCTTATCTGTTGGTTCGCGATGCTTATCTGCAAAGTCGAGAGTTTGATATTAATGACGGCGAAAGTGAACTACCGGATTATGAAGATTTTCTTGATGAGGATTTTGAATAAACAGAGCAACTGATAGTTGCTCTTTTAAAAGGGTTGCAAAAGACTGTTGACCGCAATGGTTTTCACAGTTGGTAGATTAATAATCTGATCAACAGTAAAGTCGATAGGTTTGGTGTGATATCCAAAGGGTCAAGTATCTGACTGCTTGACGTGGCAGGCTAATATTGCTTGCCAAATTTTTGAGCGTTTATGAATACAGTTATCAATAGTCAAGTTAAGTTGCTAACAGGCGCAGTGTTTTTGTTTATATGTGCGAGTAATGTGGTATCACAAGCCATAGATATAAATGATATAGGTGGTTCATTGCCGGGTTTAGTGCTTAATGGTGCTAATGAAGGGGATATGTCAGGCGACCAGGTCGCTTTTCTAGGGGATATTAATAATGGCGGTATAGATGACATATTAATCGATACAAGGGCTTTATTGTTATACGTTCTGTTTGGCAGTAGTGATTTGGTTGGCAATATTGCCCTTTGTCTCATCAAGTGTGCCAACTATTTATACGATAACCGTTGATAATTTAGGTCCTGAAGATGCCGTTTCTCTTGTTGTCGAGGATGAGTTGCCAACGGCTCTGGATGATGACACTGCTGTATGGTCATGTGTGGCTACTGGATCTGCGGTCTGCACAGCCAACGGTACAGCAGATATATTTGATGTTGTCGATATTCCGGCTGGAGAGGGTTTGATTTATTTATTGTCTGTTGAGCCCCAATTTATTGAGGGCAGGAGTGTCGAGAATACTGCAAGTGTGATCAGTATGGGCAGTATTTTTGATAGTGATACTAGCAATAACACATCCGTTGACACAGATATCATTGCATTATTTCTGGATGGTATGGAAGCTCCGGAGGAGTAGTATTAAGGCTTGTTCTGAATCCATATTCATGGATGATTCAAAATAGGTCGCGCCTGCAAGCCATGCACGGTTTTTTGAGTTTGGACAATACCAATAGATCAAACACATCGAGAAGCGTAAGTTGCTTCTCGATGTGTTTAAAAATAAAGGTGATTGGTTTAGAAAATCATTAAAGGTTTGACTATGCTCTGCTGGCCCAGGATTTACACCAACCATCTACGTTAACGCCCTGTCCACCAAAGATTGGACAAGCCCGCCATTGGTCGCCTTTTTTGCCTCTGAGGAATTTGCACTTGCGGCAGGTTTGGCCGGCTTTGTGTTTGGGATAAGCCTCTGCATCCACAGTGCTACTGTCATGGGTATACCCTAGTCGTTTCGCTCTTTGGCTTTGCGTGTCTACTATTTTCAAGTGATGGGCAAGAGCTTGATCGGTTAGCAGGATGTGTGATGTAGGAATGGCTACAGCAGCGGCAGTGGATAGTTTCAGCAGGCTGCGACGAGATAGTTTGGCTTTGTTGTTCATGGCTATTTCCACCGTGTCTAGATGTTATAACTGTAGCAAATATTCATACTTTTGTCATATAAAACAGTTAAAAATGACTTATATAAGTTGGAACACCATTTACCAGGTTAAAATGGTGAATGCATAGGGTTGATTGGAGCTTGCATAGCAGATGGCAAACTGGTTATTTGTCGGCACTCAAGGTATAAAGGGGCTCCCTTGAGAATATGAGAAGGTATGACCAGCAGTCTCATCCAGCTTGATGAAGTTCGGCGTATTTGTTCAGGTTGCAATATGCGCGAATTGTGTTTGCCAGCTGGTTTGCAGCCACACGAGGTTAGTGAACTTGATCAACTGGTGCAAAAACGCCGGCACTTGAAAGCCGATGAATACGTATTTAGGGCTGGTGATATGACTCGGGCTATTTATGCTGTACGGATCGGGTCCTTGAAGAGTTTTCGGCTGCATGAGGATGGTAGCTGGCAGATTGTTGGTATTCATTTGCCGGGGGAACTGTTTGGTTTAGATGCTTTAGCCGATCAGTATCACCAGATCAGTGTGCAGGCCATGGAAACCAGTAATATCTGCGCTCTGCCACTGGCCGACCTGGAAGATATCAGTGCTCGTATTCCTTCGCTTTCGCGACAGGTCATGCGCATGGCTTCGCGAGAGCTTAACACTGCTCATGATAACCAGGAACTGCTAGCCCGGCGCTCGGCGCGTGAGCGTGTGGCCATGTTTCTGTGTCGCTATTCTGACCGTCGTCGTAACTGTGGTTTACAGGCCAACAGTTTTGATATGGCCATTAGCCGTCAGGATTTAGCCAATTACCTCGGCTTACAGTTGGAAACGGTGTCGCGGGCATTCCGACAGTTAAAAGACAGCGGTTGCATCACCGCCAGTCGCAGTTTGCTGGAAATTAAAGACATGACGGCACTACGAGAGGCATCAGGTGCTTGCAATACAACAAATGATTATGCTTATTCTCATTGAATTTGGTAATAGCGTTTTGCCTCTGGCATTCTCACATCAGTAACCTGGGAAACAACAGTGGCTGGTCTATTAGTGATGAGTATGGTTGGTGCTGAAAAGACTCAGTATCGGGTGATAAAGTAACCATAAGCCACCAATCAATAATAAAATAACTGACAGCCATTTGGTTCCTGGTCGCTGTAAAAACAGTCTTATTTTTGCCGATGCGATGCCCATAGCCAGCATTGATGGCAATGTGCCTAAGCCAAAACAAAACATCATCAAGCCACTTTCCAGTGCATTGCCGCGCAGCCAGGCGGTAGGCAAAACAGCATAAACAAGGCCACAAGGCAGCCACCCCCATAAGCTGCCAAATAACACGGCGTCTTTGGGGCGATTGATGGGTAAAAAACGTAGGCTAAGTGGTTGGAGTTTGCTCCAGAAACCGGCAGCGAGATTGCGGAATATGACAACATCCCAATGCCAGCCAGCCACGCTGAAAGCCAGCAGAATCAATAAAATTCCTGACAGTATTCTGCTGATGGCTCCTAGTTGCGAGAGCTGCAGCAAGTGTTCGCTACTGCTGATACCCAGCTGGACTATCAATCCGCCGATGAGTCCAATCAATATATAGCTACCGATACGAGCCAGGTTCATCCACAGCACATAGCTGGTTTGGTTGCTGCTGCCAGCCATTGCAGCCACGCCTCCACACATACCAAAACAATGGCCACTGCCAGCCAGGCCCGCAGTGAACAGACCGGGCAGAATCAGCCAGAGGTCAGACATCGTAAGTGTTTATTTTTTATCAGAAGATTCTGCGGGTGGTTGGCGATCATCATCCAGTACAACATGCAAGGCAACGCTGTCCATATTATCGTATTGACCATTGCGCACCGCCCAGAAAAATAACACCACGGCAAAAACCAGGACCAGCAATGACAGTGGTATTAAAAACAGCAGGCTGGTCATATGGTTACCGGGTTATTCATTAAGTTCGAGGTCTCTTCAGTTTTGATACCACTGTGTGGTTTTTTTGAGATTGCTGATGTATCCATACGCAAACTGTTACCAACCACCAATAAAGAACTCAAAGACATGCCCAACGCTGCGAGCCATGGAGGCAGCCAACCCAGCATGGCTATCGGAATCATGCTCAGGTTATACAGTAACGCCCAGCTAAGATTTTGACGGATACGTTGCTGTGCCAATATAGCGTGGTTTTTCAGAGTAGGTAATGCGTTCAGATTGTCATGCAAGATCAAAATATCAGCAGCGACCTTGGCCAGGCTATGTCGTGTTCCGATAGCGATACCAATATCTGCCGCAGCAAGCAAGGGTGCGTCATTAATGCCATCACCAATAGCCAGTACGTTGTCACCAGCTTGCTGAGTCGATTGCAGGTATTCAAGCTTTCCATCAGGAAGCAGCCCAGCATAAGCGTCATCAATATGTAATTCGGCTGCCACTTTAGCAACGGCACCGGCATGATCACCTGATAATAAGGTCACAGGTAAGTTTAACCTGGCAAGGTAATCAGCAGCACCGGGTTTTAATTGATCGCCCATCAATAACACGCCCAATAATTGTCGGGAATTTCCTAACCAAAGCTCACTGTCGCTGTGAGTTAGCAGGGCATGGAATGAATCACGAACCGCAATAGAATCAGAACCGCTTAATTGTGCAACATAATCCAGCTTGCCCAGACGATATGGTTCACCTTTGATGATCGCTGATAAGCCCTGGCCGGCAGATTCTTTTATCTGCCTTGCCTGTATCGAAGTTTTCAGCGATTGTAGTGATTCAGACAGAGGGTGCGAGGAGTGTGTGGCGATGGCGGCAGCATACTCTTGAATAGTATTCTCATCTGCACAGCTGCCCAGGCCAATCGTTTGCTTTAAACTAAATTCACCACGCGTGAGTGTGCCGGTTTTATCGGCGATGATTCGGGTGATAGCGTTTAGGCGCAGTAGCACATCAACGTCACGCAGCAATATCCCGTTACTAGCCAGCTTGGCGCTTGCTGATGCCAAAACTGAGGGTACTGATAATGCCAGTGCACAGGGGCAACTCACCACCAGTACAGCCAGCGTAACCTGCAAACTGTTTTGCCACCCCGATGACCAATGCCACCCAGCGGTAGCAGCGGCTAACAGCAGCAACACTGCAGTAAACCAGGTGGCTAATTGTCCACTCCAGGTGATGACAGTGTGTTTACTGACTTTATACATCAACTGTTGAATACCAGCGAGTGTGGTTTGCTTACCGCAAGCAGTGACTCTCACACGAGGTGAACCATCGGTTACCTGGCTACCTGCCAATAGGGTGTCGCCAGGTTGCTTGGTGATGGATTTTGATTCACCAGTAAGCAGGCTTTCATTCACCATAGCCGGGGTATCACCCAGCAATATGCCGTCAGCCGCCAAAGTTTCACCAGCAGCAGCCAGCACGGTATCCCCGGTTTTTAGCTGCATGGACTGAATCGCTTCTATTTTTCCATTGTCCATTTCCCGCTTAACCACTAACGGCAGCATCTGGCTGGCATGGTCACTAACTGCTTGAGCTCGTAGACGAGCATTTTGTTCCAGGTGACGTGAGATGGTCAGAAAGAACACGAACATCACCGCTGAATCAAAGAAGACCTCTCCACTACCTACAAAGGTATTGACGCAACTGCTACCCCAGGCCAATAAAATAGCCAGTGATACCGGAACATCCATGCCCGGTCTCAGACAACGCAATTGTTGCCAGGCTGCTCGTAGAAAAGGCCAGCCGCTATACCAGACCACAGGCGTGGCCAGTAGCAGCGCAATCCAGCGGAAAAAATCACGCTCGGCCAATTGCATGTCTGCGGCAACACCCAGATACAGTCCGACAGACATCATCATTACCTGGAACATACCCAGTGCAGCCACAACCAATCGCCGTAGACTGGCTCTGCGCTGTTGACGCTGTTGTGGCTGAGTAGTCAATAAGGCTGGTTGTACCGGGTACCCCAACTGATCGGCCTCAATCAGAATGCTGCTAAGAGGCGTTTGGTCACTGTGCCATTTCAGTTCGCCCTGACCGGTTGCGTAATTGACCACAAGCTGTTCAACGCCGGGTAGTTTTTGCAGGCATGATTCCAGCAGCCAGGCACACGCAGCACAACGCAGATGGCTGACATTTACTGTCATGCTGCGAACTTGCTTTTCGTTGATATCAGATAATTGGTCCAGCAGCTCTGCATCATCAAAAGCCTGCCACCATTGTTTAGAGCGGGCATTGGGTCGTGCAGCTGCCTGCTGTCGCAATTGATAAAAGCTATCCAGGTTGTTGCTGGTCAACATGCTGGCGACGGCAGCGCAACCAGAACAGCACATCGGTTGTGACCTGCCATTGATGGTTACATGCAGGTCAAAGCCAGGCGGCACAGATTGATGACAGTGATAGCAAACAACGTCGGCTTTGTTCATACGCTTAGTCATCGCTGATGTTTTCTGTATCCGGCGTGTTGTCTTCGGTGATGGCAGTTTGACGACCAGTATAGACTTTGCCCAGTGGTTGTCCCAGATCGGAATGCTGTTCCAGTGCTCCGCTATTGGACATAACAATGATAGTGACAACCATACCCAGAACGGTGATGATCAATGGAGAGAGCACCAACCACACATAGCCGGACCGATACCATTGAGTTGTTGTGGTTGTTGTAATCATGGACGCTATCTCATTTAATTATCGCGGACCGATAAAGCGACTGACTTCCTGCGTATTCAATTCTGGCTGCAGTGCCGCTTGAACAGTAAATACAATATCGTTACGCAAGCCGATACCTTCTGCAGGGACACGCAAAGTGATCGGCAGCGAGCCCACCTCGCCAGGGGCAAGGCTGAGTGTAGCATCACTATGAATGCTCAGATTGGGAAGCCCATCGACGGTGACAGTGAGTTGCCGTGGTTGCTGACTGCGATTCATAATTCGCAGCATAAAACTGTTTTCCAACTGACCATCCGGCAACTGTCGGTACAATGCATTGCGATCACGCATGACATCCAGTATCAGTGGTTGTCTTTGTGTGACAGCAATGACCCAGCCAGACAAAATAATCATCAGCAGCGATGCGTAAAGTAAAACCCGCGGTCGGATAATCCTGCCAGGTTTTTTTTCCAATGCATTTTGGGTGGTATAACGAATTAAACCTTTTGGGTAGTCCATCCTTTGCATGACATCATTGCAGACATCGATGCAAGCAGCACAGGCAATACATTCATATTGCAAACCTTGGCGGATATCAATTCCGGTTGGGCAGACTTGGACACACAATGTGCAATCAATGCAATCACCAAGGCCTTTGTCCGCCAGCTGCGCATACGGCAATTTGCGACTGCGTGAACCGCGGGGTTCACCACGCTGCTCATCGTAGGAGATAATCAGCGTATTGTCATCGAACATTGCACTTTGGAAGCGTGCATAGGGGCACATGTATTTGCACACCTGTTCACGTAAAAAACCGGCGTTGCCCCAGGTGGCAAAACTGTAAAATATAACCCAGAAGCCTTCCCAGCCGCTGACCTGCCAGTTCAGTACTTTGTCGGTCAGTTCGTTAATCGGGGTAAAGTAGCCAACGAAGGTAAACCCGGTCCATAATGCAAAAACAGCCCATAGAAAGTGTTTAAAAACTTTTCTGAGAGCTTTGTCAAAAGTCCAAGCACCCTGGTCGCGCTTTTTACGTTTGTTTGCCGGGCCTTCGGCTAGTCGTTCCAGCCATATGAATACTTCAGTCCAAACGGTTTGTGGGCAGGCATAACCACACCACAGCCGACCAGCCAGAGCAGTCACAAAAAACAGTCCGAAGGCAGCCAGCAATAATAGTCCAGTCAGCAGAATAAAATCCTGTGGCCAAAATACCAGGCCGAAGACATAAAATTTGCGGGCAGGCAGGTCAAACAATACCCATTGTTGACCATTGATACTGATCCATGGCAGTACATAGTAAAGCCCAAGCAACAACCATACCGTCATCACACGTAAACGGGCATAACGGCCACGGACTTCACGCGGGTATATTTTTTCAGCACGAGTGTACAGCTCAACCACGTGCTGTGAATGATCGACAGTCGCTGCAGCTGGCGGTGTGTGTTGGTTACTGACGTTCATATGACTTGATTAACCACAGAGGTTAATGAGGTCATTTGGGTGGTAAAGGCTTTGACTGATTGATTATCTGACGGCTTCGAAGCAGCAACCAGGTACCGAAGCTCGAGGCGGCAGTCACTAGCCAAAACATTATGAAGCCGATGCTGTAACCCGCAGTCCGGCTGAAACGCCAATCCGGGAAGCTGATAGCGTGCAGATCAACGGGGTCGACAAATGCAAACAACACCATACTGGCAATGCCTGCCCAGATGAAAGATGGCCAGAGGATAGCTGCCAGTCGTTGACTCAAGGGTCTTTGAGTGTTGGCAATATCACTGTTCACGGCTACTGTCCAAGTTGTTTGATATAAGCGGTGAGTACCTTGATTTTATTTTCGGTCAAGGTATCACTGAAAGCAGGCATTTGGTTACTGCGGCCTTTATCTATGGTTTGCTTGATGCTTTCCAGGCTGGCTGAATACAGCCACACGTTATCACTGAGGTTGGGGGCTCCCAATGCGGTGTTGCCTTCCCCGGTTGCGCCATGACAGGCGATACAAAACAGATTGTATTGTGCTTGACCGGCGCTGGCTGATTCGGCATCGTGCTCTAAACCCGAAAGGCTGCGGACATAATGGGCAACATTGGTCACACCGGTATCTCCACCCAAAGCAGCTCCCCAGGCGGGCATTACACCATTGCGACCGTTACTGATTGTAGCGGTAAGCTGTTGATGGGTCTCACCCCATAGCCAATCGTTGTCTGTCAGATTGGGGAAACCAAAAGCGCCTCGTGCATCACTGCCGTGGCACTGGGCACAATGGTTTCCGAATAAATTTAAGCCTGCCGTCATGGCTGCATCATTTTGTTGCAGTTCAGCAAAATCCTGAGCAGCATAACCAGCAAAAATTTCACTGTAGCGGGCCTCTGCTCTGGCTACCTGGTCATGATACTGCTGCTCTTGTGACCAATTCAGTGCGCCATCGTAGATACCTGAACCGGGGTAAAAAACCAGATAAGCAATACCAAACAACACTGTCAGTTGGAACAGGTTCAGCCACCAGCGTGGCAGCGGGTTATTCAGCTCTTCCAGGTCTCCATCCCAGCGGTGTCCTGTCGTGTTACTTTCATCCGGCTGTTTGTTGGTTTTATAGCTGCTGGTCCAGCGTAGAAAAACAAAATGCGCAATAAAAGTACCAAGAACAATAATAAACACATACAACTGCCAACCCGTGCTCATGCCTGTTGCTCCTGTTGTTCAGAATGATTGGAGGTGTTTTTGCTATTGTCGAGAGGTGGTTGATCGCTGACAGCCAATTGGGCGGCTTCGTCGAAACGTTCTTTATTATGTCGGCTGTAAGCCCACACCACCACCAATAAAAACAACAACATTGATATGGCTGTCCATAAACCAGCGGCTAATCCCCAAGCGGTACTCATCATGGTGCTCCGGTTGTTGAGGTCTGTTCATCGGGTATGGTTTTTCTAACCCCCAGAGTCTGCAGGTAGTTGATCAGGGCCTGCATTTCGGTTTTATCTTTAACGGCATCTTCTGCACCGGAAATTTGTTCATCGCTGTAGGGTTCGCCCAGCACTCGTAAGGCCCGCATTCTGGCGGCTACCTGTTCACCATCAATGAGTTTTTCTGTCAGCCATGGATAGCCGGGCATATTGGATTCAGGCACCAGATCGCGAGGGTTCAGCAGATGCAACTCATGCCATAAATCGCTGTACCGACCACCGACACGGGCCAGATCCGGGCCAGTGCGTTTAGAGCCCCATTGGAAAGGGCGATCATAAACAAACTCACCGGCAACAGAAAAGTCGCCATAACGCTCTGTTTCCCAGCGAAATGGACGGATCATTTGTGAATGACAGTTATAACAGCCCTCGCGCACATAAATATCGCGCCCGGCCAGCGCCAGTGCTGAATAAGGTTCTATGCCCGGTGCTGGGTCTACAACGCTGGCCTGGTACATCATCGGCACAATTTGTACCAGGCCACCAAAACTGATGACGATGACAATCAAAATAGCCATCAAGCCGACATTTTTCTCAATTTTTTCGTGGCCAAAATTTGCCATGAGATGACTCCAGAGTATTGATCAGGCGGTTTGTGGTGTCTGAGACGGTTCCATTACCGGTGTCTGTATGGGGCCTTGTGAATGTCGCCAGGTTTTAAACATATTCCAGGCCATAATCAAAATACCTGCCAGAAATAACACACCACCCAATAACCGCACGTAATAAAACGGATAAGTCACTTTCAATGACTCGATAAAGGTGTAGGTCAATGTGCCATCGTCGTTGACTGCCCGCCACATCAACCCTTGGGTAACTCCGGCAATCCACATTGCAGCGATATACAGCACAATGCCCAGTGTGGAAATCCAGAAATGCCATTCGATCAAGCTGTTTGAATACATTTGTTTGACCCCCAATAACCTTGGGTATAGATGGTACACACAGGCCATAGTAATCAACGCCACCCAACCCAGCGCACCAGAGTGCACGTGACCAATAGTCCAATCGGTAAAGTGCGAGAGTGAATTGACCGTTTTGATTGACATCATCGGCCCTTCAAATGTTGACATACCGTAGAACGATAACGACACGATCATAAAACGGATAACAGGGTCGGTACGCAGTTTTTCCCAGGCACCCGAGAGGGTCATCATGCCATTGATCATGCCACCCCAGCTGGGCGCCAGCAGGATCAATGAAAATACCATCCCCAATGATTGTACCCAGTCAGGGATAGCCTGATAATGTAGATGGTGTGGGCCAGCCCACATATAAATGGCAATCAATGACCAGAAGTGAACCACTGACAGGCGATAGGAATAAACCGGTCGCTCTGCTTGCTTGGGGACAAAGTAATACATCATTCCCAAAAAACCGGCGGTCAGGAAAAAGCCCACAGCGTTATGGCCGTACCACCACTGCACCATGGCATCGACAGAACCGGAGTAAATGGGATAGCTTTTCCACAGACCAACCGGAATTGCCAGGTTATTGACGATGTGCAATACAGCCACTGTCAAAATGTAGGCGCCAAAAAACCAGTTGGCAACGTAGATATGCTTGACCCGACGCTGCGCAATGGTGCCAAAAAACACCACCGCATAAGCCACCCAGACCAGTGTAATCAGAATGTCGATAGGCCATTCAGGCTCGGCATATTCCTTGCCTTGGGTTATGCCCAGTGGGTAAGTAATGGCTACAGCCAATACCACCAATTGCCAGCCCCAGAAAGTAAACGATGCCAGGCGCGGCATAAACAGTGGTATATGACAGGTGCGCTGCACCACATAGTATGAGGTGGCGAATAAACCACAGCCACCAAAAGCAAAAATAACCGCGCTGGTATGCAGCGGACGTAAACGGCTATAGGTGAGCCAGGGGATATCAAAATTTAATACAGGGAATGCCAACTGGGCAGCCAGAATAACGCCGACCAACATGCCGACTATTCCCCACACAATCGTCATTACAGTAAATTGACGAACCACCTTGTCACAATAGGTATTCGCTGTTTGCATGCCGTTTCCAAATCGAGTTAGATCGAAATAGTCTAACAGTAATACGTATCCTGGTTTGATCCAAGTCAAATTCGATCAGGTTTGAATATGTTTAACAGTCAGGTTGTTGCTAAAAACCATAACGGCATAAAAAAAGCCTGGCACTGCCAGGCTTTTAAAGATTAAAACAGAACCAAGTTCAGCCAGCTTTTTTGGCCCACGATTTGCACCAGCCATTGGCATTGACTGCTTTACCGGGGAAAATAGCACAAGGGCGCCATTCATCACCGTCATTGCCCTGGATCAGAACACAATTAGAGCACATTTGTTCTGCGTTATGATTGGGGTTGGCAGTCTGATCAACCGCTGTGGTGTCATGGACATAACCCAATGCTATAGCGGTGGGGTTGTCCAGTTCCAGTTGAGGCAAATCATCTGCGAAAGCAGAGTTTGTCAGTAGGATATGCGATGTGGGAATCGCTACAGCAGCGGCTGAAGATAGTTTTAGCAGGCTGCGACGAGATAGTTTGGCTTTGTTGTTCATGGCTATTTCCATCATGTCTATATTTTTTTACTGTAACAAAATCATAAATAATTTGCCCGCTGATCATCAAGCCGCTATTACTTGTCCATCCCAGGCAAAGATTTGGCCACTATTCTCAGGCTGTATTTGATTAATGACATTAAGCAAATGACAAGCGGCAGTCTCAGTGCTGAATAATTGACTATCGGGGACATTTTGCTGAAACGGTTTAGACAAAGCTGTGTTGACGGTACCCGGGTGCAGACCGATACAGATACACTCGGGATTATGGCGTCTTAATTCAATTGCAGCCGTGCGGATAATCTGATTTAAAGCTGCCTTTGATGCCCTGTAGCTATACCAACCACCTAAACGGTTATCGCTGATACTGCCTACACGAGCAGATAAGCTGACCAAAACACTTCGGCTCTTGCGGGGTAATAAAGGTTGCAGTTGACTGATTAACAAAGCGTGGCCGATGCAATTGGTGGTTAATATTCGCTGCATGGATGAAAGTTGTATATCTTGTAGGCGACGCTCCGGGGCAAAATCACTGCCATGTAAAATACCAGCCGTATTGATGATTAAGCCTAATGGGCCACTGATACGATTTTGCAAATTGGAGATGAAAGCAGCCACCGACTCAGAGTCTGTAATATCTAATTGATAGTGATGAATCGATCGTTGAGCCGGTGCGATCAATTTAGTTTGTTCGTTTCGGCTGCTAAGATGCAAAGCACTGATGGCCGGATGACTCAGCAACTGTCGGGTTAACGCCTGACCAATGCCACCGTTAGCGCCAATAACCAGTGCCTCATACACTTCTGATTTTGAACTCATGGTTTTATTCTGTTGACACGAATGCACAAAGTAGCCGCTGATACATTAAGATTCGTTGCCATGACTGCCCTGGTTGCAGGGTTTTTTTTGATCACTGCTGGTTGTGAACAAGCAGCGGAAAAGCACCATGATGGCAACTTATTCCGATATGCTGTCGGCGACCCAATTGCTTCTCTTGACCCGGTCCATGCCACACCACCGAGCGCGCGAATGATCAGTGGTGCGATTTACGACACGCTGTATCGTTATCAATATCTTGGTCGGCCTTATCAATTGACCACCGGTCTGGCAGAAGATTTTCCGGAAATCTCCAATGATGGCTTGATCTACACTATCCGTATTCGCCCTGACATTGTGTTTCATGTCCATCAACAATTGCCTGATATGCAACGCGAAGTCACTGCTGATGATGTGGTCTATTCCATGCTGAGACATTTCGATCCAGCCATTGAAGGTCAGGCGGCATGGCTGTGGAACGAGTACATAATAGGGGTTAGCCAATGGCGTGCAAAGGGAGCAGATTATGATCGCCCGCCGGCGGGTTTGCAGGTGCTGGATCGTTACACTGTGCAAATTAAACTATCACGACCTTATGGTGATTTTCTGCAAACGCTGGCTTTGCCTGTAGCAGCCATTGTTTCACGCACAGCGATTGAACATTTTGGCGAGAATTACCCACTTAATCCGGTGGGTACCGGGCCTTACCAATTACAACGATTCACCACCGGCTCGGTATTGCTGGTTGCCAATCCTGACTACCAGCAGCCAACGATTTCATTATCGGATTTAGGTTACCAGGTCGAGCAACATCAACAGTATGAGTTAAACCGATTGCTGGGTCTGCGGCCACCGATGGTCGATAGCATAGAAGTGCGTTTTATTCATGATGCCGAGGCGCGTTGGCGGGCATTACTGGATACGAATGTGGATGCGATGCAGCTGCCAGCGGTGCTGTATGATCAGGCATTGCAGGAGCGTTCTGCTGATGTGTCTGAGCCGATATTAATTCCATCGCTGGCAGAACGTTTTCACATCAATCATCAGCCCTTGGCGTTGGTGTATAAAATTGATTTCAATATGGCTGATATTCGCCTGGGTGAAATTAAGCCTGAGACGCAACAAAATTATAATCGCAGCCTACGCTGCAATTTACAGCGAGCATTTGACTGGCAAGGTTATAACGAGCAATTTTTTGACCAGCTGGGTTATGTTTATTCCGGTGTTATCCCACCATCGATAAATGGTAGCCAGGCATCAAAGGCTGTGGGCGATAATAACGAGCTGTTTAAGGGTTTTGGGCACTTGCCAGCTATCGAGTTTGGCTATTCTGAAAGCCGTTTGAATACGCGGATATTTGAATATTTCCAAGACAGAATCAGTGCTGCCGGTTATCCTGGCGAGTTATTGCAGGCCAAACCTTATGATGGCTTTTCGGCTTTTGCGACCGCCTACAGTAACAAGGAATTGCCATTGGTACACACAGCCTGGGCAATGGATTACCCGAGTGCATTAAATACCTTACAGCTTTACATCAGTGACAATGCCAGCCCTGGCCCGGGTCTGGCAAACTATAGTAATGCGGAGTTTGATGACTGGTATCGGCAGGCACATCGTAGTCTTGATGGCCCTAAACGTCAGCAGTTGATTAACAGGATGCAGCAAAAACTGACAGACGAATGCGTCAGTATTGCAGGCTTTTCGCCAGGGCAGATCCACATCTGGAATAAATCGTTTGTGAGCTATCCTGATGGTGAATTTGCCAGTGGTGAACTGCTACGCTACATAATGCCTCTGAAATATGATCAACCGAACTCACCTAATACGACGCGATAAGGTAAGCTATCAGCTATGAATAAACCGACCAAGTTACTGCGTGCCAGCAGTCTAATGATTATTTGTCTGCTGATTATCACAGTTATGGGCTGTGCAGGTCGCAAGCAAATCCGTGGTATTCCACCAGTCATCCAACTGGCACAACTGGAAATTCTGCAAGATCATGCCATATTGGCGTTGCGTATGCGCAATGGCAATGACGATGCATTAACCGGGGGCAAGCTACAGTTTCAGCTGAGTATTGGTGGACGGTTGTTTGCTATTTATAACGATACGCCTGAAATCGATATTATTGCCCATAGCGCAGAAGAGCTGCGAATCCGGGTTAGGCCGATACGGTTGGAGGCGCTGGCCGAATTGCGTTCAATGGCATCAAGAGGTCAAGGGAATCTGGAATGGCAAATGGATGGCAGTTTGGACCTTGACCAGCAAACACCTCCCGCTTTCAGTAATGGAGGTCGGCTGTTTCCAGTGCCTGGGCGGGATGATTTATTCCGATAGTCAAATGCAGATTTTGGTTGGTGTTTTGTTGAAAGCACGTTAACCCTTTTTTCCACAACGAAAAGCGTGCCGTTGTATTTTCTTTATTGTCCTTAATGGCTTGTAGCGGGCAATCGCTGCCCTTATCTGATAGTTATCAATCAAAAGCCCTCTGTGGAGGGACATGAACCAAAGGACAACGCATGCAACAACTTCATGGCACAACCATCGTTTCTATCCGTAAGAACGGCCAGGTCGCTTTGGGTGGGGATGGCCAAGTGACTTTGGGAAATACCGTGATGAAAGGCAATGCGGTGAAGGTGCGGCGTTTGTATAAAGACAAAGTCATTGCCGGTTTTGCAGGTGCTACGGCAGATGCATTTACACTGTTTGAGCGTTTTGAAGGCAAGCTGGAAAAACACAGTGGGCATCTGGTGCGTGCCGCAGTGGAATTGGCCAAGGACTGGCGTACCGATCGTATGTTACGTCGCTTGGAAGCATTATTGGCTGTGGCCAACAGTGAGGCATCGTTGATTATCTCGGGCAACGGGGATGTGATTGAGCCTGAGCATGGTTTGATTGCAATTGGTTCAGGTGGTCCGTTTGCCCAGGCCGCAGCAATGTCACTGATCGAACATAGCCAGCTGGATGCCAAAGCGATTGTTGGAGAAGCGCTGCGAATAGCCGGGGAAATATGTATTTACACGAACCAGCACCACACCATTGAAACGCTAAATTGCGATTGATCGAACGATTAACCCCGTTTCGTCTAGGCCTCAGATGGTTCAGTTTCAGGTGCGTCTTTCACATCGGCAGGTAATGCGAAGCGTTTGTCATCAATTTCAGTATTCAGCTGCATACTTTCAATTTGGCTGATTTGTTGACCGGCCCGACCTAATACCGTACGCACAGAAAAAGGCCAGATTAATTCAGCCGGTGGGTTGCTGTCTGGGATGACGACAGTGCGGTAATCCGAATAAAACACCACGCTGTTTTGCGGTGTTTCGGTGTTTGCTCCCGGACTTTTGATTTCGACCCGAAATGGCAGCGCGGTTTGTGTATTCAGGTACCAGGTTTCTGTGCCTTGATCAGCTTTGGTGGCGCGGATTTCCCATGCATTGGTGTTATCACGCGTGGCGGTGCCAATCAGTTCCAATAGATAATCTTTGTTTTGGGGTCTGAGCAAAGTACCAAAAAAATCGGCTTGTTCACGTGTTATCTGGTTATCTCGCTCGTTGAGTTTAACGGCTGTGTCAGCCACCAGCAGTGGCGGTAATTCCCAGCCTTGTTGACCATCGAAAGCAAGAATGCCAGGGATACCCTGAAAGACAAAGTCCATGCGCATACGGTTTTTATTTGGTTGAAATTCAATGGTGTAAGGCATGGGTGGAGCACCATTCCCGCTGAGTTTTCCTATTGCCCGTATGGTCCGAATCTGATCCAGTACCTGTTGCCCGCCTATGGCTTGCAGATAAGCGTTGAGTACTAAATCCAGCGTTGCATCTTCCGGGTCGCTGATGGTGCCCTGTGAGTAGCTGTTTAGAGAAAAACACAGTAAAAAAAACGATACTGAACAATAAAACGAAGACTTTAGCGAGCGCATAGTATTTTTGGGTGGTTAACAGTTATCTAGTATGACCACTATGGCCACGGGTTGTTGCATTATGGCGGAAACCGTTCATAAAGCTGGGGCAGGCATCATCGTGTTTGTTTGCAGTGCACTAAAACGGCACCACATTGTGGTGCCGTTGTTGTCTTCAAAATATCTTTATCGATCAGAAAATAAAAGGATATAAAGTTTGCATGGCGGGCAGCAATGAGCGCTTAAACTGCTTGCTCAGGACGGTGCTGGCCGGACTGCTGACGCCTTCTTGTTCATTCCACTGTTGACGAGTGATACGCACCAGTTCGGATATGTCATTGTTGCGCAACACACGGTTGGCACGAGGTAACTGGTTTTCCAATAATTGTTCGGCTTGTTGTTGGGCAGAATTAAGCTCTGCCAGCAGTTGTTGTTGGCGTTCCAGTTGAGTATCGGTCGGTTTGCCGTCATAACCACTGACACTGCCATACAAAGCACCCAGTTTTTCTCGTAGTTTTTCCTGGCCAGAAATAAAGCTGCCCTCAGAACGAACAGCCACTGACTCGCTGAATGCTGCAAGTGCATCGGCGGTGTTGTTTAAGGTTCTTGCGTTTCGACCAGATAAGTTACTGGCATGTTCGCGGGCCTGCTCAGCCAGTTGATCGACTGAATCGACCATATAGGTCAAATCTGACAAGGTGTAATACAGCGCCAATGCTGTGGTTTGCTGAAGCTGACGATCTTCTGCTGAGTGCGGCGAACGAGGATCAGCAACCAGAGCGACTTCACCTTCTAGTGTTTGTTTGCCTTTGATCAACTCAACCCGATAACTGCCTTCTGGCAGACGCGGGCCGGTAAAACCAGGGACCAGGCTGGTAGAGGCAGGGAATTTTGGCGGTTTTAAACGCATCGGCCATGCCACTCGATTAATGCCGCGGCGTTTTTCGCCAGGTAACGAAGTGATCAATTGGTCATTTTCATCATAAATATTGATCTTCAAATCACCAAACAAATGTCGCTTTTTCAGGTAATAGCTGATCATTGCTGCATCAGGTGGATTGGCAGCGATGAATTCATCATTGCCACCAAATGACTGTAATGCACCACCGGTGACCATTACCCCAGGTTGTGATGGCAGTAAGGCCACATTGGTATCAATAATTTCAGCCGTTAAGGCTCGCATCGGTGTAATGTCATCAATAATGTAAATACCACGACCATGAGTGCCCAGAATCAAGTCATTATCGCGTGGGTGGATAGCAATATCGTGTACGGCCACCATGGGCAGGTTTTCCTGAAAACGGGCCCAGTTCTGGCCACTGTCCAGGCTGACATATAGACCAAACTCAGTACCAACAAACAGTAGCTCAGGGTTGACCAAATCCTGCCGGATCACCCAGGCATAGCCTGCTATACCGTCATTGCCGATATTTTTCCATGTTTGCCCAAAGTCACTGGTCATATAAACATACACATTCATATCACCGGTGCGATGACCATCGGCAGTCATAAAGGCAGTACCTACCTGATGCGGGCTGGCTTCTATCCTGGAAACCCAGGTACCCTTTGGAAGGTCGGGAATATTGTCAGTGACATTGTTCCAGCTTTCACCACCGTCTCGGGTTAGCTGTACATGACCATCATCGGTGCCAATCCAAATGAGGTTGCCATCCAGTGGTGACTCGCT
Organism: Wenzhouxiangellaceae bacterium; assembly: GCA_965230265.1. Lineage (GTDB taxonomy): Bacteria > Pseudomonadota > Gammaproteobacteria > Xanthomonadales > Wenzhouxiangellaceae > JAJFKX01. Next base: position 2,960,584 of record OZ245999.1, on the reverse strand, counting down.
GATGGTATAGATGGTGGCATTGTTTTCTGCGGTGGAATTATCGATGGTTAAACCACCAGACTGCAGTTGTCGCTGGCGTTGGTCATCATCGGTGGTCAGGTCAGGGGAAATGGTTTCCCAGGACTCACCGCGATCAGTACTGCGATGCAGATACTGGGAACCATAATACAGCGTGCCGGGATTGACCTGGCTCAGGTGCATTGCGGTGTTCCAGTTAAAGCGCAATTTTTCTTCGCCATCTCGGGCTATGGGTGGGATATTTTTTATCTCACTGAGTTTTTGATTGACGCGTAGCAGGTTCCCGCCTTGGAATTCTGAATAGACAATGTTGTCATCGAACGGGTCAACAAACACCCAAAAACCATCGCCGAAACCGACATTGCGCCAGTGGCTGTTGCTAACGCCGCCAGGGGCACGCGAAGGGCCAGTCCAGGAACCATTGTCCTGCAAGCCTCCGTAGACATTGTAAGGGCGCTGATTGTCAAAACTGACGTGGTAGAACTGTGAAATCGGCAGGTTGCGTACAAATTTCCAATCGTTGGCACGGTCATGGCTGATGTATAAACCTCCATCGGTACCCAGCAGAATATGGTTGGGGTTGTTCGGATTAATCCACATTGCGTGATGATCGGGATGGATACCGATACCAAAATTACCACCGAATAAACCAGAGAATGTTTTACCGCCGTCATCACTGACTGTAGTGACAAACGCAGGTCGATAAATGCGCTCGTGGTTTTGAGGGTCGACCATTAACTCACCAAAATAAAAGGGTCGCATCTGAATATTCTGAGAGTCATTCATTCTTTGCCAGCTACCACCAAAGTCATCTGAACGATACAGCGCACTGTCATCGGACTCGACATTGGCATATACCACGCTGGTTCGTGATGCGGCAATGGCAAGTGAAATACGGCCCAGCTCGCCTTCCGGCAAGCCCTCTGTCAGTTCCTGCCAGCTGGCACCACCATCGGTGCTGCGGTATAAACCGCTGCCGTCTCCACCGGAGGTGAAAAAATCGGGTTGCCGTCGGAATTCCCACATTGAGGCATACAGAACGTTCGGAGATTGCGGGTCCATGACCAGATCGCCACAGCCGGTATCGGCATCAACATAAAGAACGTTTTCCCAGCTTTCACCGCCATCGGTGGTTTTATAAACACCGCGTTCTTCATTGGCATCCCAAGCATGACCCAATGCACAAACATACACGGTATTGCTATCGTCATGATCCACTTCAATGGCGCTGATATGCTCACTATCAGCAAGTCCGGTAAGTTCCCAGTTCTCACCACCATCGGTGGTTTTATAAACACCCGTGCCTACCGATACACTGTTACGAACCCAGGGTTCACCGGTGCCTACCCAAACGGTTTGTTGATTATTGGGGTCTATACGCACAGCGCCGATGGACTGTGTATGGTCATCAAAAACCGCTTGGAAGGTGGTGCCTCCATCCTCGGATTTCCACACGCCACCACTGGCTGCACCTGCATAAATGGTTAATTTGCCATCATCATAGGCATCCAGTGCTGCAATCCGCCCACTCATGGTAGCGGGGCCCAGAGCACGGGCGCTGAGGCCACCGAAAGTAAAAGAGTCTATCTTGGTCTGTGCCAGCAATGTACCGCACAGGGGTAACATTAAACCGCCGGCAATCAGACAAGCGATATTCAGCCTTGTTTTGCTCATGTCTAACCTCGTGTTGTTAAAGCAAAGCCGACTGGAAGTCGGCTTTGGAAATGGTTTGTCTGTTGTGATTTATGGGTGCTGTTTTTAATGCACCACCGCGGTTTATTCGCTGGTGGCAGTTTCAGCAACCGGCATTGTGAAACGGTCATTATCAATGTCGACATTTAATTCCATGTCATTAACGACAATGGTTTGCGATCCAGCAGCGCCAAAATCAACAGTGATGGCATGTGCAAAGACCATCTCGCCGACTTCTTTGTAATCACCGTAGATCGTGTTGGTTTCAACCTGTTGGCCCTGGATGTCAGCTTTGGCTTCTACCCGGAAAGGCAGATTGTATTCCGTATCCAGATACCAGTTTTCCACATCGCCATTGGCTTTGGTCAATTTGATGTGATAGGCCTCTGTACCTTCCACATCGGTTATTCCAATCAGCTCTGGAGAATGGCCTTTATCAGCATAGTCAATCAGCGGACCAAAAAAATCGGCCTGGTCTTGTGCCTGTTTTAATTGGTCTTCTGCCATTGGTTCTGCAGTGGTTTTGCCAAGAAATGGCTGAATCGCCCAACCGGTTTCACCATCATAAGCATTAACCGCGGTCATGCCCTGAAACTCAAAATCCAGACGCATACGCCTTTCAGGCGGTTGAAACTCAATGGTAAAAGGTGCTTCTAAACCACCCGGGAATATCATGGTGCCTTCGGCTTTGGCCGTTTTAATGGCGTCCATGGCATCTTTGCCGCCAGATGTTTCAATATAGCCTGCAATCACTTCATCGAGTGTGGGATCAGCAGCCAGCAATGGCCCAGTGAATAGCAGACCCAGACTTAACCCGGCTGCAGATAATAGCGTCCAATGTTTATTCATGAGATTGTCCTCGTGATGGATTCTTGATTTGTCGGCAAGTTTACGCATGATCTTTATAGTCAGCATCTGCCGGAAGTCATGCGGGTAAAAACAGGCCCTGCAGGTCGTTTAAAAACCGCCAGCCCAGCTCAGTGGGGTACAGTTGGTTGTCGATCTGTTCGAGTAACTCTTTGTCGGTGGCTTGCTGGATGAGATCAGCAATGCTTTTGATGGGCAAACCTGTGCGGGCAGTAAAGCGGTCTAAATTGATGCCTTCACGTAAACGCAGACCGTTAAGAAAAAACTCAAAGATACGTTCGGGGACATCCAGTTCTCGTTGCTCTGCATTCCAGTGGCCGGATTCAACGGACTGCAGATATAGCTTAGGGTGTCTATGTCGGGCGTAACGCCAGATGATGTTTTCTGCGGCCAACGTTAATTTGCCATGCGCGCCTGCGCCGATGGCCAGATAATCGCCAAATTGCCAGTAATTGATATTATGCTGACAAACTCTATCTGGTCTTGACCAGGCAGAAACCTCATATTGATGAAAGTCTGCGGTAAGCAATTGCTTAGCACACGCCTGCTGGATTTCAGCGCTGTCATCATCATCTGGCAAACTGGGCGGGTTGGCTGCGAAAGCGGTGTTTGGTTCCAGGGTTAGTTGATAATGTGATAGGTGCGTAGGTTGTAATGACAAGGCGGTATCAATATCAAGTAATGCTTGTTGCAGGCTTTGTCCGGGCAGCCCAAACATTAGATCGATATTGAAATTGTCGAAACCGGCGTTTCGAATGCTGGTCACAGCGTTAATGGCTTCATTGCCATCATGAATCCTACCCAGTTTTTGCAGGTGCTGATCATTAAAGCTTTGCACCCCCAGACTAATGCGATTCACCCCTGCTTGGCGATAGTGTGCAAAATGATCATGTTCAACGGTGCCAGGGTTGGCCTCCAATGTGATTTCAGCATTGGGCGATAGATTCAAGCGTGCCCGAATACCATCGAGAATATTGCCTATCGCTGATCCACTGAACAGGCTGGGCGTGCCACCACCAAAAAAAACAGCATGCACGGGGCGGTTCCAGGCCTTGGGTAACAACTGATCGAGATCTGCCATCAGCGCTCTTACATATTCAGTTTCTGGGATGGCTTGTTTTATGGCATGTGAGTTGAAATCACAGTAGGGGCATTTACGAACACACCAGGGCAGGTGTACATACAAGGTCAGCGGCGGCAGGCTGAGCATGGGCTTAAGTGACGGGTTTCTTGAGCTGTTTTAGCAGTGCTTCTAAAGCCAATGCCCGGTGGCTGATTCGCTGTTTGAGTTCCGGTGCTAAACAGGCTGCAGTCTGATCATAACCATCGGCGATAAATACCGGGTCATATCCAAAACCCTGTTCACCATCAGGTCGCTCGGCAATGTGACCATGCCAGCGCCCGATGGCAATCACTGGCTCAGGGTCGTGACTGTGTCGCAACAGGGCAAGTACGCAGACAAAAGTTGCCCGGCGCTGATCGGCTTTGAAACCGTTCATCGCGGATAACAGTTTCTGGTAGTTATCAGTATCACTGGCACTGGTTCCTGCGTAGCGTGCCGAGTACAAGCCAGGCGCCCCATTTAATGCCGGTACGACCAGGCCGGAATCGTCTCCTAAGGCCGGTGAGTCGGTATAAGCGCATACATGACGGGCCTTCAACAGTGCGTTTTCGATAAAGGTTAAGCCGGTTTCGGGAATGCTTTCGATATCATGATCGGCCTGACAACTAACCTTGAGATCATATGCCGCCAGTAAATGACGGATCTCGACCACTTTGCCAGCATTATTGGTGGCCAGTATCAGTGATTTCAGGCTGAGGTTCACAATGGCGTGTCTTTTTAAATTATAGATGGTTGTTTGCTAAGGCTTGTTGCTGTAAGGCCAATAACTCAGTGATACCTTTGCTGCCATAATCCAGCATTTTTTGTAATTCATCGTCACGGAATGCATGGCCCTCGGCAGTGCCCTGAATTTCAATAAAACCACCGCCATCGTTTTTGACCAAATTCATATCGGTCTCAGCATTGCTGTCTTCGCGGTAGTCCAGATCCAGCAAAACCTCGCCCTCAACCACGCCGACAGACACTGCAGCAACCTGACCATGCAGTACGTTTTGTTTCAGTTTGCCTTGCTGTTGCAAATGCGCAATGGCGTCGGCCAGTGCCACATAGGCACCGGTAATGCTGGCAGTACGAGTACCGCCATCGGCTTGCAGCACATCACAATCTACCGTGATAGAGCGTTCACCTAATCCATGTAAATCCACCACAGCACGCAGAGAACGTGCGATCAGACGTTGGATTTCCAGTGTCCGGCCACCTTGTTTTCCACGTGAGGCTTCGCGCTGATTCCGGCTACCGGTAGCGCGCGGCAGCATGCCATACTCAGCGGTTACCCAACCTTGGTTTTTGCCTCTTAACCAGGGTGGCAGGCGCTCCTCGACTGAGGCAGTACATAACACCTGGGTATGACCGCAGTGAATAATCACTGAGCCTTCGGCATGCATGGAAACATTGCGTTGAATAGTAACGGGGCGCAGCGCGTCAGCGGCGCGTTGTTGATGTCTGCTCATAGTCATTATTGTACTCTTCCGGTGCTGGTCAGGTTTGGCCCAATCTGGGTTGGGCTGTTAAGTGCAGGCCGGCAAGGGTAACATGCCCACATGACGGCCTCCATGACATTGGCCAAAAATACCATTGGCAACAATATCAGGCATCAAATATGATCAAAAGCATGACCGCATTTGCGGCACAAGAGCAAGTGTATGACTTCGGTCGCCTAGGTTGGGAAATTCGATCGGTTAATCATCGTTTTTTGGACCTCAGTCTGCGTATGCCAGAAGAGTTCCGAGCACTGGAAGGAGATTTTCGTGAGCAGCTTTCCGCCCGGTTGAGTCGCGGCAAAGTTGACGCCAATCTGCGTTTTAATGCCAGCCCTGGTTTTAGCAGCGGACAATTAACGGTTAATGAAGACTTGGCAGGCGCATTGGTTGCTGCTCATCAGCAACTATCAGGCATCGCTGAGACTGAGCAGCCTGTTCACCTGGCGACGCTGCTTCGCTGGCCAGGTTTGATTAGTGAAGTACCACCCAACCTGGAACCACTGCGAGATGCGGCCAAACAACTGCTGGATCAATCGATTGACTCATTGTTGGCGGCAAGACAGCGAGAGGGCAGTAAGCTGGAACAATTATTGCAAGAGCGTCTACAGGGCATTCAAAAGGTAACTGAGCAAGTACGTGCCTGGTTGCCGGATATCCGCGACAAGCTGAAGCTTAAGCTGGATAATAAAGTCGGTGAGCTGGAATACCCCATCGAGCCAGGCCGTATTGAGCAGGAGTTGGCGCTGTATATGCAAAAACTGGATGTCGACGAGGAGCTGGATCGACTGGACAGTCATATCAGCGAGGCTGAACACGCGCTGACGAAAAACGAACCAGTTGGTCGCCGTTTGGACTTTCTATTGCAGGAGTTTAACCGTGAGGCCAATACCCTGGCTTCCAAGTCTGTGGATGCGCGTACCAGCCAGGCAGGGGTAGAGCTGAAGGTGTTGATCGAACAAATGCGTGAACAGGTACAGAATGTCGAGTAAACAACAACCCGTTACCACCAAAACAATTTGTCGACAGGGCTTGTTGATTGTGGTCTCTGCGCCATCTGGAGCAGGTAAAACCAGTTTGCTGCGTGCAGCGATTGATGCGGATGACCAACTGGGTTTTTCGGTTTCTTATACCACCCGTCAACCACGGGCTGGCGAAATTGATGGTGAACATTATCACTTTATAACAGATGAAGAATTTAAGGCCAGAATTGAGCAGGGCGACTTTCTGGAACATGCTGAGGTATTTGGCAATCTGTACGGAACCTCACGTAGTGCAACGATACAGGCATTAGAATCAGGGCGCGATTTGATTCTGGAGATTGACTGGCAGGGGGCCCGCAATATCCGTCAACACAAACAAGATTGCATCAGTATTTTTATTATCCCACCCTCTTTGGATGAACTGCGGTCTCGTTTGCAAAGCCGCGGCAAGGATTCACCAGAAGTGATTCAGCGTCGGATGGCTGAGGCGCAGGCGGAGCTCTCCCATTGGCATGAGTACGAATATCTGATTATCAATGATGATTTTGATCAGGCACGAAAGCAGATGAACACTGTTATTGATGCGGCACGGTTACATCGGCATCAGCAGGAGGGAAAAGTGAGGGCATTGCTGGAGGGGTTATAGCTGCTCTATGGTGTCATTTTGGGCGTTGTACATAACTGTCCATGCGGTGTGCAGAACACAGTGCAAGCCACTGCGATTGCCCTACAGCCGGGAGCCGGTAAACTGAGCTACCAACCAATCTCACCATATGCTAGTCTTTTGCCTATATAAACAGTTATAATAAAAGGCTTTTCAAACGAAACAACGACCATGGCAAGAATTACTGTAGAAGACTGCATGAATCACGTCGACAACCGTTTTGAACTGGTGTTGATTGCAGCCAAGCGTGCCCGTCAGGTTGCCCACGGAGGCGCTCCGTTGGTGCCTGAAGAAGGTGACAAACCCACCGTGATCGCCTTGCGTGAAATTGCCACCGGGCAAGTAGACGAAGCGCGTGTCAAGGATTTGCAACTTGAACTGGATGCTGCGCGTGCCGCCGCAGAAGCTGAACGTGAGAACCTGATCCATGAGGTCGGCGACGAATGAACTGATCAGCGATGGCAAGTCTCGGCGTGAGCCGGATATTGTCAAAGAATTAAGACAGCAGCTGCAAAGCTACCTGTCTGAAGCGCAAATCGAAATTATCATGCGCGCCCTGGATATTGGCGCGCAAGCCCACCACGGTCAACGCCGAAAAAGCGGTGAACCGTACATCCATCACCCCATTCAAGTCGCTGGCATTCTGGCCGAATTAAATCTGGACCATGAGTGCATTGCAGCTGCCATTCTGCACGATACCATCGAAGATACCGAAGTCACCCGCGAGCAGTTGACTGAGGAGTTTGGTGAAACCATTGCGCATTTGGTCGATGGCGTTACCAAGTTGGATAAAGTCAAATTTCGTACTCGCCAGGAAGCCACAGCGGAAAGCTTCCGCAAACTGTTATTGGCCATGGTACGGGATCTACGCGTTATTTTGATTAAACTGGCGGACCGCTTGCACAATATGCGCACGCTGGGTTCGATGGCCAGTGATTCGCGCCGTCGGATTGCCAAAGAAACGCTGGATATCTATGCGCCTCTGGCCGAGCGTCTGGGTATGCATCAGCTGCGTAACGAGCTCGAAGAGCTCGGTTTTGCCAACTTATACCCAAATCGCTACAAGGTAATCGCCGCCCGCGTGCGTGCGTTGAGCGGTAACCGTCGGGGTACGCTGCGTAGTATTCGCAAGGATCTGCAAAATGCTTTGCAACGGGTTGGCCTAGATTGTCAGGTCAACGGCCGGCAGAAATCACCCTACAGCATTTATCGAAAAATGATCGGCAAGGAGCTGTCTTTTTCTGAAGTTAGTGATGTGTATGCTTTTCGTATTGTCACTGAGAGTATCAGCGATTGTTATGTTGCACTGGGAGCAGCCCATCAGCTGTATCAGCCTATTCCTGGCAAGTTCAAAGACTATATCTCATTGCCCAAGGCCAATGGTTATCAATCATTACACAGCATTTTAAAAACACCGGATAACCTGCCTATCGAAATTCAGATTCGTACCAAACAAATGAATGAAGTTGCAGAGTTTGGGCATGCATCGCACTGGGCATACAAATACGATCCGGATAGTTCACCGCGCCAAAAACGTGTACTGGGTTGGTTTAGTCACTTGTTTGACCCTAATGCACAGGACCAGGACTCGCAGGGTTTTATGGAATCAATCAAGGCTGATTTATTCCCCGATCAAATCTTCGTATTTACGCCCAAAGGTCGAATTATCGAATTACGCCGTGGTGCAACCGTGCTGGACTTTGCCTACGCCATACATACAGATATTGGCAATCAGGCATGGAGCTGCATGGTTGACCGCAACCCTGTGCCCTTGAGTTATAAATTGCGCTCAGGTGAAACCGTTCATATTGAAACATCAGCAGATGCACACCCGAGGCCGGAATGGCTGTCTGTGGTGGAAACCAGTAAGGCACGCGCTGCTATCCGTCAGTTTTTACGCAATATGCATCAGGAAGACAGCGTGGCATTGGGCCACCGTTTACTGGATAAGGCACTGAGTGATTATGGCAGTGCGCTGGAAGATGTGCCGCCACGGCGCCTGGCCAGATATTTGCGGCGTCATAACCTTGGGAGCTTGGAAGATTTGCTGCAAAAACTGGCAACCGGTGACATGTTGGCTGACATCGCTGCCGTTAAGTTATTGCCTATGTTGCAGCGGCGTGACCATAAACGGCCCGAGGTACCCACTGAAGCTTTATCACTGACCGGGGAAGAAGGCTCCAATGTGCATTATGCAGATTGTTGCTATCCGATTCCCGGGGATAGAATTATCGCCATTGCCGAAGCAGGTCGAGGTATTGTGGTACATCGCGATAATTGCCCCACAGGTGAGTTGATGTCGCGTCGAATGCCGGAACGCCGGTTAGCGGTCAGCTGGGGGCAGGCGATGACCAACAAGACATTTCGGTCATTGTTGCGCGTTTATAGTTTGAATGTGCCTGGTGTATTGGGCAGTATTTCTGCAACAATCGGTCGTGCCGGTACCAATATTGAGCATGTGCGGCAGCCCAGCGAAGAAAGGGCCAGTGCCACGCTGATGTTTTTGGTCAACGTCAGCGACCGTGATCAACTGGCCCGTGTGATTCAGCGTTTGCGGCATAATCACTATGTAGTAAAAGTCGTCCGTGAGTTACGTAATCCATCGGCTGGCAAAGACAACTGAAAGGGCAGCTCTTTGAAGCCCATAATAACCATTTAGGCCCTGATTTAACGAGATCAAATCAATGAGAAAAGTTATCCATACCGAACAAGCACCGGCCGCCATTGGCCCTTACTCTCAAGCCATCCAGGTTGGCGATACCGTGTATTTATCCGGGCAGGTTGGTCTGGACCCTGAAACCATGAAAATCGTCGAAGGTGGGTTTAAAGCACAGCTCAACCGGGTGATGCAAAACTTGCAGGCGGTATGTGCAGCTGCAGGTGGTGATTTGGACGACATGGTCAAATTCAATGTGTTTGTACTTGACCTGGGTGAATTTGAAACCGTTAATGAAATCATGCTGAGCTACCTTAAAGCTCCTTTTCCCGCTCGTGCTGCTATCCAGGTATCCAGACTACCCAAGGATGCACTGGTAGAAATTGATGGAGTAATGGTGATTGGTAGCCGCTAAGCCAATACATAGCAGGCCGGGCCTATTTGGTTATTGACTGAGTCATCGCACGCATGGCCAAAACCAATGCCTTACGTGACTTGCATGGGGTAGGAGAAAAACTCGCTGAGCAATTAAATGAGATCGGTATTCACAGTATTACCGATTTGCTGTTTCACCTGCCATTTCGATATGAAGACCGAACACACCTGGTACCCATTGGCAGTGTATTGCCCGGTCAAAGAGTATTAATCAATGGAAAAATTGAATACAGCAACGTGGTGTTTGGTCGCAGGCGTTCGCTGGTGGTGGTGCTTAATGATGGCACTGGATTGATTTATCTGCGGTTTTTTCATTTTCGACAGCAGCAGCAAAGGGCTTATAAGGCGGGTGGCCACCTGCGTTGTTTTGGTGAAGTGCGTGCAGGCTATAAGGGGTTGGAGATGGTGCACCCCAGCTGCCAGAGGATCAGTACCAGACAACTTAATGAAAGCCCAGACGGACAACTGACACCAGTTTATCCCAGTACATCCGGTTTACAGCAACCCCGTTGGTTAAAGCTGACCGAGCAGGCATTGCTATTGCTGGCCAAAGACCAACTGCCATTGGCTGAAATATTACCGGCGGCGCTACGAAAAAAGTTTTCATTACCCAGACTAAAACCTGCATTACAGCAATTGCATCGCCCTGACAGTGATACGGATACGGCACAATTGGCGGCAGGCAGACATCCTGCCCAACGCCGTTTAATTCTAGAAGAGTTGAGTGCACACCAGTTGGCCATGAAACGTCTAAGTCAGATGTTGGCCGATATTCAGGCACCTGTAATGGAAAATGACAAACTGCAAAAACAACTTCTTGCGGCATTGCCTTACTCGTTGACCGATGCTCAACGACGGGTAATCGATGAGCTCGACACTGACCTGGGTAAGCACAGACCAATGATGCGTTTGCTGCAAGGGGATGTTGGTTCGGGTAAAACGGTGGTAGCCGCCATGGCCATAGCACGTACCGTAGCCAGCGGTTTTCAGGCAGCAATTGTTGCGCCTACAGAACTGCTGGCCGAACAGCATTTGCGCTCTATGCAGTCATGGTTCCAGCCATTGGGTATCGAGCCTGTGTGGTTAACCGGTAAGCTAACCGCCAAGCTTAGACGTGAGGCCCTTGAGCAAATCCAGTCGGGTGCGGCAGTGGTCATTGGCACCCATGCGCTGATGCAACCGGGTGTGGAGTTCAAACAACTGGGTCTGGTGATTATCGATGAGCAACACCGTTTTGGTGTCGGCCAGCGGCTGGCGTTGCGGGACAAAGGGATGGGCGATGCTGAATCCGATGACAATAGTCAACGGCCTCATCAGCTTGTGATGACCGCGACGCCTATCCCACGGACTTTGGCCATGACAGCTTATGCCGGTCTGGAAATTTCTGTGATTGATGAGCTGCCACCCGGCCGTACGCCAGTCAAAACCGTGGCCATTGCCAGTACAAGGCGTGAGCAGGTACTGCAGCGGGTAGCCGCTGCCTGTCGTTCTGGTCGGCAGGCTTACTGGGTATGTACATTGGTGGAAGAGTCAGATCAATTGCAGGCGCAGGCGGCAGAACAAACCGCTGAAGCTTTGCAAAAGGCTTTGCCGGATTTGAGTGTTGCATTGATTCATGGACGTATGAAAGCCCAGGACAAAGAGCAGGTCATGCAGCGTTTCCGTGATCAGCAGGTAGAGTTGTTAGTGGCAACCACTGTCATAGAAGTGGGTGTGGATGTGCCCAATGCCAGTTTGATGATTATAGAAAATGCCGAGCGTCTGGGTTTGGCACAGTTACATCAGTTGCGTGGGCGTGTGGGGCGAGGCGCCACTGAGTCCAGCTGTGTGTTGTTATATCAGAGCCCCCTGGGGTCTATGGCCAAAGCGCGTTTGGATACCATGCGTAAAACCAACGATGGTTTTAAGATTGCAGAAAAAGATCTGGAATTGCGTGGGCCTGGTGAAGTATTGGGTACACGACAGACCGGTTTGCAGCAATTAAAAATTGCTGATTTAACGCGCGATCATGATTTGTTGGATGAAGCTATCTCGATGGCAACGATGCTGGGTGCCACTGGTGCAAGGTTAGGCAATAGACTTATACAACGCTGGATTGGAAAGGCGGCTGTTTATGGAGAGGTATAAACCAGCTTATATCGGATGAAAAAGAGTGCCTATCTCAGAAGCAATAAAAAAGGCGACCAATGGTCGCCTTTTTTTATAGCTTGCACGCGTTTAGCTGAAGCGGCGAACCGTAACAGCTGCGCCCAACAACAGCAGTAGTACCATAATGGTCAAACCCGTACCGTTTAAAGCAGGGACTGCTGGTGGTGGTGGTAGATTGACACCTGCCTGTGCCAGGCAAAAATTGTCAACACCTTCAACTGCACCGCCGGCTGGATCCTCAATGTTGATTCTGCCGATTGGGATACCACCTGTATCAAAGCCGAGGAAGCTGCCTTCAGCATTGGTGGCAGGGAATCCGGTGAAACTATTGATCAGTACATCGGAGGTATCAAAAACAGAAATATCAACGGGTACTGCAGCAACGAAACTGACGAAGTCTGAACCAAAGGCCGTCACTGTGGGGTCAGTCACCAGGATATCCATGCTGTCGACAAAGGTATTGGTAATCAGCACAACGGAGCCATTACCAAAACCTGCACTGCTTCCCAGGTTAATGATACCGGTCGGAGAACCACCCATGCCGTCAGAATCATTAATCGGGTTATCCTGGAAGATGGCGCCAGGGATAATGTCGCCAGGCATATAACCACCGTCATTGGTGTTTTCATCCAAAGGTGCAGGGAAAGCATTCAGTCCCAAATCACCAGAGGCTTCAAAGTCTTCACAAGTCTGCATAGCAAATAAGCCATCGAACTCTGCGCGGGTATTGATAAAAGTTCCCGCCCCTCCAGCAGGTACCTGAACTGCTCCACTGGGGTCTGAAGGTGGTGTATTGGGTGAGCCGTTTACAGCAAAAAACTCTTCCAGAGAATTTTGTGCAAAGGCAGGCACAACAAAGACTACGCTCAGTAGCAGTGTGATAATTTTCTTCATTATAGTTATCCGGTTTTACGATCTAATATGCGATTTTGAGCCGATCTTTGATAAGAATCAAGTCAAACAGCGATAAAAGTTCAATATTGCTGTACTAAAGTATTTCAGACAGGCAAAAAAAAGCGGCCATAGGCCGCTTTTTTTATTAAAGCAATAAGGTGCTTACTGAGTACGGCGACGACGTACCAGCATGCCGACTGCTAACAGGCCAAGTGCCAGAATAGCAGTGCCCCAACGATTGAAAGTTGGAACTGCAGGTGGTGGTGGAAAATCTGGACCACCGCCGCCAAGGACACCTTCCAGTGAGAACAGGCGATCTTGTGCTAAACCACCGCCAACACCACAAACGGTACCAGCAGGCATAAATGTCGCACAAGGTGTACCGAAGCCGCCACCGGCATTCGCCCATTGAGATTCGCTGCCACTAACTATGCTGCGACCAGACCAGAAGTGCTGACCATTGGCGCCGAAGTTTTGATCGGTAAATTGTGACACCCAATATACGGTGGTACCGTCGCTAGGCAGAATACAGCTAGTAGGGAATGCGATGTTGAAAGAACCTGTAGTATCCACTGGGACAATACCAGGGAAAGTACAAACCGGGTTAGCAACATCAGGTGTGCCGCCAGCATCCGGGTAGAATTCAATCGTTACAGTGGCATTACCTGGGGTACCGGTGGTGCCTATGGTATTCATGGCATTAACGGTCCAGCCAGTCGGATCAGTGACTACAAAGTCATCTGCAGCGATAGCATCGTAGGCATCATAAGCTGCTTCAAAATCCTGATCAGGGACACCGTTGCCATCTGGGCTATCGGTTTGATCGATCAAAATGATGTCACCGCCAAATAATGTTGAGCCTGGGTTAACGCCGTTAACGCCTGGGTTTTCTGCGGCTAGCTGGGCATAAGCAGAGGTGGACATGCCGAAAGCTGCAGCAACTCCCAATGCCAGCATGTTCTTTTTAAATGACTGATTCATGTAGTATTCCTGGATTTAATATGGTTAACAGGGGTGTTCTTAAATTACATATCTTCGGTATTGTTACGTGTTTCGGAGCTAAGTGCAAGTAGCGGAGCAATAAAATTTTGATAATGTTGCCATCGGTTAACAGCAGTGGTATTCAGCTTTTGTCTGACTTGTCCGGCACTGGCGGTTCGGACAACGCGTTTGCTTTTAAAAAACTGCATGCAGGGTTCATGCCATTCCAGGCCGCAAAATTCTAGAATTTTTGCTGTGATACCTCTTTGATCATCTAGCAGCTTTTCATATTCAACTTCCAAAAACTGACCAGGCAGTATGCTTTGCCAATGCTGGCTTAGTGCATCGTAGTAGCGGTAATGGCTGGCGATATCTTCCAGGTCGTAGCTCCAGTGATGCCCACGGGCAAATAACTGGCGATAACAACTTAAGCCGGTATCGATCGGATGGCGACGGCAATTGATAATTTTGGCATTGGGTAAAATCAGGGCAATCAAACCGGCCAGCGGGAAGTTGTTGGGCATTTTGTCGGTAAAGTGAGTCTGCTGCTGCCAACGCCTGGTTTCCTGAATATAACGATCGCCCAGCTCAGTCAGTTGCTGATCATCCAGTTCTATGATTTTTTCTGGTGACCAGTGAATGCCGTCACCATCACCCATGGCCATTAAAGCCAGTTGCCCCAGCTCTGGCAGTTCGCTGGCACCATTGACCTGCGGATGCGTTGCCAGAATCTGTTCTACCAGGGTAGAGCCTGAACGTGGCAGGCTAACGATAAAAATTGGTGCCGCAGAGTCATTGCCGGCAGCAGTATGTCGAGCCAGTAAATCCTTACTGAAACTGGTGATGATTCGTTGCCCCAGCTCTTGTTTGGCGGCTGCGTTGTATTCTACCGAGCGCTTTTTTAGCTGGTTGCCAAGTCGGAACTGCTCAAATGCCGCAGCAAAGTCCTGGCGTGATTCCAATGCCATACCCAGCGCGAAATGTGTACCGATAGCCTGCTGCGCTGAACGAGGTGATTTGATCTGGCTCTGCATCAATTGCACTTCGTGATCCTGAAACTCGACGGTTTTGATATTTGCCAATGACCACCATAAATCACCGGACTCGGGTTTCAACTGCAGGCCTTTGCGGTATGCAGCTGCACTGTTGGCCAGCTCACCAGTGGCTTTTAGGGCATGCCCCAAACACATGGCGGCCTGCCAGTGATTGGGCTGCAGTTTCAAAGTGTGCCTGAAGCAGTCGGCTGCTTCCTGTGGATGTGCTGTTGATAATTTCAGACGACCGAGATTAAACCTGGCTGCGGGTAAACGTGGTTCCAGTTCAATGGCTTTGCGAAAAGCCATTTCGGACTGATCAACTTGCTGCAGTGATTGATAGCAGCTGCCCAGATTCAAATAAAGTACCGCCCGTTTGGGTTGTAATTCCAGGGCTTTTTGGAAGCTATGCAAAGCTTGTTGCGGTTCGTTTAACTGGATCTGAGCTATGCCCTGCAAACGCAGTAGCTCAGCATGATTGTCTGTGTTGGTCAGCGCAGGGGTTTTAATGCCAGATAAGGTTTGTTTGAGTAGTTGCTCAGCTTCGCGCCATTGACGCTGTTGCAGCAAGCCTGCGGCACGCTTGATGGTGGTTATCACATGGCTTTGGTTAAGTTGACTGCTTGCAGTCATATTCACTCCAGCACTATTTTGACAGTAAACCAGTCATAAGTGCGATTAATGTATGGCTTAATGGTTTTGTCAACGGCTGCCATCAGATGGTACCTCTGTGGTTTTCTGATTTGTCCCGTCATTGATTGGGCTATCGGAATGAGAAATCAGCTGTTGCGTTGAGTGCAAACCAACTGCAGAGTAAGTGGCTCGATTCATGACATCAAAACCAGCCACCAGGAACGCCCGGCCCTTGAGCACTAAATTACTGGCTTTGGGGAAAAACAAGCCAGTTTGGTTATCCAGCATAAACCGACTGGTTAATGAGAAGGTTTTTACCTTAACACCTGTTCGGGGCGAGAAAGACTCGGGGTTGGATAAATTAATCGTCAAGACACAACCAATATCGCTGTCATTTAATAATGTCAATGTACCGAGAATGTGTTCGGAAACATCCAGAGAATTTTTGCCACCCGAACCAACCTCTATTTTATCGGGCTGGAACTGATAGCGCAGCCGGTTAGCCGTTTGTTCTAACAACTGGGTGTCATTGGTCTGCAGGCCTTGTAGATAATACAACAATGGGTTGCCCTGTTCGGCTCGTCGGCGGGCAAACCGTTCGCGATCTTTTTGATCGGGTAATTCTCCATCCTGACTCAGCAGAACCCAGCGTTGCTCCGGTGGCTGCCATGGTTCGTAACGTTCACTGCGGGAAAAGTCATCGTTTTCACCAACATGGCTGACTTCAAAGGCCATTTGCTCGTATTGTTCGGACAGGTCCAGGTGTGCCTGAATATCCTGCAGGTTTTGTGGGCACTGCTTCGCTTGCACCAATGATGCGTTAATGAACAGCAATGGAGCCAATAAAACAGGTGTCAAACAGCGATGACGCAAATAATGATAAGACATAGACTCCCTAGACATCATGGTTCATAAAATCTGCATTATGCATGCCACAGGTAAATTTTCGGCTAAAGATAGAGGCATTATTCGAGTGATTTCAGGGTGGTTAATACGACATCACGAGTGTGGGCGATACTGTCCATAATGGCAGCTTCCGCTGCCTGGGCGTCGTCATCATTTGGGCCCAGTTCCAGGCGGCCGGCGTGCTGTTGCCAACTGGCATATAAATCCATAGCGGATTGGTGAACTGTGTCGGGCATTAAGCTGGATAGATCGCCGATCAATAATACCTTGCCCCAGCCGCGGACCCAATCGCTGCCTTCCTGGGTGGGTGTACCCTGTTCGCGGACTCGAGAATAAAAATAGTGTCGGTAACTGGTGATTTGCTGTAACTCTCCGAGTTCCTGCAATATAGTGAAAGCTGCGGCTCGTGTGTTGCGATGCGCTTCGGTGGCTTCATTACGCCAAGTGTTATAACCCAGGCTAACCAATGCCACGGCCAGACTGATCAAAGCCAGACGGTGCCGATAAACCTGCTGCCAAAGAGACGGTTGCTTTTCTATGGGTTGTTTATTGGCTTCATAAACTGAGGGTTCTTCACTCATACTGCTTTGTCCTTAGTGGCGAGCTGTTGGCGTTTTAAGCGAATCAAGGCTGAAATATCCTGTGCGCCATCACCGGCCTGCAAACACTGCAGATAATCTTCCAGAGCTCGCTCAACACCTGCCAGCGTCAGATTATTGTTGCGGGCAATTTGCTGGCATATACGCAAGTCCTTGATTAATAATTCCAGTTTAAAGCCCGTATCGCAATTATCCTCCAGCATGGTTGCGCCGCGCTTGTCCAGAAACCAGCTGCCAGCAGCACCATTTTGGAGTACTTGCAGCAAAGCGTCTGTCGGCAGTTGCAATTGTTCGGCCAGTGCCAGTCCTTCGCAGACGGTCTCGGCGATGCCGCCGATCAATACCTGGTTGACAGCTTTGGTGGCCTGGCCATTGCCGACAGCCCCCATATGACTGACTCGTGCGGCATAACAGTCGAACAATATTTTGACCCGTTCCAATACTGCTGTATCACCACCGACCATGATCGACAAGGCAGCATTTTTAGCGCCCTCGATACCACCTGAAATCGGTGCATCCAGAAAATGGGCACCGATTTTAGCCAGCACATCTGCTGCGTATTTGGCGGTATCAGGAGCGACTGTGGAATGATCGACCACGATCGCGTCATCAGCTAGATACGGTGCAATGGCATCAACCATTTGACGTACATCATCATCGGCGGAAACACAGATCAATACGATTTGGCAGTTTTTGGCCAGGATCGTGGGGCTGTCAAACACAGTGATGTCAAATTCGTCAGCCAGTGCTTGAGCTTTGTTGATGGAGCGGTTCCAAACGCCTTGGAGCAAGCCCGCTTTGGCCAGATGTCCAGCCATCGGTGCGCCCATGGCGCCGAGACCAATAAACCCTATTGATGGGTGTTTCATTATTTCTCACTTCCTAAGTACGTATAACCAAACAGGCCTGCATTCAACTCATCAAAGACCTGTTGATCAAGTCGGGTTTCGGCCAGGTTGAACTTTTCTTGTAGACAGGCCAGTAGGTGATCAGGTTGAAAACCGACATATTCCAGCAAGCCCTCTGCTGTATCGCCACGGCTGGCATTGCTTAGCACTGTCTCTGCTTGATTGATGGTAACGTCAACGGCATCGGTATCACCAAACAGGTTATGAATATCACCGAGTGTCTCCTGATAGGCGCCGGTCATAAAAATACCCAGCAGGTAAGTTTCCTGTGCATCGATAGGATGTACCCGTAAAGTGGGTTCAATCCCGCCTAGATCAACATAACGATCGATTCGGCCATCTGAGTCGCAGGTCAAATCTTCCAGCACTACCTGGTTGTCAGGCATTTCGTTTAGGCGCTGCAAAGGCACAATCGGGAATACCTGATCCAGTGCCCAGATATCGGGTAAGGATTGGAAAATAGATAGATTGATAAAGTATTTATCGGATAATTTATGTTGCAGTTGTTCAGCCAGCTGGCGATGTCGACGGTAGCGCAAATCCAGTCGCTGCTGAATTTGTCGCAGCAGATAAAAATACAATTGCTCGGTGTAGGCACGTTGCTGAATACTGACGTCTCCATGCACGAAAGCCTGTTGAGTATGTTCCAGTAAATGGCTGGCTTCCAGCCATAGCTCTTCGGGTGACAGGTGGCCAGGCTGCTGCAGATGTGCCAGCATGGTTTGCAGCAAGCGCTGTTCTTCCAGCTGCAGTTGACTGTGATGATCATCTGGCGACCAATCGGGCATGGTTTCAGCGGCGACCACGGGAGTAATCATGACCGCGTGGTGAGCCGTCAGAGCACGACCGGATTCAGAAACCAGATCAGGCATATCCAGCTGATGGCGGTCACACATATCTGCCAGGCTATCGACCACACATTCGGCATACTGTGCAACGCTGTAATTCATAGAACAGCTGCCACGGCTGCGTGCACCTTCATAATCAACACCCAGTCCACCACCGATATCCAGGGTTTTGATTGGACAACCCAGCTTGATCAGTTCTGCAAAATAACGTCCGGCCTCCTGCACGCCATTACGGATATCACGTAAATTGGCGATTTGTGAACCCATATGAAAGTGTAATAGCTGCAACCAGTCAAGACAGTTGTATTTTTTTAGACGCTCAACCAGTGTCAGTAATTGGCTGGCTGCCAGGCCAAATTTGGCACGTTCACCACCAGTATTCTGCCAATTGCCGGCACCCAGTGATGCCAGTCGAATCCGTACCCCCAAAACCGGTGTTACTTTAAGACTTTCTGCCGCATTACGGATTAATTGCAATTCACCTGGTTTTTCAATAACGAGAATGGTACGCAAACCCAGCAATTGTCCGATCAGCGCCAGTCGGATATAAGCTCGATCTTTGTAGCCATTGCAAATCACCAGCCCACCGGGTTGGCTGATTGCCAGTGCAGCCAGCAACTCTGGCTTGCTGCCAACTTCCAACCCGCAGCCTGCCTTGTGTACCAGCGTTTCAACCACGGAGCGTTGTTGGTTAACTTTAATGGGGTATACGGAGATATAACTTGTGTCTAACTGCTGATGCTTCAGTGCGGACGTAAAGGCTTGTCGCAGGTTATCAGCTCGTTGCTGCAGAATCTGCGGAAAACGCAATAGCAGTGGTAAACGTGAACCCGCCTGCCTGGCTTGTTCAGCAAGACTGACTATCGGTATAGCCTGTTGAGCAACGTTGACGGTTAGCCGCCCTTGATCATCAACGCCAAACAAGCCCTCCGACCAGTTGGGAATGGCATAGGCTTCGTTAGCCTGTTGCGGTGTCCAGGTATTTGTCATGGGCAAAAATCTAGATCAAAACCGGCATTTTAGCGTTTTGTGTGGTGGTGCAGTTAAAATCGCCAGTTTGATATTGGCTATTGGCTGTAAAATACAATGTTGCCAGAAAAGCAATTATGGTTTTCCGAAGTTTATGACCCTGCCGGCACAGCGCAAAGCTGGCGTTTAACCGCTGAGCGTTTGGAACAGCGCCGCACACCCTATCAGCACATCGAAATATTTTCGACGCAAACCTATGGTCATTTGATGAGCATCGATGGCTGTGTGATGTTGACCACCCGTGATAATTTTTTGTATCACGAAATGATGAGTCACCCAGCTTTGTTTACTCATGCCGATCCTCGCGATGTGGTGATTATTGGTGGTGGTGACTGTGGCACCCTGCGTGAGGTATTAAAGCACCAAAGTGTCGAATTGGTGGTGCAGATTGATATTGATGAGCAGGTCACACGGTTGTCAGAAATATATTTTCCCGAGTTGTGCCAGAGCAATGAAGATCCACGGGCACAATTGTTGTTTGAAGATGGCCTGGCTTGGATCAGGAATGCTGCCGATAACAGTGCTGACCTGATCATCATTGATTCTACTGACCCCATTGGCCCCGCTGAGGGTTTATTCGGCCCGGGCTTTGTGCAGCAGTGTTTCAGAGTGTTGCGTGAGGGTGGCTTAATGGTTCAACAAAGTGAATCACCGCTCATTCACCAGCCACTGATTAAAGGTATTCGTCAAAACATGAGTGATGCCGGCTTCGCTGATTTACGGACACTGGGTTTTCCGCAGCCGTGCTACCCATCGGGCTGGTGGAGTGCAACTTTGGCGATGAAAGGTGCGCAGTCGCTGGATGATTTTCGCTCTCAGGACGATAAAAGCGGGCCCATTAAAACCGGTTACTACACTGCCCAGGCGCATCGTGGCGCCTTAACCGAGCCTCCGTTTTTAAAAGCTGTGCTTTAAGATAAAGTCAGGATTACGTCGGGTTGTGTGCAGCATCTAGTTGCTCACTCTCGCGAATAACACCTGCTTCAGGATCATTGTAGATCGCTTCATCCAGCTCGCCTTCGGATTTGGCCACCACCGTTGTGACCATGGCATCGCCGGTAATATTCACGGCGGTTCTCGCCATATCCAAAATGCGATCCACACCAATGATCAGCGCGATACCTTCCTGTGGCAGACCGACCTGGATCAGTACTGTCGCCAGTAGCACAATTCCCACACCCGGCACGCCTGCTGCACCAATCGAGGCCATGATCACCATCATAATCACCGTTAAATACTGTGCGATGCTTAAATCGACGCCATAAGCCTGTGCGATAAAAGCCGTCGCAATACCCTGCATAATGGCAGTGCCATCCATATTAATGGTTGCCCCCAGTGGGACCGTAAATGACGCGACATTGTTATGTGCGCCCAAACGCTTTTCGACAGTGTTTAAAGTGACGGGGATGGTGGCGTTACTGCTGGCTGTTGAAAAGGCAAACAGCCAGGCAGCACGCATTTTCTTCAAAAACATCAAAGGGTTTAAACGGGTGAATAAGCTAAGAATCAATGGATAAGTCACCAGCAAATGCAATAGCAACATACCCAGCACCAATAGGATATAAACTGCCAGGTTGCCGAAGATTTCTCCGCCGGTGCTGGCAGCCAAACGAGCAATTAGTGCAAACACACCATAGGGCGCGACATACATCACCATGCTCACTAGCTTCATCACCACGGCATTCAAATCTTCAAAAAAGTCGCGTATCCGCTTGCCTGCATCACCAGACAGGGTCAGTGCTACGCCGATCAACAACGAGAACACGATAATCGGGATCATATTGCCATTGGCCATGGCCGCAACCGGGTTTTTGGGGATCAGACTGGTGAGTACATCGATCAGTGACGGTGCTGCGGCACCGGTATATTCAGCAGCGGCGCTTAAATCAGCGCCTTGGCCGGGCTGAACCAGTATTCCAGCGGTAATTGCGATGGTCACAGCGATCGCTGTGGTCATCAAATACAAAAGCAGCGTTTTGCCACCCAAACGCCCTAATCGCGAAGGGTCACCCAATGCGCTTGCGCCGCAAATCAGTGATACCAAAACCAGCGGCACTACCAGCATCTGCAAAGCATTAACGAACAGTCTGCCGATAACCTGGAACAAACCATCAATCAGATAGATATTAATCCAGTCCCCGGGGATTAAACGCAATACAAGACCGGCAACAATACCTGCCAACAGGCCAATCATAATGCGTGAGTTCAGACTGAGACCTCGGCGGGATGGGGAGGCTTGATGTGCTTGTGTCATAAGAATCCTAGGGGTTGTATATTGCTAAGGTCATTTTGTGACCTCATATTCTATTGGGTTTAGCGGGTTTGTTGCTCAACGTGTAGCAAGCGTTATGCAGCCAACCATTACAAACTGTGTGTGGCTTGGGCCTGTCGAGCATATTTTTGTGCAGGCATAAGCTACAATTCGTTAATACTACCATTGCTGCCAAATTATCTGCGAGCTTATTGTTTAATGTCTAACCATTCGAATAATCCGGAAGCCACACCGGAAAATACACCAGTGAATCATTTTATCCGTAACCGTATTCGTGATGATGTGGATGCGGGCAAAAACGCGGGTCAGGTGATCACTCGCTTTCCACCTGAACCCAATGGTTACTTGCATATTGGTCATGCCAAATCAATTTGCCTGAACTTCAGCATGGCTCAGGAGTTTGGTGGACGTACCAATTTGCGTTTTGATGACACCAACCCGCTTAAGGAAGAGGCGTTGTTTTATGAGCGCATTATGGATGATGTGCAGTGGTTGGGTTTCCAGTGGAACGATTTGCGGCATGCTTCGGATTATTTCCAGCAGTTATACGATTTTGCATGTGAATTGATTAAGACTGGTAAAGCCTATGTAGACAGTTTGCCGGCTGAACAAATTCGTGAGTACCGTGGCACGCTGACCGAGCCTGGGAAAAACAGCCCGGACCGGGACCGTCCCATTGATGATAGCCTGGATTTGTTCGAGCGCATGAAAAACGGTGAGTTCGCTGATGGTGAGTTGGTCGTTCGAGCCAAAATCGATATGGCATCCGGCAACATCAATATGCGCGATCCTGTGATATACCGGATCCGCCGTGCACATCATCAGCGCACTGGCGATGACTGGTGTATTTATCCCATGTACGACTTTGCTCATTGTGTATCAGATGCACTCGAGGGCATTACGCATTCGCTGTGCACCTTGGAATTTGAAGACCACCGGCCGCTGTATGACTGGATTCTGGACAATATCTCGATTGATTGCCATCCACAGCAAATCGAGTTCTCACGCGGCAATCTGGATTTCACAGTGATGAGTAAACGTCGCCTGCGACAGTTGGTTGATGAAGGTCACGTTGATGGCTGGGATGACCCAAGAATGCCAACCATCGCCGGTATTCGTCGACGCGGTTACCCACCTGCGGCAATACGTGAGTTTTGGGAAAGTGTTGGCGTATCCAAATCAGAAAGCATTATTCCGATGAGCGTGCTGGAAAACTCGGTACGCAACGAATTAAATGAAACAGCCCCACGAGTAATGGCGGTATTGCGCCCATTGAAAGTGGTGTTGACCAATTTTCCAGAAGGCGAAACCCATTGGGTAGAAGCTGCACGACACCCGCAGAACCCCGATTTTGGTATGCGCAAGGTAGCCATTACCCGTGAGCTGTATATCGAACAAACCGACTTTATGCTGGAGGCACCGAAAAAATTCTTCCGCCTGAAACCTGGCGGTGAAGTGCGTTTGCGCAATGCTTTCATTATTCAATGCAATCAGGTTATCCAGGATGCCGATGGTGAGGTGATCGAATTGCATTGCACTTATGACCCTGAGACTGTTTCCGGTTTGCCAGGTGCTAATCGCAAAGTCAAAGGCACCATTCATTGGGTGTCTGCAGCGCATGCGGTGCCTGCAGATGTGCGTTTGTATGATCGCTTGTTTAATGTGGCCAATCCACTGGCAGATAAGCAGCAGAATTTTGTTGATGCACTCAACCCTGATTCATTGGAAGTGGTCGAAAATGCCATGATTGAGTCATCGATGGCTGAGGCTGTGCCTGGAGACTTTTGTCAGTTTGAGCGGACTGGATACTTTGTTGTGGATCAAGGCTCCAGCCCGGATAAACTGGTATTTAATAGAACAGTGGCGCTGCGCGATACCTGGGCCAAAGTTTCCGGCTAGAATCGTAGCAATCACGATACTCAAAGGCAGCTATGAAACTCTGGTCAATTGAAGGAAACTCTCAGCGTCTGGATGGCGGCTCCATGTTTGGCAATGTGCCACGAGCGTTGTGGTCGCGCTGGATAGAGCCGGATGATCAACATCGAATACCGCTGTCCTGTCGGTGTTTATTGATCAAGGATCTGGATGGCAAGAATATCCTCTTAGAAACCGGGATTGGTACTTTTTTCGAACCAAAATACAAGGATCGCTATGGCGTAATGGAGGATCAGCATGTGTTGCTGGATTCATTACGGGCTGCTGATATTGATCATGCTGATATTGATGCGGTTATTTTAAGCCATCTGCATTTTGATCATGCCGGGGGGTTATTGACTTCTTTTGCAGACAATAAAGCGCCTGAACTGCTGTTCCCTAAGGCACAGTTTTTTGTTGGTCAGGACCATTGGCAACGGTCCCAATCGCCACATCCGCGTGATCGTGCTTCATTTATCCCAGGCCTGAATAAGCTGCTGGAGCAATCCGGGCGATTAAACTTGATTGATGGTGAGCATCACCCATGGCTGGGGGATCGATTGCGGTTTAGTTATAGCAATGGTCACACACCAGGCTTGATGCTGACTGAAGTTATTGGTGAAAATGATATGGATGGTGTGGTTTATTGTGCGGACCTTATCCCCGGCCGGGCCTGGGTGCACTTGCCGATTACCATGGGTTATGACCGTTATCCGGAAAAATTGATTGATGAAAAGCGACAATTTTTGGCGGACAAGCTAAAGCGGGGAGTAAGGCTGTTTTTCACCCACGACCATGGCTGTGCCCTGGCCAGCGTTATCCAGGATGAAAAGGGCAAATATACCACCCGTCATGAACAACAAGTGGTTGCAGATGTTACCTTGAGTTAGCGGTTATCGGCATTTCCCTTCCAGCCTGTCCAGCCAGGGCCACGAACAACCTGCCCGGGTAAAGCACCGGTATGTTCGCCATCGCGTAGCACAACAACACCATTGACAATCACATGCTGCATGCCGGTGGCATATTGATGGGGCTCAGAGTAGGTGGCGTGGTCCATGATGGTTTTAGGATCGAAGATAACGATATCAGCAAAATACCCTGGTTTGATAAATCCACGGTCACGTAACTTCAGGTTTTGTGCCGGCTGTGAGGTCAATCGTCGAATGGCCTCACTCAGTCCGATCACTTTTTCCTCACGGACATAATGTCCCAGTAACCGCGCAAAGGTGCCGTAGGCACGTGGATGCACACTGCTTTTTAAAAAGATACCGTTATTGGTATATGAGCCTTCATCAGACCCGAAACCCATCCAGGGTTGGGCAATCTTGGCTTTTACATTGTCTTCAGACATCAGGAAAAATACAGCCCCGACACGACTGTTATCTTCAATAACCAAATCCATCATGGTCTCTTCAGCATTGGTGCCGCGCATGGCCATTACTTCGGCCAAGGTTTTTCCAGTCAATGGCTTTAGGGCCTCAGAACGAAAATCAATCAAGATCACATCTTCTGGTCCGCCCGTTGCCAAGTAAAGGTTTTCCCATTCATCCGTGGGTGTGCGCATTTCTTCAATCAAACGGTTACGAATATCCGGGTCTTGCAGCCTTTGTACCCAGGCATCGTGTCCACCTTCCTGAACCCAGGGGGGCATGGCGGCATATAGTCCCGTGGCACCTGCAGTATAGGTGTACATATCTGCGCGGATATCCACCCCTTCAGCGCGTGCCTGTTCAATTTTTTCGAATACTTGCGGAAGTTTGCTCCAGTTTTCCTGGCCAGCAGCTTTTAAGTGGTAGATTTCTCCTGCAGCCCCAGCAGACCGGCTAATTTCAATTAACTCGTCAACTGCTTCCAATAAAGTATTGCCTTCAGAGCGCATATGCGAAATGTAAGAACCACCGTATTCAGCAGCGGCACTGACCAATTGAATTAACTCTGTTGTATCAGCATAAAATGCAGGTGCGTAGATTAGCGATGAACCAACCCCCAAAGCACCTTCGCGCATGGCTTGACGCACTAACGCCTTCATCGCTTCAAGCTCTGATGCGGTGGGCGGGCGATCTTCACGTCCAAGTTCATGAATTCGTATAGTGGTTGCGCCAACAAATGAGGCTACGTTGGTGGAAATGCCACGCGTTTCCAAATGTTCCAAGTACTCGCCCAGTGTTGTCCACGGGATATCAAACTTAATATCGGACTGTTGCTCCAATGCTTCTGCGCGCATCGCATCGTTCAGTGGCCCCATCGACCAGCCTTCACCGAATACTTCCAGCGTTACCCCTTGACGAATATCGCTTTGTGAGCGGCCATCTTCAAGCAGTGAAACTGTGGCCCATGACAACATGTTGATAAAACCAGGCGCCACAGCCAGGCCTTTGGCATCAATGGTGTTATCGGCAGTAGCAGTTTCCAGTTGGCCGATGGCGACAATTCGATTGTCATCGATGGCTATATCGGCTAATACCGGTGTTCTTCCGCTGCCGTCATAAACATGGCCATTTTGAATGATCAGTTGATAGGTGTTGGCTGTCGGTTGTTCGTGACTTTGTTGATCACAAGCACTGCAAAATAGTAATGTGATAAGGAATAAAAACTTGGTGAAAAGACTCTCAAAGCTGGCGATTTTCATAATTTTGGGTTCGCTCAATTCAAAAAATGGTCAAAGTGGACATATTGCCGGCAAAAAAAGAGACTCAGAATGAAACGGCTGAGTTTTCCAGGGCTACTGCCGACAACAGCTATCAGTGGATAGTTACACCTAGGTGTTTTACCATCGTGGCTGCAGACTGTTTGGTAAAAATAAAAACAAACCGGATGTTGCGTCATAACTGAATAGACTGCTGAACCATAGACAAATCAGTTTGCCATGTGGCTGATTTTCAATCAAAGCTTGATTTGTTGCTCACATGCTAAGTTATTTTATCTATAGCGAGCGTTGCAGGTTTTGTTGTAAGGTAAAATAGTATTTGAGAGTATTCGGTTAACCAGCAGCTACTCTCCATAATAGCTACATAGCAAATAAGACTTATAACTACTTAGCATGAGATTTATAACCTCCTAATATAAAACTTTAACTATTTTCTGGAAGTTATCAATCTGATCGGGAACTCATAATATAATTACTGCCAGGACGGCGCGGTAACAAGGCATTTTTTGCCCATGGGCTATCACGGGCTGATTCGAGAGCAATAAACGAGCATAATGGTGTTTTTAACAATGCTGCTGTCATTGGGAAGCGTATTTGATAACTACTAATGAGGAGTCCTTCCATTAACGGTGCTGACCAAAACACTGGATCTGGGGGTAATCGCGCATCGTCGCTATCTGAGCGTATTCATGCTGGTGATCGTAGTGCCGAGGCTGAGCTTGTGCAAAAGTATTCACGCCCTACTTTATTCATGCTGCAGTTCCGTTGTCATGATAAGGCACAAGCCGAAGATCTGACCCAGGACACCATGTCGATAGTGATCTCGCACTTGCGGGAAAAACCATTGGATAACCCCGACGCACTGCCCAAGTATATTCGTCAGATAGCCATGAATCTGTTTATCGGTGAGTATCGCAAACAGCAACGTCAGCAGACGTCTACTGATCAACTTGCGATAGATCAAACCATTGCTGAACAATCCAGTAGTTATGATGCCATTCATCAAAATCAACAGGCGAAAGCTGTGCGTCAACTGCTGGCAGAGTTACCACAGCAGCGTGACCGTCAGATTTTGCGGTTGTTTTACCTGGCGGAGCAAGACAAAAGTACTATTTGTGAACGATTAGAGTTAAGCCCCGCACACTTTGATCGAGTGCTGTACCGGGCTAAACAGCGCTTGAGAAAGCTTTATGACCAACAAAAGGGTTGAGTTTGATAATGCACATTTTGCAGGTGCTTTTCGTGTGTGGTGTCTGCTCAAATTGATTAATTTGAAAAGAATCTGGAAACAGGTGAGAGAATTTCCTACTTCGTTGCATGTTATACGTAACATGGACAGAAAACCGAGATGGATCTCACTTTATATTGGGGTTAGCAATGATGACTAATACTGATCAAAAACAGCGTATTGACGCTTATATACGCGGAAAACTTGATCCACAGTCAGCAGCTGACTTCGAAGAAGATTATCTGCAGGATGCAGAGTTGTTGGCTGAACTCGAACTTACCTACGCTCTAAAGCAAGGGTTATTCCAGGAGGAATATCAGCCAGAAATTGATATGAAACTGGCATGGTGGCAAAAACTAAGGACTGGTTTATTGCAGCCTGCAGGGGCGATTGTAGCAACTTCAGCGATTGTTGTTTCAACTCTGGCGTTCACAGTTTTATATCAAAGTCGTACGGACCTGCTGATGGATCAGCAGGGTCTGTCGACGCTTCAACCCGACGTATCCATAGTGACTTTTTCACGTCTTCGGTCTGCTCGTGAAAATACAGATTATTCTGCCATTATCACGCCTGGCCAGCTTACATCGGGCTTGGCAATACTTGAGTTTGAAATAGACTGGCCACCTCAACCAGCCTATCAAGTTACGATTGCCGCGCACGGAGAAAACCAGCTGGAGCCGATTGTTGTCAGCGTAAAACCAGATGATCGTGGGTATTTAGTCATGGCTGTACCGGCCAGCGAGTTACCAGCAGGCGATTACCAGATTTTAATTTCAGCAGCAGATAATAATAACGAGGTGCCTGAGCAAGAATTCTCCTTGCGCGTCAATCCAACACCCTGAAATTAACGTGCCTACAAGGATTGACAATGATAAAACGTACCTCGACCATCTCGGACTCTCTCCCTAGTCTAAAAAAAAATTCCATTATCGTTGCATTGCTGTTTGGTTTTTTTATAACCAGCACAGCATTGGCCAGTGATCATTTTTTGAACGTATCTCCCAATATTAAATCTACTTGCTCAGAGGGTTTTGCCGATATCTGGATTGTTGGCCAAGCCTGTGACATTGGAGGAAACACCAATATCAAAGCCGATGATGCGATTCATATTCAATGTGATTCAGCCACGCAAAAGTGGAGTGTGGATTTTTATGAAGAGCCTGTAAATGCAGATTCCACAGGTTCATCAAGCCAGGCAATACGACATACGGTATGCCCTGGGAATGGTTATTTGGCTGAAAACGCGGACGGAAAACTGGTTTTGCAATGCAACTACTGGGAACCAACAAGCAATGTAAGCAAACAGTTAGAGTTTGAATTGATGCCTTCCGCTGGTTCTGCTCATCGCAGTATGCGTTGGTTATCGAGAGATATTGATAACCCTAATACTGTATGTGGAGTTGCCGGGCGTGCAGATGATAGCGTCATTGTTGGTACGGGTAACAATTAAATAAATGAAGTTGTAAAGCTGATTTTATAATAAATAATAGGAAATACTCATGGATAAGAATAAAAATACTGCATTTCCTTCAAGGTTGAGATTTGTATGGTTATTTTCCTGCTTATTGATGGCTGGGCTAGCATCGGTATGCTTTGCCGCGCCATCGACAAATATAACCAGTAAATCTTTAAAGGCTGAAGAAACATGGGACCTGATGGTCCCATCTGCTGGCGTCAATTTTTTAGAAGTTCGTAATAACGGATTCGATAGCGTCACCAAGGTATTTGACAGTAATGGGGTATTACTCAGTCAATCAACCTCTTGGCGCGGGCGCGAAGGTCGTTATTTATTGGCACTTGATGATCGGCAGGGTGGTCGCGCAGCGACTGTTGAAATCAAAAATACAGAAAGTTCAAAAGTATTTGGAAAGGTAACCATTGTATGGCATGCAATTGATGTGAATGAACACGATGGTGCCAGTATCAGCCGTGGCTTAAAAGAGTTGGCATTTGCAAGTGACCTGCATACCTCACATGACGCAGGTGATTTGAGTGATGCGCGTGACAGGGGAGAGTCTGCCCATTCGGACGCTGCGGATGCTTATCGCCAGGCCATTTTAATTTTGAACAATACCAGCATGAGCCATTGGGTAGCTGATATTCATTTTGAACTGGGTGTTCTAAAGCGGCATATGGGCCAATTGCAAGAAGCAAGTATCAGTAACCAACAATCGCTGGATGCCTATCAGGAACTCGGAGATAAGCAAGGCATGGCTGCAGCGAATAATGCGCTCGGTATTGTTGCCTATCAACTCAGCGAATACCACAAAGCCATCGATTACTTTAACGAGGACATCAGCCTTCGGGCATTTGATGTGGACAAGTTCTCTCAGGCGAGGACATACAATAATATTGCAATAACATACTGGCAACTGGACCAATACCAGGATGCCATTGATGCCTATCAAAAATCATTATCGCTGTTTTCATCCGGCCGGGTCGATTTATCGACGGACCAGGCGCTGGCTCTGAGTATCGATCAAATTAAAAACGGCGGTGATGTCACAAGAGCAGCAACCGCTATGAATAACCTGGCGCTGGCTATGTCTACCACTGGTGAGATCCGTGTTGCAGAGGCTTTATGGGCTAAAACGATTGATCTGGCAGAGTTTGTGGATTCTATCAGCCTTGTGGCAACAGCAGAACTTAATCTTGGCAAGCTATACCAGCAACAAGGAAGGCTGGAGCCAGCACTCGAATATTTCGTGTCGGCCGCTAATTACTACACTGAAAGCAACAGCGATTATTGGTTGGGTGAAACATTAGCAGGCATGGGTCGAGTATACGCATCAATCGATGAGTACTCCGATGCGGTTAACTACTATGAACGCGCTCAGAACCTCGCCGGTGAAAACCAGAACTTACAATCCAGTTTGCTAAGGTTGCTTGCCAATGCCAATTGGCGTCTTGGCAATATGGATTCTGCCGACTCACAATTTAATTCGGCTCGTGCAAGTTTTATGGATAGCAAGCAGCCAAGCCAGGCGGCTATCGTAGTAAGTGAGCATAGTCTGTTCCAATACGAGCAAGGTGAGCGTAATCTGGCGCTCGATAAGCAACGCGAAGCGTTTATAACATTGCAGTCGTTGGGCAATGCACTCAATGCTGCACGTGCTCAATCACGCTTGGGTCAATTGCTTCTGGCCGAAGGTCGGATAGAAGAAGCTGAGCATGAATTGCAGGCAGCGCTGAGAGGTCATCGGGCAGTGTCCGATGAATTATTTGAACTGGACACATTAACTGCATTGTCTCGTGCGCAATCGGGTGTTGCTGCCTTAAATACTGCAAAGTCGGCAACCGAATTGGCGGATACCATTCGGGCACGTACTCATTCGGCAGATATTCAAACCAGCTTCCTGGCCAGTCGGCGAGGCGCCTTTGAGCAGTACATTAATTTGCTGGTAGACGCTGGTGATGTCGAACTTGCCTGGGATGTGAATGAAAAAATTCGGGCTCGGACTTTGTTGGACCTGATTCAAGACGCCAATCATTCAGACAGTCGCCTGACCGCTATCAGTACCAATGTGGACTTACAGGTATTGCAACAACAGCTGGACAGCAATGTTGCTATGCTCAGTTATTACCTGGGTGAACAACGCAGTCACCTTTGGGTGATTGCGAATGATTCACTGGAATACTATCCGCTTCCAGCAGCCAGCAAGATT
The DNA here is from genome assembly GCA_965230265.1 of Wenzhouxiangellaceae bacterium. Lineage (GTDB taxonomy): Bacteria > Pseudomonadota > Gammaproteobacteria > Xanthomonadales > Wenzhouxiangellaceae > JAJFKX01. The sequence continues at coordinate 2,928,962 of OZ245999.1, read as the reverse complement.
AATCTGGCGGCCAATGAATTAACAGAAGTGCTGCGCAATCACCGCCAATCGCCCAGCCGTATTGCCTATGTTGCCGGCCAATTGAGCGATATGATTATACGTCCTGCGGTAGATGCCATTGCTGGTCGTGAGCTGGTGGTAGTGGCTGATGGTGGTTTGCAATTGGTGCCGTTTGCCTTGTTGCCGATGGGTACAGAAAACGCGATGGATGCCACTTTAATCGCACAAACCAATGTCACTTACACGCCATCTGCACGTATCTTCAATTTGCTAAACGGGTATTCAAACCAGCCATCATCAGATATTTTGGTATTGGCCGATCCGCTTGCTGCTGAGGATGATGACTTACTACAGGCCGATGATGCTTTTGCAGAAGCCAAGGTTGACTTTAGCAGCATGTTGGCACAGCGTTCACTTAGCCAAACGGGTGTCAACTTAACCAGATTGCCAGGTGCGCGTCTGGAAGCACAGGCGATCGCCGACACTGCAAACCAGGCTGATGACAACAGCAAAATCGATATTATGACTGGAGCACAGGCCAATCATGATTTTGTAATGAATGGCGGCTTACGCAACTATGGCGTGGTGCATTTTGCTACACATGGTGTAGTTGATGCCGATATGCCGGAGCTGTCCGGTTTGGTTCTTGCTTATGAGCAGGAAACAGAAAACATGAGTTATTTGCGACCCCATGAAATCGCAACACTGGAGCTCGATGCTGATCTGGTGGTTTTGAGTGGTTGTGAAACTGGTATTGGTAAATCAGTGGGCAGTGAAGGTTTATTTAGCCTGAGCAGACCGTTTCTGATTGCTGGTGCACGCCAGGTTATTTCCAGTTTATGGCAGGTTTCTGATCGTGCTACAGCTTTGCTGATGGAACGTTTTTATTTCCATCTGTTGCAGGAAAACCAATTGCCTGAAGTGGCATTACGATCTGCTCAGCAATGGCTAAGCAGTCAGCCAGGCTGGGAACATCCTTATTTTTGGGCGGGTTTTGTGGTTCAGGGTGGCCGCAGCTTGCCGGCGATGAATCAGCAATATGCAAGTATTGAAGACAATGCTCAAGACATTCAACCCTTACCCCTGACGCTTGTGAATGCAGCGCTCTAATGTAATCACGTCGGGGCGATACCTCTTCGTACCCGGCTAAGCGTCATTCGCCCGCCTTTATGGCGGGCTTTTTTTATATTGTGCCGGGTTAATATTAATCTTTGCATTACCCTACCAATGCCAAGTATGCTCGGTGGCTGATGAATAGGAGAACGCCATGATGAACTGTTGCAAATTTTCCCGATGGTTATTGCTGCTTGTGCCCATGTTGATGAATGTTTCTGCATGGTCTGTGCCGGAATGGTCTGAGCTGGACGCACTCGCCGCTGATGCCCAGCAGCAAGTAGTCAATTGGCGTCGTCATTTCCATAGCAACCCGGAGCTATCCAACCGCGAGTTTGAAACGGCCAAGTACCTTGAAGCGGCACTGCGTAGTATGGATATTGAAGTGGTGGAAAACGGTATTGCTCACACTGGTGTAGTGGGCTTGCTGAAAGGTGGGTTGCCTGGACCATTGGTGGCCATACGTGCTGATATGGATGCCTTGCCGGTCACCGAGCAGACTGGTCTGGATTTTGCTTCAACAGTGACTTCCGAATATCAGGGTAAAGATGTTGGTGTGATGCATGCCTGTGGTCATGACACACACATGGCAATGGCTTTGGGTGCAGCACAAGTATTGGGCGCTGTACGTGATCAGTTACCAGGCTCGGTTTTATTCATTTTCCAGCCTGCCGAAGAAGGCGCACCGCTGGGTGAAGAAGGTGGTGCTGAACTGATGCTGAAAGAAGGCTTGTTTGAGCGGCATAAGCCAGAGGTCATTTTTGGTATGCACGTGGGATTAAACATGCCTGCCGGTCAGATGGCCGTACGCGGTGGACCCATCATGGCGGCTGTGGATTACCTGCAGATTGACGTCAACGGCGTACAGACTCATGGTGCACGTCCCTGGGGTGGTATCGACCCAATTGTGTCGGCTTCGCAAATCGTATTGGGCCTACAGACGATTGCCAGTCGGCAACTGAATCTGACCAAAGTGCCCTACATTATTACCATTGGTAAATTCGACGCGGGCGTACGCAACAACATTATTCCTGACAAGGTGGAAATGCACGGTACGATTCGTAGCTTTGATTTGGAAATGCAGGATGATATTCATGCGCGTATTAAACAAACCGCTGAGAATATTGCTGCCAGCTCAGGCGCGACGGCTGATGTGACCATTACCAAGCAATACCCGGCCACTGTTAACGATCCACAGTTGACCGCGCAGATGCTGCCAACTTTAGAGAGAATCAGCGGTGAAAAACCTTTGGTGACACCAGATCTGGTGACCGGTGCGGAAGACTTTTCATTTTTTGCCCGTGAAGTTCCCGGTTTGTACGTATTCCTCTCCAATTTGGCACCTGGTGCAGAGCTGGAAGGCTCGCCCAGTAATCACTCGCCATTTTTCACCATGCACGAACCCAGCATGGAAATCGGTGTGCGTACCTTTAGTCATCTGGTGGTGGATTATTTGCAGCAACAGCAATAAATAAAACCATGGGGGCTGAAGACAGATTAACATCGGCCCGGCTAGATTGGGTTGATGTAAACTGGGCTGAAGCGATGGTCCTGCTGGAGCGTGGCGGCACTTTGGTGACCGCCAATCAGCGTCAGGCGCAGGCACTGTTACTGCGCTATGCCAAAGCACAATCAATAGCAGCCTGGCCCAAACCAGATATTGTGGCCTGGCCACAATGGCTAAGACAGTCATTCACTGAACACTCTCTAAAACACAATATCGAAACCCGGCTGCTGGATGATATCCAGTCAGAATGGGTATGGCAGCAAATTATCGATTCAGACGATGCCAGTGACGAGCTGCTGAATCGTTCTGCCTGTGCTGCTTCAGCAGGCACAGCCTGGCAATTAGTACAGGAGTTTTCGGTCACTGAGCGCGAATTAAATCTATACCCATCGGCAGAAACCGATGCCTTTATTCGTTGGGCCAATCAATACGCGACGCAACTCGAACGTTTAAAAATGATAGATCATAGCCAGCTGACGCGATGGCTGTGTCAGTGTCTGCAGGCAAAAACCTGGCAGCCACCCTCAATGTTATTAAGCTATGGGTTTGAGCGGTGGTTGCCGGCACAGCATGCGCTGCTGCAGGCCATTCAGTCAGCAGGCAGTCAATTGCATGAATTGCAGTTAGTCAGTGACGCTCAGCGGCTGAAAGTTGTCGCTGCAGCAGATCCAGAGCAGGAGTTACTGCATGCTGTGCAATGGGCCAATGAGCAGACCAAACTCCAATCACCTGATGGTCCACAGCAGGCTTTCAAGGCAAGCAGTACAGTCGCCATTGTGGTGCCGGATCTGCATCTTCGTCGCGCCAGGATAGAGTCGATACTAAGCAGCGTAGCGCAGTCCAGCCTGAATAGCCTGGATGAGCAGAGCCAGCAGACACAACACTGGTTTGATATCTCTGCTGCTGCGACCCTGAGCGATGAAGCGTTGATTCGACTGGTATTTAACTGGTTAAGCCTGTTAGAGGGTAATGCCGGTTTCAATGTTTTCAGCAGCATCTTGCGCAGCCCATGGTTTGATGCAGATGAATGCCTGTCACGCAGTCGATTGGAGGTCCATTTGCGCAGTCTCGGTTTGGCTCGGTTCACACTGACGCAGATGATGCGATTAGCCGGCTTGACCGAAGCCGCTTGGCATAGCCCCAAGTTACAGTCGAAACTACGCTTGCTGGTGGAATCGAGAAAACAGTTTAAAGGGCACCAGCCAGCCAGTGAATGGGTGAGCCGCATATCGGACTTGCTGACCAAATTGGAATGGCCGCTATCGGATGGTCCTGATACTTTGGATGAGACATCAGAACAAAGCAGGCAGCAGCAAAATCTACAGCAGCGTTGGACACAGTTACTGGATCAATTCAGGCAACTAAGTCCAAGAGATGAGCGCATGACTGCAAAGACAATGCTTGCCTGGTTACAACGTCTGGCGAGCAATATTCCAGTACAACAGGCAAGACCCCATGCTCGTGTACAGGTGCTGGGGTTATTAGAAGCGCTGGGGCAGCGTTTCAGTGCAATATGGGTGACAGGTATGAGTGCCACCAATTGGCCTGCTGCACCCAAACCCAACCCATTGTTACCCGTGGCATTGCAGCGTCGTTACCAAATGCCACAATCCAGCCCTGCGCAGGAGCTTAAATACGCACAGCATGCCACTGCGACATTACAGACCTGTGCGCCGGATGTGGTATTCAGTTACCCGCAAACCGAGCAGGATGTCAATCAGCACCCCAGCCCATTGATTACTGCTCTGGCAGATATTGATCAAGCTGAGTTGATCCAGTCGCAGCCTGTATGGCGTACGCTGTGGCAACAGCGCCGTCTACAGGTATATGACGACCAGGGTGCGCCAGAGTTAATAGACCTTGGCGATGAAGTGGCAGCAACAGTGGGCGTGACCCATGGCGGCAGCGGTGTATTAAAAGCCCAGGCACAGTGCCCATTCCAAGCCTTGGCCGCTTATCGATTAAAAGTTGAAGCGCTGCCACAGCTGCAACCTGGCATCAGTGCCTTACGGCATGGCAATTGTGTGCATGCAGTGTTACACACTTTCTGGAAAAGCTTTAAACCCGAGCAACTATCCGATGAGGTATTGCGCAACACACATCTGCACGATTGCATCGAACAGGTGCTGTCTCAAAATACTATTGCCTGTTTGCGTCAGGCACGACTGAGGGAAGCCTATAGTGATTATCTGCAAGCCAATCTTGAAGCTTGGTTAGCTGTTGAGGCAGATCGCCCTGTTGAATTTACCATTCAGTCATTGGAACAGAGCAAACCATTGCAGATTGGTCCATTGCATCTGAATGTACGGATGGACCGTGTTGATCAAATGGCCGACGGCAGCCGTGTGGTGCTGGATTATAAATCCGGTAGAGGTAATCCAAGACATTGGTCCGATGAACGTTTGAGCGAACCGCAATTGCCCCTTTATGCATTGAATATGCCTAACATCGGCGGTGTGACATTCGCCAATCTGCATCCACGAGATACTGGCTTTGTGGGTTTTACTATGCAGCCCGGACAATTGCCCGGTGTACCTGCTCTGGGCAGTGGACGTGGTGAGTTACATCGAAGTTATTCCGATTGGCCGACACTGCAACAAATGTGGAAGCAGCGTCTGGAAAGCCTCGCGAATGATTATTTCCATGGCCGGGCAGCGGCTGACCCATTGCCCGCTGCGTGTCAATATTGTCGGCGCCATAGCTTGTGTCGAATAGCCGATATTAATGCAGCTGTTGATGGGGAAGATGCCGGAGGCAGCAATGGATAAATTGCGCCTGCCGCAGGATCAAAATCAACGTCAGGCCGCGCTGGATGTCACCCGGTCGTTTATTGTTCAGGCACCAGCGGGTTCGGGCAAGACCGGTTTGCTGACATTGCGTTTTCTGGCGTTGCTGGCTGTGGCCACACAGCCGGAAGATATTTTGGCCATTACCTTTACCCGTAAAGCACGGGGGGAGATGCTCGAGCGTATACACAAGGCATTGCGCAAGGCCAGTAAGCCGTCAGTAGCATCAGAGGCGGATGCCTATGAGCAACAGTTAATCGAACTGGCTAAGCAGGCACTGGCTCGTTCGGATGAGCAGGGCTGGCAACTGTTGCAACAGCCCGCCCGCTTAAGAATTCTGACCATTGATGCCTTTAATGCCAGTCTGACAAGGCAATTACCTGTGCTCAGTCAATATGGCGCACAACCGCAAGTGACAGACAATGCCGATTATTTGTATCGACAGGCCGTGCGTCAGGTGCTGATGTCTGAAGATCTGGATACCAATCAGCAGCAGGCGGTCTATGCACTGTTGAGCCATACCGGTTTTCGACATCAAACACTGGAGCAAACGCTGGTTGATATGCTGGCACGGCGTGAGCAGTGGCTGCAGTTATTGCAAGTCGATGTCGACAGCGACCGGCAGCAGCTGGAAAGCCTGTTAGCGATTATTGTCAGTGAGCAACTGGCTGCACTGTATTCAGCAGGAGGTGCAATCTGGTCTGAGTTGATCGACCTGGGCAGCTTTGCGGCTATCCAATGCCAAAATACTGAAAAACCGAATGCTTCCACACAAGCCATTGCTTCATTGATTGATCTGCAACACATACCGACAACCGATACGGGTGACTTGTTACAGTGGCAGGCATTGTCACATTTGCTGTTAACTGCCGATGGCAAAGGCTGGCGCAAACCCGGCGGGGTTAATATCAAACTGGGCTTTCCATCCAAAACACCGCAGGTTGCAGCGATGAAGGCACTGCTGGCGGAATTGGTTGAGCAGGATAATCAGGAATTATTGCAAGCTCTACAGGCAGTGCGCCTGTTGCCGCAGCCCAGATACTCGGATGATCAATGGCAAATTCTCAAACCCATGTTGGTGACTTTGCAGTTGTGTCTGGCAGAGTTGCTGCTGGTGTTTCGCGAGCAGGGTGTGGTTGATCATGTGGAAATGGCGGCGCGAGCCTTACAGGCATTATCAACCCAGGCCGATGCGGATTCTGGAATGGTGCCCAGCGAGCTGGCATTAAAGCTGGATGCACAAATTCACCATATTCTGGTGGATGAGTTTCAGGATACCTCGGTGGGGCAGTTGCAGTTATTGCGGCGGTTAACATCGGGCTGGCGCAGCGGTGACGATAGCGGCAACAGTTTGTTTCTGGTCGGTGATCCGATGCAGTCGATCTATCGTTTCCGCAAAGCCGAAGTGGGTATCTTTTTATCGGTATGGCGTGATGGTCTGGATGATATCCAATTACAGCGCCTGCGTCTGACAACCAATTTTCGGACTCAGCAATCGTTGGTCAACTGGTCCAATGTCGCTTTTACCGAGGTGCTGCCTGCGGTTGATGATCTGGATACTGGGGCGGTGAGCTTTATCCCGGCACAGGCCTGGCATCCGCCCAGTGATGGGCCTGTGGTCAGCACCTGTATCAGTACAGAACATAATGCAATCAGTGAGGCCAATCAGGTGGTGACATTGGTTCAGCAGGCTTTGGTGAATGAGACCAATGATGTTGCTGTTTTGGTCCGTCGTCGCAGTGATGCAGCAGATATTCTGCAGGCATTACAGGCACAGGGCGTCGCTTATCAGGCTGTGGACATGGCGACGCTGGAACAAACCCCGGAAGTACGTGACCTGCTGGCATTGACCCAGGCATTGGTACACCCGGCAGATCGCCTGTCATGGCTGAGTTTGTTGCGAGCCCCGTGGTGTGGATTAACATTGGCTGACTTGCTGTGCGTGGGCAAAGTAGGTCATGGGCAAGATATTCTGGATGCGCAATGGCCTGGATTAAGTGATGACGGGCAAAAACGTTTGCAGCGGGTGGCGGCTATATTGAAATCCGCAGTGTCCAATCGCCAGCGGACAACGCTGCGTGAGCTGGTTAGCCATACCTGGCAGCAACTGGGCGGGCCGGCCTGTTATCCATCCAATGCGGTATTGGACAATGCCGCTCGCTTTTTTGATTTATTGGAAGAACAGTCCCAGGCTGGTGATCTGGAAGACCCGCTACAGTTGGAAGAACCCCTGGCCCGCTATTACGCCTTGCCCGACACCCGGCCGGAAGCCGCTCGCGTACAGGTAATGACCATCCATAAAGCCAAAGGCCTGGAATTTGATGAGGTGATTTTACCGGGGCTGGGACACGGCAAGCGCTTTGGGCATGGCGATCAGCCATTACTGCTCAGTGAAACCCGCCCTGTTAAAAAGGGCAGTAGTTTATTAATCGGTATGCGCAAACCTGCTGCTGATGATCAACAGGATCCGATTTACCGCTTTATCAACAGCCTGCATCAGACCCGTGAACAAAACGAAGCCCGGCGACTGCTGTATGTGGCTGCCACACGCGCCAAACAAAAACTGCATTTGCTGGGTCATGTGAATGAAAAAGGTGAGCCAGCCAAAAACTCAGCGCTAAGCTGGCTATGGCCAGTGTTGGATGCCAAGGTACAGCAGGCACCAACAGAGCAGGCTGACGATTCAACCACCGATAGCGCACCATCACTCTATCGGTTATCGGCAGACTGGCAACCTCCGGTCATTCCAGAAAATAATTTGCCCCAAGGTGAAAAGATCAACGTTTTTGATCAACCCGAAGATGACACTGTGCAATCACCATTGGCTGTAGCCATTGGAAATGTTGTGCACCGAGGCTTGGAAGCATTGGTGAAATACGGCATCGACGAATGGTGGGAAGGTTTGGATCAGGCCTTGTGGATTGAACGGCAGTTGTTGCAGGAAGGGTTAGGGGAAGACGATATGGATTATGCAAGGCAGAAGGTGCGTCAGGCTTTACAGAATACACTGGATGATGAAACCGGGCGATGGTTATTGCAACCGCATGCGGAGTCGGAGTGTGAGTATGCGTTGAGCTACTTTGAGAATGGGAAGCTGAAAATAGCTGTCATTGATCGTAGTTTTGTTGATGAGCAAGGTACTCGTTGGGTTGTCGATTATAAAACTGGGTTGCATGAAGATGACAATACGGAGGCGTATCTGGACCAGCATGCGCGGTGGTATCAGTCGCAAATGCAACATTACCTGCAGCTTATAACTTCGCTCGGTGACCAGCCAATTAAAACGCTACTGTATTTTCCGCTGCTGAAAACAAGACTTGATTTGGGTGATTGATTAGCAAGTCGAGGAAGTATTCTTTGGTACTAAGTTATCAGAATAATACTCTAAAGGGTGAAAAGTGTTTAGCATGTTCAGGCTCTATTCAGATTACGATAACTAGGCAATTGAGCGCTTTCAAGGCTACCTTAGAAGTTGCTGGAATAAGTAGAGAAACGAGTCTGTGTTTTACAGAATATGTAACTTTTGAGTATTATGAGTCGTTATGTGAAGCTATTGAGTTAGATATTTTGTAATGCCTTGATAAAAGCTAATAGGATCAAATTTTAGAAAGATGGCAGAGATTGAGATTATCCTTCAAGGATTAAGCCCAAATGATAACCATGAGAAAGCGATCAATAAGCTACTCATTATGCCTGATATGGATAGTTATCTATTTAGCCTCGCCTTCGTGAGAAAAAACGGAGTCATTAGGGTTAGAGATAATCTTAAAAAAGTAGCAAGCAAATCACAGATATTTATTGGCATTAGGAACGGAATCACTTCTGTACAAAGTATTTTTTCATTTTTAGAGGTTGGAATTAATCCTTATGCTGTAGATACTGCTTCAAGTAAAAAGATATTTCACCCTAAAATATACGCTGCATATAGTGATCATAAAGCTTATATTATATTGGGTAGCGCTAATCTGACATTCAGTGGTTTGAATAAAAATATCGAAGCGAGCTCTTATATTAAGCTAGATAGAAGTCAGCAGTTGGATGAGGAGTTTGTGCAAAAACTTGTCACTACAATTACCGAGCTTCCAGAAAAGCATCCCGACCATATATTTCAAATTACTACTCCGCGCCAAGCAGTAAGGCTTATGCATGAAGGTCGATTAGAGGATGAGCGTATTGCGAGGTTGCCTGCAAATAACGCCATGCGAGGCAGCAAGCCTAGAGATCAGCTCGCGCCTATGCTTACATACGAAAAAAGAAAGCCAAAACCAAACCAGGCAGCCAAGAAGCGTGAAGTGAAAACAGGTACGCATGCTGGCATATTGGTCTGGGAGAGTAAACCTCTTACTGAGAGGAGTCTCAATATCCCTACTGGTAAAAACACTCATCCAACAGGTGATATTAATCTTGGGAAGGGTGGAACCGATAATATGGACTTTCAAAATTATTTTAGAGAAAATGTTTTCTCTGGATTGTTATGGAGCACAAGCCCTGATTCAGCGTATCCGTATCTAGAACGTGGTACTATTGCCGCAGAATTGATAGTAAAGGGGTTACATTACGGTGAGTATGAATTAGAGGTTACGCATAACCCCAAAGCCGATACTGTCACTAGCAAGCAGCGCAATGTTAAAACAAAAATAAAATGGGGTAATGCTAAACCTATCATCGCTAAACAAGACTTATTAGGTCGAACGCTACAAATCTATAAAAAGAATGCGACAGATTTTATTATTCTTATTGATTAATGGTGCTGGTTATCCGTTGTCGTCTATTTTTCAGTTTATGCCATGCTGTATGAAGGCATTCAATTTCATCTGTTGATAAGTCTAGGTTACTTAATATTTTATTATCTTGGAAAGATAACACATCAGTGGCTGATGCTCTCCTTATCATTTTATCCAATGTTTTCATTGCGACACGCGTTTTTTCTGGAATAGGTATGTAAAGTTTTTCAATCTCTGATGGAACAAGCTCTAATACACCTCCGCCATAGTGCCGTCCTTCAAGCTCCGAGCTAAGTGCGGTAAGAGAGTTAATAAAGCAGTAGACGAATTTTTTCGCATTAACATTTTTAGTTGTTATGCGGTACGCGGTATCGGTAGTGTAAGCGCTAATTTCATTTAATATGAGTCGTGGCATATTATGAGCGCGTTTTAGCATACCAACTTGGGTAGCATATACAGACGGTACTTTGAACCATGGTTTACGTATTCTACATTTATAACGTGTATGAAGATTATCACTCTCTCCTGATCGTATATATTCAAGAGCATTTTCTGGAAGTTCTGAAATGTCGTTTACATCAAACCAAAGAAAATTTGATGGAAAACCAGAGTCGGAATTATTTTGATGTTGCACCTCATCATAAAGAACTCCTGGGCAATGCTCACTTCTGCCGAACATCGGGTGTGCCCATTCTTCTAAGCTATAATCATTAATAGTTTTATCGTTCACTAAAAAAAACTTATTTGCTCCAGTTACTAAGCCAACATCAACATCAGCAATATCAGAAAACTGGTGTACATGTTTACTGCTTGTTGCTGCATCAAATATCTCCAGTTCTTGCTTGGTTAATAGCGCCCTAGTCCATTTTCCTTCAACTGTCTTACCGTTGATAAAATTAGTGCTATTAAAATATTTGCTAGGGCTTTCATTTAAAAACGACTTGCCTCGCGTCTGAATAATGCCTACACCGATGGTGTGATCGTTGATGTCATTTTTTTTCTCTGCAAGTAGTAATACAGCTCCTTGCAGTGTTCCATCAAACCAGATTTCTTCTGGGTCAATAATGATCAGTTTCTTGCATTGTTGGCCGATAAAAAAGCGAAGTGATTGAGCATGAAGAACATGCAGGATTTCGGAAGGGAGTACCATTGCAAGTCTTCCGCCAGGACGAAGTAAAGATAGGGAAGCAATAACAAAAGGGACCCAGGCATTAGTATGCTTTGTAAACCGAAGGTTGTGTTGTTTGAAAATTTGTTCTGAGAACCTCTGGTCTTTCTTTGTTAAGTATTGGTATCTGATGAACGGAGGGTTTCCGACTATAGCGTCATACTTAGAATGCTCATTTTTCGAAGTTAAACACCATTCTAAAAAATCAGCGCATTTGATATCGACACTCAAGTTATCCAGGCTGCTTGCTCTATCAGCAGCGAGTTTTGCTTCTGTGCTATTAAGTTCTATTGCGGTCACTGAAGAGTGCTTAGGTAGTACAGCAGACAATGATTTTAGGAATATCCCATCACCACAGCTGGGCTCCAGCACAGTTGTGGGGTGGGTTTCAGCAACCCACTTCGAAAGGTAGTAAGCTAGATCATAGGGAGTATAGTAACCTCCCCTTAGTTTTTGGGCAGATTCGTTTTCCTTGAAATTCATTTTTTGCCGCCAGTTTTACTATTTGGATTCTGGTCGTCTTTTGAGTCATTGAATAGAGAGCGCTGCTTCTCACAATAAATCAGTCCCTCAGCTTCCCGGACAAACCATTCTTTCATAGTTTGCTGTTTATACTCTAAAGCAGCATAGAGTTGGCGCTTTAATTCGGGATCAATTTCCAAGACCACTCTGCCAGATTTCCCACGGGCCATTACTTGCTCACCAAGTTTTAACTATTAATGTAATGTTATATATGTAATATAACATCCATCATCTCGAAGTCAAGCTTAATCTCATAAGCTTGGGTTAATATGGAGTGAAATAATTATGGGCACTCTGACTTGTTTCTATGATAGGTACTGGCTCTGTTCGGACAGATTAAGGTAGTGAATTAAAAAAGATTTTGATGTTTGATGCATCTGTCGTTTATATATGTATATCATAGAGTAGCCTGCTAATGGTCAATGATAGACGAGATGACTACCTATGTGATGTTCTGAGCAGTTTATTGCGACTTACATAGAAGCACCGCGTCGCGTAATCTACTCCATGCTAAGCTTGCTGGTCATTGTAGGTCATCAAGGACAACACCAGAATGCAAACCAAACTAGAAATCACCAAAAACTGGTTACCCCGCTATACCGGTATGCCGTTGGACAAGTTTGGCGAGTATGTTTTATTGACTAACTTTGATAATTACGTCAGAACATTTTGTGACAAATTTGGTTGTGATATCTATGGCGAAGGTAAGCCGATGCAGGCGGCGACCAATGATGCGGGGTTAAGTATTGTTAACTATGGCATCGGTTCGCCCAATGTGGCCACCATTATGGATTTGCTCAGCGCGGTACAGCCCAAAGGCGTGCTGTTTCTGGGTAAATGCGGGGGCTTGAAGAAATCCACAGAACTGGGGCATTTTATATTGCCGATTGCAGCCATTCGTGGTGAAGGAACCAGTGATGATTACTTTGACCCGGCAGTCCCTGCATTGCCCTCGTTCAAACTGCATAAATTTGTCTCAGATAAAATCGTCGAACGTGGTTTTGAATATCGCACCGGTGTGATTTACACCACCAATCGGCGAGTATGGGAGCATGATCAGGAGTTTCACCAAAAGCTGATCGATATGACCTGTATAGGCATTGATATGGAAACCGCCACTTTCTTTATCGTCGGTCACAAAAATCAGATATCCCGCGGTGCATTGCTGCTGGTCTCGGATGTACCGACTACACCGGAGGGCATAAAAACTGAAGCTTCAGACAAAGTGATTACGGAAAATTATGCCAAACACCACATAGAAATTGGTATCGAGGCGATGACCGATATTGGTGTGAAGGGCGAGCAGACCAAACACTTCCAGTACTAGCCCTTGGTAAAGCGTACGCTTTATACCTAATGAGTTTTAATGTAGGTCAGCTTAGAACCGCAGGTTCGTAAGCTGACAACGGAAAGTGATTGAATCAAAGTGGTTAACTAAATAAGCCTGTTGTCGGTTTACGGCTGCGCCTAAACCGACCTACAGTCTTTTCCGCTGGATAGAACAAGTTGCACCCATCAACTTAATCAAACCTTCCAGCAAACCAAGGGGTAATCTGCTCTGCTTTTATGCGCCGGCAAACTTGGCGTAATGCTTACCCGCACCATACGACGGGTTAATAACGGATTCAGTCAGCGGCTCGGCCATGGCGTCATCCCACTGCAGACCAAAGTGCTCCAGCAAAGGTGTGAGTGTGGCTTTCGGGTTGCTGGTGATTTGTTTGGACAATAAATCAACCCAGGGTAAAACCAATGCATGCCTAGCCTGCTTCAGTAAAGCTTGCTCAGCCTGATAGGCATCGTGCATGCCATCCGGATCAGCATAACCAGTCCAGTGCCACATCATTTGCAGGTCATTTAAATCACATTGCAAATTAATAATGGTGGCATCCGGGTAAAGGCGCTGTATGGCGATCAGGCTGGAAACCGGGATATCCATGCTGTCAATCACCACATCACCGGGTTCTTGTCCCAGGTTTTTGATCAAGTGCTTACGGTATTGATTGCGCAATCTGATCCAATCGGCCTCCGTCAATCTGCCCAATGCTTCGGGGTTGCGTGGCCAGGTAATCAGATTACGGCGATCAATGGCATTGGCATGTCGGTTTTGGTCCTCGTTGGCCTGTGCCGGACGGTCACGAACCACACTGATATCGGGGTGGAATGATAACGCCTGAAGCAATTTCTCACGACCACTGCCAGGCCAACCCAACACAAATACCGGTGATAAACGTGCGCGTCCAGGTGGCTTCGGTGGCCAGGAAAGGACATGATCGCGATCAAACAGCTGTTCACTGACAATGCCGCCTGTTGGGTTTTGTTCACCAAGCACCTGCAATATACCGGCACTGCGTTTGGGGATATCGTTCAGCCTTTCCCAGGCTTGCTGATGGTTGCCTTCATCATGCATTAATCGTGCTTGTAAACGTATAGCTGACTCTTTGATGTCAGCAGGCAGGCCGTCGTTATCCAGTAACTGTTTAATATGTAATTGCGCCTGTTGGTTATCATCACCAACATAAGCGAGTGCGCGAAACCAGGTGCCGGGTACGGAGTTTTGTGCCACCTGGTCCAGCCGGTTCAAGTATTGATGTGCCTGTTCCGACTGTTGCCGGGTCACGGCCACTTGTGTGGCCAGTAACAGGTCAGGGTCTTCAGCATCAATCAACAGTCGCTCGGCCACTTGTGCGGCTTTGCTGTAATGCGCCTGGGCCAGATACAGCCTGGCCAATTGACGGATACCGGTGCGATCGTTATCCGACAGGCTTTGCAGTTCTTTTTCAGCGGCCCTAAATTGACCGGTTTGCTGGTATGCAGTAGCCAGCAGGTGGCTGACTTGTGGAATTTCCGGGTTAATGGCCTTGGCACGCAGCAGCAGATTGACAGCTTGTTGCGGTTGATTGCCATACACGTAAGCCCGAGCCAGGTGATACAAAAGTTCTGGGTGCTCAACACCGCGCTGCAGCAATTCGCGCCAGGCGGTCACGGCGCCAACTCTATCTCCAGTATGCTCCAGTGCCTGGCCCAGCCAAAGCAATAACAGTGGCTCGTTTTGGTATTTCTGGTTGTTGGCTTGCTGGGCGTTCTGGAAACACTGCACGGCAAACCCGGATTGTCCGCTGGACATAAAAGCGCGGCCCAGATGAGTCTGGATATAAGGGTCTTCGGGATTGAGCTCTGCTGCGTTTTGCAGGTTTTGCAGGGCTTCATCGACACGATTTTGCGCCAGACCGACCACACCCAGATGCGCCAATGCGGTGGCTTTGACTTCGGGCTGGTCATCTGCGGCACGTAAAGCGGCTTTTAATTCTTCGCTGGCTTCGTCTAGCAAATTACCTGCCAGTAAGGCATAACCCATACCAATACGCGAGCGCGGTTCATTGGGGCGTAGTTCGCTGGCTTTGCGGTAACCGCCCAAGGCACGCTGGGCATCGCCGGTACGCATATATAATCCACCCAATGCATAATGATACAGCGCATTATCCGGGTTGCTATCAATGGCTTCACTCAGGTGTTCAATGGCCTGTTTCCACTGCCCTTGTTTTTGACGGCACAGGCTCATCATATACAGTACCTCGTGGTTGCCGGGTTCATCAGCCAGCATTTTCTGGTACAGGGCGTAGGCAGCTTCGTAGTTGCCGTTCTGGTAATAATCCAGCGCTTCTTCAATCATGGTGTTGTCTTCGGTTGTTTTAGGGTTCTGCTTTAATCAGAAACTTGTTAATCAGACACTGTATTACTCAGCGTATTCAGCTTGTTAGTGACTCTGCCTACCAGTTCATCTTCCAGCCAACTGGTCAATCCCCAGTTCTGGATAAAGCCGCAATGGCCACCGCAGTTATAAGTCTCGATGTTCAGATTGGGGTTGTCAGGCAATAATGCAAAATCATCAATGGGTATGATCGGATCATCCTCGGCGGTAATGATGGTTGAAGGGACTTGCAAATTACCCAAATAATCGCCGTCGATGGAATAGCCACGAAAATAATCTTCAACGTTCGAGTAATCGGTGTAGCGCTCTACCAGCATTTCAGTCATGGCATGTAGGCCGTTGAGTTTGAACCAATCATCAAACTGATACTCGCCCGGGAATAATTCGGCTTTCTTGCGCAGTGATTTACTCCATTTACCAATGAAATACTTCTGATAAATGGGTAACCCCTGTTCCATCATATCGAGTACATGGCGAGGGACGATAACCGGGCTGATGGCAAACGTATGACTTGGTGCAACCGGGAAAGCATGTGCCCGGTTACTGACTCGCAGAGCAAAGTTTCCACCCAATGAGAAACCGACAATAAATACCGGTACCTTACTATCGGCCGCTAAAATTTTGACAGCGTCAGCTACCTCGTCCAGGCGACAGGAATGAAACAACCCTTTGTTTAAGAAATGAGAGGTACCGTGATCGCGAAAATTCAGGCGAATCGTTTCACAGCCGCTTTGCCAAAGAGCGTTACCGACGGCCAACAGATAGCTCGAATCAACGCTGCCTTCCCAGCCGTGCAGCAAAATGACCCGTGCTTTGGGTTTGTTAGCGCCGCCGGCATGGGTTTTGGCCATGGTGCGTTTGGCCAGTAGACGCGGGCCTTTGGGTGTGGCGACGATTTCAAACTGACTGTTGTTTTGATAATCGCGCACCTGGTTTTTAATCCGCCAGCGGCGTGGTGGGCTACTCACCAGCATCGATTGGATGTGTCGGTTGCGAAGCAAACCCCGGGGTTTAAAGGTATTGGTGGTTGCAGTCATACAGGTCGCTCTCGGCGGGCGCGTTCATGGTCTAAAACGTTATCAGGATCATAACAGGCGCGAACTTGTTTTTCGGCTTTTAATGCCAATTCGCTGCGCCGGCTGTCATTGTTGGTGGGCATGACTTCCAATGCATGTACCTGGACCTGTGTGATAGGTGCCGTCAGTAATCGGAAGAAGCTGAAAATAAAGCTTTCATTGGGTTTAAAACGAGAGCGTTGTGATAATTCTCCACGCTCCAGATAGCGAATAGCAATAGGCTGTACAGGTGTTTGATTGTCGATCGCAGGTGCAAACAGACGACCATGAAAACGCCCGACACCGGGCGTCAGCGGCACCCCGGCTTCGGGAAAAATCAGGACGGTTTTATTGCTGCTCAGGGCCTGGTGCATACCGTCGCGAACCTGGCTGGAGGATTGCAAATTGCCACGCTGCAAAAACACTGTGCCGGCCGCAGCCACCAGCATGCCGATAAAAGGCCAACCGCGGATTTCCTGTTTGGCCACGAAAGACATCGGATCGATACTAAGCAGCACAATCACATCCTGCCAGGATTGATGATTAGCGACCACCAGTAAAGGCCCAGAGTGCAGCTCCCCCAGCAGACGAACCCGCAGACCAAACAACACACAGGTTAAACGTGCCCAGCCCAACATGGTGTATTGCGCCAGGGTATAACGGCCAATGCTGGTGCGGTGACCGATGGGGTTACAAAATACCAACGACAGCAGGCTGACCGTAATTTGGATCAGCAGCAAGGGAAGTCGGTAAATCAGGTGCCACATGGTAATGTTTTTGCAGAGTCTGGTTTATTCAGCAGCCACAATCGCCACAGTCAGACGCCCGGCACAGATCAGTTGATTATCCGTGTTGCGCACTCGGATTTCCCAGACATGGGTCGTGCGGCCAACATGCAGAGCCTTAACAGTACCAATGACTTTGCCGGTGGTGATACCACGCACATGATTGGCATTAATTTCTACTCCTACAGCACGTTTGTTATTGCGCGCAACCAGAATATACGATGCCACACTGCCCAATGTTTCGATTAAAGCGGCTGATGCCCCGCCATGCAGCAGGCCATAAGGTTGGTGAGTGCGTTCATCAACCGGAAGCTCGGCCTGAATAAAATCAGGGCCAATGGCGGTGAACTCCAGCCCCATTAAGGCATTAAGTGTTTTGTGGCTGGAACGATTCAGGCTTTTTAGATTTGCACCGGTTAAAGTGAAATTGGCGTGGGGTTTGATGTTGCTCATAGCTTGTTGATCAGGTTTACGGCTGTGCGGGTGATTCAGTTTCAGGCGCCACGTGGCCACATTGCCAGCAACTTTCAAAATTGCTGTCGTTGTATTCGTCACAATGGCTGCAGTGCCATTGGGTTTGTGGTCCGCTGGCTTGCGATTGTAGCTTTTGCTTATGCTTTTCGAGGATCTCACGAGCCTGTTCGGCCTGTTCTTCCGGGACCCAGACAGAAGGTGCGGCACCCTCGGTATACAGCACTTCCACCGCCACCGCCCACAACTCCATCTGCCGCAACTGTACCTGCAGGCCTTCGGCTTCCAGTGTTATTCTGGCCAAGCCTGCATGCAGCGGGCTTTCCGCAACCAGTACCTTAGTCCAGCTCATTTAACTCTCAGTTATTTAAACAGCCGCCAAGCATACCAAAACACGCATGTATAATCGCTGGAAATCCCGCCCAGGGTGCTCCATATAAAAGTATTGTTCAAGAAGGCCAGTTGTAATGACGCATACCGTAACCATCCAATCCAGTGGTACCCAATTTCAGGTCAATGATGGCGAAAGCATCTTGGCCGCCGCTCTTCGTCAAGGCGTCATGTTGTCGTATTCATGTCGCAATGGTACCTGCGCCAGTTGTCATGGCCAGATATTAGAAGGCCAGATCAGTTATCCGTTATTGCCTCCACAGGCTTTGACTGCAGCACAGCAGCAACAGGGTGAAGCGTTGTTTTGCCAGGCAGTGCCGGGTTCGGATTTGCTGATTCAAGCACGCGAGATTGATGCGATACGTGATTTGCCTATTCGCATGTTACCTGCACGTGTGCAGGAAAAAGTGTTGTTATCACCAACGGTCGCCAGATTGCGTATGACTTTGCCGAAGAGTATGCGGCTACAGTTTTTGGCAGGTCAGTATGTCGATATTTTATTGCAAGGCGGTAAACGGCGCTCATTTTCACTGGCCTCTGCACCACACTTTGAAGAATACCTGGAATTGCATGTGCGTTATGTTGAGGGTGGTGATTTTACTGAGTATGTGTTCAATGAAATGCCAGAAAAAGCGATTATCCGCTTTGAAGGGCCGCTGGGTACATTCTTCTTGCGGGAGGACAGTGACAGACCCATTTTGATGATGGCTGGCGGCACCGGTTTTGCTCCACTTAAAGCCATGCTCGAGCATTTATATCATTCCGGCAGTACCCGCCCGGTGCATTTGTTTTGGGGGGCACGTAATCTGGCCGAGCTGTATATGCATGAAACTGCGCTGGGCTGGGATCAGCGGCACGGGCATTTGCAGTATACCGGGGTGTTATCAGAACCAGACTCGGATGATCAGTGGGATGGGACGGCCGGATGGGTACATGAGGCGCTGCTGGCGCAATACCCGGACATCAAAGATTACGACGTTTATATGAGTGGTCCACCTGCAATGATTGATGCAGCGCGGCATGCTTTTATGGATAAAGGTTTGCCTGAGGATCAGTTGTTCTATGATTCGTTTGACTTTGCACCCAGGTAGCCAGCTGTTGTTGCTGATGTACAAAAATTAATTCATCACCAGTATCGGGAGGTTCAATTTATAATTGGTCTCATTGTGCGTATTGTTGCTAGTGGGAATTATTAATGAAGCCAGTTTTAATAGTCGGTTTATTGTTACTGTCATTGAATGCAATAGCGGTCGAGTTTGATTATCAAGCAATAGCAGGGCGTCACTCGAGCACTGCGCTGGATGCTGCAACCGTGGCCGAAGCCAAGATGCAGGGTGAGTGTCTGGTTGGGTTAAAAGAGCTGAACTTTAAGCGCAAAGATCATTTTGATCCAATTGCTGAATGGACCTCATTTCGCTCGATTTCCCTGTTAGAACAATTTCCACCTTGTGAGGTCTTGATCATGATGGAAGTTGCGCAACGGCATTTGCGGCAAGCTCCAGAAGGTTGAGACCAAAGCAGGGTGCCAAAGGTTGGTGTGACCTTTGGCAGTCGTTCACCAGTCTGTTTGTGCTAGTCTCAACAATGAGTTATTGCGAATTGACCAATTTAAGCAAATCAGAACATGAATATTTTTCGTGAAATCAGAGAACGACATGTGCTCCAGGCTGTTGGGGTTTATGTGGGTGCGTGCTGGGTTTTAATCGAAATTCTGGATCGACTGGTTGAGCGTTATCTGTTATCGCCGGTGCTGACCGACGTGTTTTTCTGGGGACTGTTTTCGTTGTTGCCTGCTGTGATTCTGATTGCCTATGCCCACGGCAAGCCGGGTAAAGACCAGGTGACCCGGTCGGAAATGGTGGGTGTGCCGATTAATCTGATCGCAACCACAGGCTTGTTGTTTACACTGTTTTCTGGCCAGCATATGGGTGCCACAGCCGATAAGGTTATGGTGATGAATGAAGATGGTCAGGAAGTCGAAACGTATATTCCCAGAGCTGGTTTCAGGCATTCGCTGATGCTGTTTTTCTGGAATAAAGACTCTGCAGACAGCGATCTGGATTGGTTGCAATATGGAATCACCGAAATGCTGGCGGAGGATTTAAGACAAAATCCTTATCTGGTACCAACCACTGCCTATAGCCATTACGAATGGGGCATGTATTCACAGCTGTTGCGCGCTGGCTATGACGATGCTCTGAATGTACCTGAGAGTTTGCAGCGTGAAATTGCCACCGAGCATGATCAGGATTACCTGATCAATGGGGTGATTAGCCGCGCGGATGGCGTGATTAGACTGAATGCCCGCCTGTATAAACCGGATGGTTTGGTACTGGTTAAGGAATATTCAGTGTCAGGAACCGATGTGATGCCGCTGATTGATCGCTTATCGGTGGCCATTAAACAAACCCTGGAAGTACCATCTGGCGGTGGCCGTCTGGCGGATGATATGTCCATTGTTGAACAGTACAGCAGCTCTATCAATGCAGTGGAACATTATGTTCAGGCGCGTAATCAGCGTCTTATCAATAACGATTTTGACCAAGCGCTTGCTGAACTGGATACGGCTTTGGCACAGGACCCCGCTTTTGCTTTGGCGGGCATGATCAAGGTTGAATACCTGATCAAACAAGGGCGATCGGAAGAGGCCGTTGCAGTTGCCCGCTCATTAGAACCCCACACGTATAAATTATCATCGGCTAATAAGGATATTTTGAAGGCCAATGTCTATAACCTGACGGGACAATTGGATAAAACCGATGCTGTTTTAAGGATGCGCGTTGAATTAAACCCGAATGACACAGGGGCTTATTGGCGTTTGGGCAATCATTACAAATGGTCGGGTCAGTTATCTGATGCCCGGTTAGCGTATGAAAAAGTTCTGGAACTGGATAGCAATGACAACCGGGCATTGACCGAGCTATCTGATCTGTATCGTGCTCAGGGTGATGTGGAGCAGGCGATAGATTACGCTATGCGTTACAGCCAACAGCGGCCGGATGATATGTCGGCGGCTGCCAAACTGGGTTTGTTATATCAAGATATTGGTGAGCGTGAACGAGCCAGACAGCAGTTTGAAAAAGCTTCGTTACTGGGCCCGGGTACCGTTACGCCGATGATTTTACTGGCAGAGTTAACCGCCCGCTCCGGTAATAATCCGGCAGCGCGGGATTACCTTGATCAGGCTCGGGCGATTGCCAATAACCCTCAGCAGCACAGTTTGGTGCTGGCGACAGAAGCACGCTTGCTGGAACGCGAAGGCCGCCTGCGCGATGCCATCGTGTTGATGGAAGAGCGCAAAGTCTATGAGCAACAGTACAACGCGCCTCTGGATATTCTGTTTGAGGTTGAAATGCAGATTTTGAGCTATCTCAGCACATTGGCTGACTTTGAAGCGGCCGATACACTACTGGCAGCATCAGAGGCACAGTTGCAACCGCCATTGAATGAGTTTATGCAGATCGGGCATGCTTTTGTCAATCTGGTAAAAGGCAATCTTGAGGCAGGCGAGCGGGCGATTATCAGGGCCGAAGCAATATTAGAACAGTTTGGTGTGGAGCATGTGCGTTTTCAAACTGATTATGCGCGCGGTTTGATGGCAGAGATGCAACATGATTACAGTAAAAGTGCTGGATTTTACCAGCAGGCCATTGATCGAATTCAAAGCTCGATTGTCAGTAGCGACCTGTCCCATATGGTAGTCGAGTTATACAGCAGTTTGGCCAGGGTCGAGGTTTTGTCCGGCGATATGAACGGAGCAGAGGCTGCACTTGAGAGCGGTTTCCAAATGGACAGCGCTCGAGCTGAATTATGGGCTGAGCGTGCCCGGCTGCAATGGCAGCAACAGCAACCTGAACTGGCTCAGGCATCGATGAACTATGCACTGGCCATTTGGAATAAAGCCGATCCGGAATACTATGCTTATGGTAAGGCGCTGATACTGGCGGCCGAGATGGGTATGGATACTGCGGGTCGTATTGCAGCTATCAGCCCTTAATCAACACACACTCCAGAAGAAAACTTTCTTGCGGGTTTTACTTGCCGGATGTTTTATCGCGATTGCGATAAGCCTCAGGTAAGTTAACCAGATCGCCAATCACGCCATCGTCGGTTTGGTTGTCTGTTTGTTTGGGCGAGGGCTTGTCTTCCAATAGCGGGTTTACCTGCTCAGCAGGCGCTTCCAGTTGGCCTGTTTGCTGATCGCTGGTCAACTTATCCAAATCAGATGGTACCTGTTGTGTGGTCGTGATTTGCTGATACTTCAAAGGTTGGCCCTGCGATAATTGCAGTGCGTTGTGATAACAATGTAAAGCGGCTTCAATTTCGCCTTGGCGTTCCAGCAGCTCACCCAGAATTTGATAGGTTTTTTGCGAGCGCTTAAGGCGCAGGCTCTCTTGCAGATGGGCACGGGCTTTACCCCATAACTGTTGTTGCAGGCATAACTGCCCCATGACCCGTTCTACCATCGCATTGTCCGGGTTTTTACGGCGCCACTTTTCAGCCTGGCTCAGGGCTTTTTCCGGATTGTCATCATGGCATTGAGGGTATAAGTCCAACAAGCGATCATCCAGTTTTTTATCCAGGGCGGCAGTCAATGCACCTTCAGCCAAACGTGGCAAACCAAACTCCAGGGCGCGCTCAACATAACAGGCTACCACGGCCGGTTCTATACGCAGTGGCCGTAACAGGCTTTCCCAGGTCTTTTGCAGTGATTCACTGTCATGGCAGTTCTGCAACTCGTTGGTGGCGGCCAGAATTTGAATATCCTGTACCCCGTTTTTATCGATAATTTTGGCTTTGCGCATGGCTGGCAGCATTTCGCTCAGTGCTGACCATTGGCCTTGTTCTCGATAGCAATGTGCCAGCATTTTCAGCACTTGCGGGTGTTGTCTGCGACGGCGTCTAAGTTTTTTTAGAATGGGTATTGCCAGCTCAAAATTATTGCGGGATAAATGCAGTCGGGCGCGGCTGAGTTCCAGCAAAAATTGAGTGCGTGCCTGACCATTGTCCGCGGCTTCCAGGTATTGCTGTTGTCGCAGTTCAGCGTTTTCATCATTGGTTTGACTGGAGGCGGCACGGGCTGCAGCCAGATAGCCGGCACGCTGTAAACCGCTGGGTTCAGCCGCACGTTGCAGAGCTTTTTCAGCTTGTGACCAATTGCCTTCGGCCAAAGCCAGCAAGCCATTTTCCATTCGTCTACGAGCAATATTGCGGGCAGCGCGGCGTGGTGCGTCCAATAGCCAGAACAATATTTTGGATAAAATAAACAGCAAAAGTATGGCCACAGCAATCACAATCACGGTGGTTTCTATGGTCCAGCTGCCAAACTGAATCAACACATAGCCTGGATCGTTGCTAAATACAGGCGCCAAGCCGGCAGCGGCAATCAGCACCACCAGAGCAATCAGAAAAATCAGCCACCAGCGCATTAGCCAATCGCTCCACGATCCAGCAGGTTCAACTGCTCACTGGATTCATTTAGCGGAGGCCATTCCGGTGTTAACTGTAACTCTGACATTGATTCCAGGGTTTCAGTGGCCGCCTGTACGCCACGGTTATCATCGGCAAAAGATTGCCTGAGTAATTGCCGTGCATCGTTGATCACCGATTGAAACTCTGCCTGTCGGCCCTGTAATGCCAACAGTGAAGCTGTTTGAAAATGCAGAGCCATTTGTTGCTTGATCAAACTGGCCTGTTCAATACTGACAATGTCGGTATCAGATTTACGCACTGTCACCAACCCGCCAAAGCTGTCTCGTAGTTTGTCCTGCCAGCTGCGCTCCTGATCGATACTGTTGGCAGTATTATCAGCAATCTGACCTTGCAATGGCCATAGTGGTACGGCCTGCTGCAAACCGCGCAGCTCATTGACCAGAGCGCTGATATCGGTCGTGCTGATGGCTTGAATGCTTTGGCGCTCACTGATCAAGGCAGCTTGCAGGGCGTTGGAGTCAGCCAGATTCGCTGAGCTGAGTACGCTTTCGGCATCCTGGTAAGCGGCTATAGCCGCATCAATATTGCTATTCAATAGCAGCTGCTGACGGGCGTAGCGCAATAACAGTTTGATTTCCAGCAGACTTTGTTCACGGTTTTGTACAGTTTGAGTGTGTTGCTGTTCACTGCTGACATCAGCCAGGCGATTTTCCAGGTTACTTAAACGGCTGCGTTGATCGTTTAATGCCTGCTGTAAATCATCGGCACGCCCGACAAGCGGTTGTAGCTGCGCTGCGATGCCAGAGCGAAAATCATTTTGTAAATTCTGGCTGGTTTGATCTTGTGCAGCAGCAATCATTGGCTCAACTTCACCAAGCACATCCTGAGCATCAATGGTGCGTTGCAGTTGCATCAATTGTTGCTGCAATTGATCAATTTGATCGGCTTGCTGTGCGCTGGCTTGTGAGTCGGCTGTAGACCACCAGTGGTTTTGCCACGATAACCAGGCCAATGCAGCGATAACCATCAGTACCAAAACCAGAGCCACACGGCCACTGCCATCGGCACGGGGTTTATTGGCTGCGTTAGCTGCGGCAGAGGCATCAGTGTTGTTTGCTGCTGTTGAAGCCTCAGAGCGTTGAGCGTCCCCGCTTGCCTGCTGACTGATGTTGCTATCGGTTTCAGCCACAGTCGGTGCCGGCTGGGTAACCATTTTTTTCTTGGCTGTTTTACCTGTGGCCTTACGTGCCGCCTTTTTACCGGTGGTTTTGGCGGTTTTTTTGTTGCTATTGGTTGCTGAGTCCTGTTCTGGCATGGTGTTTTCGCTGTATGGGCATAATTTTCGTGACTAACGAATAAAACTAAACCTGAGCACTCAGCTGAACAAGCTGTTGTTGCAGAGAAGTATTATCAGGTGCGTGTGCTAGATATATCTTACCAGTGCAGACTTTTTCAAGCGCGTTTTTTTGTCGGATAGAAAGTGACAAGTGGTCACCGCTCATCAGTTTTTGCCATAAAGGTTTTGACAGTTGTCGGCACAAATTATCGATGGCGGTATTGCTGGTCCACAGTGTCAAAGTCGATCCAGGCCAGTTATCCAGCCGCTGCAGGTTGCTTGAATCCAGCGGTGCGGATTGTCGGTCATATACCGGGAACTCTTCGAGCTTCGCGGCACGCTTGCTTAAAGTATCAGCCAGCACGCGGCGTCCACCGGGTGCGTTAAAAATAATCACTTGCTGGTTGTCAAGCTGTTGCAATTTGGGGTGTCGCAATAGGCTTTCACTGCGATGACCACTATCGGGCCAGATGATGGTGGCTTGATCATCCAGATTCAGAGCGCCTTTAAGTTGCTGTGCTGACTTTTCGCTCAGCACAGCCATGGCAGGGTAGGGTTCAGAGCGCTTGTCTGATTTTTGATTCAATCTACGCAACCAGCGCGTTGCGTAAGCAATAGCGGCTGGACTGGTGAACAACCACCAGTTGGCATGGATGATGGATTGCGGTATTTCATCAGGCAAGTCAATGCCCGATACCATTAAGCCTGGCAGATGCAGGCTGACAATACCCTGGTTTTCCAGTGCCTGCTGCAAGTGCCGACCGGCTGCTCCGGGTCGGGTGATAACGATCAGCGATGACATAAGCGCATTCGTTTCATGCAATGATTGGGTTGCCAGCTTTTAATGACAGGCCAATCTATCGGTGAGACCAGTCATTTCAACCCCCTCCGGTTTGGTTGCTTAAGGCCTGTTGCAGGTTATCGGCCAATTGGATAGCCATATCGATGGCATTGCTTAATGGGCCACTGAGTTGTTGTTGAACCATTGGTGAGCTTGTCAACGGGTAGTCAATGGGGTCGGGACCGTAGCGAGCATGCAGCGTGACCTGGTTATCGTATTGTTCGGCATAGACCGCCAGTGCGGCATGACAATCAGCTCCCAGCTCGGCAGCAACCTGACGTTCAGCTTCTACCAGCCGTGCAGTATTGTCCGCATGCAGTGTTTCTAATAGTCTGCGAGTTTCAAGGTCGTCGCTGCGACACTGCACTGCAATAGCGCCTTGTGCGGCAGCCGGAATCCAATCGGGAAGTTGCAGCTTTTGGGTAATGCGGTCTTGCATTTCCAGACGTTCCAGGCCGGCACAAGCCAGCAGCAAGCCATGACATTGACCGCTGTCGAGTTTTTCCAATCGGGTTTGCACATTGCCACGTACTGGCAATATATGAAGATCAGGACGCTGCTGCTTTAACTGCATTTGACGTCGAGGACTGGAAGTACCGACAGTGGCACCAGCAGGCAGGTCCTGAACCGTGGGGTATTCATTACTTACCCAAGCGTCCCAAGGAGTAGCGCGTGACAAAATGGCGCCAATGCAAAGGCGCTGATCCATTTCTGCTGGAATGTCCTTCATTGAATGCACCGCCAGATCGGCCTGGTCATTTAACAGAGCCTGCTCCAGTTCTTTGAGAAACAGGCCTTTGCCACCGGCATCGGCCAAGGAGCGGTCCAGCCACTGATCGCCACGAGTGTTTAAGGGCAGTAGGCGGATATGTTCATCACCGAGCAGAGTGGCAACATGCTGTGACTGCCACAGTGCCAATGGGCTACGACGAGTTGCTATGGTCAGTGTATGGTTGGTTGAAGTTTGCATGTCTGCAAAGATAAGCTGCTGACCGCGTATTGGCAAACTTCCGGTTGACCTGAAGGCTGAAAAAACCCTCTGCTGGCTGACAACATGGCTCTAGGCCAGGTTGTCATGAATATTTATTCGCGAAGGTTTTAGTTGTTGCGGGTAGCGCTTTGGGCTTCGCGTTGCGCTTGCTCGCGCTCTAATTCCAGTTCCTCAACGGTTAAGCAGGTTTGCACGCCCAAGCGAGAGCCCGACTTGGTTTCGCGGCGGCAGCGGATGCGTGGATCGTTAACGCCGATGTCAGGTTCACTGGCAACCAGCGCCCGGACGCCTGGGCTGAGTTGCGTGGTGCGGTTAAATTTGCGCTTGCCATCACTGGCGCATGCAGATATTAAAAGCGCGGCAATCGTTATGACTACCAACAAAGTTATTTTTTTCATATTCAAATCAGTCAGCGATTGATAAGGGCTATGTAATCTACCGGTAAATTCGTAGTTTGTAAAGCCGCTATTGATTTAGTAATACTTTTCTGAGGGTTTCCAAGTGCCTTCTGGAGATTTCTGGCTGCAACTCAGCGCCATTTAGACGCACTTGCCAGCGTTGGCCAGACATTCGGGATAATCCCAAAATTCGGGAACGGGCCACCAGAGCATTGCGATGAACACGGATAAAATAATCGCCAAAGGTTTGTTCAAGATGAGCCAGGCTTTCATCGCACAGTGCTTCACCGTCATCATGTACCAGCCGCACATATTTATCATCAGCGACACAACAGCTGATTGTGGATAGACTTATTTTTTCAATTTGCTGGCTATTGCGTATGGCAATAAAACGGTTATCGGCGCGGGCCGGTAATTGCGCGGCTACTTTTTCCAGTGCCTGTTGCAAACGTTGTCGACGTACTGGTTTGAGAAGGTAATCACTGGCATGACAGTCAAAGGCTGCCAGCGCATGCTCTTCATGTGCTGTGGTAAAAATAATCGAGGGTGATTGTTTGCCCATGGCATGGCTTAAATCTTGTGCCAGATTTAGTCCACTATCGCCAGGCATATTGATATCCAGCAAGACCACATCGGGCCGTAAGCTAATGATCAGGTGGTGCGCTGCCTGGGCACTGCCTGCCTGCCCAATACAGCTCCAATCTTCAACAGCTTCCAATAATTGCTGCATGCGCTGACGTGCAAGGGGCTCATCGTCAACGATGATAGCCCGATACTGGTAGGTTTCAGCTAGATCCTTATCCACGCTTTTATCCATGGGGTAACTCTAGTTTGACGATATAACGCCGCTGGTCTTTTTGTTGCTGTAGTTGTGCACCTCCCTGGTAGACCAGGCCTAATCGACGCTGTAAGTCCAAGATGGCGGTACCGGTTCCGTTTGCGCTGGCGTTCTCACGAGTGATCTCACCAGCGATAGGATTGCTGACAACAATTTGCAAACGATGGTTTGTGGTGTTGAGTTGCAGTATCAAAAGGCCACCATCGGGTAGTGGCTGAATACCATGCAATACAGCATTTTCAACCAGTGCCTGTAATGTCAGCGGTGGTATTTGCCAGTTGTCAGTCACCAAATCAGGGCTGATTTGCCAATCGGTCTGCAGCCGCTCACCCAGGCGCCACTGCATCAGCTGCAGATATTGCTTACATAATTGAATTTCCTGCGTCAGACTGACCAGACGGCTTTTGGGTTGCAATGACTGGCGCAGTAAATCGCTGAGATCTTCGATGGCATCAATGGCGTCATCAGGTTTTTGAGTGACCAGGGCTGCAATGGTGTTTAGGGTGTTATACAAAAAGTGCGGTCGCAGACGTGCCTGCAGGTTTTCCAGTTCCATGCGTGCTTGCTGTTGGGTTTGTAAGTGCCAGCGTTGCCAGATGGCGGTGTAACGCAATAAAACACCAGCCAGTAATGCGCTGATGATGCCTGTCGTTAGTATCAGCTTATAGGGGGGCAAACTGCTGCTGATCAAATGCAAACCTGCGCCATTATCAACAAGAATAACCAATTGCGCCATGGACATGCACAGCACCACAGCTTCCAGCCACAATAACAACCAGCACATACTCCAGCCAAGCCGCCCAGGTCGCTGGCCAATCGCTGTTCGATTAACAGCAGCAATTAATAATCGGCCGGTAATGCACCAAAAAGCCTGCACCAACATGGTGGCCCACAGGCTGAACAGTGATAACAGCCCCAGAGTTGGCCATGACCACGGCACAGCGTTACCCAACAACACCAGCAGACAGCCAATCTGCGCCAGAATCACGGCAACCAGAAGCAAAGACCAACTGCAAAAATCCGGAAGGTCTTCTGCCCAGTTGAAGCGCCTACTGTTCACTTTTTTGGCTCACCAAAGTGGGTCATTGCATTAAGTTATGAATCCAGTTGTCTACCGCAGCAATTTCATTGGGGTGTACACCATGTGCAACCGGGTATTCTCCCCAGGTAATTTGAAAATGCTTTTTTCCTAATTGCTCGGCCGCGCGCTGGCCAAGCGCAAAAGGCACCATTTGATCTTGTTGGCCGTGGCCGATAAATGCGGGCAGGCGCGTGGTCGGCTCAGGTTGGCTGGCAAGTTGATCACCATTTGGCAAATAACAGGACAGTCCGATCACGCCTTTAATCTGCATCAGCATTTGTAAACCGGTTTGTAAGGCAATAACCCCGCCCTGGGAAAAACCGGCAACGATAATATTTTCAGTGGAAATACCTTGCTGGTTTTCCTGCTTAATCAGTTGCTGCACCTGTTCAATGGATTGATCAATACCTGTTTGGTCCAGGCTGCGTTCACCGGTCAGGTCGATTCCACGAATGTCATACCAGGCCCGCATTTGCATACCGGCATTGATGGTGACAGGGCGAACTGGCGCATGTGGAAAAATAAATCGCAATGGCAATGCTTGGCACTTATGCATCGCTGGAACCATGGGTACAAAGTCATTGCCATCAGCACCCAGGCCATGTAACCAGATGATACTGCCAGTAACCGGGTCGTCTGTCTGTGCAGTACGTGTCAGGACTATCTCGCGGCTTAATGGCTCAGCGAGGCAATTACCATTATTATGCATAATCTATCTATCATTGAATAACCGGGAACATTATGCCTAAATCTGCCCATAAAGCGCGACCATCTGTAAAGCTATCGCTGGGATGGGTTGGCCTGCTGTTGTTGATTTTGATTGTGCTGCTGGTTGGTTGTGGCCTGAAAGGTGACTTGACACTGGAGCCAGAAACACCGCCACTTAATCCGCCTGAAGGCCGCTCAGAAACCTTACCCGAAGATGAACAAGACGATGCTTGAAAGGGTGCCTGAGCCGGAATTGATGGATAGTCGTCAGCAGGTACAGGCCTATGCCGAGGCTGATTTTAGTGATGCCAATCAGCGCTTTATTGATTTGGTACTCAGCCAGCAAACGCTGGCAGCCAATGGCACAGCAATGGATTTGGGTTGTGGCCCTGCTGATTTGACATTGGCACTGGCTGCCAGCCTTCCAGGTTGGCGAGTGACGGGTTTGGATGCAGGCAGCAATATGTTGGCAACCGCAAAGCGCAATGCCGCCAATGCGCCTGAGCAGGTGCAATCACGGGTCAATTTTGTATTGGCGCATTTGCCTGATCATGGTCTGGAGAATGCAGGTTTCAGTTTGTTGGTCAGTAACAGCCTATTGCATCATCTACCTGACCCATCCGCCTTATGGGCCTCATTGAAAAGTCTGGGCCATGCCGGTACCCAGGTGGTGGTTATGGATTTATTTCGCCCCGTGGATCAGGCCACGCTGGATGCTTTGGTGAATGAGTATGCCGGTGATGAATCGGAAATTTTGCAGATTGATTTTGCCAATTCGCTGCATGCAGCCTGGACAGTCGATGAAGTTCGACAGCAACTGGATGATTCTGGTTTGCAGCCATTCACAGTCCAGGCAGTCAGTGACCGACACCTGGCGGTAATCGGTGTACTCGATTGAATATTGAGTTTCATAAAATGCACGGGCTGGGCAATGACTTTATGGTTCTAGATGCTCAGCAACCGCCAGTTGAACTACAAGCCGATATTATTCGGCAATTATCGGATCGCCGGACAGGTATTGGGTTTGATCAATTATTGAGGTTACGCGAAGACGCTTCAGGTCAAATTCAAATTGATATTGCTAATGCCGATGGCAGCTCGGCAGAGCAGTGCGGGAATGGTATGCGCGCCATTGCCTTATTGTTGCACCGGCAAGGCCGATTGCAATCGCCGCTATCGGCATATACCGCAGGTGGAATGGTGACTTTACAGGTTGCCGATGGGTCGGGCCTATCGGCTGAACAACAGTTTTCCATTGATCTGCCTGCGCCGGTTATCCAGCCCAAACTCAATTCAGTCAGTAGCGCTTCAGGCTATACCTTCGATGATGTATTTCCGGTTCTGGTGGGCAATCCACATTGGGTCATCTTTTCTGATGATCCATCACAACAGCGCCTGCAATATGGTCAGGAGTTGGCAGAGTTAAATGCGCCACAGCTTCAACCATATCGATCGGGACCGTTTAATCAAGGTTGTAACGTGGGCTTTGCCAAGGTCAAAGATGATCAGGTTGAGCTTTGTGTATGGGAACGCGGTGCCGGCCCTACCAGGGCCTGCGGCAGTGGTGCTTGTGCCGCAGCCTGGGTAGTGATGCAGCAGGCCCGTGAACAATCCGGGGAAGAGCTCGACCAGCGGGCCAATAAGAGGGTTTGTGTGGTCCAACCCGGTGGCCAGCTTGTGCTAGAGTGGCTATCTGAAAGCCACTTGCGTATGACCGGGTCAGCCGGTTATGTTTATCGAGGCGATATTGACTGGCCAACAACATAATACGGGATTTAAAGATCACAGGGACCACAATGACAAGCGACAACAACAACGAACCGGCCGATTCCACTGGTAGCAAACAACAGCTAAAAAAACAGCAGGTGATCGATTACCTCCGCCTGCACCCTGATTTTTTCATCAAAAATGCCGACTTGCTCAGCCGTCTGAATTTACACGGTGCAGCCAAATCATCGGGGAAAACCACGTCACTGGGTCAACGGCAAGTGGCTTTATTGCGCGAGCAGATAAGCGATTTGGAAGACCAGCTACAACAAATTACCAGTGTGGCTTCCAGCAATGAAAAGTTATTGGAGCGTTGGCACGATTTAACCCTGGGGTTGTTTGCTGCCGATGATGTGGGTGGTTTTTTCGATTTACTGCGTGAGCGTCTGCAGCAGGATTTTAAAGCTGACGCCGTTAATATTGTTTTGGCATCTGGACAAAACCTGGATGAAGACATTGTAGCCATCGAGAATGTGCGCGAAGCTGAAGCCGGGGAGGAAAAACTGCTGGCTGAACTCACCAGTCTAAAAGCGCCGCATTGTGGTCGATTAACGAATGAAAAAAATGCACTGTTATTTGATGTGTCTGACGAAATCGCATCAGCGGCCATCGTCCCATTGGAAAATCATGGTGTGCTGGTGATTGGTAGTAAGGATGAGCACCGTTTTGCACCCGGTATGGGCGTGCTGTTTTTGGAGCTGTTGGGTAAAACGGCTGCATGGCGTTTGCAGCAGCATGTGCGTAGTCTGCGTAAGCGAGCCTGAGCCTGACATTGTCTTAAAACACTGGCAAATATGCCATCCAGTCTAATCACCAAGCAAAATCAGGACTGGCGCCAGGCCTATTTACAGGACTTGCGGGTTAATCGTCGTTTATCACCACTGACTGTTGAAGGTTATCAGCGTGATCTGGATCGCCTGTTTCAGATGGCTGAAGAGCAGGGCGAATCCAACCCATCAGCGCTCAATCACCATGTATTACGCAGTATGGCCGCGCGTTTGCACCGCCAGGGCCTGGGGGGGCGTTCAGTAGCGCGCTGGTTGGCAGGTATTCGTGGTTGGTATCGGTATCTGCAAAAACATCAGGTTATCTCTGAAAACCCTGCAGAAGGTATTCGGCCGCCCAAATCTCCACGTAAGTTACCTGCCACGCTGGAAGTCGATGATGTTGGTATTTTATTGGACTTGCCTGATGATGAACCGCTGGCTATCCGCGATAAGGCAATGCTGGAGTTGTTTTATTCAAGTGGTTTGCGACTGGCTGAACTGGCTGTTCTGGACTGGTCGCATCTGGATTTTAAGCAACAACGTGTGCGAGTGCTGGGCAAAGGCAATAAAGAACGGATTTTACCGGTAGGTCGATATGCCATACAGGCATTGGAAAACTGGCGTGAAGTTTATCGGACGCTGCCTGCAGGTGAACAACCGGCTATTTTTGTCAGCCTGAAAGGTCGACGTCTGACCCACCGAGCCATACAGCTACGATTGACCTATTGGTCAAAACGTCTGGGTCTGGGGCAGCATGTACACCCACATAAGCTGCGCCATTCTTTTGCCAGTCATTTACTGGAGTCCAGTGGGGCATTACGGGCCGTGCAAGAGTTATTGGGCCATGCCAATATCAGCACGACGCAGATATATACCCATTTGGATTTTCAGCATTTGGCCAAGGTCTATGACAAGGCGCACCCGCGGGCCAAGAAATAATGGACTATTGGTTCCCACGCGGATGGTGGGAACCAGCAGGTTGTTAGTGATATTTATTTGATGTAATGCCTTGGCGTGTCTGGGCTTTCTGGTAAATATCGCTCCAGTAACTGTTGCTGACGGGTGTTCATGTTCACTGGTTTTCCGGCAATCCAAACACCTTCGGCATAGCTGGTGACTTCCAGTGGGTCACCGCTCCATAACACCACATCGCCTCGTAAACCTTCGCGGATAGCACCAGTATCATCAGACAGTCCCAACATGACAGCAGGATTGCGGGTAATCGCTTGCAGAGCGGTGGCCCAATCCAAGCCATTGGCTACGGCGTTACCAGCGATTTGCCGGATCTTGCGGGCATTATGGGTGCCGGCACCGGTGAAGGCGATACGTACACCTGCTTGGTTCAGCAGTGCGGCATTATCCAGACGCGCGCCAAGTTGATCAAAACTGCCTGGTAAATTATCCAACGCATTCAAAAAAACCGGAACCTCTGCAGCGACCAACTCGGAAGCAACGCGCCAGGCTTCAGTGCCACCTGCGATCACCAGTTGCAGGTCATGTTTTTTAGCCAGTTTTAATACCTGCAAGATATCTGAGGCGCGATCCACATCAACGATCCAGCGGCCATCTTTAAGGTAGCGGTTTAAAATTCCGCGACCGGTTAGGGTCAATACACGAGGTTCGAACTGGATGTTGCGCGGTGCGCTACTGGCCTCGCGGATGGCCTGCTCAACCAGCATGTATTGTGCGGCACGACTGGAGCCGGAAAATTGTGAGGCATCCGAGCCTATATTGACAAATAAACTGCGGCTGCCTTCCAGCACAGGCTCAAACGCCTGTCCTAGACTGACTGCTGCACCCTGACCTGCGATTAAAGCGCCGCCCTGGGAAACATTGGCACCCAGCAAGCTCCAGGTCACACCCTCTGCACGATTGGCATCAATGGCGGTTGAGAACGGGTTAAATGCCAGCGTGACATCGAATTCAGGTCGCATCATACCGGCCTCATAGTCCAGTGCGACGCCATAATCGACGGTATCTTCCTCCAGGCTGACTTCTTCCAGGCCCAGTGCGGTTAAGCCACCAAATATTCCAGGCGTTAGAGGACGACCATTGGCTTCAATGATTTGTGCGTTATCGGGCGCATCTAAGGATTGCCCCACTCTGACGATATGTCCATCATCGAGCAGCACATCGGTATTTTGCAGCGGCTGTGTTTGCAGCGCTGTATGCACGGTTGCACCGCGAATTAACACAGGTTGTGCCAATGCGGTGGTGGCAGTTAACAACAGGGATAAGCCGATCATTAAATAGTAACGCATGATTTATTCTCCCACTGCTGGTTGTTGACCCAGCATAAAATCTGAGACGGCCTGGTGTTCGGAGTCACTGCGGTCATACACCAATGCACCATCGACATAAACTTGATCAGCCTTGGTATAAACACTGAAT
Organism: Wenzhouxiangellaceae bacterium; assembly: GCA_965230265.1. Classification (GTDB taxonomy): domain Bacteria; phylum Pseudomonadota; class Gammaproteobacteria; order Xanthomonadales; family Wenzhouxiangellaceae; genus JAJFKX01. Next base: position 2,894,181 of record OZ245999.1, on the reverse strand, counting down.
GGGTTGCCGCTCCATAGCACCACATCAGCCATCTTGCCTGCTTCCAGTGTGCCGGTTTGCTGGTCAATCCCCATGGCTTTGGCCGGGTTTGCGGTAATCCAGCGAATGGCTTCTGCCGGGGTGATGTCCATACCGGCACGGTTACCCCGGGTCATGGCTTTGGCGGCTTCCTGATTCAGACGTTGAATACCTTCCTGAGAGTCAGAATGCACAATCGCACAGCCACCATCGGGACGGTCGACCAGGGCGATGTTTTCCTGGATGCCGTCATAAGCTTCCATTTTGAACCCCCACCAGTCAGCCCACAACGCCCCGCAGACACCATTTTCTGCCAGTAGATCGGCAATCTTATAAGCCTCTACAGCATGATGAAAGGCGGTGACCTGATAGCCGAACTCCTTGGCCAAGTCCAGTACGGTGGCCATTTCATCAGCGCGGTAGCAGTGCATGTGGATTCGTATATCACCGCTTAGAACGCCGGCCAGGGTTTCCATAGCCAGGTCTCGCTGAGGTGCATCACCCTCTCCATCATAGTTGTCCCATTTGTTTTTATAGGCCTGGGCTTTAATCCATTGCGCTCGATAACCGGCAACATTGCCCATACGGGTCATCGGCGCAATCGATTTGGTGCCATAAACCCGTTTAGGGTTTTCACCGCAGGCCATCTTTAGGCCATGCGGAGCATCGGGAAACTTCATCCCCTGATAAGTGGTGGCTGGGACATTTTTCAAAGCCACCGCTCGGCCACCAAACAAATTGGCTGACCCTGGTAATATCAGCATGCTGGTAATACCACCTGCACGTGCAGCCTCAAACCCCGGGTCTTGCGGCCATACGCTATGCTCTGCCCATACTTGTGGTGTGGCAGGGCTGGTAATTTCGTTGCCATCAGCATGTGACACTGTGCCCGGACTGGGGTAGACACCAAGATGTGAGTGAATGTCGATGATGCCGGGTGTTACCCAGCGACCCTGCCCATTGACTTCCATGACATCATCAGCCACTTCCAGGTCTGTGCCGAGCTCGACAATTTTGCCATCACGCAACACAATGTCAGCGTTATCCATCTGTACACCAGTACCGGTCAGAATACTGGCATCACGAATAACCACGGCAGGGCCACCCAATGATGAGTAGGTGGATGGATAAGCATCTCCAGGTTGTGCATGCACAACCTCAACGTTCAATAATGAGGTCAGCAGACCAGTACATAGCAGCAAGCTGCAATAACGGATGCGGGGCATCATGGTGTTCTCCCAATCAAAGGTTGCCTAATACGATGTTCAATGATTGAACCTGGTTTAGTAATATTCAAAATTTTTATGGTAAAAGTCATACGGCAAGTTGGTGGTGCAAGTTAATAAAAGTCAGGTGCGCGGGCGCAATAATCTGTCCAGCTCTTCTTGCAGTTCCTGCAATTCTTCATTGCTGTCCCCACCACCAAAAGTAAACTCACCCGAGCTGTAAATAGTACCGAAGGTGGCAGCGGTGTTGTAGACCTGAAAAATGGCACTGGCCAACTGCTTTTCGGTCAGTGGCGAGAGTGGATGGACGAATACCGACCACAGGGTGTTTTGTCCAACCGCATAACGTGCATCAAGTGCACTATCAAAGTTGGCTTGCATCAGCCGATAAAGCTCATCGGCATCCAGACCTGTCGATGCAGTAACCGGGCTCATGATTCGCATGCGATCAGCATTGCCATCGGCCACGACAATCAAAACACGGTCACGAAATTCAAATTGCCATGTTGGGCCTTCCTGAATCAGGTTTTCGTCCAATTGATGCAGTAGAGTATCCAAGTGTTCCACTGTCATCGCCTGGTTTTCTGGTGCTTGAGGAGCGCTTTCTGGTGAGCTTTCCGAGGGTGCTTGTGGTGCTGTATCCGGGAGAGCGTCTGGTAAATTATCCGCTTCATTGTTTTGTGCCAGCAATAGCACGGTGGTGAAAATGGTCGCAAGTAAAAAGAGTAGTTTGGGTAGAAGCCGCATAGTCATCCTGATTTTGGCAAATGTTTGAGGCTATCATACTTAGATATGAAGCACAGATCAGCAGCACAATTTGTTTCCGAAAATGAGTTACAAGCCTTGTTTGCGTCGTCAAAATTCCAGGCATGGCTGCAACAGGTAAAGGCTCATGCGTTAGAGCCAGTGGCCAAAGGCAATCAAGGTATCGTCTGGCGTTATCAGCAAGATGACCTGGATCTGGCGGTTAAGCGTTGCGCCGGTCGCGGTTTGGTTCGCCAGGTTCATCGGCGCAGCTTGTGCCGAGAGTATCGCGCTTATCAGCGATTGGCTGGAGTCAATGGTATTGCAGCATGTCTTGGTATGCCCGATCGTGATACTTTGATTTACCGTTTTATTGAGGGTACATCCTACCGTCAGGCCAGCTTTGATGATCGCGCAAAGTGGTTTGAAGCTTTATCAACTCTGGTCGATCAAATGCATGCTCGTGGTATCGCACATGGAGACCTCAAGCGTAAGGAAAACTTACTTGCAGGTTCTGATGGACACCCATACATATTGGATTTTGGTACTGCCTGGTTACGCAAGCCGGGCTGGCGCCCACTGAATCAGCGGCTATTTAAATTTATCTGTAAATTGGATAACAACGCGATCATCAAACATAAATACCATGGACGTTATGATCAGGTACAAGGTGCTGACCTGCAGGCTTTACATTACACCTGGCCGGAACGTTTATGGCGTTGGTTGCGTCCTATCCTTGGAATTAAATAAAGACGATCAGTTGTTAGACATAAACCAGTGGAATCAAATAACATAATATTCGAAGCCAGTCATTTGCCATTTGGCCGCCATCAGTTGGCCGGTAACGATGTGCATTTATGGCTGCTACCTATCGAGAATCTGCCAATGCCCGGGCTTGATGAGCTATCGTCTGTACGTTCGACACGGTTTATTCAGAGATTTTATTTAAGGTTGCTGCTGGCAGCATATCTGGACCGTGCCGCGCATACTATAAGGCTGGCGAAAACGCCTTCTGGAAAGCCTTATATTGCCGAATGGGGTGGTGAATCCAAGCCACCGCTTTTTTTTAGCTTGAGCCATCATGATGGTTATTTGTTGGTAGGCTTGTGCGCGCAGCATCCGGTTGGAGTGGACCTGGAAAGTGAAAAACGGCACATCAAAAGCCCAATGAAACTGGCTAAGCGCTATTTTCATCATTCCGAATATGAGTACTTGCAAAGTGTATCTACCGAAAAACTTCACGATGAGTGGTTAACCATGTGGACATGCAAAGAAGCAGTGGTTAAAGCCACAGGCGGTGGTATTGTTTCAGGTTTGGATCGTTTTGTGGTGATACCCGGCGAGCCACAACCACAGCTGGCAGCAGCAGTGAATACACCGGCAGATGACCCACTGCATAAACTGAAGCTAATTCGTTTGAGACCAGAATCCGGAACTTTTGGTGCGGTGGCGTGTGCACAGTCGATTGACAGTATAAAAGCCTGGCATTTGAAAGGGCTTAATCACCAATAACAGGAACAGGTATGCGCTTTTTGACTCAAGTAATGGGATTAATGTTGTTGTTGGGTTTAACCTATACCGACAGCTCGGCGCAACAGGCCAGTGCAGGCAGTGAACAAGCAGTAAAAGCATGGCTGGCGCTGGTAGATGCAAACAAAATTGATGAAAGCCTGGAGGCCACCAGCGATTATTTCAGGCAGCGGGTGGATGTAGACAACTGGCAGCAGACAATGAGATTCAGTCGCCAATCGATGGGGCAGCTGATCAGTCGTGAATTGACATTATCGGAAACTGCAATGAACTTGCCTGGTGGACCTAAAGGCGATTATGCAATTTTTGAATTTACCGCTGACTATACCAACAAAAAACAGGCAGTCGAAAGCATCACCATGCTATTGGAAGACCAGCAATGGCGTGTTATTGGTTATTACGTCCAATAATCATCTGCTCATATAAGCTGGAGTTGGCCGGCAGGAACCGGACCATCCAATGGTAATAGCCTGCTTAAAGCAGACATGCTTTGCCCCAATCAGCCAATATTATTCAGGCTGCATCGTTTATGGTTTGCAGTGTTTCTGATAGCAATCGACGCAGCTCACCCATCGGCAAATTGCGTGCAGAGCTATAGCGCAAACTGGTTTTTCCGGCACGTATCATTTTAAGTTTGGCTTCGTATCGATTTAGTAGTTCAGGTTCCATGATATAAATCATCGGGCCCTGAGGTTTATAGGCAAACCCTGCTTTCCATTGATTGCCGATGTTATATACCGGAAACCCTGAAGGGCCGATAATGCCAGTGGCTTTGGGGAGGTTTTTCTCAATCAAGCGGCGTATTTCAGTCAGTTCTGAACGCTGATCCAAAGGCGCCATATTGAGGTATTCGTCAATACTTTTTGGTTTACTCACTTTTAGATTTTAACCTCTAGTGCTTATAATTGTTCTATGCAAAATAGTGTGCTTACACTGCGGCAGATTGTGAATTTTATTAATGCCGAACTATTTTGCAGGCTCTAACTTCTTCAGACTTATAATTGTTAATTAATGTGCTCTATCTGCTAATGGTATCTTGATCTTTTCAATATTTGAAATTGATAGAAATAATAATTCTGATAGTTTACCTATATAGAAAGCGATCGACTTCCAGAGTATATAAACCTTAAAGGATTATTGCCGAGGCATGGTTGACATGTTGTTACCAGCGTCATATCAATCGGCACTGGTCTTAACTGCAGCAGCAGCAAAACGGGCTCGCTCACGCACAAGCTCAAGGTTTTCATCATGCATTGCCTTGGCCAATGCAACACCCATGCGGCGTTTTTTATAGGACACTGGCTTGCCAAACAGTCGAATATCTGTGCCGCTCACTCCCATTGCCTGTTGTAAATGTTCAAAACGAATACCTTCCTTATCCAGAGCGCCGTAGATAACTGCACTGGCGCCAGGGTTATTCAGTTGAGTATCGATGGGTAGGCCCAAAAGGGCGCGTGCATGCAATGCAAATTCGCTTTGTGATTGCGTCACAAGGGTAACCAGACCGGTATCATGTGGACGTGGGCTGACTTCAGAAAACCATACCTGATCGTCTTTAATAAATAGCTCTACGCCAAACAAACCACGACCACCCAATGCATCGCTGATCTGCAGCGCGATGGCCTGGGAGCGTTGTAATGCAGACTCACTCATTGCCTGAGGCTGCCAGGATTCCACATAATCACCGGCTTGTTGACGGTGCCCTATGGGTTCACAAAAATGGGTCTGCAAATCCCCTGCTGCATTATTAGCCCGTACAGTCAGTAAAGTGATTTCATAGTCAAACTCAACAAACCCTTCAACGATCACACGATTGCCGCTAACCCGACCACCTGATTGCGCATAGTCCCAGGCCGTGTGAATGTCATTTTTATCCTGGATCATGCTTTGACCTTTGCCGGATGATGACATCACCGGCTTTACCAGACATGGATAACCAATGCCATTGTTGATAGCTGCATGAATTTCCTCGGCAGAATCAGCAAATGCATAGGCCGAGGTAGGTATCTGTAATTGCTCAGCAGCCAGGCGACGGATGCCTTCACGGTTCATGGTCAATTGCACCGCCCGGGCATTGGGGATGATTTGTGCTTTGCCTTGATTTTCTATTTCAGCGAGAACGTCAGTAGCGATCGCTTCAATTTCCGGCACAATCCAATGTGGCTGTTCTTTTTCAATGATTTCTTTTAGCTGCTGCGGGTCGCTCATATCAATGGCGTGCCAGCGATGAGCAACTTGGTGGCCCGGCGCATTGGGGTAACGATCGACAGCAATGGTTTCTACGCCAAGCCGTTGTAGTTCAATAATGACTTCCTTACCCAGTTCACCGGCGCCCAATAACATGACACGGGTTGCGGATGGAGAAAGTGGGGTACCGATAGTGACCATATGCTGCCTTTGATGATTGTCAGTTGCTAATCAGTAAAAGTGGGATAACCCGGTAATCAAGAGAGAATCATACACCAGATAATTTGATAGGCGGGGGCTGACTTAAGGCTTGGTTTGTTGACAACGGGTGATGGCCAGTGGGTTTGCTATCATGTGCCCGGGGGAAATCTGGAAACCACCTCATCGGGAGATATTTATGGAAAATTCCAATCGTATTGCCAATGCGTTGTTTTGTTTACGTCTGGGCGTATTTATCGTTATGTTCATGTGGACAATTGATAAGTTCATCAATCCAGACCATGCCGCTGCTGTGTATAAGGCGTTTTACTTTTTGGGTGAATTCAGTGCAACGACATTCCTGATTATTGGTGTGTTGGAAATGTTGATTCTGATAGGCTTTTTGCTGGGTATTAAAAAAACGCTCACTTATGGGCTGGTGCTGCTTTTTCATACTGTGTCTACCGTTTCTACCTGGGCAAAACTGCTGGACCCATTCACAGGCGTAAACCTGCTGTTTTTTGCTGCCCTTCCGATGTTGGCCGCGTGCTGGGCACTGTTTAGCCTGCGCGATCTGGATACCAAATTTACCATCGGGTAGATTTCATCGGGTCGATGATCTTGCTAATGCCGTTGCACTGTAGCGGCATTAACCTCTACATTAACCTGTTCTTGATCTGCAAAGGATTTCCTGCATGCGTTATCTGATTTTGTTAATAATCGTTTTATGTGTTGCCTGCACGCAACAAGCGTCAAACCCAGCGGAAAATGATACTGCTGTTAAAAGCAATAAAACCGAATCATTTGCTGATGCTATCGATGGTTTGCAACATGCATCCGGTTTTTTCGATCTGTATGTGGATAATTCGGAAGGCAAAATATTGGCTTTGTTGCCGGCACCAGATGCCCAGGGTATGTCATTGCGATTTATCCATGCGCTTCGCTTAACGGCTGGCTTGGGTTCCAATCCTTTGGGACTGGATCGTGGTTGGGGTAATTCTGGTCAGTTAATCCGCTTTCGGCAACTGGGTGATCGCATTATTGCCGAAGTGGAGAATCATAAATACCGTGCCAGTACCGATAACCTGCTCGAACGCCAGGCGATTCGTTCATCGTTTGCCAATTCATTTATCTGGTCGACAGATGTGATTGCCACCCATCATGATGGGCGGCTGTTAATTGAGCTGAATGGCTTATTGACCACCGATCTGCTTGGTCTGGAGGGGGCATTGGAAGAAGGCGATGCAGGTTTCAGTCAAGCGGGCAGATTATCCATGGCAGATTCAGACTCAGTACTGGTCTTTCCTGACAATGTGGAAGTAGATGCCTTTATGACTTTTACCTCCAGCAATCCCGGGAATGAAGTGGATGCCACTGCGGCCAACCCCAATGCGGTGACCCTGGTTCAACATCATTCCTTTGTCCGCTTGCCTGATGATGGCTATCAGACCCGCAAGTCTGATCCACGCACAGGTACTTTTGCGCTTGGTTTTTATGATTATTCCGCGCCGTTATCCGAACCGGTATTGGGTGGTTATGTGATGCGGCATCGATTGCAGCGTGAAGATGCCAATAATCCGGATAGTCCGGTGAAACAACCGATTGTGTTTTATATCGATTCTGGTGCGCCTGAACCGATTCGCTCAGCATTGCAGGAAGGTGCATCCTGGTGGGGCGAGGCTTTTGCTGAAGCTGGTTTTGAAAATGGCTATCGCGTCGAGATTTTACCTGCAGATGCGCACCCTCTGGATATCCGTTATAACGTGGTGCAGTGGGTACACCGGCAAACGCGGGGCTGGTCTTATGGCGGTGGAATTATCGATCCGCGTACCGGTGAGATGATTAAAGGCCATGTGATATTGGGTTCACAGCGGGTACGACAGGACCGTATGATTTTTGAAGGCCTGGCGGGTGTCGGCCAGACTGATACCGGCAGTGCGGATGATCCGGTACAACTGGCGCTGGCGCGTATTCGCCAATTGGCTGCACACGAGATGGGACATGCGCTGGGGTTTGGGCATAATTTTGCTGCTTCAGTGAATAACCGTGCCTCGGTTATGGATTATCCGGCACCATGGGTGCATGTTGATGACGCAGGCCAGTTGGACTTTTCACAGGCCTATGATGTTGGTATTGGCGATTGGGACATCCATACCACCCAATGGCTATACGGCCAGTTCGCTGATGATGTTGATGAAGCCAGTGAGCTGAACGCATTGGTGGCCGAAGCCAGAGAACAGGGTTTGCTGTATGTGGCCGACAGTGATGCGCGTTCGGTCAGCACCGCACACCCACAGGCTGCCGTATGGGATAACGGCAATGACCCGATTGAGGAACTCAACAACGCGATGGCCGTACGCCGTATCGCTTTGCAGAATTTTGATGTTGATCAAGTCGATGCTGGCAGCCGGATGTCTGATCTACGTGAAGTGCTGACGCCGATTTATTTGTATCACCGCTATCAAATTAATGCAGCTGTTAAAAGCCTGGGTGGTATGCGCTTTAACTATGGATTGCGTGGCGATGGTTCAACAGCAGTGCAACTGGCAGATGCTCAGAATCAGCGGCGTGCCTTGAATGCATTGTTGAACACACTTGCCCCACAGGCACTGGATGTGCCGGAATCAGTTCTAAGTTTATTGCCTCCTGTGCATGACAGTTATTGGTTCAACATCGGTGACGAGGCTTTGAGTAGCCGTGCCAGTCCGGCCTTTGATTTGCTGGCAGCAGCAGAAACGGCGGCTGATTTAAGCTTTGCCGCATTGTTAAACCCGCAGCGGGCCGAGCGCTTGGTCCAATTTCACTACCGTGACAATAGCTTGCCGGGTTTACAGGAGGTTCTCGATACTATCGAGAACACTATTTTTAATGCAGCAACTTCTTCAGAACGCCAGACAGCCATTGCTCAAAGTATCCAGGCACGATATGTATTTGCACTAATGGGCCTGGATCAGGCTGAAGTGTCGCCACTGGTGAAAGCATTGACCAATGCGCAACTGCGTGCATTGGAAAACCAGTTGGCTGATGGTGCTGATAACAGCATGTTTGCCTGGCTGGCGGGTCGAATCAATGCATACCTGGAGCGGCCTGTAATGGCTGCCGCAGCAGAGGTATCAAGTCCTGCAACACCGCCTGGCAGTCCAATTGGCAGCTATCAGGTATATGAAACCTGCTGGCATTGTGATTAGAAACAATGAATAACATCACACTGCCTATTTTGATGTCACGAGGAATGAAAACATGGGTATCAATATGAGGCGCTGTTTGTGGTTTATTGCCAGTTGTTTTGTCTTAATCAACTACAATGCCGCTGCGCAAACGTACTTGCAGGGTGCGACCATTATTGACGGGACTGGTGGTTCTGTTGTCGACAATGGCGCGATTATGGTTGACCAAGGCCGATTGATTTGTGTGGGGACACAGCAAGATTGTAAGCCTTCGGCCAATGCAGTCATCGTTGATGTGCAGGGTCGGTTTATCACACCGGGTTTGGTTGATGCACATGTCCATTTTGGCCAGACCGGCTGGCTGGATGGTCGTCCGGATGGCGTCAGTGCTCCAGATATTTACCCCTACGAGAAAATCGCTACTGACGCCATGACAAACCCTGGTCGCTGGCACCAAAGCTATTTGTGTTCAGGCATAACAGCGGTATTCGATGTCGGTGGACCATTTTGGACCACCAAGCTAAACGCAGCCGCAAGCAATAATCCAGATGCCGCCCATGTCAAAGCAGCCGGGCCATTGATTAGCTGGGCTGGCCGAGAGCAGATGCAGTTAAATGACGAGATTTATTCTTTCTTGCCGATGAGCAGTGTGGAAGAATCTGTCGCTGGCGTGGCCAAACTGAAAGCCATGGGTGCCCAGGCAGTGAAAGTATGGTTTTTGGCGCCAGCGGCTGGCCAGCGTAAAGCCATGGATCAACGCATGTTGGCGATTGGTACAGCGGCCAAACAGGCCGGTTTGCCTTTACTGGTGCATGCGACCTCATTGCGTGAAGCCAAGGTTGCCCTAAAAGCCGGTGCGCATATGTTGGTGCATAGTGTATCGGATGTGCCGGTAGATCAGGAGTTTCTTGATTTGTTGATCAAAAACAACACCATTTACGCACCAACTTTGGTGGTTGGCGGTGGTTGGACACGGGCATTAGCCAGTGTGGTGTTCAATACACCGGCACCTATTGACGATCCGAATGGCTGTGTTGACCAGGCAACAGTGGATATTATTCATCAGCCGGGTTTATTAAAGGACCATTTGCCTGATAGCCTGGATAGTCAATGGGCTTATCGCCGCCTGGAAGGTGTTGGTCATGAGCTGGCCTTGATGGAACAAAACCTGATGGCGGTGCACAACGCTGGTGGAACCATTGTTACCGCCACCGATGCCGGAAACCCAATGACACTGCATGGCCCATCGATATACACGGAAATGGAAGCCATGCAGGATGCCGGGTTAACACCGGGACAGATTATTGTGATGGCAACCCGAAATGGTGCAAGGGCGATGCAGGACCAGGGTCGTTTTGGCACCCTGGAGGCTGGCAAGGTCGCGGACCTGTTGGTGTTAAAACAAGATCCGCGTAAAGATATTTCGGCTTTTCGTACTTTGAGCCATGTGATGCGGGCAGGGGTTTTGCGCCAGCAATCCGAACTCGCCTACCGCAATATTCAATAGTTCATTCATTTAACCACTGCTCATAAAATTTTATAGCGCCAGAATATAGACAGATACAGGAATACCATGCCTAAGTCATTACTGCTCTTATTGTTATTTATTGCGGCATTCAGCAATGCTCATCCGATTCTTCCAGACAACGAAACTTTCAATGACACTATTCCCATGCCAGAGGCCGAGCTGGGTTGGCCGGTTGGCCAGTGGCATGCGCGACCGGAGCAGATTACCCGTTATTTTGAGCGTCTGGCAGAAAATTCAGACCGTGCCTCACTGGAAGTGATTGGCCGAACCCATGAGCAGCGCCCGCTGATTCATTTGATGATCACCAGCCCGCAGAACCAGGCTCGTCTGGAACAGGTTCGACAGAGTCACTTGAATGGTGACGGTCCGGTTGTGGTGTGGCTGGGTTATAGCATTCACGGTAATGAAGCCAGCGGCAGCAATGCAGCAATGTTGGCTGCGTATCACTTGATCGCCGGGGAGGCACAGTGGATTAGTGATTTGCTGGATAATGCCGTTGTCATTATCGACCCGATGTTTAATCCAGATGGATTAGGGCGGTTTGCTACCTGGGCCAATATGCACCGGGGGCAGCAGGCTGCCGGTGATCGTATCCATCGCGCTCACTGGGAAGCCTGGCCGGCTGGTCGCTTTAATCATTACTGGTTTGATATGAATCGCGATTGGCTTCCTGCAACACAACCCGAATCAGTGGCGCGCTTGACGCAGTTTCATCGCTGGTTGCCAAATATCCTTGGCGATTTTCACGAGCAGGGTTCAGATGCGGGCTATTTTTTCCAGCCCGGCGTTCCAGAGCGTAAAAACCCGCTGACGCCGGATCAAAATGTTGAATTAACAACCGAACTGGCTCGTTATCACGGTCGTGCTCTGGATGCGATTGGTCAACGCTATTACAGCCGTGAAACCTTCGATGATTTTTATTATGGCAAAGGTTCTACTTATCCGGATATCAATGGCAGCATCGGTATTTTGTATGAGCAGCCTTCAACACGGGGGCATAAAGTTGATTCGATCAATGGCGAGTTTACTTTTACTGATGCCGTTCGCAATCAATACGCCACCAGTATTTCCACCTTGCAGGGCGCATATGCTATCAAAGATCGTTTGATCGATTATCAGCAGCAGTTTTATGTCAACGCTCAGCAGCAGGCACGCAGTGGTCGTGGTCAGGCCTGGGTTTTTGGTGATGACGGTGATGCTGAACGAGCGCAGGAATTGGCGGAATTGATGCGCCTGCATCAGATTGAAGTCTATCCATTGGGCGAAGATGTTCGTGCCAATGAAACCAGCTTTTCGGCGGGGCATGCATGGGTAGTACCCATTCGCCAGCGCCAGGCGGCTTTAATAGAGGCCATGTTTGAACAGCGTACCGAATTTGCTGATAACACTTTTTACGATGTATCAGCGTGGACACTGCCCCGCGCTTACAATCTGCCATTTGCACGTCTTAACTCATTGCCACAGCGGGCTGCTGTTAGTGATTCAACGAATGTTGAGTTCACACCGCAAGCCAATGCCAGCGCCTATATTTTCAACAATCACAATCTGGCGGGTGCGGCTATGGCGATGCACCTGCTCAATGAAGATATTCGGGTCTATCGATTGGGCAATACCAATCGGGAGATTGCAGAAGACAGCATTATTCAACGCGGTGATTTTGTGGTTCCTGTTTTACGCGGTGAGGATCGCGAAATGTTGGAGCAAAAACTGGCTGAACAATCCCGGCATTGGAAGGTGCCGGTACGGGCCGTCAGTAGTGGTTTTAACCTGGCGGGTGTGGATTTGGGTTCACCTGAAATTCGACCGTTAAAGGCAGTAAAACCATTAATGATTGTTGGTCAGGGTGTAGTACCAATGGAAGCCGGGCATACCTGGCACTTGATTGACCGCCGTCTGGGTCTAGCTTTGCCGATGCTGGATGTGGCGACTCAGGCGCCGTTTGATTTGGATGATTACACGCATTTATTGATCGCTGATGCGGGTTACAAAACCATACCCAAAGCCTGGTATCCATTGATCAAAAGCTGGGTAAACCGTGGTGGTGTACTGGTGACCCAAAAACGCTCGGCATTGTGGGCCGAAGCGATATTCTCCGATCGGCCAGACAACGCCAAAGAAGGGGTTTCCGAAGATGACCGAGTCTCAAAGCTGATAGATAAATTGGCAAAAAACAAAGACACCTCTGAGCAGGATATCGGTAGCCAGCCATACAGCCAGCATCAGTTTGATTTTGCTGATCGCATTCTGGGCGGTGCTATTTTCCCCGCGCAGCTGGATTTAAGTCATCCGTTGGCGCAAGGTTACCGACGTGAGGGTATGTCGGTATTCCTAAACAGCCTTACCAGACTGGAACCCAGTAAAAATGCCTACAGCACACCACTGGTGCTGGCAAGCTCTCAGCCAGTGGCAGGCTTTGCCAGTGAATATGCCAATGAGGAATTGGACGGTCGGCCAGTAATGGTGGTTGATAAAGTTGGGCAGGGTGCGGTGATCAGGTTTGCTTTTAATCCTAATTTTCGCGCATTCTGGCGGGGTACAGAACAGTTATACATCAACGCGTTGTTGAACACCGCATTGATTCAGTCGACGACTTTACCAGCTGAGTAAATGGTTTTCAGAACAGGTTTAGCCATGAGCAAGCGGGCTTTTTTGATAGGTTGTTTTACCGTTGTTTTGATTAGCTCACAGATAGCTGCGCAAACGCTGACAGGTAAGCGGTTGACCGAATCTGAACAGCAGGCACTGGGTGAACCCGTGTCAGTTATACAAAAAAGTGACAGCCGTGAACAGAAAGTTGAATGGGTTCGGCAAAATGCCAAAATCCCCAAAGCACAGGACGGCGAATCGCTGGCTTCGGTGATCGAAAAAGTCGAACAGTCAGGTGGCAAAGTCATAGCGCATGGCGATGATCATGTTATTGCCAGTGGGGCGGCTGAGGATTTGTTTGCCGAATTCCAGTTTATTTATCGGTTTGAAGATAACCGGTTTACGGTGATGGATTTATACATCGATAAAGACCAATAACCCGAATCTCCCAGCGGCAGGCTACCGCTGGGGATATTAAATCATTTTGTTTACTGGTCAGTTCCCAGATACCGCTTAAAGATCTCCTGATCTTTACCCGTCTGTTTAAGGTCAGCCAGTGCCTGGTTGAAGCTTTCCACCTGTGCTTCATTGATTGATGCCTTACTGAACATCAAACTCACTGGTTGATTGGAAATCATCACGCCGGTAGCACGAACTTGATCATGCCAGCCATGGCGGCGAATGATTGCGGCGGTCACGAAGGGGTCTTCGACAAAGCCCTGGATACGGCCATCTGCCAAATTGGTAAAATTCATTTCTGCGATAGAGGCATAAATAAACTGATCAGCATAGTCCTGGTTGTTTTGAGCACCGCTTAACGGTTCGCCATAGATATAGCCATAGGTCAGACCAAGATTAAAACCCTGAGACAGCAATGCGCTGAATTCCCGTGCAGGCAGCTCTGCCCCGTCGGCAATATACAGTTCAAACTGCTCGGAGCGATAAGGGTTGGAAAACCAGGCATAACTTTCGCGCTCTGCGATGGGGGTGGCGCCGGCGAGTATATCGATTTCACCGTCCCTGAGCATCGACAATAGATCCACCCATTGGCCTTCTTTAAAATCAAGCGTGCAGTCAGTTTGGGTGGACATCGCTTGGACCAGCTCTACATCGATGCCGCGGATGACTCTGTCAGCGGCTTCAAAATGATACGGTTCCCAGGGATCAAAACCCATGGTTAAAGTACAGCTTTCAGCAGCAGTATCAGTGACAGGCGTACTTTGATCGGTACTTTCCTGGGATGCTGGTGCTGGTTGTGGAGTGGCTGCAGTTTCAGCGGGGGGCTCGGCCTGTTGTTGGCAAGCAGCAAGCACAAAAAATAGAACAATACTCAGTAGGTATTTAAGACGGTTCGGATGCATAGATTGCCTCCCATGCGTACTTTTATAGGAAGCGCAGCACAATAAACACTGCGCTGAAAATACTCTGCTCTGACAACAGCTTACGCCGATTTGCAGAACATGACAAACGAGATAGCTTAGAGAAAACCAAACAGTGGGTGGTTTTTGATCTTTCCAGCGTAAAGGCCTTAGCTACGAAATCATTCGTTCATTAATGGTGTTAGGTAAGGCTTAGTCCATTGATTATTTGCCGGCAGTGAACCAGTTGAGACTTGTATTGACGGATAAGCTCATGGGATAAGCGCTTTTTAGCCAGACCTCAAAATTTACTTATGGGTTGTTATCTGGGGTTTGGACAGAACAGATATTATTGTCACCTTCCAGCACCAGTGGGCGCAGAACATCGAAAGGCAGTGGTCCGTTGGTCAATAAATAATCGTGGAATCGGTGCACACTGAAAGTGGTTGGGTTTTCTAGAATCAGCTGTTGCTTCCACTGTAAAATCTGATCAGCACCATATTTATAGGTGATCACTTGAGCAGGCCAACGGCGCATACGCTGAATTTCGCGTTCACCAATATCATCTCGATTTTTTATATGCTGACGCCAAAATCTCAGCGCTCTATTATCGTTCCAGCCATAGTAATTAATACCGACATCCAGGGGTACACGGACAGACCGTACAAGATCCCACTCCCACTTGCCCAGATAGGCATAATCATCCTGGTATAAACCCAGTGCCTTACCGAGCTCTTCTGCATAGGCGGCCCAGCCTTCACTGAAGCCATAATAGGGCGTCAGGCGACGTAGGTCAGAATGATCTTGTGATTGCTCGATAAAATTCTGGAAGTGGTGCCCGGGGATGGCTTCATGTAAATACAACCAGTCACTTTCGCGTTTGTTATAGGGTTTATCAAAAAGATTATAGAAAAACGTTCCACTCTGCCCGTTGTAATAACCAGGCACCTGGCTTAAGGCTTCATTATCACCTTGGGCAATTTTAACTTTTGGCACATCAGGGTAAACAAAAAACTGCTCAGAGAGGTGGTCACTCACAATCCTGCGAATGGCCTTGAATCTGTTTTGCACCACGCTTTGATCGTCTGTAAAGAAGGCCTCTCTGCGTATGGTTCTGGAAAATGCCTGTGGCGTTTGTCCGGTTGCCTGCCGAATGTTTTCTATATTGTCTTTGGCACGTTCAATCTGTTGCATGCCAAAGTCAAAAATGGCATCCGGTTCAACTTCTGCGCCCAGCCATCGATTCAAAAAATAGGCATACCATTGTTTGCCGTTGGTAATGTGGTAAATGCCTGCAGCATGATCGTCTTCAGGGTGGTGATCCAGTAGCTCCTGGCTGAGTTTCAAGCGCTGCAGATTCAGCCGAATTTCAAAGTCTGCAACCTGGTAATCAACCTGGCTTGGTGCAGGCAGTTGACTCTTTGCTAAACGACTGAGTCGTTGCTTTGCTTGTATAAAGAATGCCTGTTGATCTTCAATGGTTTTTGTGGAATCTATCTGGTTCAGATTCTCGACATAACCGAGTACCAGTGGCTGAATGTCCAATCGATGGTATTCGGCAACAAACCAGCGGCTGAAAACATCAAATTCCAGTTCATCAGAGTTTGTTTGTGCCAGTGCAGTTATCTGAAATAACACAAGACAAAACAAAGCCTTCCAATGAAAGCGGGCTGTGACGATTGTTTTCATGGGTATAAATGTAACACTGAAACGGTTTCGTTATTGTGATCGCAGGTTAAGTGATATTTGCGGCACGTCGTGAATTGGCTGCAAGCAATAGCGACGGTTACGGATGATATTGACATACATAGAATCACTAGGTATAGTTCTAACCCTAGAACATCTATGTATAAAAAGGCAGGAGCAAAATATTGAGTACAGCCATACCCAAAGACCTGATTGCAGCGTCATCCACACCGCTGATTTTGTCGATACTCAGCCATGGTGACAGCTATGGCTACGCCATTATTACTCAGGTTCGTGAACTGTCCGATGGTGAGCTGGAATGGGCCGATGGAATGTTGTATCCGATATTACACCGGCTGGAAAAGAAAAATTTAATTGAATCGTATTGG
This sequence comes from Wenzhouxiangellaceae bacterium, assembly GCA_965230265.1. Classification (GTDB taxonomy): domain Bacteria; phylum Pseudomonadota; class Gammaproteobacteria; order Xanthomonadales; family Wenzhouxiangellaceae; genus JAJFKX01. Next base: position 2,877,564 of record OZ245999.1, on the reverse strand, counting down.
GGCAAGGCCGAAACCGGGCGCAGGCGTAAATATTATCGTTTGCGTAAAGCCGGTTTAAAGGAGCTGGACCAACACCGCAAAAACTGGGCAAGTCTGCATGACATGTTACGTAAGCTGGAAGGAGGTTCTTTATGTTTCAACTAGATCAGGCGATGGATCAGTGGTGCGATACCGTGTTGGTCGATCGCTGTGGCAAACAGGCCAATATTGATGAGATCAAAGATCACCTGTACTGCGTGATTGAGCATTTAATGGCAGAAGGTTTGCCCGAAGAGCAGGCATTTAATGCCGCTACCCGACAACTTGGAGAGGCGGATGATCTGATGGCTGAGTATGAAAAGAACAAAGCATTGCTCGACAAGCTGTGTGCTATCGAGTCGAAAGTTGAATCAAAACTGAGGATTAAAAATATGGACCCTAAAAAAGCAGGAATGTATCAAATCATTACATCATTGGTATTTGCCGCAGCAATATTGTTGACTTCTTATTTGTTGAGAAGTACCGAGCATGGGCCCACGGTGATGTTTATATTGATCGCACTGTGGTGGATTCCGTTCTCCATTATCAACGCCAGTAGCAAAGGCCATTCAGCCAAATCAGAAATTGAATGTTTGCGCAATTATTTCCGTAAAATTCAAAAGGCAGATTAAAAATTATTACCCCTGTTGTTAAACAGCAGGTCTGGTTTTACCTCTCCCCAGGTTCTGACTTTTTGCCAGGGCATCGGGGAGGGGGTTGCTTGACTGATCAGAGGTTTTCTAGTTCTTTAAACGATAACCGGTTTTGAATATCCACCAAACGGTAATCACACACGCCAGCAGAAATACCAGTATCATCCCTATGCTGATAACAACATCGATATCGGAAACACCATAAAAACTCCAGCGAAAACCACTGATTAAATACACCACAGGGTTGAATAAAGTAATTTTCTGCCAGATTGGCGGCAACATGCTGATGGAGTAAAAACTACCCCCCAAAAACGTCAGTGGTGTGACAATCATCAACGGAATAATCTGTAGTTTTTCAAAACCGTCTGCCCAAATACCGATAATAAATCCGAATAGACTGAAGGTCACAGCAGTGAGGATCAAAAAGCTCAACATCCAGAAGGGGTGTTCTATTTCGTAGTCAACAAACAATCGGGCAGTCAGCAAAATCAGCAAGCCGAGAATTACCGATTTGCTGGCAGCTGCCCCGACGTAGCCGAGCACCACTTCAACAAATGAAACAGGTGCAGACAATACTTCATAAATAGTACCTGAAAACTTCGGCATATATATGCCGAAGGAAGCATTGGAAATACTCTCACTCAGCAGTGACAGCATGATCAGACCTGGAATAATGAAGGCACCATAGCTCACGCCATCAATTTCCCCCATGCGCGAGCCAATGGCGGCGCCGAAAACCACAAAGTACAGTGATGTCGATAACACCGGTGAGGCAATACTTTGCATCAATGTTCGTCCGGTGCGGGCCATTTCAAAATGATAAATGGCACGAATAGCGTGAATGTTCATGCCTGTTCCCTCACCAGATTGACGAAGATATCTTCCAGTGAGCTCTGACTGGTGTTCAGGTCTTGGTATTCGATGCCATATTCACTCATTCGTCGCAGCAGGGCAGCGATACCGGTGCGATCGCTTTGGCTGTCAAAAGTGTATACCAGCTGATAGCCATCCTCAGACAGCGTCAATGGATATTCACCCAGTTGTTCAGGGATGTCAGTCATGGGTTCATTCAATTGCAATGTCAGTTCCTTTTTACCCAGTTTTTCCATCAGTGCATTTTTTTCTTCCACCAGAATCAACTGGCCTTTATTAATGACACCAATACGGTCTGCCATTTCCTGGGCTTCTTCAATGTAATGGGTGGTCAGGATAATGGTGACGCCATTATCACGCAGGCCGTGGACCATCTCCCACATATCACGACGCAATTCCACATCGACACCGGCCGTAGGTTCATCCAAAAACAGAATTTTGGGTTCATGCGCCAGTGCCTTGGCAATCATCACCCGACGTTTCATGCCTCCAGACAGCATCATGATTTTGCTGTCTTTTTTATCCCACAATGACAAATCGCGCAAAACCTTTTCAACATAAGCATGATCGCGAGGTTTGCCATACAGGCCACGGCTGAAATTTACTGTCGCCCATACTGTTTCAAAAGCATCGGTGGAAATTTCCTGCGGCACCAGGCCAATCAGTGAGCGGGTGACTCTAAAATCAGTGATGATGTCATGCCCGTCTGCCAATACTTGGCCAGAGCTGGGGTTAACGATTCCACAGATAATACTGATCAGCGTGGTTTTGCCTGCGCCATTAGGGCCGAGCAGCGCGAAGATTTCACCTTGTTGTATTTCCAGGTTGACGCTGTCTAGTGCCTTAAAGTCAGAGCCATAGGTTTTATTCAAATTGTTAACGGCGATAACCGGTCGCACGGTATTCTCCAGTTGATGGTGGGTGTAAAACACATGCCAATGGATCTAGTGAGCAGTTTAGTGTACTTCGCTGGACAATGAAAAATGACTTATGTCCAGCCAATAGCCTGCGATACACAATAACCATTGATTCTGTTTTGTCAAAGGTTCATGAATATGAACAAATCTGTCTTGGGCAGAAACAGTATGCAGGCAAAAAAATCGGTATACGATTATCTCAATTAAGCGGTATCAGGATAGCATCGCTGTTGCCAATTCTGCGGGTGGGTGAAAAACTCAGCATGGGTCCGAAGTCTGTTTGTAAATCCACCTGGCGTTGAAGTGTGTCCGCGAATAGTTGTTCAGAGATGTTTTTACCGGATTGTTCCAGCACTGTTTCTAATAGTCTCATCAGGGCCAGTGACCACAATCTGGCACGCAATTGTTCATTAGACCAGCCAGCCTGACTGGCCAGTTGTGAATATTGGGTTTGCCCGGCTGCGGAGACGGATTCTGGCCCGGGTGGCGTTAGCACATAAACAGGCGCTGGATAAAGCTGGATGGCTTGATGCTGAGTGGTAGATAGTGACAAAGAATTGAGCAGGATTCGTGGATAGCGTTGTGCTTGTTGAAGGGTGCTCAGCAGTTGTTCGATAGGCATCTGCTCATTTAGATGAGTCAATATCGTAAAACGATCATTATCGGCTGACCGTTTTGCCAATAGATCATCAAGTGCTGCTTTGCCGGCACTCAGAACGCGCCAATTATTTTGTGCGGCGATTTTTGATTGCATTGTATCCAGGTCAGCTGGGTGCGGGTATAAAAAATAGGCATTGTCTCCAGATCCACGTGATTTAAAAATTCCCAGACTAATGTGATCGGAGGCATTTTGTTGTTGCTCCAGCAGACGTAAATCAATAACGCCAAAAGCATTTTTTTCTGCTTGATCAGCCGGAAAATCTTGTAAGCGTAGTTGACGACGATAAATACCGCCTTGTTCATTGACACTTTCAATGAAACTGCTAACGGTATTGAACATGGCATCAGCCAATGGTTGATTATCGGGTAAACGCAGCCAAAAGTGGATGGTATCCGCGGTGATGCCGCGCTGACGTTGCAGGGTAATATTTTGCAGATACTCGATCAGCGCATTGACTTCTCTATCATCGAGATCATAGCGAGGCATGCTGTCGGATAATGATTTTCCGTCTGAATTAATACCACTCAATAACAGCCTTTTAAAGGACTGTCGAGTATATGGAGCTCGTGGTTTTCCACCATCCGGGTCTTTACGGTAAGCCTGAGTTAATTGGCTCCAGGTGACATCAGGTGCAGATACGCCAGATTCCTTACTACCGGCGCCGCGTTGACCATGACAATTTATACATGGAAACAGACTTGAGGGTGCCTGGCTTTTTTGGTGGCCGATAAAGGCGCTGCCTGATTGGCTTATGCCCTTTTGGTATATCTGGGCACCGGTATCTGCCAGTAAGTGTGAGGTCGAAATAAGTGACCAAAGTACCAGAATAACAAACTTTGCAACGGTGGCTTTATCAGTGATTGAATGTGGTTTCATTCTGTACAGGTTTTTGCCATTCAGACAATGCCATTTGGATAATTTTAGGATCACTTTGACCATCGATCCATTTCCATTCATTGCGTTGATCGTTGATCAGCAGCACCAGGCTGCTATGGTCTTGTTTGTCGGCGCTGAAGGCTTTTAATGATTTTAACAAATGGTCAATGCGCGGTTTGTCCCCGGTTACCTGAGTCCAACCAGTACCTTGATAAAACTGTTGTGCCCATGTCTGCATTCGAGCAGGCGTGTCGTAGCTGGCATCGGTGCTGATCGAAATTAAATGTACCTGGTTCTGATCGTGGCCCTCATTATTAAGCAGCTTGCGTAATTGTCCGAAACGAAAACCCAACATTGGACAGACCATGCCGCAGCGAGTGAAAACAAAATTAATCGCTACAATTTTATCTTTCACCAAATCATCGTAAAACATCACGCTGTGACCAGTTTGATCCAATACAGGTGTATTGGGAATATTTTCATCCACCGATGAATGCCCCAATGCAAATGTGGCCAATAACAAGCCTATAAAAAACATAATGCGATGCATTGGGTTAAGGTGATACATCATAATTAAATGTCTGTTGGCTTAGTGATCCCTGACCATTGATCTGACTTAGATGAACAGCATAGGAACCAGGCAAGGGTGGTGTGAATTCCAGCATTAACTGCTTGTCTGGATTCAGGTTGGCAGTTAAACGTTGTCGCCAGAGACCAGAGGCAAGAACAATAGCGGCCTCGAATTGCTGGCTGGACATGGGCCTATCGGTATTTTGTGGGTCGATATGAAAACTCAGCTGCGCAGTTTTACCCACCTTAAAGTGGTGATCAGACCTGGATGACGTCACCACCAGCTTATTGGTGGGTTGAGCTGCGGCTATGTCGGTGGGTGGTTCGATGTTGAAAGAAAAGCAATGCACGATACGTGGCGAATCCATAAAGTAAACCGCCTGATAATTCCCCGCCTTTGGCAGCAGGGTTGAGGTGGAATAAACGCCTGCATTGTTGCGTTCTTTCAGACTGTGATCAACGGCCAGTACCGCGCGTGGGGATTTCCCATAATTATTGAACTGACCCATGGGCGCGGCCATGCCTTCTTTATAAAAATACACGGCCTTATCACGATAGTTGGAAACCAGAACGGCATTGCTGCCGGGGGCCTGCACAATACCATCACTGCCGCTGGGGATATCAATTAAACCCGCAGGGCTATCACCGCCCGGTGTATCAACAGCCGGGATTTCAGCGCCTTCCCGGCCAAGATCCTGATCATCCAGTGTAATCATATAAAGGTTAAAACTATCGGCATGCCGGATATATGCCAAGTTGTCAGAGAAAGCGATATATTCTGGTTGACCTTCTACCAGGCCACTTTGCACAATTTTTTGTTTGGCAGCGTCGATGATGGATAAACGGTCTGTCAGCGGATTTACCAGTAAACCCCAGCGACCATCGGGGGTAAAGCGCAGCATGCCGATGCCAGGTTCTGAAGTGATGACTTGAGCAACGTCATGCTCTCGACCATCTACTACCCAAACTTCACCACTGCCACTATGTGAAATATACAGCTCCTCGGCCTGACTGGAATAGTCCATGGATATAGGCTGATCGCCTAACTCAATAGACTTCACTACCTTCAATGCATGAGTATCAATAATATCCAGTGTCTGCTGGCTCATTGCATAAGCCAACCGGCTGTCGGAGGAAAAAGTCAGCGCAATCGGTGTTTTTGGAAGAGAGATATTTTTTTGCAGAGTAAACGGTTGCTGATTAAATACCGATACTCCGTTATTCACCAACGCCCAAAGGTATTGCTGATCAGGCTGTACGGAAATAGTGGTGGGGTTTTGCCATTGACCATCACTGGCATGGTGTGTGACCTGCCAGTTGGCAGTGTTGATTTCGGTGATTTCATTGGCCTCTGGAACCGACACAAATACCTGCTCCTGTGATTGCGGTAAAACCCAGTCGTAACCAATGCCATTTAACGGCAACATGGTCAAAAGCTTGGAGCCGCCAAAACCAAACAGTGGGTCAACCACGCTGATACTGGCATCCTGATTCAGGGCCAGTACGTAATAGACATTCAAGTCCAGTTCGGCACGTGACAACAAACTACCACCGATAAAGGCTTTGGCCTTGTTGATACAGATATCTTCGGCACCCTCATCGTCGGGACTGCTGGGGTGAATCCAGGCAGCGGGAAACAAACCGCTTAAAGGCGTTTGGTTGCCATCTTTTACTTTAAACTGCACAGAGACATGTTCGCCTGCCCGCAGCCGGTTGTCTTTGGAATGATTAAGCGACTGAATATTGAAACCAACTGAGATACCGTTTTTTTCAACGCTATCCAAGTTTTCAGCAAGTGCGGCGGACAGGGTCAGTCCGCCGCAAATCGCGGTCATTATCAACTGCAAACAGCGTGCTAATAACTTCACAACACTTACTCCGGTGTCACTGTTAAGGTGCCCAACTTGGTTGTGCCAGGACCATTGGGATAGTAGTAAAAGTCAAACGTACCTGTGGTCTTGGCGACACCACCTGCTGAATCAATCAGCAGGTTGTAACTTTCCAGGCTGGTGACTTGCTGGGTGCCCATGGTTTGACTGATGACGTTATTGGCGATCACTGTCGAAGCTTCCGCATAGGGCTCTTCTGGCCAGTTATGACCTTCGATAGTGATTACATTGGCGCTGTCACCCACTTGCCCTGGGGTGCCATTATTGGGGTTTAATACCCGGAAACGCACTTCAGAACCTGCCACGGCACTGGCATCGGATGTATTGTTACCAGCGATGACAATTTCAGTAAACCAGGGCTCGCCATTGGCATCATTAATGGTGGCTGCCAGGCTGTGATTCTCGGCGGCATCCCAACTGGAGCCTTCCGGTTCAATAATCAGCGCACCGTATAAACCATAGGATGCCTGTAACAATTGACCGGAAGGTATCAGATTAACCCCACCGAATTCTGTTGGCGTCAGCACTCGATTGTTGTTCTCATCCAGCGAGATATTGCCCGCATACCAGCTAAAGGATTTAGATTCACCTGGCGCGACAGTTTGGAACTGCTGGTCGCTGACACCATTCAAACCAACATTCAAACCACTGCTATGCGCGGCATCATAGTCGATCAGTCTGGGGCTGATACCGACTGAAGCGGAAGCATAGTAAGGCTGAATAATGGCAGAAGAGGTATTACCACTTTGATTATTACCCCATTGCGTGGCCAAGCTTCCAGCTTGGGCTTGAGTTAATGCATTGGTCAGATTGATTCTGATCCAGTCACCCGCTGCAGCGCGCAGCACCAAGGGGCTCATGGTTTGTCCATCAACCTGATATTGTAGTGAAGTACCATCGCTGGCCAGTGAGATGGTGATATTGAAAGTCTGGTCTGGCTGTTGGCCAGCAGGTAGATCGTAAAAACCATCGACATTGTGCTGACCTGGTGGGTTGTTCGACAAACTGGCTAAATTAGGCACTTGTTCATCGTAGGTCCGCAAAATGCCCCAGGCACCTTTGGCCAAGCCCATACTGGAAGTCGAAGGCGCATACAGTCGATCTACTGAACCGTTACGCCCGGTTTCACCTGGAGGTAATTTAAACAGCATTTCAAAATGCTCGGAAATCCCCATACCCTGGGTATCCCGGAATCCGGAATCATCGAAAGAAGGCTCTGCATACCAGTTAACACCCTGAATACCGAACGAATGTACGGAATCCACTGCACCAACAATGGCACGGACTTCGACGTTGTCATTGGCATAAGCCCTTAACAACGGAGTATATGGGTCAGCACCCTGAACACCGCCAGGGCCTTCTGGCACCAGTGGTGCTTTAGGATATTTAAAGCCATTGGGGTCTTTACCAATGGGTGAGCCTGGCACTGGCTGAGTGTTCAATGCGGGGGTTTCGCGTTCAATCGAGCTCATGGCAAAAGAGGGATCAGTGGCCATACTGGTATTGTCACCCTGGATTCTGGAATCCAGGGGCTCATTGCGGTAATTGTTCACCCAGATACCGATATTGCCACCACCGCCCGGATCGGAAATGATGGTTGGGAACGGTGCATAGTTGGTTTCAACATTGCCATTGGCATCAGCAATTTGTGCGGCAGTGGGTGGCCATATGGAAGCATCAAAATCTGCCCAGGATGGACTGATGGTTTCAGTTTGGACATTAATCTGACCGTTGCCATTGAGTGTCAGCAGAAAAGTATCATGGCTGTTGGGCTGTAAATACCATTGAGCTGGTGTTAGGGCAGGCCTGACGCTTGCACCAGGTGGCAGCGGTGCGCCTTGTGCATTGAACTCTGCCGCCAATCCGGCTGGAATCTCGCCGTTGTTTAAAGCGTAAGCATAGTCAGTGCCAGTGGTGGTGAACCAGATGGTCTTTGGCACAGTGCGGTGCGAGCGGCTATCACCGGTATACGCCAATTGCAGATCGCCCATGGCAATGGCAAATTCACGGAAGCTTTCTACCGAATCATGACCTTCGATCAAAGCCTGCCAGCTGGTAGGGCCACCGTCATCACGATCTGCACTGGGGAATTGTTCACCGGTAACCGCATTGAACCAGTCTGTACCAGATGGCTCGACCAGCATCGCGCCATATAAACCCACTTGTTGATGGGTAGAAGGGCCGAAGTGATCGTGAGTGAATACTGTCCGTAAGGTACGGTCTTCGCCCTGATGATTTAACAATGGATCAGTACCAAATCGTTGGATGGTGGTTTGTGCACCGTTCCAGTTTTGTCCGGCAGGTGGTTCGCCTAGCCGGTTACCGTAGTCCTCTCGGTAGTTGGATAGCTTGAGCTTTCTTTGCTGTACCGATTTGAATTGTGATTTCGGATCAAACACATACAGACCGCCCTGCTGGTTGATGGCAGCGATGCGTTGTTGTACTTCGGCAGGGCTAAAAGTGCCGTCTTCATAGTTGAACCCGTTGCCGGCACCATCGGATGAGGTCACATCGAATTTCACCAAATGGATGTGCTGACCGAGAATATCCGTGGGCGTACGTACCTGGAAATCATCCAGCTCATAATAATTGGGTACCAGATTGGTATGCCAGAACTCGACGGTTTCGCTGGTTTCTGCACGGAAGAAGAAGGGTTCCGGTGGGCGCTCACCATCGATGGTGTCTTTGACATCATCCAGCAAGGTAATAAAACGCTGCTGCGGATAGTGCCAACCTTGTTTATTGAACACCACATCGGTTTGAATAACAGCCGCTTTATAACGTCGTTTATTGAAAGTCGAATTGCCATCGTCATCAACTTCCGGTGCGGCAAATGGTGCGCCGGGGGCAGGCGGCAGCCCATTCAGGATAAAGTTGCCGGGCAGACCATTGGGCAGATTGGAGGCATGTGTTCGAATAGCATGTGCAGCCATGGCAGCTTGCTCGACAGCGGTACCGGTTTCAGGCAATTCCAATGCAGCCATCTTGCCGACCTCTTTGGTGAAGTCCCAGCGGGTGTGAAATTCCCGATCCAGGGTGCCACCCAGAACAATGCTGCGTGGCAAACCACCATCCAGATAGTCAATATCACCAGCATTCCGGAACGGTATGTCTGCAGCTTCTGCGGCAGTCAACAGTTTGGGTGTGCCGTCAGGGTTTTCTTTCCAGGCAAAATCCAGAGGTGGATGTGGTGCGCGGTGACCGGCGACACCTGGAATAAAGAAAGGAAAACCCGGGTTTTCATAAATCGGTTCACCATTGTCTTTGTGGTCGGCTGGGTCAACGATAACCCGTCTTCCGTTATCCGTCAGATAGGCTTTGGCTGGGTTTGGTGCCATAGCGATGCCTGGTAAAGGGACCAGTGCCGGGACGGGTGTGCCGGCGATAATTTCTCCATCGGGTAAGGCGCGTGAGCCAGGCAGTGGCCGCCCTTGCTTGTCTAATTCAGTACCGGCTTCAAATACATCATGCACTCGCCACAAAGACCACATTCCCTGAGCAAAATGGGGGTAAATATGACAATGGAAAATTGAATCGCCAACGGTTTGGTTACGGTTGCCGCTGCCGTTATAGGTCATTTCCAGTGTATAAGTTGATCCCGGATTGATCATCTGGCTGTCCAGATAGTGACCGTCAGCACTGTTGGGTGTGTGCAGCCATTGGTGCGCATGCTGATGATGCACATGTGGCGCGACAGAGCCTGCGTTCATGACCCGGAATTTAACGTGATCGCGCATATAGCTGTGATACACATTGGAAGGATCATCTGGATACAGCGCCTTGGTGGCACGTGTCTTGGTATTGGCAGGGTTATCCACCAGGATAGCCGGATCACCGACTGCCCAGGCGCTGAGGAAAAATTCCTCAAACAATAAATCCACGCCATCCTTATTAATGCCCTGTGGGCCAACATTAATTCGGTTGGCGACAATTTCCGGGGCGATACCGGCAATGCCATAGTTCACGGCAAAGCCATCTTTGCCCGCCTGCAGCATATTTGCCAGTGGACCACTGTTGAACATTTCAAAGGCCTGCTGGGTATTGGGTGAAATATGATAGGCAATGGTAAATTCACGATACGGTTGGCGCCGATCGGGTGTGGCCGGGTTTTCAATAAAGCTGGGACTGTTCAGGTAGTAAGGAAAACGTCCAGCGCCTGGGCCGGTAATGATTGCGGTCAGGTCGGTGTGTGCGATCTCATAGGTATCAGTATCAAGGTCGTGTACCAACATGTTCAATACCGGCGAGCCATAGCGGATATGGTCTTTGGGGTATAAGGCATTGTAATTAATGACTGGCTGTTCGTTTTGTGTGTTCAGGTAACCTTCGTCATTGACCAGCACGGATGAAATCAATGCAGTTTTGCCGGAAGCTTGGGTAGGAATACGAATTTCCCACAATACTCCAGGACCAGGCGCGGGGCAGATCACGCGAGAGCCTTCATCAATGGGTTGACGACGAATGGATACATTTTCCGGCAAACCGGTTTGCGAGGCATTTAGATAGCGACGACAAATGGAAGGGTCGGTGCTGTTTCGATAAGTTTGTAAAAAATTCTGGTTGACCCGATAGGTAGCCAGTTGCATGTCATCTTCGGTGACCTGACTGCGATAATATTCAGCTTCTGCAGGTTGCACATTGACGGCGCCAAACAAGCCATAATCCAACTGGCTGGTTGGAATTGAGTTGCCATTGGGTGAAAACATCATGTAGACACCTTCACCTGTGGCTTCATAACGATAGATGTGTGATTGCCCCGGGGCAACACGTGTTGCATTATCATCATCCAGCCAATCCAAACCCATCACTTGTACACCGGCATCGCTTAATGCCGATTGAGCCGATGTCGGGTTACTGATAACTGGCATCAGATTGGTGAAATGGATTTCCAGAATATCGCCAACATTGGCGCGCAGTACAATTGGACGGGGGCGTTTGTATTGCCGTAACCGCACTTTACCAGGCTGCAATTCGCTTAATGAATATGTTTGACCATTGACATCACCATGGGCCACAAACGGCGCAGATATTGGCACGACATCGCGAGCCAGTGCGTACATTTGTCCATTGGTAACTTCTGCCCCCAGGCGGTTATTTTTAATGGTCTGTTCCAGTACCACCATATTGACCACAATGGTTCGGTTGGTCACGCCTTTATCGGTATTGGCAGCGACCAGAGTTATCGCATGAGTGTCGAAAACTGTGATCAGCATCAACAATACGCCGATAGCCAGGTGAGTGGTAAGTGTTTTCATATCAGGCTCCCAGTGATATTTATTATTGGTTATAGCTTTCTAATTTATTGCCAAGTGCTGGTCAGGCTTATGGGCGGTTGCCATAGATAACCGCCTGAGTGGCTTTGGCTATTGGTTCGATGAAACCGGTTTGTTGATTGTGTCGTACCTGTGCCACCACGGTTCGGCTGGCCTGCGACGGGTCACCCGATTGCACCGGTGGGTCAGGTGCATACTGGATGGATAGATCGGCCATTTCTGCAGCACGTTTGCTGTTGATGGTCTGTACCAGTTTCAGTGCCAGATCAATGGATGACGATACCCCGCCACCGGTAAATCGCTTGTGCTTGCGTTGAATTAAATAGCGTGGATAAACCTCGGTGTCGACCCGGATAGCAGGGAATTCATTTAGAGTATCCAGCACGCTCCAGTAAGTGGTTGCTTTGCAGCCGTCCAATAATCCGGCGGCGGCGAGAATAAATGCACCGGTACAAACCGAACCACTCCATTGAGCGGTTTTGGCCGCCTTTTTGACAAATCGCAGCATTACGTTGTCTTGCATTGCGGCGGCCACACCATCGCCACCACCGCCCGGTATAAATAGCAGGTCAATGCGCGGGTGTTTACTGAATGTATAGGTTGGGTTGACTGTTACACCTTCTGAGGTGGTTATCGGTTCCAGACTTGGCGCCAGCCAGATGGGCTTGAAACCACCAGAAAATGCAAAAACCTGGGTTGCTCCCGCAAAATCCAACAGGGTACTGCCCTGGTACAAGGGGAACCCGACAACGCATTTATTTTCACTTTTGATTGTTGTCTTGTTCTTGATTTGGGTTTTCTTATTCGTCATGCCGCCAGCCTCCTTTGCCAGAACGGGTTATCATTGAAGCGAGATTCTTCGGCGTAGACATCGCACCGTTTATCCAGGTAACGATTAAATTCTGCACGGCAGACATGCTGATATTTATTCAGATCATGGTCTTTGCCGGTGAAATAATCCTGAATGGCGTAAGATGCCAAAATGCCTTGTCGCAGTGCTTTAAAAATTCCCAATGATGACAGTGGGTCGTAAGTAAAAGCGGCATCACCAACTGCCAGCCAACCGTTACCTGAAAGTTTATCCAGACATTGTGTGTGTGCTGCGGTGATCACTGGTTTATCAATCGGATTCATGCCGCAAATCCGTTGGGAAATTAACCGGGTACTGGCCAGGGCCTGATCAAAACCCGATGCTTTGTTGTAGGCATTGTTACGTGCCAGGTCAGCATCGGTCATTAGTGCGATCACTTGTTGGTTAGTCGGTAGAAGTGCGGCATACCAATAACCATTGGTGTGACTTTCAATGAGCGTAGTGGAATCGGTATCGAACAGTGATTGGCTTGCTTGCAGGTCAGCTGCTGCGTAGAAACGATAAATGCCGATCAGTCGGTCAAACTTTTGTTTATTGATACCCAGACGTCGTGCGATATTTGCCCGACGACCGGTGGCATCAACAATAAAACCAGCCGTTATTTTTTCAGGCTGATATTTATTTTTAGCATTGCCCAGCGTCAAACACCATTGATCGTTTTGTCGATCAACATTCACTACCTGGGTTTGGCTAATCAGTTGTGTGCCATGCTCAATGGCAATATCGCGCAGCAGCTTATCAAACTGCTGCCGATTAAGGTGCCAGCCATTGCCATGTGGCGAATAGATATGCTCATTAATATGCGGTCGCTGTGTGCCCCAGGCAGATTGAATACCTGCAGATGCCAGCACGGCGCTGCTTTTGAATCGTTGCCATATCCCCAGTTGCTGCATTGGGATGACCACCGCAGGTGGCAGTGTTTCGCCAATGCGTGGATGTGGTTGCTGCGGGCAGTTTTGATGCGGATTATTGCCATCTGCAACCTGTCGGTCGATAACACAGACCTTTAAGTCAGGGACATAGCGTTGCAAGGCAATGGCGGTGGCGCAACCGGCAACACCTGCGCCAACAATGACAATATCAAATGACTTATCAACCATGTGCTTATTGCGCATCCTGTTTAACCGCAATCCATTGGGCAACAACACCGGCAGGTGCTGTTGATTGACCATTGGGACCGGTGGGATGCGGGATGGTGCGCACGATGGAGCCAACGATTGACGGGCGTTGGGCGATGCCATTGACCCAGTTTGGGACTAGGTAACCGCGATAGTCATAAATCCATTCGGCGCCACTGACGATGCCTTTACCCTGGAAACGGACGTTGTACGGATTGCCATAACCAATGGCGCCGATCAGCTCCAATTGCCAGCCTGGTCCGTAAATACGACCATCAAATACCTGCAGGGGGGCAGGGTTGATCTGGATATTGCCACGCCCGAATTCCAGTGAGTCAAAATCGGCATTCACATTCGGATCGCTGATAAAACTGCGATAGGTCCAGGTGCCAACCAGAATGTCTGGCACGCTCATGCTTTGATTGGTTGTTGAGTTATCGGTCATAGCGGGTACTCCGTTTGGATCGGCCCAGGGTGCGTTGCCCGGAGGCGGTTGGTGGCCCTAGAGCAGCATCATTGCGTTCGATTTGATAAAAAGCAGGTAAACCGGAGGAGGGATCGCTGGGCTCAATTAGAAAGCCTAGGTTATTCCATTGACTCACCATTTCCAGATCGCCAGCGTAGTTGTCAGGAATGCCTGATGCCCAAAATACCTGCTGACCCTTTTCAGTCTGGATAATGATTGGACGGTGTGCTGGCCACCAGGGAATGTCATAGGCAATCTGCTGCTCAGCAGGGTCGCCCGTGGAAGACAAATCGATGCTGTTCCAGTTCTCATAGGTCACATCAATGTTCTGGGTTGTGCATTCGTGGAAGTCCGCCTGCCAGGGAATACCGATGTATTTGGTCAAATCGCCGGGTTCCATGCCTGCGGCAATATCAGGTGCGGGGCTGCCATCAATGTCAGCAATGGGTTTAGGCAAGCTCAGAGCACCTGCCTGGTAGGTGGTGTGCTTAATTCGGTAGGGTGAGCTGTAAATGCCGGGATTGATAATTATCCAGCTGAACTCACCACCCGGACAAAACGCGCCACCCAGCAAATTACTCAGCACGCCACGATCAATGCCTTCGCCGGTAGTCGGCGGTTCAGACCATGGGTCGGGGCAGTTGGGGTCGCTTTCGTCCCACTCCGTACATTCATTCACAAATTTGCCCGCCGCCCATTGCCGCAGGAAAAACAATTGCGTTTGGGTCATGGTCAAAAACTTGTCAGGGGCGGTATTGGAAATAGGGTTATTACCGCACAGCATCGGCATCAAACGTGGTTTGTTGTCAGGATTGATTTTGCTTTTACCCGTGTTGAAATACAGATTGGTTTGCAAGGGCTCACGCATAATGCGGATGATGTATTGCCGGTTCTGTAAGTAGGGGTCTTCACCGCCGCTTGGTGGGGTCGACAATGCCAGCTGATCAAGGTTACCGCCAGTACCGGTATTGTGCGGATCGCCACCGCTGAAAAAGTCGAAATCGTAGGTGTATTGATACAAATCTGGGCGCTTTAAGATAGGCCAGATTTCTTCATAAAACTTCGGATAATAATCAGGGTTATAGCCGGCGTCATTCAGCCATAGCGCGGTTTCTTCTTCGGTTTTTGGGCTGTTGCTGGCACGGTCATAGGGTGCCACACCAAAAATTTGCGGTGCATACTGGAAATTACGCACGAAGACATCGTACAGGGCTTCGTCCAGCGTAATCATATCCAGCATTTGCGGTACATAACGCGGATAGCCCACCACTACCCAGGCCGGTACTTGTACCTGCATAGTACCGTTTTTGGTTTTGGTCTTTTTTTTGCCATCCGAATCGGTATAGGTAAACGGGTAGGTGTAAATAATTTTGGCGGTTACCGGGCCGTCAGAGATGTCGTCATACCAGCCGTCATTGTTAACGAAGCTGGTGATTACCGGGGTATTGGTGCTGCCGGAATTACCGCGTCCGCCCAATACCACCAGACGGGGGTTATCGTCTTGTTTATTGGCAATTAATTCACCCAGCGTGTCAATAGGATTGGGCTTGATATCTTCAGGCGGGAAGGTCTGTGGATAACCAGGGTTTTCGCCTTTGGTAAAAGCCGCTTTGGGTGACTTTAAGGTAACCGATTGTGGACCTGGGTCGGTAATCATCTGACGACGTAAATCCGGTTGGGTTACGGTTGGGTTGCGCAATGGGTGTGAGGCTGGATAACCATGCATACCATCGGTTTCCAAAAACTCGTACCAGGTGCTTTTCTTATTGGCCAGATGAACTGTCCATTGAATATCTTTTACCGTGCCTTCCACTGCTGTGGGCGCTGTGGTTGCGGAAGTGACAACAAACTGATATTTACCTCCGATCTTAATTTCTTCGCCTGTTTTCTGATCATCTCCGTGATAGGCAAACACCCGAAACCTGGCGGCCTGGCGTTTGATTTTGGACAGGTCACCGGACTCTTTAAAGTTGGAGACTCGTACGGGTTGTCCTTTGCTGTCTTGTTGCTCAACACCATCAGCGTCGCAGGCGATGGGCAATGCGCCGGGTTGTTCCGGGCTCAGATAAAACTCGTCACTGTTGCCCAGACGGGCAATGCCAATGGCCGGGTGAATCTTGAAGATGGTATTGGATGTGGTTGCTTCGTTACTCATTGTTAATCCCTCAATCCATAAAGTTCAGTGACACGCCATCCAGGTACAGCGCATTGTCAATGGGTTGGCCATCCAGACCGACCGCGACCAGATGCACGCTAATGTCCTGTGCACCATCTGCCAGCATCCGGTTGACGGTATCGGTGGCGTCGATACGGTAATTGCGTGGCTCGTTATGGTGTAGCGTGCGTTGATCAAAGTGGCGGGTTTTATCCAATGGCATATCACAGTGGCCGGGGCCTCCTATGCAGGTGCCATGGAAAGTTTGGATTTCACCAACAAAGTTATCGTTGCCATCCATTTTGGTGTTGGCATCACAGCCACTGTCGTTTAAATACACACGAATACTGGCATTAGGCAGGTTGGCTTTTTGAACCCTGTGCAGGCGCACTTCAGCCTTGCGGAAGACATCCAATGTTTGTTGACTGACCCCGGCTTTTTCTGAGTTGAATTTTTGCATGCCATGCTGGTTTGAGGTCGGGTAGTGGTAGCTGTTGCGCATGTATTCATAGCCCAGTGTGCGCGTGCTTAATGTGTCTGCAACGGTGAGTGACCATGGCGCAAGCACGCCATTCAAATCTTGCGGATCGCCATTAGGATGAGTGGTTTGCCACTCTGCCCACAGGCGATCTACATTGCTGTGATGAGCCCAGAAAATGGGATCAAAGGCGGTGATCCTGTTATCGACCATCCAGCCATAGGGTGGATTGTCTTTATTTTGCGGATCTTCAGCGATGCCCAGTTTTTTGTACAGATCGGTCCACTTGCCATCACCACGACCTGGGTAATTGGGGTTGGTGCCGCCAGAGAAGTTGTGCATGCCGTTATGCACCTGCTCCAGGTATCCAAAATGATGATCATCCACAGGACCGCCGCCAAACGTATTCCAGTTAGGGGTTTCCAGTAGCAGTTGGATATCATCAGCAGTGGGATAACTGGTGGGTGAACCAATTGCACCTGGCCAGCGATTGGGGAACCACAATGGGTTAATACGCAACAGCTCGGCATAAATGGCTGCGATGGGTGGGGTCCATTGAGCACCGCCGGTGGTTGGGTCCAATTCCACCATGTAATCAATGCCTGCTGCTTTTAGAAAACGTGCGCTGGAGTTATAAACTTGGCCGCTTTTGGCCAGCTTTTCCAGGCCACTTATTTGCTTATCGGTCAGCAGGCCTGTGGCTTTTAGGTTGGCAACACCTTGATTGGTCATCCAGCAGCCATAACGTTCCGGCAAAATACCCTGGTCCAGTTTTTGGGTGTTGAAAGTGTCACGGTTAACGTCGGCATAATCCGACCATGCCCAGTAGGGCAAGGTGATTTGACTGTCAAAGTCTTGCAGCATCTGTTCAAAAAAGTACAGATACAAACGATGCCAGGGTAAAAACTGTTCCCAGCCATGCTGGCAGGAACTGGCATGAATGCGTGCCCAGTAATCAAAACTGCGTTCGTCCTGCCAATACGCATTGTAGGTTTGCATACAGGCGATGGCATCGCGCAACCGCTGTACTTCGTCATCGGTCAAGGAACCAATTTCTTTCCGGACTCGTAGGGCTTTAGTTGAGCGCTGTATTTTATTGGTGGGTTTTTCTGTAACCGAATGCTTCATTTCTCCACAAGCCAAAGCCACCAGTTTGCTGGCCTGTATACGGAGTGTTTCTTTTTGGGTGTTTAATTCGGTGTCATCCTGATCATCTTCAGGACAGCCATCATCTATCCAGTTGGCAATGGTGTTGATTTCAGAATCGGTTGCTTTGCGTTTGGCATCCCATAAAAGTTCTGGAAAGATTGAACCGTCAAACGGGGCCTGACCACGCAGGCCTTTGATAATGCCCGATTGCTCACTTCTAGAGGTATCTTTGCCGTTACCATTGCCACCGCTACCGCCACTGCTTCCACCAGAAGGCCAGCAACCGGATGAATGATTTTGATCGGTGCCGGAACCACAACAGCCACCTGAGTTTGACTCTGTTGCGGGGGAGCCATCGCTGTCATTATCGGGGCCAGGAGCGATCAGTTGTTGACCGTATAATTTGGCGGATAAGAATGTTTCATAATCCAGCCAAAAGGCTTTCAGCCCCTGATAATCGGGGACAGTATTACCCTGGACATCATTCAGTATGGATTGGACTTCACTATAACGTCCTACGGGCTTTTTTGATTGGGATGTTTTTTTGGCCATAGCAAGCTCCTTTGCTGGAAAGTTGGCGATTGGGTATCGGTAATACCAATCGATGCAACACAGTCAATGACCTGGTCGCGGCGGCTTTCATCAGGGCAACAAGTTTTATTTGCCCGGTTTTTTTGATTAAGCCTTAGGGTGGAGTATATGGCGCGCTAAAAATCAAACCTTCCGGAAACCTGCCGATGGGTTTGTTTTGTCTTAAAAGTTATATTTTTTAATAAGTTAGGGTCTTCGCCCCACAAGCAGAATAATGTAACCGGTTCTCTATGGTTTTACTGCTGCAGGGGTAGGGTTAATCAATCAAACCTGCGTTCACTTTTTGTGATGGGTATAAACACCGTCCCAGTCAGCGGCTGGCGGGTTTTCTGACAGCGCGACACAGCGTTTGATTAATTGCTGTGTGGCACGATCACCATGATGACCATTGGCCGCTTGATTAAACCCGTCCAAGGCGGCAGAAAAATCCCCAGAGACATAAAGTGCTAAGGCTTGTTCATACTGGCGAATGGCTTGCAGGCGCTGCTGGCTTGCATCATTGCGAATTGATACCAGTTCATATAAATCACACGCGGTTTGTCGGCCGACAACCCGAACCCGGTCAAGCCATCGCCAGGTAAAATGATCAACTGTTGCATCACGTAAGTCGCGGGTGGTTAGGATTGAGGTGTCGTAATACTTATTCAGTGATTCCAATCGAGCAGCCAGATTAACGGTGTCGCCCATAACGGTATAAGCAAAGCGTTCGCTGGTACCTATATTACCGACCAACACTTCACCCATGGCCAAACCAATACGCGCTGTAAATTCGGCCCGGTTTTTGGCACGATGCGCTTTTCTCAATGCAGTCAGTTGTTGCTGAGCCTCCAATGCTGCATAACAAGCCTGAACAGGGTGATCGATCACTGTTTGCGGGGCGTTGAAGAAAGCCAATATTCCATCGCCCATAAATTTATCCACGGTGCCATTGCGCCGGGTGATTGCTTTGGTCATTAAATCAAAATAATCAGCCAACTCTGAGACAGTTTCTTGTGGGCTTAGCGGTTCAACAATGCTGGTAAATCCAGCAATGTCTGAAAAGTGAATGGTGAGTTGACGCTTCTCACCACCCAGCTCAGCTTCTTTACCTTGGGCAAGTAATCGTTTAACCACATCACTGGGGATGTACCGCCCAAAAGATCGCAAACCACGTTTCATACGATCGATGGAATCGCCCAGTACAGCGACTTCACGGATATAAGATTTGGGTATGGGTGCATCGTTCAACTCAAAACGTCCGACAGCGCTTAAATCATCACTCATCTGCTGAATGGGTTGCGCGATACGTTGTGATAATAAGCGAGCCAATAACAAAGCCAACAGCAAAGCGATTATCGAAGACAATAAGGTAAAGCGTATATTCTCTATTAACACACCAGTCAGCTCATGTTCTGGCACGACAATCACAATCAGCCATGGAGGGCTGTGCGGATCGTGCAGACTGGAGACAGCAACGCGATATTTGATCTTTTCGCGTTTCAAAATTTGGTGGGTTGTGGGTGGTATTGTGCCATTATCGAGCCAACTGCCAGCGGCGCTGACAATTAGGTCCTGTAGAATTGCTGCATCCTGGGTATGACCAATTTGTACCTCATCACCGGCCAGTAATATTACCCGGCCGCTCTCGCCTAGCTCGACCTGCTTAAGAAAATCAACAATATCTTCCAGGAAAAAATCGATGGTAAATACACCTGTTGCATGGCTTTGTTCTTCAGAAATCAGTGGCAAGGTGGCACTAATGCCGTAATTGCCCTGCCCAAATGAATAGGGCTTATGCCATAGCAAGCCACTGGCAGTTATGGCGGGTTCAAACCATGGGCGGTCTTTGGGCCGATAAGGGACAGATATTTCATCAGCAGGGAAAATCGCGGTTTTGTTACCCTCAGTATCTATTTCAAACAATGAGGGTAAGCTGTCATTTACCTCAGGCGATGCATGATATGAGATCAATCGATTGCCCGATCGGCGATTGGCAGCCGTATAACCGTTATCAATATTGGCCCACCCAACCCATGCAAGATCCGGGTTGGCTCTTAGGCGCTCAATTAAAAATACTGATAACTCGTCCGGCTTATCCAATGGCAGTACATCACGTTGGGCCAGGCTTTGCAATTCAAACAGAATATGCGCTGCCGGAGATAACATGGCTTCGATCTGACTACTGGTGGCATCAACGTGTGCATCGAATTGCTGTTGAATCAATTCATCAATAGATGTTGCAGTCCTTGTATAGACTAAGAAACCGATAACCGCGACAGTCAGTAACAGCAGACTGACAATAAGCGAGGTCAGTGTGGGCAGTAAACGTATCAGAAATTGCGATGATTGATTTGGCAGCTTAGTGTTCCAAACAGTAAATTAATAATAATGAGCGACACTATAAACGATATGGTTTTATGATGGTTCAGATTGCTGGTTTTTCGTGGTTGATTTTATTTAATGAATGGGTGCTTGCACACATTTTAAATGCAAGCACCCAAAATTAATCAGTCGGTTTTATTTAACAGGTTCGCCGATTTTGCTTACCGGATCGTCTGGGCGACACCCCCTGGGGTTGTACTGATTGACGCAACAGCCTTGAATGGTCAGGCTGGCTGCAGTAATTGCTGTGTCATCTTCTACGAAAAAGCTTAAATGACCACTGTTTAAAATGGCTTGATTGGTAATGACAACAGTTTTGGTAATGGTGTTTCCGGTATTAAATGGCCATGTTGTCCAGACTCTACCAGTGCCACTGATCCCTGATTGTACGATGGTTCCGCCACTGCTGGTGATATGGAAAGAATCGTTCCCCGCGTCTGAGCTTGTTTGAGAATTGCCAGGGAAAAGTGCTTCAAATGTGACGCTCATCACTGCTCTGGTAATTTGACAGCAGGTGCAGTCGTCTTGCTGTGTTTCCCAACGAAAAGTATGTGCATAAAAAGTGTTGATACTTGTTCCATTTAAACCATTACCTGTGGTCCAACGCGGATGCATATCATCTTCTAATATAGAATAGTCAGTGGCATCAACTCTTGTATTAAGGGGCATTGGGCATGTTTGAAGCGCTTGAGGTTGTTGCGGGAATGCAACGGCATCAATCGTGACACGCTTTTCAGGATTGAGTCGTACTTGGCCGTCTGCCTGTTGGGCAAAAGCTGTTGCAGTAAAAAACGATAAACAGGCGCATATGGTTATAGCGGATAGTGTGGAAAAATATGGTCGAATAAATTTTTTTATGTAGTAGTGATATACGTTGTTATTCATTGTGGTTTCCTTATTTGTTTTTTTTATCCCTTTTTTAAGATGAAGTCCCTTTTTGTGTTTTTGAAAAACACTCGGGTAAAACAGGCGACGGCAAATCAATTTTTACAACAATGACCTGCGAAGCAGTTATCCATTTTGATTGATTTACAGAAAACCGAATGCGCAGAAAAGCGAGCCTTGGAAAGGTTATGTGGCTTTTAAAATTGTGGGTCGGCGGCAGTCTTTTGGTGGTGATGTTCTATTTGCGGCGTTTTGTGGGTTTACCTTTGTATTTAGGCTTAACCGGTACACTGCGATCTGAAATCAATGATAAGTTCAGCTTGCGGCCAGCGACACGTGCCTTGCGTAATATCTGAAATATTTCTTTGGGCATTTGGTCAGGTAAATCCACGGTGCTGTAATCATCATGAATTTTGATGTGGCCGATATACTGGCTGTCAATGCCGGCTTCATTGGCTATGGCGCCGACGATATTGCCGGGTTTTACGCCATGGGCGTGTCCAACCTCCAGCCGATAACGCTCTGTGCCATACTCTGATTCATTTTTTTGTTTGAGTCGGCGGCGCTTGCTCTTCTTACTGTCATTATGTTTGGGTGGGTCATTTTGTTTGCTGCGACGTGGTGCGTCTTTGATTAGCAGCGGCGTATCGCCCTGCAACAGCTTGGCCAATGCGGCTGCGGTTTGTTGATAAGGGGTGTCAGTTTCATGATGATACTGTTCAATCAGCTCATTGAAAAAACCCATATCGCCAGCTTCCAGGGTATTGGTAATTCGTTGTTTAAACTGAGCAATTCGCTGGTTGTTAACCACAGCGGCAGAAGGCAGTTCCATTAATTCAATCGGCTTGCGGGTGGCTTTTTCGATGGCCCGTAATAAACGGCGTTCTCTGGGGGCAACAAACAGTATTGCCTCACCACTGCGCCCGGCACGACCAGTGCGGCCGATACGGTGTACATAGGCTTCTGTGTCATAAGGAATGTCGTAATTAATCACATGCGTGATTCGATCAACATCCAGACCACGCGCAGCCACATCGGTGGCAACCAGAATGTCCAGTTGTCCTTGTTTCAGTCGATTGATGGCTCGTTCGCGCTGTTCCTGGGCAATATCACCATTCAGTGCACTGGCTGCATGGCCTCTGGCTTGCAGCTTTTCTGCCAATTCGACGGTGGAATTACGGGTTCTGACAAAGATCAGAATGGCCTCAAAATCTTCAACCTCCAGAATGCGGGTCAGTGCATCCAGTTTGTGTATACCCTGTACCAGCCAATAACGCTGGTTAATGGTGTCTGCCGTTGTGGTTTGTACTTTGATGGTAATCTGTTTCGGATTATCCAGATGCTTTTGGGCGATCTGCCGGATGGCATCGGGCATGGTTGCTGAGAACAATGCGGTTTGCCGGGCCTTGGGTGTTTGTTCCAGAATCCAGTCAACATCATCAATAAAACCCATTTTTAGCATTTCATCGGCTTCATCCAAAACCAAAGCTGATAACTGGCTCAATCGCAGTGATTTACGCCGCATATGATCCATCACTCGGCCGGGGGTGCCGACGATCACTTGTGGGCCACGTTTTAGTTGTTTCAGCTGGCTGCTATAGCCTTGTCCGCCATAGATAGGCAGTACGTGAAAACCTTTCATTTTAGAGGCATAGCGCTGAAAGGCTTCTGCTACCTGAATGGCCAGTTCACGAGTAGGGGTCAATACCAATATCTGTGGGTATTGGTGTTCAATGTTTAAACGAGCCAGCAGGGGTAGTGCAAATGCCGCGGTTTTACCGGTGCCGGTTTGTGCCTGCCCAATGACATCATGCCCTGCAAGCAAGTCTGGAATGGTCGCGGCCTGAATCGGTGAGGGTGACTCATAGCCCAATTCCTGTAATACAGCCAGTAATTCGGGGGTTAGCCCGAGTTGGTCAAAAGAGGTTTTTTCAGTAGACATGAAGGGCCTATGGTGTGAGGCAAGCCAGGCCGCCTCAATTTGAATGAGCAGGCTGCCTATTGTAAACGCTGGTCTTGGATAAGCCAAAACTGGGGTGGTGCTTATTAATGGTGAGCGAAGAATAAGGCCAAAAACAGCGTTACACGCTGTAACATGGATTTTGCTGACATACGCCAGCGTATGTGCGAATATAATCGCACGCAATCTGTCAGGCATACCTCGACTTGTTTGTCCGCAGCTCTAGCCGATTGATTGCACCTTTCTCCCCGATTGTGCGCCATACCAGCATATCAGGCTGCGCATGACTTAACGCTGACCCTTACCAGATCTGTTACAGAGCGGGTCAGCGTTTTTTTTTTCAAAACCCGGGTAGCCATTTTCCAAATCGGTATTAACACCAGGCTAAAACAATTTACTGTGAGGTTTTTCAACAGTGTTAGTGGCTGTTTTGAATCACTGGTGAATAGTGCAACAGGGCTTATTTTTGCCAGCTTAATCCAGCCCAGTATGAGTTTGCATGCTTTGTTAATTGTTTGCTGACCCCATCGGCAACCGAAACCAACCCAATCAATGTGCAGACCAATTGGCGAATCAAAATGTTTTTGGCGATGTTGTTCATGGTTTTTCCAATAGTTGTTATGCAGTGGAAAAGAGTGTAAAACCTCAAGTTAGCTTGAGGTCAAGGTTTAAAATGAACAAATCGGCAATATCAGGGAAAACCAGGCAGCTAAGTGTAGGCCAGGTCGCTAAACGTGCAGGTGTGGCGGTATCCGCTTTGCATTTTTATGAAACCAAGGGCTTGATAAAAAGCTGGCGCAATGCAGGCAATCAACGGCGTTACTCCAGAGATGTGCTGCGCCGGGTAGCCGTCATCAAAACCGCGCAACGTTTGGGCATATCGCTATTTGACATTGGACATGTGCTGCAGGCACTCCCGGATGCACGTACTCCCACGGCTGCAGACTGGCGGAAAATATCCGATATCTGGAGAACACAATTGGATGAAAGGATTTCCAAACTGAAGCAGATGCGTGATCACCTGGATGGTTGTATCGGTTGTGGTTGCCTGTCATTGAAGCGGTGTCCGTTGCGTAATCCAGGGGATGAGTTGGGGCAGGAAGGTGCAGGAGCACGGTTGCTTGATCCGGATTAAATACCATTACTGACTGTAAGTGGCACCTGGAAATACATCTTTTTTAGTTAACCAAAGCTGAGCCCATATAACAACAATATTTATAGATAAAGCATGCTTCAAAGTATGGGCAAGTTTATTGCCATACTTTAATACTAATATTTGGCATAAAAATTTAATTAAAATTAAGTAAAAAATAATCAGATATAAAATATAAAAAAAAATATCGACATAATTTTCACACCTGATGATTAATACTTATCTGCACAAGGTGAGCGTAACATTAATTACGCAGAGACATGGAGGTTGGTCGATATGAAAAAACCCTATATTGGTTTATTAATAGGTTTGCTTGGTTTTTTCTGGAGTTTAATGCTCGAAGCACAGGAAGCCAATGATGGAAATACAATCAAGCAATCCAATCAGAGTATAGGCTCAACCGTTATATCCCCCGCAAATAAAATCACAACTGGCACAGCAATACGTCGTGGCCGCAGCGGTAGCCTGACAGAATTGCTGGATAACCTGCAAGCCAATAAAAATGCAGGAATTAATGCACCAATAAGGCCTGGCGAAATTAATGATCATATAACGCCTGGCTTTTTAAAGCTGGCGCCCGATAACCCGGCAGATGTCAGGGGTGATCAGGAAACAGTGCAATCAAGAAGCACTACCGCAACAATACAGGCACCGGCTGCCAACTTAAGTTTTCCAGGCTATTCCAATGATGATAATGCTGTAGTAGCACAGCGAATTACCCCGCCGGATACCAATGGCGATGTTGGCTTAAATCACTATGTGATGTATGTCAATTTGGGCTGGATGGTATTTAATAAATCCAACGGTGCAGTGGTGGCAGGACCATTTGCAGGCAATACTTTCTGGCAAGGTTTTGGTGGTGCCTGCCAAACACAAAATGCGGGTGATCCGATTGTGCTATATGACCACTTGGCAGGTCGCTGGCTGTTCAGTCAGTTCACTGGTACTGCTATAGCTGATGGCCATCAATGTGTAGCGATATCCGATGGGGAAAGCCCATTGGGCCCATATACTTTGTATGATTTTGTTGTTAGCCCGGGTGCATTTAATGATTATCCAAAAATTGGCATGTGGCCGGATGGCTATTATCTGACCACACATGAATTTGATGGCTCACCATTAACGTTTAGCGGGTTACAGCTGACGGTTTTCAACCGCAATGCGATGTTGGCGGGCAATGCCAATCCGGCGTTTGTGCAGTTTTCTGGCGCAACGACAGGCCAGGATCCAGATTTTGGTGCGATTCCCGGCCATTTCGAAGGTCCGGATTTGCCGCCTGCGGGTACCTGCAATTATTTGGTGCATGCCACCGATGTACAGATATTTGGTTTAACTGGATCTGATCGTTACCGGTTCTGGGAAGCCTGCGTTAATTTTTCCAATCCTGGTGCGTCTCGTTTGGATCAGATAGGCAGTATCAATGTGCCTGCATTCGATTCCAACTTATGTGGATTTGATCGTAACTGTATTCCACAACCCAACCCTCAAAGGCTAGATTCATTGGGGCAGTTCACCATGTATCGCTTCAATATGCGTTATTTCAGTGATGAAAGCGTGCTCAAAGGCGTGGTCACTAATACTGTTGATTTGGGTGCAGACCGGGCTGGTGTGCAATGGGCTGGCATCGATTTAAACCCTATCAATAATGCTGTTTCAATTGGCGATGGCGGGGACTTGCTGGGCGTCATTGGCGCGGGTAATAACCTGCACCGCTGGATTGGTTCGGGCACCCTGGATCAGGATGGCAATATCGCCATTGGTTACACCCGTTCGGGAACCAATTCATTTCCATCGGTTTATTACACAGTGCATGAACGGGGAGTCGATGGCGCCGGTGCGGTTCAACAGGAGGCAGCATGTGTCAATGGTAGCGGTTCCATAACAGGTGCAAACCGTTGGGGAGACTATGCCAGTGCCAGCATTGATCCTGTAGACCAATGTACTTTCTGGATTTCCAATGAATATGTCGAAACCACTGGTAATTTCAATTGGGATACGCGTATTTGCAGCTTCAGTATTCCTGGTTGTGGTGACCCGGCACCACAGTCCTGTGGACCGGATGATCCTGCGTGTTATTTAATTCCAATTTTGCATATTTTGCTGGGTGGTTAGTGGTTAAGGAGAACGATGATGAAAACCCTTTTTAAATCTGCTTTTGTATTAACAACATTATTAATGGCATCCAGTGCACTTGCCTTTACTCAATGTACCCGACCGGTGAACCTGGTTTGGAATAGCTTGACCAGCTCTACGTCGGTGTGGATTACATTTTCTGATGGTGGTAGTGCAATTTTTAAAACAGAAGCACAGTTAACTGAAGGTCAAATGGCCAGGTTTGTGTCATTCGCACTAACTGCACAGGCTTCAGATAGAGCGCTGATTGTGCGTTATCCGGAAAATGGGTTGCAATGTCCGCCTACTGGTGCTGCCCGTAACGATGCTGAAGGTATCTGGGTGACACCTAATTAAACGAACAAGAGGAAATACAATGAAACAGACACAGTGGATGTGGGTATTTATAGCAGGGATGCTTCAGGCTGGTGTCAGTAATGCCGCAACGTGTGTGCAAACTGGTAATAGTATCGGTTTAACCGGCCTGGATAACAGTAACGGTTCTGTGTATGCAGCTATCAGCAGTCCATCGAATCAGTGCGGTTGTTCATTCGTCCGGTTTGCGACTGCCAACACTGATACAGATAAGGCATTAAGTATTTTATTGTCGGCTAAGTTATCCCAGAGTCTGGTTCGGATTGATATTTTGGATCAGAGCAACTGCAACACAGCTTATCGCGTTTATTTGCAATAACCATAATAAGTCAGATGGAGAGCAAGATGAGCAAAGCAATGGAGTTATTGTTGATTGGGTTGCTGCTTTCAGCACCGGTTTATGCTGCGCAACTTGATAGCAGTAATGTCAAAGTACAGCTGATTTCTGTGTGGGCCAGCAGTGGCGATGTTCTGCTGCAAACCAACCCGCGCCACAATATTGCAGGTTTGGCCTGTAGTAATGATTTTTGGTTGGTGCTGGATAAAGACCAATTAGGTTATGAAGGTATTTTATCGTTACTGCTATCAGCGCAGGCCCAACAAAGCAATATTACAGTCAGGGCGGTTGATGATATTGGTTCTAATTTCTGTAGATTAGAGCGTGTGGTAACGCAACCTTAAATAATTAAGGCATGGTGTGAGAAATAAATGTTTAGAATATTATTGTTAATTTTAATTTGCCTGTTATTGGCTCCGTTGGCACGTGCTGATTGTAGCGGTGTTAGCTGTACTGATGTGTTAATTACCCGAATGTTTATCACGGCAAGTGGTAACTCGGTTATCAGTACTTCGGGTGATGAAAGTCAGCTATCTTGTAATGCAGGCCCCAGCGGTTACATTACGTTACGGACAGGTCAGTCAAACTATAATGCGGTTTACTCTTTGATTTTGGCGGCACATACCACAGGTAGTCCACTATGGGTTCGGACAACGACCCATAGCAGTGGTAGTTGTGATGTGTTTTATGTGGTATCAGACAAGTAATTGTCTATCATTCAGCCTGCGCTGCAGGTTGATATACCATATATAAATCCGCACGCTGATAAGCTTTTTCACCTTCAGGTGGCGGTGCAGGAACAAAGCCTGCCGCTTTATATAAGCTCACTGCTGTTTCCAGCTTATGATTGGTCTCCAGCCTAAGTTGTTTGCCGTGTAGCTGGTGAAACCGCCGGATAATGGTGTGCAAAAGTTTTCGCCCGATACCCAGGCCCTGGTATTGACTGGTGACTGCCATCTTGGCGATTTCGTAATGACCCGGGGCGGTAGCAATCAGTGCACAGGTGCCGACAATTTTTTGCTGATACCGCGCAAAAATAATGATGCCTCCAGGCTCGATAATTTCTTCTTCAGGATTGGACAAAACTTTTTCGTCGAGCGCTTCAATAAAGAAGTATTTCTTTAACCATTCCACATTTAATTGATAGAAGTCTTTAGCCAGCTGCGGCTGAAAATCAATAATCTCCACACTGGCCTGGCGCTGGCGTTGAATTGCGGCGAGAGTATCTGCATGCAGATCACCTTGATCCAGCTGCTTTTCATAGGCTTTGAGCGCAGCAAATACATCATGGCCTGTACGGGAAAAATAGTCTTTGGTGGTTTCAGTAATGCCGGCCCAAATGGGTTTGAGTTCGCGTAGCAAATCTTCTCCAGCAGGTGTGATGGACAATATCCGCCGCCGCCCATCTGCCGGGTCGGTAGACTCCTGAATCAAACCGGCTTCCAGCATTTGTTTGCTGATATGGGTAACGGCTGGATGGCTCAAGCCTATTTCACAGGCCAATCCAGTGATGCTTTGTGAGCCATTGGCAGCAATACTGACCAACGGCGCAAACCAGCTGCCCTGAAAGCTGACTCCACAGTCACGGTATACGTGGTCAATGGTGGAATACAAACGGTCGGTCAGACGCTTGAGTAACACCCCAAGCGCCAGTTCCTGTCGTTGTTCCAGAGTCGGATAAGTCATTTTTTGATTATTCAGTGTCTTTGCCGGCGCTATAACTTCGGCCAAGGGCGAACCAGACCGAATACCCAGTTTTCGGTCATACCATTGACCTGACCGTTATCATCACGTTGAAAGGTTAACCGGAAGCCGTCGACACCATCCAGTATAAACCGATCATCACCCACCGCCAGCATATTCACTGGCGGACGATGACCGCGAGCATAGATCAGTTGCTGGTTTTGCAATCGCACATGACGGTCACCTGAGAATTGTCCGGTGTATTGATCCATATGTTCAGCACTCAGTGACCGCGGTGTTTGTCGGGCTTCTGCGGCCCATTCCAACTCGCGTTTATGCTGTTTATCTTCGGTGGTGCTGGCGAGTTTGGCCAGGGTATCATCAATGGCCCAGTCAAGGGCATCCCGGGCAGGCACTTCAACATCAGGGGCGACGCCGACGCCTTCCCAGTTGGTATTGGTAACCGGGTTAATGGCTTTACCGGTAGAAATAAAAGCACTAAATCCATCCATTATTGGAAACACTCCTCCTGGGTTGGCGCCGCCAGCGGTGGTTTGCCCCACCAGTGTCGCGCGTTCCCGGGTTTTCAGGTTGTAGGCAAACTCTTCGGCAGCTGAGCCGGTGCGGCCACTGATCAATACGTATACAGGGGTCTGTGGAAAGCGTTGTCCCTGAACATCGGCATAGGTCCAAAATTGCTGGGTAGTATCAGTAGGGCGATAGTACAAAGCATTCAGATAGGTGGGTTGTTCAAACAGGTAGCTGCTCAACAATTGCACCATGTTCGGATCGCCACCACCATTCTGGCGAAGGTCGATAATGACCGTATCGCTGGAAGCCAGAAAGTTCATGGCAGCAATGGCTGCCTGGGCAGCTTCAGGCCTGCTGGCACTGCTGAACTGGTTCAGTTTCAGATAACCGATATTGCCTTCCAGAATACGCAATTCTTTAAAGCCAAAGTTGGTACGCCGAGCAGCAGCCTGCAGTTGCTGCTGCCTTGCCTGACGATCGGCTTCAGTTTCCTCGGCCATGGGCGGTCGTTTCGCAGGATCCTGCCAGAAGACATTGAAGTGTCCATCGTAAGCTTTTAAAAATTCCGTCAGCACTCCAGCCAGCGCTTCAGGTGAATCGGCGCTTTGCACCGTTGATTGCCTGCCAAAGTTTTTTAATTCCGCAGAAATCTCTTTGGCCAGATCAAGCTCTACATAGTTTGCTTCGATTAACTCAGACAATTCATCCAGTAATTGATCCAGCTGGCTACTGGAAAGTGAGCTTGCCGCTACGATGTTTATAGACAACGACAGTGTGAGCAGAACAGAGGCAGATATTCGTATGATTTGAAACATATGTAATCCTTTGTCATTTACGTAAATGTTAACCTATTTATTGTGAAGATGCTAAAAAGGCTCAAATGGTCGCAGAAACAGAAAGATTAATCTTTAGAGATTAGAGTCGTGGGTATCTATAGAAAAGCCGTTATCTTCTAGTTCGACTCGAGATTTTAAATCCTTCAAAAATGACTGAATTCTGTCTATCTCACTCGATCTTTTGGATAGTTGATAGAGGATAGACGTAGATAACAAGAGAAAAGAGCATCCACCAGCAATTAGAAACTCACCAACTCGAGCCGCTATAAAGTAAGGGTCCATTGTTTTAAGTTTTGCAACAAAACTTTCATCAGGAATTATAGATAATGGTGGCACTCCAAGCTCAGTAGCTGCAGAAATACCGATAATAAAACCTAAAGTGAGAAGTAGAATACTCAGAATGAATAGGAAAGCAGAACGGATTGCTCGTTCCACAACGAAATCAGAACTTTGCATTTTAGCCAATCGGTACTGATAAAACCTAACACGTTCCATCAACCTTTTTTCTTTACGATATAAAAACCAAGCTTTTAGGTTCGGCCAATACCATTTATAAAGCTGGATAACACCAACAAATAAGCCTAATAACCCGCCAAAGCCAATTAAAATTTCTATTGCCGAACCCATTTTTTAACCCTATTTAACCCTAATTGTAAAGTTTAATATGAGGCAAAATTAATATCAATATTGACTAGCTGACTGTGTAATATCAGAAAAAAGACCATTGATATTGCCACAAAAATTTCGCTATGCACAATACGGCTTGATGGCTAATAGTTCTTGGTGTAGTTCTGGTTCGCGATTGTATATGGTGCTGGGTGGAGCCGACTAAGTCGTGATAGCTTTATGAATGCATCATCAGTCAGATTAATTATTTGTGGGTGCTGTGTTGGGTATCAACTATTCTAATCGTTGCTAAGCATGCTTGGGGAATATGATGTTGTAGGCTTAAGGGGCTGGCTCACCTTCCTACTCACAAGGCTAGAGGTATATATCCAGAGGATCGCTATAGCCGATTAAGACTCTCATCATACCTAGCAGCAAGATAATGATAAGACGGTGAAAAACAGAATAAATATAAAGAGTTTAAAGCTACCGGGCCTCAGGGAGACCCGGGATGGAGAAAAAATGATCTTTATTGAGCTTCACCTGGTACAGGGAAACCTCGATCACGCATTAATGCACTGACTTCTGCATCACGGCCACGGAAAGCACGGTAAGCATCGGCAGGGTCAACGGCATTTCTGACTGCAAACAGATGATCGACCAGTTTCTGAGCAACAGTCTCATCGTAAAAACCGCCAGGTGCTTCCGCAAAGGCTTCGGCAGCATCCGAGGTCAATACCTCAGCCCATAGGTACCCGTAATAACCGGTAGAGTAGCCTTCACCCGAGAACACATGTCCGAAATGTGGGGTACGGTGGCGCATGACAATTTCTTCCGGCATGTTCAATTCAGCCAGCACTTCACGCTCGAACTGATCCGGGTCGATATTGCTGGAGTCTTCCACGGTATGCAGGCGCATATCAATCAAGGCAGACGCCAGATATTCAGTGGTCTTGAAACCTTCATTAAAAGTTGCCGCAGCTTTAATTTTTTCCACCAGTTCTGCAGGGATTGGCTCACCGGTTTCATAATGCACCAGGTAATTGTCGATCACTGCATCAGTGGTCAGCCAGCGTTCCAATAACTGTGACTGGAATTCTGTGTAATCACGTACACCGCCATTCAATGTTGGATAGCGCACATTGGATGACAATGAGTGCAACGCATGACCAAACTCATGGAAATAGGTTTCCGCGTCATCCCAGGAAATCAGTACCGCCTCCCCAGGTGCACCTTTGATAAAGTTGGAGTTGTTGGATGACAACACCGTTTCCTTACCGTCATAAGTGGTGTGACTGCGATAGCTGCTGGCCCAGGCACCAGAGCGTTTGCCGGTCCGTGCAAACGGGTCCAGATACCACAGGCCGATATGATCGCCAGTGGTTTTGTCTGTGACCTCCCAAACTTTTACGTCAGGGTGGAATACCGGTACAGAACCTTCTGGTACAGAGCTGAAATTGAAGTTGAATAATTCACCAGCGACATAGAACATGGCATCGCGTAGTTTATCCAGCTGCAGATATTCTTTAACTTCGTTTGAATCCAGGTCATATTTGTCCTGGCGAACCTTCTCCGCATAGAAACGATAATCCCATGGTGCGATGGTGATATCGGCGCCTTCAGCATCGGCAACTGCTTGCATGTCGGCAACTTCTTCTGCTACTCGGGCAATGGCAGCAGGCCATACGGCGAGCATTAAGTCCATGGCATTTTCCGGGTTTTTGGCCATGCGATCTTCCAGTCGCCATTGGGCGTAGTTATCGTATCCCAGCAGCCCTACGCGCTCATCACGCAGTTTTAGAATTTCGGTGATGATGGCATTGTTATCATGCTCGTCACCGTTGTCACCACGGCTATAGTAAGTACGCCAGACTTTCTCACGCAGATCACGCTCAGTGGAATACGTCAAAAATGGGTCCATAGAAGAACGTGTATTGGTGATCGCATATTGGCCTTCCTGACCACGCTCGTTAGCGGCGGCTGCAGCTGCAGATTTAACTGAATCGGGTAACCCACCGGTTTGCTCTTCGGTGATGTAAGTCACATAACCTTCTTCATCGGCCAGTACATTATTGCTGAATTTGGTATAAAGCTCGGACAGTCGTTTATTGATTTCAGCATAACGAGCCTTGTCTTCGTCATTCAGTGTTGCACCATCGCTGGCAAAGTCGTTGTATACCAGCCAGGTCAGTCGCTGCTCGTCTGCAGGGCGGTTTTTCAGGTCATCGCTTTCATAAACGGCCTTAATGCGGTCAAACAGTTTTTGATTCTGGGTGATTTTAGAGCTGAATTCAGATAGCTTGGGTGACATCTCGCGCTGAATTTCGCGTGCCTCGGGTGATGAGACATTGCTGGCCCAGATACCAAAATAGGTGAACACACGATCCAGGTCTTCACCCGTGCGCTCAAGGGCAACAATGGTGTTTTCAAAGGTTGCTGGTTCTGGGTTGTTGGCGATGGCGTCAATCTCTTCGAGATTGCGGGCCATACCGATTTCCAGTGCTGGCTTAAGGTCATCCAGGCTGGCGTTATCGAAAGCCGGAACCCCGCCATAAGGGCCACTCCACTCAGCCAGTAAGGTGTTTCCTTCAGCCGATGGTGTATCGTTTTGTTCATCAGAAGAGTTGTCATCTTCAAATGAAGAACTGGTTTCAACATCGTTGGCGTTATTATCAGCAGTAGCAGCATCGCTGTCCGCTGGAGTATTGCTGTTTCCACAGGCAGCCAGAAAAGCCAGCGCAAAAAGGCCAGCTATTATTGTTGTAATGTATCGCATTTGTTGTAGTCCTCAAGCTTAGGAATGGCGCTATTGTACTAAATAGCGCCGCAGATACGTGGTAACAATCCATGTAATGGATGTTGTACGCGCTGTAGTGATGTAGATGTTGATATGGCTATTCTGGTTTAGAGTCGTCTTTTTCCGGTATGTCAGGGTCTAAAATACCGCCTGGTTGTATATATTCCGTCTCGTTAAGCAGTTCCTTAAGGTATTCTGCATAGCCATCCAGCTCTTCATTTTCAAGGTTGTCTATGGCGAAGAGCAGTTGCTGCGCATAATGCTCGCTCTCAGTAACATTTCCAAAGAACTTTGCATAGTTGGCTGACAGGTATAAGTATTCCAGTTTTTGGCCTTCGGGTAGCTCAGTGTTGAGTTGGCTCTTAATGTCGGTAAAAGCCTGTAGTCGATACTCATTTGCTGTAGCGTAACTTTCATGTTCCTGATGCCAGCGAGAAAATATTCTTAATAATTTATTGGCGAACGCATCGTCAATATTTCTGATGGCGTAAATATCCTCTAATAATTTAATCGTCGGTTGCTGGCTGGAGTTGCCGATATGATTTATATCAAGGTAGGATTTAATATTGTTTTTTTCACTCTCTGATAGCTCATCAAAGTCTGTCATAAAAGAGGTATAACCTGACT
Source organism: Wenzhouxiangellaceae bacterium (assembly GCA_965230265.1). Taxonomy (GTDB): domain Bacteria; phylum Pseudomonadota; class Gammaproteobacteria; order Xanthomonadales; family Wenzhouxiangellaceae; genus JAJFKX01. The sequence continues at coordinate 2,842,743 of OZ245999.1, read as the reverse complement.
CCGGGCAGTGCCAGATAGCGTGAGAATCTGTAAATGGCCAGAATACCTGATCGTATTTTGATGGCCAGTGATAGATATAACTTCCATAGCTTGCTGGTTCATGGGCTTCACATTTAAACCCTGGTGCAAAAGGGTCGTCGATATCAGTCTGTCCCCATGTCGTTGCCAGGGCAGGGGTTGTGAGCAATAAGAGCGCAAGCGTTATTAGTGTCTTGGATTTCATTATTCTGACCTTTGATAATTAACGCCAACCTGCAAAGTATTTAATGAATTAGAAAAGCATCTTGTGGAAAGTTCCCGGGTTGTAGCTTCAATCTATCAGGTTGAAAGACGACCAAAGTTAAGCTTTGGCCGTCAGTTTATAGATAGCACTAGTGCAAAAATAATCATTCCGATCGCAGAGCGATCGCATGCTTAATTAAACCACCTTAAAATAAAGTCTCTTGTATCAGTTAAATATGCATCATATGAGGGTTTGTTGATGATTACTCGTCAACAAACTCCGGTACGATAATTCCAGCCTGTTCACCTTCGGAAAATGCTGCATTAAACGCCGCAATCTCACCATCCACTACCGCATCCCGTGCAGCCTGTGCTTCACGCCATTCAGCCAATACATCATCCGCTCGATTCTGAATGCCTTGAGTGATTGGTGGGAGTGTGCCGTTGACACTGAAGTACAACAAAGACTGTAGATTGAAGTCCAGTTTGCTTGGCCAGTTGAGGACATCCTGGAAAAACTCCCATTCTTTGGTGAATACTGTATTTTCCCATTCCTCAGTGGCTTTGACTACGGCGTCGGCGGCCTCAATCAGGTCTTCGTGTTGCTCTTCATCCAACAGGGCTTTACGGGCTTTGACCTGTTTGCGAATACTGCGGAAAGCTTCGATGCTGCCATGCAATTCATCCAGTGCAGCAGCCAGTTCTGATTTGAGGTTTTCGTATTCATCAATATCGGCCTGGTCGATATTCAAGCGAGGGTCCATAACGACAGACAATGGTTGTTCCAGCTCAGCGTCGCCTGACGACAGTCGTACGGTGTAGTTACCTGGTGCCACACGGGGGCCGGTGATGTGTTTGCCGCCACCGGCTGCGATCACAAATTCATCCTGCACCGTGGTCAGGTGGTCGCTGTTTAGGTTCCACACAATGCGGTTCAGTCCTGGTTTCGCCTCAAGTTTGTTATTGCCTTTTTTCTTGGTCGATAGCGTACGGATAACCTGATCATCGCCATCGATAATTTCGACTTTCAGTTCTGCATCATCTTCCAGCGCTTCTGCCAGATGAAAATCAATGACTGCGCCATTGGCGGGATTAGACCCAGGGCGATCACCACCGCCACCAGTACGTAGAATATAGGCAGATTGCGGTGCATAAAGATGCAATTCATCGATTGCTTCATCCGTGATTTGTCGCACAGGTGAAATATTGTCCAAAATCCAGAATGCCCGTCCCTGGGTGGACAGCACCAGATCATCCTGATGAACTTTAATATCGGTCACTGGCACGGCTGGCAGGTTGTTTTGCAATGGTTGCCAGTCATCACCATCATTCAACGAAACAAAGACCCCCGTCTCGGTACCGGCAAACAACAAACCCTGGCGTTGGGTATCTTCGCGAACCACGCGTACAACGGTATCTCCTGGAATGCCTTCAGCAATTTGCGACCAGCGTTGGCCGTAATTGCTGGTTTTGTAAATCCGCGGCTGATGGTCATTGTATTTATAGCGGGTATAAGCCACATAGGCAGTAGCTGGGTCATGCGGTGATACATCGATGGCATTAAACAAGCCATCATCAATACCACGGGGTGTGACATCGTCCCAGGTTTCACCGCCATCACGGGTGACATGCAGGCGACCATCATCGGTGCCCGCCCACAATACATTGGCGTCATGTGAGCTTTCTGCCAGATAGGCAATCGTGTTGTAGTTTTCTGATACCTCATTTGTAATGGGGCGACCGCCTGGGCCCTGAGTGGCTTCATCATCACGGGTCAGGTCAGGGCTGGCTTCAGTCCAGGATTGACCACGATCGGTGGATTTAAACACGATATTGCCAGCGTGATAAACCACATCCGGATTGTGCCGTGAAACCACAATAGGCGCATTCCAGTTAAAGCGGTATTTGCGTTCTTTGGGTGGTACACCAAACAGTAATTCGGGGTACACCCGGATATCACGTTCAGCACTGGTTTCGGCATCGAACTCGGTGATCTGGCCCAGATAACAGCCGGCATAAATATACCGAGGGTTATCCGGATCAAAGTCGATATAACCGCTTTCGCAACCGCCAACAGCAGAAAAATCTTCTCGACCGATAAAACCATCATCTGCACGGCTGGCAATGGCCACGGTGGAGTTATCCTGCTGGCCGCCGTATACGCGATAGTTAAACTGGTTATCGGCATTGACCCGATAAAACTGGGCGGTTGGCTGGTTGTCTTCACGAGACCAGCTCTTACCGCCATCAAAAGTCACAGTGCCACCGCCGTCATTGCCATTGATCATATTCAATGGATTGTTGGGGTTAATCCATAATTCATGGTGATCACCATGTGGCGTACGAATGGTTGAGAAGCTTTTACCGCCATCGATGGATGTCATGAAGGGTGCATTTAATACATGCACGACATTTTCATTTTTAGGATCGGCAAACACATGCATGTAATACCAGGAACGTGCATGCAGGCGGCGGTCACCGTTGACGTGGCTCCAGCTTTCGCCGCCGTCTGTCGAGCGATATAAACCGCCTTTTTTCTTGGCTTCAACAATGGCCCACACCAAATTCGGATTTGCACCGGATGGTGCAATGCCGATCTTGCCCATTTCTTCCGGCAGGCCTTCACTGACTTTGTTCCAGTTTTCACCGCCGTCAGTGGATCGATAAATGCCTGAGCCTGGACCACCAGAACGAATTTCCCAAGGCTCGCGGTCATGATCCCACATGGCGGCGAACAAAACCCGTGGGTTGGTGGGGTGGATGGCCAGATCCACCGCCCCGGTATTGTCATCCACAAACAGTACCTGGTTCCAGGTTTTGCCGCCATCAGTGGATTGGTATACACCACGCTCTTCGGTCGGTGCCCATGGACTGCCCTGTGCTGCTACCCAGATAATGTCAGGATTAGTGGGGTGAATGACCACTTCGGAAATTTGTCGGGTGTTGTCTAAACCGACATGCTCCCAGCTGCGTCCGGCATTGATTGATAGATAAACACCATCGCCATAGGAAGAAGCCACACCACGATAAGGTGATTCCCCCATACCGACGACAACCATGTTTGGGTCCGATGGTGCGACCGCGATGGCACCTACCGAACCGGTCTTAAAGAATTTATCAGAGATGTTTTCCCAGGTGTTGCCGGCATTGGTGGTTTTCCAGACACCACCACCGGTACCGCCCATGTAATAGACCAGGGAATCTTGAACCACGCCCGCTACAGCAGTTGCCCGCCCGCCACGCATGGGTCCAATATTGCGGTATTTAAGACCTTCGAAGCCAGTGATCTCATCACTGTCGGCACCCAAGACTGGAAAGCTGAGCAAGCCAATAAAAAATACAGCGGTAAGCCATCGGTACATGGTGGTTCTCCGTTAATAGCATTTGCTTTGTGGTTATTACCCATACTATCTTAGCTTGCTTGGAGGTGTGCCGCATTGTGCGATGGGTAACATCACTGCTCAGATGAATTCAATCAACCACCATTAATTGCCAGACATAACAAATAAAAAATATCAGTGATCAATGGGTGAACCGGCTGCTGGCAATCAGTGCTGTTGTGATTTCTGCTGCTTCGTTTTATGTGGCGGTATTACAGACAAAGGCCACACAGCAACAGGTCAAAGCTGAAACCTGGCCTTATTTACAAATTGATTCGTCCAATTATGATTCAGGTTCTGCTCAATCTGTGATCAGCCACTAGCTGGTCAATGCCGGTGTAGGCCCGGTACGTGTCGAGAGTATGCAAGTTTTTAATAATGCTGAGCCCGTCGGCGGGTTTTATGAATTGGCACAGCGTTGCTGTTTACAGGGGCTGGTATTAACTGGTGAAATTAATATTTTTAACAGCGAACTGGTGGGTACAGTGATTCTGCCCAGCCAATCCGAAGTGAGTTTGTTCAGTTTATCCAAAGATGAAAAATAACCAAGCCTTTTGGCAGCGTATCAACCAAGTTCGCAATGAACTGACAGCCGAGGCGTGTTGCTGCTCTGTATTGGGTGAGTGCTGGATAAGCGATTTTAGGGATGATCTGCAGTTGGTCCAGCAGTGCCGCGCTGACCCCAGACTAAATTACCAGGGTTAATCATTGCTGTTAAATCAGGTGTATCCCGAGTCAATTACTTTTTAAACCAATAACCACAACCGCGTGCGGTTTTTAAAAATTGGGGTTGCGCAGGGTCAGGTTCCAGTTTTCGGCGTAACTCAGCAATGTGCGTGTCTACAGTGCGAGTGGCGATATCAGCCTGGTGTCCCCATACCTGGCGCAATAGAGCCTGACGGGTTTGGATTTGGTTGGGCTGTTCAACCAGAGCCAATAGTAATTCGTATTCTTTGGGAGTCAGTGCAATGGGTTTTTGACTTTCCAATACTTGTCGGGTGTTTCGGTCCAGTGTGATGTCTTCGAACAAAACTTCTACAGGTTTTTGTTCGCTGCCACTGCGGCGCAACAAAGCCTCGACTCTGGCAAGCAGCTCCATTAAACCAAAGGGTTTGGTCAAGTAATCGTCCGCACCACCTCGCAATGCACGGACTTTATCGGTTTCTTCACCGCGTGCTGTCAGCATCAGTATGGGCATCTGTTGTTGGTGTGACCGAAAATCTGCCAATAAACGAAAGCCGTCTCGGCCGGGTAACATAATATCCAGGATAACCAGCTGGGGGTGAAATTCCTTAAACTGTTGCAGGGCAGTGGTGCCATCGGCACAAACCTGTATTTGATGGCCTTCCAGTTCTAGGTTAGCACGTAGCCCTGCTGCCAAATCCGGGTTATCTTCAATCAGTAGTATTCTGGCCATAAAACTTAGTTGGCTGGCAGTATCAGGCAAAAGCGTGTTCCCCTTTCAGGCAGTGATTCAACCTGAATATCACCTGCCATTTTTTTGGCCAGCTCCATCGCAACCGATAGACCAATCCCGGTACCGGCTATCGCTCGATCCTGCTCGTTTGCCAGCCGAAAATAAGGCTCAAAAATCTGTTGATGATGACGCGCTGGAATGCCAGGTCCCTGATCATCCAAACACAAGTGAATTTGATCGTCATTTTGGCAAACATGCATATGAATGGTTTGTCCATCGGGGCCGTATTTTAATGCATTATCGAGCAAATTACCGAGGGTTTGCAAAACGCTTTCCCGATGACATTGGCAGGTAATACTGGCATCGCAGTTTATCGTCAGGCTGGTCTGTTTTGCTGTCAACATGGGGCTGAAGTCGTCATGCAATTGTTGCAGCAATTTTTGCAGTAGATAGGGTTTTTTTTCACGCAGGGCTTGTTGATGATTGCTGCTGGAAAAGCGCAGAATATTTTCAACCAGACGACCCAGACGGGTAGTTTCCCGCTGGATTACCTGCAATGCCCGGGTTTGATCTGTCTGTTTTGGTAAGCGCTTAAATAATAAGGATTCTGAATACATGCGTATTTGTGTGAGGGGCGTGCGCAGTTCATGTGAAACACGAGCAACAAAATCCTCACGCATAACCATCAACTTTTGTTCACGTCGCAATAGCAGTATCGCGGCAACCCCCAACACCAACGTTAATATCAGTAATACGGCGATAGTTGATAAGTCGTCTCGTGGATGGGCACCGAAGGCAAATAAAGGGGCAGCCTCTCGATCAATGGTTGCACTGATGGAATAGCCGGCAAACAGACCGGCATAATCACCTGAAATAATCTGTGTGGCAGTGGTACTGTTATAACGATAATTGGGTGTAATAAAAATGTTGTTATTGGCAGTATCCTTAATTTGCAGATGTACAAATGGCCGGATGGCATCTGAATCAGCCAGAGCAGGAGGCAGTAGTGTGTGGTTGGTGTTGATGGCTTCAATGAGTGTTGTGAATACCGCAGCTTCCAGCATTAGTCCAAAAATTTCTGTACCGTTGGTTGCCGGGGCCAGGATCATAACCTGTGTTTGCTGGTTGTTATTCCAATGCAATATTTGAAAAGGATACGAGAAAGCACCAGGATTGATGGTTAGCCAATCAACAGCCTGTTTGACAGCATCTTTATCGCCACCCAATAAAGTGACTGGTTCATTAGAGGTTTGTGCAGATAGATAAAAAGCGGCAGATAAAGGTAAACCCAACAGGTCCTCTGCCAAAGCATTGGCATCGGTTGCAGGCCAGCGTTTGATATCGGTTGTTTTTGAATGAATTTCTAATATTCCGGCAGTCCCCAGTTCACGGACTAACGGGTAAATTCGTTCGAAACCTATTTGGGTTTGTATTGCACGCGCATAGTTTTCTGTAATTAATTGAGCATAATCGTGGAGCACCGAGTCGGTGACGGCATCCTGGGTGCGGGCAATGCGATAGCCCTGGCGACCCAAGGCAATGCTCAGTACCATCAGTGCAGCCAGTAATAGCACTATCCAGCGGTTAAGGTGATTGATAGGCATAAGATTACGACCCATTCTGTGTTGACAGAGCCCCAGCTGCAAGTAGCTGATTGTATCCTCATCTGATTGCATCGATAAAAACAGGCCAGATGAGCATTTCTGACAAAATCCTGACATAACCCAAACCGTAGCATCACCATAAAAACCCTTGAGGGGTATAGCGTAGTAATTGTTATGTACAGGAGAAAAAAATGCGCAGACTTATGGTGATTATTATCGGCCTGCTCTGTCATGCTGCCTGCTTTGCAGCAGATATATATGAGAGCCCAAAAAATCTTGAAGTATTAAGTAAGGATATTTCCCCGGCTGATTTACGCGATACCATGAAAAAATTTTCACTGGGTACGGGTTTTCGATGTTCAAGTTGTCATCTCGGTGAAGAGAATCAGCCACTGACAGAATACGATTTTGCAGCCGATGATAAGCCACTCAAAGATCGTGCAAGGGCCATGCTGAAAATGACTCAGCAAATTAATAAGACAATTAGCGCCAATGCCAACCAGACACCGGTGGCCGTTGAGTGCATGACCTGCCATAGAGGGATTTCCAAACCTATTATGTTGGGGCCGGTGCTTGTTGAGGCGGCTGAAGACAATGGTGTTCAGGGGTTGCAAGATAAATATCAGCAGTTGCGTGACCGCTATTATGGTACTCACAGCTATGATTTCAGTGGCTTTACCTTAAGTGAACTTGCTCAGCAAAGAGCGTTGGCTGGACACAATGATCAAGCCTATGCTGTGTTGGATATATTGATAGAGGAGTATCCAAAATCCTTTGAAGGACACTTTCTCTACGGTGAACTGGCCAGTAGAGAGGGAAAATCCGAGTTGGCAAAGGAATATTACGAAAAAGCCATACAGTTGAATCCAGATGCGGCAGGCTTTGTGAAAGCGAGAATTGACCAGCTTGCACAATAGTTAAAAACGTAGAAACTTTTTTGCAGCTATTAGACGATTAAGTATAGAAAATCAATTGAATCAGGAAAGGAAAAAGCCCTCTACCGCAAGAAATTATGTATGGTATAAAGCGGTAGAGGGATTACGGTAAAAACGGAAAGAATTGAATGATTAACTGGTTGATGCCTGTCGGTTTGGCAGGATGAACCCCATCGCTAAGATGGCTATTGCTAAGCCCAGGTGCAACCAACGGTCTGCCTGATTGATATGAACCATGCCTAAAAGCATATCGCCAGGTGTTAAAAAGCCAATGATGGTTACCAATACATACGCAGCACCAACGCCTTTGAAAACTTTATCTGCATTATCAGCAAAATGTGTGGCGCCAAGAACAAAAACAATACCGGTTAAGATGTGGACGAAGTTATGTGCGGTATTAACAGCAAATAGTCCTCCCGGATAGACTAACGGGTTGGGTATAAAACCCAGAATACCGATAAGAATAAAAATAATACCCAAAGCCATACTGGCTGTCTTTGTATTCATGCTAACTGCCTTTATTTTGGTTTGTGCTTAGGTTATACGCTAGTGATGGCCAGCCAAACAATGATAATCAGTCCGTTTTTCTTAGCCAATCGTCCGAGTGTGGGTTGTAAGCAAGAATAAGCTGATATTCTACGAGAAAAGCTTGAGCAATCTATTCTTATGGATGTAATCAGCAGAATTCTTGACTCTTTAAAGCTCAGTTGCAGTTTTTATTTTGATACCCGATTCGAAACACCGTGGGGAGTGCGAGTGCCTGCATATAAGCAGGTGGCTAGGTTTCATTATGTGGCTGGTGGCAGTTGTTGGGTGCAGGTTGCCGATGGTGGTGAACCGGTTCAGTTGCAAAATAAAGATTTTGTTTTGATTCCACATGGCAATTGTCATGTCATTTGCAGTGATCCGAAAGAGCCGGTCGTTGATTTGGACGAAGCACTGATAGACAGCGGTTATCAGGGTGAGGGGAGCTGGTGTATTGATAACAATAAAGGCGGTGAATTAACCCAGTTGATCTGTGGTCATTTTGAATTTAATGAAAACTTTCAACACCCATTGATTCGCCAATTACCTGACATGTTGCTGGTACGAAAGCAACAGACTGAAGACTTTGCCTGGTTTGCCAGTGCACTGAAAGTACTAACAGCCAAAACCTATGGCGGTAGCCTTGGGCATGCAGCGATTGTCCGACACTTAACTGAAATCGTATTTATTTTGCTGATCAAAATATGGTCTGAATCCCAGGACTTGCCGGAAGGCTTTTTAAAAGCCATTCAGGACTCAGGGGTTGGCCAGAGTTTAGAAGCGTTTCACAATCAGCCTGGGGATAATTGGAGTGTTGCCAAATTAGCGCATTGTGCCGGTATGTCGCGGACCGCCTATGCAGAGCAGTTTAAGGCTTTATCTGGAATATCACCGATGCGTTATGTGATGGACTGGCGTATCCAATGTGCCGGACAGCTGTTACTGGAAACACAACTGTCAATGGAACAGATCGCAGAACAAGTAGGGTATCGCTCAGTGCCAGCGTTTGCCCGGGCTTTTAAACAATATAAAGGAGTGGGCCCAGGTTCTTACCGTAGAAACAGTCTCAGCACTTAGTTTTTTACAAAGCGATAAACAACATAGATTGAGACTGAAACCATTTAACAAAGTCAGGACCGGACTCATTGAAACAAAAGATTTGCTTTACCGAGCAATGGTTTTTGTTTGCATGGAAAAGCATCGAAAACGATCGTTAAAATCATCCAATGACAGCAAACCTGTGCATGCAGTGGCGCCGTAAACTATTAAATTCCGGTCGCGTAATTTTCTGACCAGGGCCATGGCGGCAAAGGTTGGTACATAAGGACCATTACCGGCTTCAGCTAGCAACGACCATTGTGACTTTATGGTATTGCCCTGTTGGTCGATACCATCGACCTGAACCAGCATTCCGCCTTTGTCGGATCCTAAGGGTAAAAAACATTTAGCCAGCCATAACAGAGGTTTAGCCAATGGTGTCAGCGAGCGCATCGTTTTTAATCGAACCAGCCATGCCAGTCCAGCCAGTGAAAGATGCAGGAATTTCAGCTCGAGACCAGCGTAAAATTCAGCCGAGTCGGTTGGTTGATAGCGTGTTACCAGTAAATCCTGGTCGGGGGTTTCGCAGACGGACAATAAGCGCCCACCCAGCCCTGGAAATTTCTCCAGGTGTGTTAAACCCCATCCAGGGACATTCGTCCATTGACCCCGGTGAAAAACCCGTACGGGTTTTCCAGCATAGGAAAGAATGGCCTTAACGACAGATAACCCACGTGGTGCGCGATTGCCAGGGCTGATGGCGACTTTGATGGCGTCGATTTTGCGCCAGTCACGGGTGAGGTTGTCAATCACAGCATGTGATAATGCCGGGGTAGAGCTGGCACCGGATATGACTGCGACCTGCTGTTCAAGTGCGGTTTGGTGGAAGGTTTTGATATTGGCCACAAACTCACGGCCATCGGCCAGATCGATATAATGGCACCCGGCCGCAATACTGGCTTTAATCAGCTCAGTCTGACTTTGCTGAAAAGGCCCGGCGGCGTCGATGACCACATCGCACTGCAATTTTTTCAGATGATCAGATTTGGCCTGATCACGGTTTAATTTTTGGATTTCGCAGAGATTGCCGAATGTTTGGTTGAGAGCGTTCAGGCGCTGATGGTTTCTGGCAGCAAGAATCACTTTAATATTGGGTTCTTGTACCAATTGCGTGGCCAAACGTTGGCCGAATACGCCAGTCGCTCCAACCAGTAAAACACGCAGTACTGGTTTTTTTTCAGGTGGCGGGCTGGTGTTCATTGACCATGTCAGAAAATAAAATTTCCTGATACATCAGTTCACCGAACCAGGGGTGATTCAGTTCCAGGGTAAATACGAATTGACCATGGCTTTTATCAACATGCCTGACAACCACAGTGCCGGGTGACAGCCATGCAGGCAGGCGATAACGCCATTTGCCAAACTGCAGAAAATAATGATCGCTGCTAAAACGGATGCCATCAGATTCGCAATCAACGTCCAGCGCCATGCCAATGCCACGGCCTATGTATTCTTCCAGTCCGGTTGGGCCATTGAACCGTTTAACACTGTGTATGACCTGCGGAAAACCATCTTTGCGCCCATAAATGCGTGTCCAGAATTGACCGTTCCAGCAATCATTATCGCGCTGGCAGTCTTCGCAAACTGTTACGGTAGCGGTTGCTCCTATACATAAATGGCGTGGCAGAGGGCTACCTATTATGCGGGTAAGCTGTGCAAGCAAATGACCAACCCAACTGGTTCGTGCCTGGGTCACGTTACCGGTATAAACAGCCGTAGCACCCTCTGACAAGCGTTTGGAAAAACGGCAGCGCACCGCTTTAGGCAATTTTTGCCATTGGTTTTGACCTACCAGTGAACGAAAACGCAAATCACCCAAATGGTTTTCCTCATTGCCTCTATCGGCGGGTGCAATTAAGGATGCTGCATCAGTAATTGGAGATTTGGTTTTTTGCAGGCTGTTCATGGTGTTTTCCTGTCGTGGCCTGTTTTGATAGAGCTATTCGGTTTTGCCGGGTTTATCTCCGGGTCTGCCTTCATCACTGGACGATAGTAACCGGGTTACCTTTGAGCCCATTTTGATCAGCATCAGCAATTTGTTCTTGGGGATGGTCAATATCTGTTCATGCCAGCTACTGATGGCCTCTACAAAAGTCAGCATTTCTTGCATACGAGCAGTGGCTGTTGAGTTAATGGCCGTGTTGTCACTGGCCTGTAAGCAGTCACGCAATACCTCAGCGGCAGGGTCCAGTTCACGGGTTTTACGGCCTTGTGCTATCAGTCTGACGATCTCCCAGATATCGGTTTCAGCTTCAAAATGATCGCGTCGGTCACGTATCACAGGTACTCTGCGAACCAGCTTCCATGACAACAGTTCCTTGATGGATGTAGACACATTGGAACGTGCCATATTCAGGGCGTCGGCAATGTCTTCTGAAGGGCGCGGCTTTTCTGAAACATAAAGAAAGGCATGAATCTGAGCGACGGAGCGGTTTACCCCCCACTGATTGCCCATGTCTCCCCAGTGCAGAATAAATTGCTGAATGGCCTCAGGTAGGGGTTCATTACTTTCTGATATTTCTGTCATAACAGAAATATCAGGCATTTTGGGATAAAAGTCAAGCTTCAAGCCGGTTTTTGGAACGCTAAATAGCAAGCAGACAAGCCCCAAACACGGTGTTATCGAAATGCTACAAGGGCAATTGGAGTGGCTTTGTGAGTTACGTTTATAATGACTCGGTTTGCGAGACCAACAGAGAAATATCGATCATGATGCATTCAACACCGATTAAAACACCACTTTCTATATTTTTGCTTGTGCTATTGACAGGCTTGCTGTGTTCAATTGTCAGCGCACAGCAGGTGATGCATGCCCCCAATAGCGAACCGGGTATTGTCGGAACCATCGGTTTTAGCGATACCGCTCAGGGAGGTTTAAAGGGCTTGGGAAACGATGATGATTCTTCCTATCACACTTATATCCTCGAAGTCGATGAGGGTGTCGAACGTCTGATTGTTTCCATGAGTGCTGATGATGATTTGGATTTGGCTGTGAAGCATGCTGAACCAATTGGAAGCTATGGTGACGATGCAGACTGGGATTTGGGTGATAACTCCGTCGCTAACTCGGCGACACTCAGAATCGACAACCCGTCAGCAGGCAAGTGGTATATCGATGTGATTAACTCTCTAAGAAGCGAGGACACTGTCAGCTATGAACTGACAGTTGAATAAATTTTAATCGATTTTTACCAATAACAAAGCTGGCCTGCAGGCCAGCTTTATCCAACCAGCAACAACCCTAATCAAGCCAAAAGATAAACGTCTGAGGGGGCGTTTATTGTGTGATTACTTATTGATATAACCTTGCTGAATCAATCGTTTAATCAGTGCTTATGACAACTGTCACAATAAATTGCTGATACTCAATACTGATAACTCATCACACCCTCTGGCAGGATACCGGTTAATCAAAACACGGGTATACCCATGTCTGGACATAAAGATTTACCGCAGCAAACAGCGTTGGCAGCCAATAGTGGCCTGGTCAAAGTGTCTGCCGTAAAACATGCTTTTGCTCGTTTGCAGGTTTTAAACGGTATTGATATGAGTTTAAAACCTGGTGAGGTCTTGGCGATTTTAGGACCGAACGGAGCGGGTAAAACCACACTGGTCAATTTGATGCTGGGGGTTTATACCCCTGATGAAGGACAAATTGAATTGCTGGGAGGTGCGCCGGGAGCTTTGCCGGTGCGACAGCGTATAGGTGTCATGCTGCAGCAGGCAGAGCTTGCAGATACGCTCAAAGTACATGAATTGATTCGCCAGTTTGCAACGTATTATCTGAATCCTTTGGCAACACCGAAATTGCTGGCGATGGCAGGTTTGGAAGGCAAGGCGAATATGCGCTATGACAAACTTTCCGGTGGTGAAAAGCGCCGGGTTCAGTTTGCCATTGCGCTTGCCGGTGAACCGGATATTTTGTTTCTGGATGAACCGACCACCGGTCTGGATGTGCAGGCACGCAGAACCATGTGGAGCAATATCAGGGCCTATTCGCAACGCGGTGCAGGCGTTATTTTGACGACGCATTATCTGGAAGAGGCAGACTCGCTGGCGGATCAAATTATTGTGCTAAACCAGGGGCAAATTGTGGCACAAGGCACACCAGCACAAATCAAGCAAAGAGTCAGCCTGAAACAAGTCCGGTGCCGGACCAGCCTTTGTGCCGATCAATTAAGTGATCATCCACTGATCGAGAAACTAGAGGCTGAAGGTCAGGTTAAACCAGACAGCGGGCAACCAGCTCAATACATGATGCTAACCCAAAATGCTGAAGCTTTACTGCGTGACTTATTACAACGTGATCAGGCCTTAACCGATTTGCAGGTCAGTGGTGCAGGTCTGGAAGATGCATTTCTTGCATTGACAGAAACATCGAACAATAAAGCCCATCAACAGGAGCGGTCGCTATGAACGGAATTGGTCTTCAGCATCAGGTGGGTATTCATATTCAAGAAACCTGGAGTGAGTGGTTGCGGGTTATTCGTACACCGATGTTTGCCTTGCCGACATTGTTGTTTCCGTGGATGTTTTATTCTTTCTTCGGCGTGATGTTCAGCGGTGGCAGCGGGAATGCGCAATACCTGATGATCACCTACGGTGCCTTTGGTGTGATTGGCCCGGCATTGTTTGGTTTTGGTGTTGGGGTGGCCAGTGATCGTCAGCAGGGTTTATTACAGCTCAAGCGCGTATTGCCGATGCCGATGAGTGCTTATTTTGGTGCAAAAATTGGTACCTGCCTAATTTTCTCCATATTGATATTGCTGGGGCTGGCATGTATAGCCATGTTATTTGGTGGTGTGCGTATGGAGCCTGTTCAGTGGTTATTGTTATGCGCAATATTATTAATTGGGACATTGCCATTTTGTGCGATAGGTTTATTTATTGGTCTAAGTACCAATTCACAAGCGGCGCCGGCAATCATCAACTTAATCTTTCTACCGATGGCTTTTTTATCCGGCCTGTGGATACCTGTTTTTGTTTTACCGGTTATTTTGCAGAAGATAGCGATTATTTTCCCTGCGTATCATCTGGCTCAATTAGCGTTAGCGGTTATTGATAAACACGAAGGCCAGTCGTTGATAGGCCATATATCCATCTTGTTACTGTATACCGGTATTTTTTTGCTGTTGGCCAGCGCTGCATGGAAAAGACTGCGGGATCGTTAATTCGGTTATTACCGCTGATTTAATGGATCAATATTTTTGGAGGCTATGTATGTCATCAGACTGGAGTAAACAACAGGGCGTTGGTGCCAGCAATCTCATATTGCTGCTGCTGATTGCGACACTGGCTGTCAGCATCTACATGATGATGAATGATGGTGAAGTGTCCAACCAGGACAAGGCTGATCAGCAGGCAAGTGTTTCTGAGGCCACATCAACAATTGATTCATCTGACAACAGCTTTGCTATTCGCGCTGTTCGCGTATTTGACGGTGAGCAGGTTCATGAAAACCAAATGGTATTAATCGATAATGGACTGATTACTGCAATGGGTAAAACACTGGATATACCAGCCGGGTTGCAGAGCATCGATGGCAGTGGCAAAACCTTGTTGCCAGGGTTGATTGATGCACATGTTCACACCTTTGGCAGTTCACGGCAGGACGCTTTGCGGTTTGGTGTCACCACAGCGATTGATCTGTTCACCGATCACAGACAGCTTGTGGATTTTCGTACTCAGCGAGAGCAGATTGAGCAGCAGAATGTGACCGACATATATTCAGCGGGCAGTTTGATTACTGCGCCAGATGGCCACGGAACGCAGTTTGGTATGTTGATTCCCACACTGGAAAAGGCCAGTGATGCGGATGCATTTGTCGCAGCACGACAGCAAGAGGGTTCGGATTTTATTAAAGTGGTTTACGAAGACGGCAGTGAGTATGGAGGCGATATCCCCACGCTGGATCGTGAGACACTGATCGCGGTTATTGCTGCGGCCCAAAAACGTGATTTATTGACCATTGTGCATGTATCCAAACTGGAATTCGCCAGGCATGCGCTGGCAGCAGGTGCAGATGGTTTGGCGCATATTTTTTCTGATCAAGCCGCTGATCAGGCTTTTATCGATCTGGCTTATCAACATGATGCCTTTATCGTGCCGACATTGGCAGTGCAGGCCAGTGTGGCAGGGCAGTCGCAGGTCAATCGCTGGACAAATCGGACAGGTATTTCTGAGCAGCTTAGCCCAATGCAGCGCAGCAGTTTACAGAGTACTTTTCCCAACACGCATGCGCATGTTATGGACAATGCATTAAAAAGTGTCGCGAAATTACATGCAGCAGGCGTCACTATTCTGGCTGGCAGTGACGCACCTAACCCCGGTACTGGCCATGGTATAGGCCTGCACCAGGAGCTGTGGTGGTTAACCCAGGCCGGACTTGATGCACAACAGGCGCTGCAGGCTGCTACGGCTGATGTGGCCGACGTTTTTGCGTTGTCGGATAGAGGTCGAATTGCACCGGGATTACGCGCAGATTTAGTGCTGATCAATGGCAATCCGTTAAGTGACATTGATGCAGCCTTGGATATTGTGGCTATCTGGAAAGACGGTTATCGATTGACGACTGACAGTCATCAGAATGTCAGACCCGCCCAGACTCAGCAAGCCAGACAGGCACCAGAGTATACAGGCGGATTGCTGGATGATTTTGAATCCCATGGTTCAGGCGGCTTTGCCATTCGCTGGCAGATAACCACCGATCAAATGTTGGGTGGTCAGTCTGAAGCGGTGATGGAGGTTCGTACTGAAGGGCAGTCTGAGAACAACCACTATCTGCACGTTGAAGGGAAGGTGTTGCCGGGCAGTATGTTCCCATGGGCCGGAGCGGTCACTTTCCTTGCCGATCAACCAATGGCTGCCGTTGATGCCAGTACGATAAACACTATAACATTTCGAGGTCGTGGACAGCCGGGCCAATACCAGTTGATGGTGCTTAGCGGCAGTGAAAACAACAACATACCTGCTGTTGCACAATTGACATTGAGCAGCGATTGGCAAACACTGGAAATCGACTTGAATGATATTCCAGGCGCTGATTTAAAACGTTTGCGTGCATTCGCCTGGGCAGCAGGGTCAGGCCACGCTGATTTTGAGTTTGAACTTGACGATATCAAATTGCAGTAAGCTATTAAGATGACAATGGTTAACCTGCTAAGCCGATTGAATCGGCGCCTGCTACCCGATAATCCGGATATCGGTTATACACCGTACTTTTGGTTGCTGTATCTGATTTTTTTATTGCCGGGTCTGTTTTTTACCCGCTGGGGCGCGATCAGCGTCTGGTTAACCGTATTAAGTGTCATTGTTTTTCTGCCGCTGTATTTCCGCAGCTTTTGGCTGGAAGGTCAGGCAATGGTTTACAACAACCTATTAATTGCATTAATAGGCGTGCTACTGCTGCCGATTAATATCAGTGCCTGCACTTACTTTATTTATGCGGCTGCAGGAATTGGCTTTATCAGTAACATGCGCTCTGCGCTGGTGGTTATTTTTGGTTTGGGTGCTTTGTTGGTGTTGGAGTCCTGGCTGCTTGGCTTTCCAACATTGGCGATGTTAATGCCAGCCGCGTTGGTATTAATGATCGGCTGTGCAAATTTGTTTCATGGTGCCTTAATGCGCAAAAACCACAGCCTGCGTTTAAGCCAGGCCGAGGTAACGCGTTTGGCAACAGTAGCGGAAAGAGAACGGATCAGCCGCGATTTGCATGATTTGCTGGGGCACAGCTTATCGTTGATCACACTGAAAGCTGAATTGGCAGGAAAGTTATTGCAGCGTGAAAATATCCAGCGTGCCGGTCAGGAGATTGATGATCTGGAACGAATTTCCCGAACCGCGTTGAGCGAAGTCCGTGAAGCGGTCTCTGGTTATCGGCAGGCAGATTTGCATGATGAATTGCAACATGCAGATGAAGCACTGAGTTCTGCAGATATCAAGCTGAACTTAAGCGGTGAATACAGCGATTTGCCAAGTGCTCATGATAATGCACTGGCGATGTGTGTCCGTGAGGCAGTGACCAATATTATCCGCCACTCTGATGCGAACAACTGCTGGATACAGTTTTCTCATGATCGTGCGCAGGTGAAGTTATCAATCAGCGATGATGGTGAACCTCTCAAACAGGAGATTGCCATGGGCAGTGGACTCAAAGGCATGCAGGACAGGCTGGCAATTATGGGTGGTGACCTGACTATTAGGCAGAACCAGGGTTTACATTTACAAATACAGTTGCCTACATCGGCAATAAGCAATCAAAGTCATCAAAGCAATCGAGATAAACCGTTTATTGATGCCGATGACAGCAACCAGTCAGACGATGAACCATACGGTGCTGGCATATGATTAATATATTATTGGCCGAAGACCAAAGTATGTTGTGCGGTGCATTGGCAGCGCTACTGGATCTGGAAGATGATTTGCACATCACAGCCAGCGCCAATGACGGGAAGCAGGCATTGGAGTTATTGCAGCAGCACGATGTTGACGTCGTGATTACCGATATTGAAATGCCACGTATGACCGGGCTGGAGCTGGCAGCCACGATTCAACAACAGTCTGGTGAAAAGCCCAAAGTGATTATTCTGACCACATTCGCCCGCAGCGGTTATCTTCGCCGCGCAATGGATGCTGGTGTACGCGGTTATCTGTTAAAAGACTCCCGTGCAGAACAACTGGCCGATGCGATTCGTAAAGTCCATGCAGGCGGTAAAGTCATTGCGCCGGAGTTGGCAACCGCCGCTTGGGGCGAGCAGGATCCACTGACAGACCGAGAACGTCAGATTCTAAGACTGGCAGCAGAAGGGTTAAGTGCTGGTGCTATAGCCGAGCAAGTCCATTTGGCTGCTGGAACAGTGAGAAATTATTTGTCTGAAGCGATCAGTAAACTGGGGGCAGCCAATCGAATTGAAGCAGCGCGATTGGCACGGCAAAAAGGTTGGTTGTAAATACGGTTGAAAAATTTCCCTGATTATTTTGGCATAAAAATAACAACGTCTATATTTCATTGATACATTGACTTTCAGCACATGACAGGCTGTGTGCTTTCTGAGATTCTGATAGAAATTCAGGTTGTCTCGAGAAGGTATACGTGGTTTTGTTATAGAAAATGCTCACGTCAGTCCATCAATTTAAGGTTGATTTTTTGCTTCGCCTTATCAGCGAGTCGCCTTATCTATGCCCCAGTCAGTTGACGGGGGGGTATGCACACATGGTTGCATCATGAGCTGGCAATCTCATCGGCGGCACATTTTATGGGGGGTATTGAGCCTTTTTATTCTGGTTGCAGGTGGCATTTATCTGATGGGTTTTCAGGCCGGTTGGGTCGATATGTTGCACGAAATGCGGGAAAAACCGTGGATTATTTTTACCACAGGCTCAATCTACGCTTTATGTTTGGCTGTGCCATTTGTACCCGGTGTTGAGATTGGCATACTTTTGATGCTGATTTTTGGGCGATCAGGTATTTTGATGGCCTATCTGGCCACCATTGTCGGGTTAACGGTTGCTTTCTCAATTGGCCTGTATTTACGCGGTCATTTCCAGAATAATGATGCACTGGTCGCATGGCGAAACAAGGCCAAAAAATACCAGCAAGATGGCGATAAGCGTTTGTCATCATCCCGCTTGGGCGCCTGGCTTCAGGCCCATGTGGATCGCAATAAAGCATTGTACCCTTATCTTATGACAGGCCTTTTGCTGAATATTCCAGGCAACTGGTTAATTGGTGGAGGCGGTGGTATTGCATTAATGGCAGGTCTTTCAGGGCAACTGCGGTGGTTCCCTTTTGTGCTGACTGTGATGCTGGCGACCTGTATTGTACCGCTGTTGGTCTGGTTTGGTCTGATTGAACTGGAGCGTTGGTTGCCCGTATTTTCTCAACCATAGACATTTGTCTGCTGGCTAATCAACTGGTCTCGTAATGCCTAGCTCATGCGGGTTTATCTGCGCCTTGTATCACTCGCACTGCAAACAATAAAAGCATTGCGGCTATGTCTCCACTTTTCTCTTTAATCCGTAATAAAGGTATCAGGCAAGAGATACCATTATGTGGCGACAATTTTTCTATTGGGCATCGATTGGATGCTGCCTGCTGGCACAGGCAGGTATAGCAGCGACATTTACCGTTAATTCACTGGCGGATGATTCGGCTGCGCCGGATGCTGCTCCCGGTGATGGCGTTTGTGCAGACAGTTTTGGTGCCTGCACATTGCGTGCAGCCATTATGGAAACCAATGCGCTGGGTAGTGATGATGCCATTGAGTTCAGTGTCAGTGGAATGATCACCGTTGCTGCCAGTCAGGGCAGTCTGCCGACAATCACGGATTTTCTGATTATTGATGGTCAAAGTGCGCCGGGCTTTAATACCGGTACGACAGTGCTACTGGATGCGCCACCCGTCATTACCGTCAACGGCAACCAGTTAACTGGTGTGCTAGATGGTTTGCGCTTTAGCGGCAGCGGTGCCGCTGACTCCCAGGTGTTATCCATCAGTCTGGTAAATTTCCCGGACAACGGTATTGAGGTGGTGACCGACACTGATGGTTTAATTGTTCAGGGGTGTATTTTATCCGGCAATGGTGGCTCGGGGTTATTTGCACTGAACCCCGATTTTATGGTGATAGGCCAGATTTATGGGATATTTACTCAGGAATTTTTAGGGCTCGGTAACCTGATCAGCAGCAATGGGGGAGCTGGTCTGTCTTTGGCATCCAGTGATAGCAATCAAATTTTCAGCAATTTTATCGGCATATTGGCAGATGGCATTACACCTGCAGGCAACGGCGGGGCTGGCATCGATATTATCGGTAATGAAAACCTGATTGGCTTTGCAGATGCTGATGAAAGTGGCGGTAATCTCATTGCCAATAACAGTGGCAACGGTATCAGCATCATAGGCAGTAATAACAGCATAGCGGCTAACCGTATTGGCCTTGGTGCGATGGATGGTTTTTTTGGTAATGGTGGCGATGGCATTAATGTATCAGGCAGCGGTAACCGTATTGGTAACAGTGGCCCGAACGCAGGCAATGATATCGCCAATAATGTCACCGGTATTCAGGTAGGTACTTCGGGCGGAGTCAATGGCACAGGAACCATCATCGAAAACAATCAGATTGGAATTACCTTTGCCGCACTGGGTAACGCCGATGATGGCATACGGGTTGAGAATGGCAATAATGTTCAAATTCTGAACAACCAGGTGATCAATAACAGCGGGCACGGCATTTTTTCCATGGGTGACGACACGGTTATTCAGGGCAATGCTGTTGGGGTGGTGGGCAATAATCCATTCGGCAATGACGAGCATGGTATTTTTATTTTTAATGCCGATCGCGCGATTATCGGTGGAGACAATGCCGGAGAAGCCAATGTGATTGGTGACAATGGTTCCAACGTGGCGCCATTTTTTCATGGGCTGCAACTGCAAGGCGAGCAGCACCAGGTGATTGGTAACTATATTGGTACGACACCCAATGGTGCTAATGTCGGCCACCCATCAACCGGAATGGTGGTGGTCGCCAATTTTTTAACCATTGAGCGTAATGTGATCGGCTTTAACAGCCTGGGTATTAGCCTGAGTGGGGGGAACCATAACGTTGCCGAGAATTACATAGGCACCAATGTTTCCGGTGCCAATTTGGGCAATACTTTT
This sequence comes from Wenzhouxiangellaceae bacterium, assembly GCA_965230265.1. GTDB lineage: Bacteria > Pseudomonadota > Gammaproteobacteria > Xanthomonadales > Wenzhouxiangellaceae > JAJFKX01. The sequence goes on along the minus strand of OZ245999.1, from coordinate 2,821,906 downwards.
GATGGTCTTCGTTTAACGGGGGCTTCTGGCGGCTTTAATAATTTCATCGGTTTTAATAATGTCATCGCTTATAACGGACGTTTTGGGATTTTTGGCAGCACATCGCCAGGCGTGACCACCCGCTACAATATTATTGGTAACCGCATTATCCAGAATGGCAATACGGGCATGGCGATACCATTAATCGGCGACAACGGCAGCTATTCGGTGCAGTTCAACGAGGTCGCCTATAACGGTAATCGAGGTATTCTTGTCCTTGGCAATGACACAGAAGCGACCATGATTGCCAATAGGATGTACGGTAATGCCGATATTGCCATTGATGTTGGAGGTGGTGGTCAGAACGTCAATGATACTGACGACGATGACAGCGGACCAAACCGTTTGATGAATTCACCGGAGATTCTCACGGCAGTATTTATTCCGGGCAGCCCGGCAATGGTGAACGTGGACTTTCGCGTTGATGCCACAGCCGCCAATGCGGCCTACCCATTAACAGTGCAGGCATTTTGGACAGATCGCGAAGAGCGTATGCAGGGGCGGTTTTTTATTACCAGTGTGGAATATGCCACACCGCAGGCCATACAGAATGAAAGCTTTCAACTTAACGCTTTTGCTACCACAGGTGGCAAGCTGGCCTTAATGGTGACAGATGCGGATGGCAACAGCTCGGAGTTATCCCCATCGGTCACATTTGGGCAGATTGAGCTGTTGCTCAGGGACGGTTTTGAAACGTTTGGTGCAGGGTTTTAATGCTGCTGGTTATTATTTGTTTGCCAAGGCGATTTACTGATTTTCGTAGCCGTCTCTAAAGATCAAATCCAAAAAAACAATATTGATCGGAGTGGAAAATTCCGAGTTGTTGCCGTTACTGTCGGTGGCGGTGGCGGTAATTGAACTATCGATATCAATCAGTGTATTGGAAAACATGACTGATGCGTTTCCAGCGGCCATGTAATTGTCTTCGACCAGAAAAAACTCACCCTCATCAAGGCTATCGTCAGCCTGGAAGAGTTCTACAATCAGCGGAAAGTTTTGTGTGGGTATCGAGTACTCAACCGTTACCATCCCGGCATCTTCAGTAGCGCTAATGAATTCCGGAAAGTTTTGCAGGCCATTGGGACCCACATCGCTGTCATCAGCGTCATTGGGGTTTTGGCCATCAGGCTCATCACCACTGGCGACCAGCTCGATGCCCAGGCCAACATTGCTGAACATACGATTACGCTGAATGCGGTTATTGACCCCCAGCGGATCGACTATAAATACACCCTCACCGTTAAAAGCTATGGTGTTAGCTGCCGTGGCTGAGCTTCCTCCAATCAAGTTGTCACTACCCGAAATAATATCCACACCGCCAAACTCATTGGCCAGATCAACTGTGCCGCTTAGGTCAGTGCCCAGATAATTGCCGCTGATGACAGTGCCGTTGGTATTATTGTCGAGAAAGATACCAGTGAGGTTGCTGCTGATGACATTGCCATGGATAGCGCTGCTGCCGGCCAGCTGACCGATAAAGTTATTATCCGAGCCATCACCGCCAAACAATGTGACACCCGAGAACATATTGCCCAACGGATTGATGCCATCTTTTTGTACACCAATAAAATTGCCCAGCAGGGAATTCATTTCTGGCGTGTTGCCGTTCAACGGGCTGCAGTCGAAACCGGCAAAAAACTGCACACCATCGCCACCATTGGCGGAAATCAAATTGCCATCTTCAGGGCTAAGACCGCCGATGATATTGCTGCTGCTGTCGCAGGTGAACAATACCCCAACCCCGGTATTGCCCGGTCCGGCAGCAGTACCGGTTTCGTCGGTGCCGATAAAGTTGCACTCCACCACATTGTTATCGCTGCGGGCGATATCGACGCCGGTATCAAAATTGCGAATGTTGAGGCCGCGGATAGTTGATCCATCCGAACCAAATTCCGGGTGCAGGCCACGCAGGGTGCCATCACCTTCGATAACGATACGGTAAGGGGGGCGATCAGGTATTGCGCTGGTGCATACAGCGGCGTTGCCGGGCTGAGTGGAGCCGTCGATATGGATAGGGTCTTGAATGTTCGGCAGCTGACTATTGGCTGCAATATTGACACTAATGGTGCAGATATCATTGATGCAGCCCTCAGTGATATTAAAGCTGATTGTATCGGTTCCGAACGCTCCATTATCATTGGCGTTGGCCTCCTGCATTGCTGCACGCAGTGTGCATTCGGGTGCTCCACCCACCAGCATGCCGGTATCACATTCACCATCGATGCTGGCGTCAGGCAAGTCATTGATGGAGTTGACCACGTAGGCCTGTGTGGGCAGGCCGGTGTATTCGATCAGGGCATCACCATCATCAAATTGGGCATCGTCGAAAGTGTAGCTGCAGTCGGCAGAGTTTACTCTGAATGGAACAAAGCCCAGCGTGAGCGGTGTGTTGGAAGCATTTCTGAAGCCGAAGACCAGACTGGTATCAGTTGGAACCCCATCAATAGAGTCAGTATTGCTGGTAAAACCCGGACCCACTAAATCCCCACTTCTGCTGGCTAATCGCATTTCGTTATCCATAAACGACTGAGGGGCACTGGTATCGTCCTCCGTTGAACACTCGGCACCACCGGCAGCATTGGCACAATCAAAGTTAAAACCCGTGCTACAGCTATTGCTGCTACTGCCCAGACAAATATCCGCCACAGCATCACCATCCAGGTCAAGGCTGACTTCGGGCACTCCGCCTGCAGAAAAATTCAAAGCGCCAACACAGTCAGCTGGAACTGTGCCATCGTTAAAGCTTTCAATAATGGTGACAGGTGAGCTGGTGGTTTGCGCCAGGCAAAATGCAGGTACAGCAAGCAAAAGGGCGGCAATTCGTGAAACACTGGTATATGTCATAGTCGGGGTATCGATTTAACTTTGTAAGTTCTGGTCAGGTGCGCTTACTTGCTAACTTCTGGTTTGGTGACTAGTAATGCTGCGTTCGGCCAGTATAGTCCAGGTCGTTGGTTATTTTTGATATTTTCTGTTTTTCTCAGCATCCATTGGTTAATGGTTTTAGATGGATATTAGTCATCGCAGTATGAGGATATTAGAAGAAGGGACGCCGTATAGTGACGTCCCACATATACTTATAATAATCGAGCTACAGGTTTATCTGAGAGTCTTCCAGAAAACAACCTTGTTATCTCCTGGGCTATAGAAATCTCGAATAACCGCTTCTCTATCGTAACCTATACGATCATAAAACTTCCTCGTCCGTTCATACTCAGGAAGCGAAGAAGTTTCGACAATTAAAGTTGATTGGTTATTCGTGCGTAAGGCTTGCTCAATATTTTTCATCATTAGCTCGCCTATCCCCTGACTTTGAAAGGTAGGCTTTACTGCAATGGCAAGTATATTCCAAGTGCTCTCGGTAATCCTCTCTTTCTCACAGAACAGTAAGGCGATTGGCTCACCACAATGTTCATAAGTGTGCCAATAAACATCGCTGTTTGTATCGCTAAAGAATGGATCAATCATATCGTCAAGCATTTCAGCAGGGAAAAGACCTACTTGATCTAAAATGACTTTTAGCTTTGTTAAGTCAGATGGAAGAATAGAGCGAATATTAGATAAATAAAACATATTTAAACTCTTGGTTGATAAGCCGTTCTGGTGATTTGTCCGGCTTTATTTAGGCAATAAAAAGCCTTCGAGTAATCGAATGCTATAAATTCAGCAAGTTCAGGCCTTGCTTTGCCTATTTATACAAACATTAAAATCCAAAAGTTTAGGTCGAGGCTGATCTCGACTTTTGCAGTTTACGTTTTCTGGTATGTGATGTACAGGCTTGGAGAGCTGCAACTCAGCCAGTTAGTTGTTCGGCACAAGCAGCCGATAAGCTACCGTCGTTAAGGCTTTCGATAATGGTGACAGGGAAGCGGGTGATTTGAGCCATGCAAAGTGCAGACACAAAGGGAGTTGATTGCATGGTTATCCACTTGAGTGATGCGAGAAGAAACATGGATACCCATGTTGTTTCCCCGGGGTTGTTGCCGGTATCAATCAGACCAGCAACTCACCCGGGAAATATAATCTTAATAAACTTTAATATTTATAAGGCCGCCTGACACTCCTGCACCAGTTCGGCTATGCTTTTCTGGTAAGTCTGTTGATTGCCGGTTGTTGAAGGCGCCATTGCAGTATCGGTTGCCTTGACCGTAATTAACCAATCTAAAATACCTGATATATCACCACCACTAAGCGCTGCAGTGTAGAAACCATTATCCAGCTGCGCGGGGTTATTCACAGTAACCCAGGGCGCATTGTTTAATTGGATATTCAGCTCTGACAAGCTGCCTGAGTCATCCCAGAAACCCACTTTAAATTCGGTTGGATGCAGGCAATCGGCACCCGGAACCAGGGCAGCATCAACCGTTGGGTGATAACGGTCATAGTGGTATTGATAGTCATTCCCGGGAAGGTCAACAGGCGCGTGATTATCGATCCATTGGGCTAATTGATGCACCCAGCTGGCTGCTGCAGGGTTGGTCCCGTCACAAATCGGCAGGCTGGCGTGAATATCACTAAACCGGTAACCACATTTCTCCGGATCATTATTGCTGCACGTACTGTAATCTGGCAGTTCCGGCTGATATTCCGGCCGGTCGTTATAACGTCCATCAGTGCGCGAGCCGTAAGCTGCCCAGAACATTGGGCTGCCATTGGCTCCAAAGCGATCAATAAAGTTTCTCGCGAACAGGTGATATAGCGGGTTCCCCGTCACTGGAATACCGGAACTGAACGAGTTCAGTTTGGTTTGATCGTAGGAAAAAGCCTGTCGTCCATCATCCGTCGCAGTCGGTGTTGCATTTTGCTCATGACAGGACCCGCAGTTGGTATTTAAACCCGCGGAGACATCCTGCCATACCGGTAGCTGTTCTACCGGGTTTGTAGATGTCATCAACTGTGGCTGGCACATTGCATCGTAATCAATATAAGTGGTTTGACGAACCGTATCCAAAGACGAAACCAAAGGGCTGGACGAATCACTGGTGTTCCAGTCGATACTCGCACCCGGTTCAGTGCGGTGGTTATGGCAACCGCCACAGTCCACACGGGTTTCCAGCGGTTTTAAGCTATGCCAGGATCTGACATCGGCCAACTTTGTGCCATTTTTGTCAATCAAATGAAACTCAATCGATGAATTGGCTGGCACCACTGCTTTGAAAGAGGAATCATTCTGGCCATGCATGCCCAGCTCAAATACCCCCAGCAAACGCTTGGCTTCTCTGGATACCGTTTTGTTATTGAACCATGACGGACTATCGGTGAAATAGCCTTTGGTGCTGGTGAACTCATCACCCCTGACACGGTTACTGGTCATATACAAAGCAATTCCGAAAATATCAGACATCGCTGGCATGCTGCAGGAACCAGTCTGATTCACAATATCACCAGTCAATGTGCCGGTGGTATCTTCCACCATTAGCCGGCTCAGATTAGCAATGTTGTTATACAAATTATCGACCTTGCCATCATTTTGCTCGAACGGATCGTAATAATCGTTAGCGGTAAACCGGCAATCGATGGGGGTGACATCGGTGTTATACAAAGCTGAAGTCCCAAACAATGCATATGGCGATCCATGCGGTTCCGGGAAGTTGTTATCAATCGGATCAGGTGGTGGTTGCTGCTGGGCATTACCCCCGGCATCCGGGACACCAGTCAAGCGATGACTCCAGTCGATCACCGGTTTCGGCCACAGAGCACTCCATTTTGTGGTTTTCGAGCGCACCACCGGTTGGTAGGCCGAGGGATTAGTCGCCGGGTTAGCCGGTTCTAAATCCGTAAATACAATCTCCGGGTGATAAGTATTCTGTTGGTTTTTATGGTTGGCGATACCCGGGTCGTAAGCCGCATACAACTCATCAGGGCCTCCGCATGCGGGCGTGGTGAATTTTCCGATAGTACTGGGGTTATCGCTGGTGATAACGCCTGAAGTGATTTTCACCGAATTGTATTGTTTTGGCACTACGCCGTAAGTTACCGGATCGTTATAGATGTTTTTACCGACATCGGCCATCGGTTGCGCCACCAACGCCCCGAAACCATTGTTATTGACGTTGTAGTATTGCGTAACAATTTCATAATCACCGACCGGTAATTGAGCACTGCTGGTGGATTTAACACACAAGGTCGACAAGTGTGCGGCCTCATTGCCAATGCCATAACCATACAATGGCGTCCACTCGTGACCGATCACTTGCTGGATATGCCACTGCCGGTTGTCCTGGGTATTGGCTTGATAGGAAAATGCATAACCTACCCGCATACGATTAGGGCTGATAGCCGAAGTGGTGGTGTAATACTGCTCCTGCTTGATATTGCTCAGTACATATTCGCCATTGATAAAATCCACATCGCCTGAAAATAAATTGAAATTGCGGTTTTTACGAGATTGATTAAGGTTGGAATTACCCAGTTGACGCTGGGTTCCGGTAAACAACAGTTTACGCCCATAGGCAGTGTCAATTTCGATAGCGCCAGTGTAAACCACACCCGCCGGGAAGCTGTTTTCAGTGCTTTCTGCAGCGTTACTGTTCATTGCCTCGGCGTATTCCTGTCCAGGCAACGTTTGGGTTAATCGGGAAATTTCCAATTGCGCCGGTGGATGCGAAAAATCATTCAGTAATGGCAATAAGTCAATCACATACATATCACCACCCGATGGCCAGCCCTCGAAATTAGAATGGCCGGTATAACCACAACACCCCGATGGAAAATTGGTGGCATCATGAATATAAGTGAAGTAAACCAAAGTACCATCAATAGAAATGCTGGGTTCTACCACCGCGCCCAGAATATGAGGCTCATTTGGGTCATTAATCGGTCCATCCACTTCCATAGCATGTACCGCTGGATACGGAAACAGTTTTTTGGCTGCTCCGTTTGGCAACACGATCCATAATTCCTGGCCGCCCAAAGGCACACCGACTTCGGTAACATCAGTGCCAAAGTTTCCACCATTCCCAACGGTGCTATCACGGTAGGAGGCAACAAATACAATGGGGTAATCCGGCTTTTTAAACTGGGCTGGCTTGGTTTTCCAGGTATCAAACCGCGGTATGGGCTTGGGGATGGGCTTAGGCCCTGGGAAAACAGTTTGAGCACTAACGTGAAAGCTCACCAACAAGAAAATAACAAGACCAATCTGACAACAAAAACGACTCTTCCTCATGACACTCTCCTTGTATGCTATCGTGATAGCTCCATGTGTGTTCTTGCTTATATTTGAACGTATAAAACGCCTTCTCGATACGCTATCAGCTAAATCAGTGTTGGTAGTAAACGCTCATCAGCAAAGTGTCTTTAAGTTATTATATTGTTGATAAGTATGGAAATTAATATTTTTAATTGAGTAATTAAAAAAACTGATTGTTGTCATAAGCCTGGATATTTATTACATGGCTTACTCAAGTATTAAATCTTCCGATTCGCCATAAGCTCCGCATAGGCCATTTAATTCAGGAAACCAATGCACTTGAACAAATGGTATATAACCATCAATTTTTTTGAGTTCGAAAGATGTCACATAATTCAGGCCATCTTTTCTTTTTCTTACGTCTTTCCAGTATTCAGCGGATCGGTATTCGCTATCTTCGGGATAATAACCAACAGTAATGGCGGCGCCGTAGTTCAAATGTTTTACTTTGATAGGGGCGGTTGCTCGAAAAGAGTTATAGCCAGTTTTCTCAATGTCTATTAGTTGGTCAAACTCAGTTCCCCCATAGGGGACGGAACATGCATGTGAGACGAACGGGGATAATAAAATGAGAATACTAAATAGAGTTTTGCTCATAATTGCCGTCCGCGATTCTCTGCATGGCTAAATTTTTGATCTCACTCCAGCTATCGTTGACCAAAAGTCTGAGAACTGTTGCAGTGGCCTTCTTGTGACGTGCAATGTTCATTCTTACTGAATCATCAGGATCTGATGCAAGCTTAATCAGCAAAATTTCTTTTAGTTTATTCTTGCTCGCGACCATTGATCGCACTCTGGCTTCTTGATGATCTGCAAGTAACTCCAGTAGCTGATACGGAACCGTTTTGTTCTGTGCGACCCAAAACGCCATATCAGGGTGTTTTTCAATGACCTCATGCCAAATCTCGAGGGGTGCCTGATCATGGGCTGCACGGAAATATTCGTTTTGGTTTTCGCTTTGTCGCAGCCTGATAAATTCTTCTGCTGTCTCAATCATAGTGATCTTCTTGCGTTGTTATGTGCTGAGCCAATGGGCATCAATCAATTTTAAGCATTGAATTTATTCACCAAAACTACCCGCAGGCCCCGGAAATACCACCGGGCTTTCGGCACCATTTTTAGCCACAGAAGCAACGCCAAAGTAATAATTATCAATCACAACATTCTCCAGTGTGAACTCTGTCACATCACCCACCCAGCGGCTGTATTGCCATTGCGACTCATCGGTTAGCCGCCAATAAATTTTATAGCCGGCCAGGTTTTCTGCGGCTTTGCCTTCCGGGCGTGTCCACTTCAATGTGGTACTCGGTTGTACGGCGCCCTCGATAGTGACATTGCTGGGGAATGCCGGTGCGGCGGCCATGCTGGCCAGGGTGACGGCATTCAGTGCGGTGAGTTTGGCGGCATAATCAAAATCCACGGCTTCCAATACATCGCCATAGTCAATGCCGTTTTCAGTGCGCAGGTCCTGATGCTGCTGGGTGTAGTTTTCGTGGGTTTCCATAATGCGCACGCCCGGAATGCCTTTTTCATTGAATGGGCGATGGTGACCGCCGCGACCAAAGCGATCCAGACGATAGATCATCAAAATGTCCAGATTGGGCACATACAGATCGGCCATTTTGTCGACATAACGGGCAATATTGCGCGACGGGCTGTCGACCTCGCCACCGGTGAAGCGGCGAATGCGGGCTTCTTCCGGGGTTTCAGTGGCGCGAGTACCTTCCGAGAACACTCTTGCGGTGCTGTTATCAATCACACCATCCACACCTTTGATATTGCCAATCATGTCATTATTGAGCACGGTCTTGACTCTCCAGCCTTGCTGCAATGCATGGTCTGCCAAAATAGCGCCGCCAAACAAACCCTGTTCCTCACCGGACAGCGCGGCGTAAACGATGGTGCCCGCGAATTGATACTTTGACAGCACCCGTGCAGCCTCCAATGCACCTGCCACACCCGAGGCATTGTCATTGGCACCAGGAGAGTCGGACGTCCCATCCAATGCATCGCTGACTCTGCTGTCAATATCACCACTCATCATCACCATGCGATCCGGGTCCAATGTGCCGCGCTGGATGGCAATCACATTAACGACCTCGGTGCGTACCGGGATACGTGTTTCACCTTCAACAAAATCCGCGACGGTCAGTACTTCCAGGCAGTTGCCACAATCGGCAGAAATACGATTGAACTCTGCCTCAATCCAGCGCCGGGCGGCACCAATACCCCGAGTATCGCTTTGGGTTTCCGATAAAGTATGTCGGGTGCCGAAGCTGACCAGCCTGGTAATGTCTGCTTCAACCCGCTCGGCAGAAACCGCGGTAACAATGTCATGGGGGGTGGAATAGGTTCCTGGACTGCTATCAGAGGGTTGTGCAAAAACCGCCATGCTGAATAAAAAGGACAAAGCGAATAACAGGCCATCAGGCAGACGATGTGACATGAGTGTCTCCAGGAATCGGTGTCAAAAGAGATAAAGCATATACTCTTAGGTTGTTATACGACAAAAGTTTTGAGTGTATGAGGCAAAAAATGAGATGGTGGGTTCTGTTTGCGGGATTGGTATATGGCATCGATGCGCTATCACAGAATGATCAAACACACTGCGCTGTCAGTTTATTGATCCTGGGCGTGGCGCAAGACGGCGGTAAGCCACAAGTGGCCAATCCCAATGACCCAGCATGGACAAATCCGGCACTAACGCGATTGGCTGCATCGTTAGCAGTCATCGATCATCGAGATGAATCGCCTAAGCGTTGGCTGTTTGATGCCACACCGGATTTCAAGCAACAGCTACAACATTTGGACCGGTTCGCGCCAACCAGCCAGCCCATAGGTTTGCATGGTATTTTTCTGACACATGCACATATCGGGCATTACACCGGGTTGATGTTACTGGGGCATGAGTCGGCGGGTGCCAAAGGCGTTCCGGTTTATGCGATGCCGAAAATGGCCAGCTTCTTATCCAGTAATGGTCCCTGGGATCAATTGGTTCGTTTGAACAATATTGAATTGCAGCCATTGTCTGAAAAGGATGCTGTTAATCTGGCTGAAAACTTATCCGTCACCGCATTCAAGGTGCCGCATCGTCAGGAGTATTCCGAAGTGGTGGGGTTTAGAGTCGCCGGTCCGCAGCGCTCAGCCATTTATCTGCCGGATATTGACAGCTGGGAGCAATGGGATGCCTGGGGTGTGCGCATCGAAGAATTGATCGAAGCCAATGACTTATTGTTTTTGGATGCCACCTTTTATGCCAACGGAGAGATTCCCGGGCGCGATATGAGCGGCTTTCCGCACCCGATGGTAAGTCACTCAATGCAACGCTGGCGTGATCTGCCCGGGGCAGAAAAAGCCAAGGTGCATTTTATCCATATCAACCATACCAATCCGCTGCATGATGCTGATAGTGTGGCCTCACATACGGTTACCGACAATGGCTTTAAGGTTGCCCATGAGGGACAGCTTGAATGTTTGTAGTATTCAAATAATGTAAGGATATGATCGTAAGTACGGCTTATTACCTAGGGATATTAATAGGTTAAAGCGGATAAACCGTTGTATGATCAAATAAAGTCTCATCCAAACGGAGGCCCTTGTATGCGTAGTGTTAAACAGATTCTGGATGGCAAACAGCAACGGGTTGTCAGTGTCACACCCGATGTGCCGGTACTGGAAATGATCCGGACCATGGCCGATCACGAGATTGGCTCTGTGTTGGTGATGCAGGGGGATGAATTACTTGGCATTGCCACTGAGCGGGACTACGCCCGCAAGGTAATTCTCAAACGTCGCTCTTCAGCCGATACGCCGGTCAGTGCGATTATGTCTGCTCCGGTTATCACTATTAATGTGGATCAACGCGCTACCGAGTGTATGCAGGTCATGACCGATAAGCATATCCGGCATCTGCCTGTAGAAGATGATGGCAAAGTGGTGGGTGTGTTATCGATTGGTGATTTGCTGAAAGTCGTGATAGAAGAACAGCAACACGAAATTGAGCAACTGCAGCACTATATCGCCAGCTGAACCGATACCGCTGGCATCGACATAATCGGACCAGTGACCACTGCTAACACTTAATTGGTGTTTTGTGGATAAAGTAAAGAGGGCTCTAACGAACCCTCTCCACTATGTCTGGTTTGTTGTCTGCGATTAACCGCTGATCAGATCAACAAAGGGGCCGACATCCAGCAGGTCAACTACGCCATCGCCGTTGATATCGGCTTTGTCTGAAAAGCCTCCTGAGGTAAGCAAGTCAACAAAAGGTTGAACATCCAATAGATCAACCACTCCGTCACAGTTCACATCACCGAGTATTGGCGCACTCAGTTCAACGATAAATGCGTCTGAGCTGACTTCACCCATAATATCGTCTCCACTGGTAAACCCTGTGACCAGCACTGTACCCAGAGTGCTGGCTGATACACCCCGTCCAATATCATCAATAGTGCCACTAAAGTTACCAATGGCCTGCAATTGTTCGGCATCCTGCAGAATACCTTGGGTTGGGTTGTCACGATACATGGCAACGTAGGCATCAATAGCGTCTGAGCTGGGCGGTCCAGTCGGTTGGTCTACCAAACCTCGCGTCTCTCCGGTGATATAGACATTGCCGCTGCCATCGGCAGCAACCCCGAAGCCCTGGTCATTAAATAGGGTCCCGAATCTTTCCGACCATTGCATATCGCCCAGCTCATCGTATTTGATCAAGAAGGCATCGCTGCCGCCGAGTGTTCCGGAAGCATTGCCCAAACCACCATCGGAAGAGCCAGCTACAAAAATGGCAGGGTTATTAGACAGGTCGGTAGAAGCGGTAACCGCATTGCCAAAATCATCCTGGGGTGTGCCGATCTGGCGTGCCCAGTCACGTGTCAGGTTTTGTCCCTGATCAATGTATCGAATCAAAAAGGTATCGAAACCACCCGCATTATCGATTTGTGGGTTGTCATTGTCAGCCACAAAACCTTCGGTGCTGCCGGCAACATAAATACCACCGATGGAGTCTATGCTAATTCCGTTGGTGATGACGGTTTCGAAAAAACCGAATGGTCCGGGTAACTCAATAACATCGCTGGCAATCAGGGTACCCTGGGTACCATCATCACGGTATTTGAGTATTACGGCACTGAGTTTATCGGGCCCGGTTACGTAAATATTCCCCAGGTTATCTGCGACCACACCCAAAGCCTGCTGATTACATGGGATCACATTCCCATCTGCTATTCCAGCAAAGGTTTCCACCCATTGAAGTTGGCCAGTGCCGTCGTATTTAGCCAAAAAAGCATCATCACCTGCTGATATTCCGGCTCTGCTAAAGCCACCGGCCATATACACATTACCCAGTGAGTCTGTAGTAACGGCAAAGCCTTCATCATCAGGGGGCGCGTCAACAACCTGGCCGCCATCGGATAATGCCAGCTGCCGTATCCATAACAGGTTTCGATCAGCATCATATTTGGCTAAAAAAGCATCCAGACCAAATTTATTCTGACCGGCGACCAGAGTGTCCAGGTAATCATCCGTTGCGCCGGTAATATAAATATTACCACTAGAGTCTTCGGTAATAGCATTGCTGGATTCATTGAAAACAGGATCTCCGAGCAAGGTGTTTGGCGGAACCTGCCCAAGTTGTGCCCAGGCTTGAGAGCACAGCAGCAATAAAAATATATAAATGGGTCTTTTAGAAATGAAAGGTATTAAGGTATGCATGTTAGTCTCCACTTTTGTCAGGCAATTGACCTGTGTATAAAACTTAAATGAAGAGGGAGTAGCGGTGTTATCCGCCTGAGGCCATATATTTGGCCTGAAACGCCAAAGTGTTTTTGTCTGGAGACAATAATTAAGAATAAAACAGTAGTCGCAAGATAGTAACAGGTTAGTATTCTAGAAATTTAATTGGCCAATGAATTGAGAGAAACAGTCCTTAATTGATATATTTTTGTCGTTGATGGATCAATTGATAGCGGCCTTCAACATAAAGATCTTGATGTTGCTATTGGAGTGCCCTGGAAGTGCTACACAGGTTTTCCGGCTTGGGTTTTGTCTTGCTGAAACTGTTTGGGCGTCATTCCGTAGTAAGCTTTAAAGCTGCGGCTGAACTGGTTGGGGGAGCTAAAGCCGCATGCATCTGCAGCAATGCCAGCTTGTTTTCCATCAGCGAGCATCCTGGCCGCCTGTACCAGTCGAAATTCACGCAGATAATCTGATGGAGAATACCCTGTCAAAGCTTTTAATTTGCGCTGTAATTGCCGGTAGCTCATTGAAACATCCATGCTAATTTCTGTGGCACTGAATTTACTATTGGTATAGTTTTGCTGCAGGCAAGTTTTTATTTTTTCCATAAATTTTTGATCCATGGCATTGAGCGATGTCAGCTCTGTTAATTGCTGCTGGGGCTCATTTGCATCAGTGCTGAACCTGCCCTGCAGAATTTTGCGTATGGCAAGGATATTTTTGATGCGAGCTTGTAACTCTTCAGCTGAAAACGGTTTGCATAAATACTCATCGATATATTCGCGCCAACCGCGGATACGACTGTCGTGATCGGTTCTGGCCGTCAAAAGGATAATAGGGATATGGCTGGTATGCAGGTTATGACGCAATTGTCTGGTCACTGCAAAGCCATCTTTTTTGGGCATCATAATGTCGCAGATAATAATATCGGGTATTAGCTGTAAAGCCTGATGGATTCCATCACTGCCATCAACCGCTTCGGCAAACCGATACATGGGCGATAGGGTTTCGCGAATAAACGCCCGCATTTCCTGGTTGTCTTCGATAATCAAAACCAGGGGCTTTTCATCATTTGCCGGTGGTTTTAATGCAATTGGATCAGCTGCAGCAGGTAATGCTTTTAGTAGCTCAAGCTGGCTGTCAATGAGTTTGGTCTGTGGTTTTGTTATTGGTTCATCGTGATTGGCGGTGGTACGCTGGAACACAACGGAAAAAACTGAGCCTTGACCAACCGTGCTGGTAAGAAGAATGTGGCCATGATTGGCTTCTGCTGTTTCTTTGGCAACGGCCAGTCCCAGCCCGGTACCCTGGATACCAACCGCATCGCTGGTGCGATAGAAACGTTCAAAAATGGCCTGCTGATCACACTCTGCAATGCCAACGCCCTGATCGCTAATGTTCACAGTGACATGGTCTGTGTCATGGCTGGTGGTTATATTGATGACTGAATCCAGCGGTGAATATTTAATGGCATTCGATAAAATATTACCAAGAATTAATTCCAGGCTTCCGTCTTCTGCAAGCACATAAAGATCATGAGGTGAGGGAATCAGCTGTATGGTGATTTTTTTCTGCCTGGCAGCAGAATCAAATAATTCAGTCAAACCGATAAGATAGGCTGAAAGCTGCTGAGGCTTGCGCGCGGTTTCATCCTGGTTAACGGTTTTTGCCATGGCCAGTAATTGATCAACCAGTGTCAGCAGGCGCAAGCCATTTCTTTTGACCAATTCGACTTTGGTTTGCAATGGTCCATCAATGTCACGGCAGATGCTGTCCAAAGGCCCCAGTAATAACGTCAAAGGTGTTCTAAATTCGTGCGAAATGGCTGCAAACAAATCATTTTTACGCGCCAGTAAATCTTCGATGGTCGCTTTTTGCTGTGTGATTTCAAAGGTCCTGCGGTTTACTTCGACTTGTAATGCGTCGGCTCTTCTTGTGATGGCAAGATTGCGCCGGTGATGTAGAGCATAAAAAATAACAATGGCAATCAATGCGTACAGTGATTTGGCCCACCATGTCAGCCATGGTGAAGGCTTTATGGTGATATTAATACCGGTTTCTGCGGTGCTCCAAACCCCATCTTTATTGGCTGCTTTGGCCCGCAATCGATAATGCCCGGGTGGTAAATTCGTGTATGAGCCACGGCGCTGGTTGGCATTGACGTATATCCAGTCCTGATCATAATTTTGTAACTGATAGGCGTATTGATTACGTTGCGGATCGTCGAAATTGAAAGCAGCCATTTCGAAACTGAAATCTTTGGTTTTATGTGTTAATTCAATTTCAACAGGTGGTTCGGCAAGTTGTTCGGTATCCAATTTATTGGGTGAACCAAAGCGGGTAAAGGCAACCTTGGGGGCGACAGAGTTGTTGGTGATGTCACCAGGTTTGAATCGGTTAATTCCATTAATGCCGGATAGCAATAACAAATCCTGTTCCGGGACATAACCGGTATAGGTAAATTCCTGGCCTTGCAAACCGTCCCTATGGTTAATTTGTACAAACTCCGTTGTTTCAAGGGTCTGTTTAAATAAACCATGGTTACTGCTTATCCACACTGTCCCGTGACGGTCAATAACAGCAGTGCGAATGTTTTCTCCCTTAAAACCTTTATTGGCATCAATTTTATCAACAGTGTCTTCATGCATATCAGCTCGATATAAACCATTGCCATTGCTGCCTAACCAGACAACCTGTCGATACTCATCAATCAGAATGGTTTGGATTACCTGGTCACCAGCCAGACCAAAAGGGGAGCTAAGCGTTTGGGTTTCCGGTGAATATAAAATTGCACCGGTGGAACTGGCCAATAACAGGCTGTTTCTATAGGGGCGGATGCTGTATACAAAGATTCCTTCAAGCTTTTCCACGGGCGTTATCAATTCTTGCCCTGGGTCAAATTGATAAAGACCATGTTTTTCTGTGCCCAGCCAAAATTGGCCGGGGCTGGATTCATACATATCCAGTACCGTCAGGCGTTTGAGTGCTGGGTGTTCAAATGGGTAAAAGGCATTGGCTTGTGTATCAAAGAGTGCCAAACCATTGGCTTCCAATAATGCCCAGATACGTTTGCTGGAGTCGAAAAATATTTCGATAAAGTTGATGTCTGTCTGTGAGTTGGCCAGTTGTAATTGCTCACAGCTTCCATCAGGGTTAATGCGGGTAACGCTATTTAATCTTGCGATCCATAATCGGTTTAAATGATCTTGCTTAATATCTTCTGCACCTGTGACGGGGCAGTGATCGGTATCCCGATTCAGCCCCAGCTTGAGCATGTCGGGGTTGACATAGCTGACACCACCTTTGAAGGTTCCCACCCATAGTGAACCGCTTTGGTCTTCGTGCAGCTGGATGATTTGATGATCCTGCAAGCTGCTGGAGAAATTATGATGTGCGCGAAAAGACAATAATTCGGAACGGTTTGGGTCGAATAAAAACAGGCCGGCCAAAGTACCAATGGCGATATGCCCGGTTTGTAGTGATTGCAGTGAAGTGATTGGGCTGGCCGGCAGTTGATCAGCCAGTTGATGTGTAAGCATCAATGAGCCATTGGCCTTTGAATACAATTGATGGCCGGATGCAATCCACAACTTATTGGTTTGATCAATGGCCAAAGCAAAAATGCGCTTATCAGAGTCAGGCTCCTTGGGCAGCTCAAGGTTTGTCAGCTCGCCATTATTGGCAGCACGGTAGTGAAAAATACCATTGGCGCGAGTGCCCATCCAGATATCGTCATTGGCATCGGTGATCAATGAGTAAACGGTAAAGTCGCGACTTAAGCGCACACGAGTAGCGATGGTTTGTTGCAGCGGTAATTCAAAAAGGCCCTGATCGGTACCGATATATAGTTTGCCTTTGGATTCGGTTAACGCATATATCCATTTGGGCTGGTAATTTTGGAATTGGATATTGACGAATGTTTGCTGTTTTGAGTCGAAACGATTAAGCCCTTGGTCTCGAGTGCCGATCCACAATTGGTTCAAGCTATCGATATACAGTTCTTCGATTTTATTGGAAGACAGCGACTCCGGGCGTTGCTCATCATGTCGGAAATTTAGCGTTTCGTAACCATCAAAACGAACCAGGCCGGCATTGGTACCTACCCATATAAACCCATGCCGATCCTGGGCAAAAGCCTGAGCGCGTGAGCTGGGCAGACCTTGTTCCAAACCAAGGTGATGGAAATGCAGATCATTGGCCAGTGCGCTGACAACCATCAGTGTCAGCGTCAGATAAACTGAACACTTAATCAATGCAGACTATTTCGGTGGTAGGCTGCCACTGGCTGTTTTGCCATTGGCAGGTTGGCAATTGAGAGGTTGGCAATCGAATTGCCAATCGACAAATAGAAAGAATTTTCTATCGAAAATTTCGGGCATATCCGGTAAGTCCAGCAATAGGCCTGTCCAGGATCCTAGAGGGTCTGACGGAGGAACTTCTTTAGGTAGCCGGGTCAAATGCAAGTCATAGTCAATGCTCATATTGTCAAGCCACCATATTCCACAAAGGTAAATGATACCGTTGTATTCGACCAGATCCTTATGCAAAAAGCCGGAACAATTCTCGTTTTGATCATTGGCACTGGAAAGGTATAAGTCAGTCTCGTAGATATCAAAATGTACTATTGGCCCAGCCATTACCGGACGGCTGAAACCCAGCGCTGCTGACAATAAAAAGGTAAGTATTAAAGGTAGTCGCATAATAAAGCTCTCCGTATACCATTGATTCAGATCGATGAGTCCTTTAACAGGTAACGCACTTCTGTTTAACGCCGTGACTGATCAAACACGCCGCCAATAGTCATTGACTAGTTTTGGATACCCTTACTTAACACCATAATGTATGGCTACTGTTTTGATCAAGCCGATAAAAGGTGATACCAATCAGTGTGGCTTGATGTGCTAATAAATTGTCGCCTGATGTGTAGAAGTGGGGATTAAGCGATTGAGTTAGTTATGAAATCACTGATGGCTTTTGACTCCGCCGGGTTGTAGCCGGCGGAGTATTGGTCAACAGAGGCTGGTACCACGATCTGTTATGGTGAATTGGATTCACCATCATCGGATTCTTCACTGTCGGCGGGTTGCTGGTCTTGTTTGCGTCGATTAAACAGGCTATTCAATAGTGCACCACCGATTTCTTCTTCAACACTGGGCTGACTGTTTTCCTCATTATCAGAGGTTTGGTCAGAAACGGTGGCATCGGCTTCATCAGCGCTACCTTGGGTTGAAGCATCGCTCTGCTGTCGGGGTTTGGTACCCAGCGCATCGCTTAGCACGTTGTCCAATATGCCGGCAGCAGGGTTGTCTTCACCACCGATGCGATCGCCAATTTTTTCCAGCAGTTTGTCTTTTTGTTCCTGTACCCGCTGGCCAGCAAGAATTTGCACGATGGCGCGCGGGTCAACACTGTATTTGGGTTCCTGCAGTGTGCCGTTAATACGAATGGGTATTTGTTTGCCGGTCAGCTCTTCCAGGCTTGCGCCACCCTGGCCCTGCAGGGTTTTTACCAATGCAGCGGTGACCTGGTAGTCAATGCGGTTGTTGGCCAGATCCACAATGCCTTCGCCCTGGACGCGCAATAACGGCGACAGCAAACGCAAATCGTTGTTGCGGATAAGACCATTATCGGCAATGAAACGGCCAGATAAACTGGCAAAATCCGTTTGTCCTCCGCCTTGCAAAAACTCCTCATTAATATTCGCTGCACTGGCCAGGTTTAAATTATTGGCCAGATTGAAACCTCTGCGTAATAACTCGGCAATGTTAATACCGTTAATGGCACCATCGCGAATATCAAAACTGACTTCGCCGGTGAGTGTTTCAGCGGGCTGGTTGATATCAGCACTCAGGTCGGCGTCAAACAATGCCAACCCGTTGACAAACTCGGTACCCAGCATATCGGACAGCATGGCTTGTGCAAGCACGTTATTAAGGTTGTCATCGGTACGTAATATCGGTGAGTTACCGGTGGCATCAATAAAAATACCGCCACTAAACCGGCCATCATAAAAATCAGCGCTGAGTGGATTAAATTGCCAGCCATTTCGGTTGGCCTGCATTTGTACAGCAAGGTTGCTGGCATCCAGGTTATTGATGGTGACGCTGCCGATGGAAAAGCTGCCGCTGGCATCGATAGCGCGGAACGTTTCTACTGGGATGGCGCTAACATCGGTTTGTGTATCGGTTGAGCCATTAGTGGTTGTACTGGCATGGTTGGTTGATTGGGGCAAATAGCGGTCCAAATTGATTTGATCAACATTCAGATCGAACTGATAAGCCGGTCGTGCACTACGAGTCATGCTGGCTGTGCCACTCAAAGTGGTGTCATCCAAGGTGGCACGAAGTTCATTGAGCTGAATGTTCTGCGGGGTAATGGCTATCTGTAGAAGCCCTGAGAAGCTTTCCATTACATCGTCATCGCTGAGTTGTGGTAATTCAGTGCCGAAGGCAGCAGCCACCGATTTGGGGTTAAACTCTCTTAGCATCAAAGTGCCATTCAGCTCGGGTGCCTGTAACACATTGCGCCCGGAGATATCACCGGTCAGACTTAAATCATCCACTTCGAGTGTCATTTCCGGAAGGCTCAGCATACCGGTTTGACTGTTCAATTCGCCGGTTAACATCAGATCGATGGGTGGCAGTGGTTGTGCTGATTGGTCAACAATACCCAATTGCACATTGTCCAGGTTTAACTGGCCGGATGACTGATTAAACAATACATCGCCATCTACAGCCAATTGATAGCTCTTGGATTCTTTAGGCATCGCCAGTAACAGGCCACCATCAATGCCGAAGGGTTTGCCTGAAGCGATACCGGATGCAGCCAGGTTAAAATTGGAAACCTGCAGGTGCTGATCGGTTTGTTCATTGATCAGGCTAAATGCGCCATTACTGATATCAATTGCCGCAATACTGAGTGACTGCACGTTTGCTGACTCACTGCTAGTAGTGATTTCAGGTTCGGTTGATTGGCCAAAACCTGACCAGTTATTGGTTCCCGCCGCGTTAACCTGCAAGTCGGCATTTAGGCCGTCCAGCAGGATACGGTCGATTTGGATGTCTTTGCTTAGCAATGGCAATAGCTTAACGGCTGCGCCGGCATTTTCGACACTGGCAAAATCGCCAGCAAATCCTGCCGGGTTGCCAATCGTAATTTTGCCAAGTTCAATTCCCAGCCATGGGTAGATGGACATTGACAAATCACCTTCAATATTGATCTCACGACCGGCGGCTTTGCTGGCCTGCGCAGAAATCTCTTCTTTATAATCGTTTGGGTCGATAAAGAATTTGAGTGCCACTACAGCCAGAATCAGTAAACCGATAATTCCAGTGATAATGTAAATCAGTAGTTTGAATAGCTTTTTCATTGCCGACACTAGTTTTTGAAGTGTAATTAGTATGACAAATGTATGTGAGTGAAGGGTTAAAAGTGGTTAAATTGAGATAATGGTTAGGCAGGTCAGCTTAGACGAAGCCGTCAGCTGACGGCTTGCTAAAATAAAAATGTCTGGATAAGTTTTTACGGTTTCGCTGTCGCTTTACGGCTTTGCCTAAACCGACCTGCGGTAACAAGCTCATCAGGTTTTCCAGATTGGCTTAGGGCCTAGTCGCTGCTCACCTGACGCATAATTTGCTTGCGTAAAAAAGCGAATTTGGCCTGGTTATTCAGGCGTACACGGCCCCAGCGTTGACTGACACCCAGGTCAGTCAGTGTTGGCTTAACATCAGGAAAAACGCGTGAGCGGGTGTACTGGTGGTAGGTTTGCATAAACACATTATTATTGGTGACCTCATCCATTAGCTGCATCATGTCACGCGCACGCCAGATTTTTCCAACTTCCATGCAGCATTCGGCTACGCCCGCTAATGCCGTATCCAGGTTGTGTCGGCCATTGGTGCGTTTGCGCAGTTCAACATCGGCCAGAAACAACATCGCAGCACCGCTCCAGTAAACCCGTTTGTAGGATCGGTTCTGATGCATACCACTGGCCTCTTCAGCCAGCGTCCTATTGTTGGTGACGCCTTTACGACCCCTTTCAAAGCCTGCCAGTAATTGATCCCAGGCCTCACGCTCGTTCAAACGGCCATCACGGGCACGCATCACATTTTGGTAATAAGAGGCCAGGCCTTCTGATAACCAGGCATCCTTACGACTGATATAAGGTAGCAGCAGATGGCTGAACTCATGTGCGGGTTTCCAGTCAGCGCTATAGTCACGCAGCGGGCGTCGTGGATCAACAAAGAACTGTAAGCCGATACCACCGCCCCGCAAGACCCTGGCGAAGGGGATGGCCTGGTTTTGACGACCGACCGGCATGATGATTACCTGAGGCTCGTTTTGTGGCAAATCACCGTGGGCATTGAGTACTGACAGTGCTGACTCGAGCACCCACTCGCGGGTGACTCGTGGGTTTGGTGCGGGTCTACCCGGCAGAATGGTCATGCGTAGGAAAGTATCGGCGATGGCGATGTTTTCTACCTCGAATCGACCAAAGGCGACATTGGAACTCCAGCTTGCACTGGTTAACCCCAGCTGAAACCATTGTGAATCATCGTTTGTGACAACGCCTGGCCAAGGGTGTGAGACATTAATGACATCAGGCAAATCAAAATGGATGATGGCATGACTGCCTTGCGGTGGACCCAATAACCAATGCTTTGGATCGGTCAGCATGTAATCGGATGAGGTGTATCCCCAGCGTTCACCCGAGTCAGTCAGGCTGGCTTGATAGGCCAGGCAGCCAGTGTTGTCTGAGCGATTGATTCTCAGCGGTCGCCAGTTGGCCAGCGATGGCAGTGTCCGGTTATTCCACCGCAGATTATGGATAGCCGAACGTGCCTCATTATTGATGTATAAATCACGAGGGTGTGGATCATCCGGGCTGCCGTCAAAACAGATATTAACGTTGACTGTGTTGAGCTGATCTTTAATGCTGACAGTGTATTTAACCGTGGCAGTGGCGGGCAGGGCCATACAGTTAGCAATCAGCAGACAACACAGTAGACGCATAATGACAGTGACAATAACACCCAATTGACGTTATTCGATAATCGTTCGATGCTTAGGTTCAGCAAAAAAAGATAAACAGCGCTTCTGATACGCTGGACCAAGCGGTCCTATGGGGTGCTTGTTAATCAGGTATCACAGCAACTTTTCAGTAATGCCCTTACATCTGCCCTGGACTTCAAAATAAATACTTGTTTGTCTTCAGGCAGTGCGGCGATCTTTCCAAAAATTCTGGGCCGACGTGTGCGGCGGTAATTGAGAATGAAACGGATGTATTCCCAGGTCAGTTGTTCTTTATTTCCTGGGGTCATATCTGGCCGGGTTCGGTTCTTGTATTTCCAATAGCGGGTGAACGCGCCCCATAAACAGGTCAAGGTGGGTAGGTCCAGTACGATAATCGTATCGGCTTTTTTAAAGCGCAAATCCACTGTGCCGCCGTAATTACCGTCGACTATCCATTGGCTCTTTTTTAAAATGGTTTTTTGACGGTTGGTGAACTCTGTGTGGGTGATGGGTTGCCAGTGTGGGCGCCAGTAAATCTGATCCAGATGGTAAACAGGTAGGTCAAGGCGCTCCCCCAGCTGTCTGGCCAGGGTAGATTTTCCTGCTCCCCCCGAACCTATAATCACAACACGCTGCATATTTATAATTATTATTCATTGAATGTATCCTCGAATAATTTCAGGACACGTCGGTACTCATCATACCAGCTATCAGCATAAACAAAACTGTGCCGTTCCAGCGGGTAACCCGCCAATTCCCAATCGGGTTTGCGCAGTTCGATTAAACGCTGTGCCAGGCGTACTGAGTCCTGATAAAAAACATTATCATCGAGCATTCCATGGGCAATCAGTAAGTGACCCTGTAAGCCTTCAGCGTGTTCAATAGGCGAGCTTTTCAGATAGGCTTCTGGGTCAACTTCCGGTGTGTTAAGGATATTCGAGGTATAACCATGGTTATAAGAAACCCAGTCAGTCACTGGTCGCAGTGATCCACCGGCGGCAAACAGCTCCGGTTCATTGAACATTGCCATCAATGTAATAAACCCGCCGTATGAGCCACCGTATACCCCGGCACGGCTGCGATCAACTGGATAGTTTTCTGATAACCAGTCCAAACCATCACGCAGATCTTCCAGTTCGGGGTGACCCATCTGTCGATAAATGGCGGTACGCCAATCGCGACCATAGCCTTCCGATGCTCGAAAATCCATATCCAGTACGACATAACCACGCTGGGTCAGCAGGTTGTGGAACATTTGTTCGCGGAAATAATAGGGGTATCGTTGGTGGGTATTTTGGGTATAACCGGCACCATGGACAAACATTACTATCGGGCGTGGTCCGGGGTGCTGGTTAAAATCGGGCAAATACAGTTTCGACCAGATCGGTTGTCCTGCATCGTGTTTTGATGGTACCTGAACGAACTGCGGCTGCTGCCATTGAATGGCTTTAAATGCATCAGTGCGGGTATCGGTCAATTTTTGGGTTCTATCATCCTTGACGACGGCTAGCTGCATGGGCAGATAGCTGCCGGAGTATTGCACCAGAATTTGTGATTCATCCGGTGCCAGAGTAAAGCTTTCTACGCCGTTTAAATCCGTCAGCATCTGAATATGATTGTCAGCCAGTTTTAAACGATATAGTTCATATTCAATCGGGCGTTCACGGTTGGCCATGAAAATGACATGATTTCCATCGCGGCTGACCACGGGGTTATAAACTTCCCATTGGCCGTTGGTGTGCTGGGTTGCACGTTGCCGGTCCAATGCCTGGGTGTAAAAGTGTGCATATCCGGATTGTTCTGAGACAAACCACAATACCGGTTCAGCATCAGGGTCAAAGTTAGGCAGCCAGCCAAATTCATTGAAATTCCAATTGATCCAGCCGTTATCTGTTAAGCGGTGCTGTGGTTTTAATTGATGGTTTTCAAAATCCACAGTCGCTAACCAACGGTCTTTATTGTCGATTGCCTGCCACTGGATTGCGACCTGGCTACCCAAGTCATTCCAGGTGATACCTGCTACCCAGGCATCGCGTGCGCCTTCCAGGGGGTCCAACTCCTGCTCAGCACGCAGCTCTGCCAGCGGGTCATCAGTAATACCGGGTAAATCATCGGTACTCAGCGGGTGCATTGCATGGGTATTCAGGTCCAGCAGTAATAACTGATGACCGCCCGGAACATTGCGTCCAACCCGGGTACGTACATCTTCTATGTCAACGTAACCAGAAGCGGTGACGTAATGCGGCATTTTGCCGGTTCGGCCATCATCGGCCTGTTTTTCAGCCGTAATCACCAGCATTTTGTCGCCCGATGGCGATAAGCTGGAATCGACTATTTCGCGATCTTCGCCAAGGTACCAGGGTTTGTCACTGTCACTGCTTGTCATGGCAGCCAGTTCATCGGCTAAGTCTTTTTCTGCCTGTTGTTCATCAATTTGTCTTTTTAAGGTGCTGAACAGACGCAACTGCTGGTCAGACAGTGGTCCGTGATCTTCATCCTTAGGCTGATTGTCGCTGCGCAGGTCAGCAGCCTGATAAACCAGGCCATCGGATAGATTATGAATAAACCAGGCACCACTTCGCTGATACATTATCCGAGCACCATCAGACATAAACTGAGCCTGATTCTCGATACCGCTGGTACGTGTCAACTGCAAACTCTGTCCGCTGTCTAATTGTTCGAGAAAAATATCCCCATGTCGCATAATCAAAGCCCGACGCTGCTCCCGGTCATACACTGGATTGCCGGTATTGATTTCGGATTGCTGCTGCCGGGTCAATACCTGGTCCTGCCCGCTTTCCAACTGAATTGAATGAACTTCACTTAATGACGCATTGATTTGCTGGATGCGGTAATAAACCGCCAAACCATCGGTGCTCCACCAGGCTTGCTGTACAGGATGACCAATCCAGTCCGGCTCCGCCATTATCTGTTCCAGGCTCAATGGTGTTGACGGCGGTTGCTGTGCCTGTGAAGGTAGAGTGACTGCCAGTAGTACCAAAGTAGCGCAGAGTAAGAATCGAGAGATCAGCGTATATTCAATTTGGCTCATGGGTGTGTATCGTCATTAACAAAGCGCCTTAGTTTGCCACTTGAACCACCGCATTGCATACTGGGAAAATGATTTATATCGCTTTGCTGCTATTGATTATCGGTTTGTGGCTGGTGTTTCATGGTTTAGGTCATTGTCGCAGACACCCGGTTGGTGGGCTGGTCCGGTGTACCTGTGGTTTGGTGCCATTATTGTCAGGTCTTCTGTTAGGCCTGCTGGTCTGGAATCTGCATACTTATGCGCGTTTGACCGATGAACTGCCGGTGGCTGATCTGCGCTTTGAACAAGTCGGCGAGCAGGCTTTCAATGCGCAAATTGATTATCCCGATGGCCGCAGTGAGCAGTATCTGTTGGCGGGTGATGACTGGCGCCTGGAGGCTCAATTTTTAAAGTGGAAGAGCTGGGCCACAGTGTTGGGGCTAGAACCGCAGTTCAGGCTGGAGCGCTTGGCGGGCCGCTATCAGGATATTGATCAGGAGCGCCAGGACGCACACAGTGTGGTTGATCTTAGGGCTGACCAGCTGTTACCGGCAAAATTGGATTTGTGGGAGTTCACTCGCCAGCGCCCCCGCTTGCTTCCCATGGTTGATGCCAGCTACGGTACAGCCACCTATTTGCCGATGCGCGAAAATGTGACTTACCGGGTAACCGTGACTAATAGCGGATTGATTGCGCGCGAACTTGCTGCAAACTAAGCTATATTCGACCAAATCAGAGGTTCACCGAACTTTCCGGTAATAACTATGTTTCGTTCTATCCGTTATTTGTTTTCCGAAATTCGCTATTGGTTGTTTACCGGCCGTCGTCGCTGGTACTGGTTAACGCTGGTTATATTGCTGGTGCTCAGCGGCGTTGTTATGTTTTGGGCCAGCTGGGAACCGCGCCTGTTCGATGTTGAAGCTGTGGCACAAAATGATGCCAGGCAAAACCAGCAGCAGGTGGTAACCGGTTCGGTGACAACAGCCACTTTGATTAACATTATTGAAACACTGTTGGATAAACGTGGCGGCTATACCAGCAATGACATGACGCCCCCTTTCATCTTTATGGACAATATGCCTAATTGGGAATTTGGTGTGTTGCTGCAAACGCGGGATATGGTGCGAGTGTTGCGCAATGACATCAGCCGTTCGCAGACCCAATCGACAGAAGATGACGATCTGGCGGTGGCCGACCCGCAAATGCACTTCAATAACGATTCCTGGTGGTTACCGGCGACCGAAAGTGAATACCGCGATGGCCTTGCAGCACTCAAGCGTTATCAGATACGACTGGCCGATGCCGATGACAATGATGCGCAGTTTTATGCGCGGGCAGATAATTTGCGTGATTATCTGGCGCAGGTGGAAAAGCGTTTGGGCAGTATCAGCCAGCGTTTATCCGCCAGTATCGGGCAGTCACGTTTGAATACGGACTTAAGCAATGATCCCAATGCCCGGCAATCGACCAACGCTCCTGCAGAAGTG
Source organism: Wenzhouxiangellaceae bacterium (assembly GCA_965230265.1). Lineage (GTDB taxonomy): Bacteria > Pseudomonadota > Gammaproteobacteria > Xanthomonadales > Wenzhouxiangellaceae > JAJFKX01. Next base: position 2,795,409 of record OZ245999.1, on the reverse strand, counting down.
CAGGTAAAAACACCCTGGTTGAAAATCGATGATGTGTTTTTTGAGGCTCGAGGCACCACTTGGGCATTAATTCATTTTTTCCGGGCCATGGAAGTGGATTTTGCTGATGTGCTGGCCGACAAGAATGCTGAGATCAGCTATCGGCAGATTATCCGCGAACTGGAAGCCACCCAGCGCCCGATTCGCAGTCCAATGATTATGAATGGTTCTGCTTTTGGGCTGTTCTCCAACCATTCGCTGGTGATGGCCAATTACATTGCCCGAGCCAATGCGGCAATTATTGATTTGCGGCGTTTGCTGGAGCAGGGGTAAAGTCAATCTTTAATTAATGAGAACACGTAGGTCGGCTTAGGCGAAGCCGTAAGCCGACAACAGAAATATCACGAAAGAACCAACCATAAATTTTGACTGCTAACTAATGGTAATGGTGTCGCTTATAGCGGCAATAGCACTGAAGGTGTCGGCTTACGGACCTGCGGTTGTAAGCCGACTTACATGGGGTTCAATCACTGCTCTCAGCTCGACCAAATTTGAGTAATCAATCAATAAATCTTAAGCTGCATACTGCTGAGAGTAACTCTGCAGGCAGATGAAAACGACGGTGGTTATCTTGATGAAACGATTTTTATTGCTGCTGATTATGTGTGTCGGTACGTTGGCACAGGCGCAAACCTTGCTGATTAAGAACGTCAATGTTATCCCCATGGATAGCGAGCAGGTATTGCCAGGTCAACAGGTATTGGTTATTGATAATAAAGTTGCCGGTATTGGTGAGGCGCTTATCATTGATGGTTCTGAAACCGCCAAAGTTATCGATGGACAGGGTGGGTATCTAATGCCGGGTCTGGCAGAAATGCATGCGCATATTCCATCAGAAACTGCCGGGAAAACGGCGGTAGATGAAGTGCTGCGTTTATATCTGGCCAATGGCATTGTGCTGGCACGGGGCATGCTGGGCGAACCATCACATTTGCGGCTGCGGCAACAACTGGCTGATGGCCGGCAGGTGGGCCCGGAGTTAATCACCAGTGGTCCATCATTGAGTGGTGGCTCGGTCAGCTCTCGCTCTCAGGCAGTAAAAATGGTGCGTGATCAGCAGGCAGCGGGTTATGACTTTATCAAACTGCACCCAGGGCTTAGCCGCGATCAATACCAAGCTGCTGTTAATGAAGGGCAACGGCTGAATATCCCTTTAGCGGGGCATGTGTCAGTTGCAGTGGGTACAGAGTTAACCCTGAGTTCAGAGCAAGCCACGATTGATCATCTGGATGGTTATGCGCGAGCATTGTTGCCACAAGATAGCCAAGCATTGCGTAGTGACCCAGGGTTTTTTGGTGCTGCGATTGCCACCGATATGGATTTTTCACAGCTTGAGCGCCTGGCACGACAGACAGCCAAAGCCAGGGTATGGAATGTACCAACGGAAACGCTGATGTTAAGCACCTTAGGTGATACGCCATTAGAGACCATGCTCAATTGGCCGGAAATGCGTTATATGGATCCAGCCACAGTTAAGCGTTGGGGCAGTAGTGTGAGCGGTTTACGTGAACAATATACACAGCAACAACGCCGAAAACTGCTGGCTATGCGCCAACAGTTGCTGCTGGCACTACATCGTCAGGGCGCAGGCCTGCTGTTGGGTTCAGATGCCCCTCAGATTATGAATGTACCCGGGTTTTCCATTCATCGTGAACTGCAGGCTATGGTAGATGCAGGTTTGACGCCGTATCAAGCATTGCAGATGGGTACAGTAAACGTTGGTCAATTCTTCCAGCGTGAGCACTGGGGTACTATTCGTGCAGGTTCACCGGCCAGTTTGGTGCTGCTGGGTGCCAATCCACTGGATGATATTGCCAATACCAGAACCGTGCAGGCTGTGATGCACCAAGGACAATGGCATGACCGGACCGCCTTGGATGGTTGGTTAACCACCATAGCTGACAGGCATTGAAGCGGTTATTGAGTTGCCGACTTCCAGCGCATTGGCAGGTTTTGCATTGATGATCAGCCAAAATCCATTGCCTTATATTGAACAATTGGATCAGCGTGAGTTGGAAGCGATTACCGGCGTGGTGATTCATTGTACTGAAACACCAGATATGGCCACCGCCAGAGATTTTGGTGAGAAAATCATTTATAGCGGGTCACAAACAGGCAATAGTGGACATTTTTATATCAACCTTGACGGCAGTATCGAACAATATGTGCCGCTCACTCATGTTGCTCATCATGTTGCCGGTCACAATAGGAACAGTATTGGTATCGAGCTGGTTAACCGTGGCCGCTGGCCTGACTGGTTACACAGTCAAAGCCAGCAACCTGATACTGCATACCCACCTGAGCAAATTCTGGCTTTGATCGGCCTGTTACAGCACCTGCAGGAAAGCCTACCTCACCTAGAGTGGATTGCCGGTCATCAGGATATGGATACACGACAGATTGAAGCCAGTGACAATGCGTCCGTTATGATCCTTCGAAAAATTGATCCTGGGCCAATGTTTCCGTGGGAGCAGGTGCTGAACAGTATTCAACTGGAAAAGAAAACGGTGTTTTAGGCCGCACAACGAGAGTTTCCCGCATCAGACCTGAGCTGTGACAGGGCGTGGTTAGAGTTTGGGGCCCCAAAACTAACCATAGTTTAAATCAATCAAAGTTAATAAAACAATCAATTTCACATATTGAAAAGCGCGCGTTAATCTACATCTATTCAATAACATCACAGCCTAGATTCAGGAGTTAGAATGGATATTCAAATTGGTTTAAATGAACAGCAGCGTCAGGATATTTCTGATGGGCTGGCGCATTTGCTGGCCGATAGTTATACGCTGTATATCAAAACCCATAACTATCATTGGAACGTCACTGGTCCCCAGTTCCATTCTCTGCATGCATTATTTGAGGAGCATTACACCGAATTGGCAGTAGCGGTTGATGAAATCGCCGAACGTATTCGGGCGCTTGGTCATTTTGCGCCGGGTTCTTATAAAGCTTTTTCAGAATTGACCAGCATTGAGGAGGAGCAAGGTCACCCCAAAGCCGAAGAGATGGTACGCAACCTGGTGGTTGGGCATGAAACCGTGGCTCGCACTGCCCGTAGAGTCTTTGCGGCGGCGGAAAATGCCAGCGATGAGCCATCCTGCGATTTGCTTACACAGCGTATGCAGTTTCACGAAAAAACAGCCTGGATGCTGCGCAGTTTGATCAGCTAACCCTTTAATGTCTCCAATAGCTTGCCACGCTATTTTCTTTCGGGCCGCTTTATGCGGCCTTTTTTAATGCTGCGGGTATTCGCTATACTGGGATAATAAGTTTTTAAAACAATACCTATAATTAGTAGGGCTTTGTTCTAATCAATAATGCCCTCGATACAGGCGGATAAATCAGCCGTATCAATTATGCTGGTTTGCTATCAATGCAGTAGTGACCAGATTTATTTTCTATGAGTCGGGGAGAAACAATATGAAAGCAGTATTTGGCGCCGTGGTATCCATTGTTTTGTTGTTTATTTATGTTTACCTGGTGTATTCGGGTGTGCAGGCAGTGCTGGGTTGTGTAGAAGCATCCTCATGTACCACTGCCAGTGCTGATGCATTCAATGATCGTATGGCATCGTCGATGTCACTGATTGGGGGCCTGGTTGCTGCTCTGGTCATCGCAGAATTGGCTGCCACCAAACCTGGCCAGGCACCTGCTGCACGTTTATTGGCCACTGATCAGCAGCGGTCAGCAAGGGCCATTAAGGTCTTGCAGGGCGTTACGGGTGTTTATTTAACCGTGTGGTTATTGACTGGACTGGCAGCCTTTTTTATCGGCTATTTGCAACATCCGGGTGTGCTGCCACCACTGGCCGATCTGGGCCAGGCCTGGCTGGGTATCGCAGTGGGCGCCGGTTATGCCTATTTTGGTATCGATCAGCCTTAAAGATGGGTGAATATCGGCTTTGATCAGATCTGCGGAACAACATGATGCCGAGGCCATTGCGCGAATTTACAACCATTATGTGGCTTGCTCGATAGCCACGTTTGAAGAGCAAGCAGTCAGTACTGATCAAATGCTCAATCGCTTGTGTGCGATTTTGCAGCGGCCCTTGCCATGGCTGGTATTAGAGGCTGACGGCATCGTCAGGGGCTATGCCTACGCTGCGCCATGGAAAACCCGCAGTGCTTATCGTCATACGGTTGAAGTATCGGTTTATATTGACGCAGAAAAAACCAGTTCAGGATTCGGCACGCAATTATACGAATCATTGTTTCTTGCATTGAAAAAACACTCAGTCCACAGCATGATTGGTGGTGTCGCTCTACCCAATAATGCCTGTGTCGCCTTGCACGAAAAAATGGGTTTCAAACAGGTCGCGCATTTCAGGCAAACCGGTTTTAAGTTTGATCGGTGGATAGATGTGGGCTATTGGCAGCGGATGCTGTGATTTGAAGCCGATAAGTGAAAAGTTATAACACCTGAAGATCATTTAAGATGCTTATAGTCACATCCAATATGCCAGTAACAGTGGCAAACTGTTAATATGGATTAATGAGTAACACAGATCACACCCTGGCACTGTTCTGCGATTTCGAGAATGTTGCCCTTGGCGTTAAAGATGCCAATTTCCCTAAATTCGATATGCAGCTGGTATTGGAACGGTTATTGTTGAAAGGCAATATCGTCGTTAAAAAAGCCTATTGTGATTGGGACCGTTACAAGCAGTTTAGGCCGGTAATGCACGAGGCGGCCTTCGAGTTGATCGAAATTCCACATACCCGTATGTCGGGCAAAAACTCTGCTGATATCCGCATGGTGGTGGATGCACTGGATCTTTGTTACACCAAAGAGCACATCGATACTTTTGTGGTCATCAGTGGAGACTCGGATTTTTCACCGCTGGTCAGCAAGCTGCGTGAGAATGCAAAGCTGGTGATCGGTGTGGGTGTAAAAAACAGCACATCTGAGTTGCTGATGAACAACTGTGATGAATTCTTGCTGTATGACGATTTAGTCCGGGAAAGCGATTCCAAAAAGCACAAGCGTCAACAGCCCAAACAAAAAAGCAAAGCCAGCAAGAAAAAAACCTCGAAGAAAAACGAAGCCAAAAAAGCTGCCAAAGTAAGCAAAAGCCCTGAAGATGAAAAAAAAGACAAGGGTATAGAACTGATGCTGGATACAGCAGAAGCCTTGATTGAGGAGCGCGATGGTCGCGTGTGGGGATCGATGGTCAAACAGACATTGAAACGCAGACACCCTGCTTTTAGCGAGAGTTTTTATGGTTTTAAATCATTTAATGATTTACTTGAGCAGGCCAATCAGCGTGGTTTGATTGATATTCAGAGTGATGATAAATCAGGTGGATATGTAATTAATATGATACGTAGGGATTAATAATGTAGATATTAAAATAAAAAAGCCCAGGTGAGCTATAAGCTCTACCTGAGCTTTGAAAGGGGTTAAAAATTAAAAGTTAGTAAAAATAGTTAAATTCCTGTCAGTGATTGTTAGAAAGAAACCGTGTTCGCCACCGGTAACAGTATGGGTTTCCGAGAGCATAAAACCGACCTCTAAATTTGTGTTTATGTTAACACTTGACAGAAAATCAAGAATCTCATTAATAGCTAAGTTTACCTGGGCTTCATTTGGGATGCCCAAACCTCCACTGGAGTTTATGGTAGTGGATAGCAGGTTTAGTAAGTCGTTGACACCAAAGAGGTCTTGCATATTGGCAATACCATTAAGCGCCATTATTCCATCTTCCAGGGCACCTTCTATACGATCAGCAAATATCGAGTCGGCACCTAGTAAATTAGCAATAAAGCCAAAAAAACCATTGCAGTCAAAATCGGTATCTAAATCAAAGGTAATATCGCTGACCATTAACGCACCAGTAAAGATATTGAATTCAAGTGAAGCGTCAATGTTATCAATGGAAACAGAAAATTGAGGGCTCTGGCAAAAAATCCCTTGATCTTCTAATACGCCCGATACGCCACCGCTTATGCCCTCAATATTTAGAATCAAAGAATTATTGGTCTGTCTGAGACTTACAGTTAGTGGCAAAATATCAATACCAGCGAAAATAATCCTATCAACTTCATCGATCGCCATGGCTTCTGCCCGCAGATCATTAACGAGCTGATTGCGCATTTGAAAAACCTCAGCAAACGCTAGGTTTGCTAACTGGTTAGTGCTTACATTAAGGCCTAATTGGGATAGTTTAATATCCACTGAAAGAAGGCTGATGTCTTCTTGAACGCTGGGTGTATTAATTCCTATGCTGTTAAAGGTTGTAAGAAATGCGGATGCATTGTGTGAAAATATCAGGAGAGAAAATAAAAGAACTATTTTTTTCATATTAATCACCTATCAAATCCTTTTGTTAAAGCCGCCTTGCTTTGGTGATGATCGATTAATTAAAGCATTAATTCATGGTTAAAGAAATACATCAACCATGTTTAATTTTATTGTCCAACAATATTGAGGCTAACATAATGAAGGTGAGAGATAGGTTAAAAGCACAGACGATAATTTTGTAAAATCAGTTAGGTCTTTTGTGTCGGTGGAATAATTGTCATATTTGAAGGTCAGAAAAAGATTCAGAAGTTATAAGAATTAATCGCTTTCATTTGATTCCACAATTTACGATACTGTAAATACAAATGCCACTGGTCAGATTTATGGAGGCCAATAGAAGCAAGTGAAATCAAATGTAACCAATGAAAATAAAACATGCTGTTAAGCTGAGCATGCAGCTGAAAAATGGAGAATAGCTATGAATGCCTTTCGATTCCCCAATGAACCTTCTGAATATAGAAAACAGCGAAATGTGCTTTTAGAAGCAGAGGTTCACCTTCGTCAAGAAATTGAGTTGGTTGCTGATAAACGGCGGCAGTTGCCTTTGGGTGGACGGCTCAAAGAAGGCTATCAATTTGAAATGGTGGCTGATGATGAGCAGGTTAAAACGGTGTCGTTTGATGCTCTTTTCGGTGAGCATGATTCATTGTTGTTATACACCATGATGTTCGGCCCAGACTGGGATGCACCTTGCCCCTCATGTACCAGTATCGTGGACAGCCTTGATGTCAACAGTCGTGCTGTTGAGGAAACTTCAGCAATAGCGGTGACGTCTGCCGCCAGCGCTAAGCAGCTTAAGCAATGGTCTGGTCGGCGGGGATGGAGAATAAATACAGTTTCTGGGCAGAACAATAGCTATGTGCTCGATTACGCAGGTTTTGAAACCGAAGATCCTGCAGTGGTTTCGGTAATGAATGTCTTTAAAAAAACGCCCGATGGTATTTTCCATTTCTGGGCGTCTGAGTTGTTATCCAGGCCTATGGACAGTGGCCACCCCAGACATGCGGACATGTTCTGGCCATTATGGAATCTATTGGATCTGACGCCTCAGGGGCGGGGCGATTTGATGGTCCCCAGGCAGGATTTTGAGCATCACTACTTTTCTGAAAATATTTTGGGCGAAACCAGTAGCTGATCAGCTATCGGGGTGTTTATGATTATCACTGATAAAAACGAACTATATTTGTCAGACTAATATGGGGTAATTGCATGCCAATTCCTAAAAGCCGGTTGGAGTTAATTAATCTGGTCAAAAAAGAGTATCAGAAGCTACAAAATAAACTCGAATGGGTGGATGCTAAATTGGCTAACCAAATCTGTGTAGATGACTGGTCGATTAAGGATTTGCTTGCGGTTCGGTTATGGTGGACAGAAAATGTCCTGAACTGGATTGATCAGGGTAAACAAGGAGGACAACCAGACCTGCCTGCAAAGGGTTATAGCTGGAAACAAACACCCCGTCTCAACAATGAGATTGTCACCAGATCACGCAAGCGAGCTTATAAAAATATCGTCAGGGATTTAGATACTCAGTATCATCGCCTGTTAAAAACCATCGATGATTTGAATGATGATGAGCTATTGGCAACTGGCCATTTCCAATGGGCTGGTAACTATCCGCTTTGCCGCTGGTTATCAATCAATACCGCCCGTCAATATCATACAGCCAGTACCTATATCCATCGCGTGATTCGGACAAAGTGAGGTGATCAGGCCGCGTATGCCGCGGCCGTCACCACTGAATCATTTAAAGCTCACCATTTACTCCTGCCGGTTAAGGCCCACACGGACCATTCAAAGTCTGGCAGGTGTTGGCGACTTTGAGTTTCCAGTTTTCGATGTAGGTCTCTCCATCATTGGCGGTTGCCGCAGTATTCAAATGACTGGTCAAATAAAACAGACGCTGAATTTCTTTTTTCTGAGGTGTGTGACCATCCACGCTGACGTTGGCATCGCGGAAGCGCTCCTGCAGATAAAATGGTGGAATGGCTTGGCTGTAGAGTGTCACTTCAACCCTGTCGATACGCTCTATAGTGGTCGGATCCATGGTCATGACGTAGTCAATCTGGTCGGCGCCGGTGAACTCCGGATTAAAGTAATATTTATCCTTGGCAGCCTGGCCATCCAATTCGCCCACAATTTGAATATAAGGCGAAGGATTATTCTCGAACACTTTGGGGTCAAAACCCTTGGGCCGCAAACGATTATCTTTGACATGATCAATGCGACGCAGGAAGCTGGTTGTCAGATCACCTTCAGAGTCTTTGATCAGCTCTTGGTAAATCTGCACCTGATTACCACTGGTGATTTTAAGGTGATGCGGCTGGAATGGCGCATCAGGGTTTTTTACCGGCTGCTCACTGGGCAGTACGTTGTTGCTGGTGCCATCCAGAATCGCACCCAGCTTATTGGTGCGGCCAGAGGCCCATAACATTTCGCCATTTTTGTCTTTGACGATAACTTCCAGAAATACCCGACGGAAACCAACGCCTGATGGCAGATAATGTCCTACCTTATTGGTCACCAGAACATCAGCAGACACCTGATTGTCAGCGGTTTGTTTAAATGACTGCACAGTCACTTCGGCGGTTTCGTAATCGGCCATTTGCAGCATGGATTCACGGCCGGTAATCAATGGCGGTGTTACACCACTGCCGGTCATATAGTCAATTTGACGCACGCCCAGGATTACCGGGAACTGTTGAAAGAACTCATTCAGGAATACATTCAATCCATGCAGTTGATGCCGTCGATAATTGGGCCGCGGAGTGAGTGTGATTTCTTCATCCGGCAAACGATGTGTAGTGGGTGCAAAGCTGCTGTCTTCGATATTGGCGATGCGGAACGGCTCGACTTTACCCGCCAGGTTTTCCTGTTCTAGGGCTATCGATTTTTGCTTGCCGTCTTCGGTATAGGTGTATTTCTCACCCATATGGCAATCCTGGCATGATTGAAAAGTCCCGGGTTTGGCAAAATCGCTGTTCACCCACTCTAAATGTGTGGTTTGCTCATAAGTGGCAGCCAAAACTTCGGTTTTGCCAGTGACTTCGTTTTTATGTTCAAACTTATGCGCGGTACCGTCGTTGTTGAATATTGGTAGCAATATATTGTGACAACTGCCACACAGCGCGGAATCCTGAATTTGTTTGCCATGTCTGGGCTCTATGCCAATAGCATGTTCCATGGGTTTGGTGACCACAGTGTTATCAGTAAATGGGCCGTAAACTTCATCGGCAGGGCCGGTGACAAAATTGCCGGTAAACCCAGCTTCATCACCCAGGTCTTCATCACTGATGTGATGGCATACTGCACAGGAAATTCCATCACGTGCCAATGCACCGTATTTGGAGTCTACACCTGGCGAATCCTGCCATTGGGTGACTTGCTCCAATGCGAACGGTTTGCCAAAAGGCACACCTTCCGGAGGTGGGATGGCAAAAATTTCTTCACAGGTTTCACCCCCTTCGCTCTGAGTATCTATGGCTTGTTGCCGCTGACCCATGACTCCATGACAATGCAGGCAGGTGTTTTGAATGCACTGGGTCATTTCCGGTAGATGGTTGGTTTCACTTTGCAGTTGCGAGAAGAAAATCGGATCACGTCCAGCCAGCCCCATCGGTGAAGCCCGCCACTCACCATAAGGGGACAGGTTGACCAGTTCTTTGGTGTCAGGTGCTTCAATCACCATATTCGGCGTGGCTGAATTAGAGTAAGTGCCATCATGGCAGCCGATACACTGATCGGAAGTTAAAAACTGATCTGGACCATCGGGGCCGGAAAAGCGATGATCAAAAGTTTCTGCCGGCAGACGCAAATCAAGTGCCTCGCCAAAAGTGATGTCTGAAAGCTGGTCGTAAAATTTCAGAAAATCGCTATCTGCGTTAGACAGCGGTGCAGCAAACGGTGTTTGGTAACCACTGCTTTTGGCGGCAGATAAGGCTGTTAAAGCCACAGCTTCACGGGCATGTTTGTCTGCCAACAATGCGTTATCAATGCTTCGCAGCTCGGCAGCTGGAACAAGGCGTTTTAGCAAGCCATCCAAGTTGTAACCTTTGTATTCCAAGCCTGGTGTCAACAAATTATCCAATGATGAATAAGTCGATTCGCTTTGCGCTGAGGCATGACAGTTAACGCAATAATTGCCGAACTCGTTATAAGGGAAGACTGCATTGGGCATTTGTGTACCTTGTGGCAGTGGCTCGAATAACACCCCGGTGGGATACCATAATTCATTGCGCTTTACGGGTGGAGGACCAAAAAAATCTGCTGATGTCGCAGTGGTTGCTGCTGTGCGATCGGTAATGGGTGGGTTGCCAATAAATTCAACTTTGCCATCTTTTACACTGTCTGAGAAACCTGCCCAGTACCAGCCATCGTGGCTAAAGTCATTATGTTTGACCATAATCGCCCATGACTCAGCAGGCAGGTCAGGGTCGGGGATTTCCATGCAGCCATCATCGTTCAACTGGATGTTCAGGCTGTCATTAATTGAGCGCATTTCCTTAACAATCATGGCGTTGTCGGGCAGCTCACCTTCGCGGTTTTTGCACAGCCATTCTGTCACTTCTGGCGAATAATAAATTTTGACGGCCGGGTGTACACCAAAGGATTTACCTTCTCCGATTTTGCCGACATATGGGCCAGTCATGCGCCAGTTTTTATCGGCCTTCCAGCCCATTTTGATGTAATCGCGCTGATTGATAAATGTTACCAAAGCTTCATCGTACCGGTTCTTGGCGTCCAGGTCGTTGAGGCTGGCTGGAGGGGCAGGTAGCACTACAGGTTTGCCGAAATCCGGCATGGGATGTTGCTTATCCCAGGGCATCTGCCCGCACAGATCTTCGATCTGCTGCTGAGTAGGTTCAATTTCGCTGCTGGGGCAAATCCAGTCGTTTGGATCGGCCGGAAGCAAATCAACTGCGTAGGCTGAGAAACTAATGCAGAACAGTATTAGCGAATATGACCACCGAGTCAGCCTATGCGGACAGTGGCTTAAATAACCCGAACAGTAACGGTTGCTGGAACCGTGGCCAAAATACATAACATCCATGATGACTCCCTAATAATTAGCCAAATTGTTGTATATGATTGTTATAGCTTTTCTATAAAGATAGCAGATTGCGTGGATAAATGCGTGAAAGGAATACGGCAATAGCCAGTGGGGATAGGCCTAGTTTGAGTATCGGTGTTATACGTCCTGCTAATGTTAGCTCAGCCTTTCCAAAATCAAACATGGCACGGGATTGTTTGATGAGGCAGTACAATCTCAAGACTGTATGGATTTACCATCATTTTATCGTCAATGATTACAAACCATCAGCTTTTGGGATTACTGAGGACCCAAACAGCGGTATGATTGCTATAGTGGCAGTAAGCTTATAAATAACAAATAGAGCAGGTAAACCATGGACCCTATGTTTCAGGTATTGGCATTGTTTTGTTCGGGCGCTTTTTTTGGCGTCGCACTGGGCATCTCATTGGTGCAGCATCCGGCTGCGCTGGATACCGGTGTACAAAACGCGGCACGATTTTTCCCCGGTATGTATTTCAAGGCCGCACCGGTTCAGGTGATATTGGCTGTGCTGGGCAGTGTCGGCGGTATTATGCAGTGGGTGCTGGGTGCAGGTATCTGGTGGTTGGTGGGTACAGTTTTATTGTTTTTTGTCATTCCATTTACGCTGCTGGTGATCAAGCCGATTAATAACAAATTATTGGATGATGACCATATACTGGATGAAGAACAAACGAGCCAGCTTTTGACACGTTGGGGCAAACTGCATGCGTGGCGGACATTTTCCAGCGGCGCAGCGTTTTTGATATTTTTATTGTCACCTTACCTTTAAGGGCCGCACATGCTGATTCGTCACGAGCAGCAACAGGATCATGCATCGGTTTATCAACTGAATTGCAAAGCCTTTGAAACAGCTGCCGAAGCTGGTCTGGTTGATGCATTAAGGCAACAGGCCAGCCCGTGTATTTCGCTGGTTGCAGAGCAGGAAAGCCAAATTGTCGGGCATATTTTGTTCAGCCCGGTCACACTCAATACTGACACAGAACTCAATATTATGGGTCTGGCACCTATGGCGGTTTTGCCTGAATACCAGCGGCAGGGTATTGGTAGTGCTTTGGTCAGGGCGGGGCTGAATCATTGTCACCAGCTGGGTTGTGTAGCTATCGTGGTTCTGGGGCATCCGGAATATTATCCAAAGTTCGGTTTTCAGCCTTCTGTTAATTTTAATATCCGCAGTGAATATGACGTGCCGGATGATGTGTTTATGTTGCTAGAGTTAATACCGGGTGGGCTGTCTAAAAAGCTGGGTGAAATCAAATATCACCAGGCTTTCGGCGGGTTATAAGCTGATACTTGATGGTAATTCGAGCAGCAAGTTACGCCGATCAGCAAGCCTGGTTTCTAATGCGTAACAGCTTGTGGCCAGATTCGCATGAAGAGCATCACAGGGAAATTGAGCGATATTTGCAAGGCGATCGGCAATGGGTTGATCAGGTGATGGTTGCGCAAACCGATAATGGGCAAGTGCTTGGGTTTATTGAAATTAAAATCCGCAATTATGCTGAGGGTAGTTTGCAACCTGCTGTGCCTTATGTGGAAGGTTGGTATGTTGAGCCTGAATGGCGTGGACAGGGGGTTGGTAAGGCGCTTATTCAGCGGGTCGAACAATGGGCTATTGAGCAAGGTTATAAGGAACTGGCCAGCGACACAGAACTGGAAAATACTGGCAGCCAGGCTGCGCATCAGGCACTAGGTTTTCAGGAGGTGGAACGGGCAGTGCATTTTATTAAATCGTTGGAATAAATGATCAGGAGAAACCTGATCAACCCATAATCAGTTAAACGCTTCAACTGGTGTAATCCCGGTTTCCAGAAACTGTTCATACCGATTACAGGCTTTTCGCATTTCTTGCTGTGAAGTGAAATTGTCATATCGTTGATTGGTGGTTTTCCATTCGTCACAGTTTTTGGCTAAAAACAAACCGGTGCGGCTATTGGCACGTTGGTTGCGGATTTGCTGGCGGCGCTGTTCCTGTTGTTGACGTGATTGTTCATTTTGCTGTTGCTGGCGTTGGATGTTTGCGACCTGTTGATTTGCCAGTTGTTCAGTGAGCTCGGTAACCGACTGTTCCAATTGATAAGCTGCAATGCGTGCGGTGATCCAGTTGGAAAGCAGGTTGCCAGCAGTGACGCCGACAACAATGACCAGCAATAGTAATAAATAATCAACCTGTCCTTTTTGCTGTTTATAGCGTGGCTGGCGATGTTTCATAGTCTCTTCCCCTGTCATCACGTTAGGTCACAATATTACGAGTTTAATGCCTGGGCAAATATTGCTTTGTCCACATTGCCGCCAGTTAGCACCACCGCTACTTTTTGGCTTTTTATTAATTCGCGTTCCTGATAGGCGGCAGCATATGCCACAGCACCCGCGCCTTCAGCGATGTTATGGGTGGTGGTAAATAAGGTTTGCATAGCGGCGCGCACCTCGTCATCGCAGACCTGTACGATATGGTCAACGCCCTGATAGATCATTTCCAATGCTTCCGGAACGGGGGTACGGCAGGCCACTCCATCGGCCAGGTCCGTTAATGCGGGTGCTGATATCACTCGGCGTTGCTGGAAAGATCGGGCATAGGCAGGTGCATGGCTGCTGACGACACCGATAATTTTTGTATTCAGGCCAAGTGCATCTCGTGCTTTGATCATGCCGCAAATGCCTGAACCCAAACCAACGGGCACGTAACACACATCCAGGTTTTTTACGGCTTCATACAATTCCAGGCTGTAGGTACCTACGCCGGTCACCAAATCAGGGTGAAATGAGCGGATCATTAATAGATCATGCTCATCAGATAGTTTTTCTGCCTGTTCCAACGCCGCCTGAAAATCATCACCATGCTCAATTAAATTCGCCCCCAATGCTTGCATAGCAGCATTTTTTTCAAGGCTATTGCCCCGTGGTACCACGATGGTGGATTCAATACCCATGTTGCTGGCAGCAAAGGCGACTGACTGACCATGGTTGCCGCGTGTGGCGCTAATCACGCCTTTGCTTAGCTGTTGGTTACCTTTTAGTTGATGGAAATGATAAATGCCACCACGTATTTTGAATGCGCCAACGGGAGTATGGTTTTCGTGTTTCAACCAAACTTCTGTACCAAGGTGTTCGCACAACAGCGGCCAGCAGTACTGTGGTGTGGCCGGCATGGTTTGGTAGATAATCTCAGCCGCATGGCGTAATTCAGTTAATGCGTCAGGCATAGTGTCTTCTTAATGTCTAGAGCAGGCTCATTAAGCCGCTTGGTAAATTCGTCTTGTCGCAGTAAAGCGATCGCCAAAATGCTTAACGCCGTCTGCCCGCATTTTCGGTGCATGTTGTTGCAGGTATTGATCCAATGATGCCTTGCTGGCCAGCACGTATTGTACGGTCCAGCCAACTTTATCCGTATCAATAGGTTCAATCATGCGGTAGCTGGTGGCGCTGATAAACCCGGGTAAGGCGAGCATTTGTTCAATATGCTGTTGCAGCCATTGTTCATAGCGTTGTGCCAATTCAGCATCGACACTTAGGTTAACTTCATAGACGATGTGCTGACTCATAAAGTGGCGGCCCCGATAACAATGACAACGGTGATAGCAATAACCTGCAGGATACTGTAAGTGAAATACACCAGGTTATATTTTACGAAGGTGAAAAACCAGCCTTGCTGATAAACGCTTTTTTGGGCAACAAACAAATAAATCAGAATCCACAAGATCAGCAATGCCTGAATAACATCACAAATGATTTCCATCGTTCCTGACACTTTGCCTTCAATCATGCCTACCGCAATCACGGCAATGGAAATCATCAAGGTAAAAGTATGGATATGCACGCTATAAATCAGGTGTTCCATGTAAAAGCGTTTAGAGAATAAATAGAAAAACTTAAGAATCAACGCAAAAATCGGCAATAGGATAAACAATGTCTGAGGCAATAGTTGGATGACTTTGTCAATGAGCAGGCCAGGGTTTTCTCTGATTCGAGGGCCGTTTTGTTTGATATTGCCGACAGCATTATTGATTAAGTTGTTAACGCTGTCTGGTAGCCAGCTGGCAGCAATAGGGTTGGTGACAGGGTCCCATTCTTCGTCGCCATTAATACGAATTGTAAAACCCTCAGAGTCTTCATCATCTTCCGGATTGGTGTTTTCAGAGTCATTGGCGTCTGTCTGCTCATCTGCAGAGTCAGTAATGATTACCGGGTTATTGAAGTTTATATTGCCGTTATCGAGGCGGGTTCCCTCATTGTTGAGTTCAGTTTGCTCAGCAGCCGGGTTGGTATCGTTGATACCATCTTCAAAGCCTTTGCTGATTTGACCTGCTTCAATACTGAACAACAAAAAAGCCAGCAGACTGGTGAATAGATATAGCCTGAAAGGTGGGGTGTAATGAACTCGTTTTCCGCTTAAGAAATCTTTGGTGGCACGGCCTGGGCGGAACATGATGGTCCAGATGGTGCGGCCAAAGCGGCCATCGATATCCAGCGTGTCCTCAATAATTTCACGAACCACAGAAGGAAAAAATTTGATGAAGTGGCGTGTGGCCTGACCACAGTGTGCGCAGTATGCACCATGCATATGTTTCCCACAGTTGGCACATTGCTCAATGCTGCTGTCACTGGCTTGCAGATCATCTTGAGCGGTCAGTTCGTGTTGCATGCGCTTATCCTGTTACTCTGATGGTTACTTTATTTAATTATGTGGTGTGGAAAGCAATTGTTGCTCACCCAACCATTGTAATGTGACCGTCAGCAGTTCGGAAATGGGCGTTTGCTTATAATCGAGTACTAGCTCTGCTTTACTGCTGTCACAATGCATATGGCCGGTTATCATTGCAGCAGCTTCGGGGGTGACGCGTGGTTCTTTGCCAGTGATGTGACTGGCAGCCTGCAAAATACGCGATAAGCTTTTTAGCACCCATGCTGGTGTGGTGCGGTGTGGCGCTTTAACTTGTAACTGGTCGGCAGCCTGCTGCAGTAGTTCCAGGTAACTGATGGATTGTCCACCCAGTAAAAACTGCTCACCACTGGCACCGGTGTCTGCCGCTTTGAGCTGGGCTTTGGCAATTTGACGGACATCAGCAAAGGCACCAGAACCAGGTGGAACACCGGGCAGGGAGCCGTCGGCCAGCATTAAAAACAAGCGTGCCCAGTTATGTCGGTCATAGGGGCCAAGAATATGACCAGGGCAAACAATCACTGCAGATAAGCCTTGTTTGACAGCGTCTAAAACCAAATCGCGCGCTGCACATTTGGTTTTGATGTAATTAATCCAATGATGGGCTGTGCTTACCGGGGTGTTTTCGTTGATAATGCCATGCTGGATACCCCAGGTAGCAAAGCTGGAGGTGTGTATCATGCGTCGCACACCTTGCTGCATTGCAGCATCAATCACATGCCGGGTACCATCGACGTTGACACGGGTTTGGCGGCTGGCATAGCGTGACCACACACTGGTGTCGGCAGCAATATGAAATACGCTATCAGTGTCTTTTGGCATTGAAGCCAGAACATCATTGGCCAAGGTGAGATCACCATGACGAATATCCAATTGCAAATCATTCAAATCGCTGAGATCGGCTGTCGGTCGGCAGAATATGGTGATGTCCCAGCCTTGGTTGGCCAATTCTCGCACTACGTTAATACCGACAAACCCCGATGCACCACTCACCCATGCACGACGTGACATCACAAACTCCACAAACACCTGATACCGGGGCCAGTATACCGACCCCCGCTGCAGTGAACACAGGCATATGGTTTGATATCAAACGTACCGTGCTGCTGGCCAGCCCAATCATCATTGGCAACATGGCCAATATGGGCATGAATTTTATCGATACCGTGATGGCTGGCCGATTGGGTGCGGTTAGCCTTGGCGCTATTGCCATAGGTGGTGCGGTGTGGTCGGCGGTGTTTTTGTTTGTTATCGGTGTGATGATGGCGGTACCACCTGCGGTTTCTCATCTGGATGGGGCAGAACAAAAGCAACGGGCTGGCGCTGTAACCCGTCAGGGGTGCTGGCTGGGCTTACTGTTGGGCTTATTGATCTGGTTTTGTGTCCGCAATTGTGCACCACTGTTGGCGGTCATCGGTGTGGACGCTGAAGTGACGCCGATTGCTTTGCAGTATCTCAGTGCTTTGTCATGGGGCGGGCTGGGAATCGGCTTGCTGCTGGCGCTGCGTTTTTTTAGTGAAGGTGTCGGCAAAACTGGACCAACCATGTGGATAGGCTTTATGGGGGTGCTCATGAATGTGCCGGCCAACTACATTTTTATGTATGGCAAGCTGGGATTGCCAGCCATGGGCGCGGTGGGTTGTGGGTGGAGCACCTCATTAATTTATTGGACGCAGTTTATTGCGTTATTAATCTGGGTTGCTTGGCGTAAAGGTTATCGACCTTATGCTGTGCTGGCCCGGTTTGATTGGCCAAACTGGTTGGAGTTGAAAGAACTTTTGCGGGTGGGTTTGCCGGTTGGCGGCATGATTTTTGTTGAAGGCAGTTTATTTGTAGGTGCGGCGCTGTTAATCGGCTCGCTGGGCCATATCCCCATTGCGGCACATCAAATTGCTATCAATTTCTCAGCATTGTGTTTTATGGTGCCATTGGGCTTGGGTGGGGCAATTACTGTGCGAGTAGGCAATGCCTTGGGCAGACAAGACCCTATCGCTGCCCGATTGGCTGGTCAGGTGGGTATCGGTCTAACCTTAGGTACTCAAAGCGTGGCTGCAGCATTGATGCTGTTTGCTCCTGCCTGGGTTGTCGGTTGGTATACCACGGATACAGAGGTAATTCCGCTGGCCATCAGCCTGTTGATGATCGCCGCGATATTCCAATTCCCTGATGGTATTCAAGCAGCAGCCGGCGGTGCCTTGCGTGGCTATAAAGATACACGCATACCGATGGTCTACACAGTCATCGCTTATTGGATAGTGGGTATGCCATTGGGTTGGTGGCTGACATTTCGGATGGAGTGGGGCGCAGCCGGTATGTGGACGGGCATGATTGCCGGGTTGACAGTAGCGGCGTGGTTATTGGGTGTCAGGTTTTGGCGGACCAGTCGGCGCTTAATAGAAAACAACCTCTGATCCGGGCAGCGATAAACGGTTGTGGTGCTTATGTGTGAGTATTTTCAATATTACTCTTATTAGTATTTTTAGATTGGGTTTAGCCATGAGGGCGGGCTTAATCGAACGGGCAACAGGTGACATAAGCTGCAGCACTTTGCCTTTGTTTATATGCCATCAGTCAGATTGTTAACCCGAAAGTACTGGCCTAAACTAAATAATGGAACTATCTGCAACACTGCACCGCAGGAATATTAGATGACAGAACATCAACAGCGCGGCTTTTTAGCGCGTATCTGGTTTGGATTTTGGGACGGGCTGACCTGGTTTCGCCGGGCGGTCTTTAATCTGCTGTTTTTGGCGTTGGTGATATTTGTCCTGGTACTGTTTTTCGGTCCTGATGGCGTGGAGCCCATTAAATCCAAAACCACCTTGTTGTTGCAGCCACAAGGCTTTGTGGTAGAGCAATATACAGGCACAGCATTTGAACGGACATTCAATGATTTGACCGGTAACAGTCAGCCAGAAACCCGACTGCGCGATATGCTTCGTGCTATCGAGCTCGCTCGCGATGATAAAAAAATCACTCAGTTGTTCATTGATGTGCGCCAGTTATGGGCCATTGGTTTTGCCAATTTACAGGAATTGCAGGTAGCCATTACCGATTTTAAAAGCAGCGGAAAGCCGGTTTATGCATTGGGTGCGTTTATGGAACAAAACCAATATTACCTGGCCAGTCTAGCTGATGAGGTATGGTTGGAACCGGGTGGCTTGGTGTGGTTAGACGGCTTTTCAGCCTATCGAAATTACTATAAGGAGGGTTTGGATCGACTGGCGGTTGATGTGAATCTGTTTCGTGTAGGGCAATTTAAATCTGCCGCTGAACCTTATACCCGCTCGGATATGTCGCCCGAGGATAAACAAGCCAGATTATATTTATTGGATGGTCTGTGGGCGCAATACCTGGAAAATGTTGCGCAAAACCGCGGGTTGCCGGTAGATGTGCTGGAACGCAGCATCAATCGCTATGCACAACGAATGCAGGTTCAGCAAGGTGATGCTGCTCAGGTGGCGATGGATATGGGTTTGGTTGACGACGTTAAAACCCGTCCAGAAGTCCGTGTCAGACTGGCTCAACAGGGGGCCAGAGATGGTAGCGACGGTTTTCGGCAAATACATTTTCTGGATTATGTCAGGCGGCATGCTCCCGGCAGCACCAATAGGGCCAATATCGGTATTGTGGTTGCAGAGGGTGAAATAGTTAGCGGTAGCGCCGAACCCGGGATGACTGGGTCCGCAGATTTGTCTGCTTTGTTACGGCAGGCTGCGACCGATAGCAGTGTCAAAGCCGTGGTATTAAGAATTGATAGTCCAGGTGGTGATGCATTTGCTTCCGAGGTGATTCGCCAGGAAATGGTTAATCTAAAAGAAGCAGGTAAACCGGTGTTGGTCAGCATGGGCAATGTGGCGGCTTCTGGTGGATACTGGATCGCCATGGGGGCTGACGAAGTATGGTCAAACAGCGGCACTGTGACCGGCTCAATTGGTATTTTTGGCATTATCCCGACTTTTCAGGACTCACTGGCCAAACTTGGTGTTTATACCGACGGTGTTGGCACGACTGAGCTGGCAGGCGGCTTACGTGTAGACAGGGAGTTATCAGAGAGCACCAAAGCGTTGATTCAGTCTTTGATCGAAGATGGTTATGATGATTTTATCGGTCTGGTGGCCGAGTACCGGGAGATGAGCCCGGAGGATGTTAATGAAGTTGCTCAGGGTAGGGTGTGGAGTGGGCAGCAGGCTTTAGAGCGCGATTTGATTGATCAGCAGGGGGGGCTGCAGGCAGTGATTGAAGCGGCGGCTATTCGCGCGGATTTGGACAATGATTATCAAGTCAAATGGATAGAACCTGCTGTCAGTGGCTGGGAAGCATTGGTGACTGGTTGGTCTGCACGGTTGTTGGCCAGTTTGAATGTTGACCCTCAGAAACTAATCCCACGCAGCCAATGGCAATTGCCCAAACAACTGGAAGATCAATTGCAGCAGCAGTTGGCGCCACTGCTACGGCATTATCAACGACCAGGAATTCTGGCACACTGTCTGTGTGTTGAACCGTAATCATCGGTATCCATAATTAGGACGAATCATCATGTGGAAAATGAATGGCCAGCGAGCACTGGTCACCGGTGCCAGTAAAGGTATAGGCGCAGCCGTTGCCGAGGTATTGCTGGAGCGTGGTGCACAGGTATGGTTAGTGGCGCGCGGGGAGCAACAGCTGCAGCGATATGCAGACCAATTGCGTCAGCAATATGGTGAGGCAGCAGTAGAAACCAGTACTGCAGATTTAATCGATGCAGAACAGCGTTCAAGGTTGCTCGAAAAGCTTGAGCAACGTTGGGGCTGGCTCAATTGTTTGGTCAATAATGTGGGTAGCAATATTCGTTTACCAGCTATTGAGTATTCTGCAGAGCAATATCAGCATTTATTTGCGACTAACCTGGAAAGTGCATTTTTTTTGACCCAGGCTTGTTATCCATGGCTGCGACACAGTGACAATGCTTCGGTCGTCAATATCGCTTCAGTTGCGGGCATTGCCCATATGCGCACCGGGGTGGTGTATGGCATGACCAAAGCGGCGATGTTGCAAATGACTCGTAATCTGGCGGTTGAATGGGCCAGTGATGGTATTCGAGTCAATGCAATTGCGCCGTGGTATACCGATACGCCGCTGGCGCAGCAGGTGTTGCAGGATGATGATTATCGTCAATCGGTTTTGTCACGCACACCAATGAAACGGATTGCCAGTGCAGAAGAAATGGCCGCGGCAACCGCTTTTTTTTGTATGCCAGCGTCCAGTTATGTCACAGGACAATGTTTGAGCGTGGATGGGGGTATGGGGATTAATTTCTTTTCATGAACTGCTGGCGGTTGGCTGGCATGAATCGCTCTTACGCCAGCCACGGGCGTAATGCCAGTGCGTGTTGCGGATAAGCCCGCAGCCATTGTTCCAACCATAGCCGCGCAGCCAATATCTGGGCAGCGTTTTGATTGGTAGAGTATGCCAGCCGGGCGCGCCGTTGATCCGGCGAGTAAGGTTGTGCAGGGTTTTTGGCATAGCACCCCAGCCAGCGTTTCAGGGTGTGTGATGACACGCTTTGCATATCCAGATGATCGGTAATGGTGGCGGTGTGTTGCTCGGGCGCTGTGAGCCAATGTTCAAAATTCATCAACATAACCTGCTGTGGGCTGGTGATCTCGGCATCCAAAAATGCCAGCATATGGGTTAACCATGTAATGGCTATTTTCTGTGTGGCATTGAGTGTTGGAATACGAAATTCCAGTTCTGGGAAGCGTTTGATTAAATCCTGCATATGCGCCTGGATAAAGCCATCAATATCCAGCAGGTGTTGAGTGCTGCCCAACATGGTGGCCAGGTAGACTGGCAGGGTAACCGATAGCAGCAATAAGCGCTGCTGCCCGGGCAAGGCCAGCACCGGATCAATCAGATTGTTGCAATGGCTGGTGGCTTTTAGCAGCATTTGCTGTTGGGCAGGATCGGTCGGTCTGCCAAGAAAGGCGATGGCCGTTGCCAGCCATTCTCGCCATTGTGTTTCATCGACACGGTGCCAGGGCAAACCGGCCTCACGTTTCAGGTTGGCCAGAGTGCGCAGTACCTGGGGTTCACGCAAAGCATTGGTTTGTGGGTTATCCCCCAGAATCTGTGCCAGCAGAGTGGAGCCACAATGACCAGCATGGAATATCCAGCGACCATCGGGGACCTGGTCAGTAGCGATTGAAAACTCTGTCAATGGCACGCCGGCTCGCTTGAAACCGGTATCCAATAGCCGTTGATCCATAAATGGCAACTGCTTACGTTGCTCCGGGGTAATGTATAACCACTGACATTGCGAACGGATGACATTGATGTCAAACAACAACCAGTAAGGGTTGATCAGGGGGTTATCTGTTGAACTGCCTATCGACATTGCAGTGTTTACCTGTGATTGTTGCAGTGTATTGGCATGACTAAAAACTTAGGGAAAGCTTCCAGCAGCCTAGCTGATAAGCACTAGCCCGGACACTGCCAAAAGTTGGGTATACCAGCCATGTTTCAGGTTGGCCGTTTCTTATAGATAAGATGCAGTCAGAGGAATAAAAGGTTGCGGTGTTACGATAAGGTACCGATAAAATGCGTTGAAATGTCATGCTTGGAAACTGCCATGATGCATAGATGCAGCGCAAACCTCGAGCAGAGCTGATGGTACCAGCTATGCTCAGTGATATGAGTCATGTCATGACAGCTTTAACGGGCGCTGATGATGGCTACCAGACCAGCTAACCAACAGCCCAGACTGATCACTGGAACAGAAAACAGCACCGGCCCGGCTGGAAAAGCCAGTAACACGGTACCACTGATCAGCAAGCTACCACCTAATATGGCGTTGATAATAGAACGTCGCAGTTGACGAAAGTCATCCGGCAAGCGATCTAGGCCAGGGTGTTGCATTTGTGTGACCAGCTCGCCTGCAGCCGCTTTTTTTAGTGTCTTATGAATCAGCCCTGGCATATCTGGCGTGCGCTCCATGAGCATGGGCAAGCGGCGCCGGATAGCTTTTAGGGTAGTAGCCGGGCTGCGCTTATCGCGTACGATGGCTTCCAGTTCTGGCTTGGCTACGGCCCATAAATCCAGGTCAGGGTACAAATCACGCCCCAGCCCTTCAATGTTCAACAGGGTTTTCTGCAGCATGATCAACTGTGGTTGAATCGTCAATTTGAAACGTCGTGCTACAGAAAATAGCTGCAATAACATTTGTCCAAATGAAATTTCACTCAATGGCCGGGTAAAGCTGGATTCGCAGACCGTGCGCACACTGGCTTCCATTTCATCCAGGCGGGTATCTGCCGGTACCCAGCCAGCTTCGACGTGTAATTCGGCAACACGCCGGTACTGTTGATCAAAAATGGCCAGAAAGTTTTCGCCGATGTAATACAGATCCTTGGCTGGCAATGAAGCGACAATGCCAAAATCCAAAGCGATGATTTTGGGGTCATCCGGATTGTCTTCAGCAACCAGCAGGTTACCGGGGTGCATATCAGCATGGAACAGGTTGTCACGAAAGACCTGGGTGTAAAACAGACGAATGCCGCGTTTGGCCAGACGCTGCATATTAAAACCACGCTCACGCAGTTGTTGTTTGTCTTTGATTGGAATGCCGTGTACCCGTTCCATAACCAGTACCCGTTGTTTGCAGTAGTTCCAATAGACCTGCGGTATATAGACATCGTGGGAATGTTGATGGTAGCGACGCAGCAAACTGGCATTGGCGGCTTCGCGTTGCATATCCAGTTCATCATGAATAAACGTTTCAAATTCATGCACAATATCTACAGGGCGAATGCGTTCGCCTTCCGGGTGATAGCGCTGGGCCAGACCAGCCAGGGTTTGTAGCAGTGCCACATCACGGCCGATGCGCTGATCAATACCTGGGCGTACGACTTTAACCACTACCGATTGACCGTCGTTTAATGTTGCAGTGTGAACTTGAGCGATAGAAGCTGAAGCCAGCGGCTGTTCATCAAAAGCTGAAAATAATTGTTCTATCGGCTTTTCCAGCTGGGCTTCGATGATGGCGCGCGCCTGATCACCAGGAAAAGGCTCTACTGCATCCTGCAGTTTGGCCAGCTCATCGGCGATATCGGCGGGCAGCAAATCGCGGCGTGTGGATAGCACCTGACCAAATTTGACGAACACGGGACCAAGTTCTTGCAACGCCAGGCGCAGACGTTGGCCTCGCGGCATTGATCGGGTGTCACGACGACCTGGTACTAGCCAGGTAATCGGTCGGAACCAGTGTGCACCGTGAACCAATTCATCCAGCCGGTAACGACTTAAGGTGGCGCTGATGGTCAATAACCGCCAGCTATGGCGTAAAGGGTTTTTCATGGTGTGGCCTGTGTCGCTTGCAGGCGTGCTAAGCGTTCGGCGAGCTCATCAACATCATCCAGAAAATGCTGCATTTCGGTACGTGTCACCAATAAACGGGATTCTTCCTGCAAGTACTCGCTGAGCATTTCACCACCATGTTGACTGTTGTTACGAGCAGCCGCCAGTAATTGTTTTAGCCCCTGCGACAGTTGATAGCCCAGTACTGGGCCAAGTCGCTCGCTGAAACCTTTTTCCCAATCAGGGTTTAAGGCCACAAAGTATTGCTGCCAGCGTTGAGCGAGCAAAGCATCACCCTGGATTTCAATACGCCCTGCTGGTTGTGTGTTTGTCGTTTGTAGTGCCAGAGTAGTCGGGCTGGCATTGATGATGGTATCCAGCTTGGTTTGTTTACGGCTGGTTACATTAACCTGCCCGCTGTTGTTCGCAGAAAATTCCAGTGCAAAACCCAGGCCATTCAGGTTGACAGCAAACGGTTGGCTGGGCAGGTTTGGCAATTGCCCGTTGTGTAGAGCACGGGCACGCTGCAATGTGGCCGTTATCAGCCGTGCAGCTATACCGGGTATCGGGGTGAGAAACCCGGATGGCTCACTGTTCGTCATCAGGCACGGACTCCACGATGAATAGCGACCATGCCACCGCTCAGGTTGCGGTAATCAGCTGCGGCAAAGCCAGCTTCCAGAAACAGTGCTTTAAGCGGTTGCTGTGCAGGGTGTTTGCGAATCGATTCTGCCAAGTATTGATAGCTATCAGCATCGTTGGCAATTGCCGAACCCAAGCGTGGCAGGACATTAAAAGAGTACCAATCGTATAGCTTGCGCGGTAGCTCATCACGCATTTTCGAAAATTCCAGCACCAGGGCCCGCCCACCAGGTTTGAGTACCCGCTGCATCTCCTGCAATGCTGCAAGCTGGTTAGTGACATTGCGTAGCCCAAAAGCCATGGTAATGGCGTCAAAATATTGATCGGGGAATGGTAGCTTTTCAGCATTGACCTGAGCGTACTCAATAGCACTGGTCAAACCACGGTCCAAAAGTCTCTGGCGGCCAACGTTGAGCATATCCGAGTTGATATCGGACAATATAATCTGCCCTTGCCCACGGATTTGTTTGTGCAGCAACACGGCAATATCACCAGTACCACCCGCCAAGTCCAAAACCCTGGCACCAGGGCGAATACCACTGGTGGCAACAAAGTGGCGTTTCCATAAGCGGTGCACACCCATCGACATCATGTCATTCATTACGTCATAGCGCTGTGCGACCGAGCTGAATACCTGGCCAACCAAGTGTTGCTTCTCGTCGACGGGGACATCCCGGTAGCCGAAATGAGTAGTAGATGATTGCTGTGTTTTCACCATGGTGTTGTCATTACATTGTTGATAATTGTTACGGCAGAAGACATTTTCGCATGCTGATAAAGAAAAGCATAACCAGTATGAACGGTTTTTGTTAAGTGCCGCCCATGCTAGAAGTTGCGATTCCCCATGGCATTTGCAAGTAATTGTATTTTAAGAGTGAATAATCTAATCAATTAGGATAATTGCGGAAGCTGAGATCAGCCAGTAAGGTTTATGCGTACGCACAAGTATGGAGATATGGATGCCTCTGTTTGCAAATATAAAGCCTTGATTGCATGTGCTGCATCGCAATTCAGGCTTGTTGATCTGCAATAGCTACATTGTGTGTGAGAGATTCAATGACGTACCAATGAAAGAACTCTGGCACGTGCCTCCAATTCGCTCTGGCTTTTCTTATTTTCATACTGACAATTGCAAGTATCGGCTATCTGCCTGTTGATATGGTTATGTTTAGTAGCCTTACTGAAGCAAAGCGTGTGTACTGCAGGATGCAAAAGTTACATGGAAGTAACAAGACAGGAAGTCTATCGATAAGGCATAAAAAGTCTTATCCTCACCGGAACAGGCTGGGATGCCTGTTCCGGTGGTTTTTTGGATCGGACATTATTATCCGATCATTTATGCGATCAAGGACAACATCCTGAGCTTGCGTCTCAACTTTGGGCAATCGCCTGTTCACGGATAATTGGCTCGACCTCTTTACCCATCCTGGTAGGGCCAATGATCAAAATACTCTTGGGAATGACCTCATTAGAGGCTGATCAGCGGTATAAATGTCATCTTTTGACAATCAAGACGAAAGCAAACGTAGATGATGCCGGTTATATACAGAGACATCATTTTGATTTGTCAAGATTGATCAATTTTCAATCTAATGATTGTTTAAGACAGCTAGGAGATTGTTATAAAACATGCTGTTATGCATGGACTGCCTAGCGTTTTATATTTTCATATTGACAATGACTAGTACTGGTTATCTTTGTTTGTATGACAGTGCTTAGCGATGTTACTAAAGCAAAATGTGCGTACTGCAGGATGTAAAAGTTACATGGAAGTAACAAGACAGGAAGTCTATCGATAACGCGCAGAAAGTCTTATCCTTACCGGAACAAGCAAGGATGCCTGTTCCGGTAGATTTTTTAGATCGGGTATTATTATTCGATCATTTTTGCAAGCTTAGTTTGGAAATCACAGTTAGCTTGTATTGGGGTCATAAAATATACCGACTCAAATCTTCGTCATCGGCAACGTTGGTTAGGCGTTGGTTGACGTAATCGGCATCCACTGTAACCACATCTCCACCTTGGTCAGGTGCTGTGAAAGACAACTCATCCAGCAAACGCTCCATGATGGTATGTAAACGCCGCGCACCGATGTTTTCCGTATTGGTATTCACCTGAGCTGCAATCTCTGCAAGGCGTTTAATGGCATCAGTTTCAAACTTTAGTGTCACACCTTCAGTGTCCATTAATGCTCTGTATTGACGTGTCAATGAAGCTTCCGGCTCAGTCAGAATGCGGGCGAATTCTTCGGCGCCCAGCGCAGATAACTCTACTCGAATAGGTAAACGGCCCTGCAGTTCAGGAATCAGGTCCGATGGCTTGGACATATGAAATGCGCCCGAAGCAATAAACAAAATATGATCGGTGCGGATCATGCCATGGCGGGTTGAAACGGTACTGCCTTCTACCAGTGGTAAAAGATCGCGTTGCACGCCTTCTCTGGAAACATCAGCACCAGCGTATTCGGCACGTCGCACAACTTTGTCGATTTCATCGATAAATACAATGCCGTTTTGCTCTGCATTGGACATGGCTTGCTGCTTGATTTCCTCGTCATTGATCATGTCATTGGCGGCTTCTTCTGTGAGTACCGGAATGGCATCCTTAATTTTCATTCGCCGTTTGTGCTTGCGCTCGCCACCCAGGTTTTTAAACATGTTCTGAAACTGACCAGCCATTTCTTCCATACCAGGCGGTGTCATGATTTCCATACTGATATTGGCAGAAACTTCCAGTTCGATATCACGATCGTCCAGTTCACCATTCAGAACTTTACGACGCATTTTCTGGCGAGTGTTTTGTAATGACTCATCCTGCTCTGGAGGTTCATTCTCGAATGCAGGGGTTTGTCGTCCAGGTACCAGAATATCCAGAATACGATCAATGGCGGCATCCTGAGCTTGCGGCTCAACTTTGGCAATCGCCTGTTCGCGGGTAATGTTCATAGAAACATCGGCCAGATCACGGATAATTGACTCGACATCTTTACCGACATAACCGACTTCAGTGAATTTGGTCGCCTCCACTTTAATAAAAGGTGCTTTGGCCAGTTGTGCCAGGCGGCGGGCAATTTCGGTTTTGCCAACCCCGGTGGGGCCAATCATCAAAATATTCTTGGGGGTGATCTCATTACGCAAGGGGTCAGCGGTTTGCATCCGTCGCCAGCGGTTACGCAGAGCAATGGCGACAGCACGTTTGGCGTCATTCTGGCCAATGATGTATTTATCCAGTTCCTGAACAATTTCACGGGGAGTCATTTGCGACATGTGGTTTTAAAGCTTTAATCAGTGAAGTTCCAGTTATGGTGTTTCTAAACTGTCTATACAAGTCTGATCTACATGTCTGTGGCACCTGCAAAGCTATGTTATATAATGAATTCGTTTTTCGTGAGAGGCTGATCAGCGATATTACTGCAATCTTTCGACAAACAAGGCGAAAGCAAATATAGATGATGCCGGTTTTATACAACGACATCATTTTGATTCGTCAAGGTTGATGGATCATCAATCTAATGATTTTTTAAGACATCTTAGGAGACTTTTATGAAACATGCTGTTATGCCTGTACTGTCTGGCGTTGCATTGGCCATGGCTGCCGCAGGATGCGCCAGTAATGATGCTGGCGCTGTAGGTTCTAATGTTGCTGATAGCAACAGTACTGATTTGGTACATTGCTATGGCGTTAACGTTTGTGGTGGCCACAATGACTGTGCCACTGCCGACCACGCTTGTGCTGGCCAAGGTTCCTGTAAGGGTACGGGCTTTGTTGGAATGCCTTCCAAGGCTTGTGCTGATGTTGGTGGTGAAGTCAGTGACGAATGGCGTGGCAGCATTGCCAAAGCTGATCTGGTGCATTGTTATGGTGTTAATGTTTGTGGCGGTCATAATGATTGTGCCACTGCTGAAAACTCCTGCGCTGGCCAGAGTTCCTGTAAAGGCACTGGTTTTGTTGCTATTCCAGAAAAAGCCTGCAGTGATATCGGCGGTAAAGTTGGCGCATAATTAACACGGCGGACAACTTTAATCGGAATATTGAATAATGGACGGCCCGGGTTTTGTCCCGGGCGGTGTTTCTAATGGCCAATCCGGGCAATTTGCAATCACAACGTCCCTATCTCGGTTTTGGGCTGGGGTTGCGTACCGTACATTTCCAACATGTACTGGAGCAACGACCAAAGGTCGACTGGTTCGAAATTATTTCCGAAAACTTTATGGTGGCCGGGGGCAAACCCCGCCACTATCTCACCAGTATCCGTGAGCACTACCCGTTGGTGATGCACGGTGTATCGCTGTCTATTGGCAGTACCGACCCACTGGATTGGAATTACCTCAAGCAACTCAAGACACTGGCGGCAGATATCCAGCCTGAATGGGTATCTGATCATTTGTGTTTTACCATGGCAGGGGGTGTTAACAGCCATGATTTATTGCCACTGCCTTATGACGAGCAAACCATTGCACATGTGGTTGATCGGGTTAGTCAGGTACAGGATTTTCTGGGTCGCCAATTGTTATTGGAAAACGTCTCCAGTTATTTGACCTATCAACAGTCTGGCATGAGCGAATGGGAGTTTTATCGTGAAGTGGTAGAGCGTGCCGACGCATTGATGCTTTTTGATGTGAACAATGTCTATGTCAGTTCACGCAATCATGATTTTGACCCAGTGGCCTACCTGGATGGTGTTGATCCTGCGCGAGTGCGTCAGTTCCACCTGGCTGGACATACCGATCATGGTGATTATGTAGTAGACACTCACGATCATGATGTGCCTGATCCGGTGTGGGCATTATATGTACAGGCGCTACAGCGTTTTGGCCCAGTCAGCACCATGATCGAACGCGATGATCATATTCCCGAATTCGACGATTTATACGCAGAGTTGCAACAGGCACGAGAACTGGCTGTGGGAGTATTTCCGGAACTGGATCAGAAAACCATTGTTACCCGCGCAGCTTAAGGCGTTATATAGATGGCAGAAGCGCTACCATTAAAACAGCTACAGCATCAGTTTTTGGATTACCTGCAAAAACAACAACTGGGTCAGCCACATGAGTTGCAAAACCATGTTGTGGATCAAGGCAATATCAATGCAGCACAACGCCTGGAAATTTATGGCAATGCCTATCGAATTCGGTTGCAAAAAGTCATAGAGACCGATCACCCGGTGTTATGTGCCTATCTGGGGGATGATTTATTTGATCAGTTATTGAAAGCTTACCTGCAAGCACACCCCTCACAGGTTCGTTCATTGCGGCATTTTTGTGCACCATTGCCAGAATACCTTAAAATACATGAGCCATTTTCAGGGCATCCCATTCTGGCTGAGTTGGCAGCATTTGAAAGTCTATTGCTGGATAGCTTTGATGCAGCCGATCGCAAGCGTCTGGATTTTTCTACCGTTCAGGCATTGCCAGCCGAACAATGGCCGGATATACAATTGCGTCTGCATCCCAGCGTGCAGTTTTTTATGGCAAGCTGGAACAGTGTAGAAAGCTGGCAGGCATTAAAGGCAGAGCGTGATCCGCCAGCGGCAGCTGTTATTCAATCAGCAACTGGTGAAAATGCGGTTCGGCCTTGGCTGGTCTGGCGTGACCGAGAACGCCTAACCCAGTTTCGCTCTTTGGATGGTGCAGAATATGAATTATTACGTGGTGTGCTGAATGGGCAAAAATTTGCTGAGCTGTGTGAATTATTGCTTAACTGGTATCCAGCCGATCAAGTCGGTCAGCAAATCGTAAGCTTGATGCAGCTTTGGTTTACCAATGGCATCATTGTCGAAATCCATTGAATGTGAACAGTTTCTTCGTTCGCAGCTAATTGTCAGCAGACAGTAAAGCATCGCGCATTTTGCGCGAGATACCGGCCAGTTGGGAAGATTCTTTGCTGGTAATGGCATCACACATTAATTTCACCACGGCAGATTGAATTGCTACGCCTTTTAAGGCCAGTTGTCGGCCGGTTTTGGTCAACAGTACCTGGTTTTTCCTGGCATCGTTTCGATCGGGTTCACGCATAACCCAGCCGTTGGCCTGCATACGCTTGACGATACCGGAAATATTGCTTTTGACCACCAGGTTGCGCTCAGCAATTTCCTGCTGGGTTTGGCCGTCTTTAACCAGCAGCGATGCAAAAACGTCGTATTGCGCTAATGTTAAACCAATATTTGCCAGTTGCTTGGACATTAGCTTTTCACAGGCCTGGTAAGTACTGACTACTGTGAGCCAATCACTTAAGCCTGGAATATCAGATAGCGGGTTTGTTGCGCTATGGCCTGCTTGATTTTGGTTCTTATATGAACTATTATTTGTTCTCATGTGAACCATTATATCGGTTCTGCAGGAGTTTCAAAATGTCGATGATATCCACAACAATCCGGCTGTGTTTTAGGGGTATCAGTCTAGTTGCGCCATCACTGGCAGGCTGGGGGGCATTCAAGCTGTTTATCCGACCCATGTCACGACCTAAAAAACTTAACCAGCAAATGCAGGCGCGGATTGATGCAACATTGGCACAAGCCGAGAGCAAACTGGTCGAAACCTCGGCGGGTCCAGTGATGCTGCATCATTGGCGCGCTGAAGGCTCGCACTTCAAACCTGAACCCAGGGTGCTGTTATTACACGGCTGGACTTCGCGATCGGACTACATGCTCAACTATGTGCCATTGTTGTTGGCACAAGGTATTAGTTGCTACGCCATGGACTTTCCCGCACATGGTCGTTCGCCAGGCAAAACCGTACAGTACTGGCAGGCTGTCGCGGCCATCCAGGAGGTACAGTGGCAGATAGGCCCGCTGCTGGCACAGATTGGTCACTCTTTCGGTGGCGCAATGAGCATGATGGCTACCCGTACACCTGATGGTAAACCTTGCCAGTCTGCGCCCCGGCATATGGTGTTGGTGGCAGCACCTGCCAGTTTGGCTGCACCGGCCCAGTTTGCGTCTCAAAAGCTGGGTTTATCCAGTAAAGCGCGCAAGTATTTTCAGCAATATCTGGCGGCGGCAGACGATCGCGACTTTGAAGATTTGTCATGTGCTTCCCTGCAGCAGTTTTGGTCAGGTCAGCTAACGATTGTGCATGATCAAGCCGATACGGAAGTACTTTATCAAAATGCACTGGAAATCAAGGATGCGTATCCAACCGCAGAGCTGATCACCACACAAGGACTCGGTCATCGTCGAATTTTGCGTGATCCCGACATTACCAAACAAATCGTTCAGCGGATTACATCGATATCATTGGCTAAATGCGCATAACAGTAGAACCGTTAGACGCGTGATTTAATCAGACAATGGCTATTTCGGGTCATGTGAGCTGATTTTTTGGCGAGCGGATAAGTCGATATTCCCAGAGTACATGCAGAGAACAAACGCAAATTTGCATGCTCAATTAATTTGTCGGATGCTTTCCATTGGTGGCTGGAAAGACGATGGCACAAACACTGCACTCATTATTCATTGATTTCGATGCCTGGTTTGCATCTGTAGAGCAGGCCTTGAACCCATCGTTGCGTGGGCAGCCGGTGGCAGTGGTGCCAGTGATGACGGAACGAACCTGTTGTATCGCCACCAGCTACGAAGCCAAGCGGTTGGGGATTAAAACAGGCACCAGTGTATGGGAGGCAAAAAAGATTTGTCCGGGTATCAAACTGGCCTTATCTGATACCGCACGTTACGTGCATTACCACCAGCAAATGGTTAAAGCCATCGATAGCTGTATACCAGTAGACAAGGTGATATCCATAGATGAAATGGCCTGTAGCCTGACGGGTGATTGGCAACAGCCAGCGGTAGCGGTAGGTATTGCCAGACAGATTAAAGGGGCGGTTAGAAAGGTCTTAGAAGTGACCTGTTCTATTGGTATTGCACCCAATCTTTTTTTGGCCAAAATGGCATCCAAACTGGATAAACCTGATGGGGTACGGGTATTGACTGGCGATGACTTGCCAGGTGCATTTGAGAGCATCGGGCTACAAGATATTACCGGCATAGGGCGTAGCATGGATCGTCGTCTAGAGCGCGCCGGTATTGCTTCTATTCGCCAGTTGTATGCAGCACGTCCTGAAGTCCTTAGGGGCATTTGGGGAGGTATTGAAGGTGAGCGTGTTTATGCAGAGCTTCGTGGTCATAGTGTGCATCGTCCGAAAACACAGCGGCGCAGCGTCGGTCATTCGCATGTATTGCCACCGGAAATGCGCCGTCCGGATAAGGCGCTGGCCATTGTGCATAAGATGCTGCAAAAAGCAGCCTTCAGGATGCGAGAGATGGGTTATCACACTGGTGGGATGAGCCTGAATCTGCGATTGATTCAGAGTGCTGGTAACAAGCGCCGCTATGGCTGGAGCGAATATGGTCAGTTCGCCCCCGTGAACGATACCCGTGACCTGGTTTGTGTATTGCGGGCCTTATGGCAACGCCGACCCAGGCGTGACACCATCATGGCAGTGGGGGTGCAATTACACGATCTGATTCCTGATGATGAAATAAGTGGTGAATTATTTTCTCGCCGTAACCATCATCCGGAAATGGCGGAAGGCAATTTAAGCGTGATTGCCGATCAGATTAATAAGCGGTTTGGTGCCCAATCGGTGTTTTTTGGTGGTGCCAAGGAAGGTCTGGAAGGTGCACCGATGCGGATTGCGTTTACCCAAATTCCAAATGTGGAACTGGAGAGCGACCGGCCGGAGCAGAGTCAGCAATATCGCTGATGCTCATCCATACATTGACTGGTATACAGTCAGGTGTGAATAGTGAACGTTCCTGTTCCATTTGTATCGTTTGATTATTTGCGTGCAATGGCAATCAATCGTTCCGCTTCAATATCATAATCACCGGCTTGCCAATCGCCATATAAGACCACATCGTCAAACCCGGCATCGTGTAAACGGTCTGCTAATTCGACACCGGAATAAACTGAGTGACTAAACTCGGTTCGTTTAACCTGCTGCTTATCGATTAATAACCATTCAATATTGACTCTGGTCATGTTGTCATTCAGTAATGGCCGTTCTATCAGCAGACGGCCGTCGTCATAATCGGTGGCATGCACGGGCTGCAGGTTGCGGGTCAGGTACTCCTTGCCGACGGTGTCAATGACCAGTACACCGTGTTCATTCAAGTTGTCATAACATTGCGCCAGCAGCGCCAGATTGTCGTGCTCATCTTCAAAATAACCGAATGATGTCCACATGGAAGTAATGGCATCAAACTGCTGTGGTCTGGAAAACTGACGCATGTCCTGTTGCTGAATGTCGATATTCAGTGCTGCTGTTTTGGCGTGATGTCGTAATTTGTCCAGCAAAAATGCACTGCTATCCAAAGCAGTCACCTGGCAGCCCCGCTTTGCCAGAGGCAGCGCATGGCGGCCGGGCCCGCAACCCAGGTCCAGAATTTGCTCCGGGATAAAGCCGATATAAGCCAACAATGCGTCGATTTGTTGTTCTGCACGCTGAAAATCAGCGGCAGAGAACATACAATCATAGAAATCCTGCCAGAGTTGCTCATCAAAAAACCAGTTGTCATTCATGCGTCATCTGCCCATTTACCAGCGTTTTAAGAGAAGTACCCTATTGTTAGTCATTGTGGTGACGATAGCTACTGTGTTGTTAGCCGTTATACCTGGTTGCAGCGGTTTTCGCTGGTCATTACAGGCTGTGGAAGGGCATTTTGATTTGCTTGCACGACGTGAGCCCATTGACCAGCTGATCGACAACCCGGCAACTTCGCCGGCGTTACGCAGCAAGCTGGAACTGGTGCTGCGAATTCGTGATTATGCCAGCGCTGAGCTGCAGTTACCCGATAACGATAGCTATCGCAGCTATGCAGACTTACAGCGTAGCGCTGTCGTCTGGAATGTGATTGCCACGCCAGCCTATTCTCTGCGAGCACAGACCTGGTGTTACCCGTTGGCAGGGTGTTTGGCTTATCGGGGCTGGTATCGGCGCAGTGCAGCAGTGGCTGAAGCGCAGCGGTTAAATGCAGAACAGCTGGATGTGTTGATCAGCCCGGCTACGGCCTATTCAACACTGGGGTGGTTCGATGATCCGGTATTGAACACCATGCTGGTTTATTCAGATGATTATCTCGAGCCCATACTGGCCAGCCTGATTTTCCATGAGTTGGCACATCAGCAGTTATTTGTGGCAGGCGCCACCGGTTATAACGAGGCTTTTGCAGAAACAGTGGCCAATGAGGGTGTTCGGCGCTGGTTATTGGAAACCCATGATTTCTCGCTGGCTAATCGCTGGCAGGCCTGGCAACAGGCACGCAATACTGTCAATGGCTTATTGGCAGGTGCGCGTATCAGGTTGGAGCATATTTATCAAAATGTATCAGACGTGGAACAGGTATTGCGTGACAAGCAACAAGTCTTTATGGATTTGCGGCACTGGTATTTACAAAAGCTAAGCGATGCAGAGGATAGCCCGGAGTTGCACCGGGCTTTGTTGGCGCGACAACGGTGGTTTGCGCAGCCCTTGAACAATGCGCATCTGGCCTTGCATTCGACCTACCAGCAAGGTGTGGCTGCGTTTGAAAAACTACTGGCTTGTGTGAATCATGATTTACCTGCTTTTTACCAGGCAGCCAGCGTAATAGGAGAGTGGCCGAAAGATCGACGCGATGCCTGGTTGCTGGCTACAGAGACAGACATCGATACCGAGCTGACACAGGTGTGTGCAGATATATGAAACTGTGCTTACAATAGCTCGTTGTTATTTGCTGGAATTACTGTTGTCCGTTAGTCATTCAATACGGTTTGGTTCACTGTTTTTGTGTCTGTTGAGCGCTGCTGTGCATGCACAGTTCAGTGGTATCAGTCAGGGCAGCAACGGTGATAGTGCTTCGGTAGCGTCGGTATGTACTCAAGATGTGCGTATGACCCGTCGAGGGCCGACGCCAAACAGGGTGGGTGAACCGGTTTTTGTGAATGCCGAACAAATCGATCTGGAGCGCTTTGGCCAATCTGAGTTTGTGGGCAGTGTGTTGCTGGAGCGTGCTGACCAGCAGGTAGAAACCGGGCGTCTGTTATACGATCGCAGCATTGGTGAAGTGCTATTGCCAGAAGCGCTGCGTTATAGCGATCAGGATTATGAAGTGCGAGCGCAAAATGCTTCGTATATTGTTCGCGACGGTACTGCCAACTTTAATGAGGTGGAGTTTGAAGTGGTTGGCAGCACCGCCAATGGCAATGCGCAAACGGTGCTATTGGAGTCGGATGGAATTGCCCGTCTGACCCGTCTTGATTTTACGACTTGCCCTGGTGATGAGCCTGCCTGGGAATTGTCTGCAGCACGGGTCAAGCTGGACCGTGAAGCAGGTGTTGGTACGGCACGCAATGCGACCTTGCGTTTCCAGGGCATACCATTGTTGTATCTGCCGTGGATCAGTTTTCCGATTGATGATCGCCGCAAAAGCGGGTTTTTATACCCGACGTTCAGCACCACATCCGATAATGGCGTTGCTTTCGGCTGGCCTTATTACTGGAATATTGCGCCCAACATGGATGCGACCATCGTCCCCCGGTTTATTTCCGGGCGGGGCCCGGCGGTAGGGGCGGAGTATCGGTTTTTAACCCGACGGGCAAGTGGTGAAGTGGACGGTGACTATCTGCCCAGTGATGATGAGTTTGCCGGTCGTGATCGTTACCGTTATCGGACACGGGCCAGATATCGCTTTGGTCGTGGGATTGTGTCGCGCCTGAATGTGCACCGGGTCAGTGATGAAGATTACTTTTTGAATTTTGGGGGTGACATTAATGAAACCACCATTTCATTCCTACGCAGCGATTTTGGTTTTTATGCCAGTGGCCGCGGTTGGAATGCTGCACTGGTATTTGATGATTTTCAGGAATTGGATACCACTATCCCTGACACCAGTGAGCCTTATTCGCGGCTGCCGCGTTTAACTGCAGACTGGCGTCAGCCGCTGTATGGCAATCTGGATTTTGTGCTGGACGCAGAGGCGGTCTATTTCGAGCGCGATGTTGGCCCGGTTGGTGCCCGGTTGGATGTTAGCCCTGCAATTGAGTGGCGTTATCAACGCCCTGGCTGGTATATCGCACCGCGCGCCGGGTTCCGGTATACCGCCTACAATCTATCCAACCTGGATGAGTCAATTGTGCCGCTGGTGGATGATAGCCCGTCAAGGGCGCTACCCATTTTTAGTGTTGATGGTGGTTTGATTTTTGAGAAAAACCTGCACAGTGGTGATCGAATTACACTTGAGCCACGTTTGTTTTACGCCTATGTGCCATTTGAACAGCAAGATGATTTGCCTGATTTTGATACTGCTGAGTTGACCTTTGGCATTAGCCAGTTATTCAATACCAACCGTTTCACTGGTGCTGACCGTCAATCAGAGGCGAACCAATTGTCATGGGCGGTCACTTCACGATTGATTGATGGTAACAGTGGCCGCCAGTATCTGGATGTCACGCTGGGGCAAACGTTGTTTTTCCGTGATCAAAATGTGCAACTACCCAATGCGCCGGCAACCGATTTTGTCAGTTCTGCGATTTTGGCTGAGGTCAATTATCGCCCATTTTCCAACTGGGCCATTACTGCCGGCATTCAGTATGACCCGGAAGACAGCAAGGTGGATGTCGGCTTGTTGGGTGTCAGTTACATAGGGGATAGCGGTTTACGAATACAAGGTGGCTATCGTTTCCGCGATCAGCAAGTTGATCAGGTGGATTTTCGCGCGCGTTACCCTATCTCTGACTCATGGAATTTACTGGGGCGCTGGAATTACTCATTTCTGGAAGACACCACATTGGAGTCGGTTCTGGGTTTTGAGTACGAGAGTTGTTGCTGGGCACTGCAACTCATCGGTCGACAATTTGTCAATGCACGTGATGGTAGCGATCAGATTGGCGTGTTCGTGGAATTACACCTGAAAGGCCTTGGTAGCCTGGGGCGCCAGCCTTATGACTTGTTCGGGATTAACCAACGCAATTTTTAGGTTTATTGGTGTAATCTAGTCAATACACTTAGCAAGATATCCTGGGTTTAATCGTTGCAGGCGAATACAAACTGCATATTTATTCGTATGGATATTGGCAAGAAATTTTTTGGAGTTTAGTAATGAAGAAGTATTTGTCGGTTTTAATTGCAATGTTGGCTCTGCTCGCATGGGCGCCTGCAGTGTTGGCACAGACTGACAGTGGTGTGCCGGAAAGTGATTTTATTAAAGCTCGTGACAATGGCACACCTGCAGCACCACCCAGTGCGCCGGCAGCTAACAACAACCCGATATCGCTGCAGGAAATTGCTGCCCGTGCGGCCGGTGAACAACCTGCCGAATCAGGAGACGATACTGAACGGGCGGTATTGCCTGTTTCTTCAAACAGTATTGACCGCATCGTTGCAGTGGCCGAAGAGGATGTGATTCTGGAAAGTGAGCTCGAACAGAGTATTCGTGGTGTACGTGAGCAGGTACGGGCGCGTGGCGGCGCCATGCCATCGGAAGAGTTATTGCGTCAACAGGTTCTCGATCGGATGGTGTTAAATAAGTTGCAGGTACAACGTGCGCTGGGTACTGGTATTCGAGTCAGTGACAGTGATGTTGATCAGGCCTTGGGTACAGTGGCTCAGCAAAACAACATCACCATTTTGGATCTGCGGCAAACCCTGGAAGCCGATGGTTATGATTTCTCAGACTTTCGTGATGAACTGCGTGATGAGTTACTGATTTCGCGCTTGCGCGACCGCGTTGCAGATTCTCTGCCCGAGATTACCGATACCGAAATTGAAATTCTGTTGGCTTCCGATCGCTTTGGCGGGGCTCAGTACAATCTGTCGCATATATTGATTGGTGTTGGTGATGGTGCTACCCCATCGGAAGTACAGGCGGCTCAGGATGAAGTTCGGGATGTCTATGACCGCCTGAACAATGGTCTGGAATTTACTGCTGCAGCGATCAGCTATTCAGACTCTCAGGATGCATTGGATGGCGGCAATATTGGCTGGCGTGATTTGAACACCATGCCGACCGTGTTCGCCAGCGCTATCGAAAACATTGGCCCTGGTGAGTTCAGTCAGCCGATTCGCAGCCCAGCCGGTTACCATATTCTGTATCTGAACGATGTGCGCGATGAATCGGTGGTCATGGTTGAAGAAGCCAAAGTTCGCCATTTGATGGTATCGACCAGTGAGCTGGTCAGCCCGGAAGAAGCGCATGAACACATTATGGAAATGAAAAACGAACTGGAAAGCGGTGCCAGCTTTGACGATATGGCACGCGATCATTCCGACGATAAATTAACGTCTAACCTGGGCGGCGATATGGGCTGGATTCAACCCAATCAGTATGGCCCCCGCTTTAAACAGATTATTGATAGCCTGGGCAACGGTCAGATCAGCGAACCATTTCAGGACCAATCTGGCTGGCATTTGGTGATGCTGGAAGACAAGCGTGAGTCTGATGTGACTGATTTGGCTTTGCGCAACCGGGCTCGGGAAGCTATACACAGCCAAAAAGCTGAAGCCGAATACGACCGTTTCGTGCGTCAGTTACGTGATGAATCCTACGTTGATATTCGTTTATAGCTGCGTTGTTGCTGAAATCATAGCAATGGCTTAGCCGGCCTTTGATGGTGACTGGCGTACCCCATTTATTGCTCACCCCAGGTGAGCCAGCCGGAGTTGGTCCGGAATTGGTATTGCGTGCCGCCACCCAAAAATGGCCAGCACACTTGACCGCTATTGCTGATGTCGAATGGCTACAACAGCTTGCCAACGAATTAAACATTCCGGTTACGGTTTGTGATGCCTTAAGCAATCATGTTGATAAGCACCAACCCGGTGTATTGCCTGTGCAACATGTGCCACTGGTTAAAAAACCAACATTGGGACAGCTGGATACCGCCAATGCTCGTTATGTGCTGAGTTGCCTGGATGTGGCCACTGACTGGTGCGCCAGCCATAACAATACAGCGCTGGTGACGGCACCAGTACACAAAGGCGTTATCAATGATGCAGGTATTGCTTTTACCGGACACACCGAATACCTGGCGCACCGTTTGGGGGTTGAGCAGGTGGTGATGATGCTGGCCGGTACGGATTTAAGGGTTGCGCTGGTCACCACGCATATTCCCCTACGAGCGGTTGCAACAACCATTACCCAACAGCGTCTGAGGCAGTGCATTGAAATTGTCCACGCCAGCCTGCGTCAGTATTTTGGGCTGCAACAACCCAGAATTCGAGTATTGGGGCTAAACCCACATGCTGGAGAGCAAGGACACCTAGGACACGAAGAACAAACCCTGATAGAACCCCTGCTGGTTGAGTTGCAAAACACAGGTATTCATATCGATGGCCCGGTACCGGCTGATACCGCATTTTCTGCAGATCAATTGGCCGATTTTGATGTGGTCCTGGCGATGTACCACGACCAGGGCTTAACACCTTTAAAAGCGCGCAGTTTTGGTCAGATTGCCAATATCACTCTGGGGTTGCCGATTATCCGCACCTCGGTTGATCATGGCACAGCATTGGATTTAGCCGGGTTGTCTGCAACAACGCTTATTGAACAGCGGGCACGTATCGATAGTCTGGTATTTGCCTGTCATCAGGCATTGGCCATGTGCAAAAGCGCTAATAACAACGGCAGTTAGGACCTAATGACAGGTCAGCATCACCCACGCCGCCGCTTTGGGCAAAACTTTTTGCGTGATGATCGTATTATTCAGCGGATAATCAGCGCGGCAAACATTGATGCTGACGATACAGTGGTTGAGATTGGCCCAGGTCAGGGGGCATTGACCCGCTATCTACTTACCCGATGCAAAAACCTGATTGCTATTGAGCTGGACCGCGATCTGGCCAGCAACTTGCGTCAGCAATATGCAGCGGACGCATTGCAGTTGCTGGAAGCGGATGCATTGAAAGTCAATTTATCCGAACTGGTGCTTCAATCTTATCGATTAATAGGTAATTTGCCTTATAACATCTCAACGCCCTTGCTGTTTCATTTTTTTGCTCATCTTAATGCCTGGAAAGATGCTCACTTGATGTTGCAAAAAGAAGTCGCACAGCGCATTACCGCAGTGCCTGGCAGTTCTGACTATAGCCGGTTATCAGTGATGACGCGTTTTTATGCAGATGCTGAAATCTTATTCGATGTACCGCCAGAGGCGTTCTACCCGGCACCCAAAGTAACTTCCAGTATTGTTCGCCTGGTACCGCGTCAGCCAATACCAGTGACCCCGCAGGAACAACAACAGTTTTCCGAACTGGTCAAAGCCTGTTTTGCCCAGCGGCGTAAAACACTGGCCAATAATTTAAAAGGCATTATTTCACGTGAGTTAATCAGTCAGGCAGGTATTGACCCGGGTTATCGCGCACAGGTATTGGATGTCGATGATTTTTTGCGATTACTAAGAGTGCAGCATCAAGGCTCGGGTATCGCCAAAAACGCGGATTAACGGTTCATTTAAATCACAACGCTTGCCACACAGCCTGGCAACGGTTATAACCGCAGTTTGCAATAACCGCTATATGATTTGACATGAGCACCTATGTGATTGGCGATATACAGGGATGTTATACCGCATTTTGTAAATTACTGGAAAAAATTCAATTTGATCCGGGAAAAGATCGATTATGGCTGGTAGGTGATCTGGTTAATCGCGGTGGGAAATCACTGGAAACCTTGCGCCAAATTTATGCGCTACGTGATTCAGTGACCTGTGTATTGGGCAATCATGATCTGCACCTGCTGGCGGCCAGTGAAGTTAAAACCGGGCGGCATAGTAACCCTGAATTTAGAAAAATATTCGCTGCTGATGACAGTGATGAATTGCTCGAATGGCTGCGTTTAAGACCATTGCTGCATGTTGATAATGAACTACGCACGGTAATGGTTCATGCCGGATTGGCGCCTGGTTGGACCATTAAAAAAGCGCAACGTCTGGCAGATAAGGTCGCTCAAAAGCTGATCGGTAAGACCAAACCCCGCAAGCGTTTTTATAAAAACATGTATGGCAATAATCCGCCAGTCTGGCAATCGGGGTTAGATATCGATACTGAATTACGAGTGATTACCAATACTTTGACTCGATTGCGTTATTGTCAATCCGATGGTGTGATGTCGTTGAGCGATAGCGGGCCACCTGGCAGCCAGAAAAAGGGTTATCAACCATGGTTTGTGCACCCTCGAAGGACCAGTGACTACACCGTGCTGTTCGGGCACTGGTCAACACTGGGCCTTTACTTTGGTCAGCAGGTTGTGTG
Organism: Wenzhouxiangellaceae bacterium; assembly: GCA_965230265.1. Classification (GTDB taxonomy): domain Bacteria; phylum Pseudomonadota; class Gammaproteobacteria; order Xanthomonadales; family Wenzhouxiangellaceae; genus JAJFKX01. The sequence continues at coordinate 2,753,137 of OZ245999.1, read as the reverse complement.
CCTGGACAGTGGCTGTGTATGGGGCGGTAAATTAACAGCCTTGCGACTGGGTAAGCACTTTTCTATCACCCAGGTTAAAGGCCGAACGGGTTAACTGGTTAAGGTTCTAATTCGCTACGCATTTCCCCGATGGTTTGGCGGTAATCATTGGTTCCAAAAATGGCAGAGCCGGCCACAAAAGTATCGGCACCGGCTGCGGCAATTTCAGCAATATTATTGATTTTAACGCCGCCATCCACTTCCAGACGAATAGCTCTGTCACTGGCATCAATGCGTTGACGCACTCGCTTGATACGATCCAATACCTGCGGAATAAATGATTGTCCGCCAAAGCCTGGGTTCACAGACATCATCAATACCAGATCGAGTTTGTGCAAGGTGTCGTCCAGCCAATGCAACGGCGTGGCTGGGTTTAACACCAGGCCCGCCTGACAGTCGTGTTCGTGAATAAGTTGAATGGTGCGATCGATGTGACGGCTGGCTTCGGGGTGAAAACTGATGGTGCTGGCGCCTGCTTTGGCAAAATCAGGAATCAATGCATCCACGGGTTCGACCATCAAATGAACATCGATAGGTGCTTTGATACCAAAGTTTCGCAAGGCTTCGCACACCATCGGACCGATGGTCAGATTGGGAACATAGTGATTGTCCATCACATCAAAATGCACCCAGTCGGCACCGGCATCCAAAACCGCTTGTGTGTCTTCTCCCAGGCGGGCAAAATCCGCAGAAAGAATAGAAGGGGCGATAATATAGGGTTGTTTCATCATCATTATCTCAGTCGACGCTTCAGCGAAAATCACGCTGTTTGCGTATCTTATCGTAGGCTGCGCGCACTTCCCGGACTTTGTCGTGCGCATATTCACGCATTTTGACAGGGACATCTCGCCCGGACATTTTGTCTGGATGGTATCGTGACATCAAGCGACGATATGCGCGTTTGATCTCAGCTTCACTGGCATCTGATTGAATACCCAGTACGGCATAGGCATCAGCTGTACGGGTGGTGTTGTTTGTTGAGGTGTGTGCATTGCGCTGTCTGATCATATTGTCCAGTTGCTGACCGGACATGCCCAGTGATTGAGCAACTCTTTGTAAAACCTGATGCTCAGCATGATCGATAGCACCGTCAGCCAATGCGCCATTGAGCAGGATTTCTATAAACATTCGGCGCAGGTGCGGTTGTCTGCGAGTGAGCTCATAAAACGGTGCCAATTCTTTTTCCAGCGGATACCGGATGCTTTTACCCAGGCGGAAATTGCTGATGGCCTCTTGGCGTTGGCGCTGGTTTAGATGTAATTGAGCCATGACCTGTTCGGCCACGGCAATTTCGTGTTGGGTAACACGGCCATCGGCTTTTGCCAAATGGCCAAGCGTGCCAAACAGGGCGCGCTGGAAAATGATCTGTGCCTGCTGGCCGCCGCCAAAAGCCTGGAAGCCTTCGCCAGCCATGATTTTGCGGATATTACGATCCAACCACCAGCCAGCCCACAAGCCCAGCGCAGCGCCTAAAGGACCTTTAAAGACCAGCCCAATTGTTAGTCCAATTAACTTCCACACAGCTCAAAGACACATAAACAACAGCAAAGATTGCGCATTGTCGCAGATTACAACGTTTGCGGCAGCCTCATGTCAGGTTAAAATTAAATCTGATTAGCAAACGAAGTCGCTATTTTGAGTCAGCAACGTTCTCTCCAAAGTCTGCCATTGCTCCACCGTGGCAAAGTCCGTGATGTTTATGCCATTGATGAACAGCATTTGTTAATGGTGGCCAGTGATCGATTGTCTGCATTCGATGTGGTATTGCCCGATGCCATCCCCGGTAAAGGCGAGATTCTCACACAGTTATCCAACTTTTGGTTTGCGCGGACCAGTAACATTGTGCAAAACCACCTGACGGGTATATCGCTTGATGAGGTTTTAATCGCTGAACAGGCAGCTGATCTGGCTCAGCGGGCAGTGGTGGTGCAGCGACTAAAGCCCGTACCTGCCGAAGCGATTGTGCGTGGCTATCTGATTGGGTCTGGCTGGAAAGACTACCAGGCCAATGGCAAATTATGTGGGATTGAATTGCCGCCTGGTTTGCGTCAGGCCGAGCAGTTGCCGGAGCCTATTTTTACCCCATCCAGTAAAGCCCAAGCCGGTGATCATGATGAGAACATCAGTTTTTCAACCATGCAACAATTGACCGGTGATGATGTTGCTGATCAGGTGCGCAAGGTCAGTCTTGAGTTATACCACCAGGCAGCAGCACATGCTTTGAAATGCGGCATTATCATCGCTGATACCAAATTCGAGTTTGGTCTGGATGCAGACAATAACCTGGTATTAATGGATGAGATTTTCACACCCGATTCATCGCGTTTTTGGCCCGCAGCCGATTATGCACCGGGGGAAAGTCCCTCCAGTTATGACAAGCAATTTGTACGCGATTATCTGGAAACGCTGGATTGGGATAAAACCGCTCCCGGGCCCAAGCTGCCGCAACACATTATTGACGCCACGCTAGAACGCTACCAAAGTGCCTACAGCGCGCTGACGGGTAACCCCTGGAGGACAACATGAAAAGTATTCAAACCTGGCTGGATGAGTATGCGGTTTGTCATCAAAATCCGACCAATAAAACCATTCATTGGATTTGTGTGCCACTGATTGTGTGGAGTTTATTGGCATTGTTATGGAGTATTCCGGTGTCGCTGCTGGATGACTCACCGGTTCCGATTAATGTAGCCACGCTGTTTATTGTCGCAGTCACGGTTTATTACCTGATGTTGTCATGGCAGCTGGCCATTGGGGTATTGTTAATAATGTCAGCAATGATGTGGTTGGGTTTGCAGTTGAGCATTGCACTGGGTGTATCGATGTGGTTGTTGGCGCTGATCGTTTTTGTATTGGCCTGGATCGGGCAGTTCATCGGACACAATTATGAAGGCAAACGTCCGGCATTGTTTGAGGATTTGCGATTTTTATTGATAGGCCCGCTTTGGTGTATGGCGCATTTGTACCAGCGGCTCGGTTGGAGATATTAAGTCAGAGATTTATAGACGATCGGCCGGCTCATTCCAAATTATTATTGACGGCAGAAATCATGAACAAAGTAAAAATAATCTTATTGCTGGGGGTGGCGCTGTTATTGTTAGGCGGTTGTGGGAGGCAGTTAAAACCAGATTTGGCCCGTCTTTACAGACTGTCGAATGCAACAGAACAACCTCCTGTCATTATTATTCCTGGAATTCTCGGTAGTAAGATCGCGCAAAGACAGGATGATAAGGAAGTCTGGATAGGCCCTATTACCCGTGTGCTGTTTTCTGACTTTGATGAACTGCGCCTGGAAATTGATCCAGAGACTCTGGAGCATGTAGAGCCTGACCAATATGTGACCGGTATTACCGATGAAGTGGCTGGGCAGGATTTTTATGGTTCAATTATCAGAACCTTGCGGGATGCGGCAGGCTATCAGGAAGGTAAAGTCGGAGAAACGGCTACCAGTGGCGAGCGCCGATATTATGTATTCGCCTATGATTGGCGTCGGGATAATGTTGAAAGTGCCCGAAAATTAAGCCAGTTAATTAAGAACATCCGTAAAGACTATAACGACCCGGATTTAAAAGTCGATATCATCGCCCACAGTATGGGTGGTCTGGTGGCCCGTTATTATTTGCGCTATGGAGAGCTGGATGTGCTCGATCGCAATGATTTTCCAGTCACCCTGGAAGGGGCAAAAACCGTTCGGCGGGTGGTGTTGCTGGGAACACCCAATTTGGGCTCGGTGAATTCGGTACGAACCTTTATCCGTGGCTTTGAAATTGGCCTGACAAAAATTCCCACAGAAACCGCGGCGACTTTTCCCAGTGTTTATCAATTGTTCCCACATGCACTTAACACCTGGATTGTCGGTCAAAATGGGCAGCCATTGGATCGGGATTTATTCAGCCGCAGAATTTGGGAGCGTTTTGGTTGGTCAGTGTTCAATGACAAAATTGAAAAGCGGATCATCAAGGATTTTGATGATGAACAACAAGGGCGAGAATATGTAGAGGTTCTGCGGGATTATTTTCACAAGCAACTGGAACGTGCGCGGCGTTTTGGTTGGTCGCTGACAGTGCCGGCACCGGAAGTGCCCTATAAAATGGTGGTCTTTGGTGGTGACTGTTCGCTGACGCCCGCACGTTTGATGGTAGAGCGGGCCGGTGATGATTTTGAAATTCGTCTGTGGCCGGACGAAATCAATAATCCGGTGGATGGTGTTGATTACAACCGGATAATGCTTGAGCCTGGCGACGGCACCGTCACCAAAGCATCACTGTTGGCACGTGAAACACTCGATCCATCGGTGCCACGTCACAAATACAGTTTTTTCCCTGCTGAATATCAGATATTTGTCTGTGAGGGGCATCAGCAGCTAACGCAGAATGTAACCTTCCAGGATAATTTATTGCATTTTATCCTGAGCCAGGATATTGAGGAGTAGTTATCTGCTGGTCATGCTGAGAACAACGCTATGGTTGATAGGCGATACAATCCATCGGGTGATCATTCACCATACCTACTGCCTGCATATAAGCGTACATGATGGTTGTACCGACAAAGCTCATGCCTCGCTTTTTCAGGTCTTTGGATAAGGCATCGCTGATTGGGGTTGATACCGGGACATCCCGGAAAGATTCCCAATGGTTTTTAATGGGCTCCCCATCAACAAACGGCCAAAGGTATTGATCGAAGCTGCCGAATTCTTTCTGGATCTGAATAAATGCCAAAGCATTTTTACGGGCTGAAAATACTTTTAGCCGGTTACGCACAATACCCGGGTTATCCAGAAGTGCTTCAAGTTGCGCATCGCTCATTTTGGCCACTTTATTGACATCAAAATCATGAAAAGCCTGCCGGTAACCTTCGCGTTTATTTAAAATGGTCTCCCATGACAGCCCCGCCTGGGCACCTTCCAGTATCAGAAATTCAAATAAAATTTTGTCATCGTGAACAGGAATGCCCCATTCCTTGTCATGGTATTTGGCATAAAGTGGCTTGCCTTCACCAAAGCAGCGAGTTTTACCAGTATCTGGCAATGAAATACCCTAAAATTTAAATAAAAACTAAAAAATAGGAGGTGATCAATCCGCTGTTAAATCAGCATAGGCTTCTGCATCCATTAACTCGGCCAGTTCTTCATCACTGGAAACCGTAATTTCGAACAACCAGCCATCGCCATAGCAATCTGAGTTAATCAGGTCAGGCTCGTCTTCCAGGTTTTCGTTAATGGCGGTAATGGTGCCGGTAATAGGTGCATAGATGTCTGAAGCCGCTTTGACAGATTCAACCACACCGCAGGCATCACCGCTGCCCACTTCTGCGTCAATCTCAGGCAACTCGACAAATACCAGCTCTCCTAATAGGGCCTGGGCATGATCGGTAATACCAACTCGCCAGTTGCCGTCATCTTGTTGTTCCAGCCATTCATGACTGTCGGTGTAGCGTAAATCCTTGGGTATATCGCTCATGACTCGGTTCCACGTTGTTTCCGGATAGCGGAATAGTGCCGCAAGTTGCGTTTATCTTCAATGCCTGTTTGGTTGATATCAGTTAATTCCTTCCAATATTGCGCCTTTGCGTACAAACATGGGTTTAACCACGCGGGCTGGCAGGCGCTTGCCGCGGATTTCCACTTCGCATTGGTCTTGTACATCGCGATTGACTCTGGCCATACCGATGGGCTTTTCTACAGTGGGCGAAAATGTACCGCTGGTAATAACGCCGACCTCTTCATCGCCGACAAAAACCTTGTAACCGCTGCGCATGACGGTGCGTTTATCGATCACCAGGCCAACCAGTTTTTTTGTAACCCCTTGGGCTTTTTTCTCTGCCAGAGCAGCACGACCTATGAAGTCACGGTCTTCAGGTTCCCAGGCCACAGTCCAGCCAAGGCCGGTTTCCAGTGGTGATACGGAAGTGTCCATATCTTGTCCGTAAAGGCACATTCCGGCTTCCAGACGCAAAGTATCGCGGGCTCCCAGTCCACAGGGTGTGACGCCAGCCGCGATCAGTGCTTCCCATAAATTCACTGCGGCATCTGCTGGCAGCATGATTTCAAACCCGTCTTCACCGGTATAACCCGTGCGGGCGATGGTGGTGTCGTTATCACGCAAGGCGTTAAAAGGTTTCAATGAACCAATGGCATCAGCATGATGGTTCAATTGCTGACAGAGCTGTGCTTCAGCTTGTGGGCCTTGCAGAGCCAAAAGTGCCAATTCCGGGCGCTCGGTAATGTTGACATCAAAACTCGCAGCCTGTTGATTGATCCATGCCATATCCTGGTCGCGAGTCGCGGCATTGACCACAATCCGAAAATCATCACTGGAAAAATGATAAACAATCAAGTCATCCAAAATGCCGCCCTGTTGATTGAGCATGCAGGTGTACAGTGCTTTGCCTGGAGTGGTCAGTTTGTCAACATTGTTGGCCACCAGTCGTCGCAGGAATGCGGCCGCCCCAGGGCCTTGAATATCAACGATAGTCATGTGCGAGACATCAAACAAACCGGCTGCCCGACGCACAGCATGGTGTTCTTCCATTAAACCTTGATAACGCGCTGGTAGTTGCCAGCCTGCAAAATCGACCATTTGACCGTTCAGATCAATATGCTGTTGATATAAGGGGGTTTGTTGGCTCATATAAAATCCAGTCAGCTATTGGCTCAGTCGGCCAGTGATGTTTCAACTTTAATTTCATTTTCCAGGGTGCGGTGTACCGGGCAGCGATCGGCAATTTCCAGCATACGCTGGCGCTGCTGGTCGGTTATTTCGCCGGTGATGGAAATGCTGCGATGCAATACGTCAATTTTGCCATCGGTTTTTTGGCAGTCTTCACAATCGCTGGCGTGAATACGGTCATGCTTCACATGCGTGATGACCTGTTCGACGGGCAGTTTTTTATGGCGCGCATACATATTCAGAGTCATCACCGTGCAGGTGCCCAGCGCTGCACATAAGTGGGCGTATGGGTCGGGTCCGGTATCGGCGCCGATGCCTGGTGGTTCATCAGCGACCCATTGATGATTGCCTGATTGCACTTTGCAGGCAAAGCCATCACTGGTGCGACCGGTGACCAATACACCGTCTACAGAAGTTTGTTCAGCCGTTTCAACTTGAGCATCTTCAGCCTCAACCGGGTCCAGGTAGCGTCTGGCCCAGTTGGCAATGATCAAGCCTGCGTATTCAGAATCTTCTGGGCTGCTGAGCAAATGATCGGCTTTATCCAGGCTGACAAAGCTTTTGGGGTGTAGCGCTGCAGCAAAAATTTCTTGTGCATTATGTACATCAACGGTTTTATCCAGTGGTGCGTGTAATACCAATAGGGCACGTTTTAGACTGCGTAGGCGATTGGCGACATCCTGATTGCGCACGTCATCGACAAATTCTTTGCGGATTCTGAAGGGGCGACCGCCTAAATTGACGACGGCAGAGCCCGATTGTTCAATTTTTTCCAGGTTGTCTTCCATGTGATGCAGAACATGCTGGGGTTGGGCAGGTGCATTAATTGAAGCGACAGCGCGACAACTTTCGATTTGCGGTGCCGCAGCCAGTACTGCGGTGCCACCCAGTGAGTGGCCAACCAGTATTTGTACAGGCTCATGTTGTTTTGCTATCCAGTCAGCGGCAGCCAGTAAATCGTCCACATTGGCAGAAAAACTGCTGTCAGCAAAGTCACCTTCGCTTTGCCCAAGACCGGTAAAATCAAAGCGCAGCACAGCGATGCCCTGATCGGCCATTGCCCGGGTGATATGTACGGCAGCTCGGATTTTTCGGGTACAGGAAAAACAATGCGCGAATAATGCAAAAGCACGGGGCTTTCCAGATGCCGGCATCTCCAGATCACCGGTTAATGTCAAACCTTCCTGATTTTTGAACTCAATACGTGCCATTGGCAAACTCTCACTTGTAAACCTTGATACCATTATTCCCCCTACGGGGAACACGAATTTTATAGGAAAGTTTATAGGAAATCTTATGGGTAATCGTTTATCCAAAATTTATACTCGGACAGGTGATGATGGAAGTACCGGCCTGGGAGATGGCAGCCGCACCACCAAGGACAGTTTACGAGTGGAAGCCTTTGGCACTGTGGACGAGCTCAATAGCGCTATTGGGCTGGTACGCAGCTATAACCGGGTGCCGGAAGTTGATCAATGTCTGGAGCAGGTACAACATCAGTTATTCAATATCGGTGGTGAGCTATGCACACCTGGAATGGAGTTACTGCAATCAGAAAGAGTTGATGCGCTAGAGGTTGAGCTGGATCAGTTCAATGATGCCTTGCCACCTTTAAAAGAGTTTATTCTGCCAGGTGGCGGTGCAGCCGCGGCGCATGCTCATCTGGCGCGTACCATTTGCCGGCGTGCTGAGCGACGAGTGCTGTCACTGTCCCGAGAGTCGGCGATTAATGAACCGGTGATGCGGTATTTGAATCGTCTGTCAGATTTGCTGTTTGTATTAGCGCGGGTACTAAGCCGTAGCGATGAACAGCCAGAGGTGCAGTGGGACCATGACCGGAAAAAATGATGTGCTGATTTTGAGCCATGACGATTGTCTGATGCATCAGGCCAGCGACGGCCATCCGGAATCACCGGCACGATTGCAATCGGTCATCAAAGTACTGAAAAAAATTCCTGATCTACATTGGACTCTGGCACCACTGGCAACGGAAAACCAATTATCATTAGCGCATCCCACTGAATACCTGGCAGCACTGGAGCAACGCCAGTCCACAGTTGTAGATGAACCTGTTGCAGTGGATCCGGATACCTGGGTGGGCCAAAATAGTTTGGCGGCAGGCAAACGAGCCGTTGGTGCTGTTTGTGCTGCTGTTGATTCGGTGATGCAGGCTGATGTTCAGCGAGCATTCTGCGCAGTGCGCCCACCCGGTCATCATGCCGAGCGCCAGACGGCGATGGGGTTTTGTTTTTATTCAACAGTGGCGATTGGTGCATTGCATGCCATCAAACAGCATGATCTGCAAAGGGTTGCGATTGTCGATTTTGATGTACATCAGGGCAATGGCACAGAAGACATCATTGGTGGACATGCCAATATCCATTACTTCGCTTCGCACCAGTCAGCGTTATACCCCTTTCTGGATCAAACACTCGAACGGCCTAGTAATTTACACTATCAGGCTCTGCCGGTGGGCTGTGGCAGCCAGACTTTTAGAACAGTGTGGCGTGAGCAATTGTTACCAGCGATGGAAGCCTACCAGCCGCAATTGATTTTGATCTCTGCCGGTTTTGATGCGCATCATGCTGATCCGCTGGCGCAATGCGAATTGAAAACAGAAGATTTTGGCTGGATTACCGAACAGCTGGTCGCTATTGCAGCTCATCATGCAGAAAACCGTGTAGTGTCCAGCATGGAAGGCGGTTATGATTTGAATGCGCTGGCAAGTTCCGTTGTCTGTCATGTAAAGGCACTTTGTCGTTAATGACAGTTCGGACGTTCTTGCCTGAGCTTTGTACACCCGCTGTTGATCAATAAGGATTTTGGAATGAATATTCGTTTTGTGTTGCTGTTGTCAACATTGTTGGCTTGTTATTCTGCACAGGCCACCTGGTCAGTGGTGGTTTATGACACGCTGACCCAGGAAGTTGGTGTGGCCTCGGCAACCTGCATCTCATCAGAACAATTCCCGGGTATTGATCTAAGGGCTTTATCTCCTGTCATTGTGGTTGGAGAGGGCGCAGCGGCAGCACAGTCCTTGGTTGATGGTTCTGGGCAACGTCGGGGGATTATTAATAATGGTATTCGTGCTGGTCTGGACAGTGACGCGATTATTGACCAGTTAATCGCCTTGCAAAATACCGCATCTCATCAACATGGGGTTGTTGGCGCGGGTAATAGCTCCGCGACGCAAACGGGTGCTGCCAATGGCCCGCATGCTTCCGGTGTGGCGGGTAGTGACGCTAACCTTTATTACGCGATACAAGGCAATGTTATAGCGGGGCCGGAAGTGGTCACCATGACGGAGCAGACTTTGCTCAATACTGCTGGTGATTTGTCTGATCGTTTGATCGCTGCCATGGAAACTGCGCGCGACTTTGGAGGTGATGGTCGTTGTTCATGTCCGGGTGGACCAAGTGCTGATTCGTGTGGTTCACCGCCACCGAGTTTTGATAAGTCGGCGCATGTTGGTTTTTTTGTTTTGTCTCGATTTGGTGATACCGATGATCCAGTGTGCAACAGTAATGGCTGCGCCGATGGCGATTATTATCTGAATATTAATATTGCCGATCAGCCTGCTGCGGCTGACGACCCGGTTAATCAAATGCGTGATCAGTTTGATGTTATTCGCAGTGGGTTACTTAATCGACCAGATGCTGTGCAGTCTGTGGTTGAGTTTGTGCCGGTTAATGAAGGTTATTTGTTGAGTCTGGAGCTAATAGACCATACCGGTCAAGCATTGCTGATCGGAGTTGATAGCGTGACAATCGATCACGCACCCAACAGTGCCAATAGTACCAGTATCGGCCCGGTACAAGACAATGGCGATGGCAGTTATAACAGCCTGCTATCGATCGAGAATGCCAATGGTGATGATGTGTTTTTGATTACTATCCAGGATATGACCCGTACTGTCATCATTCCACCCAGGCTGGCTACTTTAAGGTTGGAAAGTTTTTTTCAAAATGGGTTTGAGTCAAATAATTAAATGAGCTTATTAAAATTAAATAATAGTAAGGGCAAATTTTAGATGCTGATGTGAATGTTTAAAACACAAGGTTTAAATATGTTTAATCGTTTTATTTTGACAATATTATTTGGCGTTTATGCTGTACCGGTTTTTGCGACCTGGTCAATCGTGGTATTTGACACCCAAACTCAAGAAGCGGGCGTTGCATCTGCAACTTGTTTATCTACCGAGCAAGTACCGGGTATCGATTTATTGTCAGAGCTGGCAGTGATTGTGGTTGGAGAAGGTGGCGGGGCGGCACAGTCAGCATTAGATGCAACGGCTGAACGGCGAATGATTATGGACAGCGGTATACGCAATGGTCTGACCAGTGAACAAATTATTGCGCAATTAGAAGCCTTACCAGGTAATGAGATAAACCAGGAGGGCGTAGCGGGTGCTGGTGATAGTTCGGATACTTTCAGTGGCACGGGAACCTTTCAACATGCTTCAGGTGTTGCAAGCAATACAGGAGATTTGTATTACGCCATTCAAGGCAATGTGCTGGCTGGTATGGAAGTAGTGACAATGACTGAGCAGACATTAATAAACACCAGCGGAGATTTGGCGGACAAAATGATGGCCGCCATGGAAACCGCGCGCGATTTTGGAGGTGATGGACGCTGTTCCTGCCCCGGTGGGCCGGATGCAGACTCATGTGGTTCGCCACCGCCGGCATTTGATAAATCGGCACATGTTGGCTTTCTGGTGTTATCACGTTTCGGCGATGTCGATGATACTGTCTGCAATGTGGCTGGCTGTGCTGATGGTGATTATTACATCAACATCAATATTGCCGCTCAGCCAGCTGCTGCTGATGACCCGGTTAATCAAATACGTGATCAGTTTGATGTGATTCGTACTGGGTTGCTTAACCGCCCCGATGCAGTGCAGTCATTGGTTGAGTTTGTAGCTGTTGATGAGGGGTATCTGTTGAGTTTGGAGTTGCGTGATCACACGGGCCAACCATTACTTAATGGTGTTGATGCTGTAACAGTTGAGCATGCACCGGACAGCGCCAACAGCACCAGTATCGGCCCAGTGCAAGACAATGGGGATGGCAGTTATAACAGTCTGCTATCGATCAACAATGTCAATGGCGATGATGTATTTCTGATTACCATTCAGGATGCGACTCGAAGCGTGGTTATTCCACCGCGGCAGGCCACTTTACGGCTAGAAAATTTTTTCCGAAATGGGTTTGAATCGAACGGCTGAGACCTGGTGCAGCAAGGCCAGCTTGCTATGCCTAGCTGAAAGCATTGCAGGCACTAAAAAAGTGGGGCGGGTACCTCACCGCCCCACAATATCGCTTAAACCAACAATCAGTTGATACGTACCAAAGCGATTCACATTGTTTATCTTGTGATTGCTAGTCACAGTGGTCTATTCCTTGTTGGCGTGAAAAAGGGGTTTATTTACCGACAATAAGCTTATGTCATCAGTGTCTGATACTGTAAAAATGCTGTATGTTGTTCACTTAAATGTAGGCAGTCATTGTTTTTTATCACTGGCTACCAACTAGGATGTGGCAGAAGCCAAAGTCTCCTCGTGTGATGACTTATAAATATTATTAAACGCACTTGTACGTTTTCCTCCCTGCAGAACTTGAAGTGCCAACGAGGACAGTCAGCTACTAACCAATTAAACTATTTCAAAGAGGTTTTTTCGAGCAAATACATTGACACTTTACCAACTGTAACCTTTGCGCAACCTAATGCTGGCAAAGGCGTGTTGACTATTGGAAGTAGTGATTGTTTTCTGCGCTTTCAGAAACCCAACCCACTAGGTTGGCTCATAATTAAGTCATCTGGAACTATTAATCATTATTCTGGTTAGCTAGACGAATCCCTCTTGACCGAAAGCACTATAGCCAGCGCTAATAATATGGTCAACGAAGCATCAATATGATTGATCTATTGGTTCAGATAGGTATGGCTATAAACCATACAAGTGCTGGTTTATATTCCACACATAAACTTCTGAATCATTGCATTCGTGCTCAACTCGGGCTACTTTGGCCGGTATTGTTGAACGAGAGCTGCTATGTCCAATATTTTTCGTACCGCGATTGTTTTGCTGGCTTTTTCTGTTGCCACCTCAGTGTCTGCACGCCGCCCCGAGGGCGCTGGCCCAGCTGTTTTTGAAGATAAACAAAGCAGTTGGGAGCAGCACCAGTCACTACAGCAAAGTTCGATATTTAAGGGCTTGCAGTGGCGCGATATAGGGCCCATTGTGCAGGGTGGACGAGTTGTTGATATCGAAGTGGCACCTGATCAGCCATACACTTTCTATGCAGCTTATGCTTCAGGTGGGTTGTGGAAAACCACTAACAATGGTGTGACCTTTGAGCCACTGTTTGATCACATGCCAACCATGATCATGGGCGATATCGCCATTGACCCCAACAATCCCCAGACAATCTGGGTAGGTACGGGCGAACCAAATTCTTCTCGCTCATCTTATGGCGGGCTGGGTATATACCGATCTGATGATGGTGGGAAGAGCTGGCAGCATAAAGGTTTGAATGAAACCGACCGCATTGGTCGGGTATTGGTTGACCCACGCAACAGTAACCGGATTTTGGTGGCTGCTTTGGGCAAACTGTATACCCCTGGAGGGCAGCGTGGTGTGTTTGTCAGTAATGATGGTGGTCAAAGCTGGCGTAATACCTTGCCAGGTGGAGATTGGACGGGCGCTATCGATCTGGTGATGGCGGCCAATGATCCGGATGTGATCTACGCTGCAACCTGGGACCGCAAACGCACCCCCTGGGAATTTACTGAAGGCGGCGATGGCTCTGGGATTTGGCGATCTGTCGATGGCGGTAATACCTGGTCTCGATTGGATGCAAGCAATGCCAGTGGGTTGCCATCTGGGGGTTACGTGGGGCGTATAGGGTTGGCAATCGCAGCCAGTCAGCCGCAAACCTTGTATGCAGCGATTGACAACCAGGAGCCTTTACCCGAATCAGAATGGGAGCTGGGTGACCGACCATTAAGCGTCAAGCGTCTCAAGCATATGACCAAAGCCCAGTTCTTAGGGCAAAGCAAAGACGAAATTGAACGTTTTATCCGCAGCAATGATTTATCGGTTGATATTGATGCGGATCGTCTGATCGAGATGCTGGAGGAGGATGAAATAAGCATTCAGGGTTTGCTTGCCGAACTGGGCGATGCCAATGCCAACCTGTTCAATACAGATATCAAAGGCCTGGAAATCTACCGCAGTGATGACAGCGGCAATACCTGGAGAAAAACGCATGATGAGCCTGTGGATCAGGTGGTGTATAGCTATGGTTATTACTTCGGACAAATACGGGTAGCGCCGGACAATCCAGATCAAATTTACCTGACCGGTGTGCCAATCATCAGCTCCAGCGATGGTGGCAAGACCTTTGATGGGGGCATCAATGACCCCAGCGTGCATGTGGATTACCACGCCTGGTGGATCAACCCCAAAGATGCACAACATATGATTTTGGGCAACGATGGCGGTATCGATATGACCTACGATGGTGGCAAAAGCTGGATCAAGCTGGATGCGCAACCGGTAGGGCAGTTTTACGCCATCGCGGTGGATATGGCTGAGCCTTACAATGTTTACGGGGGTCTACAGGATAACGGTACATTAAAAGGCTCCAGCCAAAGTGACTGGCGAGATGGTGAATCCTGGCAGCGTATTTTTGGCGGCGATGGTTTCTATGCGGCCATTGATGATGAAGATGGTCAAACCTATGTTGGTTTTCAGTTTGGCAACTACGCCCGTCTGGGTGATGGCGCACCAGCAGACGTGCGTCCCCGCGATGGTTTGGGTGAAGATGCCTTGCGTTATAACTGGATGTCGCCAATAGCCTTGTCTCCACACAATCCGGATATCGTCTATTTTGGCACCAATAAACTGTTCAGGTCGATGGATGAAGGAGATTCCTGGACGGCGATCAGTGCCGATTTGAGTATCAGCGAAAACCGTGGTGATGTGCCATTTGCCACCATCACCACATTATCAGAGTCACCTGAGCAATTCGGTCGTATCTGGGCGGGTACCGATGATGGTCAGGTATGGATGACGGCCAGTGCAGGCAATGAATGGAATAATGTATCTGATGGCTTGCCCAAAGACCGTTGGGTAAGCCGGGTGGAAGCGTCTAAATATCAGCGCGAGCGAGCTTACCTCAGCTTAAACGGTTATCGGAATGATGACATTACTGCCTATGTTTATCGAACCGACAACAGTGGCGAAAGTTGGCACGATATTAGCAACAACCTGCCAATGGAAGCGGTGAATGTTATTCGCGAAGACCCAGTCAACGAAAACGTTCTATATGTAGGAACCGATCGTGGTGTTTATGTCAGTCTAAATGGGGGTGATAGCTGGAGTGCACTGGGCAATGGTTTACCCAATGTGCCAGTGCATGATTTGGTGGTGCACCCACGTGAACGTGAGTTGGTGGCCGGCACGCATGGTCGCAGTATCTGGGTGATTGATGCTTTACCAGTTCAGGAGCTTGATGAAGATGTGCACGATAGCCCTTTGCATGTGTTCTATATCGATGATGTTCAGGCCAGCCGCAGTTGGCGCAGTCAGCGCTCTCGCTGGTTCTTCAGGCAGGATGATGCAGATGAAGTCACCATTAAACTCTGGTCACAAAGCAGTGGTCAGGGCCAATTTGAAATACTGGATGGGGAAGAGCGGGTATTGCAGACCGGTGATTTGGATATAGAGCAGGGGATTAATAGTTTCGAATGGGACTTGCTGGTGGATCAGGATTTGGCGTTGGCTGCTGAACAGACCGCCAATGCAGATAAAGAAAAAATACAAGCCAAAGACACTCCATTACAGCAGTCCATTGAGCTTGGGCATCCTTTGTATATTCAGCCGGGTGATTATCAGGTGAGGGTAACCCTGGGCAATCATACCGCGAGCAATGATTTGTTGGTCAAAGCGCCGCGAGATTTCGAGCCTCGCGGTAACCCCGAACCAGTGATACGCGGGAAGAAATAACCCGTCATGCTAGAATAAATTTCAATATAGGGTTTTCCGCTGAGCGTGAGTAAAGTGCCAACAACAGCTAGCAAGAATCGATTGTTGTTTATCGCAGTACTGGTGTTATGCCTGTGTCGGTTTGAGTCCGTCAATGCGAATGCTTTCATCCTTCCAGAGTCGGGTAGTTGGTTTAACCAGTCTGCAGGTGACCGCACTGGCTTGAATATGGAGGTGCAGGGCAGGGTGCTTAGTGGCGCGTACTATGGTTTTGACGGCAATGGCAATCAGGTTTGGTTGTTGTTCTCAGGCCCGTTGACTTTGGATTCCGCAACAGGCCGGTATGCTTTTTCCGGCGACTTAACCCGCTCGATGGGGGGTGGTTGTATTATTGATTGTCCTGCAGAGGGTACTGGGGTTGAACACAGTGTTGAGGTTGTTGGCCGTATTGATATAGATTTTTTAAGTAGAAGCCAGGCGCGTTTTCGCACCGATCAAAATGATTTTCAAATGATTGCGCCGCTTATTTATGGCACCAGTGCCAGACAGGTGTTTCCTGGTTTTCCTGATGTGATCCTGCCTGAATTTGAGGGTGAGTGGGCTTTTGACTTTATCTTTCCGGGAATATGCGGCACCAGTTTTTCTGCCACTGTTTTGCAAATTGGCCGCCAGTCGGTTGATACCTTCCCGATTCAGGCCGTATCAGCGGTAAGAGAGGCTGTGGCTGACAGGACATTGTTTAATGACAGGAACTCAGCATCGGCTGTTACCGGCAGCAGCCATCAGCAAAGTATTACAAACTTTCTGACACATAAAACACCTGCCAACAGCACGGTTACAACGCGCTGTACACCAGCAATTCCATCTTTTACCACCAATGCAGAGCTGGTTTGTACAGTCATGTCTGTAGAAGAAGTGGCAATGCCCGTTTGTGAAATACGCTCGACTACGCCGCCTGAACCTGATACGCCCGAGTTTATATTGAGCTTTTCACCAGCCGATAGCAGTGACTCGCGCATTATCGGTGTGGTGTTGGCAACATCAAACACCAATGATGGCGAACCATTCGCTGTCGGTACTTTCAATGCCAACAGGTTGTCTTATGATTAAGTCACAGAGCGCTCGAGTACAGTGAATAAATAACCTTGAAACAGGGGGCTGTATAAGGCTTTAATTTCTAATCATTCAGTGATTCGATCAGTAAGCGATCAAGCAAAAATTTTTGTGCTACATCGTAGGCTGATTCCCCACCATGATCGACGGCATAATTCAATGCCTGCATCTGTTGCTCGTTAATACTGTCCATTAGCTTAAGTAATGTTTCATGAACTTGCGGGTGCTTGTCCAAAATCTGTTGCCGAACCACAGGCGCGGCATAATAGGGTGGGAAAAAATTCAGATTATCTTCTAGTATGACCAGATCAAAAGCAGGTATTCGCCCGTCTGTGGAGTTACCGCTAACCACATCCACCGCATTATTGCGCACGGCTTGATACAACAAGCTCAGATCCATTTCTGCAGTACTGCCAAAATTTAACCCATAGGTATTGATTAAGCCGGGGTAGCCATCTTCGCGTTCATAAAACTCAGACGCAAAGCCAATCGTTAATTGCTCGGCATAAGGTCCTAGATCCCCAATGGAACTGATGTTATTTTGCTCGGCAAATGTTTTCCGAACAGCGATGGCATAAGTGTCGTCAAACCCGAAAGGCGGCAACCAGTTGATATTGTATTGTTGCTGATAGGCCTGTTTAACCCTGGTGTAGGTTTCACTCGCAGAAAGTGTTTGATGCTGGTTTAAAATAACCCGATAAGCTGTGCCGGTATATTCAGGGTAAATATCCAGCTCGTTATTTAACATGGCCTGATGGCAGATGGTGACACTGCCGAGATTGAATTTTCGTTCGACATTCAGATCTGTATGCGCTTCGATCATCTGTGCCATTAATTCACCAAGGATAAATTGTTCGGTAAAATTTTTGCTGCCGATACGTATGGTGTCTGCAGCGGGACGGTTGATCAGGCCCAAAGTGATCATCAGCAATAATGCTGCTGTGCCTATCGGTAACCACTTTTGGATCAATACAGAACGCTGTGGCTGGTTTGCTGTTTGATATGAAGCCAGGTGTTTTTCCACACGCTGAATTAAAAAATCCAGCAATAAAGCCAGCAGTGCAGCTGGAATGGCACCCAATAAAATCAGTCCGTTATTACTGACGGATAACCCGCGAATAATAAAGTCCCCCAAACCACCTGCACCAATAAACGCTGCTAGAGTGGCAATGCCTACGCCGATTACAGCGGCTGTGCGAATGCCGGCAACGATAACAGGTAACCCCAGTGGTAGTTCCACCTTCCATAAACGTTGTGATGACGTAAAGCCCAATGCTTGTGTGGCTTCATGAATGTCTTTGGGAATGCCTTCCAGAGCGGTGATGGTATTGCGTACGATCGGCAAAAAGGCATAAAGTGTCAGCGCAATTAAAGCGGGTAAAACGCCAATACCAAAAAACGGCAGTAAAAATGCCAGCATTGCCAGACTGGGGATGGTTTGCACAACGCTGATGACACCCATGACCGAGTGACGCAGACGGGCTTGCCTAATCAGCCAGATACCCAATGGAATGCCAATCAATATAGCTGCGGCTGTTGATACCCCGGTTAGCAATAAGTGCTGAAGCGTCTTTTCCAGTAATTCGCCCCATCGGTCTTCCATAAAAGCAATGAGGTTGTTCATGTTGTCGAATGGTTGCGTAATTTATCGATTTGTTGCAATGGTTTTTGGAATAACTCACGCACAAACCCGGTTGCCGGATTGTTGATGATTTCCTGTTTGCTGCCGATTTGCTGTACTTGCCCGTCATGTAATATCACCATGCGATCAGCCAAAGTGAGCGCCTCGAAAATATCATGAGTGACAAACACGATCGTCTTGGCCAGTTGTTGCTTGATGGTCAGCAACTCCTGCTGTAATTGATCGCGAGTGATGGCGTCGAGTGCGCCAAATGGTTCATCCATTAACAGCAACTGTGCATCGGTAGCCAGTGCACGGGCAACACCGACACGTTGCTGCTGGCCGCCGGATAACTCATGGGGGAAGCGCTTTGCATAAGTGCCTGGATCAAGGTTGACCAGATGAAGATACCGGGTGGCAAGTTCATGACACTTGCTACTGGCAGCACCGCTCAGGTGGGGCACTATGCTGACGTTATCGGCTATATTCATATGCGGCAATAAGCCAACACCCTGAAACACATAGCCAATAGAACGACGTAAAGTAACCGGGTTGTAGTCTTCCAGATCACGCTGTTGAAACAGTATTCTTCCAGAGGTTGGTGTGATTAAGCGATTAATGAGTTTTAGTAATGTGCTTTTCCCCGAACCCGATGAGCCTAAAATTACCAAGAATTCATTGCCGGCAATATCCAGGCTAATGGGTTCCAGGGCGGGCGTGCTATGGTCAGCAAAACTTTTACTGACTTGCTGTAGTTGTAACATATTAATCGCTGTCAGCAGTTTTCACTTTTTGAATTTCAGCCACCACATTATCGTGCATTGTCTGCACCTGTTGCTGTAGCAGTTTAGCGTTGGTGGTTTCTGGTGCTATCGGCTCACCGATGATCACATGAATATCTTTGAGGAATTTGCGCGGGCGTTTTTTAAGGCCTTTATCCTGTCGGCTAAACAAACTGCCCCATAAACCATGAATGGCAACAGGGATTACCGGTACTGGTCGTTTGGCCAGGATACGATCCACACCGGGCCGGAATGGTTGAATGGTACCGTCGGGTGTCAATTTGCCTTCGGGGAAAATACTGACGATTTCACCCTGGCTCAAAGCCTTGTCTACACGTTTAAAAGCCCGCTGCATCAATTCAGGGTCTTCACTGCTGGGCGCAATCGGAATGGCTCGTGCTGAACGAAACATCCAGCCCAGTATAGGGTTCTTATAGATACGGTGATACATCACAAAAACCAATGGCCGTGGTACTGCCCCACCCAAAATAGGAGGATCCATATAACTAATGTGATTGCTGATCAGTAAAGCCGGCCCTTCCTGCGGAATATTTTCTAACCCTTGCACACGCAACTTATAAATCAGATTGGTACCAACCCAGGCCATAAAGCGCAGGGTAAATTCGGGCACCAGGGTGAATATATAAATAGACACCAGTGCGTTCAGTATTGCGGTGATCAAAAACAGCTCAGGGATGGTAAAACCATTGCCAAGCAGTATCAATGCCATCACTGCGGCAATTACCATAAATAACGCATTAACAATGCTATTGGCAGCGATCACCCGGGCACGGCGCTCCGGCGGGCTGCGGTCCTGTACCAAGGCAAATAAAGGGACGATAAAGAACCCGCCAAAAATGCCCAGCATGACCATATCGAATAAAATTCGCCATACGGCAGCAATACCAATAAATGCGCCCAATGACAGGTCGATACCAAACGGCGTTGCCGGACTGGCTAGATAAAGATCAGCGCCAAACAGTGTCATACCAATGGCACCCATGGGTACCAGGCCAATTTCGACCCGGCCACCGGATAATTTATGGCATAGCAATGAACCTGTGCTGATGCCAATAATAAACATCGCCAAAATACCGGCGGTGACGCCTGAGGAACCACCCAGGACATTAAGGGTAAAGCTCGGAATTTGCACCAATACCGTTGCACCAAAAAACCAAAACCAGGACATCCCAAGCACGCTGTTTAAAAGCGTCCGGTTTTCTGCCAGTTTGCTTAAGATGCGCCAGGTTTCAGAAACCGGGTTCCAGTTAATTTTTAGATCAGGTGCCGTGGCTGGCAGCAGGGGAATAAAGCAACTGGATATAAATCCGGCAATCGCGACCACCAGACAGATACCACTGATAATCCAAATTCCGATGTCCGGTATGGCAACAAAATAGGCACCCAGTGCAGTGCCCAGCAAAATCGAAACAAAAGTGCCGGTTTCGACCAGACCATTGCCGCCAACCAGCTCATTGGATTTTAAAACCTGTGGCATCAAACTGAATTTGATGGGAGAAAACAAAGTGCTTTGTAATCCCAGCATAAACAACACAGATAGCAATAACCCAGTGTTGCCCAAATAGAACCCCAATGCGGCTGTCAACATAATGACGATTTCTAGGATTTTAATCCGGCGAATCTGGCGGGATTTTTCCAGTTTGTCGGCAAATTGGCCGACCATGGCCGAAAACAGGAAAAATGGCAGGATGAAAAGACCAGCACTCAAGTTAATTAGCTGATCAGTATTCAAGCCACCCAATTGACTGCCTTGAAAAGCAATCAGTACAGCCAGGGCATTTTTAAACACATTGTCATTCAGTGCGCCAGAAGCCTGGGTCAAAAAAAATGGCAGAAAGCGACGGGTTTTGAGTAGAGCGAATTGAGATTGCTGGGCCATTGCAGGGCTCCATTCGACGTAGTGCTAATAGTAGCTCAGCCAGCGGTCGACTGCATATTTTGGCAATTGGCGTGTTAACAGATGTATTGCTATTAAAAGAAAAGGGAGATTAAATATTAATACTATAACAACCAGTGACATTCACTGGTATGACGTTCGCTTTAATATAGCGCCTGACAATGGTGCTTTTTACTGTGCAGCTTGTATTGGTGTTATCTACCGATGACTTTAAGCAGGCAGAAACTTCAAGGCAACGCCATTATTACACCAGCGTTGACCTGTCGGTGCTGGGCCATCTTTGAAAACATGACCCTGATGACCACCGCAGCGAATGCAGTGATATTCCGTGCGGGGCACAATCAATTTAAAATCGCGTTTGGTTTGGATATGACCTTTAATGGTGGTCGTGAAGCTGGGCCAGCCTGTGCCGCTGTCGTATTTCATGGCAGAAGTGAACAATGGTAGATCACAACCGGCGCAGATAAACAGGCCTTCGCGATATTCTTTGTTCAATGGACTGGTGAAAGGCCGTTCAGTGCCTTCCTGCCTTAACACCTGAAAGGCCAGTTCATCCAGGTGTTCACGCCATTGTTCCTTGTTTAGATTCAAAGTGTCATCAGCCGCTGGAAAACTCATACCCTGTGGTGCGAATTCACGCCATGTTGCTGTTTCATTGCTGATATGTGCTGAATCCACGTTTGTTACTCCAGATGCTGTTTCAGAAACGGCTTGCTGTTCACTAGCTGTTCCCCCCGTTAAGGCGTAACGAGCAGCTAACAGTACACCTGCACCGCTCACTGCGCCAATCAGAAAACTTCTTTTGTTCATCATGTAGATAAAAGACCGTCAAATGTTTGAAATGCTTGCAGGCAGCCCTAAAAACACTTTATCCAGACACAAATTGTTTGGATTGATGTGCCGGCGCCTGACTAACGGGCTATTTTTACAATAAAGTCTAAGCTTGATGAAACCCTGACGCAATCAAAGTGCCTGTACAATGGTCGTATTTAGACTTATCTGAACAACAAAATCTATGAAATATACAATTATGATGCTTGTCGCATTGCTGCTGGTGGGGGCAGCTTATTGGTTTCTATCGGTTAGTGGTAATGACTCGCTGGCACAGAATCAGGCGCCTCCAACGTCCATTCAGAACAACCAGTCAGAAATCAATGCAGATACCCCCGAAGGTTACGCTCGGGCAACTTTTGCAGGTGGGTGCTTTTGGTGTATGGAACCGCCATACGACAAGCTGGATGGCGTGATTTCCACTGTATCCGGTTATGCGGGTGGTCATGTGGTTGATCCGAGTTACCGAGCAGTGACCACTGGTCGGACCGGGCATACAGAGGTTGTTCAAGTAACCTATGATCCAAATGTGGTCAGCTATGAGAAATTGCTGGAAGTGTTTTGGATGAATATCGACCCAACCACTCCCGATCGGCAATTCTGTGATGTGGGTAATCAGTATCGTACCGCAATATTTAGCCATGATAACAAGCAGCAACAGTTGGCCGAAGCGTCGAAACAACAACTTGAAGCTTCAGCTGTGCTGCCTGGGCCGGTTGTGACTGAAATAGAACCGCTGAATGCTTTTTATCCGGCCGAAGATTATCATCAGGATTACTACCGTAAAAACCCCTTGCGTTATAACTTTTATCGCACCAGTTGCGGTCGTGATGCTCGTTTGAAGGAGTTGTGGAAGCCAACGGATGACAGCGCTTGAATGAGCTGGCTTTTGACTCGCTGAACCACGATCAAACATCACTCCCGTAGAGAGTATGGGAGCTACTATTGATGCCTGCGACAAATACCATTTCAAACACCAGCGTATTGGTGGTGTTTTGCAAACGCCCGGCATTGGGGCAGGGTAAGCAACGTCTGGCTGAAACTATTGGTGAGCAGCAGGCTTTGTCTGTTGCTGAATGCTTGCTGGAATGTGCATTGGAAGATGTGCGTGCCTGGCAGGCAAAGTTAAATGGCCGAGTTGTGTTATCACCGGCCAGCCAGCAGGATGTTTTCTGGGCACAGTTACTACAACAGCAAGTCATGCCAGACAATGTTTCTATCTTGCCGCAGCCGCAGGGTAATTTGGGCGATCGTTTACAGTATGTCGATACAGAACTGCGTCGTGCCGGGCATCAGCGGCTGATTTTTATGGGCACTGATGCACCAGCACTCAATGTTGACGATTTGTTGGCAGCCAATGAACAACTGGCCAGCAATGATGTGGTGTTACAACCGGCCAGTGACGGTGGTGTGACGCTGATGGCCGCCTCTCGTGTCTGGCCTGAGTTAAGCGATCTGCCCTGGTCAGAAAGTCATTTGCAGCAAGCGTTATGCGCGAGCTGTCTGGCAGATGGTTGTTCGGTATGGTTGCTGCCGGGTAGTGAAGATGTTGATCAATGGCATGATCTTGTTCGTTTGCAAAGCAGTTTGACCGGTGACAGCCGCCCAGCGCGTCAGGCGCTGATGCAATGTATTGCCGCCATTAAAACGGTTTAGTTTCAGGTTTATCCGACAGGCATCCAGTTTTATTCAGCATGAAATATCAGAAGCTATTGTTGTTTTCATTGGCATTGGTTGTGCTACTCAGCGTGGCATGGTTTATGCCAGTGGCTGATTGGCTGCGGGAGCTATTGCAGTGGTCAACCAATAATCCGAAAACGGCCTGGCTGGTTTTTATTATGATGTATGTCATAGTTGCATTATTAATGTTCCCAGCCATATTTTTAACGCTGGCAGCCGGTGCCATGTTTGGCGTTGTTGCCGGTAGCCTGCTGGTTTCATTTGCCAGCCTGCTAGGGGCTTTGGCTGCATTTGGCGCAGGTCGCACGATTGCAAGATCGCAGATGCAACGCCTGGTCAATCGTCATCCAAAGTTCGCGGCATTGGAACGTGCCATTCGTAAAAAAGGCTTCTTAATGGTTTTTTTGATTCGTTTGTCACCATTGTTTCCCTACGTTTTGCAAAACTATTTATTCAGTGTCAGCAGCATACGCTGGCGCGATTATGCAGTTGCCACATGGCTTGGCATGCTGCCGGCGATAGTGATGTATGTTTCGATTGGCGCTGCTGCGAAAAACCTGGCGGCTATTTTTAATGGTGAAGCAGTGGCGGGCGGTACTGGGCAATGGTTATTCATTGCTGGTTTATTGGTAACAATGGTTATTATTGTGATGATTACCCGCATAGCGGGCAAAGCCTTAAAGGAAGAGACAATATAATGGACAAGACACACGGTCTGGAAACATTTGATGTGGGCGGTGATTACCCTGGTGCTGATTATGATGTTGATTGGCAGAGTAAGGTATTTCCTCGGGATTACACCAACCCTACACCCGAGGGTTGCTATAACCTGGTTGTTATCGGCGCTGGGCCCGCAGGTTTGATTACAGCCATCGGTGCAGCCGGGCTGGGTGCCAAGGTGGCACTGATAGAGCGTAAATCGATGGGTGGTGATTGCTTGAATGTTGGTTGTGTACCGTCCAAAGCCATTCTTGCCGCTTCCAAGCGCTATGCGGGTACTGATGATGGCTTTGATCAGGCCATGGCGTGGTTACGCAAAGTGCGTGCTTCGATTTCTGGCCACGACTCTGTAGAGCGTTATAACAATCAGGGCGTTGAAGTGTATTTGGGGCATGCACGCCTGAATGCTGATGGCGATGTTGAAGTCGATGGTCAAGTGTTGCAGACCAAACGGGTGGCGATTTGTACCGGTTCGCGTGCTGTGATGCCACCAATTCCAGGTCTGGATCAGGTCGATGTGCTCACCAACGAAACGGTTTTTGCACTCACTGAAAAGCCTAAAGACATGATTATTATCGGCGCTGGCCCTATCGGTTGTGAGCTATCCCAGGCGCTTAGTCGACTGGGCGTGAAAGTTACCCTACTGGAGCGCGCTGATCGGATCATGTCGATTGATGAGCCGGAAGCCTCTGAAGTGCTATTAAAGTCCATGCAGCAGCTGGGCGTGGATACCCGATTGGAAACGCAGATTCAATCGGTTGAACAACATGGTGGTCGCATTACCGTCAAGCTCGCCGGCCAAGAGAGCCTGTCTGCCGATCAATTGCTGGTAGCAGCCGGTCGTGGAGCCAACCTGGAAGACATGGGCTTGGACGAAGCTGGTGTTGCCTACAACAGGCATGGTATTGAGGTGGATGCCAAACTGCGCACCAGCAATAAAAAAATCTATGCCGCAGGTGATGTGTCATCAAGGGTCAAGCTGACTCATCATGCTGATGCACAAGCGCGTATTGTTATTGCCAACGCACTGTTTTTGCCGACCGGTAAAGCCGATAACCTGGTGGTTCCACATTGCACTTATACCGACCCGGAAGTTGCTCATGTTGGTATCACCAAGGCTGAGGCCAAACAGCAAAGCATTGATTATCAAACCTGGACGGTTAACTGGTCAGATTTGGATCGCGCCAAAGCCGAAGGTGATACTGAAGGGTTCGTCGAAGTGTTGACAGCCAAAGGCAAAGATAAAATTCTTGGTGCCACAGTGGTCGGTCAGCATGCAGGTGACTTGCTTGCGCCTTTGTCGATTATGATGGCCAATAATCTGGGTTTGAGTGCGGCTGGTAAAGCCATATTGTGCTATCCCACGCGTTCTGAATATCTGCGTCGTCTGGCCGATCAATATAACCGCACCCGTTTGACACCAACGGTTGCCGGGCTGATGAAACGCTGGTTGGCCTGGCGGCGGTAAGGCACTGGCAGCCTTTTGGGTTTGATTAAAAACGATCGATCAGGCAGGGGCGTTCAATGATGCAGTGTTTATCTGGTACAGGTTGATAGCCTACTCGATGGCACGCTATGAAAAAGTTTCTTAAAGAAAATATAAAACACCTCAAAATTCCACTGCTCATCTGGACGACTTTTATCCTGTTCCAGTTGGGTCAGGACTGGTACTTCCAGTCCGAGTTGTTTCAAAACCCGGGCTTTGTTATCCGCCAGCTGGGGCTGCTTTGTACGGTTTATTATTCCTGGCTGGTGATCACTTTTTTAATAGGTTTCAGCCAATACAAAGGGCGGGTTAGCAAGACAAGTAATAAACCAAGGTGGTTAAAACATCTGTTGGTTGCTGTGCTGGTGGCTGTCGGGCATCTGCTGCTGGTTTTGTTGTGCTTCCGTATTTTTCTACCGAACGGGGCAAACATTGATCTGCAAACAGTATGGATGGAACTGCTGTTTAAGTGGTTCATTATCGAGATCATTCTTTACTTTGCGGTGGTGTGGTATTGGGAACGGATATTGGTAACAGCCAGCACAGTCCAATTGGACCAAAATGAATTGGTTATCAAAACCACCGAGGGTATCCTCAAGTGTCAGCCACAGCAGATTGCCTGGGTGTTGGCAGAAGGTAATTACATTTCAATTCAATGCCTAGGCAAGGTGCATAAAGCACGCAGCACTCTAACGGCCATACAAAATAACCTCGGTCCAGGGTTTTATCGGGCACACAGATCTGTGCTGGTCAATGACAAGCAAATTCACCAGATTCTGGATAATCGCATCATACTTAAAGATGGCAGCAAGCTGCCAATCAGTCAGAACAAACGGGCGCAACTACTGAAAACCCTGCAAGCCTGACAAATTCATCACCGTATCTGTCTGATTCGTCCCAAAGCCGGAGCAGAACCGATAAACCCTGCTCTAATAGCGGTAACTCAACATGGTGGAATCAACGATGCGTTTTAATAAAGACATTCTGATAGTTATCTTTTGCTTCTTAGCTGCTCTGCGGTTTCAGATGGTCAATGCCAGTGAAATGCCGTTGATACAACAAAACGAACAAGGCATTGCTTTGGACGGCTACAGTGTGGTTTCTTATTTCCAAAGAGGCATGGCAGAAAAGGGCAGCTCGGAATTTCAGGTCGATCATGAAGGTATCACTTACCAGTTTACGGATGTAGAGCAGGTTGCGTTGTTCACACAATCGCCAACTCGTTATCTGCCAGCGCATGGTGGCTGGTGCTCGTTAATGCTATCAGGCAGTGGCAATCTAACACCAGCTAACCCCGAGCATTACAAAATTGTTGATGGCAAATTATTGCTGTTTTGGGGCGGTGACTATAAAGGTCAGGCCATCAGTGGGCTAACCAACTGGAACTCTAAAACTGGCGACAAGCCTCATAAAGACAGCAAACGCCTGGCAAAAGCAGATAAGACATGGGCAAGGGTTCAGGCAGGAGAAAAAACCCCTAAACTGCTGATCTTTAGCCCTGTTGATAATGACCGGTTAAATGCCGAGCAACAAAATGTTGCCAGAAAACAATATTAGCAGGCTTTGAACCTGCTGGTGGTTTTACGTTAACAGGCCCTAGTCAATTTACCGGGTCCAAGTTAAGCTATGGGTATGCGCGTCAGCATCATCATACCCACCTGGCAGGACAATCAGGCGCTTTCTCGGTTGCTGGAGAATCTACAGCAGTTAAATCCAATGGCTGATGAAGTGGTTGTAGTGGATGGCGGGGTCGATACGGGATGTCAGTTATTGTGTCAGCAGTATGGCGCCCAGTGGATAACCAGTGAACCCTGTCGCGGACTACAGCTGGATCAGGGGGCACGTGCGGCCAATGGCGATATCTTTTGGTTCCTGCATGCCGATAGCCTCATTCATACACAGGCACTGCAACAAATCACTGCCAGCATCAACGCCGGTGCAGCAGGGGGGTATTTTCGGTTTCGCTTCAGTGGCCAACGCAGTGTCTGGTTACGTTGTTTTGAAAGATTAACCAATTGGCGTACCCGGATCGGCACACCCTATGGTGATCAGGGGCTGTTTGTAGTCAGTTCATCGTATTTGCAGCAAGGTGGCTTTGAGCACCAGCCTTTATTTGAGGAGGTTCGACTGATTAAAAGCCTACGACGCTCCGGTCAATTTGTGATGTTATCGCAGGCACTGGAAACTTCGCCACGACGCTGGAATCGAGATGGCTGGTGGCGCCGCATTGTGATCAATCGCGGGTTGGCTTTGGCCTATCGCCTAGGGGTTCCAGCCAGCCGTTTACACCGGTGGTATGTTCAGCACCAGCAACCTGTTGATGATGATCAGCCTTCCACAGTAAAAGCGTCTTCCCGCCCTTAACCCGGATAAGATGGGCTGGCCAGATGGGGCAAAAACCGGGCAGGGACAAAGTGTCTTCTCCAGTAGGCCAAGAAAACACGTTTAACCGAATAATATGAAAACAAAGACCAAACTTTACTCCCGGAACGCATGCAATATCCGGGTTAAACCTCTGTTTTGAACACCCGGCAACCCTTTATGCAGCGTTTTTTACGGTTGCTGGTATATCCTTTCTGGCTACTGGACGCACGCAAAAAATACCACTGGATAAAGACATTCTTAACAAATGACGATGTCATATTGGAGCTGGGTTCTGGTATGGGTAGTGTGGTGCAGGTTTTAAGGCAGCATGGGCACCAGGTTATTCCGGTTGATATTAAAGATACCAGTGTACGAGCTGATTTGGCCCCTGAAATCTACGATGGGATGCAATTGCCTTACCTGGACCAGCAGTTTGATGTTTGCCTGTTGTTGACGGTATTGCATCACTGTCCTGATCCCGATCAGGTATTGGCCGAAGCAGGGCGGGTTGCGCGGCAGGTGGTTGTTATTGAAGACATTTATTCAAGTGTCTGGCAACGACACTTAACCTTATGGTTGGATAGCCTTCTGAACTGGGAGTTTAGAGGCCATCCGCACAATAACCGCACTCATTCAGAGTGGCAAAACACCTTCAAAAAACTAGACCAAAAGATTATTTTTGCAAGCAAAAGGAGAGTTGCCGGGGTCTTCTGTCAGGTAACGTATCTATTGAAACCTCTTAGAACAGGAGAGAAACAATGAGTTTTGCTAAACCCATTGGCCAACTATTGACCCTGATAATGGCAACTACGATATTGTCAGTAGCGCATGCTGATGATTTTGACCAGCAGCATAAACAGTTTGACAGTTTGTTGAATGAATATGTCGTTGATGGTTTGGTTGATTATCAAACATTGCAAAATAATCAAGATCGACTGGCTGGCTACGAAAAGGCATTGGCCAGTGTTAGTGCTGAACAACTGGGCAATTGGAGTGAAGCTGAACAAATTGCTTTTTGGGTTAATGCCTACAATGCTTTTACCCTGCGTGCCATTATTGATAACTATCCAATTAAACGAGGGGCTTTAAAAGGTATATTCGGGCCATCCAATAGTATTTTGCAGATACCTGGCGTATGGAAAAAGCTGGAATGGCAGGCAGGTGGGCGATCTATTACTTTGGATGAAATTGAGCATGAAGTGCTGCGCAAACAGTTTGTAGAGCCACGCATACATTTTGCGATTGTATGTGCTTCTATCAGTTGTCCTGATTTGCGCTCAGAAGCCTACGTGGCAGATCGTCTGAATGAGCAGCTGAACGAGCAGTTGCAAATGTTTATAGCCAACCCGGAAAAAGGTGTGGCAGTTGATCGTGATAAAGAAGAAGTCAGTCTGTCGAAAATCTTTGATTGGTTCGCGGAAGACTTTTCTGTTCAGGAAAATGATCAATCACTGTTTGCCAACCGCTCTAAAAGCAAAGCCGGGGTGTTGCGTTATCTGGTCAGACAAATACCTGAAGGCGATGCACTGGCGTTCATCAAAAACAATGATTTTGATGTTGAGTACCTGGATTATGACTGGCATTTGAACGAGCAGGAAAAGTAACCAGAAAGGATGGTCAGTAAGATGCAAAATATTCACTGCCAATTCTGGTTGATGATAGGTGCCTGTTTAATCAGTGGCGCTGCGATGTCACTGGAATTAGATGATATGGACTGGGAACGGTTGGGTGCCGGTGAAGTGGTTGTCAAAACCGATAAAGTTGATGGTACACGTCGTGTTGAAGCTGCGATTGTGATTGAGCAACCCAGTGAAGCGATATGGCAGGTCATGCTGGATTGCCCGAATGCACCCGAATTTGTACCCAATATGAAAAGCTGCGAAGTGTTGGAGCAAGCCGAAGATGCCAGTTGGGAAATTATCGAGCATCAAGTGAAATACGGTTGGCTGGCACCCAAAACGGTCTATCAATTTCGAGCTGAGTATAAACCGTTACAGCAAATTCATTTTGAACGCATCAGTGGTGACCTTAAACACTTGGAAGGTGACTGGATGCTAGAGCCGGTGGCTGGTCTGGAGGGCTATGTATTGGTCAGCTATTCGGTATTTATCGATCCGGGCTTTCTGGTGCCAGGCTTTATTACCCGTGGCGCATTAAAAGATGACCTGCCTGATGTGATGCAATCATTGCGTGAGCGAGTCGCACAGGTCCAGTCAACGCAGTCTTCCGCAGACGATAAAGATAGCAGCGACAGCGGTTTAACAACTCTCCAGTAATTCATTTCTATTGGCCAACTCAGCAACTATAACTGTCAGCGTTATTATTCCAACATTCAATGAGGCGGGTCATTTGGCGGCTGCATTGGCCAGTATTGATCAGCTTCAAGAGGGTGTTGAGTGTTTGGTAGTGGATGGCGGCAGTACTGACCAAACCTGCGTTATTGCGGAACGGTGGCCGGGCGTCTCACTGTTAAAAACCGAGCCGCCTGGACGAGGCCAGCAAATGAATCTAGGGGCTGCATCAGCCAGTGGTGATGTTTTATTGTTTCTGCATGCTGATTGTTTGTTGCCGGTTGATGCGATCAACCTGATCCGCAAGCATGGTTACTCAGACAATATTGCCGGCGGTAGTTTTTGCCTGGGTTTTGGCCGAAAACACTGGGTGTTGCAACTGTGCAGTCTGGGTAGTCGCATCAATCACCCGTTAACCACTTATGGTGACCAGGCACAATTTATGCGTCGTGATGTGTTTGAAAAAATTGGTGGGTTTAAGCAATGGCCGTTAATGGAAGATTTGGAGATTCAAAAGCGTCTGCGTCAGTATGGCAAGCTGATCAAAATTCGTGAACCGGTTATCAGCTCAGACCGACGCTACCGTCGACGTGGTCCGTTTGTGCATCAGATGTTTAATGTCGGATTGGTGCTGTTGTATTTGATTGGTGTAGCACCTGAGCGTCTGGCCAGGTGGTATCGACCGCAGTATAAAAGCAGCTGAGCAAAGGAAAGTAACGTTTTGTTTTACGGCGGTGATTAGCACTCGATGACATTCACGGCCAGGCCACCGCGAGAAGTTTCTTTATACTTGGTTTTCATATCTGCACCGGTATCACGCATGGTTTTGATGACGTGATCCAACGAAACACGGTGTTTGCCATCACCACGTAAGGCCATACGATTGGCGTTGATGGCTTTAACAGCGCCCATGGCATTGCGTTCAATACAGGGGATTTGTACCAGACCACCAACCGGATCACAGGTTAAGCCCAGGTTGTGTTCCATGCCAATTTCGGCAGCGTTTTCCACTTGCGACAGCGAACCGCCCATGGCAGCAGTCAAACCGCCAG
The DNA here is from genome assembly GCA_965230265.1 of Wenzhouxiangellaceae bacterium. Classification (GTDB taxonomy): domain Bacteria; phylum Pseudomonadota; class Gammaproteobacteria; order Xanthomonadales; family Wenzhouxiangellaceae; genus JAJFKX01. Next base: position 2,721,580 of record OZ245999.1, on the reverse strand, counting down.
CAGCCATCGAGCAGGCTACCCCTACCTCGCCCTGGCAGCCCACTTCAGCACCGGAGATGGAAGCGTTTTCTTTGTACAAGATACCGATGGCAGCGGCAGTTAGTAAAAACTCTACGATGCCATCTTCACTGGCGTCAGGGATAAAATGCTTGTAGTACAAAATGACGGCCGGAATAATACCGGCTGCCCCATTGGTGGGAGCGGTAACCACACGTCCACCGGCAGCATTTTCTTCATTGACGGCCAGAGCAAATAAATTAACCCAGTCCAAAATTTCCAGAGGGTCTTCACGTCCTCGTTGAGGGTCTCGCCCCATGTGATCGAACAGACCGGGTGCACGGCGCACCACTTTTAACGGGCCGGGTAATTCTCCAGGAGAATTACAACCACGTTCAACACAGGCGCGCATGGTTTCCCAGATATGCAATAGCTGTTTGCGAATCGCCTGCTTGCTGCGCCAGGCGGTTTCGTTGGCCAGCATTAAGTCAGCAATACGAATATCGTGTTGTATGCAGGTGTTGAGTAAGTCATCACCGGTTTTGAAGGGGTATTTGACCTGGGTGGTATCAGCAACAATACGGTCTTCCTCGGCGTCGTCTTTATTGACAACAAAGCCGCCGCCAACAGAGTAATAATCCCGGCTAAGTAATGGTTCGCCAGCTTGATCAAATGCCGTAAAACGCATGCCATTGGAGTGGTGCGGTAAAGTTTGGCGTTTGTGGAAGGTCAGGTCTTTGCGTGGCTCAAATTGGATCGGGTGTTGATCCAGTAATCGTAATGAGCGCTGTTGAATAATGTCAGCCATTCGATCAGGCACATAATCAGGGTCAACTCGATCAGGCAGATGTCCTTCCAGGCCAAGCAATACCGCCTTATCGGTACCATGTCCTCGACCGGTGTGTCCTAATGAACCATATAACTCGACTACCACGCGTTTGGTTGAGCCAATGACACTGGCTTCTTGCAGGCGCTTGGCAAACAATACAGCAGCACGCATCGGGCCAACTGTGTGCGAGCTGGAAGGGCCGATACCAATTTTGAATAGATCAAAAATACTGATTGACATGGCCGTAGTTTACCTTAATGCGGTTTTGTTCGGAATGCAGCGATCAACAGTAAAACCAGACTGCCAATCATGATAAGGCTGGCAGCCATAAACCATCCGGTTGCTGCGCGGATACGACAGCTAAAGCGGCGTTGCTGTTGAAACACAGCATTAATTTCGGTTTGAAAGTTATCCAGATCGTCAATCCAGCTTGAGTCTGCAAATGCGTAGATTAAATTCATTCTGGGCGTGATCAGTTCTAAGGTTGAATGCTCGGGGTTATCGGGTAATTCAATAATATTGAGTGCTTCATACTCTGAATACAAAAAACGATTGGAATGCCAGTAATAAGGTGAGAACTGAATTTGCCGTACGGTTTTTTCTTCTGCTATCCAGCACAGTGAGGTGCCTGGACGGGTCCAGCAATAGGCTGCTACCATCAAGCCAGTAATGAATACTAAAATTACAATTCGATAATCACTCATTGTCTATCAGTTATGTATGCTGGGGAGTTTGCAATATGTTACCGCCATCAGTGGTTTTAATGGGCATCCTATCATCACCATTGTTTACAGACGTCAGCAATGACGTTGGAATTAATTTTTCTCATCATGCCAGCTACCTGATCACCGGGCAGGCCATTGCTGATGTTAACCGTGACGGCTGGCCTGATCTTATTTTGACCAGCAGTGATGGTGAAAATGGAATTTTGCTGAATCAGCAAGGCACAAATTTTATAACCGCACCATTCAGTAACGATATTCGGATGCCCGGGCATCAATCCGGTGGGGTGTCAGTCGCCGATTATGACAACGACGGCTGGCCGGATATATATCTGGCAGGCAATGGCAGTAATCATCTTTTTCACAACAACAATGGCCAGGGGTTTACGGATGTCACATTAATAGCTGGAGTAGGTCATGATGGCCGCGATGAGTCATCGGCCTGGGCAGACTTTAATAACGATGGCTGGCTGGATTTGATAGTGGTTGGGTTTCCGGTGGTTGATCACCCCGAGCCGCTTAACCCGGTGAATGTGGATGCTTTGTTCTTTAACAACGGCGATGGCAGCTTCAGTAACCTGTCAACCATGTTGGATATTGTTAAAACCCGCGGACCAGGCTTTGCGGTGAGCACATTCGATTTTGATCAGGATGGCGATCTGGATATTTACGTTGCTAACGACAAGTTATGGGGCAATGCCATGTGGCGCAATGATGGTCCTGGTTGTGGCGGCTGGTGTTTTACCGATGTGGCTGAAGCAACAGGAACCCGCAGGCCGGTATTCGGTATGGGCATCAGTGTGGCTGATTTTGATAACGACCTGGATGATGATTTATTGTTTTCCAGTATCTCCGAACAGGTTTTATTACAGAGCCAATGGTCGCAGGGGCAATTGATCTATAACGATATCTCCATCGAAGCCGGAGTGTCACTGAATGCCATAGGTTGGTCAACATTGTTTTTCGATATGAATAACGACAGTTGGCAAGATGCCTTTATTGCCACCTTCAACGTTGATACACACAATGCCGACCGGGTATATATGAATCTGCATGATGGCAGTTTTGCCGATGTTTCTGTGGATTCCGGTGCCAGCGATGGTCGTCCAACCATTGGTGCTGCCTGTGGTGATTTTAATCGCGATGGCAAGATGGATCTGGTGGTGGGAGACCATGGCTCAGGTTATCGGTTATTGCAAAACATCACTGAGTCCAATAATAACTGGGTACAATTTATTCCAGATGGTGGTCATAGTGTTAATCGCGATGCACTGGGTACGGTATTACTGGTGACCCGTAATAATGGTCTGCAAACCAGGCATCGACTGTTCAGCGGGGATGCCATCGGTTCGGGCAGCGAACGCCTGATCCATGCCGGTGTCGGAAGCAGTGAAACAATTGATATTGAAGTGATTTGGCCTGATGGTGTGTCTCAGCAGCTGGCTAGCCTGTCTGTTAATCAACGCCATCGGTTGGTGCATCCAGGTTCAGAGTTGATCAGTCAGCTCGGTTTTGAAGGTTAGTTTTGCAATGAACAGTGAGCGAGTTTGACATTAAAGCTGGATAATAAAAGTATATGCTATATAATATTGCGCTTGTTCAGGAAGACCCCAACACGAGTAACTTTCTTATGAAAAAACTGATCACTTTGATGACTTTGGCCAGCTTAATGATGGTATCCAGCTTTGCAATTGCACAAGATGGCGCCCGTCCAGGCTCCCAAAGCGATAACACGCCACCACAGCAAAACTCTGGTGCTGCCAATGAAGAAGATTTTGCTGATATTGCAGCCTTGCTGGCCGGCGATTGGGATAGCATCAACACTTCTGATGACCCTGCTGGCGCAGCCAGTCCAGAGTGGTTCCAAGGTAACCCAGCAGTGTTTTTGGCGCAGTCTGGTGCAGACGACGCCTATGCGGCTAATAACTTCAATGCAACTGGTGGATCGCAGATCAGCAGCTGGCTACTGGTTCCAGACGTTGGCTTTATGCAAGAAGCAAACTTTTTTACCCGTACGGTAACTGGCAATACTTTCCCTGATCGTATGCAGGTTCGTTTCAGTGATGTGGGTGGAACCAATGTAGGTACTGATCCGGCTACAGTTGGCGATTATGATGAGCTTCTGCTTGATATTAATCCAACGCTTGCTATGGGTGGTTACCCAGATGACTGGGCGCCTTTCACGGTTAACCCCAACGCTTCAGGGCGTTTGGCATTTCGTTATTTCGTTGACGTTGATGCTGGCCCGGTAGGTAGCAACTCTAACTTTATCGGTGTTGATACTTTCAGTTTCGTACTGGGCACCCCACTGCCGCCAGCGCCAGCGGTTCCAACCTTAGGTGTATTTGGATTGTTGGCATTAGCACTGTTACTGGTACTGGGTACTGTTGTTGCCAAACGTCGGCAACATATCTGATTAAATAGTTCATTAACTGTTTTCAGCAAAAGGCCACTTTGTGGCCTTTTGTGCATTCTGGCTTCAAAATATTGATATTGTTTTATTATGTCTGAAGCACTGAATCCTTCCATGCTTTTTTTGACTCGTGAAAACTGCGGGTTATGTGACCAGGCATGGGCTATCCTGCAACAATGTGATTTACACAGGCATTATGAACCGGTTGATATTGATACCAATCTTAATCTGATCCGCCAATTTGGTGATAAGGTTCCAGTATTGGCTGATGCTGATTTAACGCATTGTCTGTTTTGGCCCTTCGATCAACAGGCTGTTTTGGACTATTGGGAGCAAGTGACGGGATGAGCAAATTGATGGTTGGATTGTTATTGCTGCTGTGCAGTATCAGCGTAGTTCATGCTTCAGAAATCCCCCAACTGCCGGATTCGATAACCAATAATGCGGTCACACTGCGTACCACACAACAGGGTTATGAACTGTTCAGTTTTACTGGATTACTGGCGGGAAAAACCTGGCGTGATGTAAGCGATAAAGCCTGGTGGTTACCGGCCGGTGCCAAGCAGTGGCAGGCATTGCCACCAGTTCCGGGTGGTGAGGGTCGTTTGGCAGCGGTAGCGGTCACTGCGAATCAATCGGTTTGGTTATTTGGGGGCTACACCGTTGCAGAGGATGGCAGTGAAGTGTCCACACCCGAGACCTTTAAAGTCAATCCGGACAGTGACGCTGTCTATGAGCGAATGACGGATATGCCAGTCCCTGTGGATGATGCCGCGGCGCTGGTTTATAAAGATCGCTATATTTATTTAATCAGCGGTTGGCACGATGTAGGCAATGTCAACCTGGTGCAGGTTTACGACACGCAAACCGACACCTGGCAACAGGCTACACCTTGGCCGGGTTTACCAGTATTTGGCCAGTCCGGGGGCATAGCGGGTAATCAAATGCTGGTGTGTGGCGGGGTTTGGATCGAATATCCACCAGCAGGCGCACGTGACTTTTTACTCACCGATGATTGCTGGCATGGTGCGATTAGCGCCAATGACCTTCGCCGTATTCAATGGCGGCCAGCACCATCGATGCCGGGCTCAGGGCGTTACCGTGCTGCTTCTGCAGCATTGGCTGATGGATCAGGCATCGTCTTTATCGGTGGTTCGGATAACCCTTACAATTACAATGGTATTGGTTATAACGAGCAACCTTCTGCACCATTGCAAAGTATTATCAGTTTTGATTTTGCCAGTCAGCAGTGGCAGTGCCGGGGTGATGTGAAAATAGCGAGTATGGATCATCGTGGCCTGTTGTTTCTCAAGGATAACATCAGCCTGCGTATTGGAGGCATGCTGGCTGACCAGCAGGTCAGCGCTGTGGTCATGCCACAAATCATTCCAGAGCCGGTTGCGTGCTTATAAAAAGCGTGGGGGTTTGTTCATGCTAAACTTTCCGCCCACATTGACCGGATAGAACCCGTGGGAGAACCGCAACAGGCAATAGCCTATATTGATGCACCGCGTATGCAGCGCGCTTTGCAGGCAGGTATTCGTCGAGTCAGCAGTCAGCGTGAGCACATCAATAAAATTAATGTATTCCCAGTTGCCGATGGTGATACCGGTACCAATATGGTGTTTACCCTGCGCAGTCTTGCTGCAGCTTTAAGTCCCAGCGCAGGTGTCAGCATTTGCGATTATCTCAAACGCTTGGCAGGTGCGACCCTGGATGGGGCGCGGGGAAATTCTGGTGCAATCATGGCACAGTACTTTCAAGGCCTGTTTGAAGGTTGTCGTCAATATGAAGTCAATAATAAGCCTGATATCAGAAGGGCTGATAAAGGTATAGCGGATAACAATAAAAGTCCGATCAGTAAATTATCGGCCGAACATTTATCAGCTGCATTAAATGCAGCAGCAGAATCTGCCTGGCAAGCGATGGCCAATCCGGTTAAGGGTACCTTGCCATCAATACTGGAAGCTTTCGCTATGAGTGTTCGTGATCAGGTCGAAACCGGCTGTCAGGATATTCGTTTATTGTTACGCGATGGTTTGATCAATACCCGCACTGCATTGGCACAAACACCAGAGCAATTAAACGTGTTGCGAGATGCTGGTGTGGTGGATGCTGGTGCTCAAGGCTTTGTCGATTTGCTGGAAGGCATTGTCGATCATATGGAAACCGGTGAGTTGCAGGACCAGCAGGTTAATCAATCGGTGGAGATACCGGATTTTGATGTGCTGATTGACCATGATGATCCGGAACATCGTTATTGCACTGAGTGTATGATTCAAGGGGAAGGGCTGGATCGCAGAAAGTTACTTGCTCAGTTGAAACAACTGGATTCCAGTAGTGCGGTCATTGCCGGGGACAGTCATCGATTACGTGTGCATATCCATGTCGATGAACCCGAACAGGTATTTCAGGTTTGCGGCAAAATGGGGGTGCTGGATCAACAAAAAGCCGATGACATGCTCAGTCAGGCGCAGGCCGCCAAGCGTGCCGGACAGGTCGTTGTGGTTGCTGATACTGGTGCTGATATTCCAGAGCGAATGGTTGGAGAGCTGGGTATCCAGCGTGTGCCTTTGCGGTTTAACTTTGCTGGTCATGATTATCTTGATCGGGTCAGTATGAGCATTGCCAGTTTCTACAAACGTCTGGCACAAAGCAAAACGACACCACAAACTTCACAGCCTCCCGTTGGTGACTATAGGCGCATGTATGAGTTGTTACGTGGGCAGGGCAGCCAAGTGTTGAATATCAGTGTTTCAGCCAGCCTTAGCGGGACTTATCAGGCAGCGGTGGCTGCTGCCGGCGAAGACGAACAAATTCAGGTGTTTGATAGTGCAAATGGTTCGGCTGGACAGGGTTTGCTGGCCATTGCTGCTGCAGAAATGGCTGATCAAGGCTTGCAAATTGCGGAAATGATACCGCGCCTGAATGCGCTCAAAAAAAACACCATTACTTATGTGACCACACGCAATCTGGATTATGCGGCCCGCGGAGGGCGGGTGCCGGTTTGGCTGGCCAGGGTAGCGCGTTATTTACGTATTCAGCCAATACTGTGTACCACAGCGGAGGGTTTGTTAAAACCCAAAGGCGCGATGCCGGCAACCAACAACCCTGTTCCTGGTTTCACACGCTGGCTGCTGCGGCGGCTGGATAAAAACAAGCATTACCGATTAATGGTCACGCATGGAGATGACCATGCTGCTGCTGTGGTTTTGCGCGACCAATTGCTGGCAAGGTTACCTCAGGTTAAAACCTGCTGGATTAGCGAGACAGGTCCGGCTATTGGCGTGCATGCCGGCCCGGGGGTACTGGTGGTGGGGGTTCAGGAGCGGGAACAGCGTTAGGGCAGGAATATGCTGGCAGTAATCATCAAAATCGCAGTGTCTTATTTATTGGGGTCAGTGTCTGGAAGTCTGCTGTTAGGGCGGTTTCGAGGTGTGGATATCCGTCAGCAGGGCAGTGGCAATGCCGGAGGCACGAATGCTTTGCGTACCCAGGGAAAATTATTCGCTTTGGCGGTAATTATTATTGATATTGGCAAAGGGGCGCTAGCAGCTGGCCTGGTTGCTCTTGCCTTTGCTGCGCAATCAGAAATATCCGTCAGTATGTTGATGGCTGTATGTGGTTTAGCTGCTGTGGCTGGGCATATTTGGCCGGTGTTTTTTGGTTTTCGCGGCGGTAAAGGCGCAGGTACCGTGGTTGGTGTATTGGCGGTAATGGCGCCAGTCGTTATGGTTTGTATGATTGGTATTTGGCTGGTGGTGCTGGTGCTTAGCGGTTATGTCGGCCTGGCAACCATGTTGGCAGGTATATCGATTCCTGTATTTATGGTTTTGTTTGGTTTGACGGATAGTGGTTTTTTGTTGTTTGGTGTGACCGTTGCCTTATTAATGCTGTGGACGCATCGCAGTAATATTCAGCGTTTACTGCAAGGTGCCGAAAACCGTTTTGAACGGGTGCGAATTAATCGCTGGTGGCGTTAAACCAGCGTTGAACAACGATGAAGCATTGCATAATGAAATGCCTGGACGCGGGACAAATACAGTCGCGATTGACGCCGGAAGCGGCGATACAGATTGACCGCCTGACAGTGCTACCGGAAACCGAATCAACCAATACCTGGGTTAAACAGCAACCAGAGCCGGGTGTTATTGTTTGTCTGACTGAAGCGCAAACCGCAGGACGTGGTCGCCGTGGCCGCGCCTGGTTATCACCACCAGGTTCGGGAATTTTGATGTCACTGCGCTGGCCATTGAAAGTATCACCTGAAGCACTGGGCACATTAAGCTTGCAGGCTGGGTTGGCAGTTCGATTGGCTATAGAACAAAACACCGGATTACCTGTACAGCTTAAATGGCCCAATGATGTGATGCTAAAGGGGAAAAAACTGGGCGGCATTCTGGTGGAGCTGCAATCAACCCCGGCTGGCCGTGGCCAGTCAATAACCACGACCATCATTGGTATTGGTTTAAATGTGCTCTGGCCGGATGATGTAGCGATGCCGCAACCGTTGGCTGATTGTCGTGATGCTGAGCCACTGGTTTCACGGAATATGCTGGCCGCAGCAATACTCAGTGAGTTGACCACCATGTTGAATGATTTCGGCTCTCAAGCAATTTGCGGGGTGATTGCTCGCTGGTGGCAGCACGATATGCTGGCCAATCAAATGGTCACTGTGCGACAAGGTGAACAACAATTTAGCGGGCGAGCAATCGGCATTGCAGGTGATGGTGGTTTTGTGGTGGAAACCGATGCAGGTGTGCAGACATTTTATTCCAGTGAAGTCAGTATTCGTCTGCAATAGCCATTGAAATAATGTATTACCCGCAACGGCTTAGCGTTATGATTGAAAGACCATGATTTTATATATTGACATGGGCAATAGCCGGATCAAGCTACTTGCCGGCAAAAATGACCTGAGCACAGATCCGATCATCAGCAACGATTATTCAGACAGTGATTGGTTGGGTGGAATCAGCGAAACGCCCGAACATATCATTGCATTGAATGTGGCCAATAATGACACAGCGATGGCAATGCAGCAGCGCTGTATGCAACGCTGGGACAAACCTGTGCAGTGGTTGCAAAGTACCGCATCAGCTGCAGGTTTGGACAATGCCTACTCAGTACCGGAACATTTGGGTGTTGATCGCTGGGCGGCAATGGCAGGTGCCCGTGTGCTGTATTCCGGGGATTTGATCGTGGCCGATTTTGGCACCGCAACGACAGTGGATGCAGTGACATCCCGAGGGCAGCACCTGGGTGGCTGGATTGTTCCGGGTATTAATGCCATGCGTGGTTTACAGCAACAACGGTTGCCCCATTTATTTCGTCCAGGTGCAGAAGCAGGCAGAGTGGTTTCACTAGCCAGCAGTACTGTGGATGCTTTGGAATCCGGTGTGCTGCAGCCACAGGCAGGGGCGTTGGAACGATTCTCAAAACTGGCTGTGAGTTCCGGTCTGTCTGATCCAATATGGGTTATTACCGGTGGACATGCTGAAACGGTGCTGCCCTTGTTAGGGCATGCCGCATATGTTGAGCCGCGTCTGGTGTTTTATGGCATGCATGCATTGACGGATAAATCTGAATCGCAATAAGGTCCCAATTGATATTTGTCGGTTTACGAATCAGCGATTCTAAACCGACCTACCTAATATTTATGCTAATGAGTAGGTCGACTTAGGCGCAGCCGTAAGCCGACAAGCATCATAAACAAACCTTGCGTGTATGTTTATTTCCCGGCAACTACGACCATTGGCAAACATGTTACTTGTCACTTAGATTAATAATATGGGATATAGCGAGATTAAGAGGGAAATAGTGGGATTTTATTTAGATTACAGCCACTTATGCGCGTAAGCATACGAAACTTGCAAAAAAGTCATTGCAAATAGGATTTGCGAAAATTCAACGCCGATTGCAGTTGGTTTGAGGCAAGTTTAAATACAGTTTTTGAGCATTAAAACTTGCGACCTACCCACTCAACTCGACCAATGATTTGTATCTGGTCATCAATTCCTGATCCATCTGGGGGTATTACGAAGGGTTTATAGCTTTCATTATCGGAAATGACTTCGACAGAGCCACCAGGAAGAATTTGAAGTCGTTTAACGAGCATGCTCCTAGCTATGCGAATTACATACAGCCCATCACGCAGTTCGTTGATGCTCTCAGGTTGTTTGCCAATGTGGTATCTAGTTCCTTCCTTATAGAAGTATGTGGTTATAAGTAATGTATCTCCATCGTATATGGTTGGGTACATTGAGTCACCTTTGGCTTTGAGAATGCTTAGTTTTCTCCTATCCAATCCATGACTCTTAAGCCAGTCTTTGCGAAACGCCATTTTATTAATGACCAGTTCTTGGTGGACTTCCTCACCTTCACCGGCAGAGGCTTTTACTGACCAAGAGTCTACGTACTCAAACTCAGACTCTAAGTCACTCTGATCAGGCGGTACAGCCAGCGGACTAGAGCCATAAGCTAGGGCACCAGGGTCAAGAAACAACTCATCAGCCATTGCTTTGATCTTCATCCTCGTTGGGTCAACGTCACCCGCTATGTATTGACGTATTGTTTTATCACTTATCCCGCACTTGAGGGAAAAAGCCCTAATTGATTGATCGCCAATAGCGGATTTTAGTCTTTCACCAAATGTTTCAGCTTCATGGTCTGAACTTGAAACTATATTTTCAACTTTAGGTTGGTTGGGTTTCATTCTATAACTCTTTGATTATTATCAACTAATTTAAACACTTGCCGAGATAAGGGGTATTTGTAAGTTGAAAGAACATATATTCCTTGACTTGAGGGATATATGTAAACATAATAGGGCGCATGACTACTTATGCACACCTTTCAAATGTGATTATAAACGACCCGCTTAAGCTTCGTGCATGGGTCATTTATCAACTCAAGATAAAAGGCGAATCACTGGCTGGATTAGCAAGGAAAAATAATCTCAGTAGAAGCTCAGCATATAAGACATTCGACAAACCATATCCAAGAATGGAGGCTGTTATAGCTGCAGCTCTAGGACTGGAACCTGTCAAATTGTGGCCATCTAGATATGACAAGCATGGCCTACCAATACGTAAAAGGCGTACACCATGAATATGTGGTATGCGTCATCACTGTTAGTTGGATTACCAGGGGTGCCTGGTACGGTTCAAGGGGTTAACTCACGCAGTAAAAGAGAAAACTGGAAATCAAGGAAAAGAGAAGCGCGTGGCGGTGGCCACGAATTCCACATCGACAGCCTGCCAGAAGAAACCCGTCGTTATTTGCAGGACAGAGCAGCCGCTGAACTGGCAATCAAAGCCGCTCAGAACTTGGACGCTGAACTGGCTACTGCAGAGAACGAATCGCGTAGCAAAAGGAAACAAAAGGGGATTAAGAAACTATCGAGTCTGCGTCGTGATCATCCGGGAAGATTAAAGGCTGAAGCCTGCTTTTGGATACTGCGCCGCTGGCAGGAACGTGCAGAGGTTCGCCAGTGCAGTCTGCGCGCCTGCGCTGATGACTTTGTTGTGGACGTTATGAGCGGCGATCTGAGTATCCCGTCACGACTTCGCAAGCATCTGCCCAAACGCGATGGGCTGATGAACATCTCCCGACCCACCTTATACCGCTGGCTACGTGACTATAAGGCCCAGGGTTTGGGGGGGCTTGTGTCCAACTACGGTGGACGCAAAGGCACTGGAATCATTGATCAATCCGAGTCAATGCAGCAGCTCATCGTCGGCTGCATGCTGCAGCAACCACACATCACACCATCGCAGGTCACCGAATACCTGCAAGCCACCCATAGCGATCAGCAGCTGCCATCTATTTCCACTATTTGTCGGTGGATGAAGGCCTGGAAACGGGACAACCACCAGCTGTGGGTGTACATGACCAACCCGGATTTGTGGAAAAACACATTGATGAGCGCACAAGGCTCGCATCATGAGAACGTCTATCACTTAAATCAACAATGGGAGCTGGACAGCACACCGGCAGACTGGATGCTCAAGGATGGCCGTCACTCAGTGATTGGCGTGATCGACATGTACAGTCGCAGGCTGAAGCTGAGGGTAAGCAAAACCAGCACGGCAGCATCCATATGCGCATTGATGCGCTCTGCCATTATCGACTGGGGCAAGCCGGATTTGGCACGCACTGATAACGGCAAGGACTACACCAGTATCCAGCTGACCGAATCGCTGTATGCGCTGGATATCACCCACGATCTTTGCCCGCCATTTGCATCTGAAGCCAAGGGCACGGTTGAGCGGGCATTCAGGACAATGGCGCATGGCATTTTAGAGATGCTACCCGGGTTTATCGGCCACAACGTGGCTGAACGTAAAGTGATTGAGGCCCGCAAATCGTTTGCCCAGCGGGTGATGACCAAAGGTGAAGTCATCCAGGTGGAAATGACCGCTGATGAGCTTCAGGAAACACTGAATCAGTGGGTTGACTTTATCTACAGCCGAAACCCACACAGCGGGCTGAATGGCCGCACACCACTGGAGCAGGCGGCCCACTGGAAGGGCACCGTCAAAAGCGTTGATGAGCGGGCGCTGGACTTTCTGCTGTATGAGGAAATCGGCAGCAAGAAGATCACCAAAAAAGGCATCCGCATGGATCACCACTGGTATGTTGCTGTCGATCAGCACCACTGGGCTGGCGAGTGGTCGCGAGTCAAACGAGACCCGGACAGCTACGCCACCATTTATGTGTATTCAGAGGTTGGCGATTTTCTGTTTGTTGCCCAGTGTCCGGAGCTCACTGGCATTGACAGAAAAGAAGTGGCAACCGCCGCCAAGCACTCACAGAAAAAGTTCATACGCGAGCAAAAGGCCGAGTACAGCGAGCACAAAAAAGCCGTCAAAAAGAACATTGCCCAGGTGGTGCTCGAGCATCGTATCGAGCAGTCCGAGAAAGTCAGTTATATCCAGCCACCCTCAGAAGAATTTGACAACCATGCGCTGCAGCAGGCCCGCAAGGCCGCTGAAGCCAAAGCACAAATGGATGCCGATCTGCGCGATATCACCGCCCAGCTCGAGCATCCGGATCAGGAAAAAATCGCTGAAGTAAGTAATGACCCCACCCACCGCTATCAGCGGTGGATGCGGGTTCAGTCACGCATCGCCAATGGCGAGCACGTTGAAGAAGAAGAAAGAACCCGTCTGCTGCGTTATCTGAACAGCGATGAATATCGCTCGATGCAACAGATTGCGGGGGATTTTAAAGATTTTGACTTTGGAGTTTAACCATGACCAAGCAAACAGGGATCGAGCAACCAGCAACGCTCACCGTGGCACCGCTTAAAAACGTTGCCCTTGCCCATCGGGCGATGCTGCAAGCGATCAATCGGCCACAGAATCTGCCAGGGATCGTCTGCGTCAATGGGCCCAGCGGTATCGGCAAATCCAATGCGGCAGCTTATGTTTCCAACAAGCTGCGTTGTTACTACGTTGAGTTAAAGGAAACGTGGACACGCAAAGCACTGTTGCTGGCGATTTGTCGGCAAATGGGTATTGCGCCTGCCAAGGTGATGTACGAAATGCTGGAGCAGATTGCCGAGCATCTGGTCATCACTCAGCGCCCGCTGATCATTGATGATTTTGACTATGCGGCGGATAAAAACTATGCCGAAGTGATTCGTGATATTTACGAGTCCAGCGGCGCAGCGATCATGATCATCGGTGAGGAAGACCTGCCCCAGAAACTGAGCAAATGGGAGCGGTTGCACAACCGCGTACTGGAATGGTGCCAGGCAGTGATGTGCGATCTTGACGATGCCCGTCACCTGGTCAAGTTATACGCACCTGGCATCACCATCTGTGATGAGCTGCTCAAGCAGATCGTGATCAAAACCAAGGGCTGCACCCGCCGGATCAGCATCAATATCAACATCGTTCAGAAGTTTGCTGATGCCGAGGGCATTGAGCATGTTGATGCCAAGCTGTGGGATACCAGCAACATTGTTACCGGCAAGCCACCTGCGGCTCGCCAAGTGAGGATGTCATGACCGCGCGCCCTGGTTACGGCAGAGGACGCAAGCCGGTGAACCTGCAGCCGCAGCAGCCGCGTATGGTGCTTTGGGATTGCATACGATCACTCAAAACCTTCACGACTCAAGAGCTGATCAGTGCTGCCAATCGGCACAGTGATCATCGTATCCGAAGCGGTACTGCGTTGAGATTTTTAAACCGTTTAGGCACTGCGGGTCTGGTGGAGCTGGTACAGCAGGAAAAAAGGACCGGCTGTGCGGTCGTCAACCACTACAAGCTGGTCAAGGATGTTGGACCAGAGCTGCCCAGGATGAAAACCGATGGCAGTCTGATCAATGGCGGCGCCAATGAAAACCTGTGGCGCACGATGTGGATTCTCAATACCTTCACAGCGCGTGAACTGATAGTCGCTGCGGTCACTGAAGAAGTTTCGATCAGCCTTAAAACGGCGCTTAATTATTGTCGTGCTTTGGTTAAGGCAGGCTATCTGATTCAAAACGATGCCAAGACCAAAACCTATCGCACGGTTCCCAACCGAAACACCGGGCCACAGCCGCCAGCGATACAGCGCGTGAACGCGGTTTATGACCCTAATCTGAGAAAGGTGGTGTGGCCAGCAGAGATGGCCGAAGGGGGTGGGTTATGAGTAGTTATTCACATACTCCTGGTCCCTGGTACGCCGATGGCGGTTTTGTGGGAACCGAAATAGGTTTCCATAACATTGTTTCAGGTGTCGGATTAGTCGGTGAAGCTTCTGAAGAACAGGTCATTGCAAATGCTCATTTGATTGCAGCTGCACCTGATCTTTACAGCGCGCTTTTTCAGGTAGTCAATCAACAGGAAACTGATGGCAGAGTCGATGGAATCAGGATTGCTATAGCGAAAGCTGCACTTGAAAAAGCACGGGGTGAGTCATGACTCACACCAACCAGAAATTTATGGATGTCTACAGTGAATGGCTGAACAAGGCTCATGAAAACAATGAGGAGCTGTTCACTTATCACTGCGTCACGTGTGGTTTTAAGCTCCAGGCACACTGCCACGATGCTCGATTACAACAGACCAGTGGTTGCCGAATTATTTGCCCGTCGTGCCTGACCTACTATCAGCTGCGGTACGTCCCGCTGGCACACAATCAACTCGTTTGTTTTACCTCTGAAGTAGCAACCAACAGGAAGCCGTCATGAGCGCGCCCTGGCTAAAACGCAAAGTCAGCTGGCACGGCATCAAGTACAACGGCAAGTGGTTCCGTCATCCGCTGTTTAACAAGATGATCGGGAAGTTTGTTTGGATATTTCCAGATGATTCAAACCCCAGAAAAGTTGAGGTTTACAGGCGGCAATATTCAGGAGAAAGACCACTGTTTACCGCATGGAGTGATCGAGTATGAGCACGCCAGACTGGATCGTCACCCTGGCCACTGCCTGCCAGGATACTTCACAAAAAGCGGTTGCCGGTCAGATCGGTTACTCATCGACCACGGTTAACCAGGTTTTAAAGGGCTGTTATCCAGGCGATATCGGTGCCGTTGAACAGGCTGTTCGTGGTGCCCTGATGGATGCCACGGTGCAGTGCCCTGTGCTCGGTGAAATGCGCATGGATGCGTGTCTGCATCAGCAGCGCAAACCCTATGACAACAGCAACCACGCCCAGGTGCAGTTATACCGCGCCTGCCGGACCTGCAAAAACAACCGTAGCCGGAGGCAAGGCCAATGACTGTCTACGAGCAAATCAAAACGTGGAATGAGAATTGTCCGCCCAGCACATTCGTCAACTTTAAAACCAAGCTTGGCGATGCGTTAACCGTTACAACCGCAGCCGCTTATTTCAGCATGAACAGCCTTCAGGCTGTGGTGCCCACGCAGGCTTTCGGAGAGGTACCGCTGGAGTCTGTAAAAGCCGTTGCCATTTCGACCCTGCCAGAAAAAGTGCAGGCAGTACTGCTCAATGGAGATGCATCATGAATGCCGTTCAAACCGTCAGCCACTGGAATGAAAACCACCGCTCTGGCCAGCCGGTGAAGTACACCGATCCCCTGGGTCAGCAGCATCAAACAGAAACGTTATCCCATGCATTCATCAGTGCGGTGGATCGCAAACCATCGGTGATCGTTATCGGTTTCGGGGTAGTTCCCATATCGATGCTTGAGCCGATAAGCAAGTTGTCTGACCCGCGCGATTCAGGAGGCCAGCAATGATTTTTTGCGGCACCAAACGACCCACCGATACACAACGACGAATCGATTACTACCGTCGCCGAGGAGCGTTTACTTCAATGCTGAACTGCTCTGAATTTAAGCGCCGTTATATCAAGGGCATTCAGATCATTGCCAACCTGAGAACCCAGGACAAAGCCTGTGTCTAGTCAGCTAAGCCCAGAGTATATGGACGCCCGGGTGATTGCCGCACTGAGCAAGCGTATCGGTGCCAGACGAGGCATTAAAGGGCGGGATCTGGCCAATGAGTTATTTGGCTATGGCGCAACCGCTACCGACGAGCGAAACGTGCGCTACAGCGTCGAGCGCCTGCGTCTGCAGGGCCACCACATCTGCGCCCAGCCGGGCACTGGCTATCACATGGCCGAAACCGCAGACGAGCTCGATGCCACCTGCGAGTTTATTTACAACCGGGCCATTAAAGGCCTCACACAAATTGCCGCGATGAAAAAGGTATCTGTCCCGGATCTGCGCGGCCAGTTAAAGCTACCCACTTAGGAGAGAAAAGTGACTGATAACAACCAGGCCATGAAATTAATTGAACAGGCCACCAAAACCTACAACGAGGAGCGCGAAAAACTGCAGGGTTATATGCGCTCGCTAAACAGCGAAGTAGCCATTGTCGAGAACATGTACAAGCAGCGCCTGGATATTGGTGTGCAGCGTACGGTATCAGCACTTGATGAGCTGAAAGCCTTGCTGCAAAGGCACAAGAAGCTGTTCACAAAACCACGCACCAAGAAGTTTTTTGGGACATTGGTCGGCTTCAGGAAGCAAAAAGGCAAGGTCACCTTTGAGGATGCTGACAAGGTTGTGGCGCTGATCAAACAGCACATGCCCGATGAGGCAGACCTGCTGATTGATACCACCGAGACGCCAGCCAAAAGCACCCTGGATAATCTGCCGAGCAAAGCGCTGAAAAAGCTGGGTTGTGAGCTCAAAGACGCTGGCGACAAGCTGGTTATCAAGCCCGTTAAATCAGATGTCGACAAGCACATCAATGCCTTGATTAAAGGCTTTGATCAAGACGCTGACTGATGAGCGCCATGAGCATCGAGCAGCCCGGCAGACGCCAGGGCAAAACGCAAGACAGCCTGATGTATGGCTGCCCACATTGCCGTGCACAGCTGCTCACAGATCCGGTGATCGAAAACCTTGATCAAATGCATGCCGTGACCTGCGGCCAATGCAACAACCATCACACCTATCAATTCAGCTGCAACGCCGGTGGCGCTGCAGTGTTCATTGTTCGGTTTCAAAAGGAGAATAACAATGCCAACATTCAATAAAAACATCGTAACGTTTCTGGTCGGTTTTATCTGCGGCATCATTTTGTCACTGCTGATGGCCGATTCTGTCAGCGCTCAGGGTTCCACCTCGAGCAGCTGCCCGGATGCCTGTCAAAACATGACCATCTACACACCGGACGGTGCATACAGGCCCAGTCGCTGCCCGCTGTACAACCAGACATTCAGTTTTAATCCGAATGACACACGCGGCTTTGTGCTGGCCAAATGTAAGGATGTTCACGAGCCACCCATTGCCCAGTCAATCATCCTGACACGCTCTGACGCAATGGGTATGCCAGGCTTTTTGCGAGTCCAGGACAACGATCACCACTACTACTTCACCGGTTGTTACTTTGACAGCAGCAACAAGGGTGAGTCTGGCGGTTTTAATGTGGTGGCCACCTGCTTTGAAGCACCGGCTATCTGTGATCTGGAAGATGAAGGCTGTGAGCCGGTGTTTAACGATCTTGATCAGGGTATGACCAAATGATTGGGCCTGGGTTGGCTCACCCAGAACAGCCTGCTGTGAACGATCAAGCTTTACCCAAACCGTGCCCCTGGTGTAATGAAACGCCGATTGTCAAAGACTGTGAGACGCCTTACGGAAAACAGTTCGCTGTGGATTGCAGCCAGTTGGGATTTGATTGCCCAGCCATTGTTTCAACACTTGGCTACGACACAAAACAAGAAGCCATAGCGGTCTGGAACAAAGGCGCGGACCGAAGCTGTGATGACTGCGATGCTCGCAGCGAGCATGAGTACCTGGCCAGCCTATGATTGATGCCATCATCATCGTTACCTGGCTGATTGCCTGCATGCTGGTTTGTTTCTTTGTGTGGGTTTTAAAACCCGGTTTAAGCAGCGACCACGAGCCGGTGCGCTATTTTTCACGGATCGGTCTGCTGTTGGTTGCGGCCATGTGGTTAGCGGCCACCAGCAATTTTGCAGGGGTGCTGTTGTGAGCATTAACCACAAGCATCGGCGCAACAACCAGCTGGCAAAAATTCACATTGCCAAAAAAGACCTGGGGCTGAGTGATGATGATTATCGCGCCGTGCTCTGGGCCAGGTGCCGGGTTCGCTCTGCCAGTCAGTTAGACCATGCAGGTCGTCAGCATCTGCTGGATCACTTTAAAGCCCTGGGCTGGAGACCAAAGCCACCAAGCAAGCGCCTTCATAAACAGCGCCTGATGAACATGGCCGGTGCTGGCAAGGTTGAACAGCTGAAAAAGATTGAAGCGCAACTGCTGGATGCTGAGCGTCCAGTCGAATATGCCGATGCCATAGCGTTTCGGATGTTCAAGATCAAAAAAGTCATATGGTGCAGTGCTGATCAGCTGCACAAGATTATTACTGCACTCAACAAAGATGCTGCCAAGCATGACCGCCTATTCAGCGACGCTGAACAAGAACGCTTTGCCAATAAACAACACCTGGAAGCCATGCGTGCCGGGCAACAACTGGAGGATCACTGATGAATATCAATAAAAAACTGGCTATCACCATCAAGGGCAAACACAAGACTTGGTCGTTTAATTTCTGGGGCGATCCCAAATACCTTGATGAATGGCGCAAGGATGGCATTGATGTTGTGCAAATTCATAACACCATACCTGTCTGGGTCGTTGATATTGGCATGACAAGAGTGTGGTGTTTTTTTCAGGACTTGTTCAGCTTTAAAAATCCGTTTGGCAATAAGGGGCGTTGGGGATAACCAATATGAAGCAGAAGACAAAAGAACGTCTGACCCTGGCTTATATGAGCATGGTGACGCTGGCTTCACTGGGATTGGTTCACTGGATCTGGAAGGCAATCACATGAACTATCAACAACTGCATAATCATGTCGAGAAGAACCTGAATGGTTTTTACAACCCGGTTTATCTGGATTGTGATGGTTATCTGGTTTCCATTCGTATGGCCAAAGAGTCGGCATTCAAGTTGGTCGCGGAAATTCATATTGATGGCTGGTTTCGTGGTAAGTGGATGACTAAAGCTGGTCATCAGGATGAGCCCGAAGAAGCGGTACGATTTTTCCGGTTGGCCAAATCATATCTCTACAAGCCATCAGAGATTAAGCGGATCCAAAAGGAGCTTGGCAAAAGACTCGCGGCAAAGTACTTCGATTTTGATAAGCATTATTTATATCGAGACGCTTTCTGGAAATCCACCCGGTCAATGTGCCGTCATTTCATCAAGCACAACAAGGTGATCGAGATCATTGATTACGATGAGTATGCGAAGCGTTTGGCAGCAAAGTCATCGGTAGAAAAACCATGAGAAAAGGTGTCTGTAAACACTATAACGGACCGCCAGTGTTACACGGCGGAACGTGCATCGCTGGCGTGGAAGTCAAGAAGCGATTTACCCCGCCTTTGCCCTGCTTTGCAAGAAACCATCACATAGGGCAGTGCTCACTTTATCAAGAGCCATCAAGCGATGAGATTAAAGCTGCTGAAGATGAAATTAACAAGGCTATTGAAAACGCTCTGTCAGCAGTGCCCCTGGCCAATCAGCTTAAACAACAACATTCTGATCAAGCCGGTAGTGGAACGGTTGAATGTCCCGTCTGTAGCTGTGAATTGAAGTACTCAGTAAGTGCATGCAACAACCACATACGCATGAAGTGCGTCACCGATGATTGCCTCGATCTAGTGGAGTAAACCACCGGGGCAAAAAATGACTTTTGAAAAACTATCAACAGGAGTAATACTATGAGGAATAAATTATCAGATTTAAACAATCATTTGTTTGAGCAGCTTGAGCGGCTCAATGATGAAGACCTGCAAGGCAATAAGCTTGATGAAGAAATCAAGCGATCCAATGCGTTGACCAAAGTGGCCAATACCATCGTCAGTAACGGAAACCTCGTACTGCAGGCACACAAGCATGCCACTGATGCTGCAGGTGGCAATACACCTAAGCTGCTGAGCGTCGATGAATAAATTCAGCAAAGCTGAGGCAGCGTTTATAAAGCGCTACTGGAATATCGGTGATGCCGAGCTCACACGCCGTGTGAATGAAAAATTTGGCGGTACCAGAACAGTTTCCAGTGTTAAGGGTTATCGAACCAAGAACGGCTGGACCAAACCAGGGCGTGGCAGATTCAAGCCAGGCCATAAGAGTTGGAACGATGGTACCAAAGGCGTCTGCAAACCCAACAGCGGTAGTTTTATCAAGGGCTCAATGCATAACCGACAGGCTTTGGAACCGATTGGTACTGTGCGCACCCGCCAGACAGGTGAAATTTTCATCAAGATCGATCAACCGAATGTGTGGCGCCATAGGCCCAGGATTGCCTGGCAAATTGTAAATGGTCCTATCCCGCCAGGTCATTGCGTGCGTACTGTTGATGGCGACAGCAATAACGTCCACCCCGACAATTTGTTACTGGTAACCCAGGCCGAGAATATGGAACTCAATCGGCTGGACTACTACAACACGCCCGATGAATTGAAACGAACTAAGCTGCTGATCGCTCGAATACGGGGCAAAAAAAACCAGCGCATGAAATCGGTACCAGTGGCTGTGGATGTACTACAGCAGGCAACTGATGAGTTATCAGATTTTATTAAAAGGTTGGGCAATGAGTACTGAATATCAGAAGGAAGCCGAAACAATCAAAGCGGCCCTGGCCGAGTCGGATATGGCTTTGATTATCAATATCAAGTCGCTATCAGTTAAGCAGCGAACGGCGCTGGTAAAGGCCGCAAATCGCATGGTTAAAGAGATAGCCCGGATTAACAGGATGGATCTTTACGAAAGAGCACGTGAGCGGCTGAGCAAAAATGCCTATTAAACCGGAAAACAAACATCGTTACCCCAAGGACTGGAAATTGCGTAGCCGGTTCGTGCGTCATTACCGGGCAAAAAACCGGTGCGAGTGGTGCGGGGCTGAAAATGGTAAGCCCAACCCGGCAACCGGTAGCATAGTGGTGCTGACCACTGCCCACGTGCATGATCATCGGCCTGAAGCAGCAAGCTTATTGAATTTGGCTGCCCTGTGCCAGAAGTGTCATTTAACTCATGACGCACCACTTCATGCAGCCAATGCGCGTCAATCCAGACGCTCGCGACTGGCGATCAGAGACCTGTTCGATTGATGAACAGAATCTGCAATAAATGCAAACAGCCACTGGGCTCCAATGGTGAGCATGCCGGTGGCCAGTGTCCGGCATCGTTCCCAAACCACATATGCGACAGCATGGAGCAATGGAACGAGTTTACAGCAGCGGTCGGTAATGCCCGTTTAATGGACCAGTACCGTCAAAAATACCAGCCCGAAGCAAAGGGGAAAGGCAGTGGTTGATCATCTTGAAGAAGTCTCACGGGTTGAGGAAGAGCGCTGGCCACAAACCCTGCTGGACATGGTTGAGCTTATGAAAGACTTCAATGAGGAAAAGCTGGGCATGCCATCAGAGGCGGCTCACAAAGACGCTCAGCAACGTGTGGTAACATTCGCGCATTATTTTGGTGCGCGCCGGTTTTACCTTCCACGCCCGGCCAGAATGCAAATAGAATTGCGCAATCAGAGAATTTTCCACGAAATTGGAACCAAAAGCGCAGCAGAGCTGGCTCAGGAACACAACTTGACTGAGTCACACATTTACGACATCGTGGCCGAACAAAAGCAACGCCATATCAAAAAGCATCAAGGCAAGCTGTTTGATTGAGTCAGACATCTGACCCCCACCCACTAAGCACTTAGCGCAACAATCAACTTGGCCCTAACCAGGGCACTCCAAAAGTCGGAATCATTGACCCGTCGCACTGCGGCGGGTTTTTAAAAAAGGAGCAAGTTTCGTGGAATCATTTCTGGAAAAAATACTGGACGCCTTGCGTGGCTGGCCTATGTTGCTGGTGATTGTTGCTTTCGGGGGTTTAGTGGTTACGGCAGACCCATCCAAGATGTGGCTGATGTTTTATGCCATAGTGAAAATTGCTGTAGGTGCTTATTCTGGTTACTGGGTTGACCGGGTCGTTTTTCCGTATGCACGGCCAGATTCATATCTGAAACGAGATCATCAGTTATCAGTGTATGAGACTGATAACGAATCAGAACATAATATGGTAGTTAACACTTGGCCTACTGGCGAAGAGTTGCTATCAAAGGCCGCGCTGCGTCGGGCAGTGATTATCGCTGCCTGCATTTTGGGCATGCTGATTATTGCCTGATGAACAACCCTAAGCCGATGATGAAAAGCGGTTTGCCCGGCCTGCGGTTCTACGCAGGCCGGGCGGGACTAGCATTTTTTTTAATCGCCATTTTAATGGCGGTTATGCCATCGGTCAGTCTGTCTCAAATTCCGCAGAACGCCAATTTTTACCGCATCAAAATGGTGCGCGAGGCACGCCTGGTGTGGGGTTTAAAAGCCAACGTGGCTTTGTTTGCTGCCCAGATACACCAGGAGAGCTCATGGGATTGTAACGCCCGTAGCCGGTTTGCTGATGGCTGTGCGCAGTTCACACCAAGTACTGCCAAGTGGATGGGCGAGATACATCCGGAGCTGGGCGAGCCGGATCCATTCAATGCTGACTGGGCGCTGCCTGCGGCGTTAAGGCTTAACAAGCGCAACTATCAGAACAGGCGTCATTTATGGGCCGATGAATGCAGTGCCACTGCAGGCATGCTTTCGATATTTAATGGTGGTTTTAAGTATCTGTTGATCGAAATCGAAATGGCGCATGCCAGCGTTAATCATCAAGGCGATGTCTGGTTTGGCAATGTTGAGATGATGCGTGCACGCGCTGATTGGGCCTATAAGGAAAACAGAGGCTATCCACGCAGAATTTTGTTTGAGCTGCTGCCGCGTTATCTACGTGCTGGATGGCCGGGAAGTCTGGTGTGTGGCAGCTCTGCGACTGACCAGGACTCAGACCAATGACTACCTGGCTTTTAAAAATCCGTGAGAACGCGCAGCTGATTATGTGCATTGTGTTTGCAGTGTGGGCTTTTCTGGCCACCGGTGTGGCCATCTATACCGTATTGCGGCTGTCGTTCTACAAGAGCGCCTATCAAATTACCGATGAGCACTTGGAACAGTGTCAGGGTGTCAACAATGAAAACAGTAAAACCATTAAGGGGCTGGCCAAAGAC
Organism: Wenzhouxiangellaceae bacterium; assembly: GCA_965230265.1. Classification (GTDB taxonomy): domain Bacteria; phylum Pseudomonadota; class Gammaproteobacteria; order Xanthomonadales; family Wenzhouxiangellaceae; genus JAJFKX01. The sequence goes on along the minus strand of OZ245999.1, from coordinate 2,698,022 downwards.
TATCAGGATTTGTTTAACCAGCTGGCTGAAATCAAAACCAATGAGCGGGTGGATTATGCCAACTGGCAGTCATTCCAGGACAGGCTTGAGCGCGAGTTGCGCGAGGGCACCCAGCAGCTGGCACAGGCCCTGGAAGGCTATGACTGTGCCGATGAGCTTTACCCTGCTTTTGCTATTGAGCGCCTGCGTGCCTCGGCAGCTGACGCAGCACGATCGGGTGGAGACGGACAAGCCGGTGTGGAAGCCGGTACCGGCGCACCGGATAACACCCCTGGACATACCGGCAGCACCGGAGACACCGGGCCAGTGCTTAATCCAGATGGAGGCGGCCTACAAGACACTGGAGACGTGTCAGGACGACAGGGCTCAAATTCGCAAGTTGATGAGTGAGGATGATGAACAAAATCAAGAACAAAATTAAGGCTTTTTTGAAATTGCTTGAGCACAAGTGGCCATTAACCAGCGAATGCACTTGTTTAGTGCTTGGCTTAGTGTCCGGCGCTCTGCTGCCGTGGTGGTTATCTGCAGGCATCGTGATTGGCCTTTTATTCGTATCGTTTTGGGCACATGGATAACGCTGATCGCGCCCAGATTACCAGACAAGGGTCACTGGACAGGGCGCTGTGTAACCATGCATGCGCAGCCGAACGCCAGGCAAAGCCGAGAGATGATGGTCGGTGTATTGATTGTCTTGGACCAGTGGAAGACGTGCGTAAACAGCACAGTATGGCGCGCTGCATAGCCTGCCAGGTGGTATTTGAAGGAAATTGATTGTGGATTTTAGCAACCCTCAGTTTTGGCTGGATTTGGTCCAGGTTGTTGTGATGTCTTGTGTTGCCGTTTACCTGTGGTGGGATCGAAGGACCAAGGCCAATAAAAAAAGCATCACCAGTTTGAACAATAAAACCAATCGGTTGAGCAGTGAGATTTCAAACCTGCCAGACACCGATGATATGAACAGTCTCAAGATCCGGATCACGAGTCTTGAAAATATTGTCAGTAACCTGCCCACCAAAGAAGACATGCACAAAAACGAGCTTCGACTGACAGAGATGCAAGGTGATCTGGAAACGGCCATTGAAAAAATCGAAGGCCAAAACCGGACGATGAATGGAATGGGATCCCAGGTTGATCGTATCCACGACTATCTGATGAACAGCAAGGGAAAAAGCGAATGAACAGTTATGCTCAGAGTGTTGAAGAGGACCGGCGCTTAACACTCCTGAAGTTGTTGCAAAACAGTGATGGCTACGAGTGCAACCATTACCTGCTGCTGGCTGGGTTAAAAACCTATGGCCACAACATCAGCACATCGCGGTTAAAGACCGATCTGCACTGGCTGGAAGAGCAAGGCCTGGTCGAAAACCGTCAGGTCGGTGACGTGCTGATTGCACGCATCCGGGTTCGCGGCGTTGAGGTCAGCGATGGGCGGGTTGTGGTGCCAGGCGTTAAACGCCCATCGGCGGGTCATTAAAGTGGCCAGAAAATCATCCATCGCCCAGCTGTCAAAGGACATTCAATCTGCAGTTGGCAAGGCCATCAAAGATGGTCGGTTGACCATTGATCAAATTCACGATCTGGTCGAGCAGATGGGTGGTGAGGTCAGCCGCAGCGCTGTGGGTCGCTACGTCAAAAAGGCCCGTGATCAGATGCAGATGTGGCAGGAAGCCCAGGGCGTTGCCAAGGTGTGGGCGGACAAGATCGATGAAGAGTCCGACAGCGATGTGCATATGCTGGTCAGCCAGATGCTGCGAGTGGTTGGGTTTCAGGCTGTGGGCGCGATGGATGCAGAAACCGCCGCCAAGGACATCGCTGATATCGCCAAGGCGCTAAAAGACCTGGCCACCTCTGACAAGCTGCAGGCGGATCGGATTTTGAGCATTCGCCGTGAGGCCGCCAAAGAGGCAGCCATTGCGGTGGAAAAAGCAGCCGATGAGATTGGAATCACCCCCCAGGCCAAAAAACAAATACGCGAGATCATTCTGGGAGCAGCCTAATGGGTTGTGCCCGCATTCAACCCAAAGACAAAAACGCAATCTTTCTGCCGTTCCAGGCCAAATGGGTTCGCGATGATTCACGCATCAAGCTGATGCAAAAGTCGCGGCAGATTGGTATCAGCTGGTCGACCGCGTACAAGGCCGATGAAAGAACGGCCACTGCCGGTGCCAAGTGGGATCAGTGGGTCAGCTCGCGTGATGAGATGCAGGCCAGATTGTTCATTGAGGACTGCAAGCAGTGGGCCAGGGTTTTGGAGACCGCCGCCCAGGATTTGGGGGTTCAGGTGATCGACCCGGAAAAGAAAATATCTGCGCATGTGCTGCAGTTTGCCAACGGTCGCCGGATTCACTCGATGAGCTCGAATCCCGATGCTCAGGCAGGCAAGCGCGGTGGCCGCATACTTGATGAGTTTGCGCTGCATCCGGATCCGCGCAAGTTGTGGACGATTGCATATCCAGGCATCACCTGGGGTGGCAGCATGGAGGTCATATCGACCCATCGCGGCAGCCATAACTTTTTCAATGAGCTGATTCGCGAGGTTAATGAAAAAGGCAACCCCAAAGGTATCAGCCTGCACACCGTAACTTTGCAGGATGCGCTTGACCAGGGCTTTTTGTACAAGCTGCAAACGGTGCTGCCCAAAGATGACGAACGCCAGGGGATGACCGAGGCGGACTACTTCGACTTTGTTAAAGCCGGTTGTGCCGATGAGGAATCGTTTCTTCAGGAATACATGTGTCAGCCAGCAGACGATGACTCGGCGTTTTTGGAATACGATCTGATTGCCTCCTGCGAATACGATGGCAATGTCGACTGGCAGAATATCCAGGGTAATGACCTTTATCTTGGCGTGGATATTGGCAGGAAAAAAGACTTAACCGTGCTGTGGGTGCTTGAGCGTCTGGGTGATGTGTTTTACACCCGGCATATTGAGGCGCTGCAAAACATGAGCAAGTCTGAGCAGGAAAAAGTTATCTGGCCCTGGATAGAGCGTTGTCAGCGAACCTGTCTGGACTATACCGGTCTTGGCATTGGCTGGGGCGATGATGCGGTTGATCGGTTTGGTCAGTACAAGGTCGAGTGTGTGACGTTTTCAACCAAGGTCAAAGAACAAATGGCCTACCCCTTGCGCTCACGCTTTGAGGACCGGCAGATACGTATTCCTTATGAACGAACCATTCGCTCGGACCTTCGCTCTGTGACCAAACAGACCACTGCTTCGGGCAATATTCGATTTACGGCTGAGCGAACACCCGATGGCCATGCTGACCGTTTCTGGGCATTGGCACTGGCCATCGAGGCCGCATCCAGTCCGCGCGCACCGATAGAGTTTGAGCTTGGTCCCCGTCGCCACCAGGCTCTGAATGATGATGGCGATAATGATTATGGATTCAGACCAGGCGGAGCGTGGTGATGATACTTGGACCCGATGGCAAACCCTATGAAACAACCACACCAGCCCGCAGCGAACAAAGCGCCAGGCTGGGCAATCTGCATCGCGAGATTGCCGAACATCCGACCCGTGGTCTAACACCCAAAAAGCTGGCCAGGCTCTACATCGAGGCCGAGCAAGGCAACCTGCGCGCCCAGGCTGATCTGGGTGAGGACATGCTGGAAAAAAACACGCATATCTATTCTGAGTACAACAAGCGTGTACTGGCTGTTTCGCGAACAGATTTTGATATTCAGCCGCCCGATGAGCCAACGCCGATCGAGGAGGAAGCCACCAAGGTGGTTCAGGACATCCTGGCCGATCATGACTGTCAGGATTTAATCCAGGACATGTGCTCAGGGATATTGCACGGTTATTCACCGATTGAGTATTCCTGGAAACGCTCGGATGGCTGGGAGGTTCCGGACAAGCTGGAGCTGCGGCCGCACAACTGGTTCATGGTCAAACGGGACAATCAGAACCAGCTGTTATTGCGCAACAACCAGGGCGGTGAGCCGTTGAATCCAATCAACTGGACGATGCATACGCACAAAGCCAAAAGCGGTTATATGACTCGCGCCAATCTGATCCGCGTGCTGGGCTGGCCGTATTTGTTCTTGTCTTTGTCTGCGCGTGATCTGGCAGAGTTTTTGGAGATTCTGGGCATACCCATGCGGCTGGGTAAATACCCGGCCACCGCCACTGACAAGGAAAAGGCCACACTGATGCGTGCAGTGGTGGGTATCGGCCATGCCGCTGCCGGCATTATTCCTGAAGGCATGAGCATTGAGTTCATGGATGCAGCCGAAGGTGGCAGTGATCCGTTTATGGCGATGATCAAGTGGGCCGAGGATGGCATCAGCAAGGCCATCCTGGGCGGCACGCTAACAACCACTGCGGCCAACACGGGACTGGGCAGCAACCAGTCGGATGTGCAGAACGAGGTTCGCAAAGAGATTAAGCAAAACGATTTAAGGCAACTTAAACGGACATTAGAAACACAGCTGATTGCGCAAATCCATGCACTGAATATTCCCACTGGCCGTCCGCCAAAATGGGTCTGGCAGGATGAGGAGCCGGAAGATCTGAAAACCTTTGGTGAAGCCATTGGCGGTTATGCCGATCGTGGTGTGGCGGTGCCTGTCAACTGGGTCAGAGAGCGCACAGGCATTCCCGAGCCTGAAAACGGTGAGCAAGTGCTGCAGGCGATCACCCAATCCAATCCAACCGCAGCATTGTCTCAGGCAATCAACAACGGGCTGCAGCCGGTTGGCCCGCAGGGGCAGCTGATTCGCAATCCAGTGCAGCATCACAGCCAACAGCTGGCAGATGATGCCAGCGCACCGCTTTTGGTCTGGCTCAATCAGATTCGCGAGATGGTCAAACAGGGCTCGAGCCTTGAGCAAGTGCGTGACAGTGTGCTGTCGGCATACAGTGATCTGGATGCAGAGCAGATGCGGTCTGTGATGGCCCTGGCGTTTCAGGCAGCAGAATCGGTGGGGCGAGCCGATGTGCTTGATGAGGCAGAGCTGACCGGGTAAGCGCATGGCCAGCCTGAGTAATCTGCAACTGCGCTTTGCAGAACAAATCGCCATCTATCGGGCGCGTACCCGAAACCTGATCCCCACATCCAGCTGGCGCGATATGCTGCGCAATGGCCATGACAGGGCATTCGTGGTCGCCGGTGCGATGAAAGCTGACCTGCTGGCCGATTTTGCTGATGCTATTCTTAAGGCGATCGACGAAGGCACCACGCTGGAGGAGTTTCAGGCAGACTTTGATGAGATCGTCGAGCGTTATGGCTGGTCGCACACCGGCAGCCGTGACTGGCGCAGCCGGGTGATTTACAACACCAACCTTACCACCAGCTATGCCGCAGGCAGACAGGCGCAGCTGGATGATCCAGAACTGATCGCGGTTAAGCCTTTGAGGATGTATCGCCACGATGACAGTGTGGACCATCCGCGCGAGGTTCATGTGGGCTGGGATGGTTTGACGTTGCCGCATGATCACCCGGATATCAAAATCTACAGCACACCCAATGGCTGGGGCTGTCACTGCTACTGGATTGCGGTCTCACAGCGCGACGTTGAACGCCTGGGCGGTCGTATCGTTGATGGTTTTCCGGACCAGGGGCGAGACCCCAAAACCGGTTTGCCGGTGGGTATACAAGAGGGCTGGGACTATCAGCCTGGCGACCAGGCCGAGTTTGTGCAGCGAGTGCGTGACAGCCATGCAAATCTGCCGCAATCGCTGCGTGATGCATTAAACGCTGATCTGGATAGTATTGATGGCCAGAATTGAAGTTGATCATAAAGACGCCACTGGCAAGCTAAGCAATCTGATTGGTCGTCTGCGCGATGGCACACCCTATTGGAAAGCGGTCAGGGAGTTATTGATTGATAGCACCCGCAAGCGATTTGCCACCAGCACAGGACCAGACGGTAAACCCTGGGCACCCAATTCTGCAGCGACCATTGAGAACTTTTTGCGTGGCCGTGGCAATGTGCGTTTTACCAGAGGCGCGCGTGCGGGTTTGCTCAATGCACGTGGTGGCCGGATTGTAGGTAACAAAAAGCCTTTGATCGGCAGAACCCGTCAGCTGTCAAAACAGATCGTAGGTCAGGCCAGCAAAGACGGTGTGGTGATTGGCAGCAGCCGTATACAGGCTGCGGTCCAGCAGTACGGACAGGACAAGGGACAATCAGGTACGACTAAAAACGGCAACCCCATCCCTTGGGGCAATATTCCGGCACGGCCTTTCCTGGGATTGTCCAAACAGGATGATGCCGCCATGCGCGATACCTGGCTGGATTATCTGGAAGCGGTGTTGGAATAAACCGTTAACAGTGTTGAGTCTTGTAAGAGATTTCTTACAAAACAGCTGGCAGGTTTCCTACATACAATGATTGCAGCTATCTCCTATCATGCTGTGGCTGTCACTAAACGCTTAGACTTTGGTCATAGCGTGTGATAGTTTTAACGTGTCCGAGGATTAGTACATGGTGTACGTGGATATGTGGCATGGAGCTGCCAAAGGGTGGCATAGGAGATGTAATGATTTTTCGTTTATTCGTTTTACTGGGGATTTTAACCTTCAGCTTATCAAGTGCTATCGCTGTTCAGCACAAGTCGGCACGCTGTGATGATTGCGGTTCAACACAATACCGTAACTTAGCTGTCGCTACTGCGGGGAGTTTCGCTAACAACGGAATTACCATTTATATTGGTGATTTTGACAAGCACATCCTCAATAAATATTTTGTACTTTCTGGCAACCCTTTATCGCCTGTTGGTGACAAAGATCCTTTGGATGTTCTAATAGAAGCTGGTTTAAAGGTTGATGACATCACCGGCCATCATGTCGTCAATTTAAGTAACCGAACCAATGGTAACGTCAGTGTTATTTCCCTACAGCTAACAGCCTATGAAGCTGACGGCTTCGGTTATTTAGACTGGCTTGTCAACCTTCTTGAATCAATGGGTATTTCCACACGCCATGACACACCACGATCAATAGGAACTTTTGACGTACCGACAACAAGCGGCTACTCAAGTGCTTTTAGTGTCATCAGGTTTCCGGCAAGAACACGCGAGCTCGGTAGACTTGCTTCAAATAGTAGTCCATTAATCTCTGATAGCTTCAAGGCTATAGGCTTTACTGGAACCATTTTTGAGGCGGTTGACCTGAATTTTTCTTTTGAGTTTGTCTTCGCCGATGGTTCTTCTGGTTTATGGACCTTTGACGCGAGGAACGAGCTTGACGCTATTCCTGGTACATTTCAGGACTCAAACGGAAATAACATACCGGGGTCACCTAGCGATGTTCCTGGATTAGCCTCAGATTTTGATAGTGATAGATCACCCAATTTAGCCCGGACAATGGAGTTAATAGGTGCTTTTGGGATTCCAATAACTATTACTGGCGGCGGCGGTGTCGATTGTCGTTTAACATGTACTGATGAAAGATGTACGGTGACTTGCCGCATTGAATAACACATTCAAAAATTGGCGGCCTCCCCCCCTTCTCATCATCTTGAGGGTCGCTAAGCGGGTATAACATCACCCGCTCCTGTTAGCCCGGCCTAAGCTTGCCGGGCTTTTTTAATGATTCACCACATGCCTGGCATTGACGGGTTGTTTTCAGCAAAAAATCATACCGCCGTAGAGCGCGTCTAAGCGCTTGTGTTATGCTCGCCGCTGTACTCGCTCGCGAAAACTCTTTTATCGCGACACACAAAAATTTAAACGGGTATTAAATCGGTAAACCCCCTGATGCTTTGAGTCAGATTCCTGACTCCCATCCAAATCCGCATAAACCGCATCATCTGCACATGGATTTGCAGATAAACCAGCACCTGGCTTTTGCCTCATTGGCTCAGACCCTTAACGGGACTGCGCCCAGTGCGCTTCGCTTGATCCCTGCCGGTCGGTTTTCTGGCATCGATGGCAGGCCCGTAGGTTTGAAAGGATGGTTTCTGAGCTCAGAAGATGCGCATGCGATCGTCGCTGAATTAAAGCAGCGCCATGTCAAGTTTGTCATCGACTGGGAACATCAGACGCTGTTGAAAGAAAAAAACGGCCAGCCTGCTCCGGCAGCAGCTCGTTTTTCCGGTGCTGATCTGCAGGTTCGCAATGGTGAAATCTGGGCGACCAATGTTCAGTGGACCAAGCGTGGTCGTGCCGACATTGAGTCTGGCGAGCATCTGTATATCAGCCCGGTTTTCCCCTACGACAAAAACACTGGTCGAGTGTTGGGTATTCATTCGGCGGGATTGACCAACACACCCAATATACCCGACGCCCCGGAATTGATTGACGTGATGGCAGCGGCCAACCAGTCGCTGGCCATTGATACCGGGCAAACCCCAATGGAGGATACCTTGAATATACGTGAATTACTTGGCCTGGGCGAGGACGCATCCGATGAGGATGTGGTCAATGCCATCAAGGCCCTTCAACAGAAAGTAGCCGACCAACAGTCTGCGACCGCTTCGGCCAATCAAAAAGCCGAAGACGCTGAAGCTGCTTTGGCCGCATTAAATAGCCAGTCTGCAAACGCAGATCAAGTTGACCCGGCGAAGTTCGTCACGGTTGAGGCTTTTAACGAAGTGCGTGATCAACTGGCTGCGTTAAGCCAGGAAACGACCACTGACAAGGTGAAAAGCCTGGTCACAGCAGCGCTGGAAGATGGCCGTCTGGTTAAGGCGCAAGAGGAGTGGGCGACGGATTTGGGCAAGAAGGACTTTGCGGCTTTAAGCCAATTCCTTGATGGCGCCAAACCACTGGCTGGCCTGCGCACCACGCAGACCGGTGGTCAGGATCCGGTTCCGGGTAATGAGCACGGTCTGACGCAAAACCAGATCGCCATTTGTAACCAGCTCAATATCAGCCAGAAAGACTATGCGGCTGAATTGAGCGCTGGCCAGGAGCAAGCCGTATGAGCGCTTTAGCCAAACCACGCAACACCCCTTATCGCACTGGCGAGGATTTCAGCAGAGCCCTGGCCGCTGGTGTGAAAGCCTTTCATGGTGGCATCGCTGTATTAAATGCCGCTGGCTATAGCCAGCCTGGCACAACATCCGCAGCGGTTAAAGCCGATGGTGTTTATCAGGAAACTGTGGACAACGCCGCCGGTGCCGATGGTGCGTTGAACGTACACGTTCGCAGGGGTCATTTCCGATTCATCAACAGCGCCGCTGCCGATCAAATCACCCTGGCCGATATCGGCAATACCGCCTATATCGTCGATGACCAGACCGTTGCCAAAACCGATGGTGGCGGGACTCGATCACCGGCAGGGGTAATCGCTGACGTGGATGCCAAAGGCGTCTGGGTCCAGTTCAAGTAATAGAGGTAGCAACAAGTGGATATTAATCGAGAATCATTAAAAGACCTTTTTATCGGCTTTAAAGCTGCCTTTAATACGGGGTTCCGTAGCGCCGAGTCCAATTGGCAAAAGGTGGCTACAAAGGTGACCAGCAAGACTGCAGCCAACCGCTATGCCTGGTTGGGTCAGTGGCCCAAGTTGCGTGAATGGATTGGTGATCGCTTTGTTAAAAAGCTGAAGTCACATGACTACACCATTAAAAACCGCAAATTTGAGTCGACCATCGAGGTGTCTCGTGATGAGGTTGATGATGATGAGCATGGCGTTTATTCGACCATGTTTGAGGAAATGGGTCACGCAGCTGCTACCCATCCAGATGATCTTGTCTTTGAGCTGCTCGCCAAGTCATTTGATGAGCTCTGTTTTGATGGTCAGCCGATGTGTGATGAAGAGCATCCGGTGGGCGATGAAGACAATCCGGACCTGGTCAGCAATATGCAGGCCGGTGTCGGTCCTGCCTGGTTCTTGATGGACACCAGTCGGCCACTCAAGCCGCTGATATTTCAGGAACGCAAAGGCTATGACTTCAAGTCAATGGATGACCCTGAAGACACCAATGTGTTTATGCGTGATTCAGACCTGCATGGTGTTGATGCACGGGTAGAAGCCGGGTTCGGTTTCTGGCAGCAGATTTTTGGCAGCAAGGCCGCACTGAATGAGGCCAACTTCAAGGCCGCACGCACTGCCATGCGTAAGTTTAAATCTGACGAAGGTCGTCCATTGAAAGTCAAGCCCACTTTGTTGGTGGTTGGTCCTTCACTGGAATCTGCAGCTGAGCAGCTGATTAAAACCCAGCTGATCAACGGTGGTGAAAATAACACCCTGTACAAAGCTGTGGATGTCCTCGTCGTCGACGAGCTGGGGTAAGCCATGATTATCCGAGCCCGTAACAAGCACCGCGCCGCCTCGTATATTCGGGGCGGCATTAACTGGGGCCGCACCTGGTCAGAGCCTCAAAACGTGGATGACATCAATGTTCGCGATGCCTGCCGCATTCTGATGGATGACCATCTGGATATTGAGTATCTCAATGATGATGAATCATTTGTCAAGATCGAAAAGTTGACAGGCGAAGCCAAAGATGAGGTGATCGCTTTCGCAAAAGAACATCTCGTCAAACACTATGTCCCTGTTTATGGACATGGCGATGATCCTGATCCGAAGACGGTAGCGCAGACCAGCCCCAATCCTGATGATTCCACCGGCGATCCTGATGGTGCTGATGCATCTAGTGTTCAAGAGACCGGTGATCAGAGCTCAACCGATAATGCTGATGCTGCATCGGCCACTGATGAGCAGGCTGATCAGGCCACAGCGGATGCTGCAGTTAAGGCCGACCTGCGTCTGGATTTAAACACGGCCACCCGTGAGCAGCTTGAATCGATCGATGGTCTGGGCAAGGCCAGTATTGGTGCCATTTTTGAGCAGCGCCCCTGGGCTGCTGTGAAAGATTTGGCACGGCTTCGTGGTATTACCGACGAAAAAGCCGCTGCCTTTGAAACCGTCCTGAAGGTCTGAGCGTCATGACCTACGCCACCCTGCAAGATCTGATCGACCGGTATGGCTCTGATGAGCTGGAGAAGGTTGCCTGGGTTGAGGGTGGCGGTATTGATCAGACCAAGGTTAACCAGGCGTTGACCGATGCTGATGCCTTGATCAACAGCGAGCTGGAAAACCGTTACACCACACCACTGGTAACCGTGCCTGCGGTGATCGTCAGCCGGGCCTGTGAGATTGCACGTTATTTGCTGCACGATGAGCGCGCCAATGAGATTGTCGAGAACCGCTACAAGGACGCCATCAAGTGGCTGCAGCGTGCGGGGGAAGGCAAGGTCAGTCTGGGCATCAGTGCCGATGAAGATTCCAGCCGATCAGACAACCTGGTCGAGATGCAAAGCGCTGATGTCAACTGGCGCCGCGATGATTCCTCGGGGTTCTTATGAGCCAGATTAAGGCACCCATCATCCCCGACCTTCAGTTATGGGTTGATCACATCAACGATCACTTGCCGGGTCATTTTCGTGAGATCGGTTTATCCGAAGACCTGGAGCAGGCCATCGACAGCGGAATCAATGTACCGGCGCTTTACATTGTCCCGCACAGCGACGGGGTGGATACCTCTGCAGCAGGAAAATTGCGCGGCAGGGCCGAGTTTTTAATCAGCCTGGTGTACCGCATCAAGACCTACGGCAGAGGCGGTGTTGATCTGTGCCGACAGATCCGTCAGCCGGTCAATGATCTGCTGATCGGCTGGCACCCGGGTGCTGGTGAAAACTACATATACCGTCTGGGTGGGCAGCGCCTGAAGCCCAGAGACGGTGATTATTTTTTTGAAGAAGTCTACGGGCTCAACGCCCACGGAGCATAAAGCATGAGCAAGAAAAAGTTCACGATGCCAACAGTCCCCAGCGTGGGTGGCAGCCACAAGTCAGCTGACATCAAAGGCAAAGGTATGAAGCCCAATGGCAAACGCCAAAAACCGTATCCAGGGGTTACCAAAGCACACCAGATGAACGGTCTGAGTGCGGAGGGCACTGCCAAACCACAACCGTCCGAAACCGTCTCGGCCAAAACCAACACCCAATCGCAGACCAGTAAGCCTGGTAGCGGTAAAAACACCGGAGGCAAAAAATAATGGCTAACGAATTTGACATTCGAGCGGCACGCTTTGGACTGGAAGACACCGAGGGCGTTGCCCAGGCGTTGACAGCGGCCAATGTGCTCAAGCTGGTCGATGGTTCTGCTGATATTGTCGATGAAGATTTGACCAGAAACTATGACCAGCGCGAGCAGGTTTCCAGGCCGGTGGTGAAGATACGCCAGCGCCTTGAGGCCAGTTTTGGTTTTTATGTTGCCGGTGCTTCCAACGTGGGTACGCCATCGCCATTTTCAGCACTGTATCAAGCATCAGGGTTTGCTGAAAATCTAATTGCAGGACCACCTGCGCTGACTCAGTACAACCCAGTCAGCACAGGGATTCCCAGCGGCACATTCGAGTTTTACCACGACAGCGAAATTAAAAAAGCAGTCGGTTGCCGACTGCGGCCTACCAGTTACCGCTCTGCCATTGATGAGGACTCATTAATGAAAGGCGATCTCAAGGGTATTGTGCTGCCCACCGGTGAAGCGGTCATTCCCAACGATGATGACAGTGCTTTTCAGGATCCGATTGTCGGCAGTGCTGAGTCAATGAGTATGGAGCTGGACGGGTTTGAGCTGGAAGGTTTGAGTCTGGACTTGTCCTGGGCTGGAACCAACAACCTGCGGCATACCACCAAAGGGCGCAATATTGATCTGCGAGGCCGTGCGCTGACAGGCAGTATTAAATATTACCGGCCAACCTATGCACAAAAAGACATTCGTGCAATGGTGGGTGTTGAGTCAGGCTTTTCTCTGATCACAAAAGTGGCGCTGGCCGGGCATGTCTCCCGATCACACAGCGTCACACTGGGCCGTGTTCAGTTGGGCCAGCCCAAAACGGTCAACGAAGACGGCAATGCCTGCTGGGAGCAACCGTTTATCGCACTGCCAACCAATGGCAATGACGATGTGATCTTCACCTTCGGTGATGTTCTCTGATGAGCCAGGCCGACGTAACAGGCTACCGCAACCTCAGCGATGCTGAGGTTGCTGCCATGAATGAGATCAAACGCCATGCTGCCAGCATTGGTGAGTTGGTCGAGTCATTGTCTGCTGATCAAAGCGCAGACCAGCGCTGTGTGAGCATCGCCAGAACCAACCTACAAACTGGATTTATGTGGTTAAACCGTGCCATTGCACAGCCGCAGAGCTTCGGTTGATCTGTTTTTTTAAGGAACATTTAAATGTCAATTAAATTAAAAATTTCCAATACCTTTCAGTTGCTGGTGGTAGCGCGTATCCAGGGCAGTGACGGCAAGGGTTTTCGTGATCTGAATCTGACTGTCACCTACCACTATCTGACCAAGTCTCAGAGAAAGGAAATGGGTGGGATAAACGACAAGGAAGCGCTGCAGATGATCATAGCGGATATTGATGGGTTGCCTATCGATAACCCGGAAGAGCTTGAGCTTACCGTTGAAATGAAAATCGACGCGATTGTTGATCACCCGATTATCAGCAAGCCGATTATGGATGCCTTCAACAACTTCCATAACGGCACCACAGCCCAGCAGGTGGCGGCAAGAAAAAACTAGAACGCGCTGGCCGGTTGCTGGCCGGAGCCAGCGCTGAGAGCCAGGCAGAAATGCAAGCCAGGCGTCGTGAATACAGGGCGCTTGGCTTAAAGCCAGAGGAGCCACCTGAATGCGTCATCTATTTGTTTTCCGATCAGCTGGATGCACTGGCCATTTTTATCCGCAGCAAACCCGACTACCGGGGCACGATGTCCGGTTTGTTTCCAGTCGGTTACACCAGCACTGAGTTCACCAGTGTGGCCAAAATATTAAAAATCGATATCGATGAAACCCTGTTGGATCAACTGCGCGATATTGAGTCTGGATGGCTGGAAGAAAAAAACAAACAATTTGAAAAGAAGGTGAAGCGTGTCTGATCTTCAGGTCAGGCTGGTCGTAAGCCAGGACGGTACCGGCAAGGTCAGTGCCGAGATTGAGGGGCTTAATGACCAGGTTATCGACATGGGCAACCAAAGCCAGGTGGCCAGCGATAAAACCGTTGGTGCATTTGACCGGATTTTCAATAGTGCCCGTCAATCACAGCGTGCGGCTAAACGTCTGGCCGCTGGTGTGTTGTCGGTGGCCGCAGTAGTCACTGCAGGTGTTGTTAATTTAGGCAATTATCAAGAGGGTCTGGTCGGTGTCGCCAAAACCACTGACCTGACCGAGGCTCAGGTCGACAGCGTAGGCAATCGCCTGGATGAGTTGGCCCGCAAAGACATTCCATTAACCGTTGGTTCACTGCTGGATCTGGGCGAGAGCGCCGGGCAGCTGGGTGTTGATGGCGTCCAGAACCTGGAGAAGTTTTCCGACACGGTTGGCCGACTGGATTTTGCCACAGACCTGGGTGGTCCCGAAGCGGCCGCAACGCTGACCCGCATATTAAATATCACCCAGGAGGGTGTGAGCGATGTCGACCGGCTGGCCTCGTCGATTGTTTCGCTGGGTAACAGCTACGCTGCCACCGAATCACAGATTGCCCGCAATGCCATCGAGGTGGCCAGAGCCACCGCTGCCTACGGGGTATCGTCTGCCGAGGCTGCAGCTTATGGCGCCACGCTGGCATCGCTGGGTGTTCAGGCAGAGCTGGGCGGCAGTGTCATTGGCCGGGTCATCCGGGAGATCGATAGCATTGTTCGCAACGGCGGTGATGAGCTGCAGCGCTTTGCCGATATCGTTGGTCTGACCGCCGATGAGGTTGTCCAGCAGTTTGGTGAGAATGCACCGGGTGTTTTTCAGTTATTTGTCCAGGGGCTGGGCGGTATTGTTGAACGCGGCGGCAGTGCGACGGCGGTGCTTGAATCACTGGGCTTGTCCGGTGATGAGATTAATAAAACCCTGCCGGTGCTGGCCACCCGCTATGACCTGCTGAGCTCTGCTGTAGCGCAATCCAATCGTGAGTTTCAATCCAACACCGCGCTGGTCAATGAGACCGAGCGTGCCTTTGATACGTTGCAGGCAAAATCCAGGTTGCTGGGCAGTGCGGTGGCTTCTGCCACACGTGATGTGGCCAGCGCCTTCGGTGACGGTATTAAGGACAACATTGATGCGCTGCGCGGTTCGATCAATGATCTGATTGATGATGGCACATTCGAGCGTATTGGCGAGATCATATCGAACACTCTGGGTGTCGCGGTACCGCTGGTAGAAAACCTGGCGGTGGCCTACATCGCCAGCCTGACCCCGGCGCTGGTTTCCAACACCATTGCAATGGTGGCCAAAAACGCGGCGATCACAAGGCTGGTTGCTGCCAGCAAGGTATTGCGGACCAGCACCTTGCTGCTGGCGGGCGCACAGGCTGGGTTTAATGTCGCTTTAAGAGCGGTCAGCAACCCGGCAGTGTTGGCCGCAGCCGCTGGCGTGCTGCTCTACAACGCCTACATCGACTATGCCGATGCGTTGGAGCAGGCACGCGCCATCAGCGATGAAACAGCCATATCCATTCAGGCGGTTAACCAGGCCTCTGCCGATGGTTTTGAACCCAGCGATTTAAACGAATATCAAACCGCACTGCGGTTAATCAACAGCGAGCTCGAGCAAGTCGATTCGCAGCTCAATCAGATCCAGTCACGCCGGGTTTCCCAGAGCCTGTCCGGACAGGTCACTGGTGGGCCCAACGGGCAGCAACGCGCGTTGCTGGAAAGGCGCAATGAACTGGAGCAGCGCAGCGCCGTTATCCAGGAGCAGGTTCGCTTTGGCCTGGCACTGAGTGGCCAGGAGCAAAACGAATATAACCAGCTGATCGATGCCTATAACAGCATCGCTCCGCGTGCGATCGAGTTGCTGCAACGCTATGGCATTGGCGCACAGGCTGCCAGCCAGGCCAATGGCGAGGTTGCCGTCAGCATCCAGGAGCAGCTCGACAGCCTGGATGCACAGATAGAAAAGCAACGCGAGCAGCTGATACTGCAACGCGATCAGGAGATTGGCCTTCTCAATTACCAACAGGCCCAGGCCATTGCCAACCTGGCGGCAGCTGAAGGCACCGAGCAGTTTGAGGTTGATCGGGCAGCGATCATTGACAAGTTTGACGCGCTGCGTTCACTGGCTGCTCAGCTGGATGCGGTCAAAAAGGCCAACGAAGCTGAAGAACAATCCAGCCGCGCATCCGATGAAGCCAATCGCATCAGTGCAGAAGTGGTGCAAAACGCCAGCACTGTACTGGCACAGTACGGCACGCATCAGCAGCGTGTTGATCAGATTGAGTCCCAGCGAATCGCCAAGATCAATCAGCTTAAATCTGAGCAGAGCGCACTGACCGATGCCGGCATTGATCTGATTGATGTGACTGCAGCAGTCAATGCTGAGTATGACGCACAGATCAAGGCGCTGGATGAAACCAATAAAAGCTACCAGACATTAAGCGAGGATTTAAGCGCTGCCATCAAAGCCTATGCCGATGGCGAAGATGCGCTGGATGAGTACAACAAGCAACAATTTATATTAAGCGAAGTTGCCAAGCTGGGTGAGGACGCTACTGAGGCGCAGATTCAAAAAATCACCGAGCTGGCCGGTAAGCTGTTTGATGCCAGCAATGCCACCAGACAACTGCGCTCTGATTTTGAGCTGGCAGCCGATGCGGCGATATCGATTGGTGATGCCATTAAAGGGCTGGCTGGCAGTGAAAGAGAGTTCAAGATTCTCGAGGTGGCGGTCAGCTCCCTGGCACTGGCCCAGGGCATAGCTGCGATTGTCAACCAGGGCACCGGCGATCCTTACTCTGCCTTCGCCCGCATCGCGGCCATGACCGCGATAGTCGCTCCATTGCTTGGTCAGCTGGGTCAATCGATTGCTTCACTGGGCAGCTCCGGATTTAATGATGTGGCTGCCCAACGCCAGCAAACCCAGGGCACCGGCAGTGTGCTGGGTGATGCAGCGGCAGATTCGGCATCGATTAAAAACTCGATCGAGATCACTGCCGATGCCAGCCAGGAGCTGGTGGGTATCAATCGTGGCATGCTGCGATCGCTGCAGGAAATTAACCAGGGCATTGGTGCAGCCAGTGGTTTACTTGCACGCGGCGCCGGTGATGTTGGTTTTTCCCAGATCAACCCGGGCGGATTTTTCAGTGTCCAGGCCAGCATCGAAAATGCCATCCTGGACAATGCCAATTTCCTGGGCAGCACCGGCGAGCTGCTCAGCGGCAGCTTCATATTAAAAGGCATCACCAAACTTCTGGGCGGTAAGACAGAAGTTGTTGACCAGGGCATTGAGCTGGTCGGCGGAACTATTGCCGATATTATCCAGGGCGGTGCCTTCCGGGCTTTTCAGACCGTGGAGAGCAAGAAGTTTTTCTTCAGCTCCACCAAGACCACTGAACAGTTTGGCGACATTGATCCGAGGCTGCAGAACCAGTTCGGTCTGATCGTTGAATCGATTGTCGATACCGTCAGAGAAGCGGCAACCGCCATCGGTCTGCCGCTGGACATCATCAGCCAGCGCATCGCGCAGTTTGAAGTTGAAGCCCAGAAGATCAGCCTGAAGGACTTAACGGCTGAAGAACAGCAGGCTGAGCTTGAGGCGGTATTCAGCAGACTGTTTGATGACCTGGCCGCTGACGTTGTCCCGTTTGTTGAGCAGTTCCAGAAAGTCGGCGAAGGCATTGGTCAGACACTGGTCCGGGTGGCCACCGGTGTGCTGGTCACCGAAGAAGCCATTGCCCGATTGGGCTTTATCGCTGCCAATGAAACCCCCGAGCAATTCGCGCAGCTCTCCCAGGCACTGATTGAAGCCAGTGGCGGGCTGGATCAGTTCATCAATGACTTCACCAATTTCTTCGATAAGTTTGCCTCTGACGAGATTAAATTTGCGGCGGCCCAATCGGATATCAGCCGCGCCTTTAAAGAGGTTGGTCTGGAGGTGCCGCCCACACGCGATGCACTGTTTGATCTGGTCAGCACTCTGGATGCCGGTACCGAAGCCGGACGCCAGCAAATCAGTGCCATACTTGCTCTGGCCGATACGGCCGACTCCTATTACAGCTACATCGATCAGCAAGAGCGTGAGCGTGAGCAGCAAGAAGCTGAGCGGCTGCAGCGTGAGCAGGAACTGAGCCTGCTGCTCAGTGATGTGCGCAGTGGCATCACCGGCCTGGCCGATGCGGCCAGCCCACTGACTGAGCAGCTGCTGCAGATCAGAGATGCTTATGGGCAAAACATCAGCAGGGCCGCAGAGCTCGGTGCTACTGAGCAGCAGCTGGGCGAGATACGCTTCCGCGAGCAGCAACAGATCGCGGCCCTGATTGCCGATCTGCGCTCATCACTGGCCAGCACCGCTGAGCAGATCATTAATGGTAGTGCTTTAAACACCGGTTTAAATGCCGCCAGCAGCAACCTGTTTGATGCCGGTGATCAACTGGCAAATGCGGCCGGTCGGTTAACAGGCACAGCTGACAGTCTGCGCAACACCATTCGCAATATTATTGCCGGTGGCAACAGCAACCTGGATCCGATCGGCAGCCGCAATCAGCTGCAGGCAGATTTTGATGCTGCGATCGCTGCCGGTGATTTTGAAACCGCCAACAACATCGCCCCGCAGCTGGTCCAATTGATCAGGGATGTGGGTGCCAGCAGCAGTTCAGCCGATGCACAGGTGCAGGCGATACTTGATGCACTGGCTGCCGGTGCTGATGTGCTTGATGCTGCCCGTCCGCCAACCCGTGGGCAGGTCGGCAGCATTGCCGGTGGTGTGGATCGTCTGGTCAGCAACTCAGAGCAGATCGCAGCCCAGGCATTCGAGCAGGCACAGTTGGCTGCCAGGTTCGTCGAAGAGATTGGAATCTTGACCCAACTCACCGGTGAGAATGGGCTGAGCATTGTTGATGAGCTGTCATTGCCCCTGGAAAGATTGACCGAACTGTTGGGTGTTGATCTGATCAGCCTGACGGCTGATCAGTCGATCATTATCGCCAACCTGGCAGAGTCACTGAATGTCAATATCCAGACGCTGGGTGACCGGTTGAATGTTTCGCTGGGTTCACTGGCCGATGCCACCTCTTTATTAAATGATGGTTTTGAGCTGGCGCTGGCAGGCCTGCCGCCAGAGGTGGTGGCTCCATTGGTTGAAGCACTGGGCCGAGCCGAGAGCACCGGTGATGTCTCAGAGCTGGAACGTTTGACCAACGATCTGCCGCTGGAATACCGCAACGCACTGGCGCCATTTTTTGACAGCATCGACATCAGCACCGAGGCAGCTGAAACAGTCACCAAACTCGATGAGATCAAACAGGTCATCGACACCACCCATGATGATCTGGTCAGCATTGAAAGTGTGATCAGCAGTCTGGGCGGTGAGCAGATATCGGTCCTTGAGTCCATTCGTGCCAACCTCAGTGAAGCCAATTCCTTCGTCGGCATTCCCGCCTATGGTCGGGGCGGTTTGATCACAGAGCCCCGCATTCTGGCTGCAGAAGCCGGTGCTGAATACATGCTCGATGCCCGCGAAACCAGAGCTGCGTACAAAGACGGTTTGTACATCAGTCCATTGCCCACGCCTGCGTTTGCCAATAGCGGCAGGCGTTCATCAGCGGCCAGTGATGAGCCCAGTGAATCACTGATGGTTTTAAAACAGATTGAGGGCCATTTAAATGATGCGAAAATTCAGGGTCAGCAATTTAATCCGAGCATGCTCAAGGCACTCAATTCCATCGTCACTGGAATCGGTGATGGCAAGGATGAGCGTCAGCGCCGTCATGATATAGATACTCGTTCCAGAGGGACTGTGAGCTGTGGCGGGATCTAGCGTTCTGGCGGTAGATATTCTGGCTGATCTGAATGACGGCCAGGGCGAGCGCTGGTTTTATTTCAGCACGCTGGGACCATTGGACTCATCCAATATTTATGACCCCAGAATCATCAATGATCCCGAATACAGTGTGCAGACCGGGGACACGGTACGTGGTGGTCAAACCAGCACGGTTGTCGGCGCGATTGACATCACCAACCACGATGGTTTGTTGAATGCCTGGCGCAAGGCTGACATCCGTAACAAGCAGCTGATTTATCGAATTGGGCGCAGCGGTGATCCGATGGTCAACTGGGCTGTGATTCAGCGTCTGGCTGATCGTGCGTTTCCGACCATCGTTGCAGGCCGTCAGGCGATCCGGATCATTGCAGTGGATCTGATGGCCGAGCTGGAGCAAACGGTGCAGACGCAATATTTCAATGACAGCGCACAGAATGAATCCATCAGAGGCGCTGCGGTACCGGTCTCTTTAGGGCATGTACTACAGGCACCTGGCACACTGACCAACACCAATACCTATGACTATGTCTGGCACGATGATCAGATAGAAGACATTGACCCTGTGCGTGATAACGGACAGCCGCTTGATGATGGTATTGACTATGTGCAAACCACTCAAGGCGCTGACCTTGATAACGCCATAGGTGAGATCACCGCTGATGTCATAGGAACGCGTGAGCCAGATGGTGGATTTTTGCTCGGTTCAGAGATGGTCGTTAATGGCAATTTTTCTTTTTGGAGTGGTAATAACCCCAATAACTGGAGCGTAGTTGAGACTGGTTTTTCCAGTGAGATAACACAGTCACCTTCCGGGCAATGTTCATTCATCCACACAGGCGGCTTTAGTTTTCCCTCCATCTCCCAAAATCTGGGTCTGGTCATTGATCAGCAATATCAGCTCAAGCTGAACCTGAATGCGATTCCTTCAGGCGCTACCTTAACAATCAGCAACTCTGGTACCAGCATCGCCAGTTTGAACTCAGCATCAGGCACCGGATTAAAAACGATTGACTTTGTGGCCGCCGGTGACACCCTAACGATTCAGGCCGTGATATTCGGTTTCAGCAATGTCACCATCGACAACGTCTCTGTGAAAGAAAAACAGCCGACCTATCAGCCACTGGTCACGACCGGAGGGTTGATCAGACACATCGTTGTTGACCGGTTCTCACGTGCTGTTGACCAGGCAACACTCGATGCACTGGATACCTCAATAGGCAGCCATGAGATGGGCCGCTTTTTGAGCGCTCCGGAGAAGGGTGCTGACGTGATCAGGCTATTGCTCAATAGCTTCTCTGCCATCCACTACGTGAACCCGGCAGGTGAACTTGCAGTCACTCGCCTGGAGCTGCCAACCGGCACACCCGATGTGATCATCCAGGACTATCACATCGCAGGTGAAATCAGTATGAGGAAAGACCTGGCCCCAGGCTTGAGCACACGCCTGGCAGGTGCCCGAAATATACGTCCACTTGAGCGCGCAGTCACCTCTGGCGCACTGGCTGACTCGAAGATCACCAAGGCCGAGCAGGAAACGATGTCAGCCAACTATCGGCATATCGTGATGGCCGATGATGCGATCGTTTTAAATCCTTTTTATCAGCAGGCCAAAAACGCCTGTGCGATTGCCACTGATTGCAACACCAAAGCGGCCAATCAGGCAGAGGTTGATCGCAGGGTTGGTATGTATGTCGATATCCCGAACTATATCGACGTACCAGTCGCTATTGAAGCAGTCAATCTATCAACGCTTCGCCCTTGTCAGGAGTTCAGACTGATCACACCAAAACATGGCCTGGATGCAGGGGTTGATACAAGAATTGTCGACTGGTCGGGCACGCTTCGTTCTGATCAGATTGTTTTAACTTTATGGGCACCGCAGTTATGAGTAGTTTTATGCTGTTTAATGATCTGACAGTCAATGCTCTGCTGTCATACAACCACAGTGGAAGCGCAACCAATCCAGAGGGGGTGCTGCGCTATCAGCTGGCCAACTCAACTTACCAGGCATCAACCAGCATCGAGACGTTCACCATCAACCTGGATGATGTTTACGAGATCGATGCGATCACACTCAACGGCACCACATTGGATGCTGTTGGTTTTTTGGGTAGCCAGAATATTGTCGTTCTTGTCGATGGCAATCATGTGCCAGGTCAGATGGTCATCACAGACAGCAGTGAGATAGGCAGACGCCATTACATCTATAAATTTGATCAAACTGTTGCCGGCAGTACTGTCGTTGTCAAGGTCGGTATGAGCAATGATCACATCGGTCATATTGGAATCTGGCAAATGCTGTCGATCGCTTTTGATTTTGACTGGTCAGACAATTTATCTGAAACCGTGCCTGCATTGTTTACCCCTGGCCAGCAGGCTTATGGTTCACTGGCCCCACTGGCTCGGCAATTTACGGTACCGGCCACCGTGCTTGATCTGATCGATGCTTATTCAGTCCCACAGCTTTATGATCAGATTGATCTGTCCAATCCGGACACTTTAAGCGGGGTTAATAATGGCAATGGATCGTTTACCACATCGGCCGGGACACTGGATGCAACCTGGAACAGCATCGTCACACCTGGTGAAAACTACATCATCGAAACCAATGCATCGATCCCTGAAACCAATCTATCAGGTGCTGAGTTTATGATGAATTTTGCACCTGGCGCTCAGTCATTACCATTCGCCAGATTCCGCACGGCTTTCACAGCAGCCAGCTCTGTTTTAAACATCACTGCAGATCAGGGAACCAGTGCTGAGCAGGTCACAGTTAACGCCAAACTTTGGCCAGTGATCAGACCAGCTGGGCACTCTATCAGCAGCATGATGCGCTCATCTTCATTCAGTACGCCAGTAATGCTGGTTTTGCGATCAGATGATCTTAGCGAGATGCAGGCATTGAGCATTTATGGGGTGATTGTTGGTGATGTGAATATCCGGCATCAGGACGCCAATCTGATGGGCAGCAGTATCACTATCCGGGAGACGCTTTGATGAATACCCCAATACATAAACGCGGCGATACCTTCTCCATCGTTGGCCGTTATTTAGAGGAAAGCGTTCCGATTGATCTAACCAATTATCGGATTGAGTGCCGCATTAAACACCAGCATCTGGGTGGCGATCTGGTTGCTGTTTTGGATACCAATGACGGCAGTATCCAGATCACCGATGCAGTGCAGGGTTATTACGCTGCAGCCATACAGGATACTCAGTCATGGCCAATTGGCTACATGCTGCTGGACATTCAATACACCGAGCCAGGTGGTGCCAGACGCAGCACTGAGACATCCAAATTTATCGTGGTCGAGGACGTTTGATGGAGCGCATCACCATCATTGAAATTTCATCGGTTCAGGTCATCACTGAACTGACGATTAATCAGACACAGACGATCCTGCAAACCAGCAGCCCACCGATGCGGTTAACTGAGCTGAGCGTCGGTACACCGTTGCAGGTTTTAAACAGTGAAGGTGCTGGTGTAGACCAGCATGTTTCCGAGGTTGATCCACACAGCCAGTATCTCAATGACTCGCGTGGTGACAATCGATACTTTACCCAAGCCCAGATCGGTGACCCAGACACTGACATGGTAGTGCTTTTTGAGAACTTTTTATCTGGTGGAGGAATGACATGAGTTTACAAACACAAATCACGGCATTGGCACAACGCATTGCAACCGAAATCAACACCATGCGAACTGAGCGTGGTTTGCTGACCGCACTGACGACAACCGATAAATCCAGCGTTGTTGGTGCGATCAATGAACTGGTTAGCGCAGTGTCCGCTTCAAGTGGTATTGATGATGGTTCAACCGGTACTGGCAGCACCTGGTCATCGCAGAAAATAACCGACGAGCTGATTGCATATCGTGATGCGATTCTGGGCGGTGCTTCTGCTGCCTATGACACTTTGCTGGAGCTTGAAACACAGCTGACCTCCAACACAGGAGGCATCGCTGCATTGACCACATCCATCAATAATCGTGTACGCCATGATGTGAATAATCAGGGTCTGGATTCAACTCAACAAGCCAATGCCAGAACCAACATCGGCGCTGTTTCAACCGCTGATGTTGGTAACGTCAATCAGGATTTTGTTTCCGAGTTTAATACTGCCCTGGCGTGAGTCTTCAGTCACAAATCACTGCGCTGGCCCAGCGTATTGCAACTGAGATTAATGCCATTCGTTCAGAGATTGCAGCGGGCGGTGGTGGTTCATCGGTTTATGGTGTGATTGAGCTGGTCAATGTTCAGCAAACCACACTCAACAGCGGTGCTGATAGTTTCACACAACAGGTCCAATGGAACACCACGCCCGCCGTTAATATCGGAAACTGGACAGTCACTGCTGCAGGTGTTGAGATTGTTGACGCGGGCGTCTACCGGATCAGCGGTGAGCTGTCCTCACAATCATCATCGACCAGGACCAACCTTGGTGCCCGAGTGGCTATTAATGGCTCTTTAACTGGTCCTTATGGAACTTCCAGTTATATACGAAACTCATCAGGCCATAACCATGCATCGACCGATTTTGGCGGCATTGTTCGTAGCCTGAGCCCAGGTGATCAGATCAGTGTTTTAGCGGGTCAGTTTGGTGGTGGTGGAACGGTTACAACCAATGCCGGAAGAAGTGTATTATTGGTGGAGCGTGTTGCATGATTCCCAGTGAACTTATCGCTCAGGTTTCTTACAAACCATCGAGCGATTTTCTTACAAGGATTCGGTCACTTTTCTTACAACCTGACAGTGATTAACAGCCATTAAAATCGCATTTAAGATGACTCAGATTGATACAAAACTGACAGCCAGGGATAAAAATACCCCTATAATTCTGTATCAATCTAATTGACGACCGGTTTATTTAAAGTGCCGCGTTACACCGACAAGCATCATAAACAAACCTTGCGTGTATGTTTATTTCCCGGCAACTACGACCATTGGCAAACATCACAAACGACAAAATCCGCTTGTAATACGGTAGCCGTTGGCTAAATGTGACTGTGCCGATTGGCAGACTGGTATCATGCAGGGTTGATATTGCAGGGAGATTCCCATGATGATTCGGATTGTTTTACTGCTGGCATTGATCTTCAGTACCAGTATAGGTTGGTCTCAGGATGAGGACGAAGGCCGCATGAGCAGCGCCACTTTCAGTGGCTTCAAAATGCGCACCATTGGACCAGCATTCATGTCAGGGCGAATTGCAGATATTGCGATCCACCCCGAAGACAATAACCTTTGGTATGTTGCGGTTGGTTCTGGTGGCGTATGGAAGACCACCAACGCCGGGACTTCCTGGGAATCAATTTTTGATGGGCAAAAATCCTACTCCATCGGTTCAATAACCATTGACCCCTCTAATCCACACACCATTTGGGTAGGTTCGGGTGAAAATGTTGGTGGTCGGCATGTGGGCTATGGTGATGGTATATACCGTAGCCGTGATGGTGGCGCCAACTGGGAAAACATGGGGCTTAAGGCGTCTGAACGTATTTCCAAAATCATCATCCATCCGGACAACTCCGATGTTATTTGGGTAGCAGTGCAGGGGCCGTTATGGAATAAGGGTGGTGAACGCGGTTTGTATAAATCGACCGACGGTGGCAAAAGCTGGAATCGAACTCTGGTGGGTGATGAAGGCGATGATTTATGGACAGGGGTAACCGATCTGGTGATTGACCCTCGTAATCCAGATGTCTTGTATGCTGCAACCTGGCAGCGGCATCGCACAGTAGCCGCCTACGTTGGTGGCGGCCCAAAAACTGGCTTGCATCGTTCTACCGATGGTGGTGAAACCTGGGAAAAGCTGAGTGGTGGATTGCCCAGTGGTAACCTCGGTAAAATCGGTTTGGCCATTTCCCCGCAAAACCCCGATGTTCTATATGCAGCCATTGAACTGAATCAGCGCATGGGTGCAGTGTATCGTTCCAGCGATCGTGGCTCGTCATGGGAAAAACGTTCAGACACGGTTTCCGGTGGTACCGGCCCCCACTATTATCAGGAGCTGGTTGCCAGCCCGCATGCGTTTGATCGCATTTATCTGATGGATGTGCGTATCCAGATTTCAGATGATGGCGGCAGCAATTTCCGGACTATGGATGAAGTGCATAAGCACAGTGATAATCATGCGCTGGTTTTCCGTGCAGATGATCCAGATTATTTACTGGCAGGAACCGATGGTGGTTTATACGAAAGTTTCGATCTGGCACAAAATTGGCGGTATGTCTCCAACCTACCCATTACCCAGTTCTACAAAATTGCGGTGGATGATGCCGAGCCGTTCTATCAGGTCTACGGCGGTACCCAGGATAACAACACACAAGGCGCACCATCGCGCACCGATACACTGCATGGCGTGCAGAACTCTGATTGGGAGGTAGTGTTATTCGCAGATGGCCACCAACCAGCGACCGAGCCGGGTAACCCGGATATCATGTATGCCGAATGGCAACAGGGCAATCTGGTTCGTGTTGATCGCACAACCGGTGAGCTGGTCTATATTCAACCTCAACCCGAAGCGGGTGAACCAGCAGAGCGCTTCAATTGGGATGCACCGATTCTGGTCAGCGCCCATGATCCCAAACGTATTTACTTTGGTTCACAACGTGTATGGCGCTCGGATAACCGTGGTGATAGCTGGCGCGCCATATCCGATGACCTGACACGCAACCAGGAACGGATCACGCTGGAAGTGATGGACCGTGAGTGGAGTTGGGATGCACCTTGGGACATGCTGGCAATGTCCACCTATAACACCATTACCTCACTGGCCGAGTCACCGATTACCGATGGCATTTTGTATGCGGGCACCGATGATGGTTTTATCCAGGTGAGCAGCAATGGTGGTGAAAGCTGGACTTCTATTTCTGTCGGTGATTTACCAGGTGTACCAGACACTGCATTTGTGAATGATATCAAGGCCGATTTGTACGATGCTGATACGGTTTATGTGGCGTTGGATAACCACAAGTATGGCGACTTTACACCCTATTTGCTGAAAAGCACCAACCGCGGTCGCAGCTGGTCTTCGATTGCCAGTAATCTGCCGGAAAGGCATTTGGTGTGGCGGCTGGTACAAGATCATGTCAAACCGGAACTGTTATTTCTGGGCACCGAATTTGGTATTTTCTTCAGCATTAACGGTGGTGGTGAATGGGTTCAGCTGACCGGTGATGTCCCCACGATTTCGTTCCGTGACCTGGCCATTCAACGACGTGAGAATGACCTGGTGGGCGGTTCTTTTGGCCGCGGTATCTGGATTCTGGATGATTACAGTCCACTGCGTGATGTCTCCGAATCTCAGTTAGAAGCGGAGGCAACATTGTTCGATACTCGTAAAGCCTTATGGTATATCCCACGTGGTACTTTGGGCTTTGGTCCTAAAGGTTCGCAGGGCGAGTCACACTACACAGCGCCCAATCCACCTTATGGAGCCGTGTTTACCTATTACCTTGCCGATGGTTATAAAACGGCCAAACAAATCCGTACGGAAAGCGAAAAAGATTTAATCGAAGAAGGTGAAAACGTACCATTTCCAGGCTGGGACGCAGTCGAAGCCGAGCGTCGCCAAACGGCACCGACGATGGTGCTGACGGTACGCGATACCGATGGCAATGTGGTTCGTCGTCTGGAAGGTCCGGCAAACAAAGGTTTTCATCGTATAGCCTGGGATTTACGTTACCCGGCCACTGATGCCATTGGTGGAGAGGGTGGTTTTTTCGGTCCACCTCAAGGCCATTTGGTGGCGCCGGGAACCTACAGCGTTGAATTGGCCAAACAGATCGATGGCCAGACTACCCAGTTAGCCTCAGCCAGATCATTTGAAGTTGAGCGTATGCGCAGCGGCGCACTGGCAGGCGCTGCGCCAGAAGCCACAGTGGATTTTTGGGCGCAGCTGGGCGCTATGCAGGGCAAACTGGGGGCGGCCAGTCAAGTACTGGAAAATAGCCGTGAAAAGCTGGGTCACCTGAAAACAGCTTTATCACGCAGCGAGGCCGCCCCGGGTGATTTGGATACGCAAATTCATCAGTTGGAACAGCAGTTGTTTGCGATTGAAGAACAACTCAGTGGCAACCAGTCCAAAGGTCAGGTCGGTGAGAAAACGGCGCCAACGGTGGGTTCCAGATTGGGTGTTGCAGCCATTGGGACTGCATTTTCCACCTATGGTCCTACAGCGACTCATCGTCGCAGCCTGGAAATTGCAGAGCAGGAGTTTGCCGGAATCAACGATCAGTTGAAAACCATCAGCGAGCAACGCATTCCGGCTTTAGAACGCCAGCTAAAAGCACTGGGCGCACCATGGACACCGGGCAGCCCATTGCCGGAAAGCTAACGGGCTAAGCCCTGTCATAACGTGGCCGGGCTATTGACTGAAAGTGACGATAGCCGATCAATGATCGGCTATTTTTATGGGCCATGGTAAAACAGGCACAGTCTCATTGTGACCCAACAGTAAATAGTGGTTACAAATACCAACCAGACATTGCAGGACAGCAACAGTCATGGAATGATGCAATGCATATCCATCATCGGTTTGAATTCTGCATGGTGACAAAAGCACCCTATCGCAATGTTAAGCTGGTTGGTTTATTGATGTTGTTGGCTTGTTCTGCTGACAAAACCGAACAGGCTATTCAGTTTCATGGCAACACCATGGGTACCACCTATAGTGTGCAGCTGGATGCGTTGCCGCAGGGTATTTCTCAGGTGGAGCTGAAAAATCAGCTAGAAGCGATTTTGGAAACGCTTAACCAGCAGATGTCCACCTATGACCCAGAATCAGAAATTACTCAGTTCAACCACTCACAAAGCACGGATTGGTTTCCTGTCTCTGATGCACTGGTTTTCCTTACCTCCATAGCCAAAGGGCATAGTCTGCTCAGTGACGGGGCGTTTGATATCACAGTAGGTCCGTTGGTAGAACTATGGGGTTTTGGACCTCAGTTGAGTAACCACAGGCCAGCAACTGAGGCCATTCAAAGCACTCAAGAATATGTTGGTGATCAATTATTGGAATGGCGCTCTGAACCATCTGCTCTGCGTAAGCAGCACCCACAGTTGCAAATGGACCTGTCGGCTATCGCCAAAGGCTATGGCGTGGATTTGCTGGCCCAACATTTAAATGGCTTGCAGGTTAACAATTACCTTGTGGAAATTGGCGGAGAGTTGCGAGCGGTTGGGCTGAACCCTGAGAGACAGCCTTGGCAGATTGGTATTCAGCAACCTGATAGTGCTGCCCCAGAAGCCGGTTTGATATTGTCACTCAGCGGGTATTCGGTGGCGACCTCGGGTGATTATCTCAATTATTATATTGAAGATGGCAAACGCTATTCGCATATTATTGACCCTCGAACTGGTTATCCTGTAATCCATCAAACCGCTTCAGTCACAGTGGTCGCGGAAACCACAACATTGGCTGATGTATGGGCCACCACTTTGCTGGTGCTAGGAGAGGAAGCAGGCAGCGAACTGGCAGAATTGAACAATATTGCCGCTGTATTTTTGGTACGTGAGGGTACCGATGACTTTAGCCTCTCGATGACATCAGCAATGATTCCGTTGTTGAAGCAGGGAAGTAGTCAAGGATAGTCTGAAGGTGCTGGTTTTACCCATACAGATGGACACAGTAAGCAACAACGATAATAAAAAGAGGATAACCAGTGGCGAGTATGGTTTGCACCACCGGTTATCCTGGCTAAGCATGGTTAGTTATGCTTAGGGGAGAAAACATCAACTATTGTTTCGTTCAGGCTAAGCCGTTCGGATTCGCCTGCATTAAACTCACTTAATCACTTGCTTATTACATCGTCTTAGTAAGAGTACAATAATACAAATAAGAATCATTCGCAATAAAAGATTATGCTTCACCCAGCTTTTATCAAAGAACTGTAACGGTAGATCGGCTTACCAGCCGTTGGTTCTAAGCCGACCTGCTAATAAAGCCGGTATTCAAATCATGCGGTTGATTGTCATACCCCTTGTTATCAGCACCCATCAACAGTTAAAATACGCCTCCCGTCGTTGCCGGTATAGCTCAGCTGGTAGAGCAACTGATTTGTAATCAGTAGGTCCCGTGTTCGAATCATGGTGCCGGCACCATTTCCTTTCTGTTTTTTCTGCAAAACAAAAGCGTATTGGCTGAATCATTGAGTAAGTGGGCATGGTTTGGTGTTTGCAGTTGTAAAAACAACTCTAATTGCTTTCAGCAATGTAATTATTATTGAGTATATCCAGCATTTGCTCTATGGCACCATCGTGATTGCCTTCTGAATTCTGGAAAATCTTTAAGGCTTTGCCGGCATGCTCTTCAGCTAAGGTAAAATCGCGCATGGCCTTATAAACCTTGGCTAAAGTCTGGTGCGTTTTGCCAATGCGCCAGTGGCCAGCAGAATAACCATTTTGAGCAATTTTATGTGCCTCTAATGCGTTTACTTTGGCATTTGCATAATCGTTTGTGATGATTTGAGTGCCGGCAAGGTTCGCTAATGCAGTGGCTGTTTGTGGGTGCGTATCACCTAAAGTTACACGGCGGATGGCAACCGACTGGCTGAATAAATCAATGGCTTGGGCATATTTTTGTTGAGTAAAAAATACGAAAGCATAATTATTGAGCGCGATGGCGTAGCTTGGGTGACGTTTTCCAATGGATTCTTCTAATAAAGCCAGCGATTTGGAGTAAGCGGCTTCTGCTTCCGGGTAACGTTTTAGACTTTCTTCTGCATAAGCAAGTGTGCTCCATAAACTGCCCCGTGTTTCCGTTGAAATATTGTCATGCTCAGCCGCTGCATCAATCGCTTGTAAGGATAAAGTTCTGGATTGCTGATAATTACCCGATTCGTTGTACATCGCGGCCCAGTTGGTCAGGGTATCGACCCTTAACTTTATTGCTCGTTTAGAGCCATCATCGCCAATAAGCTGTAAAGCGTTTGCGTAACGTTTTTCGCTATCACTGTAGTTGCTATCCCACCAATCCATAATGGCAAGTCCACCCATGGCCTCGGCCTGATCTAAATGGTTGCCATGCTGTTGCCGTAAACCCAGGGAAACTTCAAATTGCTGCCTTGAGATTTCGGTTTCACCTAAATTCTGCAATGCGTATGCAATTTCATAGCGCATTTCCGCTTCCAGTTCGGGTTGATGCAAAAATTGTTTGTCAATCGTTGGTATGGCTTGTTTGAGTGCACCTGTCAGGCTGGCGGATTCGGTATTTTCGAAAGGGTCAGCGCGACGAATCATGTCAACCAAAAAATCCTTGGCCGCCTGAGCACGATCAGCTTGTTGACGGGCTTTCACAGCCTGTTGATTGATCGCTATTAATGCCGCCAATAAAATCGCGAATGCTGCACTGGTAGCCGTAACGGCGCCAGGGTGGCGCCTGACAAACTTATTGATGCGGTACCAGTGTGAGTTGCCGCGCGCTTGCACTGGTCGACCTGAAAGATGACGATCAATATCATCAGCCAATAGCGTTGCTGAGGCATATCGGTGTGCCGGTGATTTGCGCAATGCCGCCATAACAATGCGATTAATATCGCCGCGCAGTCTGGATGTCAGGTTGTTGATAGCTTTTAATCCCGCTGGTAACGATTGGGCTGTTTTGGCCACCATGGCACTCGGCAGGGCGGGGATGGTATTGCAGATAGTCTGTTCAATAGCAGCGGGTGTTAACTGGTCGATTTGATAAGGCCTGCTGCCGGTTAATAACTCATACAATAAAACACCCAAAGCGTAGATATCGGCAGCTTGAGTGATGGTTTCACCGCGAGCTTGTTCGGGGCTGGCGTATTCAGGGGTCAGGCTCAGTTCGCCAAGACGGGTTTTAGGCAACGGTGTTGTGTCAGTTGTGTCGCTTAATTGTTTGGCGATACCAAAATCAATTAATTTGGGCTCCCCATTGGCCGCAACCAAAATATTTCCAGGCTTGAGGTCGCGGTGGACTATGCCGTGTTGGTGCGCCGCTGCTAATGCCAGGCATACTTTTTGTATTAATCGCAGACGGCCATTGATATCCACGCCAGCTTGCTCGCAATACCGGGTAATAGGCTGGCCTTCGACCAGCTCCATGACAACATAAGGTGTGCCATCATCTGCTGTCCCACCATCAATTAACCGTGCTATGCCGGGGTGTTCCAGGCTAGCCAAAATTTGTCGTTCGCTGTGAAACCTTAACCGCGCTGTATCTGATAGGCGATCATTGCGGAATAATTTAAGCGCGACCGTTTGTTCGAACATGCCGTCGGCGCGTTTTGCACGATAGACCGTGCCCATTCCTCCGCTTCCGATTTCGGCGATGACTTCAAAAACGCCCAGGCGCTCACCGATACGGTCGGTTAAAGGTTGTAGCGGTGATGCTAGGCTAAGTGTTCTATTGCTTCGGTCTGCAGCATACAGTCGCATTACTTGCTGTAATAATGCCTGATCATTGCCACATTGATCGATAAGCCATTGCTTACGTTGTTCCGCAGGTTGCTCCAGGCTGGCTGTAAAGCAGGCCAATGCCCGGCGCTTTAGGTTCAAATCACTAGAGCCGTTGGTCATGTTGCTGGTGACAGTTCATTCAGCAAACAAGCTCGGGCAGCACGCCAGTGTCGGTTAATTGTGGCAGTTGATAGTTGCATGGCTGAGGCGGTCTCGGGAATGGTTAAACCACCGAAATAACGCAATTCGGCAACTCTGGCTTGAGTTTCATTGAGCTTGGCAAGTTCATTCAGAGCGCTGTCAATAGCCAGTATGTCAACGATATTTGGCTGTTGACCATCGAAATTAACCGTTAAGGTAATTTGCTGCCCGGCCTTACGTTTAACCCGTTGTTTGCGCCCAAGATCGACAAGTATTTGGCGCATCGCACGGGCACAAACAGCCATATAATGCCGTCGATCTTCCCATTTGACATGGTAAGAGGCGTGCATTTTCAAATATGCTTCATGCACTAAAACTGTTGGTTGAATACATGTTTGAGAGCCTTGACGGGCAAGTAGAGCGCGCGCGACGCCTTTCAAATTGTGATATAGCAACTCGACAATTTGATCGTGTGCCTGATGATTACCCTCTTTCCATTCACCAAGCAATATGGTCAGTTCAGCGGTAGTATCTTCAGTTGTGATCATCAGGCGTGTATGTAAACAGCCATGTTGGCTTGTTAATAGGTAGCAAAGTAGAACAATATTATTATTTGCACCATAGTTTACTACAAGAAATTGGGGGTATGCTGAGCAAAGCCGTTGATACGATTTTTGCGTTACCACGTATTAACTAAGTATGCGGCATGGCCAAAGCCAATCTGGTTTTCAGATTTAATGCTTTCTAATGCCTTTTTTTTGGTTTAAGACATAAACAATATGTCATTGATTGATAGGATTAATGAATGATGGGTATGAAAAGCTTTTTGCGCATAATCTGTAGCTTAATGGTATTTAGTGCCACGGGTAACCTGGTTTACGCACAAGATTTTGGTAATTCAAATATCGCGCCATTATTTCCGCTAGTCAATGGTGAGTTTCAACTGCCAGCCAGTCCGGCAACCAGTCAACTGGCGTGGTTATTATCTGAACTAGCAGCGGATGAATTTACAACGCTTGCCGAAGTGCAGGCCAATTTTGATGGCAGCTTTGATGCTGCCGCCATGCAGGACACCATCAATAATACTTTGCGCCCAGCATACCCAAATGCCGTCGTCACAGATGTTATTGGAGTAACGCCAGTGGAGGTGACGGTGTTGTTTAACCGCCCGAACCCCGTTGGTAACCCTCTATTTACCGTACTTAGGGCAGAGTTTACCGGTTCACAGCGAATCACTGCTTTTGGCACAGGGGAGTTTGGAACAGCACAATTCCCGGATGATCAAAACCTTACATTAAATCAAGCCATTGATGAATTCCAAACGGTTGGGACTGAAAACAGTGTGTTTGTTGGGTTCATCGATAACAATGGTCAATGTGTTGAAATCAGCGAGCGCAATAGCAGCATACCGCGTGCTACGGGTTCTATTTTCAAAACCTGGGTATTGGGTGGAGTGGCCGATGATGTTGCAGCAGGCAGACTTGACCGCAGTGATTCAGTTCCGCTGATCGCCAGCGAACGGGCCCTGGGCGGTGCAATTAATACAGTACCGCTGGGCACAGTCTTTACTGTGCAGCAAATGTCAACATTGATGATGGCGATCAGTGATAACACAGCTACTGATCATATGCACCAAATTGTTGGACGTGAATTGATTGGCGATATTATTCAGCAATATGGCGTTGCCGATCCAGACATTTTGCTGCCATTGCTTAGTGTCAGTGAGCAGTTTCACTTGCTGTTTAGCTTTTCATTACCTCAGGCACAGTCTTATGTATTGGGTAGTGAAACGTTTCAACAGCAGTTTCTGAATAATCAAATTATACCGCTGGGGCCCACATTCCCTTTAAATGCACCATTTTTTAATACCCGGTTATTAACGGAAGGCACCTGGCGTGCCAGTCCATTGGATATTTGCAATACCTTGGCGGGCTTACGCAGTACATCGGGAAACAATGGTGCATTTGAGTTGGTCAACGAAGCAATGGGCTCACAGGCAGCACAGCCGAGTATCCGCAATGTCTGGGACCGGGTTTGGTTTAAAGGCGGCAGTTTGGAATCAGGTGTGAGTGGTTTGCACGTATTGACACATGCCTGGCTGCTGGAAAACAGTGGTGAATTCCCACGAGTGGTAATCACCATGGCGAATAATCCTGCGGGCAATATTGATGAATTTATCGTCCAGTCATTGACTTCAAGAATAGTCGAGACAGTCGCTGATGTTGTTATCCCAGAGCCACCAGAATCAGATTTTGATATCAATGTTGGCATTGCCGGTTCATGGTTTAACCCTGATACCAATGGTCAGGGCTGGGTATTTGATGTAGTAGATAACCCCGGCACTCAATTATTGGCATCTGCCTGGTTTACCTTTGATACCGGCTTGCCAGGTGCCAATGACAACAATGGTTTTGGCAGTACCCAGCAACGCTGGTTTTCCGCCAGTGGCAACTTTACCGGCAATACCGCTGTATTGCAGGTGTTTTCACCATCTGGTGGTGTGTTTAATGACCCTGATTTTACTGTTAACCGCGGCCCTGCAGTTGGCACTATGACGGTGAGTTTTTCTGGCTGTTCTAATGGGCAGATCGCTTTCGATTTCAACGACCCGGCAATAGCCGATGACACGGTCAGCATACGGCGTATTACGTCCAGTACTTTATGCCAGGCTATTGCCGATGGCCAAAGTACACTGATTTCAAGGACAGAAGATTTACCGGTCACTGATACTGGTTTTTCTGATAATGACGTCAATAACATTTCCAGCGTTAATCTGGTCGATACCATGGCCATAAGAAGACCGTTAGAAGGCTCTGGACAAGTCAATGTTATCGGTGATGGCTATTTTGGTTTGCCAGTGTCGTTGGCTGCTGATGATGGTATTTTCCTTGCCGAAGCAGGTTTGTTATCTGCCGGGCCCGCCGGTGAATCGGTAACATTGGAATCGGATTTTGAAATTAATGTTGGAATCGCCGGATCCTGGTTCAATCCAGATACCAATGGTCAGGGTTGGGTATTTGATGTAGTGAATAATGCCAATACACAATTGCTGGCTTCAGCCTGGTTTACTTTTGATACTGGTCTGCCAGGGGCCAATGACAATAATGGCTTTGGCAGTACCCAGCAACGCTGGTTTTCCGCCAGCGGCAACTTCACCGGCGATACGGCTGTATTGCAGGTTTTCTCACCAACCGGCGGGGTATTTAATAACCCTAATTTTGTGGTTGACCGGGGTGAGGCAGTAGGTACCATGACGGTCAGTTTTTCGGATTGTTCCAATGGGCAAATCGCGTTTGATTTTGATGACCCCATGGTTGCTGATGATACTGTTGCCATCAGACGGATTACTTCCAGCACTTTATGCCAGGCGATAGCTGACGGGAGTTTGGCAACCAACTGATAAGAGAACTTGAGCGGCAAGTTGTATCTGGTGAAACTTTACACGCTCGGT
This sequence comes from Wenzhouxiangellaceae bacterium, assembly GCA_965230265.1. Lineage (GTDB taxonomy): Bacteria > Pseudomonadota > Gammaproteobacteria > Xanthomonadales > Wenzhouxiangellaceae > JAJFKX01. Next base: position 2,662,291 of record OZ245999.1, on the reverse strand, counting down.
GTTGCGAGCGTGTTCTGATCTTTGATCGCAGTCATATAGCTGACACAACAGAATCGTTATTGGCATGTATGATTAGGCGATGCCTGCCAGTGTCGTTTATAAAAATTTCAGCCTGATACTTCACACTATAGTCGGCGTTGCCGGCATTTTCTTGCGTAGAAAGTATGGTACTGATCATTTGCCTAGTTTTACCCGTGCCGAAATCCCCACGGCAGTGATAAAATATCAGCAATGACTTCAGCAATTGGCAGGTTTGCCGACTTGAACTAACTGATTGGTTATCAGTAGATCTCTGGTTCGGGTTATGGTGCCGGTACCATTTATTAACAATCAATTAAGTAAAATGCTGCTGCAATACACGCAGCTTTTGTAAGGATAGCTATGAAAAATAAAGGTTTAATTGTCTTTTTGCTCACCATACTGTTTATGGTTCCAGCGGCTTTGGCGCAGGATGTTCTGGATGGTTGGTATTTCAATCCGGATCAGCCTGGCAGTGGTTTTAATGTCAACCGACAGGCCGATGTGACCGGTATTGCATTGTTTGATTTTGAGCAGAATGGTGATAACCAGTGGGCGATTTCGGTAGATCAGGTGGCGATTGAAGATGGCATGAGTGTCTTTGAAGGTGAGCTACAAGCCCCTGAAACCGGTGCCTGCTTTGACTGTCCGTTTGTGCCGAATGAGGGCAATGCGGCCGGTGATACCATTCGTATCGTGTTTAATACCGAAAATGAGGATGGCAATACCTCAGCAGAGGTGACTTTAAGAGGCCAGACCGAAACCTACGTCAGAAACCTGTTCAGATTCAGTAGCGTGCTTGATTACATGTTGTCTACCTGGGCAATGACGGCATTTTTCCCTGGCCCCAATGGGACAGTCAACCCTCAGACTGAATTGATCCGCTTTGACAGTGTCGGTGTGACCAGCGATGGCAGTCCATTTATAGCGGGTATATTGTTGACCGGTAACACCCAGATTGCTACCGCCTTTTTTACTGTCAATGGTGATGATTTTGGTATCGGTAATGTAGGTGTTCTTGTGCCGGATGTGTTTGCTGATCAAGATCAGTTCTGGTTGTTCAGAGCCTATAAAGAGAGCTTGAGTGGCACGACGGTGATAGCAGATGACCCGATTGCAGCCATTGCCGATTCCGGCGGCAGTTTTTTCCTTGGTGGTCGTTTTGGGGCTACCATCAATCGCAATAACGCCATTCCGACGGCGGCATCACAACTGTTCGAGACATTGGATATCCCTCAAGAGCAGGTCATTAAGCCTGCCACACCAGAAATGCATGAAGTAGCAGAAAGGCTGATGGCAAAGATGCGGGCCATGGATAACAATTAAAATGTTACCGGTCAGACTCAGCCGGTGATTATTCTGGCTGAGTCAACTCATCATTCACTGTTGATACCCGCAGCGCTGAGTGTTGCTGTTGCCAATCATTAAAGTTTTGCGCTGAACCCCAAAGACATCAATGGGGACAGTATTTGCCAGAGCACTTGTGCAATACGTCAATGATAAATTCACTGTCTATCAAACTGCAGTTTGCGGACGATTATCCGGGCTGTCTGATTGCGTCCCATGGTGCCGCGATGTGTGTTGAAATAGATGGCTTTCCCATCATGCGTAACACCAATTGCATTGGGTTCTTCAATTGATGCAACGCCAGTGATACCGTCTTTATATCCAGGTCGTCCAGTACCTGAAACGATTCCATAAGCTCCCGATTCAGGGTTAACAGCATAAACGACATGATCCCAGATTTTATTCACATACAGCATGCCGTTGGCGTAAACATTGTGTGCATTGCCTCTTCCAGGCAGTTCGACAAGGCTGCTTAACTTGCCCTCGGGTGTCCATTTGAAAACGTTACCGCTGTCCAGGTCGGCAATGTAAATATTGCCATCCGGATCAATGGTAACGCCATTGGGTTGAGTGATACGTTCATCACGTAAGACAACTTCAGCATCCCCTCCATTTTGCGGTATTCTCGCTAGAAATTTCCCTCGTGAGTTAGCAACAATAAAATCCCCGTCAGGTCGTTGCACAATACCTACCGGCCCATTGAGATTGGCTTCAGAAAACAGTGTTCGCGTTCCATCTGGAGATATCTTGTAAATTCTATTGTTGGTCCATTCACTTTGCAGCACTTCACCATTATCAAGTGCCAGATTCCCAGAAGGGTCATCAAATTCATTGCTGAACAAAACAGCTTTACCATCGGGTGTGATTTTCCAGATATGACTGCCCAAATCCGAAGTATAAATGTTGCCGTTTCGGTCAATGGTAATGCCGCCGATAAGCCCATCAGAAATCAGCTCGATACTGGTCTCAACTGTTGTGGTTGTGTGTGGTGGTACCGGTAGACCATCAGACATCAGGCCGGTGGAGCTTAATATATTGCTGTCTTGGCTGGGGCGTGTGTCATCCACAGATGGTAATTGAGTGCTGTCTGAGCAGGCTGCAGTGTTGAGTACGCTCATCACTATAAGTGGGATCCAAAAATAGGAGGTGAACGAGGTCTGTTTTTGGTTAGAGGTGTATTTCATGAGCCTTCTCCATTAAAAGCACGTATGCACTTTGTCACATGTCTTATCGATATCTGAAAGATATACTCATGCTTCAAGCAGGCTCAATCGCTGAAATCTGAATTTGAACTGAATTTAATCTAAATTTTTCGGATGGCTATTAAAAACAACCACTTACACAGCAAAAACAGATGGGCCATCTTTGCTGAATATCGGCTTGATCTTGAATTGCATCAACTGTATAGGGGTGATGAGCGTGTTTCGCTTCCAGCCAGGGCCAGCCAGGTACTGGGTCTGCTGGTTCAAAATCATCGTGTACTGGTTTCCCGTGATCAGATCGCTGAAGCGGTTTGGGGGAGTCGACATGTTGATTTTGAGTCGAGCCTTAATACAGCCATCCGTTCTATCCGGCGGGCGCTAAAAGATGACGCATCGAACCCGTCGTTTATTGAAACCGCACCACGCCATGGTTATCGTTTTTTGCAAATGGCAGAGTTCTCTGATGCAACGCAGCACACCATGGGTCACTCCACGCCTGTGGTAGCGTTTGGTTCATACTTAAAACCTGTTATGGCGGTGGCTTTTACCCTCACAGCATTGATTGTCGTGATAACTGCTTATTGGTTGTCATCGGGCAACCTCGGCTCTGAAGATGAGCAACTTGCAATGCAATCCTACCTGGAATCACCTGGGTATGAGGATTTTCTACAAGGTCGTTATGCTCTATCACAAGGTGAAACAGAAACAGCCGAGCTGCGACTTACAGCAGCATTGAAAGCAGATCCCAGTCTGGCACCGGCTTATGTGAGTCTGGGGCGAATCAATATTGGCAGGCGGAAACAAGGTTGGGATAAAATTCTCGAAGCACAAAAGCTGGTTGATAAAGCAATTCAGGTCGACCCAGATCTGGTTGCTGCACATGTGCTGAAAGCGGGCATCGCTTTGTACTATTGGCGCGATCATGCCTTGGCACGAGCACACATCAAAAAAGCACTTACTGTTGCACCGGATGATCCTCGTGCGCTTGTGGTAAGTGCTTATCTGAATGTGATTACAGGCAACACCGAAAAAGCGTTGCAAGCTATTGCCAAAGCACATCAACTGTATCCGCTTTCACCAACATTGAACGCAGACTATGGTTGGATACTTTACAAGGCCGGTAACTGGAATGCTGCCGAACGGATGTGTAAAACCAGCGTGGAGTTGAATATGCAATCACAATTTGCGCTGGATTGCGTTATCCATATTAACCATAGCCAAGGTGATTACGCGGAAGCAGCTGAGTTTGGTTTGCAGTTGATGGCGTTGCGTGGCGCTTTGCAACATGAAATTGATACTATCCGTGAAACTGTGGAGGTAAAAAAACGCGAAGCGGCCTATTGGGAATGGACGCTTGCATGGCTTGATGACAATGCAATGAATGTTTCTGATGCCCTTTCAAAAAAGGGTATTGTGTTGACAATGCTGGGTCAACACGATCAGGCGATTAGAACTTTTGAAGAAGCCTATGCTAAAAATGGAGAACCATTTTTAGCTTTCCTGGCAGTTGACCCACGTGTTGATGGCTTACAAGCACATGAAGGCTTTACAGCACTCGCTGTACATAGCCAAAGACCACTTGCCCGAAACTAAGCTGTTTACTGTTTAGCAATCTGTCTTCTGACTGTTCGCTGGTGACCGGGTGATATTGGTTGGTTATGGTCAAACCACAGTCAACATCAAGCAGGCGCTTGCAATACCACTCGATGACATTGCAAAACATCATCGTCAAAAGCCTGCGCAGAACCCCACAAATACAAGCGGAAGCGGCGGAAATGATATTCGCCAAACTGTTCAACCAAACGTTGTCGACTAGCCTCCAGGTTTTTCGCCCAGGTTTCGATAGTATATTGATAGCTTTTGCTATCGTCATGTACGGAAACAATGTTCAGGCCTTCCTGTTTGGCGGCTTTTAAAAAACCTTTTAGATGCAAAAATGAGTGATTCAAAGGGAAAATATGTTTGTATATAAATTTTGACATGGCGTATTTTTTGGTTGAAGCACTGGCATCCAGATAAGCGAAACCACCTGGCTTCAGCAAAGCCTTCAACTGTTGACACACCCAACGATACTGCGGCAGATGTTCCATCACGCCCATGATGCTGATGGCATCAAATTTTTTGGCTGGTTTGTATGCCAGAAAATCCTGGTTCAAAACCTGCAGTTGTTGAGACGGAAAGGCTTCTTCCAGGTAGGCTTTGGATTGGTCTGAGATGGTTAATGCGGTGATATCCACACCTTTGGGCAACAGATATTTAGTAAAGGCACCCCAGCCAGGCCCAACTTCCAGTACATGCTTGCCTGAATCCAGATGGCAGGCCTGGGTGGCAAATTCCAGTTTTCGCTCGGTTGCTTCGGCCAGGCTGTCGTTTTGTTTAAGGTAAATACCCTGAGTATAGGCGGGCCATTTGGCGTCCAGGAAAGACAGATAAAATGCCGGGTCTAATTCATAATGTTTATCAATCGCCATTTTGTTGGTACGCACCTGGCCAAAAAAAGCCGGAATGGCAAACCGTTTTAACCAACCCAGACCATGGCGTGATTTGAGCACTTTGCGGATACCCAGCACGCTTTGCATATCACCTTCCATGTCAATATCACCTTGTAAATAGGCTTCCACGATAGCGTTTTCATTCATGCTTAACAGCTGCTTTTTCGCTTGCTCAGTATGTGCAGTAATGGTTGCTACAGGCGCATTGGTTCCCGCCAATAGTCGCTGCCCATCGGGCATCACAAACTCCATGGCGATGCCTGCACGCGTAAAAGCATTGTTTAAAATTCGCTGAAAAAGACTTTGTCTCATGGTTATTCCCCAGTTTATGTATGACTATCTAGTCCATTCTATGACTCGACTTTAATAGTGATTTTTGATCAATATTACTCCTTTTTTTTGTCAAAATCAGCGAGCTGGCCAATTGCGTCTGATGCTTTGTCAATGTTAAGCCAGCGTTTGGAAAATGTACCAACATTTTAGTGTATGCTTTTCTAAGCCATCTCCAGCATGGCCAAATAAGAATGATTATTGACTTGGGAGAACAATATGAATATCTGGATAAAAGCCGGCTTACTGGCAATGCTATTGTTACCAGCGTGGGCATCCGCAGGGATGGTGGCGTTTTTTGACAGGATAGATGGTGTTTGTCCTCAGGGGTGGAAGCCGGCAGTCAATGCACAGGGCAGGCTGATACGAGGAACAGTAGATGGCAATCGTGTCGGCAATGTAAGGGGTACGCCGATGCAGGATAAATCTCCTTCTGAACATTCGCACGCACTGGATATTGCATTGCGTCCCGTTTCTCAAAATGTTGCTGCAGTAGAGGAGTTCTGGCCATTGGAACAAGTCAGGACCGTAGCCAGTGCCGGGTGGTACTCTGCCGGTGGTGGTTCGCTACCACATACTGGAACATCTGATGGCAACGTACCTTATATGCAAATGCTGGTTTGTGAAGAACAGTCAGGTACTGTCAGTGCCAATAATATGCGTAGCCAAATGGTGGCATTTTTCAATGATCGCAGCTGCCCGTCAAACTGGGAGCCTTATGGTCAGCTCAAGCAGCGTTATGTTGTGCCGGCACCTGATGATACTGAGGCTGGTGCATATAATCAGATTGTGGGAAATATGGGCAATGAACACAGCCATAGTGTTCAAATGGTGGAAGGGACTGCTAAAGCGAATCAGGTGGGGATCAGATTGCCGACGGCCAGTATGGGTGCGGCAGAAAAAGGGTTATTTGTGAATAGTGACGGGTGGGCCAAAGCACAGTCTCCGGTTAATGCAATATCGACTTATTCTCATCAAGATACGCATATTCCCTACATCGAGCTGTTGCCCTGCAGAAAAACCCGTGGCAGGGGCAATATTGATAGGTTGCCTGGGGATTTAATGGCGTTTATGGCGGCAGAAGCCTGTCCCAGAGGCTGGCGGGAAAAATCCAGCAGCCATGGTCGCTATCTGGTCGGGTTGCCACAACAACAGCATGCCAAAAGCGGCACAGCCTTTGGTGGAGCGCCTCTGCATAGCGGTGAGGTAAGAAGCCATAATCATAGCGTCAACCATACGTTTAACTGGCCCGCACGACCATTCGCCGGCAACATTGGTGGTCAATATACGGGTTTTGCTGCAGCCGGTGATTATGAGCTGATAGGTACTACTCAACAGGCCGGCCTCAACTTACCGTATGTGCAAATGCGCCATTGCATTGCGCCTGCAGCGGCTTCGGATACCGGCAGCGGTATACGCCAATAACCCAAGGAGTATCTGAAGCCGATGAAGTCCGGCTTTTATGTTGTAACGATTAACTGCGTGTGCTGCCGAGACAGGTACACGCGGTTATAACCAGGGAACCAGAACCAATGAACACCAAAGCAAAGCCCCAAATTGCGCAATCTTTAAATATCGCCAGTGACACCATTGAACATATGCTGCGGGGTGTTAAACCCGGTGTGGCTGACAATCTGCATAATCGGTTTGCTGTGGTGCAGCGCCCGGCTAATAGACAATCCAATGACAAAGACCCGGAAGGCCATCAGGCAGTGGTCGAGTTGGTGACGGTATCCAGTGATAACCAGCTGCTGCATGTCAGACGCGATGAGAATGTTGAGTCAGGCTGGCGTGCAGACAAGGTGGTAATGCCCAAGGCCCGTGCTGACGGGCAAAGCATTAAAGGCAATATCCAAAAAATTGCCGCTTTCTACCAAGGCCAATCCATCTATGCGATGGTGCATTATCCCGGCCCCAGCCAGGATACCCATGTAGTGGTGGCCATGGTGTATCAGTCCGGTAAGGGCTGGCGTGAGTTACGTCTCAAAAATGATGTGGCCAATGCGCTTTACAGTACCCGGCAAACCGATGTTTACCGGACACCCAACGGTTATCACTTTTTTTATGGGGTAAGCACGGCGTATCAATACCCACAGTTTTTTGTGGTGTTTGAAACCGCGCAAGATGGTGTTTGGGCAGCGGTTAATGAAACCGTTGAAAATGAGGGTGCGACTTATCGTTTATTGCCAGGCTCCAGTGAAGACCAATACGGTCATACCATGCTGGAAATTAGCGGTGACAGCATGCGTAGTCGTGAGTTTATTCTGGATGAAGACCGCAGTGGTTTTTATATCGAATGGAGCGAAGAGCTTGCTGAATCCAAAATCAACGCAGGCCAGTTAAGTGCGGCCAATGTGCATGCATTTCCCAGCCGTATCGGCACACAAAGTTTGCTGTTGCACACCAACGATAAGCAGCTGCATTACGTGGCAGGTTATACCGAGGATGATATACGTCATCGCTCATTGACTGGTGGCAGCAATCAGCCTGCGGCATTGGAGTCGATCTGTATTGGTCGTGATCGTTTTGACCGCGCCACAGTATTTGCGACCAGTGCCCGGGATCGGCGTTTGTGGGTGCTGCGACAGACCGGCTTGGATGGCAAAAAAGATCTGGTTTTTGCTGAATGGGTCTGCCTGGGCAATGTGGCCAGTGTGATTGGTTGTCCACGCGCCATGTTGGATGGTGCGGAATTGTTCCTGGTCAACCCTAACAACCGCCATCTGGTGCATTTGAATCAAAACGAAGACACGACCATCTGGCACCGAACACACATCAAAGTGGCGGTAAAAAACAACATATCCGCCGAGCAAACCACCGTCCATGCGGTGGATATCAGAGCCCAGGACAACAACAATCTGCCAGTTGCCAACGCCGGGTTGGAGTTGCAGAGTGATGTTGCCATCGATGTCACCATCAATGGTGTGGTGCGACAGTTGACCTCGGAAACCTGGGTCAAAGTGAATGCAGACATTGGCGGCAAGTTGAGTCTGAACATGCCGGCGGATAGTTTGACTGCACCCAACATCAGTGTGCGTATCAGTGCCACCGGTGAGATATTCACTGCCAATCCGGATGCCAAGGTGGCACGCCGTCTAAAGGGCCGGGATCCACGTGTAAAACTTGATGTGATCAACATGCGCAAAGCCGGGCTGATTCCTGATGGGGTTCAAGGTGAAGCCGCTAACAATGTGGTCAGCCTGATCAAGGAAATCGGCAAGGCCAGCGAAACTTGTGACAAAGGTGGAACTCGTGGTGGGCAAGCCAAACGGTTTACCGTCGATGCTGCTAACGCTGGGACCCAGGCTGTTCAGCGCAAGGAAGTGGCGGCCAGTGAATTACAGGCAGGTGGCGATTTTACACAAAGCATGCCGCAGGCCAAGCCGCAACCCGTCGGTGCGCGCAGGGCTGTTGATCCTCTTGGTCAACTGGTGGGTGATTTTATTAACTGGCTGGAAAATGCCTGGGAAGACGTCAAAAAGTTTGTGGTGACTGTCGGTGAGGACATAGTGCGGATTGTGTTCACCATTGGTGATGCCGTTAAGGAACTGGTGGTCAATACTGCCGAAGGTATTGCCCGTGCTTTTGAGTCAGTCTTCCAGGGTATTGCCGAGATGTTCCGCAAAGTGGGTGAAGCGATTGTCGAGGTAGTGACTAAAATCGTCAAATTTGTGCAGGCTTTGTTTGGTTGGGAAGATATTTTAATCACCAACAACATGCTGCAACTGGCAATCAACGACACCCTGGATTCTGCTGCTGGTTTTTTCGATACCACGGTGGTGGGTTGGGTGCAATCGCAGGTCGGTGAATTGAAAAAGGGTATTGATCAGGTATTTGATGAACTTGAATCAACACTGGGTGGTGTCGATCCTGAAGCTGAACAGGCCAGGCATGGTAAGCATGAAATGACCGGCTCAATGCAGTCCTCGATGGAAGATAACCGGGTATCCACAGATATGGTGCAAAACCAAATGCAGCGTGAACCTGATGGGATCCAGGCAGCCACCCAAAAAGTGACCAGGACAGCTGATGATCCATTAAAGCAGTTTCTGAATATGGTCGAGGTATCTTATAAATCCAATATTGAGGGTCACATGGTCAGCGCCCTTAAAACCTTCAATCCGCAGTCTATTGATGAACTGTTCAGTCAGGGGCTGGCTACAGCAGTTAAGGCGTTGCGGCCAATGATTCAGTTTGCTGTTGATGTCGGTGGCGAATTATTGATTATGGGTATTCGTCTGGTGGGTAGAGTACTACAGGCGATTAAGAGCATTTTGAACACCAGCTTGAATATTCCACTGGTCAGTGACTTTTATAAAAAGCACAGCGGACAGGAATTAAAGGTCATGGATATTGCTACTTTGCTGGTGGCTGCGCCAATGACGATTATTTATAAGCTGGTGCTGGGCGGTAAAGACTTGCAGGCGCCATTCACCAAAGATCAGGTGACGGGGCTTAAAAATGCTGATTTTACCTGGGGTGATTTGCTGAATGATATGAATACCATTACCACGGGCGGCAGAACAGGGGTGGCAGAACAGCAGTCGGTTGGAGCCAATGCAGTGCTGCCGCCATTCAGTACCACTGTCAGCCAAGAGATGATGGACATATTCGAGTTTCAACAAAAAGTCAGAGAGTTTCGGCAACGGGTTGAAGATTTTCTGAAAGTACTGGTTAAACCTTTCACCATTGCCGCCGGGTTTTATGATTTTGCTTACGGCATTATTGCCGGCTTCAAGCAGGGCGCTGATACCACAGATGTTACCGGTACAACGGGTAAGGTGTTTACCTGGATAGGGCGTATCGGCAGCGTTATTCGCTTTGCTTTAACGGTGCCGGCATTGGCATTGATGCTGGTGGAGGCTCTTGATGATCAGGCGGGGCCTGATGACAGTGAACCGTTTAGATTGCCCATGATGTTATCCATAGGTACAGCACTGTTTGCGTTTTTGGGTCTGGGGTTGAGTATCTTTAATGCGCCAATGCCGGCGGTTAAACTGATTGATACCATTGCCGGTTTTGTCATTGTAGTGCTGGCGGTTATTACCATGGCGCAATTGGCTGTATTGCAAAAAGACAAACAGGATATAGCGCTGACCACCCGAGAAGGTATGGGGCAGCTATCGAGTTTATTTAGCAGCATACCGGGTCTGTTTGCCTGGATGACCCTGGCTGCCGCGGCTGCCGAGCCAGTCAGTCGGGCCGCAATGTTAATCACCCTGGTGGCGCTGGAGGTTGTCTTTGCCAGTCTGGCGGGCTTTAGTACGATTATGAGTGTTGCCTTGCCAGGGTTGTTTGCTTAAGCATTTGGTATCTGATCTGAAAAATACCTGGATATTTTGGTCGATCGCCAAAAAATAAAGCGATTTGTTTGTGACAATGCCAAAAATCGATCAGCATCAATGATAAATTGTGCACAATATCAGGGTGCCCGGAACCAGCAGGAAGACAGCCTATTCTGCCGCTCTATCGAGCATGCCTGTGGGTGTCTGCAATTGGCCATTGTTGCTGATGGGATGGGTGGTTATGCAGGTGGTGCTGTGGCCAGTAAAATAGCAGTCGATGCGATGGTCGAGACGGTCTTGCTTAACCTTCAGATGGCCCCGGCAGAGTTATTAAAAACAGGTTTGCAGGCAGCCAATAAAGCCATTGCCGGGTTTATCGAGAACCATTCTGAATACCCGCATATGGGCACCACATTACTGGCAGCGATACAGTTTGACTATCAGCTACACTGGATCAGTGTAGGAGACAGTTATTTATATTTGTTGCGTGATCAAAAACTGCAATTGCTGAATGAGCTGCACTCGTATGCACATACACTACAAAAGCACATCGAAAAAGACAGCTTGTCACCATCAATATTGAGTGATTCCGCTTTGCGGCATGTAGTGACCAGCAGTGTCAATGGGCGGGATATACCGTTGATTGATCAGCCTGAAGAACAATTTGAATTGTTGGCAGGCGATTATCTGTTGTTGGCCAGTGATGGCATTGACACGTTAAACCAGGAACAATTGGTCAGTATTATGATGGATCAAAGCAATGACGACCCTGCCACAGCCATCATACAAGCGGTGAAATCTGAACAGGCAGATGGGCAGGACAATGTCTCTGCCATTGTTCTGCAGGTTCTGCCGAAAGCCCAATAGGGCTTAATAGGTGAGTTTATGCTGCAGATACCCATTTCCATGGTGATTGTTTGTGCATAACGATAGAATGCGACGAGAAAAATCGCTGCTGGCTTCGTTGAATAACAACGAGCATTTGACCAGACCAATCAATCAATGATGTACGGAGTATCCATGCGCTATTTTGCCCGGCACCGTTTAGAAGTTTTAACTTTGATTCTATCAATTATATTTTTAGGAGCCTGCGACACCGTGGACCAAAACACTTCAACTGAAACGTCACAACCGTCAGAACAAGCCAATGGCATGCAGGCACCGGTTGCCGATCGCCGCGAGCAGATCCTTGAAGCACATGGGGATAAACGCGAAGATCCTTATTATTGGCTGCGCGATGATAAGCGTGAGTCCCCGCAGGTGTTGGCATATCTGCAAGCAGAAAACGACTATGCCGAACATGTCACTGCACCGATGCAGGCCTTGGAAGATGATTTATATCAGGAACTGGTCGCGCGTATTCCAGCCAATGATGAATCGGTCCCGTTCCGTTACCACCAGCATTGGTATGCAAGACAGTATCAGGCGGGTAAAGAGTTGCCTATTCTGGTGCGCTGGTCGCAGGGTGAAACCGAGCCACAAGGTGAGCCTGAAGTGCTACTGGATGAAAACCAGTTAAAAGGTGAGCTCGAGTTCTACCAGGTGGGTGACTACGATGTCAGCAGTGATGACCAATGGCTGGTGTGGACCGAGGATGTGGTCAGTCGGGGCATTTATCGCATTCGTTTTCGCAATTTAAATACAGGTCAGACCATCGATACCAGCATAGAAAAAACCGGTAGCGAGGTTATTTTTGCGAACGATAATCGCAGTGTTTTTTATATCCGCTTGCAGGATGAAACCCTGATTCCTTATCAAATATGGCGGCACACCATTGGTACTTCACCGGAACAGGACGTGCTGGTCTATCAGGAGGATGACCCGACCTATTTCACCACCATCAGTAAAAGCCGTGACCAGCGTTATATTGTGGTTGGTCACTACAGTACCTTGACCAGCGAGGTACAGTTAATTGATGCTGATCAGCCGCAGCAGCCACCTCAGGTTGTTATTCCACGTACTACTGGTCATGAGTATCAGGTGGAAACACTGGGTACACAGTTGTATCTATTGACCAACGATCAAGCCAAAAACTTCCGCATTGTGACAGCGCCCCTGACACAGGCCAATGACCGTGAAGTCTGGCAGGAAGTATTGGCCGAATCACCTGATGCGTTGATCAGCAACTTTGCTGTGTTCAACGATTATGTCGTGGCCAGTATCACTGAGGATGCCAATCAAAAACTGCATGTGATTCCCCAAGATAGCGATGTCTCACCGTGGGATATTTCGGCTGATGAGCCAGCATTTGAAATGGCCATTAACGTTAATCTGGACAGTAATGCCACAGACTTGCGTTACACCTATGAATCACCAGCCAAACCATTGAGCTGGTATTCGGTGGATATGCAAAATGGCGAGCGGCAATTGCTGAAGCAGTCATTTGCGGGTGAGGATTTTGACAGCAGCAAATATCAGGTGCGCAGAATCAATATTACCGCGCATGATGGAACAGCAATCCCGGTCACTTTATTGCATCGGGCAGGTTTGCAGCCTGACGGTACTCACCCGGCTTATCTGTTGGGCTATGGTTCTTATGGTTCCAGCTATTTACCAGGCTTCCAGCAAAAATACTTAAGTTTAGTGGATCGGGGTTTTGTATTTGCTCTGGCACATATTCGTGGTGGCCAGGAGAAAGGCAGAGCCTGGTATGAGCAAGGCAAGCTGCTGAACAAAAAGAATACCTTCACCGATTTTATCGATGCGGGCCAGGCACTGATCAAAGATGGTTGGTCGGCACCTGACAAGTTGGTAGCCAGCGGCCGCAGTGCAGGGGGGCTGTTGATTGGTGCAGTAGCGAATATGGCGCCAGAAACTTTTCACACTTTGATTGCTGGTGTGCCGTTTGTCGATGTCATTACTACCATGCTGGATGAATCCATCCCATTGACCACTTTTGAGTTTGATGAATGGGGTAATCCTAAGGACAAAACCTACTACGACTATATGCTCTCGTATTCTCCATATGATCAAATCAGCGCTCAGGATTACCCGCATATCTATGTGACCACCGGTTTATGGGATCCGGCAGTGCAATATTGGGAGCCCGCCAAGTGGGTTGCCAAACTGCGACACACCAAAACCGATGACAATATGCTGGTGATGCGTACCGATATGAATGCAGGGCATCGGGGAGGTTCCGGCCGCTTTGAGCGGCAAAGAGATACCGCTCAGGAGTTTGCGTTTATTTTAAGCTCGTTTGATGCCAAGTAGTTAACAGCCAGCAAATTGCGGGTTTAAAACAGTGTCACCTTGGCCACTTCGGTTTTATCGGTTGTGATACCTGGGTTAACTGCTCACGTCAGCACAAATAACGCGCACACGCAATTTCCAGATCGAGGTAAAAGTACTGTTGTTTTGTGCATTAACCAGCCAGTGTGTCCCATCAGTAGCCGGCTCAAAATAACTGGCTGTTCCGTTTAATATGGCATCAGTGCCATCCAGAGCTGACCAGCCTGCAGCCAATGCTTTTTTGCTGTCAGGGCAGTCAACCTGTAGTTGTTTTTCGGCGGTACTATCTGCAGCAGTTTCTCCAGTTACGATTTCATAACCAGAAATGGCCGTTGCACCCGTCGTTTCAACTGAGTTGTCACATCCAATTAGAGCCATCATCAATACAATGGTTATAGCGAATACTTGTTTTTTGTTGTACACAGTCTTAATCCTTCTATCTGAAAAGTGCGATTTAATAGGCGACATTCGCTAATTTATTTCAACAAATTGGTCGAGCAGCAAGCGCAAAAACAAGCGTAAAAGGCTGGTATGTTGTTTTAGCCAATAACAAAATATGAAATATGTGAGCCAGCTTTGAATCTGCTTCTAAAAAATGGTGTGTAATTAAATACCCAATGATATTTGTGGGTGTGGCCGGCTATTGGTCTTTATCAGTTGGATGCTAGGCAATTGTATTTGCTATTAATCAAACGGCTAAGACCTAGAGAACCATCATGAGCGAAGAATTTTATCCATTGCCTTGCCCTTTGCAAGCTCATCGATAAGCTTGTCTAGGTATCGGATTTTTTTCATGAGCGGGTCTTCAACGTTTTCAACCCGTACTCCGCACACCACACCTTTAATCAGTGAGGCGTTTGGGTTGAAGCATGGCGCTTGAGCAAAGAAAGTTTTGATGTCATTTTCCTGCTCAATCTGTTTTTCCAGGCCTTCTTGATCATAGCCTGTGAGCCACAAAATACACTGGTCAACCTCCGCTTTGGTACGTCCCTTCTTTTCTGCCTTTTGAACATAAAAGGGGTATACCTTTGCAAAAGCCATCAAAAAAATGGGATGCGTCGACATGGTGATTTTCCTTTTGTGCTGTTATCGCGGTTTTTTTAATAATATCAATGCTAATAGTACAGCAATAATTTCTATGATCAGGTAAATATACATCATCGTATTAGGTGAACCATCCAGATATATGCCAATGCTCCGCCCAATTGCCATGCCTGACATAATGGTCAGTACGCTAATTAGCCCAAGTCTGATGGTGGATTGTTTGCTGGCCAAAATAAATAAAATGATAGCCAGCCCTAATGACATGCCACCATAGGTTGCTCTTATATCGATAACACCTGATGATGAACTTACGCTGCCTTCAGTGACAAGCCTGAGAACTTCTACCGGGAAAAACAGACACAATAAACCATAAAAAAGAAATATTATTGCTGTTAGCTGTATCAAAAATTTCGACATTCAAACGATACCTATATCGGGGGCGTTTTGATCATTCAAAT
Source organism: Wenzhouxiangellaceae bacterium (assembly GCA_965230265.1). Lineage (GTDB taxonomy): Bacteria > Pseudomonadota > Gammaproteobacteria > Xanthomonadales > Wenzhouxiangellaceae > JAJFKX01. The sequence goes on along the minus strand of OZ245999.1, from coordinate 2,646,884 downwards.
ATAAAGATTGGTCTTTAAATCGCCATACCACCTTGTGATCACTGCAGGTATTGTTCCGGGACCGGGTTCGATTCGCTCTCATTTTGCCAAAAAATGGTAACTACCCACCAGCGCTCTGCATGACGCACTAATTGGATGCTGTTGATGCCACGAGCGAAGGGCTCTGGGTCATTACTATTATGTTTGGATTGATAGGCACTGAAAACCTGGGCGATATTTCCATAGCGGTCAACACGGCGCCCAATCTCGGATTCAAAAAAACCGTTACCCACCAAAAACGGATTGCTGCGCTCTATATATTCTTCGGGTGTTAATGCATTGGTGCCTGTACTGCTGTCTGTGCTGTAAGGGATTAAACGGGCGCCTTCAGCAAATAATGAGTGGAAGCGATCCCAGTCCCGCTGCTGCCCCTTGGGGCCGGAAATCACATCATAAACGGCGTTGATAATGGCATCGATGGAATTAACATCATCAGGGTTTGCCTTATTGCCTGCATGCAGGTGAGTCATGTTACTGAGCAATAGTGTAAATATCAGTAATGCACTGAGCCGTATGTTTAGCATTGAGTTTCTCCTGACTTTTAAGACAGCGTGGTAGTCTGTTAATCAAATACAAGGGGTGGCTGGGCGTCAAAGTCAGTGGCAGAAACTTTGGCGCCGCGAACAAAATCGCTGTCCCAGTCCTGGGTGATTAGCCATTTGCCTGTTATTTTTTCAACGACGATATGAAACTGGCCATAAAAGGTATTGGTGTCACTATCGTTAGTGGAGCGAATTCTAAAATAACCCACTTCATAAGAAGTATCAGCAATGGTTTGGCGGTGCTCAAACCAAAAATCCAGCTCAGTGGTAAGGTTGCTGTTTTTTCGGTGGGCAAAACGTGTCAGATTATCTGCCTTAAAGCGACCTTCAGTATCGATACCATCAGGTGTAACACGCAATACTTTATCGGCATACAAAGCATTAAAGGCGGGTCCATCAAAAGTCTCGTAGGCTTTAACAAAAGGTGCCCAGACCTGTTCATCTATTTGCTGCTGCCAATGGGTTTCGGCAGTTGTGTCTGCATCAGTACTGAACGACAAAATAATTGTGGTATATAAAACGATGATTAGGCGGATATGCATATACACCCTCTATGCTGCTGGTTATTGTTTTCAGTTGATGGTATCACAGCAAGATTTGGTTGATCACGACATAAAATAATACCGCTATGGCTTTGTGTTGGAACTATTGTGTCAATGACATGATGACTAATGTCGATGCGAAGCTATTTGCTATAAACCGATCCATACTAATCCCGATAGCCTGTGACAGGCTATCGGAAGAATACATAGGATCACAAAGAGTATTATTGCGGCGAAAGCTGGTTGTAATAAGCAGCCAGGTCTGCAATGTCCTGATCAGTCAAACTTTGCGCCAGTGGCGCCATTACAGGGTCTTGTCTTTGACCATCGCGAAAAGCTTTGAGTTGTTTGGCCAGATATTGCTGCTGTTGCCCTGCCAGGTTTGGCCACAATGGGTTGGTGCTGATACCAGCAGGGCCATGGCAGCCGGCGCAGGTGACTGCTTTGGCTTTACCGTCTGCAGCATCAGCTAATCCGATAGCAGGTGTTAGCAATAGTATGGCCAGAGCTGCTAATCGATAAGTGGAAGCGGTTATCACTGGAAAATTCTCCTTATTGGTTTAAAACTTAAGCGGTTTGTGGTTGTGACACATCAACACCCTTCGAGGTTTTTTCGGATGTCTCCGGGAGTTGAATAGGTCGTTTTTCGGTTTTGCCGATGGTGGTTAAATCCCATACCAGCAACACCACTCCGATGGCGGTGACATAACCAAATAGTTGCCGCCAGAACATACCTTGCATAAACCAGGCTGAACGTTGCGCTTCAAAGTAACCAGCCCAGGTGGAACCATTCAAGGCCCGTTCTACAAATGATTGTTCATAACCAGATACCAGTAGTCCGATGGTCATACCCATAACGCCGATATTTAATAGAGCCAGTGCCCATTTCCAGCGCCAGGCATGAGCGATACCACTGCTCATGTAAACGTTGCCCCGCCATTTTTGAATGGCTATATAAAACATGGCGATATTCATCGTGGCATAAGCGCCAAAAAACGCCAGATGTCCGTGTGATGATGTCCATTGTGTGCCATGTGTGTACAAGTTGATCTGTGGCAAGGTATGCATAAATCCCCACACACCTGCACCCAGGAAATTACCAAATGCATGTGCGATTAACCAAGCCAATGCCGGGTGGTTGGCACTTTTGAAGCGATGTACGCCGGAGTCATAGACAGCATGTACCACCATCGCCACAAGAGGCACCGGTTCCAACGCAGAGAAAAAGCCACCAATGCTGAGCCAGTATTCCGGTGTGCCTATCCAGAAATAGTGATGCCCCAATCCAAGAATACCCGAACCGAACATCAGCGCAACTTCAATGTATAGCCAGGTAGTAACAATTTTACGGCGCGCACCGAGGGTTTTAATTAAGCCCCAGGCCATGATGCAACCTACCAATACTTCCCAAGTGGCTTCTACCCATAAGTGGATTACCCACCACCACCAATATTGATCCATAGAAATGTTTGGCGAGTAAAACATTCCAGTCAGATACAGTCCTGCCAATGCAATCAAATCCAGTACCAGCACACCGGAAATACCACTCCATCGACCTTTCATAAAAGTCGCTGCAACGTTGTAGAAGAAAACCAAAACCACCGCAACAATGCCAAAGTCGGCCCAGCGCGGTGCTTCGATATATTCGCGCCCTTCATTAATCAACCATATTGATTTTTGCTCGCCGGGTCCGGTTTGTACCAGTAGAAAAACCAGGACCACAATAGTCACAGCCAAGGTCAATACCCAGAACGCTATATTGCCCAGTCTGGCGCCCACCAGCTCAGTGCCTGATTCGTCTTCTACCAACCAATAAATAGAACCGATAAACCCATACAACATCCACACAATCATGGCGTTGATGTGCACCATACGATTAACGTTGAAGTCCAGAACTTCAAATAAAAAACCAGGCATCAGGTACTGTAGGCCTGCCAGTAATCCGAACAGTATTTGTGCAATAAATAAAATGATAGCGACACAAAAATACTTAATCGCTAAACGTTGTCCGGCATTTAGGTCTCGAGTATTTAATCGCCCCCGAGGTATTTCAGAGAAATGATTGACTGACTGGCTATCCAACATGTCAGCGGCTGTGGTTGTGGTTACTGACGTAGTCATTATTCACCTTCCTGTTTGATGGGTGTGAAGTTCCGTGGAAAGCCATTGGTATCAATGGCTGACATCCATTTAAGGAAAGCGACAATGGCGCGTGCTTCATCTTCAGTGATATCAAGGTTTGGCATTTTTCGATCTGTGCCATAACCACGGGCATTGGTGACCGGGTCCATTAAAAAAGTGACCATCAGTTGTTCACGAACACTTTCTGCACCCCAGGCCTGATCCAGCCAGGCCTTGGTCAAGTCAGGTGCGTAATAAGCACCGTTGCCTAATAAGGTATGACAGTTCATGCAGTTTTTGGCTTGCACAGTCATTTTTCCCTTGCTCACCAACGCCAGAGCGTCTTCTTCATTTAACTCGGTTCCAAATAAGGGAGCCAGGTCACCAATGACTGGTTCTTGCATATTTCGCTCAGAATTAAAGCGATAGTAAATTCGGTGATTAATGGCACTGTATGCGGGCACTCGGTTAGTGCCTGCGGTAATTTGTTTGACCGAGTCGAAAGTCAGAACAATCAAAGCCACCAACATTAATGCTGTGACCCAAATGGCGGTCTTGCGCCACACATCCTGATCAGCCCACCATGGTGAATTACTCATGAGATCAAACCTCCATCGATAGATTTTTCATTATGTTCGGTGACTTCGTGAGTGCGCACACACAAATGCCAGATGGCATGAGGTGCCAGTAAATAGCCGAGCAACATTACCGCTACGATTAGCGACCAAAAGCCAGTGAGGTGTAAGGCCTGCGCCAGTACTACAACGGCAACTGCAAGGCAAAAATAGGCAAGATAGGCCAATGGCATCAGTGCGCGACGCTGACGCAACTTCGACCAGGCAAATAAAAAAGCATAAATTGCCCCAAACATCACCACCATTGCGCCCGCCATGGTAGCCAGCATGATCTGTTGAGCTTCAACGGGTTCGGTCATCATTAAGTGCACTCTTTTAAGTAAGCTCAAATGTAACAGGGGGGGTGGTGCAGCAATTTGATCATGATCAAACTCTCTTTCGGAGTTCTGCCTAACATAAAGCCAAAACAAACAAACCACTTCCATCGGGATATAGGAGCCATGCGCGTGCAATTACCATGTATTCATTATGGTGTTCGCATTATCAGCATGATGCTCGTGTCCAGTGCTGCTGGACTATCGGCATCAGAGCAGCCATTAAGTGATACAGCGCAGGCGAGCGAAACACCTGCAGATTTATCGCCAATGGTGGTTGTGGCCAACAAAGCGCCGCGCCCGATTCAGGATGTTGCCGGTACTGTTACCGTGATCACCGCCGAAGACAGAGAGCGTTTGATCGCTCAGGATCTGGATCAGTTATTGCGTTATCAGCCAGCCATTAATGTGGAACGCTCTGGCACGCGTTTTGGTTTCAGCGGGATTAATATCCGGGGTATTGGTGGCAATCGTGTGGCCATTGAGGTTGATGGTATTCCTGTGCGTGAACAGTTTGCAGTGGGTAGCTTTTCCAATGCCGGTAGAGATCTGCTGGAAAGCCGCCTGATTCGCCGCGTAGAAATACTGAATGGCCCTGCCTCAACGCTGTATGGATCGAATGCCATCGGTGGTGTGGTGTCGATTACCACTTGGGATGCGTACAGTCTGTTAGAGGGCAGTCCACATGACTGGTATGCCGATATCAGCACCAGCTATCATGGTGAAGATAGTGGCAAAACAGTCTCAGCCATTGTCGCCACCGAACAATCCCAGTTGGGTGTGGTTGCTGCAGCCACGCGCCGCAGTGGCCGGCAATTGGATAACCGGGCAAGTAGTCAGTTTGCAGATGATCTGCAGGATCGAGATTCCATTAACGGCCACCTACGTCTGGATTGGCAACAAGCCAATGGCAACCGTTTCCGTTTACTGTTCGATCATTTTAGTCGGGACACCGATACCAATGTCCAATCGTTGCTGGGGTTAGGGCGTTTTCGTTCTACCACCACGTTGTTGACTGATGACCAGGATGATCAGAACAGTGTATCGCTGGGTTATGAATTTGGATCGGTATTGGGTTTTGAATCAGGTCGGATACAGGCTTATTACCAGGATAGCGATACCCTGCAAAGGACCAGCGAAACCCGAGGGCTGGCGAATCCACCATTACAGCTACAACGTGATTTTCGCTATCAACTCCAAACTGCAGGCGCTGAGCTGAATCTGGTACGGCAGTTTGAGTTTGGTTTGACCCAGCATCAACTGGGAGTTGGTTTTGAATACCGCTACAGCCAGAGTGATGAATTACGCGATGGCTCACAAACGTCGCTGGATTCTGGCCTAACCACTAATCAAGTGCTTGGGGAGGTTTTCCCGGTGCGCGATTTTCCTGTCAGCGATGTGACGGAGTGGGGGTTTTATCTGCATGATGAAATTCGTTTAGGCAATACGCGTTGGTCATTAATACCTGGTTTGCGTGTTGATCATTATTCTTTAAAGCCAAAGCCGGATGCGATCTATCTGGAAGACAACCCACTAAGTCCGGTTGTGTCATTGTCTGAGTCAGCTGTATCGCCTAAGTTGGGTGTGTTGTATCAGCTGAATGATCATTGGAGTGGGTTTGCGCAATATGCCCGCGGATTCCGTGCGCCACCGTTTGAGGATGCAAACATTGGCTTGGATATTCCCTTGTTCGGTATCCGCGCCATACCCAATCCGGATTTACAGTCTGAGACCTCTGATGGTTTTGAACTTGGTCTGCGTCGCTGGGGCCGTCATGGTCAGTTCAGTGTGTCCGGATTTTTTACCGACTACGACAACTTTATCGAAAGCCGAGCCCGCATCGGTTTTGACCCGGTGACCAGCACCTTGTTATTTCAATCACGCAACCTTGAGCGAGCACGTATTTATGGTGCCGAGCTGAGCTGGTCTCAGGCATTGGAAGCGTGGCATCCGGTGTTGCGCGGCTGGCAATTGCAATTGGCGGCTTTTTGGTCTCGTGGCGAAAATGCCGATAATAATCAACCGCTTAATTCGATCGCTCCACCACAAGCAGTGGTGGGTTTGCAATGGCAATCAAACAACGGGCGTTGGTATACCGGATTGACAGGCACCTTTACACGTCGGCAAACACGCATCGATGAAACCAGCGGTCCTCGGTTTGAAACACCAGGCTCGGGTGTTTTGGATTGGTTATGGGGCTGGCGGGCCAATGATTGGTTGCAGTTACGCGGCGGCGTATTCAACGTAACGAACAAACGCTACTGGCGCTGGTTGGATGTTGCTGCATTCACACCGGATGACCCAGTGATACAAGTTCTATCACGGCCAGGTCGACATCTGGCCATAAACCTGAGTATTGAATTATGAACAGCCGGAGGCTGGCCCGGTTCGCCGTGTCATTCACGATGACGACAACCATCGTCGAACCGGGCATTTTATTACCCAATAACCCACCCATCATCAGGAGAGCGTTATGCAAAATTTATCCATTAAACTGCTGGGGTTAATATTGATCTTTTTGACTTGCGCTTGTGAAGCGGAGTCACCACAAAATACGGCCCCTGATCCTGCTGATGCCACTGCTGCTCATCAGGCAGAAATGGCTGCAGTTGAAAACAACACTCCGGTAAGCAAAGCCCAACAACTGGCTTCGGGCGAAGCACTGTATAACAGCCATTGTGCAGCTTGTCACCAGGGCACTGGTGGTGGATTGGCTGGCGCATTTCCCCCACTGGCAGGTTCTGATTACTTGATGCAGGATCGCCAACGGGCGATAGAGACCATACTAAATGGTTTGTCCGGACCTATTACAGTGAATGGGCAAACCTACGATGCAGTCATGCCGGCATTGAACTATCTGGATGACCAGGCGACTGCCGATGTGCTTAGTTATGTGTTTAATGCTTGGGGCAATAGCGGCGATATGTTCACTGCTGCAGAAGTGGCGGCCGTCCGGGCAGTGGGGCAAACACCGAGCACTGAGCTGTCTGATCACCCAGTTTCTGGCTCTGAAGAGATTGCCTACCAAGGCGCACCCAGCGCGATCAGTGCCGATGAAACCACTCAGATGATTGACTCGGAAGGTCCGGCGATGACACAGGTCGAGTTCGAACAAGCCACTGAAGTGTACTTTCAGCGTTGTGCAGGTTGCCATGGGGTATTGCGTAAAGGCGCAACTGGCAAGCCGCTAACCTCTGACATTACCCGTGAGAAAGGTACCGATTATCTGAAAGCACTAATCACCTATGGCTCGCCCGCCGGTATGCCTAACTGGGGAACATCGGGGGAATTGACCGCATCGCAAATTGATGTGTTAGCACGCTTTTTACAGCATGAACCACCAGCGCCACCGGAATGGGGTTTGCCAGAAATGCAGGCCAGCTGGCGGCTCATCGTACCACCCGAGCAACGCCCCAGTGAGCCGCAACATACGCGCAATATAGAAAACTTTTTTGCGGTGACATTACGTGACAGCGGTCAGGTTGCCATTATTGATGGGGACACCAAGGAAATTGTTAATATCATTAAAACAGGTTACGCAGTGCATATCTCACGTCCATCGGCTTCTGGTCGCTACGTCTACACCATTGGTCGTGATGCCAAGATTGACATGATTGATCTGTGGATGAATCCGCCGGAACGCGTGGCGGAAATCAAGGTTGGTTTGGAAGCGCGTTCGGTGGAAACCTCTAAATACCCTGGGTATGAAGATCGTTATGCGATTGCTGGTTCTTACTGGCCACCGCAATACACCATTATGGATGGCGATACTCTGGAACCCAAAAGCATCGTTTCTACCCGTGGGATGACGGTCGATACTCAGGAATATCATCCAGAGCCGCGGGTGGCAGCCATTGTGGCTTCGCATCAGCATCCGGAATTCATTGTCAATATCAAAGAGACAGGCAAAATTCTGTTGGTCAATTATCAGGATATTGATAACCTGAATGTGACCACCATCAATGCGGCCCGTTTTTTGCATGATGGTGGTTGGGATATTAGTAAGCGTTATTTCCTGACGGCAGCCAATCAGTCCGATAAGATTGCCGTGGTCGATTCAAAAGACCGTAAGCTGGTGGCTTTGGCTGATGTTGACAAAATTCCCCATCCTGGACGCGGTGCCAACTTAAATGACCCGGAGTTTGGACCGGTATGGGTGACCAGCGCACTGGGTAACGAGAAAGTCAGCTTTATCGGCACCGACCCTGAAGGGCACCCGGAGCAAGCCTGGAAGGTGGTGCGTGTATTGCAGGGACAGGGCGGTGGTTCGCTGTTTGTTAAGTCACATCCGAATTCCAATAACTTATGGGTAGATACACCTTTGAATCCGGAAACCGGTATTTCTCAAAGTGTGGCGGTGTTCGATGTCAATAACCTGGAAGCGGGTTATCAAGTGTTGCCAATCGCCGAATGGGCAGAACTGGGTGAAGGTCCCAAGCGGGTCGTGCATCCTGAGTTCAATGCCGATGGTAGCGAAGTATGGTTTTCAGTATGGAGTGGCCAGGATCAGGAGTCAGCAATAGTGATCGTGGATGATAAAACCCGGCAACTCAAGCATGTGATTAAGGGGCCAGAAATTATCACCCCCACAGGAAAATTCAATATTAATAACACGGTGAATGATATTTATTGAACCATCCCAAATAGCCATATGGCGGAGCTTGGCTCCGCCTGGAGCAGACCGTTATGAAAACTTGCGTCAAGTATGCTTTTACCACTTTGCTCATGTGTTCCAGTGTTTCGATTTTGGCAGAAAATAGCTTGGACGATGCCATACAAAATGGCGATATCGGGTTGGATTTACGTTACCGCTATGAGTTTGTTGACCAAGACAGTTTTGATGAAAATGCTGAAGCGTCGACACTGTTGGCCCGGGTTAATTACCGCATGCAGGAATGGCATGGTTGGCAGTTTTTCCTTGAAGTAGATGGTGTAGCCGAGTTTTTATTTGAAGACTTTAATAGCGGGGCAGGTACCAGCGGGCCAGAGCGTTCGATTTTTCCGGTGGTGGCTGACCCGGATGGCATTGAGCTTAACCAGGCGTGGCTGGATTATCGTTTTAACTCGGATACCAATGCTCGTTTTGGGCGGCAGCGGATCGTGCTCGATAACCAGCGTTTTATCGGCGGTGTGGCATGGCGGCAAAATGAACAAACCTATGATGCGATTTCACTCAATGCAAAACCAGTGGGCGAAGGTGAGTTGTTCTTGGCTTATGTGTTCAATGTTAATCGCATTTTTGGTGACAGTGTGCCCGCCGGTGATCATGATCAGGATACCGTACTGGCACATTATCAATGGCCATTGAACCCGCAAATAAAACTGACTGGCTATTATTACGATATTGCCAATAACGATGCGCCGGCTTTTTCGACCCGTACCTTCGGTATTCGCGCAGGCGGCGATCATGACTGGGGTCGATATCAAATATCCTGGGGAGCCGAAGCTGCCAACCAGGCAGACAATAGCAATAACCCGGTTGATTACACGGCTAACTACTTGCGATTGGATGCCGGTTTTGGCTTTGAATGGGCCAAACTATATGGTGGCCTGGAAGTGCTGGAAGGTGATGATGCCAGCAGTGGCGCGGCATTTCGTACACCATTGGCAACTCTGCATGCATTTAACGGTTGGGCAGATCAGTTTTTGGTTACACCAGATGATGGCATAGAAGACTGGTTTATTGGTATTTCAGGCAAGCTTGATGTGTATCGGTGGAATGTAATTTGGCATGATTTTTCGGCTGAATCAGGTGGTCGTGATTTTGGCTCGGAGCTGGATGCTTCGCTGAGTCGAAAGTTTGGTAAGCACTTTGGACTGTTGTTAAAAGCGGCTTTTTTTGATGCCGATGACGTGGCGTTTACTGATACCACAAGGTTTTGGTTGATGCTGACAGCCAAGTTTTAATCCAATATAAATACAAAAAGGTGGGCTCTGGATAAAAAGCTTTCGAATTTATCGGTGTGTTTTTCGTTCTTATTTTCAGAGCCTATGGCATACAAAACTGAGTTGTTTGTATTCAGGTAGGTAAGCTGGGCAGAAAGCCGACGGTTAGCAGTTTCTGCTAAAAATTAATGTTATAATGTATCAGTGATGCAACCCCTTCCTAATCAAAACACACCATCTACTACATCCAGCGCTTCAGGGCGTTGGTTGGATCGTTTTGGTATTGGCTTGTCAGTGGCTTGTTGGATTCATTGTGCGCTGCTGCCCGCCCTGGTGGTTGCTTCCCCTGCGCTGAGTGGTCTGCTGCTCGATGATGGCAGCTTTCATACGTGGCTGCTATGGTTGATCTTGCCAACAGCGATGGTGGCATTTACGCTCAGCTGGTGGCGACATCGTAATGTGCCGACCTTGATTATGGGGGGCTGTGGATTGCTGTTGATCGTGCTGGCTTCAGTACAGGCCATCTGGTTTGAGCATAGCGTTTTGAGTGAATCGATGGAAAAAATTCTGACCTCCATCGGTGGTTTGCTATTAGCAACCGGGCATTTTCGCAACCTGCGCTATTCTCGCAACAATCGCTGATCATTCATCTTGTAAAGTTTGCCATCCGCCAATAGAACGCTGAACCAGGCAAGATGCTTGCTTGCTCACGCTGGTGTCATCGCTTAAGTTATATACTTTCTTACTGGTACTGTTAGGCATTCACTTGCTGGAGGCACTATGTCGTTATTGCGCTTGGTTATTTTGGGGGTAATTTCAGGTCTGCTGGTTGCTTGCCAATCCAGCGATCAGTCTGCCCAACAACCCGATGGAATTGTAGAGGTTTCTGACAATGCAACAGCTTCCGTTTCATCACCAGATGAACCAGACAATCACACTGTCAATGATGAGCTTCCTGATGGTCAATTGCCTCGTGATGTATTGCCTGAGCATTACTACCTGACCTTGCGTATAGACCCTGCCACGGAATCTTTTTCGGGTACGGTGCGCATAGATTTGAATGTCACCACTGCCAGAGATCATTTTTGGTTGCATGGCAACGGGATTTCAGTTTCCCAGGCCAGTATTTTGCCAACTGGTGCAGATGTTATCGATTTGAGTTATCAGCAAGTGCATGATTCTGGTGTGGCACGCCTGGACGCGGAGCAAGAGATTCCTGCAGGCAAAGCAGTTTTGGAGATGGTATTCAGCGGGCCCTTTAATCGTTCACTGGAAGGTTTGTATCGGGTGGATGCAGGTGGTGATTCCTATGCGTTTACTCAGTTTGAAGCCAGCTCTGCTCGCCTGGCTTTTCCTAGCTTCGATGACCCCTGGTTTAAAACACCTTATGACGTGACCCTGGAGGTTAAACAAGAAGATACGGCGATTACCAATGGCCCGGAACTGGATTCCAGTGATTTGCCAGATGGCTGGAAGTCGGTAAGATTTGCCACCACCAAACCGTTGCCGACCTATTTGGTGGCATTTGCGGTAGGCCCGTTTGATGTGGTCGAGTGGGAAGACCTGCCACCAACCGAAGTACGCGATTTCCCGTTGCCATTGCGGGGTGTTGCGGTTAGAGGCAAAGGTGAGCAATTGACGTTTGCGCTGGAGGGCACCCAGGCCATTCTCGAATCGCTGGAAAGCTATTTTGACCTGCCTTATCCCTATGCCAAGCTGGACATCATCGCTGTCCCCGACTTTTCTGCAGGCGCAATGGAAAATGCCGGTGCCATTACCTATCGTGAGCAATTGCTGCTATTGGATGAAAACTCCACCGCGCAAATTAAACACGCTTATCGCTCTGTGCATGCTCACGAGCTGGCACATCAATGGTTTGGCAACCTGGTGACCCCTAACTGGTGGGATGATATTTGGTTAAATGAAGCCTTTGCTACCTGGATGGCAGCGGTAGCACTGGATCGGATTGATCCGGAGGGGGGGTATCGGCGTACGCTGTTGCGGCGTTCGCTGTTCGCAATGAATGTCGACAGCCTGATCAGTGCACGTCAGATTCGTCAGCCGATATTGTCCAATCATGATATAGCTTCGGCTTTTGATGGCATTACCTATAGCAAAGGGGGCGGGGTGCTGGCGATGTTTGAACGATATCTTGGCCGGGACAACTTCCGCAACGGTATACGCAATTACCTGCGCCAACACAGTTGGGGCAATGCCAATGCCGATGACTTTATTGCCGCTATTTCTGCACAATCACCCGAAGGTCAGGCGGACTCCACAGCAGATGCTTTTTTGTCTTTTCTGAATCAGCCTGGCCTACCATTGCTGCAGGCAGAATTTAATTGCTCTGGTGATGCCATGGGCAAACTCAGCCAAAGCCGGTATTTGCCTCTGGGTTCGGATGGTAATGCAGAACGTCAATGGCAGATTCCTGCCTGTGTGCGTTATGGAATGGCCGATGGCAGTACGGGGACACGCTGTATCTTAATGAGTTCTCAGGAAACTTCCTTAAGCCTGGGCACCGAACAGTGCCCGGAGTGGATTTTGCCGAATGCCGGTGGCGCAGGTTATTACCGCTTCACACTCAGTACCGACAATTGGTCGGGTTTGTTAGCCGCCAGTGAACAATTGAGTGACACCGAAATGCTGTCGGTCAGCGATAGTTATCTGGCAGCTTATCTTGCAGGTGATCTGGACTTGATCGCATTATTTGATCAGCTGCCGGCTTTATTAAACCACCCAAACGATGAAGTGGCAGACAGCGTACTGAGTGATGTACAGGAAATTTATGAAGAGTTTGCTGACAGCAGGGCGCAGGCAGAATTTCAAAAACAATTGATACCGCTGTATCAGCGGCGTCTTGATCAATTGGGCCTGGGACGTTTGCAAGATCGCAATGCAGAGACATTACAGGCCAATCTGGTAGAGCAGTTGGGCCTGGTGCTGCGCTCTCCTAAAACCCGTGCACAGCTAGGTTCTATGGGAATGGCATACACCGGAACGCCAACGCTGGAACCGAGATTAAGCGATGCAGATATCAATCCTAACCTGATTGAGACGGCGATCGCTATCGCGGTACGTGAGCATGGCAAGTTTTATTTTGATCATGTCAGGGATCTGGCATTGCAGTCTGAAGATGCGACCTATCGGCAGCGTTTGTTGAACGCCTTGGGGCATGTTGAAGATCCGGCATTGCAAAACCAGGTACTGGAGCTGGCTTTGAGTGACCAGATCCGTAACAACGAAATGAACATGCTGCTGTTCAAGCAGGCTACGCAGCCTGCTACACGGCAATTTACCTGGGAGTGGCTACAAAGTAATTTGGAGGCTGTTATAGAGCGTGTACCCATTTGGCGTAAAGGACGGGTATCGGGCTATGCCAATTACTTTTGTAATGAGGATGCCCGATTGGAAGTCGAGGCTTTTTTTGCCGACAAAGTTGAAGATTTGCAAGGTGGTCCGAGGGCTTTGGCCAATACCTTGGAAACCATCCAGTTATGCACAGCTCGCAAGCAGCATTACGCACCACAGCTTAAGAATCTTTAGTTAGGGAGGGCGAATATGAGTACTGAAGGTTTTGATAGTTTTAGCGCGTTTTATCCGTATTACCTGGATGAACACCAGGATATCAACTGCCGTCGTCTGCATTTTATCGGTAGCTGGCTGGTGCTGATGATTATTGCCTGGAGTATTGTCGCCGGTAACGGTTGGCTATTGTTACTGGTTCCAGTGGCTGGTTATGGTTTTGCCTGGGCTGGTCATTTCTTTTTTGAACATAACCGCCCTGCCACTTTTAAGTATCCGTTTTATAGTCTGATGGGTGATTGGGTGATGTTTGCAGATATCTTGCGGGGCAAAGTTCGTATATAAGCAACACTGCCCCCATGATTAGGCTATGGCCTTAAAATCGACTTCTCCGATACTTCCTGAATTTCCTGATGAGGCGGCTGCCGAACGACGCCTGAAGCGAATGCGCCTGGTTCCGCTGCTGTTGCTATTGTTGATGGCAGTGCTGTTTGTGGTGTCGCTGGTTCTGCCTTATGCCTGGACAGGTTGGCTTGAGGCATTTGCTGAAGCAGCCATGGTGGGGGCATTGGCCGATTGGTTTGCTGTAACAGCTTTGTTTCGCCATCCGCTGGGAATCCCGATTCCGCATACCGCCATTGTGCCGACCCGAAAAGACCAGATCGGTGAGAATCTGGCCAGTTTCGTGGCCCAGCACTTTTTAACCCGCGAAGTGCTGAAGACCCATTGGCAGGGCTTAAGACCAGGTCATCGGTTGGCAGGATGGCTACAACTGCCAGAAACACGCAAAGAATTATCGCAATACACATTATCAATGCTGCACTGGGGTATGCAGGCGGTCGGTGAGGCACCGGTTCAGGCATTTTTGAAGCGCTTGTTTGCCGAATCCATGTCTGCTGATCGGCTGGGTGTGTGGGCTGGCCGCGGCCTGCATACGCTGATTGAGCAGGATCGACATCAGCCCGTGGTGACAGTTTTGCTGGAATTTCTGGCAGGTGCATTGAGTCGGCAGCAATACATGATTCGCCAGCGGATCAAACAGGGCAGCCCCTGGTGGATGCCCGGCTTTGTCGATGACTCCATTGCCAAGCAAATGCTGACCCGGGTAGAAACACTGCTGTTAATGATGGCCGCGGATGAAAAACACAGCCTGCGCCGCGCTTTCAATATCCAGTTGCATCGTCTTGCTCGGGAGCTGGAGCGGGGCAAGCACGATAAAGATTTAATGCAGTGGTGGGATGGCATGGCCAGCCAGCCGGCATTGCAGGACTATCTGCTGGCCATTTGGCGGCGGTTGGGTGAGGAAGTTGAAAATCAGGCATCCGTGGAGGAAGGCAGTTGGCAACAGGAAATCGAAAACTGGCTGACACACCTTGCCGATGCACTGGTGGGTGATGAAGAAATGCTGGGCCGCCTGGACCAATGGTTCAGCGATGCCATTGTGGAAATTATCAGCTCACACCGCGATGAAGTCAGTCAGTTAATCAGCGACACGGTTGCCGCCTGGGATGCCAAAGAGACCTCCCACCGGATTGAGTTGCAGATTGGCCCAGATTTGCAATATATACGGATCAACGGGACTTTGGTCGGTGGTTTGATTGGGCTGGTTTTATATGCAGTATCGCATTATTTGTTTTGAGGGTTTAACTATGAGTGACTGGAAATGGCTTCTTCCAGTTCTTCACGGGTCACCGGCCCTAAAAACCGCTCCATAATTACCCCATCCGGGCTCACCAAAAAGGTTGTCGGCAATGCCAGTGGTGCCCCCAGTGCTTCTGGTGGGTTGTAGGTATCAGTAATCAAAATGGGGTAACTGGCGTGGTGTTTTTCCAGAAAAGTTTCGAAACTTTCCGGCTCGGTTTCTTCATAGGCCAGACCCAGCACAGTCACATCGTCGCGCTCGCTGTGTAAGGCGGATAGATCGGGAATTTCTTTGCGGCAGGGGGCACACCAGGTGGCCCAATAGTTGACCACAACCCACTGACCACGGTGATCGGACAGGCTCATTGCATCGCCTTGCAGTGTTGGCAGGGTGAAATCAATGGTATCGACGGGTTTTATAGCTACAGAGCTTTCATCTACCGGGTTTGCGGTAGCGACTGTTGTTTCAGCTGTGTCACTGGCTGTACAGGCCGTAATGGGCAGTAGCAGGACAGCCAATAACAATGAAATAGGCAATGAACGCATGATGATTCCTGTCTGGTTATTCGTCGGTGGTCTGACTTAGATAGAATTTGACCGGTTTGTTCAGATCTGATTTCGCTGTATCTGCAAGTTCGGATAACAGCTCATACAGTCTACGATCGGAGATATTGTCCTGCGGCAGGTCGTCGCGGTCAATCAGCGGCAAAATATAAGGGCCGGAACGATACAGATCAGCCAGGCTTAATTCGCCCAGATCAGCCACCAAAATTCGATTACCGTCAGCATCCCGGTTGATCAGTCTGGCATCGTCCAGCTGCCGCAGCAGCTTTTGCAGCTGGATGTCGGACATCGCCGGTTCCAGCTCCAGCAGTTCGTCACTGCCCAGCCCACGGCCTTTCTTCTGCGCGTGCCACAAGTGCCCCAATAACCTGAGCAACAGCCCAAACTCCATCCGAGCAGGCCAAAACCATTCGGCTTTGCGAAAATGGAAAGTGGTCATTGAGGCGGTAAAAATCGCGCCCAGCAAGGTGATGATCCAGCTGACATAAATCCACAGCAGGAAAATCGGAAAAGTTGCTAAAGCACCATAGAGTTTGGTGTACGTAGGAAAAGTCGTGACGTACCAGACAAAGCCAGCTTTAGCCAGCTCAAACAATATCGCCGCTAAAAAGCCGCCAACAAAAGCGTCTCTGACGTGAACCCGTCGATTGGGTGCAATGATGTACAGCAGCGAAAAGCCCAGCACGGCCACCATAAACGGGGCAAAACTGAGAATGAAATTGCCAGCGTCATTAAAAGCCAGGGCTGTAATATAAGAGGTCAAAGCCACGCTGCCGCCAATCAGCACCGGGCCCATGGTCAGTACAGACCAGTACATCATCAACCGGCTGGATACACTGCGCGGTGCGCGTACTTGCCAGATACGGTTCAGCGATTGCTCAATGGTGTTCATCAGCATCAAGGAAGTGATAATCAGGAAGAATGCGCCGGCCCCGGTTAATGTCGACGTATTACCGACAAATTGCTGCAGGTAATTTTGTACTGTTTCACCGGCAGCAGGAACGAAATTGGCAAACAGGAAGTTCTGCAGTTGTTCTGCAAGATTATCAGCGACCGGCAGCCATGACAGCACGCCCAATGCCACCGCCATCAACGGCACCAGCGCCAGCAGGCTGGTAAAACACAGCGATCCAGCAGCCTGAAAGGCGTCGTGAGCTTTTAACTGCTCCCACAGGTGCAGGGTAAAGTCACCCAGAAAACGACGGTTTCGCCACCAACGCAGGCTGGTGTCGGCTATACTGTCACGCTGTTGACTATGTTGAGTATCACTCAAAATTAACTCCGTATGAGCAAAAAACCGTTATTAACCATTTATCATAATCCACGTTGTTCTAAATCACGCGCCACCATGGAAATGTTGCGCGCCCATGATATCGAACTTGACACCATTCAGTATCTGGATGAAGCACCGGGCTTTTCTGACCTGAAAGCATTGGCGGCCATGCTAGACACCGATGCACGTGGCATCATGCGTACTGGTGAGGAATTGTACAAGGTACTGGGGCTGGACAATCCAGAGATGGATGAAGATGGTTTGTTTCGCATTCTGGCTGACAATCCGCAATTGCTGCAGCGGCCGATTGTGGTGCGCGGCAGCCGTGCGATTATTGGACGCCCTCCTGAAAATGTTATGCAGCTTCTCGATGAAGCATGAAAGTACTGATTGTGTACTACAGCCTGCATGGCAATACCGCGGCCATGGCGCGGCAGATTGCGCGGGGGGTCGCACAGGCTGAAGGTGCCGAAGCAGTGGTTCGCACAGTACCACCAGTATCTGATGGCAGACTGGATGAGCCTGGAGCCGTGCCTGAAAACGGGCCACCGTATGTCAGTAAAGAGGATTTACAGCAGTGCGATGCACTGATTCTCGGCAGCCCGACCCGATTCGGCAATATGGCGGCTGCACTTAAGTATTTTCTCGATGGTACTGCCGGTGAATGGTTTTCCGGTGTGCTGAGTGGCAAACCCGCTGCGGTATTTACCTCTACCGCAAGTCTGCACGGTGGTCAGGAAAGTACTTTATTGAGCATGATGCTGCCGTTATTGCATCACGGTATGTTGTTGACGGGTTTGCCTTATAGCGAACCGGGTTTAAACAAAACCACCAGTGGCGGCACACCTTATGGTCCCAGCCACTGGGCAGGTGCAAAAAGCGATCGTGCCCTGGATGATATTGAAGCCGAACTGTGTCGCGCTTTGGGCAAGCGGGTAGCATCGCTTGCCATCAAACTGAGGGGTTCTGCAAACTAATGCGCTGGGCTTATCTGGCATTGATTGCCTGGCAGCCGATTTGGCATTGCTGGTTTGTTCAGCGTGGCTTGATTGGTGTGCTGTGGATGCTGCCACTGCTGGCAGTAGCGCACCCTGTATGGCGCCGTCGCCCTGCTGGACGCGCGGTTGGTGGCTTTGTGGTATTGCTGTATGTGATCACCGGCTTGACCGAATTATGGGCCAACCCGGCTGAACGCTGGCTGGCAGCAGTACAGTTGACCTTGTGTGTTGCCTACCTGTTGCCATTGATGCGCCATGGCTGGGAGGTCCGCCGTCGTTTGCGCCAGCAACGTGAAAACAATACCTGACCAACAAATTCTGATTAATCAAAAAAACGGATAGTAACCATGCAAGAGCTGCTGATCATTACCACGGGCGGAACCATCGATAAAACTTATTTTGATGCCAAAAGTGATTACCAGGTGGGTGAGCCGGAAATCGGTCGGGTGCTGGAAACGTTTTCTGCAGCATTTCGCTGGAATGTGATTCCTTTGATGCGCAAGGACAGCCTGGAATTGAATGATGTGGATCGTCGCTTAATCCGTGACACGATTGCCAATCATCAGCATAAAAATGTATTGATCACCCATGGCACCGATACCATGGTGGAGACTGCTCAAGCGGTTCAGGATCTGACCGACAGAACCATTGTGTTGACCGGTGCATTGAATCCGGCGCGGTTTGTCGGTTCGGATGCCGTTTTTAATATTGGCTGTGCGCTGGGGGCGGTGCAGAGTAAGCCGCCAGGAGTGTATATCGCTATGAATGGGCGGATATGGGAGCCGGGTGAGGTCCGTAAAAACCGTTCTCAGAATCGGTTTGAACCAGTTTAGATACAACGCCTAGATACACTGTCATCCCGTATTTCATCTGCGGGTTTTTAAAAATCCAACATTGAATGTCGTCAATAGGCTTGCATATTCTATGACCCCTATGTACCATTACCCCCAATGGGTCATAAGGTACAAAAGTTAATAATGAAGATAATCATTGATGTTGATGCTTCAGTTCCACTGTTCACACAACTGATTGAACAGGTTAAGCAGGCGGTGCTGAATGGCAAACTGAACCCCGGCGATGCATTGCCTTCGATCCGGCAATTAGCGGGTGACTTGGATGTTAATCACAAGACCGTCGCTAAAGCATACCGTTTGCTGGAGCGTGACCACGTGATCCAGACCAAAGGCTATCGCGGAACATTTGTGCATCCGCAGGCCAAAGATAACAGCAAAGTTGATCTGGGTGCGCAGATAACATCGCAACTCAGTAAGACGATCGAAGCGCTGAAAGATGTGGGTGCCACCGATTCGGAAATTCGGATTGCATTCGGTGAATTAATGAATAAACGTGGGAATTAAGGAGATGGTTATGCCAGAGAATAGCTTATTGTTGATCGTTTTATTGTGTCAGGCGTTGGTGGCTTCGTATTTTTTGCCCAGGGTGCTGTTGCGACGCGTACGCTATGTGGTCAATCATTACCCTCCATCGGAATATGTCAGGCTTTATCCGGTTTCAAAGGAAAAAATGGAAAGAGCGCAGCGTCTGTATTCGCTAGCCAATCATGTGATATTACTAATCGGTATTGCCCTGGTGCTGTATGGTTTTTACTCGCCCAGTAAAGAAATATTGCATTGGGATAGTCAGACAGTATTGATGTTTTATTTTTTGCTGCAAAACACGCCCTGGTTAATCGTGGCAAACAATCCTGGCTTTACGTTTTTTAATTTGGCTAGAAAATATGATGACAGCGGTGTTCGCAGTGCAGAACTCAAGCGCCGACGTTTATTTGATTTTGTTTCGCCGGCAATTATTTGGGTGGCCCTGGCCATTTACTGCTTTTTTGTTTTATTGGTGATAGCAGTACCGCAATTATGGGGTGCCGGTTACTGGAACATTTTGTTTGCAACTTTAATCATCGGTTTTTTCGCTACGATGATTGCTGTGCATCTATACGGCAAAAAACGAGACCCATTTCAGTCAAGCGAAGACAGAACAAGAGAGATACGTGGAAACATACAAATGTCGGTTTATGGCTGTATAGCAGCGATGCTGTTTATGATCATTAATGTCTCTCTACAGCCACTGGGTTACGGCCTTCAGGATATTGCGACCAGCTTGTATTTCCAGGCACTGATATTGGCCTATTGGAAAATTTATCGTGTGGATACGGTTGATTTCGAGGTTTATAAAACGGTTGATAATATTGACTCAAGCAATACTGCATATTCCAATTACCCACAGAATAGAACGGGTATGGCGATGTTTGCATTGACGGTCAGTGCGCTGGTGTTTGTATTTGTCTTTCTATGGTGGCATGCCAGAGAACCTGATCAGCAAGCCATTCAGGCCAATGGCAACGGGACCGCCGAGCAGGCTGCTTATCTGCAGTATGTCAATGTGCAAAATGATGAGCGGGTATAAAGTGACTGTGGCTGCTACTCAGGAAATGCCAGACAGGCCTGTTGTACCGGCGCATAACTGCGGCGATGTTCAGGGCAGGGCCCAAGCTCGCTCAATTGAAGTCTATGCGCCTTTGTTGGATAACCTTTGTGACGATCGAATCCGTAACCAGGGTAGCGCTGTTCCAGTTTTACCATTAAGCGGTCTCGGTGTACTTTAGCGAGGATTGAGGCTGCACTGATGGCCGGTTCGGTGGCATCGCCTTTGACAATAGCGGTAGCAGGGATGCCAAATTCAGGTGCGCGATTGCCATCCACCAATACCTGATCTGGCTGGGTATCAAGTTTGGCAACCGCACGCTGCATGCCCAATAAACTGGCCTGCAGGATATTGATCTGATCGATTTTGCCTGGACTTATATGCACCACTTTCCAGGCCAAAGCATAACGTTCAACCTGATCAGCAAGTGATTGACGCCGTTGAGCAGAGAGTATTTTAGAATCTGCCAGACCCTCAATCGGCTGTGTATCATCCAAAATGACAGCAGCCACCACTACCGGGCCTGCCAGAGCACCTCGACCGGCTTCATCAACACCTGCGTAAAGTGCCCGCTTTTTTGTCATAAAAAACCTGCGACAACATCTGCCGCGCGCTGTCCGGCCTGACAGCGTAGACCGCTGGATAGTTGAGCAAAGCGCTTACGCAGCTTGCTTTGATCATGGTCAAGCAGGTTTTGTAATTCGTTTGCCAACCGTTTGGGTTTGACATCGTTTTGCAGTATTTCCGGCACCAATGCTTCATCAGCGAGCAGGTTAGGTAAGCAAACATACTTGGCTTTGTAGAGATTAAACTGCTTTAAAATCTGCCACGTTAAACCTTGCAGTCGATAAGCCACCACCATTGGGCAGCCACATAACATGGCTTCCAGCGTGACTGTGCCAGAGGCCAACAGTGCAGCGTCTGCAGCCTGCAAAGCTGTTCGTGCAGCGTCATGTCCATCCAGCAGGGTAATCGATACATCAGGAAGATGCGTTTTTTGGTATTGCTTGAAGATATCCCGGTGACTGCTTTTGGTTAGCGCAGTAACGACAGTCACCGGTTGCTTAAGGTAGGCAATGGTTTGCAGAAACGGCAGCAGCAAACGTTTGAGTTCACTGTCTCGGCTGCCGGGTAACAGTGCAATCACTGGTTGTGATTCAGGTATTTGGTATTGCTGGCGAACACGGTTGCGGTCAGCAGGTTCAGCATTGATTTGATCAGCCAATGGGTGTCCGGTAAAGGTGGCGGCCACTTTGTGCTGTTGAAGAAAGTCACGTTCGAATGGCAACAGACACAAGACATGATCCACTGACCTGGCCAGGCTATGCACCCGGTTTTGTCGCCAGGCCCAGATTGAGGGGCAGACATAGTGCACCACCGGTATGCCATGTTGTTTGAGTTTTGCGGCCAGTGGCAGGTTAAAGTCGGGAGCATCGATGGTGATGACCACGTCCGGCTGCCATTTCAACAGTCGCTGCAATAGCTGTTTGCGCAGCTTGAGCAAGCGGGGCAGATGCTTAAGCACTTCCACCAATCCGAACACGGCCAGCTGATGATAATCCCACCAGCACTCGCAATTGACAGCTTGCAGTCGTGGGCCACCGATGCCTGCCAATTTTACCTCTGGGTGGGTGTGTTGTAATGCGTTAATCAGGTCAGCACCCAACAGATCACCAGAAGCCTCGCCGGCAATCAGGGCAACTCTTTTTGCTGTTGTGGGCAATGGGGTGGCAGCAGGCACGTTAAGTGGGTGATTTTGCAACCTTAACGTAAGTAGCTGCGCTCAGTGCGTGCCAGAAAGTCCAGCATGTCTTGAATTTGTTCATTGCCTTCGGCCATTTTTTCCAGCTCAGCACAGGTCTGGTCCCAGGACAATCCAGAGCGAAACATAATTTTATAGGCGCGGCGCAGCAAGCGCATGGCTTCGGGAGAAAAACCGCGGCGCTTCAGCCCTTCAGAATTAATCCCCCGTGCGCTGGCTTTATCACCGGCCACCAGCACATACGGTGGTACGCTTTGGTTGACCTGACTGCCAAAGGACAAAAAACTGTGCGCGCCAATCGTGCAGAACTGATGGACGATAGAGAAGCCACCCAAAATGGCCCAGTCATCGACAGTTACATGGCCAGCCAAAGAGGCATTGTTGGCAAAAATGGTGTGGTGGCCAACCTGGCAATCGTGCGCCATATGGACATAGGCCATAATCCAGTTGTTATCACCAACACGGGTTGAGCCACCGCCTTGAACTGTGCCACGGTTGAGTGTGCAAAATTCCCGAATCGTGTTGTTGTTGCCAATGTTGAGCTCGGTATCCTCGCCTTTGTATTTCATGTCCTGAGGTTCGTCGCCCAGCGAGTTGAACTGAAAAATTCGGTTGTTTTTACCGATTCGGGTATGCCCGGTCAGTACGCAGTGTGAGCCGATGGTCGTGCCACTGTCTATTTGCACATGTGGGCCAATAATGGTGTAGGGGCCGACCTCAACGTCTTCTGCCAGTTGCGCCTGGCTATCGACCAGAGCGGTGGGGTGAATCATCAGAACAGAACCTTACAGAGTTTATGGTCAGCGTGAGCGCGCGGCACACATCATTTCGGCACTGGCCACCAGTTTGCCATTGCAGCGCGCTTCGGCTTTGTACATACCCATACCTCTCAAGGTGCGTGTTTGTAGTATGTCCATCACCAGTTGGTCTCCGGGTACCACCAGTTGCATGAACTTGGCTTTATCGACCTTGGCCAGATAGAACTGATGCTCACCATTGCCAAACCCGGTTTCCACCAGCTGCGTCAAAATACCAGCAGTTTGAGCCATGGCTTCAACAATTAGTACTCCAGGCATCACCGGGTGACCAGGGAAGTGTCCGGGAAAAAAAGGCTCGTTGATCGTGACATTTTTTATGCCACGGATACGTTTATCCGGCTCCGTCCGATAACCAACAACTTTATCCACCAAAATAAATGGATACCTGTGTGGCATCAGCTGGTGAATACGTTCGTGGCCGAAACCTGAGTCCGGGTCAAAAGTAAAATCTGTGTCGGTCATGGTTTTTGTTTTCTGCTCTTCCTGCGCCATAGTTTATCTAATTGTCGCAGGCGTGCGATGTTTCGGTGCCATATTTTTTCGGGTGCGGCTGGAATGGCGGAACCATAACTGCCTGGTTCGTGTAGTGAGTGAGTCACCATACTCATCCCGGTCAGCGTGATCTTGTCACCAATCTGTAAATGCCCGCCGATGCCACACGCACCCCCGATCAGGCAATAACTGCCAATTTTTGTACTGCCGGCGATACCGGTGCATGCTGCAATAGCAGTGTGTGCGCCGATTTCTACATTGTGAGCAATTTGAATTTGATTATCCAGGCGCACATCCGGGTGCAAGATGGTATTGCCGATGCTGCCGCGATCGATGGTAGTGTTTGCACCAATCTCGCAGTCGTCACCAATCAGCAGGCCGCCCAGCTGTGGGACTTTTTGCCAATGGTCCTGATCCCAGGCCAAGCCAAAACCATCACTGCCCAGAACGGCGCCAGGATGAACCCTTACGCGCTTACCGACCCGAGTGTTAGGGCCGATCCAGACATTGGCCATTATCGTACTGTCCAGGTCGACATCACAGTCGGCTTCCAATACGCAACCTGAGCCAATGCGGACATTTTCTGCAAGCCTGCAACCAGGGCCTATTACCGCATTGGCTCCGATGTGCACGCCGTCAGCAAGCCTGGCTTGTGAATCAATAACAGCGCTGGGGTGAATGCTGGCTGGTCCTGGCTGAGGGGCGAACCATTCGGCCAGACTGGCATAACTGACATAAGGCTGGTCACTGATTAAGCAATTACCGTCGAATGCTTCAGCGTCTTGTTCACTGAGTATTACCGCACCTGCATTGGTGTGGGCCAATTGTTTCCGGTAAGCGGGGTTGGCGAGGAAGGCGACTTGTGCGTCATTTGCATCATTTAAAGTACCTATGCCTGAAATGAGCTGTTCACCATCGCCGTTCAGCTTTAGGTTTAATTGACTGGCGATGGTATGCAGAGGCCATTGTGCTGCTGGCGGTTTCATCAATGCTGTCACTGGTCGGCGTTATCCGAGCGGCTTTGCTGTTGCAGATACGTTAGTACATCCTGGGTCAAATCCACCGAGTCATTGGCATATATAACCGGGCTGGAAATGATCAAGTCATAATTACGGTTGCGGGCAACGGTAGCGACCGCCTGATTAATATCATCTTCCAGTGCCTGAATGGCTTCGTTACGGCGAAACAGAATCTGCTGGCGCAGATCTTCTTTGCGACGATTAATGGACAATTGTAGATTACGGATACGATTTTCCAGGCGGGATCGATCAGTTTCGGTGGTTTGTAATTGTGCCCGTAAATCATTTAATCGTTGTTCATCACTGGCTATATTGTCGCTTTGTGGTCGGAACTCGCGATCGATCGATTCGCGACTGAGCGTAATCTGTGGAGCGTTGTCGAGCAATTGTTTCATATCCACGTAGCCTATGCGGATATTGGTCTGTGCCAAAGCATACTGAGAGATGCTAACTGACGCGAGCAGCGCCAGCAGGCTCAGCATTAAACATTTATTTATGCCATAGCACATGGCTGGTCAAAGGCTCCTGAGAGGACGCTCAAAAGACGGTACCAAATGAGAACTGTAAGCTTTCGGTAATATCGCCTGGTTCATCTTTGACTGGAAAGGCATAGCTAATCACCACTGGGCCGACGGGCGCCTGCCAGGTGAGCGACAAACCCACTGAGCCGCGTAATTCACCAGATTCATAACTTTTGATGTCGCGGAATACATTGCCTGCGTCAAAAAATAGTGCAATTTTGGAACCCCCGCCACCAAATGGTACGGGGAAACCTAATTCTAATCCACCAGAGACTTTGAAGTCACCACCTACCGCACGGCAAAATTGATCTTTGGGCCCCAACGTGTTGTCGTCATAGCCACGGATATCACGCACGCCGCCGGCAAAGAAATGCTCATAAAACGGCAAACCGGAATCGAGCGTGACAACATCAGACAGTTGGCAATCACCCAGTACGATGTTACCTGGAATTTCTTCTACCGGCCGTTCGTCGTCGAAGTTATCAAAGCTATCGCCATAGCCCACATTGCCACGAACGGCCAATACGCCAGCGTTAAAAACAGGCCAGAACTTAGAGTAGCGATAAAACAGTTTATAGTAGTCGCGGGTACTGCCGGGGCCGGTAAACTCTGCAGTTAAAGACTGGCGTGAGCCACGCGTGGGGAACAGGAAACTGTTAGAAGTATCCCGGTTCCAGCCGATTAGAGCGGTATAACCATCGATCTTACGTTCGTCACGTGACAACACAGTGTCGCCATTGGCATCCAGTGAGGCCGCCAGTGGACGGGTGGCAAACAGTAGCTGTTCTCCACAGATACCATTTTGGTTGATATCGTTGAAACAGGTTTCGCCATCATCATTGAACATTTCCTGGACGAACTGGCCGATATTCACATCGGTGGTGCTATAGGATAAGCCGGCATTGATAAAGTCAACCTCGGTGATCGGGAAGCCAAAGTTAACACCGGCAGAAAACTGGTCGGTAGAGAATAGCGAGATATTTGCATTACCCGGGTCAAATTCGCTGTAGCTGATTGAAAAGCCTCGACTAACACCGGAATCCAGCCAATAGGGGTTGTTATAGTTAATTCCAATTTGGGTCAGAATATCGCTGCGTGATATTTGCAAACCGATACTTTTACCGCTACCTAAAAAGTTGTCCTGCTGTAAGGCCAATGTGGCGATCAGTCCCTGCACCTGTGAGAAACCCAGGCCGATAGAGAAGCTGCCTGACGGACGCTCGGTGACGCTGACGATAACATCCACCTGATCTTCACTGCCTGGAACCTGTGGGGTTTCGATATTCACATCTTCAAAATAACCGATGCGTTGCAAGCGGATGCGCGAGCGATCTACAGCTGCCTGGGAGAACCATGCTCCTTCGAACTGGCGCATTTCTCGACGCAGTACTTCATCTTTGGTTTTGGTATTGCCCTGGAAGGCGATACGGCGAACGTAGACTCGTTTTCCGGGCTCGACCACATAGGTCAGGTCAACGGTACGGTCCTCACGGTTGACGGTAGGTACCGGGTTGATATTGGCAAAAGCATAACCGACGTTGGATAACAGGGCAGTCATGTTTTCAATACTTTGTTCCATCCGGCCTCGTGAGAACACCGCGCCCGGCTGGGTTAGCGTCAGGCGTCGCAATGTGCCTTCATCAACAATCAGATCACCAGTGATTTTGACATCACTGAGTGTATAAACATCGCCTTCACGAACGTTGGCGGTAATAAAAACCGCCCGTTTGTCAGGGCTGATGGATACCTGGGTAGATTCGATGCTGAAATCGACATAGCCACGGTCTTGGTAAAACGAGCGCAGGGTTTCCAGATCGCCACTGAGTTTTTCCTGGGAGTATTGATCGTCGCTTCTTATCCAGGAGAGAAAATTAGTGGTGGTCGATTCAAACGCTTCGCGTAGCTCAGTATCATCAAAGATGGTATTGCCAACAATGTTGATATGCTTGATTTTGGCGGTTTTTCCTTCGTTGATATTAATCGCGATGCTGACCCGGTTACGTGCCAGATTGGTCACCTGGGGGTTGACTTCAACACCATATTTTCCCTGGTTGTAGTATTGGCGCACCAGCTCCTGTTGAACGCGGTCAAGGCTGACAGGGTTATAGGTTTCACCTTCGGCCAATCCAATACTCGACAGCGCGGATTCGAGGTCTGCGGTTTCGATAGCTTCATTACCGTTAAAGCGCAAATTGGAAATGGCCGGGCGTTCTTTAACGCTGATGACCAAAATATCGCCTTCGCGACCAAAGTGAACATCCTGGAAGAAACCACTGCGAAACAGCTCGCGGATGGAACGCCGCACCAGTGATGAATTCAGCCGTTCTCCGGCCTCAAATGGCAGGAAGGTAAATACCGTACCTTCTGCAATACGCTGCAAGCCGGTGATACGTATGTCTTCAACAACAAACGACTCATCCAGTTGTGCCTGTAGAGGATGGCTAACTGCCAGCGCCAGTAAAAAAACGAATGGCAGCAACAATCGGTTAAGACTCATTAAACATTTTCCATTAAGACAATTCATATTCAGGCGCGATGTTGAGCCCAGTAATAATAGTCACCAATACTCATCGTCAGACAGGCTCAGGAAACCAATCTGGCGATGTCATTATAGAAAGCCAGGCCCATCAAGCAAGCCAGCATCAACACGCCAATGCCCTGACCAATCATCTGGATATTCTCGGATACTGGTTTCCCAGTCAGCCACTCTATAAGGTTATAAAACAAAAGGCCACCATCGAGCATTGGAATTGGCAATAAATTCAAGATGGCCAGTGATAGGCTAATCAGCGCCAGCAGTCGCAAAAACGTCGTCAAACCAAGGTCTGCAGAGCGTTTTGCCAGACTGGCAATGGTGATTGGGCCAGATAAGTTTTGCAAGGATGCTTTGCCGGTAATCATTCTACCTAGCATGCCCAATGTACCGGTAGTGAACTGCCATAATTCATCCAGCGATGCGCCCACTGCAGAAATGGGTCCATGCCGCCAAATAAATGAATGTGCATCCCATTCGGCATCAAAACGGGCTTGTTCCTCATCGGTTAAGGTTTGAACCGGGCCGATACCAATCTGTGTGCGCTGTTGACCATTGCCCACATCGATTGAAACCGGTGTAATGGAGATATCTCTGGCAACACCGTCGCGCAGATAGCGAACCATCAAGGCTTCGTCTGGCTTTGCATTGGCATCCAGAACGCTGACAATTTCATTCCAGTTGGTTACCGTTTGACCGGCAATCTGCACAATTTCGTCACCCACTCGTAAACCGACTTGTTCGGCGGGCATACCTTCACCTATTGACCCCAGCTCGTTGCGTAGCGCAAAAGTGGGTCGCCAAGGGTTTAGTCCGATCTGGGTTAATAATCGTGGTTCATCAATTTTCTCACCGACATCAGCAAAGTTGAGGCTGTGGGTCTTGCGGATACCATTTTCATTTTGAGTTTCGATACTGGCAGTGCCGCTATCCAGTGCGGTGCCAATCAGGCTCAGTAATACGTGTGTCCAGGTTTCTACTTGACGATCATCAATGGCAACAATTTGATCGCCAGGTTCAATACCTGCTTCGGCAGCCAGGCCAGTAGGGGTTCCGACAATGGTTTTGGGTTCATCAATACCGATCAGGAACATGACCCAGAAAGCGAAGAAGGCGAAGACCAGATTAAAGATAGGTCCGGCAGCAATAATTGCACTGCGTGCCCCCAGTGACTTGCGGTTAAACGCCCCATCGAGTTCATGAACAGCAACAGGTGCTTCACGTTCATCCAGCATTTTGACGTAACCACCAAGGGGTAGAGCAGCGATGACAAACTCTGTGCCATGTTTATCGTTACGGGTAAACAGGGGACGGCCAAAACCAACAGAAAAGCGCTGTACTTTAACCCCTGCCTTACGTGCTACCCAAAAATGGCCAAATTCATGAAAAGTGATCAGAATACCGAGCACCAGAATCAGCCACCATGCATGTGTTAGAAAGTTAATCATTGGCTTTAAATGTTTTCCTCAATTACTCAGCTTATCAGCGGGTTACTTGTTGATTATTGCACTTTCAGGCAAAAAATTGCCGGTATGTCAGCCGTTATGATGCCGACACTTTACCTATCGGCTCGTTAATCTATTATTATTCGATATCATTATTTTGGCTTTATTGGCCAAAATCCAGTAAAAACCTGGCATTTATCTCAGATCACAGCTATTTAAAGCTACCGCTTTAAACCATTTCCATTGCAAACATACCAGTGTATGGTCAAACCAAACCTGAATAGTGTGCCCATACCGCAAAAAACGGCACCGCAGCCAGCAGGCTGTCCAGGCGGTCTAAAAGACCACCGTGCCCGGGTAACAAATGGCTGCTGTCCTTGCGACCGGCATGTCGTTTCAGCAGGCTGGCAAGTAAATCCCCACCGACTGAAATTAGCACCAACACCACTGTGACCAGTAAAGCTTGCAGTGGTGCAATATTAACCACTGGTACTTGCATTGGGAGTATGTCTGCCCGGCCAAGCAGTATCCAGGTGGTAATAATCAGTAAACTGCCTGACAAACCGCCCAGCACCCCGGCGATGGTTTTCCCTGGGCTGATTCTTGGAGCGAGTTTAGGCCCACCCACCGCTTTGCCGACAAAATAAGCAAACACATCGGCAGCCCAGATAATGGTCAAAAATATAAGCAATAGCAAAGGGCCGGCTTGTTGCAGGCGACTGATAGCCAGTAGTGCAGGAATAACAAACAGCAGGCTGATAAAAATTTTTAATACTCGCGGCCAGCCACTGGTGGCACTGGCTGTGTCAGGGCTTTTGAGCCAAAGCAAAGTCAGCAGCCACAGCACGCAGGCGATATGGATGATCAACCACTGGGTGTTAGCAGCACAGGCCAAAACGCCAGCCATCAGCAAAACCACCGGGCCCAGTGCCAGTAATTGCTTTGAGAAACCGGAGAAGCTTACCCCTGCCAGACGCAGCAATTCCCATGCGGTGATCAGCAATACCAATGCGACAAAGATTTGCCAGCCAAGTGGCGGCAGCAAAAATAACAATGCCAGCAGTGGCAGCAGGCCGGCTACCGCAAGGATAATTCGGGTTTTAAGCACTGGCAGCCTGAATGGTTGCTGATGTGTTTTCGTTGACCATGCCAAAACGCCGTTCGCGTTGAGCATATTCCTGAATGGCGTTGGCAATATCATCAGCACCAAAATCGGGCCACAGCGTATCGCTGAATATCAATTCGGCATAGGCCAGTTGCCACAGCAGAAAATTGCTCAGTCGCTGTTCGCCACCGGTACGAATTAATAAATCAGGGGGCGGTTGATCATGCAAAGATAAATATCGCTGCAGCAGCTCGGGTGTGATCGGTCGGTCAGGGTGAGCGGCTTTGATCGTCTCCATTGCCTGACAAATATCCCATTGCCCGCCATAGTCCAGCGCCACGTTGAAATCCAGCGCCTGATTGTTCTGAGTCAATTGTTCTGCATATTCCAATAGACTGGAAAGCTCGGCATTGAAATGGTCGCGACGGCCAATAAAACGTACCCGCACCTGGTTTTTATGTAATTCTGGGATATGCTTTTGCAGGCCCTTTTTGAGTAATTCCATTAATTTGTTGACTTCCCCTTTGGGGCGTTGCCAGTTCTCGCTGCTGAAGGCAAATACAGTCAAATGCTTTACGCCTTGCTGATGTACCGCTTCAATGGTTTTTCGCAGTGCTTTTTGGCCCGCTTGATGACCTGCAGTGCGGGGCAGGCCGCGGCGGGCGGCCCAACGACCATTACCATCCATGATAATCGCTATATGTTGCGGTTGGATTGTCATGCGGTCAGCAGGTTTTTGTCACAGAAGGGTTGGGGTTAACCATTGGCAAAGGCATCTGGAGGCTTAAATTTCCATTAGCTCTTGTTCTTTTTCCTTGATTAGCTCATCGACCAGGCCGGTGTGCTTGTCGGTCAACTCTTGAATATTGTGTTCTGCGCGGTGCTCATCATCTTCAGAGATTTGTTTTTCTTTGAGCAGTTCCTTGCTGGTCTGGATGGCATCACGACGGATATTGCGGATGGCAATTTTGGCATTCTCGCCTTCGGCATGTACCACCTTGGCGAGATCGCGACGGCGTTCCTCGGTCAGTGCCGGTAATGGTACCCGGATAACGTTGCCTGCAGTGACAGGGTTTAAACCCAGGTCAGAGGTCAAAATGGCCTTTTCGATCACAGCCACCATGCTCTTATCAAATGGCGTTACCCCCAGTGTGCGTGGGTCATCTACACTCAGGTTAGCGGCTTGATTAAGTGGTACTTCCGAGCCGTAATAATCAACAGTGACATGTTCCAGTAAGCTGGGGTGCGCGCGCCCAGTGCGAATTTTGGACAGTTCATGGCGCAGCGATTCAATGCTTTTGTCCATCCGGGTATTGGCGTCTTTGTAAATATCGTTCAACATGGTGTCATCATCTGCGTAATTCGTTGTGCTGCATTCTAGCAGACGCCAGCATGCAGGCGGATAGCGGTTTATGTGGTTTGTATGTTAATTGTGTGTTTGCCCCCGTTTGGTTGTCGAAGATTGTTACCGTAAATTGATATTGCCGCAATGAGATGGCTAAACTTTGCTGGCTTTATTCAGGTTTTGAATTGCTGACCAGAGTACCGATATTGTCTCCGCTGACCAGTTTGATCAATGCTTCAGGTTTGAACATATTAAAGATACGAATTGGCATGGACTGGTCACGACACAGTACAACGGCATTGGTATCCATGACTTCGAGTTTACGGGCAATAACGTCATCATAGGTAATGTGATCAAAGCGGGTTGCCTCGGGGTTGGTGACCGGGTCGCCGGTATAAATACCATCCACTTTGGTTGCTTTGAGCATTAAATCGGCACCAATTTCAATAGCGCGCAGACTGGCTGCAGAGTCAGTAGTGAAAAATGGATTACCAATACCTGCAGCAAAAATGACCACCCGTTTTTTCTCCAGGTGTCTCACTGCACGACGGCGAATATAGTCTTCGCAAACATCGCGAATGGAAACGGCAGACATGACCCGTGTGGTCACTCCACAGCTTTCCAGTGCATCCTGTAGCGCCAGACTGTTAATAACGGTGGCCAACATGCCCATGTGGTCACCGGTGATACGATCAATACCAGAAGCTGCCAGACCTGCACCACGGAAAATGTTACCGCCGCCTATAACGATACCGACTTCGACACCGGCTTCATTAACGGCTTTGATTTCTGTTGCCAGACGCTGGATAACATTGGGGTCAATACCATAGTCTTCGTCGCCCAGCAGTGCTTCACCGCTGAGCTTGACCAGGATTCGTTGATAGGCAGGTGCTATTGACATAAGCAGGTATCCCTTATCTTTATTTTATTGGCCTTTGGCCTGCTGCATCACTTCAGCTGCAAAATCCGTTTCTTCTTTCTCAATGCCTTCGCCGACAGCCAGACGCTCAAAGCTTGTGACTTTGGCGTCTTTTTGCTGTAACAGCTTGCCAACGCTGATGTCGTTGTCTTTGACAAACGGTTGACCATTGAGGGTGATTTCACCAATTTGCTTGCGCAAACGACCTTCAACCATTTTTTCAATGATTTCCGGTGGCTTGCCAGAGTCAGCAGCTTGCGCCACCAGAATCTCTTTTTCTTTGGCCAGGTAATCAGCAGGGACATCGTCGGTACCAATGTAGGCTGGGTTAAAAGCGGCAATGTGCATGGCCATATCGTATGCCAGGTCAGCATCCCCGCCATCCAGTGCAGCAATCACACCAATACGTCCACCGTGGACATAGGCATTGACATTGCTGTTGGCCTTGCTGACCCGTACCAAACGACGGACCTGGATGTTTTCACCGATGCGGCCAACCAGTAATTGGCGAGCTTCTTCAACCGTTGAACCATCGGTAGTGGCCTGTGAAGCCAATGTGCTGACATCATCACCAGACATGCCCAGAGCAGCCTGAGCAACCTGATCACAAAATGCTTTGAAAGAGGCATCTTTGGCAACAAAGTCGGTTTCGCTGTTGACTTCCACGATCACCACTTCATTGTCATTTTCTGCCTGTGCAACCAAACCTTCGGCAGCCACACGGCCAGCCTTTTTATCGGATTTGGCCTGGCCAGATTTGCGTAGCTGCTCAATTGCAGCATCCATATCGCCGTTGGTTTCCACCAGAGCTTTTTTGCATTCCATCATGCCTGCGCCAGTACGCTCGCGCAGCTCCTTGACCTGTTGGGCGGTAATTGCCATTTTGATTGTTCCTCTTTTAAGTCGTTGTATCGTTGTTGATGGGCGGTATGCTGATCGCGATTATTCTTCTTCGCTGTTTGCATCGCTGGTTTCAACAGCGTCTTCATTATCGGTTGCTGCCGCTTTGGTTGCGGCTTTCTTGGCCGCTTTTTTGGCTACTTTTTTAGCCGCTTTTTTCTTGGCGGTCTTTTTCGCTGTGGCCTTTTTGCTTACTGGTGCTTTGGCTTCGCCGTCGTCTGCATCGGTTTTGCTGTCGTCAGCGGCTTTTGCTTCAGTTTTTGCGGCTTTTTTGGCGGCTTTTTTAGCGGTTTTCTTTCGGCTGGCTTTTTTGCCAGTATTCTGGATCGGGTTGCCATCCTCATCCAGTTCAATAAACTCTTCATCGCCAGACATGGACTGAGGAGCAGATGCCCGGCCTTCCAGAATGGCTTCGGCAATAGCACTGGCATACAGCTCAATTGAGCGGATGGCATCGTCATTACCGGGGATAACATAGTCAATCCCTTCGGGCGAGTGGTTGGTATCAACGACAGCAATAATAGGAATTCCCAGAGTATGGGCCTCTTTGATGGCGATGCTTTCGTAGCCGACATCGACCACAAACAGGGCATCAGGGATACCGCGCATATCTTTAATGCCGCCCAGGCTGCGTTCCAGCTTGGCCTGTTCGCGCTCCAGTTGCAGTACTTCTTTTTTGACCAGTTTGTCATGGCTGCCATCTTCTGCCATGGCTTCCAGCTGCTTGAGTCGTTTAATTGACTGTTTGACAGTGCGGAAGTTGGTCATCATGCCACCAAGCCAGCGGTGCGAAACATAAGGGCAATTGGCTTTGGCTGCCTGTTCTGCGATGGCTTCAGAGGCTGCACGCTTAGTGCCGACAAACATGATGTTGCCGCGACGCGCGGCCAGACCGCTGACGAAGTTCAGCGCATCGTTCATCATGGGTAGGGTCTTTTCCAGATTGATGATGTGGATTTTGCCCCGCGCACCGAAGATAAACGGTGCCATTTTGGGGTTCCAAAAACGGGTTTGATGACCAAAGTGTACGCCTGCTTCCAGCATCTGGCGCATTGTAATGTTAGGCATGGTGCCAACTCCTAAATTGTAGTGACCAGCGCGTGCAGCCAACAGTGGTTGGTTCATTTGCTATCGACTGATCGGGGTTAAACCTCCACATTTCCCGCAACACAACCCTGGTACTAAAGTACTTGGGCACCCAGTGTGACGTGACGAAATGTGTGTGTATTTAATTCTTTGCCCGGCATAAAATAGTATGCATGTTACGCAAAGACGCTATTTGTGACTGGCCGACGCTTGGATTGCGCCGAACAAATCCCTACTATTATTTCATTGACTGAACCATTAGACAAGCCCTTATGCCGAATACCGAATCAAGCAAAATTGAGTCCAACCATACCAGTGCTGATCAGGATATCATCCATGTAGCCACGTTTTACCGGTTTGTGGCGTTGCAGCGTGTTGCTGAGTTGCGTGCCCGTCTGCAAGCTGAATGCGAACGCCTGGGATTGATGGGGACTATTTTATTGGCCGATGAGGGTATCAACTCTACTATTGCCGGTGGTTATGATGCTCTGATGCAGTTGTTTGCCTGGCTGAATCAATACCCGGCATTGGCCAATTTGAGCTATCGGATGAGCCAGTCAACCACCCAGCCCTTTAAGCGCGTTAAGGTTCGTATCCGTCGGGAGATCGTCAGCTTCGGCCAGGAAAATTTGAAGCCCGGCGAGCAAACCGGTGAGCATGTATCACCCAAAGACTGGGATGCATTACTGCAGCGACCAGATGTAAGGGTTTTGGATACCCGTAACCATTACGAAGTGGATTTGGGAACCTTCAAAGGGGCAGAGAACCCCGATACCAGTCATTTCCGGGCCTTTGCCGACTATGTGGAACAACAGCTTGACCCTGAGCACGACGAGCATGTGGCCATGTTTTGTACGGGTGGAATCCGTTGTGAGAAAGCCAGTGCTTGGATGCTGCAGCAGGGTTTTAAAAATGTCTATCAATTGGATGGCGGTATTCTCAACTATCTGGAGAAAACGCCGCAGACAGATAGCAACTGGGAGGGTGAGTGTTTCGTGTTTGATGACCGGGTCACTCTGGATCATCAGCTTAATCCAACTCAACGCCCAGTATGCACTGCCTGTCGGATGCCATTAAGTGCAGGTGATATGGCTTCCCCGCATTACGAAAAACACATCAGTTGCCCGCATTGCTACGCACGGTTGACGCCGGAACGTGAACAGCGCTTTCGTGAACGCGCCAAGCAATATGCGCTGCGTGCAGCACGCGGGTATTAAGTTTCAGCCGTGCAGAGGAAGATTTTTAGCCATAACCAATGCATCTTCTCGTTGACTGTGACTGATGTCATCATCGAAGTTTTCAGGTAGACAGCGGTAATAATCGGGCCGGCGTCCGATCACAGAAAAACCTTCGGCCTGATACAGGCGAATGGCTCCCCAGTTGCTGGGACGAACTTCCAGGTACAAACTTTTTGCACCGCCCTGACTGGCCAGACGCAGGCAATGGTGCAACAGTTGCCGGCCGAAGCCCCGACCCTGATGGGCTGGCTGGATGCAGATGTTTAGCAAGTGTGCTTCACCAGCAGCAACACTGACAATGCTATGGCCTATAACCTCATCTCCTTTTTCCAACACCCGACATGGGTAACCCACACGAATACAATCAGCAAAAATACCGCGGGTCCAGGGAAATTCATACGCCAGGCATTCATTGGCATGCACTGCATCCAGATCAAATGGTTGCATTGGTCGGATCAGTGCCTGTTGACGTTTGACAACGGCTACCACAGCACTTCCTGAAGTTTGCGCCAAACTTGTTGTTTGGCCACTGGTTGGTGGCGCCATTCTGCCAAGCCAGGGATATTGATCACGGGATTTGGTTGGCGTGATAACCAGCTTTGATTTTCATCGGATAAGCCAATTCCCAGGATTGCTGTTTGCTCTTGCAGATTATCGGGTTGCTGATGGGTGATCGCTGGTAACGGGCTATTGGGCAAGATGTACTGGCAGACGGCCTGCAGATCAGCAATGATGCCAGAGTGTTGTTCCGAGCTGTGTTCAGCAATCCATATCAACCATTGATTGGGTTGTTTGTTGGTAGCCGGCAATGGGTCAGGTGACTCTGCAAGTACGTCTGAAGACTTGGCTTCGTGGATTGCTTGATTGTGGGTTGGTTGTGTAGGTTGCTGTTCGCTGCTAATGGATGCGCCTGGCTGCGACGTATTGGTGGTGGGCAAATCACGTGCCTGCCAGATTGAGATACCCATGGCATGCAGGTATTGGTGGCGTCGTTCTTCCAGCATAGTTAACTCAAATAGTCAGAGACAGACCAATCAATTATCACCACGCGAGCGCAGACGACGCTGGCGGCGCTGATGTCTGCCGCGAATGGTCACCACAATGCCACTAACCACATAAATAGCACCAGCTATCATTAATACCAGTGGAGGGTTAAGCGCTAACAGTACAATAATGACCAATAATACAAAAGCCCAGCCCTGTGAGCGTGGTTCTGAATCAGGCATGGATTTAAAACTGAAATAGCGAAACCGGCTAAACATCAACACGCCGAGCGTGATGGTGATTAAAGACATCAGCCACGCCAGACTTTGTGCTGAGAGCTCTTGTTGGACACAAAACCATACAATGCAGGCCAGCGTGCCGGCAGCAGCCGGGCTGGCCAGGCCTTGGAAATAGCGCTTATCAACACTTTTTACCTGGGCGTTATAACGTGCCAGGCGCATGGCGGCACAGGCAGTAAACACAAATGCGGCCAACCAGCCAAACTTACCGGCAGCAGGGCCGACATCACGCAAATAATGCAAAGACCAGCTATACATCAGAATGGCTGGAGCAACGCCAAAGCTGACCAAATCTGACATGGAATCATATTGCACGCCAAATTCACTCTGGCTGTTGGTTGCGCGTGCCACACGGCCATCCATGCCGTCCAATAAGCCGGCAATTAATATTGCAATTGAGGCAGCGACATAACGTTCACCCACAGCTGCGATAATGCTATAGAAGCCGGCAAACATGGCGCCAGTCGTCAAAGCGTTCGGTAGCAGCGAGATGCCACGCCGACGAAGACTAATGGGTGTCTTCTCAGATGAATTATCGTTTGTGCTCATAAGGTGTTATTCTACCTGCAAAACTTTGGTGCAATACCGTAGGAAAACCAGCACGGGTACCATTAAAATTTAACCCCTTCGAATCTGATGAACACGGATGTGAGTCACATTAGGAACGAAAGCAATGCCAACAAGACCATTAACGAGTAGTGTAATTAAATCATTGAGGGCGGCGACTGTTAGTACTGTGTTGCTAACTATTTTATCCATTTTCGTCAGCATTATGCTATTTAGCTCATCGGTGTATGCTACCGAAGTATACAGTTGGGTAGACGAAAATGGTGTACAACACTTTTCTGGTCAACCGCCAAAGCACGATAATTACGAGCGAATAACGCTGCGTGATCGTGGTATCAGCAGAGCTGCTGCACGTCGCCCTGCACAACAACCACAGCAACCAGCAGAAACGGTTGTGTCACAGGAAGAAACGGTGATTACAACACCGGATCGAACCGTAACCGTGATTGACCCAGAAGTGATCGCGGCCAATTGCAACCGAGCGCGCAATAATCTTGACTTGGTGAATTCGCGGCGGCGAATTGTATTGACTGGCGATGATGGTGAACCACGTCGGCTCAATGATGATGAACGGTTGGCATTAATTTCCGAGTCGCAGTCGTATATCGATGAGAATTGCATCTAGCGTAGCTGCATGCCTTTGCTTGCAAGACAAAGTCTACGGATATTATCCCTTACCTTGCAGCAAGGTCATTGAAGTAGGTCGATTCAGGGGCATCGGCCGGTAAACCGATAGTTTAGTTTCAATTAAAGTTTCTGGACCCAAAGGGTTTTCCTTTGTCGGCTTACGGCTGCGCCTAAGCTGACCTACGGTATCTTCGGAAATAATCTGTGTCATCTTGCGCATGTGTTTGTTATTTCTAATGTTGATCGCGGCCAAGGCAGTTCCTACAATTATTCAATTGCTGGCGGTAATCACTGCAAAATCTGCCCCGACAGCGTTACACTACGCTGCTTTGCTAACTGAACCTGAACCGAATCAAAATGAAAGCCACTCAAATGCATCTTGTCACGCGTCGCGAAGTTCCTGCCGATGCGGAAATCCCCAGTCACCAGCTTATGCTGCGTACCGGCATGATTCGCAAGCATGCTGCCGGTATCTATACCTGGACTCCATTGGGGTTGCGGGTTTTGCGCAAGGTGGAAAATGTGGTGCGAGAAGAGATGAACCGTATCGGCGCACTGGAAATGCTGATGCCGGCGGTACAGCCCTCCGAACTGTGGGAAGAAAGTGGTCGCTGGAGTGATTTTGGCCCCTTGTTACTCAAAATAACGGACAGCAATCAGCGTGAGTATTGTTTTGGTCCGACCCATGAAGAGGTGATGACCGACTTTGCCCGCAACGAAATCAAAAGCTTCAAACAATTACCAGTCTGCTTTTATCAGATACAAACCAAATTTCGCGACGAAATCCGCCCGCGCTTCGGTGTAATGCGGGCACGTGAGTTCCTGATGAAAGATGCTTACTCGTTTCATATCGATGCAGAAAGTCAGGCTGCTACCTATCAGGATATGTATCAGGCGTATTCTGCTGTTTTTAGCCGCTTGGGCCTGACCTATCGGGCTGTTGCTGCTGATTCAGGCGCCATTGGCGGCAGCGGTTCGCATGAGTTTCATGTGCTGGCTGATACTGGCGAGGACTTGCTGGCAGTCTCCAATGGCAGTGACTATGCTGCGAATGTAGAAAAAGCCGAAGCGATTTGTGAAGCTGAACGTGCTGAACCCACACAGGTAATGCAGATCCAGGATACACCCGATACCAAAACCATCGAGGCGCTGTGCAATGGCTTTGATGTGCCAGCGGATAAAACCATCAAAACCCTTATTGTGCATGCCAGTGATGAGATTGAGGCTGATCTGATTGCATTGATTGTGCGGGGTGATCACGAACTGAATGAAATTAAAGCGGGAAATTTGCCTGCTGTGGCAATGCCGCTGATGTTTGCTAATGACACCACCATACGCAAAGCCATTGGTGCCGGGCCTGGGTCACTGGGGCCAGTAGCGTTACCGATACCAATGATTGTTGATCGCAGTGTTGCCGCAATGTCGGATTTTGCGGCCGGTGCCAACCAGGATGATAAACATTATTTTGGTATCAACTGGGATCGTGATGTGGCATTACCGGACGTTGCCGATTTACGCAGCGTGCAAGCTGGTGACCCCAGCCCGGACGGTAAAGGCGAGCTGGAATTAATTCGTGGCATTGAAGTGGGGCATATTTTTCAACTGGGTACCAAATACAGTGAGTCCATGAACGCGATGGTCATGGATGCTGATGGCAAGGCTCGTGCCATGGCGATGGGGTGTTACGGCATTGGTGTCTCGCGGATTGTGGCAGCGGCTATTGAGCAAAACCATGACGATAAAGGCATCATCTGGCCAGCACCATTGGCACCTTGGCAAATGGTGATATTGCCGATGAATCAGCATAAATCGCCACGCGTGGCAGAAGCCGCAGAAAATTTATATCAGCAATTAATTGCGCGCGGTGTTGATGTGTTGTGGGACGATCGAGCAATACGTCCAGGCGTCATGTTTAATGACATGGAATTAATTGGTATTCCACATCAGATAGTGATTGGTGAGCGCAGCCTGGATGCCGGTGAAGTGGAATATCGGCCTCGGGGTGGCGAGCAGGCGAAATTGCCATTGGAAGGGCTGGCCGATTATCTGGTGGGTTTATTGCCAGATGGTGATGATTGATTGCTTTTTTAGAAGCATTAATTAATTGATGACTGGCAAGTGTAGCGCTTGCCACGATAATACTCGCAGAATAATTACTGAGATTAACGCTTTGTTATTTTTCGGCGATTAATTCTAACCACCCTGCATCGAAATTAATTGCTGCAGCTGTTCGGCAATACCATCCAGCTCGGATTGAGCATCTGCTAATTTCGTCCGTTCTTTTTCAACCACGGCGGCAGGTGCATTATTTACAAATTTATCGTTATTTAATTTTCCAGTTAATTGTTTGACTGTCTGCTCGGTTTTTTGCTGTTGTTTTTCCAGGCGGGCAATTTCTGCGCCGACATCAATCAGTCCAGCCAGTGGAATAAATAACTGCATATGGCCGGCACGTGCTGTCGCACATTGCTGGTCGGTTTCAGGTTTGGCCAGCCAGGTGATGGATTCGATGCGGGCCAGTTTTTGTAGCCAGGGCAGGTAGTCATTCACCAGTGCTTCATCACTGGCTTGCTGATCGCTCCATAACATCAGTGGCAAAGGTTTGCCGGGGGCTAAGTTTAGCTCAGTGCGAGTGGCGCGTGCAGCCTGGATAATGTTTTTTAACCAATTCACTTGCGCTTCTGCTGTTTCATTGGTTTGCCCTGCAACGGGGAATGCACGTTGTAAAACGCTGTGCTCGGTTAATTGCAGAGGCTGGCGCAGTCGCTGCCAAATTTCTTCGGTAATAAATGGAATGACCGGATGCAATAACAGCAATAACTGTTCCAGTACCTCAGCCAATGTTAATTGTGTGGCGGCACGAACAGCAGGGTCAGCACCTTCTGCCAAATTGGGTTTGGATAATTCCAGATACCAGTCGCAGAACTCGTTCCAGGTAAAGTCATACAAAGCCTGGGTGGCCAGATCAAAACGGTATTGATCAAAATGTCTGCGAACCTCGCTGACAGTGACAGCCAGTCGAGAGCGAATCCACTGATTAATTTGTTCTGCCGGTGTGTTGTTATCAATACTGGCTGATAATTCAACGCCATCATCCAAGTGCATCAAAGCAAAACGCGCGGCATTCCATAATTTATTACAGAAATTACGATAGCCCTGGATACGACCCATATCGATACTCATGTCACGACCTTGAGTGGCCAGAGTGCCGAAGGTGAAACGCAAAGCATCAGTGCCATAGCCGGCGATGCCATCTGGATAGTCACGTTTGGTGGCTTTTTCGATGGCGGCTTGCATTTGTGGCTGCATTAAACCAGTGGTACGTTTTTTCAGCAGGGCGTCCAGTTCGATACCGTCGATTAAATCTAATGGGTCGAGTACGTTACCTTTCGATTTGGACATTTTCTGCCCTTGGGAGTCACGAATCAGGCCATGAATATAAACATCGCGGAACGGTACCTTGCCGGTAAACTTTAAGCCCATCATGA
The DNA here is from genome assembly GCA_965230265.1 of Wenzhouxiangellaceae bacterium. Classification (GTDB taxonomy): domain Bacteria; phylum Pseudomonadota; class Gammaproteobacteria; order Xanthomonadales; family Wenzhouxiangellaceae; genus JAJFKX01. Next base: position 2,605,217 of record OZ245999.1, on the reverse strand, counting down.
TCATCCGGGCCACCCAGAAGAAAATAATGTCAAAACCGGTGACCAGCACACTGGTCGGATAAAAGCTATCCAGACGGTCTGTCTTTTCAGGCCAGCCTAGCGTGGAAAATGGCCACAGAGCGGCTGAGAACCAGGTGTCCAGAACATCGTCATCCTGGCGCAGTTTGGTATCGGCCCCAAGCTTATGTTTGCTGCGTACTTCGTCTTCATTGCGGGCAACATAGATATTGCCTTGATCGTCGTACCATGCGGGAATCCGGTGTCCCCACCATAGTTGTCGGCTGATGCACCAGTCCTGAATGTTTTCCATCCAGTTAAAGTAAGTGTTCTGCCAGTTTTCCGGGACAAAGCGAATATCACCATTGCGAACTGCATCAATGGCCGGTTTGGCCAATGGTTCAATTTTCACAAACCATTGATCGGTTAAATAAGGTTCCAGCACAACACCAGATCGGTCCCCGCGGGGAACGGCCATTTGATGTTTTTCGGTTTGCTGTAACAGACCTGCGGTTTCCAAGTCAGCAACCACCTGTTTGCGGGCAACCACGCGGTCCAGGCCTTGGTATTTTGGCGGGACGTTGTCGTTCAAACTGGCATCGTCATTCAGGATATTAATCACATCCAGATTGTTGCGCTGACCAACATCCCAGTCATTAAAATCATGTGCCGGGGTAATTTTCACACAACCAGAGCCAAACGCCGGATCAACATAATCATCGGCAACCACCGGTATGCGACGATCAGTCAGTGGTAATTCCAGCTCGAGCCCAACCAGGTCTTGATAGCGTTCATCATCCGGGTGTACGGCAACCGCTGTATCACCCAGCATGGTTTCCGGGCGGGTAGTGGCAACCACCACATGGCCTTTGCCATCACAGCGAGGGTAGCGGATGTGCCATAAGTGGCCCTGTTCTTCGCTATTAATGACTTCCAAATCGCTGAGTGCGGTATGCAATACCGGATCCCAGTTCACCAGACGCTGCCCCCGATAGATCAAGCCTTCATCATGCAGGCGGACAAATACTTCCATGACGGCCTCGGATAAACCTTCATCCATGGTGAAGCGTTCGTTGTCCCAGTCCACTGCTGTACCCAGCCGTTGCATCTGCTGGCGGATATTGCCGCCGGATTGGGCTTTCCAATCCCACACAGCATCAACAAACGCTTCCCGCCCCAGATCATGTCGGCTCTTGCCTTGTGCACCCAACTGGCGCTCTACCACCATTTGGGTTGCGATGCCGGCATGATCAGTACCGCATTGCCATAGCGTTGGTTGCCCTTTCATGCGGTGATAGCGGGTCAGCAAATCCATGACCGTGTCCTGAAATGCATGGCCTATGTGTAAATGACCAGTGACATTCGGTGGCGGTAGCATGATGCAATAGTTTGAATGGTCACCGGACAGGTCGGCACCGGGTGCCTCAGCAGACATCTCAGGAGTAAACAATTTGTTTTCCAGCCAGTAGCCATACCATTTTTGCTCAATGGCTTGTGGGTCGTAGGTTTTGTCCATGCAGGGATTAGCTCTTTATTGTTAGTTCGTGGGTATGAAGTTCGGTGGTCAGTTGTCGATAAGCTTTATAGCGCTGCCGGGCATTGGCGCGGGCGCTATCAGAATCGGCAACGATATCCAGCACTCGACTGATGCCTTGGCTGTCATCAATAATTCCCGGTCTATCACGCAGTTCGATTAAAACGCTGCTTGTTGCTGAAGGTTGATGGTGCACGGATATACTGACTGGTGCCTGCACGGATTGGCCCTCAACAGATTGTTTTGAATCGGTTACCTGATGTGCAATAAACCGGTTACCTGGCAATTGCCACAACAGCTTATCTATTGACTGACACTGCTGAGGGTCGTTGCACAGGATTTGTACCGTGGAGCTGCCCGGCCAGGCCTTGCCCGTTAGGCGACAAGCCAGTTCATCAGGCTCAGCGCCATTACGGAGCAAGTACATATCAACGCGCATACTGCTCATGCTCTACTGACAATCATTGATTGGCGTTTTAAACCGGACGCTTCGGGGAAGGCTGCCGGTCAGGCGCTGCGGTCCATCAACCATTGCGTCAGCAAGCGTACCGGACGCCCGGTAGAGCCATTGTTTTTGCCCCATTCCCAGGCTGCGCCGGCGATATCCAAATGTGCCCAGCGTTGGTCTTCGACAAACCGGGACAAAAAGCAGCCAGCAGTAATGCTGCCTGCCGGCATGCCACCAACGTTTTTCATGTCCGCGAAAATGGTGTCTATCTGCTGCTGATAGTCATCCCATAAAGGCAAACGCCAGGCGCGATCGTGGGCATGCTGGCCGGCGTTATACAACTCATCGGCCAAGTCATCATGTTTGGTCATGATGGCGGCAGCATGATGACCCAGGGCAACAACGCAGGCCCCTGTTAATGTGGCCACATCCACAATGGCAGCGGGCTTCAGTTTGGTTGACCAGGTCAGTGCATCACACAACACCATACGACCCTCGGCATCGGTGTTCAGTACTTCTACCGTTTTGCCGGACATGGTGGTGATCACATCACCGGGGCGATAGGCCTTACCATCCGGCATGTTTTCAGCAGCAGCAACAACACAGGTGACATTTAGTGGCAGCTTTAAACGAACAACCGCTTCGAATGCACCGAGTACTGTCGCAGAACCACACATGTCGTATTTCATCTGCTCCATATTGGCGCCAGGCTTGATGCTGATGCCACCGGTATCAAAGGTGATGCCTTTGCCAACCAATACATAAGGTGCAGAATCGTCGCTGGTGCCGGCATAATGCAGAGCGATTAAGCGAGGCGGGTTAACACTGCCTTTGCCAACAGCCAATAACGCATGCATGCCCAGCGCTTCCATGGCATCAACATCAAGAATTTCTGCTTCGACTTTATCCAGATTGTCGGCCAGCTGCTGAGCATGTTTGGCCAGATCTATCGGAGTGCATAAGTTGGGCGGTGCATCACCCAGATCACGGGCGCTTTGTACGCCTGCAGCAATGGCACTGGCTTGATCTATAACCGAAGCATCGGCATCGCTGACAAAAGCCACCTGATCTGTGGCAGGGGCGGCATCTTTGGTCGGTTGTTTGGTGCGATCGTAGCGGTAGTCATTGTGTGAAAAATCCAGCGCGGCGGTCAGTAGCGCCCAACTGGCGTCACGTTCTTTAACATCCAGTTCAGACAATGCACAGGCGGCAGTTATGGCACGGCTGTCACGTAAAGCCTTGCCTGCTGCCATACAGGCTTTGCGGTAATTGCCTGCGTCCAATTTGTCTATTTCACCGCAGCCAACCAATAACAATCTTGGGCAGGTAATGCCGGCTGGGTGATGAACCCAGGTCAACTTGCCTACGCCAGTGTTAATATCCTGACTGCCCAGCATTTTAGTTAACTGACCATTGCTGGCATTATCCAGTTGCTGGAAGGCCGTGCTTTGTTGCTGTTCATCTTCGGTTTTGAACACCCCGGCAATAATGCAGTCTTGGTCTGCATTAATGAGTTGATCTGAAAATAACTTGAATTGCATGGTTTACCTCTTGGGCGTCAAAAGTGGTGACTATAATCAGTTTGTCAGTCAGCAAAATGGATCGCAGGCTGAAAACTTTTCATTGTAGCGTTGCAGAACCTGATTACAATCAATAAATACTACTGAAAGATAACAACGAAATATGACCTTTGTATACCCGTACCATTTCCAAACCGGTAAACCGTTCTTAGATGGCTGATAAACAACCAGCCAGCTACAGGTTATTGCTCAGTCGATACTTATTCCGGTTGTGGATAGGCTATACCCTGTCGGTCACCAGCATTTTTGTACTGGTGCTGATGGTGTTGTATGGCGCTGAGGTATTAGAGGATATTGCGGGCGGACATGTTCCAGTCTCCATGCTGGGTTGGCAGGTGCTGCTGTATTTGCCCGAAGCCTTCCGCACCGTTGCACCTTTGGGGGTTATGCTTGGTGTCATGTTGGCCATGGGGCAGCTGCATAACGATGGTGAACTGACTATGTTGACTGCGGTCGGCATGACACCCCGCGCCAAGTTACGCACGGGCTTGATGTTTGGGGTCTGTGCAGCAGCATTCATTTTTTTACTGAGCGGCTGGGTGTTGCCCGCGGCGCAGCGTTTTGAGCAAAGTCTGTTTCAAGAAGCTGCACGTTCAGCAGAATTCTGGGGGCTGCAGCCAGGTCAATTTACAGAGCTTCCGGAAGACAAGGGTGTGATTTATGTGGCTGAGTTAGACCGTGAAGGCTTGGCCAGTGAGGTATTTGTTAATTGGCGCCAGGCAGAACAAGAGCAGGTATTAACTTCCAGTAATGGGCAGTTTCGCCTGGAAAATGATAATGGCGAGCGCTCGGTGACAATGCAGCATGGACGACGAACGGCAGTATCAGGCAACGGCAGTATGCAAATGCTGGACTTTTCACGCGCTCAGGTTCGTTTGCCGACACCTGCCAGCGCGCGTCGCACTGAACAGCCTTCAGCCTGGCGCTGGCCGCAACTGCTAAGCAATGGCAGCCTGCCTGCTTTGGCAGAAATACATTGGCGAGTTGCGCATGCGCTGGCTTGTATCATCTTGACAGGCATCGCTCTGGTGCTGGTGCGTTATGAGCCACGCCGCCAGACGGCTGGGCGTTTATTGCTGGCGTTGTTGATTTATGTGGTCTATATAAACCTGTTGAATCTTTCACAGGTTTGGGTCGGCAATGGGCGTTTATCGCCAGTGATTGGATTGTGGTGGGTGCATGCTTTGGCATTGCTCATTGCATTGGGTTTGTCTCGTTTACGAAAGCGCCTGGCTTAGCCATGGCCTTCTTGAAATAGCAATGAATATCTCATTATTAAAACGTTTTGACCGCTATTTACTACGGCAAATAGCTCGCAGCGTTTTGGCGGTGTGGTTGATATTGACGTTGCTGTACACCTCGTTACAGTTGATTGGTCAGTTGCGTGATATGGCAGGTGACTATCAGGTGCTGGATACGCTTTGGTATTGCTTATTGACCACGCCGGGCCGTGCTTATCGGGTGTTTCCGTTTGCTGCGCTGGCAGGCTCACTGATTGCGGTTGGGCGTTTAGCTGCACAGGAAGAACTGATTGTCATGCGGATGTCAGGCTACGCCCGTGCACGCATGCTGTGGCCAGCCATGCTGGCAATGTTTGCCATGTTGTGGCTGGCAGTTTTGCTGGGCGAATGGTCGGGTGGGGATTTAATGTCCAAGGCGCGCAACTTTCGCATCGGCAAGATTACCGGGCAGGTGAGTTTGGCCGAGCCCAGCGGTTTGTGGCTGCGTGATGGTGACAGCATGGTGCATGTACTGCGGCCACTGATGATTGGCCAGCATGTAACAGACTTTTATGAATTCCGAATCTTTTCTGCTGATCAGGGGCGTTTATGTGAGTGGGTTGATGCACGACGTGCAACTCATGCACAGGACCGATGGTTACTAGAAGGGGTTACCCGTACCAACGTCTGCACACAGCCACCGCAGCGTGATTATTTTGAAGCCTGGGAGTGGCCTTCAGTGCTCGAAACATCGTTATTGGCCAATGCAGCCTTGAGGCCAAGTATTTTGGGTGCGCGTGACCTGTTAACTTATGTCAGTTACTTAGATGCCAATGGGCTGGATAGTTATCGCTATAGGAATGCTTACTACCGTCGGCTGTTTTATATACCAACGGTGATGTTGTTGGTGTGGTTGGCATTGCCGCTGGTGATGGGGCCTGTGCGACAGCTGTCACGTGGGCGACGGCTGGCGTTGGGGTTATCGGCGGGGTTGGGAATGTTTATTTTGCAGCAGTTATGTGAAAGTGTCTCTGCTGTATACCGCTGGCATCCCATCATGGGTGCAGTATTGCCCCTGTCGATTGGATTGTTGATTGGTGTGTGGTTATATCGACGAACCATTTAATAGCGATATTCAAGCCAGGTATGGCTGGTGCGATCATGCCATGCCAATCGTGCCGGGTGCCATTGAGCCATCCAGAACCCTGCACCTAAGGCTAACAGGGACAACCAGGCGGTCATATAACGAATCAGGCAGGTGCGCCAGCTGATGGGTGTTTCAGAGCTGGCCAAATGTACCCGCCATGCGCGCATACCAAGTGTTTGGCGTCCAAATCGCCAGCAATAGGCAAAGTACAACCAATGTGCAATTAGCAGTGTAATACGAAATGTCAGATCGCCTTCACCAATCGCTGTACCGCCACGCAATGCCACTGCCACCATGGCCAAAACCATCACAATAGCCAGCGCTGCCACCAGATCGTATAACATACAGCCTAACCTGCGCAGTAGGCTACATGGAGCGGTAGAGACTGTTTCAGATAGGGTTATAGGCATTGGTTAGTCGGCTTTTTTTAAAAATTAACATCATATCAGCATCATGCAACTTTCATTTTTTTCACGTGCAGGCTATGCTTAGGGCGTAGAGAGGCTGGTCGTTGAGTTGGATCGTACATTACGATGTCGAGTTAACGGCCAGTATTTTTTTCTCCGGCCGTTGCTAAAGGCGTTCGGGTGGGACAAATAACATTTAAGAAGCAAACAGGTTTAATTATGCGCAATACATTAGTTAAAACAGCGATACTTCTGATACTCGGGGCCGTCTGCTTGGTAAGCACGGTATCTGCCCAGGTGCTGCAATCTACCATTGGAACGCAGAACAATATCAATAATCAGGAAGCAGCCTCACAGACTCGTATCGACTCGGTGGCCGATGAAACCGAGGATATTCTTAATCAGTTTCGACAAGTGGTCAGTGAAACCGATAGCCTCAAGGTCTACAACGCTCAATTACAACGGTTGGTGACCAATCAACGTACAGAGTTGGCTTCGATGAACGAGCAGTTGGGTCAGTTGGAATCGACGGATCGGGCGATTACTCCACTGATGATTGATATGGTCGAGACCCTGGGGCAAATCGTTGAAAATGATGTTCCATTCTTGTTAGACGATCGCCGCGATCGTGTCAATGGCCTGCGTTTATTGCTGGACGATCCGAATGTCACCGTTTCTGAAAAGTACCGCCGTATTTTGGAGGTCTACCAAGGTGAAATCGACTATGGTCGAGGCCCTTCTGCACCTGAAGGTACACTGCCGGATAATACCAAAGTCAATTTCTTACGTATTGGCCGCACCCTGTTGCTGTACCAATCATTGGATGGTGAAACCACTGGCTGGTGGAATCCGCGGACGCGCGAATTCGAAGAGTTAGGTTCTGAATATCGCCTGGCTGTTAAGGACGGTATCGCCGTTGCTCAGAATCGACGCGCACCAGAGCTGGTCAGTTTGCCCGTGCCAGCACCTGTTGATGCACAATAACTGTAGGACATAATCATGAAAAAACTATTAATTCTAATATCATTTTTGATGGTTTCTGTGAGCCTGCAGGCCCAACAAAACCCATTGCAGGCATTGGCTGAGCAAGTACAGCGCGCAGCGCAGCAGCAAGGCCAGATCAACCGTGAGCGCGAAGCACAGTTTGTGCGTGAGCGTAACCGTCAGCGTGAGCTGTTGGCCGCAGCCCGCGCAGAGCTGGCTGAACAACGCCGGATCAGTGACAGTCTGCAGTCTGAGTTCGATACCAACGAACAACAGCTAGCTGAACTGGAAACTGTTCTTGATGAACGTCTGGGCAATCTGGGTGAACTGTTTGGTGTGGTTCGTCAGGTAGCTGGTGATCTGGGTAGCAAGCTGGATGATTCCCTGGTGTCTGCGCAACGTCCAGGGCGTGGCGAATTTATGGCCGACCTGGCCCAGCGGCGTGAGTTACCCACTGGCGCAGAGCTGAGTCGCTTCTTCTCGGAAATGGTGACTGAAATTGCTGAGCAGGGTAAGGTCGTGAAGTTCAACGCCACTATCCGTAATGCTGATGGCCAGGAAGAGCCTAACCAGGAAGTGGTACGCGTTGGTATGTTTAATGCCATTTCGGATGGCCGTTTTCTGCAATGGGATCCGAATGCAGGTGAACTGCAGGCCATCGCTCGTCAGCCAGCAGGTCGCTTTCAAAGTATGGCCAGTAATGTGCAAAATGCTGCCCCTGGTGGGTTAGAAACCATGGCGATGGACTTTAGTCGCGGGGCTATTTTGTCGCAGGTGGTTCAGGCACCCACACTGGCAGAGCGTATTCGCCAGGGTAAGGAAGTGGGTTATGTGATTATCGGTATCGGTATTATCGGCCTGCTGTTCTCACTGTGGAAAGGTATCAGCTTATTCCTGAAAGGCAGTGCCATTAAGCGTCAATTAAAACGTGATGAACCCGATCGTGGTAATGCATTGGGACGGGTAATGTCGGTTTATACCGAAAATCAGGATGCCGATATTGAAACGCTTGAACTGAAGCTCGATGAGGCGATTCTGCGAGAAACTGCGCCACTGGAATCCGGTTTAAGCTTTATCAAAGTGTTATATGTGATTGCGCCGTTACTGGGTCTGTTGGGTACCGTTGTTGGTATGATCGAAACCTTCCAGCAGATTACGCTGTTCGGTACCGGTGACCCACGCATGATGGCGGGTGGTATTTCTGCGGCATTGATTACGACCACACAGGGTTTGATTGTTGCGATTCCATTGACCATTCTGCATAGTCTGTTGCAAAGTCGCTCACGCTCATTGATCCAGATTCTGGAAGAGCAGGCGGCAGGCATCATCTCACGGCTCGCAGAGAAACATCATGGTAGCGCTTAACGGCTTTCTAGAAACTATCCGCGGGTTCATAGAGCTCGGCGGTGATGTTCTATGGGCAATTATGTTAGTGCTTTTTATGATGTGGTTTTGCATCATTGAGCGCTACTGGTATCTGTATCGTGTTTATCCAAACCGCGGCAAGCAGATTATCGCGGACTGGGATAGTCGTGCTGATACCACTTCATGGTATGCCAAGCGGATACGCGATGAGATGATCTCAATCGCGCGTTCTGCACTAAGTCGCAATATGCAGACCATTAAAACATTAATTGCAATTTGTCCTTTGTTAGGGTTGCTAGGTACTGTGACCGGTATGGTCGGGGTATTCGATGTTATGGCATTTGCTGGCACGGGTAACGCCCGTGCGATGGCGGCAGGGGTATCCAAAGCCACTGTGCCGACCTTTGCGGGCATGGTAGCTGCATTGACGGGCGTATTTTTTAGCACCCATCTGGAGCATCGTGCCAATGTAGAGGCCGAACGCCTCGAAGACAGTATGCAGCATCACTAGATATGAGCACGGGAGCGAACCAGGAGTAGATCCATGGCAAGACGACACGCACAAACAGACGAAGCGGAAATTAACATCACGCCGATGCTTGACATCGTGTTCATTATGTTAATTTTCTTTATCGTTACGACTTCTTTTATCAAGGAAACCGGTGCCGACATCACCAAACCGACAGCGTTTAGTTCGGAAAGTAAACCACGTGGAAACATATTGGTGGGCCTGCGGTCTGATGGAGAAGTGTGGATGAACGGCGGCCCGATCAAATTAAACCAGGTGCGTACCTATGTAGAGCGTGCCTTAGCAGAGAATCCGGAAGGTAAAGTGGTATTAATTTCGGATAAAGGAGCACGGACCGGAGATTTAGTACAGGTGATGGATCAGATCAAGCTAGCTGAAGTGAGTGATATTTCCATATCAGCCGATCTGCCAGCCGGGAGTTAAAATTATGAATTCAGGTTTTCGTTATATCATAGCAGCTGTGATGGCCGTGGTTGTTACGCTATCGGCTTTCTTTTTTATGTATAAGCTGATCTCGAACACAGGCTCTCGTGGTGCTGTCGGTGATCAGCCACCCAGTATCCGTTTTGCGGACGTCAATATTCCGGATACGATCGAGCAGAAAATCCGCAAGAAGCCACCACCACCGCCGCCACCGAAAGAACCACCACCACCGCCAAAGATGCAAATCAGCCAGCCTGATCAGGTGGTGCAGAATTTGCCCGAACTGGATTTGCCGCAACTGGATGTTCCATTTGGTGGAACGGGTGGGCCATTCCTGGGTGGTTTCGCTAAAGTTGACCGGAACGAAGAGGGCGATATTATTCCGCTGGTTCGTATTCAACCACAATACCCACGTGAAGCCGCTATTCGTCGTCTGGAAGGCTGGGTAAAAATTGAATTCACTATTACGCCGGCAGGTACGGTCACCAGTCCACGAGTGATTGATGCCGAGCCGTCGCGGGTGTTTGATCGTGAAGCGATCCGCGCGATTCTCAAATGGAAGTTCAAGCCCAGAGTAGTGGATGGTGTTGCCGTTGAGCGTCGTGCTACGCAGATTATCGACTTCAAGCTGGAACAGGTGTAATTAATTATTATTCGAGGAGGTTGATCGCCAACATAGCAGAGCAGGAGCACAGACGGAGAGTGTTATTATGTTTGTAAAAATCACCCGATATCTGTCAATTTCTGCATTGGCGATTAGTATTACCCTTGGCTGTTTCTTGTTGATGCAGCAATTGCTGCATCAAGCAGATAACAAGATTGTCGTTGGTCCGGAATATCACCCAATCACATTTGTGGATATCGATATTCCCGATTATGAACCGCCTCCACCAAGGCCCCCAAAACCCGAACGCGAACCACCACCCGAAGTACCTACGCCTGAAACGGATATTCCCATTGCTGAGAATAAGCCGGTGACAGCCATTGCCAAGTTAAACCTCCTTGATAGTTTGCAAGGCAAAGGCCCAGGCCTTACCGGAACGACCAAACCCAATAGCGGTAGTGGTTCAGAACATGAAGGGTTGGTGCAGTTATTTCGTATAACCCCGCCTTATCCGGTTACCGCAGCTCGTGCCGGAATTGAAGGCTGGGTAAAAGTACAGTTTAGTGTGAATGCAGCCGGCGTGGTTATTGACCCTGTCGTAATAGATAGCCAGCCCAAACGTGTTTTTGATCAGGCCGCAGTAGCGGCTGTACTTAAATCGCGTTTTCAACCGCGTTCATTTGATGCGCCGTTATTGAGTGCGGTACAGATTATTGATTTTACGCTTGAGAATAATTGAGCCCATTTAAATATTTGAGCTCAATTCGAAACATTTTATATAGGAGTTATCAGACATGAGACATCGCAATATAAGCCAACTGATCGTGGCATTATCATTAATGCTGATGGTTCTGGGTCCTGCCATGGCACAACAAAACCAATGTGGTGTCGAGCGGGATGTCAAAGCGCAAGCGCTGGATGAGAATACCTACAAGCAACTGTCGAATATTTATGAAGACCTTGGCGAAGAAAAATATGCCGAAGCAGAAAACGACCTGGAGCGTTTGCTGGGTAAGACCAAGGATGGCAGTTATGCTCAAGCGATTGTATTGCAGGCCCTCGGGCATGCGGCAGCATCACAGGAAGACTACAACAAGGCGCTGGAGTATTTTCAAAGATCTGTTGATATCAATGCACTGCCTGACCGGCAGCACTATCAAATGATTTATTCAGTTGCACAGCTGCTGATTGCCAGGGAGCGTTATCGCGAAGGCCTGGAAAAACTGGACTTATGGTTTTGTGTAACGCCGCCGGAAAACATTACTGCCAATGCCTATCTGTTGAAAGCCAGTGGTAACGTTGAATTAGAAAATTATCCGGTTGCTTTATCTGCAATTAATAAAGCCATTGAGATGGAAGATAATCCTAAAGAAAACTGGTATCAGATGAAGCTGGGTATTCAGTTCGAGATTGATGATTTACCTGCCGCGGCCAACACTTTGGAAACCATGCTTAACTTCTGGCCTGACAAGGAAACCTATTGGAAACAGCTATCATCGATTTACTTGAATATTAAACAGGAAAACAAAGCATTGTCAGTATTGGCGCTTGCTTATCGTAATGGCATGTTGGATACATCACAGGAAGTGCTGCAACTATCCAGCCTCTATCAATTACGCTCAGTACCTTACCAGGCGGCGAAAGTATTAGAAGACGGTATTAACGATGGTGTGGTTGAATCCAATAAAAAATATTGGGAACAGACTGCCAATGCTTGGTATCAGGCGCGTGAGTTAGAAAAAGCCTTAGCTGCTTATGAGAAAGCAGGCCAATTTTCTGATGATGGCAGTATTGATATGCGGCGGGCTTATATCTTGGTTGATCGTCAGGAATGGCCAGATGCAAAAGAAGCACTTCGTCGCGCCATTGAGAAAGGCGGATTGAAGGAAAGTGAGACCGGAAATGCGTATTTATTGATTGGTATGGCAGAGATGAATTTGGATCGTTTAGACGCTGCTGATGAGGCATTTAATGATGCTTCACGTTATACCGCAACACGCAATGCAGCTCGCCAATGGATCGAGCAAGTTGAGCAACGTCGCCAAGCTGGATAATTTATAGTATTATCCAAGTCACTGTACTGAGTTGAGACTGTTTAATGAACAATAACGACGCTTTGATTAGTGAAGAAGAACAGGCGACTGCGGGATCTGTAGCTGCAGGAACCTCTGCGGCTGCAGCGGTGACCGGTGCCGGAAGCTCGGGTAAGTCGACCAAGAAAAAAGTAAAAAAGAAAGTAGCAAAAAAGAAAGCCAGTAAGAAAAAAGTTACTAAGAAAAAAGCTACTACCAAAAAGACCTCTAAGAAAAAAACCTCTAAGAAAAAAACGACCAAGAAAAAAACCGCCAAGAAAAAGGTAGCTAAGAAAGGTCGGCCCAAAAAGGCCGCTAAGAAAAAAGCCGCCAAGAAAAAAGCAGGTAAAAAAGGTCGGCCTAAAAAGGCAGCCAAGAAAAAAGCCGCCAAGAAAAAAGTCGGCAAAAAAGGTCGGCCCAAAAAGGCAGCCAAGAAAAAAGCCGCTAAGAAAAAGGCAGGCAAAAAAGGTCGGCCCAAAAAGGCAGCCAAGAAAAAAGCCGCCAAGAAAAAAGTCGGCAAAAAAGGTCGGCCCAAAAAAGCCGGCAAAAAAGGCCGCCCTAAAAAGGCAGGCAAAAAAGGCCGGCCCAAAAAGGCAGGTAAAAAAGGCCGCCCTAAAAAGGCAGGCAAAAAAGGCCGGCCCAAAAAGGCAGGTAAAAAAGGCCGCCCTAAAAAAGCCGGCAAGAAAGGTCGGCCCAAAAAGGTAGGCAAAAAAGGCCGCCCTAAAAAAGCCGGCAAGAAAGGACGTCCCAAGAAAACCGGCAAGAAAGGTCGGCCCAAGAAGGCTGGCAAAAAGGGGCGCCCTAAAAAAACTGGTAAGAAAGGACGGCCTAAAAAGGCCGCTAAAAAAAAAACTAGTTCGGAAGCGCTAGCTGAAGTTCAGGGCCATAGTGATGCCATCGCGCAGCATTTACAGGCTGCAGTTGATGAAATTGTGTCGGTGATCGCCAATGAGTTGCGCAGCCGTACCGATGACATTATGCAGAGAGCCAATGCTTTACAAGCTGATGCTGAAGATAAACTCTCCAGTGTTGAATCGGCGGCACGGCGTACACTGCGGGCTTTACGCGGAAAGTGACTAAATAGGTGCCTGACGATGGTGCCTGCACTGGAAGCTGACTGTAAACAGGTCCAATACCATCATGACCGGTAGCGTCTCGCCGCCGGTTTTTTTGCATCAGATCCAGATGTTTCTGGATAATTTATGGTCTGAGCGTGGACTGGCCAAAAATACTTTGGACAGTTATCAACAGGATTTAAATGCTTTTGCTGAATTTGCAGCTGGCCATGTCAACAGCTTTGCCGATATTGGTTCATCTGAGTTGCAGCTTTATCTGAATACGCTTTATATCAATGGCATGAGTACCGCCACAGTAGCTCGGAGAGTTTCTTGTCTGCGACAGTTTTTTCGCTGGGCGGTTAATCATAATGTCATAAGTAAAGATCCAACTGCCTTGCTGGCACCTCCTCGTCAATCACAATCATTACCCAAAGCGTTGAGCGAAGCAGATATTGAGGCCTTATTGGCGGTGGATACCGAACAGCGTTTAGGCCTGCGTGATAAAGCGATGCTGGAGTTGTTGTACGCCACAGGTTTGCGCGTCAGTGAATTGGTTGATATTAAACAAAGCGATGTCAGTCTACGGCAGGGAGTGGTAAGAGTACTGGGTAAAGGCAGTAAGGAGCGGCTGGTACCCATCGGTGAAAATGCCATCAATGCTGTCCAACTGTATATCAATGAGCAAAGACCTGCATTGCTAAAAGGTGCCAATGAGCCTGCCTTGTTTCTGACTGAAAGAGGTAAGCCAATGACCCGGCAAGCCTTTTGGTATTTAATCAAAAGGCATGCTAGGCGAGCGGGTATTACACAAACCCTGTCACCACATATGTTGCGTCATTGTTTCGCCACGCATTTGCTGGATCATGGCGCAGATTTGCGTGTGGTGCAGTTATTGCTTGGACATAGCGATTTGTCCACGACTCAAATCTATACACATGTTGCACGTGATAAATTACAAAACCTGCATAGCATGCACCATCCACGCGGTTGATTGAGTGTTTTTCCGGTCTATAGTTACTCGACTCACTCGCAAACAACAGCTTATATGTTAGAAAAGGTCTTTTCTGTCTGGTTGGTAAACTGGCTTTCTGCGTGGCTTGATCAAGCAAAAGTTTTCAAATTTGAAATTACATCTAGCCATTGCGAACTTTTTTACGTTATGCTGTCCAATTGCGCACATATTTCACGGAGCAGATCATGTTAGCCTGTAAGTTTAATTCTTTACGCTGGCTGGTTTTGTCCTTGGCAGCCATAGCGTCGGTGAGCCAGGCACAGGATTACCCAGAAGTCAGTAATGCAATCGAAAGATTGATACCCAATGCCCAGCAAGTGGCAATTGCCGAAACACCGGTTCCTGGTGTACTGGAAGTACAAGTAGATTCAGACATTATCTACTTGAGTGCTGATGGCGGCTATCTGTTTCAGGGAAAGCTATTTGATTTGGAAAAGCGGCTTGATTTAACTGATCAAGCACGTTCTGAAATCCGTCGTGAGTTGCTTGGTGGTGTATCGATATCTGAGCAAATTACGTTTGCGCCTGCCAACCCGGAGCATGAGGTCATTATCTTCACGGATGTGGACTGCGGTTACTGTCGTAAGCTGCATGAACAAATGGCCCAATACAATGATTTGGGTATTGCTGTGCATTATATGATGTACCCTCGCAGTGGAATCGGTTCACCTTCTTATGACAAAGCAGTATCAGTATGGTGTTCAGCTGATCAAAAAACGGCTATGACTGAAGCCAAGCGTGGCAGTGAGCCGGTTAAGCGCGAATGTGATAATCCGGTAGAAAGTCAGTACCGTCTGGGCCAGAAGATTGGCATGACGGGTACACCGGCAATTGTCACCAAAGACGGTACTCTGATCCCAGGTTATGTACCGCCAGAAGCATTGAAGCAACGACTGGATGCATTGGCGGCAATTTCTAGTCCAGCATCGTAGTTGATCATGCGATAGTCAGACGTTGATCGTCTGATTTCTTACCAAGAAAGCGGGAGTTTCCCGCTTTTTTTATGAGCAGAATATTGTCGCTGCTGTGTGGCTAAATGTTTTCAAACAGGCAAGCCAGCAGAGGCAGTAAGTTATGGCTACAGGCATAGTCTATACGCGCTATGCATACGATTGGCCAGCATTCCTGCCCATGGCTGGTTATAATGCGCTGTTTCCCCAAATACAGGAAATTTCCCGTACGTGAATAGCGCGATCAGCGATTGTTTAGACCCTGTTCTGATACTGTCGGGTGGGCCAGCTCTACAGGCTTTTCAGCTTGAGCGCTTGCAACGGCATATCCAACAGGCAACTGATTGTGATGTCACTGGTATCCAGGCGTCATTGACCTATGCAGTGCAATTGCATGCATCCATACAGGTGGATGAGGGGCTTGTCAGGGCGCTATGCCGATTATTGGATGGTGGCCTTAAAGATGATCAGTCAGCAGGCGGCGGTATAACTTTAATCAGAATGCCCCGATCAGGCACTATTTCTCCATGGTCGACTAAGGCCACAGACATCGCCTGGCGGTGTGGGCTTGATGCGATTAAACGGATTGAGTTATGCATTACTTATCAGCTGCCATTTACGTCCACAGATGAGTTCCCAGAAGCTGCACGAGCGTGCTTATATGACCCAATGCTGGAACAGTTGGTGGATGATAGTGGTGCTATCCCCAGGTTGTTCAAAGCCCAGCCACAGCGCAGTTTACAGACCTATAAAGGAGAACTGGGAGATTCGCTTCGGCAAGCCAATAACGAGTTAGCATTGGGGTTATCCGATGATGAACTGGATTATCTGCAAACCGGCTATCAAAAACTGCAACGTGCACCGACCGATGCAGAGCTAATGATGTTTGCGCAGGCCAACTCAGAGCACTGCCGGCATAAAATTTTTAATGCGCAATGGCATATCAATGGCGAGCCACAAAGCCGTAGCTTATTTGCAATGATCCGCAATACCCATGCCTTGTGCCCTGACGATGTGCTGAGTGCTTATCATGACAACGCAGCCGTGGTGGCAGGCGTGCCTGCGCACAACATGCAGGTCACACCGACCCGGCGTGACTATCATACTGTCAAGGGTGATTCTAATTTCCAGATTAAAGTCGAAACCCATAACCATCCAACTGCCATCTCACCATTCCCAGGTGCAGCCACAGGTTCTGGTGGCGAGATTCGTGATGAAGCCGCTACAGGCCGTGGGGCGGTCCCCAAAGCGGGTTTAACCGGTTTCAATGTTTCCGAACTGCAATTACCCGAACATCCGCGCCCTTGGGAAACCGGTGTCAGTACACCCGCGCGTATGGCCAGTGCCTTGCAGATTATGCTGCAGGGGCCGATTGGTGCAGCAGCGTTTAACAATGAGTTTGGGCGCCCGGCGCTAGGTGGCTATTTTCGTACATTGACACAGCCCAATCAGAATATGGAAAAGTCTGATAATACCCATCATTGGTGGGGTTATCACAAGCCAATCATGATCGCAGGCGGCTTGGGGCATATCCGTAGTGAGCAGGTAGAAAAACAAGTTCTGCCCCCAGGAGCGAAAATTATTGTGCTCGGTGGTCCGGCGATGTTAATTGGTCTTGGCGGAGGAGCTGCTTCATCGGTGCACAGCGGCGCCAGTGATGCAGGGTTTGACTATGCTTCGGTTCAGCGAGGTAACCCGGAAATGCAGCGCCGGTGCCAAGAGGTGATCAACCGCTGTTGGGCGCAAGGTACAGATAATCCAGTGATCACGATGCATGATGTGGGTGCAGGTGGTTTGAGCAATGCCATACCTGAACTGCTGCACGATTCCGGTCGTGGTGGTGTGATTGATTTGCGTGCGATTCCATGTGCTGATCCAGCATTGTCGCCAATGGAAATCTGGTGCAACGAAGCACAGGAGCGCTATGTGCTGGGCATCGATGAAGCCATGCTGGAAGCGTTTGCTGCAATTTGCGAACGTGAACGCTGCCCCTATGCGGTGGTTGGTACAGCCACCGAAGCTTTGCAATTGGTTTTGCATGATAGCGCCAGCGCAGACAATGCCATTGATATGCCGATGCCGATGCTGTTGGGCAAAATGCCGAAAATGCAGCGCAGCATTCAACGCAACCCTGCCAGTTTGAATAATGACCAATTCCGTGTTCATGAATTGGGTAAAAAAGATTTAAACGAATCACTACAGCGGGTACTGCGTTTGCCAGCAGTGGCCAGTAAACAGTTTTTAATTACCATTGGTGACCGCACAGTTGGCGGTTTGTCCTGCCGTGATCAAATGGTTGGTCCGTGGCAGGTTCCGGTGGCAGATCATGCTGTCATGCTGGACGATTTCCAGGGATATACCGGGCAGGCAATGAGTATGGGCGAGCGGACGCCGGTGGCTGTGAGTAATGCGCCAGCGTCTGCCCGTATGGCCGTCGCTGAAGCCGTTACCAATTTGATTGGCGCACCCATTGGTCAATTAAACAAAATCAAATTATCGGCCAACTGGATGGCGGCCGCTGGCCAGCCTGGGCAGGATCAGGCTTTGTTTGATGCAGTGCAAACAGTGGGTATGAGCTTGTGTCCGGCACTGGGGTTGGCCATTCCGGTGGGTAAGGACTCGTTGTCCATGCATGCTCGATGGGAAAGCCAGGGCCGTGATGAAGATCATCATATGCAGGCTCCGTTGTCTTTGATTGTCTCGGCCTTTGCACCGGTACACGATGCCCGTTTGGCGGTGACACCGCAATTGTTGATGGAGCCGGATAGCCGTTTGTTGTTAATCGATTTTGCTAATGGGCAGCAACGGCTGGGCGGGTCAGCGCTGGCACAGGTATGGTCTGAGTCAAACGGCGAAACGGTTGATGTCAGCGACCCTGAGCTACTTAAAACAGGCTTTAACATTCTGCAGCAGGCAGTTCGCGAAGGTCGCTTACTGGCTTGCCACGATCGCAGTGATGGTGGATTGATCACAACCATCATTGAAATGGCATTTGCCGGTCATTGTGGTGTTGATTTACAGGTGCCTAGTATGGTCGATATGATCGGCTGGCTATTTAATGAAGAGTTGGGTGTGGTGGTGCAAGTGACTGAAGACAACCATCAGTGGCTGCAGCAGCAGTTTGCCAGCGCCGGCTTTGATCGATGTGTGCAGCCACTGGGGCAGCCAGCTGCTGATATGAATTTATCCATCCAGCAAAACCATCAAACACAGCTTTGCCAGCCGCTATGGCAGCTACAGAAACTCTGGGCAGAAACCAGCCACGCTATTCAGCGGCTGCGTGATAACCCGGTTTGTGCCGATGAAGAGTACCAACGCATTGATGGCTGGCAGGATACCGGTTTACAGCCCCAGCTGAGTTTTACCCCTCCGGCAGCACCGATGATGAATACCGGTGTCGCACCAAAAATAGCAATAATGCGTGAGCAAGGCGTTAACAGCCAGACAGAAATGGCGGCGGGTTTTATGCATGCCGGCTTTACTGCTGTGGATGTACACATGAGCGACTTGGATGATAATCCGGATATGCTAGCGCAGTTCCAGGGGGTGGTGGCTTGCGGCGGGTTTTCTTATGGCGATGTGCTGGGCGCCGGGCGTGGCTGGGCTCGCTCGATTTTATTCAACCCAGCACTGCGGGCGGCATTTTCTGCATTTTTTGCAGACACCTATCGCTTTGCGTTGGGGGTCTGCAATGGTTGTCAGATGTTATCGATGTTGCGTGAGATCATTCCCGGCACTGAACATTGGCCAGTGTTTGAACACAACCGATCCGGGCAATATGAGAGTCGTCTGAGTCTGGTGGAAATTATTGAATCACCCTCATTGTTTTTTGCGAGTATGCAGGGCTCGCGCATACCCATTGCCACAGCGCACGGTGAAGGTCGTGCCAGCTTTGCCAGTGAACAACACCAGCAGCAAGCAGCCATTGCCATGCGCTATGTAGAAAGCAACGGTACAGCAGCGACAAGCTATCCGGCCAACCCCAACGGTTCGCCATCGGGTATCTGTGGTTTAAGTAATAGCGATGGCCGGATCACTATCAGCATGCCACATCCAGAGCGATTACTGCGTACGGTCAATTTTTCCTGGGCGCCATCGGCATGGCCGGAAGTATCGCCGTGGATGCAAATGTTTCATAATGCACGTCAGTGGTGTGAATAACACTGCCCAGTCAATATTTTCAGTAAACTGATGACCGAAAACCCGGTCCATATCAACCATGACAGACAGCAAACAACAAGACCAGCAAGTTGAAGACAACAATACCGGCAATGAAAAGAGCCAGGTAAAAGAGCTGTTTATTCTGGCAGCATTGTGGTTACCTATGGGGTTTTTCCTGTGGTTCTATTTTGGTGACTGGCTGGTGCGACCCACTGCCTGGTTGTCAGGCTGGTTGTTGTCCACCGTTATGCCCAATGCTATTGAGGGTATCAATCAGGTGCGTTTTAACTTTGAAATTGAGACGCTGATTCCACATGAGCGTTTGGTACAGGGACGGGTAGCCTTACTGACCTTTGATGTTAACCCTATGATTTATGCCTATGGCGTGCCATTGTTTTTTGGACTGGTGATGGCAACACCGCCTTTGACAGCCGCCCGCCGGGCAATACAGATTTTGATCGGGTATACAATACTGGTATTGGTGCAGGTATGGGGCGTGTTCTGGGAGGCGCTCAAAGATCTGACATTAAACTTTGGTGCGCTGGGTGCGCAGGCAGTGGCAGAAACCGGTTTGCCACCAACGCTGATAGCACTGTGTTATCAGCTGGGTTATTTGATTTTACCGGCGGTGGTGCCATTGGTGATTTGGATTTTGCTGAATCGCGACTTTTTGCAGACGATCGCCATGCCGGATTTGGCCCGCAGACGTTGAATGCATGACATCAATGGGTTTTCGGGTGAACTAACCATGACGCATATTTTCCTAGCTACTGATCAGGTAGGGACAGAATCTATAATAATCACATGATAGAAACCACCACAAACAACGATACAGGATCCACTGAAGACTCGCAGGTTGCTGCTGAAGTAGCTGCAGTCTCGGATAACGCTGTTGATGAAGCGGTTACCGGTACCGAGCTGGCCACTTCCGGTGAGCAAGCCTTGTGTAACGATTTACTCGAGCATCAGCGTTTGCGGGAAACCGATCTGCTTAAGGCACAGCAGTACCAGAGTCAGCATGGCGGTCAGCTGATTACCTTACTGGTGCGTCTGGGGCTGGTGTCTGAGCGCGATGTGGCTGAGGCGCAATCGCGCATGCTGAAATTGCCGCTGTTATCGATTAAAGACTTCCCGGAAGATGCACCAGCAGTAGAAAATATTTCCACGCGTTATATGAAGCATAGTCAAGTTGTGCCGGTAAAGGTTACTGACAGTGAGCTGCATCTGGCGATGGCCAACCCTCAAGATGAATTTGCATTGAAATCGCTGAGCATGGCGACCGGTTTAGCAGTGGTGCCGAGTGTTGGCGTCGCCTCAGAAATCGAAGACATCATTGAGCGTTATTTTGGTGGTGGTAAATCACAGATGGATCAATTGCGCGACTCACTAGGCAGTGAGGGCGTGGACGATGATGATGTCGAGCATCTGCGTGATCTGGCATCAGAAGCACCGGTTATCCGTTTGGTTAATTTGATTATGCAGCGTGCGGTAGAGTCGCGAGCTTCAGATATTCATATTGAGCCTTTTGAAAATCGCCTGAAAGTGCGTTACCGAATTGACGGGGTGTTGCAGGAAGTAGAATCACCACCTGCCAGTTCGACCGCTGCAGTGATCAGTCGTATCAAAATTATGGCCAAGTTGAACATTGCCGAACGCCGCTTGCCCCAGGATGGACGCATCATGCACCGGGTACAGGGCAAAGAGCTGGATTTACGTGTTTCCACAGTCCCTACCGCACATGGTGAGAGTGTGGTGATGCGTATTTTGGATCGCGAAAGCGTGATACTGGATTTTGCCAGCCTGGGTTTTGACAAGATCACACAGAACCGTTTTGAAAAATCGCTGGCGACACCGCACGGTATTATCCTGGTCACCGGCCCGACTGGTTCCGGTAAAACCACCACTTTGTATACCGCATTATCACTATTAAACACCAGTGAGCGCAAAATTATCACTGTTGAGGATCCAGTCGAATATCAAATTGAAGGCATTAACCAAATTCAGGCCAAATCATCCATCGGTCTGAATTTTGCCAGTGCTTTGCGTGCCATTGTCCGACAGGATCCTGATGTGATCATGATTGGAGAAATGCGTGATCTGGAAACGGCCAAAATCGCTATTCAATCGGCATTAACCGGTCACCTGGTTTTGTCTACCATCCATACCAACTCTGCAGCGGGCGGTATTACCCGTATGCTGGATATGGGGGTAGAAGACTACCTGCTGACCTCTACCGTTAATGCCATTCTGGCGCAGCGACTGGTTCGCCGCCTGGACAAAGATACCCGTGAGCCTTATCAGGCGATGCCGGAGCTGATCAAGGAAATGGGTATAGACAACGTGACCAGCGATGATCAGGTGACGTTGTACCACCCTGGCAGCAGTGAAGATTGCCCAACCGGTTTTAAGGGACGAATCAGTATCCTTGAGTTGCTGGAAGTGACCGAGCCAGTACGACGTCTGGTGATGAAGCATGCCGATGAGGCCGACATCAATAAACAGGCTATGAGCGAAGGCATGCGCACCATGTACGATGATGGGTTGCTGAAGTGCCTGAACGGTGATACCACCATCGAAGAAGTCCTGAGAGTCAGCCAGGAAAGCTAGTGGCGCTGTATCAATACAAGGCGGTAGCCCCCAGCGGCGAAACCGTTCGTGGCGAAATGGAAGCAGCGACGGCTGATGACGTGGCACGTGCTCTGCAGGAAGCCGGCAATATTCCATTGCACGCAGCACTGGCTGAAGGCGGCGGGTTTAATCTTGGCCGTCTGGTTAATGCATCCAATAAACCTTCACAGCGCGAGGTAGGTCAGTTTACTCAGCAGATGGCGATTTTGTTGCAGGCCGGTTTACCGCTGGATCGTTCCTTACAGGTGCTGATCGACTTATCGGACAACGATCGTACACGTCGAATGAGCGAGAAAATTCGAGATCATGTTCGCGAGGGTGGAACCCTATCGGATGCGCTGGAAGCTCAGCACGGTATTTTCAGTCGCTTGTACATCAATATGGTGCGGGCCGGTGAGTTGGGCGGTACGTTGGAAGAAACGCTGGCGCGCCTGGCAGACTATATGGAGCGCTCCAAAGATTTGAAAGACAGCATTGGCTCGGCCATGGTCTATCCGATCATGTTGACGGTGCTGGCGATTGGCTCTCTGATTTTGCTGCTCACCTATGTTATTCCGCAATTCACACCGATTTTTGAAGACTTGGGCGCAGAACTGCCGACCCTGACAAAAATTGTACTGGCGGTGGGGTCGGCATTACAGAATTACTGGTGGCTAATGGCTTTGTCAGTATTTGGTATCGTGGTGTATTTTCGTGGCCAGTTTGCCAATCCCGATACCCGTTTAAAGTGGGATCTGCGCATCATCAAAATGCGCTGGATTGGCGATTTGGTTGCTAAAATAGAAACTGCGCGACTGGCGCGTACCACTGGCACTCTGCTGGTTAATGGTGTGCCTTTGCTGGGTGCGCTGTCAATTGCCCGCAATGTGGTGGCCAATACGGTGATGCAGCAGGTTGTGGCAGAGGCTTCCAAACAAGTGAAAACCGGTCATGGGCTGGCCAGGACGCTGGCTCAGGGTGAATACTTCCCTCGCCTGGCATTGCAGATGATCAGTGTGGGTGAAGAGACCGGACAATTGGATCAAATGTTGCTGAAAGTGGCAGACACGTTTGATCGCGAAGTGAGAACTACCATCGACCGACTGATGTCCCTGTTTGTACCGGTAATGACTTTGGCACTTGCGGTTATGATTGGATTAATTGTCATGTCGGTGTTGTTGGCAATTCTGGGTATTAATGAACTGGTATAGGTTAGAAATTATGAAGAGTACACAAGGAAATATTAAGTACCGCTCAAGCGCGCGTCTGGGCGTTGCTCCAGGCCGGACAATGATAGCGGGGTTTAGCTTGATCGAATTATTGGTGGTGCTGGTAATACTGGGTTTAATCGCCGGTCTGGTGGTGCCCAATATTATTGGTCGAACAGAGGTGGCCAAAGCCAAGGCAGCCAAGGCAGCGATTGTGTCACTGTCCAGTGCCGTTGATGGCTATTATCTTGATGTCGGTTCGCCACCAGAAAATCTGGACGACCTGGTTAGCGAGCCAGGTAATTCCAGTAACTGGCGTGGCCCTTATGCCAAACAAAGCCTGATAACTGACCCATGGGGTAATCCTTATGAGTACCGTTTTCCGGGGCAGCATGGTGAATACGACATTATTTCCTATGGCGCGGATCGCTCACCAGGTGGTGAAGGAAAAAACGCTGACATCAATAGCTGGGAATAATCAATCTACCAATACCAAGATTGGGAACGGCTGAAAAATGATGCAAGGCATGCATAACTCCATGTCAGGTCAATATAAGTTGGGCAAACCTATGTTTGCCCAACATGGTTTCAGCCTGATGGAAATTCTGGTGGTTATTACCGTGATTGGTCTGATGCTGGGGTTGGTCTCATTTTCAATCGGTCGTGGTGTCAGCGGCGCGCAAATGCGCAACGCCAGTAAGGAAATCGCTGCCAGCATGCGTTATACCCGTAGCTTGGCGATGCGTAGCCGAGAGCAACAAACCTTTGTGGTGGATATTGAAAACCGCACCTGGCAGGCGGGTAACCGTTCAGCTCAACCTTTTCCTAGAGGCATGGACATCACTATATTGACAGCCCGTTCAGAGCTTACCGGTGAAAACGCCGGTGGTATCCGGTTTTTCCCGGATGGTTCTTCCACCGGTGGGCGTGTCACTTTAACGGCTGACGAGCGTGAATGGCAGGTGGGCGTGGAGTGGCTGACGGGTGAAATTACCCGCGGGGAGTTGCTGGAATGAATATCCATCAGCCCGCACGTTCTCACTCTCCTGTAGGGCAACAGCGTCAAAAAGGTTTTACCTTATTGGAAATCCTGGCGGCTTTTCTGGTGTTTGCATTGTCTTTTGCAGTGGTGATGCAAGTGGTCAGCTCCAGCTTGCGCAATACCCGTTTGTCTGGAAATTTAACTCAGTCCGCGTTGTATGCCCAATCCAAAATGGATTTGCTGGGTATAGAAGCACCGGTTGAAGAAGGCTCAGATTCTGGTGAGTTCGACGAGAAATACAGCTGGGAAATGGAGATACTGCCGTATCTTCCGGAAGATGGTCGAACACTGAACCCTGATTTGATTCCGGTTGATATGTTTGAGGTCAACTTAACGGTATTTTGGGAGCAGGGCGGACAGCAGCAGCAAACCACGTTTACCACGCTTTATGCTCAGGACAGTAATTTTCAAAGTCGGGCTTTTGATGGTTAGCTCAATGATGATTTGGCATACACATAAACCGCCGCTAAAACAGTCTGGCTTTACACTGATTGAAGTACTGCTGGCGATCACTTTGCTGGGTATTATCATGGCGTTGGCATATGGCGGTCTGCGTTCTGTTACCCGCTCAACCGATCGTGCAGATAACCTGATTCAGCAGCAAACCCATTTACGCGCCACGCAACAGTTTATTCATCGACAGTTGGCGCGTTCCCTGCCGTTGAACTATCTGGTCGATGATGATGATCAATTTTATGTGTTCGAAGGTGAGCGTGACCGAATGCAGTTTGTGGCACCCATGCCTGGTTATCTGGGTGCAGGTGGCCCACAGGTTCAAGAGTTAAGTTTGGAGCGTGGTTCGGGAGGGGGTTATGAGCTGCTATTCCGGCATGTTCCCTTGCTGGCCTATGAAGATGGTATTTTGCGCGACCGTGAGCCATTTGTTTTATTGCGTGGCCTGGAAGATGGTGAATTTCAGTACAAAAGCCTGGATCGTGAAGGGCGCCTGTCGGACTGGGAAAATGAATGGGAAGAGCCAGAAGAGATCCCAGTGGCGATAACCATGGATATCGAGTTTGATGAAGACTCCCTGGTTGAGTGGCCTGAATTAAGCATCAGCATGCGCATTGATGGCACTGCCGGACGTTTACGCCGCAGCCGTCGTAATGCCGAACCGACCGGAGAGTTGGGGCGTGTATTTGAGCGTCGCAATAGTGGTGATATTGAATGAACCGTTTGCCCTATCAATTAGCACTCAGATACTGCAGTGGTTTACATCAGCGTGGAGTGGCGCTGCTGATTGTTCTGTGGGTGCTGGTATTGCTGAGCATAGTCTCTGGCACGCTGGCGTTGTTGGCTCGTGCAGAAAATTTGGAATCACGCACGCTGTTCGATGACGCGCGCGCACGCATGGGTGCACTCGGGGGCATACAGCGGGCGGTGTTTGAAATGCGTAACCCAGATCTGGAAAGCAAATGGATCCCCGATGGGCGCCCCTATACTTTTCCATTGGGTGATGCCGAGGTCAGTGTTTCGATTACCGATGAGACGGGCAAGCTTGATCTGAACAGCGCACCTGAAAGCACCAAGCTAAGCTTACTGGTTGGACACGGTGTAGAACCCACCCAAGCACAGGCGATCGTTGATGCCATCGAAGACTGGCGTGACCCGGATGACTTTGTGCGCCCGGCGGGCGGTGAAGAGGGCGAATATGCAGCGGCTGGCCTGCCATGGGCGCCACCCAATGCGGCCTTTTCAACCGTAGAGGAATTACAACAGGTGCTGGGCATGACCTATGAGCTGTATAGCCAGATTGAACCGGCGGTTACGGTGTTCTCCGGTCGCGGCGAGATTAACGCGGCTTATGCGCCTGCCGAGGCTTTGGTCTCGTTCGAAGATGTGGACGCGCAAACTGCGCTGGACCTGATCAGCCAGCGCCAGGAATTTGATAACACCAATCAGCAACCGATCACATTACCCAATGGTGCGGTCGCTGTTGCGCAAGGTGGCGGTTTGACTTTTAGCGTGGTATCGACAGCAACATTGAACAATGGGGCATGGTCGCAGGTCGAAGGCACGTTCCGGTTAGGAACAGACCTGCTGGGCAGGCCGTATCGCATTGTGCGTTGGCAAGAGGGTGTATCCGAATAGCCCGGAAACTGCCTGGCAAATTGGTATGTCAATAATCAATGACTTTACAATATAACAACTAAACAACAGCAGCTTATTGGAACGATCAGGATAGATACACAGTGATTGCGCAACTCGACAAAGTATCGGCGATGTTTACCGCTCGCTATCATGCGACCGGTATCCCCCGCTTTTTAGAGTGGTGGACAGGCGAGTTGGCGCCCTTGATTCCACCGCGGATCAAACGTTTGTTTGCGGTACCGCATGAGCAACTGTTGATCTGTGCAGATGCTCATTCTATTTATCTGT
This sequence comes from Wenzhouxiangellaceae bacterium, assembly GCA_965230265.1. Classification (GTDB taxonomy): domain Bacteria; phylum Pseudomonadota; class Gammaproteobacteria; order Xanthomonadales; family Wenzhouxiangellaceae; genus JAJFKX01. The sequence continues at coordinate 2,578,490 of OZ245999.1, read as the reverse complement.
GGCAGGCCAGCGATGAAGGTCGCCGCTTGCTGGATACGCTGGAACACGACAGTGATCCGGATCAGACACGCGCTCGTATTGTTGCCAGCCTGGATGAGTTTAAAGAGGGCACCCCAGCGGCCATATATTGCATTCCTGCTGACTCCATATTGAAGAAAACCATTCGCATGCCGGCAGCAGCGGAAGCCAATTTACGTCAGGCTGTGGCATTTGAGATTGATCGACAGACACCGTTTTCTGCACAGGAAGTGTATTTTGATTTACAGATTGTTGATCGCGAGCCACCGTTTTTGAATGTCGACCTGATTCTTGCGCAACGCACTCAAGTGGATGCCTATCTGGAGCAAATGCAAGGCATGGGCTTACGCTTGCAAGGGGTTGATGTGAATACCTCGTCTGATGCCGCTAAAAAGCCAGAGCCCATGCAGATTAACCTGCTGCCCCGTGAGCAGCGTGTCACCAAAGCCAATAAGCGAGTGCGCTTGAACTGGATGCTGGCCGGGGTGGCCATTTTATTGCTGGTGGTGGTAATGGCAGAATCGTTGTACCTGCGCGCACAAACCATTGAGCAACTGCAGCAGCAGCGAGATGCCGTACGCAGTGAAGCATTGCAGGTCAGCAAGCTTCGTCAAAGTTTGGATGAATCGTTAGCGGCAGCGAATTTTTTGGCCAATAAACGGGCGAATACACCATTGACCTTGGAAGTATTGGCCGGTGTAACCTCACGCTTACCCGAAGATACCTGGGTGCAGCGTTTTCAGATTAATGAAAAAGAATCACAGCACGAGTTGCAGCTTCAGGGTTTATCCGATGGTGCTCAGAAATTGGTGGAGTCATTGAATGATGCAGAGGCCTTATCGGCCACCTTTTTCAAAGGCGCCATATCCACCGATCAGCGTTTAAACAAAGAGCGTTTTACTTCTGCCTCAACGATTGACCCTAAAGCAACATTTGTACTGGCCGAGGCAGATAGCAGTGAGCCCGGTATTGAGCTGAATGAACCAACCGACTCTGAAGAATACCTGCAGGAAACGCCTGAGGATGACCTGCAAGAGACAGATCCACCAGGTACTGCCATTGACGTTGAGGAACCTGTAGCAAGCCAAACGACTTCACCTGAGGCTTCAACAGAACAACAGGAGCTAGAGTGATGCAGCTATTACCGGATAGAGAATCGGGCAAAACCCTGGCTATAGGTCTGGCAGTATTGATGCTGATATTGGTTTATTTATTGTGTTTTCATTGGTTTGTGATGAAACACTTGGATTACTCCGACCAAATTTCTGCATTGCGTACCGATGTCAGCAGGTTTATGTCGTCGGTGAATCAGCGCGAAGAAATCGAACGGCGTATGGCATCGATCAATGATCAGGGTCAGAACGATAATTATTTTTTGGTAGGACAGAATTTTGATGCTGCCGCTGCAGTGCTGACCCAACGTTTAAAACAAATTATTACGACACAGGCGGACCATGAGCCGGATTGTCAGGTGATCAGTAATCAGAATGTGCGTGCCCGTGAGCCCGAACGTTTTGAAAAAGTCTTGGTTAAGGTGAGGATGCGGTGTAACCTGGGCGATTTGGTCAAGGTTTTGCATGAACTTGAAGGCAGCTACCCACTGGTGTTTATAGACGGTATGAATATCTACCAGCGTTATGTCAATGTTCCAGGACGAAATACCCGCAATCAAAATATTGCGGTATTGGATATTCGTTTTGATATGTATGGTTATCTGGCAGCTCCGCCAGAAGGCGCGCGTACGTGATGCAGGGCAATGCGGCAAACGGCGGTTTCTGGTCCGGCCTGACCGGTCTGTTGGCCGGTGCCAGTGTGTTTTTGGCAGTTGTACTTTTGCTGCAGACTTTATTGCTCGGCAAGCCTGGCGAAGTGCAAGTTGATGAGCAGCCATTGCCGGAAACCGATACCCAGTTGCAACAGGTCGCCTTAAATCGTGAGGATCCGGAAGCATATGCGGCAATTTTGCAAAAACCGCTGTTTTTTCCAGATCGCATTCTGCCAGAGATTGAAGTCGAAACGATTGATGAAGGGGATGATCCCGATGCCGTTGATGAGGTAACTGAACTGGATGCTCGACTGGCTGGTGTGATTATTTCTCCAGAGCGCAAGATTGCCATGATTACTGATGGCAAAACCAGCAAGACCGTTATCATGCGCGAGGGTATGTCGCTGGAAGGTGATCAGGCAGCCTGGCAAATATCAGAAATAGGTGAACGCAGTGTCAGCTTTGCTGCCGGTGAGCGTATTGCCGAGTTGGAACTAAAAGTGAATAAGCGTGGTCTGCAGGCACCTGCGGCTAGCAACCCTAGGGCTAACCGTAATGCGGCAGCCAACGCAGCCAATAACAGCCCGGCCACACAGGCTGCCAATAATAGCGCAGCAGCCAATTCGGCCGCTGAGGTGCGTCGCCGGATTGCAGAGCGCCGCGCCAAACTGCGTGCCGCTCGTGAGCGACAGGCACAACAATCAGGCGATGAGGAAAATTAATGTTGTTTTTCTCACCAGAGTTTCGGAGTAGAGTTTTGATTTTCAGATTTATCACCACAGTTTTGTTGTGCCTGTTGATGACGGCTTGTGCGTACAACGGCAGACAACTTAATGATGATGATCCCACCGGTGCCAATTCACGTTTGGCTGCTGTGACCAATGCTGATAAGGAAGAGGAATCACATTTGGTGTTTGGCAGTGAGGAAGAAGAAGAGGACCCTGATGCGCAGCCGAGAACCGAAAAGTTTCCAGGCACAGGTGAATTTATTAACGAAGACGTTGCCCGTCGTCGGCCAGCACCAATATTGGATGCGGATGGTGAAATCACACTGAACTTCGAGGCCCTGTCTGTTCCAGAAGTCGTGCAGGCATTATTGGGTGATTTACTGGCAGAAAATTATGTCATCGGCCCAGGTGTTTCAGGCGAGGTAACTTTTGCAACGGCCAAGCCGATTGGCCGTGATCAGATCCTGCCCATTCTGGAAATGGTGTTGCGCTGGAACAATGCCGCTGTGGTCTATAGAGATGGCCGATACAATATTCTTCCAGTCAGCAATGCGGTACGCGGCAATCTTTCTCCCCGCCTTGGGTCGGCCAATTCGGTCAGAGGGTATGAGGTGCTGGTGGTGCCTTTGGATTACATCTCACCACAGCAAATGCAAACCATTCTGGAGCCTTATGTTCAGGACGGCGCCATTATCAGCGCCGATAATGCACGCAGTTTGATGGTGCTGGCTGGTACCAAGCAGGAACTCAGCAATTATTTGCGCACCATTGAAATTTTTGATGTCGACTGGCTGAAAGGGATGTCAGTGGCTGTGTTCAATCTGGAACGGGTTGAAGTAGGCGAAGTGGTGCCAGAGCTGGAAAGCATTTTTGGTGCTGAGGCCGATTCACCACTGGCCGGTTTGTTCAGATTTGTGCCCATTGAGCGCTTGAACTCCGTACTGGTTATTACGCCACAAGTAGAATATTTAGAACAGGCTGAACAATGGATCACACGCCTGGACCGTGGCTCTGCCGGCTCTGCCGCCAACCGTTTGTATGTTTATCGGGTGGAAAATCTGGAAGCCGGCGTACTGGCTGATTACCTGCTGGATATTTTTGGTGGGACCCGTAGCAACAGTAACAATGATAATGATGGTGTTAATAACCTGACTGCAGGTTCCTTGGGTGAAGGGTTGCAACCGGTCAGTCTTAGCACGCTAAATGAGAACAACGAGCCCAACCGGCAACAGAATCAGCCTCCAGCATCGGGCGATCAATCCGGTGTGGCGCTGGGCAATACCGAGAATGTACGTATTACTGCAGTAGAGGAAACCAACTCGCTGCTGATACAAGCATCGCCGCAACAATATGACTCGATACTGGCTGCCATCAAGCGTTTGGATACTGAACCACTGCAGGTATTAATTGAAGCCCATGTGGTGGATGTCGATCTGGGTGAGTCATTGCGCTATGGTGTGAATTACTTCTTGTCAAACTTCGATCCTGATGGTGGCTCGGATGATGGTAGCGGTGGTGGCAACCCTTTGGGTGGCATTGTCTCCTCAGCCGGGGGCAATCAGCGAGGTGGTTTGTTTGATGGTTCAAATGCGGTTTTCTCAGTGACCAACCCGGTAGGAGTGGGTAATACTTTTTTCCAATCGGTGATTCAGGCATTGGAAACCGTTAGTGAGACCCGCACCATTTCATCGCCCACCCTGCTGGTTCGTAACAATACTGAAGCCACCATTAATGTGGGTGAGCAGTTGGCCATTGCCAATACCACATTCAATGGCCTGGGCGGCATTGGCACCGGTGGAACGACTGCCAGTACACAGTTCGTGCAAACCGGTACCACGCTCACAGTAACGCCTCGCGTCAATCCAGGTGGCCTGGTCTATATGCAGCTCACCCAGGAGGTCAGTAATCCATCGGGGACCACCGGACCCAATGACAACCCCAACATCAGTACCAACGTTTTAACGACGGATGTGGCGGTGCAGTCTGGCCAGAGCATCATTCTTGGTGGTCTGATTACAGAAACCTATATCGAGTCGGAAAACGGTATTCCGGTATTGCGTCGTATTCCGATACTTGGAAAACTGTTCAGTGACACCAGTTATGATGTTTCGCGCAGTGAGATTGTGGTCATTATCAAGCCAACAGTGATCGAAGCCATCGATACGTTGCAGGAGGTGTCCGATGATTTGCGCAAGAGCTTCCAGGGTTTACGGCCGTTTACCAAGACAGAGCAGCTGCCCCAGGAAAAAATCCCATCAGAATTCCCGAATGCAGGTAAATAATATGATCAAGCAAAAAGCCGCTCGTTTGGCTGCGGTTTTGCTGCTGGCTGGCCTTGTGACAGCCTGCGGTGAAGTTAAACCATCACTAACGTCCGAGCAATTGGTCGGACAGCGTGCCCAGTCACGGGTTGATGCCATGGTTAGCGGCGACTACGAAACAGCCTACAGCTATTACACACCCGGTTATCGTTCCAGTGTGGGTGAGGCTGATTTTGTCGTTCGCTTTAAAGTTGCCCAGGTAAAATGGACCGATGCACGGTTTGTCGATGCGACCTGCGATGAAGCGGTTTGCAATGCACGGGTAGACATTGATTACCTTATTAATGAGCCCTTGCGTGGGGTCTCAGAGCATCGTAGTACCCGTCGGGTAGAAGAAAAATGGATCAACGTGGCTGACCAATGGTATTATGTGGATGAGTCCTGATCGTTTGATCCGGGCTATGTCGAGCCTGTATGCAGCCTAACCATTGATTTCAGTGTGCTCAGAGTGATTGCGTTTGGCATTTAATTAAAGTAACATTAACCACTGTGATTGGCTGCGCTTTGCCGATTAAGGCCCCTGTGGCCCGCAGGGAGTGCGCAAATCACAGTATTATTTCCTCTAGATTCTAGAACTTAGGAGTGATTTTTAATGAACAAGAAGAGTTTAACAACTGCAGTGCTAGCTGGTCTTACCGGCATCGCAGGCATTGTTAGTGTATCGAATGCGGTACACGTAAACCCAGATGGTACAGGTCAGGTGCTGATCTATCCTTACTACACCACCCGTGATGACAATGACACTTTGATCTCAGTTGTTAACACAACTGATGACGTGAAAGCGGTTAAAGTTCGTTTCATCGAAGGTGAAAACAGTCAGGAGGTTCTTGACTTTAACTTGTACCTGTCTCCATTTGACGTGTGGACTGCGACTATCTCTGATAACGCAGCGACCGGCAATCCAGGTTTCTCAACCAATGACGCTTCATGTCTGGTACCTAACATCACCAGTTTCGATTTCTTGACCACCCTGTTCGCAGGTGACGCGCGTACCGGTTTTGACCGTGCTCGTGAAGGTTATGTAGAACTGATCGAAATGGGTGTTCTGGTTGGTGCAGAAGCTAACTTTGCTATCCACTCAGGTGGCACACCTGCTAACTGTCCTGGTCTGTCTAACGCTTTCGTTGGCGCCGGCACTTTCGCAGTAGATCCAACCACCAACACTGCACCTCCTTCTGGCGGTCTGTTCGGTGGTGCTGTTGTGATCAACGTACCTGGCGCTCGCGCTTTCGGTTATGACGCTGTTGCACTGGAAAACTTCTTTGTACCAGTTGATAACGGTGACGGTACTTTCACCCCAGCAGTATCTCTGCACTCAAATCCAGGTGACTTGAACCCATCTTTGAACAACGTATTCCCAGCGGAAAGCAACGTCGTTCTGGCTACTGGCACCAACCCAATTGTTGTTAACGATGACTGGAGTGGTGTTGGCGTTCCAGCGCTGGCTGTTACTGCTGCATTCATGACCGATCAGGTAATGAACCAGTACGCTGCTGAAGCATTCATCGGTGGTCACACTGAATGGGTTGTAACCTTCCCAACCAAACGTTTCCATGTTGACGGTGTACAAATTCCACCATTCAACAGCAGCTGGAACGGCAATACGGCTTGTGAAGAAGTACTGTTGGAATTCTGGGATCGTGAAGAAGCTCAGACTCCTCTGGATGGCCCACCAGTATCTCCACCACCAACCATCCCAGGTCTGAACCTGTGTTGGGAAGTGAACGTACTGACGTTCAACAATGGTGTTGGTTCTGATGGCCCAGACGGTCCAATCATTTCTGAAATCCTGGGTTCAAACCTGTTCGTTGATTTTGATCTGGCTACCTCACCTGGTTTCGAAACCGGTTGGGCACAGCTGGCATTCAACGGTGTAGGTCCTAACGGCCCAGTGACTCATGAACTGACCAATGATGACAGTGGCAACACCTATGTAGGTCTGCCTGCTACTGGCTTCTCAGTACAAAGTGCAGATAACGCTGCTTTGAATGCTCTGTTCGCAGCTTCATTCAAGCACGCTTACGCACGAGTCATCCAGTAAGGCTAGTTTAGTTTTACAATTGGATATTATCGGGGCCGCCAACTTGGTGGCCCCTTTTATTATTGTAGAATTGAGTTATTTAACACCTTAGTAACGCTTAAAAGCACAAAATATATTCTTTTGTATAGTTATTTAATTTTATCCAGATTGACGAAACGCCAATGAGGTTAGCAATGCGTAATTTTTCAACACGATCCCTTTTTGTGCTATTGATACTGTTTGCTGTTTTTCAGGCAACAGTCAATGCACAACAACCACGGGTAAGGTTTAATTTACCTTCAGGTGGATTCCAGGAAGTATGTCTGGAAGTGGGTACCGCGACAGTGGACGTGGATGATTCAGATATTTTGATTGTTGCCGATGCAGCAGCCAACGACCTCGGCTGCCCAGGTCAGGATCCAATCATCAACAGCCTTAGCGCAACACCATCGGTGCTGGATTTGACAACCTTAAATTGTGATCTGGATAACAACAATGTTGATGATGCGGTTTGTCTGTTTGTTAACTGGAATATCACACCGGCGATTTCAGATACCACCTGTGATATTGAGCAGATAGAACCTGTCAGCAAGTTCTCGCAAACACCTTTTGAATTTACCAACCCCGGCAGTTTTGTTGATCCGGGTAATCCAACGCAGTTTGTTTCTGTGATTAACGGCCTGGAATGGCCGGTGAACCTGGCCACAGCAACAGCAGGCCTGAAACGTTTCCGTATGACCTGTACCGCTGTGGGGGGTGGTTCTCCTGTGGTTGGCTTTTTTGAATCCACCTATATTGATGGTGCTGATCCAACCGTCACGATTGATACTTTCAATATTACCCAGACCTCAGCAGACCGAGGTACCACCATTAACTTTAACTGGAATGTGACGCTGAACAATGGGCCAACCGCGCCGACTTGCACGTTAACTTCGCCAGGCACCATTAATGCGGTCACCGTTCCGGTTACCTCAGCGCCAGGCGCTTCAACTGCCGTCATTCTAAATAGCTCGCCATTGGGTTCGCGGACCTTTACCTTTAGCTGTCGCCCGGATGGAGGCTCTGCAGTAACAGATACTGCGACTGATGCAGTAACCGTTACACAGCCCACGGTTCCATGTCCGGCACCGGTTGTGCCGATACGTGACACCACCCAGACCACCTTCCAGGGTGCATTCGGTACCGCATGGCCAGGCTCTAATGCCGATCCATTTAATATCGCGGTGGATACCGGTGAATATATGGCACTGCAGTTCACAGTACCTTCCACACCGATTGACGGTTTTGTGTCATCGGTACAGGCACCAGTTCCAAACACTGCGGGCCTGATCGCCTCGATAGATCCTTGCATGGGTGTGCTGGAAACCGAAGACGGACAGTGTGATGTGAACTTCCCGGCGGTTAAAATTAATATTAACTGGTTCCATACCGGTTCTCCATCGTCGATTGGTTGTGAGCTGACACCGGGTGAAACCTACTTCCTGAACCTGTTCTTTGGTGACAGAAACGGTAACCCAACCTGTACTTTCAGCGAATGTGTAGGCCGGTTCAGTAATCGCTTCTGACCTGACGGGACAGATATCGGTAAAACTTTAACCGTTACGTCCAACTTTACAGGCTGAGCATAGTCCAACTATGCTCAGCTTTTTTGTTTAAGGCATATAAATATGAAAAATCCATTGATGACTGGTTTATTGCTGATACTGCTGAGCAGTTTTGCTGATGCGCAGGAACAGCAGGTGATTATCGACAAGCAAGGTGTGACCATCAGCACCGATGAAGTCGAAGATTTTTTGCTGACCATTCCAGCTGGCGATCGTGAGGTGTTTGCCGGTAATCGCCAAAGAATTATCGAGGCCATTGATTCACTGCTGGTCAACAAGGTTGCCTATAAGGATGCAGTAGCCAGCGGCATTTCGGAGCAACCAGAAGTGCAGGCAAAAATTGAATTGGCACGTCAGCGTGTTCTTATCGAAGCGTGGCTGGAAGCTTATGTCCAGGATCAGCCTGATGCGGATTACCGTGCTATCGCAGAAGAAAAATTCATTCTGAATAAGGATGAATACATCAGTCCGGAAACCGTTGATGTAAAACATATCCTGATCGCTGCCAATCAGCGCTCAGCGGAAGAAGCGCATCAACAGGCTGCACAGTTGCTGCAGCAAATTAAAAACAATGAAATCAGTTTTGATGATGCGGCGGAACAATACACCGAAGACCCAACCTATAGAAACAATAACGGCTTGATCGCCGGTGTACGTAGAGGCGTCACAGCACCGGCTTTTGAGGTAGCTGCTTTTGATTTGAATGGACAGCAACCGCTCAGCGAAGTCGTGGACACACAGTTTGGCAGTCACATCATTTACTGGGTGGCTAAAAATCCAGCAAGAAACCTGACCTTTTCAGAAGTTGAAGATCAGCTGATTGCAGAAGCCAAACAAGAGCAAAGAAACCGCCTGGTAACAACCTATCTGGATAACATCAGAAAACAGGAGGTAACGGTGAATCAGGAAGTCCTGAACCATTTTCTGGACAAGCATAGACTGGAACAGCAGCTGGGTTCCGCCCGTTAAATAATTCACTATTAGAATTAAATCACTACTGTCAGACGGTTATGTTGAATACCGCTTTAAAGCAGCTGCTGTATTCGGAATTACAGGAAAACTTTAAAGAAACCATATTGTCACGGTTCTGGATTATTCTGGAACCGGTGTTGATTACCATCGTGTATGTGTTTGTGTTTGCCAATATTCTGGGCGCGCGTGAGACCGGTATCGAAGGCGTCAATTATCCGGAATTTTTGGTGATCGGTTTATGGCCATGGCTGGCCATCAGCCGTTCTGTTGGCAGCAGTGTTGGCCTGATCAAACAGAAATCCAGTTTAATCAAAAAGCTGAATATTCAGTCTGAATGGTTTTTATATGCCAGAACCATGGCACAATTTATTATTTATAGTGCCACTTTTTTTATTGTGCTGGTGGTGCTGCATTTTATGGGTGCCAGCATTTATTGGCCTGGGATGCTGATGGTTATCCCGGTGTTCTTTTTATTGTGGCTATTCACCAATGGGGTTTCATTGATGATCAGCGCATTGGCGGTATTTATTGATGATCTTAAAGTCATCGTGCCATTGTTTCTGACACTGATGTTTTTTCTGATGCCCATAATTTGGCCGGCACAGCGTCTGCCTGAGCATCTATCCTTTTTGGTTGACTACAATCCTTTGGCAGGCATGCTGGAGTATTTGCGCGGCGTGTTGTTGCAGGGTCAGTGGATACCGGGCAAAGCAGTCATTGTTTTTGCGGTCTGCGCCGCAGTACTGCAGGGGTTTGGAATGCTTCTGTATAAAAGGCTATCGCGTTATTTTCTTGATGTAGTGTGAGTGCCCCAGGTCCATCATGAAGAAACTACTGCAACTTGAAAATATTGGAAAACATTATCCGCAGCGTTTAACCAGTTCCAGCAAACTGCTGTACCTGTTCAAAATACTTGCCGGCAAAGCAGAACATAACCCCAAAACCGTATTGTCTAATATTGATCTGGAAGTGGTTGCCGGTCGTTCACTGGGCATTGTTGGGGCCAATGGTGCAGGCAAATCAACACTGCTGAAAATTATCTCCGGAATCATTGAGCCCAGTCACGGTAGCATCCAGCGGCATTGCCAATTTGCGATGCTGATTGAACTGGGTGCCGGTTTTGATGATTCCAAAACCGGTTATGAAAATATTTTCCTAAAAGCCCAGTTACTGGGTATGTCGCGCAAAGAGGTCAAGCAAAAACTGGATTCGATCATCGAGTTCTCCGGGCTGGGCGAAAACATTCATAACCCAGTGCGGCATTATTCATCGGGCATGATCGTGCGTTTGGGCTTTTCCATTTGCACCGCGGTATCTCCTGAGCTACTTATTACCGATGAAGTATTGGCAGTCGGAGATGAGTCTTTTCAAAAGCGCTGCATACGCTGGATTGATCATTACCTGAAAAACGGCGGTACATTGCTGATGGTTTCGCACAGCATGTATCTGATCACCCGTTTATGTGCCAATACCGTGTGGCTAAAAGACGGCAAAATTCATTTGCAGGGTGAATCGCATCAGGTCACCCAGGCCTATATGTCCTGGCATCAGGAGCAGCGCAACCCGCGCAAAAAACTGCCGAGCAACAACAGCCCCGATAATGGCCGATACCATATTAAATCCTTGCGCTGCATGGATGGCGATCGTCAGGAAAAAGCCTGGTTTGAATATCCTGCCGATGTGATCGTGGAAATGGTGATGGCATCACCGGACGGGCGCGCACCGGTCGCCGGTATCAGCATTGTGCGGGTGGATCGAGTCGCGGTCTACGGGGTGACCAGTGAGCAGGATCAGGTTACCGCAACTCGCCGCGGTGATGATTATGTCTTCACTTTACTGTTTGAAGATATCCAGCTACTGCCGGGCAAATACGAAATCCGTGCCCATGCGCTGGACCCAGAAGGCATGCGAGTGTGTGATAACCGCGTGGTTGATATGACCTTTACGGCCAAAACCCAGGAGCAGGGTATGGTGCGGTTGCAGCATGAGTGGATTGAATAAAGCGGTAGTACCACATTGAATACGGCCATCATCATTCCTGTCTACAATGCCTATGCCATGCTGGAGCAGCTGTTTTCATCATTGCTGCAGACTGCTGCACAGGCACCCATCATCGTGATTAATGATGCATCACCCGATGCTCGTGTCGGTGCATTTTTACAGAACCTGCAGGGCAGCGGTTTTGATGACCTGACCGTTTTACGCAATGAAAAAAACCTGGGGTTTGTTGCCACCGTTAATCGCGGCATCTCTGCCTGCGATGGTGACGTGATACTGCTAAACCAGGACACCATCGTCACCGATGGCTGGTATGAAAAGCTGCAGGCGGCGGGTGAACAACATCAGGTGGCAACGGTTACGCCGATGACCAATAATGGCGAGATTGCCTCGGTGCCTGAGTTGTGTGTTAATCACCAGGTACCGCAGTTTCCAGCATTAATGGCCAAGGCCTGCGAACTGGCCTGCGAGCTGGCCGGTAATCCGCTGTATCCACAGGTGCCAACCGCCGTGGGTTTTTGTATGCTGATCAAGCGCCAGTGCATTGATACCATTGGTTTATTGGATGCAGAGCATTACGGCCATGGTTATGGCGAAGAAAATGACTACAGCTGTCGGGCACAGGCAGCGGGTTTTCGCAATATTCTCTGCGATAATGCCTATGTGGCGCATGTGGGCAATCAGTCTTTTCAAGATTTGGGCTTGCAGCCCAATGACGAGGCGTTAAACAAAGTACTGGCGCGCTACCCGGATTATATGAACAGCGTGCACGAATTTATCGCTAATGACCCGTTGCACAGCAGGCGTCAAAAAATCGGCGAGATTTATCAGCAATTAATAAAGCAGCAAACAACCACCATTGAGTAATACGATGTCAGATAACACACTGGAATTTACCGGCGAGCGTTTTACCCCTGAGTGCGTTCGCGAAATCTGGTATGAGCATATGCATCGTTATGCTTTTGCCAGTGAACTGGTCAAAGGCCTACAGGTCTGTGATGCCGCCTGCGGGGAAGGCTATGGCACGGCCATCTTGCGCGCCTCTGCTGCCAGTGCGGTGGGCGTGGACATTGATGCGAGCAGCATACAGCACGCGCAGCAGCGTTATGGGCAGGGTTTCCATCAGGCCAGTGTCACCGACATGCCCTTTGCAGATGCAGCTTTTGATGCCATTGTCTCATTCGAAACCATTGAACATTTGCCGCAGCAACAGGAGATGCTGGAGGAGTTTCGACGGGTATTAAAACCTGAAGGGTTTGTGATTATTTCCTCGCCGGATAAGCGCTGGTATTCGGATGCCAATGATTACGATAATCCGCATCACGTTAAAGAGCTTTATCGCGAGCAGTTTATCGAATTACTCCAGCAGCACTTTGGTGCGGTTCGTTTGTATGGTCAGAAACTGCTGTTTCAGTCGGTGATCTGGTCAGAAGAGGACAATGCAGAACAAAACGGTTTGTTTCAGGTCCAGGACGACTCGGCCGTGAGTTCCAGCAGCAGCGCGCCGTATCCGGCTTTATACAATATTGCCGTTTGTGCGCAGGATGATGCCTACCTGCCGAAAAATATTCCCGGCTTGTGCCTGTTTGGTGATAAGGATGAAAGTGTTTATCAGCACTATAACGAGCAGGTCAGAAAAAACATCAAGGCTGGTCATGATTTAATCGAGCGTGATCAGCGAATCCAGGCACTGCGCGCCAAACTGGATAATCAATAACAGTACATCATGCAAGCCTCCGCTGCGGTCAGTGTCGTTATCGTTAATTACAATACGGGGCCGTTGCTGCAGTCATTGCTGAGCCAGCTGCAAAAGTTGTCAGTGCAAAAAACCGTGGTGGTGGATAATGCCTCCAGTGATCAGTCGATGGCAGGCCTGGCCGATAGCGAAACGCTGCACTGCATCATTAATCAAAAAAATCGGGGTTTTGCCCATGCCTGTAATCAGGGCGTGGCTCAGACCGATACGCCTTTGGTGCTGATTTTAAATCCGGACTGTGACTTATCCGAGAATGCACTGACTCAGTTAATTGATGTGATGACATCGCAGCCTGATGCCGGGCTGTGCGCGCCACTGGTTTATGACGCACAGGGTCAGGAGCAAAGCGGCAGCCGCCGTCATTTACCGACACCCTGGCGGATTCTGCAGGCGTACATGGGTAAAAAGGCGGCACTCGATTTACGCTCGCAAGCCATTCCTGAACAAGCCACAGCATTGCCGGCTGTCAGCGGCGCCTGCATGTTGATTCGGCGCAGTGCCTGGGATGCGGTCAAAGGCATGGATGATGGCTTTTTTCTGCATTTTGAAGATCTGGACTTAATGGCCCGTATGCAGCAGCAAAGCTGGGGAGTGTGGTTACAGCCAAGGGCCAGAGTTAAACATCTGGGTGGACATTCCAGCCAACGGCAGGCCATTCGGGTTAGCTGGTACAAGCACATAAGTTTATTGCGCTATCTGACCAAGCATCATGGGGGCTCAATACTGACCTGGACGCTGATGCCGGTACTGGCAATGCTGCATTTTCTGTTTGTGCTGTTATCCGGCGTATTTGCAACAAAGACCAACACCGAGCCTGCACAATGAAGATCCTGGTCACCGGTGCCAGCTCGCAAATTGGGTATTTTCTGATTCCACGCTTGCTGCAAAGTGGTCATCAGGTGATTGCTGTTTCACGTCAGAGCAGACCTGAGTGGATTGCTGAGCATGAGAATCTCAATTGGTGTTCGCTGGAAAAACTGGAAGGGCTGGATAGCATTGAAGGCATTGTTTCTGCCGGGCCATTATCGATCACCATTGAGTTGCTTCAGCAATGCTCGCGGGTAGACCGACTGGTGGCGATTAGTACGAGCAGTATCCGATTTAAGCATGATTCCAGCAATGCCAAAGAGGCCAGCCTGATTCAAGGCATTGCCGCACAGGAGCAGCAATTAAACCAGCTGGCCGATAAACGCGATATCCACTGTGCCATTTTGCGTCCGACCATGGTGTATGGCGCTGGCCTGGACAGCAATGTCTGCCTATTGGCCAAACTGGCCGATCAGTTCGGCTATATCCCCATCGCCCGCAATGCCAACGGCCTGCGCCAGCCTGTCCATGCCGATGATCTGGCCATTGCCAGTCTGAAATTAATCGAACAGCCGCAAACCGGTTGCTGGTATGTAGGGGGTGAAACGCGGTTGACGTATCGGCAGATAGTAGAAGCGGTTTGTCAGGCGTTGGGGTATGGTAAGCCACTAAGCCTGCCTTTGCCGGTATTAAAAGTGTTGTTGGGTTTGGTCAAGTTAACTGGGCGATACCCATCTATCAATAGCAATATGTTTGCTCGGCAGCAGCTGGATATGTGTGTGGATAATCAGATTGCTGTAGATGGTTGGGGGTGGCAGGCACGGGCGTTTATGCTTGAGTCTGACGTTTTACAACAGCCTAAGAAACCATTCCTGATTGTGTAATTAGGAAATCAGGCTGATTTAGATACCAGTAATAAATTGTGAAAGCGATGATTTGATGTGACAGGCTAGTTTGAGTAGTGGTGAAATTTGAAAATGGCGGTTGTATACTCAAGGCGGACATAGTAAAACCATATACTTAGTTTTTAGCTTTTTAACGACCAGGAGTAGATTGAAGTAGCTCTAGGTGATTTCGAAGAGGGAGGAGAATCATTTATGGCAGGCTATAATCTTAACTGGCAACAGTTTCATTCCTACCGAGTTTTTGATGAGTTTCTAAAACGGTTTGTTATCGAAAGAAATAGCTACGTTACGAAACATTCTCAGGTACTCGATCTAAATAGAGCGTTAGAAGATATCGAAACTAGGTTTGTTGAGAGATACGATGATTCAAAGGAAAGTTTCGAGGAAAAAGTCGCCCAGCAGTTCTTCGAAGCACCTCTAGAAACAAAAATCGTCTTTGTAAATGCTGAGTACCTCTGGGCGATGCCCGTAGCGAATATCTCAGCTGAGGGAAAACGAAAATATGTTCAAAGGTGGTTCAATGATGAGATTGTATCTGGTAACCAATTCTTCTTTGGTTCACCACACACTATTGCCAACCCTGGACCTTGGTACTTACTAAATAAATACAATGAGCTAGTTGCTATATTCAGACTTTTAAATCTACTCAAGAATGATAACAAATTAACAGATTCACAATCGGTAAAAAGGCGGTTATCAGACATTTGTTACGATGCAATTTATAAAGGAACTGACGCAAATGAATACTTCTCCGTGTCGGTAACCTGTGGCGTTCACTCAGCTCTGCTGCATCTCTCAAACCCAGAAAAGTATGAGTCAATTATCTCTGCAGGGCATAAAGAAAAAATTACGGGCGTCTTTAGCCACGTTATCTCAGATCGTCAAGATGTTAGCTGTAGAGAAGAGAAGATAAAGCTAATTCGGGAACGCCTCTATCAACAGTATGAGCACGAGAATGGGTTGGACTCAAAATACCGATGGTTTTTCTATTCAAGTTCTTTGAAACCACTTTGGGTCGGGAAAGAGCTGAAAGTAGAACAAACGAATGCATCAATCAATCACGAGTTGCAGCACGAACAGGAAGCAGAGAATCTTTCATTTGAAGGCAATCCAGTGCAAGAAGAAGGTAAAAAAGTACCGAGTTCTGGGTTTAGATTACAACGGTCAGCTAAACTCGTTAAGCAAGTGAAAATACGTGACAACTATACTTGCCAAGTTTGTGCTTTTTCATTTAAGAAGCAAATCGTTCATGTTCATCATTTGGACCCTCTGTCTGAGAGGCGATCGCCAAAGAATACCAGCATTGAAGATTTATTAACACTTTGCCCGAACTGTCACTACCTTGCCCACTATTGGTTACGCAAAAATAATAAATATAGAAAACGCGATGCATTAATCGAAAAACTCTCTAGTCAAAAATAGGCACAAAACTGGAAAATGAGTGACAAAACATTATTTAGGATGACCGTTTTGGGCAAACTTCAGCCTAATTGATAAGCGTGATTAACCAAGTAACCTGTGGAGTAGAATAGGTAAAAGACTAGTGGGCATCGTAGATTTACAAAGGCCTGATCTTTTACCCAAAGAACTGATACTGTTGCTTAGTTCTATTGTGTCACAGTGTCTGGATGAGAAATTTTCTGAAGAGCTGGTCCAACACCCTGAGGTTAATAAGATTGCGATAGAACTTGATCACTATTGTATGCAAAGGCAGGTCTGGGGGATTCATTACACTAACGCGATACGCTCTGACATTGAAAAAAATGGGTTGCTCATTCGCACAGGAGCTGAGATACGGGCTGATTTCCTCCAACGTTTTGGTCATATGTTTGAGGAAGATGAGATCAATTGGCTTCAAAGTTTATGGTCATCACATCAAGCTAGGCAATCCGATACTAGAGACTCAATGTTATGGTTTAACTTTACCCTAGATGCATATGGTAGTCGTGGTTCTGAATACTTGCTGGGCATGTATGGTGGAGAGCAGGTCCATATGGGCGTTGAGTTAGATACGCCAATCGGCAAGAAATTAGCGAGCATCGGAGAGCCACTTATAGTCAAGTGCGCTCTTAACCCTCAGGAAGTTAAGTGTTCTATTGATTATCCGTGGGGGAAAATATTAGTGTCTTCTTTTCACCTAAGCATTTCACCTGAAGCATGCCGTATCGACTTGGATGGTAGAATTAGAGAGCCGGTAACACCTGAGAATTTATTCATTGAATCGGCTTACTATCAACGTTAAGTAACAAAAGAGCATCTGAGAATAAATACTATTTAATGATCGCTCAAGGCAAATTTGCGACGCTTCCATACGTAATAAGTACTTCAATGCTTTGCAACCAATTGGGACACTCTCACTCAGTACAATAAAACATCAGACAAATATATGGGGGGCAAAAATCGATACTTTTTCACGATAGTGACGTAACCACACCAACCCTAAAATATCCCAGGAATCCAACGAGCAAGGAATCTTCTCACCCGGCCCATGCGTATCCAATGCTGATGAGTCACCCATTTGTCTCTGTAGAACTCAACAGCTCTCCGTTCTGCTGCTGATTGTGTCAGTTCATACTTTTCAATCACTCGTTCTCTGAGAATCAAGTAACGTGCCCAATGGGCAATGTTGGGGGGCATTCCTTCATAGGAATTTTTAAATCCCTTGGCTCGATTAGAGGATCGATATACAGCCAGCAGGTTCTCTGGGTCGTTGGCGAGTGCTCTGCGTTTATCCGTATCCCATTCGAACCCGCCAAAGCGATGTGCTTCCTTCAACGCTATGACGTGATCAATGTCCATCCGTGCCGCATCCTGTATCACCCTTCCTGTATACAGGCACACCCACAGTCCCTCTCTAATACGTCCGCCCTCACGCACTACCGGGGTCAGGCTATCGCGCTCAAGAATTTCTTGACGGGTATCTTCCCCATCACCATCTTCATCAATCCAATGAGGCCATTCGTCCCGGTCAAAGTCGGGGATGTTGTTGAAAGGCCAAATGTCCATAGAACAATCTTAGTAAATTGACATGCGGCTGAAAAAATTAAGGCACTGTCTTTAGACCGGGGCAACCGCTTGCATCAGTATTCCACACAGCCAGGCACCGTAAGTACCCAGAACGTAGCCGAATACCGCCAGCAACACACCCACCGGTGCCAGTGACGGGTGGAATGCAGCGGCTAAAACCGGCGCAGAGGCGGCACCACCAATATTGGCTTTTGAGCCGATGGCAAGGAAGAAGTAAGGCGCCCTGATGGCATAGCCGACGATCACCAGCAGGATGATGTGAATTAACATCCAAATGCTGCCAACGATGAACAGTTGATAATCTTCAAAGATGGCTTTGATGTCCATCTTCATGCCAATGGTCGCCACCAAAACGAAAATAAAGACAGTACCGATTTTTGATGCACCCGCGCCTTCATATTTCCGTGCTTTGCTGAACGACAGACACACGCCAATGGCAGTGGCAATCACAATCAGCCAGAAGAATTTTGAAGTCAGACTGAATTTTGCCAGTCCCGGCGCATTGGTTTGTACCCAGGGAGCAATCAGGTCGGCCATCTGGTGGGCAAAGGCGGTGCCGGCGAAAGCGATGCCCAACATCACCATTAAATCGGTGGTGCTGGGGTTTCGTTCGATGCTTTTGCCGTAAGTCTCCATTTTTTCCTGCAGGTGATCTACCGAAGAGGAGTCTGCTCTAAAGAACTTATCCAGTTTGTCTTTCTTACCGATGCCCAGCAGCAGGAACAGCATCCACACCTCGGCAACAATAATATCCACGGTAATCATCACACTGAACAAGGGATCTGAAGGTTGAAACACCTCATACATGGCGGCTTGATTGGCGCCACCGCCGATCCAACTACCGGCCACTGTGGTCATGCCGCGCCAAACGGCTTCGGGCCCTGCGCCGCCGACGGTTTCAGGAGAAAACCAGGAAACGATCCAGATCGCCAACGGGCCACCGATAATGATGCCGACGGTCGCTGTCAAAAACATCACCAGCGGTTTGTAACCCAGGCGCATGATTTCTTTGAGATCGACACTTAAAGTGAGTAGGATCAGACAAGCCGGCAATAAATACCGCGATGCCATGTAGTACAGGTTTGAGTTTTCCCCATCGACCAGGTTGAAGGTGGTCAACAAAGACGGCAGGAAATAGCACAACAACAACATCGGAATGATGGAGTAAAACTTCTTCAGCACCGGGTGATCGCTGCTGGAAGTTTTAAAAACAATGGCCAAAATAGCCAATAAGAGTCCTAGAATGACAGCATCGTTAGTGATCATGGTTGGGTTTCTTGCCTGCGCTAGTGTTGATACAAGATACTCAATGTTGGCCTGATAGGGAAGCTTTGAGTATGAAAGCAGCATTCCCCTCTAATATGAATTACTTCTATTTAAGGCCGCAGTCATCGCTACCCGCATGGGCTCTAACGAAGCCCTATCAAGCTGTGTTGGCTGTCGAGGTAAAAGTGACTCCTGAGTGGCAGCAGCTGGGATGACTCAGTGGATATGCAAAATTAAAAGCCCACGATTACGGAGATATCCCTGCATCGGTGCAATCAGAATCGATAGGTTTGCTGGCTGAGTTGAAAACGAATTCTTTTAAAAACAGGCTGGCAAATGCAGAAGATTCCACTTCGGCTTTGTTCAACGGGTTGCCCCACCACATGCCACCACTATTCGCTAGGACGCTGAGCGATAACCCTCGTTCGGGAAGCCTTAATAATAGACCAGAATAGCCAGCATCTGGGTCCCAACCGGCATGCCACATTAGTTTTTCACCACGATAACATTGGAAATACCAACCATAACCATACGGTGATTCAGTTCCGTTGTTAAACCTGGCTGGCTTTAACAGCCGCGCTAAAATAGTATTTGATGCTATCACCTCATTGGTGATCGCAATATCATATTTGGCAAGATCCAATACGGTGGATACTACACCCGCACCACCGGCAATATGCTTATCGGGTCGCCGAAGCTTCATTTGCCCCCCGGTTTCACTCATTGCGAAACCGTCAGCCATATCAAAAAACACATCCATTTTGCTGCGGTCCCACATGCTTGACATGGTTCGGTTCATACCAGCAGGTTTGAGTATCATCTCATCAATGGTTTTACCAAGATAATTATGCCGGCCTTCAACACTATCGACGCCTTCACCAAGCGTGTGTTCCAAATGCCGAGATAAGCGTGAGTACATTATTGGGTTGTACATGAACTCGGTTCCAGGCTGGCCATTAACCTGGTGATTTAAAATATTGGCGATGGTGATGTCAGCCTTGCAGTCAAGCCGCTCAGCAAAGCCGATACTGGTACTGGCTAACCATTCACAAAGGCCGGTAAATTTTGGAGTTTCACGTGCAAGTTCATTAAAGTTCACTTTACCCTGAGACTCTAAATGCAAATATGCCAAGCCAACGAAGGTTTTACTGATTGATGCAATCCAGAATGGCGTATCAGGTATAACCGGTACTTCATGGTTATTGTCTGCATATCCAAACCCGGCGGCACCAAGGAGTTTTCCATCGCTGACCACGGAAACAGCCATGCCTGGAATTCGTTTTTCAATTCGTAAACGATCAATTTTCTCGGAGAATAATAACCACTGATCTGAGCGTGGTGTATCTGCACTGGATGCTTGCGCTGATATAAAAATGAGTAGTGCTGCAAAAATGAAGTTTGGATTAAGTCGATTACTTTTTTTCATCACTAACGCTTTGCTTTAAATTTATGCGGGAATAATAATTATTTTTTGGGAGGTGCTAACCGGGTAGTTCGATAAAGTGCTAGCCGTTCCATGACGCTATGAGGCGCAGTTATAAATAGAGAGTAATGCAATTCTTGTTTTTGTCAATGTGCTATCAGAAATAATCAACCAGTTTGCTTAAAGCAATATTTTGCGTGGTTTTCACTTTCTTTTTTGTAATGGATGGACAGGATTGCTTTCACTTTGAGAGCACTCATTGAGATACCTTTACCGGCTTGAGTTTTCATACACAGCAGTTGTTAATCATGTTGCTATGATATGCACACTCAATCGTCAGTATTAAGAAGATCAATTGGCAAAGTCGGAGGGTTGAATATATATTGATCTTAGCTATTGAAAGCATGAAATCTATAGGAGAACATTATGAGTAAGCAAAACCAGTGCCCGGTGATGCACGGGGCCAGCAAGCAATCGGTAACAGGCAGTACGGCGAATCAGCATTGGTGGCCGAATCAGCTCAATCTAAAAGTTCTCAATCAAAACGCTCCACAGATCAACCCGATGGGTGAGGCCTTTGACTACGCTACTGAATTCAAGTCGCTGGATTTTCAGGCAGTAAAGCGTGACCTCACCGATCTAATGACCCACTCACAAGACTGGTGGCCAGCAGATTTTGGGCACTATGGTGGCCTGTTTGTGCGCATGGCCTGGCACAGCGCCGGTACCTACCGTACTTTTGATGGTCGCGGCGGTGCATCCACGGGTACTCAGCGTTTTGCACCGCTCAACAGTTGGCCGGACAACGGCAACCTCGACAAAGCCCGTCGCCTGCTGTGGCCAATCAAACAAAAATATGGCCAGAAAATCTCCTGGGCCGACTTAATGATTCTGGCCGGTAATGTGGCCATGGAATCAATGGGTTTCAAAACCTTTGGCTTCAGTGGCGGACGCGAAGACGTCTACGAGCCCGAAGAAGACATCTACTGGGGACCGGAAACCGGTTGGCTGGATGATGAGCGTTACACTGGAGAACGTGAGCTGGCCACCCCGCTGGGTGCGGTGCAGATGGGGCTTATCTATGTCAACCCAGAAGGTCCCAATGGTAATCCAGATCCTTTGAAATCGGCTTTCGATATTCGCGATACCTTCGGCCGCATGGCCATGAACGACTATGAAACCGTGGCGCTGGTTGCCGGTGGGCATACTTTTGGTAAAGGTCATGGTGCCGGCCCGGAAGACAAGGTGGGTGTTGAGCCAGAAGGCGGCAGCATGCATGACATGGGGTTGGGCTGGCTGAACTCTCATGGCAAAGGCCACAGTGAACACACCACCACCGCAGGTTTCGAAGGCGCCTGGACAGCCGATCCAACCCAATGGGACATGGGCTACTTTGATGCTCTGCTGGGGTATGACTGGGAGCTGACCACCAGCCCGACCGGCCACAAGCAATGGACACCCACAGCGGCATCCAATGCTCAGCAGGCACCGGCGGCACATGATGCATCACGCACAGAACCGCTGATGATGACCACGGCGGACATGGCACTGAAAATGGACCCTGACTACGCCAAAATCTCCAAGCATTTTCATGAAAACCCAGACGAGTTTGCAGACGCTTATGCCCGCGCCTGGTACAAACTCACACACCGCGATATGGGTCCTATCACCCGTTATATCGGTGAAGAAGTACCCGATGAAGAAATGATCTGGCAAGACCCTGTGCCGGCACACAGCGGTGCAATGATTAACGATGCTGAAATCGCCGAACTGAAAGGCAAAATTCTGGATTCCGGATTAACGGTTGCGCAATTGGTACATGCCGCCTGGGCATCCGCCTCGACTTTCCGTGACTCGGACAAACGCGGTGGCGCAAACGGTGCGCGTATCCGTTTGGCACCACAAAGAGACTGGCCGGCCAACAAGCCTGCAGAACTGGCAAAAGTACTGGCGGTACTGGAAGGCATACAAGAAGCGTTTAATGCCAGCGGAACCCAGGTCTCACTGGCTGACCTGATTGTGCTGGGTGGATCGGCTGCCATTGAAAAAGCGTCCGGCAATCAAGTCAAAGTTGGCTTCACACCGGGTCGAACCGATGCCTCTCAAGAGCAAACCGATGTTGACTCGTTTGATGTTCTGGAGCCGACAGTCGATGGCTTCCGCAATTACAAGAACACGCCTGATCCGCGCTCGACAGAAGCCCTGCTGGTGGACAAAGCGGCATTGCTGACCTTAACCGCACCAGAAATGACGGTTTTGGTAGGTGGTCTGCGCGCCCTGGGTATATCGACAGATAACAATGGGGTGCTTACTGAAACCCCGGGTGCATTGACCAATGCGTTTTTTGTCAATCTGCTCGATCAGGGTATCGAATGGAAACCGACGGATGCATCAGAAGAAGCTTTTATCGGGCGCGACCGTGCTTCCGGTGATCCTCGCTGGAAAGGCACCAGAGCAGATCTTGTGTTTGGATCCAACTCGATACTGCGGGCCATTGCAGAAGTCTATGCCGCTGATGATGCGCAGCAGAAATTCCAAAATGACTTTGCTGCAGCCTGGACCAAGGTGATGAACCTTGATCGCTTCGATCTTAATTCGGCTGGCTAGTCCGGGTATTGTATGAGTTGATTGTCGGTTTACGGCTGTGCCTAAACCGACCTACGGTTACCGATAACTCACTCGATAGATAATGGCTGCTGCGTACAACGCAGCAGCCGCTTTAACCGGTCAGTTTCTTGTATTTGATGCGTGTTGGTTTAAAGGCATCATCGCCAACGCGACGCTTGTGATCGGCTTCGTATTCACTGAAGTTACCGGGGAACCACACCACCTGACTGTCACCTTCAAAGGCCAGCACATGGGTGGCGATACGGTCCAGGAACCAGCGATCATGTGAGATCACCAGTGCGCAGCCGGGGAATGCCAACAGGGCTTCTTCCAGTGCGCGCAGGGTTTCCACATCCAGATCGTTGGTGGGCTCATCGAGCAGCAGCACGTTGCCGCCGGCTTTTAGCAGTTTGGCCAGATGCACCCGGTTGCGTTCACCGCCGGATAAATCACCGATGCGTTTTTGCTGATCCGAGCCTTTGAAATTAAAACGGCTGACATAGCTGCGTGACTGGGTTTCATAATTACCGACCTGGATAATATCCTGGCCATCGCTGATTTCCTGCCACACCGTGTTATCGGCATTTAGCGACTCCCGGCTTTGATCGACATAAGCCAGCTCGACTGTACTGCCGACCACCAGTTCACCAGCATCCGGTTGCTCGCTGCCGGTCAACATACGAAACAGCGTACTTTTACCGGCACCATTGGCACCGATAATGCCGACGATGCCGCCGGCTGGCAGATCAAAGCTTAAATCCTCGATCAGCAGTTTATCGCCAAAGGCTTTACGCAGATTTTTGGCCTCGATAACCTGGCTGCCCAACCGTGGACCCGGTGGAATATACAGTTGCTGGGTTTCGTTGCGCTGCTGGTATTCTTTGGTGTTCAGCTCGTCAAAACGCGCCAGTCGGGCCTTGCTCTTGGTTTGCTGGCCTTTGGCGTTTTTGCGTACCCATTCCAGTTCCGACTGGATGGATTTTTGGCGCGCACGTTCCTGCTTTTCTTCCATGGCCAGGCGCTGATCTTTTTGCTCCAGCCAGGAGGAATAATTGCCTTCCCAGGGAATGCCATGACCACGATCCAGTTCCAGAATCCAGCCAGCCACATTGTCCAGAAAGTAGCGATCATGGGTAACTGCCACCACGGTGCCGGCGAAGTTGTGTAAAAAGCGCTCCAGCCAGGCCACTGATTCGGCATCCAGATGGTTGGTCGGCTCGTCCAGCAGTAACATGTCCGGTTCGGTGAGCAGCAAACGGCATAGCGCCACGCGGCGACGTTCACCACCGGATAAATGCTCCACCTGTGCATCCCAGTCCGGCAGCCGCAGTGCATCAGCAGCCACATCCAGTTTGCGATCCAGCTCCCAGCCACCCACGGCATCAATTTTGTCTTGCAGCTGGGCCTGTTCGGCCAGCAGGTCATTCATTTCATCATCGGTGAGTGTTTCACCAAAGCGCATGCTGACCTCATCAAAGCGCTGCAATACCTGTTTGATTTCTGCAACGGATTGTTCCACCACTTCACGCACACTCAGGCTGTTATCCAGCTCGGGTTCCTGAGGCAGATAACCGATGTTGATACCGGGTTGTGGCCGGGCTTCACCATCATACTCTTTGTCCACACCTGCCATAATGCGCAGCACAGTGGATTTACCCGCACCGTTTAAGCCCAACAGGCCAATTTTGGCGCCCGGAAAAAACGACAGGGAAATATCCTTGATGATGGTGCGTTTGGGCGGGACGACCTTACTGACCCGCATCATGGTGTAGACGTACTGACTCATGGGTATAATCCGTGGAAAAGGCGGCATTATGCCGTTTATCAGCAGCTCAGGCCAGCATTAACCTGAAAAAATGACAGCATTAAATAATGCCCCAAGTGGTCTACTCCAGGCCCGGTCGATGTTAAAATAAACGGTTTTCCGTTCACCCACTCATGGTAATACCCGAATATGTTTAGCTCAGACTCCACCATTGCCGGTTTTGACGACAAACTGGCCGCCGCCATTGCCGCCGAGAACCAGCGCCAGGAAGACCATATTGAACTGATTGCATCAGAAAACTATGCCAGCCCGCGGGTACTGGAGGCACAGGGGTCACAGCTGACCAATAAGTATGCCGAGGGTTATCCCGGGCGTCGTTATTACGGTGGTTGCGAGCATGTCGACAGCGCTGAAGAGTTGGCGCGTGAACGCGTCAAGCAGTTATTTGGTGCAAGCTATGCCAATGTACAGCCGCATTCGGGCTCACAGGCCAATCAGGCGGCTTTTCTGGCTTTGCTGCAGCCTGGCGATACCATACTGGGCATGGATTTAAGCGCCGGTGGACACTTAACGCATGGCTCGCCGGTGAATTTTTCCGGAAAACTGTTCAACGCCATACATTACGGTGTGGATGATGAACACGGTCTGATTGACTACGATCATATGCAGGCGCTGGCGAATGAGCATCAACCGAAAATGCTGATTGGCGGGTTCTCAGCCTATTCGCGAACCATTGATTGGGCACGTATGCGGCAGATTGCTGACAGTGTCGGTGCCTACTTTTTGGTGGATATGGCCCATGTGGCTGGGTTGGTGGCTGCAGGTTTATACCCCAGCCCGGTGCCACACGCACATGTGGTGACCTCTACCACACATAAAACCCTGCGCGGTCCACGTGGCGGTGTAATTCTGACCAATGAAGACGACGAAGCGCTGCAAAAGAAATTCAATTCACTGGTATTTCCCGGCTGTCAGGGCGGTCCGCTGATGCATGTCATTGCCGCCAAAGCAGTGGCTTTTCTGGAGGCCTTGCAACCTGACTTTAAAGATTACCAGCAACAAGTCATCAGCAATGCGCAGGCGATGGCCAATGCCATTGTTCAGCGTGGCTATAAAGTGGTGTCTGGTGGTACCGATAACCACCTGTTTTTGGTCGATCTGATCGGCCGCGAGTTGACCGGTAAAGATGCCGAAGCCGCTTTGGGTGAGGCGCACATCACCGTTAATAAAAATACGGTTCCTGGTGAACCTCGCTCACCGTTTGTCACCAGCGGTTTGCGAATCGGAACACCGGCATGCACCACCCGTGGTTTTAATGCTGAAGACTGTGCGCAGCTCGGTGAGATGATTTGTGATGTGCTGGATAATCCGGACAGCGAAGTGGTGCTGAGCAAAGTCCGTCAGGCCGCACAGGAGTTGTGCCAGCGCTATCCGGTTTATCGATAGGCCAGGCACTGACCAGCCGCCATGCTTTGTCCGTTTTGCAATCACGAAGACACCCGGGTGGTGGATTCACGGGTGACAACCGATGGCCTGCAGATTCGTCGTCGGCGCGAATGCAGTGCCTGCAATGCGCGCTTTAATACCTTTGAGGCGCCGGAGTTAAAAGCCCCGAATGTCATCAAAAATGATGGTATGCGGGAACCGTTCGATGAAGAAAAACTGAAAAGGGGCATGCTGCGCGCACTGGAAAAACGCCCGGTGGCTACTGCCGACGTGGATCGGGCCATTCGTGGTCTGATGCAGCATCTGCGGACTTTGGATGAGGTCGAAATCAGCAGTAAACGGATCGGTGAATGTGTGATGCATACACTGGCCAAGCTGGATGAGGTGGCTTACTTGCGTTTTGCTTCAATTTATCTGGATTTCGATGACATTCAGGCGTTTCGTGATGAAATTGAAAAACTGGAAAATGAAGATCATGGTGCGCTGGATTTTCATCAAATCTCCCTGCTGGGAAACCGGCAGAAATCTTAATGACCTATAGTTCTGATGATTTAAGCCATATGACCATGGCTTTGCGGCTGGCGCGGCAGGGTATGCACAGCACCGACCCTAATCCGCGCGTCGGCTGCGTTCTGGTCAAAGATCAGCAGGTGGTTGGCAGTGGATGGCATCAGCACACCGGCGGCCCGCATGCGGAGGTGGTCGCGCTGCAGCAGGCTGGTGGGCAGGCCAAAGGCAGTCATGCCTTTGTGACCCTGGAACCTTGCTGCCATCAAGGCAAGACGGGGCCATGCACCATGGCTTTGATTCAGGCCGGTGTCAGCAAGGTGACCTATGCGATGCGCGATCCTGATCCACGAGTGGCAGGGCAGGGGCATCAGGCTTTGCAGGAGGCCGGCATTACAGTGCAGCAAGGCTTGCTGGAAGCCGATGCCAGGCAGTTGAATATTGGCTTTGTTGCCCGCCATCAACGTGGCCGACCATGGGTACGGCTGAAACTGGCGATCAGCCTGGATGGACGGATCGCTGCCAGTGATGGTTCCAGTGGCTGGATTACTGGTGAAGCGGCAAGAGCGGATGTGCAGCAGTGGCGGGCGCGGGCTTCGGTAATTTTAACCGGCAGCGGCACCGTCAACTGGGACAACCCGCAAATGACGGTGCGTTTGCCGGACAATCCACGACAACCGTTGAGGGTGATATTAAGCAGCGGTTTTATTGTTGACCCCTCAGCCAAAATTTTCGCTGATCCGCACACCGCACTGGTCATAGGCTGTACTGACAGCGCGGGCAAGCGCGGACTGGAATCAGCAGGTGTTAAAACACGAATGCTGGATGCAGTTGACGGAGGTGTGGACTTACAGCAGCTGATGAATGGGCTGGCAGCCGATGCTGTCAACGAAGTCCATGTCGAATGTGGGCCAGCGCTGGCCGGCAGTTTGCTCAGCCAGGATCTGGTGGATGAGTTATTGGTTTACCAGGCCGATTGCCTGCTGGGTGATCAGGGTTTGCCAATGCTGCGGTTACCCGCTTTAAAAAATATCAATGACGCGATACGTCTGGAAAAAGCGGATGTGCGCCAGCTCGGCAGTGATCGCCGCTTACGCTATGTGTTGACGGAGTTGTAGTTATGTTTACCGGTTTAATTCGCACTCAGGCCACTTTGGTCCAACTGCAGCCATTGGATGCAGGTGCGCGGCTGCAACTGCAATACCAGGGTGCGCGGCTGAATGTTGGTGTCGGTGACAGTGTGGCCGTAAATGGTGCCTGTTTGACTGTACTGGAACCAGATGAACAGGGCTTCAGTGCGGATTTGTCTGCAGAGACACTGGCCTGTACCACACTGGGGAAGCTTATACCCGGTGACTGGCTAAACCTGGAACCTTCGATGGCGCTTGGTGACAAGCTGGATGGTCATCTGGTTAGTGGGCATGTGGATGGTGTCGGCAGCGTGCGCAGCGTGAATGAGGGCGGGGACAGTACACTGGTGTGGTTCAATGCACCACAGAATTTATTGCCGCTGATCGCCGCCAAGGGCAGCATTACCATTGATGGGATCAGCCTGACCGTCAATGAAACCGATCAGCAGGGCTTTCGTGTTCAGTTGATTCCGCATACCCGCAAAGTGACCAGTTTTCGGCAACTGGATGTTAATCAGCCGGTGAATCTGGAAGTGGATTTGATCGCCCGCTATGTCGCGCGGTTGGCGCAGTTCGATAATGGTAAAATAGGCTTATGAACGCAACGTCAAAACCTGTACTCAGTGCCGTTAAAACCGGCGATCAAGAAGCGACACGTTTGAATACGGTCGGTGAGATTCTGGAAGATATCCGCCAGGGCAAAATGGTCGTCATTATGGACGACGAAGATCGCGAAAATGAAGGCGATCTGATTATGGCGGCCAATATGGTGCGGCCGGAAGACATCAACTTTATGGCCCGTTATGGCCGTGGCTTGATTTGTCTTTCCCTGACCCGTGAGCGCTGTGATCAGTTGAACCTGAGTTTGATGGTCAACGACAACGGTGCCCAGTTTGCCACCAACTTTACCGCTTCCATTGAAGCCGCTGAAGGTGTCACCACCGGTATCTCAGCCTATGACCGTGCGCATACCATTCGCACGGCGGTCAGACCCAATGCCACACCGCGCGATATTGTTCAGCCAGGGCATATTTTTCCGTTGATGGCCCGCCCAGGTGGCGTATTGACCCGCGCAGGCCATACCGAGGCAGCGGTGGATCTGGCATTGTTGGCTGGCATTGAGCCTGCGGCGGTATTGGTAGAAATTCTGAATGAAGATGGTTCCATGGCCCGTCGTCCGGAACTGGAAGCGTTCGCACGTGAGCACAAGCTCAAAATCGGCACCATTGCCGATTTAATCCGTTACCGGATGGAAACCGAGAACAGCATCGAAATGCTGCATCGACGCAGTGTTAAAACCGAACATGGTGAATTTGAAATGCATGTCTATCAGGACAAGATTCACCAGTGTCTGCATTGGGCACTGATGAAGGGTGAACCGCAGGCGGATGAACCTTTCCTGGTGCGCGTGCATGTGCAGAACCTGCTCAGCGACGTACTGGCACTGGACGAGCCGGGTTATGGTTTGCCGTTATCGGTAGCGATGCAGACCATTCAACGTCGCGGCGCCGGTCTGGTGCTGGTGCTGGGGCAGCAGGAGAGTGATGCCAAACGTTTGGCCATGCTGGAGCAACGGCCTCAACCGGTTGACCAGCAAGGTGATAATGCGGTTGCCAGTGAACTGCGCACATATGGTATTGGTGCGCAGATTATTTCTGATCTGGGTATTCGCAAGATGCAGGTATTAAGTGCACCCAAACGCTTCCATGGCCTGGCCGGTTTTGGTTTGCAGGTGACTGGTTATTGCGAACCAGACGATATTTAAAGCCTTTAGTAAAGAGCAAAAACAATGCAGGAATTTAACCCCGACATCAGCCAGGTAACTGGTCGCTTCGCACTGGTGGCTGCCAAGTTCAATGAACCGGTGGTCAGTCAGTTAATCAGTGGTGTGCAGGCAGCACTGACCCAGCATCAAGTCACCAGTGAGGATATCGATTGCTTTCGGGTGCCGGGTGCTTTTGAGCTTCCGCTGGCTGCTCAGCAAATCGCTCAACAGGGCAACTACAAAGCCGTGATTGCCATTGGTGCAGTGATTCGTGGCGGCACACCGCATTTTGAATACATCAGCTCGGCCTGTGCACAAGGTTTAACCAATGCCGGTCTGGCCACAGATGTGCCGATTATTTTTGGGGTATTAACCACCGATACCGGCGAACAGGCGCTCGAACGTGCTGATCCTGAACGTGGCAATAAAGGCTTTGAGGTGGGGACCGCGGCACTGGAAATGGCCGCGCTGGGCGCGGAGCTGGAACAAGCGAAAATTCAGCAGGCTTGGCAAACCTGATGGCGCGTGCTTCCAGCCCTCATCGTCCCCAGTATGTTGCCCGGCAACGTGCGGTGCAGGCGCTTTATCAGCTGCAGATCAATCCCGGGTCTGCCCAGCAGGTGATCCAGCAGTTTCTGGAAACCCAGGATTTTGCCAATGTGGATGAGCCACATTTTTGCCGATTGGTATTGCAGAGCACTCAACATGAAAAAGACATTGCCGAGCAACTCAAACCACACTTAAAAATTGCCTGGGATCAGCTCGATCCAATGGAAAAAAGCGTGCTGCAAATTGGCTGGGTAGAGTTGACGCAGCATCAGGAAATTCCCTTTAAAGTGGTATTAAACGAGGCAGTGGATTTGGCCAAGCGTTTTGGCGCCGATGGTTCACATACCTTTGTGAATGCGGTGCTGGATCCGTTTTCTCGGGAGACACGAAAGTTCGAACAGCTGGCTGAGCAACAAAATGCTGCAACCACTTCCAGCACAGGCTGAGTAATGCAATGGCTGATGAATTTGGCCTGATTCAGCAACTTTGCAAGCAACTGCCGATACCCCGGAAGGCAGGTGTCAACCTGGGCCCTGGTGATGATGCAGCGGTGGTGGCTGTCCCTAGGAATCAGGAACTGGTGGTCACCACCGATACTTTAAATGCCGATATTCATTTTTTTGCGGATGCGCGGCCCGATGTGATTGGCTACAAGTCTCTGGCGGTTAATTTAAGTGATCTGGCGGCAATGGGGGCAGTACCTCGATGGGTGACTCTGAATCTCAGTTTGCCGCAATCTGATGGGGATACCGGTGCATGGCTGGATGGTTTTGCCAAGGGTTTTGCTGAACTGGCCGAACAGCATCAACTGGCTTTAATCGGAGGTGATTTAACCCGCGGTCCACTGGCTGTAACGATCACTGCCATGGGCTTGGTGCCTAAAGGCAAGGCGGTAATGCGCAGCGGGGCCAATGCTGGCGATGGCATTTGGGTCAGCGGGACATTGGGGGATGCGGCTGCAGCTTTGTATGTAACCCGGCAGCAACAAACCGTGCCACCACGGTTATTAGACAGACTACAGCGACCCCAGCCACGGGTTGATTTAGGGAGAAGTCTGCGGGGCATTGCCAGCAGCATGATTGATATTTCCGATGGCTTGTTAGCGGATGTTGAACATATCAGTAAGGCGTCAGTGTGCTGTGCCCGAATCGAAAGTGGTTTATTGCCTTTAAGTGAAGCAGTGCTGCGACATCCGGCATTTGATTTGCATTGGCCGTTAGCGGGCGGTGATGATTACGAGTTATGTTTTACTGCACCGATCAAGCAGGATAAAAAAATTGCGGCATTGGCTAAAAAAATGGATATTCGTATAACGCGAATTGGTGAAATGACTACCGGTGAAGGGATTGTCTGTTTGGACGTTAATGGTGAAGCACTGCGTTTAAACCAGACCGGTTGGAAGCATTTCGAATGACATCTCAGCCATCATCCAAACCATTGAGGCAGGTTGCATTGCGCACCCTTTCTGGTTTTTTGGCCTGCGGGTTTGGCAGTGGCTTAAGCCCTATTGCCCCTGGCACAGCAGGCAGCCTGATGGCCATGCCCATTGCCTGGGTTTATTTACAAACCATGCCAGCACAACCCGGGATGATTGCCGCGGTATTACTGGGGGCTTTACTGCTGGGTATCTGGTGCTGTGATCAGGCGGGCAAGCGTTTAGGACAAAGTGATCATCCGGCTCTGGTCTGGGATGAATTTTTGGGTCAGTGGCTGGTGTTGCTGGTGGTGCCGGTTTCATGGTTAGGCTGGCTGGCAGCGTTTGTATTGTTTCGCTTGTTTGATATTGCCAAGCCCTGGCCGGTAAAGCTGGCAGATCAGCATGTGCACGGTGGTCTGGGGGTGATGCTGGATGATATTTTAGCCGCCTGCTATGCAATGCTGGTATTGCTGCTGTTGCAGTACTGGTGGCCTGATTTACTGCTTGTGTGAATAGCTAATATCGCAAATGACCGGTCAATTGCTGTTGCTGATCGATGATTTGATGGTCGAATAACCATTCTCGTACTTCGTCAGCATCCTGCTCAAACCATGCCTGGGCCGAACCCAGGCGAAAGCTGTAACCCCAGGTATCCATGTCGGCGAATAATTGTTGTCTCCCGTAACCGGCAATGGCATCGGCCATAATGGCCTGCAAGTAGCACACAGCGTTTTCCTCATCATAATCACCGCCCGCGTTGGTATCCAAAGCCTCACGTCGGGGCTGATCCATACAAATATAGTGCCCGGCTTCATGCAGTGCTGAGTGCAAAGGCGTATCGTCACGTACATACAGGATGTTACCGACCAAGCCCGCTTCACTATCGCCCCAGAAGCTTCCGGGGATGGTTTGCTCAGCACTGACCGGTTCAAGTCGGATGTCATAGCGATCCAATAAGTCTTTCAACGGTTTCTCAAATGGCTGCCAAAGCGCTAAATTGGGTTGATCAGCAGGCTTTTTTGAGGTCTGTGACTTCAGGGACATACAGCAGTATCGTGTTAGCGTTAAAATACAGGGGTGAAAGTTTGTCTCAAGATAACATTGTGAACAAGTTACGCATCTATTTTGCCTCGGATTTGTTGAAATATTCCGGGCTGGTGATTTGGCTAACATCGATATTGGCGCTATTGCTGGTGCCGTATTTGCTGGCCGATGAGCCTATGCCTCGGGCCAACTATATTGGTTGGCTGATTTCCGATTTGCTGTTTGGCGTGCTGTATCTGCAGGTCACCTGGCACTGGCCAGTGGCGCCGCGCCTGCCATGGTGGGTATATCTGGGGGCGATGACCATTGCAGCATTGGCCTGTTCGTGGTTCACCATGGGTGGGGTTGGTGGTATTTTATTGATGGTGGTGGCCAGCCTGCTGCCATGGGTTACCCAGCCTAAATTGGGTGTCAGCTGGATGGCCATTCAAAGCACCCTGGTTACGCTATTTGTGGTGCGTAATCCAGAAGTTGAGGCGCTGGCTGCGATTGTGTTTGGCGCCACTTTTATGGGTCTGGGCTTTTTTGCCTATATTGCGTCGATGGCGACGCGGCAGCTATCGGAAGCCCGTGATGAATTACGGCGCGTAAATTCAGAATTGCGCGCGACACAGAGCCTGTTAACCGAAAATACTCGCATTGCTGAACGTGTGCGTATCGCTCGCGAGCTGCACGACCTGGTGGGTCATCATCTGACTGCATTGACCTTAAACCTGGAAGTGGCCACACATTTGATTGATGGCAAGGCATTGGAGCATGTGCATCAAGCACGCTCGGTGGCCAGATTGTTGTTATCGGACGTGCGCGAAGTGGTCAGCGAAATGCGCAGCAATGACGGTGTTAATCTCGCTGAAGCACTACGGAAACTGGTGGAAGGTGTACCCCAGCCACAAATTCATCTGGATATTCCACCTGGATTCAATGTGACCGACCCGCAGCGTGCGCAGGTGCTATTGCGCTGCGCGCAGGAAGTGATTACCAATGCGGTGCGTCATGCACGCGCAAAAAATTTGTGGCTGGAACTGGAAGCCCGCGACAATGAGTTACATCTGACAGCCAAAGATGACGGGCAGGGCATGTCTCAACCACGTATTGGCAATGGTTTAAGTGGTATGCGCGAACGTCTGCGGCAATTGGGTGGCGGTTTGGATTTGGATACCGCGCTGGGCAGTGGCTTTATATTGCATGCCCACCTGCCTAATGAGTAGTTCTCAAAAACAGCAAGGAACCAACAAGCGATGAGTGAAGCAACCACCACTAAAAAAATCGGCGTTATGCTGGTTGATGATCAGAACCTGGTGCGACAGGGCGTACGCAGCCTGCTAGAGTTGGCAGAGACCATTGAAATCGTATCTGAAGCAGTTGATGGTCAGGATGCCTTGAATAAAATCCCCGAAGTTCGGCCCGATGTGGTGTTGCTGGATATGCGGATGCCCGGCATGTCGGGTTTGGAGGTTTTGCGCAATCTGTCAACAGCAGATTTTTTCCCACCCACCATTATTCTGACCACGTTCGATGACGATGAACTGGTACTGGGGGGGTTAAAGGCGGGTGCCAAAGGCTATTTGCTCAAGGACGTATCACTGGAAGAGCTGGTTGAAGGCATTGAAGCGGTTGCCGCAGGTGGTTCCATCGTTAAGCCTGCTGTGACCGAGCGTTTGCTGAAAGGCCTAAAAGGCATGGAAACCGGTTTTTCCAGCCTGGAGCAACCTGACCCACTGACCACCCGTGAAACCGAAATCCTGCGTTTAATGGCCAGCGGTTTTTCCAACAAGGAAATTGCCAACTCACTGGATGTGGCTGAGGGAACGGTTAAAAATCATGTCTCCAATATTCTTTCTAAGATGGGCGTCAGGGACCGTACCAGGGCGGTGTTGAAAGCGTTTGAGCTGGGGATGATTTAACACTACCCACTACTGGCTGTTCAAACTTGAACAGCATCAGCGCTTGGTTTGCGTTTCAGGTATCGCTGATAGATGGCCAGTGGCAATATCCAGGCCACAGTCACAGCAATCGCAAACTTGTTTTCAATACTGCCAGCAGGTATGGCTATTGCCAGTGGGATCATCAGGCGGAATATCACAAAAGCATTGGTGACCAGAAAACTGCGTATCATCCATTGACGGTGCTGCAATACCCGACGTTGGCGAATATGGTAGACCGCTATACCCGTCGTCAGCCACCAGACGACATCCAGGACCAGCAATGCATAGCCGAACATCGGTAGTTCTGAGTTCAGGCCAAGCCAGATCGCTGCCGACCCGCTGACCATAATACAAATGACATAAACACGCCCAATCAGACGATGTAGTGACGGGTGTTTAAACTGCCATTGTCCTATCAGCTGAACGGCACCCAATACCAACGGCAGCATACCAAAACCAAGATGTAGCCAAATCATCCAAAAACGCCATATCGCTTCGTCGCTGCCGCCCGTCGGTGCGGCATAGCGCATCGCCGAGCTGATGAATAAGCCCAATATCAGCAACAGATACAAACCCCAGGTTATACGTTTTTTAGACATTTAGATTTCCATTTTTGAGTCAATAGCATAAAAGGCAATGCTGTTGAATGAGCGTGTCAATCGTAATGTATTGCCTGAGTTGTTCTGTGTAATGTTCTCTGTACTAATTACATAGCTGCAGTAGCTAAGTCCTTGATCAAACCACCAATCACCCCGAAATATAGCCTATCAGCCGCTTATTGCGGCACACCAGATATGGCGAGGTAATACCATGAGAATGGACAAATTAACCAGCAAATTCCAGCTGGCTCTGGCAGATGCTCAGAGCCTGGCTTTGGGGCGTGATCATGCCATGATTGAACCGGTGCATGTGTTATCAGCGATGCTGGATCAGGAGGGCAGCGGTATTCGACCGTTGCTGCAGGCAGCCGGGGCAAATGTTGCCGGTTTGCGTTCAGTACTGGATCAGCAGTTGGAGCAGTTGCCACAGGTCAGTGGCAGTGCCGGCGATATCAATATCTCCAACGATACCGCCAAGCTACTGAACATTACCGATAAAATCGCACAGAAACGCGGTGATCAGTACATCGCCAGCGAATTGTTTTTGCTGGCTATTTTGGAAGCCAAAAACGATTTGGCCAAACTGCTGCAGCAAAATGGCGTTAATCGTCAGGCGGTGGACCAGGCCATTGATAATGCCCGTGGCGGTGAAAGTGTGTCTGATCCCAATGCGGAAGATCAGCGTCAGGCATTGGATAAATACACGGTTGACCTGACCGCCAGGGCTGAGTCTTCCAAGCTGGACCCGGTGATCGGTCGTGATGAAGAAATTCGCCGCGCGATTCAGGTGTTGCAGCGTCGTACCAAGAACAATCCGGTATTAATTGGCGAACCTGGTGTCGGCAAGACGGCGATTGTTGAAGGTCTGGCTCAACGCATTGTCAATGGAGAAGTGCCCGAAGGTCTGCGCGATCGACGGGTTTTGTCGCTGGATATGGGCGCATTGATTGCCGGCGCGAAATTCCGGGGCGAATTTGAGGAGCGCCTGAAAGCGGTGCTCAATGAATTAAGCAAGCAGGAAGGCCAGATTATTCTGTTCATTGACGAGCTGCACACCATGGTAGGCGCAGGCAAGGCCGATGGTGCAATGGACGCTGGCAATATGCTGAAGCCGGCACTGTCACGCGGTGAGCTGCACTGCATTGGCGCGACCACGCTGGATGAGTATCGTCAATATATTGAAAAAGATGCCGCACTGGAGCGTCGTTTTCAGAAAGTATTGGTGGGTGAGCCCAGTGTTGAAGACACCATTGCGATTTTGCGTGGCCTGCAGGAGCGTTACGAAGTGCATCACGGGGTGGAAATTACCGACCCGGCACTGGTGGCGGCCGCCACTTTATCGCATCGCTATATCGCTGATCGGCAATTGCCGGACAAGGCCATTGATTTAATGGATGAGGCGGCCTCCCGGATTCGTATGGAAATCGATTCCAAGCCAGAAGCGCTGGATCGTCTGGAGCGCCGCATTATTCAATTAAAAATGCAGCGCGAAGCGTTAAACAAGGAAACCGATGAGGCATCCAAAAAGCGTCTTGACGATTTGCAGGGTGAGCTGGCGGAGCTGGAAAAACAATTTGCCGATCTGGAAGAAATCTGGACCGCAGAAAAAGCCGCCGTTCAAGGCACAACACATTTGAAAGAAGCACTGGAGCGAGCCCGTGCTGAGCTGGATAATGCCCGTCGTGCACAGGATTTAAGCCGCATGTCGGAACTGGCCTATGGGCGAATCCCCGCATTGGAAAAACAGATTGAGGACGCCGAAGGTGCTGAACAGCATGATTTCCAGTTATTGCGCAATGAGGTCACTGAAGAGGAAATTGCTGAAGTGGTTTCACGCTGGACCGGCATCCCTGTTTCCAAAATGCTGGAAGGTGAGCGTGACAAATTACTGCGCATGGAACAGGGGCTGCATCAGCGGGTGGTCGGTCAGGATGAAGCCATTAAGGCAGTATCCGATGCCATTCGTCGCAGCCGTGCCGGGCTCGCCGACCCAAATCGCCCGAACGGTTCATTTTTGTTTTTAGGCCCTACCGGTGTGGGCAAAACCGAGTTATGCAAGGCGCTGGCGGTATTTTTGTTTGATACCGAAGACGCCATGGTGCGATTGGATATGTCCGAGTTTATGGAAAAACACTCGGTATCGCGGCTGGTGGGTGCGCCACCGGGTTATGTGGGTTATGAACAGGGCGGTTATCTGACCGAGGCGGTACGCCGTCGACCCTACAGTGTGATTTTGCTGGATGAAGTGGAAAAAGCCCATCCGGATGTTTTCAATATTCTTTTACAGGTATTGGATGATGGCCGTTTGACGGATGGGCAGGGCCGTACGGTTGATTTTCGCAATACGGTGGTGGTGATGACCAGTAACCTTGGCTCTGATCGTATTCAGGAGTTGCGCGATCAAGGCTATGATGTGATGAAGCAAGCGGTGATGGATGTGGTGGGTAATCACTTCCGGCCAGAGTTTATTAACCGCGTGGATGATATCGTGGTGTTTCATCCGCTCGATCGTGAACAGATTCGCGAAATTGCTAAAATACAGCTTCAGGGTCTGCGTCGGCGGTTATTGGAACGCGAGATCACACTTGAGGTCTCTGATGAGGCACTGGATTTTCTTGGCAATGCCGGTTTTGATCCGGTTTATGGTGCGCGGCCATTAAAGCGTGCGATTCAAACACAGTTGGAAAATCCACTGGCGCAGAAGATACTGGCAGGAGAAATCATGACCGGTGGCACAGTTCATGTCACGGCTTCTGAGGGTACACTGGTATTCAACACTCAATAATAATTTTTGGAGCAATATGCCCCGTATACCTGAAAATATCGTCTTGATTACACAGCGCATGCAGCATGGCCCCAGCCGTTGGAAGCGATGGCTGGCAACCGGCGCAGGTGCTGTGGTGCTGGTGGCCAGTTTCTTCCTGGGTATGGTGATACTGACGCTGGCTTTGGGTGTGGCCATGCTGGTTGCTGTATTTATCGGCTTTCGCATCTGGTGGCTGCGCCGCCAGTTGCGCAATGATGGTGTCTCAGTCAACAGTGCGAATAGACACCAGCCTGCTCAGCGATACTCTGAAACTGGTTCTGGACGTATTATTGAAGGTGAAAGTGTCGATATTTCTGATCGGGACTAACTTTTGACGATAACGCAGTAGCGTAAATCGTTCACGTCGGTACTAAACCGGTTGTCATCGATTACCCCTTAAACCCTGTTTTTCCGCCGTTCTTATCTTTTGTCTTTCAATCTGGTGTCAACCTTCATTGGCCTGTAGCGTTATGTGAGTAGGTTCACAACGCAAATCATCCCGTTCAACTCAGGTATCTGGAACGGGTGAACACAGGAGTACCCATGCAAGTCACAGCGAGCTCACGCAGAGAGTTACTAACCCAGTCGGTTTTAATGGCGTCCGCTGTTGCGGTTGCTGGTCAGGTGCTGGCCAGCGACAGTCAAATGCCAGATATGTCTGAACCATCGCCTTTGGCGCCTCTGCCGGATGATGCATTGGTGCACTTGCTCAACCGGATCAGTTTTGGCGTACGCCAGCAGGATCTGGATCTGGCAAAACGTTTTGGTGTTCGGCGTTATGTCGAGTGGCAATTGAATTTTGAATCGATAGATGACAGTGAACTGGAAACCGCGCTTCAGGAAAACCTGCCTTCATTGGACGACACTGCAACGCAGTTAATTCGTGCTGCCCAATCCGGTGATATGCAACAAGGTGAAGCAGCCATACAACTGCAGGTGGCAAGCTTGAGTCGTCAGGTGTTTAGCGCGCGGCAATTGTATGAACGCATGGTGGAGTTTTGGAGCGATCACTTTAACGTGAATATCCAGGATGGTCCGGTGCGCTTTTTTAAAACCATTGATGACCGGGAAGTGATCCGGCCGAATGCGCTGGGTAAGTTTCGCGATTTATTGCATGCCAATGCACGCAGTGCAGCAATGCTGTATTACCTGGATAATTTCAACAATACCCGTTCAGGGCCCAACGAAAATTACGCCCGTGAATTAATGGAATTACACACCCTGGGTGTGGATGGCGGCTATACCGAAGCGGATGTATTGGAAGTGGCCCGCTGTTTTACTGGCTGGACATTTGATCGACGGGATGATTTTCAGTTTCGCTTTCAGCCGTTTTTCCATGACTATGGTGAAAAGCAGGTTTTGGATACGATCATTCCTGCCGGCGGTGGTGAAGTCGATGGTAATACGGTGCTGGACATGCTGGCATCGCATCCTTCCACTGCGCGTTTTATCAGTCGCAAACTGGCCGTGCGTTTTGTTTCAGAAACACCGCCGGATTCGCTGGTGGATGCCATGGCAGAAACTTTTATGAACACCGATGGTGATATCGCCGAGGTGATGCGTACTTTATTGTTATCGGCTGAATTTGCTGAACAGTCCACCGCCAAGCTTAAGCGGCCGATTGATTATATGGCCTCACTGCTGCGGGTTTTGGACTTACGCCCCAATCAAAATCTGTATCGATTTTTGTTGGGTCAATTAAATTCACTGGGACAGGCACCATTCACCTGGCCGGCACCGAACGGGTTTCCCGATCAATCTGGTTTCTGGGTCAACACCAATGCGTTGATCACACGATGGAATGCCGGGATTGCCATTATCAGTCAATTAACGGCTGAGCAGATTTCCGTCTTAATGGCTCAAGATACTTCGCCGATCAGTCAACAGGCCAATACGGCGCAAGCCATATTGGATGCGCTGCAACAGCGTTTTATCCGCCAGACGTTAACCGATGAAGAGGCTGCGGGTGTGATGCAGTTTGCGATTGACGGGCAACCGGTTGACGCCAGATTGTCCAGTGATGAATCGGTTGAAGTGACCAGAAGAATGCTGATGGTGCTGGCCACCACCCGTTATTTCCAGACCCGCTGAGCCTAAGGAGTATTGTCATGAGTATTACCCGACGTCGTTTTATCAAGGCAAGTGGTTTGGCTGCTGTGCCTATGGCTCTGCCACTGATGAATAGCAAAGTGTTATTGGCTGCCGATGGCATTGACAGTGAACGCGATCAAAATTTGATCATTTGCGTATTTCAGCGCGGAGGTGCCGATGGCTTGAATATGGTGCCACCATTGTTTGATGGCCGTTATTTTGACTTGCGACCGACCATTGCAGTGCCGACATCGGGTGAAAATGCGGCGCTTGATCTGGATGGGCAATATGGTCTGCACCCTTCGATGGCTTCACTAAAACCGTTCTTTGATGATGGTCAGTTGGCAGTGATTCATGCGGCTGGGCTAACCCATGAAACGCATTCACATTTTGATGCGCAGGCCATTATGGAAAGTGCTGATGTACAGGAACAGGATATTTTTGGCGGCTGGCTGGGACGTTACGTGTCATCAGCAACCATGGACAATGGTTCAGCTTTTCGGGCAGTTGGTATTGGCGGAGCTATCCAGCGTTCGTTGCAGGGCATGGTCACGCCGGTCGGTATTCAGAGTATTGATTCTTTCTCACTGAATTTGCCGGGTGAAAAAAACACAGAGTTACTCAACTTACTGGAACAGCTTTATGCCGACAACAGCCTGCTGGATTTACAGACTGACCAGGCCATCAGTTCCATCCGCGCTTTGGCCGATATCGATACTGCGGCGATTCAGCCGGAAAATGATGCAGACTATCCGAACTCAGAATTTGGTAATGAGTTTCGGGAACTGGCCTCGTTGATTAAGTCGGATATTGGCGTGCAGGTAGCTTGTGTTGATATCGGGGGCTGGGATTTGCATGACAATGCAGTGCAGCGCCTGCCTGCTGTGCTCGGTGATTTCTCTGACACACTGGCTGCCTTTATGACCGATATGGGCAGCGAGCGAATGGCCAACATTACCATTGTGACCATGAGTGAGTTTGGTCGTCGGGCGTTTGAAAATGCCTCTGGCGGCACCGATCATGGTCATGGCAATGTCATGCTGGCGATGGGGGGTGGTGTCAATGGTGGTCGGGTTTATGCTGACTGGCCGGGTTTGCAGGAATCGGATCTGGTGTTTAATGGTGATCTGGCAATCACCACCGATTATCGTGATGTACTTGGAGAACTGCTTATCAATCACGGGGGTCTGGCAGAGTTAGACAATGTCTTTCCAGATTATCAGTTACCGGGTGAGCAGGGTATTTTTCTAAGGCGTGGAGGATAAGCGATCCAAAGCCGATGGTTTTTCTTGGGTTCAAAAATTACAGTGATACAACGTAAGCGAAAGCGTTGAATTGTTGTTGTCAGAGTTCGGATGTTTGTTATTCCAATGGATCCGGCAATGTTTCATTGTCGGTAATATTGGCCGGGGGTGCGTTCGGGTCGATACGCTCCATCAGATAGCATAGGCAGTCCTGCCGAATAACGCGCGTATCCGGGGTCAGCATGGAAGGCATCAAAGGCCGCAGTGTACGTACCATGTTGGCATCAAAACTGAAGCAATCGTTGGTTATATCATGGCCAGAATGATCCAGTGCCAGCAGGCAGCGCACGCTATGCCCGTGCATATGCGCCAAGATTGTACCCGGCGGCATCTCGGTGAAATTCAGATGATCCAGGTTCGGGATAAAACTGAGCATGGATTTTTCTGGTGCAAAGCTAAATTGCAAACCAGGTGAGACATAAACCGTGGCCAGCATATGGTAAAGCTGGGTTTGCTCAGAAGGTAGCGGGGTATTCTCCAAATGCTCAAGCTGCAGACAGTGTTCGATATATTCCAGTGCATGATCGGTACCATGGACATTGCCTGCCTGGCCGCACTCCAGGGTTAACGACGGGCAATACTCAGCCATGCATTGTGCCAATGTACCGTGTGGCATGGTGAAATAGACGACCTGCTCGGAAAATGCCTGAGCCAGATGGATAAAACGCCAGTCGATGCTGTTAATGGCAGCGTAGTGAGGGTTCAGCCCAGTATTGTTATGAATATCCAGCGCCGCAAAGGGTTGCTGTTTGCGCAGATAATCAGCATAAATCTGGAATAAGTCCACATACGGTTGTTGTGTTGATTTGGGTTGTTGGTTGGCGGCATGTGGCCAACAGCGGTTGAAGTCGGGTTGATCGTCCAGGCGGCGTTGACGAAAACGTGCAGCCGCGACATTACCAATCAACAGGCAGACGCTGCGCGGCAAAGGTTGATGTGCATAACGGTGCTTGAGCAAAATGCGTACAGCTTCCCATCCAGTGTCTTCGTTGCCATGTTGCAACACCGATACCACCAAGGGTTTCGGGTTGCGTCCCGGCAAGTGAATCAGCGTTGGACCGGGTAGTTGCTGATACAATGCAGCGGCTGGTTTTTCCAGCAATCCTTCGGGGATATGGTCAAGAATATTGGCCTGCATTATTATTACGATTCGTTCAACTATCCGGTATTGATTGATGTGGTTTGCGAGTGCGTCTGCTTACAGCTAATCAAAACAATCGGCCAACTTAGCGGTTTTTGACGATAATGTGAAGCCCATCGCCATATTCGTCTTTGCAGCTGGTTGCTGATGACCGGGGTAATGCACAGGTTTTAAAGGGTTTATGCTCTTGAAAGCGGTATACGCTGTCCCGATTTTTTTGAAGACTCTGGTATCTGTGCCGACAGGCATGTTTAATCTGCATGAGCACCAAACAGCATGTAGGTGGTGTGTTGCAAAACAGTATAGGCAGAGATTATCCAAATCAGGTAAACCGGATAGCACATGTGTTGTCCATAGGCACTGAAGCCATAATTATGAGATATTTGCAGGAGAGCCAGATCAATGATTGAAGCACAATCTCTTACAAGACATTACGGTGATTTGGTCGCCGTTGATGGAATCAGTTTTACGGTAGAAACCGGTCAGGTGTTGGGTTTTTTAGGTCCCAATGGTGCGGGCAAATCGACCACCATGAAAATCCTTACCGGGTTTTTACCGCCCACATCCGGCACCGCTATCATTAATGGTCACGATATCATCAGTGATTCTTTGGCGGCGCGTCAGGAAATCGGTTATCTGCCCGAAGGTGCGCCATTGTATGGTGAAATGGATGTCATCCATTTTTTGGAGTTTGTTGCCAGAGCCCGTGGCTATCGCGGCAATGACATCAGCCGCAAAGCCAATGATGCCGCCACCCGTTTGAATCTGGGGCATGTGCTGCGGCAGCGTCTGGATACCTTGTCCAAAGGCTACAAACGCCGGGTAGGTCTGGCGCAGGCGATTTTACATGACCCGAAGGTGTTGATTCTGGATGAGCCCACGGATGGTCTGGACCCCAATCAGAAACATGAAGTGCGCCGCTTGATCGGTGAAATGTCAGAAGATCGCATCATTGTGATTTCTACTCATATTCTGGAAGAGGTTGATGCGCTGTGTAATCGTGCCATGATAATTGCCGCTGGCAAGTTGGTAGCCGACGATACACCCACGGGTTTGATTGAGCGTTCACGCTACCACAATGCGGTGACCTTAAGCGTGGATGACCTACAAACCGCGGCCAGTCTGTTAAGCAATCTGCCAGAGGCAGCCAAAGTCGAAGTGCGCGATAACGAAATTACGGTATTCCCACACGCTGGCAGCAACTTGCTGGCAGCGGTTAACAGTGTGATTACCACAGAGCAGTGGCGGGTTAACGCTCTACGGCTTGAAGAGGGACGTCTGGATGAAGTGTTCCGCAATATTACCCGCGAAGCAGAGTCATCGACTCAATCAGCAGTGGCGGAGGAAGCAGCATGAGCACTTTTCTGCAAGGCATGAATACGGTAATGCGTCGAGAGTTATCGGCCTATTTTGCGACACCGGTTGCCTGGGTGTTTATTGTGATTTTTACTGCACTGGCTGCCGCTTTTACTTTTTACCTGGGCGGTTTTTATCAACGCGGTCTGGCAGATTTAGAACCATTTTTCCGTTTTCACCCATGGTTATATCTGTTTTTGGTTCCGGCA
The DNA here is from genome assembly GCA_965230265.1 of Wenzhouxiangellaceae bacterium. Taxonomy (GTDB): domain Bacteria; phylum Pseudomonadota; class Gammaproteobacteria; order Xanthomonadales; family Wenzhouxiangellaceae; genus JAJFKX01. The sequence goes on along the minus strand of OZ245999.1, from coordinate 2,534,219 downwards.
CTGGCAATGCGGCTGTGGGCTGAAGAGCGCAAAGCTGGCACCATCGAATTGCTGCTGACTTTGCCGATTACCATTACCCAGGCAATTATTGGCAAGTTTTTGGCCGCGTGGTTATTCCTGGGTTTAGCGCTGGCCTTAACCGTACCGATCTGGATTACCGTTAACTATTTGGGTGATCCGGATAACGGCAGCATTCTGGCGGCCTATATTGGCAGCTGGCTGATGGCGGGGGCGTTTTTATCGATTGGCAGTTGTCTGTCAGCCCTGACTCGCAATCAGGTGGTGGCCTTTATTTTAGCGGTGGTGGTGAGTTTTGGGTTTTTGTTGAGTGGCTTGCCGCTGGTGCTGGATGCTTTCCGCGGCTGGTTGCCACAGGGGTTTGTGGACGGCATTGCCAATCTGAGCCTGATTGCTCATTTTGATGCCATTTCACGGGGTGTTCTGGATTTGCGCGATATTATTTATTTTGCGCTGGTGATCGGTTTTTGGCTGACAGCCAACCTGATTATTTTGCAACTGCGTAAAGCGGACTAACGGGAGATACCAGCATGAAACTAGATAGCAAAGTCTTTTATTCCATTGGCGGGTTGTTGTTGCTGACGGTGCTGTTTTTGGCATTGACCATGATCACCAGTTCATTATTCCGTGGTGCACGTCTGGATTTAACCGAAAACAATCTTTATACCTTAAGCGATGGCACCAAAAATATTCTGGGCAGTATTGAAGAGCCATTGCAGATGCAGCTGTATTTTTCCGAAGACAGCAGTTCAGATTTACCACAACTGCGCAGCTATTACCGACGTGTACGGGAGTTGCTGGAAGAGTTCAAACAGCGCTCGGGCGGCAAGCTACAGATCAGCTATATTGACCCTGAGCCGTTTTCTGAAGAAGAAGATCAGGCAGCAGCCTATGGCTTACAGGCGGTACCGATCAACAACAGTGGCGATAATTTGTATTTTGGCCTGGTGGCGACCAATGCCATTGATGGTGCCGAGGTGATGCCATTTATTCAGCCAGACAAAGAAGAGTTTCTGGAATACGATCTGGCCAAAATGATTTACACCTTAAACCAGCCAGACCGTTTGCGGGTTGGCATCATTACTGGCCTGCCAATTAATGGTGGGTTTGATCCGCAGCGGCAGGCCCCATTGGAGCCCTGGGCAATATACGGTCAATTGGAACAGTTTTTTGAACTGGAAGTGATTGAACCGACCGCAACCCAATTGCCCGATCAGATTGCCATGCTGGTGATGGTGCATCCGAAAGAGCTGTCAGAAGATTTGTTGTTTTCCATCGACCAGTTCGCATTGAAGGGGGGGCGGATACTGGCATTTGTTGATGCACATGCAGAGCAGGACATTATTCCTAACCCACAGGTACCCAATGCACCGCCACAAGGTGGAGGTAAATCCGACCTGCCCGAGCTGTTCAACGCCTGGGGAGTGTCTTTTGATGAATTTACCTTTGTTGGTGACGCACAGTATGCCTTACAGGTTAGTGTTGGCGCAGGCCAGCCGCCAGTACGGCATATCGGTATTATCGGTTTAAATGGTGACGCCATTAATGACGATGACATTATTACTGGTGAACTAAGCACGGTGAATATGTCGACAGCCGGTCATTTCACACCGGCTGAAAATGCCACCACAATATTGGAACCCTTGCTGCAAACCAGTGAGAACAGCCAGTTGGTGGATACTCAACGCCTGCAGTTTTTACCGAACCCGTCTCAGTTACTGAATGGCTTTCAGGCTTCGGGTATTCGCTATAACCTGGCAGTGCGGATAGCCGGTGATGTCAGCAGTGCTTTCCCCGATCGGGCTACTGCAGACGGCGGTGTCAGTAATGGCAGAATCAATGCCGTATTGGTTGGCGATACCGATATGTTGACCGACCCTTTCTGGGTGCAATCACAAAGCTTCTTTGGCCAAACCATTTTGACGCCATTTGCAAACAATGCTGATCTGGCCATCAACGCAGTGGACAATCTGATTGGCAATGAGGATTTGATCAGTATCCGTACCCGTGCAGTATCCAGTCGGCCGTTTGATCGTGTCAATGCATTGCGGTTGGATGCTGAACGTCGTTTGCGTGATACCGAAGAACAGCTGCAACAGCGCCTGCAGGAAACCGAGCAACGTCTGAATGAATTGCAGTCCAATCGCGGGCTGGATGCACAAGACAGTAACTTATCGGTATTTACGCCGGAGCAGGAAGCGGAGGTTCAGCGTTTTGTTGAACAAAAACTGGAAATTCGGCGCGAGCTGCGACAGGTACGACGTGAGTTGGATAAGGATATTGAAGGGCTGGGCAATATGCTGAAGATTATCAATATTGCTTTGGTGCCGAAGCTAATTTTAATAATGGCTCTGGTGATATTTGTGCGTAAGCGTAGACGTCGCAACGCATAAGCAAACGAGAAGGATAAGTCATGAAGAAAAGTTTGTTTATTGCTCTGATGGTTGCTGCGGTGATTGCGGTATTGCTGGCATGGCAACTGGGTTTAAAACCCAGAACAGCGCAACCTATAGGAGGTGATGTTGTAGCCTCAGGTGAGTTGTTGCTGCCGCAGTTTGAATCTATTGCCAACGATATTGATAGCCTGGAAATTATTGGTGCCGGCAATACGCCACTGGTGACTTTGCAACGCAGTGATAAGGGTTGGGTTATCGCACAACGTGATGGCTATGTCGCTGACTGGCCGGAAGTTCGTGGCTTGCTGCGTCAGCTGGGTCAGGCCAAAGTCATTGCACCGAAAACGGCCCGTGAGGCGTTGTATTCACGTCTTGGTGTTGCCGATGTCAGTACTGAAAATACCGGTGGTGGTCTGCTGCGATGGGGTGAGCAAGCCGATCAGGCATTAATTATTGGCATTGAAGCTGCCGACTTAACCGGTCGTTATGTGCGTCAGCCAGGCAATCAGCAAAGCTATTTGGTTGATCAGTCACTGGAGGTGAAAACCGATCCGGCAGACTGGATTGAAAAAGGCTTGATCGATTGGCAGAGCAGTCGCTTTCAGCGGGTGACGATTCGCCACGCTGATGCAGACCTGATTCAAATTGAACGAACCGAACCTGATGCATTGGAAATGAGCCTGATCAATATTCCAGAAGGCCGCGAAATCAGTGGCCAATGGGCCGTCAACGGTATTGTTAATGGTTTAATCAGTCTGCGTGCGGATGACGTGCGTAAGGTGGATTCGCCATTACCGGACTTTGCCACACGTGCTTTATTTGTGACGGAAAATGGTATTAATCTGGTAATGAGTTTGTATCAACAGGAACCTGAGTCAGCTGCGGATGCCGACGACAGCAGTCTTGACGGCACACCACAGTATCTGGTGCGGATGGACGTTTCCATCGAGCCCGTAAATACGGATGCAAGTGTGGTAACTGATGATCAAGACTCAGAGACATCAACCAGTGAACAAGAGAGCGTTTCTGTAGCAGAAGGTGATACCGCAGAAAATGATCCGACAGCTGAAGCAGGGCAGTTGCAGCAGAAACTGGAAGGCTGGGAATTTGTTATTCCTGATTACAAATTTAATGCCATCAACAAGCGTTTAGAAGATTTACTGAAACCGTTGCCAGAAGTTGAAGAAGCCGCTGATGGCTAAGCCAGTAAAAATAGTCAAGTGTCTAATCAAAAAAGCGTATTGATAGCGGCCAGTCTACTGGGCGGACTGGCCGTTTTATTAGGCGCTTTTGGTGCGCATGCGTTACAACTGAAACCCCCTCAGTCAGATTGGTACCAAACAGCCAATCAATACCACTTTTATCATGCACTGGCATTGCTTGTTTTGCCATTGCTGCCGATCACTCGACATTGGATGCGTGCTGTGGCTCTGACATGGTTGTTGGCGTTGTTATTGTTCTGTGGCAGTTTGTATCTGGCTGCAACCAGTGTGGTGAGCTGGTTCTGGTTAACGCCAATAGGTGGTCTGGCTTTTTTGATGGGTTGGTTATTGCTGTTGGTTGGCATTATTAAAAACAACAACACTGCTTAGGAACCTGTAAGGCAGCAGTTATGTCGAAGCTGAATCGGGTTGTAGAGAAATCCGCTGTTATGACAAAACATATGGCTGGTACAAAGCCGTTTAATTCAGATATGTCATAATCAAAAAACAACGACCAGGGATATAACCATGCAAAAACATCAACCTCTCGCTGGCATGTTCATTGTGCTACTGGCACTGGGCATCGCCTTTTCCTCCCAACTTTTCGCACAAATCAGCATCCCGGCGCTGGATGGCCAGGTGACAGTATTTGAAGACGAGCTGGGTATTCCTACTATCAGTGGCGGCAGTGAACATGATGTCGCGTTTGTGCAAGGCTATCTGCATGCGCGCGATCGATTGTTTGCGATGGACCTCAACCGGCGCGTAGCCAGTGGTACCTCGGCTGAGTTGTTTGGTTCTACAGCATTGCCGAATGATATCCAACTGCGTACCTTGGGGTTACGGCGTGCCGCCTGGGCGACTTATGCGGCGATGAGCGTGAGTACAAGAACGTTGATTCAAGCCTATTCCAATGGGGTCAATGCATTTTTGAACAGTGGCAATCCATTGCCTCCAGAGTATGCCGCTCTGCAATTGGATCAGGTGCCGCCATGGTCGCCAGTGGATTCGATTGTGGTGGGCAAAGCATTGGCGTTCCAGTTGTCATTTGATTTGGATATCGACAATACCATTCTTGCGATGGCTTACCAGCAGGCTGGTGAAGTCGCTGGTTTCGATGGTGCCGCCTTGTTTTCTGACGATCTGGTACGCAGTGCCCCGACTGATGGTCGTGTAACAGTACCGGGCTTTCTGGAGAGTATCGGAGGCGTAATGCTGTCTGCAGTGACTGCTGAAACTGCATCAGCGGTCCTCGGGGCTGGCGGCCAGACAGTGCCTGATGCAGTGGAGCCTATGGGAGCTATTGATCCTATCGCTGTCGAACTGGCTAAAAGCTATCGAAATAAGATCGTTGACGTACCTCTTCTGGGGGAGAGTCTGAACCGCAGAGATAGTGACACCGGCTCAAACACCTGGGCTGTCAGTGGCGACTTCACTGCTACCGGCAATGCGATGCTGGCCAATGATCCGCATTTGTCTTTATCGTTTCCCTCGGTCTTTACTGAGGAACAGTTGATTTATAACGACTCGGGGGTATCGGTCAGTGGCGTGGGTGTGCCTGGTGCACCCGGTATTATTCAGGGCTGTAATAATTCCTTATGCTGGGGTACCACGGTGAATCCGATGGATGTCACCGATACCTACCAGGAAACTCTGGTAACCAATGGCTTGGGTTTGCCAGTTGCCACGGTATTTCAGGGTCAGCAAGAGCCGATACTGGCGGTTTTCCAAAGTTATTTTGTCAATGATGCAGCCGATGGCGATATTAATAGCGTAACCCGGGCCAATGTTGGTTATACCGAGGGTGGAATCACTTTTATTGTGCCGCGCCGCAATAATGGCCCGTTAGTACAAGTGGATGGAAACAGTGGGTTAAGTGTGCAATACACTGGCTGGGGGGCGACGTTTGAACTGGAGGCTTTCCGTAGAATTAACCGTGCGGGCAACCTGACTGAGTTTGCTGATGCTTTGCAGTTTTTTGATGTCGGGTCGCAAAATTTCATGGTGGCAGATATTGCTGGCAATATTGGCTATTTCACCAGTGCGGAAAATCCTATACGTGCGGATCTGCAAAACGATATGGCACCAGATGGTGGCATTCCGCCGTTTTTGATTCGCGATGGCTCTGGCACGTTAAACCATGAGTGGCTGCCGGTACAAAATCCACAGCCGAACCAGGCAGTACCGTTTGAAATTATGCCGTTCAGCGAAATGCCGCAAGCGATCAACCCTGCCAGTGGTTATCTGGCCAATGCCAACAACGACCCGATTGGCACCACCTTGGACAACAACCCTTTGAACCAGATTCGTCCAGGTGGCGGTTTGTACTATCTTAATCCGGGCTATGCGGATTTTCGCCAAGGTCGGGTTGACAGGGTGTTGCAGACATTGGTGGCCGAGGGCAATGTGAGCATGCAGGATATGATTGATTTGCAGGCTAATAATCAATTGTTGGATGCTGAATTGATTGTGCCTTTTATCCTGGAGTTTTATGAACCTATCAGATTGACTAGATTACTTGCTGATTTTGATTGTACGCCGCCACTTAGTGGTGTGCTTTTATTTGCCTGTGATGACCAACTTGCTGCGGCTATAGAGTTTTTGGCGGGTTGGGATTTTTCAACACCAACAGGGATTCAGGCAGGTTTTGATCCTGGTGATGATCCAGCAGCACTGCCAATGCCCTCAGACGCTGAAATCGATGCCAGTATTGCTGCTACGATATTTGCAGCTTGGCGTGGGCAGATTATTGCCAATACCGTTGATGCGGTGCTTGGAGCCGGTGGTTTGGGTGATTTCACGCCGGGTAACCGTGCATCAGTGGTTGCTGTTTATAATCAGATTATCAATTTTAATATCTTGCAGGGCGTTGGGTTTTCAGGTGTTCCGTTAATTAGTGTACCGGGTATTGATGACCCGACAGAGGCTGGCACCGCAGTTATTTTGGGCAGCCTGCAGAGCGCTCTGGCATTATTAGCCAGTGATGAATTTGCGCCGGCATTTGGTAATTCTACTGATCTAATGGATTACCGTTGGGGCAAACTGCACAGAATTGTTTATGACCATCCATTGGGTACAGCCCCTTTCAGTGTGCCCAATGGCGGTGGTTTTAGCGACCTTGCACCAGACTTGCCGGGGATTGCTCGTGCTGGCGGTTTTGATGCTGTTGATGCATCGACCCACAGCGCACGTGCCGATGGGCTGAATGAATTTATGTTTGGCAATGGCCCGGCGCGGCGTTTTGTTGGAGATTTGACACCATCTGGCCCTGTCGGGCTGGAAGTGATTCCAGGTGGTCGCAGTTCGGTATTCTTGAGCCCACATTATACCGACCAGTTGCCATTATGGCTGACCAATGATTTTCATCCATTGACTCTGGGCGCTGCCGCTGCCCAAGCAGGGTCGGTTAATGTGATCACCTTCTCACCATGATCATAATGAGATTAACCTGAATACTTTTAACCCAGAAGTGATTACAGCGGCGGTCAGATACCTGACCGCCGCTGATCCGTTATTGGGTCTGTTCATCGAACAGTATAACCAGCAAAATGGCCCGTGCCCGATTCGCCCTTATAAGGTACGTTCACTGTTTACACCGTTGTCTCGTTCGATTGTGTATCAGCAGTTATCCGGTAAAGCAGCCGGTACGATTTATGGCCGGTTTCGTGATTTGTTCAATCATCGCCGGCCGACCGCCACCGCGTTGCTGAAACTGGAGTATCAGACATTGCGTGATGCCGGGCTATCCAACAACAAGGTTCTGGCAGTGCAGGATCTGGCTGAGAAGATTGTTCGTCGTCAATTACCGGCAGCCAGTCGGGTGCATCAGCTGCCAAACGATGAACTGATTGAGCAATTAACTCAGGTGCGTGGTATTGGAGTGTGGACGGTGCAGATGTTTTTGATGTTTTGGCTGGCCAGAATGGATGTGCTGCCGGTGGCTGATCTGGGTATACAAAAAGGCTTGCAAAAACTGGATGATTTAAGCGCTCTGCCAACTGTTGAACAACTGGCAGAGCGAGGTGAGTGCTGGCAGCCATACCGCACAGTTGCCAGTTGGTATTTATGGCGGCGTGCTGACATTATCAATTGAAGCCACTGACGAATATCGCGCATGGCCATTGCCGCTTGCTTGAAGGGCCTGAAAGATGCCCGCATCTTATCAATCAGCAACCGATAGGATAAATAATGAATTTGCTGGAACAATTTTCCCTGCGACATGCACAGGTGACACATTTGCATGCTGAATTACGTGAGCGGGTCATCAATGATCAACGTATTCAGGCCAAGATTGAGTTGAACCTGACCCCCAAGGAAATTGCTGCCAATGGTGAATCTGGGCTACCCAGTTATCAGATGGGTGTGTCCTTGACCTGTATTGGTGAGTTGGAAGATTCCAGCAAGCCTGCTTTTACCTTGCAGGTGGTGATGCAGACTGCCTACCAGCAGGTGCAGGGTGAACCGGTAGAGTTCACAGAGTTTACTCAGTATCACAGCACTTTAACGCGGCAGTTGTATCCATTGGCGCATCAGCATTTGCGCAATATGGCCATCCAACTGGGCCTGGAGCAGGTCCGTTTGCCTTATGATTTATTAAACACCGGCAGTGCGGCAGTAGCGCCGCAGTCATTGCATTAACTGGCCCTGGTAGGTCGGTTTAGAGCGTCAGCTCGTAGACCGACAGTGGACTTGCAAGTGACAATTTAGCTAGGGTGTTGATTTCGTTGTCGGCTTACGGCTGCGCCTAAGCCGACCTACAATTTCCCTCGATAACACCAGTGCCATGGTTCCCAGGCAATCTTGTGAAGATTGTCCTTTGGATATGACTCAACAAACCCAAAACGCCGGGCATTTTGCTGCAGCCATTGATAGGCATCGGTATTGGCGAACTCGGTCTCTACCGGTTGGCATCCAGGCGTATTCAGATCCATAGCTCGGCCGCTGTGGTGTTCGCTGAAGCCGGGTGCGGCAGAGACTTTTAAAATGTCATTCAGGCTTTGGCCATTGTCCAGTTTGCGTTTCACAATCCCGGTTTGGTAGTTCAGATCGCGGTAGGCAGAAACCATTTCCAACTTTATACGGTTCGCCATGGCGGCGGTCTGCATTTTTCGCCAGGCATTGACTGTCATCGGCGTGAGCTTTTGAGAACGACCAAAGCAGTCTTTGCCGGCACTGGCCAAACGTTTGGGGGGCGTTGGTATTGGCAGGTGATGTTGAATGCCGTAGCACTTGTCAATATTCAGCTGATCAAGGGTTCGCCAGACTGTCTTCTGATACCGGGTTTGCCTCGGCAGCAGATTTTTGTACATTTTTCGACAGGGTAGTCCCAGGCGATCACAGGTATCGAGCTTTTCGCCCGGTTGATATCCGAGGCGTTGATATAGACTCTCTGCATTTAAAGAAGCTTGTGCCAGCAGCCGGGTGATGCCATAGCTGACAGCCGCTTGCTCAGCTTTGGCCACCATACGCTGAGCATAGCCTGCACCCTGATAACCGGGATCAACAAACACAGCGACCAATTCAAGTTTATTGACGCGCAGACCCGAACTGGCCAAAGGTTTTCCTGGTGGTCCAAGTACCCATAGGCAATGGCGTTGCAGTATTTCACGGTATCTTTCGATCACATCAGCATCGCGCCATAGCTCGATATGTTGCCTGCTGTACTCCTGGACCTTGATGTGATCAATGCTGCGACTACGCATGCTCATTAATGCGGGCAGGTCATGCTCTGTGGCTGGTCTAACGCGGTAGCTTTTGGTGGTCGTTTGCATGTCGTGATGACAAAAATCAGATGTGGCTTCGATTAAAGACTGTCCATTCTTTTGAACACTTGCTCCCGGTCGGTTAATACCTGTAAGAACAACAGGTCACCGGGTTGTGACCAATCCAATGAATAGTTAACGCCATCCAGGGTGTTGGCAGCCTGATGAATGTGATCATGGGTCAAGCCATGCTTCAATATCTCGTCTTTAATGACAATTTCCACTTCGCCCTCCGAGCGCCCACGCAGGTAGTCACTTAGACTGCAGATTACCACTTTGTCGGGTTTTAAACGGCAAGCGACTGCGGTCATCGCGCGGATATCTTCATCACTGCGATCACCTGCCTGTGCCAGCATGACCAAACGGCGTTTGGCCGGTATGTTTTTGACCGTGTTGGCCATGGCACTATAGCCATGTTCGTTGTGGGCAAAATCGACCAAAGCTTTGCAGCCATTAAATTCAAACAGGTTGCCGCGTCCCGGGTTGGCTTTGGGGTCGCTGGAAAAATCTCTAAGTCCATTAGCGATGTCAATAACCGAGATACCCAGAGCATGACATAAACCCGCAACACCCAGGCAGTTTTGCACATTGTGGCGAGCTGCGCCATTTAGTGTCACCGGAATATCATTCAGATTAATGACGGTATGCTGTTGGCCACTGTGAGCCAGAACTAACTGATTGCCGTTGACAAAAACAGCTCGTCCATTGCTGGTTAACTGATCGTGTATCAATGGATGATTGACCGACTCACTGAACCAGCAGATATCGCAATCCAGCTGAGGCAATAATTGTTTTGCATAGGCGACCACACCGTCATCATCCGCATTCATTACCAGTACACCACCAGCTTCCAATGCCCGGTGTACGACAAATTTGGTTTCGATTAAATCGGCCACGGTGTTAATGCCGTATTGACCTAGATGATCGGATGCCACATTGGTAATCAACGCGGCATCGGCTTGTTGTACACCTAAACCACGGCGCAATATCCCGCCTCTGGCCACTTCCAGCACGGCAATATCCACATCCGGGTGACGCAGAATGGTGCGCGCGCCACCAGGGCCAGAATAATCACCCGTGTCCAGAATATGATCGCCAATTTTAATGAAGTCAGTAGAGGTATTACCGGTGTTTTTTCCAGCGGCTTTTAATACCGATGCAGCTAGACGAACCGAAGTGGACTTGCCATTGGTACCGGTGACCAGTGCCAGCGGGATGCTGGATACGGATGACCAGTCAATGGTTTGCGGATCAGGGATATCACTCACCGGCCAGGTTTTTGCACCATTGCCATAGCCAATAGAAACCTCATCGTCGTCACTCAAGAAGGTTTGCTGATGCTGTCTGGCTGCGGCCTGCAATTTGAGCAATGACGGATTGGCTTCATCAGCAATCATTTGTTTGAGTTGCTGTAATTGCTCGGGGAAGCTTGGAGGTTCAGTCAGGGTCAGTTCGGCACAGGTAGCAGCCCATGCGGCTTCATTGACCTCAGTGGCAGCATACAACACATCAATGGGGGCGCTGATGGCCAGGCTGGCACCCAAAGTGCCATCGTCATTGTTGTAACCTCGCGCATAGATCGATTCGTTCTGCCAGCCTAAGGCATTTAGAAAGCGCCGGCTATGTCTTTTCCAGCACTCGGTTAAAGTGTTGTGATCGATGCCGGAAAACAATACGTCGATAATCGCACCGGGCTGGTTTGAAAACAGATTGGGGCCGGTCAGGCGGCGACTGTCATCCAGTTTGAGTTGCATGGTCAATCAGTGTTTATCGGTCCAAGATCAATCGGCCTGTTCATCGCGCGCCAGCCGGACACCACGTTCATCCCGGATCAGGCGTTGGCCTTGCTCCAGTTTAAAGTCAGGCGCATCAACAGGTTGTTCTGGTGCCTTGGGCTTTTGATTGCTGATATCGGGTTTTTCTTCGCTGTTTTGGAAGTGAATAATCTGTTTCCAGCAGCGGTTAATGTGATCACCAAAAATCATCACCAGATCACCATCCGCAGCGATTGTCAGTGCATGATCGACAGCCTCTGCCTCATCAGCAATGACTTCGATAGCATCGCTGTTAACCCCTGCATCCAATAAGGTTTGCTGCAGCATCAATGGAACCTCACGGTCATCACGCCCGCGACGGTTATCATCGGCTTTACAAATATAGTGATCGAAGCAGCCAACCGTCACGTTGGCAATTTCCTGAATATCTTCATCGCGCCGATCGCCCGGCGCGGCCAGTACACAGATGCGCCTGCCGTTGACTTCCAGTCGGTCGCACAGTTGTCGCATGCTTTTCACCGCAGCGGGGTTGTGCGCATAATCCAGAATCACTTTGAACGGGTACTCATCAAAGATGTTCATTCGGCCTGGCGCCTGGAAATAGGAGGTATTGAAGGTTCTTAAACCATGGCGAATGCCTTCCAGTGATTTGCCCATGCTGTACGCCATGGCCGCCGCGAACATTGCATTTTGCACATTGTGCAGCGCTTTGCCTTCCATGGTGGCCGGGATTAAATGTGTCCACAGCAAAGGCAGGTGTGCGCCTTTCTGGAACAACGTGATCATATCGCCATTAATACCGCGTTCCAGGACCACGGCAAAACCGCCGGCACGAATATGTTCGCGTACCAATTGATGATCGGGGTTCATGGTGACATAGCACAGTTGCTCGGCACGGGTGTAATCGGCCATGCGCAAGCAGTGCTCATCATCGGCATTCAATACTGCGGTATCGGTGGCGACCTCTACCACTACCCGTTTGACTTCCGCCAACTGTTCTACGGTATTGATACCGCGCAGCCCCAGGTGATCAGCAGAAACATTCAGACAGGCGGCCACATTACAACTTTCATAACCAAGACCGGAACGCAGAATACCGCCACGCGCGGTTTCCATGACGGCAACATCGACAACCGGGTCGCGCAATACAATTTGTGCAGATGCAGGTCCCGTCATATCGCCTTTGACGGATAGATCGCCATCGATATAAACCCCATCGGTTGATGTTAGACCGACGGTGTGTCCGGTATTTTTCAGAATGTGTGCCAGCATTCGAGAAGTGGTGGTTTTACCATTGGTGCCGGTTATTGCAGCAATGGGGATGCGGCTGGGTGTGCCGGGTGGAAACAGCATGTCTATTACCTTGCCGGAAACATCGCGCGGCTCACCTTCACTGGGTGCCACATGCATTCGGAAGCCCGGTGCTGCATTCACCTCTACTATGGCACCGCCAATATCCTTATAGGATTTGCTGATGTCATCGGTTAGAAAATCCACACCACCAACATCCAGACCCACTGCCTGAACGGCCCGCACCGCCATATCCCGATTATCAGGGTGTACCACATCGGTTAAATCAATGGCAGTACCCCCGGTGGATAGGTTAGCCGTGGAGCGCAGATAAAAGATTTCGCCATCGGCCAATACAGTGTTTTGATCATAACCGGCTGCTTTTAACAGGCGTTCTGCCTGATGATCAAACTCAAGGCGGGTGAGAACTTTTTCGTGACCAATACCGCGTCTGGGATCATCGTTGGTAATATCAACCAGCTCGGCGACGGTATGTTTGCCATCGCCAACCACATGTCCGGGCACGCGTTTGGCGACGGCGACCAGTTCATCATTGACCACCAGCATGCGATGGTCGAAACCGGAAATATAACTTTCCACCAGTACTGCCCGGCTGGTGCCGCGTTCGCGGGCAACACCAAAAGCGGTACGCACCTGATCGGTGTCGGTCAGATTGATGCTGACCCCACGGCCATGGTTGGCGTTTAATGGTTTGACCACCACCGGAAAACCGATGCGTCTGGCGTAGCGGGCAGCCTGGTTTTCACTATAGGCCATGCTTTGCTGGGGAACGGGCAATCCTAGATCATTCAGTAAGTTATGGGTGTCCTCTTTATCGCAGGAGATTTCCACTGCAATATGTCGGGTCTCGCTGGTGATGGTGGCTTGGATACGTTTTTGATATTTCCCATGTCCGAATTGAATCAGCGAATATTGATTCAGACGTAACCATGGGATATCACGCTCTACAGCGGCATCCACCAACGATGCGGTACTCGGTCCGAGTTCTTTGCGTTGAGCAAAGCGAATGAAATCATCACGCTGTTCGTTAAAATCAAAATCCTCTTCGATTTCATCGCTCAGCTGTTGTTTTAAATGATCTGGTAACAGGTTAAGCAGCAGTTGTCGGGCAATGCGTGCCGCTTCCAGGCCCACGTCGCGCTGTTTGTATTGAAACACCACGTTGTAGCAGCCATGCTCTCCGGTACCGCGGGTACGGCCAAAAGTGACATTGGAGCCGGCAGTGCCCTGTAGCTCCAGAATCATGTGCTCCCATAAATGGCCCAGCCAGGTGCCATCATCTTCTCGCATGCGGCGGATAAAACCGCCCGGTGTGCGGTATGAGCAACCATGTTCCTCCAGGCCAGGTAGGGCTTCGATCAAGCTGTCAATAAACTCGGTGCCGATTTTTGCGGTTGGCCAGTCCTCCAGAATGCCCAAATCGATTTCCTGCCGAATGACCGGAAAGTTGGCGTAAACACTAGGGCCGACAAATACGTTGGTGGAAATTATTTTCATGTTTTTAATCCCACCATGCATGGCAGGTTGGTAAAGTCTGAATAGAGTGTTCAGGTTTTACGCGTTGATGTCAATCAAGCGTGTTTAATGGCACACGCTTAGAGCAGATCGACAAGTTGTATTCATACTGAAATGCTCGTCGGGAGACAGGCATGCTGCCAGACATACTGTCCGGCTAATCGATAACGAAGGGCTGGCGCTGTCCTATGTCAAAGCCGGTGCCGGGTGCCAGAATATGAACTTTAATACCGAACAGACTGACCGGGTCGCCTGAACGTACGGCAGCCATGGATGAATAACTCAATTCAGCGGGATCAACCACGGTTACTGCGCCACTGCCGACCACTTCAAAGCGGCCGTCAGAGCTGATAAAAGCAGCGGTATCCTCATCTACGCCGATACCAATTAAAAACGGGTTGTAGGACAATGCAGCCATTAAGCGGCCCAAGCGATCACGTTCACGAAAATGCTGGTCAATAATCAGCTTATTGGTCAGGCCCAGCCCGGGCGCCAATTGCACCAGGTCTTCAGTGGGTGTGGGGCCGCTGTCGCCGCCGGCAATCATATGCTCCGGCATGATCGCCGCACCCGCAGAGGTACCTGCAATATGTACGCCGTTGGCATTCAGCAGTCGCAGTGTCTGGGCAACCGGTGTGCCACCCAGAATCGTAGAAAGACGTAACTGGTTGCCACCGGTGATAAAGATACCCGTGGCATTATTTAAAGCCTTAAGATAGTCGGGATTGCTGGCATCGCTGCGTTCTTCCATGCGGATGGAACTGACCTGTTCAACACCCATCTGCTGAAACAGTTTGATGTAATGCCCGCCGGTCTCTGCCAGCTGTGAAGCGGTGGGAATCACTACAATACGGGCATCGCTATCGCCACAAAGCGCTACAAAGCGTTGCAGAATACTGGAATCAGGTGTTCTTTCTTCGCCACCGCCGATGGGAATAACATAACCTCGTTCGACGCCATGGATATCAGGTGAAGGACACATGTTGGTTGATCTCTATAAATAGGCTTAGCTGAGTTGGGATTGCACAGAGTGTGTTCGGGTACGGGTGTTATTCAAACATACCTGTGCGTAACGACCGGCCATCATACCGATGCCAATCGCCTAATGCCATCACTGATGAAATTTTATTGTCGCTATCCATGACCAGCAGATCAGCATCGGCGCCATCTGCAATGCGCCCTTTGTGTTTAAGTCGCAGCAATTCAGCGGGGTTGGCGGTGAAGGGCGGTAAGGCCTGCTGTAGATCAATGCCGCGGCTCAACAGCTCGGCCAAGGTCTCTGGCAGCGCGCTGGCAGTGGCAAAATCCATTTGCAGCAGCTCACCTTGCTGATCAAAATGCGGCAGGCAGCCTCCACCATCGGAGCTAACGGTAATTCGTTCTGCAGGTTTATCTGCCTGCCAGTACCTTAATAGGGCATCGCTGGCTGACCAGGCATCCTCATCGTCGGCGACCGGAAAAGCGGTGACATCAATACAGCAACCCTGCCGGGTTAATTCACAGGCTTCATCGAATAATTGCTTGCCGCGATTGACATGCGTTGGATGAAAAACCCGTCCAGGTAATTCGGTTTCACTTAAGGCTCTTTCAACTAACTGTAAGCGACGCTCACCATCACCCAAATGCAGGTGCAAAATGCCCGCTTTACCGGTGATCAGGCCTGCAACGTGTGCTTCACCGGCTGCTTTAATCAATTCATCAAAGGTGGGTTGACTGGAGCGGTGATCACTGATGGCGATTTCCCCCGCACCAAGAATACATTCGATATGCACAATATCGCTTTTGATTGAACCGGTGAGGGTAGTGGGTGGCAGGTGGTAACCACCGGTATAGCAATAAGCGGATAGGCCTTCTTCACGTAATCCGTACACGCGCGCAATCAGTGAAGAGGTGCTGCGGGTAATATCATCAGTTCCCAGTAAACCAACCACAGTGGTCACACCGGCATCGATAAAACCACTGATCGGAACAGTGGGCACCTGAGTAGCAAAACCGGCCTCACCACCACCACCGGTAATGTGTGCATGTGCATCAATAAAACCAGGAATAACCCGTTGTCCCTGCAGATCAAATGTTTCAACTGTTAATGCGGTACCAAGCTCTGGCAGCGCTTTGCCCAGGTACACAATCTGCCGTCCGGCAATCAGCAAATGCCCAATACCAAAGTGTTCGGGCAGATATAAGTCGGCATTTTTAATCAGTTTTAGCATGGCAAGAGAATAGCCAACCGGGCAACGGATCATTGCCCGGTTGGTTAAATGTTCGGGTTACTTTGAGTATTAAAAAGTAATGGTATCAGCCAAAGATCGCGCGTAACAGGTAATAGCTGATAATGGATAAAGCAGCGCCGACCGGGATTGTGATGACCCATGACATAAATACATTACCGATCACCTTCAGGTTCAGTGAGCTGATGCTGCGCGCCATGCCTACCCCAAGAACTGCACCGACCAGGGTTTGTGTGGTTGAAATAGGGATGCCGGTACCCGAAGCGATAACCACTGTGCTGGCTGCAGCGATTTCTGCAGCAAAGCCACGTGACGGTGTTAACTCAGTAATTTTTTGACCAACGGTGGCAATCACCCGACGACCCAGCATGGCCAAACCTAAAACAATACCTGCAGCACCCAGCAGCAATACCCAGATGGGCAGGGCAGAACTTTGTCCCACTTCTCCGGAGTTCAGGATGCTGATGACGGCAGCAACCGGACCAATGGCGTTGGCCACATCATTCGAACCATGTGCGAAAGCCATGCCACAGGCAGTGAATATCATTAGCACGCCAAAGATTTTTTCTACATTGGTAAAGCGAAAATCCTTGTCATCTGCAGGGTCAGTTTTTATTCGTGTAATGATCACCTTGCCGATAATGGCAGCCACCAAACCTACGACAACTGCAATAATGTATGACCATTCAGTACTTAGGTTTAGACCAATGTGCTTAAGCCCCTTGAACATGGTCACCAATGCAATCACGAACCCAACGATAAAGATATAGACCGGGACATATCGCTTAGCGCTGGCCAATGGGTCAGTTCTACGCAAAACCAGATGCAATACGCTCATGTACAACAGATAGGCAATAATGCCGGCGATCATCGGGGTAATGATCCAGCTTAGAACAATGTCACCGATTTTATCCCACTTGACTGCTTCAGCGCCCACGGCAACCAGGGCAAAACCGACGATACCACCAACAATTGAATGTGTAGTCGACACTGGCCAGCCGCGATGCGAAGCAATAAACAGCCATAAACCTGCCCCCATAAGCGCGGCTAACATTCCGAATACCAGTACTTCAGGCTGTCCCATAAATGGCGTAGAGTCGATGATGCCTTTACGGATAGTTGCAGTGACTTGCCCACCGGCAAGAAAAGCACCGGCAAATTCGAACACAGCGGCAATAATCAGTGCCTGTTTAATCGTCAATGCACCCGAGCCTACAGAAGTAGCCATTGCATTGGCAACATCGTTGGCGCCAATACCCCAGGCCATAAACAGCCCAAACAGACCTGCTAAGATCAGCAGAATAACGGTATATTCCATACTTAAAATCCGATTGTATTAAAGTGTTTTATGGTGTTAATCAATTGGCTTGCTTATCGGGTAATCTGCGATTGCAGACTATTGCCCAAACGGTTCGCATGATCAGCCAGATTGGCAGTCAGTGTAATTGCTCGATACATAAACATGACCTGTACCGGTGGAGTGTCTTCCTCGACGGCCATTAATTTTATTTCGAGCTCACGTTTAAGATCGTCAGATAAGCTTTCAGCATCATCCAGTCGCTTTAAAAAACCGCTCATCAGGTCAGCAATTTTTCCACCGAAACCGGTTTCTACCAACTCGTCCAGTTCTTTGATACAGGTTTTTGCCTGTTCACAGGATTGCTGACAGCTTTCCAGGAATTTTAAATAATCAGCCTGTAAAGCTTCCGGGAAAATCATTTTTCGACCAATCATCAAACCGGAAAGATCACGCGCGCGGTTGGCAATTTTGTCCTGTAAGCGAACAATTTCCAGTAAATCCCCACGAGGAATCGGCAATAACAGGCGCATACCCAGTTGCTGACGCAGATCGCTTTTTTGTTCATCGGCCTGATGTTCAAGGCTGATGATCTCCTGCTGAATAGATTCAGCAGTGTCAAAATCTCGCTTATTTAGCGCTTCTACCAGTGGCGTCAGTTTAAAGACACACTTTACTGCTACTGTCATATGGTCTTGTAGCGGTTTTAGTACTGAAGGGCCAAAGATGCCAGACAGATAATTTGTGGTCATAATGAGTTCCGTATAGTGTCAATGTTTGATCCAACTTGGGTTGAATCAGTGGTTTTAGTCAATCAGTTGTGTAATATCAACAGGACTAAATCAGCTCAAAGTTTATCAGAAAATAGTTAAAATAAACACACAAATAATCACTACCGGTTCTTCTAAGTATATGAAATAAATAGTTATTTTTGTCATAAAAGTGTAACAATTCACAATTAAGCCAGATAAATCATGCAATTAGCTCAACCTGTTCAATATGCCTAAAAACCGTAATCGGCAACGACGTGATCAGTTCGGTGCCTGGTTGGCACGCGGAGTGGCGATGTTGGTGCTGCTGCTGGTGATATTGTTAGTGGGATATTTGCTGGTTGCTGTGATTCCCCTGGGTTCTCCCGGGCAACCAGACCCAGCATCGCGGGCCGGTTATTCAGCAGAGCCGGGTGACAGTGTACTGCTGGCTTTCAATATCGACCGCACCCGTGCTACACGGGTATTGAGTAATGGGCAAGTTACACGCTTTGCTCCACAAACCGGGTTATTGCATGGGCAGTTTCAATTGCAGGACTGGCTGCCGCTGGATCCGCAGGATAAGTTTTATATTCATCAGCTGGTGTCCTCTGCCGATTCTGATAGTTTGCAGCAGGAGTATTTGCTAATCGTTGATTATTCAGGTCAGGCGCGTTTGCTGATGTGGCAGGCTGATCAATTAACCGATGAGCACCGCTGGCCTGCCAGCTTCAGCCTGGTTGCAAATGGGCAATTACAAAAGTTCAGCACCAGACTCGCAGATGATCAATTGATAATGGTGGCCCAGGTTCAGCTGGATGATCAGTTGCAGCTTCAGCGTTTTGTCATCGACAATGAAACAACAGCCGGGGCAAGTCTTACTGCAAACAATACTTGGCCATTACAACAACCTCTGAACGGTTTGTTATCGCATGATCAGCGGATATTGGCAGTACCATCTGAAGATGGCTTGCCGCCTGGTGATGATTTGTTGGCCGGTCCGGGTTTTCAGGTTTTTTCGTTATCAGTAAATAACGACACTGAGCTAAATGAGTCTGTTGAACCGATTACCCAAAATATAAACCTGCCCGATATTGATGCCGCAATCAGTGGCGTTTATGCGCTTGAGCAAAATATGCTGCTGGTCCATGCTGAAAATGGAAATTTGTATCAATTGGTTGATCACAGCCATATAAATACTGACTCACCAGTTGTACATATGCCGGTTGCTGCAACGTATTATTGTGGAGCAGGCGATTTAAAAGTGGCAGTAGCACCCGATAAACGTTGGTTTGGTTGTGTGGATGATCAATACAGGGCGCGCTTGTTTTATGCAGGTCGTCAACAACCTGTATGGCTTAGTGATGCTGATATGCCGGTACAAAACCTGGCACTGACCGGTCAGCAATTATTGATTGATAATGGCAGTAGCCTGCAATACCTTGAGCGCAGTGATGCGCCGGTACCGGATAGCAAACTGCTGTGGCGGTCGGTGTGGTATCCCGGGTATCAGCAGCCGGCTTTTATCTGGCAGCCAGCTGCCAGTGCTTCAGGCGGACCTAAATTCAGTGTCACGCCATTATTGTTCGGCACCATAAAGGCAGCGATTCTCGCGTTGTTATTTGGTGTGCCTTTTGCGGTATTGGGTGCTATCTATACCTCTTTGATTCTTGCCCGAAAATGGCGGGAACGTTTAAAGCCGGTAGTGGAGATGCTGGAGGCTATGCCTACCGTCATTATTGGTTTTTTGGCAGCGGTATGGCTGGCACCTTATTTGCAGAACCACTTATTGATTTGCCTGTTATTGCTGTTGGCATTGCCATTTATGCTGGTGCTGCTTGGTTACTTTTGGTCGAGTATGCTGAGCCAGCGGGTCAGTGCTCGCTGGCGTACCGGATTACCCGTGTTGCTAATCGCTTTGCTTATCGTCATTCTGGCCGGAGTGGGCTGGTTGCTGGAGTGGTTGTTGTTTGGTGGTCAGTTGAGTGCCTGGCTGGAGCAACAGTGGGGCTGGACTTATGATTTACGCAATGCCTTGGTGGTTGGCGTGGCTCTGGGGCTTGCAGTGACGCCGACTATTTTCGCGCTCTGCGAAGATGCCTTAACCGCAGTACCCAAACACCTGCGACTGGGCGCGGTGGCGTTGGGGGCCAGCCGCTGGCAAGCGGTGTGGCAGGTGGTCGTACCGTGCGCCGCTTCGGGTTTGCTGGCCGCTATTTTGATTGGTTTGGGCAGAGCACTGGGCGAAACCATGATCGTGCTAATGGCTGCCAGTAATACCCCATTGATTGAGCTGAGCCCATTGCGTGGCCTGCAAGCGATTGCCCCCACGCTGGCTATTGAGATGCCTGAGGCTGAGCCTGGCGGTGTGCATTTTCGGGTATTGCTGTTGTGTGCTCTGATCCTGTTTGCGATTACTTTGCTGGCCAATACTTTGGCTGAACTGATACGCGAGCGATTGCGGCGTCGTTATCAAATATAGCTTATGACTCAGCAGCCATCACAAATATCACGTTATCTGAGGCGCAGTTTGGAGCAATTTCAGCGCTTGCGTCACTGGCTAACCACAGGTGCTGCGTGGCATTGGTATAGCCTGACAACAGTAACGTTGAGCGGCTTATTGATTGCGGTGTTGCTGCTGCTGGTGACGACGCAGGGGCTGACACACTTTTGGCCAAAGACGATAGATGAATGGATCGTCAGAACATCGGAAGCTGATGGTGCACAGCGGCTATTTGCGCGTCGACTGGATCAACGTGTTCAAAGCATCATGCCTGGCGCTGTACTTGAGTCAGAAGGTGACTCAGAGACAGATGGATCAAAAGATGCTCAAGTCAGTCACATCGAGCAGTTGTTGCTGCAGTTTCAAACCCTGGATAACCAGCAAACCCGTTGGCAATATCAATGGATCAATGTTGATGATGTGGTTCGGGTGACTCAGCCAGCCAGTGTGCTGGAAGTCAATCTGGTCACCGGCGGTCGAGTTTATGGTTATCCTCTGGCGTTAACCGTGAATGGGCAGCAGTTGGGCGGCCAGGCGCTGACTGGCTTTTTGCGAGAAGGTGATTGGGACTCGCGGGCTGTCGATAGTGAAACTGATGATGCCGACGATGTGCCGCATTTGGTTTTACGCCTGCATGATGGCAGTGACTATTCGCTGGCATTGAGCGATATGCGTTATGCATTGTTCCCCAACGATCTTTCCTGGCGTTATCGTTTAGGACAGTTCTTCCAGAATATCTGGACCTTTTTAAGTACCGGGCCGCAGGCCGATTATCAGGGCGGCATTTTACCTGCTATATATGGCACGATATTACTGGTGCTATTGATGAGTATCATGCTGGTGCCATTGGGGGTTATCACAGCTGTGTATTTGCATGAATATGCCAGCAATAACTGGCTGACTAAAACCCTGCGTATAGCGGTGAGTAATCTCGCCGGTATACCTGGCATTGTGTACGGTGTTTTTGTGCTGGGTGTGTTTGTCTATGGCATGGGCGCGCAGCTAGACCGGTGGTTTTTTAATAGTCAGTTACCGTTGCCTACGTTTGGCACTGGCGGGTTGCTATGGGCTTCCATCGCGCTGGCCTTATTGACACTGCCTGTGGTGATCGTGGCTACCGAAGAGGGGCTCGCCAGAGTACCCAATGATTTGCGTCGTGGTGCATTGGCTTTAGGGGCAACTCGTTCGGAGATGATTTGGGGCACGGTGGTCAACGCTGCCAGCCCAGCCATATTAACCGGCTTGATTCTGGCCATTGCCCGGGCGGCCGGAGAAGTTGCTCCGTTATTACTGGTGGGGGCTGTCAAATATACCGGTCAGCCTCTAATCGAGAGCGGGTTTCCGTATTTGCACGCTGAACGGCAATTTATGCACCTGGGGTATCAGGTTTATGATTTTGCACTGCAATCAACCAATACCCATGCTTCCATACCATTGGCTTATGCCACCACGCTGATTTTATTGGCCTTGGTGATAGTGCTTAATCTGATAGCCATTCGCCTGCGGGCACGGTTACGTCACCGGTTTTTGATTGACTATCATTAGTCTTAGAAGCCCTGGTTCATTGAGTGAACTGACTCGGGTCACAAACCAGGTTGTCAACGCTGGTCAGGCGGATCAACGCATAACTGCCATCGCCATATTCTGGTAGTGACGAATTGAAATTCAGCACACCATTGCTGCAATCTGACTGTGTAAAGTTAGCAGTGCCCCAGGGAACCTGCATAACGTCCCCACTGGCAAAAGCATCACCAAATGCTGCGCCGGTACTGGTTCTTAAGCTATCAAACTGAAGGCTGTTGGTGGCTTCGTCAAATGTGCCAACACCGCCCAGCCAATATTGCTGGCCGCCATCGTCGGTATAGGTATACCAATACATCACTACCCGGCCATCCGGCAGGGCTTCAAAAATAATGCCTTCGCCATCGCGTGCAGGTGCAAACCAGGTACCGGTCACCACCTGCGAAGACGTAACAACAGGTGGCGCCTGGTTACAATCAGCACCCGCCAGAGCGGTGAGGCGACTGATCGGTCGGGCATTATTACCGAATACGCCATCGGTTCCATACGATATGGCACCGTTATTACAGTCAGTAAAGTAAACCCGGATATCACCCCAGGTGAAACGCTGCACATCATCTGGGTTAAATGCGTTGCCAAACTGAGCACCGGCAGTAATATTCAGGTCGGGAAAAACGATCTCGTTGCCGTTAACCTGACCAACACCGACTATCCACACCTGGTTGTTACCATCGGGTGAAAACGAGAAGAATGCGATCGTTGCACGGGTGCCGCCAGGCAGAATGGCCAGGTTCCAGCCTTCACCGCTGCGACTGGTATTGAACCAGGAGCCGGAGTGACCTGCATTGATGGTCATCAATGGCGGGTTATTATTATCCAGGCTGGCAGTATCGCGAAGATCAATCACGCCATTGTTATCAATATCGGCCAGCAGGTTGTAGTTATTGCGAAACTCATCCAACCCATACAAGTTCATTATTTGACCGCGGTCATTGGCATTGACACTGCCATCGCCATCAAAATCACCGGGTACCAGGGGTTGCTGACGCTCCAGTGTCTGGTGAAACAAAAACAACTTGCGCTGTGGTGGAGCCGGATTGTCTTCGCGACTTTCTACAAGCACAGTATTGGTAAACGTATTGATATCTTCAAATCGTCCCCGGCCGATAAAGCGTACGGCGAAACTGGTTCCGTTGCCATCCAGGGTTTGCATGGCCAGTTCTGGATCTACTTGCAGAAAATCGGCATCACCGACCTGGATAATCCAGCTTCGCTGAGAGTCCATCACTCCTTGAAAAAAGCCGTTAAGCTGTCCACCAAAAAATTCTGTAGAACGTAACCCTTCGATACCTGAGTTAGTCGTATTGGCGGACAATGTACTGGTGAAAGAGAAAGGAAAGGTATCGTCCAGAATTTCCTGGCCTGTGACTTCATCAAAAGCCCGCTCCAGACCGTTCCAGCTCCCTGAGTACAGCGGGTTGACTGCAAATGCCTGCTGGTTATAGTCGACAAACTCATTATCGGTCATAACGATACGACGGAGTTGATATTGGCCAGGCTGGTTTTGCGGGATAGAAAACTGTGCTGCATCCGGTCCATCGAAGCTGCCTACCATGCCAAACGGCGCAACAATAATCTGCCCATTGGGCTGAATTTCAGCTGTCAACCCGCGACCTTGGACATTGCTGATGGTGTATTGGTTGTCACTGTTGGGAATCGCACGGATCAAGACTGCTTCACGGCCATTAACTCCGCCGGAGAACATATTCTCATACAAGCCTCCGGGGTCGATAGACTGCGCATGGGCATTGGTTGCAGTGATCAGCAAGAGAGCAGTGACACGGACTGAAAAATGATTCATGAATTGATACCCGGGTGAAATCAGCAAACGGCATCCATGCTGAATTTCATACTACTATGAAATCTTTCGTAATCCAAACCGGTTTATTGGGCGCTGTTTCAGCTTGATCATCGGTATACAGGTCAGACTGCAGGGGGCCAGTTGCATTAGCGTGGTCATTCCGGGATAGAATACGTTATGGAAGCGCAAGCGAATACTCAATCTTCATTACTGGATGATGCGGCTGGATCGACTGATCTAGCAGTGACAGTGCGTGGTTTGCATGTGTATTACGGTCAGCGCCTGGTGCTGGATAACATCAATCTGGATGTGCCGCAAAAAAAAGTGACTGCTCTAATTGGTCCGTCAGGCTGTGGTAAGTCGACATTGCTGCGTTGCTTTAATCGTCTGAATGACTTGATTGATGACTGTCATGTGCAAGGTCAGGTCCGTTTGTTCAAACGCAATATTTATCACCCTGATGAGGATGTGGTCACACTCAGGCGGCAAGTGGGTATGGTGTTTCAGCGCCCGAACCCTTTCCCCAAAAGTATTTTTGATAATGTTGCTTATGGCGTGCGCTTGCAAAAAAAACTCAGCGGCATTGAATTGCGGGAAGTCGTGCGTTGGTCGCTTAAAGCCGCTGCATTATGGGATGAAGTGAAAGGCCGGCTGGATGAAAGTGCACTGAAGTTGTCCAGTGGTCAGCAGCAGCGCCTGGTGATTGCCCGCGCATTGGCAGTTAAACCCGATGTGCTGTTACTGGATGAGCCGGCATCCAGTCTTGATCCGATTTCAATGTTGAAATTAGAAGAGCTGATCAATGAGCTAAAAACCCAGTACACCATTTTAATTGTCACTCACAATATGCAGCAGGCGGCCAGAGTGTCTGATTACACTGCGTTCATCGACCAGGGACGTTTGATTGAGGTTTCTGATACCAGCAGCTTGTTCACACACCCTAAAGAGAAGCAAACTGAAGATTACATTACCGGACGGTATGGGTGATCGCCCACAAGGCGTTGCAAATGGTAGCTGCGATATTGATCGAAGGCTGCGGAACAGAGGTTTCATATTTTTATTTGCAGTATTAATGAATAATTTGAATTATGTCTTTAAAACTCAATCAGCATATCTCGCGTGAATTTAACGCTGAACTGGAACGTATCCGCAGCCAGGTATTGCGTATGGGTGGTTTGGTGGAAGCGCAGCTGGTGCATTCCATTCAGGCACTGCGAGAAGGCGATGTAGAGCTGGCGGCAGAAGTACGCAAAGCCGATAAACGCATTAACCAGCTGGAAGTGGAGATTGATGCAGAGTGCACTGGAATCGTCGCCAGGCGTCAGCCTGCTGCCAGTGATTTGCGCCTGATTATGGGGGTGATTAAAGCCATTTCAGATTTGGAACGGATTGGTGATGAAGCCAAGCGTATTGCCAAAATGACGGATTCTGATCTGGCGGGCCATTTACCTGAGCACATGAATATGGAAATAGGTTACATGGGGGATTTGGCCAGAGCCATGCTTCACGATGTATTGGATGCATTTGCCCGCCTGGATGCTGATAGTGCATTGGGAATTGCCCAGCGTGATAGGCAGATAGATCTTAAGTATGAATCGATTACCCGTCAGTTGATTACTTATATGGTACAGGACCCCAAAACCATACCTACCGCCTTAAGTGTTATGTGGGCAGTGCGTTCATTGGAACGGATTGGAGATCGAGCTCAGAATATTGCTGAGCATCTAATATATCTGGTTAGAGGGGAAGATGTGCGACATGTGCCGCTGGATGACTTAATACAATAATGTTACCGGTTGCTTCGTAATAATTACAAGAAAAATAACGGTGTAGTACGAGGTATTAAACCACTGAAACCGTTTGATGAGGGTGGCTGGGAGGTGGTCGCTCGCTATGGATATATCGATCTTTCCAGTCAGGAAGTGATTGGTGGTCAGCAGGATGATTTTACCATTGGAGTTAACTGGTACCCCAATAATAATCTGCGTTTTTCATTGAATTATGTGAATGTACTGGATGTTGAAGGTGGTGAAAATGACGGAGATGAGCCAGATGCTTATCTGCTGCATGCGCAGGTCGTTTTTTAATCCCAAAAGTAGTTGCCTGGTGGTTTGAAAAAGGCGCACTAATGTGCGCCTCTTAAAATTGAATTGTTTAGCCTTCACTTCGGTCAGTTGCTGGGCCAAACATAGTTACAAGGCGTATCACATGACCTTCCAATCGCTCGGATCATATAGTCGGTTCCATCAACAGTAAACTGTTGGTTATTTCTAAAGCGTACTTGTACTCTCAAAGACTCAAAAGTTGATGGCTGTGTTCCCGGGTAGCGTACAACGGCACCGACAGCTACCTGCCCTGGAGGGAAAGGGTCTTCTTCATCATTACCATCATCGCATTGACTAACAAACTGAATGCTTTGGACACTGGAGTCTGTGCGTGTCACTTGAGTATCTGTAATGCAAAATTGAGGTGGGTTGGATGTGGCACCTGTTGAATCCAAGTAAAACTCAATCACATAAACTTGGCTGGTGCTGGCTGTGCTTGTGGCTGCATCGATAGACTGGATACCACTGATCTCAATCCAGTCATTACTATCATCATCAAAGTTATGAGCAATCCAGCCAGAATCAGTATTGTTATTGGTGAAATTAATCACTGATGCCTGTAAAGCAGTATCGTCTTCTTCAAAAGCATCGCCACTTGGTGGTGGAGGTGTCGGATCAAAGCTGATATTTAGTGTGTAATTAGAGTTTGTGTGAACAGAATTACTATTGGTGACAAGTAGGAAATATTCGGCGTTATCCAGTGGGCTATTGAACTGCAACGATTGATTCGGAATAGACGGTGTCGAGCATGCCTGGTTGGTTAATGCAGCCCCTTGAGTATTACCGTTTGTTTGAAAGAGTTGAAAGCAGGGGAAAGCATCTGGACCTTTATCTGATGCAGAGATTGTCATAAGCCCAGGATTTGGCACGAGTAACTTAACCCAATCAGGACGGAATGTTTGAGTATTGCTCTCGTCTTCAATGAAATTATGATTTTGGGTATGGTTGCCTGTAACAGTTATAACCGATGCAGCAGCGGCAATGTCATCGTCTTCAAAGCTGTCTTCCTCAGGCGGCACTCTATAGCTGGCTACATTGCCTGCCGCTTGCTGGATACCATTAAAGCTATCGGCTTGACCAGTGATGCCTGTGGGTAGTCCGTTAAAGTTAAATGCAGGGTCAGGATTTGAGAATCGGTTAATACGATTGCAAGTGTTACCGCTGTCTTCGCAGGAATTGGTGGCTACCATAGTGGTAGCAAAGTTACCATTGCTGTTCAGAAAGCCTCGTGCGCCAGCTATAGCTGGGAATGAGTTGGGGTCATTGCTGTCACCAATATCATGGAAAAGGCCTAGATTATGTCCAAGCTCATGAGCGTAATTGAATAAGGTATAAGAGTCGAGCCTGATTTTATTGATGTAGCACCTATCATCAAAAGCAGCGTCCCTGCATGCAAAAGGGTTAACAAAGTCAGAAGAGCCCGGTAAATGAGCAATGCCCATTACATCGCCGGTAAGAAACTCAACATTAAGTTGTTGCACAATGGTAACCAGGTCTGCATTAGAGTTTTCTCTGAACTGGCTTATCGAAAAATTAGAGCCAACGATTGCCAGATTGCATGCGCTTGTCCGCTGCTCACATGCGGTGCCTAGGCTTGGCTCAATTGCTTGAGTCGCCGCTTGTTCAAATCGAATATTATCAATACCAGAACGTGCAAGAAACATATTGGCAATATTAATGGATGATATGGACTGGGTTACAACGTCTTCATCAGAGTTAAAGAAGCTTCTTACGCGTGAAGTATATAGTGTGCCAACATCAATTATAGTGGTTCCATTGATGCTGCCGAGGGTGTTTTGCGGATTGGATGGTTCACCATTGTTTTTTGCTGGTGAGTCCGTATTTCCCGGATGTGAGGGGTATAGGGCGCTGTATTCGTCTTCAAGTCCACAATTTAAAGGCGTTGTTGCCATTAGGTTGACAACCTGATTGCCTTGGTTGTTGATCATTAGGTTGTATGCAGTCCCGTTATAGCTGATAACTCCAAAAGCCTTGTCATTGGTTAGTTTTTCAGTTTTCCGATCAACCAGTATGGAAATATAATTTTCAGAGGATCCGAATTGGTTGCCAGACCAGTGAATGTAATTGTTATTAACATAGTTAAGATCATCGTATGATCTTTCAAATGTCAGTGTAATGCCGCTGTCAGGTAAGGTAATGTCAATAAAGTCTACCAGTGGGGAGTAATCGATGCCTATGCCAGATGGACCGCCATTTGTCAGGAGTATGTCTGTGTCCAGGTTTGCCGGGTAACTGGTAACAACCCCGCTATCAGGGCTTGGTGGTATGGGGGGTTGATAGCCTAAGACTAAGTTTTCAGCCGAGTGAGACGCTGTTGTAAATATTAAAAGCGCATAAAATAAAATCAGATATGTATGTTTCCTCATTGAGAATTCCTTTTTTGCAAGTAATAAATCCATTAAATTAAATTGGATTTATTGATATAAAACCCTTTGATTGTGGTATAACAAATTTGCAGTTAATCTTTTATTAATCGATTTATTTAACTTAAAAATAATAATTGCTATTTTTCTCTGGGTATTATCTTCACTTATTAGAGGCTTTCTTTTATTTTAAGCTGTTTTTTTCTGATTTAATTTTTCGGTCAAAGGGGTAATCGCTTTTGAGGTGGTGTTTTTTTAGTCTGCCGATGATGGGTCTTGGGTGTTTTATTTTCCAATAAAAAAGCGCACAAAGGTTGTGCGCTTTAAAAAATAATGCAGGTTATCGAGTAACCTGCTGTTTTTATTATTCGGTGTTATGGTAAAAACTCAGTCCAGCCGGCGGTCCATGCAGCGGCTTCTGATTGAAACGCACCGGAGAACTCTACCAGATCAAGGCTGCCGAATACGGCAGGGTCCATGACTTGTCCTTCCAGGTATGGAGCATTGGCTGGCGGGAACAGTCCGTTGAGGTTAGGGTTAACCAGCATATTGCCATTGCCACTGAAAAAGTCGCTGATATCAAAAGCATCGTCGCCTTCTTCATCGAAGTTATTTGTGCAGTTGATAACAGTATTAGCGATAGTCAGGGTTCCGTTTGACATGCCACCGGCATCGGCTGACTGGTCAAAAGTTGCGCTGTTATCTACATCAATACAAGCGCTTGCGAAACCTGTAACGATGCTGTTGGTAATATTGGCACCAGTCCCAGCTCGCAGCAAAATGCCAGTATCGGTGGCGCTGTTACCGATAAGCGTTACGTTAGCGATTTGCGGCTGCGAGCGTGGTGTGAGCGTTTGACCACCGCTGTTGTTGTCAGCTTCGATTCCGCGTTCACCCAATTCATCCTGCAGTACAGCGACGTATTGCACCGATCCCTGCCAGCCGAATGTCCAATCCAGACTGTCATCCTGATTGGCTGTGAGCAAAATGTGTGTGGCGCGTGTGGTACCACCGAAAAACTCGATGCCATCATCAGAGTTGGCGTGTACCTGGACAAAATCAATTACGGTACCTGCGCCAGTGCCTTGCAAGGCTAAGCCGTTTAGTTGGTCAGCTTGGTTGAAACTGTCTCCACCAAACTGGATTCGAGTATATTTAATAATACCGCTGCTATCGAATGGATCATCGCCACCGAAAAAACCACTGTTGCCTTCACCTTCACAGCCGCCGTTGGGGCCAGGGCATTCATTCGCTGGTGCTGCGCCGTTGATAACGACACCACCAAAATCACCAGCACTGGAGCTTGCAGCTGGTTGCAGACCACTAAATACAATGGGGCCATGTGCAACGCCATTAGCGAATATTTTGGAACCACGGGCAATGATGAATGCTTCACGCTCCTGAGCGCCTGAGGCGACGATTCGTGTGCCTGGCTGAATAGAAACGCTATTGCTATTGCCGGTGCCGGATGGGTCGCCAATAAATATTGGACCATTCATCAACCAGGTAATATCGTTGGTGAGTTCTATATCCTGGTTAAATACTCCGGAAATTGCACAGGTCCGGGGTGCGACATTTTCAATAGAGTCATCTACCAGTCCGTCTGAGAATGAAGGGCAACCGGAGAATGCTTGTTGGAAAACACATTGATCTGGGCCGACAACACCAATATTGCCGAGTAATGATTCACCACGGTCCAACGAGAGATCACTGACAGTTGGGATAGCACTGCCGGCGTCAGTGTTAAGGCTTAACTCAACATTATTACAGGTATTGATCACCAGGCTGCCGGTGCCCTGAACAGCAGCATTGGATGGTGTTTGCGCACCGCCGAATGGGTTGCCGCCAGTGGCCAGATTGATATTAAAATCGATACTAATGTCACCAGGGCGAACCTGGCCATCAGTGCCGGAAAACCATACCTGATTACCATCTGCATCATAGGTAAAGCCGGTCACAAAGCCAGCCCACAGTTCCGGGCCGATTTTGAACAGCTCCAGGTTAATACCACGGTTGCTGGTAGCGCCAACTTCAACATAAAAGCCGTTAAAAGTTTCGTCAATGGTTAATGCATTGGTATTTGGTACAGCCCCAAGGGTAGCAGCCAAAGCACAAGCGATCGCAGTTGAACGCCATAGTTTCATAAGTTTAACTCCTCAGAGGTTTCAATCGATGGATGAAATTAATTTAGTGCGAAAGCATAGCGATGGGATATTGCATTTGTTTTACTGAAATATGTCGGGTTTATGACAGTCAGATAAAAAAACTGTAATCGATTTGTCATAAAGCCTGATTAGCATTTGCGCCATCGAATTGATGGTGTCACCCCTATGTTGTTACAGCGTTATCAAGCACTCAGCTTTCTATTGGCTGGTGTGTTGCCGGCCGTTGGTATTGCGCAAGGCAGTGGTGTAGAGGACCTTGCTCATCGGCTCATCGATGCACGTGCACAGGTTGAAGAACTGCAAAGCGAATTGGATATCGAGCGTGAAGAGCATAAAGGCCGCATGGCTTACCTTTCTGCTCAAATCACCGAACTGGAAGCCAACCAGGAACGTGAAGAGCTGCGTATTCTTCAATTGGAGCAGGATCTGGATAAATTACGGACCGATGCTGAAGCAGCGGGTGTTGATTCAGAATCGCTACAGCCTATCGTGCTAGAAATTGCCGCTGAATTGCGCAGCGTAGTTGAGCAATCCATACCGTTTAAACAGCAAGAACGACTTGGTGAGCTGGAGGAAGTGATTACGCAGCTGGAAGCGGGTGTTAACACTCCACAGCGTGCGATTAATCGGTTATGGGCCTTTGTCGAGGATGAACTGCGCATTTCCAGGGAAAATGCCATCTACTCTCAAACCATACAGCTCAATGGTCAACCGGTTCTGGCTGATGTGGCTAAATTAGGCAGTGTTGCATTGTATTTTCGTACTCGTGACGATCGCTATGGGCTGGCACGTCCCTCAACAAATCAGTGGTCCTGGGAGATTGCTGAAAGCACCAGTGAGCAGGAGCAGATAGCAAGCCTGTTTGATGCGTTACGCAAGCAAATACGCCAAGGCTACTTTGAGTTGCCCAATGCACTGCCTGCATTAAACACCACACAGTCCTGATCAGGATACTGCAGAGACAAACATGAACAGAGTATTAAACAAGCTGACCAGTTTTTTGGTCATTATCGTTTTATGGTCTGCAGCGACCACTGCCCAGGATCAGGGTGTGGAACAGGCACCGGCTCCACCTCCGGTTCCTGCAGCTGACCCTGAGCAGGCTATTACCGATCTACAGCAGGCCTATCAGAAAGAATATGCCTTTTTAACTGCTCAGCAGTCTGATCTGCGCCAGCGTTTGGAAGCTTTTCGGCAGCGCTCGCAGCAAGAGTCGAATCAGGCTGAAACCCGGATAGATGCTTTACAGGGGGCGATCATTGGTCTGCAATCAAGAGGCGATCGGATAAATGACCTGTTGGTTGAAGCTGACCGCAATATTCAAAGCATCGAAGACAACCGCGGCACCCTGGACGCGACCTATCAACAGGCAACTTCAACCCTGGAACAGCAGGGTTTGGAGCAGTTTGCGGCGGAAGATTTTGAACAGCTCGACGATATCAACAAGATTGACCAGCTGTTTACCGCTGCTGCTGATCAAATTGGCCAACTTGGCGAAGTGCGTGCCGAACAGGGCAGTTTCTATCTGTTGGATGGCACCCAGGTCGACGGGACAGTTGTACGGGTCGGTAACATCGCGGCCTATGGTGTGAGCGGTGACAATGGCGGTGTGCTGGCACCGGCAGGTGAAGGGCGCCTGAAACTTTGGGAAGGTGACACAGTAGCAACGGCCAAGGCACTTGCTGCCGGCCAGCGCCCGGAAGGCTTGCCGGTATTTTTATTCGAATCATTGAATAAATCCATTGAGGAAACCGAAAAGCGTGGCCTTATTGGCACCATAGACGCAGGCGGGCCAATTGCATGGATTATCGTGGTGTTGGGTTTGATCGCCCTGTTGATGGCTGTGTTGAGATTTATATTCCTGCGCAGCGCCAGTTCATCGACCGCAAGCGCTTTAAGTGAAGTCAGCAAACTGGTGCAGGATGGCGAGCATAATCGCGCTATAGAAGCCTGTAAAAAACGCGGTGCAGTGGGGCGCGTCATGTCATCTGCGGTACGCAATCTGAAACGTGACCGAGAGCATCTGGAAGATATTGTTTCTGAAGCTATCCTGCATGAAAACGCACATTTGAATCGGTTTGGTTCCGTGATTCTGGTGATCGCAGCAGTGGCACCCCTGTTAGGGCTGTTGGGTACGGTAACCGGTATGATCACAACCTTCGACATCATTACCGAGTTTGGTACCGGTGATCCGAAACTATTGTCTGGTGGTATTTCCATTGCCTTAATTACGACTGAGGTTGGTCTGGCGGTGGCTATTCCTGCTTTGATTTTGGGCAATCTGCTGTCTGGCTGGGCAGAAAGCATTAAAGACAATATGGAGAAGGCAGCGCTTCGGGTGATCAATATCGAGCAAGAGCGTCGTCATGATGCTTTGGCCACAGCCTAGATTGAACGCACGTAGTTAAGGCGATGTTACTCAACGAATTCTATAAAGACTTTCTGTTTTTTATGGAAGCCGGTGGCTATGTCATGCCGCCACTGGTGCTGGCAACCATTATTTTGTGGTATGCCATTGGTTATCGTTATGCCGCATTACGACGTGGCAGCGTACGTAGTCCTCGAGTCATGGTGGCACGCGCCCAGCACGGTGTGATGCCCAAGAGAGAAGGCGTAATGTCACGCGCTCTGCACAAGGGCCTGAAATTAAAACAGCGCAACCTGCCGAATTTACGCCGCTTTTTGGATGAGGCATTTGCTGAAGAAGAAAGTGAATTAAGGCGTTATCAAACACTGATTACCACCATCGTACTGGCAGCACCTTTAATGGGCTTGCTGGGTACGGTAGTGGGAATGATCGAGACATTCGATTCATTGGGCGATTTATCGCTTTTTTCTCAATCAGGTGGTATTGCCGGTGGTATCTCTCAGGCGTTATTCACTACCCAAATGGGTCTGGCAGTGGCCATCCCCGGGCTGGTTGTGAATGGCATGCTGCAGCGCAAGCAACGGGAATTACTCCTGGAGCTGGCGCAGTTGAAAGACATTTTATGTGGTGATCCGGCAACCGCTGCCGATTGATCACGGAGTTATTGTTATGCGTTATCGCGAAAGAAACGATCAGGTTCAGGATATCAATATATCGCCATTGATCGATATGGTGTTTATTTTGCTGATCTTTTTTATGGTCAGCACAACTTTCGTTAAAGATTTAAAGCTGGACCTGAATCGTCCGGCGGCATCAACACCGACCACTGCCTCCACCAAGGCCATTCGTTTATACATCGACAATAACGGCGATGTGTATCTGGATGGTGAACCGGTCAGGGTGTGGGTTATTCAGAGTCGGGTTCGTGATTTGCTGGAATCAGGCACATCAAAATCAGTGCTGGTGGTGACCGATGAGGGTGTGCCTTCTGGTCGTTTGGTCGAAGTGGTTGATCAGGCCAGATTAGCGGGTGCCGAAGATGTCGGTGTGGCTACTGAACAGGAAGCTGGAGCAGGTTAATGAAAAAACGTGAACATACACGACGAATCAGTCTTGCATTGCTTAGCATGGTATTAGGCACTGTATTGGTTTTAGGTACCGTTGTGGTGATTAACCGATTGTCCAAACCGCCATCGCGGGAAGAGCTTATTGCCCAATCGCAGGTTCAATTTGAACGCAAAAAACCACCGCAGGAACAGCCGAGGCCAAAGCCAAAACCCAAACCAAAGCCACGCAAGCCTGTGCGTACTCCGCCCAACCCATTGGCCAATTTGGGCACCGCGTTGAGCGGTATAGACTTTGGTTTACCCGGTTTTGATGCCTCACAACTGGAAGGTTTGAACGATGAGCTGCTGGGCGGCGCTGACGGTGTGGTGTTAACGGATGACACGGTTGATCAACCGCCACGAGCGACTTTCCAGGCACCTTTGCAGTATCCACCACGTGCGCGTGCAAAAGGCACCGAGGGTTACGTGGTGTTATCGCTATTGATTGGTATTACCGGCGATATTGAACAGGTAGAAGTGGTTGAGTCGTTTCCTGAGGGCACCTTTGATGAAGTGGTGCTGGCTGGTATCAATCAATGGCAATTTGAACCGGCACAATATCAAGGTAAATCGGTACGTGCCTGGGCCAAACAACGGATTCGGTTCGACCTGTCGTGAAGTTGAATCATTCATTTCCGGCGCTTTTGATGCTGTTCATTTTGATCAGCAGTGCGCCACTGTGGGCAGCCGATGATGACACTGAAGTTAATTATCTCGACCTGGCAGCCTTGATGCTGCGTGATGGCAATCTGGATCGTGCACTTGGCGCACTCGATCAGGTGGATATACAGGCCGAGCAACTGGCCAATGCAGAACTGGATAAAGATGATGAAGACCGCTTTGACAGTGGCCGCTACTGGGCTTTGCGCGGTACGGTTCATCAACGTCGTAACGAACCGGAATTGGCACGCGATGCGTTCAATCAGGCCATTGATGCAGGCCGCACTGATGCATCCATTTATCTTTCCATCGCACAGATCAGCTTTTCATTGCAGGATTATGAGGCGGCATTGACCGCTATTGAGCGGGCGGGTTCTGAAGTTGAGCGAATTGCTTCGGTCTATCATTTGAAAGCCCAGGCCAACTGGTTGCTGGAACAGCATCCGCAGGCTTTGGCGGTATTGGATCAGGCCAGTCAGATTTTTCCGGAAGATAACTCTTTTCAGCGCCGCAAGGTGTTTTTCCTGATTGAGCTGGGTTTGTATCAGGAAGCGGCTGTATTGGGTGAGCAATATTTGCAGTCCACCACGGGCAGCGCGGATGATTATATTGCGATTGGTAATGCATTGCGTCAAAGCGGGCAGGTCCATGAGGCGTTGGGGTTTCTTGAGGCGGCACAGATCAAGTATCCGCAAAACGTCACCATCAAGAAAGTACTGGCACACACCTATATTGATCAGGGAAGTTTGCATATTGCGGCTGATATTATTAACGAAGCTGCCATCATTGACCCGGCGTTGTTGCCCGAAGCGGCTGAGCTATACCGTCGTGCCGGTCAAATTTATCGTGCTTTGTCACTGAACAGCGAGATTGCCGATCAGCAGGCCAAACTTAAGCAGCGGTTGGCTATCTTTATTGAATTAAATCGTTATGAGCAGGCAGGTGCGATGGAAAACGACCTGCGTCGCTTAGGGCTGCTGGATAACGAGGATGTTCGCTACGCTTTAGCGTTTGCGCTGTTCAAATCCGGCCAGTTTGATAAGGCTGAACAACATCTTGCATTGCTCACCCGCACCGATTTGTTCCGCAAGGCCATCGAAGTCCGCCGTGCGATGGAAGAGTGTGCCGACAATGTGTGGAAGTGTACCTAGCCTTTTTATCGAGGCTGCATAGCATCAATAGGTTTAATGGTGAAAACATTGCATTTTCAGGCTCAACTGTTGTTGGCGATATGCTTATTTGCAGGTGTTAATTTATGCACCTGGGCACAGCAAGCGACTGATACAGCCTCTAATGAGGCAACTCAGCCGGCCAGTCTAAGCCTGTTTGTGTTTGTCGATCAGGTGCCTATCAGTGGAGTAAAAGTCAGTCTTAATGGCCAGCCAATCGGGCAGACCAATGACGCTGGCCGAATCACTGCGCAGGTTCCTGTGGGTGAACAGGTGTTGAGTATTGATTCTGTGGACTATGGCAGCGTTCGGCGCCAAATTCTATTTACCAATGATGAGGTTATCCAGATTCTGGTTAACTTGTTTTCTGATGCGCGCACGCCTTTTGTGGATATTGAAAGCTCTAACCCTAACAAACAGCTGGGGCTGGGCAGCCCGACGGAGCAGCAGGAAGATGCCGAACCGGGTTATCTGGAAGGTGTGATCAGTGACGCTGAAAGCGGTGAACCATTGGCAGGTGTGCGTGTATTTGTCAGCGGGACGCCACAGGAAGTGACCACTGGAGATGATGGTGCATTCCGGTTTGAATTGCCGCCTGGTGAATACGCATTATCTGTTTTGGCTTCACGTTTTAATACTCGCACATTGGAGGGGATTCCGGTAACCAGTGAAGAGGCAACCACACAAAATTTGGAATTGACCCCTGCTGGTTCTGAATTGCCTGAGTTTGTGGTCATTGTTCCTTATGTGGCGGGCAGCCTTGCCTCGGTGCTGGAAGAACGGCGTGAAGAGGCTGCAGTGGCTGATTATCTGGGTGCTGAACAGATATCACGTGCAGGCGATGGCGATGTTGCCTCGGCACTGCGCCGGGTGACCGGGCTTACATTAGTAGATGGTCGTTTTATCTTTATCAGGGGGCTCGGTGAGCGCTATTCTTCAACCACTTTGAACGGCGCTGATGTGCCTAGTCCAGACCCAACCCGAAGAGTAGTTCCGCTGGATTTATTTCCTACAAGCATTGTTGAGTCCATACAGGTGCAAAAAGGTTATACGGCTGATTTGTCGCCTGATTTTGGTGGTGGGTTGGTGCAAATTCGTACACGTTCCGTACCAGAAAGCAATTATCTGCAAGTCGAAATCGGTGGAGGATACAACGCACAAACGACGTTCAAGGATGGGCTACGCTATGAAGGTGGCGGCACTGATATTTTTGGATTTGATGATGGAACCCGTGAAATTTCAGATTTGCTGGATGAGGCAACTTCTGACTCTCTGTTAGTTTCGTTTAATCCATTTACTGGAGAGGGCATCAGCGATGAGGAGCTAGAGGCTATTGGTGAATCTTTACCAGCGATTTACGATGTCTTGCCACAAACGATAGAACCTAATTTCGACTTTGGCATTGCGGGTGGTTTGCAACACGATTTCGGTTGGCTGAAGATTGGTGGTCAGGCAGCTTTTGATTTGAGTAACTCCTGGCGAACCACCAGCCAGATAAGACGTACTTTTGCCTCTTCCGGTGATGATCTGGCAGTGCTTAATGATTTAGTATTCGATATTACTGAACGCAATGTTGATCTGACCGGATTTTCATCGCTGGGTGCAGAGTTAGGCGAAAATAATAAAATTACCGCCAACGCGATGTTGCTGCGCAGTACTACTGATGAGGCGCAGATTCAGCTAGGTTCTACATTTGAGTTCGACACCATAACCAGGGTGACAGAGATTGAGTATGAAGAGCGCGAGCTGCAGGCTTATCAGTTTATTGGTGAACACATATTTCCATGGATAAACAACTCGACTTTGGACTGGCAATACACTACAGCGTCAGCAAGTTCTGATATTCCAGATTTTCGTTCATACAGATATGAACTCAATGAAGCGTTAAATACTTTTGTGTTTGCTTCACGCGCAGATGGCAACTTGCGGACTTATTCCAGCTTGGATGATAGTAGTAATTCATTTAATACAAATGCCGGAATAACGGTATTGGACCATGAAGACTACAAGGTCACGCTGAAGGGAGGATACTTAAACACTCAAAAGGAACGTGAATCCCAGGTAAGGAGGTTTCGTTTCGAAATACGTGGTTCTCTGGCGAGCAGCCTTGACCTGCGATCCAATCAATCTCTAGAGGCTATCTTAAATTCTGATTTTATTGATCCAGACGGTTTTGAGATTGAAGACATTACCTCTGCATCTGATACGTATACTGCCGACCTGGATAATACCGCTTTTTATTACGGGCTGGATTTGGAGTTATTTGGGTTTTTGCGTCTTTATGGTGGCATTCGCGAAGATGATTTCTTTCAGGAAGTTATTACTTTCGATCCATTTGATGTAACCGATACTCCTGTGGTGTCACTAATAGATACCAAAGATCAATTGCCTGCTATATCAGCTGCAATAACGTTGCCCTGGACAACCGAGGTACGTTTGGGTTTTGCTGAAACTGTGAACAGACCTCAATTTCGCGAGTTGACACCAGCTGATTTTATTGACCCGATTACTGATAACCTTGCCATCGGTAATCCAGATCTGGTTCCTGCAAGTATCAAACACTACGATTTTCGTGTTGACAAGTATTTCAGTGACACCGAGTTTGTTTCTATCGGTGCTTTCTATAAAGAGTTTGATCAGCCCATCGAAGGCATCATTACACCAGGAGCAAATCAATTATTGAGCTTTGCCAATGCAGAGTCAGCAGAAAACTTTGGTTTTGAGTTTGAGTTTTATAAAAGTTTTGATTTTTTTGGTGGCTTCTGGGAGAACCTATACACCAGTGCAAACTTTGCCTATATCGATTCGACTGTGACTATTTCACCTGAGAATGCGACAGTACAAACCAATGCAGTTCGTCCTCTACAGGGACAATCACCATTTGTGATCAATGCACAGCTGGGTTACTCAAACCCTGATAACGGGATAACAGCAACTCTTTTGTATAACACAGCAGGAGAGCGTATTGTGCAAGTTGGAACTCTGGGTCGCCCGGATATTTTTGAACAACCCTTTAATCAGCTTGATTTTGTGGTTCGTTACAGCTTTGATGACTGGGTTTTCAGGTTGAATATGCGCAATCTATTAAATGATGAGGTTGAATTTACCCAAGGCCCGGAGACCACTCGCTTATTTACCCGGGGCCGGCAGGTTAGTCTGGGTGTTCGATATACCTGGAATTAATTGCGATACCAATCAAAGCTTAAGCACTGGTTAACGGGTACCTGATTGTTAATCACGGAAAGTAAGCGCTCAACCCCTAAAGCCACGCCTGTACATTCTGGTAGGCCATATTGCATGGCTTGCAACAACTTTCTATCAGGTTGAATCATCACTTTGCCTAGTTTTTCTCGATGCTGTTTGTCTTCGATAAACCGGCGCATCTGTTCATTTTGGTCGGTTAATTCCTGATAGCCGTTAGCCAGTTCCACTTGACCCAGGAACACCTCAAAACGCTGCGCAACAGTATTACCATTGTGATTAATTATTTTGGCCAGCGCAGCTTGGCAGACTGGAAAATCAGTAATAACATTGATGGTTTGTAGAGCTAGGGCAGGTTGCAGTAAATGGCTGAAAATAAAATCCAATAATATGCTTTGGCTGGTATCATCCAGATCAGTGTGCCAGCCGTGGGTGCGGGCGAGATCCAATAGATGACTGATGTCAGCTCTGGCAATATCGGTACCCAGAACCTGTAGGGATAATTCGCTATAAGTGGTCTTTTTGATAGGCCATAAAGCCAGTAGATCAGGGCTGCAAGTGCTTAATAATTCGATGACTTCATCGATTAATTGATGATAGCTCCAACCTAAACGATACCACTCCAGCATAGTGAACTCAGGGTTGTGCCAGCGACCGGATTCACCTTGCCGAAATACCGGCCCCAGTTCGTAAATATCACCACTGCCTGCAGCCAACAGCCGCTTCATGGCATATTCCGGGGAGGTGCGCAGATAACCGGCAGAGTGCTCCAACATAAAGCTATCCAGATGTGGGTCGCTGACCCCGGCTTTAACCACTACAGGGGTATTGACCTCCAGCACATGTCGAACAGAAAAAAACTGACGGATGGTTCTTAATAGCTTCGCGCGTTGTTGCAAAGTGGTGAGGCTGGCACTGGGTTGCCACTGATCGGTAGTCATATTGGAAGCGTCAGCGTTAAACCTAAAGATGACCAGTTTAGTTGTTCCATTCTCAGGTCGTGGATGGTCAGTGGATGCCGTTCAGCCCATTGCGGATCAAAATCCAGCACCAATTCATCAGGCCCGCGGCAGGTGATTTGAGGATGGTTAAAATGATCTCCGCGATCTCGATGGAAAATCACGGCCAGACGCATCATCGCCAGTGACCAGGCTGCGGTCTGGTGCAATCTCTCTGGCAGACCATCATGCCATTCGCTGGGAATGTTGCGGCGATGGTGTCGAACCATAACGGCCATAAAACGCTGTTCCAGTTGGCTAAAACCTGCCATGTCGGATGCTTCAACCAGATAGCCTGAATGTTTTTGGTACTGGCTATGCGCAATCGCCAGGCCGGTCTCATGCAGCTGGCAACTCCACAGCAGCAGGTTTTTTTGAGTGATATTCAGTATCCAGTCAGCGCTGCAGGTATTGATTAGATTATTGCAGGTTTGCATCACGCGGGCGGCTTGTGCAGCATCTATTTGATAGCGAAGCGCAAAAGCATCGGTGGTTATCTTGCGAGGGTCACTATTGCTG
Organism: Wenzhouxiangellaceae bacterium; assembly: GCA_965230265.1. Classification (GTDB taxonomy): domain Bacteria; phylum Pseudomonadota; class Gammaproteobacteria; order Xanthomonadales; family Wenzhouxiangellaceae; genus JAJFKX01. Next base: position 2,493,406 of record OZ245999.1, on the reverse strand, counting down.
ATGCGCTCGAGCATATCATCCAGCAGTCCTTCGCGCAGAGCAGTCTGGGAAACACGCAGTTCCTGGATATCCAGTGCTTGAAACAATGCAGCAAGAATTGCCAGACCACCGGCAATGACCGGTCTGCGGCGTTCACTCAAACCAGGCAGGTTTAAAGCATCAATGTGACCAAGCTCGGTCATGTGACTGATCAGCTGGTCTATCGACGTACGTGTCAGATGCTGCTCACACCATTGCATTTGTTGACAAATGCTCAGTACCGCACGAATGGTGCCGGAAGCGCCGATGGCATGGTTGTACCCGGTGTTCAAAAACGTATAGGCGGTTTCCTGCAGGTCGCCGCGAGCGCTGGTGATGGCTTTTAGCCAGCGCCGTTTGCTGAGTTTACCGTCATTAAAAAAATCACGGGTGACCACTACGCATCCGTACTGCAGGCTTTCAGCATGCCGGATGTTAGTCCCTTGGCCAATCACTAACTCTGTACTGCCACCACCGATATCGATAACCAGGGTGTTTTCATTCGTGGGGGCTCGATGCGCATTCACGCCCTGGTAAACCAATCGTGCTTCTTCACGCCCACCGATAATTTCGACTTCACAGCCAAGCGCTTTTTCCACTTGCCGGATAAATTCTCCAGGGTGTCGCAATTTGCGGAAACTCTGAGTGGCGACTGCGCGAATATTTTCAGCAGGTACCCGTTGTAGTAATTGGCTAAAACGAAGCAAGCAGTTTAAGGCGCGATCACTGACTTCAGGGTCCAGGCGCCCACGTTTATCCACACCTTCTGCCAGCCGTACCATCTCCTTGACACGATCGAGCACACGTAACTCGCCATGTTCAAGTCGGGCGATCAGCAAATGAAAGCTGTTGCTGCCCAAATCAACGGCAGCGTAATTGGCGCGGTTTGGCATTTGGTTTTAAACGTTGTGGAGTAAGTGGTTATTTATTGCCATGGTTGTGCTGCAGTAACCGTTCTTGTGCGTGCGACAACACAATCTTATCCTCATCCTCGGCATTAGGCGAATCGCTGGTTTGGCTACTGGTGTCATTGCGTTGATAGCTGCCATCGGCCTGCAGTAACCACGCCTGTACATCGTCGCGGAAAGGCAGGTTAAGCGAGTCTTGTCTGATCCGCTGAGCATCACTGGCCCGTAAAATCGGGAAGCTGGTTTCCACCCTGTGGAACAGGTTGCGTTCCATCCAGTCGGCTGACGAAGCAAACAGTTCCGGATTGTTTTCGTTTTGGAAATAAAATAGACGGCTATGCTCTAGAAAGCGTCCTAAGATTGAGCGTACTTCGATATTTTCTGATAGCCCCTTAATACCTGGCCGTAAACAACAGATCCCGCGTATCACCAGTTGAATTTTAACGCCGGCACGTGATGCCCGGTACAGTGCACGAATAATTTTAGACTCTGTCAGTGAATTCATTTTGGCCTGGATCAAGGCCGTTTTTCCTGCGCTTGCATGCTCTGCCTCACGGTTGATTTTTTCCAGCAGGCTGTCGTGCAGAGTGAATGGAGATTGCAACAGGTAATGTAGCTTTTGCAGTTTACCCAAACCGGATAACTGCTGGAAAATCCGGTGGACATCTTCGGTGATATGGCGATCGTTGGTCAGCAGACACCAGTCGGTATAAGCCCGTGCAGTGCCTTGGTGATAATTACCCGTACCTAGGTGGGCATAGCGCTGTAAGTGTTGACGCTCACGACGCACGATCAATAGCATTTTGGCATGGGTTTTGTGCCCGACGATGCCATAAACCACTTGTACACCGGCTTCCTGTAAACGGTTGGCCAGTGTGATATTGGCTTGCTCATCAAAGCGTGCACGCAGCTCTACCACCACAGTGACATCTTTACCGTTGCGTGCCGCATCGATAAGAATATTGACCAGAACCGAGTCGACGCCAGTACGATACAGCGTTTGTTTAATGGCCAATACATCAGGGTCAACACTGGCCTGCCGCAGCATGTCCACGATGGGTGTAAAGCTGTCATAAGGGTGGTGCAGTACATAATCGTGTCGCCGTATGGCTTCAAAGATATTGGCATCTTCACGCATAGCCAGCGGTGTATGCGATTTAAAGCTGAGGTATTTAAGATCAGGGCGGTCAACGAGGTCGTGAATTTCACTCAAGCGATTCAGGTTTACCGGGCCGTCACAGTGATAAACTTCGGTGGAATCCAGATCAAATTTACTGGCCAGGAACTTTTCGACTGACCCTGGACAGTCACGAATAATTTCCAGGCGGACTGCTTCGGCGTATCCGCGCCCCTGTAGTTCACCCTGCAAAGCACGGGCCAGGTCTTCGATTTCTTCTTCATCAACAAACAGCTCGCTGTTGCGGGTGACGCGAAACTGGTAGCAGCCATCCACCCGCATACCAGGGAATAACTCATCCATAAAGGCATGCAAGATATCGGATAAGAAAACAAACTCGTACTGCGCTTTAGAGTAAGAACGGGGAATGCGGATAATCCGCGGCAGTGAGCGTGGCGCCCGTACTATCGCCATATCGGTATCGCGTCCAAAAGCGTCACGACCTTCCAGTTCTACCGCAAAATTCAGGCTCTTGTTTAAAATGCGTGGAAACGGATGCACCGGATCCAAACCCAATGGGCTGAGGACGGGCATTAATTCCCTTACAAAATGTTTGTGCAACCAGTTTTTTTGTTTTTTACTCCAGTTTTGACGACGCAGTATATGAATGTCTTGATCAGCTAACTCCTCCAGCAACAGGTCATTAAATGCCTGGTACTGGTCGCGCACTAACTGTACGGCCTCGTGCCGAATGTGTGTGAGGGTTTCATGGGGGGTTAGCGCATCAGGGAACAATTCAGAAACCCCCAGTTTTTGACGTTGACGAACGGCAGCGACACGGACTTCAAAGAATTCATCCAGATTAGTACAGGAAATACACAAAAACCGAACACGCTCCAGCAGCGGTATATTGCTGTCCAGCGCCAGTTCTAAAACCCGCCGGTTAAATGCGATCTGACTTAATTCCCGATTAAAATACAGACCGGGGTCTTTTAGATCAGAGCTATCCCAATGATCCGGCGGTGTTGCCAGTGGAACATAATCTCCATTGCCTTTGTTTTTTTTCTTGCTCATAAACGCTGAGTGTAACCCAATCAGTCATTGAGTTGATATGTATTGATGGCTTGCTCAATTAACTCATCGGGCAATGCCACCAAACCCACACGGGTGACACTGGCTTGGCCGCTGTCGGAATAAATCAGTTTCAGTAATGCCTGTACTTCGGGGATAAAACGTCTTCCGGGTGGGCGATTGGCGTATAGATACAAACGCCGCGTTAGCGGGTAGCTTGCCGAACGTATGCTATTCACTGAGGGTGAGATAGCGGTTGCATCTGCGGTGGATAAAGCCAGTGCTTTTACACCGGCGGTTAAAAAAGCCACGCCGGTATACCCAATGCCATTGGCAGTCTGGGTAACCGCGGTAACGATTGCGCCGTTGCCGGGCAGCCCATTAATAGAGGTCAGGTAATCTGCATCACACAAGGCTTGTTCACGAAACCACTGATAGGTACCGGACGCCGCATTTCGCCCAAAGCGTTGCAGCGAGCGCCCATCGAGTTGATTGACAAAGGTATTGCTGTCTTGAGTATTTGCGCCGAACAGTTGTTGCCAGTCATTGATAGCCTGAGTGGCTGGTTGACATTGCTGGGTGGCAGCAAATATTGCGGCGACTTGTGCCAGTGAGACCGATTCTAATGGGTTGCTATGGTTTACGATAATGGCGATAGCGTCCAAAGCAACGACAAGTTCTGCGGGAGCATAACCGTGCACATCAATAAAATCCTGTCGTTCACGAGCAGTCATAGGCCGGCTCATTGCGCCGAGGCCGGTGGTGCCGCGAATTAATGCCGGTGGCGCAGTGCCGGAACCGGAAGCGTGTAGCTGAACCCGCATATCGGCATACTGTGCAAGCAACTGGTCAGACCACACCTGCATTAATTCCGCCATGGTGTCAGAACCGACAATGGTCAATGTACCGTTCAATGTGTCATCGGCTGTGCTGTTGTCGATAAGCTCGCCGTTTAATGGCGTTGTTGATGTTTCAGCAGCGGCATCATTAATATCGCTGGGTGATGTTTGTGCTGACGGTGCACTGCAGTAAAGCACTGCCAGTAATAAGCTACAGATAAATCTTATGCGCTTGATAGTAGTGATAGCCACTTCCAATTAATGAGGGTTACTGTGCCTATGCGTGACGGCGTGTGGCGCTGGATGGCTGATTGGCAGGTAACAAGCGATCAGCAGGGAAAATGCAGCGAAACTCACTACCAACCCCCAGTTCACTGTCCACTTCTAAATGACCATCATGCGAATTTAAGACATGCTTGACGATGGATAAACCCAGCCCAGAACCACCGCTGCTGCGGGCGCGGTCTTTTGCCACGCGGTAAAAACGTTCGGTCAGTCGTGGAATATCAGTATGCGGGATGCCGATACCATTATCGCGTACGCTAAATACGGCTTGGTCATTATCAGCACTGTCATCAATCGACCAGCTGATCACTATCTTGCCTCCTGCCGGTGTGTAGCGAATGGCATTGGTGATCAGGTTACTGAAGGCACTTTCCAGATCGCCCTCGATGCCTTCAATATTGAACGGTGCTTCGCAGATAAACTGAATCTGATGTTGCTTGGTGTTTAAGGATTCAGCCTGTTCTTGTAGTTGAACCATCAGTGCGCTGATATTGACTGCTGTTTCGCGCCCGCGAACCACCTGACCTTGCAACCGGGAGATTTCAATCAGATCGTCAATCAGCGTGCGCATCTGTCGGGTTTGTTCGTACATGCGTTCTGTGACCAGGCGCATTTCGGGTCCGCCATCGTCGCTCAGTGACTCCAGATAGCCGATCAATACTGTCAATGGGGTACGCAACTCGTGCGATACATTGGCAACAAAGTCGCGTCGTACGGTTTCTACATTGCGTAATTCGGTGACATCCCGAAATAGCAGCAAGCGTCGCCGCTGGCTAAGTGTAAACAATTGCACATTTAATTTGATGTTGTCGTCCTTGGGGCTAAGAATATCCAATGGTTGTAAACCGCCGGTATCCAGCCATTCCACAAATGCAGGAGTACGTAGAATGTTACCTACTGGCTGACCAATATCATCAGGCCTGCGCAGCCCAATCTCCTGACATGCAGTGCTATTGCACCAAACCACAATGTTGTCTTCATCCAGGGTAATAATCGGCTCGGGAAACGACTCGGTGGCATTGCGATACTCTTCAACAGCACGTCGCAGCTTGCGCTGAACTTTTTGTTGGCGTTTTTTCTGTTTGAACAATTGTGTAAAAACTTTGCCCCAAATTCCCTCTGTTCCGGCTAACCCCCATGCAACAGGCAGTGGCTGGCTGGTATCACTCAGCCAATCGTTTAACGCCAGCAGATGACGACTATGCCAGATGATGACAATGCCAAGATACACACCCAGACACAATAACCATGCGTTACTTGACCATGCTATTAGCAGCATCAGGGCCAGCAGCCCGGTATGGATCATTAAATAACGTGAACCCGCTGGAGTCATCGTGATTTGGTTTTGCTTTGTGGAGGCGAGAATCGATAGCCGTGACCACGGATGGTCTGAATATAATGCTCCAGACCATGCGGTTCTAAAGCTTTGCGCAAACGGCGTATGTGGACATCAACCGTGCGTTCCTCAACATAAACATTGGTTCCCCAGACATTATCCAATAGTTGGCTGCGGTTATAGGCTTTGCCAATATGCTGAATGAAAAACGCTAACAAACGGTATTCAGTAGGCCCCATATGCACGGGTTTTCCATGTGCCAGGACCTGGTGACTTTCACTGTCCAGTGTTAAACCTTCCACACTGATTTGACCGCTGGGATCGGTGGGGTTGGTGCGGCGCAGCATGGCGTTAACGCGAGCGATCAACTCGCGCGGTGAGAAGGGCTTAACAATATAGTCATCAGCGCCGGAATTCAGCCCATGTACACGATCATCTTCGGCAGTACGTGCAGTGAGCATGATGATGGGTAAATCACGGGTGAGCTCTTCGCGGCGAAGACGTCGAGCCAAATCCAGGCCACTGATGCCAGGCATCATCCAGTCCAACAGCAAAATATCAGGGCGCTTATCAGCAATAGCGCTGAGTGCGTCTTCGGCACCAGCGGCTGTACGCGGTGACATGCCAGCCCGCATTAATGCAAATTCGAGCATCTCACGGATGGCTGGCTCGTCGTCAACAACCAGCACGTCAGCATTTTTACCAGGGCTGTTAATGGAACTGGTATGACTGGAGGTGTACATGCACAAATCCCAGTGATGGATAATAGAACCTCTAATTATATCGTTTGTTATGACGAAATTATGACAAAACCATGGCAGTCAGATGACAGTGTCGCAAAAGCATCATGGACTGCTGTACTTGGTATTAGAGTGTTGTATGAAGCGCGTTTGAAGTTGCGGCAGAATATTGGCTGCCGCTGAATGGACTATCAGTCAAACCCAGACTAATGCTATGGTCCTGGACTGGTGGTGCTGTTGATGTAGCCCAACCGAACCAGCTGTTCGAATTCCAAGCGAATTTCCGACAGCCGCGCAGTCACACGGGCACGTTGGTAATAATCCAGGTCTTCGCGCTCACTCAAACGCTGCAGTTGAATAATGGCGGCATAAATTTCTCCGCGCCAATAGGCAGCCTCGGCACTGGCGCTTGTGGCACGTACGTCATCGCCTGATTGATTGGCTGCCTGCGCCAGCAACTCGTGCAGGACTGGGTCAGAGCGGTTTTGCAATATTTCCTGGCGCAGAATATTGAGTGCGTCCAGGGCCATGATCGGTTGATTTGCGGTCAGTAAAGCCTCTGCGTAATAGCGCGCCAGAATACGGTTGCCTGAATACTGTTGATATAACAAGGCAAAACGATCCATGGCCGCCTGCTGATTGCCCAGGCCAATATCGATATGGGCTTTTTCAATTTGATAAGCCAGCTTCCTTGGTGCTGTTTCTAACAGACCATCAATAATACGGTCAGCATCTTCAAAGCGGCTGGCTTGCTGCAGAGCCAGTACCAGACCATAACGGCTGGCATCCGGGAACCGGTGATTACCCATAGCCAGTTCTTCCCGGAAATACTTTATGGCATCTTGCGGGAACTGACTGACCAGCGCACGAATACGCGCCTGCATCAGGAAAAAGTCGATATCTTCGATATAGCGTCCAGGTGGCAGGTTGTCAGCACGGTTTTTGGCTTCGGCGATTCGGGTAGTGGTAATCGGATGAGTACGTAGATACTCAGGCACCCGGATAGCAAAGTTACGTGATGCACGACCCAGTTTTGCAAACATGCTGGCCATGGCATGGGGGTTGTAATTGGCAGCAACCAGAATCTGAATGCCGAGGCGATCGGCCTCATATTCATTCTGGCGGGTAAAATTGATTTGCGACTGTGCTGATAGGCCCTGGGTTCCAAGCAGTGCAGGTGCGATTGCCCCGACACCGCCAACTGCAATTAAGCCCACTGCCAGCAAAGCCAGAGGAATACTCAGCTTGCGGGCTTCTTCAAAACTGCGTTCCAGATGGTTTTGGGTGACATGGACGATTTCATGCGCGAGCACACCGGCAATTTCGCTTTCTTCATCTGCCACCAAAATCATGCCGCTGTGCAAAGCGATGACCCCGCCGGGTGCTGCAAAAGCGTTGATATTGGGTTCGTTCAGTACGACAAAATGATAGGGGCGGTCGGGTTCATCGCTGTGGGAAATCAACCGATAGCCCATGTCACTAAAAAACTCGTTAACCTGGGGGTCTTCTATCAACAGGCCAAACTGACGCAGTTGATAAATCAACTGCCGAGCGTAAGAACGTTCTTCACCATCAGAGAAAATGGCATCAGCAGAAGCGCCCAGATCAGGTAGTTGAATGCGATCTTCCTGGGCGAATAATGGTTGCATTCCCGATAAAAATACTGCGCCACACAAACCGGTTGCCAGCAGACACTGCTGACATTGATACTGAAACCGTGACAACCAGGCAGACGCTACCTGAATCGTATTGCGGGAGTATTTTGTAGGTTGAGTTTTCACAAAAGCATAGGACCGGTGAACTGCACCAAGAGTTGCACTGAGTATCATGCCATTATATTACACAGGTAGATGCTTAGGGTTTTGTTAAAATTGTCAGATGATCAATGATTCAAATATCCCTTCCATTAAATGGCTGATCGTTATTCATTGCGCACCGAGCACTCACAATGCGCGCTTGGCCTGGGACTGTGTTCACCAGGCGGTACAGCGTGATGAGCAGACAGTGGTGTTTTTTGATGGTGACGGGGTGCTGCATGCACAGGCAATTGCAGCATTGGATGATGGGTTAAATGATTTGCAGCAGAGTTATCAATCAATGGCGCAGAACAATCAGGCAGTGCGTTTACTGGTATGCCGTGCTGCCTATGCCCGCCGTTCTGTTGATGAGTTATCGACAGGCTGGCAGGTATCTGGCTTAACCGAGCTGGCGATGATGACAGAACAATCGCAACATGTGATGACATTTTCAGTATGAGCCACTGTATTGGAATAATTTTACAAGCCAGCGCTAACCGTTATGGTCGTGAGCGGATTGATTTGCCATTGGCATTTGCCAGCATGGAGCTACCCGTTAAAGTGTTTTTGTTGGGTGATGCGTTATATGACCTTTATCCAGATCAGGTCCAGGAAAACGGCTGGAGCAAATTATGGGCGATGTTGATTGAGCTGGGTGCTGAGGTTTGCATTCCTGCAGAATCTGAGCTGGCAATGCCTGACAAAGTTACAAGGTCAGGGTTGCGTGTTACCGCGATGAGCAACCTGCAGCTGGCTACAGCAATGGCTGGTTGTCAGCACCTATTGCATGGGTGATCGATGATGAGTGAGTTATTGCAACAGCGTTGGCACTGGTTAATGGGGCATCGTGCACTGCATGCCAGTTATCAGCAGTGTTTGACATCATCTCTGCCAGGCGATGCTGTGTTGTTGATGGGGCGTCATGTGTGGTTGTTAAGCGACCCTAGGTTACAGGATGAAACAGCGATCAAGCTCTATGCACTGTCAGAATCAGTCGAACAGGCTGGATTAACCGGGCAAGTGCCTCCATTTGTAAAGCTGGTTAATTGGAATCAGGTGCTGAGCCTGTTGGAACAGCAGTATCCACTGCAGCAAACCTGGGTGTAACAGCAATGAGCATGCCACCACCGTTGGATGAACACGGTCATCTGCGAAATGCCAGTGATTGGACGCCTGAAGTCGCACAATGGCTGGCTGGGTGCGATGATGTTCAGTTAGATAGTGAACATTGGGAGTTGATCGACTTTGTACGCAGCTACCATGACGATTATGATACTGCGCCTGGGATGCGTTTGCTGGTAGCGGCGGTCAAACGTCGTTTAGGGCCGGATAAAGCATCCAGTCGCTATTTATATCGGTTGTTTGCCGATTCACCTGCAAGACAGTTGGCTTGTTATGCTGGTTTGCCCAAACCGGTGAGTTGTATTTAGACATTGAGAAAGTAAATGAGCATAGAAATATACACCAAAAATACCTGTCCTTACTGCCATATGGCCAAAGACTTGCTGAAGCAAAAAAAAGCCGCCTACAGCGAGATTGCCATTGATGGTGATCAGGATCTACGCGCTAAAATGATTGATCGTGCTGGCCGGCATACTGTGCCGCAGATTTTCATCAACGGTCAACATGTTGGCGGTTATGATGATTTGGCTGCACTGGAGCGCGCAGGCATGTTGGACGATATGTTAAAGGCGGTTGGTTAAGCTTGGCTGGAACCAATGATCAGCAAGATTAGTGATAACAATAAACCGGTAAATATTACCTAAGGAACACACATTATGTCGCAAACCCCACACACCATCGCAGTGATACCTGGCGATGGCATTGGTCCGGAAATTACACGTGTAACGGTTGGTGCATTGGAGCGTCTGGATTGTGGTCTGGCGTTTGAATACGCAGAAGCAGGCGTTGCCTCGCTGGAAAAAAACGGTGAGTTGCTACCCGAGCGAACCCTGGAAACCATTGCCAACCGTAAAGTATTGTTGAAAGGTCCATTGACAACGCCCGTTGGTGGTGGTTTTCGTTCATTAAATGTCACCCTGCGTAAACATTTTGATATGTATGCCAATGTGCGACCTGCGCTGACTTTCCCAGGTACGCTGGCACGCTATGATGATATTGATTTAATTACCGTTCGGGAAAATACTGAAGGGGCCTATTTGGCATTGGATGCCATGGTCAGTGAAGATGGTGAGCGGGCTGAATCGAAAATGGTCAATACCCGGTACGCCAGTGAGCGGATTGTGCGCTACGCGTTTGATCTGGCTCGACAACAGGGTCGTAAAAAAGTCACCGCAGTACATAAAGCCAATATTCTAAAAGCGGTATCAGGTTTGTTTTTGGATACGGCACGTAAAGTGGCTGAAGACTATTCGGACATTGAATTCCAGGAAATGATTGTCGATGCCACCTGTATGAAGCTGGTGATGAATCCTGAACAGTTTGATGTGATTGTGACCACCAATTTGTTTGGCGATATTATTTCAGATTTATGTGCCGGTTTGGTGGGTGGCCTGGGCCTGGCGCCGGGTGCCAACATCGGTGAGCAGGCTTCTATGTTTGAAGCGGTTCATGGTTCTGCTCCGGATATTGCCGGGCAGGGCATTGCCAACCCCTGTGCATTGATGCTGGCTGCTGCGATGATGCTTGATCACCTGGATATGACCGATAAAGCCAACCGTTTACGCAATGCCATTCGCGAAACGGTTGTTGCCAGTGACCGTGTGACCCCGGACTTGGGCGGTGATGGCAGTACCCAGTCAATCGCGGATGCCATTTATGAGCGACTTTAAAAAGACATCCATTTGCGCACAGATATCATTCTAAAAGGTGATTCCCGCGAAAGTCGGAATCACCTTATGTTTTTATCCCTGGTTTAAGTTTTCTGTGCGTATTTACGCACACTGCGTCTTAGCGTCCAGTAATAAACACTCGGCATCCAGCGTTTCAATCGCCACAGCCAGCGTGTGGAGCTGTGAGTTAATAACAGGAAGCGCTGAGAGCTGACAGCATCAAACACGGCTTTACCAAAATCTGCTGTGGTAAAGCCGGATGTATCCATCCATCGTTGTGCGCGTTTTTTATAGCTATCCTCTGGTGCCCGCATGGTGCTGATTAAATCGGTCTGGATAAATGCCGGGCAGGCCACGGTGACGCTGATGTTGGTGGCAGCCAGTTCAGTATGCAAACTTTCTGAAGCAGCAAATACACAGGCTTTGCTGGCACCGTAGTTGCTCATACCAGGCGCCCCGGCGAGTGCGGCAAAACTGGCGATATTAACGATATGACCACTGTTTTGTTTAATCAGCATCGGCAAAAACTGCCGGCAACCTTGAACCACACCAAATACATTGATACTGAATAACCATTCCCAATTTTCCAGGCTTTCCAACTGCATTGGTCCGGCAGCAGCGACACCGGCATTGTTAATAATGACACCGAGTCCCTGCCAGTCGTCTAAGATTTTATTGTGAACCTGCTGCCACTGTTCAGCATTGGTGACATCCAGCTCACATGCAAAACTGCCTTGCGGAAATGAATGGCCGGAAAGGGTTTCCTGAGCACGTTCAAGGCTGGCATCGGTAATGCCGACTTGCCAGCCATTATCGGCAAAGTGACAGGCCATGGCTCGTCCAAGCCCGCTGCCAGCGCCGGTGATTAAAACGGTTTGATGTTGAATGTGTTGCATGCGGATAACCTGATTGAATGCTGTGAGGCCTGTGACAGGCCTTTATAGTGATTGAGCAATGGTCATGCCGCCATCGGCGACAATGGTTTGGCCAGTGATATAAGCGGCTGCATCGGACAGTAAGAAATTAATCACCCCGGCAATATCATCGGGTTCACCAATACGGCCAGCCGGTAGGCTGCGTTCCAAAAAAGCGACCTGTTTGTCATTGGCCAGCAGTGCTTGAGAAAAATCAGTACGAATCAGCCCTGGTGCAACTGCATTTATACGAATATTCTGTGTGCCCAACTCGACTGCCAGATTACGGGCCAACTGCATTTCGCCGGCTTTGGAAATGGCATAAGCACCGAGCATTTTTTGACCACTTAGACCAGCCACGCTGGATACCAGTACCATCGCCCCTTTTTGTTGAGAAATATGTGGTGCTGCCTGACGGCATAGCTCGATCTGACTCCATAAATTGTTGTGCATGATGGTATCGAATGCCGATTGTTCCAGTGCTTGCATGGGTCCATACACAGGGTTACTGGCAGCATTGCATACCAAACCATCGAGTTGCCCATAATGTTCAACAGTTTTATTAACCAGCATACCAAGCTGTTCATCTTTACCGATATGACAGGCAATGGCGATGGCCTCGCCACCAGAGTCATTAATGGCTGCAGCCACTTTGTCACAGGCCTCCTGAGTGCGGCTGGAGATAACCACACGCGCTCCTTGCTGTGCCAACTGTTCAGCGGTAGCCCGGCCAATGCCGCGGCTGGACCCGGTGATAATAAAAACTTTGTTTTGGTGTGCTTGCATAGTTATGGGTGATCAGTTGTCGGTGATGGATGCCGCAGTATAGCGGCTTCGTCATTGGCTGGTGTGGGAGTATCGGCAATACAGGTCTGTAAATAGTCAATCGCTAGCTTACAGGCATCTTGCAGGTTGCTAGAAGCAGTGCTTTTACTGCGCGCAATATGGGTTGCGATGGCCGCTGATAACACACAGCCGGTGCCGCGATACTGGCCAGGCTGGCGCGCATGTTGGTATTGGTGTTTATGCAATCTGCGCTGTGAATCATACTGATAAAGCACATCACATAACTGCTGTGATTCAGCATGGCCGCCTTTAACCAGTACTGCCTTGCAACCTGTGTTCAGCAGGCTTTTGATAATGCTTGCTGGCGCAGCATCAGCTTGATGTGCTCCAGTCAGTTGTTGTAATTCAGGCAGGTTAGGCGTGATCAGCCATGCGCGCGGTAACAACCATTGTCGAATGGCAGATAGGGTTTTGTCATTAATCAATAAGTGGCCGCTACTGGTCTGTAATACCGGATCGATGACCAGCGGCAATTGTGCCGGCAGTGTTTTGGCCAAACACTCTACCTGAGCAGGTGTGGCCAGCATGCCGGTTTTAACCGCGGCGATCTCAAAATCGTGCAGTAACATCAGTAACTGTTGCTTAAAAACCGGCAAATCCACAGCTTGTGAAATGAAGGAGTGCGAGTGACTGGATGACTGGTTGCCTTGCGCCGTTATTGCAGTAATGACTGAGCAGCCGTGCACACCAAGGCTTTGAAAGGTACGCAGATCGGCTTGAATGCCGGCAGCACCGCTGGCATCTGAGCCAGCAATGGTCAGCAAGGTTGCTGGTTTATCGGTCAAAATCGCTATCAGACTTGGTCAGAAAGTGTCATCATAGCGTGCCTGTGTAAAACAAGGAATCGGTGCAATGGGCACTGTTTATCAAACCGGCGGTCGATAATGCTCATCCAGAGGGTCCATTCAGGCGTGGTTTGTGTATCTGCTGAGGGGTTTTGGGCGCTAATCACCGTTTATTGACAGTCATCATGCGAATTGCGACAATGCCATTTGTATTGTTAGATTAACGTTATTGCGCTTGCGAAATACCATTATGCAGCATTGCTTAACATCACATCGCGCTCGCCGCACATCAGTATTGGCACTGATGGCGTGTTTTGCGCTCGGTGAAAATGTGCAGGCGCAATCGTCCAGTACCCATTTTGACCTCGGTCCATGGCGCCAGTATCTGGCACAGCAGCTGGATCCGGGTTTAAGTGCAGTGGATATCAGTCAACACAGTGTAGATGCTGGTTTTGATTGGAAAAGCGAAGCCCGTCTCAGTTTGTTGCCTGATTTTGCCCGGGCATTGTTCAGTGAAGATGCCAGTCAGGTTTCCAGTTTTACACTGGGTAGTGGTTCCACACGTCTGGCGCTGGATGCTCGTCCTAATTTCCTGGGCAGTGGCCCACAGCTTGGTGGTTTACAGCAAAACTTCCTGCAACCAGGTATTGTTGGACGGTTGGGTGATAGCAATGTGTTTTCTGTCGGGCTGGTGCTGGCCAGCCAGCAATATGGCGCAACGGTACTGGATCGTCAGCAAGGTTTGACCAGGCAGCAGGCGGCTTATCAGTCACCGGTATTCAGGCAATTTGATAACAACAGTCTGAATAATATTTTCTCCAGTAATGGCCTGGAGTTTGCTCAGGGTATTGGTTTCCAGTTTGGTTACTCACTGTCGTTAATCGATAGTTTGTCGATTACCGCCGGTTACCAATCCAAAATTGATACTGAGGCACTGAATAACCTGCGTGGTGTATACGCCAACCCCGCTGATTTGGACACACCCGCTAGGATCAGTGTCGATCTGGGCATAGCCACCAGTGAAAACAGCCAACTTCAACTCGGCGTTGAACATATCAACTATAGTTCGATAACACCGTTTGGCAGCAGCTTCTTGCCTCGACGTTTCTTGTCGTTGCTGGGGGATTCTGATAGCCCGGCATTTAACTGGGATGATGTGGTTGTCTACAGCGCACGTTGGTCATGGCAACCGGTAGAAGACTGGAACCTTCAACTGGAATATTCGACCCGTACCCAACCGTTGCCTGATGTGAGCATATTGGCCAATGCATTACGGCCTGAGCTGGCAGATAGCAATATTGGATTGTTTGTTGATCGGCGTACGGGCAACAATAGCTTGTTACGTCTGGGCATGTCTTATGCGCCTGCGGAATATGCATTTGGCGGGAATGTGCTTGGCGTGATTACTGATGATCTTGATCAGAATATCGAGCTGGACTTAAGCTGGCAATTCATTTACTGATTGTTTCTCCAACAGGCCAAACCTGCTTGGCCGATGTTATCTTCGTTTATCCGATGTCCTGACTTATGGCACTTCATGTTGAAGCGCTATCTGCTATGCTTTGGCACTGATCAATAATATTTGCCTGCTACATTGGCAGGTAATGTTAACCGCTACGTGAAAAACCATGAATCTGATACGCAGTTGGTATCAAAGAACACTCAGTAATCCGCAAGTTGTCATTTTGGCGCTGGCGTTAATTGCGCTGGTATTGTTGATTGCTCTATTGGGCAAAACACTGGCACCGATATTTGCTGCCGTGGTACTGGCATATTTGCTGGAAGGGCTAATCAATCGGCTGGAGCGGCTGAATATTCCCAGGTTACTTTCGGTAATTTTTGTTTTTGTTGGCTTTTTGACCAGCGTGGTTTTGCTGTTATTCGGTTTGGCGCCTTTGCTATCACGGCAGGTTGCACAGTTGCTGCAGCAATTACCCATTTATATCACTCAAGGGCAAGAGTTACTGCAACGTCTGCCAGAATTATATCCACAGTTGATTACAACCGCCCAGACAGAAGAATTAACCAATCGGCTGGGGGCAGATCTGGGCGGTGTCGGCCAGCAGGTTTTGGCCTGGTCATGGTCATCGGCGTTAGGCTTAATCAGTTTATTGGTTTTACTGGTGCTGGTACCGATGATGGTGTTCTTTTTTCTCAAAGATAAACAGTTAATTATCAACTGGCTGACAGCCTATCTACCCAAAGACCGGGAGTTGGTCAATTCAGTCTGGTCTGAGGTGGATCGGCAAATCGGCAACTATGTTCGTGGCAAGGTGCTGGAAATTTTAATTGTTGGCTCAGTCACCTGGGCAGCTTTCAGTTTTCTGGGCTTGCAATATGCCTTGTTACTGGCAACTTTGACGGGTTTTTCTGTTTTGATTCCATTCATCGGTGCTGCAGTGATTACCATACCCGTGGCGCTGGTGGCATTTTTCCAGTTTGGCTGGGGTGGAGAGTTTTTCTGGGTAGTGGCTGTTTATGGGATTATTCAGGCACTGGATGGCAACCTGCTGGTGCCGATATTGTTTTCAGAGGTCAACGACTTGCACCCGGTGGCCATTATTACAGCCGTATTATTCTTCGGCGGTATTTGGGGCTTTTGGGGCATCTTTTTTGCAATTCCGTTAGCCACTGTAGTCAACGCAGTTTTGCGAGCCTGGCCTCGAGGGCATATAGCGGTATCAACAACCGCACCAGAATAAACGGATCAACCTTAAAGTTACAGCACGCTGGAAGCAAAATCTGCCAGTCGTGAACGCTCGCCACGCTGTAGGGTAATATGTCCGCTGTAGTCCCAGTTCTGAAAACGATCCACAGCAAAAGTCAGCCCTGAGGTGGTTTCAGTCAAATACGGCGTATCAATTTGCTCGACATTGCCCAGGCACACCATCTTGGTACCGGGTCCGGCACGGGTCAACAACGTTTTCATTTGTTTGGGTGTCAGGTTTTGGGCTTCATCGATAATCACATATCGATTTAAAAATGTACGTCCGCGCATAAAGTTCAGTGAACGGATTTTGATGCGGTTGGTGAGCAGGTCATTGGTTGCCTGGCGTGCCCAGTCGCCTCCTTCTTTGGGGTTGGTCAATACTTCCAGGTTATCGGTTAATGCCCCCATCCATGGGGTCATTTTTTCTTCTTCGGTGCCTGGCAGATAACCAATTTCATCACCTACCGAGACCGTGGCTCTGGTCATGATAATTTCACTAAAACGTTTATGATCCAGCGTTTGTGATAATCCGGCTGCCAGCGTCAACAGCGTTTTTCCAGTACCTGCAGTCCCCATCAAAGTAACGAAATCAATGTCCGGATCAAGCAGTAGATTCAAAGCCAGGTTTTGCTGAACATTGCGAGCCTGGATGCCCCATACCGCTTGATGATCACTTCGAAAGTCATGTGCCACCCGGAAGCTGAAGCTGTCTTCATTGGCTTCTTTTACGATAGCTTCCAGGCCGTTATTACCACCGACTTTCAAACATTGATTGGGGTACCAGGTATCGCCCTTTTGGCGTTTGCAGCGATACCAGGTTTCACCTGATTCGTTGCTCCAGGAATCGACCTCGGCATAGGTTTCCCAGAACTCTTCGCCGTATTCAGTGAAGCCATGGTACAGCAGATTCAGGTCATCCAGTGCTTTATCGTTCTGGTAGTCTTCTGCAGGCAGGCTGTTAACGACGGCCTTAATGCGCAGATTGATGTCTTTGGATACCAACACGACTTCACGGTCTGGTGATTGTTCCTGCAGATGCAACAGGGTGTACAGAATCTGGTTATCCGCCAGCGCGCCATTGGTATTTAGACGGCCGTTGGAATCGGGTGGCTCAGTCTGAAAAAACAACCGCCCTGAACCAGCCGGCAAATCCAGCCCACTGGGGTGTTGCAAAGATAAACCATTATGAATGTCATCATTGTGCTCACGCGCGAGCATTTCACCGATAAACCGGCTAACCTGACGCACATTTCGCGAGACTTCTGATAAGCCTTTCTTGGCAGCATCCAGTTCTTCCAGTACCACCATCGGAATGAATACGTCATGTTCTTCAAAGCGAAATAACGCAGTAGGATCGTGCATCAATACATTGGTATCGAGCACATACAGTCGAGTTTGTTGGGGCATGCAGTTGTGTTTTGGTCGCGTTGTTTTGGGGTTAAGTCAAATGGTGTTGAATCAAAGCTTCTGAGCCGCAGCCAGCACCTCTTCAACATGGCCAGGGACTCTGACTTTGCGCCACTGTTGCTGAAGCACACCGTTGGCATCAATTAGAAAAGTACTGCGCTCAATACCCATGTATTTTTTACCATACATGTTTTTTTCCTTGATCACTTCGAAATAATTGCACAATTTTTCTTCAGTGTCTGCGAGTAGATCAAATGGCAGATCGTATTTGCTGCGGAATTTGTCATGACTTTTAATGTCATCACGTGATACACCAACAATAGCGGTATTGGCTTTTTCAAAAGCTTTCAGATGATCGCGAAAACCCTGGCTTTCAGTCGTGCAGCCGGGAGTGTCATCTTTAGGGTAAAAATAGATCACCAGGTTGCGCCCAGCAAAGTCTTTGATGCCCAGTTTTTGGTCACCCGTTGCCGGGATGGCAATTTGTTTGATCTTGTCTCCGATAGACGGCATATTTTGCTCCATTGCGATTATTCTTCGGCAGCATACTTGCGGTGCTGTGGCGCTGCAAGTATGCTCCGGTCAATTTGCAGATATTTGCCGCGCTGTAATGGCTAACGGCGGATCTATTCTTGAACTTTACATGCAGGCGGCGAGGATGATAAACAAGCACATCAAAGGTAGCATTGTGGCGCTGATAACGCCGATGCATTCGGATGGTGCCATTGATTGGCGTGCCTGGGAGCGATTGCTGGACTGGCATGTTCGCAGTGGCACTGATGCCATTGTGGTAGGGGGGACTACCGGTGAATCGGGTTGTTTGAAAAATAGTGAGTTCCAAGCGTTAACCCAAAAAGCAGTTGAGCTGTTTGGACCACATGGTGCGGTGGTGATGGGTGTAGGCAGTCCTGCAACCATGAAAACCATTAAGCTGATTCGCATTGCTGAACAGAGCCAAGCCGATGCGGTACTGGCAGTAACGCCTTATTACAACCGCCCACCTCAGTCTGGCTTGTTGGCGCATTATCAGGCACTGGCGGATAACAGCGAGTTGCCCGTGATTGCCTACAACGTGCCCAGCCGCACCAGTATTGATCTGTTACCAGATACTTTTGCCGCAATTAAGCAACACCCTAATATTCTCGGCTTAAAAGAAGCCAATGCCGCTGCTGATCGTATGCCGGCCTTGTTGAACCTGCCTGGACGGCAGGTGTCCATCTTTAGTGGTGATGACCCTACGGCCTGCGATAGCTTGATCAATGGCGCTGTGGGTGTTGTCTCAGTGGCAGCCAATGTGATTCCTAAAACATTTGCCCGGTTGTGCCGCCAGGCTCTTGATGATCGGACTGATAGCGCCCATACATTAGCCAGGTCATTGGATAGTCAATTACAATCGCTGTATGGCTTTTTAGGCTGTAGCAGCAATCCAATCCCGGCAAAATGGTATCTTTACCGCCTGGGGATGATTGGCAATGGCATCCGCCTGCCGCTGGTATGGCTGCCACCGGAACTAGAGCAACATGCAGAAGACATTTATGAGCAATATCGGACTATCGAAAGCCTTGATGAGTAAGCGTGGTTTATCATTGATTACAGCATTGCTTGGCAGCCTGTTACTGGCTGCGTGCAGCAATGTAGGTGGAGTATATGTTGACAGTCGTGAATCATCACCACTGAGAGTCCCCGATCAGTTGGATCGCCCCAGTACTGAGGCTGCATTGACGATTCCTGGTGCTGCCGCACCGGAACTGGCTGGATTGCGTGATGAGGCAGTACCACCGAAAGTGCTCACCAGCGAAGAAGCTGCGCTGTCCACCAGTCGTGTTGGCTTTGGCGATGGTGCATTGTTTTTGCTGATAGAAGATCGAGTCGATAGTGTTTATCGCCGTCTGGGTTTTACTTTGAATCGTAGCGGGATGACGATCGAAGAACGTGAACCCAACAGGCATTCTTACACTTTTCTTTATCGCCAGCCCCCGCCAACGCAATTGAAGAAAAGTTTCTGGCGGAAAATGGCTTTCTGGAAAGGCACTGACTGGGATGATTACTCCGGTCGCTACGAAGTACGCCTGGTACCCGATGAGGACAAGCCCGAACACACCCGGATTTATCTATACGATGGCGAGGGTAAGGCCGCTCAGCCAGAGCCGGTTGAGCAGCTTTTGGGTATCGTGCAGGAGCGTTTGGGCTAGTTCCAAACCCTTTTTTTCTACATCAGTGTCTAGCGTGCAGTTTGCTGTTGTAGTGAATGCATCGGTAAATACCTTCAAAACACAGTTTCAAATGCGACGTTATTCCTTGTTGTTACGCTCTCGCAGCGCCACTTGAGTGGCTTGCTTGCCAGCTTCTACCCCCCACTGATCAAACGGGTTACAGCCGATCAATTGTCCAAAACAAAACGTTTTGTGCTCATAAACAGCCAATAGAGCACCCAGATGCCAGGCATCGAGTTTATCCAATAGTGTTTTAGTGACAGGTCTGCCACCACGCAGACGTGCATGAGCGGGCGCTTTTTGATGGCCTTGCTGGAAGGTGCTGGCCTGACCCAGTAACTGTGCAAATAACAACTGGGCTGTGGCATCACCCTCTGGTGGTTTTACTCCGATAAACTCCAGTGGCCATACCGTTTGGCCTTGGTGTAACTGTTGGAACAGTGCATGTTGCGCATCTGAACCATCCGCACCAAATACCAGCGGCGCGGCACGGGTGTTTAACGGCTCGCCATAACTATCAACGCTTTTGCCATTGCTCTCGGTTTCCAGTTGCTGCAGCCAGGCAGCCAGTAAACTGATACGTGGATCAAAGCTGAATACACCGCGTGCCAGGTAATCGCCAACCACATGTTGCCAATAATCAACCAACGCCATATTGACGGCCAGGTTGTCTTTGACAGCCGTATTGTGAACATGTTGATCCATGGCATAGGCACCAGCCAGCAGTTCCTGAAATGCTGCGCTGCCCATACTGATTGCTGCGGCCAGTGACACTGCTGAGCAAAATGCATAGCGGCCGCCGACCCATGGCCATAGTGGTAGAATTTGCTCATCATCGAAGCCCAGCGCTTGTGCACGTTGTGATTGGGCAGTAACCGCTAATTGAAAACCCTGATTGTTCTGCCAAGCTTGAACCAGCTCCAGGTTATGCAGGCTTTCGGCTGTGCCAAAACTTTTTGAGGCTGCAATCAATAATGTTTTTGTCGGGTCAAGCTGGGCCGATAATCTGGGCCAGTGATTGGCGGGTGAGGATAGAAAGTGAATGGCTGGTGTATCACTGGATAGATTACTAAGTGCTTTGTTTAATAAACGCGGGCTTAAATCAGAACCGCCGATCCCGATATGAACAATATGCTTGATGGGTTCACCCGAAGGCATATGGCCATGGTGCAAGCTATCGGCAAGTCTGATTAGTTGTGTCCGGGTGGCTGCTACTGCTTGTTTGTGATTGCTATCTAGCCCATAGTCAGGTTGTGGATCGCGCAGCGCCATGTGTAAGGCTGGTTGGGCTTCGCTGATATTGACTTTATCACCGGCAAACAACTGCTGAATGTGATGATTGATTTGCGCATGCTCAGCAGCAGCTTGTAGTTGCTCAACGACAGTTTGTGATCGCAGTACAGCAGTCGCATCAAACTCGATTCCACAGGCACGAGTGAGCGCTCCGGTCGGCTGACTTTGAGTCTGGCTATTGTTCTTCTGCTGTAGCCGTAGTGTTTTCAGTGCAGAAAGATTAAAGCGACTTACCGGCATTGCTGATTGATCGGGTTTTGCATGGGATAAGCGCCTGCGGCGAATAGGTACCTGCACTAAGATAGGGGATAGTCGGCCATAAAAAAACCCCTTCTCATATTGAGAAGGGGTTTGATTGTTCAGGAGTGATATGCCCTGTTGCGCCCATCGCCAGTAAATTGGTGCTGAATTTGCTAGCTGGTGGTAATAATACTACGAGTGTTGCAAAAAAACAACCCCTGTATGCAATAAAGTTTTAGAGCAGATAAGGCGCTAAGTCATTGATTTAACGTTCTTCTAACACAAAAACCGGGTTTTAATGAAGAAATATCGTCCTAAAGCATACAGGATAAGCCGCTATCGGATGATTTTTTTGTTGCATTTTTACAACAAAGCAGATCAGACTTTAATATTCAATGCTGGCCAGGCGATATTATCGATTAAGCGGGTGCTTCCCAGTCTGGCGGCTGCCAGGATACGCAATTGCTGTGACGACAGGCTATCGCTATCGACACTTCTCAAGTTGTCAGCTTGCCGGATAGAAACATACTCTGGTTGAAAACCAGCTTGTTCCAGTCGCTGGTTGGCTTCAGCTTCCAGTTTTTGGGTATCGTATTGACCTTGGTCCAATTGCTGAGCAACGATCTGTAGTGTTTGCTGCAATTGAGCGGCTTGTTGTTGAGTGGCACTGTCCAGGTACTGATTTCGTGAGCTCATTGCCAGTCCAGAAGCTTCACGGACAGTGGCGCCGGCAATAATCTGTTGTGGCATACCCAAATCCTCGACCATGCGTTTGATAATCAACAACTGTTGATAATCTTTTTCTCCGAACACAGCCACTTGTGGCTTTATCAGGTTAAACAAACGAGCCACCACCGAAAGGACACCATCAAAATGCCCGGGTCTGCTCAAGCCACACAAAGTGTTGGCGAGGCTGACAGGAGGCTGAATTCGAGTGAAATCCTGACTGCCGTAAGGGTAAAGCACATCGGGTGTGGGTAAAAACAGTGCGTCACAGCTAGCAGTGATTAATTGCTCACGGTCCTTATTCAGGGTGCGTGGATAGCTGGCAAAATCTTCACCCTTACCAAATTGGGTTGGATTTACAAAAATACTGGCGACCACCACATCGGCATGCTGATGGGCAATATCAATCAAAGACAGGTGCCCAGCATGCAGGTTGCCCATAGTGGGTACCAGAGCCACTCGTTTTTGCTGCTGTTGCCAGATGGTTGTTTGTTGCAGCAAATCACTGCGCTTGATCAATTCAAGCAATGCGCGACTCCGGTTTAGCCAAGACGGTGCTCATGTTTAGGTAAAGCTATGTTGTTCTGAGGGGAAAGTTCTGCCGCGTACGGCACTGACATAAGCATCCAACGCAGCAGTCAGGTCTTTGCCATCAGTCATAAAATTATGACTGAATTTGGGGACATGACCAACTGTTAGGCCTAGCATGTCATATAGCACCAATACCTGACCATCAACTTCTACGCCTGCACCGATACCAATCACTGGAATATTCAGAGCTTTGGTGATTTCGGCGGCAAGAGCGGTGGGAACACACTCGAGCACCAGCATTTGTGCACCGGCCTTTTGTAAATCAGATGCATCCTGAATGATTTGTTCACGGACACGCTGCTCGCGGCCTTGTACTCGATAGCCGCCCAGGCGATGGACATGTTGAGGTGTCAAACCCAGATGGCCGCAAACCGGGACACCTTGATCGGTTAAGAAACGGACTTGAGGCAGTACCGATTGACCACCTTCGAGCTTGACCATTTCTGCACCGCCTTCAGCCATCAATCGCTGTGCTGAATTGGCTGCAGTGACGCAATCGCGATAGCTCATAAAGGGCATATCTGCGATTAGGAAGGCATGCTCTACCCCACGGCTGACTGCCTGAGTGTGATACACCATGTTTTCGATGGTTACTGGCAGGGTGGTGTTTTGCCCTTGAACCACATTTCCCAGGGAGTCACCCACTAAGATGCAATCCACGCCAGCCGCATCGACACGTCTGGCAAAGGTCGCATCATAGGCTGTCAGCATGGCGATCGGTTCATCAGCGCTCTTCATGCGCGATAATTCGGTTAGCGTAACGCGTCGATTAATTGTTTGCGTGCTCATTGTTTATTTTTACTTATATGAAAACCTTTGCATAAGTCTGACATGTGCGGACATCTTAGCCAAATCAAACGCCAGCTATTCACAGAACGAAGCGCGGCTAGTCTTGGATACTAGCGATCTTCAACGGCTTTGGTCTGGTCAAAACACAGCCATTATATTCGAACAACGCGCGTTGTAAGTGCAGGCGTTGAGGTGAGCTCAGCCAATCGGCCAATTCAGACAAAGGGTACATGACAAATTCGCGCTGCCACATCCATGGATGCGGTGCTTGCAATCGAGCATGCTTGATAGTGGTTTGCGCGTAAAGCAGCATATCCAGATCAATTGCACGTGGCCCCCAGCGCTTACGCTGGCGCCGGCGCCCCAATTGGCGCTCAATCAGCAAGAGTTTGTTTAATAACTGCAGTGGTAACAAGGTGGTTTGCAAACAGGCGACGGCATTCAGGTAAGCACCTGCACGTAGTTGTCCCCATGCCCGCGTCCGGTAGAAACCCGATTGCGCTAGCACTGTGGTCGCCTGGGTTTGTGATAATAATTCCAGCGCCTGATTAAGGCGTTTTCCAGCCACACTTTGGGACTGGTGGGCTGTATCAGCCTGATGACTGAACCTTGATTGCGTATTAAGGCTCGCACCCAGACCTATAAACACCAAACAAACCATGATCAGGCAGCCATCATTGCTTTTTCTTTGGTCTTTTGCGCTTGCGTCGGCGCCTGCCTTTAGCAGGGTTGCTGAGGCTGTTCTCACGCAGTTGTTCTGGAGTCATTGGCGGTAGCCCCATTTTTTCACGCTGACGTTCGGGTTTTAACGTTTGCAGGTGGGTCCACCAGTCAGCCAGCTGTTTTAGTTGTGGGTCTTGATCGGCACGCAATAATAAAAAATCATAAGCCGCACGAAAACGATGTTCAGCCAGCAAGCTGGCAGCGCGTTTGCCACGAATATGCCGAAAACGATGTTGCATCATCCAAATTTCGCGACACATTGAGCCAAAGCGGCGAGGCAGAGCAACGACACTGCGTGCTTGTTCAAACAGCAGCTCCTCACTGGCCTGAATCATTGCCTGAGTTTGATTCAGACCTTGCTGATTGATCAGTTCAGCCATGCGTTGTTGCAAGGGCTCCCACAGCAGGACTGCAAATAAAAAACCAGGCGTAACCGGTAAATCGTTGCTGACCCTTTGATCGGTGTTGTATAAGGATTTGATCAGCACCGGTGAGGCCAATAACTTACCTTCATCATCGATCCGTGCGCTGATTTCCGGAAACAGTTGGACAAATAAACCATATTTGACCAGATTGCGGGTCACTTTATATGAGCTGCCTGATAGCATCAGCTTGCAGACTTCATCAAACAGCCTGGCAGGTGGAACCTGTTTGAGCAGGATGGCTAACTCAGGGATTGGTTGCCGGGTGTCTTCAGCCAGACGCAGGCTGCGGCTGCTGGCAAAACGTACAGCGCGCAACATTCGCACAGGGTCTTCACGGTAGCGCGTTTCAGCATCGCCGATTAAACGTAAACGACGGTTCTTGATGTCGGCATAACCATTGACATGGTCAATTAATATTTTCTTGCCAGGTTCATAAAACAACGCGTTGGCGGTGAAATCGCGCCGCACAGCATCTTCATGTTCAGAACCAAATACATTGTCACGGACGATACGGCCATCCTGCATCAGGTGTTCATGTTCGCTATGAATATCGCTGTTGCCACTGCCACGGAAGGTGGCCACCTCGATTTGCTCCATCCCTGCATACACATGAGCCAGGCGGAAACGTCGGCCAATTAAGCGGCAACGTCGAAATACACGTCGGACCTGTTCAGGTGTGGCGGAGGTGGCAACATCGAAATCCTTGGGCGTACGCTCTAGTAGCAAGTCGCGCACAGCACCACCGACCAGGTAGGCGGTGTAGCCTGACCGCTGTAGCTTGGCAATAGTACTCAGACAGCCAGAGCTGATCTTGCTGTTATCGATGCCGTGTTCGGCAAAAGTGATGTGTTGAGAGTCAGCGATTGGTGAATCCGCAGTTTTTACCGGAGATGGATTGAAAAATGTTCGACGAATATTGATGGCATCCGTGTCGTTATCTGTGCAAAACGATTATCATAACACTGTGTGAGTATTCAGATAGTGTATGTATGACATTTGTCGTTACCGAAAGCTGTATAAAGTGCAAATATACCGATTGCGTTGAAGTTTGCCCGGTAGATTGTTTCCATGAAGGCCCCAACTTTTTGGTGATTGATCCTGAAGAGTGCATTGACTGCACACTTTGTGAGCCCGAATGCCCTGTGGAGGCCATTGTCCCGGATGATGACTTGCCCGATGATCAGGCGCATTTTTTAGAGCTCAATATCGAGTTATCGTTGATTTGGCCGGTCATCACAGTACAAAAGGACCCACCGGAGGATGCTGCTGACTGGGATGACGTCAAGGATAAACTGCAATATCTGGAGCGCTGATAATCCCCTTTGTCCGGGGCGCAATCAGCGTTTGGTCATACTGCCAAGTATGCCGCGAATAATCGTACGGCCCAATTGTGAACCCACTGTTCGGGCCACACTTTTGCCCATGGTCTCCCATACTGACTGACGGTTGCTGCGTCGTTTTGGTGCTTTGGCCTGCTTGGCTTTTTGCCTGGCTTGTTTGGCCTGCTGCTTGGCTTTTTCCTCAGCTTCTGCTGCCTGTTCAGCTTCCGCGGCTGCCTGCTCGGCGCGCTCAGCCAAACGCTCGTAGGCTGATTCTCTGTCAATGGTCTGGTCATATTTGCCGGACATAGGACTGCGCGCGCGGACTTCGTCGCGCTGCGCTGCCGTAATTGGCCCGATTTTTGACTCTGGTGGTCGCAGTAAACAGCGCTGCACAATACCCGGTACGCCTTTTTCCTGCAGGGTGGAGATTAGCGCTTCGCCTACGCCCAGTTCAGTGATCACCGTTTCGGTATCCAATTGTGGGTTGGTGCGGAAAGTCTGGGCGGCCGAGCGGACCGCTTTTTGGTCGCGTGGCGTAAAAGCACGCAGGGCATGTTGTACTCTGTTACCAAGTTGGCCGAGCACATCATCCGGTACGTCAAGAGGGTTTTGGGTGACAAAAAACACACCAACGCCTTTAGAACGGATCAGGCGCACTACTTGCTCGACCTTTTGGAGCAATGCCTTCGGTGCCTGGTCGAATAATAGATGGGCCTCGTCAAAAAAGAACACCAGCTTGGGTTTGTCAGGGTCTCCCACTTCTGGTAATTCTTCGAACAACTCAGATAACAACCACAGCAATAAAGTGCTGTAAAGGCGTGGGCTGTGAATCAGTTTATCGGCAGCCAGGACATTAATAATCCCTGCGCCAGATAAATCGGTGCGCATAATGTCGGCAAGTTGTAATGCAGGTTCACCAAAGAAATGCTCAACGCCTTGTTGTTCCAGTACCAGCAGTCGGCGTTGAATGGCCGCTATTGAGGCAGAGCTGACATGGCCATACTGTGCGGATAATTCCTGACGATTTTCTGCCACATAAGTCAATAAGGCGCGCAGGTCTTTCAGGTCAAACAGCAGTAAACCTTCCTCATCGGCGGCCCGAAAGGCGACATTCAAAACGCCTTCCTGAGTGTCATTCAGTTCCAGCAGGTTGGCCAGCAGCAATGGGCCGATTTCGCTGATGGTAGTGCGAATGGGGTGGCCCTGATCACCAAAAACATCCCAGAAAATAACTGGGAAGGGGCGTGGCTGGTAGTCAGGGACATTCATTTTGGCCAGGCGCTCATCAATTTTTGGATGGGGACCGATAGCTTGTGCCAGGCCGGACAAATCGCCCTTAACGTCAGCCAGAAATACGGGTACACCGATTTTAGAAAAAGATTCGGCCAGCACCTGCAAAGTGACTGTTTTACCGGTGCCGGTTGCACCAGCAATTAAACCGTGGCGATTACAATAAGCGGGGTTCAGTTCGCAAGGGGCCGAACCATCGCCCAAATAAATGGAAGTCGTCTGCATAGCATTAAGCCAATCGTTATTTTCTTAATGCGCATGGTAACCCACTTAGGCACATTGCTTAAATGCACGGAAGCAAGCTGTAACCTGATCTTACTAGCAGCAGGGGGCCGTTTAACGTAATCTATCTCGGTTAGACAATTATTTAGTGAGGATACAAACTATGTCATTAATGCAGATGTTGCAGGAACAGCTGGGCTCGCAGGCCGTACAGGCACTGCAGAAACAAACCGGAGCAGACAGCAACCAGGTTCAGCAGGCTATCCAGGGTGCCTTACCGATGATTTTGGGTGGTTTGGCAAAAAACAGCCAGAAGCAATCAGGTGCACAAAGTTTGTGGAATGCTTTGGATAAAGACCATGATGGTGGTGTATTGGACAACTTGTCAGGCTTATTGGGTTCTGGTCAGGCACAGCAGATGGGTCAAGGTATTCTCAAGCATGTGCTGGGTGGCAACCAGGGGCAGGCAGAACAGGCGCTGGCGGGTTTTAGTGGCATGAACAAACAGGGAGCGGGTAGTGTGCTCGCCGCTCTGGCACCAATGGTAATGGGCATGATTGGTAAAATGCAAAGCCAGAAGCAAATCGGAAGCAGTCAGCAATTGGCTGGCCTGCTGCAAACCGAGGGCCAACAACTGCGTAAACAATCCAATACCGGCGGGTTGATGAATATGTTGCTGGATGCCGATGGTGATGGCGATGTGGACATCAGTGATGTGGTACAGCGCGGCGGTTTACTGGGTAAGCTGTTTGGGCGACGTTAAAACCCACATCAGCTATATCTTCTTCTTGCTCCCGCGCGCCTGCGCGGGAGCAATCACTCTAAAAATATATACTTTTTGCCGTTCCCAGACCAATCGGATATTCCCACAACGCATTTGAAGCTGGTCGATTGAGAGTCACTGGCTTGTAAACCGACAAAGCACTTGCATAGAAACGGTAGCGCTAGCTTGAGCTTCTTGTTGTCAGCTTACGGCTGCGCCTAAGCCGACCTACATTTTTCTTTCAAACCTGTCATTGACACTGGTATTACACCGCTGCTTTGAGTACGCTTGCGGATTGATCATTTAACCCGGCACTGCGCCTTACAGAAGTCACTGTTTTATGGAATCAACCTACAACCCGAAAACCATTGAGCCCGCCATCCAGGCACGCTGGCAGGCAGACAATACTTATCAGGTCACAGAAGACCCGGATCGGGAAAAATTCTACTGTCTGTCAATGCTGCCTTACCCCAGTGGCGCACTGCATATGGGCCATGTCAGGAACTATGCAATTGGCGATGTCATCAGTCGTTTTCATCGCTTAAACGGCAAGAATGTTTTGCAGCCGATGGGTTGGGACGCGTTTGGTTTACCTGCGGAAAATGCGGCGATTAAAAACAAGGTGCCGCCTGCCCAATGGACTTATAACAACATCGATCAGATGCGTGCACAGCTGCAACGGATGGGCTTTGCATTGGACTGGTCGCGTGAATTTGCGACCTGCCAGCCTGACTACTACCGCTGGGAACAGTTGATGTTCGTGCGTCTGTTTGAGAAAGGGCTGGTTTACAATAAAAGTGCAGTGGTGAACTGGGATCCGGTTGACCAAACTGTGCTGGCGAATGAACAAGTGGAAAACGGTCGTGGCTGGCGCTCAGGGGCATTGGTTGAGCGACGTGAAATTCCACAGTGGTTTATCAAAATAACCGACTATGCCGACGAGCTGCTGGATGAGCTGGATAAGCTTGATCAATGGCCAGATGCCGTCAAAATCATGCAGCGTAACTGGATTGGTCGCTCGCAGGGTGTCGAGCTCGAATTCCCTGTTGCTGATAGTGATGAAGTGGTTGAGGTTTTTACCACCCGTCCTGATACATTAATGGGGGCAACCTATTTGGCAGTAGCGGCTGAACACCCACTGGCGCTGGCCGCAGCGGAAGGTAACTCTGATCTGGCAGGCTTTATAGAGCAGTGCAAAGCTGCCAGCAAAACCACCGCGGATATCGAAACAGCGGAAAAACTGGGCATGGCCACCGGCAGGTTTGCTATTCACCCTCTCAGTGGCGAGCAGGTGCCCATCTGGGTCGCCAATTTTGTATTGATGGGTTATGGCACAGGTGCAGTGATGTCAGTGCCCGGCCACGATATTCGGGATGGTGAGTTTGCGCGGAAATATGGCTTGCCGATAGTGCAGGTGATTCGTCCAACCGATGCAAACACAGTGGTTGACGTACAAGCTGAGGCTTATGTTGATCATGGCGTGCTGGTCAACTCCGGTAAATACGATGGCATGAGTAGCGCTGATGCATTCGAGGCGATTGCAGATGATTGCGCTGCTGCAGGTCGAGGCCGCAGACAAGTCAATTATCGCCTGCGTGACTGGGGTGTTTCCCGGCAGCGTTACTGGGGGTGTCCAATACCAATGATTCATTGTGCTGATTGCGGGCCGGTGCCGGTGCCGGAAGATCAGCTGCCAGTTGTTTTGCCGGAAGATGTCGAGTTCATGGGTGTGCAGTCACCCATCAAGGCCGACCCGGAGTGGCGCAAGACCACCTGCCCCAAATGTGGTGGAGCAGCTGAGCGCGATACCGATACTTTCGATACTTTTATGGAATCTTCCTGGTATTACGCGCGCTATTGTTGTCCTGGTGCAGACAGCATGCTCGATGAGAGAGCCGATTACTGGTTACCGGTCGATCAATATATCGGTGGTATTGAGCATGCCATCTTGCACTTGATGTATTTTCGTTTCTTCCACAAATTAATGCGCGATGCAGGCATGGTGCATAGTGACGAACCGGCCACGCGACTGCTGTGTCAGGGGATGGTGGTGGCAGAAACCTTTTACCGGGAACAGGCCGATGGTCAGATTAACTGGTATTCACCTGCTGATGTAGAACTGGAATTCGACGATAAAAACCGACCCATTCGTGCCAAGCTGATAAGCGATGGTCAGCCGGTGCATGTGGGGCCAGTTGAGAAGATGTCCAAATCCAAAAATAATGGCGTTAATCCACAAGATTTGATGGAGCGCTATGGCGCAGACACCATTCGTTTGTTTACCTTGTTTGCTTCACCGCCTGACCAAAGCCTGGAATGGTCAGACAATGCTGTTGAAGGCGCATGGCGGTTTCTACGACGGGTCTGGAGCGGAGTGTATGAGCACCTGCAACTAGGTCAACCCGATGAGCTTGATATTAAAGCTTTAAATGCTGATCAGCAGGAACTGAGGCGTTTGTTACATGACACCATTGCCAAGGTGACTGATGATATCGAGCGGCGCTACACCTTCAATACCGCCATTGCTGCAGTCATGGAGTTTTTGAATCACCTGCAGAAATTCGATGATCATTCGCCACAAGGTCTTAGCGTTGCCCGCGAAGCCTGGCTGGCGATAGTTCGGCTATTGGCGCCAGTGACACCACATTTATCTGAACAGCTTTGGTATGAGCTAGGGCAGCAGGATATAGAACAGGCGGGTTGGCCGCCGGTGGATCAGAGCGCCAGAGTACGTCAACAGGTGACCATGGTGGTGCAGGTGAATGGTAAAGTCCGTGCCCGTTTGGCCGTACCGCCAAGTGCGGATCAGGATGAAGTGCTGAGTTTGGCGCAAGCCGATGAAAATGTGATCCGGCATTTACAGGATAAAACGATACGCAAAGTCATTCATATACCGGATAAGTTGCTTAATCTGGTGGTATCCTGAGTACATGGATTATTACATTAAAATGGCTCTTCGGGTTGCCTGTTTGGTGCTAATGCTACTGTCGGTTAGCTGTGGTTTTCAGTTGCGCGGTACAGCAGATCTGCCTGAAACCATGACCCGAACCTACCTGGATATGCCGAACCGGTTTGATGAGTTTGGTCGTGCATTGGAGCGTTCACTGGAATCGAACAATGTCGATGTGGTGTCTTCGCCTGATCATGCTACTGCAGTGTTGCAAATATCTCAGGCGCAATTTGTACGTGAGGCAGCATCGTTTTCAGGAACAGCATTAATTAGTGAGTTTCGACTTACTTTTCGGGTACAGTTCCGATTGCTGGACGACCAAGGTGATGCCTTGTCCACTCAACGCCAGGTAGTGTTATTTAGGGACTATAGTTTTAATAGTCAGGAAATTCTTGCCAGTCAGCGTGAGGAAGAGTTTCTGCGTGGCAACCTGCGTAACGACATGGTCAACGAGTTAATCCGTCGATTGGAACAGCTGGCTAATTAGTGTTAACAGGTTCTAAATCATTATGAAGCTTAATGCAGGTCAGTTGCCTGGCAATTTGCAGCAAGGGCTGGCGCCTGTGTATCTGGTGGCCGGTCCTGAAATTCTCTTGCGCGAAGAAGCGGTCGATCAAATACGCAATGCGGCCAGACAACAAGGGTTTACGGGTCGGGAGCGCCTTACTGCAGAACGAGGTTTTGATTGGGGGCAACTCAATAGCATGGGCATGGAAATGTCGCTGTTTGCTGAAAAAAAAGTCGTTGAATTGCGCCTGCCTACCGGCAAACCGGGTCAGGCCGGTGCAAAAGCCATTACCGAGGCACTCAAGCAGTCATCAGACGATTTATTGCTGATCGTTGCTGAGCAGTGGGATTTGTCCAGTGAAAAAACGGCCTGGGCAAAAAAAGTGGCAGCCGCGGGTGTGTATCTACCGGTGTGGACCATAAAAACACCGCAGCTATCTGGCTGGATTCGGCAGCGCATGCAGCGTTGTGACTTACAGCCCGATGCGGATGCAGTGCAATTGTTGGCGGCCAGGGTGGATGGGAATTTGCTGGCAGCTGCACAGGAAATTGATAAGTTACTGTTGGCGAACGGAGCAGGCCAGGTTACCTTGGCAGATGTTGAGTTAGCGGTCAGTGATAGTGCCAGCTTTGATGCTTTCAAGCTATGTGCCAGTGTGCTGGCGGGACAACGTGCTCTGGCATTGCGTATCACTGCCAGTTTGCGTCGCGCCAATACTCCCGGTCAGATCATTGTCGCAGCGCTGGTGCGCGAGTTGACTGTATTGCAGCAGTTCCGCGGATTAATCAGAGGCATGCCGGAGCAACAGGTATTTCGGCAATTGGGTGTGTGGCAATCACGCCAGCAAGTGGTTAAAAATGCTGTTCGTCGGATCAGCGCGGTACAGTTGCGTAAAGCAGTGATAAGCCTGGCTGAGCTGGACCGGATCGGTAAGGGGCAGCAGCACGGTGAGTTTTGGATTAAGCTGGAACAGTTGGTTTTGATGTTGACGGCTACGGTTGCTCAATATGGATCAGGCCCGCAATCGAGTCGCCGGCAAGCAGCATGAGCAAGGTTGATATTTCAACTACACCGCCCGACCAGATACAGCCGGCGACGGTTATCTTTGGTGGTACTTTCGACCCTGTCCACTATGGCCACTTGCGTGCCGCCAGTGAGTTACGTGCCATTTTACAGGTGGCTGATTTTCGTTTGCTGCCAGCCGGACAACCACCGCATCGAGATAGTACGCATGTCGATGGCAAGCATCGATTAATGATGCTCCGATTGGCGTTAAAAACCCATTCTGATCTGGGCGTGGATGACCGTGAAATTCGTCGTGCTGGCCCCTCTTATATGGTTGATACACTGGCAGAATTGCGAGAACAGCTTGGCCAGCGTCCCCTGATGCTGGCAGTTGGGCAAGACGCCGCCAATGGTTTAGCCCGTTGGCATCAATGGCAGCGCCTGTTTGATTTGGCGCATATAGTGGTGATGACGCGACCGGAAAGTGAGCGTCGTTATCAAGGTGAGTTGGCTGAGCTGGTCGTATCTCGCTCAGTGAGTGATTCGAGCTTATTGTTTGAAAAGCCCGCTGGCCTGATGCTGCATGTCCCGGTCACTCAGTTGGCCATTTCCTCAACAGATATTCGTGAGCAAATTATGCAAGGGCGAGATGCCCGTTTTTTACTGCCCGATTCGGTATTGAGTTATATTCAGGATAAGGGTTTGTACGGTGGTTCATCAGCTTGACCATACTCAACCGTTGTTATTGAGTCGATAGGGTTTTTGATGGCTTTTCCGGTTGTTCAAAATGGGTCTTTAGACAGTATTGGTTAATGCAAAAGTATGAGCTGGTCGGTCGGTAATAAGCTGACTGTAAGGTGAGAGAATATAACTGTTCATGCGTCACTGGTACTAATAAGGATATTTTTAATGGGAAAGGACTCCCCTTTGAATCTGATAACCATCCAGCAAGACTTGCTTATTTATCAGTTTACCTTTGCCGCGCAAGGAGAGTGTCCGCTGAAGTCCATTATGATCAGTCACCAACGGGGTGATCGTAGTTATTTGGCAATGGCGACGTCACTGTTCACTACTCTAGAGGCGGGCGATCTCCAGTTTTGCGGCACCCATAACGAGGCAAGGATGTTTTCTCTTGCGCGTCAATTCCATTCTCCCTTTACGTACCATAAGGAGTTGACGATGAAAAAGATGACGACGAAAACCAAACTTGTACCTCAAATAGTCTATATTTTGGTCCTGCCTACGATACTTTGCGGCGCTGGTATCAGCTCAGCTGTTGCGCAACAGATTGATGTGTTGTTAGGCAAGGAATCTGCCTGCGATGTGGGTTATGCAGAAACATGGATTATTGGTTCAGCATGCGATCTTGGTGGCAGAACGGATATCAAATCCGATGATGCTATCCACATACAATGCGATACTAAGACAGGGCGCTGGAGTGTTGATTTCTACGAAGAGCAGGCAAATAGCCAATCAGTGCGCTATGAAATTTGTCCAGGCAATGGCTTTTTGACCAAAAATGAAAATGGCAAACCGATGTTGCAGTGCAATTTTTGGGAGCCAAATGATAATGTTGCCAAGCAACTGGAGTTTGAATTAGACCCGGTGATTAACTCTAACATCAAAAGCATGAGCTGGCGCTCTTACGAGCGTGATAACCCCAATGTTGTCTGCGGTGTGGCAGGCAGGCCAAGTGATCCAGATACTGGTGGAAGCAGTCACACAATCGTGAGTTTTTAAAATACTTAGGGAATATGATGCATAGGCATGGACGCATAAAAAATAAAATCAAAAAATGCATCGGTATATGCTTTGTTATGCTATTTTTGCCGCAAGCGCAGATGGTTGCGCTTGCGGTTGATTCTGATAGTAAACAATTAAAGGCGGAAGAGGCCTGGTTGTTGTCTGTACCCGTATCAGCACCTGGTATTTTGGAGGTCAAAAACCAGGGCATTGATACAGAAGCCGTAGCCATTGATCAATCAGGTGTTGAAATAACCCGGTCAGCAACCTGGCGGGGGCGTGAAGGGCGGTACTTTTTACATATCCCGCCCAATGCATCAAAGGTAAAAATAACCAGTTTTGAACCATTTTCTTCTTCCGGGAAGGTGACGATTAACTGGTTGATGCTTGATGATACAGACGGCTCAGGTATCACCAGGGCATATGCGCTAGCGCACTATGCTGTGGGAATGAACTATCGCATGACAGCTTATTCTTCAGGTAATAGTGACGATAACGTAAAGGCGGTTGAGGCCTATCAACAGTCACTTGATCAACTGGGCCAAACTCGATTGCTGCAGGACGCTGATAAACGTTTAATTGCTGATATCCATTATGAAATGGGCGTTGCGTATCGACATATGGGGTTGTGGGACAAAGCAAGGCAGAGCCAGGAATTGGCGAAAGCAGGTTTTGCAGGCCTTGCCGATTACAAAGGTGTTGCGTCGGCGGCGGTAGAGCTGGGGGTTCTGGCAAGAGCCGCTGGAGATAAGGCCCTGGCATTACAATATTATAATGATGCTCTGGCATTTAGAATTGAAAATGCGGATCATTTCTTTGCAGCATTTGTTTTGAACAATATCGGTGTGGTTGAGTGGGCCAGTGAAAATTACCCCGCTGCAGTTGATGCCTACTCTGATGCGCTGGTTTTTTATACCGATGGTTCGCTTGGATCTGTCAGTGATGTACTTCAATTAAGTGTTGAAGATTTTTTGGCAAAGGGTAATTTAAACGAGGTCATCAGCACTCTCTACAATCTTGCTCTGGTGACCATGTCTGCGGGAGGCGCTGATGCTTCTCTGGATTTGTGGCGCAAAACATTAGGCCTTTCCGAAGCAGCAGGTCAATCTAGACGGTCAGCACAAGTACGCTTCGGTCTTGGTTCAGCCTTAATCGATCAAGGTCAATTAGAACTCGGCCTACAGAATATAAATGCAGCATTGGATACCTTTTTTACCAGGGATGACAGGTTGTGGATTAGCCGTGCATCGGTAGCGGTAGGGGATGTGTATGCCAATATTGGTGAGCATGACAGAGCGCTGGGGTACTACCAGCAGTCACTGGATTTTGCCGATGGTCATCAACGGCAGTCTGCATACGCTATTACCCAGATGGGCATGGCCAACTGGGCGTTGGGTAATGAGCGGCTGGCACTGGATCAGTTGGCCGAGGCACAGGCTAGTTTTGAAAGCAGTAGTCAGCCAGGCTCAATGGCGGTGGTGATCAGTAAAAAATCGATGCTGAACTATGAGCTGGGTTATGAACAACAGGCACTGACAAGCCAGTTTGAAGCCATAAGAATTTTTGAAACCATTAATCACCCCAAAGAGCTTGCACGGGCTCAATCCCGCTATGGTCAATTATTGCTTGCCAATGGCCAGGAACTTGAGGCTCGACAGGTTCTTCAGCAAGCGCTGCAAGGGCACCGTAGTGTCAATGATGAGTTGTTCGAACTCGATACACTAACGGCACTATCAAAAGCATATACCGGAACGGCGGCGATTGATGTGGCGAAAAGTGCAACACAACTGGCTGACCGTATCAGGTCAGAAATAACCTCTCCAGGTGTGCAAGCCAGTTTCCTTGCCAGTCGGCGTAATGCTTTTGAACGCTATATTGATTTGCTGGTTGATGCAGGTGATATTGAAAGCGCCTGGGCTGTCAGTGAACAAATCAAAGCGCGTAATTTATTGGATTTGATTCAACAAGGTCATGGCACCGAAGGCCTGGTCGATAATTTTGATACGCTCCGGGCCCAGCGTAATGTCTTATTGGCCAAGTTAGATGCTGTGTCGAAAACCAATGATAATTCCGAGTTGAATAATCTGCGCAGGGAAATTGATTTATTAAATGGCCAGTTGCAGTCTGCTCAATCTATACAAGATCGAAACTTGCTTGCAGGCTTACAAGCCCCTTTAGTACCAGCGGTGATTCAGAGCCAGCTAAGCGATGATGCGGCGATATTGAGTTATTTTATTGGTCAGCACCACAGCCATTTGTGGGTGGTGAAAAATGGTGGGATTACACACCATCAGATTTCGGGTGCTGATCAAATTAACACCATCGCCAATGAGCTATCTCGATCGTTACGCAGCCATAGACAATCGCTCAGCCGTATCACCTACATGGCTGATCAATTAAGCAAAATGGTATTGCAACCGGCGGTGGATGAGATTCAAGGGTATGATCTGGCCGTGATCGCAGATGGGGGTTTACAGTTAGTACCGTTTGGGTTGTTGTCCATGGGTGCCGCCTCTAACAATCATGATTCATTCATGTTGGTGGACAACAGTACAGTGACTTATAGTCCATCTACAAAAATATTCAATTTATTAAGCGAGCCAGCGCCTATAGTGAGCCCGGCAAGTAATATTATGGTGCTGGCAGACCCTCTGGCTTCAACCCCAGATTCGAATGCGTTGATTACATCTGGCGATCAGATTAATAATGCTTATTCTGTATCAAATCTGGATTTTAGTCATTTGATGGCTCAACGTTCGTTGAGGCAATCGACAGTGAATATTGCCGCATTACCGGGTACTCGTTTGGAAGCGGCTGCTATCAAACAAACTGTGCGCGATTTGGCAGGCAAAGAAAACAGTAACCAGCTTAAGGTGTTGACGGGTATAGAAGCCAATCAGACGTTTGTGGAAAGTGGCGGACTAAGTGGCTACGACATCGTGCATTTTGCTACGCATGGCGTTGTTGATGCCGATTTGCCGGAGCTTTCTGGATTAGTATTGGCACAGGACGCACAACACAGCGAGGTTTCATATCTTCGCCCTCACCAGATAGCTGCTTTACGGCTTGATGCCGAACTGGTGGTATTGAGTGGTTGTGAAACCGGTATTGGCAAGTCCATTGGCAGTGAAGGGTCATTAAGTCTTAGTCGGCCGTTTTTGGTAGCAGGTGCCAGGCAGGTGATCTCCAGCCTATGGCAGGTTTCAGATCGCGCTACTGCGGTGTTAATGGAGCGCTTCTATTATCATTTATTAAAAGAAAATCAATCATCTGAGTTGGCTTTGCGTTCCGCTCAAAGTTGGATGCGCGAGCAGCCTGAGTGGGCACACCCATATTACTGGGCGGGGTTTGTGGTGCAAGGTGGCAGAACGGTACTACAGGCCCCAACAGCAGATGCACAGCAATTGTTGATGACCGCTAGCGAGCAGTTTTAAAGCCGACAACGCAGCAGCTCTGTCATGTCAGGGTGGTGCGTAAACTGCGATTTGGCCAGTTCAGGTCGCAGAATACTTGCTTGCTGTAATGATTAACAAGCTTGGCGTTCGTCTGATCTTATTTTTAATCAAACCGTAAATTGTATCCACAGCTCTTATTGCCTTTGCATTTTTGCTATCTGCGCCATGCAGTGACAGACCATATATCAAAATTGTGGTGAATATGGATTAAAGCCGTACTCGTATCAATGAATCTGAATATTTTAATATGTGTTTTTATTAGATATAAAGCCGTTAATTTAATGGCCATACTGATATGGGGTTAATATTTCGTAGATAAGTGGGAAAATATGCTGAATTGCTTCAGATAAGGGCGTTGTGTCAGCGTGTGTATTCAAGAAATAACCTTATGAAAGCTTGAGTATTTATTGAGTGATGCCGTTTGTTTTTATATAGAGCGTGGTTAGATATAGGGCAGAAGGGTCGACACGTTTTTTTACAATTAAGCATTGACATTTATTATGATGTCTGTGATTATTTTGTGAATGGATAGTCTGAGTGTCTAGTAAAAATAGATAGTTAGGCGTTAGTCGTGATGAGATTATTATCATCCGACAAAGCGAATGGAACGCGTTATTAGGGTTTTATTTTGGGGTGAGATTTACTCACGACAACTGACCTAGGAATGGTCTAAAGAGGTTGATTATGGATAATCGCTTTTTCAAAGTTTGTGTTTTGGCTTTGATTTTCTTCTCGATAAACACTTATGGCCAAATTTCCGGAACCGTGTTCCGAGACTTTAACGCCAATGGAAATGCCGATATATCTGAGGTTGGTATAGCCGGGTTACAGGTGACTGCATTTGATGGCAGTGGTAATGTGCTTGGCCCGGTAACAACAGCAGATAACGGTAGTTACAGTATTCCCGGCATTCTTGCCAATACCGCTTACCGTGTAGAGTTTACCATTCCGACCAGTCTGGACTTTCTTGCGGCAGGCCCTGCCGGAGCCACATCGGGTAACACGACAGTCAGCTTTATTAATGTGCCTGCTGGCGGTACGGTTACGGGTGTGGATGTTGCGGTTAATGATCCTATTGAGTTCTGCCAAACCAATCCAGGTATGGCAGTGCCTTGTTATATTGATGGTGATCCACTGGGTGCTGGCGCGACTGCAGGTGCTGAGGCGATGGTGACGTTTGACTATAACGCGCAAGGCAATCCGTTTGATGGCTCGCCCGGTGCCCCACCTCAAGCAGGTGTGCTGGCAACAGCCAGCCAAATCGGTGCAACCTGGGGGATTGCTTATCAACGCACCACCCAGCGGTTGTTCGCAGCGGCAACAGTCAAACGCTATGCAGGTTTAGGCCCCGGTGAAAGTACCGGTAATATCTATACCATTGACCCCAGTGGCATTGTTGCACCTGCAGAGTTTTTAGATTTAAACGATATTGCAACCATCGATACAGGTAGCATTGGTACCAATGCCGCACGCGGTCTCCCGGCCGACCCCGGAAACTTTTACATGGATGCCAATACCATTGCACCGGTAGCTACCATGGGTCTGGGCGATATTGATATCAGTGCCGATGACAGCACACTTTGGACGATCAATCTAAACGATAAAACGCTGTACTCGATTGTCATTGATGCCGACGATAACCCAGCCACAGCACCTGTTGCTGCCGATATAACGGGCTTTCCGATTATGGACCCTGTCTGCACGCTGGGTGAATTCAGGCCATTTGCGGTGAAAGTTTATCGTGGCGATGTTTACGTTGGCATGGTATGCGATGGCAGCAGCGATCCGGACACCAATAACAACGCCAATTTAGAGGCGATCGTACAACGTTTCGATGGCACGAGTTTCACTGAGGTACTAAGGTTCCCATTGGATTATGTCCGTGGTGATGTTTTTAATAATGGTTCTCCACCGCC
Organism: Wenzhouxiangellaceae bacterium; assembly: GCA_965230265.1. Taxonomy (GTDB): domain Bacteria; phylum Pseudomonadota; class Gammaproteobacteria; order Xanthomonadales; family Wenzhouxiangellaceae; genus JAJFKX01. The sequence goes on along the minus strand of OZ245999.1, from coordinate 2,453,668 downwards.
TTTTGCCTGCACCAGGAATCAATGGTTCCCATGGACCAACGATGAAGATCTAAGTGATTGCCTAAGAAATACCATTCCGTTTGGTGGCGGGAATATTGCTTTCGATGTACATGCTTATCCACAACCAATCCTGGCTGATATTGAATTTGATGTAGATGGTTCGATGATTCTGGCATTTTTAGACCGGATGGGCTCAACGATTGGCAATGCGCAGCAGGAGGCGATTCCGATACCACCAGGGTTTATTGATATTTTAGGCGCCTCTTTTGGTTCAGGTGATACCTTAAGAGCAGCCAATGTGGCAGGGGTTTTTACTTTAGAGAATAATGCTACAGCAGGTGGTGTAACAACCGCAGGTGCGGGTAATAACGAGGGACCCGGTGGCGGTGAATTTTATTTTCAGGACTTCACCGGGTTATTAGATACCGGCTTGATATTTCATGCAGAGGGTGGTTTTGGTGGTTTGGCACTGTTGCCTGGTCAGAATGAAGTGGCCATGACCACCATGAATACATTTACCTCAGTGGCTTTTTCCCCGCCACTGGCTAACTCAGGTGGGATCAACTGGTTCAGCAGTATAGATGGCACTGCACGTGATCTGGGTTTTTTGGTTTACCCACAAAATGGCTCGGTACCGGGTGAGTTGAACAATTTCTCTAAAGCCAATGGTTTGGGCGACATTGAATTAATGTGCAATGCAGCGCCAATTCAGATAGGCAATTATATTTGGACGGATACCAATGACAACGGCATACAAGACCCGGATGAAGCACCGATTGCAAATGTGATCGTACACCTGCTGGATAGCATGGGTGCGATTGTTGCCAGCGCAACCACGAATGCTACCGGTAATTATCTGTTCATTGGTGGCACTGCAACTGATCCGGATACCACAGACTCAGTAGGAATTGTTAATGGCCCGCTGGCATTTGGCGAAGACTTTTTCGTGGTCGTGGACCCAGTAAATTTCAATGCTGGAAATCCTCTGGAAAATGCCGCTCCAGCAACCCCTCTGGCTGATCTGGCAGGCTTTGCCAATGACATAATCCGAGATTCTGATGGTGTAACGGTGACGCCAGCAGCGGGGCCATTTAACGGGGGTGCGACGGGTGTCTCATTAACCACAGGTAATGCAGGCGATAATGATCATACGTTTGATTTTGGCTTTGTTTTTGCAGCAGCAAATATCGATCTGGGCGATGCGCCGGACAGTTACGGTACTTTAAGTGGTTCTGGTGGACCGACACATGAATTGGGTGCGGGAGCATCACTGTTTTTAGGTGCCTGTATTGATAGTGAAGATGATGGGCAGCCGACTCCCTCAGCCGATGGCGATGACCTGGGTGCTGGCAACGCCACCAATGGTACTTGTGCAATAGCCAATGATGATGAAGACGGTGTTGTCTTTAACGATATGATTATTGCCTGTGGGACATCGGATATTACGGTGACATCAACGCAGGCCGGTTTATTAAATGCCTGGATTGATTTTAATGGCGATGGTGATTTTGATGCCAGTGATCAGATAGCCACTGATTCAGCTGTGGTTGCAGGTGCCAACACTTTAACCGCAAATATACCTTGTGATGCCGTAGCACAGGCTGTCAGTTATGCCCGTTTCCGTGTCAGTACTGCAGGTGGGGATGGCCCGGGCGGTATGGCAGCTGATGGTGAAATCGAGGATTACACAGTGACCATTAAAGGTTTGGATTTGGGTGATGCGCCTGATTCCTATGGCACTTTAATGGCAGCTACGGGTGCACAACACGTTGTTGACCCGGCGGCACCGTTATTCCTGGGTGCTTGTGTGGATAACGAAGCCGATGGACAACCCAACTCAGCAGCCACTGGTGATGATACGGGCGTTGGTTTGGGCACAGTGGGTAGCTGTGCGGTAGCCAATGATGATGAAGATGGTGTGGTGTTTAACAGTATGATCGTCGCCTGTGGTAACGCAGGTATAACAGTTGCAGCAGGGCAGGCCGGTATATTGAATGCCTGGATCGACTTTAATGGTGACGGCGACTTTGATGCTGCCGATCAAATATTCACTGATACTGCTTTAGCAGCAGGCGCGAATGTGCTGACCGCGGCTATCCCGTGTGATGCGATACCACAAACGCTTAGCTATGCCCGCTTCCGGTTTGATGCAGCCGGTGGCGTTGGAGCGACCGGTTTAGCAATGACCGGTGAAGTCGAAGATTATGCAGTGATCATCAAAGGCATTGACTTGGGCGATGCGCCCGATAGCTATGGCACAAGCCTGGGAGCAACGGGCGCAAACCATATCGTAGACGCTGCTTCACCATTATTCCTGGGAGCTTGTGTTGATACTGAAGCCGATGGTCAACCAAGTGTTAACGCTGATGGTGATGATCTTGGTCTTGGCAACAGCACATTGGGTACCTGTGCCGCCAATGATGATGAAGATGGCGTGACCTTTGACAGTATGATTATTGCCTGTGGCAATGCGGACACTACCGTGACAGTCAGCCAGTCCGGTACTCTGGATGCATGGGTAGATTTTGATGGTAATGGCAGTTTTGGTGCCGGTGATCAGATATTTGCTGGTCAGGCAGTGGCTGCCGGTGCGAACAGTCTCAGCTTTGCAGTGCCTTGTGGCGCTATTCCACAAGCGGTGAGTTATGCAAGATTCCGGTTAAGTACAGCCGGTGTTGCTGGTCCTCTTGGTACCGCCGCGGATGGTGAAATAGAAGATTACGCTGTAGCCATCAAGGGTATCGATTTAGGTGATGCACCCGATAGTTTCTCGACCACCATAGGGGCCGGTGGTGCCCAACATGCGGTTGATTCAGCAATTCCTCTGTTCTTGGGCGCCTGTGTCGATACAGAAGCCGATGGACAACCCACGGTAGATGCCGATGGTGATGACCTGGGTATTGGCAACAGTACCTTAGGTACCTGTGCTGCAGCCAATGATGATGAGGATGGCGTAATCTTCACAGATATGGTTATTGCCTGTAATACAGCAGACATTAGTGTTAATGCATCACAAGCCGGCATTTTGAATGCCTGGATAGATTTTAATGGTGATGGTGACTTTGATGATACCGATCAGATTGCCAATAACCTGGCAGTCGTTGCCGGGGCGAATACCGTTACTGCCAATGTGCCGTGTGATGCAGTGCCTCAGGCCAACAGCTATGCACGCTTTAGAGTGAGCGAAGCTGGTGGCGATGGGCCAGCCGGAACGGCGATGACGGGTGAAGTAGAAGACTACTCGGTGGTGATCAAAGGGCTGGACTTGGGTGATGCACCGGATACCTATCTGACCACGATGGCATCAGTAGGTGCTCAGCATGTGGTCGATCCGGGCGCGCCATTATTTATGGGTGCTTGTGTGGATACAGAAGCGGATGGTCAACCCACAGTGGATGCTGATGGTGATGACATAGGCGTTGGCTTGGGAACGGTTGGAAACTGTGCTGTTGCCAATGACGATGAAGATGGAGTGATTTTCACCGATATGATCGTAGCCTGTAATGCCGCTGATATCAGCATCAGTGCCAATCAAGCGGGTTTACTGAATGCCTGGATTGATTTCAATGGCGATGGCGACTTTGATGCTGGTGACCAGATTGCCACAGACTTTGCCGTCGCAGCGGGAGATAACACATTGAGTGTTGATGTGCCTTGCGATGTGGTTCCTCAAGAGACCAGTTATGCCCGCTTCCGATTAAGCCTGGCGGGTGGTGATGGACCAGCTGGTGTCGCCATGACAGGTGAAGTGGAAGACTACAGCATTAATGTCAAAGGCATTGATTTGGGTGATGCACCGGATAGCTACGCGACAACCATTGCAGCCAATGGTGCTCAACATGCTATTGATCCGGCGATACCTTTATTCCTCGGTAGCTGTGTCGATACAGAAGCCGATGGACAGCCTTCGGTGGATGCTGATGGTGATGACCTGGGTGCAGGTACCAGTACGTCAGGTAATTGTGCGAGTGCCAACGATGATGAAGACGGTGTGGTGTTTACCGATATGCTCTTTGCCTGTGGCAATGCCGATATTGAAGTAGAGGCATCACAAAGTGGCTTGTTGAATGCCTGGATCGACTTTAACGGTGATGGTGACTTTGATGCGGCTGATCAGATTGCCACAGATACACCAGTGACTGGTGGTGTTAATACCATCAATATCGCGGTGCCATGCGATGTCGTTCCACAAACAACCAGCTATGCTCGTTTCCGTTTAAGTGAGGCAGGTGGTGATGCACCATCCGGCTTTGCCATGAGCGGTGAGGTTGAAGATTATGCGATTGCAGTCAAAGGCATTGATTTGGCTGATGCGCCTGATACCTTCGGCACAACAGTAGGCGCAGGAGGTGCTCAACATGTATTGGATGAGGATGTTCCTGTCTTCATGGGCAATTGTGTTGATAGCGAAGCCGATGGTGTGCCGACAGTAACCGCAGATGGTGATGATCTGGCAGCAGGTTCAAGTGTTCTTGGAACCTGTATAGGTGCTGATGATGAAGATGGTGTCAGCTTTACCACACCGCTGGTTGTTGATAGCACCAATACCGGCGTGTTGGTGGATATGCCTGCCGGCAGTGGCAGTCAGGCCTGCTTGTTGAATGTATGGTTTGACTTTGACCAGAGCGGGGTATTTGGTGATAGCGCTGGTGAGCAGGTGGTCATAGACCAACTGCTGGCAGCAGACAGCGGTCAAAACGCCTTGTCGATTGTTATTCCTCCTGGTGTAGCTGAAGGAGATACCTTTGCCAGGTTCCGCTGTAACACAACTGGTGGTGTCGGACCTACCGGTGTCGCGATGGACGGTGAGGTAGAAGACTATGTCATTGATATCGGTGGTAATGCAGACCTGTTGTTATTGAAAGGGTCTGATGTCAGTGGTGTCGAGCAAGGTGGCGTATTCAGCTATCAGTTGACAGTCGTTAATAACGGCCCGGGTGATGCAGTTAATGTGGTTGTCACGGATGACTTGCCGAGCCAGGTGAGTTTGATTTCAACCACAGGCTGTGCAGAAGACCCAGTAGCGGTACCGACCTGTAGCCTGGGTGATTTGGCCAATGGAGAATCAACCAGTTATACGATTATGGTTCAGGTTGATGCCGATGCGCAGGGAGAAATTCTTAATACTGCGGTGGTTGATGCTGATACTTCTGACCCTGTTGAAGCGGATAACACGGATGACGTTACCACGATAATATTTATTGCAGTCCCTGCACTGAATATGTGGGGTATGCTGATGATGTTAGCGATGTTTGTCCTCTTGGCAGGTATGCGTTTAAGCTCTAAAAGGGTTGGATAAAGGCAACATTTAAAGTGTGATGCTATGACAATGGCCAACCGTCTCATATGAGGCGGTTGGCCAGTTATGTAAGTGCTGAGCTTTGGCTCTTAACTGTATTTGTTGATAATCGCTTCGATAAACTGCTTGTTTTTAGAAACAACGACATCATTGTCGCCGATAGCTACAAATGTCTCTGGGCAAATTTTTTCGATCTGATACCAGAACCGTGATTGAATTGGCTTTAAGAAATCCAAACTATTTTTCTCCCAGCTTGGATCAAACTCTTTATAGGATTCTTCGGGAGGAACCAATGAAAAACCACCGTAGTTTACAAAAACCTCAAGCGCATCACTTTCAAGTACCAAAGTACTAGCGACGTACCACTCATCGTATTGATCATGTGGTATATCAATGCTTTTGCTCAAGCATGGGCTATACATGATTTTATCTCTGTCACGCCACCCAAGTTCTATCTCTTCTTTCGATGGCTTTAGCGGGCCGCTATCAAAACTTGTTATAGCCAGTATCATATTGTCATGGTGAGCGATTACGAGTTTATCAATCCCCCAAAGGGCTTTTCGAGATACCAGCCAATAATATTCGTTGTACCTTCCTGACTTCATCTGTTGCCCATATCACAGCTGGTGCGGTATCTGAGAGGTTTCTTCTGGATCGACATCTATAATGGCATTGATATTTTTAGGGCAGGCTTTTCATGCTGTTCCCATGAAGTTGTTCAGCTAAAGTCTTGAGCAGTTCAGGTGTTATCGGAGGACCGTCATCTGCGAGTCTCATTACCAATTCGCGGAAGTTATCATCGCCTATTTCCTGGTGCAGTTCAGCAAAAACGGTAACGGCTTTGGCGGTGGCGGCGCCGCTGGAGCGGCGGGTCCCCAGCCGGCGGACAGTGTTGCCCCAGCGTTTTTGCCGGGCCACAGCAGCATTGAAACGACGGTTGGTTAAACCGCCAGCTTCATGCAATATGACCAGGCTCAAATACTCAGCCAGACCTTCATCAATCCAGTCAGCGTTACTGGCTGCGTGTCGTTGCATGGTAACATGAACCAGCTCATGTAACAAAGTGCTGGTACCGTTTTCGCTGACCAACGGCCGGTCACCATGAATAAACAATGAGTTTGGACCGGAAAGTGCGCCGCGCCACATATCTTCATTGGCACTGACAATCAACAGCCGGTTAGTAAACATCGGAAACCAGTCACGCAGTGTAGGCATGGTGAAAGCCAGCATGGTCATTATTTCCAGCCGCTCTATGCCTTGACCAACAGGTGCAGAAACCGCTACTTGAGTGCCTGCCAGGTTGTCTCGCCGTATTCCCAAATCGCCCAGCTGTACCCAGCCAGTGGGGCGATCAAAGCGTCTTTGCGGGTTATTGATGAGGTAGAGGTGCTTTGTGATTTCAGGATAAGCAGTCACCGAGGTCCAGCTGGAAGGCAGGCTAAATTTTAGGGTGGTGTTAGAAAAACTGCCTCGCAACCCCAGGCTGCTGGCTGCAGGAAACAGGTCATCTGCCCGGAACAAGGCCCAGTCTGTGGTGACACGGGCATCATAGTTTTGACCACGTTGATGGTCCAATTGCACGCAGTAGCTCAATTGACCACCGCTGGCAGGCACTTGCCAGCGCCAGCGGTCTTGTTCCTGCACAAGTGTACCGTCTGCTTTTAAATCCAGCATGATATCCTGGTTGCGCCATGATAAGCGCCTTAGCAGGTGGCGGTCTTGTGTGACCCTTACGCTAACAGGGATGCAGTCGTTGTCACTGGACCGGCTAGCGGCCTGTCTGAAATCAGCATGGATCTCAAAATCATAACGCAATTGGTCTTGTGCAGTGGCCAATGCAGACAGCGCCAGCAGCAGACTGGCGAGCAAGCCATCGTAAATGAGACGCATAGTTTGGGGCAAAGGTCAGTTATAAACTGCCGGTAATATACCGGTCTTTCTTGTTAGGGCGCAATTTATGCAAATCAACAAGAATCAAGCCATCCACTGAGTCAGAGAAGTCCGGGTCCACACCAAAAGCCAGGAAACGTGCACCACCCGGCTCGCACAGCTCCGTATACTGTTTATACAGTGTAGGCACGCGAGAGCCCAGTTGCTTCAGGTTTTGCTTAAGTACTTTAAAGCTGGTTTCTGCATCCAGTCCACCAAAGTCAGGGGCGACACCATGAAAATTAAACGGTTGCCGGGCTTCGGCCAGCGATTGCTCAGAGCCGAAATATTTGTCGTAATAGGCAACCAGCCAGTCACGTGCGGCCGCTGGTTCTTGGGCAGAGATGGACACAGGCCCCAGCAGATAGCGGATATCCTGATATTTACGCAAATAAGCGCCAATGCCATGCCAAAGGTAGTCCAGACTGCGTGAGCCCCAATACCTGGGTTGTACGAAGCTGCGGCCCAATTCCAGACCGTTTTTCAGATAAGTCTGCATATCAGCAGAATAGTTAAACAATCCGGCGGTATACAGGCTTTGCAAACCATGCTGATCTACCAGTGGTGCGGTACGGACCATTCGGTAGGCGCCCGCAATCTCTAGCTGCTCATCGTCCCATAACACCAGATGTTCGTAATAGCGATCAAAAGCATCCAGGTCACGGTGTGCACCGGTTCCTTCTCCAACCGCCCTGAAAGTAAACTCACGCAACCGACCAATTTCCCTCATTAACACGCTGCCGGTATCCGGCTGCGCCAGAAAGATGGCTTTGCCATCCTGAGTGGTGCCTATACGTTCGGCCTGCTTTAGCTCCTGATACAGCAAACGAGGATTTTCGGGTTTGGAGACGACAGCCATTTGCTCGCGTTTTTGACGGTGCTTACGCAATTGATAGACGCGCTGGCGAATAGTCTGTGACTGTTCCCGCAGTGCTTTGGCAGAGCCCAGTTGCGGTGGGCATATCGGTGTGCCAATTCTTACCGGTACCCGGGTTTCACCTTTGCGCATGAATAACTGCCTGGGCAGCAATAAAGTACCCAGTGGTTTGGCCAGCATGGCAGCGACATAAAACCAGGGCGTATTGTGGGCCTGTAGGTGAACGGGCAGTATCGGCGCGCCGGTATGGGCAGCAAAGCGTAAGAAGCCACTTTCCCAGCGCCCATCGCGAATCCCTTTCGGACCAAGTCGGGATACTTCCCCAGCAGGGAACACGATAACAGCCTGATCTTGCTCTAAGGCCTCTAAAATCCGGCGGTAGTTGCTGGCAGAGGGTTTACCACCCATGATTTTCACACCCAGTAGTAAATCCTGTATCGGTTCGATACCCAATAAGATATCGTTAGCAAGAATTTTGACATCCGGGCGAATATCACCGATCAATTTGAGCAGTAGAAATGAATCCAGTCCACCCAAAGGGTGGTTGGAGGCAATAATCACCCGGCCACTGGTAGGGATGTGGCCAACTTCTACATCATCGATCAGATAACGACAGTCAAACTGGCGCAATGAGGCTTCAACGAAGGATAAACCGCGCAAATGGCCATAGTCGCGTAATATCTGATTGGCCACGTCCATACCCAGCCAGCTTCCCAGACCCCGGCTCAGCGGTCTGGCAATTTGCTGTTTCCGGCCGGTAAACCAGCTGGGAAACTGATTCTCAAGTATCTTCTCGAAATTCAGCTGCGATGCAGGCTGCAGGCGATTAGACTCTTGTGTTGATAGATCAGAGGACATCTTAGTTGGCAATGACTCTAATAAACTAAGGCCTATTTTAACCGCAAACGACGTTAAAATGATGACAAACTTATGACGGTTAGTTATATGTCAGTGTTTGCTGCTATTGGCGCTGGCTGAGCGGCCTGGCATATAGCCTGAGATTTGCTGTCTGTCAATCATTGACAGCAACCGGTCTAGCTGCCATCTTCGTCAGTGGAATAACCTAATCTGTCGTCAATAACGGGGCTGACAGGTGTATTAGATGGGAGCTTTATGGATCCGCAAACCAGTCTGAGCTTTGAAATTGTCATTGCATTGCTCGTCACAACAGCGGTTTTTATCGGCTTTTTACGCGAAAAGCAGCCACCTGATATGGTGGCACTGGCCGGCGTGGGCTTATTGCTGGCGCTGGGCATTCTTCCAGGCGATGACTTGTTGGCGGTATTCAGCAACAGTGCGCCGATCACCATTGCGGCAATGTTTATATTAAGTGCTGCTTTGGATCAAACAGGGGTGATTGCCTCCTTGGGCAAAGTGTTTAAGCGTGCTTCGGGTAAATCATGGCTGCGTGCGATGATAGTGATGTTGCTGCCGGTGATGGTGCTGTCCGCATTTATGAACAACACGCCCATTGTGGTGATTTTAACCCCTGTGGTAATTGGTGTTGCTGCTGCACAGGGTAAATCGTCGGGTAAATATCTGATTCCATTATCATTTGTGAGTATTCTGGGGGGTACTTGTACGTTATTGGGTACTTCAACCAATATTCTGGTCGATGGTGTAGCACGGGATTTGGGTATGGAACCGTTCACCATCTTTGAGATCAGCGGCATTGGCTTGCTAATGGCGTTCGCCGGTGTTTTATACATGCTGCTGTTTGGCTGGTGGCTGCTGCCATCCAAGACGGCGTTTTCCGGAGATGCTCAACCCACACCGGAGAAGCATTATCTCACCGATCTTGTGGTGACTTATTCCTCACCGCTGGTCGGACAAGTGCTTGAAGAGACCCCCTTGTATAAGCTGGATGGCTTTAAAGTGCTGGATGTGTTGCGCGGTGATTACTCCCTGCGCGCCAATATGAACAGGGTTAAATTGCGTGCCGGTGACCGGATTCTGCTGGAGTCAGCGCTGGACGATCTGATTGAACTGCGTCGCTCCGGAGAAAAGATATATGGTCTGGAAGAGGGCACAGGGCAGACCATACTTGAGCCGATTTCCAGTCAGGAAACACATGTTATTGAAGCCATTGTCGGTCCAGAGGCCAGGGTATTGGGGCGGACCATAGCAGATCTGGATTTGCGCCACCGCTTTGGTGTTTACGTGCTGGCGGTACACCGACATAAGACCAAACTGACCAGGAATTTCGAAGAGATACGGTTACAGGTCGGCGATACCCTGCTAATGGAAGGGCCCAAAAGTGGTCTGGAGCGATTGTATTCCAGCCGTCAGTTTGTGAATGTTTCAGTGGCCGAACCCAAAGAACTGCGTCGCAGCAAAGCACCGATTGCGATTGCAGCTATTTTGATGGTGGTCATTCTCGCATCATTGGATATTGCCCCGATTGCCCCCTTGGCTTTTGTCGGTGCAACGGCCGTTGTGTTATTTGGTTGTGTATCCAGTGAGGATGCCTATAGCTCTATCCAGTGGCCTATTTTGATGCTGATTTTCGGTATGCTGGCAATTGGTAATGCATTGCAGTCGACCGGGGCAATCAACTGGATTGTGGAACATTCCATTGCCATGGTCGATAACGTATCGCCCTTATTCTTATTGGCAACCGTGTATGTGATGACATCATTGTTGACTGCTGTGATGACCAATAACGCCACAGCCATTTTGATTACGCCGATAGCGTATGCCATGGCAATCCAGTTTGAATTGGATCCGCGTCCGTTTATGGTCTGCGTGATGCTTGCCGGCAGTGCCAGTTTTGCTACGCCGATTGGTTATCAGACCAACACCTTTGTCTATCAGGCTGGTGGTTACCGGTTTGTGGATTTTGTCCGGGTAGGGTTACCGCTGAATATTTTGGTCGCCATTGTGGCGATATATGGCATTCCATATTTCTGGCCGCTGCAGTAGACAATGGAGCTGCACCACCTGCGGAGACCGTGGTTAGCCATTAGACTGCCCATCTTGCTCACAGGTTTGATCAGTGCACCTTGGGCAGCAGCACAGACTTTTGTTGATGTGACAGCCAGTGCAGGGGTAACGCTTCAACATCAAAGCTCACAGACAATAACGGATATTGCGGATGCCGGAAACAATGCCATCACGCCCATTACCGGCATGCATCAAACTGCCCAATTAATGTCTTCATGGTTGTCTGCGGGAATAGCCGCTGGTGACTATGATGATGATGGATGGGTGGATATGTTTGTGATCGGGGGGGACGCCGGACAAAGTCGCTTGTATCGAAACTTGGGGGACGGCAGTTTTGAAGACAAAACGGGTGCATCAGGTTTGGGTGCCCTGACTGGCTGGATAGCGGGGGCAGTGTTTGCTGACGTGGAAGGTGATGGTGATCTGGATTTGTTTTTAGGGGGTGCACTGGGTGAGCCGCCGCGCCTGCTGATTCAAAACCAGGTAGATGGTGAACCGCAGTTTTCTGATCACTTTGCCGCAGCTTTTCCTGGTTATCAAATCGATCGCGCGCCCAATACCTGGGGGGCAAATTTTGGTGATATTAATAATGACGGGTGCCTGGATGTATTTTTGCCGCATTCAATGACGCCATTGGGTCCATCGCCTTCGTGGAAAACTGCTGCTGGTTCTACCCAGCATTTATGGCAGGGCGATTGTACAGGCGTTTTTCAGGACATTTCTATTAGCAGTGGTATAGCTGCCATATTTGATGCAGAGACCTTTCCCAATGATGGCCGTGATCAATCCTTTGCGGGGCTATTTGTTGATATCAATGAAGACGGTTTGAATGATTTGTTGATTGCCGGTGATGTTGGCAGCAGTCTGGTTTTATTGAACCAGGGCAACAGTCAGTTTATTGATATCACCGACCGTCAGATTATTGATGATCGTAATGCGATGGGCACTGACGTAGGAGATTTGAATCTGGATGGTCATCTGGATTGGTTCTCATCGAATATTTCCAATCTGGGAGGCTCGCCTTTTGGCAATCGCTTGTATTATGGCGATGGGCAAGGTGGGTTTGATAATGTTTCTGAAACCACCGGGGTTGTTGAGGGCCTGTGGGGTTGGGGTGCTTGTTTCCTTGATGTGAACCTGGATCGGTATCCCGATATTTTCCATGTCAATGGTTTTTATTTTGGCAACAATACCAACCCCAATACACCCGACGGACGCTTTGATAACACACCAGCGATGATGTTCGTCTCCAGTCAGGGCAATGCGTTTACCGAAATGGCAGAAACCCTGGGTATCGGTGATATTGGTGAAGGCCGTGGACTGGCCTGTTTTGACTATGATCGTGACGGTGATCTGGACATTGCTATTTCCAATTACAAAGGTTCGTTCAAACTATACCGAAACGATTTGCCTGAATCGCAGCGTCATTATTTGTCTTTAAAATTAAACAGTGATGATCGAAATACAGAAGCATTGGGCGCCTGGGTCAGTATTGCATCAGAGAATTCTGACGATAGTGATCAGGTTTTAACCCAGCAGATCAAAGCGGGCAGTCATTTTGTTTCGGCCAGCCCGGCAGAATTGCACTTTGGTCTTGGCGACTGGCAGGGGCCATTATCGATTAACATTAACTGGCCCAGTGGCGTTGTGCAGAATATATCGGGTGTAATGATTGATCAGCACCTGGTTATGAATGAACCCACAGATAGAATTTTACGCACGGGGTTTGAATAAGCTTATTTATTCAAAGCCAGAATCATTCATCGGTTGAGTTTCAGCTTGACCTTCCCCCAGAGGGAGAAGGTCTTAAAGAGTATCGAAAATTACTTATCGGTTGCCCGGCTGCGCAGATAAACTGCACCATATAAAAATGCCAGGCCGATAATAATGCCAATCCACATGTCCAGCCGACCAAAGCGTGACAGTGCTTCGCCGATGGTAAAGGCGCTGTCAATCCCGCCAGCAAAAGCATCTTCTATATTATTTCCATCGGACTGTATGGAAATTGGCAATATACCTTTGCCCAGTCTCTCCAGTAGTAGCAGCCAGATGTTGTATTCAGAAATTTTCAGATTATCCGACAGATTCAGGTAGCTCTGGAATAGCCCCAATAACCCGGGAACGGCAATCGCAATCAGCCATGGCACACGGGGGGCAAAGGCAGAACAAAACATACACCAGCCGAAGATAGGCAACAGCCACAGCATTTGAATGGGTATGGCCAAAAGTATGTGAAACCATACTGTTAAAAAGTTAGCGGGCTTCCAGATGTTTTCCCATACAGATATATCGGCACTCATGGCGAAACCACTGATGACCAGTGCATAAACAACTTGTAGCAGCGCCGCTATCAGCATGTAAAGCAGTGGTACTGCGAGACCAGCTGTTACCAGTTTGCTGAGGATGGTATTGCCATCGGATACCGGCAGTGATTTCCAAAACAAAATACTGCGATTTTTGCGCTCATCGTATAGGGAACCGACCAGGTAAAAGAACAGCACGATCAGCATAATGCCATTGAACTGCACATTAATACCCAGCATAAACACACGGGCAGCATGTGCCTTTGTTTGGGGATCCATTTCTGCCAGTTCACGCATGGCCGAGTCAGTAAATAGGCGATTGCCGTCAATTTCACCAGTAAACAAAACACCCATTAGCAGTAACAACATACCCAGGCCAAAGATGATCAAAGGCGCATATTGAAATGCCCAGCGGTGCTCCCAAAACTCACGGCGTATCAATATTGGCAGCTGTTTTAAATTAATATCAATCATGCTGCTTCTCCATAGGCCGTGTTAACCGGCTGTTGTTCGTTGCCCCCCATGGTGGCGACAAATAAATCAGCCACAGATGGCGTATGCAATTCACCCAACTCACTCAATACAGTTCGATCGACATCTGCAAACAATAGTACGTGCCGTCCAAATACATGTCGTTCATGGATTGGCTGCATCGCTCTGGCGGCTTCCAGGTGTTCGCTGGTGACCATGACCTCTATGTAGCGCTGCTGCACCTCATCCATACTGCTGTCGAGAATAATTTTCCCATCACGAATAAACAGCAGGTCACTGAGAATATGTTCAACTTCTTCAATTTGATGGGTAGTAATAATAATGGTGCGCTCACCATCGAAATATTCTTCCAGCAAATGCTGGTAGAACTGTTTTCTGAAAATAATATCCAACCCCAGGGTGGGTTCATCCAGCACCAGCAGTTTGGCATCGATGGCCATCACCAAGGCCAGATGTAATTGTACGACCATGCCTTTGGATAGGCTTTTGACTTTATCTTGAGGCTTTATTTTGGTTTGCCGCAAGTATTTTTTGCATTGTTCCAGAGAAAACTTTGGATGGATGGACTGCATAAAAACCAATAGCTGCCTGACTCGAATCCAACGGGGCAGGGTGGCGACATCAGCAATAAAGGCAACTTCTTGCATCAGTGCATCACGCTCTTTTAGCGGATGGTAGCCCATCACTTTCAAATCACCGGAAAATCCAGCCAGGCCTAATAAGGCTTTTAATGCGGTGGTTTTACCCGCGCCATTGGGACCTACCAGGCCAACGATGCGGCCATGTGGAATGTCCAGGTCAATATTGTCTACGGCAGTTTTACTGCCATAGTTTTTACGCAAACCGCGTGCCTGAATAACCATTTTTTTGCTGGCATCGCTTGCGGTTGACATCACCTGTGTTGTTTCGGGATTCATTCTGTAGAGTCCTTGATATGTTGTAATAATGCGTCAGTATCTATGCCCAGTTGTTGAGCACGCTCCAGTGTTTTGGGTAACTCCTGTTGTAGAAACTGTTCGCGTTCGCTATTGAGTAATTGTTTACGTGCGCCTTGCATCACAAACATTCCCAGGCCACGGCGTTTTTCAACCAGTGCTTCATCGACCAGTAACTGATAGGCGCGGGATACGGTGATCGGGTTGATTTGCAGTTCAACAGCCAATTGACGTACCGAAGGCAATGCTTCGCCTTCGGTTAGCTCGCCTGCCAAAATACGCGCTACGGTGTGATCACGTAGCTGCTGGTAAATCGGCTGGGTATCGTCCCAGTGCTCACTCATAACTGCCGCCATGATGTTTAATTCCGTTGTCAGTTGTTGCTGTCAATGCCATATCAATAACAATCAAAGGCTAAACAACAGCAGACCCAGGTCCAGCAAAACGTTATAGCCTTGCTTACCGGTATCGCTACTGGTTTCAGTAACAACGATCTTGTCGGTTTCCTGAACACCGTCTTGCATATCACCCGACGTCCATTGTCCGGTTTGGGCCAGTAGCAAAACCAAGCCGATGGCCAAAGCGAGACGGTTGGAAACCAAATGTCTTCGATGGGTATTGGCTAACATAATGGTGTTCTCTCGTTCTAGTGTTGTATTAGACTACAACACCTAAACACCAAACGCAAATACTGCTTTGGTCTAGTCTGAGTTTTGCCGGTATATTTGATCTCTAGGCCGGCTTAGAGCCAAAGCTTGCTAAGCCAACAATGGAAAGCCATTGAGTCAATATGATCAACGGTTGTGTATGGGTGATCGGCTCTAGATTATCCGACACTGTTGTTGTCGGTTTGCGGCTGTGCCTAAACCGATCTACGCTCAAAAGGTATTTTACTTTTTGGATTTGGCCAGCAAGGCAAATCGCTTTCTATCGGGCAGAGGCTTTGCTGTTACCTACTAGCGCTATCAGGCTCGCCAGGATTAATGGTATCCAGCGTTCTGCCGAATCACCGGGTGCATTGGGTAAAAAGCTGATCACAATCGTGGTTAAAAACCCAGTCAATATGGCAGCCATCTTCCAGTCTGGCCGGATTGGGCCACGCCACAGCATCACCATCAATACCGGGCCAAACGCAGCGCCCAGCGCCTGCCAGGCAAATAGAACGCGTGAAAAAATCGCCTCAGGAAAGAAGATGGCTAAAATGATTGCCACAAAACCGATACCCAACACGACCCAGCGAGCGGTGTTCATTTGACTATGCTGCATATCATGGCTGACCGCAGAAGCAGCGGTTAACAATTGGCTGTCAGCGGTAGACATGATGGCGGATAATACGCCGGCGATAACCACCCCAGCCATGACTGGGTGGAGCAATAACTCGCCGACTGCCAGCAGCACATCTTCGCGATTGTCCAACCCGCCCAGTAGTACCCGTCCACATAAACCCAACACAACCATGCCTGCGAATATCATCACACCCCAGGCAATGGCAATGCGTCTTGCGGTGGGTATCTGCTGACTATCAGCCATGGCCATAAAGCGGTTGACCACATGCGGTTGACCGGGATAGCCAAAGCCGATACCGAATAAACCGATAACGAACAGCATGGCGGTGAGCAGGCCTGGCTGGTCAACAATGGCCAGTAAGCCAGGGTCATTCAGCGCTTGTAATCCGGACAGCAACGCACTAAAACCGCCGACTTTAATCAAGGCCAGAACAGGCAATAACATGGCCACAGCCAGCATCACAAAACCTTGTAATGCATCGGTCACACTGGCTGCCCAAAACCCACCCAGCCAGACATAGGCCAGTACCACTATGGCGCCAATGATGATGGCCAGCTCTGAGGTAACGGGTAACACCCGTGCAAAAGTCGAGCCTGCCGCTTGAAACTGCGCGGCAATATAAAAAGCAAAGCTGAACAGGATAATTAACGCGCCGATTAGACGAATTCGCTTTTGTTGAGCCGCCGATTGCTGTTGCTCATCACCAGCAATAAATTCCACCACAGTCACAGACCCATTGGCATGGCTTTGCCGGTGCAAACGTGGCGCGACCAGATACCAATTAATCAGAAAACCGCTCAAAACAGCAGGTATCAGCCAAATGGCTTGGATTCCCCAGGCAAACGCCGCGCCACTGACGCCCAGTAAACTCCAGGCCGAGGATGAACTGGTTGCGGCGCTTAAGGAAGCAACCACTGGTCCCAGTTTGCGACCGCCCAGATAAAAATCTTCATTGTCGTTATTGCGACGGCTGGCCCACCAGCCGATGCCCAGCAGCACGATCTGATAAACAATAATGACAAGAATAATGGTTGTGGTAGAACTCATTACAGTGCTGCGGCAACTTCAGTGCCTTCTTTAATGGCTCGCTTGGCATCGATTTCAGCAGCCAGCTTGGCACCGCCAATCACATGCACAGGCTTACCGGTGGACTGTAACGACTCGAGCATGTCTGTGACACTGATTTGGCCGGCACAGATCACCACATGATCGACATCCAGAATCTGGTCTTTTTCATCAACAGTAATGTGCAGCCCCTGGTCATCAATTTTCCGATAGCTCACGCCGGTCAATATTTTCACACCGCCCATTTTTAAGGTTGCCCGATGCACCCAGCCAGAGGTTTTGCCAAGGCTTTTACCGGGCTTGGTGGTCTTGCGCTGCAGCATCCAAATCTTTCTGCGCGGCGGGCCAGGGTCAGGTTTGACATTTTCTACGCCACCACGCTGGTCCAGATCCACGCCCCAATAACGAAAATAATCATCCGGATCCAGGCTGACTGAATGACCGGCGTGCAGTAAATACTCTGCTGCATCAAAACCAATACCACCGGCACCGATAATGGCGACTTTTTCACCTATTTCTCGTTTGCCATTAATGCAATCCATATAATCGACCACTTTTGGATGATCGATTCCAGGCAGGGTCAACACCCTCGGGGTGACACCACTGGATAAAACAATTTCGTCGTAATCGTTCAAACGGCTGATATCTGCTCGGGTGTTCAGTTTGAGGTCAACACCTGTCTCATCCAGTTTAACCTGGTAGTAGCGGATGGTTTCATGAAACTCTTCTTTGCCGGGAATGCGCTTGGCCAGATTGAACTGCCCGCCGATTTCCGGGCTTTTCTCATAAAGGGTGACCTTGTGTCCACGCTCAGCAGCAGTCGTGGCCGCTGCCAGGCCAGCAGGGCCGGCACCAATAACTGCAACGTTTTTGACTTGGCTGGGGGGTTCGATTTTAAGAATCGTTTCATGGCAGGCCTGCGGATTCACCAGGCATGAGGCCGTTTTTTTGGTAAAGGTGTGGTCCAGGCAGGCCTGGTTACAGGCAATACAGGTATTGATGCGTTCGGGCTGACCAGCCATGGCTTTTTGCACAAAATCCGGGTCAGCCAGCAAAGGTCGTGCCATGGAGACCATATCGGCTTCTCCATCAGCGATGACTTGCTCAGCGATCGCTGGTGTATTGATGCGATTCACAGCCACCACCGGTATGTTGACATGTTTCCTGAAACGAGCGGTGACTTCGGTGTAAGCGGCGCGTGGCACCGGTGTCAAAATGGTCGGCATACGAGCCTCGTGCCAGCCAATACCGGTATTAATCAGATTGGCGCCTGCAGCTTCAATGGCTTTGCCCAGCTGAAGGACCTCATCCCAGCTGCTGCCGCGCGGAACCAGGTCCAGCATGGATAAGCGATAAATAATGATGAACTTATCGCCGCAGGCCTGACGGATTCTGCGCACGATTTCTACCGGCAGTTTCATCCGATTGGCGTAATCACCGCCAAACTCATCACTGCGTTTATTGGTGCGCTGCACCAAAAACTGATTAATAAAATAACCTTCCGACCCCATAACCTCGACACCATCGTACCCGGCTTTTTGCGCCAGCCTGGCGCTGCGTACATAAGCGTCGATTTGCTTATAAACCCCTTTAGTCGATAAAGCGCGCGGTTTAAATGGCGTGATGGGGCTTTTAATGTCTGATGCACTCACACACAGCGGGTGATAACCATAACGCCCTGAGTGCAAAATCTGCATGCAGATCTTGCTGTCGTGCCGGTGTGCCGCTTCGGTGACCATTCGGTGTCGTTTGACTTGCCAGGGAAACATCATGGTGCCGCCGAAGGGTGTCAGCCAGCCTGCAATGTTTGGCGCAAATCCGCCGGTTACCATCAAACCGACACCGCCTTTGGCGCGTTCTTCAAAATAGGTTGCCAGGCGCGGAAAGTCTTTGGCCTTGTCTTCCAGGCCGGTATGCATAGAACCCATCAGTACGCGGTTTTTGATGGTGGTAAAACCCAGGTCGAGCGGCTTCAACAAATTAGGGTAGTCGGTCATGGGGCAAATATCCTGGTTTGCGCGTGGTGTTAGTGTGAGTAAGGCGCTTATGATAGAACAGATCGCATAGTCGTGACTGCTTAAGCGAGTTAATGGCTTTCAAGTACTTCCCAGCGTTGGTAGAGTTCGGTCAGTTCATCATCAATCTTTTTTAATCTTTGCTGGGTATCAACAATCATGTCTTTATCCTTACTATAAAACGCTGGATCACTCATTAATTCAGTCAACTCAGCCTGCTGGGCTTCCATGACTTCAATTTTTTTTGGCAGTGACTTTAGTTCTCGTTGCTCGTTATAACTGAGCTTTTTTACCTTTGGTTTATTGTTTGCTTTGCTATGGGTTCTGGCCGGTTTTGAGGGCTTTGGATTATTTGCAG
The DNA here is from genome assembly GCA_965230265.1 of Wenzhouxiangellaceae bacterium. Classification (GTDB taxonomy): domain Bacteria; phylum Pseudomonadota; class Gammaproteobacteria; order Xanthomonadales; family Wenzhouxiangellaceae; genus JAJFKX01. The sequence continues at coordinate 2,434,165 of OZ245999.1, read as the reverse complement.
TTGTTGGGCGTTGTCTAAGCCAGTCACTGTAACCGCCAACATATTCATTGACCACAGCATTGCCTTCAAACACCAAAGTGCTGGTGACCACGTTATCGATAAAAGCGCGATCATGGCTAACCAGTAAAATCGTGCCGGGGTAATCAATCAATAACTCTTCCAATAAATCCAGTGTGTCAGTATCCAGATCATTGGTGGGCTCATCCAATACCAATAAATTAGAAGGTTTAGAAAATAGTCGAGCCAGCATCAGGCGATTACGTTCCCCGCCGGACAGTACAGCGGCGGGCTGCCGGGCACGTTGTGGGGCGAATAGAAAATCCTGAAGATAGCTGATCACGTGTCGTGGTTTGCCGTTAATCATCACAGTATCACTGCCATCGCCGACATTGTCTTGTACGGTTTTTTCGTCATCAATCAGGCTGCGATACTGGTCAAAATAGGCGATCTCCAGATTGGTGCCGAGCTTGACGTGGCCTGTATCCGGTGGCAGTTCACCGAGTAACATTTTAATCAGAGTGGTCTTGCCTGAGCCGTTAGGGCCGATTATGCCAATCTTGTCACCACGCATAATGGTGGTGGTGAGTTGTTTGACGACCGGTTGCTGATCAAAGCTGATCTGCAGGTCTTCGGCCTCAATGACCAGTTTTCCAGACAACTGCCCAGTTTGTGAAGACAGCTTGGCAGTGCCTTGTTGTTCCCTACGCTGTGCGCGTTCACGACGCAGCGCCTGCAAGGCGCGTACCCGGCCTTCATTGCGGGTACGGCGCGCTTTGATACCTTGACGAATCCAGACTTCTTCCTGTGCCAGTTTTTTATCGAACAATGCATTGTGTTTTTGCTCGGTTTCTAGCTGCTGCTGTTTGCCGGTTAGATATTTATCGTAATCACCTGGCCAATCGGTTAACTGCCCGCGATCCAGTTCGATAATACGTGTCGCCAGTTTTCGCAGGAACACACGGTCATGGGTGATGAACAACAGACTGCCGGGCCAGTCCAGCAGATAATTTTCCAGCCACTCAATCGCCTGGATATCCAAGTGGTTGGTGGGCTCATCCAGCAGCAATAAATCCGGTTCGCTGACCAAAGCAGCGGCCAGCAGGACACGCCGCCGTACACCACCTGATAAAGAGGCAACTGCAGCGTCACCGTCCAAATCCAGGCGGGTGAGCGTGCTTTCAACTTTCTGGTTAATTTCCCAGCCACCGGCGTTTTCCAGTTGCTGCTGGCAATGTTCCAGTGCTTTCATGGCACTTTCGTCAGTCGCCAAGCGTAAAACCAGATCGTGATAGCGCCTTACCAACACGCCGGTTTCGCCTAAGCCAGAAGCGACAAAATCAAAAACACTGCCATTAATATTTTGCGGCACGTCTTGTGCCAGTTGTGCAACTTTTAATTCAGGCGGCCTGATGATCTGACCATCATCGGATATTTGCTCTTTTGCAATCACTTTAAGCAAGGTGGATTTACCGGCACCATTGCGGCCAATAAGGCACAGGCGCTCACCCGGATCAATTTGAAAATTGACTTGATCCAGCAATGGCTGATCGCCAAAGCTCAAGCTGACATCGCGAAAGGTGATTAAAGGCATCTTACTGGTTTTTTATTGACCAAAATTGTGGCTGTTATCGCTGTTCAGCCATTCGGTTTCCGGCTCGGTTGACTGGCGGTTAAGAATTTTATTGCGATGCGGGAAGCGACCGAACTGTTCAATGATATCGTGGTGCAATTTGGCGTACTTATTGTAGTTGCTGGCACTTTCATGGTGTTCTGGAAAAGCGCTCAACAGTGATTCGTTTTGACGTACGCTGATTCGTTGCGCGGCAACGTCTTCACTGTGCTGCAGCGGCATGTAGAAAAAAGCGCGTTCGCTGAGCATTAGCTCTTGGTCTTGGCCAACATCTATTCCTGCCAGGGACAATGCCAGTGCCTGACCATCCCAGGCAAATGCCTGTGGGGTAGAACGGTAGAGGACTCGAGGAAGCTGATCCAGTAATAGAATCAAACCCAGTCGTGAGCGAGGTGTATAACACCAATGCGTTAATTCATTACGGGTGGCTTTCAAATGCAGCCATGCCCAGTCTTTTCTGAGCTGGGCGTCTTGTTCGGCGTTGGCTAAGAACCATAGTGTTTGATGCTGCTTACCTGGTTGGTTGCGTTCGGCGACCGGGCCGAACCAGTCATTCAATAGCTGGTTGAGTATATAAGTATCTTGCATGCCGCTATTGTAACGTCAGTGACTGATTAGATTGCAGGTTATTGCATGTGACGCTATTCAGCTCGTTATAAAAAAGCCCCGCGGAGTCCACGGGGCCATATGGATTAAAATAATTGGCGTGTATCGTTTCAGGTGACTCTAAAACTGCACATAAATACACTGACAGCCTAAGGGGATCGGTGGAAAGATCAGTCTGACTGAGCCACAGGTCCCGTTGACTGTGTAACCCTGGTGGCCAAGCCACTCAGCGACGGCATCCACGCCTGCTGCAATAATACTGGTAGGAATCGTCAGGCCTGCCTGGCCGGCTAAATCGATCATATCGCCCAATGTCATGCCGCATTTTTTGGGTAGGCAGCTGCCGTTGTTAATTTTAACGCCTCGGCAAAACTTATTGGGCCAGCTAATAACAGGCCCGCCTTTTATTGTGGCTTCTGGAAGTGCTTCAAAACCAATCATGGAAGTACCAATTTCTGCACCCAGCAGAACACTCTGACCATTGGCCATTGTTACTGAGATAGTCCCGGCTATTGTTGGGCCGCCAACTCTATGATCGAAGGCACACAGTTCACGATACTGGCGTGAATCACCAATAACCTGACCGACCTGAAAGGCATCTACAGACACGGGTTCCTCACCTCTGGGGTCAGAAGAGAGCACTGCGCCGCCTGTGAATGTATTCGGGTGTAGAGTAATTTGTCGAAAAGCTATCGGTACTGCATTATCGTCGGTTGGGTTCAGTGCCTGGAAATCAACAAATAGACCAACATTATCCGCTATAGGTATGGCGATATCACCATCTGGAATGAAGTTGGGATTAAAGCGGATGGTGTGGTCTGATCGATAGAAGTAATCATCTGTTTGTGCGATACGCTCTGCCGTAACGGTCAATGCTGTTTGTGAATAACTGATGGTTGGCAGGGCGAGTAGAACCCAAAAAGCAGAAAACAATAAGTGTCGAATATTCATTGAATAACCTCCTGTTTGTATTTAAGTCTCCATGACTTAAATTTTCTTTTAATCACTGGTCATGTGGATACCTAGGGTTCACATTTTCCAGTCCCTTATCGGTTTTGATATTACTTTAAGAGGTGTGCAAATTGTGTGATCTACTGGCCGTGCTTTTATCAGTATTTTGTGTTGAGTATCAGGCGATGATTAATGCGTTGAGTGATCGGCATAAAAAAGCCCCATGAAGATCACGGGGCTTTTTTTGTTCAGCGGCCTTTCTAACAGGTCATTTTATGGGACTGTCACTGTAGAAAGGTTAGAACATACCGTCGTAGAGTTTTGCTCACAGATTTGGTAGGTGAATGTACCACTGCCTGGGCGATCACGGAACCTGCCATCATTGCGGGTTCTGCGCAGGAAGGTTCCATTGCGATAGACATCTACACGGCCTGTGGTGGCACCAGTCCAATCCAAAGTTACTCTTCCGCGTCGGTTGACTGATGTGGTCAGGTTAATGGCCGGATTACCTGGGTCTGTGACGGTAATGGTGCGGGTTGTGGTATCGGTTGCGCCGTCGTCATCAGTAACGGTAAGGCTGACATCAAAGTCACCGGCCGCCGCATAAGTATGGTTAACATTGATGCCGTTATCGGTGGCGCCATCACCAAAGTCCCAATCATAGGATACGATGTTGCCATCGCTGTCACTGCTGCCGCTGCCGTCGAATGCGCAGCTCAGATCGGTGCAGTTATCGGTGAATGATGCAGTTGGTGGGTTGTTACCCGGGCCGCCACCGCCACCACAAGATGGAATCGAGAAGCTGCATACACGGGTATTCCACTCAAAGTTACCGGTGGTTTCAACATATTCATTGGTATGCCAGAAAGTACAGCCATCAACCGGGTCAACGCTGGTGCTGGCATAGTCAGCCCAGCGGTTGGCACCGGTGGTGGCACCTGAACCAATCACACAGAATGACTCAGCTTGAACTTGACCTGGACCATCAACACCACGCTCATGCACCGTAATAGCAATGGATGGGAAGGTGCCTGGACCTGCGACGGTGTAACCGATACCGATATTGCCGCTTTGATCTACTGACGCTGAACCCATCCAACGGTTCAGGTTGTCGTTAAAATCAATGGTGCCTAGCTGTGCGCCGCCATCGGCAATCGCACGGGCATCATTGGTGGGGTTGATTTCAAAACCGGCCCACATCACGCCAGCCTGATCACCACCAATATCCACGTTGGTGGTGGCCGCGGTACGCAATAAACCCTCGCCAGGGAAGTAGCGGTTGTTGAAGCGGTACATGGTAAAGCCAGCCAATGCATCCAGTAAGTTATTGCCAGAATTCTGGTCGATACAATCGCGGCTAAAGCCGCAGAAGTTCTGATCAAACGCGGGGACATTGATATCACTTAGCTGCGTCAAGGTAGAGCTGTTGGGGTTATTAAAGTCGACACAGGCTTTCCAGAAGCGGAAACGATCTGAACCCGGCAGGCCAAATGACTGTGCATCGGTGGCATGTACCAGATAGTTACAACTGCCTGCAGGCGGCAGGTCGTTGCCTTCCAGATGACCCACTTGTACGCCGAATTCCAGGTTGCTACCGGTGAACTGTATAAAACCAGCATTGGGGTTACCAGCCAGCATTTCATCACGATCAAAGACGGTCAGATTAACACCAGCAAAGCTCAATTGCGGGCCTGCAAATTCATGAGTGGTCATGTAGTAACCGTCAGGCCATACTGTGATTTTGGGGTAATCGTTAAAAGCATTTGGGCTAACGACAAAGTCATACAGAGTGTATGGGCCTAAAGGGTCTTCGCCATCGGATAAAGCGACACATTGATGGCCATCGCTGATGCTGGTGCCGGTAAACTGACTAAACAACCAGCGGCCTGCCAGATGATCGTAAAGGACAATAGGGTCACCGGCGTTTTCGGTTTCACAAACACCACCAAAGCCCTGCCAGAAACTGTTGCCGGCGAATGGACCACCAACCGGGTTGCCCGTGGCTTTGTCAAAGACCATCCAGCCTAAATTGATGTACTGAACATAATGAGTCAGGCCAATATCCCCGTTGGTATCCGGAGGGGTAATGCGGAAGCCAAACAGGCTGGCATTATCATCGTTGCCATAGCCTTCGACACTGATGTCAACATTCGGTGCATTTAATTGAGGGCTAAAGCTGGAAGTAACCTGGGTGCCATTGCCACTGGAAATTCCGCCAGAACTGTTGGCCAGCTTAGGTGGAATTGCATGGTCATTGATTACGCCAAGCTTTGGCGGTGATAAGCGACCGGCGCGAGCATTTTCATCACGCAGTGCCTGTTGGGTGAATGCGTCATCGGCACGGCCGAACGCGGCAGCCTGTCCGGTTCTAACGGTTTGATTGCCTGTTTCACCACTGATTTTGTCTTGTGCCGGTGCATTAAAGCCATAAAGGCTGAGAATGCCGGCGAGTATATAAGTATGTTTTGTTCTCATTGAATTATCTCGGTTGTTGTTTATTGCATGCGCGGCTAGCTGGCGGACGAACCTGTACAGCTGTTCGCGCTAGGTAAATAACCAGAAAATAAAGCTACTTCCTTGCAGATGAGGGTCCTTAAAATGCTTGCTAATTATACAGGGTTTAATGTGATGGGGTAGTGAATAAAGGCGCTATTTCGTAGCTATTTTGTATGATTTATTTTTAATAAGTAAATAAATGGCTTATAGCAGTCTATTATTAGGTCAGCCATGCTGATTTATTTAATTAAAATATCAATATTATTGATATTTTAATTAAGGGGTATTTGTGTGGTTATTGTTTGTGTTTGAACTACTCTTCTGCAGAGTTGTAAGGCAGCTGTCACACCATTCAATAATCGCCTGGTATTTGCTCAAACCCAGGCGCAAGGTAAATTGCATGGCCTGTTCTTTGTCGGATAGGTGATCAGGATAGTTCGGGTCGTCATCCCCCCAGCCGCGGTCAACCTCAATCAGTTCATCAAGCTGCTGTTTGATATAACTGCGCAGCTGGTTAAAAAAGTCGATGCGGTTTTCAGCCGGAATTTCACCCAGAAAAAACACCTGGGTCATGTAATGCAGTTTTTCCACATTCAGCTGCGGGCCTTTCAATAACCATTCCCGCAGTTGCTGTTCACCTTTATTGGTCCGCTGGTAAAGTTTTTTTGCAGGCCCTTTATCAGGTTCGGCCATTTGACTGCTGGCCAGGCCATCGCGCTCCAATTTTTTCAGGGCAGGGTAAATCTGTGCCAGATCAGCATTCCAGAAATAGCGCAGGGCCTGCTCAAAGACTTGCTTGATGTCATAACCACTGGTGGGTTCTTTAATCAGGCCCAATAAAATATTCGGTAAGCTCATAAATCGCCAAATCTGCGTTTATAGATACGGGTCCAAATAATGGTAGCAGGCACACCAATCAATGTCGGTAATATCCATGGTAAAACCTGCCACAGCCCCGGCAGGCTCAATTCAAATAAGCGGGATGAGCCAAATACAGCAAAGGCAGTGTGAAAAGCGATACCGCAGCCCAGCATTGCACCCAGGTGTTCATACATCCAAGCTTTGCTTTCGCTGCGCTTGCCGTTAATGGCCTGCAAAATACCTATGCCTGAGAGGATACCGATAGGCGACAGGGCATATAGAACGACTTTGTTGGAGGGTGAGAAATACATGGCGTAAGCGATCACCAGCAAACTGGCAGCAATGGCCAGACGGGCAAACCAGCGGTTGCTGGTGGTGTTCATTTTAATCAGTGAAGCCTTGTTTTCTAGCACCTGCAGGCCGTGTCGGAGTATCACAAAAGTGACCAGCGACAGGTAACCCAAAAAGGCATAAGTGGCATAAGCATTTGATCGTGTTGCAGTGGTTTCACCTGCGGCAATCAGTGTTGCCAGACGCAACACAATGGCTGCCCCAGCACAGGCCAACACCACATAGGCGCAATACTTGAAGACCTTACCCAGAAGCCGGTGGTAGTGGCTGCCTTTACGGGTAAAGATCGGAATCCAAAACACCATTAAACCGATGGCACCAGCGGTGACATGTGTGAACGAGAATAGACTGATCAGGGTGTTCATAACGCTACTCCAGTATATAAGTATTTATATAGCTTAAGCTATACTATATAAAAATTTATATAGATTCAACAAGGTTATTGCCGATTAACTACGCCTTTGGTTTATTGACAGTCATCCTGGAAGTTAATAGACTGACCAGTCAGTCAAACAACTAAACCGAACCATGGCCCGACCTGTCGCTGAAGATACTCGATCCCGCATTTTGGATGCTGCCGAACAATGCTTTATTCATAAGGGTTTTGCAGCCACCAGCATGCGTGAGATTGCCACTCACTCAAAAACCACCAACAGCCTGATCGTGCATCACTTTTCGACCAAGGCTGAATTGTGGGAGCAGGTAAAGCAGCGCCGTATGGCGGGCTTTTTGGATAAGCAACATGCGATTTTGGCCCAGTCTGAGTTGAATATCGAACAGTTTCTGGAGGCGACCCGGCTTTACTTTGAACTGTTGCGCGATGACCCGGCATTGGTGCAATTGCTGGCGCGGGCAGAGCTGGAGCAGGACTTAACCTGCTCTCGGTTCAAGCAGGAACTGGTAACGGGTTTTGTCGACCGTATTGTGGCTGGCCAGCAGCAGCAGATTTTCCGTAGCCAGGTCAAACCGGCCTATTTGCTGGCGCTGATTTTGAGTTCAATCACTCAGTGGATGGAAGCGCGTCATCAATTCACCAGTTGGGATGAAATTGCGGATGATGACAATGCCGATGACGCTTTTTTAGAAACTTTGATTGATGTGTTATTGCATGGTGTGCAGGGAGCCAAATCATGAATCATCCTCAGGTCAAGCGACTGTTGTTCATCATTGTGCTGATCGTGTTGTCAGCATGCAGCGAATCCAATGAAACCGCCAAAAGCAGCGACCAGCTGGTGGATGTTGCGCCAATAGTGCGTGGTGATCTGGTACAGCCGATGCAGTTTTCCGGGGTCAGTCAGGCCGCCGAACGGGCGAGTCTGGCATTCCAGTCCAGTGGTGTTTTGCGTTTGCGCCCGGTGCGTATTGGTGATCAGGTCAAACAGGGCGATTTGCTGGCGGCGCTGGAAAACCCGGACCTGGAGCCAGGCAGACAAGCGGCGCAAGCCAGTCTGGCAAGACTGCAAACCGAACAGGCCCAGGCACGCCGTAACGTTGATCGTTTACAGGACCTGTTCTCGGAAGGCGCAGTGGGTGAGCAGGCTCTGGAGGAGGAGCAAACCCGTTTGGCTTCCCTGAATGATCAAATCCGACAGGCGCGAGCGCAACTGGTCAGCAGCGAGGATCGCCTGGCAGATTCGCAACTGACGGCACCGTTTGATGCTTTGGTTGGCAATGTCAATTTTGAAGTGGGTGAGTATGTCCGAGCAGGCGAGCAGGTCATGATTCTGGGTGGCCTGCAAGAGATGGAAGTGATTTTAGAGCTGCCGACAGCCATTTGGAGAGACTTACAGGCTGGTCAGACAGTGCCCGTGGGTATATTGGGTTTAGATGAATACAGTACGGGAGAAATCTATGATCTGGGCGCACTGGCAGACCCGAGTACAGGTCTGTTTCCGGTGGTCGTGCGCTTTGCCTCTACGGAAAAAGCACGCTCAGGCCAACGCGTCAGCGTAGAGTTTGAGCAGGTAATGCATGATGTATTACAAGTACCTTTGACGGCCATTGTTGATCCAATTGGGGGTGCGCCCAAGGTGTATCGCCTGGTCAACGGCACGGCACAGGCCGTCCCTGTCAAAGTGCTGGGTTTTGCAGGTCAGCAGGTGGCTGTTGTTGCAGTTACAGATACCTCATTGTCTGCAGCAGACCAAGTAATCTCTGCCGGGCATATGTCTCTGGTGGATGGTCAACGCGTCAATGTCCATCAAACATCCAGTTTTGAATTGACTCAGCAGTCTGACTCTTAAGCATGAATACCCTGACAAAACTTTTGGGGCAAAAACGTTTGGTGATGGCCACCGTTTTATTGCTTGCGATCGTGGGGATCAGCTCCTGGTTTGGTATGAACCGTCAAGAAGACCCGGCTTTTCCCTATCGTTATGGTTTTGTCACAGTGGCTTATCCTGGCGCAGATGTCGACCAGATTGAACGTTTGATTACCCAGCCGCTGGAAGAAGAGCTGGCCCAGGTGGAATATGTGGATGAGTTGCGCAGCACCATACGTGCAGGCTTTGCCCTGGTTGTGGTGGTAATGCAGCAAACGGTTTATGACACCGATACAGCATGGGACCGTGTCCGCATCGCAGTTCAACGTGCACAGACCCGGTTCCCTGAGGGCGCCCAATCACCACAGGTCGATGACCGGATTATTGATGCCGCAACGGTGGTCTTGGCGGTGACTGGTTCCAATGACCAAATTGCGATGCAGGATGCCGCTGAGAAAATTCGTGATCGAATGTTATCGGTGAATGGCGTGGCACGCGTGCGTTTGTTTGGCCATGCCCAGGAACAAATCACGATTGCCTACGATGATGCCCAGGCACAAAGTCTGGGATTAAGCCCAGGTGCCTTGGCGGCACAACTGCAAGGCCGTAACCAGGTGGTACCAGGTGGCTATCTGAATACCGCCGGCAGACAATTACAAATTCGCCCGCAAACCGACTTTGCTGATCTGCAAAGTTTGCAATCCACACCGATTGCGGTGCCCAATGGCACCACGCTGCCATTGTCCAGCATTGCAGATGTGCGTATGACACCCCGTGAGCCGGCGACTGAAACGGCATGGGTGGATAATCAGCGAGCGATGGTCATCGGCATTATCGGCCAGAACGATAGTTTAAATGCCGAGTTTTTTGGGGAACAGATACGAGAACGGGTTGAGTCCCTACGGCCGCAGTTCGCACCGCTGGACATTACCGAGCTGTTTTTCCAGCCAGACCGTGTGCATGAACGGCTGAGTGAGCTGGGGGGTAACTTACTGGCCGGAGTATTGATTGTGGCCAGCATTTTGTTTTTGGTTATGGGCTTGCGGATGGGCTTGCTGGTGGCATTGATGGTGCCGTTGGTGACATTGACCTCACTGGCCATGTACAACATTGGTGGTGGCGTGCTGCATCAAATGGCGGTTGCGGGCATGGTTATCGCTTTGGGGATGTTGGTGGATAACGCCATTGTGATGGCTGAAAACATTCAATGGCATATCGATAGAAAACTGCCCAAGCCACAGGCGGCCCGTCGCTCGGTCCGTGAGTTGGCCGGGCCGTTGGGTGCAGCAACCGGTACTACTGTTGCAGTGTTTATTCCCATGGTTCTGGCACGTGGCGATACGGCTGATTTTACCCGTGCAGTGCCCAGCATGATTATTTTAATGTTGCTGGTCAGCTATGTGTATGCGGTGATGGTGACACCAATAATGGCAGGCTGGTTTTTAAATCAGCCAAAAGCGCAAATGAGCCTGCCACAGCGCGCCAATGAATGGCTGAGCAGGCGCGCCAGAGCGGTTGGTCGACTGGCGGTTGATCATTCTGTCGTGGTGTTGATCGGGGCTGTGGTGTTTTTGAGTGTTTGTGTGGTGTTAAGCGGCGGCATCAGCCGCAATTTTTTCCCGGATACTGATCGCAATCAATTCATTGTGGATGTCTATTACCCTGAAGGCACTCCCATTGTTGAGACCACTAATTTTGCGCTGCAATTAAGCCACGAGTTACGCCAGCAGCCTGGTGTGCAACGTACCTATACCTTTACCGGTAACAGTGGGCCAAAGTTTTACTACAATCTGAATGAAACACCGCGCTCACCGTATCTGGGACGGGTGGTGGTGTTGGCTGATGATGTCAGTGATATTAGGCCACTATCGGACTGGGTACGAGAGCAAAACCATACCCGCTGGCCGCAGGTGCAACTGGTACCCAGACGCCTTGAACAAGGGCCACCCACCCCAGCACCTATCGAGGTCAGAATGCTGGCTGATGACTGGAATACTCTGGGTGAAGGCATTGAGCAGGTGACACGGACTTTACGTGATATCCAGGGTACGGTGGATGTCCGCCATGATATGGGTATTGGCGTGCCGACGCTGAAGATCAATGTTGATGATCAGCGCTCGCAGCCTGCAGGGGTCACAAGGGAATTGGTTGGTCAAAGCCTGGCACGACAAAGCCAGGGGTTACAGATCGGCAGTTTCCGGGCAGAGCGTGATCCGATGCCAATCGTTTTACGTTCAGGCAAAGGTGAGTATTTTCCTGCCGATCAAATTGCAGCGGTACAAACCTGGAGCAGCGATAATCAGACCACCATGCCTATTCTGGGGCTAAGTGACCCGCAGTTGACCTGGCAGCCATCGGTGCGACACCACTTCAATCTGCAGCCTTCTGCAACGGTATTCAGTGAATTGATGGAAGGCGTGACTTATGCGGGTGTGTATGCAGAGCTTGAGCGTCGTCTGGAGGAGTCAGCTCTACCGGCCGGCGTCAAAATTTCTGCAGGAGGAGCACAAAGGTCTTCGGGGCAGGCCAACAGCGCTTTGTTTAGCACATTACCGCTGGGTTTGATTTTGCTGTTGTTCTTTTTGCTGCTGCAATTCAATTCATTCCGTAAAGTGGGTTTGGTGCTGGTGACAGTGCCGTTGGCATTGGCTGGTGTTGTACCGGGTCTATTATTAACCGGCTATCCATTTGGGTTTATGGCATTGCTGGGTGTTATCGCACTCATTGGTATTGTGGTGAATAACGCGATCGTCCTGCTGGATGTGGTCGACCAGCATTTACAGGAAGGAGAAAACCTGAGACATGCCATTATTGAAGCGGTCACCCGTCGCACAAGGCCAGTATTATTGACCACGGCCACTACTGTGGCCGGACTGCTGCCACTGACGGCAACTCAAAGCACATTATGGCCACCGATGGCATGGACGATTATTTCCGGCTTGATCGTTTCCACACTGTTCACTTTAGGTGTCATTCCAGCTTTGGCTCGCTGGGTATTGCGTTGATTTATCTATGGGATGAGTAGGTCGGTCGATTTTGCCAGCTCAAAAGTACTATAATCGTCTGGTTTTATACCCTGTGCCTTTGAAGTTAAGGCACATCAACACTCAATCAGGATTAGATTATGGTCAATCAATCTCCCATCAAGCGTTTCAGTTTAACCCGGTTGTTAATAGTAGTGAGTTTGGGCACACTTTTTTCCCTTGTTGCCAGCGCCCAAAGCCCTCAGCAAAAATCGAATAATGAAGTCCCCGTTATTCATGGTGCACAGACTGTTGGCGGTACAGTGATACCGGTCAGAGTCAGTGTCGATATGTATAACCTGCCTGAAGTGGATCTTTGGCAGCCAGGTGATCCTTTTCGGATCAAGCCACCGCGTCAACAAACGCCACCGCAAAGCGGAATTGTGACCAACCCTGCGCCACGTGGTTTTGATATGGACCCTTTACTGGAAGCACAACTGGCAGTGGCTGGCCCAATCGATGGTGCCGGGATAGAAACCCCCATATTGAATCAGGATGGTTTCGCACAAAGCGGTAGCCCTTCGGATGTGATTGCTGATGTTGGTCGGCAGTTTTACATTCAGGTGGTTAATGCGACCCCGGTTAGAATTTTTGACAAGACCACCGGGGTGGAAGAGTTGACGTTTGAATTATCTGATTTGGCAGCGGGCAGTGGCACCGGTTGCGGCGCAGGTATTGGTGACCCTGTGATTAACTTTGATCAGCTCGCTGATCGCTGGGTGATTTCTGAATTTACCGGTAATTCCATCTGTTTTTATGTGTCTGAGGAAACCGATCCAACCACCGGGAACTGGTTTGTTTATGAGTTTATTTCTGTCTCGGGAACCCTGCCGGATTATTTTAAAGTCGGCGTATGGCCCGATGCTTATTATGTTGGCGTGAATGATGTGTTTATGGGCGGGCGTACCAATTACGCACTGGATCGTGACAATATGATTTTAGGCAACCCTGCGCGTCCTGCTCAGGTATTTGTATCGTTGCCAGAACTGGGTGGCTTTAATTTCCAGTTGCTGCAGCCAGCTGATCTGGATGGTACCAACTTACCGCCTGATGGCGCGCCGGGCATTTTATTACGCCACCGTGATGATGAAGTACACAACACCACAGGTATCGACCCAACATCGGATTTTATCGATTATTTTGAATTCACTGTCGATTTTGATACACCGGCGAACAGCTCATTGGCTGGCCCGTTTCTGATTCCGGTGGCCGAGTTCGATTCGGATTTGTGTGGAACGTTCAATTTCAACTGTGTGGATCAGCCTGGCAGTGGTGTGGTTCTGGATTCAGTGGCTGAGCCGATTATGTGGCGGGTGCAGTACCGCAGTTTTGATGATCAGCAGATCATGGTAGGTAGTTTTACTGTTGATGTGGATGGCAATGATTTGCATGGTGCCCGCTGGTTTGTGATGCAGCGTGACCCAGGTGTTGCCACCGAAGGCTGGACGGTACAGCAAGAGGGTATTTATGCCTTGGGTGATACCACCAATCGCTGGTTACCCAGTATAGGTATGGATCAATCAGGCAATATTCTGATGGGGGTCAGTGCCACCGATCCAGTCACCAATGTGTTCCCCAGTATCCGTTATTCCGGTCGTTTGGTTGATGACCCACCAGGGACCTTGCCTCGCGGTGAATTCAGCCTGATCGAAGGCAGTGCACCCAACAGCACCACCGGCCGCTGGGGAGATTACGCTTCTGTGACTGTGGATCCAGATGATGACTGTACCTTTTATTTGAGTACGGAATACAATGAAACCACCGTTTCCAGCACACGCTTCGGATCATTCAGGTTTGATGCTTGTGGTGATACACCGCTTGCTGAAGAATTTTTTGAGGATGGTTTTGAGGACTTGCCTACACTATAAAAAAACACCAGAAAATGCTTATGCCCTGGACTGCAGGGCATAAGGCAATACCCGTCGTCAGTTATCAAAGCGTTAGCTGTCTGGAAAGCTAAAACCTGCAGGCATATAGGTAAACCAGGCAACAGCTACCCGGTTATCGCTGGCGGCATCGATAAAAAACCCCTCACCAGAACGCTCAGGAACACCAGCCCATGTTCCTGATACCCAATCTCCATTGGTGACATTATCAAAACCTTGATTTTCGCAACTGTCTCCCGGGGTATTGGGCAATAAACGCGCAACCTGATAACTGCCGCTGGTAAATAAACCACTGATTTCTTCTGTAGCGAAATAGGACATCTCACCACTGTTGCAAGCATTAAAAATAATTTCCAGAGATCCCCAGGGGTGACGTTGAATTTGATCGGGATCAAAGTCTTCACCGAATACGCCACCGGTGGTAAAGCGCATGGTTTCAACAACAATCCGGTTATTGTCCACGATTTCGCCCAGACCAGTTAACCAAAACTGCTGGGGAGCCTGATGGCTGGTCATACTGTTTTGTTTGGTTAACACCAGGATAAAGGTGGCGCCGTTTAAACCACCACTGCCAGTCGGGATAAAGGTTTCAATAAAGTCCCCGGTTGTGGCATTTAAGCGCAGTACCGCATCGTCCGCATCGCTGGTGACGTACAGGTTATTATCCGGGCCATAGGCCATACCGGTTATTCGGTTAATACGCGGGCCGAATGAGCCGATAAATGCACCCGAATCGACAGAGTATTCCAGTATGAGTCCATTGCGCCAGCTGGATACCAACATGCGCTGCCCATCTGGGGAAAGCAATACCGTGCGGGCTGCATCCAAACCGCCACTGCCTGCAGGGATGGATGTATTGAGTATCGCACCGGTTTGCCCATTAACTCTGAGCACGCTGCTGCTATCGAAACCTGGAATGGCCAGGTTACCGGCCGGGTCAAAGACCATACCGGCATCTATGCCGCGGATGCCTCCGGTTTGCGGTGGAACAAACACGCCCAGGTTTTCACCGGTTTGCAGATTAAACCGCAGCACACGATTTTGGGAGAAGCTGCCAACATAAAGGTTTTGATCAGTGCCTATTGCTGCAGCGGTTGGGCTGAGTAGGCCACTGCTTTCATCTTGTGATGTTTGTGGGTCATCGCCAACAACAACAGCATCATAACTCAGTGTCTGTCGGTCAAACCGCACCACGCGGTGATTTTTTTCGCTAACCACCAGAACATCACCATTCGGTGCTTCAATGATTGCCTGCGGGCCGGCAACCGTGCCAGTGTTATCCAGGTTTCTAATAAAGGCCCCATCGCAACCATCATAGATTTTGACATTGTCAGAGTTATAACCACTGACCAGCAGCAGTGTTCCACAATCCGGGCTGCCCAGCATTTGCGCACAGACTGGTTGCGCACTAACGACCAATACAGCAATACCCATTAAAAAACGTAAGCGTGTCATAGCGATTTCCAGGATGACCAGCAGGTATCTTCGGTAATCAACGGTTATCTGTACTGTGTTTATTCTCTGTTTTTTCTCCCTTTTTATATTCCATATAAAAATCAAAGAGTTGCTGATCTTATGAATTGCCTTATAAGCTGCCATTGTTGTTGTGATTGGCTATACTGCTAAGCGTCATTGTTGCCCAGAAAAAGTCTTGACGAAGTCGCATACCTTGGTTTCTGAAACGCAACCCTTCCAGCTTGATAATTGGCTGGTGGAGCCTGCACTCAATCGTCTATCCAATGGTCGGCAAACTCAGAAACTGCAGCCTAAGCTGATTCAGTTGCTGGGTTATATGGCTGCACATCCCATGGAAATGCTGAGTCGTGAGCGCCTGCTGGCCAATGTCTGGGAACGAGAGTTTGTCAATGATGAAGTTTTGTCCCGTTGTATTGCTCAACTGCGTCAGGCGCTGGGTGACAATGCCAGGCAACCTCATTTTATTGAGACCATTCCACGTAAAGGTTATCGGCTATTGCTTAAACCGGTCATGGCAACAGATGCTGAAAACCAGCAGCGGTTTTCTTATCACCAGTGGCTGGCAGGTGGTTTGCTGGCATTATTATTGATGGCTATTTACGCAGGGCTTAATCGGGAGTCAGGGCAGCAGTCACTGACGGATAATCAGAGCGGTTTTGCCAACCCGACCAGAATGGCCAGACATTTTACCAGCCAGCCTGGGATTGAGCGGGCTGCAGATATTTCGCTGGGTGGTGAACAGGTAGTGTATGTTAAACCCGCTGTTGGTGGTACCGAGGTTTATATCAAACCGCAACCTGATGCTGCTCATCGGTTATTGATCAGCGGGCCGGGTTTTAAGGACTCACCGGTTTTCTCACCGGACCAGACCAAGGTGGCCTACATGAGCAATATCGGTGATGAGTGCAGCTTGATGTTGTTTGATATTGCATCGGGACAAAGTGCAATAATGGGTAGTTGCTGGAATGGTTATCCTTCATCGCTTGACTGGTCGCATGATGGGCGATGGCTGGCTTATTCGTATCAGGCACCTTTGGGTGCAGGGTTGGCGCTGCTGGATATACAAACCCGAGAAAGTAAAATTTTGACCTACCCGGAAAACCCGCAACATACCGATAGTGGACCTAAGTTTTCTCCTGATGATCGGTATCTGTCTTTTTCACGGGGGGATCGAATTACCCGTGAGCTGTTTATGCTGGAACTGGATGGCACCCATGGAGCCAGACAGTTAAGTTTTGATCAACAGCTGGTCAATGGTCATGATTGGCTTGATCAGCAGCACTTAATTTATTCTTCAGATAAACAGGCCTTTCAGGCGTTGTGGTTATTGCAGCTAGACTCATTACAAGTCAGTTATCTGGGCGCTAGACGCGCCAGAAATCCGGTTTATGACGCACAATCCAATCGGTTGATTTATGAAGACTGGCAATATCAGGCCAATATCTGGGCATTGAATGTAAACAGCGATGCTGATCCAGCAGCATTGATCATCTCCAACCGTTATGACAACCAGCCAGTGTTTTCACCCGATAATAAAAAGCTGGCGTTTTGCTCTAACCGTACAGGTACCGATTCATTATGGTTGTCAGATTCAGATGGAACAAAGGCGCATATTGTCTACAGTGTTCCTGAAGCCCGTGTTAGCCGACCTGCCTGGTCGCCCAGCGGTGATCGAATCGTGGTTAGCGTGTATGGAGAGCAGGGCAGTGAATTGCACGAACTGGATAGCGAGGGTCAGTTGATTCGTATTATTGATTGGGCAGGCGAGCAGGCTTCCAATGCGGCTTATCACCCCGATGGTCAACGTTTACTGTACATTCGTGAATTACCTGAAACATCAGAGTTATGGATAACCACAATAAATACAAACAGTGACGATGCGGATAATGTGACACACCGGGTTGGTACCGTATCAGCCAACCGTGTACAGGTAAGCAATCAAGGGCAGGTGTTTTTTAGTAAGCCAGCCAGTGATGGTATTTTCATCGTGCAACTGGAAACCTTGCAGCAAAAACAGGTGATTCCAGAGTTATCTGCCAGTGCATGGAATCACTGGTCAGTCGGTGGAAACAGTGTTGTCTATAGCGATCAGTCTGCTGTGTGGAAATTCTCCACAGCCAGTGGCCAAAGAAAATTATTGACCGAGTTTGTACCCAATGCCATTGGCATTACCATGGCGTTGAGCAGCGATGAGCAGACTTTACTGGTTACCAGAACCGATGCGGCCGAGATTGACCTGGTGGAGAGTCAGTTAATATCTATAAAAGCGCAATAAACTATTCAGCAGGCTGTGCCAGTACCGCTGTTATTATCGAAATGCCCTCAATAAAATGACCGACGCGCAAATTTTCATTCGGGCTGTGTTGATTGTTATCAATATTGACGGTTGGCACAGCAACAGCCGGGATACCCAGGGTTTCTACAAAAGGTGAAATGGGAATCGAGCCCCCCGCGGTGCGTATGCGGATGGGCTTTTTGCCAAACAGATGACTTAAGGCAGCAGTGGCCAGCTGCCCGGGTTCAGAATCGAAATCGGTACGGAAGGCTGCATAGCTGATTTCACTGTCGATGCTGACCATACGCGCATGGGTTTGTCTTTGCTGATCAGAGGGCGGTGCATTGACAATGGTGTAACCCAGCGATTCAATGTGCTCACGCAACAATTGAATCAATCGCTCCGGGTCGCTTTCCTTAACCAGGCGAATATCAAGTTCTGCGGTTGCCGTGGCAGGAATAATGGTGCGAGCCTGACTGCCGATCCAGGCTGACCCTAAACCACGGATATTAATGGAAGGGTATTGCAGTGCCTGCTGCAAAGTCGGTGCGACTGCATCCGGCTGGCTAAAACCCAGCTCACGTTGAATGGCCAGTTCATCATCGGGGACCTGGTCCAGAATTTTCTGAACGGATTCGGTAATGCGGATACCGTCATAAAAACCGGGTATTAAAACCCGACCTTCAGGGGATTTGATGGACGACAGAATATGCGCCAGATGGAAACCGGGGTTGGGAACGTAATTGCCATAGTGTCCGCTGTGCTGCGGGACTTTGGGCCCATAGGTTGTCACTGTCGCTGTGGCTATACCGCGTGCACCAAAGACCAGCGTGGGTTGGTTTGAGGCATGTGGTGGGCCATCGAAAATCAACAGCATATCGGCTGCCAGTAATTCCCGGTTGGCTTGCACAGCAGCAGGTAAGTTGGGTGAGCCCAACTCTTCTTCAAGGTCGATAATGACTTTTAAATTAAAAGCCGGTTCAATACCGGCGGCTGCCAGATTATCGATGGCAGATAAAAACTGGATATTGGGGCCTTTGGAATCTGCCGCGGAACGGGCAAACACGCGCCAGTCGGGCCATAGATCCACATCGTTTTCAGGCCATGGAATGATCTGCCAACCACCACTGCCATCCCGGGTTTTCATGACTGGCTGAAATGGGTCGGGCTGATTCCAGGCGTCAGGATCAACCGGCTGGCCATCAGCTTGCAGGTAGATTAAGGCGGTCGCTTGCGCATTTTGGTGTTGACGCTCTGCCAGCAGCAAAGGGCTGCCTGGTGTTTCAATGCGGGTGATCGAAAAACCACGCTGGCTGAACTGATGCTCCAGCCACACAGCCAGTCGTTCAATGTCTTCCGGAAAATTGGCATCATTGGGCAGCGTCAGGTATTCGCGGTACAGGCTTAAAGCCTGGTGTGTCCGCTCATCGGTTAATGCTTTAATCTGCTCAGGTGACAGCGGGTGTTGATCAGCCAGGCAAAACGTAGTGCTTAAGCAGAGACATGATAATAAAAACAACCGTAACAACATTAAATACCTCCTCAATGACGATCCAAAGCACCATCATCAATGGCCAGAACAGTGCGCAGCAACACATTGGCGCCATTGGCCAGGTCAGTGGCATGGGTAAACTCATTGGGTGAGTGTGAAATGCCCCCCTGAGAGGGTATAAAAATCATACCAGTAGGGGCGATTGCCACCATGTCCTGGGCATCATGGCCAGCGCCGGATGGCATCAATTGATAACTGTAACCGGCCTGTTCTGCCGCATCGCTGATAATTTGCCGCATGCGTGGATCGGTTGGAGCAGGGGGCGAGGCCACGTCAATGGGGTGAAAGCCAATGTTGACACCCGATGCTTCACTGATGCTATTGGCATGTAGCTGAATATCTGCAAACATGGCATCAATAACCGGCTGGCTTAAATCGCGAATTTCCAAACTCATTTCCACACGCCCGGGAATCACATTGGGTGCGCCGGGAAATGCCTGTATACGGCCCACAGTGGCAACCTGACCGCCGGATCGGGCAGTTGCGGTCTGGTTGATTGCAATGGTTAATTCAGCAGCGGCCAGCATAGCATCATCACGCAAATCCATCGGTGTGGTGCCGGCATGATTGGCCGTACCGGTCAGAATCACATCCCACCAGCCAATCCCAACAATGCCTTCCACTACGCCAATGTCGATATCGCTGTTATCCAAAATAGCGCCTTGTTCAATATGCAGTTCAATAAATGCGCGAATATCGCCGGGGTGCAGTTGGTCTTGAGTCATATTCTGCAGATTGCCGCCAATGGCTTTGGTTCCTTCACGAATGGTGAGGCCGGAGTGGCTATTGAAATCCATGGCCAGGTCTTTCAGCTTTCCGGTCAGCGCCAGAGAACCAACCAAGCCACCTTCTTCGTTGGAAAACACAATCACTTCCAGGGGGTGGTTTGTGGTGATATTGGCAGTATTTAATAATTCAATGACTTCCAGTGCAGCTAATACACCTGCCGGGCCATCGTAGTTACCACCGCCGGGCACAGAGTCGGTATGTGAGCCGAATAAAATTGGTTTCAAAGCGGGCTCGCTACCACTACGATGCCCAATAATATTGCCACCGGCATCAATACGAACTTCCAGTCCTGCGTTCGTCATTAATTGCATGATGTATTTGCGGCCATCAATGTCAGCCTGTGAATAGGCCACCCGGTCAACACCACCGTCATTATTGGCGCCGTATTGAGCAAGAGCCTGGATACGCAGCTCCAGGCGCTGGGCATCTGCTGTGGGTAATGAGGAAGGCTGTGCCTGGGCACTTAAGCTCAGTAGGCATATCACGAACAACAACAGCAAACGCAACATAGTGAGTATCAGACGATAGATGATTAATCAGTGTATCAATTAATCAGCGAAAGAGCAGGCCAATGCAAGTGCAGATCCACCATATGATGACTGATGATTAACTTGTGAACCGTAGGTTTCGGGCATTGCGTCAAAGGCATAAAAAAACCCGGGCAGTGCCCGGGTTTAGCATTTTTTGTTATGACCTATTTGGTCTGGCGTCGACGCCTTAGGCCTAAGAATCCGGCCAATGGCAGTAACAGCATCATCAACCATTTACCGACGGCACTTAAAGTTGGCACCTCGACCGGGGCGTCGCGAATGATTAGGGTTTCCTGCTGTTCACCGTCTTCGGCACCGCCCACCACGTTGATAATATCGATCACGATGGTTTCATTCGGATCAGCAATCAGATCCAGATTGGCCATCAGGCCGATGGTGCCGGTGGTTTCGCCGGCCGGTATCGTCACCATGGTGCTTTCGACCGTATAGTCTTCCGGCATCATCGCAGTGCCGCTAAAGCCCAGTTCGATGTTGACATCGGCATTGGCAGTCTCATCCAGTGTCAGAATGATATCGGCATTGCCGCCCTCATCAATTTCGGTAACCGACAGGCTGACCGATACCAGAGTACCGTCATCATCGATGATGGTGGTCATGACCTGTTGTGTACCATTTTCATTGCCATTGGTGACCGTATCGATATCAACGATGGCAACCTCATCACCTTCTTGAATAACATCATCAATGGCCGTTAATGTGATATCAGCACTGGTCATGCCAGGCGTTACGGTAATGCTGGCCGGGGCAATAAAGTCCACACCATCAGTGGCCGTACCCGAGAAGCTCAGGTTTGCAGTGACATCCAGAGTACTCAGGTTCGACAGGCTTGCCGTTATGGTAGCAATACCGCCGTTTTCAGCAATCGGATCGCCGACCAGTGATAAGCTCACATCCGGGGCATCGTTTTCCAGAATGGTGGCAGTGACCTGCTGAACACCATCTTCGACGCCGTTGATCACCGTGTCAATGTCCACAATTACTGTTTCATCTGGTTCGCCCAGGGTATCGTCGACTGTGGCCAGGGTAACATCTGCACTGGTCATGCCAGCCGGAATCACGATAGAGGTTGGTAGACTGAAGTCATCCGGAGAAATAGCGGTACCTGATACCGCCAGATTAACCGTGGTATCCAGGCCAGACACCGCATCTATCGTGGCTGTGACCGTCGCATTGCCACCTTCGGCAATCGGGCTGCCGACCAGTGACAGTACGACACTTGGTTCCGGATCGTCATCGGTAATGACGGCATTGGCGACCAGGGCAGGTCCACGGGTATCAGTGCCGGTGATGTCGATAGCTTCATCACCTTCAAACAGAGTGTCGTCGATGCCGGTCATGGTCACCGCACCTGTTGACATGTCCATACCGGCCGGAATCACCAGGGTATTGCTGTCAACCATAAAGTCGGTATCCAGTATCGCAACGCCGGCAAAGCTCAGGTCAATAAAGGTGGTGACCCCCACAGCCTCGGTGGATGCTGCTTCAATGGTTGCCATACCACCGGCTTCAGCAAATGGACTGCCAGTGACATTCAGGCTGAATACCGGGTTACCGTTGGCTTCGAATGCGCCCATATCGGTAGCACCGTCGAGCGTGCGCGGGAAACCGGCCAGACGTTGGTCGGTTAAGGAGGCCACAAAATTAAACCCACGGTTAATCGCCGGGCTGCCTGCCATCAATGCATGGGTTTCGGTGGGGCCGCCGTTATCGGCCAATGGGCCTAATAATGGATCGGCATAGAATTCGTTAAAGCCATTATCGTAAACATTGCCAGAGCTGCCATCACCCAGAATGCTGAACAGGAAGTTGGCTTGTCCGCCATTGAGATAGACATCGTTACCAGATTCATCAGCGCTATTACCGGAAATAATGGAACCCAGTAGCTGGATATAGTTGTCGTTGGAATAAATGCCACCACCGGTGTAAGCCGAGTTATTGGTGATGGTGCTGTTGGCAATAAACGCCGTATCGTCCAGATAATCAATGGCGATAGCGCCGCCATAACCGCTGGCGGTATTTCCGGAGAATGTGCTGTTGCGCACAAACAGGTTGGCGTCTTCGGTATAAATAAACAGCCCGCCGCCGTTTCCACTGGCATAGTTGCCGGAAACGGTGGTGTTATCAAATACAAAGGCATAGTTGCTTTCATCATCGCTGATAAACACACCGCCACCGTTGCCCTCAGATGTGGCGTTATCGGCAATGGTGGAATTACGAATGGTAACGCCGCCGTAGAAGCCATCATCGTAGACATTGAAAAACAGCCCGCCGCCATTTCCGTCAGCGCTATTGCCGGCAATTACGGAATCGTCGATCAGAATCGGCCCGTTGACACCGGAACCGCCAAAGCCGCCTTCGTTATAAGAGTTAAAATAAATACCGCCGCCACTGTCGCCTGCGGTATTGCTATTGATGGTGGTATTGACGATGTTGAAGGGCTGATAGCTGGCGTCATTAAGGTAGATAGCAATACCACCGCCATCAGACGATGCGTAATTACTGCTCAGTGTACTGTCAACTATGCTCAGCGAAGCATCGTCTGAATAGAAGAAGATTCCACCGCCATCGCTCTCAGAAGTATTACTACTGATGGTGCTGTTGTCCACGATCAATGCCGCGCCATCACCATCAGCTGCGAAGCGGATACCTCCGCCATTGTTATAGGCGGTATTGTTCATGATGCTGGTGTTGTTCAGAACAAACAGGCTTCGACCTTCTTCCTCGACATTGATGGCGCCGCCATCGTCATCCTGACTGATATTACCGGTGAGACTGACATTATCCAGCGTTAAAGCATCGCCATAGCGGCCGCCATCATAGATATTGATAGCACCGCCGGCTTCTTCAGTGGCTGTGTTTCCAGTAATGGTGCTGTCGGCGATTAACTGAGAGCCTGTTGAGCCTTCATTGGGACCTGGCGTGTAGTAGGAGTAGCTGCCGATGTCGATAGCGCCGCCACTTTCACCTGCCTGATTACTGTCCAGAGTACTGCCGGTAATGGCTATTGAATACACGCGATCAGCATGTAGTCCACCGCCATTGTCGTTGGCATAGTTATTGTTGAGGTAGCTGTCACGCATGACCAGGCTGGCATTTTCAAGCCGGATGCCGCCACCGTTGCTGGTGGCAGTACCACCGCCGCCAGAGGCGGTATTGCCAGAGATGGTGGAATCGAGTATCCGCAGTACGCCAAGATTCTGGTCGATACCGCCGCCGCCAGCATTGTTACCATAGGATTGGTTGCTGGTGATAACGCTATCACGGATGGTCAATTCAACATCGTACGCAAAAATACCGCCGCCGTTGGAGTCGTAGCCATCGCTGATGGTCAGGCCGACAATATCCACCGATGTCAGATTATAGGAGGGCTCAGCGGGGCCTCCGCGGTCCGCCAAACCGCCGCCACGCATCGAGAATACGCGTTCGTAACCTTCTCCACGAACAGGGTTGGGTCCACTAAAGCCACCACTGACAGTAATCACGCTGGGCACCGGTGCATTAATCACCAGACTGTCGTAGATATCGATATCACCCGAGGTCAGGGTAATGGTGCCGTTCAGACCAGCCTGGAACTCAATCACATCCAGGCCATAGCTGGCATTGGCATCAAGCACCGCCTGACGCAGGCTGCCGGCACCGGCATCATTCAGATTGGTGACCATCTGGGTATAGGCAGGGAAACTCAGCGGGTTATCAGTGGTTGACTCCACCGCACCCATATCGGTTTGCAGGCCCACCATACGGTCAAAACCATCGCCACGCTGGTCATCGGCCGATGGCGCGATATTCAGGCCGGCATCAATTGCCGGGCTGCTGGCCATCAGTGCATGGGTCATGGTGGCACCGCCGTTATCGGCCAACGGGCCGAGCATCGGGTCGGTGTAGAAGATATTGTTGTTATTGCTCGAGAGGTTGAACCCGCCCAGGTTTTCAATCAGACTGAACCGAGCATAAATCTGCTCACCGGCTATCTCGCTGTAACTGCCTTCATAAACCGAGTTGTTGGCGATAATACTGCTGCGGATAAACAACTCGCTGTTGTCATTGAACACGCCACCGCCATTGCCGTAGGCGTAATTATCAACAACCGTGCTGTTATCGATGCGGCCGTCACCATCCTCATGGGTCAAGAACAGTCCACCGCCATAACTAAAGGCGGTATTGGCACTGATGGTGCTGTTACGAATCAGCGGTGCGCCGTCATCCGAGTAAAACCACATGCCACCACCATAATCAGCGGTGTTATTGGATATGGTGCTGTTTTCGATGACCACATCGTAGCCATCATCATCATAAAACCAGATACCGCCGCCATCGCCGCTGGCGTAGTTACCGTCAATCACGGTGTTGCGAATGGTCATACCGGAATACAAACCGTCATCAAAATACAGGAATAAGCCGCCGCCATTGCCTGATTCAGCAAGGTTGTTGCTGATGCTGCTATCGGTAATTAATACCGGCGCATAGGTTTCATCTAGTTCCCAGAACACACCGCCGCCGACATCGGCCGTGTTGTTATCGATGGTGGCGTTATCCAGAGTAACGCTGCCGGCATGGCTGCCTGCACCCTCATCATATTGAATGCTGATGCCACCACCGTAAGTGGCATTGTTGCCACTGATGGAGCTGTTGCGAACCAGTAGCGTCGCTTCATCGGTATAAAAATGAACACCGCCACCGTATTCGTAAGCGTTGTTGCTATCGATGGTGCTGTCTTCAATGCGCAGCTCATGCGATGTGCTCTCGCTGCCAAAACGGATACCGCCACCGGCGTTACCACCATTGTTATTGCTGATGATGGAGTTGTTAACGACGTGCAGGTCGCCATCGTTAAAGTAAATGCCGCCGCCATAATCAGAGGCAGAATTACCGGTAATCGTAGTATTGTTGATTTCCAGCGCTGCCCCGTCGTTAAAGCTGGAGCCAACAATGGCGCCGCCTCGGCCATTAGAACGGTTGTCCAGCAACATGCTGTTGCTGATCAGTGCATTGACTTCGATATCGTCCAGATAAACTGCGCCGCCATCGTCATAGGCGTAATTGTTACTGAGAGTGGTGTTGTCAATGACTACGCTGAATGCACCGTCAACAGAAACCGCGCCACCGCCGCCTTCATTGGCGTAGTTGGTGTCAAAACTGCTGCCGCTGATGGTTAATGCACCTTCTTCAACTCGAATACCACCGCCATCTTCACTGGCAGAGTTGTAATTGATGGTGGAGTCAATGATCTCCACAAAAGTATCTTCAGCAAATAACGCACCGCCATCCTGACTGGCATAGCTGTTGGTGATGGTCACACCATCCAGTCTCAATCGGCTGTAGTCGGCACCGCCACCACGTTGCTCGATGTAATCACTGGGACCGATGCGGATCGCACCGCCGGTGTATGAATTACCGAAATAGCCACGGTTACCGGCTCCCTGCACCTCGCCATTGACCAGGGTCAGGCCGCTGATTTCCGTGCTGTGTTCGTTTTGATTGGGTTGGATATTGAATATCCGTGAATCGTTGTCTGCGTCAATGGTGAGATTGGCTTCGCCCGGGCCCTGGATAATCACGCTGTCGTAGATATCCATCTCGCCGTTGTACATTGTTAGTGTGCCGCTTACTCCATCGGCAAAAGTGATGGCATCCGTCCCCGGATTGTTATTGGCATCCAGTACCGCCTGACGCAGGCTGCCGGGCCCGCTGTCATTCAGGTTCTCGACCTCGAACACGGCGGCATGTGCACCACCCACAGTGACCAGTGAGCTGACCAGCGTTACAGCGGGTGCTATTCCGGCGCGCTTTATGCTGCGCTGCGCATGCTGGTCCAGCGTGGCAGTAATGGCATCGGCCAGAGGATTGCGCTGCGTGCTGATATTCGCGGCAAAAGAAGGACCTAAATCTAAGTACAACCTGGTCACAGTATGACTCTCCCAAAGACGGTATTATTATTTGGTAAGCATCAGTTTGCTAACAAGCTGACACAATCCTGTCTAGTATAACCGATTTTTAACTTAATTTTGCATAATAGGTGAACATCATAAGCGCTGATTAGTAAACGGTTTTATGACAGGGGTAGCAGCTTTTTGTGGTCGCAGCGGATGACCTCTTTGACCCTGAGAGTATGGAGGGTGGGGTTATGGCTGAAATAGGGTGTTTGCCAGTGTATCAGAACTACTCAGTTTTGGCCTTTTGCCCGTCTTTCCAGAACAGATTGAATGAAATGGATATTCGCGGCTGCTGCTCAAAATGCGGCGCCACCATGTGCGTGGCGTAGGCCGGAAAGATCAACATTTTGCCATCTTTGGGGCGGTAGCCGATGGTGGTGGGGCGGTCGAAGCGTCGCCCCATGGGCAGCGGGTTAAAAAACAGCAGATCACCATCGGCAATACCGTTTTTGCCGGCCTCGGATTCGTTTTCTGCGCGTAGATAAAACACCCCTGACCAGTCTGCCGGCAGATGCTGGTGTGGGGCATTCCAGGCACCGGTGTCGTTGACATTGGCCCAGCAGGCTGCCAGTTGTGGCATTCCAGGTCGTTTTTCTCCGTGAAAATGCTTGGCCGCGGTCAACCCGATGTTCTGAATTTTTTGCGACATCCATAAGGTGTGTTCATTGTCATGGCCATGCAGGTCTTCAGTCGAATGCCAGCCGCGTACATTGCTGCGATTAACGCCCTGGTCCTGCTCACGCAGTTTTAAAATGTAATCAATCAGTGGCTGGCGGTGCAGCTCAAACTCACGGACCATAATCGAGTAGACGGGAATACCAAAATGTCCGTTCTGTTCCAGTTTTCCCTGGTTTTCATCGTGTCCATTCATGCTTTGGCACTCTCAGCCTGAGGTGTTGATTGGGCCTGCTGGGATTTTGGCACATCTTCCATGGCTTCGTTCGGCAATACATAGGAGTTGGCAATGAGTTTATTACTGGCGTCCAGAATTTCCGGAAAACGAATACCAGGCAGCAGTTCGACGGCAAAGATTTCCTGAACCGCGCCCTGGAATTTAATAAAGCCGGCAATCTGGCCGGATTTGATATTCACCACCCATACTCCGCAGGTGCGTTCCTTTAGGCGCTTGGTGATGGGTATGCCACTGAAAATGGCACTTTCACGAACCTGTGATAAACCGATAAAGGCAAAATCGCCGGCAAATGAAATACCACGAGTAAAGCCAGGCAGCAGTGCCACGGTTTCCAGTTTGCCGGTATTGATATCGACCTGTGCCAGACTGCCGTTTCCGGATTCCAAGACCCACAGTTTATCCTGGTACCAGCGTGGTGAATGCGGCATGGAAAGCCCCTCACAGATTACCTCATTGGTATCGATATCCATCAATACGCCACCATCAGCCTTGCGCTCACGCCAGCCCTGAGGGGTGTCCGCTGTGCCCAGTGCTGTGACATATTTGGGTTTGCCATTGACCAGGCATAAACCATTCAAATGGCAGCGGTCTTCCGGTGCCAGTGCCGAGACAAAAGGCGGCCTCCAGCGAGGCACAAAACTGTTCTCACTATCCAGCGTACACAGGGTCGAAAAGCGGGTATTGATAAACCACAGTTGCTTGCCCGCCCAGCACATCTCATGAATATCTATATCACCGGTGACATGGCTGTTGCGGGGTAAAAAACAGGCATCATAACGCCCGGCCGGCTGCAGTTTTTGAGCGACATTGGGCATATTGCGATAGAACAGAATTTCACTGGTGGTACCCAGTGCAATGCGACCGCGATCCGCCGCCATGCCCATGGGCTTGCTGAACATATGAAAGTGCGTGTTCAGTTTGCCATTGTCCGGACGGGCGGTAATCAGCCGTCCGGCCTGGTAAGTGGTTGCCAGAATAGAAAAACCGGCCTGTTGCAGCATATTTGGCAGGTTGCTGGTGTGCACGCTGGCCAGGGGAGCATTGGGGTCGGCGCCTGCCTGACCACGGGCGACAGCCTGCATCCGTTGTTGGGTGGCTGCACTGCTGGCTTGATTGACTTTTTCCGCAAACCCGGCAATTCGCTGGCTGGTTTGTTCGGTACCTGGCAATACCTGCTTGAGTTCAGCTTCGTTTTTCTTCCATTTGTCCGGGTCAGGCTTGGTCAGGGTATTACGGGACAGAGCCAGACCATTTTCCAGTGATTGGTCCCAGCCGACACCGGCAAATCTGCACAAGCGTTTACTTTCTGCCAACGGGTCAGCAATGAATGCTTCATAGCTGACAGCGCAGATACGTTCGGCAGGAATCTGTGCCAGATCATCCAGCATGGTGTTATGGGTTTTAACCCACTGTTCGGCCGCAATTTCTTCCACGGGTTTACCGTTTAACTGCTGCCAGCCCGGTGTGAGTAGCAGTGACCATTTATGCTCGCCCTCCCAGCCGGGCAGCTCAGGGTAAGTGGCGAACCGGCCAGAACGCCAGGCATCGATCATGCTGCTGATGTTTTCTCTGGCGCTGCGATACAGATAAATGTAGATGGCGTTGGGAAACACCTTGTGCATAAAAGGAATACGCAAAGCATTTTTTGGGGTTTTCTCCAGCATCCGAACCGGATGAGGATGGGCTGTTGCGCTATTGCCATTGCGATCGTGCAGCCGGCTTAAAAAACCGCCACGTAGATTCTGGACGGTCTGTGGATCGGCATCTTCAGCCGTTAGACGGTTGGATTCAAAATCGCGGTTTTCCGGGTTCAGTTTATCGATTCGCTCGATCATGTAATGGCTTTCACCACCAATGGTATAAATATTGGGTGATTTGGCCAGGGTCTCGAACAGCAAGGTGCTGCCGGAGCGGGGCGCTGCCACAATGATGATCGGTCGATCCAGTTTGGGTAGACCCTGTTGGCGAACCTGTTTTGCTGCGCCAGCAGGCACATTGGTCTGGGTCTTAAGCAGATCAGGATTCAACGAGGCTTCGACCATGCCCTGGCGGATCAGTGATACCGGATCCATGCCGTTGGGCAGGGCGACCTGGTTTTGATGAGGTTCCAGTGCAGCCATTAAGCCTTTGCGGGCTTCATCATAGGCTTGAAAGCCTTCCGGCCGCATGCCGAAACGGGACCATAAAGTACGCCAGCGTTGCCTGAAACGCAGCGTCGCCTGTTCAATGGCCTCAACATGTTCAACCGGTCCCGGGTCAGCGGCGTGCAGGTCATCAAGGATGGGTTGCATCACGCTGTCTTGTTCCCATGGTGACATCACCAGTGGTGCGTTCACGGTTTCAGTGGCCAGGTTTAGATTGAGATCAGGTTTGAATGCTATTAATTGTGGTGCGGTTTTTGCCGGTATATTCCGGTGAGGCTGAGCCGCATTATCGACCAGATCCCAGAAACGCGCTGAACCGACCGTATCGGCCACCAGATGAATGCGGGTAAAGTCACTGGGATTTTCTACTTTGTGCTGTTTCCAGGTGTCAAAAATCCAGCTTTCACCTTCGGCCATATTGACGGTTTGGTCGCCACAATGGAACAGCACATCATCGCAAGTTTGAATGGGCACATGTACCCGTACCCGCTGATGCCAATAATAATTGGCATCCATATGTCGCTGGACCTTGGCATGATCGGCGATACGCATCAATCGGGTGCGGCCAAAAATGGTATTAAACGAAGCCAGCACCTGCTGCAAATAGGGGCAT
The DNA here is from genome assembly GCA_965230265.1 of Wenzhouxiangellaceae bacterium. Classification (GTDB taxonomy): domain Bacteria; phylum Pseudomonadota; class Gammaproteobacteria; order Xanthomonadales; family Wenzhouxiangellaceae; genus JAJFKX01. The sequence continues at coordinate 2,403,854 of OZ245999.1, read as the reverse complement.
TTTTTCAGATGCGGTGTCGGTAGCATTGGACCTTTGAGTGCATCATCACGAGGATTGCCATTGGCAGCAATCAACAGTAGTGCATCATTGCCTTCAAAACCCTGCGGGTGTGGGCACCAGTCTGCGTCAGTAAACTGGGCAATTTCCTCACGCAGGCGGGCAGCGTCGAAACGCAATGGCAGTTGGTAGAACTCAGTGTCCAGTTTCATGGTTTATCCGGGCAATAGGTTTAATAATGGCGGTCACACTCGAGCACTTTATGTATTACCGCTCAGTGTAGTGTTCAGCAGCGCTTAGTTATTGTTATTTTGACGGTTCTGGCGACGGTTTTCGCGTTGTGCCTGGCGATTGCTTTGTGGACGTTGCGTACCTTTGTCTAAATCGATATCCAGCCAGTCGAGGGTGGAAACACTGCTATTGGCTTGTGCCAGCCCAGCCAATTGTTCACTGTCCAGTGATTCCAGGATTTCTATCATGGTATTTCGCCGTTCCTGCTGCCACTGGGCTTCCAGCCGGTCAATGCTTTCCAGGTTGCTGGCGATCAGGCCAATATTGCCACTGGCCAAAGCGTCGCGGTTGCTCTCCCACAATGGTTGCAGCTCTGTGGCCAGTTGATCACGAGTGCTTAACAGGGTCTGCAACTGCGTGTTCATATCGGTTTTTTGCTGATCAGTCAGTGCTAAACCAGCCAGCTTATTTCCGCCTTTATTCCACCATGCTTTATCTTGCATGCGCTGATTAAAGTTGTGCTGGCGCCGCTCGGCGCGACGGGCCTGTTTTTCTGCTTCAGCTTCATCATTATCGCTGGCCGGTTCCTGGTCAGCCTGTTTGCGGGCCTGATGCTCGGCACGTCTGGCTTCAAGTGCTGCCAGTTGTTCAGGTGTCATGTCAGCCAGGCGCTGCTCGCGTCTGGCCTGGCGTTCGGCTTTGCGCGCCGCCCTTTGCTCGGGGGTCAATGCGCTGGAGTTTGTCGTTTGAGTGGGAGGTGTTGTGACTTTTTCAACGGTTGCCGATGGGGGCGTATCAGAGGCTGTCTCGTTTGCGCTTTCTTGACTACAACCAACCAGCAGCACAACCATTATCATCAGCAGAAAGATGCTTGGGTATTTTTTATTAATCAGCATGCCCGTATCTCAAATATTATCGATGTATGTGGCAATTATGCCGTTATTCATAAACAGATGCAGCAAATTGAGGTGAAAAGGCTTAACTGCAGCATGTTGTTTTAATGAGCTTGTGCTGGTGGCTTCTTTTCTGCTGACACTGGGCCATGCCATGGTGCTATGACATCTTTTTTTACGTTGGTCGATGAACCAAAGGGGTTGTTATTAAATGCGAGCGCTCATTGGCGCATAACGACGAGCAGTGCGGAGCACCGCTCATCAGTGTTGCTTGATTGAGTTATTCGCAGGTATCGGCAATAAACTCGACAGCATAGGTATCGGTTTTATAACGCGCCACATAAGGGAAACCATCGGGCGGATTATTGGTAACCCAGTAACGCCCGCCACTGGCTTCTGGTCCAGGCGGGTAAATATCACCCTGACCCAGGTGATGCCATTCAACATCGACCATACGGGTGTCTACATCCTGGCCGTTAAACGATAAGGTATCGGTTCCAGCATCCGTCAAAATGACCCGGTACACCGCATCAAAGACCAGCATTGACGCTGATATTTCTACTGGGTATAGCGAATCGTCCAGCATAGCAATGGGCAGGCCCATGACAATGCCGTTATACATGCTGGTATTGATTTCACCTTGTTTGGTTTGAGTCTGGTTGCCCTGCTTAATCGTGCTTTGATAACCCTGGTTATTTATTTGGTGTGAGATTTGTGCAGCCATTTTTCCATCTGCAGTCGTATGTTGGACTTCGCTTTGCAGTGGTGAGAGCGAATCGTGTTTTAGGTAATGGGTGGCGATTGACTTGCCACCATTTGGCCGGTGTGTGGTTTGGCGCAAGCGCAATAAATCACCGATAACCATTGCCTGCTCGGTCAGCTCGCCTTGATTAACCCACTGGTCATTTTGAATGGCGCATTGATGCCAGCTGTATTCATAGGGTTTGATTGCTTTGCCATTAATACGGTGATCACCCATTGGGATGACGGTATTGGCAGCGATAGCCTGAATCGTTAAAAAAGCAAAAATGCTGCCCGTGATATGGATAGAGGTAGTACGCATAAAAACTCCTGAACCGTTGCACGTTGTCGTGATAAGTCGGCAGTTAATCGCTTTTGGTGGCATCTGGGCAAATCTTTTTTTATCTTTTGTGTATTAATGGTGTTTTTATCAGCGGATTTGCCATGAGTACCAGGTCTGTAAGCGTTCATCTCTCTAAGCGTCGTTTGATAGTCAAAGGGAAAGCCAAAACCTTGCCGAATAAATGCTGGTTGGTATTGCAGTTATTGATTGAGCATTCCAATAGGGCGGTGACACGGGAGGAGTTAATCGACCAGGTTTGGCATGGCAATATTTACAGTGGTCAAAAAGCGTTGACGCAAACCATATGGTTGTTGAGAGAAGCCCTGGGCGATAACGCGGCAGAGGCGCATTTTATTCGAACATACCCTGGAGAAGGGTATCAGTGGGTCATGACGCACAGTGTTATTCAAGCAAGTCGCTGGTGGCATATAAAACCAGACAGGTTGAAATCACCGTTGCCTTTACGTCGGGTGTTTACTCCAACCGGTGGCTTGCTGGCAACAGTAGCAATGGTGGTGATGGCCGGAGTGCTATGGGGTGGGCCTGCAGTTGAGCGGCTTGAGTCGTTGAGCATGCTGGATTACCCCATTGCATCTGATGGCAGCTATGCTTATCAGCAGGGCAATAATGTGATTGTTGAGCTGGGCAATGGCCAGCGCGCCATTATTCAACCCACTTATGGTAAATCATTCAGTAACCCTGAATTGTCTGAAGATGGCCAGCAGTTGGCATTGCAGGTGACCGAGTCCGGGCGCTGTACGCTGGTGGTGTTTGAGTTTGCAACTCGAGAAAGCAAGGAGTTTACGGGTTGTTTTCAAGAGCTGATGTAGCCATTGTGGCTTCCCCTATAGTAAAGGTTCCGGCTGAGATCGTATGGCAAGGTCTCAGCCAGGGTTACTACCAGGTGCTAGTCAGTATTAACGTTCAACTGCCAACAGTCCCATGCGTTCCAGTTCAATTAAAACTTTCTGTACCGACTCTTCCGGGCTCAGCATTTGGGTGTCCAGATCCAGCTCTGGTTTTTCCGGGGCTTCATAAGGGTCGGAGATGCCGGTGAACTCTTTGATTTCACCACGACGTGCTTTGGCATAGAGTCCTTTTCTATCGCGCTGTTCGCAAACTTCCAGAGAAGTCGATACATGCACTTCCACAAAACCACCTAAAGGCTCGATCATATCCCGAACCTGTTGGCGGGTATGAGTATAAGGTGCGATAGGTGCACAGATGGCCACACCACCGTTTTTAGTAATTTCCGAGGCGACATAGCCGATACGCAGCACATTGATATCACGGTGTTCACGTGAAAAACCCAGTTCGCTGGATAAGTGCGTGCGCACAATATCGCCATCCAGCAGGGTCACTGGTCGGCTGCCAATTTCGCGCAGTTTTATCATTAGAGCATTGGCAATGGTGGATTTGCCCGCCCCAGACAAACCAGTAAAGAAAACCGTAAAGCCCTGCTTGGCCCGTGGCGGGTGGCTCTTCTGTAATTCGTCTACCACTTCCGGAAAGGTGAACCATTCTGGAATATCCAAACCTTCATACAAGCGGCGACGCAATTCTGTGCCGGAGAGGTTTAGCACTTTTTCACCTTCACGAACCTCATCAGCGGGGATGTATTCGGCCCGATCCTGAACAAATACCATCATTTTAAACGGCACCATTTCAATACCGATTTCATCTTGGTATTGCTGCAGCAGAGCCTGCGCAGCAAATGGATCATAGAACGGCTGGTCGTTGCTGTCGTTGCCTGGGCCAGCATGATCGCGACCGACAATCATATGAGTACAGCCGTAGTTGCGGCGGATAATCGCATGCCATAAAGCTTCGCGGGGGCCACCCATGCGCATTGCCAACGGTAGCAGGCTTAATTGCGTGGTGTCATCGGGGTAGCGTTGCAGTACTTTTTCGTAGCAGCGCACCCTGGTCAGGTAATCAACATCTCCGGGTTTGGTCATGCCGACTACTGGATGTATCAATAAATTCGCTTCGGCCTGCTTGGCAGCACTAAAGGTTAATTCCTGGTGGGCCCGGTGCATTGGGTTGCGTGTCTGGAAGGCCACAATCCGGCGCCAGCCCATTTGCTTGAACAAGGCTCGCAAGCTGGCAGGTGTGTGTCGTAAGTGGCGACAGTCATAATGGTGTGGCAGTTGCAGGCCCTGTAGGCTACCACCCAGGTATATAGAACCTGATTGATTCAATAAATAATCGACTGCCGGGTGTTTGCTGTCAGTGCTGCCAAAAACCTGCTGTGCTTCCTGTTCACGATCGGGTTGCCAGTGAGAATCGATGGTCATCACCGCCAATGCCAGACCTTCACTGTCACGCAGCGTGATTTGGTCGCCTGTGTTCAGGCCCTCAGCAAATGCCTGGTCGACATCCAAAGTGATTGGCATGGGCCATAAGGTGCCATCACTCAGCCGCATATCAGAGCAGACACTGGCGTAATCATGTTGATTCATGAAGCCTTTCAAGGGTGAAAAGCCACCGTTGAGCAGCAATTCCAGATCGCATAATTGGCGCTCGCTCAGAGTCAGCGAAGGCAGTCGCCCGGCTAAATCCTTTAGGCTTTGACGTTGGCTATCAGATACCAGTAAATCGACTAGCGGCCCGCCATGTGCTGGCAGAATATTATTTGTATTGGTGGTCACCGATTCATCCTATTGTGTATGCGAATTGTGGCTGCTAAGTGTTTCAGCACAGAAGGTGGCGTAGTATACCGGGAATTCAAGTGTACAAAGGTGGAAATCCACCCCAGAGGACCCATCTAAGTTATAATAAACCGTTATTGAGATATGCCCGGAACCTGTGATTGGTTCGTTAGTCTCACGCCTGATACTTACAAATTTTCGGAGTCTTTATATGTACCCCAACAAGATGTTGATTGCTGGTTTTGCCGGCATGGTTTTATTTGCGTCTGGCGCAGGCATTAATAGTGCTTTGGGTCAGGTCACCCTGGAAACGGATGCCCAGAAACTGGGTTATACCGTTGGTATGGATATCGGTAATTCCCTAAAGCAGCAGGGTGGTGATATCGAGCTGGATAGCATGTTCGCTGCTATTCGTGACGTGGTTGAAGGCAATGAAACTCAGCTAACTGCTGAAGAAGCCGTTGCGATTCGTCAGGACTATCTGACCCGCCGTCGTGAAGCTGCGGCTGAAGAACGTGAACGGCTGGCTTCTGAAAACCAGGTAGAAGGTGAAGCATTTTTGACTGCCAATGCCAATAAACCAGGCGTTACTGTGACTGATTCAGGCCTGCAATACGAAGTGATTGAAGCAGGCGATGGCGCTCAGCCAGCGGCTACCGATCGTGTGACGGTGCATTATCGTGGCACCTTATTGAATGGTCAGGAGTTTGACAGTTCTTATAGCCGTGGTGAGCCAGCAACCTTTGGTTTGAATCAGGTTATTCCAGGTTGGACTGAAGGTGTTCAGTTAATGCCGGTTGGCAGCAAGTATAAGTTCTACATCCCAAGTGAACTGGCCTATGGTGCCAATGGCGGTGGTCAGTTAATTGGCCCGAATGCCACTTTGATATTTGATGTTGAGCTAATTTCCATCGACAGCGCAGCTGAATAATCGATTTAACTTCCAGTCCGGGTCTCCCGGACTGGTTGTGTAGGCCACACCAGACATTATAGTCACATAGAAAATTATGGGTTCTTTACAAGATCAATTATTAAAAGCGGGGCTTATTAATGAAGATAAGCTTGCTAAAGCCGAACAGGAAAAAAAGCAGCGTCGCGAGCAACGTCAACACAGCAAAAGCGGTGCTGGTGGTAAGGCCGCAGGCAAGAAAAAATCCTGGAAAAAAACGGGCAAAAAAACCGGCAAGAAATTCACTTCCAGGCAGCATAAGTCGGACAGTGATTTAGCGGCTGCTTATCGCGCCAAAGCCAATGCTGAAAAACGCGATAAAGAGTTCCAAAAACAGAAAAAAATTGCCGAACAGGAGTCGCGCCGGTTACGTAACCTGCAACTGGATAAAACCGTCGAAGGCAAAGTGCTTAATGATGAAAAAGCCGAGCTGCCCCGCTACTTTAATTACATGGGTAAAATTCGGCGTGTACTGGTGACCGAAGAACAGCTCAAAGCGATTAATGCCAATGAGTTAGGCATCGCGGTATTGCGCAGTCGTCCGGTAATACTGGATTTGGAAACGCATGCAAAATACAAAGCCATAGCGCCCGATTTGGTTCCTGATATGGGCGGGGACGAGCCCAGTGGTGAAGCCTGGGATGATCAATATAAGGATTTTGAAGTACCTGATGATATGCGCTGGTAGATCATTGATATAACAGCAATATGGATCATTTCAGATCGGTATTTTGGTTGAAGTCTTAATTTCCCGCAGACACAAACTTGAATGAATAGCATCCACACCGGGTAACTTACGGATGGTGTTCAATGTCAAATCACCATAAGATTCCAGGTCCTCTGCCAGCACATGCAACAGATAATCTGCTGAGCCGGTAACGTTATAGCACGCCATGATTTGTGGCAGTGTTTGTACAGCTTCTTCAAACTCCTGTGCCAGTTCTATCCGGTGGCTGGAAAACTTGACCTGCACAAAAGCAATAACGCCGAACCCCAGCAGTCGGTGATCCAGTAAGGCTTGATAGCCGGTAATGTATCCGTCTTGCTCCAACCGTCTGACCCGGCGCCAACAGGGGGCTTCGCTTAAGGAAACCTGTTCCGCAAGCTGGCTATTGGATATCTTGCCATCGTTTTGCAGTAGTTCCAGAAGGTTCTTGTCTATTTTATCCAGCATGTTTTAGCAAAAATTTTTTCAATTATTAATATTTAAGGAAAGAATATTGCTCATATTGGCATAAAAAGAGTATGATCTGCAAGGTAATTGCCCGGTTTTTGCTGCACAATCATGATTCAAAGAAACCGGAGTCTAAAACCATGAGTCAGTTCGCCAAGCCGCCTGGTTTTGCTACCAATGCCATTCATCATGGCTACAATGCTCAGGCCAACTTTGGGGCATTGAATCCACCGATGTATCTGTCATCCACCTTTGCTTTTGATAATGCTGAACAAGGGGGTGAGCGTTTTGCGGGGGAACAGTCTGGTTATATTTACAGCCGTCTGGGCAACCCCACCAATAGCTTGCTGGAATCGCGGTTGGCGGTATTGGAAGGGGCGGAAAGCTGTGTATGTACCGGTTCAGGGATGGGAGCTATTACGTCGCTAATGTGGACATTACTGACGCCTGGCGACGAAATTGTCGTCGATAAAACCTTATATGGTTGTACTTTCAGTTTCTTTAATCATGGTCTTAGCAAGCATGGTATTAAGGTAACTCATGTTGATATGACCTCAGTCGAGGCAGTCAGTCAGGCTATTACGCCACAAACCAAATTGGTTTATTTTGAGACTCCTGCCAACCCCAATATGCGTCTGGTTGATATTCAGGCAGTTAGCGCGATTGCTCATCAACAGCAGGCCTTGGTGGTAGTGGACAACACCTACTGCACTCCATACTTGCAGCGTCCTATCGCGTTAGGTGCAGATTTTGTTGTGCATTCGGCAACCAAATATCTGAATGGACATGGTGACTTGATTGCTGGTGCAGTACTGGGACCACAGGAACAGGTCGATCAGGTCCGCATGTTCGGCATCAAAGACATGACCGGTTCCGTATTATCACCACAGGATGCTTATCTGATCATGCGCGGCTTAAAGACATTGGCTATCCGTATGCATAGGCATAGTAGCAGTGCCCAGGTTATTGCTGAATATCTGCACGATCATCCGCTGGTTGATAAAGTGCATTATCCTGGTTTGGTGTCATTTCCACAGTTTGAGCTGGCTGCTCGACAGATGAGTTTGTCTGGCGGCATGCTGGCTTTTGAGTTAAAAGCTGGGCGTTCCGGGGGCATTGAGTTTATGAACAATCTGCAACTGATACAGCGGGCAGTCAGCCTTGGCGATGCTGAAACCCTGGCCCAGCACCCGGCCAGTATGACGCATTCCACCTATAGCCAGGAAGAACGTCAACAGCATTTGATCAGTGAGGGTCTGATACGGTTGTCGGCAGGTCTGGAAGAGGTTGATGATTTATTGGCAGACATCGAGCAGGCACTGGATCATACTAGCCGTGTAAGTTGTGCAGCCTGAGTACTGACAAGCGGCTTGAAGTTGGCCGGTCAAAATTAATTAACTTGTTTTATTGTTTGCTAAACCGGTTGGGTAATCAATAAAATAATAAAAGCCCGGAGCGATCGTGGCCCCGGGTGAAAACGCCTATGTTTCTACGCTTTATTTAAAAGTCGCGTGGTAGTACGTGGTGATGATTTGCTTGTCTTGGTGTTACACCTTTTACGCAAGTCACGTCACATGAGCACAGTGTAGACTGATTCCCATGTGGGTCAGTTGAATACCCGTTCCAACTGGCACTGGTAGCTGTGCAAACCCAAACATTGGACAGCCCGCCCTGGATACTGCCAGCCAGATCGCTGCATATTGCATTGCATTCATCCTGAGCTGTTGGGTAGCTCCAATCGGTTGGTGCAGCGGCAGGGATATCAGAGTCTGAGCATACCTTTCCACCACCGTCGGCACAATCATAAATTTCTTCTGCCCAAAGGGGCGACTGAAGCAGAAGGAATAATACAATCGTTAATAATTTATACATGATGACCACCTCTTATCGTCCATAATTATCGTTGGTACATTAAATAAACCGGAGAAACACTCGCGTGGCTTGTTTAACGCATAAACAGGTTATCCCGGGCATGCTTAGAGTGGAAATTAAATCTTTTAATCGGCTAATTAAAAAAAATGATAGATGTCTTTCTATCCACAGCTTAAGCCTGTGGCGGTTGTGATTTGAAAGTTCATGGTGGGGTGGGGTGGTCGTAAGGGTGGGCGACAGTTTTTACTTCACTGATACTGGCTTGTAGCTTGGCCTCATCGCGACTTAAATATTCTTGAATATGTGTGGATAAAACTTTTTCTGCTTCACGGTGCAGGTGTGAATGCTGATTGGTCTTGTAGTAACTGAGTATCACCGGAAGATCAACAGCCGCAAAGCCTGTAACGGGTTGGCAGCGGTGTTGTTTTTCCAGCAAATGCATAGGCACAACGGCACGCCCTATGCCATCATCGACAGCTTCCAACAGGCCGTAGATGTCCTCATAAAATGCACGTCTAAAACCACCTTCAGGTTTGTAGTTATGTAGCGAGAAAAAGTGCTCAGTAAAGTGATCACTGGGTTCATGGTCGATATAGACATTACGACATGCATCCGGGTCACTGGATTCAATGAGAAAATTGCGTTCTGTGCCCAGGTCTACTGATTCAACACCATTCAATACTAACGGAAACTGAGTAATGACCCACTCTACTTTGCCCATCATTAATAATTTGGTCAGGTTATGCATTTCTTCAACAATATATTCACAGGAAATATCCGGATTCAGCCTGACCAGATGGTGATTCAGGATCGGCATCACTGCCGAACGTATCACGGATGAAAAACCGCCAATACGCAGGGCACCGGATAATTCACCCGTACCGCTAACTTTAAAATCATATAAAAACTCATGCTCAAAAGTTTCCCGCAGTTGGCAGTAGCGCAGCATCCGGTGGCCGGCGTGAGTGAGAGTAATGTGATTATGTCCGCGGTTGAATAACTTTTGTCCAACCATCTGTTCGAGGTTTTGAATTCGCTGTGATAACGCTGATTGTGTAATGGCAATTAATTCTGCAGCTTGTGAAAAATGTAAGGTTTGTGCCAGGGCATAAAAAGCTTGTAATTGACGTGATGAGAAGCCACGCATTAAATGGCTGGTGCTTTGAGAACCATCTGCTTTTTTGCTCATGACCGATACCCCTGTCAAACCAATACGATAGTTTGCTGCTGTTGTAAATTAAATATTATCAGGTGTTTAAAAATACCATAAGAGAGTGATGTTAATGAGGAGTAGTCAGCAGATCGCTTAACGGATTGTGTCCCAGCCCATAGACCAGGTCTACAGGCTGCTCAATATCCCATACAGCCAAATCTGCTCGTTTGCCGACGGCCAGTGTTCCACATTCGCTGGCAGCACCCAGCGCCTGGGCAGCATGCCGGGTAACGCCAGCGAGAACTTCATCAGGTCGCAGTTGAAACAGCACACATGCCATATTCATTGCCGTTAGCAGCGATAGCATGGGTGAGGTGCCTGGATTGTGATCTGTAGCGATGGCAATGGGAACATGTTGCTGGCGCAACAAACCTATAGGAGGTAGTTGGGTTTCATTTAAATAGTAATATGCGCCAGGTAATAATGTGGCCACGGTTCCAGCGTCAGCCATTGCCAGGATGCCGTCCTTATCCAAATATTCCAGGTGGTCAGCGGACAAGCCCTGGTAGCGGGCAACCAATGCGGCGCCATGCTGGTTGGATAGTTGTTCCGCATGCAGTTTGACGGGCAGATTCAATGCCTGCGCGGTTTGCAATACTTTCTCGATTTGCGTTGTGTTGAAACCGATGGACTCACAAAAACCATCGACAGCATCGACCAGGCCTTCGCTGGCCAAAACAGGCAATATATCCTTGCAGATGTGTTCGATATATTCATCTGCATTGTTACTGAATTCAGGCGGCAAGGCATGAGCGCCGAGAAAGGTGGTATGCACTGTGACAGGCAGGTGCTCTGGAATAGCGCGGGCCACCTGCAGCATGCGACGTTCGGTTTCCAGATTCAGTCCATAACCAGATTTAATTTCAATCCGGCTGACACCTTCACGTGTCAGGTACCTGGCACGTTGCAGGGTGGCATCCAGTAAATCATCAAAACTGGCGTTGCGGGTGGCATTGACAGTGCTTTGAATACCGCCACCCTGACCAGCGATTTCGGCGTAGCTGACACCTTGCAATCGCTGTTCGAACTCGTCACTGCGATTGCCGGCGTAGACCAGATGTGTATGACAATCGATCAAGCCGGGCGTAATCCAGCGTTGTTGGCAGTCGATTTCCCGGTCAACTTTCAATGTTGCGGGAACGCCCTTATCGGGGCCCAGCCAGGCTATACGTTGTTGGGCATCAATCAGTAATGCTGCGTTTTTGATTGTGCCATAGCCATCGTCTTGCGCCATAGTAGCCAGATTGGCATGGCGCAAAAGTACTGATGGCTGAGCGGAAGGCATAACGGTTAAAAATTATTGATGATGCCGACCTACCATGCGTGCAACCAGACGGGCCGCCAGGCGGGCCGTTCGTGAGTCAATATCAAAGCGCGGATTCATTTCGGCAATATCCGCCAGCACCACCTTGCCCGACTGCACTACCGCATCCAGTAATGGTTCGATGACTGCCAGCTCCACACCACGTGCAGCCGGAGCGCTGACACCTGGGGCAATATGTGCGGGCAGCACATCCAGGCAAAAAGAAAGATATAGATAGTCTTTATCGCGGACAAACTCACTGACCGTATTCATAGCAAGATCCAGTCGTGATGGTGCCATTTGCTCATCACTTAACCAGCGTACATTTCGGGTACGAGCGGTATCGAACAGAATGGGGGTGTTGGCAAACTCACTGATGCCCAGACACAGATATTGAAAAGGCCAGATGTTATCGGCACAGGTTTGTGCAATTTGCTCAAATGGCGTACCAGAGCTTGGCCGTGGGTCACGGCGCAGGTCGAAATGTGCATCAAAGTTAATGATGCCAATTGATGGCATGGCCTCACCTTTGGATTGGATGTGTCGCGCCAGCCCACTAAATGAGCCGAAGGCCACATCATGACCGCCACCCAGAACAACTGGAAATGCGTGCTTATTCAGGCAATGAGAAACGCCATCGGCCAAGCGTGCCTGCGCTTGTTCCATGGTGAGTTTATCGGCGCGCAAATCCACATTGCCCAGATCGATCACTTTGGCAGCGGGTTTGGGCAGGTTGGATAATGCTGTGCGGATGGCCCGTGGGCCTTCTGCAGCACCGGTACGACCCTGATTGCGTGCAACACCTTCATCACAGGCATAACCCAGCAAGGCGATGGTATCTGCCAGATCCTCATCTGTCAGGTCTGTAATGGCTTGTAGTTCCGGGTCCAGGCAGTCCACCACCTGATGCCAACGCAGACTACCGTCTTCATCAACTCGGCCTTGCCAGGGGGAAGGGGTTTTGGAGTGCGTGGTTTGATTTTTCATTAGCATGATCGATCCTGTGACTTTCAGTGATTATTGTTATTGGTCCAATTTCAGCTTAACGCATCATTGGCAGGTCCAGCTGATTTTGCTTCGCTGTCTGCTGCGCTAATTGATAACCGGCATCGGTATGTCGCATGACACCACTGGCAGGGTCATTAAACAAAACCCGTTGCAATCGTTGCGCGGCTGCCTGGGTGCCATCGGCCACTATCACGACTCCGGCATGCTGGGAGTAACCCATACCCACGCCGCCACCATGGTGCAGGGATACCCAGGTAGCTCCACCAGCAGTATTTAATAGTGCATTCAACAAAGCCCAGTCAGAGACAGCATCTGAACCATCCAGCATGGCTTCGGTTTCGCGATTGGGTGAAGCCACTGAACCGGTATCCAGGTGGTCGCGGCCAATCACAATGGGGGCTTTTAGCTCACCCGATTCAACCATTTCGTTAAAGGCCAGCCCTGCCAGATGCCGTTCACCCAAACCTAACCAACAGATACGGGCCGGCAAACCTTGAAAGGCAATCCGCTCGCTGGCCATATCCAGCCAGCGGTGCAAGCTGTGATTGTCAGGAAACAGTTGCTTGAGCTTGGCATCGGTTTTGTGGATATCTTCAGGGTCACCGGACAATGCCACCCAGCGGAACGGGCCTTTGCCTTCACAAAACAGCGGGCGGATATAGGCGGGGACAAAACCGGGGAAATCAAAAGCGTCTTTCACGCCTTTATCGAAAGCAACCTGACGGATGTTATTGCCGTAATCCACAGTGGGGATATTCATGGCATGAAAATCCAGCATGGCCTGTACATGCACTGCACAGGATTCAGCGGCATCATCAGATAAGGGTTTGAACTGGCTTGGATCATCCTGGGCAGCTTTCCATTGTTCTACTGTCCAATTCTGAGGCAGGTAACCGTTGATCAGGTCGTGTGCCGAGGTTTGGTCAGTGACCAGGTCGGGTTTGATTTCTCCACTTTTGGCGCGTTCAACCAGTTCCGGGAAAATATCGGCGGCATTACCCAGCAGCCCGATAGAGCGGGCCTGTCCAGCGTCACAGTATTTGTTGATGCGTGCCAAGGCATCATCCAGATTGTCCGCTTGCTCATCCAGGTAGCGGGTTCGCAGTCTAAAGTCGATGCGGCTTTGCTGGCATTCAATATTTAAGGAGCAAGCACCTGCGAAACTGGCAGCCAGTGGTTGAGCGCCACCCATACCCCCCAGCCCTGCAGTCAAAATCCAGCGTCCTTTCCAGTCACCATCAAAATGTTGGCGTCCGGCTTCTGCAAAGGTTTCATAAGTGCCCTGAACAATGCCCTGGCTGGCTATATAGATCCAGCTTCCGGCAGTCATCTGGCCGTACATCATCAGGCCTTTGCGATCCAGCTCGTTAAAGTGCTCCCAGGTTGACCAGGCGGGTACCAGGTTGGAGTTGGCGATCAGCACCCGGGGTGCATCGGTGTGTGTTTTAAATACACCCACGGGTTTGCCCGATTGCACCAACAGCGTTTCATCTGGCTGCAAACGTTGCAGCGTTGCCAGAATCTGATCGAAACAATCCCAGTCCCTTGCTGCACGGCCGATACCACCATACACAACAAGACGGGTAGGGTCTTCTGCGACATCCGGGTGCAGGTTGTTTTGAATCATTCGGTAAGCTGCTTCGATTTGCCAGTTAGCGCAGTGTAAGTCAGCGCCAGTAGGGGGCTGGATGGTGCGGCTTGGATCGTGACGGTTGCTATTCATAATAAAAGTTAGAGGTTTTATTCATGCAGCCATTATCTCATGTTTACTTCGGCTGTGAAGCTGATAGGTGTTAACACTACAGGGGTAAGAAGTGGTCGTTTGTATTTTTGATCAAGATCAAATCAATGAACCATTGATCGCTGTAACTTTAAATAGCCAGAAATGACTGAGAAAAGCAATAGTCAAAGCGCTTATTACGATTATGCCCGAGGAGGTGTGCGGTAAAGCAAGGTGTTTAATCAGGAAATCAGCTGGATCGATATGGATAGTTTGGGGTTGGCAGTGATTGGCAAGTAAATACAGGTTCAAGGCCATATTTGAATTTATCAGGCTTTAGCAGATCAAGTATGACACTTCAGCCACTAAAAGGTATGAGGATATCAAATGAGCAAACAAACCTCTCGTTATGTGGCAAGACAGGCAGACACCCAGGGTTATGTGGATTACTCGCATATAGAAGATGAGACTTGGAGTACGCTTTATCAGCAGCAAATGCGATTAATTTGTGGGCGTGCTTGTGAGCAATATCTACATGGTCTAGAAATGCTTAATTTACCGGCAGACCGTGTCGCACAGGTTCCTGAAGTTAGTGCTGTTTTAAAGAAAACCACCGGCTGGACGCTGGAGCCAGTGGCAGCGGTGATTCCATTTGATGATTTTTTTGCTTTGCTTGCTAACCGTCAATTTCCAGCAGCAACATTTATCCGTCGTCAGGAAGATATTGATTACCTGCAAGAGCCCGACGTTTTTCACGAAATATTTGGTCACTGTCCTTTGCTGACTGACCCGGTATTTGCCAGTTTTGTGCAGGCCTATGGTCAGTTGGGACATGGCGCAAGCCGACAGGAGCAGATATATCTGGCTCGTCTGTTTTGGTTTACTGTGGAATTTGGTTTGATAAATACCAATAATGGATTGCGAATTTATGGTGCAGGTATTTTATCTTCTCAAGGTGAAACGGTTTACGCTTTGGAGGATTTTCATCCCGAGCGTCAGCCATTTGATATCGATACTGTGTTACGCACCCCTTATCGGATTGATATTTATCAACCTGTTTATTTTGTTATTAACGGTTTCGAAGATTTGTATTCAATCATGAATATTGAGTTGATGCCGAGAATTCATCAAGCTATGGAATTGGGCTTATTGGCGCCTAAGTTTCCCCCCAAAAACAAATCACGGCAAAACCCTGCAACTGACGGCAGGCATCTGTGTTAACCAAGCAAGGGATCAACCCACTCAGCACATCGCTTATGGGGTTATCAAGCTCACTGTAATCACGGCAAGCTGTTATCAGCTGTTCCGTTTTGAGATATCCAGGCACCATCTGCGGTGCCTTTTTTTATGTTAAGGGTTTGATGCTTAAAAACCTTATTTTTCAATAGTTTAAATAAAAGTCAGATTCCCTCAGCCTTCTGATACAACATTATTTTCAAAAACCTGACACAAAAACATCGCCGATGTCGCGTTGGGTTGTAGAAACGTAAAAATGGAGAACAGCTGCGCCTATGGAACAGGCTGAAAGAAGGGTGAGTTTAGTGACTGGCGGTAGTTCTGGCTTTGGTAAAGCACTTGCTCTTGAACTGGCCAGGAATAATCTGGCAGTCAACATTCTCTGCCGGGATGGCAGGCGGGGCCGGCGTGCTGTTGAAGAGATTCGACAGGCAAGCGGCAACCCTTCAGTATCACTGTTGGTGGGGGATCTGTCATCCCGGCAATCTATGAATGACAATGCTGACCGGTTTATTGCAAGCCATCAGCGGTTGGACATTCTGATTAATAATGCGGCTGTAATTTTACCGCGAAGGCAGTTGAATGCAGATGGCATTGAGTTGTGTTTCGCAACCGGCCATCTGGGGCACTTCATTCTGACCAATCGATTATTGACGCTAATGCGAAATACCGAGTGCAGCCAGATTCTGAATGTCACTTCCAGTGTTCATAGACGTCAGTCACTCAATTTTGATGACTTGGACAACCGGTCTAATTATCACTGGATGGCAGCGTACAGCCGAGTCAAACTGGCCAATATTTTATTTACTTATGATCTTGCCAGACGAGAATGTGAGTCGGGTATTGCGGTTAACTGCATTCACCCAGGAGGTTTACGAACCAATATCTTTCATCGGCATAACATGAGTATGCGCTGGTTGATGAGTATTTTTAGCAAAAAGCCGGATAAATTGGCCAAGAGGGTGGTTGATTATATTCTTTCCGGGGATATGGCTCGGTTGTCTGGGTATTATTTGAAAGGCACCAGAGTGGCTCGCTCTGCAGCGCAAACCTATGACCAGAAAATGGCTGTTGATTTATGGGATAAAAGTGTACGATTGGCGACTGCCGGGCAATTGCACAGCTTGTATAGTCCTACTGGGGCGGACTGATTGATTGTTGCCAGCTTAGTGCACGCTGGGTATCTGCATCATTTATTCCATATTCATTGATCAATACTGGAACACTGATATCCAATAATGGTTTGGCCTGCTCAAATTGTCCTCGCTGGATTAAAATATTGGCCAGTTGGCTATTGATCTTGGCGATATCTGCATAATAAAGTTCTGCCGGCTGTTTATTGCTTAAAGTCTCCAGGCATCCTCTAAGCAGTGATTCGGCTTCGTCAAACTCACCTTTGGCACTGAGCACGAAACCCAGACTGGCACGGAATTTATAAATATTCTTATGATCGTATTCCCATATATCAGAACCAATCGCCAGTGCTTCACGAAAGTCATTTTCGGCACCGTCTAGATCATTCATATGGCGGAACTTTAAATATGCCAGATTAAACAGAGACATGGCCACACGAGGGTGTTGATTGCCCAGCAGGCTGCGTTTTATTGCCAGGCTTTCTAGGTAATAATCAGCTGATAATGAATAATTTTCCAGGCCTTTTTGAATTAGTCCCATAGAGTTCAATGCCACAGCCAGATTGGGATGTGGTTCATCGTATATACGCTGTAACATTGCAATTGCATCAGCAGCATAACTTTCTGCCAGGAGTAACTGATCGAGTCTGCGATGAACGTGCGACAGTGATAGTAGCGTTTCGGCAATATTGGGGTGATCATTTAGAAAATGTTGTCGCAGAATTTTTAAAGATTGCTGATACAACTGACTTGCCTGTAAATCGGAACCTTCTCCTCTAAGTTTGCCAGCAAGTTCATTTAGAGTGATGGCGTATTCCTGGCTGTCGTCACCGGTGGTTTCCCTTAATAAATCCAGAGCCTTTTCATACTGTTGTTGCATCTGCTCATAGTTTTCCAGATTGTAATTGGCTCTACCTATAAGTTTTAAATCATAGGCCTGTAGGAATTTGGCATCTGCTTGATCTGGATCGCGTAGCTGCATCACATTTTTGACGGTGTTAATTGCGACTTGATATTGTCCATTTTCAACATGGTTTACAGCGATTAGATACAGTAACTGCGCGCGGTCAGCCGGTTCGGCATCCGGATTGTTGTCATGAATGGTCAGTGCTTTTTGCAGTAATTTTTCTGACTCTGAATATAAACCCAAATGCCCATAGAGTTCGCCCATTGTTTGCAGCAAGTCGACTTGAAGTTCGGGCTGTAAATGTTCATCCAGGCGTTTTACGCCTTCATTGAGTACTTGCCGCGCAGTAATTTGTTCACCCAGTGTGGCGGCAGGATTAAAAGATTCATAGGTATCCACCAGAAAGCTGGTGACAGACTCCGCTCGCTGTTTTTGCTCTACTGCGATATCACGCTCGTGGGCAACCTGCCTGGATTGAATGATGGTCATGCTGATGAACACTATGACGAATACAAGTGCAGCTAGCGCAGCAACTACCGCAGCAGTTCGGCGACGGGCCAGTTTGACAGCTCTATAGGTCAGGCTGGCTGGTCGTGCTTGAATCGGGTGGCCTTGCAGATAACGCTGAATATCGTCAGATAAAGCCTGAGCGCTGTGATAACGATTTTGCTGCTCGCTGGCCATTGCTCTAAAGACAATACTGTTCAGGTCGCCACGCAAGGTTTTTTGTAGTTTCTCCGGTGACGTACTTCTGGCAGTAGCGATGGATGCTTTGTCAAATTCAATCGGGATATGTGGATTGCTGTTATCGAACCAGCTATCCAATGGCGGCGGCATTTTATTCAGCAGGGTATTTTCAAATTCCTTGGGAGTTAGGCTCTGGTGGTGATAAGGCTTGTGGCCACACAGCAGCTCATAAAGCAAAACACCCAGTGAATACACATCGCTGGTGGTTGTAATTGGTTTACCGAGCACCTGCTCGGGGCTGGCATAACTGGGGGTTAATAAACGCGACAGTTGTTCGGTTTGCTCTTGTTCAGTGCCAACCTCAAGCATTTTGGCAATGCCAAAATCAAGCAGCTTGAGGTTGCCGTATTGATCAATGAGCAGATTGCTGGGTTTAATATCACGATGAACGATTAAGTGATCATGTGCATACTGGATAACAGCACAACACTCCATGAACAAAGCCAGGCGCTGAGCAATTGTTAATTGGTCTGCATCAGAATATTGGATGATATCCTGACCATCAACATATTCCATGACGACATAAGGCTGACCATCAGCAGTCGTGCCACCGTCCAGCAGGCGGGCGATCTGAGGGTGTTCCAGGTCAGCTAAAATTTGTCGTTCAGTAATAAAACGGCGCTGTCTGTCATCAGAACCAAACCCTGCGCGCATAATTTTAATGGCAACCTTCTTATGAAAACTGTCATCACAGCGTTCCGCATAAAACACAGAGCCCATACCGCCTTGCCCAATCTTTTTCAGCAAGCGGTAATTGTCCAGTTCCAGTGACAGGTAGTTATCAGTTTCCAGGGTGTCGAGCGCATCGACGACAGCGACAACCAGAGTATTGTCGTTATGCAGTTGGGTGGGTTGATCGGCTTCCAGTAGTTCATTGACCAGGTTGAGCAGCTCATCTGAACCGACACACTGCTTCTGGATATATTGCTCACGCTGGTCAGCTGGCAACTTGATTGCTTGATCAAAGATCTGTTTCGATTGTCGCCACAAGCTTGCTTTATTCATGCAATCAATTATTTAAGTGTTTTACGTAACCAGGCTCTTGCAAAACGCCATTGTCGGTTAACAGTAGATTCTGATGTTCTGGTGTGCCTGGCAACTTCCTGAATACTAAAGCCGGCAAAGTACCGCAGTTCAACAATCCTCATTATATCGGGATCAATTTGTTTAAGCTCTTCCAAAGCATGATCCAGAGCCAGCCAATCAATATTACTGGCTTTATCAGGCGTGGCGGCCACATGGTCAAAAGTATCCAGGTCAATCCTGACCGCATCGCCTCCGCGTTTGGAGCGATTGCTATGACGGATATGATCAATGATGGTTCTTCTAATGATCCGGGCCGCTACCGCGAAAAACTGACTACGGTTTTGCCAGGTATCAAAATTCTGGTCAACCATCTTGATATATGCCTCGTGCAATAGCTCTGTTGTTTGTACAGCATTGGCACCACCACCGTGGTGCAGTTGTCGCCCAACCACTGCTTTCAGGCGTGGGTAAATCATGGACATGAGCTGATTGCTCGCGTTGGTGTCGCCTGTTGCAGAATCATGTAACAGGCGGGTGATTTGTTGCTCGTCCTGTTGGAGCTGCATGACATCCTCTTGTTGACTTTCAACACAATTAAACCGGATGCCCGGTTTTAAAGCAATAGTCAGTGCTTATAAGACCGGGTTTAGTACCTTGCAATGGTGTTCTTTGCACTCGCTAAATCTCTCACTTTTTATAAAAAAAATTTCTTTCAGTGTTGATTCTGAAATTAATTGACACGTTTTCCAATGTTTTATCGCGTTGAGTTTCAAGCCTGAAGTTCGAACGCTTTTGGCTTTAGTCATTGCTTGCTTTGGTGCCTAAAAACAATAGAAAAAACAGACGTATTCCTGATGCAAGCAATAAATACTCATGAGTTGCGCGGATAAACGCAACAGCATTGGAGAAGGAAGATGTTTCTAATGAATTTGAAAAATAGTTCTTTAATAGTTGCTTTATTTTTTTCGATCACTATTTTTTTATTTATAAATAATACAGCAATAGCCAGTGACTGGGGGTGTGAAGGTATTAGGGGCAATATGAATATCTTAAAGATAAATTCAGATCCGCAAGGTTTATTGGAGGGATCTGATTGTGATACCGATGTAAAGTCAGGTGATGGTGAGCAGGGCAAGCAAGTTTATGTGCTGCAAGCCACAGGCGGGGCTATGTCGATTGCATTTAACCTGGACATTTCCGATAGCGTTATTGATGAAGAGGCTGTGGTTAAATTAATGCGGCTTGAGTCAGGCTTGGGTTATGACCAGGCGCTGCTGCTTGATGTTCAATTGATGCACACCATTGAGGGTATGCAATTAGTGATTGACTGGTATCAGCCAGCCAATCATCCTGGCGATAATGTTTTAGTGCAGTCTGATGTGTTTGATGTCAGTGATTATGCTGTTAATGGCATAGTGACGGTTGGTTTCGATTGGAATGCCGGTATTGCAACTTTTTCTGTTGCTGAGTCGGGTGCTGTAAGTTTGTTTGCTGATGCCCGCTTATTTTCTCCCAGAATATACCATATGGGGGTTATTGAGCAGAGTGGTATTAATATGCATGGTAGGTTGTACCGGTTTTATGATACAGAAATCAGCCTAATTAATTAGTGGCTTTTTGTTAATCAAAGCTCTGTAAGTGCAGGGCTTTTTTTATGGCTGGGTATGATCGATTAAAAATAATTTTATAAATTAGCAGCGAGCCATTGTTCTGAGTTTTTGTTTGACCATTTTTTCCTTTGGCTATAATTTTTTATTTGATCATCGGCTAAT
Source organism: Wenzhouxiangellaceae bacterium (assembly GCA_965230265.1). GTDB lineage: Bacteria > Pseudomonadota > Gammaproteobacteria > Xanthomonadales > Wenzhouxiangellaceae > JAJFKX01. Next base: position 2,382,938 of record OZ245999.1, on the reverse strand, counting down.
TTACCGACGACAAAATACTGTGATTGGGGGTGGCTAAAATAGTAACCGCTAACCGAGGCGGCAGGTAACATGGCCATAGACTCAGTCAGTGATGCACCAATGTTTTCTTCAACATCAAGTAAACTAAATATTTTGCGTTTTTCGGTATGGTCTGGGCATGCCGGATAACCGGGGGCAGGCCGGATGCCTTGATATTGTTCAGTGATTAACTGGTTGTTATTAAGGTTCTCATTATCGGCATAGCCCCAATATTCTTTGCGCACTTTTGCATGTAACCACTCAGCAAGGGCTTCAGCCAATCGATCTGCCAGTGCTTTGACAAGGATTGCATTGTAATCATCATTGTTTTCTTCATAACGATGTACATGTGGCTCAATGCCAATACCAGTGGTCACTGTAAACAAGCCAATCCAGTCGTCTACATTCTTGTTGCTGGCGATATAGTCGGCAAGACATCGGTTGGGGTTATTGTTTTGCTTAGCATTTTGCTGGCGTAGAAAACATAGGGTTTCTTGAACCAGCAGCCTTGATTCATCGGCATAGATCAATACGTCATCACCTTGACGCCTGGCTGGCAATATAGCGTATACCGCTTTTGCAGATAACCATTTTTCGTTAATGATCTGCTCTAGCATGTGCTTGGCATCGCTCAATAATTGTCGGGCAGCTTTGCCTTTGTTTGGGTCATCTAGCAGTTGCGGGTATTTTCCGGTTATTTCCCAGCTGGCAAAAAATGGCCCCCAGTCGATATAGTCTACTAGCTCGGTTAATTCAATATCGAGTAAAACCTGTATGCCAGTTTTTTTAGGTTTCACCGGCTGATACTCAGCCCAGTCAAGTTTGTGAGCATTGCTGCGGGCCTGTTCCAATGTCAGTAATTTTTTTCTTTTGCCTTTGTTGGCATGTTGCTCCCGAACTTTTTTATATTCGCTGGCAATATCTGTGACAAAGGCATTTTTTTTATCGCTCAGCAGTTTTTGGGCTATTCCCACCGCACGTGAAGCATCTTTAACCCATATGGTGGGTGACTGATATTCAGGAGCGATTTTTAATGCAGTGTGTACCCTGGATGTAGTGGCGCCCCCGATCAGTAACGGCAATGTCAGTCCTTGGCTTTGCAAACCATTGGCAACTTTGGTCATTTCTCGAAGTGAAGGTGTAATCAGGCCGGATAGGCCGATTAATGCGACTTGTTCTTTAACCGCGGTATCGATAATGGTTTGCATCGGGACCATGACGCCGAGATCAATAACATCAAAATTGTTACAGGCCAGTACCACACCAACAATGTTTTTACCAATATCGTGGACATCTCCCTTGACGGTTGCCATTAATATTTTGGGCTTGTCTGAGCGGGTGCCTGTTTGGCGCTGATGCTCTTCGATGTAAGGGATTAGGTGTGCGACAGCCTTTTTCATCACCCGCGCGCTTTTGACCACCTGCGGCAAAAACATTTTTCCAGAACCAAATAGATCGCCTACTACATTCATGCCATCCATTAACGGGCCTTCGATGACGTCCAGCGCTTGGTTGGCCTGCTGGCGGGCCAGTTCGGTATCAGCTTCGATATGACCGTCAATGCCATGCACCAATGCATGAGTAAGGCGGGCGTTGATGTTCAGTTCGCGCCAGCTTTCATCGGTATGATTTTGATGATCTGCGCGCTGTCCTGCATATTCCTGTGCGATTTCTAATAATCGCTCGCTGGCTTCCGGGCTGCTATTTAATATGACAGCTTCAACTGCGTCTCTTAGTTCATCTGGAATATCGTCATAAACAGTTAATTGACCGGCATTGACAATACCCATATCCATACCGGCCTGAATGGCATGGTACAAAAACACTGAGTGCATGGCCTCGCGGACAGTGTTGTTGCCGCGAAATGAAAATGACAGGTTACTGACACCACCGGAAATGTGCACCCCCGGCAGGTTTTGCCGGATCCATTCAGATGCCTGGATAAAGTCCAGTGCGTAGCGGTTGTGTTCAGCGATACCGGTGGCGACCGCAAAAATATTAGGGTCAAAAATGATATCTTCAGGCGCCAGGCCAATCGTTTCAGTGAGCAGATCGTACGCACGTCGGCAGATAGTGATTCGGCGTTCCAGTGAATCGGCCTGACCTTGTTCATCAAATGCCATAACCACTACGGCTGCACCATAACGCTGCACAATCCGCGCCTGTTGTAAAAACGAGTCCTCGCCTTCTTTCAGGCTGATGGAATTAACAATGCCTTTGCCCTGGATACACTGTAGACCGGCTTCGATAACGGCAAAGTCTGACGAATCGAGCATGATCGGAACTTTGGCGATATCCGGTTCGGCGGCAATCAGGTTCAGAAACCTGATCATTGCCGTTTCAGAATCCAGCAAGCCTTCATCCATATTGATATCAATAATCTGTGCGCCGTTTTCGACTTGCTGACGGGCGACACTCAAGGCCTGATCGTAATCGTCTTTTTCGATCAACTTTCGGAAGATCGCTGAACCGGTGACATTGGTGCGTTCGCCGATATTGATGAAATTTAATTCTGGAGTCAGGGTAAGTGCTTCAATACCTGCCAGCCGGGTATCGGTTTTTATTTTTGGTATCACTCTGGGTATTTGCGGATTGACCGCATCAGCAATAGCAGCAATATGTTCTGGTGTTGTGCCACAACAGCCGCCTGCTAAATTAAGCCAACCATGTTTGGCAAAGCGCCCCAACCACTCACCCATCACCTCAGGTGTCTGGTCATAACCTCCCAGCTCATTGGGCAAGCCGGCGTTTGGGTAAGTGAAGACCGGGCAGTCAGCAATCTCGGCGAGTTCCTGCACGTAGGGTTGTAGTTCAGATGCACCCAGCGCACAGTTCAAGCCAACAGCAAATGGCTGGGCATGGCGGATAGAGTGCCAGAAAGCGGCCAGGGTTTGCCCCGATAATGTACGCCCGCTTTGATCAGTAATGGTGCCGGAAATCAGCAGCGGTAACTGTCCGTTCAGTTCCTCAAAAACATCTAGGCAGGCGGCGATAGCTGCTTTGCAGTTGAGTGTATCGAATACGGTTTCGATAATCAGTGCATCAGAGCCGCCATCAATTAACCCTTTTACTGCCTCATGGTATGCATCGCGTAATTCAGCAAAGGTGATATTGCGATAGCCGGGGTTGGTCACATCCGGCGAGATCGAGGCGGTACGGTTGGTGGGGCCCAGTGCGCCGAGCACAAAACGCGGGCGCTCAGGTGTTGCTAAGCTTTGCCGGTCTGCTACAGAGTGCGCCAGGCGGGCCGCTGTTGCATTGAGTTCATAGGATAAGTCTTCCAGCAGGTAATCGGCCTGAGATATGCGATTGGCGTTAAAAGTGTTGGTTTCAATTAAGTCCGCACCGGCATCCAGGTATTTTTGATGGATGGCTTGAATGATTTCGGGCTGAGTGAGTGTGAGTAGGTCATTGTTGCCTTCCAGATCCTGAGTGTGGTCAGCAAAACGTTCCCCACGATAGGCACTTTCGTCCAGCTCATGCTGTTGGATCATCGTACCCATGGCACCGTCGATCACTAAAATACGTTGCCTAAGTGCGTTTGTCAGTTGCTCAACGCGTTCTGCGTTTAACCAGTTTCTTTTGTGGCTCATGGCTTCTGGGCCAGCAGAGTGAGTACAGTGAAGTGGGGTGGGCGACGTTCGCTGGCAGCTTCCAGAATTTGGGTCTTGACGAAACCGGCCTTTTGGGCGAGTTGTTTTAATTCAGCGGAGCTAAAACCAAGATTGGCATGGCTGTAGGGTGCAACCATATTGGCATGCGAGTGTTTTTTCAGTGTTGCTGCCAGTAATCGACCACCGGGATGCAAAACCCGCAGGGCTTCACTAAAAGCTTTTGCGGGTTGCTCTGAATAGGTCAGGGCATGCAGCATTAATACCGTATCGAATTGTTCATCATCCAATGGCAATTGGTGCATATCCCCCTGGCGGAATTCGATATTATCCAGGCTCTCAGTGCGCCGAGTAGCGGCTTCTACCACTTTGTCACTAATGTCTATGCACACCATTCGTTTGGCTTGTGGAGAAAGCAGTTCAGCGGTAACGCCATCGCCAGAAGCAATATCCAGTACTTCACCCAATTCCAGCAGTCGCACCAATGAACGGGTGGTGGCTTCCCAGGTTCGGCCAGGTGAGTAATGTCGCTCCATATCGCCGGCCACAGCATCTGCCCAGTTTTGGTTGCTGGCACGTGCCTGTAACACAGTGACAATGCGTTCTCGATCCTGCTGCAGTAAAGGATCTTCATTGGCATGTGCTGCCAGGGTTTTCCATAAGGCATGAGCAGCGGAGTCATCGGTAGCATCAGTGGCCCGGTAATAAACCGAAACGCCGGCACGGCGATCGGTCACCAACCCGGCTTCTTTCAGACGCGCCAGATGCGTGGATACACGAGGTTGTGCCAGGTGTGTGATTGCAGACAATTCAGCGACACTGAGTTCTTCCTGCTCGAGTAAGTGCAGCAGTCGCATGCGAGTGTTGTCTGCAAACAGGCGGCAAAGCCCGGATGTTTGAATAAGATCGATAGCTATATCCTTCTATCAAGATAAAGAGATAAGCCTATCGGTACTGACGGTCGGGGTCAACCATTAGGTGAGTTTGTTGCAGACGTGGAATAATGCTGCGCTGGACCACAAGGAGTTTACTATGCCACGTTTATTATCTGCCAGCATTTTATTGTGGGCTTGTACACTGCTTTATGCCGATGTTTTGGCATATGACCAGACTCAATCCAATGTCGATCACTATTATCCAGAGCGTTATCACTGGGCCAGCCGAGACCCAAGGGCCGCAGGGTTTGATCCTGAAAAATTATCCCAGGCAGTCGATTTTGCACAATCACAGGCAGTGACTGAGCCTAGCGATATTCATCAGATTCTGATTGATAATTACACAGGCAGAGAGCCTAACTATCGAGTGCTTGGGCCGACCAAACCGCGTGCTGGCAGCAGCGGCATGGTCATTCGTGGTGGTTATATTGTCGCCCAATGGGGTGATACCCAACGGGTGGATATGACCTTCAGTGCGGTAAAAAGCTATTTATCGACGGTTGCGGCATTGGCATTGGACGATGGCTTGATCAATGATGTTCAGGATCCAGTGAGAAATTATGTGACTGATGGCAAATTTGATAGTGAGCATAATCGTCCGATTACCTGGCATCATTTATTACAGCAAACCTCTGACTGGCAAGGCAGTTTATGGGATACGCCGGATTGGGCTGACCGCCCGGTAGGTGACACCCTTGAGCAACAGCAAAATCGTGAATTGTATCCACCCGGCACGCACTTTAAATACAATGATGTGCGTGTGAATCTGTTGGCATATTCCTTGCTGCAGGTCTGGCGTGAACCACTCCCGCAGGTACTTAAAAAGCGAATCATGGATCCGATTGGCGCATCCAACACCTGGCGCTGGTATGGCTATGAAAACTCCTGGGTAGATTTAGATGGTCAGCGTATGCAGTCCGTTTCTGGTGGTGGTCATTTTGGCGGTGGCTTGTTTATCAGTGCTGAAGATCATGCCCGTTTTGGTTTGCTGTTTCTAAGAAAAGGTCACTGGAACGGTCAGCAATTGTTTTCAGAAAGCTGGATTGAACAACTGGCTGAACCGACCGAAGCCCGTCCGGATTATGGCTATATGTGGTGGTTGAATACCAATAAGGAACGCCTGCCGGCAGCGCCGGAGTCGGCCTATTATGCAGCAGGGTTCGGTGGTAATTATATTTATGTGGATAACGAGCATGATCTGGTGATCGTATTGCGCTGGATTCCCGATATTGCCGCTGTTGTAGGGCAGTTCCTAAATGCTCTGGATTAATTGATTTACAGCCTAATGGTACAAAGCCGCTCTGTTTAAGGGCGGCTTTTGGCAACTGTTAAAAACCGAAGCGTGTCAATGGTTCAAAACCATCAGTCAGAATATCCTCACCCCCTGAGCAAGACTGCACCATCACATCGTCTATAAACCAGCCGTCATCATCGCGGCCAAAGCTGCCATCGGTTCCCAGCCTGAACCTAAAGCGCACAGTTTCACCGGCAAAATCAGAGATATCAATATTGGATTCAACAAAATCCTGGGGGTCGCCACACCAGCCCTGCAAACCACTTAAAGGGTTGGTGTCAACCGTTGAGTTGTTGATAACACCATCATAAGGATCAGTGACCAGGCGAGGCTCAACCAGCTGAACCCAGTTCATACCATCGTCAGTGCTGATTTCAATAATACCGGCGTCCCAACAGGCTCCATTGGGAAAGTCGTCTTCAATGGTTTGGCTATTTAAATAAATTAGCTCCAAGGGAAGTTCGTTGGCAGGAAGGGTTATTGCCGGGGAAATCAATCTTTGATCTGAAACGATGGGAATGTCTTCAGCAAACCAGGCAAAACTGCCGCTGGTGGTTTCTATTGAGGATTGTTGCCAGGTGTCATTGATGCCCTCATGAGTCCAGCCATTATCGCCATTTTCAATATCATCAAAAAACACAACACTGGGGTTGGTAAAGGCCGGACATTCGCCGATCGGTGGTCGGGTGGTAAAACTGAAGACTTCGCTGGTGGCAGTGTCACAGGCATTGCTGGCATGTACCCGCCAAAAATAGAGCTGGTTATTATCCAGTGGTGTGATAGGTATATGCGATAGCTCGGTTACCACCGCTGAATAATCGATACTGTTAAAAGCAGGGTCGTCATCAATTTCGATAATAAACTCGCCGGTTTGGGTGCCACCTGTCCAGCTTAGCGCAGGTTGTGTTGACTGCAATGTTTGCCCGTTCAGTGGAAAGCTCTGTATGGGTAACTCTGGTGTTTGATCAAACACGGTGACCGCGACATGAACGCTTCGTTGGTCAGCACCGTCGGCAGTGCCTTGTATTTCTATAAACTGCAAACCGGTGGGGGTCGATGCGCCGATATTAATATTGGCCGTTGTGGTGTTGCCAGGTGTTACAGTGTTTGGGCTAAAGCTGGCATTGACTCCAACAGGCGAAGAGCCCAGGTTCATGGTAACCGGGCCGGAGAAATCAAAAATACTACCGACATTAATCGTAATGGGCTGCAGGTTATCTGGTGCACAGACTTGTTGCTGAAGATTACTGGCAGCAAGAATAAAGCCGGGATCACCGCAATCGTCAAATCGGAACGACGCTATTCTTGTTGCCCAGTTATTGTTGGCCAGCGGGTTGTACTGGGCGGTGTACCAGAAGGTACAATTATCCACCGGGTCGACTGTCAATGCGGAATAATCACCATACCGTACGCCACTGTTGGGGAATTGTCCCTCGATAATGCTGAACTCTCCCCTGGGCATGCTATCCAGTGGGTCGTTCAATAAGCGCCCGCTATAACGCATGCCCGGAAATACATCATCGCTGGTATTGACATCACCCAGCCCGGCAACGTTATAACCGACAGCGATATTACCGGCCTGGTCCTGGGCTGCACTGGCCATCCAGCGGTTAATGCCATCAGTGCCATCAATACTGCCCGGTTCACTGATGGTGCCTTGTTGATAGGTTTGGTATTCGCCATCAAAATTGCGTAACTCAAACCAGCGCACGGCGGCAATATCGTCACCGGTCACATCAGTGACCATATTGGAAACAATGGATTGATGACTGCCGAAGTTACGGTATTGTGCCCGCCACATGATTGGCTGCAATAATGCAAACAGCCGCACGTCAGAGCCTGGCTGTTGTAGGCACCCTGAGAATATTAAATTGCAAAATTCCGAGTCAAATTCAGCAGTGGAGATATTAATAGGGCCGGTGAACGTGCTGTTGTTGGGTGAGTTGAAGTTAACCGAAAACTCATACAATTCCAGAATATCTTCATCGGGCATTGCGGCCGGACCATGAATTTCAGTATCGCGATGACGGATAAATAAACCGGGCGCATCTACTGGAGGTGGTTCAAGGCCATCCCAGTCAACCGGCATGATATGTTGAAAACCAAAACCCGGTAGCCCGGGGGCGATAAATGCTTGTAGCGGTCTGGTGGTGACACCGGCCAGCATTCGTTCTCTGTCCAGTGCATATTGGTATGAACCGGGTAAGCCAGGAATTTGTTCGTTGACACCTAAAAAATAAGCATTTGGCCACACGCCGTATTTTGGGTAGTCTGGGATTTGCCCGGTGATTGAATCAAATTCATACAAAAACCAACCACCAGCAGTTATGTCACTGCTTTGAGAGACATAAACACACAAAGAGTTGATGGTGGTTAATGTGAACTCAGCAAGTATCCAGCGACCGTTAGGTTCAGTGGGGCCGTTATCCACACTTTCATCAAACATCACGATGGGATCACCACGTCCACTGACACAACCGGTGCCTGAACCGATAGCCAGTGAGTCCAGAATAAAAAACTGCACCAGAGATCCAGTGGTTTTATCAAAGATTCTTACATTGCTCCCGTGGCTGTGATTGATCATTTGCACATAGTGATCCACACCAATATCGCCCACGGTATCGGAAGGGTTCAAACCAGCAAAGGTGCTGCCGTCAATGTTGATCAATAGGTTACCAAGACCGGCACCCTGATTGGCGGTGGAATGACGAGCAGCAAACTGAGCAGGTAGCAAAGGATCATCCATCAGTGCTCGTGGTTCATGACGAGGTGGTTGATGTCCTTTGTTGAATACTATCGGGATTTCTCTTATTGGGTCACCTGGGCGCCAGATATTGGGGGCTGGCAGTGTGGCGGGGTCAATATTGATCACCACGGGATTCACCGGGCCGCCAACCAGGTCGGCACCCTGTCTGACGATAGGCATTTCGGCCGTCGCAGCAGATGATGTGATTGCTATTAACCACGCGAATACCGTCCGCATGATTGTCTCCCATGGTTTTTGGATTATTGGTCTGGCAGAGTCCTCCATGACTGGTCCAGTATTAATCTAGCGAATATACCCTGTATCGCTTTACAGATACAGTTTCCAGGCTTTATTGATGGATTGCTGATGTGCCGGTTGGTTGCTTTTATCAAACCGTCAATAGTTAAGTAATGTCTGTTTGGTAGCTGTAAACGATATTGGCTATATAAAAAAGCCACCCGGTGGGCGGCTTTATCTGAAATACTATCCGCTAATTCGTTGGTGGAGTCAGTGACTCAAAACCATCAGCCAGAATATCTTCTGAGCCAAAGCATGATTGAACTACCACATCATCGATAAACCAGCCATCATTGGCACGGCCCACAGAGCCGTCAGTACCCAGCCGGAAACGGAAACGAACGGTTTCACCCTGAAAATCAGACAGGTCAACGATAGAACGGACGAAATCTTCTGGGTCTGCACACCAGCCAGGTAGACCGGACAACGGGTTTCCGCTGGCACTGAATGTACCATCGTATGGATCACTTGCCAGATTGTCGCCGGAGATCTGTGTCCAGGTGGCGCCATCATCGGTACTGATTTCCAGAATGCCACCATCCCAACATGCACCCGGAGGGTTGTCTTCCAGTGTTTGGCTATTCTGATAGGACAACACCATAGGTAACTGACCCATTGGCAGTGTTACCGGTGGAGAAACCAGCAGTTGATCTGAAACGCTGGGCAAATCTTCGGCAAACCAGGCAAAGCTACCGCTGGTGGTTTCAGCGCCTGAGCGCTGCCAGGTGTCCTGGGTGCCGCTGTGGGTCCAACCATTATCACCATTTTCAATATCATCGGAGAACAACACGTTGGTAGGCGTGCCAATTGGACAGTCCCCTGGTGCTGGTTCGGTTGTAAAGTTAAAGGTCTGGCTGACCTGCTCACCACAGGCATTGCCCGAGCGAACCCGCCAGAAATATTGGGTGCTGGTGTCCAAAGGAGTCGCCACGACATGCGGTGAGGCACCGACCGTGGCGGTGTAATCAATACTGCTGAAACTTGGATCATCATCAATTTCGATGATAAATACATCAGTCTGGCCAGTTGCCGTCCATGAAAGCTCGGGCTGTACGCTGACCTGTTGTGCGGCATTGACGGGTGATTGTAGGACCGGTACATCTGGAACTTGATTGAATACACTGGCTGCAACGGTTAGCACACGATCGTCGGCCCCGGTCGCGGTACCAAGAATATCAATCAGATTTAAACCTGGGACTGCTGCAGCACCTACGCTGATTTGTGCCACTGTAGAGTTACCAGGGATAACAGGGTTAACGGTGAACCCACCGGTAATACCTGTTGGTGGTGAATCCAGGGTCAAAGTGACCGGGTCAATAAAGTCGGCCACACTGCCAACATTGATGGTGATGTCATCCAGATCATCAGGCGCACAAACTTGCTGCTGTGCATTCGGTGCGCTCAGCGAAAATCCGGGTTCGCCGCAGGCTGCAAAACGGAACGAGGCAATTTGCGTGGACCAGTTGGTTGTTGCGTTATGCTGCGCGGTAAACCAGAAGGTACAGCCATCAACCGGGTCAACATTCAGTGAGGTGTAATCGCCATAACGGATACTGCTGTTGGGTGCCAGACCTTCGATAATACTGACCTCACCTTGTGGTGTGGTGCCTAGTGGGTCACTGGCCAGCCGGCCGTTGTAGCGCATGCCGGGAAATACATCATCGGCTGTACCTGTGTCACCAATACCGACCACGTTATAACCGGCAGCAAGATTGCCCGCTTCATCTTGAGCGACACTGGCCATCCAGCGGCTGATACCGTCGGTGCCGTTGATATTGCCTGGTTCGGTGATAGAACCTTCCTGGAAGCTGGTATAACCACCGCCAGTGCTGCGCAATTCAAACCAGCGAACACCACCAATATCAGTATCCGTCACATCGGTCACCATATTGGCAACGATAGATTCATAACTGCCAAAGTTGCGATACTGTGCGCGCCACATGATGGGCTGTAGCAAAGCAAATAGGGTGGTGCCTGAGCCGGGCTGGGTCAAACAACCACTAAACACCAGGTTACAGAATTCTGAATCAAACTCCTGTACGGTGACATTGATAGGACCGGTAAAGCTGCTGTTACCCGGATTGTCGAAGTCAGCAACAAACTCCCACAGCTCGATAATATCGGTGGTTGGCATGCCGGCAGGCCCATGGATTTCGGTATCGCGATGGCGCATGAATAAGCCTGGTGAGCCGAGCGGTGGTTCCAGGTCGCCATCCCAGTCTACTGGCATGATGTGTTGAAATCCAAAACCAGGTAATCCGGGCCCGGTAAATACCAATGGTGCACGTGCGGTTAAACCCTGGACCATGTTTTCACGGTCCAGTGCATACTGACGAGGTCCTTCATTGGCACCAATGTAGTAAGCATCTGGCCAGACACCATATTTGGGATAATCTGGTAGACCACCGGTTGCAGAAATAAACTCGTATAAAAACCACGAGCCAATGGTGGGGTCATCGGTTTGTGAGATATACACACAAAATGAGTTACCAGTGAATTCAGTAACAACCCAGCGGCCCGGAATCATGCCGGGGCCGTTATCGACAGTTTCATCGAAGTTAACGATTGGGTCACCAGATGCATTGGTGCATCCGGTACCAGAACCAGCAGCCAGATCTTCCAGATCAAAGGCAGTTGCCACACTGCCGTCCGTTTTATCCAGAATCAATATTTGGGTGCCGCCTACACCGCCACCACCGTTGATGGCCTGCAAGTAAAAGTTGTTACCGATATCGCCCACGGTGTCAGATGGATTCACACCGGTAAATCCGGTACCTGGCTCATTGACCAGAATGGTTCCAAAATCCGGATCACCACCACCACGGTTTTCGCTGGCCGCAAACTGGCGATCGATCAATGGGTCACGGTCATTGGGTCTGGGTTCTCGTGAGGGTGGGGTAAAGCCTTTGGTATAGCTAAGCGGCATTTCCCTAACAGGGTCACCAGGCCGCCATGTCGAAGCAGCAGGCAGTTCATTCGGATCAATATTGATAATCACAGGTGACACTGCTCCACCCAGTACATCGGCTCCTTGAATTGTTACAGGTTCCTGCGCCGCAGCGCCTAAACTAAGGCAGCCTATTGCGCTGAAAATCCAGGTTCCTAACCGTTGGTTCATCGACATCGTAGGTCTCCGTTATAGGTTTGATTTTTAATGGTGCTTGAATTGAGGATGTTCATTCCTTTGAGCATACCGCTCAGTTTCACTCTTCAGGGGTGTCCAGCAAAATTTCACTGCCGGTGTTAACCAGCCGAATATAACCGGTGTCACTTTGCAATGACAGTGTTTCCGGGTTTTGGCCAGTATGCATTATGACTTGGCGACCAACCAGTTTGCGGTTGCGCAGCAGCTCCAGGTCGCTGGTGGTTTTAGGACGGCCTGATAACATTTCAAAGCGCATCGCCATTTCCGGGTAGTATCGGATATTGATATCACCGGTAATCGTTTGAACGCGACCACGCCCTAGGCTGTCGTCACCGTCTTTACGTGGCACAAACTGTATATCAACTTCGGCTTCATTGGCGGAAATATTCACTGATGATGCTGATTTCAGCGATATGGGTCGATCAACAGCTGTGATTTTGACAGGGCTTTCCATGGTCTTACTGGATACTTTGCCATGTTCGGCGATCACTTCCAGGTTAACGCCATAGGGCACCAATATGGCAGCATCGACACGGCCTTCTTGTGGGCTGGCGGGCTGTTGATCTTCAGGGTAGGCAATTTTCAACGTCACGACACCATCAGCGCGTTCAGCGATTAATTCACCTACCTTGGGCTGTTTACCGATTTTCTGCATCACCGCATGGTAGGTGACGGCTGTTGCCCCGGTCTGGCGCAGATGAATATCACCCCAGCGGTTATCCACTACCAGGGTATCGCCTGCTGTAACAGTTTCTTCCCAGTCCAGACGCACTAATTCATAAGGAACGGTTTCCTGCAATGATTCTACAATGGCTTGTTGTTGCGCTGTCAAACACATCGAAAATGTTAACAAAGTGATTAATATCAAAAGTTTAAGTCTTGCAAAAGACTTCAAATGAAATCGCCGAGAGTGTTTCATAGATAATGGGATATAAAAGAGTAAGCTGCATAGCATAATTTTGTCTGGGCCATTCGGCAAACTTTGGAGTCTCATGGGTATCAATAAACAGTCTGACAACAGTCAACCAATAAGAAAAAATTCACAGCAACTGCAGGTTAGAACATCCGTTACGTCAGGGTCAGCGTGGGTCGATTTATCACCTGATGATGAACGTCAACTGTTGCTGGCGCTGGTCGGCAATACTTTTGGCGATCAACCGCAGCAGCATGTCAAAGTGATCCGTGCCAGCCGCTCGCGCTTTGCACGCAAGTTTGTGCGCATGGCAGCCATTAAAAAAACCGACACCGTCATGGAAATAGGTTCTGGCTGTGGTTTTGGTACACGTTTGTTGGCAGAAAAGGCAGCCCGTGTTCTGGCCTGTGATATTAGCCCAGCTTATCTGGCATACGCTGAAAAAGAGTGTGCAAAATTGGCAAATATCGAATTTAGCAGAATTCACAGTCGTTCATTGGCAAGCTTCGAAGACTCCAGCATTGATGCGGTGGTGTCGATATCGGTGTTTATTCATTTGAATTTATACGACATGTACTGGTATTTCCGCGAAATCGTGCGGGTGCTTAAAGCCGGTGGCAGACTGTGTTTTGATTTTGCTGACAGTGACAAATTGTTTCGACCGGACATGCTGCGACCCAAAAACAGCCACGCACGTGCTACCTTTTTTACCGAACAAGCTGAACACTATCTGGGCGATCCGAAGCAGTTGTTTCAACTGATGCAGTGGAATTCGATGCATGGCATCGTCAATGTGGCGGAAAATTGTGGTCTGCGATATGTACGTCGCCGTGGCGATCGCCTGTTGCTTAAAAAGCAATCAGCTGACCGTTAAACCATAGCCAGCCATTATTGTGAACTTTTTGTCAGCTTGACTTTCTACGCTTGTAGTACTACAACTGTAGAAAGAATACATAGCAATCAAATTCATGTTAAAGAAAGTTGAATTAAGCGAAGTCCAGCTTGCCGTTATGCGGGTTTTATGGCGGCGTGGTCAGGCCACCACAGCTGAAGTGGTTGAACAAGTCACCCGCGAGCGTGAACTGGCCTACACCACTGTAGCCACGCTGCTGACTCGGCTGGAAAAACGTGGGCTGGTTAGTTCTGTCAGTCATGGGCGCGAACGGCTATATACAGCCAGTATTAGCCGTCGTCAGGTTGAGTCCGATATGGTTTCAGGCTTGGTGAACCGTTTGTTTCAGGGCGATGCGCAAGCATTGATGTCACATTTGATTAAGCACAATGACATCGACTCAGAAGACTTACAGCATGCCAGGCGACTGCTTGAGCAGGAGCAAGAGCATGAGTAGCTCATTGTTGATCATTGCACTGTTGTTTGTGGTTGGTTATGTATTGCATGGCCTATTGTTGGCAGTGGTGGTTTGGGCGTTGGAAAAACTACCTTCTGCTATTCGGTTGCAGTCTCCCGCCTGGCGTGAGCTGTTGTGGAGAACGGTGTTGCTGGCACCGCTATGCACAGTCACCCTGCAGATGCAATCAGACTGGCAACCTTTAATGGGTGTGATGACACCTGGTTGGTTCAAGGCAACATCTGTACAGCCATTGCCTGTTTTTAAAACCCTAGAAGGCCAAACTGATAAGACAATCATCAACCCGACAGTTAATAGGGCAGTCAAACTGCAACCTGCCATTACCGAAAAATACCCAGTCAGACCAGCAGTTGCGACTCCTGAAACTTTATCGGAACTCACACCGGTATTTGGTGATCAATCGAATAGTGCCTGGCAGTCGACTGGCAAGATGATAGCCACTGTCTTGCTGTTCATATTATGGCTGTCAGGTACGATTTTTCTACTCATAAGACTGGCCCGGCAACGACGTCAATTATGGCAATTGCGTCAAACTGCACAACCGGTATTTGATCAAGCGCTGCAAAGCAGCCTACAGGGTTTATTAAATCGCAATACCCGTTTACACGCACCCAAATTACTCCACCACCCGGCCATTCAAGGTCCGGCAACCTTACCTGATAGAACGATTTGTTTGCCGCTATGGGTCGATGAGTTAAGTGCAGAGCGTCAACAGGCAATGCTCGCGCATGAACTGGGACATATCCAGCGCGGCGATGTGGCATGGCTGCATCTGACGGCGTTGTTGCAGGCGTTATTCTGGCCACAACTATTATTACCACTGGTGCGTGAGCGATTGATGTCATTGGCTGAGATTCAGGCAGACAGTGTGGCCCGCCACCTGTTGAGCAACAATGGCCTTCAACTGGCCGATTGCCTGACACACTGCGCCGAACGTATCCACAATCACTTTAAACCGGGACAATATATACCTGGACTGGCGGTGGCGATGAGCCATCCGAACGCTCAAATACCCGGCAAACAATCCAGCGGCACTCTGAGTGAGCGAGTGCGGCACCTGATTTCCATTCAACCAGCTTTTTCGGAGGTTTCCATGTCTAAAAAAATGACTGTGATGGTTGGCGCAATGGCGCTGGCCTTGATATTGCCTGCTGTCAATGTGATGGCAGAAAAAGCGTCACATCATCAAAGCATACATGTCATTGATGATGATAACGGGCATACCGATATGAAATTGTCCATCAGAGGCGATGATGGTCGTGAACTAAAATTAAAAGCCAAAGGCAATATTCAGTTCACAGATGATGACACTGGTATTGAGTCGATGAGCAAGGGCGATACATTCAGCCTTAAAGAAACCAATGCTGGTGTGACTCGTCAGTTGATTGCCGAGGGTGGGGAAAATGGTGGCATTGATTACCAATATAGTGTTGATGGCGATTCCCAAGCCTTTGATAATGAAGCCAAGGCCTGGCTGAGTAAAACCCTGCCTGATTTGCTGACAGAATCCGGTATTAATGTCGAGGGGCGTATCGCTCACTTGCTATCTGAAGATGGGCATGAGGGTGTCATCAAGCGTATTCATAAAATCCAAGGCGATCATGCACGTGGTAAACATATTGAAGTTTATGCAGGCAGTGGTCTGCTGGAAGATCAGGAACTGGATGACGTATTGGTAGAGGTTAAGCGAATTGGGTCTGATTATGATCAACGCAATGCCCTGGTGATGATTAAGGAAAAACAACTGGATGGCAATGCGGGTGTTGAAGTCGATCAGGCACACATCATCAAACGTAAGCGGTTGCACAAAATTGTCGATGCCTCTGAAGGCATTGATTCAGATTATGAGGTGCGCAGCTTGTTGGATGAAATCAGCAAGGATATTGATATCGATATTGATGGTGCAGAGGTGCATCGCATTGTTTTGCATCGAGCAGGTGAGATTGATTCAGATTACGAGCTGCGCCAAACACTATCGGGTATGGCAGATGCTGCTGCAAGTGATGAGCAAGTGGCAGAAGTTTGGCTCGACACAGCAGCAAAACTGGAGTCAGATTTTGAGTTACGTCAGGCATTGGAACAATTAGCGCACGCTGGTCCTGAGCAGCAAAGTACTTGGGTGGGTATGTTGAAATTGGCTGAGCGTTTCGACTCTGATTACGAGTGTGCCACCTTTTTGACCACTGCCGCTAACAATATGCCGCGCAACAGTGACACTGAAGCCGCTTACCGGGCGGTACTGGAAAATATTGACAGTGATTACGAGCGTGATCGGGCACGTAGGGCACTGGGTTGATCCTGACAGGAAAACTCGGGTAGGTTATTTATTGAGCGGAAACTGTCAGAGCAATGATCAATAAAGTGCGGTGCGCACATGCACAACACTTAACCTGCTCTGACTTAGATTCAATAAGCCGGCTCCCTTATGGGTATATGCCGGCTAAATATTTTCGGGGTTTTAAGTAAGTTTTAGCTGTTTCTGCGTGAAAGCAGTAACACCGACAGTAGCACCAGGCCAATCAACAACAATAATGGCCCTGCGCTTAATGCGGGTACCGCAGCCGCTTCCGGTGGGGGTGGTGGCGGTATGACACCGGGCTCAAAAGTGATGCTTATCTGCGGTTGGCCGCCAGCAGCGGGGTTTTCACGGCTGCCTATACGGCGAGCATTCATCGGGTCGGTTTCATCACCCAGAATAAACCAGCCAAAATTGGTTCCGGGTGCATTCACCATATCCTGAACATCAGCAATGAGCTCGGGGGAGGCAAAGGTAAAGGTGCCTGTGGCATTGTTTAGATTGACAGTAGCAGAGGCGGTGGCTGCAAAGTCACCACCAATATTGGCCCATGTCTGAGTATCAAAAAAAGTATGCACCCATGTGGCGTCGTTGGGGGTTGCATCGGTTCCACCGCCTTCAGGGCCTGGTGCATCAGAGGTGCCCTCACCCCAGTCAGCCAATGATCGATGCAGCGTAGTATCAAAAGAGCTTGCTCCGGGTGGAACCATATTGACGTTGACGCTGAGCTGAACATCAGTCACCACACTGCCTGGTGGAATACTGGAGAAGTCAAAAGCCAGCACAGCACGTCTTAAAACATTGCCAGCGTTAGGCCCGGTTTGCCCAAAAAACAAATGATCACCCGCGCCGTTGCTCAGATCACCCAGTTGCCGCTCGTACAAAGTATTGTCGCGGACAGGGAAAAAATCTGTTGTAACCGGTTGCGCCCAAAGTAGTGTAGACGTTAGTCCAATAACTAGTAACAATAATTTCAATAGCTTATGTCGCATTTTCTTCACAGAATCTTCGCAAAAGTGAGGTATTTTAGGTACGATATAACGAACGCAGTCAGCGGTGTTGATAATTGGTGTACCACTAAGTTGGCCATGACTTAAACAGAAATCACTTCACCTTGTCAACGAAATACTGATTGTAACGTTAATTATTTGATGTGAATATCCACATTTGCCGACCAGCAATATTAGCAACAATAACATTTTTCAGGTGACGCAATATGAAAGGAATTTCCAGGCGCGATTTTTTGGCCAGCAGTGCGGCTGCTGGTGCGGTGGCAAGTACAGCCACTATCGATTCAGCACAAGCCCAGAGCGGAGTGCAGAATGGAATCTTTCCCGAAAATCTGTTTCCATCGAAACCGATTAACCGGGGTGATACCGGGCAACTGCCACCATTTGCTGTTCGGGTACTGAACAAAGCTGGCTTTGGTCCTGCCCGCGGTGATCTGGCTGCATTCAATGCGCTGGGCGCCAATGACACACAGCGCTTGCAGGCGTGGGTTGATGATCAAATCAACCCGGCACCGACTGATCCAGAAGTTGATATGAGATTGTCTGGAATGACCGCGCCCGGCCAGGATTTTGACACCATCAACAAAACGGATCAGCAATTGTGGCTGGAGCATGTGCGTTACGATGGTCCAGATGAGTTTGCCACGCGAGTGCGTCCGCTGGCACAGATGGAGCGTTTGGTGTTGCTTCGCGGCGCATATAGCCAATGGCAATTACGCGAAGTGCTGGCAGATTTCTGGCATAACCATTTCCATATTTTTGGCATTTTGACCAATGAGACCCGTGGTTATATGCCGGCTTATGATCGTGATATTCGTGAGCACATGTTTGGTAACTTTTTTGACATGTTACTTAACAATACCCGCAATGCAGCGATGCTGTTTTACCTGG
Organism: Wenzhouxiangellaceae bacterium; assembly: GCA_965230265.1. Taxonomy (GTDB): domain Bacteria; phylum Pseudomonadota; class Gammaproteobacteria; order Xanthomonadales; family Wenzhouxiangellaceae; genus JAJFKX01. The sequence goes on along the minus strand of OZ245999.1, from coordinate 2,364,412 downwards.
ATAACTTCCGAAATTCCTGGCCAAACCCCAACGAGAATTATGCCCGGGAAGTACTGGAGCTACACACATTGGGTGCGGTTGAAAACTATTATGGTGCCGTTGCGCCGGTAACCGTTCCTGATAACAGCGAAGGCCAAAGGGCGGGTTATACCGAGATCGATGTATTTCAATTTGCTCGTGCATTAACCGGCTGGGGTGTGGCCGATGGTGATGATGGAGCGCCAGATACCGGTGAGTTTTTGTTCCGTCCTGCCCGCCACTACGATTTTTCTGATGGCTCGATTCAGGTAATGGACATTACTATTGCCTCAGATGGTGGTGAAAATGATGTCATTCAGATACTGCAATATCTGGCGAACCACTTTGGTACCGCACGGTTTATCGCTTCCAAATTGTGCCAGCGGTTTGTCGGCGATGAGGCGTCGCCTGCTCTGGTCGATACCATCGCCAATGAATTTTATAACCGTCGTGCCGACGCAGATCAATTGCGTGAGGTCTATCGGGCAATACTAACCTCCAATGAGTTTCAAAATACCTGGGGCGGCAAGGCACGCCGGCCTTTGGAAACCGTGATGCGTGCCTGGCGTGCTGCAGATGTGGATCTGACACCTGGGGAAAGCAATGGCATCAGTGGTGGTATTTTGGGTCGTCTGGATCAGGCAGGACAACGTCCATGGGATATCGAGCCTCCCACTGGGTTTCCTGACTTCAAGGCGTTTTGGCAAGGCACCGGGACTCTGATTGCGACCTGGCGAACGGTCACCTATATGTTGACACGTAACGATATTCTGAATTTGGCACTGGAAACCAATGGATTGATTCCAACCGCCAACCAGCGTACGCCAACCAATTTGGCCAATAGCTGGTTTAACACTGCACTTGGTTTTTTCCCTGAACCTGCGGTTGTTACTGAGGTGGTGCAATTTATCAGTAGTATTGCGGGTGTGGGTGTTGATGAGCCGCTGGATAATGCCGGCAATATCAATACCTCAGATACCAGTAACGGCAGCCGTTATCAGCGCATTTTAAGAGCGGCGGTGGGTTTAATTATCATGCTGCCTGTTGGACAGCGGCGCTAGGAGAGCATCATGAAAAAAGCAAACAACAAATTAGATCGTCGCTCATTTCTAAAAACCGGTACCTTTGCAGGTGCAGGCATTGGGTTGGCCGGACTAGCGCCTAACTCTATTCGTGTTGCCTTTGGTGGTGATGGCGGTATCAATCAAAATATCGTGGTGTATATTTTTATGCGCGGCGGTCCGGACTGGCTGAGCTTTATTACGCCGATGAACGGGCACCCTGATCGTGGCAATTATGAGTCATTGCGTACCAACGGGACGGCTATTCCCAGTGCGTCATTATTACCGCTGGATGATGGCTGGGGAATTCACCCCAATGCCACTGCCATGCATAATTTATATCAAAACAATGACCTTGGTGTGATACTGGCGGCTGGTTTGCCATTTGCCAATCGCAGCCATTTTGAAGCCGAGCGTTTTGTCGAACTGGGCACGCCGGGTAATCGCTTTACCAGCAGTGGCTGGCTGGCACGGCATATTCAATCCGCCATTAATTTGCCCGCTAATATCACGATTCCAGCGATGGCAGCAGAAGGCAGTATTACCTTCTCCTTACTGGGTGAACCTTCAGCACTTAGTCTGGGCAATATTGGTGCGTTTGACCTGGAAGGTGGCAGCAGCAATTTCGAAGAAGAGCAGGAGGCTGCACTAGCCGCAATCTATGGCTTAGGTGATAGCGAGACAGAAGTGGCTGGTGCGCAGGCATTGGAAGCTTTGGAAATTGTCGAGTCGATAGACTTTAACAGCTATGTTCCTGCCAATGGTGCCATTTATCCCGATACAGATTTGGGTGATGAATTACGTACCATTGCGCAATTGATCAAAGAAAATACCGGTGTGCGTGTGGCGCAGGCAGATCGTGGCGGTTGGGACACGCATGTTGATCAGGGCGTACTGGTAGAAAGTGAGTATGGTGGCCGTGTACGGGATATGTCCGATTGTGTAGCAGCCTTTTTGCAGGATCTGGATGTGCCTACCCCCGACGGTGGTAATTGGAAAGACCGCACCGTGGTGATGATGATGGGGGAATTTGGTCGTCGGGTATTTGATAATAACGATGCAGGTACCGATCACGGCTGGGGTGGCAACATGCTGGTGGCCGGTGGTGCTTCAGTTAACGGTGGTCAGTTATACGGTAATTTCCTGGGGTTGGGGGCTGGTCAGATTTTCCAGAATGCCGATGTATTTGTCACCACAGATTACCGTAACGTATTCAGTGAAGTGCTGATCCGTCATTTGGCCAACCCGGAACTGGGGACTATTCTGCCGGGCTTTGTGGATTATGATCCATTGGGCGTTATTAATGGCCCGGATTTACCCCCCAATTACGGAGAAGCAGAAATTATTGCCCGCAACGGGTTTGAGGGCTGATATTTTTTAAAAAATTCAAAGCCATTGGCTGATAATTAATTTACGATAATTAATCATCAATAAAGTATAAAAAAGCTTCCATAATTTTTATGGAAGCTTTTTTATTTCTAATTAAAGAGTCGCTGTTGACGCATCAATTAATAGTCAGTCATGACAATAATAATTAAATCAGCATGGTCGACTAAAGTTATAGACAATGCCTTCACATTTTTTTGTCGGTAGCAGGCTATATTAGCTTTCGTCTATACCGTCTTACGGCGCTTGTCGGTAACTGAACTTCAGATACAAGATACAGGAAGTATTCAGCAAGCAGATATGGCGTTTCAGGTATCCAACCAGTATCAGGCAGATGTCGTTTATGAATAAAGTTTCTCGTCGTCATTTAATGGGCGCTACCGCAGCCGCTGCAGGTTTGAGCGTTCTATCAAGCGCACAGGCGCAAAATACAACACCGCAGACAACACCATCCAGTGATCAAAACCTGTTTCCAGCGAGAAGCATAGACCGGGGAGATACTGGTGCGTTGCCTCCGTTTGCAGTGCGGGTATTGAATAAAGCAGCGTTTGGCCCAGCGCGAGGCGATGTCGAGGCCTTTGACAATTTACCAGGCGGCAGCGATTTTGGACGATTGCAAAACTGGGTGGATCAGCAATTAAACCCGACCGCAAATGACCCTGAAGTTGACTCACGGGTTGCTCAGGCAGGTTCAGAATACAACACAATTTTTGCCAATGATTTTACTTTGTGGACACAGTTTGTACGCAGTGATGAAGGCAGTGTTCGCAACCGCCCATTTAGCGAGTTGGATCGAATTACCTATTTACGGGGGGCATACAGTCAGTGGCAATTCCGCGAAGTCATTTCGGACTTCTGGAATAATCATTTTCATGTTTTCAGTCGTACCAGAAATGAAACACGGGGCTTTATGCCATCTTATCAAAGTGCCTTGCGCGGCGATCAGGCAGGCAGTCGTTTATTCGGTAACTTTTTTGATTTATTGTTTAATAGCGCACGCAATGCGGCCATGCTGTATTACCTGGATAACTATCGAAACTCATGGCCAAATCCCAACGAAAATTATGCCCGCGAAGTACTGGAGTTACATACTTTAGGTGCATTGGAAAATTATTATGGTGCAGTTGACCCTGGTTCGATTCCTGATAATGCCTTTGGAGAACGTGCCGGCTATGCAGAAATTGATGTCTTCCAGTTTGCCCGGGCATTGACCGGCTGGGGCGTGGCAGATGGTGATGATGGTGCGCCCGATACCGGTGCTTTTTTATTCCGTCCTGCCAGGCACTATGATGAACATGGTTCAGAGCCCATCCAGGTAATGGACATCACCATTAATACCGATGGGGGTGAGAATGATGTCATTCAGATATTGCAATATCTGGCTGAGCATTTTGGTACTGCACGTTTTATAGCCGGTAAATTGTGTCGTCGTTTGGTCAGTGATAATCCACCGGAGTCACTGGTACAAAGTACCGCGATGGAATTTTATAATCGGCGCAGTGACCCAGATCAGCTACGCGAAGTTTATCGACACGTTCTGTTATCGCCTGAGTTTCAAAATACATGGTCAGAAAAGTCTTTCCGTCCACTGGAAACCATGATACGTGCCTGGCGTGCTGCCGATATTGATTTTATTCCTACCGTTAACCGGCCCGGAACCACTGACCGTAACCGCATTGCCAGTGATATTAATAATCGTCTGGAAGATGCCGGGCAGCGACCCTGGAATATTGAGTTTCCCACTGGTTATCCGGATTTTAAAGCCTTCTGGCGAGGCACAGGAACATTGGTGTCCAGTTGGCGTCTGGTGACTTTTTTATTAAGTCGAAGAGATGACAGCGGCAACAATATGGCCGATGGTTTTGTATTAAATCTGGCTCAGCAAACCAATACCCTGATCCCCGATGCGAATGATCGAACACCGATACAAATCACTAACACCCTGGCACTGACTGCATTGGGCTTTACCCCGGATATAGGCACCATGACGATTATTATTCAATTTATTGCCGATCAAGCGGGTGTGTTGGCTAATCAGCCGCTGGACAACGGCAGTGGTATTGATACCAGTAACCTGGGTAACAGTGATTATCAAAGAATCATCCGCGCCGCCATGGCTTTATTAATTTTACTGCCAGTTGGCCAACGCCGCTAAGGAGCATAAATTATGAGTAAGCACGACGCTAATCAAATGAATCGCCGCTCCTTTCTACGCTCCAGTGCATTGGCCAGTGGTGCAGTTGGTCTGGCCACAATGGGTGGTGGATCACTGCAGGTGGCACTGGGCGGCAGCAGCATTAATAACAATATTCTGGTTTATATCTTTATGCGCGGTGGGCCGGATTGGTTGAGTTTTATTACACCGATGAATGGTCACCCTAGCCGCGCTGATTATGAAGCACTGCGCACCAATGGTACCCAGATCCCTGATAATCGTTTGCTGGCACTGGCTGATGGCTGGGGAGTAAATGATTTCGGCGCCTCGCTGCAGAGTTTATTCCAGGATGGCGATCTGGCCATTGTGCACGCAGCCGGCTTACCGTTTTCCAATCGCAGCCATTTCGAGGCAGAGCGATTTGTAGAGCTGGGTACACCGGGTAACCGTTTTACCACCACTGGCTGGATGGCGCGACATATCCAGACAGCGATCAACCTGCCCGGTAGCGTGCCTATTTTGGGTATGGCGGCAGAGAGCAGTATTACTTTATCGCTGCTTGGTGAAATATCTGCGCTGAGCCTTGGTAATCCCTCTGCCTTTGAACTGGAAGGCGGGAATGATATTCGTGAAGATGAACTGCAGGCTGCACTGGTGCAGATTTATCAGCAGGGCTCCAGCGATATTGAAGTCTCTGGAAGCCAGGCGCTGGAAGCGGTGGAAATTGTTCAGCAAATTCTGGATCCACCTTATACCCCAGCCAATGGTGCGGTCTACCCGGACTCTGATCTGGGGGATGAATTGCTGATTATTTCACGTTTGATCAAAGGCAACACCGGTTTGCGTGTGGCACAGGCTGATCGTGGGGGTTGGGACACCCACAATGGCCAGGGCCCATTAAATGCCGGAGGCTTTGGTGGCCGGGTACAGGATATTGGTGACAGTATTGCCGCTTTTTTGAGCGATCTGGATGTGCCGACCGGTGAAGGTGATAACTGGAAAGATCGTGTGGTGGTGATGTGTATGGGCGAATTTGGACGCCGCGCATTTGATAACAACGATGCCGGAACCGATCATGGCTATGCCGGTAATATCCTGTTGGCGGGTGGTGCTGCAGTCAATGGTGGACAGTTCTATGGCAGCTTCCCCGGCCTGGCCGATGACGATTTGTTCCAGGGGGCAGATGTGATGATGACCACTGATTATCGCAATGTATTCAGTGAGCTACTGATTCGACATCTGGCCAATCCGGAACTGGGAACGGTGCTGCCGGAATTTACGGATTACAACCCGCTCGGCATCATCAACGGACCGGATATTACGCCCAATTTCGGACCAGCCGATATTATTTCCCGTATCGGGTTTGAAACCTGACAACAATACACCCAAGAGGGGGAGCATAGCACCAGCAATTAATTAGCGTTTGTGAGCATCACAAACGCTTTTTTTGATGGTGCAGGCAATGCTGTTGGATCAGAGCGCTAAAATTAAATTGATTTTTATCAGTATTGGCGGCACATTAATGGTTAAGCCAAACATTGCGGGTGCAATCAATGATTAAAGCGATCTGGAACAACACCGAAATTGCCTCCAGCGAAAATACGGTAGTGGTGGAAGGCAACCACTATTTTCCTATCGATGATGTTAATCAGAATTATCTGGAGTCCAGTGATATGACAACGCACTGTCCCTGGAAAGGCGATGCCAGTTATTACCATTTAAATATTGATGGGGAGCGCAATGAAAATGCTGCCTGGTATTATTCGGAGCCTAAACCGGCTGCGGCCGAGATCACTGGGCGAATTGCTTTTTGGCGTGGCGTAAAAGTCGCTTAACCTTCAAAACCCTCGCGCCATATATTGGCTTGGTCTTCTGCAATGGTGATGAATTGGTTTTTTGTCAGATCACGCAGTTGACTGAATGAACCATCGCCCCAGTCGACTTCAACAGTGAATGGCCCCTGCCAGTCACCCAGACCAAAATTGGCTTCAGCAAGATTGTTCGATAAGAAGTTTCCGCCTGCCCGTATCTCATGAAGCAATTGACCGGGTTCTTGTGGGTTTTGTGAGCGCAGATAAACTTTTTTTCCTATCCCCTCAGTATTGGCACCCAGCCCGGATAATGTAACGGTTATAAAATTCCGCTGAGCCGCAGGTAAATCATTGCGATACAGTTTGAAGGGGCCATTGTGGTTGGAAACGGCAATATCAGGATCGCCATCGCGATCAAAATCAAAACAGCTCACTCCCCGGCCTTCACCAATGTCATCCACGCCAAAAGCGGCGGCACTTTCATTAAAGCGTCCATTGCCATCAGCAACGTATAGCACTGCCGGCGCATTGTCATAGCGCCCGCCTGGTGCGTCTGGATTGGTGTTGTCGGGGAAGTAAAAGCCGTTGACATGAAAAATATCCGGTTCCCGATCCAGGTTGACATCCAGCTGACAGGCGCCCCAGCCCCAATGACCTTCCAGGGTACCGCTGCCATCGGTGGCATTGATAAAGGTGCCGTCACCGTTTCCATAATACAGACGGTTCCCGGACCTGGGCATACCGATGTTGGAAGTAAACCAATCCATATAACCATCGTTGTTCAGATCACCAACTACTGCACCCATCGCGGTTTTATCAGTGATGACGTTGTAGTCAACCACATTAATAAAAGTCCCGTCGCCCTGGTTTAATAAAATTACATCGGTGCTGGTATCACCGGTAAATAAAATATCCAGATGGCCATCGTTATTGATGTCACTGAAGTTACCGCTAAAGGTTTGGTCGCGTCCTCCTTCCGGGTGAATGCCAGGTGTGAAAATCTGCGAAATCTGCGCATCAATCGATACATCAATAAAACTGCCATCGCATTGGTTCTGCCATAAATGCTGAGTGGAGCCCTGTGGTGTTTTAAAGGTTGGGCTGGGGCCACTGGGCATTAATGAGCGTGGAATTAATAAGTCCAGGCAGCCATCGTTATTGTAGTCACCAAAAGCACCGCCCCAGGCATTGGGAGAATGTTCAGGCTGAAAATCAGCCAGTGCGGTGTCAAAAACATCGATAAAACCGGATTGTTGGTTAACATCGTTACGCAGTAAACGCGGGGCTTCGCCCAATGCACCGCCCATAAACAGATCCAAATCCCCATCACCATCGTAATCGGCAAATACCGCACCGGCGATGCGCCCCGATAATGCTGACAAACCCAGTTCGTCGGTCACATCAATAAAAGTGCTGCCATTATTATTGCGAAATAACTTTGATTGCCCAGCCTCCCCACCGATCACGAAGATATCCGGCCAGCCATCCTGGTCATAATCACCAACCGCTACGCCACCGGTCAGCCAGGTTGAAAACAGATGAGAGGTGATCCCAAGCCCCGGGATGTTATTCACAGTATTCATTTCAAAATCTTCGAACCGCAGTACGGTTTGAGTGGTTGCATGGGTCAGGCTGACGCCCGCTGACTCTGTAATATCAGTCAATTGAGCATGCAATATCAGCGGTGATGTCAGTAACAAACCAAACGCGGCCACTGTTTTCCATATGGCTGCAGATAATAAAAGGCCACGGTTACGATAACCGTGGCCTTTTATGGCTTTACAGCCTCCCATGAATTTGTGAGCTGGCGTATTCAGGCAGCCGTTTTACGTAACCGCCATCCAGCAATGCCCAGCGTTATCAATAACAGCAGCAACAGGCCGAAGCGATTCAGCGTCGGTACTTCAATGGCTTCTACCGCAACGGTGCCGAGAATGTCGGTATTGTTGACAGTGACCGGATCGCCAATGATACCGGTTGCGGTTGCCACTACCGATTGTGTCCCCGATAGCACTGTCGCCACAGTAAATGGACAGCTGATGCTGGTGCCATTGCTGATATCACCCACATCCCATGTCACCGTATTACCGACGGCAGTGGCACATGGGGTTCCCAGAGTCGTACCGGAGGAAACAAAGGCCAAACCGTTGGATAATTCGGCGATTACATTCACACCGATATTGTCCTGTGGGCCGTTATTGCTTAGGTTCAGCATGATTTCAAATTCATTGCCTATTTCCAACGGTACCGGTGCATTATTGGTCACCGTCAGTTCCAGATCAGAGACTGCTGCGGTCACCGTGGTGATTTCCGTCGCACTGTCATTGCCGCCGTTTGGATCGGTTGTGGTTGAACTGACACTAGCGGTATTGCTCAGCATGCCTTCAAAGGTCAGGTCCACATCGACAGTGATGTCATAACTGGCGCTGGCACCTGAGGCCAGGTCACCCAAACTGCATGCCGGTGTGCCGGAAGGATCTTCAGCACAGCCACTGGTAGAAACCAGGGTAACGCCGGCTGGCAGATTATCGGTGACGACCACATTGACCGCAGTCGATGGGCCGGCGTTGCTGACATTAATGGTATAGGTCAATGGATCGTCGGCAACCACTGGGTCAGCATTGTCGGCTTTGGTGATGGATAGATCAGCCTCAGCATTCACGACGGTCGTTTCAGTGGCTGAATTATTACCGGTATTCGGATCATTGGTTGCCGAAGTGACGCTGGCGGTATTGCTGAGCGTGCCGGTGAAGTCTTCATCAACATCCACAGTAATCGTATAGCTGGCACTGCCGCCACCGGCAATATCACCCAATGAACAAGTCGGTGCGCCGGAAGGGTCTTCAGCACAGCCACTGGTGGAAACCAGGCTAACGCCAGCAGGCAGATTGTCGGTGACAACCACATTAACTGCAGTGGACGGACCGGCGTTGCTGACATCAATGGTATACGTCAGCTGGGTTCCGGCAATCACCGGGTCAACGCTGTCGGCTTTGGTGATGGATAAATCAGCGATAGCGATAACCGTGGTGTCTTCGCTGACCATATTGTTGCCTGTGTCTGGGTCATCCGTATCCGAGGCAACACTGGCCATATTGGTGATGGTACCAACAGTCGCTGCATCAACACTGACCATAATGGTGTAACTGGCACTGCCACCGGCAGCGATGTCACCCAGGCTGCACATTGGCACACCATTGGGGTCTTCGGTACAGCCGCTGGTTGACACCAGTGTGACACCGGCAGGCAAAGTATCGGTAACCACCACATTGGTGGCAGTATCCGGGCCAGCATTATCCACGGTAACCGTATAGGTCAGGCTGTCACCGGCATTGACCGGGTCTGCGCTGTCGGTTTTGGTGATCGATAAATCTGCACTGGCGACAACAACCATCGGAGGAGAATATTGAATGGTAAAGCTGTTCTCTATGGTATTGGCGGTATTGCAGGCAAAGGTCAGGTTGAGGGCGCCATCATCAGAGATTGCAGTGGTGCTTACCAGCCCGGTGGCATCATCATTGCCAGCATCAAAACCGCTATCATATTGATAAATGATGTTGCCGCTTTCCATCACGATGGCCTGGAAAGTCACAGTAAAAGTAGGTTGACTGAAATTGGTATCAACAACTTGATCCCATTGGGCAATGGCACAGCCGCCGGGTATGTTGTCGATGTCACCGGTGTAGGGGCAATTTGCAAAAGTCTGATAAAAAACGCCATTGCTATCGCCATCGCCTGGGTTTAAGTCATCCCAGAAAACCGCCAGTAAATCATTCGGTGAACCACCCCCAATTGGGCAGTCGTTACTGAAATCAGAGGTTTCGCTTAAGTCGAAGGTTAGGTAACCATTGGAATCAACCAATACATCGGTGTGGGTGACACCATAGAAGTCGAAGTTGAAACCCAAAGCTTGAGTTGAGGTGGAGTCATCACCCAGGAGCAAATCGGTGCCGGTGCCGCTGATATCAATAAAGTCAAAAGTCGGGCCGATCGGGTCATTGGAGTCACAGAAGGTATAGCCAAATGCATCCGGGCCACCGGTATTACAAATCGCACCGCCGAGTGGGGTAACAAAGGTATCTTCGCTGATCATATTATTGCTGATGTCTGAGTCAGCAACCTCGGATATCACGCTGGCAGTGTTGGTAATGGTGCCGCTGGTACCGGGATCAACGGTCACGGCAACGGTATAACTGGCATTGGCACCGCTGGCTATGTCACCCAATGAGCAGCTTGGTACACCTATCGGGTCTTCAGCACAACCGCTGGTAGATACCAGGGTAACGCCGGCGGGTAAAGTGTCAGTGACAACCACATTGGTTGCGGTATCCGGGCCGGCATTATCAACCGTAATGGTATAAGTGAGTGGGTCACCGGTATTGACTGGATCAGCACTATCGGTTTTGCTGATCGACAGATCGGCATCGGCGCCTGCTGGAACCAGACAGGTCATGCCGTTCAATGACCACTCAGCCAGGGTGCCATCATCGCCACCAGCATCATCAGTAACGTTCAATGTCCAGGTTCCGTTCGGATCTTCACCGATAAAAGCACCCATGGCTGCTTCAGGGATCAATGGTGTGGCTGTGACATTGTTGGCAAAAACAAAATCGGTGACTGGTGTACCGCCATTGTCATCCCAAGTGGTTCCATTGAATACATCGTCATTGCCGCCGCCGTTATCGGTGGTAATGGTAACGACAGTGCCTGCTGGTGATGTCAGGGTGATGTCCAGGTCACTGGCAAAAGTATGGGTAATAAAGGTTTCCATATCCAGATCGCACAAAAACGCGTCAGCGCCGCTGATGGTTAATGTTGCATTGACTGGCGTGCCGGTTGTGATGTTACTGCCGGGCATATCGGTAGCGCTGAATGCTGTGGTGACAAACGCATCGGGGACATGCGTAATACTGAGTGTCCAGTCTGCCAGCGTGCCATCATCACCACCGGCATCATCAACGATATTCAAGGTCCAGGTACCATTCGGGTCTTCACCGATAAATGCACCCAGCGCGCCTTCAACAACCAGTGGTGTGGCTGTTACGTTATTGGTAAAGGCAAAGTTTACGGTGACGTTATTGACGCCAGTATCCACGGCATCATCATCAAACAAAGTGCCGTCGAAAACATCATCATTGCCACCTCCGTTATCCGTGCTAATCGTGACCGTAGTGCCGGATGGTGAGGTCAGCATAATGTCCAGATCGCTGGCAAAAGTATGCGTAATACTGGTGGTCAGGTTGACATCCAGAATGGTTGGGCCAATGCCGGAAACCATCAGATTGTCATTGACCGGGGCACCTGTCGTGATATTGGCCCCCGGGGTAGAAGTGAAATCTGTAGAGCTGGCTACTGTGTCAGGTGAAACGCCGCTGCCTCTTGTTGATGCCGGGTTATTGGCTGGCTGGGCATGCGCAGCAAAGCATGCCACGAATAAGAATGAGCAGATAATAGATCTTATTTTCATAGAAAAATCCCGGCTAAACTGACACAAATCTATAGCATCATATACTAATCGTTGACACTTTGTTGACGGTTTTTTGACAAAAAATTGACAAATGCCTCTGGTAAACCTGAGTTAAATGGCTGGTTCAATCTGCAAGGACAGTAAGCGCTTTATCAAAACCCGGTGTTTTGATTGTCATTTGAATGGGCAAAAAATGTATTCAATAGACGTTGGCTGTACGGTAGTCAGGACGACTAAGTCTTGGTTTAGGTGTGTTAAGAGAATTGTTAATTTTTGATTCATCTAAGATTGCTATGGTAATTAAATCGTAGATCAAGGGCTTACTTAAAGAAGGACACTCCAATGAGATTATTTTTTATGCAGCTGGGTAAAATCTTTGCATTTGGTTTATTTTTTTATATTCCGGTATACGCCGAAGAATCACCATTAATAGATTGGCGGTTTTCACAGCAGCTGGACTTGCCTGAGTCAATCGCTGCAGCCAGCAGGGTTAATACGGTTTTTATCGAAAATGACCTGATACTGATAAGCCACCCAAATCTTGATCTAACCGGGCAGGTGGCAAACGGAAACAATTGCGGGTTGGCATTGTTGTTTGCAATGAATAATCAGGGGCGTTTTGATCAGGTACAAAGCCTATCTGCCGTTGATTTTGGTTTGGACTGCGTACGTCAGGATGGTTTTGGTTTTTCAGTCGATTACAGCGATGGGGTTTTGGTGATAGGTGCACCCGGTCAGGTGTTTGCTCAACCGGAAGCGGGTTTATCCAATGGTGAAGCGTTTGTTTATTACTTGGATGGAGACCGTTTAATGCCTGCTGCACGTATTCCTGGCGTTGGAGAGGCAGGTAATCTCGCCTGGGGCACACGTGTGGAAACGGATGGTGATCGAATTTTAATCCAGGGCAATCAGGAGATTGGTGTAGAACAAAGGCTTGCGCATAATCGCGCATTGCCACAGACAGTCAATTTGCTTGAAAGTGATGACTCAGGAAGCTGGCAAATAACCAGCCAATTCATCGGTACAAGCACTATCTACGGTCATGACTTCCTTATTCAAAATGATGTCATTTTCATTAATAGCCATGAGTTTCAGGGCTTTAGCCCCGGCTTTATTAATGTGCCGGTACAAAACAGATATCGAAGTGAAGTTGAAGTTTATCAAGTTGATGGAAGCGGTTATGAGTTAAGCGAAGTTATCAATATTGGTGTTTTGGGTATTGGTGCGAGTTTTGTCACCAGAAGAGATGGTTTACAAGATAGAGATCAGCTTTTTTGGGAAAATAACAGACTCATCACTTTTACTCCCAGGCCCGGTCTGTTTGATGGTTCAGCTGACATCCAATGGTTTGAGATTGATGAGGTTGAGGGGGCTCAGGAAATCAGTGCAGTCACTTTATTTGGTCAGGGTGTCAAACTGATTGATGGTTTGGTCGACTTTGATGGGGTAGCCGTCTATGAAAGACCACGCCTTCAGCGTCCTGATGGTCTGGTCACTTATGCACCAGTACAGACTGATGCGCCGCGATCACGCAGGCAGACGCTGAAGTTGGGTAGTAACCAAATTTTATTCGGTGATGGGGATACATTTCAGCTAAATGCCAACAACACTCAATTGTTGCGAACGGCGGAGCGGCAGGGTATCAGGCAAATTTCAGTGCTCAATGCCAGCCCTGCATTGGATCCGGCTATTACCGGTTTGTGGTGGTTTGGGCCGCAATTTAATGGTCAGGGTTTAACTTTAGAAGTGCTGCGAAATAACCGTTTATTGTTGCATTGGTTTACCTATGATTCAGCCGGTAACCAGATGTGGGTTCGTGGTGTTGGTGCGTTAAGACAGGGTGCTGTTGAACTGAATCTGGTACGTGCGCGAGGGCCGCGTTTTCCAATTGGAGAGTTTGATTCCGATGACAGAGTGGTGGAATCGTGGGGGATAGCTGAAATCGGTTTTAGTGACTGTCGAAATGGTGTATTGAGTTATTCCAGTGATGAATTCGGTGATGGTGTTTTACCCATACAAAGTCTCGTCGATAACGACCTGTTGTGTGATCGTGGCTTGCTCATTAATGAGCAGAGTATTGATATTGGTCGCCGTTTCACTGCCCGGTTTACCGGGGAGTCACGCTCAATGATCGGTTCTTCTTTTGATATTACCCGCAGTGGTGAGGGCTTTATTTTTATGCCGGCACAAATAGATGCGAATGACCCTCGATCACGGAATATGGTTGGTCTATGGCTGACTTATAATCAGCAAGGCGACCAGGCTTGGTATTACTTGGGTATATTGGAAGATTGCGCTGTCAATATCACTGGCTGTCGATGGCGGCTGACTGGTCAGCCACGCAGCACGATAGGGCCTGTTTTTGGTGACAACTATAACCCTGCTGACAGAATGACCATCCCCTGGGGCAGCCTGGGCGATATCAACGAGAACCGGCGGTCGGAACCACCCCGCACAAGCTTTTTGTCAATAGATTTTGATAACCCTGATGGGGCTGGGACACTGGTGCTAGAAAAAGCAACAGACCCAATTGGTTATGAGTAAACAAACATAACAGAAAAACAAATGGCCCAGATAAGGTCCACTTATCTGGGTTATTGACATATTGTGAACATGGTCAAGCCATGTGGGCGCAGTTAAACAGCCAGTACTCTATCTAAAACTTACCTGTCTGCGATAACCTTCTGGTAAAATAAAGCTTCCATAACAAACACAACTGTAGACTATTGAGTCCTATCCAAACGAAGTCCGATTCTGTCCAGCCAATGCTGGAGCTTATTCTTAATCAATTAGCTGATAACAAAGCCGAGAATGTTCAAACCATCGACATTCAAGGCCGCAGTAGTCTGGCTGATTACATTGTTATTGCCAGTGGCAATTCTGGCCGTCATCTCAAGTCGATGGCCGAACACCTGGTGATTCAACTCAAGCAGCACGACATGCCACCACTGGGGGTGGAAGGCGAAAGCGAGGGAGAATGGGTGTTGGTGGATGCTGCAGATGTGATTGTACATCTGATGCTACCCAGGGTGCGCGAGTTCTATAATTTGGAAAAACTCTGGGATGTTCCAAAGCAGCGTGATGCGACACAAGCAGGCAGCGAGTCTGTACTCAAAGCGGCTTCACAGGCTGCAAACAACACTCAAACGTAAGTCAACGATATGCGTTTGCGGGTTCTGACCGTCAGTGGCAATGCGCCCGGCTGGATTAACAGTGGCTGGGATGAATATGCCAAGCGTTTACCCAGGCACCTGCAACTTGAATTGATCACCATTGCACCGGTACATCGGCGCAATGATGCTGAGATAGCGTCAGCCAGGCGTAAAGAGGCTGAGAAGCTGCTGCAACTTAGCAATGGTTGTTATCGCATTGCCTTGGATGGCGGGGGTCGTTGTTGGAGCACTATGCAACTGGCTGACCAGCTCAAGAAATGGCAAAACATGGGCCGTGACTGTGCACTATTAATAGGCGGGGCTGACGGACATGATTCACACTTGCTGCAACAAGCTGACACCCGCTGGTCTCTGGGTGAGCTGACCTATCCACATCATCTGGTTCGGGTTATTCTGGCTGAACAGTTATATCGAGCATATACCATCACTATTTCCCATCCGTATCATCGTGAGTAAAGCTTTCCGGTCACCCATTATTCTGGCATCGGCTTCGCCACGGCGTACCGAGCTATTGCAGCTCGCGAACATCCCGCATGTCGTTCATCCTGCCGATATCGATGAAAGTTTGATCGATGGCGAATCAGCCTATGACTATGTAAAGCGCATGGCCATCGAAAAGGCGCAAGCAGTAGCGGCCAAACTGACTCATCAGTATGTTCTGGCGGCTGATACGACTGTGGTTATTAATGGAAAGATTCTTGGTAAGCCGTATGATGCGTTGCAAGCGGTACGATTCCTGCGGTTATTATCGGGAAAGACACATCAGGTGATGACCGCTATTTGTGTGGTCAATCCAGCGGCTGGTTCTCGCTTACACAGTTTGGTACACACCAGCGAGGTCACCTTTTCGCCTTTAACTGATCTGCAAATTAGCCGCTATGTGGCCACCGCAGAGCCATTGGACAAAGCGGGTGCTTATGCGATTCAGGGGCGAGGTTCGGCATTGGTGCAGCATCTGTCTGGCAGTTATAGCAGCGTGATGGGTTTGCCGCTGGCTGAAACTCAGGCCCTGTTGCAAAAGTGTGGTTGGGGCCCGGGGGCGGCTGCAAATCATTAAAAAAAGTCAACCATACAGCCAGGCAAAGCTTCCCAGCCGGTTGTTTCGGCGTTATTCTGATCTGCTGCAAAGAAAATAGAGCACTAGCTGGTGAGTGAAGAAATCCTGATTAACGCTACCCCGACCGAAACCCGTGTGGCAGTGATTGAAAGCGGCATGGTGCAGGAAGTGCATATTGAGCGCCGCAGCCAATACTCAAGCGTTGGTAATGTCTATCAGGGTAAGGTCTCACGGGTATTGCCGGGTATGCAGGCGGCATTTGTTGATATTGGGCTGGAGCGTACCGCTTTTTTGCATGCCAGTGATATTGCTCGTGATGATGTTGAAGCCGAAGTCGATGTCAGCATTGAACCCAGTACCCAGCCAAGCACTCAGGCAAATTCGAGCGAAGCACCGGTTGAGCAAAAAATTACTGAGCTGCTGCGCCAGGGGCAGGAAATTCTGGTGCAAGTGATTAAAGACCCGATTGGCAATAAGGGTGCTCGTCTGACCACCCAAATCAGCATTCCTTCACGTTTTTTGGTGTTATTGCCGGAGGCTCGGAATATTGGTGTTTCGCTGCGTATTGAAGACGAAACCGAGCGTGAACGTTTACGCGATCTGGTTAACGATTTATTGGATCATACCGACCCTAATCCTTTCGGTTTTATTCTGCGTACCAATGCAGAAGGGATTGGGCGTCAACCGCTGGCGGATGATGTGGCTTATCTTCGCAAGGTATGGGATAGCATTCAGCAACGCATTACTACTGCCAAACCGGGAGATTGCGTTTATGAAGACCTTTCCTTGCCGTTGCGAGCCTTGCGTGACTTGATGCATGCGGGCGTAGAAAAAGTCCGAATTGATGATATTTCCATTTACGAACATGTTGGCCAGTTTGCACGGCAGTTTATGGCAGGGTGGCTGGATCGTCTGGAATATTATCGGGGCCATCGACCGATATTTGATTTGAATGCGGTTGATGATGAAATTGAAAGTGCATTGCAATCTAAGACACCATTAAAGTCCGGCGGTTATCTCATCATAGAACAGACTGAGGCCATGAGTACCATCGATGTCAATACCGGTGGTTTTGTTGGCTATAGGAACCTTGAAGAAACCGTTTATAAAACCAATCTTGAAGCCACCCAGGCTATCGCACGACAACTGCGGCTGCGTAATCTCAGTGGCATTATCATTATCGACTTTATCGACATGCAAGATGAGCATCACCAAGAACAGGTGTTACTAACGCTGGAGCGAGCGTTAGAACATGACCATGCTCGTACATCCATTGGTGCATTTTCTAACCTGGGTTTGGTGGAAATGACCCGTAAACGCACCACTGACAGTCTGGTGAATCGACTGTGTGAACTCTGCCCGACCTGTAGTGGGAGCGGCTACATCAAGAGTGTAGAAACCGTCTGCTCAGAGATATTGCGTGAAATTGTAAGAGCGGTGCAGCAGTTTGATGCGCAGGAATTACGGGTATTGGCAGCCACCAGTGTGGTAGACCGTATCCGTGAAGAGCACTCGACCACCATCGCTGAAATGGAAGAAAACCTGGGTAAGCACATTCGATTTCAGTCTGATGGCCAATATCCACAGGAACAGTTTGACGTGGTCCTGCTCTAATAGGCTCACTCACTTTTTAGATCAGCGTGAATAAACAACGTCAACGTAAACGCCGGTACCGCCGTTTTTGGCGCAGACTCAGCAGTCTGTTGTGGACGGCTGCTTTTTTGATATTGGTCAGTGCTGCCGTATTAACGGGTGTTGGACGTTTGCTGGCACCTTATGCTGATCGCATCACACCACAGTTAAATAACTACCTCAGTCAACAGCTGGGTACGGCAGTCAATATTGATCAGCTTGCCGCTGGCTGGGATGGTTTGCAGCCACACCTGGCGCTGCAGGATGTCGTGATCGGTAATGCAGATGAAGCTTTGCATTTGAATCAGGTGCGTCTGCAGTTTGACCCTTTGACCTGGTTTCGCTCTGGACGCAACAGTGTGCGCATGGAAATTTTGGGTGCAGACCTGGAATTAAACCGTTCTACGACCGGTCGCTGGAGCCTGATGGGACAGGGCCTGGACAGCGGCTCCGGCAGCAACGAGCAGCAGCTGCAAAATATTACTGCATTATTGGAACGTGCGGATGTACAGCTGGTGGATGCACGCATCCGTTTGCAAGATCAGCTTAATAACTATCAGCGGGTATTTGACTTGCCCAGAGTGTCGATTGCCCAGGTGCCACAACGTACTGCAGGTGATGCTGAGCCTGATGGACGCAGTCTTGTCGCCAGTGGTGCTGGCAGTGTTTTTCAAATGATCGCCCGGGTGCAACCGGATGGTGATCCAGATGCTGAAGCGATATTGCGTTTAATGGTCCAGGCAGGTAGTGAGTTGCATTCGGTATTGGGCTATTTCCACTCTCAGCAACAGGCTTTGCAGCCCTGGTTAACCCTATTACCCGAGCAATGGGTAGCAGCCAATTTGACAGCTGCATCAACATCAGCAGATGCGAACTTATCAACCGGTCTAAACATTGATATTGATACAGAGTTATGGTTTGACTGGGCACGTGATCAGGCGCTTAAGTTAACCGGGCATTTGCAATTGTCCGGCACCGATCAGGGAGCAGAGGCATTGTCGGCGGCTCCGTTTATGGCCACTGATCTGTTGGCAAGAATTGACCGGGATGAATGGGCGGTTACGCTGGAAAATCTTGCTTTCGAAAGGGAGACCTTAAGCAGTACGTGGCTGGAAGCAGGTAGCAATGCCGGGAACGGTTGGTCACTGGCTGCGGGACCATTACCGATGGTTGCTGTGCAGCATTGGCAACGGTGGTTGTTACCTGATGCTGGAATACCATTGGCCTTTCAAGGCCAGCTTGAGGAATTGGTGTTGGCGCTGGATGAGCAAGGCGGAATTTTGCTGGCCCAAGCCAATGCCAATGATATTTATATCGATGTTCAGACATTGGATGTTGAAGCAACAGCTGATGAGTCGGACGATGTTTCCAGCCGTGAAACGGTCCTGTGCGGACCGTTGCAACTGCAATTGGCTATGCAAGATCAGCTTGGTCAACTGAGCATTAACAGTGAGGCTGGTCTGTGCGAAGTCCCCGGCTTTACCCGTCAACCTTATTTGTTAGAGCAGTTACAGTTATCCCTGCAACTGGAACAACATGGTGGTGATTGGTTGGCAGTATGGTTGCCCAGTTATTGGGACAGTGGTGACTTTACACTGGAGTTGGGTGGCCAGGCGGCGCTGCGGGATGATGGTTTATGGCTGGATATGCATGTTGGTATCGATGAAATTCTTGCCACCCAGGTTAAACATTATTTGCCCTACCAGGAGCAACCCAAAGGTGCACGGGACTGGATCAGCAGGGCTATGCAGGGTGGTTATTGGCGGGATATCCGTGCGTCTATAAGAGGTGATCTTAAACGCTGGCCGATTACACCGGATCAGGGCCAGTTTGCTGCTGCCGTTAAGTTGCATGATGCAACCTTGCAATATGGCCGCAACTGGCCTCCGGCAACCCAGGTCAATGGCCATGTTGATATGCTGTTTGATGGGCTGCAAACACGCAATGCCAGAGCCAATATTGCCGGTGTTCCTGTCAGCAATCTGGATGTCAGTATTTCCGAATTAAAGGCGCATCCGGTGCTTGATCTGAATGCAAAAATGATCAGCAATGCTTCAGCAGTATTGGACTTGCTGGCGGTGATGCCTTTGGGTGGGACCAAGGGCCTGGCAGAACGTGATTTTGAATTAACCGGTCCGGTAGAAATTGACGCAGAGCTTGGCCTGGATTTGAAGCAGCGCTCGCGGCTTATCTATGCCGATGGTGCGGCACAGTTGAGTCATGTTGATGCAAAGGCCGGTTTGTTGGCAGTCGGTGGTATCAATGGACAGTTAGGTTTTGATGATGTCGGTATCAAAGACAGCCAGCTACAGGCCAATTGGGGCGGTCATGCATCACAAGTACGCTGGGTGCGCACCACCGCGGGCCCTGAAGTTCACCTGCAAGGCCAATACCCGGCTGAGCATATACTCAACACCGCATTGCCAGATCAACCGATGGTACATGGGTTGATGTCAGGCAACAGTGACTGGCTGTTGCGTTTATTAATTTCCCGCGATGTACCGCGGGTGATTTTAGAAAGTGATTTAATGGGTACCGAAATGCGGTTGCCGGCACCGCTGGAAAAATTTGCTGCAGCCAGCCAGCCCATAGAGGTTGATTGGGAGCTGGGTGATGCAGAACGCAATATTGGCATCGATTATGCGGATATTCTGCAGCTGCGGATGCGGCAAAATCAGGCCCGTAACATTGCCGGCGCGACGGCACAATTTATGTTGCCCAACTCTGTGCTTACAGCACCGCAGGTTACTGATGGCAAAGTCCTGCTGATCGGACAAACCGAGTTGTTTGACCCGCTGGGCTGGATCAGTCTGGTTGCTGATTTATCGGGTGAAATAAACCAGGTTCAGGCTGGCGTATCAGAGACAGGCCTGCCTGATGATTCAATGGTTGAAAACATTGCCAATCAACCATTATCGCAAACAGGATTGGTCAATGAAGTGTCGTTGGATGAAGACGCCACCGATGAATTGATACCGGAGATGCATCTCAATACTCAGCAGTTGCTGATTGATCGACGAGTGATGGGCAAAACCCAACTGGATTACTCTCAACAGCTCATAGCCGATGCGGCAGGCGCTACAGAATTGCAGCGCTTGCTGACGCTGGAAGGTGACAGTGTATCCGGTGAGGTCACTTTTGC
Organism: Wenzhouxiangellaceae bacterium; assembly: GCA_965230265.1. GTDB lineage: Bacteria > Pseudomonadota > Gammaproteobacteria > Xanthomonadales > Wenzhouxiangellaceae > JAJFKX01. The sequence continues at coordinate 2,343,510 of OZ245999.1, read as the reverse complement.
GGTGACCGACCATAACTGGGTTATTGACACCAATCTGCAGCGTTTGGATGTGCCCAAGCCATTGGTTAGCAGTAACCAGCCATCGGGTCGAGAGATGTTGATAGAAGAGCGCGCGCCGATTGAAGATGAGCAGCGTATCGATTGGTTAACCTTACACCTGATCTGCGATGATTTGACCTGGCATGGTATTCCCCTGGGACAGACTCGGATCGAAATACTGCCCAACATTGATGGTATGGTGATCGACACACTGGAAGCGCGATCGGAAGCATTAACACTGACAGGTGGTGGTGGCTGGCGGCGAACCGACGATGGCATCACATCCACACTGAATTTGCGTTTGGACGCTGATGATACGGGTGATTTGCTGGAATCGATGGGTTATGAACGTTTGGTAGAAGGCAGTCAATTGACGCTGGCTCTGGACAGTTCCTGGCCAGGCAGCATCGGTGAGATCAACTTGAAAAAAATGGATGGCAAGTTAACGCTGGAGGCAGGCCCGGGTATTATTCCCAAGGCAGCCCCAGGTGCCGGGCGAGTGCTGGGTTTGATTAGTCTGCAGGCGCTGCCGCGTCGTCTATTTTTGGATTTCAGCGATGTTTTTGCTGATGGCTTGGATTTTGATCGTGCTGACGGCACATTAATATTTCACGCTGGTATTGCCCGCACTGCAGGTATTGTTATTGATGCTGCGGCTGCAGAAATTACCATTACCGGTGAAACGGATCTGATTCGTGGTGAATACGATCAGTTAATTTCAGTAAAACCTGGCTTTGGTGTTGCCTTGCCGGTTATTGGTGCATTGGCCGGAGGCCCGATTGGCGTTGGTGCGGGTTTTGCACTGCAGGGTTTGATTGGCGGCCTGACAGATATTCAATATCAGGTGACCGGTCCATGGGCAGAACCGGAATTGCGAGCGCTGTCAGATGAACCCACTGTGACGCAATTGCCAGAAGAAGAGTTATCTCTGAATGGGCCGCCAACAACATCGGTTGATCCAATCACTGATACCACTTTAACAACCGATTCGGACGAGGGTGTCGAACCACCACAGGAAACAACATGAGTACTGCACTGGAACAAGCACAGAACACGATATTGGCACCAGCTGGTGTGGATCAGCAGCAGTTACAACAGGCGCTTGATACTTTAATGGGTCCGGCAGTGGATGCGGGTGAATTGTATTTTCAGCATGCACATTCAGAGCTATGGGCACTGGAAGATGGTTTGGTCCGTGCAGGTAATTACAGTGTTGAACAAGGTGTCGGTGTGCGTGCCAACAGCGGCGAAAAAACCGGTTTTGCTTATGCCGATGATGTACACCTGCCCGCTTTGCTAGAAGCGGCTAAATCGGCGCGCAGTATTGCCCGTGCGGGTCAGCAGGGCCGTTTACAGGCGTGGAAGTCAAACGATATCGTTCGTTTATACCCCGATACCGACCCCATCGGTGGGGTTAGTGCCTCTGACAAAGTGGCTTTACTGCGGGAGATTGATGCTTTTACTCGGACACTTGATCCGCGTGTGGCCCAGGTAAGTGTCAGTATACAGGGCAATCATGAATCGATTTTAGTGGCTGCCAGTGATGGCACACTGGCGGGGGATGTTCGCCCTCTGGTGCGTTTGAATGTGCAAGTTATTGCCGAAGAAGAAGGTCGTCATGAACAAGGCATGTCTGGTGCTGGTGGTCGTTATCCGCTGACAGAATTATGTGAACCTGAACGCTGGCAGCAACTGGCGCGTGAAGCGGTACGCCAGGCATTGGTCAACCTGGAGGCAGAAGATGCACCTGCCGGGCAAATGCCTGTAGTGCTGGGGCCAGGTTGGCCAGGGGTGTTGTTGCACGAGGCTGTTGGGCATGGGCTGGAAGGTGATGCCAACCGCAAAGGAACCTCAACTTTTGCTGGGCGTATGGGTGAAATGGTGGCTAGCCCATTATGCACAGTGGTTGATGATGGCACTTTGCAACGTCGCCGCGGTTCACTGAGTATGGATGACGAGGGTACCCCAAGCCAATACACCACACTGATCGAAAAAGGCCGTTTGGTCGGCTATATGCAAGACAAACTCAACGCCCGCTTGATGGGTCAAAAACCAACCGGCAATGGCCGGCGTGAGTCGTTCGCACAGTTGCCACTGCCACGTATGACCAATACCTATATGCTGGCCGGTGAGCATGATCCGGGTGAAATTATTGCCTCGGTAGAAAAAGGTTTGTATGCCGTTAGCTTTGCCGGTGGTCAGGTCGATGTGACTTCCGGAAAGTTTGTTTTTTCCGCCAATGAAGCCTACCGCATCAAAAACGGCAAACTGGGAGCACCGGTACGCGGAGCAACTTTGATTGGCAGTGGGCCAGAGGTATTGACGCATGTCAGTATGCTGGGTAACGATTTGGAACTCGATCAAGGCATTGGTATTTGTGGTAAGGAAGGACAACATGTACCCGTTGGTGTCGGCCAGCCGACACTAAAGGTTGATCAATTAACTGTGGGTGGTACCCAGGGTTAATTGGTGTGAGGTGTAACAACCCTTATCGGTACCGCATCGTGAGTTGCAGCGGTTCAGGCGTTATGGTGGTTCAGGCAAAGTCCGCAGCAAATCCTGCTGATGCAGCATACGAAACAGTTTGCGACTGGCCGCAGGCGGTTTTTGTTGTTGCGCTTCACGTGTTGCCTGACGGATCAATTGTCGCAGGGCCTGGCGATCAGTGTCTGGGTCAGCATTCACTAGCTGGGTTAATCCAGCATCCCCATTGCTCAGCAAATAATCGCGCCAGTGTTCCACCCGGTGTTGGCGGGCTACCTGGTCACGGCCACGTTGCTGGTATTCCTGCAAAGCGATGAACAAGGGTTCTGCATTTTCTCTGCGCAGCAGTTTGCCCACAAACTGCATTTGTCGTTTGCGAGCCAAATGGCTGGTGGTGTTGCGCAAGTGTTCAATTTCCGTGCGCAAGTTTTTATCCAACGCTAAACCGTTGAAAATGTCTTTGGGTAATTCTGCAATATCACGCCCTAGTTTCTGTAATGCCTGGGAAGCCTCTTTGCGTTTGGTTTTGCTGAGGCTTTTATCGTGCGGGTCGGGTATTTCAATCATGACGTTATTGTACTTTACTTCGCTGCATCTGCAGCGTTGGGCAGCATTTAAATAATATTTCAGGGTTCTAAAATAATATGTCGCATCCATCCAATTCCAGTAGCAAAACATCGTCACAATCACTGAATACAATTTTTGATCTTGGTGAGTGCCAGGATGCTGTCAGTTTGGCACTTGAGCATGCTCAATCATTGGGTGCCAGTGCTGCCGAGGCCGGTGTTTCCGCGCATCAGGGCTTGGCTGCAACCGTGCGGCTGGGTGAAGTGGAAACACTGGAACACAATCGCGACCGAACCTTATCCATCAGTTTATACAACGGCCAAAGAAAAGGTTCGGCCAGCTGTGGTGATATTCGTTCCACAAGCATCCGCGATGCCGTCGAGCATGCCTGGGCCATCGCCACACACACTGAACCAGACCCTGCTGCAGGCCTTGCCGATAGCAGTGAGTTGGCCACAGTGTTTCCAGAACTGGATTTATGGCACCCAGAAAACCTGACTGCTGATAATTTAATCGAACGTGCCTTGAGCATTGAGCAGGCCGGGTTAAGTGCTGATTCGCGTATCCGCAATTCAGAAGGTGCAGTGGCCAGCAGCAGCTACGCACTGGGGGTATACGGCAACAGCCATGGGTTTATGGGGGCTCAGCAAGGCAGCTCATTTGATCAAAGCGCAGTGTTGGTGGCCGCCGAAACCGAAGGCACCGATGCGATGCAATCCAATTATGCCTGGGATAGGAAAAGACAGTTTTCCGCTTTGCAAAGTCCTGAAGAAACCGGTCGTGAGGCGGCAGAGCGAACATTGCGCTGTCTGGGTGCCAGGCCCATCAAGACCACGCAAGCGCCAATATTGTTCACGGCCGAAGCAGCTAACTCACTGCTCGGGCATATGGTCAGTGCAGTGTCAGGTAGCTCGTTATATCGAAAAAATTCATTTTTACTGGACTGTGCCGGCAAGCCCGTTTTTCCCTCGTTTATCAATATTAGCGAGCATCCGCATCAGCGTTGCGGTATTAACAGCTCATGTTTCGATAGCGATGGCGTAGCGACGGGTTTACACAATGCGTTGATCACCGACGGTGTGTTGCAGCGTTATGTACTTAGCACCTATTCTGCACGCCGCCTGGGATTGGGCTGCACCGGCAATGGTGGTGGTGTGCGCAATTTGATTGTGCAGCCGGGCGAATCCAGCTTCGATGATCTGGTATCACAAATGAATACCGGACTGATTGTGACCCAGGTGATGGGGCAGGGGGTTAATGCTGTGACCGGGAATTACTCACGCGGAGCGAGCGGCTTTTGGGTGGAAAGCGGCGAGATTGTGCAACCGGTCGAAGAAGTGACCATCGCAGGCAATTTATTGGATATGTACAGCAATATTGTCGCCATTGGTAATGATCCGGATATCCGCAGAAACCAGCAAACGCCTTCCTGGCTGCTGGCACCGATGATGATTGCGGGAAGTTGATTCAATAAAACCGTCATTGTGCAAAGCCGGTAATCCATTGCATCAGTAAATGGTGTATGGGTTATAGGTGCCCTGCACTTGTGGCGTAACTCTCTGGCGGTGCTATGCTAGTCGCACAACAACCAAAAGCTGGGAGAGCAGCCATGCATAAGTTAATCGGTTTGTTATTCATATTTATTCCCTCTGCACTGCTTGCGCAAGACGCGCCTGAATACAGCCGGGAATGGACCAGTATTGAAATTGTGCTGAGCGTTTCCATGTTGGTGTTTACGCTGGTTCTAATTATTGTTGAGGCGATGATCATTATGAAAGCCGAAAAAAGCTGGGCACCGGCTTCTATCCTAAAAGTGCTCGGTTTAACTTTGATTATCTGTATTTCTGCACTGCTGGTGATCGCTGGTTATGGCAAAGATCAGATTGGTCCGGTAATGGGGTTGTTGGGTGTGGTGGCAGGTTATCTGTTGGGTGACAATAAGGTGAAAACCACAGGTTAAACCGTTGCGACGCTGATGCTGATATGATTCAGACTAAGTTTATATTGCCCCGTTAAACTATATGCGATGAATAATCCACGTGCGCTGATATTGATTTTTCTTATTGCGCTTGGAGCATTTGCAGTGAATGCCCAGGCATCATCCTTGTATTGCGGCCGGCATCTGGTGAAAACCGGTGATTTAAGCTACCAGGTTTCACAGATTTGCCCCGAACCATTTTTTATTGAGCGCTGGAATTATTCCAACCCATACGGCTATCACCATTTGCATGGCGGTTATGAGGCGTGGTTAATCAATTTCGGTTCCCGCAAGCTGATTCGTCGTCTGGTGTTTTTTAATGGCTATCTGCAACGCATCCAGGAGCTGGATCATGGCGTGCCCTTTGAACCCGGTTCCAGGCGCTGTTCAGCCCGTGATCTGGAAAACGTTGGGGGCAGTATCGGCGAAGTCTTCGCCTACTGCGGTGCCCCCGATTTTGAGTACCACAGCGACCCGTTTTTATTCCATCCACCACATCTGGCGGGCTCACCCGGTTTTATCGTCAACGAAACCCGTTGGATTTATACCTATGGACGACGCGCCAGTGATCGAGAGCTGATCTTTAGGGATGGGCGGTTGGTGCGGATTAATAAGTTACGGCGTTAGTCACTGGCTTGGTGTATCGGGGCATACTGATAAAACTGTAAGAAAGTACACTGATATTCAAGCGCCTGCTCGCTATTTATAGTTATACGTACTATGAAACTAAGCAAAGAAGAAATGAACCACTGGGTTGATGGTTATATTGAGGCTCAAGAGCAATACAAAAATAGTGATGAAAATTTCTGGGCAATCGAGAGGTTTTTTGAGCTGGAAATGGATTATCCTGAATTATGCTGGGAGGCAATACTACAAATACTACATAGGAATCCTAGCAAAAAAGTATTAAGCGTTTTAGCCGCTGGACCATTAGAGGATTTAATACACAATCATGGTGTGATATTCATCAATTCAATCGAGAAAGAAGCAAGAATTAATCCAGATTTTAAAAACCTTTTAGGTGGAGTATGGGAAAGTGGTGCTGAAGAGGTCTGGAATAGAGTTCTTAAAGCACGCGATAATATATCTTGGTGAAAGCATATAACAAGTTACTTAAGTCGGATGCTGCAAGCGGAGCGGCTTAGTTTAAACGTTATGTTTTAAATTTACACTTCAAATAAATATTGAACTATAAAAAATGAACTTGCTATTCTTTCAACAGATAATTCAAACAGGAGCGTGATCCAATGAAAGATATTCCAGGGATCGATGAAGACGGTAATCCCAAGAATGGCCCGTTTAAGACGTTCTTCAAGAACGGCCTTGTCTCTTGTCAGGGTGAGTTCGATAACGGAAAGAAATCGGGAAAGTGGAAGTACTTTCTCAATAATGGTCAGATGCAATCCTCTGGCAGTTTCAAGGATGGAAAGATTGTTGGTCGGTGGAAATGGTTTTACAAGACTGGCGAACCACGGGGAACGGGTGGCTTCGATGATGAAGAGCAGAAGCATGGTCTATGGAAGCGATACCATCCCAATGGTCAACTCTGGGACGAAGGTCGCTTCGAACACGGTAAGAAGAAGGGCATTTGGAAAATATACGATGAGGCGGGGGGCTGCTAAAGACGCAAACGTTCAAGTAATGGAGTGTCTGCTATTTTTTATCTATATGGTTTTGAAGAATTCAGGCTCATTATCAGCCTTATGAGAAGATCATAGATGACCGATTCTTTTCCTTGATAAAGCGTTATGTTGCATGGGTAATTTAGTGAAATTTGTATTTGTTTTGTTGCTGGTCTCATTTGCAACAGATGCTTTAGCTTGTTTTTCTCCACCTGAAGGTTTGTTGGAAAAACATCAGTCACAAGCCTTATTTGCTTTTATTATTGCAATAATCTTTCTTATCTCAAGTCTTGTTTTACGTTTTTCTTCAAATTTAAAACGTATATGGGTTCCACTATTATTCATTACTTCGTTTACTTATATCCCTATTTATTTGGGGTACTGGGGGCGGTTTTCTGGCTCTTGTGGTTCGCCTGAAATAGTGTTTGCGTTCAGAGTGTGGGCAGGGGGAATGTTTGCATTGTTTATTTATGAGGTATTTATTCTTTTTAAAATTCGAAAGGTAAATGCAACATAACAACTCATTCAAGTATGCTGCTATGCAGCCGGATACGCTAAGGCGCGCCGCGTGATTCAACCGTTATGCATCACTGGAAAATAAATGAACCTACTATTTGTCTGTGGTGAAAATAGACTTCGAAGCCCAACGGGAGAAGAAGTATTCTCTGGCTATGAAGGTATAAATGCTATTGGCTGCGGTACAAACAATGACGCAGAAACGACAGTTAGTGGTGATCTGATTGAGTGGGCTGATATTGTGTTTGTTATGGAGCACAGCCATAGAAATAAAGTATCCAAAAAATTCAGGGCGCTACTGAAGGGTAAGAGGCTTGTTTGTTTGGACATACCAGATGAATATGATCGCATGGACCCTATACTTGTCCGGCTTCTGGAAAACCGGGTCATGAGGCATCTTCCAAGTACAGTGCGTAGAAATGCATAACAAATCGCTGAACTACACTCTGACTGTATGCGGTCTACATCGTGCAGCAAAAAGTGTGCTTCGAAATGGCTGCCGGTTAGCTCGGCGTTAGGCGACTAATGAATACTGATTCAGAAGTCCTAAAGCAAGCTGAAGAGGCGCTTGAATGCTCAGATTTAGGGCTAGCAAGAACTCTTCTAAAACCTTTGATAGAGAGAGATGTGCCAGCAGCCATTCGACTGAATGCCTCGTTCTTTGAAGAAGGAATATCTGAAGAAGAAATGGATCGGATATATGTTTCTGGCATAAGTCGTGCAGCTGAACTCGGTGACCGTAAGGCTCGTTACATACAAGGTGTATGGTACGACGTAGGTGAACACGGTTTTGAAGTAGACAAAAAGAAGGCGTCTCTAATTTTTAAAGAACTTGCTGACGAGGGTGATCTGCATTGTCTTTGGATATATGCCGTTGACCTACTTTGGGGGCGCGGTGCATTTGTGGCTGACCCTGAGAAAGGTATAGCCAAGCTGAAACAGGCTATAGACCAAGGGTCATCTGAAGCCTGTACAACACTCGCTAGACTCTACAATAATGGGGAGTTTGGCTTAGGGCCAGATATCAATGAGCGCGATAAATATCGAGTAATGGCTCGAGAACTAGCTGGTGATGACTATGTCTATGACCCGTATGAATGATCTCGGTCTCAATTACCGCGTTGTCGTTGAAATTACCTTTACTTCTCCGCCCGAAACTCCTTGCCCCGCTCCCTCACCATATTCACCGCCACCTTATGCGGTAGCCAATTCGCCAGTCGGGCGATAAAACGATTGACCCGCCCATTAATTAAAACAGAGCGGGGTTTTTCTTTGGCCATTTCCTTCAGACACTCACTGACCACAGCTTCCGCACTCATCCACATATACTTCGGCATTTTTGAGACCTCTTCACGCAGGCCGATCACATCGTGAAACTCACTGTAGGTAAAGCCGGGGCACAGCGCCTGCACCTTCACACCTTTGTCTTCATTTTCCAGGGCCAGTGCTTCTGAAAACTTAATCAAAAACGCTTTGCTGGGTGAATACAGGGTATGGCTGGCTGGGGCGGGGACGTGACCGGCCAGGGAGGCGACATTGACGATTTGGCCGGCGCCTGCTGCCTGCATGTCGGGGAGTAGGGTATGAGACATTTCCACCACGGCTGTCACCATGACCTGGATAAAATCCTGATGGACTTGCCATTCTGATTGATTCAGATGACCGGTGGTGCCGTAACCGGCATTGTTGATCAGGGTGTGAATCTGGATGTCATTGGCGCGCAGATTGGTGGTGATCTGGGTGATTGCATCGGGTTGAGCCAGGTCGGCAGCAATCACATGGGTTTGTACTTGATATGTGTCATGTAATTCGCCAGCCAGTTGCTGCAGACGATCTTCGCGACGTGCGGTCAGCACGACGTTATAGCCATCAGCAGCCAGTTGCCGGGCGAACTCGGCACCGATACCGGCAGACGCGCCAGTGACCAAAGCCCATTGAGAAGTTGGTGAAATCGTATTGCCCATGTGTTTTATCCTTGAATCAGGGGTTCCTAAACTTGTCAGTCCAGCCTTAGAGGATTATTCTACCGCGCCCGACTGCGCTTATTGATAATGGGAGCCCTGACACATGAGAAAGCTGATATGAGCAGACAACCACTGGTGGCTGGAAACTGGAAGTTGCATGGCGATAAAGTCATGGTGCGTAGACTGGTCGATCAAATTCTTGAGGCAGTCAACCAATCAGAGATGAGCGAGGTGGCTGTGATGCCGCCTTACCCTTATTTAAATCAGGTCCATGAGTTGCTGGCCAGTGGTGAAGTCGGTCAGCGAATGCGTTTGGGGGCACAGAACGTCAGCGTCCACGATGAGGGGGCGTTTACCGGTGAGGTGTCTGCCGCAATGCTGGCAGAAATGGGCTGTCACTATGTGCTGGTGGGGCATTCCGAGCGGCGCAGTTTGTTTGCCGAGACTGATCAGCTAGTGGCCGATAAGTTTGTTGCCGCCCAGCGGGGTGGTTTGCAGCCGGTTTTGTGCCTGGGAGAAACGCTGGAACAGCGTGAAGATGGCATTACCGAGGCGGTTATCGGTCGGCAATTGGAGGCCGTTATTGCACAATCGGGCATTGCCGCCTTCGCTGATGCGGTGGTGGCTTATGAACCGGTTTGGGCCATTGGAACCGGTAAGACGGCCAGCCCAGAGCAGGCTCAGCAAGTTCATGCGTTTATACGGCGGACAATTAGCGATATGGATGCTAAAATAGGCGACTGTCTGCGGATTCTATATGGCGGTAGTGTCAAACCTGACAACGCCGCAGAATTGTTTAACCAGGAAGATATTGATGGAGGGCTGATTGGCGGCGCAGCGCTGAAGGCTTCTGACTTTATCTCCATTTGCAAAGCGCTTTAGCCAGCGCGCTATAGACATAACTTATGTTGACTGTATTGACAATTATCTTGGTCTTGATGGCCATTGGCATGACTGCCCTGATTTTGCTGCAACGTGGCCAGGGTGCCACCGCAGGTGCGGCGTTTGGTTCTGGCGCTTCGGGCACAGTATTTGGTGCGCGTGGATCCAGCTCGTTTTTAACCAAAGCGACTGCATTTTTAGCGTTTGGCGTGTTTGGTATTGCTTTGGCAATGGCTGTGATGATTTCACGGGGTATTGGCTTGGGTGAAACCGAAGGCCTGCAGATTACTGCACCGCCGCCAGCGGCAGATGCAGAATTTGACCCCAATGCGCCGATTACGCTGGAAATTCCCGAAGATGGCGATAGCACAGCGGTGACTTTTACACCCGAGATAACCGATGGCAATCTGACAGCGAGTGATTCGGATGTACCAGTTGCCACTGATGGTGATGTGCCTGCGGCAGTTAGTGAAGCCGTGGATGATGTTCCACCAGCCACAGATAACGATAACTGATTAAACCAGCGAATCTGGTTGATAAACGGGTTAACAATCTGGCCGAAGTGGTGGAATTGGTAGACACGCTATCTTGAGGGGGTAGTGGCGCAAGCCGTGCCGGTTCGAGTCCGGCCTTCGGCACCAAACAGATTAATTAAACTGAAAAACCAGTTAGTAGTGAGTAAAGCAGGCCCAGTAACACTGGTGGGCCTAACTGATAAACAACGGCAGTAAAGCTAGACGGAGACATTGACGTGCTTGCGGATTATTTTCCAATCCTGATTTTTCTTGGCATCTCGGTAGCACTGGGAGTGGTCCTGGTCGTCGTTGGTTCGGTACTAGGTCCACGACGCCCCGATGATGAAAAAATGTCGCCTTATGAGTGTGGCTTCGAGGCTTTTGAAGATGCGCGTATGAAGTTTGACGTGCGTTACTATCTGGTGGCCATTCTGTTTATCATTTTTGATCTGGAAATTGCTTTTCTGTTTCCATGGGCTGTGGTGCTCGAGCAGGTTGGCTGGGTGGGTTTCTGGTCGATGATGGTGTTTCTGGGCATTTTGGTGGTTGGCTTTATCTATGAGTGGAAAAAAGGAGCGCTGGAATGGTAGCTTCTAAGTCATCAGTCACCGCTGAACCAGCCAGCAACGAAGCATTGCCGATGAATGCACTGGATGACATTTTGCGGCCCAATGCCGATAACAACCCGATACTGAACAAAGGCTTTGCCACCACCACAGTCGATGCGCTGTTTAACTGGGCGCGCACCGGTTCTATGTGGCCGGTGACTTTCGGCTTGGCCTGTTGTGCGGTGGAAATGATGCACTCTGGTGCCGCCCGTTATGATCTGGATCGTTTTGGTGTCGTGTTCCGTCCCAGCCCAAGACAATCGGACGTGATGATTGTGGCCGGCACCCTGGTCAACAAAATGGCACCTGCATTGCGCAAGGTATACGATCAGATGCCAGACCCGAAATGGGTTATTTCCATGGGTTCCTGCGCCAATGGCGGCGGTTATTATCATTACTCTTACGCGGTGACCCGCGGATGTGACCGTGTTATACCGGTGGATATTTATGTGCCTGGTTGTCCGCCTACTGCCGAAGCACTGGTGTACGGTATTTTGCAATTGCAGAAGAAAATTCGGCGTACCAATACCATCGCCAGAAGCTGACGCCCGATAATAAGCAAGATTACTCAATAGAACTTAAGCTATGACAGAAGCACCCAACAGCTTTTCAGAATTGCTGGAAGAAATACTGGCTGAGTACGACGTGACCGTCACCAACACCGCCAATGGTGAACTGACCGTACAGGTGCCGGTGGCTTACTGGCAGACTGTGGCGCGTATTTTACGTGACGATGAGCGTCTGCATTTTGAACAATTGACCGATTTATGCGGTGTCGATTACCTGAGCTATGGCAATGATGAGTGGGAAACCGAGCAGGTGACCAACGCAGGCTTTAGTCGCGGCATTGATGCGTTGGGGCCTGGCCGGTTTGACTGGCAGCAACGGCCAGAAGTGGAGGACTTCCCCGAACGTTTTGGGATTACCCTGCATATTCTGTCGATCGAGCATAACCGTCGTTTGCGTCTGCGGACCCATCCGGAAGGCGATGTCATGCCAATGGCACCATCACTGGTAGAAATCTGGAATGCCGCCAACTGGTTTGAGCGTGAAGCTTTTGATCTGTTTGGCATCGTATTTGAAGGCCACCCCGATTTGCGCCGCCTGCTGACCGATTATGGTTTTGTCGGGCACCCCTTCCGCAAAGATTTTCCGCTGATTGGCAATGTCACAGTGCGCTATGCCGAAGACAAACAGCGAGTGGTGTATGAGCCGGTAGAAATTGAACCCAGAGTCACTGTGCCACGGGTGGTACGCCGCGATTCGCGCTACCTGGAAACTAGCACAGAGCAGGACGCATAGTCATGGCTGAACTTCGTAACTACACAATGAACTTTGGTCCGCAGCATCCGGCGGCTCACGGCGTATTGCGCCTGATTCTGGAATTGGATGGTGAAACCGTGGTGCGTGCTGACCCACATGTTGGCCTGCTGCATCGAGCGACTGAAAAGCTGGCTGAATCCAAACCTTTCAATCAATCCATCGGTTATATGGACCGGCTGGATTATGTATCGATGATGTGCAACGAACATGCTTATGTTCGTGCCATTGAAAACCTGCTGGGTGTAGAAGTGCCGCAGCGGGCACAATACATTCGTACCTTGTTTGATGAAATCACCCGGGTGCTCAACCACCTGATGTGGATTGGTGCCAATGCCCTGGACCTGGGTGCGATGACGGTATTTTTGTATGCCTTCCGCGAACGTGAGCAATTGATGGATTGCTACGAAGCCGTCAGCGGTGCGCGTATGCATGCTACCTATTATCGTCCTGGTGGCGTTTATCGTGATTTGCCTACGGTGATGCCCAAAATTGCTGAAAGTAAATGGCGCAAGGGCAAGGATTTAAAACGTTCCAATGAATGGCGCGAAGGCTCGCTGCTGGACTTTATCCAACAGTTTGCTGACGATTTCGACAGCAAAATTGATGATTATGAAACGTTATTGACCGATAACCGTATCTGGAAACAGCGCACAGTCGGTATTGGTACGGTCAGCCCCGAGCGGGCACTGCAGCTGGGCTTTACCGGCCCAATGTTGCGTGGCTCCGGTGTTGAGTGGGATCTCCGCAAGCATCAGCCCTATGCCAAGTATGCGGATGTGGATTTCGATATCGTGGTTGGTGTCAATGGCGATTGCTATGACCGATATCTGGTTCGTGTTGAAGAAATGCGCCAGTCAAATCGCATCATTAAGCAGTGCGTTCAATGGCTGCAGGCCAATGAGGGCCCGGTGATGCCGAAGAATTTCAAAATTGTGCCGCCATCGCGCGAAGAAATGAAAAGCGATATGGAAGCCACCATTCACCACTTTAAATTATTCACTGAAGGTTATTGCGTGCCCGAAGGTGAAACCTATGCCGCTGTAGAAGCGCCCAAAGGTGAGTTCGGCTGTTATCTGATTTCTGATGGCGCCAACAAACCCTTCCGTGTGCATTTGCGGGCACCAGGCTTTGCGCATCTGTCAGCGATGAATGAAATGATTAATGGCCATATGCTTGGCGATGTGCCGGCCATTATTGGCACCCAGGATATTGTGTTTGGAGAAGTCGACCGATGAGTGAATCGACCATAGACAAAGCTGCAGACAAGACCACCCAGCCCGTGACACCCAAATTATCGCCACAAGCCAGTGGTGCTGCAGATGTGCTCAGCGATGCAACCAAGGCGCATATTGATCACTGGATAACCAAGTTTCCAGACACTGCTGAGGGTCGCCGTTCGGCAATCATTCAGTCCGTATTTGCTGCTCAGGAGCAAAATGGCGGATGGCTGAGCGAACAGATTCTCAATGGTGTTGCAGATTATCTGCAAATGCCGGCTGCCTGGGTATACGAGGTGGCGAGCTTTTACTCAATGTTCGATTTGAAACCGGTTGGTCGCCATAAAATTTCGGTATGCACCAATATTTCCTGCATGCTGCGTGGCGCTGATGGGACGCTCAAATACATTGAAGACAAACTGGGCATTACCTTGGGTCAAACCACACCCGATGGCCGCATTACATTAAAAGTGGAAGAAGAATGTCTGGCCGCCTGTGTGCGCGCACCCATGATGGTCGTTGATGGCCACTACCATGAAAACCTGACACCTGAAAAGATCGACCAGATTCTGGAAGGACTGGAATAACGCTATGGCTGCTGAACACAACGTCTGTTTTGATTTTGACCTCAATAATGATGCCAAGCCATGGACGCTGGAATCGTATTTGCAGCGTGATGGTTATCAGGCCTGGAAAAAAGTGCTGGCGGATAAAACGCCACAGGAAGATATTATTGAGCAGGTTAAGGCATCATCATTGCGTGGCCGTGGTGGTGCAGGTTTTCCAACCGGGTTGAAATGGAGTTTTATGCCACGCTCGGCACCCGGTCAAAAATACCTGTTGTGCAACTCTGATGAATCCGAACCGGGTACCAGTCACGATCGCGATATTCTGCGTTACAACCCGCATGCACTGATCGAAGGCATGGCCATTGCCGCCTATTCTATGGGTGCGACGGTGGGCTACAATTATTTGCGTGGGGAATTCCACCACGAACCATTCGAGCGTTTTGAGGCGGCTTTAAAAGAAGCCTATGAAGCGGGCATGCTCGGTAAGGATGTGCAGGGTTCGGGTGTTGATATGGATATTTATGGCGTGCTCGGCGCCGGTGCCTATATCTGTGGTGAAGAAACGGCATTGATGGAATCACTGGAAGGCAAGAAAGGTCAGCCGCGTTTCAAACCGCCATTTCCGGCCAATTTCGGTATCTACGGCAAACCCACCACCATCAACAACACCGAAACGCTGGCCAGTGTGCCAGCCATTATGCGCAAAGGCGCAGATTGGTTCTTAAACCTGGGTAAACCCAATAATGGCGGACCGAAAATTTTCTCGGTTTCTGGCCATGTGGAAAAACCAGGCAATTATGAAATTCCATTGGGCACACCGTTTCGCGAACTGCTGGAAATGGCAGGCGGTGTATGGAAAGGTCGAAAACTAAAGGCGGTCATTCCCGGTGGTTCATCGATGCCGGTATTGCCTGCAGAAACCATGTTGCAGCTGGATATGGACTTCGACAGTTTGGCCAAGGCTGGCTCTGGACTGGGCTCAGGCGCTGTGGTGGTGATGGATGAAACCACCTGTATGGTCAACATGTGTACTCGTATCTCGCAATTTTATAAAGCGGAAAGCTGCGGTCAATGTACGCCTTGCCGCGAAGGTACCGGCTGGATGAACCGGGTGTTGAAACGCATTATGGCGGGTAAAGCCGATATGAGTGACCTGGAGTTGCTGCGTGCAGCTGCCGGGCAGATTGAAGGCCATACCATTTGTGCCTTTGGCGAGGCAGCCGCCTGGCCGGTGCAGGGTATGTTGCGACATTACTGGCATGAGTTTGAGTATTACGTGAAACACAAACGCTCGATAGTTGGTACACCGGACGATGGTCCTGGTAGTGGCTCAGGTAATGGTTCAGTGGAGAAAGCGGCATGAGCGCACAACCACAGACCGATATGGTGAGCATTGAAGTTGATGGCCAGACGATGGAAGTACCCAAAGGCTCGATGATTATTGAAGCCACCGATAAGGCGGGCATTGATATTCCACGGTTTTGCTACCACAAAAAATTATCCATCGCGGCCAATTGCCGCATGTGCCTGGTGGATGTGGAAAAAGCACCCAAACCACTGCCGGCCTGTGCCACTCCGGTGATGGATGGCATGAAGGTGTATACCGAATCACGTCGTGCGCGTGACGCGCAACAGGGTGTGATGGAGTTTCTGCTGATCAATCACCCGCTGGACTGCCCGATTTGTGATCAGGGCGGTGAATGTGAGCTGCAGGATCTGGCCATGGGCTATGGTCGCTCGGTTTCGCGTTTTACTGAACGCAAACGGGCAGTAAAAGACAAGAATATTGGCTCGCTGATAGCGACCGATATGACCCGTTGTATCCATTGCACCCGTTGTGTGCGTTTTTTGGATGAAATTGCTGGAACCAACGAGCTGGGCGGCATTGGCCGTGGTGAAAAAACAGAAATCAGCACGTTTGTAGAACGCAGTATTGATTCGGAGTTGTCCGGCAATATTATCGATTTGTGCCCGGTGGGCGCATTGACCAATAAACCGTTTAGGTTTTCAGCCCGTGCCTGGGAATTAACGGCACGCCCCATGGTTTCTACCCATGACAGTCTGGGCAGTAACCTTTGGAGTCACGTACGACGCGGCAAAATTATGCGCAGCGTGCCGCGTGACAATGAAGCGGTCAATGAAAGCTGGTTATCCGACCGTGATCGTTACAGCCACTTTGGCCTGTATCACGATAATCGCGCTACCACACCGCAAATCAAAAATGGGGAAAGCTGGGAAAACAGCGACTGGGAATCAGCGCTGAATACCGTCAAGGATGCTCTGGATCATTGTCTTGAGCAACATGGTGCTGAACACATTGGTATTCTGGCTTCACCACAAGCGGTAACTGAAGATCATTTTGCTTTGTCTCAGTTTGCAGCATCACTGGGTGGCGCGATCGTTGATCATCGAGTACGTACGCTGGATGCCAAAGACCAGGGTTATGCTCGCAGCAGTATGCCGTTGGCTGCTTTAACAACAGCCAATGCAGCTTTATTGATCGGTAGTAATTTAAGGCATGAACAACCCCTGCTGGCACAACGCTTGCGTCAGGCATGGCGGCAACAGGGCGCACAAATCAGCACTGTGAATGCCGTCGATTACGATTGGCATTTTGATACCCAGCAAGATGTTGTTGTTGGACCACAACATTGGTTAAGCGAGTTAGGCAGCATTCTGCAAGCGGCCTATACGGTCAGCAACCAGGGTCTACCTGATGATGCAATGGGCAAATGGCTGGCCAGGCAAACCAGCAATGAGGTTCACCAGCAGATTGCTGAAAGCCTGAACAATGCTGAACGGGCGGTACTGATACTGGGTGCACAGGCATCGATGCATCCTGAATCCGGATTGTTACGACAAGTGCTGCACAGCCTGGCTGAAGTATGTAATGCAGAGTCGATTGAACTGGATTATGCGGCCAATGCCTATGGTGCTCGTTTGGCGGGCGCTATACCGGCAGATGGCAGTCTGTTGACTGCGGCACTGGCAGAGCAGCAAAAGCGGGTGCTGGTGCTGCACGATATCGATCCGGCATTGGACAGTGCTGATCCCGCCGCGTTAATGCAGGCCTGTGCGAAAGCCGATCATGTCATTGCGATCAGCAGCTTTGTGACCGATGGCTTACGTGCGGTGGCGGATGTTATTTTGCCTTTAGCACCAGCGGCAGAAACCGGGGGCACATTGCATAACCTGGAAGGTTTGGCGCAGCGCTTTCAGGCGGCCAGCAAAGCAAATGGTGAAGCGCGTGCTGCCTGGAAAATGATTCGTGTACTGAGCGGACAAATGGAACTGGAAGGCTGCGAATGGCAGTCAGCAGAGCAGTTACAGCAGACCATGGATACTGCGCTGGCTGAACAGACATTGAGTACCGAATCGGCTCAGTGGTATTCACCAGCAGCAGACAGTAAAGCCGTTTATCGTCTTGGCAGTGTGCCGATGTTCAGTGTCGATGCCTTATGTCGTCACAGTGCCCCGCTGCAGCAGACCGCCCATGCTCAAAACCTGGAGTCTGCAGTGATGAATTCACAGACCGCCTCGGCTTTGCAGCTTGGTGCTGGTGATCAGGTGAGCTTGAGTGATGCCGTGAAAGTCGCGCTTTCTATTGATGATCGCGTTGCTGATAACACAGTGGTATTGCCAGCGGCCACAGCGACAAGCAGCCGTATGGGTGCAGCGATTGGCCCGCTTCAATCTGATACAGCGGAGGCCAAATAATGGATATGGAATCAATCATTACACTGCTGTTGACCGTTGGCAAAATTCTGCTGATTGTTGTTCCACTGATTTTGACTGTGGCCTATTACACTTATGCCGAGCGTAAGGTGATTGGCTACATGCAGGCACGTATGGGACCTAACCGTGTTGGACCATGGGGCTTGCTGCAGCCCTTTGCGGATGTGTTCAAGCTGTTGTTCAAAGAAATTATTCTGCCTTCGAACGCCAACAAGTTTTTGTTTTATCTGGCACCGGTATTGTCACTGGCGCCTGCATTTGCCGCCTGGGCAGTGGTGCCATTTGATGACTGGCTGGTACTGGCTGATATTGATGCCAGCCTTTTGTATGTATTGGCGCTGACCTCGATGGGCGTTTATGGGGTGATTGTTGCCGGCTGGGCATCCAACTCCAAATATGCGTTTATTGGCGCTTTGCGTTCTGCGGCACAGATTGTTTCTTATGAAATTGCCATGGGCTTTGCACTGGTTGGTGTCATCATTGTGGCGGGCAGCATCAATTTACGTGAAATTGTGCTGGCACAACAGGGCGGTATTTTTGATTGGTTCTGGTTGCCATTATTGCCACTGTTTATGATTTATTTCATTTCCGGTGTGGCCGAAACCAATCGTGCGCCATTTGACGTGGCCGAAGGTGAGTCGGAAATTGTGGCAGGCTTTCACGTTGAATATGCGGGGGCAGCTTTCGCGGTATTCTTCCTGGCCGAATATGCCAATATGATCCTGATTTCGGCGTTGACGGCATTGCTGTTTGCCGGTGGCTGGCTGTCACCCTTTGAAAATGTACCGCTGCTGGCCGACAGCTTTATTGCACAACCACATGCCGCCTGGTTCCTGGGCAAGATGTTCTTCTTTATGTTCTTCTTTTTGTGGTTCCGTGCGACTTTCCCGCGTTATCGCTACGACCAGATTATGCGTCTGGGGTGGAAAGTGTTTATTCCGATTACCATTGTTTGGGTTGCCGCAGCCTCAGCATTCGTGCTGCTCGGCTGGGTAGAGCAGGGAGTTTGATATGCACGCCATAAGCAATTATTTCCGCTCGTTGTTACTGGTGGAACTGTTCAAAGGCATGGGTGTGACCTGGAAGTATTTTCTGAGGCCCAAGTACACCCTGCGCTATCCCGAAGAAAAAACACCGAAATCCAATCGTTTCCGTGGTTTACATGCTTTGCGTCGTTATCCCAATGGAGAAGAGCGTTGTATTGCCTGCAAACTGTGCGAAGCCGTTTGTCCTGCATTGGCCATCACGATTGATTCGGAACAGCGTGAAGATGGTACCCGCCGTACCACCCGATATGACATTGATTTATTTAAATGTATTTATTGCGGGTTTTGCGAGGAGTCGTGTCCGGTGGATTCGATAGTGGAAACCGATTTTTCTGAGTATCACTTTGAAGAACGCGGTGAAAACATTATGACCAAACAGCAACTGTTGGCCATTGGTGATCGTCTGGAACCGCAGATTGCCAATGCACGTCGTCAAGACGCAGCATTTCGTTAAGCCAGAACGGTGATTAAGCAGATATTATGAGTATTCAAATACTGGTTTTTTATTTATTCGGCACGATTTTAACGCTGTCAGCGTTAAGCGTGATTACCGTGCGCAATCCGGTTTATGCCGTGCTGTTTCTGGTGCTGGCATTTTTCTCCAGCGCAGCCATCTGGATGCTGCTGGAGGTTGAGTTTCTGGCGATCACGCTGGTGCTGGTTTATGTCGGTGCGGTGATGGTGCTGTTTTTGTTTGTGGTGATGATGCTGGATGTGAATCTGAGCCGGGTGCGTGAAGGTTTTATCCGCTATTTGCCGGTGGGTATTCTGGTTGCCCTGATTATGGCTGGTGAATTGTTGCTGGTTATCTGGACAACCGGTGCGGAAGGTTTAAAACTGGGCGAAGGCAACCCGGACGGATTTAGCAATACTGCTTATCTGGGTGAGCGTTTATACACTCAATATCTATACCCGTTTGAAATCGCCGCAGTGATTTTGCTGGTGGCGATCGTCGCTGCTATTGCATTAACGCACCGCGGTCGCAGAGAGGGCAGCCGTTATCAGGATCCATCGCGTCAGGTGCAGGTTAATCGTGATGACCGCGTGCGGATTGTTTCCATGGATGCGGTTAAACCCAAGGAGAACGACGCATGAGCGCTTTGTTCACGGAATTAACGCTGGCACATTTTTTGACGCTGGGCGGTATTTTGTTCAGCCTAAGCGTGGCCGGTATTTTTCTTAACCGCAAAAACGTGATTATTCTGCTGATGGCCATTGAGTTAATGCTGTTGGCAGTCAACATGAATTTTGTTGCGTTTTCGCGCTTCCACGGCAATGCCGATGGGCAGGTATTTGTGTTTTTTATATTAACGGTGGCTGCTGCTGAAGCGGCTATTGGGCTGGCGATTCTGGTGGTGTTGTTCCGCAACCGTAACACCATCAACGTCGCCGAACTCGACGACCTGAAAGGATAAGCCAGCTATGGATATGAAAACAATATTGCTGCTGGTTCCATTGTTACCTTTAGCGGGCGCCATTATTGCGGGCTTGCTGCGAAATCAAATTGGTCGCGCCGGCGCACACTGGGTCACGATTCTGGGTGTTGCTGCCTCCTGTGGTTTGTCTTTTTATGTGTTCAAACTGATTGCTCTGGACGGTATGGAGGCCATTAATACCTCGATTTATACCTGGGCAGTAACGGACGGTATTCGGTTTGAAATCGGTTTTCTGGTAGATAGCCTGACCGTGGTAATGATGACGGTGGTGACTTTTGTGTCGTTGATGGTGCATATCTACACCATCGGCTATATGCACGATGATCCGGGTTATCAGCGTTTCTTCAGTTATATCGCTTTGTTTACTTTTGCGATGTTGATGCTGGTGATGTCAAACAACTTCCTGCAGTTATTTTTTGGCTGGGAAGCGGTTGGCCTGGTGTCGTATCTGCTGATTGGTTTCTGGTTTAAAAAAGAATCAGCAATCTTTGCCAATCTGAAAGCATTTTTGGTTAATCGTGTCGGTGATTTTGGGTTTTTGCTGGGTATTGCAGCCATAGTGGCCAGCTTTGGAACCTTGGATTATGCCGAAGCTTTTGGAGCTGCACCGCAAGCGGTTGGTGAGACCATCAGTATTTTTGGTGGTGTGGAATGGTCATTGCTGACGTTTATCTGCATCTGCTTGTTTATTGGTGCAATGGGTAAGTCAGCACAAGCGCCACTGCATGTGTGGTTACCTGATTCGATGGAAGGCCCAACACCGATTTCGGCACTGATCCATGCGGCGACCATGGTGACCGCAGGCATATTTATGGTGGCACGTATGTCGCCACTGTTTGAATTGTCCGAAACGGCGCTAAGCTTTATTTTGGTGATTGGCGCGATTACTGCCCTGTTTATGGGTTTGATTGGCCTGGTACAAAACGATATCAAGCGAGTTGTTGCGTATTCCACTTTATCGCAACTGGGTTATATGACAGTGGCATTGGGCGCGTCGGCTTATTCGGCCGCGATTTTCCACTTAATGACCCATGCGTTTTTCAAAGCATTGTTATTCTTGGGTGCCGGTTCGGTGATTATTGCCATGCACCACCGTCAGGATATGCGCGAAATGGGTGGTTTGCGCAAATACATGCCGATTACTTTTATTACCGCCTGGCTGGGTTCACTGGCTTTGATGGGCGTGCCCCTGTTCTCCGGTTTTTATTCCAAAGACCTGATTATCGAAGCGGTACACATGGCGCATCGGCCTGGCGCCGGTTTTGCCTACTGGTGTGTATTGCTGGGCGTCGTGGTCACGGCTTTGTATAGCCTGCGTTTGCTGTTTTTGACTTTCCATGGCAAAGAGCGAATGGATGAGCCAGTGCGTCAACATCTGCATGAATCGCCCTGGGTGGTCACCGTGCCACTGGTTCTATTGGCTATTCCGTCGGTTTTGATCGGGTACTTTACTGTTGAGCCGATGTTGTTTGGTGGTTTCTTCGATGATGCGATTGTGGTTGCACCAGCCAATGACGTGATGGCAGAGATCGGCCATCATTTCCATGGCCCTATGGCCATGGCACTGCACGCTTTTGTCACACCGGTGTTCTGGCTAGTGGTGTTGGGTAGCGCTGCGGCGATACTGATCTGGTACTGGAAACCACAGTTGGCCACCTGGTTTGCCCAGACACTATCGCCAGTACAGCGCATGCTAGATAAGAAATACTGGTTTGATGAAGCATATCAATGGTTATTTGCACGCGGCAGCATGAACCTGGGTAAAGGGTTGTGGCGCTATGGTGATGCAGGTTTGATTGATGGCGCATTGGTGAATGGTTCGGCAGGTATTGTGAACCGCTTATCAGGATTGTTCCGGCATTTGCAGTCGGGCTATTTATTCCACTATGCATTCGCGATGATTGTTGGCTTAATTGCCATTGTCGCTGCATTTGTGATTCTGCAAAAAGGACTGCTGTAATGTCGGTGCATTTATTGTCTCTACTGATTTGGTTGCCGATTCTGGGGAGTCTGCCGGTATTGGCAGCGGGTGATCAGCGACCAGGTATAGCCCGGGTATTGGCTTTACTGGTCACCATCGCGGCATTTGCCTGCAGCATTGCCTTGTACACAGGCTTTGATGGCAGCACGGCAGCAATGCAGTTTGTTGAGCGTATCCCCTGGATTGAGCCATTCAATATTTTCTATCATCTGGGCGTTGATGGTTTTTCAATGCCGCTGATTATTTTGACCAACTTCTTTGGTGTGATTGTGGTGATTGCGGGCTGGACATCCATCACCAAACGAGTGCATCAGTACATGGCGGCATTTTTGATGCTGCAAGGTTTAATGGTGGGGGTATTTGCCGCATTGGATGGCATGCTGTTTTATATTTTCTTCGAAGCCATGCTGATTCCGATGTTTTTGGTCATCGGCGTATGGGGTGGTGAACGCCGGGTGTATGCCACGATTAAATTCTTCTTGTACACCTTCCTTGGTTCGGTATTTATGTTGGTCGGGTTGATCTGGTTATACCTGCAATCGGGCAGCTTTGCTATTTTGGACTGGCACGAGTTTCCGCTGAGTCTGACAGCACAAATCTGGTTGTTCCTGGCATTTTTTACTGCCTTTGCTGTCAAGGTGCCGATGTGGCCAGTGCATACTTGGTTACCTGATGCGCATGTGGAAGCACCGACCGGTGGTTCGGTCATTCTGGCTGCCATTATGTTGAAGATTGGTGGCTACGGCTTCCTGCGTTTTAGCCTGCCCATTACACCCGATGGCAGCAGTTATCTGGATTGGCTGGTGATTGCCTTTTCTTTGATTGCCATTGTGTATATCGGTTTTGTTGCCTTGGCACAGCAGGATATGAAGAAGCTGATTGCCTACAGCTCTATTGCTCATATGGGCTTTTGTACGCTGGGCTTTTTTGTGATTTTCGCGATCATGCGCGCAGCCAGTGATGATGGTACGGCCACTGAGGTGGTCCAAGGTGCTGCGTTGGGTATTAGCGGCGGCATGATTCAGATGATTTCGCATGGTTTTATTTCCGGTGCACTGTTCCTGTGTGTCGGGGTGCTGTATGACCGCATGCATTCTCGGGATATTGCCGCTTATGGTGGGGTGGCCAATAAGATGCCCTGGTTTGCAGCCTTTGTGGTGCTGTTTTTTATGGCCAACAGTGGGTTGCCTGGAACCAGCGGCTTTGTGGGTGAGTTTATGGTGATCCTGTCGGCTTTCCATGCCAACTTCTGGTATGCCGCACTGGCCGGACTGACGCTGATACTGGGGGCAGCCTATAGTCTGTACCTGGTTAAACGGGTGCTGTTTGGCGATGTTGCCAATCCAGAGGTGGCTGCACTGCAGGACATCAATTCCCGCGAAGCATTAATTTTGTCGGTTTTGGCGGTTGCCGTATTGTTATTCGGTATCTGGCCAGCGCCGCTGATTGAAGTGATGCAACCCACGGTTGATCAGCTACTCAACCATGTTGTTCAGACCAAGGTGCCTTGATCATGACTGCTACTGATTTATTTATAGCATTGCCGGAGTTGTTTATTCTGGGCATGGCCTGTTTGATTATGCTGACCGATCTGTTTTTACCGGATAACCGGCGCAGCATGGTGAGCTTTATTTCGGTGTTAACGCTGGTATTTGCCGGAATCATGGTGATGCGCTGGCAGGTCACTGATGCAGGTACCGCACAATTTGCGTTTAACGGTACTTTTGTCCGCGATAGCATGGCTGATGTACTGAAACTGTTCAGCTTTATTGTGCTGGGTGCGGTATTTGTTTACGCAAAACACTATTTGCGCATGTTTAATTTATTGCGTGGTGAATACTATGTGCTGAGCTTATTCTTACTGCTCGGCGCCATGGTATTGATTTCTGCTGCCAGTCTGTTGACGGTGTATCTTGGTCTGGAACTGATTTCACTGAGTTCTTATGCGCTGGTGGCACTGGATCGCGACAGTAAGCGTGGTTCAGAAGCAGCAATGAAGTATTTTATTCTGGGTTCACTGGCCTCGGGCCTGCTGCTGTACGGCATGTCGATGATCTATGGTGTGACCGGTTCGTTGAGCCTGTCTGCAGTAGCTGAAGTGGTTGCTGTTGCCGGTAACAACTTTGTGCTGATTCTGGGGCTGGTGTTTGTGGTGATCGGCATCGCCTTTAAATTGGGGGCTGTGCCGTTTCATATGTGGGTACCGGATGTCTATCACGGTGCCCCAGCGGCGGTGACCATGTTGATTGGTTCGGTACCCAAACTGGCTGCATTTGCCATGGCTATCCGCTTGCTGGATAACGGTCTGGTTCCCATGCAGCAGCATTGGATGCAGATGCTGACTGTGCTGGCAGCGTTATCGATTATCGTCGGTAATCTGGTGGCTATCGCGCAGACCAATCTGAAGCGTATGCTGGCCTATTCGACTATTTCGCATATGGGCTTTTTGCTGCTGGGCGTGTTATCCGGTACCGCGCAAGGTTATAGCGCAGCAATGTTTTATGCGATTACCTATGCGATTATGTCCACCGGTGCATTTGCCGTATTGATCATGATGTCCAAGGCCGGTATCGAAGCTGAAAACCTGGATGACTATAAAGGTTTGAATCAACGCAACCCATTACTGGCTGCATTGATGTTGATGCTGATGTTTTCGATGGCGGGTATTCCAATATTTGTCGGATTCTTTGCCAAGTGGCTGGTGATTCAGGCGATTCTGGATGTGGGTTTGATCTGGTTGGCCGTATTGGCTGTGGTGTTCTCAGTGATCGGTGCCTTCTACTATCTGCGGGTAGTGAAACTGATGTACTTCGATGAACCGGAAACCGATGCCAAAGTGACGGCACCAGCAGATTTTCGCTTTATCCTGACCATCAACGGTGCTGCACAGTTATTGCTGGGTATCTTTGCCAATGCATTGATTGCATTGTGTGTCGCCAGCTTTTAGTTGTCGTCTGATCAATGTCTGAATTCAGCTTTGGCTGGCACGATGTGGTCGGTATCACTGGTGTGAGCATGATTTTGCTGGCCTATCTGGGGATTCAGCTGGAGCGCATCAACGGCCAAAGTCTGATCTATTCACTGATCAATATGGCCGGTGCGATCCTGATCATGATCTCGCTGTATTACACTTTCAATCTGGCTTCATTCATCATTGAATGTTTCTGGTTGGCCATCAGTATTCTGGGTATTGTTCGCTGGCTGCGTCGCCGGAACCGGGAGTCTGGCTAGTCCGTAATCTCCGATCAGACAGGCTTCCGCACAGTGAGTTAAGGTGCCCTGATTATCAATGCAAGCGTTATTCAAAAAACGCTTGCATCATGGGTGTCACGGCGTTAGTATACTCTGCTTGCTGTTGCGGGGTGGAGCAGTCTGGCAGCTCGTCGGGCTCATAACCCGAAGGTCGCAGGTTCGAATCCTGCCCCCGCTACCAACGCAATCTATCAAGGCTTTGGCATTGTTATTATTAGCTGCCAATACTTGCTGAAGCCTTCTTACTTGATTTCAATCTGTCGACCGCGCGGTGGTACTTTAACTCGGTCTACATCGCGGAAATAATCGATAATGGCATCTGACACTCGACCAGCCTCTCTGATCGTTTCTGACTCGGGAAACGAGTCGTACAAGTCACCGCCTTGGGCTAGAAACCCTGGCATCGCAACAGTAAATATATCGTCATCGACAACCGGTTTTCCCTGGTAAGTCAGCGATACAATGCGGCCATATTTCGGTTGTTCCATATCGTAAGTCATCACCAGCCCTGAAACCTGCAAAAAGCCACGCTCGATAGTTAGTGATTGTTCCAGTGCACGACGAATTCTGCTACCGCTCATTTTCTTAACTTCAATGGCATCAACAAATGGATAGGCGTCGAGTATGTCAACCAGCCTTACATCACCCTGAGGGATATCTTTGCGCAAGCTACCGCCATGGATAAAAGCAATTTCGGTATCGCTTACCTCAACAAAAATGTCAGCAAACAAATTACCTATATCCGACTCTTCTATATAGCGGCGAATTAAAGCACTCTCGGTGCTGCCGACTTTGGTCATTATGTCGGCATGTGCATCGCGGTATCTCTCAAGTTTGGTGACTATACGAGGGTCCGGGGACAATTTGTCAGATTCAACCGGGATCAATTTGCCGTTATAGTCAGCAATTTCTCCAGTTTGGCTATCGATAATCAACTGCAAGAATCCAAGATGTGTAGCTTGCCCGTAGGTTTGCATAATTAGTGTACCGGTTTGGGAATGAACAACGGGCTTGGGTGTGCCGGCATCGGCATGACCAGCCAATAGGACATCGATACCGTTGACCGCACCCGCCAATGCAATGTCAGCATCAATGTCACGCTGTAGTCGCGGATCTGATTCTGCATCGGTTTGCATAGGTGCTGTTTTACCCTGATGTGTCAGCAATACGACTAAGTCAACTTGATCACGCAATTCATCCACTGATCTTTGTACGGGTACCACTGGGTCATGTACATCCAATGGTGCAATGTGCGAGGGAATAATAGCGGATACGGCATCGGTGCCCATAATACCGATGACACCAATACGTACCCCATTTCGCTCAATGACAGTGTGAGCCTGCGCGAAAGGGTGATTGGTATCCTTATAAAAAAAGTTAGCGCCCAGTACCGGAAATGGTGCTCGGTTCTTTTGCCACTCAAGGATGTTAACACCATATTCGAATTCATGGTTGCCAATGGCCATTGCGTCATAACCCATGGTCATCATCAGCTCGAATGCCAGTTCTCCTTCGGTTAGTTTGGCAAGCGCACCGGTAAAAATATCACCTGAATCAAACAGAAAAACATTCGGTTCTGATTCACGAAGCTGATTAATCAGTGTTGTCATTTCTGCAATACCGCCAATCATTGAAATATCATCCAACCAATGTGCCGGAATCGGATCATAGGCGCTTTCCACGTCATTGGTAAACAGCAATGTGATGGTCTTGTGGCCGGCGATTGCCGGCGAACTTATCAAACAGATGGTTATAAACAGGCTTGCGATAAATTGGGTCATTGATAGATATCTGAGTTTGCTCAAATCTCTAGAGCATAGAGTAAATCATCATATTCTGCCATTCGTATTTTTATTGCTGCTGAGTGATAAAAGGAATGGCAAAATATATTGTTACTCCGGTGCTTTTCTCAACTCGCTCATCAACTGTCATTTCTGTTCATGGTTGACATGCTAATGCATGTGCCAGAGGGTCGTATATGATAGTAATCATGTCATCTGAGTTAGGCTTTTGAGTTTGTTTCATGACACTTAGAATAAACCAATGATTTCCTTGACACAGAAGACACCTAACTGCTAGTTTAAATACATAAGATCATTGTTTAACAGTGGCGGCCAGAGTTTATTAAAAAATTACCAGTCTGGCATTTTGCAATAGCCTTAAGGATTTAGGGCCGGAAATTAAGTTTTCCGTGATTACATGATGTAATTTTTAGGGAGGGGTCGTGTTTACACACCCGCAAGAATTTTCGTTTAAAAGGCAGTGTGGTCGTGAGTACTATTCAGACTCATGAGATTCGCGTGCGCGGGACTGTTCAGGGCGTGGGCTTTCGCCCGACAGTGTATAAACTTGCTGCCAGAGAAAAGCTGGTCGGTGAAGTTCTTAATGATTCTGAAGGCGTATTGATCCGGGTTTCAGGTCAGCAATCTGCGCTGCTTAATTTTGTTAAACAGCTTGATCTTGAGTCACCGCCACTGGCAAAAATCGACAGCATCGAGTCGAAAGACCTGCCAGGCGACTGGGACTTCAAGGATTTCCGAATCTGCCCATCAGAAAAGGGTGCAGTAGCCACCGAAGTATCTGCTGACGCCGCGACTTGCGAGGCTTGCCTGACAGAGCTATTGGCTACTGATGAGCATCGCTATCATTATCCCTTTACCAATTGCACCCATTGTGGCCCGCGTATTTCCATTGTTAAACGCATTCCCTACGATCGTGGCAATTCAACCATGGAACCGTTCCCGATGTGCGATCACTGTCGGGCTGAATATACCGATCCGCTAGACCGCCGTTTTCATGCACAACCGATTGCCTGTTTTGATTGTGGTCCCACGCTCAGTCTTCAACCCAATCATAAGGATCAGGCAGGGACCACGAATCAGCGACAGCATTCAGATCAGGTTCTGGCAGAGGTCGATACTGCTTTGCGGCAGGGGAAAATTGTTGCTATCCGTGGAATAGGCGGGTTTCATCTATGCTGTGATGCCACCAATTTTGAGGCAGTAAAAACACTGCGGCAGCGTAAGCATCGGTATGCAAAACCCTTTGCGCTGATGACTCACAGACTGGATGTGATTGAAGCCTATTGTGAAGTATCGCCAGTAGAGCGCGAGCAGTTGACCAGCAACAAAGCTCCCATCGTGTTGTTACGTAAAAAACAGCATTTGTTGGGTGCAGTGCCGGCATTGTCTGGAGACATAGCGCCGGGTTCTGATCTGTACGGTTTTATGCTGCCCTATACACCACTGCATTGGTTGATCACCCGTCAGTTTGGCATGCCATTAGTGATGACCAGCGGTAATTTGTCCAAGCAGCCGCAGATCATTGATAACCATAAGGCGCATGAACAGCTGGCAGACATTGCTGATCTGATTCTGTATCACAACCGCGATATTGCCAACCGGATTGATGACTCGGTGGTGCGTTGTATGGCCGGTGAGCCGCGCATTATGCGACGTGCCAGAGGCTTTGCGCCCAGGTCATTTGTGCTGCCGCCGGAATTTGCAGCCAGCCCCGAGATTCTGGCCTGCGGTGCGGAACTCAAATCCACTTTTTGTCTGCTCAAAAATGGCGCAGCCATGGTTTCTCAGCATCAAGGTGACTTGGAAGATATCAGCACCTTCGATGATTACGTCAAGAACTTGCACCTTTATCAAGATCTGTATGATGTGGTTCCGAAAATTATCGTTGCTGATAAACACCCGGAATATGTGTCCAGCAAATACGCTAAAAGCGAATTGACTGATGAGCATCCGGAAGCAAGTCTGGTCGAAGTGCAACATCACCATGCCCATATCGCCAGTTGTCTGGCAGAAAACAAAATCCCGCTGGATACGCCTCCCGTACTGGGCATTGCCCTGGATGGTCTTGGCTTCGGCGATGACAGCCGTTTATGGGGTGGTGAGTTTTTACTGGCTGATTACACCACTTCCACCAGGGTTGGACGACTACAACCTGTTGCAATGCTGGGCGGAGCCCAGGCAATAAAAGAGCCCTGGCGTAATACCTATGCGCACTTGCTGAATGCGATGTCGTGGCCAACGTTTATCCAGCGCTATGCAGATTTGGCGCTGACTCGGTATCTGCAGGAAAAACCGCTGGAGACTTTCCAGCAGATGCTTAATAAAGGGATCAACTCGCCGTTGGCCAGTTCTTGTGGCCGGTTATTTGATGCAGTTGCTGCTGCAGTGGATTTGTGTCGTTCGCATGCCCACTATGAAGGCCAGGGTGCGATTGAGCTTGAAATGAAAGTCAGTGCTTATCTTGATCAATTCGGATTGATTAAATCAACAGTGGGTGCTTATGACTTTGCCACCCGGTTTATTTCGGCATCTGAAAGCAGGCCGGCAATGTGGGAAGTTGATTCCACACCGATGTGGTTTGGCTTACTGGATGATCTTCAACAGTCGACCACGACAGAGCTTATCGCCGCCCGCTTTCACGCAGGGCTGGTTAATGTGATCGATACGATGATTGGTCATATTGCTGAGCAGCACTCGATAACTACCGTGGCGCTTTCCGGTGGTTGTTTACAGAATAAAGTGTTATTGGAAAACCTGATGCCACGCATTCAGGCGCGTGGGCTGGTGTGCCTTAGTCAGAGCCATTTTCCATCCAATGATGGTGGGGTTTCTTTGGGGCAGGTGGTGATTGCGGCAGCTCAGCAGTTGGCAGCAACTCACAATACACAACAGTGAAGTAGGTTTATAAACGTTTTGAAATGGATAGAAAATTAATAACCATAATTTAGGAGCAGGCTATGTGCCTTGGAATACCTGGAAAAATTATCAGCATAGTTGATGATGAGTTACAACTTGGCATGGTGGACGTTGGTGGTATCCAGCGTGAGGTTAACCTCAGTTGTGTGGCCGAAGATGACCAGCCAATGGAAAGTTATCTGGATGAGTGGGTGCTGGTACACGTCGGTTTTGCAATGAGCGTGATTGATGAGGATGAGGCGCAGGCAACACTGGGGGTGTTGAGTGAGCTGGGAGAAATGCAGGAAGAATTGACAGCCATGCGCGAAGGTGCATCTTGAGGCCTGGTTGTTATCCGACGTCAGCGGTATATGAGGCGAAGCTGTTATGAAATCACCAGGTGATAATGAAGAACGTCTGCAAAGTCTTTATCCGTTTTTGCACAATAAAGCGCAGGATCCAGCATCCATGCAGGCCGCACTGCATGAGTCGGTGACACAAAAATTTGACCACCATCAGCAGGTGATTGAAGGTTTCGTTAAGCAAAATGCACAGAATATCGTCGATATGGCGAATACCGTCGCCAAGGTTTATTTGCAGGGCGGACAATTATTCACCATGGGATGTGGGGGCTCCAGTAGCGATGCATCCCATATTGCTGTTGAATTTCTGCACCCGGTTACTGCTGGCCGGCCGGCGCTGGCCGCT
The DNA here is from genome assembly GCA_965230265.1 of Wenzhouxiangellaceae bacterium. Classification (GTDB taxonomy): domain Bacteria; phylum Pseudomonadota; class Gammaproteobacteria; order Xanthomonadales; family Wenzhouxiangellaceae; genus JAJFKX01. The sequence continues at coordinate 2,312,371 of OZ245999.1, read as the reverse complement.
TATGATTTAACCACGGATAAAACCCTGATTACTGCCATTTCTAACGATGTGGGTTTTGATCATGTCTTTATGCGCCAGGTGAGCGCACTGATTAAACCCGAGGATGCACTGATCGGTGTTTCTACCAGTGGTAACTCAATCAGTTTGATACGCGCTTTCAAGGCAGCGCAGGCAAAAGGGGCGGCAACCATTGCTTTGCTAGGCGGTAATGGTGGAGAAACGTTGGAAAGTGGCTTGGATCATTGTTTGGTCGTGGAAAGCGACAGCATTCATCGGATTCAAGAATGCCATGTCTTTATTTATCACGTGCTTTGGGATCTGGTGCATACCTTGCTTGCAGATCAGCGCGGCAATTTAAATGCGGCGTCAGCAGGCTGACAGCAACAACTAAAAGGAAAATGATTATGAAATATGTTGATGAATTTCGGGACCCTGAGAAAGCCAAAATTCTTGTTGCTGAGATTGAGGCACTGGCTGATACATTGTATGAACGCAATCAGCAACCCACTCGAATCATGGAAGTGTGCGGTGGTCACACCCACTCTATTTTCCGTTACGGGATTGAAAATTTGCTTCCGGAAAGTATCGAGTTGATTCATGGCCCTGGCTGTCCGGTTTGTGTACTGCCTATGGGCAGAGTCGATGATTGTGTGAACATTGCACAACGGCCCGAAGTTATTTTCACCACCTTTGGTGATGCCATGCGTGTGCCCGGTTCCAAGCAAAGCCTGTTGGAGGCCAAAGCCGATGGTGCTGATGTACGCATGGTTTATTCACCGATGGATGCGCTCAGCCTGGCGCGCAAAAACCCCGATCGTGAAGTGGTTTTCTTTGGCCTAGGGTTTGAGACCACCATGCCCAGCACAGCATTGACGATTTTGCAGGCGGAAGAAGAGGGGATTACCAATTTTTCGCTATTCTGTAATCACATCACCATTATTCCCACCGTCAAAGCGGTATTGGATTCGCCCGACATGCAACTTGACGGCTTTTTGGGGCCAGGGCATGTGAGTATGGTGATTGGTAACGATCCTTATGCCTTTATAGCCGAGCATTATGATAAGCCCGTTGTAGTCGCAGGTTTCGAGCCGCTGGATATTTTGCAATCGCTGTGGATGGTGTTAAAGCAGCTTGAAGCGGGTGAATCAAAAATCCAAAATCAATACAGCCGTATTGTTCCCGAAGGTGGCAATGATGTCGCACTACAGGCAATCGGCAAGGTATTTCGGTTGCGTGAATTTTTCGAATGGCGTGGTTTGGGCTCTATCGATCACTCCGGCGTGCAGCTGACTGATGAATACCAGGCCTACGATGCAGAGAAGAAGTTTAGTGTTAAATCCATTGCCGTGGCCGATCCCAAATCCTGCCAATGTGGTGAAGTGTTAAAAGGGGTTATTAAACCCTGGGACTGCAAAGTATTTGGAAAAGCCTGCACGCCGGAAACCCCGATGGGCGCACTGATGGTGTCCAGTGAAGGCGCATGTGCTGCTTATTATCAATACGGTGATAAAAAGAACATCAATATCCAGGTTGATGCAACAGAGGTGGCTGCAGCATGAGTGAAGTATCCGCAGCAGTACTTGAGACCGACGACACAAAAAGCACTCGTGTCAGACACGGTAAATTAATCAGTCAGGTGATTACCCTCGCGCATGGTGGTGGCGGCAAGGCCATGCGTGATTTGATTGACGATGTATTTATCAGTGCCTTTGATAACCCTGCCTTAAATACCCTGGAGGATCAGGCACGTTTTCAGCTGACTGACCTGGCGGCAAAGGGTGATCGCCTGGCATTAACGACCGACTCCTACGTCATCGATCCGGTATTTTTCCCGGGAGGTGATATCGGCAAGCTTTCCATCTGTGGAACCGTGAATGACCTGGCGGTTGGTGGTGCAACACCATTGTATTTAACCTGCGGCATGATCATCGAAGAAGGTATGCAGGTAGAAACACTAAGAAAAATTGTCGCGTCGATGGCCCAGACTGCCCGGCGTGCAGGTGTGCAGATTGTGACCGGTGATACCAAGGTGGTTGAACGCGGTAGTTGTGACAAAATTTTTATCAACACAGCTGGTGTTGGAGTGATTAACAAGGATTACCAGTTAGGCGCGCAGCTGGCTCAACCGGGTGATGTGATTCTGGTCAATGGCTATTTGGGTGATCATGGTGCGGCCATACTCAACGCACGTGGTGACATGAATCTTAACAGTCCGGTGGAAAGTGATTGCGCACCGTTACAGGGTTTAATTCATGCCGTCCTGGAAGCAGCGCCGGGGACGCGGTTTATACGAGACGCAACCCGTGGTGGCATTGCTTCAGTGTTGAATGAAATTGCCCAGTCTTCAAAGGTGGCCATTGAGATTGAAGAAAGCCGCACACCGCTGCGTAAAGAGGTAAAAGGCTTTTGTGAAATTCTCGGTCTGGATCCTCTATACCTGGCCAACGAAGGGAAAATTGTTGTCATTGTTCCAGAAGCAGAACAAGACGCAGCCCTGGAGGCCATGCGCGCGCATGAATTTGGCAAAGAAGCCGCTTCAATCGGGCAAATACTGGCAGATGGGGTTGCCGGTCGGGTGCATATGCAGACCGGTTTTGGAGGCAAACGCATTGTTGACATGCTCATCGGTGAGCAGTTGCCGAGAATTTGCTGATCGCAGGTGATGCTCAACCGCCTTTAACAACGAATAACCAACACACATAAGCTTGTGAAAACAGATTAATAACTTAATTAAGGACAGATCATGATGCAGATTTCAAAGACACAGTTTCCGATCTCGCAATACACACCCACCGAAGGTGTCGATGTACAAATTGCCGATGGCAACAAAGTGATCAAGCTGGACTACCAAGGTTCGATGACCAAACATACCGGCTCGCTATGGTGGGGAACAGCGGTGGGCTATCGCGCCATGCAAATGGCAGCGAAATCATTGTCACAGGAGTATTTATGGAGCCGGGATAATTTATGCCTGGTCAGTGGCCATCCAGGTCCGGGGGTGCTAGATGCGCTTAACTTTGTTACCGGTTGCCGCGACAGAGGTACTGCCACGGTAATGGAAAACGCCAATTGTAAAGGTCGTTGCAACAGTGAAATGACTTTCGAATGGTGGGTTAGCGATGGTGAAAAAACCGCACATGTTGCATTGCGCGAAGACTTTGTATCCAAGGATTTTTATGAGTTAATCGATCGTCGGGTGTATCAGGAAAACACTGCTGAAGATGACCGTTTGTTTGAACTTTATAAAGTTAATATGTCAACGCGCCTTTGGGTTGCTGCGTTGGAGGATAATTTTTCTGTGACTTATCAGGCGCCACTGGCAGCCGGTGAGTTACCACCAGATCATGCATGGAATAAAACAGCAACAGGGTAAGCTGTGCCATGATCAATTAGTGATCGAAAAAGACATTGGTGGTGTGATGTCAAAATCATAAATAACGTAAATAATAATTTAATTAGGAGAGGACCATGGATTTTTATCAGCAAAAAAAACGGATTGGTATTGTTGCTGGCTTTTTTACTTTGTCACTAATGGCTGGCATGTCACCTGCACATGTTGCAGGCGAGGACTCTGGAGGTGCTATCACCAGTGCAGAATTAACCCAGAACGGCTATCCCTATCCGACGGATCTGGTGGCCAATGCCAACCCAACACAATTGGCCAATTATGCATGGCGTTTGTTTATCGCCTCGATGCAAAATACCACCGCAACATTACAAAGTGGCAGCGGCCGGGGAACCGGATCATCCAGCACCAATTTTATTGATTCGGGCAAGGCCAGTTCATTCAGTAACCCATTGGTATTTGAGAGCTTATACCATCGTACAGAGGCTTTTCCTTATTACGCCAGCGCCAGTCAAAAACCACCGTCACCGATAGGTCAAGTGCCCACTTATTACACTTACTATGAGGATGCGAGTGACAATAAAGTGGCATATACGGTGAAAGGGCAACAATATGTCAATCTGGATGAAACCAATCAGATTGGTCAGAATTTTTTATATTATCAAAATTCAAATGACCCTAATTTTCCGGTGTTGTTTATGGCAAAAGTCAATGCCACGGAAACCAATTATGTGTGGGACAAGACTGCACCATCATCATCGGATTCTTTTCAGTTTCCCAATAATGTTCTGGAGGTGAAAAGCGCTTGGCGCCGGGTGCAAGATATTAAAAATAGCAACCCGTCTAATTATCATCAGGCACAGGCTACTTATTATGTGACCAATTCCCAAGGTGTGCCACACCCGGTGACAGAAATGTTCGCTTTGATTGGTATTCACATCATCCAAAAGACCGCCAATTATCAGCAATTCATATTTTCCACCTTTGAGCATATTGATGCGGCCACTCGTGATGGCAGTGGCAACATTACCGATCCGGCTTATAAGACAACTTATGACCAACTGGCCTATGATGCAGGGGTGACTGATGTTACCGCAACGGCAACCGGTGCTTATGATGTTAATGCGGCTGGGCTGCAAAGTAGCAGCAATACACAGACGACCTACGATTTACCCATGGCGGGTGCGATCTCGACCGACTTCACTACTGTGGTACAACCGAAAACCATCACCAGCGAAGTCAATAACGTTAACAATAATGTGATGAGTTTGGTGGCGAGCCTGGACAGTAATTCCATATGGGCCAATTACCGTTTGAAGGGTGTGCAAGCCATTTTGACCAATGATCAGACAGCCAATGATTACTATCTGGCCAATATCGTTATCGAAAGCAGTCAGCCCGGAATCCAGCTATTTACCGGCACCCTGGTCAATGGCGGTGTACCAGTGAATGGCCTACTGACCAACAATCGTTCAACAGATGGTAGTTATTCCGATAATGGCCCTTATGCAAATGTTTCGGTGGGTGTTACTGAAGGCAATCCGGTACCTGCGCCAAAATACACCATCGGCGGTTGCCAGGGTTGCCATGGTGCTGCGCAGCAAAAAGGCCGAGATTTCAGCTTTCTTTCTCAAGCAGCCGGCGGTAAAGGCAAAGAGCTGGACAGCGTTGCCGCTTCCGCGATGACCCAATCGCAAGTGGATGCGCATAACGCCAAAATGGTTGAAACCAATAACTTCAATAACTAGCTTGCAGATGAATTTGCAAAGCCGATAGTTGTAATAATGATGGTTGCCAGGAAGGCAGACATATCAGTGACCACTCAGTGCCTGAAAAGAATCGACAGCCTGCCTGTCGATTTTGATCAGGCACTGTTTGCCCACTATCCAGCCATGAAAATGGGCGTCAACAGCGCTGTAGATACTTATATTGACCCTTTGGCAGATCGGGTCAAAAAGGCGATGTCCGCACACCCCAAGTGTAAGGACTGGGTGATTACAGCACCTCCTTATCTGGCTTTACCTGCGGCTGCGAACTTGTTGTGCTGGAAATTGGCAGAGGTGCTTAAAGCAAATCTGCCCGATGGAAACTCATTGGTTATGCGGGACTTGCACTATGCCAGCGTTGAGTCTGGTGTCAGTGATGAGCGCGATTTCAAACTTCGTTATGAATATAGCAACAACACCGTAGAAGAAAGGGTTAAAGAGCGCAGTCGCTTAAAGGATGACATTCATCAGCACAGTGAAGACTTTGCAGGTAAAGGGGTACTGGTGATTAATGACATAAAAGTCACCGGCACTCAGCAACAGCATATGACACAGTCATTCGAGCGGGTGCAACCTGCACATATTGAGTGGCTATATATATTCGAGGTGGATATCGAGTTGGGTATCCAACACCCAGAAGTAGAACATCAGATCAACAGCTCAAGGCTACAAGCCATGCATGAGTATCAGCAATTGATATGCGCCGATGACACACAGCATACGGCCAGGTGTATTTCACGTCTTTATAGTCATGCGTTGAATGATTTCAAAATACTTGTTGATGCATTGGGCGTTGAGAAAAGAACGTATCTACTGGCTTTGATAAAAGCAGAACGGCGCTTTGATGGTGACTATTTTGCAGAAAAAACAGCCTATCTAGAGCAGACTGCTAAAGCAGCGTTATGAATCGCATTTAAATTAGAACGAATAAAAAATATGTTTGACCAAGATTATCAAATACCCATTGTTGATTTAGACAAGATTAGAGTTTCGCATCATGAGATCCCACTGGACAGTGAGAACCCGAAATTTCATGAGCCGATGGTTAATCTGGCTGAATATGATATTGCTTTTATTTCTTATCATGCCATTACCGATGGCAGCAACTCCCCTTACTACACGGCGATAAGAGGCAGCCGTCAGGAGGGTTGGCTGCGTAAAACCGTTGTAGAAAAACTGCTTAAGGTTAATCAAAATTTGAGGCCTTACGGTGCTGAGTTACTGATTTATGATGCCTATCGCCCGATTGAATGCCAACGGGGTTTGTGGCATTTCTTTTATGAACGCGGACGACGTGAAATCCCCAATGCCAGCGAAGAAGATTGTCGGCAATACGCACTGGGCTATGTGCGTGATCCGCGCAAGTTCGACAAACTGGATACCCGAACTTTTCCGATTCATATAACGGGTTCATCGGTGGATGTCACACTGAAATACCTGGGTAGCGATGAATTACTCGATATGGGTTCAAAGTTTGAGGAAATTATCGACGTCAGTGTTACCGACTACTTCGAGCGCCAGCTGCAACAGGGGAAAATAAAGGCAGATGATCACCGTTTGCTTAACCGTCGCCTGATGGACTGGGCATTCACCCGGGAAGGCTTTTTGAATGACCCGATTTTGTATTGGCATTATGACTGGGGCAACCAACTGTGGATCAAGGTCAAGCGGGTGCTGCACGATGATGCACCGCAGGCGGCCTGGTATGGCTATATCGGAAACCCTGATTGGCAGGTGCCCGATGCCAGTACATTAATGTCAAAAACAGCATAAAAGTATCTGAACAAAGAGTGCCGCAATCATTTTGCGTGCTAATCGGCATAACAACCATAAAGGAAACGGTTATGATCAAAGGAAAATTAAACGAATTTCGTCTCACTCGTCATCTGCTATCTCTTTCTGGTGCTCTGCTATTGGCAAGCTGTACACCCGCTAAAAAAGAACAGGTTCAGCCGGAAGTTGAGCCAGCGGTGGCAGTCAGTGCACCAGTCCAGTCAGCTGCTTCGCAGGTCGAGATTATCACTGCACCAGAAACCACATTAAGTGCGGATGCGTATCAGGCTGCAGCCGGCAGTACCCAGGCGCTTATGCGGCAGAGCATCGATGCTGCTGCGGCGATCGAATGCAATGTAACCTCAGGGGAATTGCGTGATCCACCTACCGTTGCCAGCAGTGGTGATCTGAATACCTCTTTGTTTGCGGTGGAAGCGATTAAATGCGTTGCAGGTAGTAGAGTCCCGCTTAAATCGTATGTTGATGCCCGCACTGGCCCTGATCCTCGCCCTGTGGGACCAGCTTATGTGATGCAGGTAGGCAGGAACCGGCCCAATCCTCAGCTCAATATCCGCTTTCAAAATGTCTTGGGCCCATCCAACCGATCGTATGACTGCGGGGATCATAGTAACCATGGTGGCAACAACGATGTGGAGCAGTGCACCAACTTGCATACCCATGGTTTCCATGTTTCTCCCAGGTCACCGCAGGACAATGTTTTCTTGAAGATTTCACCATCAGCCAATGATGCCAATAACCCTTATCAATACCGTTTTGATATTCCCAATTTTCATCCACCAGGTACCCATTGGCTACATGCTCATTTGCATGGTTCCACCGCACCACAGGTTAAAAATGGCATGGCGGGTGCGCTCATACTCAAAGGTGATATCGATTACTGGCTGGCCAGTGAGTATCAGATATTTGGCAATAAAGACAAGATCATGATTGTTCAGCAGATTGAAGACAACGATGGTAACCCTTTATGTGGCAAAGCCACTGATGGCAGTGATAGAACCAACTCTATCAATGGTCAATGTCTACCCACTATTTCTGTACAGGCGGGCGAAGTTCAGCACTGGCGTTTTATCCATGCTGGTGTGTCAGCCACTGTTAACCTGGCTGTGGTGAATGAATATGGCGATAGTGTCAGTTTGCGTGAATATGCCCGCGACGGCATTACCATGGATGGCGCCATTGATCAGCAAAACATTACATTGCAGCCCGGCTATCGCAGTGATGTGCTGATTAAAGTGCCACAATGCCCGCTTGGCCGCTACCCGTGTACCTTTGATTTGGTTGATGCGCAAACGGATGCAGATCAAAGTCTGCTTGGAATAGCCGAGCCACACAATATTATTGCCAAGGTTTTGGTCACCAGTCTGCGTTCCCAACCCATGAGGTTGCCGCCAGTCAATGCGCCGCAATTTCATAGTCCTTATCCGTTTATTCCGGACAGTGAATTAAAAACAGAAAACGGTCAGTTTGTGGAGCAGAAAATCTGGTTTGCCAATGAAACCAACCCTGACGATCCGGAAGGCCCAACACTGAAAACGGTTAACGGTTCAGTTTATCCCAATGGTGCGACTGAACAATTAACACTGGATACGGCAACTTTATGGAAAATCTGGGTGGGCGATAAGCAATCGTCTACCGCCAGTCATCCATTCCATATTCATGTGAACCCATTTCAAGTGACAGATTTGGACCCCAATGGGCGTCCGTTTCATTACTGGAAAGACACGCTGCTGATTTCGGGCAGTGACAATAAAGGCGAAGACAATGCCATCGTCGTACGTTCACGGTATGAGGATTTTGACGGTAAGTTTGTACTGCACTGTCACAACCTCAATCACGAAGACGAGGGCATGATGAAAGATGTAGAAATAACACGATAATTTATAACAACCATTTAGGGACCGCTGATTTAATCAGCGGCTATTTTTAGGGAGCAAACAATGAAAAATGTTGACAACACAAAGGATTTTTATTGGGAAGTGTTACCAAACTCTCCAGTAGCGAGTTCGAGAACGGATGATATTTGGTTTTTTGATGAGTTGACCGGCTGGCTGGTTAACAGCAGTGGTTATGTGTGCAAAACGGAAAATGGTGGTACCAACTGGACGCCTAAGTTTTTTCTTGCGCCGAACTTGCCCAGCAAACCTTACTTGCGCTGTATGGGGTGGGCCAATCGCCAGTATGGCTGGTTTGGTTCGGTAACGGGAATCGGCGATGCCACCTTAAAGTATCCAAGCCAATATGTTAAGACGTTACTGCATCGCACCACTGATGGAGGGGAAACTTGGTCGGCGGTACAAAATCTTCCAGAAGATTCACCAGCGGGTATCTGTGGTTTTTATGCCGTCAATGAAAAAGTGGTGTATGGCTCTGGTACCAATGACCCCGGCCTGCCTGGCCCAGCCATTATCAAAACGATCGACGGCGGCGAAAGCTGGGAACTGATTGATATGCAGGAGCATGCTGACAACCTGATTGATATTTACTTTTTTGATGAAGACAACGGGTTTGTGGTGGGTGGAAAAATCACCGATCAATGTGATGCCAAACGACCCGGTTATCCGAAACCACGGCTAAGTCGCTATGCGCAATTAAAACCGGTGGTGTTGCGTACCACTGATGGTGGCCAAAGCTGGACCAATACCGCAGCCGATACAGAAGGTCTTGCCTGCGGTGAGTGGGGCTGGAAAGTGCAGTTTCTTAATGAGCAAATCGGGTTTGTCTGCCTGGAAAACTTTGTCAGCGCTGCGATACTGAAAACCACCGATGGTGGTGCCTCATGGACACGTCATGATGTCGCCGACAGCTCAGGTGAAATCATCAACAAAGACCTGGAAGGCATTGGCTTTATTGATGAAAACCGTGGCTGGGTAGGTGGCTGGGGCAATAACTTTAATGGTTTGATGAACAGCTATACCGAAGACGGCGGTAAAACCTGGGTTCGTCAGGACCACAGCAATACCGATCCGAACAGTGATCCGCGTGTGCGAATAAACCGTTATCGATTGCTGGGTGACCCGGTAAATGGCGGGTATTGCAGTGGCCTGCAAGTCTACAAGTTTAAATTTGGCAAAAAACCGGTTAAGAAAACAGCATTTGCCGAGGCACCACCTGTGTCAAGATCAGATCAGCGCATCGCGCCGGCCCGTAGTGACGAAAGGCTAGACAAAAAAACCGCCTTCGCGGATAAGAAAGATGCTTTTGCCAAAAAGGATGCCTTTGCTCAAAAGGATACTTTTGCTGGGGAAGAGGCCATGGCGGAAAAATTAGAAGCCTTTGCAGCACAGCAACCAGAGCAGGCTTTACAGATGCCTGAAAATGATTTTGATTTGACCAGCAAACGCTTAAGCGATGGTTCGTTGGAAATCAGTTACAACTTACCGAAAGAGACTAAAAAGGTATTTGTCGGTCTTTGGAACCAGTTCGCGTTTTATGTAAAGACCCTGGTTAATGATACTTGTCAGTCAGGTGGCCGCCAATCCATTATTTGGGATGGTAAGGATGATCAAGGCCAACCGGTTGGTGACGGGGTATATATTTGCAGAATGTCGACCGATGACGAGCAGGGTGCCAGCACCATGGTGCAATTGGGTACGGTCTGAGTGCCAGCAGGAGCGCTCTGCAGGGTATGTGGAGCGCTCTTTTTCATCATAGGAATAAGACGTGTCGAGCAATATTAAGCTTGCCAATATCCTGGTGTATGAGTGGGAAGCCTGGGAGGGTTTTTTAATCAATCATCTGATGGCAGATTATTGCCGTATTCCGGCATCTTATGATGATACCTGGCAAACGGTTGAGCGTTACCTGAGCCCCAATATTAAAGCGGTTTTGCTGCAAATTAACCTTTCTAGACAAGAGGGCTTTCCACAGCATCGACAGCAGCTTATTGATGGTTTAAAAGACCGTCAGATAAAAGTGCTGAACGAGCATGTAACCGACATTACCAAATCAGGGTTACATCAGTTGCTTGACGAGGCCGGGATTAATAGCACCAGAGCCGATATGACGGTTGACCCTGAGGCGCCTTTATTCGTTAAATCGAATTTGAACTGGGGAGGTGAAGTTGAGCAGCGTTTGCCAAAACAGATACGTCAAGAACTGTTTGGTGATCAGCAGCGCAGCATTACCGCATTTGATCAATACTACGTAACCACCAGAGCCAGACTTGACCCTGATACTTGGGAGGATGACTCGGTGGTAATAGAAAAATACATCAGTAACCCAGAGGATTCTTTTTATCGGGTGTATGGTTTTGGTGAGGCGATGGTGGTGGTAAAAGCGCATAACAATTCACTGATTAAAAAGATCAGTGGTGATCAGCGTGACTATAACCTGTATATCGATAAACACGGCCTCCAGAGTATCAACGTCGATATTCCTGATAATTTGCAAAGCCTGCTGTTGAAATTTCTGGACAATATCGATATCGATTATTTTTGTCTGGATATTGTGCACGATATGGAGAATTTCTATATCGTGGATATGAACACCACACCTTATAGCGGTACCCGGCAACAGGTCAGCAAAGCCTGCAATTTTCTTTGTCAGGGTGCCAAGAAATTGCTGCAATGAACAAGTTATCCATTCTGGTGGCTGCCTATCGGGCTGAAAAATGGCTGGCTGAGTGCATCCAGTCTATACAAAGTCAATGCCTGCCGGATGGCTGGTGTTATGAGTTGCTGGTTGGGGTTGATGGTTGCGAAGCCACTGAGAAAGTTGCTGCTCAATTTGATCAGACCAATGTAAAACTTTTTTCTATGACCCGGAATGTTGGTACCTATGTCACCTTCAATACCTTGATGCAATATGCCACGGGTGAATTGATCTGCCGCTTTGATGCCGATGATGTGATGCGTGATCAATACCTGGCCAGGCAGATCAACGAACTGGAGCAGGGGACAGATATGACGATGACCTGGAGCATCTATACCGATGCTGAGTTAACGCCCACGTCGCACGTCGATGCCCACCCCAATTATCATCCACCCTGGGGTTTAAACCGGCGCGGTACGGAAGGCCAGTTTATAATCCGTCGCACAGTCTGGGATCGCCTGGGGGCTTTTCGGCCATGGCGCTGTGCAGCAGACTCGGATTTTCTGGAACGGGTTAAATACGCCGGATTCAATGTTGGTGTGGTGGAGGAATTTCTGTATTATCGCCGCACGCATCCAAACTCTCTGATCGCACACCCTAAAACCAATTTCAGTTCTGAACTGCGAACCAGATTGGAAAAGGTTCGAGCAAATTTGGTCCTCGAATATCAACGATCGACTGCCAATTTGAAGGTGGAACCTATTCTGGGGAGAATCAATGACTGACATATCAGTGATCATTCCTACTTTTAATCGCGCCAGGTTGGTCAGCCAGGCCATTGAAAGTGTCTTGCAGCAAGGTCACGAGGCTATTGAGATTATTGTTATTGATGATGGCTCGACCGACGACACACGTCAGCGTGTTAGCCGTTTTGGTGATCACTGCCGATATGTGCATCAGGTCAATCAGGGGCCTGCAGCAGCGCGTAATACCGGTATGGCGCTGGCTAAGGGGGACATCATTGCGCTAATGGACTCGGACGATATTTGGTTGCCGCACAAAGTCGCCACAGAATTGTGCTTGTTTAAGCAGTATCCACAGGCAGATATGTTGGCGGGCAACGCGGGCTTCTATTTGGAAGACAAACTGGTCAGCGCATCGATTTTTGAGAGACGCGGTATCAGTTTCACCGCATCACAACCGCGCTGGTTCGATTGGTCGATGACGATCATGACGCAGGGCCCGGTGTGTAATACCAGTGCGATGACGTTCAAGCGTTCGGCGTTTAAAAAGCTGAATAATACGTTTTTCGATACCTGTTTCAGACTGGATGAAGACTGGGATCTGGAGTTTCGATTGTTCTCCCGTTGTCAGGTGTTGCTGTATCCGGATATTGTTTGTCATGCACGTGCTTTTGATGATGGTACCCGGCCCTACAGTGTGTGGGGAAAAACCAGACCCATTGTTGAGCTACGACAAATGTGGCGCAATCAGGTCACTATTCTGGAACGCTACCTACACAGCATTGACTGGGATATTGACACCCAACTGCGGTTTTTGCAGCGCCGTGACGAATTACGAGTCTTGCTTGCTGACCATGCTTAATAGAAGCATGGGTTTATTGGTAACCCCATGAGTAATGGATCAGATAGGAAAACCAGTGTCGACAACACTGTCCAGCACAGTACCTGAACCTGCCATATGAATATGCGTGGTACAACTCATGCAGGGGTCAAAACTCTGGATGGCCCGTTGGATGTCAATGCCACGAAAGCCCGTCTCATCGGTAAAATTTGATTCGATAATAGGCGTGTTTAGCACGGCTTGCTCGCAGGCCCCCAACTCCCCCCAGGGTGTGCGGGTACTGGCATTGACCCTTGACGGAATGGACAGCTGATAATTATCGATTTTGCCGTCACATATACGTGCCCAGTGCGCCAAAAATCCACGGCTGGCACCCCAAAGCCCAACACCCAGTCTTTCACTGTTATCCAGAGCTGTCATGGGTGCCGCGACCTCGACATGGCCTTGTCTGAGTAAATTCAAAGCCCGGTCAGTATGCTCATGAATGGCCGCCAGGTTAAAAGCGAGCACATAGGCTCTGGCCCGATTGCGCTCGAAGGCATTCCATATGGCAGGAATATGCCAGCTAATTTCCAGGTCTTGATGTTCCGCCGGCAGATTAAACTGCATGCTATCGCCTGTAGATGCCATGTATTGGCTGGGCGCTATTTTTTGTGCGCTTGCGGTCAAATATAAACGGGCATAAGCACCGACTTCAAAGGCGTGTCGGTTCCAGGTTAAGCACGACCCCCAGCTATATGACGGTTTGGATGAGCTCGACAGATGGCTGCCCGGTTGGATCAGGCGTTTATTCCAGGGGTGGTTGGGTTTGATTTCATTGCCCAGCGGATCCTGCTGGATCAAATGGTTTTTCGCTGAAGCATCAACCCAATCTTCAAAGAAGGAATAATCGGCAAATTCTTCCATTCCTGCATTCAATTGGCTTAAATTGGTTTCCAGTAATTGACCGTTTATAAGAACACCGGGGGTTGACCAGCGTTTAGCGCCCCAGCGATCACAGTTTTGATAGGTGCCATCATAATATTCCTCGTGATCCCATTGACCAAAATCGAGCATGGATGCACGGGTTCTGCCCAGGTGGATATAACGCGGCTCAGCCTCCAGCATAAAATCAAACACGTCGTCCCAGATGGCGGTCGATTGACGAGCGAATTCGATAAAGGGTTTAATCTTCTGTGCAAAATGGTCGAGCTTTTGTGCATCGATAGCAATCGAAACACCACCCGGAATAATGGATTCAGAATGCGGGTATTTACCCCCCAGTATGGTATAGGCCTTACGTGCCACCCCCACCATTGACAGTGCTTTTTTATACAACCGGCCGCTGGGTTTGTTCAGATCGACCATAATATCAGCGATGTGTTGATAACCATGTACAGCGGTATGTTGGCATGTGGCTTGAAGTGCTTTTTGCCAGATTTCCGGATTGCCGGCTTCAACCCGTTGCTGCGAATAATCCGGACCAGACAATACGAACAGGTGCATGGTGTTGTCATTCAGGTACTGGCAACTCAACAGCAGATTGCGAATCAGTATGCCCAGCGGTGGGGGGTTAAGTCCCAATGCCATTTCCAGGCACAATGCCGATGCGGTTGCGTGCACCCCACCACAGATTCCCGAAGCAGTCGAACTGACCAGGCCGACTTTCTTGAGGTCGCGCCCAGGCAGCAGCGATTCGTAACCACGAAAGCGGGTTGCCATGGAGGCGGTTTCAGTGATTGTGCGATTTTCCAGGTTGACTGAGCAATGGAAAGCAAGGCTACCGCCAATACTGGTCAATGAGCCAGCAGAGGATGCTTCGGTCATGGTGTTTTTATCCCGAATCAGTTGCAGTAAAGTATCGCTTAACGGCTGGTTTGTATCCGCTTTGTCAGGCTTTCCCTGTTCCATATTCGACCCTCCCATGTTTCTCTCCTTGCCGCAATCATTGGGCACCCTGTTATTATCCTAATCGCACGTCCAATTGGTCGCGCCGTGCTGTTTTGAAACTGCCTGTTTTATCATTATCGTTTTAGGCATTATTTATGTCTAATCGTTGTAATATTATCAACAACGATGGCATTGGCAGCTTCCTGGCTGGTTTTAATTTCTCATCAGCACACTGTCATAAATTGTTTGAGTATGAATACCTTAACGGTTTTTTGTGTCGGATAATAGTGATCTTTGGTGGGGTTTTAACAGCCAGGTATTTTCCTTTGCGGAGCACTTTCCTTTTAGCCCATCTGGGACATCTCTGCTTGAGATAAGGTTTAAATCATAGTGGTATTGGTAATGTTGTTTAAGTTCCTCACCACTGACTGAAAATGGTGGACCCTTCATTTGCTTTTGATCGTACTCATAGCAGAACAGTAATTGTGGGGCGCTGTTGGTGATGGTGGTCAGGTGCGCGGTGTATCGCTTGCGCATGGCTTTGGGCAAAGCGACCAGCGCTGCACGGTCATAAACTGCATCAACTGGTCCCAGGTGATCGCTGGAAATATTGAAAAAGTCACCCACCAAAATAGCAATATTGCTTGCCTGGTAAAGCTTTAGCTCTCCACTTTTTGATACGTCAGGTTTTATTTCCAATTCCTCAAAAAGCTGTTGCACTCCTTTTTCACTCAGTTCAGAACCAGCAACCTGATACCCCTCAGAAAGCAACCAGCCGATGTCCAGCGTTTTGCCGCACAGCGGTAAAAATATGCGATCACCATGGTTCAAGTTTAACTGCTGAATGTATTTGGTCAGCAACACGTTGGTTTTGCTTTGATGGAAGTCGATGTCATTGTTTTTCCATCTTTTCTTCCAATAACTGGCTCTCATAGTCGTTTCATCCAAGCCAATCTTGAGGTGTGTTTGCCAATCAAATACATACTCAGCTGCATTGGGGGTTACTGCAATAGCGATCTATAGAAATATACAAAACTGTACAGTATGGCAAATTTCAGTGATTTGAGCTCTAGTTAGGTGTCTTAAGGAAGTCTGGCAAAGCCAATGGATTAATAAAATTTACCTATTTTCTGTAAGTAAAACCAATAACTGACGGTCATAGCAAAGTTACTAGCATAAAAATCTGTTACTCAAAATCAGAGTTTATGTGACAAGTGAGCAGTTTAGCATTGACTGACACTTAGGATTATATTGTGGCGCCGAGTGTCGTTTTCTCTTTGTGGATTATAGACTTACGGTTCCAATAAAAAGGGGGTTGCATAGAAAAGCAGTGATGCTATTATAGTAATATAGTTGTACTACTTTAGTTGCATTATTTTCTGGAGGACAGCACTTTACGCAGGTAGGCGGGTTGTTTTCAGTTGAGCAATTTGAAGGACAAATTATCGTTAGGGAAACGGTTTCGGCCAGGGAAGTGCTATGAAAGACAACAATGTAACCATTGGGGCTATTGGGTTAACAGATCGCCAGATATTACAGTTCAAGAACATTCTTGTAGTTTTACAACAACATACAAGTAAGTGGTTGTGGACTGATAATCAGAGTACGGTTATCTTAATTGGTGGCAACTCAACCATCAACAAATCGGGTGTTTTACATCCAAACAGTCAGCAGCTATTTGTTCCTGTTGTTGCTGATGGTGCGTCTGTAAATAATTATGATTTGTGCTTATCGTATCCTTTTAAGTCTGATGAGGTCATACGTTTAATAAAGCAGGTAGAAGCTCTGCTTTCCAAGCGGCAACATCACACCCGCAGTATTTTAGTTAAGTCGCCAAAGCCACTGTCTATTTATCAGTGGCTAGACCAAAACAAATACACAAATGACTTTACCTTATGCGGCCAAAACCTTGGCATTATTCATGTTTGTTCCTCCAGGGGCATGGTATACATGCAGACTAAGTTTATTGAAGAGCAAACAAAGCTTATCGCTGCGCTGCATAATGATGAAAATAGCTTTGTGACGGATGCACTAAGCAAAACCGACAATATTGAATTTGACAGTATTCCGTTATCGCATTTCTTATGGCTAATCGGAATCGCAGCTTATCAAAGACAATATCTTGTAGGCGCTTTTAATGCAGGACTATTGCGTTTATCTAGCTGGCCAGACTTCTCGATCGCGCCACACGATCAATACAGTATTAAATTGTTCTCACTGCTAATCAATAACGCATTTTCATTGAGACAGTTAATTAAGATTACTGGCATGCAAGCTGATGCAATACAACAACTATTAATCGCATGTCAATTTTCCGGTTTGCTTGTTGCGGAGCAAAGACAATCAACCAAGCCTGAAAAGCTGGTGGCAACCACTAACCGGTCGCTTGGTTGGTTGAGCCATATTCGCAATGCGCTAGGTATGTCGATCGATCGTTCACATGCGGCCTGATTTGAAAGTGTTGTTTGCCGGTCCAATGGGGGCAGGTAAAACTACAGCAATAAGAACTATCAGTGATATCGAACCATTGCTGACAGAGCAGCCTAACAGCCAACAAGATGTTGTAAAGAAGGCAACCACGACTGTAGCTATGGACTATGGCGAAGTGGTGATGGAATCAGGTCAACGCCTGCTGTTATATGGTGCACCTGGTCAACGCCGCTTTGATTTTATGTGGAAAACGCTCAGTAATAACGCGTTAGGTATGGTTATCTTATTAAATGATAATCATACTGGTATTCCGGAACTGAATTATTATTTAGAGGCATTTTCTCAGTTGCTTCTTGATATCCCTATTGTTATAGGACTATCACGCTTAAATGAATCAGCGCGTGTCAGGGCTTATCAGCAATGCCTGCAAAAGCATCACCGGCAAATTCCCATTATGCCTGTTGATGTTAGAAAACGCGCTGATGTATTGGTTTTATTAGAACTTTTATTCACACAAATAGAAACTGAACAGTGCTATGGAAAAACCTCAATAATGCAAGCCGACAATACACAAATAGGCCAGACTTTTGGCTGATACCAACATTAAATCTTTGCGTAACGCGCTCCGGCAAAAGCTTGAGGAATACACTGATATCTTGAGTCTCCTGATCGCTACACCGGATGGCCATTGCCTGGAAGCATTTATGCAGGACTCTTCGGTACGTGGAAAAATGGCGGCGATGAGTAGTTCATTAATAGCAGTTGCAGAAGGTGTGTCTGAGCTAGAGCGCTTGGGTCATTGTAAACACCTTGTTATTGAGGGTGTGGAAGGTTTTGCAACAGTCCGGCGAATGCCTAATACATTATTATTGGTATTAACTGCATCGCAACAAACTAATATGGGCTATGTAATACATTTTTCACGAGAGTGTGAGCATTTAATTCTTAAACATCGTATTAAAAAGTAACTTTAACTTAATTAACAAAGGAATAAAATATGGCTAAATTGGACTTAACTTTACTGTCAGATATAGACGGATTTGTCGCTGGCTCTCTGGTTGACAGTGGCAGTGGTATGATGCTCGGTGAACATGGTTCCGGTGTGGATTTGGATGTTGCTGCGGCAGGCAATACTCAAGTTGTTCGCGCGAAACTCAGTGTCATGGATGCTTTATCTCTAAATGATGAAATTGAAGATATTCTTATTTCGCTAGGTAAGCAGTATCACTTAATTCGTATCAGCGAAAAGAGTAAAGAACTATTTTTATACTTGGTGCTAGATCGTGGTAAAGCCAACTTGGCGATGGCTCGTCATCAGTTACGACAGTTTGAAAAAACCCTTGATATCTAAACCTCTTAACTTTAAAAAGCCGTTAGCTTATCAAGTTGGCTGGCGGCTTTTTAATAGCATATTTTTCTAACTTATTGCTTTATTTTGCTGGTATGTCTTTATAAATAGACCAGGTTTTTTGTTTGATTGACGGGTTCTGTTTAATTGATTGATCCAGCAGGCATCCAATAATGATGTAGCATTAAGCTTTAAGTAATGCCTATGAAAATTCTAAGGCTCTATACATAAAGCTTCTCATAAGTGCCGCTAAGCAGGTATTGCTATTGGCCACTTACCATATTGTACCGATCATTTTACCCTCTTCGGTCTCCATGATTTTAGTGTTTTCAGCAGAAATCAAGCCTGAGCCGGCTCTCTGTGTCATTCGATATATGTTGTTTATTTAAACTTTCAGTCGCCTAAACATTACCCGTTGGTCTTGTCGGTGGCCGGCGCGTGTGCTTATGGCGGATGCTGGGGATTGGCGGGGGTTTCTGTATCAATAATAAAAATTAGGAGAACAGAGTATGGATAATGATAATGGAAGGAGCCGTAGTAACGGCCAATATTTTTACGTGGCTGGATGGTGTCTATCCGTAATATTGTTGCTAGCAGGGTGCGAGCAGCAGAATGTATCGACTGATAATAACCATAGATTGACAACGCAAGTGATAAGCGGCGATGGAGGCAAAGGTGATGGGGGTTACCGTCAGTATCATTCTGATGATGAGGGGCGTGAACGATTGTTTGAACATTCAGTCAGGCCAAAAGAAACCAAAGGCGCACCTTACCCACCGGCCAAGCCGAGCAAATATGAACCCAATGTTGAACAACGCTGGCCGCGGGTACCCGATGGGCCGCACCGTGGCGATATGAAGCCGTCCAATGAATCGGTCAAGCTGATCGAAGCGGATATCCCCAGGGGCAGAGGCAAGGATGATAATGGTTCTTCCGATGATAACAGCTCCAACCTGTTACAAGGCATGTTTCAACCGGGTGGTGGTCAGTCAATTGATTTCAAGGACTATAAAAACCTAAGAGCAGATGTGCCCAATACTTCTAACTGTTGTCCGGAACTGAGTGTGGCCGAAAACGGTGAAACCATCATTGTTACAGCCAATGTGTGGATGGCGTTATCAGAAGATGGTGGTGCTAGCTTCAACAGTATTGTGCCATCGACATTATTCCCCCAATCTGATGGTGGCTTGTGTTGTGATCAGGTCATTCAATATGTGCCTGAGATTGATATGTTTGTATGGTTATTGCAATACCGCTCGAGTGGAGGCACAAACCGTTTGCGCATGGCTGCCCAGACCACATCGCAGGTACGCAGCAGTAATGGCACAGCTTGGACTTATTGGGATTTTCCCAGCACGGTTTTTACTGAATCGGGTGGGCTAGATTACAACGACATGTCATTTGGCAATAGCAGCCTGTGGTGGTCGAGTCAGCGCAGCGGACGTCGGGTAGTGCGTATTCCTTTGAGCCAAATCGCAGCAAAGAGCACGATTAATTATAGTTATACGGGCGGCACTGATGCGCTGTGGTCTCATGTTACTCACAATGCCACCGACACGGTTTATTGGGCAGGTCATCTGAATAACAGTCAACTGCGGGTGTACAGCATGCGCGATGGAGATAATTTTTATTCCTGGCGCACTGTGAATATCAATAGTTGGCCTAACGGCACCAACAGCGGTACTGCGCCGGATGGCACAGACTGGCTAACTTTTGAAAACACCAGCAATGGCGGTAAGCATTATGTGTACGGCAATGTACTGCAGGATAATTCAATATGGT
Organism: Wenzhouxiangellaceae bacterium; assembly: GCA_965230265.1. GTDB lineage: Bacteria > Pseudomonadota > Gammaproteobacteria > Xanthomonadales > Wenzhouxiangellaceae > JAJFKX01. Next base: position 2,291,922 of record OZ245999.1, on the reverse strand, counting down.
TTGGCTGGTTGGCATCTGCCGGTGGGGGCTTTCCTCAACCACATATCCAGTTAGTCAGAATCAACACCTCAAACTGGACATTGCAACAACAATCGCAGGTCTGGAACCGAAATATCGCCTTTTTGGATCCGTACTTGTCGACCAACAGCCGAGGTGAAATCGGTATGTCGGTTGGTTTTGGTGGCGAAAACTTCTATGCCAGCCATGCGGTGGGTGTCTGGGGAGATTTTGTGGTGTATTACCCGCGCTTAAGTGAGCGTGCGACTTCACGCTGGGGCGATTACAGTACTGTGCGTCGATCGGGCTCCAATGGCCGTGAGTGGGTGGCTGCCGGTTATACCAATGAGGTTGACTCCGGTTCCAATATTGTTGTGCCTCACTATATCCGCTTCGGGCGCTAAATCGTTAAACCAATAAACCCCGGCAATAGCCATTGCCGGGGTTATCGATCTATGCCAGTGATTCTGGCAAAAAGATTGCTTACAGTTCAGTTGCAGCAGTTGTGCGGATTTGTTTCCACTGCTGACTGGCTTTAGCAATGGTTCCAGCCTGGTCTTTCTGGAACAGCTTGAAAATATCTTCATTCAGGAAAACATACAGCTTGTCATCAATAACGGCTGCATAGTCAGGGTTGCCGTTGAATTTTTTGCCGACAGAGACACCAAAAGTACAAAAGCCACCATTTTGCGGTACAAAGCGTGATGGGTTTTTCTCAAAGGTTTTCTGATTGTCTTCTGATGAGAAGTAATAAGCGACGTTATCGTATACAGCGGTGTAACGTGCCTGACCGTCAATGCGGTTACCCAGTTGGATAAAAGCGACCGGATCAACGCCATGCAAGCCAAGTGGTGCACTGGCAGCGGTTAAGCCAGTGGAGGTATTGTATTCATCGGCAGAAAATGCAGGTGCGGTTAGTAATACAGCAAAAGCGATGCAGCTTACTTTGATGATTTTGTTAAACATATTGATATCCTCATAGTTGGTTTTTAAAACAAATAGAGCGATGAAAGCCTTATTGAATTGGTGATAAGTATCACTGAGGACTATTTTGCTTGAATAGGACTATAAATCAATACATCCGCTTAATATTGAGATTTACTGCAACCATATTGAGACGCTGTGCAAAAATAGGTGCTTTAAACGGCTATTTTGCGATGGTCGCTGGGTGAGTTTCCGAACTTGCTGGCAAATGCCCGGGTAAAAGCAGCAGGTGACTGATAGCCTGACTGATAGGCAATCTGTTGGATACTTTGACGGGTATCTTCCAGTAACATCAGTGCTTTTTGTAAACGCCAGTCGGTCAAGTAAGCCATTGGGCCCATGCCAACCAGGCGGTTAAAACGTTCTGCAAAGCGGCTGCGCGACATACCAATACGGTTGGCCAGATTAGCAACTGTCCATGATTCTGCTGGCTCAGCATGCAGCAACTGCAAAGCTTTGCTGATTTGTTTATCACGCATTGCCCCCAGAATGCTGGCCAAATCATCAGATTGGTTAAAACCAATTCTCAGCAATTCGATAAAGACAATTTCCGACAGTCGCCTAATCGTTGCTGGAGAACCAGTTTCATCAGAGAACAAACGACGACTTATCAAGCGCAGCAATTCATCCAACCATGGTTCCTGGGCTCGGATAGAAGATGTGACCAAGATGGACTCGGGTAGTGCACGTAGCAGGGGATGATCAGCACCTTGGCGAAACTCAAAGTGCCCGCACAGCATTTGTGTGGAAGCTGCAGGATTATGATCACCAATTATCAGTACGCCATCACCGCTGTATCCGGTTTGCTCGTATATGCGCTCGAGTGTTTCTGGTTCACGCTCAACGTTGTCAGCCAATACATGCGTGCGCCCTTTGGGAATCAGGACCAGGTCACCCGCATTTAGTGTGACGTTTTCACCTGATTGAAAACGTACGTTGCAGCTACCCTGGACGATTAAGTGAAACCGGGCTGCCTGCTGCAAGTCTGGCACAGTAATAGCCCACGGTTGAGTAAATTCAGTACGGAAATACAATGCACCTTTCAAGTCCAATGTATCTAGTATGTCGTTAAGAATATCCATAATGTATTGCTATATAGTTTTGCAAATCATCCCAAAAAAAAGAATGAAATGTCAATAAAGTTTGTTTATCAAGCTAAATCGTTAAACCAATAAACCCCGGCAATAGCCATTGCCGGGGTTATCGATCTATGCCAGTGATTCTGGCAAAAAGATTGCTTACAGTTCAGTTGCAGCAGTTGTGCGGATTTGTTTCCACTGCTGACTGGCTTTAGCAATGGTTCCAGCCTGGTCTTTCTGGAACAGCTTGAAAATATCTTCATTCAGGAAAACATACAGCTTGTCATCAATAACGGCTGCATAGTCAGGGTTGCCGTTGAATTTTTTGCCGACAGAGACACCAAAAGTACAAAAGCCACCATTTTGCGGTACAAAGCGTGATGGGTTTTTCTCAAAGGTTTTCTGATTGTCTTCTGATGAGAAGTAATAAGCGACGTTATCGTATACAGCGGTGTAACGTGCCTGACCGTCAATGCGGTTACCCAGTTGGATAAAAGCGACCGGATCAACGCCATGCAAGCCAAGTGGTGCACTGGCAGCGGTTAAGCCAGTGGAGGTATTGTATTCATCGGCAGAAAATGCAGGTGCGGTTAGTAATACAGCAAAAGCGATGCAGCTTACTTTGATGATTTTGTTAAACATATTGATATCCTCATAGTTGGTTTTTAAAACAAATAGAGCGATGAAAGCCTTATTGAATTGGTGATAAGTATCACTGAGGACTATTTTGCTTGAATAGGACTATAAATCAATACATCCGCTTAATATTGAGATTTACTGCAACCATATTGAGACGCTGTGCAAAAATAGGTGCTTTAAACGGCTATTTTGCGATGGTCGCTGGGTGAGTTTCCGAACTTGCTGGCAAATGCCCGGGTAAAAGCAGCAGGTGACTGATAGCCTGATTGATAGGCAATCTGATGGATTCCTGGTGATCAGCCGGTATACTTGCCAATTCGCTCATTTCGGTACTGGGAGAGAACACCATGCGCATCAGGCTTTTAATTTTATTACCAATCATTCTGCTGATCGTTGCTTGTCAGCAGTCATCGCAGGATTCGGTCAATGGTGAAACGCAAAGCCAGTCCGATAGCACTGCTGAACCTGTATCTTCACAGCCCCAGGGCGATTCGTTTAGCTATCCGGAAACCAAAACAGTGGAAATAACCGATGAGTACCATGGCACGTCAGTGGCTGACCCTTACCGTTGGCTTGAAGACGATGTGCGCGAATCTGAAGAAGTCGAAGCCTGGGTTGATGCGCAAAATGCGGTGACCGGTGCTTATCTGGACAGTTTGCCCGGGCGCGACAAAATTCAGGCGCGTCTGACCGAATTATGGGATTACGAACGCTACAGTATTCCTTTTAGCGAGGGTGGGAAAGTTTTTTATAGCCGCAATGACGGTTTGCAAAACCAATCGGTGTTGTATGTTCAAGACAACGCAGATGCTGAAGCGCGGATTTTGATTGACCCAAACGAATGGTCAGAAGATGGCACTATTGCATTGGGGGCAGCCATTCCCAGCCCTGATGGTAAGTATCTGGCCTACGCAGTACAAGATGGCGGGTCTGACTGGCGTACCTGGCGAGTAATGGACATTGAGTCTGGAGATATTCTGGCAGATGAGTTGACTTGGTTGAAGTTCACCATTGTCAGTTGGACCGCAGATAGTTCAGGTTTTTATTACAGCCGTTATCCCCAACCACAAGCAGGGGAGGAGATGCAAAGCCTGAATCTTGATCAGAAAGTTTACTTTCATCAGATCGGAACCTCTCAGGATCAAGATCAACGGGTGCATGAAACACCCGATCAGCCAACTTGGGGACATTACAGCGAAGTCACCGAAGATGGGCGCTATCTGATTATTGGCACTCGTATAGGCACTGATGCCCGGCTCAGAATCCTGGTTAAGGATCTACAGGATAATACCAGTATTGAACTGGTTGATAACTTCGATCATGACTATAACTTCATTACCAACCAGGGCAGTACTTTATTTTTCCGCAGCAATAACAATGCCCCTAAAAACCGTGTGATTTCCATAGATCTCAATAACCCCGGTGAGGATCAATGGCAGGAAATTATTCCTGAGTCTGAGCACGTGTTGACCAGTATCGATTTTGTTGGTGGAAAGTTTATTGCCGAATACCTGGAAGATGCCAAGTCGGCGATTCGTTTGTTTGCCATTAATGGTACCCCGGCAGGTCAGGTTGATTTGCCTGGTATTGGTAATGCGGGTGGTTTTTTTGGTGATGCAGATGACACTGAAACTTACTTTAGCTTTTCCAGTTTTAATGCGCCACCTACGATTTACCGTTATGACATAAACAGCGGAGAGCGCAGTTTATTCAAACAGGCGCAGGTGGATTTCAACCCTGATGATTATGTGGTCAAGCAGGTGTTTTATAGCTCCAGGGATGGTACGCAGGTCCCCATGTTTATTGCCCATAAAAAAGGCCTGGAACTAAACGGTCAGCAGCCAGCATTGTTGTATGGCTATGGTGGATTTAATATTTCGCTGACGCCCAATTTTTCTGTTCGCTGGCTATCGTGGATGGAGATGGGCGGCGTATTTGCTCTGGCCAATTTGCGCGGTGGTGGTGAATATGGCCGGGAGTGGCATCAAGCAGGAACCAAGCTACAAAAGCAAAATGTTTTTGATGACTTTATTGCTGCTGGTGAATACCTGATAGATCACAACTACACCAATGCCGATAAACTGGCGGTGATGGGTGGTTCCAATGGTGGCTTGCTGGTAGGCGCAGTTATTAATCAGCGTCCGGAGTTATTTGCTGCAGCCTTGCCGATGGTGGGGGTTATGGACATGTTGCGTTTTCATCAATTTACTGCTGGGCGTTTTTGGACGGATGATTATGGTTCTGCCGATAATGCCGATGAGTTTGCAGCACTGTACGCCTATTCGCCCTATCATAACCTTAAGGATGGAACAGATTATCCGGCAACGCTGGTAACCACTGCAGATCGCGATGACCGTGTTGTACCAGGACATAGTTTTAAATACGCAGCCCGCCTGCAGCAGGCACATGCGGGTGACGATCCAGTGATGATCCGCATCGAAACCCGTGCTGGGCATGGTGGTGGCACCGCGACTAAAAAGGCCATCGAATTATTGACGGATCAATATGCATTTTTGGCTGCAAACCTGGGTATGGATATTGCTGCTGAGTGAATGACTGAACAACTCATAGCACTAACGCCCGCTGTTGCGGGCGTTTTGTTGACTGCATACCATGAGCAGCCTTTGGTTATGATCATCACGTTTATTATTGGAGTATAGGATGCACACGGTTAATGCACATGATGCACAAATACCGGCACTTGGGTTTGGAACCTTTGAACTGGACAATATCACTGCAAGAAAAATGGTTGGCGCTGCATTACAGATCGGCTACCGGCATATTGATACTGCACAGATTTATAAAAACGAACAGGCGGTAGGGCAGGGCATTGTAGACAGTGGCGTGTCGCGAGCAGATATTTTTCTCACCACTAAAGTCTGGGTCAGTCGTTTCAGTGAAGACCAATTGGCAAAATCAGTAACAGAAAGCCTGGATCGTCTGGGGACCGATTATGTTGATTTGCTGCTATTGCATTGGCCCAACCCTAATATTCCATTATCGGAAACAATCCCTGCCATTAATGCCGTCAAAAACAGCGGGCAGGCACGCAATATCGGTATCAGTAATTTTACTACGGCATTAATTAACGAAGCGGTTAGCTTAAGTGATTCATTGCTGGTCACCAATCAAGTGGAGTATCACCCATTATTAAATCAGGACAAGGTGCTGAGTTGCCTGCGACAACATGGTATGTCATTGACCGCCTATTCTCCGCTGGCACAGGGAGAAGTGTTTGGTAACCCAACATTAAAATCTATCGGTGATCAACATCATAAAAACCCTGGGCAGATAGCTTTGCGTTGGCTGATCCAGCAGGATGGCGTCATTGCTATTCCACGTACTGCCAATGAAGCACATGCCCGGGACAATTTTGATATTTTTGATTTTGAGCTGTCCAGCTGTGAAATGGCTGAGATTGACCGGCTGACTCACCGGAACTATCGAACCATTGATCCAGGCAGTCTAGCCCCGGATTGGGATTAGGGCCTGTTAACAGACCCTAAGGTATAAGCTTCCCGTTCCCACACTGTTGATGTGGAAACGGGAGCTTACTAATGGTTTTACATCGGCCCTGTCATGATATAGGCGTTCAATTTATTGCCATCCGGATCGCGAAAATAACCAGCATAGAAATTGTCACCACGCGGCCCTGCAGGGCCCTCGCATTGTGCACCCAGTGCTATGGCTTTGGCGTAGACACGATCCACCTGCTCGGTTGAATCACACTCCAACGCTACCATGGTACCGTTGCCAACGCTGGCTGCGTTACCGTCATGCGGTTTGGTCAGACCTATACCTGCTTTGTCTTCTTTGCCCATCCAGGCGATCAGCCCTTCCATTTCCATCATGCGTTTGCCGCCGAGTTCGGCCAGCAGTGGATCATAAAAAGCGGCGGCGCGAGCCAGATCATTGGTTCCTAAAGTGACGTATCCGATCATTCGATTGTTCTCCTATTGGTTTTATTGATCCCGATTCATTAAGAGGTGGATGGTTTTGGATATTATCGGCTATGACAGGTTAATTATTTATTGAGGACGTAACAGCCGATGGTGGGGCACTATTGCATCTGATATTTACTGCATGCGATAATGTTAAATGTTCGTTAATCAATGGGTGGTTAACGGCATCAAACTCAACACAGGAGAAACTGCAATGCTGTCGAATAGACATCAACATAAACGCAATGCGCTGGATATAGCGCAAGCCTGCTTACGCGCAGGTGAGGAAAGTTTATTGAGTTAGGCATGCAGTCTCTGGACCGGCCCGAATTGTAGGGCCCGGTTTCAAAAACAAACAGGGCCTGCATCTCAGGCCCTGCCAAAACCCTCGGCAGGTGTAAACCACGAGGGTTTTTTTATGGCTTGAGATAACTCATGAATTTAAATATATATATGATGACAAGTGAAAATTATGAGTATTCAAAAAACCATTAACAAAAGCAAAGTACCGGTTCATATCTGGACTGAAGAGATTGATTCTCAGGCCATGAACCAGCTGAGCAATATTGCCAGTCTGCCGTTTGTGCATCATCACGTGGCGGCAATGCCGGATGTGCATGTCGGTCTGGGGGCAACCATTGGTTCGGTTATCCCAACCCACAAGGCCATTATTCCCGCTAGTGTCGGTGTGGATATTGGCTGTGGCATGCTGGCGGTTCGCACGTCGTTGAATGCACGCGATTTGCCACACAACCTGAAAGCGGTGCGTTCCGCTATTGAGAGTCATGTACCCGTGGGTTTCAATATGCACAAGGTAGAGCATATTCCTGAGAAATCTGCCAAGACGGTCAGTGGTGGTCTGGATGTGATTTTTGCAAAACATCCGTATCTGGCACCCAAGCCAAATAAAGGCAAACCACATGCATGGGCGCGGCAGATTGGCACATTGGGTGGTGGTAACCACTTTATTGAAGTGTGCCTGGATACCACCGGTTCAGTGTGGGTGATGCTGCACACCGGCTCGCGTGGAATCGGCAACAAGATTGGTCAGTACTTTATCGGCAAGGCCCGACAAGCGCTGGAAAAGCGTGATGTCCGAATCCCAGACAAAGATCTGGCCTGGTTTGACGAAGGCACGCAGTTGTTTGATGACTATGTATCTGCCGTTGACTGGGCGCAAAACTATGCCGCAGTCAACCGTGAACAGATGTTGCAGCAAGTGTTGAAAGCCTTACAGCAAACACTGCCGCCATTCACTCTGACTGATAAAGCGATTAACTGTCATCACAACTATGTGGTGAAAGAACATCACTTTGGTGCGGATGTCTATGTCACCCGTAAGGGGGCGATCCGTGCTGGTGTGGGTGAACTGGGAATTATTCCCGGCAGCATGGGCGCACGTTCATACATTGTGCGTGGCAAGGGTAATGCCGATGCATTTTGCTCTTGTGCGCATGGTGCGGGACGGAAGATGTCACGGACCCAGGCCAAGCAACGGTTTAACCATCGTGACCTGGAAGCCCAGACCCAGGGTGTTGAATGTCGTAAAGATAAAGGCGTGGTGGATGAAATTCCTGCCGCTTATAAAGACATTGGCCAGGTGATGGCTAACCAACAGGACCTGGTAGAAGTCGTGGCCACCCTGAAACAAGTGGTTTGTGTGAAAGGCTGATGGTCATGAAGCGCCCAAACCCTGTTTTACGGAATGCTTTCCGTTCAGGTGCAGGTGTTCATCAGCGCAGTCAAACAGGACTGCGTCAAATTTTGGATAAACAGTTGGAAGATGAGATTGAAGAATATCTATCCGATGATTTTGAAGAATTGAATGCAGGGCCATTTAAGTACCAACAACCTGATGAGCCGTTATAAACGCAAAACCTCTCTTCCACTGGGGGAGAGGTATAAGCCCGGCATTGATCGGCCCAAAGGGCTTGATTGTTGGTCGTTTAATGCCCAAGTTATTGATGGTAAGACTGTTATCGACGATCTGATAATGGTCAATGCTGGTAAAGCGCAGGGGTAATCCGTTACAATAACGGGATATTTGCAGTGTGCAGCATGTGTTTGCAGCATTACCGGAAGTATCCGGTTTTGACCTGCTCACTGCTGGTGGCTCAAAAGAACATTGACTAAGGCCCCAGATTGGGGCCTTTTTCGTTGTTAAGTTTGGGTTTGGAATCAGGTTTTGTGTGGCAGCTTTGAGTTTGGAGCAGGTATGGCCAATTTATCGTCAATTGATGCATTGCTGCGACCGCTTGTAACTGACCTGGGGTATCAGCTGCTGGGCCTGGAACTGGATGGCCACAGCAAGCATGGAACCTTGCGTCTGTATATCGACCAGCCTGATTACAGTGGCGAAATTCTGGTTGCTGATTGTGCCAGAGTCAGCCGTGAGGTAGCTGCATTAATGGATGTGGAAGACCCATTGCCAGGTCAGTACAACCTGGAGGTTTCTTCCCCGGGCGTGGACAGACCACTGTTTACGGTTGAACAGTTTGCTGCTTTTATAGGTGAAGAAGCGAAACTTAAACTGTTTTCAACCATTGATGGTCGCCGCAAGCTGAAAGGCAAAATTGTGGCAGTCAATGGTGAGCAGATAAGCCTGAGCTGTGATGGTGACGATATTGTGATCAACATGGCAGATATACGAATAGCCCGGCTGGTGCCGGATTTTGACGCATTGCTGGCGCAGGACTTATCCAAAAACTCTGATAAGAGTAATGGTTAAGCATTGACAGTAGCATTAATGAACAAACAGACTCTGAGGTAGAGGATGGCGAAGGAAATTTTGCTGGTAGCTGAAGCGGTTGCCAATGAAAAAGGTGTTTCTAAAGAAGTGATCTTCGGTGCAATCGAAGCGGCGCTGGCTTCGGCTGCACGCAAAAAGCACGAACTGGAAATTGATGCTCGTGTATCTATCGATCAAAAAACCGGCGATTACGAAACTTTCCGAGTATGGAATGTGGTTGATGATGAGGAAGAAATCGAGTTTCCCGATCATCAAATCCCTGCCAGTGAAGCCCAAAAACAGGATGCAAGCCTGGCAGTAGGTGACACTATCGAAGAGCCTATGGAAAACGCTGAGTTCGGTCGTATTGCCGCCCAGGCTGCCAAACAGGTGATTGTGCAACGGGTTCGTGATGCTGAACGTGAGCAAGTGTTTGAGGCTTATTCATCACGTGAAGGCGAGCTGGTGAATGGCATCGTCAAACGTTTTGAGCGCGGCAGTGTATACCTTGATCTGGGAGGCAATGCAGAGGTGTTTATTCCTAGCCGGCATATGATTCCGGGTGAATCTGTCCGGCCAGGTGACCGTTTGCGCGCTTATCTGTATGAAGTCCGTTCTGAACAACGTGGCCCGCAATTATTTGCCAGCCGTACAATGAATGAGTTTTTGACCAATTTGTTTGCGCTCGAAGTGCCGGAAATTGGTTCTGAATTGATCGATATCATGGGTACTGCTCGTGACCCGGGCCGTCGCGCAAAGATTGCAGTACGCGCCAATGACAAGCGTACCGACCCTATTGGTGCCTGTGTAGGGATGCGTGGCTCACGTGTGCAGGCAGTCAGCAATGAGTTGGCCGGTGAGCGTATCGATATTATTTTATGGGACGATAACCCCGCCCAGTTTGTCATCAACGCAATGGCACCTGCAGAAGTCAGCTCCATTGTGGTGGATGAAGAAAAGAAAAGCATGGATATTGCGGTGGAAGAGGAAAACCTTTCCCAGGCAATTGGCCGAGGTGGGCAGAATGTGCGTTTAGCCAGTGGTTTGAGTGGCTGGCAACTGAACGTCATGACCTTGGCAGATGCGGAAAACAAGAGCGAAGCCGAAGCCAAGGAAATTCTGGAAATATTCACCAGCAAGCTGGATGTTGACGAAGAACTGGCTGGTATTTTGGTCCAGGAAGGCTTCAGCAATGTCGAAGAAGTTGCGTACGTTCCGGAAAGCGAGCTATTGGCGGTTGAAGAATTTGATGAGGACATCGTTTCTGAATTACGTCGCCGTGCCCGTGATGCACTGCTGACACAAATGATTATGCGCGAAGAAGTCCTGGACGAAAATAAGCCGGAACAGGACCTGCTGGACCTGGAAGGGATGTCTGAATCATTGGCTTATCGTTTGGCCGAAAAAGGTATCCGCAGTCGTGACGATTTAGCCGACTGTGCAGTAGACGAATTAGAGGGAATTCCTGAACTGGATGAGCAGCAGGCAGCCAAACTGATTATGGCTGCTCGCGCCCATTGGTTTGCCGAGGGTGCTGAATAGGCCACTTTTTGATATGAGCTATCAGGCATTGACCAGTACGCGAGAAATACCAAGGTAACAAGAGTAATGTCATCACAAGTAACAGTAAAACAATTATCTGAAGTACTGGGTGTGTCCGTCGATCGGCTATTGAGTCAGTTGAAGGATGCCGGTGTGGATATCACCGATCCAAATGCTGAAGTTTCCAATGAGGATAAAAAAACCTTATTGGGACATTTGCGTACCAGTCATGGTAAGGAGCAGGACACTGTCAGCGCGCCCAAGCGTGTCACCCTAAAACGTCGTACGGTGTCAGAAATCACCGTGCCCGGCGGTGGTCGTGTTGGCGGGCGTTCGGCACCACCCAAGACAGTCAATGTCGAGGTGCGACGCAAACGAACTTATATTAAACGCGGCACCGAAGTCGATAGTTCTGCTGACCCTGAGCGCGATGCGGCCAGAAAAGCGCTGGAAGAAATTCGCCAGCAACGTGAAGCAGAAGAAAACGCTAAAAGAGAGCTGGAAGAAAAAGCCCGCAAAGAAGCTGAAGAACGTCAACGCAAAGAGGCTGAAGAACAAGCCCGTATCGAAGCTGAAAAGCAGGCCGAAGCTGAAGCCAAAAGGCGAGCTGAAAACGAAGCCTCAGAAGCTGAAGAGGCAGCACGCCGTGAAGCTGAAAAAGCGGCACAGGCTGAGCGCGAGCAAGCCAAGATTCTTGAGCAGCAGGAAGCTGAGCGAAAACGCGCCGCTGCCCGTATTGAAATTCAACGTGAAGAAAAGAAACGTCGTGAGAACGCTAACCGTAATCGCGGCACGCGTTATGGTCGTGCCGAATTGCACGTCACGGCGGGTAGCGGACGCCGCAAAAAATCCAAGCCCAAGCGCCGTTCACAGCTTTCAGTCGGTAACGAACACGGTTTCCAGCGCCCGGATGCACCGGTTAAACGTGAGATTCAGGTCCCTGAAACACTGACCGTAGCCGACCTCGCCAAATTAATGGCGGTTAAAAGTGGCGATCTGATTAAAGTCATGATGCAGATGGGCATGATGGTCACCATTAATCAGTCATTGGATCAGGAAACCGCAATTTTGGTGGTTGAAGAGATGGGACATGCAGCATCTGCGGCTGTAGAAAAAGATATTGAAGCTGAAATTGCGGCTGCGCAAAACCAGGACCATGACCCGGCAGAAGGCGATCCACGCCCACCAGTGGTAACCATAATGGGCCATGTTGATCATGGTAAGACCTCATTGCTGGATCATATTCGAGAAACCAAGGTGGCTGACGGCGAGGCCGGGGGCATTACCCAGCATATTGGTGCTTACCATGTAAAAACCGAAAAAGGCGGGATTACCTTCCTGGATACACCCGGTCATGCCGCTTTCACCGCAATGCGTGCACGTGGAGCGCAGGTGACCGATATTGTCATTTTGGTGGTGGCTGCAGATGATGGTGTCATGCCGCAGACCAAAGAAGCCATTCAGCATGCCCGTGCCGCAGGGGTACCATTGATTGTGGCTGTCAACAAAATTGATAAGGAAAATGCTGACCAGGAACGGGTGAAAACCGAATTGAGTAAAGAGGAAGTGATTCCTGAAGATTGGGGCGGCGAAGAAATTTTTGTGAATGTCTCGGCCAAAACTGGTGAAGGTATTGACGATCTGTTGGAGGCCATTTCGCTGCAAGCCGAGGTGATGGAGTTATTGGCCAATGGTCAGCGTAAGGCCCGTGGTGTGGTGGTTGAATCTCGCCTGGATAAAGGCCGTGGGCCTGTAGCCACTTTGTTGATTCAGGATGGCACGCTCAAGAAAGGTGAAATGGTTCTGGCGGGTGAAGAATATGGTCGCGCCCGTTCCATGTTGAACGAGCTGGGTGAAACCATTGAAACGGTTGGACCATCATTTCCTGTCGAGGTGATTGGTCTTTCTGGCGTTCCCAATGCCGGTGATGAAGTGCTGGTGGTAGCCAACGAGCGCAAAGCCAAAGAGGCTGCCTCACAACGTCAGGCCAAAAGCCGTGAAGGTCGTCTGGCACATCAACAGGCTGCCAAACTGCAGAACCTGTTTGACCAGATGGGCCAGGATGGCGAGCAGCAAACCGTTAACCTGGTGATCAAAGCCGATGTGCAAGGCAGCGTGGAAGCATTGCGCGATGCCCTGACGCGCTTATCCAATGAGCAGATTACTGTCAATGTGGTTGTCAGTGGCGTGGGCGGGATCACCGAGTCCGATGCTTCACTGGCACAGGCGTCGAATGCCATCGTAATCGGTTTTAATGTCCGTGCTGATGCCAGTGCGCGCCGGATTATTAAAGAAAATGATTTGGATCTGCATTACTACAGCGTGATCTACGATGCCATTGATCAGGTTAAGGCTGCTATTACCGGTTTATTGGGAACTGAAACCAAAGAGCAGATTATTGGACTGGCCGAAGTTAAAGATGTCTTCCGCAGCGCCAAGCTGGGTGCTGTGGCAGGTTGTCTGGTGGTTGAAGGTTCGGTTAAACGGCAAAACCCGATCCGTGTATTGCGCGATAACGTGGTGATTTTTGAAGGTGAACTGGAATCATTGCGTCGCTTCAAGGATGACGTCAACGAAGTCACCTCGGGTACTGAGTGTGGTATTGGTGTGAAGCAATACAACGATGTGCGCCCTGGCGATCAGATTGAATGTTTTGAGCGCGTTCAAGTCGCACGCACACTGGATTAATCCTTATGGGTTATAACCGTGGACATCAGCGCGATTATGCCCGGCATGATCGTGTAGCAGGCTTATTGCGCAGAGAGCTGGGGGTATTGGTACAGCGCGAACTGAACGATCCGGATGTGGGCTTTATCAGTGTCTCTGATGTGGAAGTCAGCCGTGATCTTGGCGTGGCCAAAGTGTATGTATCGGTGCTTGATTCTGATCAGGCGGATACCAGTGTCGCGGCATTGAATCGCAGTGCGGGTTATTTGCGTGGCATACTCGGTCAGCAATTGCGCATGCGAACCACACCGCAACTGCGCTTCTACCAGGATACGTCCATTGAAACTGGCGAACGCATGGATGCTTTATTGGCATCAGTGCGCCCAGATGACTCTCAGCGCCTCGACCACTCAGAAGAAGAGTAGCCAACATGAGCCCCAAGGCTGCTGCTGTTGCCGGTGGTTTGTTATTGCTGGATAAACCCGCAGGTATCAGCTCCAACCAGGCACTTGGCAAGGCCAAAAAAATTCTAGGTATCCGCAAAGCTGGTCATGCCGGCACATTGGACCCATTTGCTACGGGGCTGTTGCTGTGTGCTTTTGGACAAGCCACCAAAGTTAACGCTTTTCTACTGGAAGCTGACAAAATCTATCAGGCCACCCTGACATTGGGACAGGCAACCACCACCGGTGATCTGGAAGGAGACATTGTCGATAGCGCAGATGTTACTGATATGACATTGTCACAATGGCAATCCCTGGCCGATAAACTGACGGGTCATATCGAACAAACGCCGCCAATGTATTCGGCTTTAAAGCACCAGGGTCAACCACTCTACAAACTGGCGCGACAGGGTAAAACGGTTGAACGAAAAGCACGATCAATCATGATCTACAGTTTGCAGGTCACGCGCTGGGAGTCACCGGAATTGGATTTTGTGGTGCATTGCAGCAAGGGAACTTATGTGCGCACATTAGCAGAACAATTGGCACAGCTTGCCTGTACCTTGGGCCACTTGTCAGCCCTGCGTCGAACCGGTATAGGACGATTCAGCCAGCAACACATGCTTACACTGGAACAATTGGCAGATACTGAAAACCCGATTGATGCTCTGCTGCCAGCCGATCAAGCGTTGTTGGATTATCCTGATATTCATATCAATACCAGTCAGGCCAAATGTTTTATGCATGGGCAAAGCCTTGAGCATTTTGAGCGATTAGCGTCTGGTTTATACCGTGTTTATTTGGAAGATGAGCAGTTTCTGGGGCTGGGTGAGGCGGTTATGGATGGGAGATTAAAACCACACAGACTCTTTGCTATTCAGTAAGCGCTTTTCTACGACGTCAAAGCGTAGGCAAGTGTTTGAACCCATGGTGTCAGAACTGAATACCCAGCGGCTGCAATGGTTTACAACCATTGCTCGCACACAGTACAATACGCTGCTGTCTGTTTTGTAAGTAGTAGGCGACGACGAGGCTTTGTGCAAGTGCCTTTTGGTAGATGTTTGCAAGCATTGGTCAATAGGGTATTTCCATAAAGCCTCGTTGCCTAAAATGTTAATTAATTAGGAGAAACAATGTCACTCACAGCCGAGCAAAAAGCTCAGATCGTCAGCGACTATCAACGAGGCCCGGATGATACCGGTTCACCAGAAGTGCAGGTTGCACTGTTAACCGGCCGGATCAAGCATTTGACCCAGCACTTCGCCTCACACAAGGGCGATCACCATTCACGTCGTGGGTTGTTGCAAATGGTGAATTCTCGCCGTCGGTTGCTTAATTATCTGAAAAAGACCGATCTGCAGCGTTACCGCGATTTGATCCAGCGTCTCGAATTACGTCGCTAGTCTGGCTGCATAGCCGCACAGAAAGCGAACTCACAATCGTCAGCACAATGGCCGGTCACTTCCGGCCATTCGCGCATATGGCCATTTTGCCTGTGACGATCTAAAACAAGGACAACGAAGTGCAAAAAATATCAAAAACATTTGAGTACGGTGCGCATAGCATCACTATAGAAACCGGTCACCTGGCGCGTCAGGCAGATGCCGCCGTGATGGTAACCATGAACGAAACCTCGGTACTGGTTGCTGCCACGGGCAGAAAAGAAGCCGACCCTAGCCGTGATTTCTTCCCATTGACCGTCAACTATCAGGAAAAATTCTACGCAGCAGGTCGTATTCCTGGTGGTTTCTTTAAACGTGAAGGTCGTCCTACTGAAAAGGATACTTTGACCTCACGTTTGATTGATCGCCCCATTCGACCCTCATTCCCGAAAGGCTTTAAAAACGAAGTACAGGTTATTGCCACACTGGTTTCTTCTAATCCGGAAACCGACGGCGATATTCTTGCTCTGATTGGTGCTTCTGCTGCACTGGCTTTATCTGGCATGCCGTTTAATGGTCCGCTGGGCGGTGCCCGTGTTGGTTATAAGGATGGCAATTATCTGTTGAATCCGACCACCAGCGAGCTGAAAGAATCTGAGCTTGACCTGGTCGTGGCGGGTACCGATCAAGCGGTATTGATGGTTGAGTCAGAAGCCAAGCTGTTATCTGAAGAAGTGATGCTGGGTGCCGTTAGTTTTGGGCATCAGTCGATGCAGGTAGCCATTGACGCGATTAAAGAACTGGCCGCAGAAGTGGGTAAACCTGCATGGGATTGGCAGCCTGAAGAAAAGAGTGACGAAGTGACCAACCTGGTGGCTGAGCACTTCAAAAATGACTTGCAGGCGGCCTATCAGATTACCGATAAAATGGAACGTCGTGATGCCATCAGCAATGCACGTACCAAACTAAAAGAAACACTGCTGCAAGGCGATGACGCCCTGGATGAAGGCGAAGCAATGAATGCCTTTGCTGCCTTAGAGAAAAGCCTGGTCCGTGAACGTGTACTAAGTGGTGAGCCTCGTATTGATGGCCGTGATTTGACCACAGTACGCCCGATCGATGTTGAAGTGGGCGTATTGCCGCGTACTCATGGCTCAGCGGTCTTTACCCGTGGTGAAACCCAGGCGCTGGTGGTTGCCACTTTGGGTACCGGTCGTGATGCACAGATTATTGATGCCGTAGAAGGTGAGTATAAAGACCCATTTATGCTGCATTACAACTTCCCTCCTTATTGTGTGGGTGAAACCGGCTTTATGAGTGGTCCCAAACGTCGTGAAATTGGTCATGGACGGTTGGCTCGTCGTGGTGTTGGTGCCGTCATACCAAGCATGGATGATTTCCCTTATGTATTGCGTGTGGTTTCAGAAATTACTGAATCCAATGGTTCCAGCTCTATGGCTTCGGTCTGTGGTACTTCACTGGCATTAATGGATGCTGGCGTGCCTATGAAAGCACCTGTGGCTGGTATCGCGATGGGTCTGGTTAAGGAAGGCGACCGGTTTGCGGTTCTATCTGATATTCTGGGTGATGAAGATCACCTGGGCGATATGGACTTCAAAGTGGCCGGTACCACTGATGGTATTACCGCATTGCAGATGGATATCAAGATTGGTGGTATCACTGAGGAAATCATGAGGATTGCACTGGCACAGGCGACTGAAGGCCGTCGATTCATTCTTGGTGAAATGGGCAAGGTCATTGATGCGCCACGCGGCGAGATGTCGGAATATGCGCCACGCTTGATGAAAATTCGCGTACACCCTGACAAAATCCGTGACATCATCGGTAAGGGCGGCGTTACCATTCGTCAGATTACCGAAGAAACCGGCACCGTTATTGATATCGAAGATGATGGTGTGGTGACCATTGCTTCAGCCAATAAGGATGCTGCAGATGAAGCCCGCCGTCGTATCGAGTTGATTACTGCGGATGTTGAGGTCGGCAAAATCTACGAAGGCAAGGTCGAGCGTATTATGAATTTCGGTGCGTTTGTTTCCATTCTGCCTGGTCGTGATGGTCTGCTGCATATTTCACAGATTTCTCAAGAGCGTGTTGAGAATGTCACTGACAAACTCAGTGAAGGTGACAAGTTGCGTGTCAAGGTATTGGAGGTCGATAAGCAAGGCCGGATACGCCTAAGCATGAAAGACCTTGAGCAGGAAAGCTCTGAATAGTCTGATTCATCAATCATTATTGATTCAAGGCGCCGCATTGCGGCGCCTTTTTGCATTCAGGGCCAGTCGATTAAACGCTTATCAAGGTGATCAGCTTGAAAGCCGTATCGGATGACCAAAATCAGGGTCGGTGCTCACCCGGCTGGCCACCGTACCTTGTGGGTATTGGTACCAGCCCGGATCACTAAAATCGCCTGGTCTTTGATCATCACGGACCTTGACGACAGTAAACATACCGCCCATCTCGATATTGCCGAATGGGCCTTTGCCCATCATCATCGGTAAGGTATTTTCCGGGCCTGGGTGCAGGCCTCGTGAGGTATGGTCCTGGTGCTCAGCCATGCCGTAACGGCCCATCGGAATATAGCCAGGCAGAATGTTGCGGATCTGCTGTTGGATACCTGCTTGGTCCACGCCGGTGTTATTCGGTATGCCGTGACCCATTGCATTCATGGTGTGGTGTGCCATATGGCAGTGAAATGCCCAGTCACCCGCCACACCGGCAAATTCAATATCGCGCATCTGGCCCACACCAACAATTTCCGTGACCTCCCGTCGCCATTGAGATTGCGGCCAGCGACCACCGTCAGAGCCTGTCACCAGATATTCCACACCATGCACATGAATAGGATGATTCCACATTGAAAGGTTGCCAATACGAATCCGGATACGCTCGCCGGTACGTGCGACAAAAGGATCAATCGAAGGGAATACCTTGCTGTTGAAGGTCCATAAATCAAAATCCACCATAATCGAAGGGTCAGGTCTATAGGTGCCGGGATGCAATGCCCAGTTGTGCAGCAAAAAGCAGTAATCACGATCAATGGCCACTGCTTCACCGGCTTTGGGATGGATGATAAAACAACCCATCATCCCATAGGCCATCTGCGTCATTTCATCGGCATGCGGGTGGTACATGTGTGTGCCGTGCTGCACCACATCGAACTCATACACGTAGGTTTCACCCGGTTGAATATGAGGCTGGTTTAAACCACCCACACCATCCATGCCGGCGGGTAAAATCAGGCCATGCCAGTGCATTGTGGTGTGTTCCTGCAGGCAGTTGGTGACAAATACCCTTACCCGATCGCCTTCAACAGCTTCAATGGTCGGCCCCGGCGTAGTGCCGTTGTAACCCCAGCATTTGGCTACCGATCCAGGGCTGAACTCATGCTCGATTTCTTCAGCGACCAGGTGAAACTCTTTGACACCCTTGTTCATACGGTAAGGCAGTGTCCAGCCATTTAGGGTTTTTACCGGTTTATATGGCAAGCTGGATAGGTTTGTTGCATCACTCTGGCCAGCGATATCCGGTGCCTGGGCGGCATAGCCGGGTTTATAACTGGTCACCAATGAGGCGAGTGCGCCAGCACTGGCGCCGGACAGTAAATGACGTCTGGTAATCATTGGTGATCTCCGTGTTGGTGGTTTAAAGCGGCATTTGTATCTGCTTGTTGTGAATGATGTCGCTGATGTTGGCCATCGCCACCCATGTTCTCCATTGCACCATGATGATGGTGTCCGCCTTTGGGCCTGGTCAGCGTTTCCACATCCAGTATCTGCTGCCCGTCGGTGTTGGAACTGGGTAAGACGGCACCAACTTCGCGTGTCAGCTCCACACGTGCCAACCAATAGTCGCGCAGTCTTTCAATGTAACCCTGGTAAGCGTCGTACTCTTGTTGTTTGGCATTCAGTAACTCAAACTGGCCGATAATCATGAACAGTTGCAATTCCTGCATGCGCTGCACCACTTCCTCACGCTGAGGTATCAGCTGCTGCTGGTAACGTTCTACCAATTCACGCTGCACCATAACCTTGTTGCTGGCCAGTGACACAGCGTTGCTGATATTGATTTCCAGCTGGTTGGTTCGGGCCCGGCTGCGCTCCAGTCGTGATAGTGCTCGCATAACACTGCCATCACCTTGATTGAAAATCGGTAGTTGCAAAGCCAGCGTTGGCCCCAGCAACCGTGAACCATCGGTTTCCCGTTCATACTCAACCCCTAACTCAAAACTGCCAAGATAGCGATAGCTGCGTGCTAGGCCCAGTGCATCTTCGAGCAATACGACTGCTTGTCGTGCTGCCTGTAAATCCAAACGTTGACTGTTGGCCAAGTTGAGTAACTGTTGAGCGTCGTCTTCCTGTTTTACCGGCAATGAAAGTTCAATTTTGGCTTCCCAGTTCGACTCTTCTGCTGTCAAACCCATAACTCGATTGAGTTCTGTACGGGCAGCGACGGCTTCGGCCGCTGCCAGGCTGGCTTGAATATCTGCGTCGGTAGCAGCAGCGTGTTCCATTTGTAGTTCTTTTCGATTGATATTGCCCGCGTTATAAAAGCGTGTGGCCAGATCGGCAGAAATGCGTGCCGCCTGTGCTGCCAATTGCCGCATCTGTGCCACCTGTGCCGTACCGACATACTGGTAGTAGGCCATTTCGACCTCTGCTGCCAGATTTAATACCTGTTGAGCAGTCAACAGCTTGGCCCGTTCTACTTCCTGGCTGGCAATGCGCTTGCGTGGGCCCAACAGCAACAGGTTGGCAAAATTTTGCGCCAGTCCCAGCGTGATCTGCGGCTGGCTATCAGCAGCACTGGAATCCAGCACTGCGGCAGATAAGGTTGGGTTAGCGAGACGTGCAGCATCGTATAAGTCTGCCTGGGTAATACCCAGCACAGCATAACCTTCGCGAATACGCGGGTTTCGCAGCATAGCGATGCGCACAGCTAGGTTGGCGTCAATCGGTTGTGACAGCCATTGCCTAAGCAATGTGCGGCGTTGTTCGACTGTGGCACTGTCAGGGTTGGTGAGCTGTGGACCACCTTGTTGATTTAAATATCGCTGTACATCGGTTAGCCCACGGTCTTGTGGAATACCTGCACAGCCTGCCAGCAGGCATATTATGCTGGCTGAACTCAATTTTCGAAAAGACATTAAGCATCTCCAAATAACAAACCATTGGTGCTAAGCACCAACTCCTGGGTTTATTTGAGCGTGCTTATTGGAGGCCTTAGTAGTCTCAGTTGGTAGGGCGCATGTAAGGCGACGGCAGCAAGCAGGAACCGGGCACTGGGTTGTTGCCGGTCATCAATGCGTGGTTGATTGAATAGCGCTACTGTAAGGGAATCACAGTGCTGCAGGCATTGCGTGTCGCTATTGCAACAGCTTTGATCGGTATCTGGGGTGCTCTCGTCGGTGGCGTCATGGCAGGGTTGCGTCTGGTTAAGCTCGACAACATCATTGCTGGTATGGCTGACAGGCGTGGGCATGGTTGTTGCAGCAACCGATTGCAGCAACAGCACAAAAGTCAAAACGGTAATGGTTAATAAGTGCCTGTTCATCGCTAGGTATGAGTTTAGAAGGCAGTGTATGTTCCGTCAATTGTGGTGAGCATCTTTGAGCACAATAGCCGGGCAGTAGCCCAAGATAACAATTAGCAAAAATCACATATAAAAAGCATACAGTGGGTGTTGTTTCTGCGAATAGCGGATATAATCTAAAAATATCGTTAAATGACCATGCAAACCGTTAACATAAACCACACAGGTAGAATCCGGGAAAGTGGGCTTGAGAGAGGCATTATGCAAACAATGATTGAAGGTATTCGTCAATTCGTAACAACAGGGACTGTTATCGCACAAATACTGGTACTGGCACTGATAAGCAGTGTAGCGCTTGCTCAAGATCAGGCTGGCAGCAATGTGGCAGTCAGTGGTAGTGATGACAACGTTAACCTGCAATTTACAGGTTCAAGATTCAGTATTGGTGTTGGCGTTGATACAGAGTTTGATGTGGTCGGTGAGATTACTGCAGTGCTGACGGAGAATTACCAATCGGCATTGATCGGCGAAGGCTGGGTCGGCAGTGAAGGCGCGGGCGGCCTGAAGCTGAATTATCATTGGTTGCTAAATGGCGTCAGCGCAGGCGAAGATGAAAATGGTAACCCCATCTATCGCGATGGCACTATCCTCAAAACATTCGTGGCAGTGGATCAGGGCGAAATTTCAGACCACCGCAAATTGACGTTTGGTGGTGGTTTTGAAAAGGAAAACTTCTTTGCATCGGTTTATGGTGTAGCAGGTCTATCGGGAGAAGAATTGGTTAATACCATTATCAGTAATGATACGACGTTTATTACCGGAACTCTCAATGGTCGTGGCTTTAGCCGCACTGACACCATTACTACCACGACTCAGATATTCGAAGAAGTTTATGAATGGGGGGTGGGCGTTCGCGGTGGTACCTATATTTATGACCCGCAATTGCGTTTGACCTTGGGTGCAGACTTTGAAAATGGTGCCGATGGCGCTGATCAATTTACTGCCTCTGCCAGACTGGATAAAGTCTTCGGCCGCAGTGGTCATATGCTATCACTGCGCGGTGCATGGGCACGTAAATCGGGCCCATTTGAGATCGATCGCACTGATTGGCGCGGTGGTATTTACTACACCTATAATTTCGGCGAAACACACCGCCCTGTACGGGTTTATCAATCACAACAGTTTGAAGTGACGCCTGCAGTATCTGCCACACCCAGCGAGCGAGAAGGCAGTGTATTTATGAACCAGGTGGATGTTTCCAACGAGGCCAATTTTGAACTGGATGAATATGAGTTGCTGCCTCAGGCAACCGGTATTTTAGATGACTTACTGGCAAGGATCGAAGAGGCGCGTCTGGTGGGCAGCATCAAGCTGGTCGGTCATACCTGTAACCTCGGTACTGATGAATACAACCTTTCTTTGTCCGAAAACCGTGTTAAAGCGGTACGTGACTACATGCTATCGCGTGGTTTAAATGAAGATCAGATTGAGATTGACTGGAAAGGTGAAGCTGAGCCTCGTTACTCCAATGAAACCGAAGAAACCCGTCGTTTGAACCGGCGTGTAGAAATCGAGTTTGCCACTGAGACTGAAGTTCGTCGCCCGGCAACTGGGCCTCAGGAGCCGGTTCTGGAGTGGCGCCAGGTAGAAGTTCCAACAGAAGCGCCTTGGATTCGACGGGCTTTACGTACACCGGTTCGGCACAAACGCCGTGTTGATGTTTACCGGACTCAGCAGGTCGACACAGAGGTTGTTGAAGGTCAAACCATTTTCGATAATGATCAGCCCGCTCTGCAGGACGATAGCTTTAACCTCGATCAAGACAGCATCGATAATGCCCTGAATGTCCTCAGCAACGACTCTGACCCTGACGGCGACAGTCTGCAGATCATCAGTGTCAGCACACCATCGAGCGGTACCGTCAGCATTTCCGGCGATCAGGTGCTGTACACGCCGAATACTGGCTTTACTGGTACAGATAACTTTATCTATACCGTCGATGATGGCTTTGGTGGCCAGCAAAGCGCCAATGTCACCATCATTGTAGCGCCGGCCAATGCCGCGCCGATTGCTGTCAGCGACAGTGCGACCGCCAACGCAGGTCAAACCATTAGCATCGATGTGTTGGCCAATGATAGCGATCCTGAAGGTGATGCGATCAATCTGGTTAGTGTCACCCAGCCAGCCAATGGCAGTGCCCAGGTGAATGGTGATCAGGTCTCATATACTGCGAATGCAGGTTTTTCTGGAACTGACAGCTTCAGTTACACCATTGCCGATGCGGCCGGTAATCAGGCCACTGCTCAGGTCAGCGTTACGGTGACACCAGGTTCGCCACCTGTTGCCGTGGATGACCGCTTTATGATTGCCATGAATGCATTTGGTACTTTTGATGTGCTGGCCAATGACAGTGACCCAGATGGTGACCCCATTACACTGGACAGTATTGTGCAGCAACCATCGGTAGGGTCTGCCGCGATCAACCCAGATGGCACCATCACTTATACACCGCCATTCCAATTTGTTGGTGGCACATCACTGGTCTATAGCATTTCCGATACATTTGGTAATACGGATACCGCTACAGTGGCTATCTGGATCGGTGACTGATATTTCAAAGCCGGCCATTGATCAGATCAGCATCCCGGTATCACCGGGAGAGCTGCTGGACAAGATCAGCATACTTAAGCTGAAATCAGCCCGTATTCACGATGCTGTTCAGCTTGAGTATGTGAATGATGAACTGCTGTTGCTAACCGCTGTATGGCAGGCAACTGACGTAAATAACTCTGAACATGCATCAGCGATTGGACAGTTATCTGATGAGTTACAAAGCATCAACGCCCAATTGTGGGATATTGAAGACCAGTTGCGTGCCCTGGAAAGTGAGAAGAACTTCGGCAATCAGTTTGTCGAACTGGCCAGGGCGGTATATTTGACCAATGACAGACGAGCGGCTGTCAAAAAGTCGATCAATGAACGGTTGGGCTCGCGCCTGCGAGAAGAAAAATCCTATACCGATTATCAGACAGAAACATAATTTTATCGTATAGTAATAGCCGCGATTTATTGGCTGTGGGATTGCCGTTCAATGGCCAGTGTCAGCTTTTCACATACTTCATCAACACCAACCAGCTCCATAACACCTGGTTGTTCAATGCGTGTGCCCCAGCGTAAGTTTTCCGGCTCACAGCGCCGATACTTGTTTGCTGCCTCGGCAAAATGATCCACGCATAAATCCAGGCTGTTATATGGGCCACTGCGTTGTGACCATGTGGCTGCATATAAGCCAACAACAGGTTTACCCAAGGCATTGGCCCAGTGCAATGGGCCGGAATCGGGGGCCATCACAACGTTAGCCCGATCCAGTAAAGCCAACATCTGCGGCAAGGTATCTTTACCAACCAGATTAACTATTGGGGCCTTAGCATGTTGCTCAATGCTTAGCGCCATTGATTGTTCGATATTGCTGGGGCCACCAATAATGGCTACGCGCCACCCATGTGTCCGTTGAACCCAGTCAGCCACCTGTGCATATCTTTGCGGCTGCCAATTGCGTAAGCTATGGCTGGAACAGGGGCTGATGACAAGTGTTGGTTGATCACCTGGGAGGTTTTGTGCGGCAAAGCCAGCAGCATCAACGTTAATCGATAGCCCCCAGTAAGGCTCGTTAACTGCAACACCCAAATGCCGGGCAAACGCTAAAAAACCCTGCACTTGATGCTGGGGTGGTGCTTCTTCGATTCGGGCATTTTTGACCAGTGCTTGTCCTTCTCGTGCACGGGCACTGTCCCATCCAATTCTTCGTTTGGCTTTTATGACTGTGCTAATTAAATTGGCTCGTGCGGAGGTTTGCAACAAAAGCAGCTTGTCATAGCGTTGACCGTTCAATGTTCGCCTTAAATTTTGCAGCCCGCGCCAGCCATGATTTTTGTTAAATGGAATCAGGCGGAGTCCGGGAATATCCGGTATCAATGCTTGTGCTTTGGGGTCAATAATCCAATCTATCTGACTATCGGGAGAGTGTTGGTGTAATGCCCAGATGAGTGGGACAACATGGCTAAGATCACCCAGGGCAGAAAAGCGCAGCATGCAAATTTTGGCAGATGAGACTGTATTCATTTATCTGTGACAGGTAGTATGTGCGCAGTAAAACTTCCATGGAACGTGTTAATGCAAGCTGCCATTCATCGCCAGCCTTACACACGCATTCTATACGATGCTGACCGGCTGGAGCGTCCTACCAGTAAATGGTTCAGCGCGGATCATTGGACAACCTATGGTCCGGTAGAGACTTTCCGCCAAGGGCGAGGGGGCTGCTGGCGTGTGCAAATGCCCACTGGTGCAGCAGTGATTAAGCACTATCGGCGTGGTGGTCAAATGGCAAAAATCAGCTTTGATCGGTATTTGTTTACTGGCTGGGAACGCAGCCGCAGCTTACGTGAGTGGCGTTTACTGGCCAGCCTGCACCAACAAAAGCTGCCTGTGCCGGCACCCCTTGCCGCAATCTGTGTGCGTCATGGGCGCAGCTATCGGGCGGCTTTGATCACCCGTTATATCCATGGTGCCATCAGTATTGATGGTTTGATCAAAGAAAATATCTCCGGTCTGCCGGAATTGGCGTTTAAAACCGGTGCGCTGTTGGCAAGATTCCATCAGGCCGATGTATACCATGCGGATATTAATCTAAGTAATATCATTAAGGACGAACAAGATCAGCTTTGGCTGCTGGACTTTGATCGTGGGCGAATGATAACGATGAATACGAGGCGACGCCAGCATTCACTGCAAAGATTAAAGCGCTCTCTTAAGCGATTGTCAGAGCGTGAGCAGGTGGCTAAAACAATTATTGATACTTTCTGGGCGCACCTGAAAAGCGCATATCACGATAGTCTATAAAAACTCAGGGTATCTTAAGATTAAACCTCCCTTGTCGCTCTTGACGCTATGTCCAAGTGATAGGCATAAAAGCTCATTCTAATCAAAGACATAAGCTCGTCATAACTTTGTCCTTGTTTGGTCATTGCCGAAGCTTTGACTGTGAAAGCGGTAGCAAATAGCCTACTAAGCTCTTCGTAAATCGAGCTAAAGCTATATGAAAAAACCGTTTTCAATGATTAAAAAAACAGTGTCTGTTTCAAGGTGTTTAACTGCCGGTTATGTTTTTAACAAAAGCTTGTCTGCACTCTTACTTTCGTCAGTGGTTTTGATGTCTTATGCAAAAAATATCCAGCATGCAGAATTAACATTGGGTGCAGATACCATTTTTGATGGCGATGTAACCTATCGAATCCTTTCATTTCAAATTCCGGGTGTGCCATCGACCAGGTTCAGAGGCGTGGGAGGAGATGATAGCTTCCCTACTGCATCAGTGTTGTTTAATGATGGCTGGTATTACCGAGTAGAAGGGGATGCACAAGAGTTTGCCCTTGGTGAGCCAACATTATCAGATTTCAATGGTGACACAGCGACCCTTGAGTGGATCGATGTGGGTGAACGTGGTTTATTTGATATTCAACGCGTGATTACAGTGACTGAAGTGGCGCCCGGACAGGGAACACTGGAGAATATTTTGATGGTAACCAATATCTCGGATCGGGATCTGGTGATCACTTTGTTTCATTATACGGATATTGATGCGGCAGGTTTTGGGGCAGGCGATACCGGATCATTGGTTTCTTTGCCAGACTATATCAGGGTGGTTGATGGTACCAACAGGGTTGAATATCGTGCCGGAGATAATGATTTTTATATGGCAGGTCAATTTCTACCGCCCGATATGCAACTTGGTTTGCTGGATGACGATGTAGATAACTTCAATAACATTGGTTTGCCGTTTACAGCTGGCGATATTGCGGCTGGTTTTCAATGGTTGGATATTACGACTCCCGTACGTGGAATACTATCACTGGGAGTTACTGTAGGGTCAGACACGCCTGCACCCGAGCCCTTACCATTAACAATATTTGTAGATGATGTATTGTTTTTTGATGGCTTTGAGTAGCTTAATTGAGAAGACATAGTTGGGACAGCCATGACTTTCAATCAAGGCAAAAGAGTTTGGTGAGGGGTTTCATCGAAAGAAATCATGGGTGTCCTAACATTAATCCGCTAACATTAATCTCAAAGGGTGTTGTTTAAAGTGAGGGGTAATCAGGGGGATATAGATCTGACGATGAACTGAGCAGCACATAGCTCTTGTGAGCATGCGTTAACGATTTTTATGGTGACGGCAAAGAGGTTGCGCACTATCAGGCTAGGCCTGATAGTGCTGTATGAGTATTTAAGTATGATTTATTTGGTAATTGGAAATAAACGATTGGCTGCGGTGATACCCTTTAAAAATTTCCGCCCAAGTTCTGAAGCTGCATCTTTGATGGCCTGACGCGTTCCAATGACATAAATAAACCCTTGTTCTTTGCGATTCAGATAGCGAATCAGATGATGGGGTTCGATAGCTAACCGTTGAAGTATGGCTGGTCGTTTGAGCCTGGCCTTACCTCGCTTGCCCGGGTGAGTAATTTGAGTACTCCAGTCAAGTAATTCCATATAATCTGATAATGAAAACGGTAACTGACAAGATTGCCTCGACTGTTGTCTAAAACGCATTAAATTAGGTAACTGTGACAGTGCTTCAACAGTTTTCTCAGGTACGCTTCTGGGTATTTGCTTAACTCGTTGTTGGATAGAGGTAAAGTCAGATTGCGTTGGCGTTTCCGCTATACCTGCTCTCACAGGGTTGAGGTCCACATAAGCCATACAACTGAGTAAAGCCTTTTCATCCAGTAATGCCTGAGATTTGAAGCGACCTTCCCAAAAACGACCTGTGCAGTTATCTTCATCATTTGCCATTCTTGCAATATGTTCATTGAGACAGCGCATAAACCAAGATAAATCAGATAAACGCGAGCGATAGAGCGATACGCGATCTGCAACCATTAATAATTCTGCATCAGAGAGGGGCTCGCCTTTTCTATAGCGTTGAACAATCACAGGACCAGAAAACAGTGAACACCAGCGATCTAACACTTCCAGGTCAGACCAGTTGCCAGCAGTTTCTGAGTCAATATGAAGTACGAGATGATAGTGATTATGCATGACTGCATAAGCGCAAACATTTAATGCAAAAGTTGAAGAGAGCTCGGCTAAACGTTTAACTATCCACTCTCGTCGATGTTCAAATGAACGCCCGGATACAGCATCGTCGCCACACAGGTAAGCACGGCGGACACATCGCCCAATACAGTGATAATAAGATGTTGCAGCTAGCGACACCAACGCAGAACGAGGTATGGTCATAATTAAATTCCAATTGAGTGTGTGATTATGTTAGCGAGTTGCCTTGATCAGGAACATCGGTGTTTAACGCTGTGCTTTGTAGGATATTTGCCTTTTTATTTGAAAGTTGATGTGTTTGGGTAATAAGTGGTTACTTTAATTTATTGCATAGTGATTGTTTATGGCCGCTGCTTTTTTAGCGTAAGCGAGATAGGCAACTTAAGCTTTGTGAGCAGTTACCTCTTCATAATGATTTTTGGTATTCAGGTTTGGATGAGATTGGTTATGTTTCCAGGTATTTGGAGTCACTGATTCAGTTTAATTAATAGAGTGATTAATTAACTGTTTAAAGAATATTGGGTGTCCTGATTAATTCTCTTCTGATCTATTCATTGAGTAATTCCAGAAACTTTCGATATTGGTTTGCGCAGATTTTGGGGCGTTCCAGCATGGGAAGATGACCAGTATCTTTCAGAAGATGCAATTTAATATCGGGGTTTAGCTGTTGCATTATTTTTGCGCCTTCAGGGTGTAAAACGCGATCACAATCCCCCCAAGTCAATAGAGTTGGGTGTGCGATATTAGGGATTAGTTT
This sequence comes from Wenzhouxiangellaceae bacterium, assembly GCA_965230265.1. Taxonomy (GTDB): domain Bacteria; phylum Pseudomonadota; class Gammaproteobacteria; order Xanthomonadales; family Wenzhouxiangellaceae; genus JAJFKX01. The sequence continues at coordinate 2,263,097 of OZ245999.1, read as the reverse complement.
TTCTAACGGGGTCGAGTGGTAGCGCATTGCATCAAAACAGGCTTGACAGTGTTTGGCTTGCCTGCGCGCACGTCGGGCTAGCCAGCGATGCATGGCTTCGGGAATCCATAAACGTCGTTGCATGGTCAAATGAAAAACCCGTTTTTGTTCTGATAGATTAGTGACTATCAAAGGGTTGGTTTCATTGGCTTGGATCATATTAAAAACTTCACTATTGGCTGCGCTGTGTATACCACCCGGTGCTAACAGCCATAAGCTGAGCACCTTATTAGGGTAGTCATGAGCCAGTTGTGCAGCCAGATACCCACCCATAGAGTTACCGATAACATGGCAGGCTGGAATTTCAAGCTCATTGAGTAGTTCTGCCAGCCACTTGGCAGCAGCTTGTGTGTTGGCGACTTCACAGTCTGGTTTTTGACTTGACCCAAAACCAGGTAAATCGGGAGCGATGAGTTGTAGGTGGCGGGGCAGTTCTGGAGATAGTAGGCACCAATGTTCGGCGTCCGCGCCAAGCCCATGCAATAACAGAACCGTTTGTGGCTGATGAACCCCGTCCGGTGGGCGGTATAAAACATGCAGTGCTCTTTTATGGATACTTAACCAACCAGAGCGCATTCGACCATGTTTACGCTCTAAGAACCGGAACCACAGCGCAATCGGAGTAGCCCAATACCAAATCACAACTGCAGCTATTAGCGCCATACCCAGCCCAATAATAATTAGTGTTGTTAAACTCATAAGCTGTATGTATAGGGCGCTCTCAATATAAAATACGCGATGATTAATATTACTATTATGGACTGATGCAAGCATTAGCTAAGGCGCAACAGCAGTTTTTCGCTGCTCAAGGGTATCTGATAGTACGTCAGATGGCGACAGCAACACAGGTTGATTATTTGCGCAACATCGCAGAACAGCAGTTGATAGATGCCTCTGAACCAGTGGAGTACGAGGCGGATGTGGCATATCAAGGTGCACCACAGAGCAAACAGGCCGATGGAGGCAAAACCATTCGTCGGCTATTGCATGCCTATCAACGGCATAGCAGTTTTGCCGAATGGGGTAAAACCCCTCGGTTGGTTAGAACAGTTGCGGAGCTTTTGCAGATTCAGCGCTTTTCAAAACCGATACAGGACACCCAAGAACCGATACAGGACACCCAAGAACTTCCCTCAGATGGCATATTTCTGGTGCAAGCACATCACAATTGTGTGATGACAAAGCACCCGCAGTTTTCCAGCAGTACCATGTGGCATCAAGATTTTCGTTATTGGTGTTTTCAGGAAAATAATCTGGTAACAGCCTGGCTAGCACTGACTCATGAAACAGCCAGAAATGGCTGTATGCGGCTTATTCCCGGTAGTCATGATGTCAAATTGGATAAATCCAGGTTTGATCAGGCTTCTTTTTTGAGGACTGATTTACCTGAGAATCGAACGTTAATGCATCAGGCATTGCGTGCGGAGTTGCACCCTGGTGATGTGCTGCTGTTTCACAGCGGCTTAATACACGCTGCTGGACGCAATCAAACGCAACAACGAAAGCTAGCATTGGTTTTTACCTATCGCCAGCCTTGTAACTTGCCAATATCAGGCAGCCGGTCTGCAGTATTCGCTGATGTTGAAATTCAGGTTGATCAGCCATGATGAATGCTAAAGTTGATCATTCCCGCCAAGTTATGACCTGGTTGGTTTTGGCGATGGTGATGATTGTTGTCAGTGCTAATGTCCTCGTGCAATACCCAATTAATAATTGGTTGACCTGGGGGGCTATTACTTATCCGGTTTCGTTCATGATCACTGATCTTACCAATCGGCGTTTTGGCTCGCGGATGGCTCGAAAAGTGGTATGGATAGGGTTTGCCTGTGCGGTATTGCTCTCGACAATATTGGCTACACCCCGTATTGCTCTGGCATCTGGCAGTGCGTTTTTGTTAGCTCAGCTATTGGATGTCCAGTTATTTGATCGATTGCGTCATGGTCGGTGGTGGCAACCACCGTTGATATCCAGTGCTATTGGTTCATTACTGGACACCGCATGGTTTTTTGCAATTGCGTTTTACGCCACAGGGTTGCCATGGGTGACGTGGGCTATCGGAGATTATTTTGTCAAATTAGTGTTGGCCTTGATTTTATTAGGACCGTATCGATTGCTAATTAACCGGTGGCGTCAATCTAAATACAGGGTTGAATCTAATGGATGAGTTACTGGTATTGAAAACTTGGCTGGTGCTGGGCTGGTTTGCGCTTGTGTTGTTATTGGAACGGTGGTTTTCAAGTGATCGCTGGCCAAATCAACGCAGACGGTTAGCCAATAATGGCTTGTTATGGCTGATTAATGCGCTTTTGTCACCATTGGTTATACTGCCGCTAACAGCTTGGGCCGCTGGTTATGGGTGGGGTTGGCGGCCTGATTGGTGGCAGGGCGGTGTTGGCTTATTGCTCGATTTGTTGATTCTGGATCTGGCCATTTATGCCTGGCATGTTGCCAACCATAAGCTGTCTTTTCTTTGGCGCTTTCATCAAGTTCATCATTTGGATGAATTTTTAGATGCCACCAGCGCTGTGCGCTTTCATTTTGGCGAAGTGATTTTATCGGCATTCGCTCGTGCTGGGTTCATATTAGTTATGGGTGTCCCGTTTAGTAGCGTGCTGATATTCGAACTGTTGGTTTTAATATCAGCCATTTTCCACCATAGCAATTTACGTTTACCGGTTGCGCTAGAGCGACCGCTCAGCTGGGTTATTGTCACACCTTCCATTCATTGGGTGCATCATCATGCAACTCGCGAGCACACCGATTCTAATTATTCGACTATTTTGAGTTTGTGGGATCGCTTATTCCGAACTCGTAGTCGCTGGCAAAGACAGCAAGGGATGAAAATAGGAGTGGCCAATGAACATGATCAAAGTTTATGGAATCTACTGATATGGCCGTTTAAGTGAGCAAGAAAACACAAAACTAGGGGCAACTTGCCCGATGCTTAAACAGTAACTGGTACAGTCAATGATGGTCGGCCATCAATAAAATAGCATCGCGCTATTAAAAGTGGGAGAAAGCTGGAGTTCACGCGTCCATATAACTAATGGGGAAAAACCCCGTTAAACGAAGCTAATTGGCTGCGCAGGGGAGTGACCGGCAGAAAATGGGTTGTATAACGTTACTGTCATATAGCCTGGTTTCAAACGGCGTTCGTTGTGTCAGCTAACCAACTTTGATGAGCGCTTGCCGGGTGCCGAACAGCGGTATCGAAGATTGTGCTGAAGGGCGTTTCTTGCGCGTCAATTTCCTAATTTATTACCTGAATAAAGGATTTGACGATGAACGTACCCAACAACAACCTTTTAGGTTTTTTCTTTGTATTGCTATTCGGTCTGATTTTCAGTGCGGCTACTTTGGCGCAAAGTGGTCAGGGTTTTAAAGCCGGAGCTGTGAAAAGTTGCGCGGCTGGTTATGAGGCAACGTGGATTATCAGCCGGGCATGTGATCTGGGCGGTGGTCTGGTCATGCAGGCTGATGATGCGATTGATATACAGTGTGATGATGTCACAGGACGTTGGAGTGCTGATTTTTATCAAGAGCCGGTTGGTGCTGATACGAATACAGCAATCAGTCAGGCGACCCGTCATGCGGTTTGCCCCGGTAATGGATACATAACCAAAGCTGAGGATGGTCGGGCAGTGCTGAGATGCGATTTTTGGCAAGCCACGAACAATGTGAGCAAGCAATTGGAGTTTGAATTGTTACCATCGACTCGACCAGGTATTCGCGAAATGCGGTGGTTATCCAGAGAGGTTGCTAACCCGAATGTGGTTTGCGGTATTTCTGGGCGGCCCGAAGGCGGCAGGGATACGGGCTCTGGTGGACATAGCATTGTCGAGCACTAGATAACGATCTAACAGGATGTATTAATGGGCAAAGAAGCAAAGACATGGCTATATAAACAGATAGCAACAGGGATGTTGTTATGTCTGCTTTTTTGTGTTTACACAGTGCAGGCGGCTACGATCCCGCTTGTCGAGGGTTCGGTAAGCCGGTTATTACCGGCTGGTGAGAGCTGGGAAGTTGCTGTACCGACAGGGCAGCCGACTCATTTGCAGATACAAAACCAGGGCATTGATACGATTGCTACTGCGCTGGATGATCGCGGTAATGTTGTCAGTGAATCAGCCAGTTGGAGAGGACGCGAAGGCAAATACATACTGAATCTCACTGGGGCTTCCAAAGTATCCATTATCAGCGCTGAGCGGTATGCCCCAGCTGGTAAGGTTGAGTTGAGCTGGATTGACAATAACTCTACTGCATCGGACAGTTTGGGGCTTGGTGGTCAATACCACTTATCCGGCAATCAGGCTGATGCGATTAATGCCTATCAACAAGCAGTATCCACCTTAAATAGTGCCAATATGGATTGGTTGGGTGATGCCCATTTTGAACTTGGTATTTTGTATCAGTCCACAGGCCAACTATCGGAAGCTACCAATCAGTTTTCCCAGGCTATTGCGATATATCAGGCCCAGTTAGATACCAATGGAATTGCCGCCGCTCGTAACGCTTTGGCTGTGACGTTGCGCCGACAGGGAAAGCCAATATTGGCTTTGCAAAGTTATCAAGCTGCACTCCAGCTTCGTCAGGCAAATAGTGATCATTATTATGCCGCTCAGACTCTGAATAATATTGCTTTACTGCAATGGCAAAGCAATGACTATCAAGCTGCTAGTCGTTCATATGAACAGGCTTTGGCTATATTGCTGAAGCGTCCCGATCTTTCGGTTGATCAGGTTGCTCGCTTGGGTGTCAACGAATATTTTGCAACTGGCGAAATTAGCGAGTTAGCCAATACGCTTAATGATTTGGCTTTGGTCAAGTCTTCACTGGGTTTTGTCGATGAGGCAGAGACTTTATGGTATCAAGCACTTATCCTGGGTCAGGAAGTTGAACAACCAGTATTGGTTGCACAGATCCAGATAAATCTGGCCAGGTTGTTGCAGCAGCAAGGCCGCCTTGAGCTGGCACTGAATTATCTAAACCCCGCTGTAGAAACCTTTACCGATCGAAACGATCTGTATTGGTCCGGCGAGGCCTTGAGCGTGATGGGCAACCTTTATGCTTCTATTGGAGAGCCAGCCACGGCGCTTGATTACTACAGTGAAGCCTTAATCATGGCTGGTGAATATTTACCGCAACGTGCGTATTTGTTCTCGCAAATGGCTCGGGCCAATCACCGTCTTGGCCAACCCGATCTGGCCAATGCCCAGTTTCGCCAGTCATTATCAGGTTTTGAAATCAGTCAACAACCGGTCTCACAAGCGGTTGTGTCTAGCTTGTATGGTCTGCTTTTGTATGATCAGGGTGAGTCGCATAAAGCGTTGAACAACCAATACCAAGCCATTAAAACCTTATCAGCCTTAGGCAATGTCCGCGAAGCTGCCCGGGCGCAGTCACGTTTGGGGCAGTTACTCATTACCGAGGGTCAGTTGACTGCCGGTGAGCAGCAACTAAAACAGGCCCTGGCAGGGCATCGAGCGGTTGGCGATGAGTTATTTGAACTCGATACCTTGACCGCATTATCCCGCGCTCAGACGGGCGTTGCTGCACTGACTTCGGCTCAAGCTGCTACCGATTTGGCAATGCAGATAAGGGCGCGTACCAATACCGAAAATATTCAGACCAGCTTTGTATCGAGCCGCCGCCAGGCTTTTACCCAGCACATTGAACTGTTGGTTGATGCTGGGGACTTTGCTGGTGCATGGCAAGTGAATGAGCAAATCCGTGCCCGTGCTTTACTGGATATATTGCCCAGTACGCAAGTAGCAGACAATCATTCACCTTTTACTGTTCAATCGGCGCAACAGTCTTTGTCTTTTGATACAGCTTTAATCAGTTATTTTCTGGGTGATCAGCGGAGTCATTTATGGGTGCTCGATCAAAGTGGGCTAAGCCATTACTTTCTGCCGCCTGCCGACCAGATTAATGCATTAAGCAAAGAGTTGGCCGAAGCGCTACATAGCCAGCGACAATCCCCCAGCCGCATTGCCTATGTGGCCGGTCAGTTAAGCGACATCGTCTTGCGCCCGGCTCTGGATGGTGACCTGCAAGCACGTGAGTTGATTGTCATGGCTGATGGTGGCCTGCTACGGGTGCCATTTGGTTTATTGCCGGTAAACACTGATAATCGACAACCATTAATTGAGTACATGGGCGTGACCTATAGCCCATCAGCCCGGGTGTTTGCCCAGTTAAGTGCTGAGCCTGGTCAGCCTGCAGGCAAAACATTGGTGCTGGCCGACCCGATGGCCAATTTCCCAGAGCCAATTCAAGATGAGTTCGCGGGGCTGCCGTTCGATTTATCCAACATGACTGCCATGCGTTCTGCCAGTCAAACGGGTATTGATTTGCTGCGGTTGCCGGGTGCGCAACTTGAAGCTGCAGCCATTAAACGACTCAGCCCTGATGCCATTGTTAAAAGTGGCCTGCAGGCCAGTCATGATTTTGTAATCAGCAGTGATCTCAGTGATTATCGCACCATTCATTTTGCTACGCATGGCGTTGTCGATGCCGAGGTGCCAGCATTATCTGGTCTGGTATTGGCCAGCGATCACTCATCACAGAGTATCGAATACTTAAGGCCGCAACAGATTGTGGGTCTGGAGCTGAATGCCGATCTGGTGGTGCTCAGCGGTTGTGAAACAGGCTTGGGTAAATCTGCTGGCAGCGAGGGTTTGTTAAGCCTAAGTCGAGCTTTTCTGGCTGCAGGCGCGCAGCAGGTGATTGCCAGCTTGTGGCAAGTGTCTGATCGGGCGACAGCCCAGTTGATGGAACGCTTTTATTTCCATTTATTAAAAGAAAACCAACCGCCAGAACAGGCCTTGCGTGCTGCACAGCAATGGATGCAGACGCAGCCCGATTGGCAACACCCACACTATTGGGCAGGGTTCGTTGTACAGGGCGGTCACGGCGCCGGCTAAGACAGGCTTATGGCGTCCTCGGCAGGAGTCGAACCTGCGACCTAGCGCTTAGGAGGCGCTCGCTCTATCCAGCTGAGCTACGAGGACACACAAGTAAATAGTAATGCGGTTTCTGGTTCTTGCCAACCAATAGCTGTTGTCCAGGTTGATTACTCGCTAACAACCACAGCCAGACGATCTCCAGCAGGGTTAATTGCAACACGTGTAATTCCATTCAAGCCATGCAGTTGTAAATCAATGATCAATTGCCAGCCGTTGTCGCCGGATGTATAGCGGTAAATTTTACTTCCTGAGCCATGCCAGAAGACACCATCGCTGCCGAGTGCAAAATCCTGGCCGTTTTCGTGCAAACCAATAACGGATACGGGTGTTTTGTTCAGATGCATACGAGTGATTTGGGAAGGGTTCTGTACGTAAAATAATTCACCTCTGTTACTGACTTGCAGCCCACGACCAATATCGTTCGTGATTTGCATTCCGGTATCGGACGAAGGTTGCCACAGCTCCAACCGATTGGGTTCTCCAAGTTCTGGATCACCTAATACAAACAGAGCCAGGCTATCTGCGCTTAACCAGGCGTGATACCCGACCGGTTCTGCACTAACAATACGACGCTCAGGTTGTTCACTGTCAGGGAAAATTGCCCATAGCTCCTGACGGCCATCTTGTTGAACTCTGACCATCGACAGACCGGGAGCACCAGGCAAAGGCAGAGGAGAAAATTCACTGGTACTGGTTGCCGTTACCTGGCTCGACTGGCCATTGTTTAAGTTCACTCGCCAGATATCGGTATAGCCCAGGCCATCATTGGCTGTTTCACCACGGGTGTAGTGTAGCCACTGGTTGTTGTGACTGAATGACGGTTGATTGTCATAGCCGGCACGCTGCACTATGGGCTCTACAGATGTTACTTCGCTACCAGTCATGTTAAGTAACCAGATATCAGTACCGGGCAGCTCAAACTGGGCCCAGCTTGTGACCGGTAGAAACAGTAAAACCGGCAGTAATAAGTGAGTGATATATCTAAACATAAGCAGTTTGTTGATTGATGAATTAGTTGAAATTAAATACCGTACTGAGTTTATTATTGAGCAACTCACCCCGCCAGCCTTGCAATGATGGGGCCTGTTGTTGTTTATTAGCGGTGGTTTGTAAGCCCTGCAAAATACGTTTGCTGGCAAGCAGTGTGGGTTCCAGTTGAAGGTCAGCTGCAGTGGCACGGACTATCGACTGCATTTCAGCAAGCTGTTTGCGTTGTGTTGCGTCTGGGCGGCCAGGCAGTTCGGGCAGTGGTTTTATAGGTGGGTTTTGCAGCAGCGCTATGAGTAAATCTGCATAACGCTTTTTGGCTTTAGGGTGCAGTTCTGTTAATGCTTGAATATCGTTGCTATCGATAGGGTGTTTTTCGTTAACCAGCATTGCTATTTCAATCAGCTCTGGGTCACGCATAACAAAGCTGCGGGGTAAATTACGGATTTGCGCTTGCTGGTCACGCCATGCAGCCAGTCTTTGCAGCCAGGCCAGGCCCATACCGTTTAGCCGTCCAGCACCTTTAACACGCAGATACAGATCGTCACTAACCTTAGGGTACTTAACATGGTCTGTGACGTTCTGCATTTCCTGTTGATGCCAATTCAACCGGTTGTTGGTTTGTAGTTTCTGCTGCAATATCGCAACAGCCAGTGGCAGGTAAGCAACATCATTGCCGGCGTACAGTATTTGCTCTGAGGTTAGTGGTCGCTGCAGCCAATTACTGCGCGATGGGCCTTTTTCCAGGCTCATAGGCAGTAGTTCGGTCATTAAATGTTCATAAGCCAGTTGTAATGGATAGCCGAGCATGGCCGCAGCAATCTGGCTATCGAACAGCGGTTCAGGGATAACATGCATCTGCTGCCAGAAAATCTCTAAATCTTCTCCGGCGCCATGCATGATTTTGGTGATATCAGGGTTAGTTAACATTTCTGCCAACAAGCTCATATTGCCCAGAGTCGGGACATCCAATAACCATACACTTTGGGTATCGGAAACTTGCACTAAGCCTAACTTTGCATAGTATGTACGTTCGCGAACAAATTCTGTGTCGATAGCCAGCTTAGAACAGCGTTTCCAGGCTTTAGCTGCGCGCGCAAAATCGCTGCTGGTTTCTATCCAGATTGGGTTCTCAGCAGCTTGTTTAGCCAGTTTTATGCGGTCTGGTAGGGCTTTAATCATGCTGGTTAGTGGCTGTAACTAATGTGAAAAACTTGTGGAGGTTGGGGCAGTGTATTATCTTTCACCACGAAATTGGGGAATTTAAGATATTACTAGACCAGTTCAACAGGGAAGAGTGTATGTTTAAACCAATCGTTTTGACGATATTGATAACAACAGCATGGATGGTGTCAGCGCAAGAGGCAGCAGACAGTGAAACTGCTGCTGATAGCAATACTGATACCACCAATGTAGACACCACTGATGTAGATACGGCTGAGGCTGACACAGACTCAGCTGCTGCGAATATCGATGATGTTGATACAGGCACTTCTGAAGAGTCTCAGCAGCCGGCTGCTGAGAATGTCAGTGATAATGCGGATCAACTGACAACTGAAGTGGCTGGCGATGCCACGGAGCAAATCGATCAAGCCGGTGCAGCAGCAGTTGAGCAGGCCGACCAGGTCAGCACAGAAGCCGCTGAGCAAGTGGACCAGGCCGATGCAGCAGCACCCGCTGAACGACGAAAAGTTCGCCGACTAGGTGATGTGGTCAATGATACTGGTGATGAATGGGTATTGGATATTCCACAAGGGCTTAATATTCAACGGCAGCCCAGTATTAATGTTCAAGTACCTGATGCACAGTTGAATAACCAACTGCAACAAGTATTGACCGATCAGGCCAATAATCCTAATGACCAAGCTATTGCCAGCCAACTGGAAGCGGTGATCGTGACCATTGAGCAGCGTGCTGATGATAATTTGGTTGCCGGCAATATCCCGTTGGCAGCGGCTTATTTGGATGCCATTAATACACTGGAGGCTGATCGCGCAGGTTTGAGTGACAGGCAGTTACAACTACAGGACTTACGGCAGGTGCAGACCTTACAGGCACAACTTGATCAGGCTTTCACTGATGATCGCCTTCTGCAGCCAGAAGAAGACAATGCATTGTTCTATCTAAATCAGATTCTGACTATTGACGCCGACAATGCTCAGGCACTGAGTAGTCGCGATGAATTGCAGCAGCGTTTGATGGATAGAGTCGATGGTATGGCCGCCAACCTGGATTTTGAACAAGCAGATGCTTTGTTAGAGCAGGTTGTGACCATGAACCCCGATATGGATATTGATATTGCACGGCAAACAATGGCTGACCAGCGGCAGGCGCATGCCGCAGATTTGGAGGCACAGGCACGTACAGCGCTGGATGCTGGCAACTTGGATCAGGCCGAACAATTGTTGAATGAATTAATAGCACTGGGCAGTGCAGAGGCAGCCACAGAAACATTGCGCAAGAGCATTGCTGATGTGCGTCAATATGGTGGGCTTGAGCCAGGCCAGGTGTTTCAGGACAGTTATGCTGGAGGCAGTGCACAAGCACCTGTAATGGTGGTATTGCCTGCCGGAAGTTTTATGATGGGTTCTCCTGAGTCTGAAGAGAATCGACGCGACAGTGAAAACCCGCGCTTCCGGGTTAGCTTTGCACGTGGTTTTGCACTATCGCAGCGTGAAGTCTCGGTAGCAGAGTTCCGTCGTTTTATACAAAGCACGGGTTACCGTACAGAAGCTGAGCGTTTGCGGGAGAGCTCATACTATGATGAGGATACCGGTCGCCTGGCTCAAGGTGCGATGACTTGGGAAAATGACTTTTCTGGTGGTCGGGCAGATGATGATTTGCCTGTCCTGCATATCTCCTGGAATGACGCCAATGCTTATGTGCAATGGCTGAGTGATGTCACTCAACGTGCCTACCGCCTGCCCAGTGAGGCGGAGATGGAATATGCCATTCGCGGTGGCACACAAACGGTGTATTGGTGGGGCGATGATAGCCCCCCGAGTGATGAAGTCGAGAATGTCACAGGCGAGGGTGATATTTCTGAGTCGCGACGCCGCTGGAATGATTCTTTTGAGAATTATGAAGATGGCCATTGGGGGCCAGCTCCAGTTGGCAGTATGCGAGCCAATCCTTTTGGTTTGTTTGATATCAATGGCAATGTCAAAGAGTGGACTGCTGACTGTTGGCATGTGAATTACACACGCGCACCTGTCGATGGTTCTGCATGGGTTAACCCTGGTTGTGAGTCGCGGGTTGTACGCGGTGCCGACTGGAGCAGCACACCAGCGCAAAGCCGTTCTGCCTTACGAATTTCTGCACGTAATCAAACCCGTGGACCACGAGTTGGTATCCGCTTGGCTCGTGATTTGTAAATTTGGTACAGCGTTTTATTCATGAGATAACTTACCGGTAGAGTTGATGCTGACAGCCCGGTTATTGCAATACTTAACTTGTCTATCGGTTGTATTGCTGATGGCCGGTTGCAATGGCCAGTCATTGCGTTCTTATCATGCAGGTGATGAGTTATTGCCAGGTAATGGCTGGTTGGTCTTGAGCGTAAATTCTTCTACGCCAGAGGTTGCCTTTGAAATCCAGCCTAGCGGGTTAACCAATCAAAGCTATCGATCTGTAGTATTTGGCTCAGGCCGAGATTTCAAGCTGATGCAGTTGCCAATAGGTGACTATGAGATCACTGGTGTTTTTGATAAGGCATTGCTATGGACATTTGTACAGCCTGAGGCAAGTGCTGATTTTGCTTTCACGGTGTATCCGCAGTCAGCGACACTATTGGGCGATCTTACTTTAGATGGCGATTCGCTATCACTTCAACGCTTTTCTGCAGAACACAGTCAAGCCGATGACTTTTTGGCAGAAGCCTTTATTCCATTAGAGGGTTTATACCTGATTACCAATGATTCAGAAGTCCCAGGTGAATATTGGGATATTGTCTGGACCCGAGCAGATTAATCCAACTCGGCTTTTGAGGTCATACTTGATTATTCATTCTTTTGTATTAGAATACGAAAGGATTAGTAGAGGGTTGTGGCTTTAACACTTGAGGAATACAGGTATGTATAAAACGATGTTTATAGCGCTTATCATTGGCTTTTTAAATGGCTGTGCCACCAAGCAACTGGCTGATAACCAGCTCGCTGACCAACTGGCAGAGAACCACGGTTGGCTGGCGATTAGTGTGTCAACGCCCAATGATGGAATTGCTTTTGAATTAACCGCTGGTAAGGTGGGTTCAGAGCGTTATAAAACCCCGCTCTACAGTGAAGGAGACAGCATCAAAGTCATGCAGGTGCCAGCAGGGTATTACCGCCTGTCAGGTGTTTATGACCGGAGTATTATCTGGCGGTTTGTACATCCAGAGGGGCTGGATGATTTTACGCTCAATGTAACCCCAGGTGGGCTGACTCTATTGGGGCAAGTGACTCTCAATGGCGACACAATATCTTTACAACCACTCTCAGAAAAGAGCCCGCAAACGGTTTTGAATCTGGTTACTGATCCTACTGGCACTGATATTCAGCGGGTGACGGCCAATGCTGCTATGGCATCTATTTGGGATCTTGGTCTTTATTGCGCAGGAAGTGTCCGTAAAGGTTATGCGTCATGCCCTAATGCCAGAGGTTTTGGCAGACTGTCACAAGGCCCGTTCTGAATCAGTTCATCCGAGATTGATTCTCTGATTGCTGACCCTGTGGCTGTAAACCAGTGACTATTTAAGATCACCGGGCAATAATTGTCCGGTGCGTATTAAGTCTGCACAGCGTTCAATATCGCTGCCCACTTCATAATCGGTTTTTGCATGTTGGATATGTTGCCGCATGAAGGAGTGTGCTCTGGCGACACCATCACCTGGTTTGAGCGGAGAACGAAAGTCCAATGCTTGAGCCGATGTCAACAGTTCCACAGCCAGAGCCATCTCGGTATTGTGCAGTACCTGTAAGAGTTTTAGTGCGCTGATAGACCCCATACTGACATGATCCTCCTGGCCAAGGCTGGAAGGAATTGAGTCCACGCTGGCAGGGTGGCACAGCACTTTATTTTCAGAGACCAGAGCCGCAGCGGTGTACTGTGGAATCATAAAGCCGGAATTAAGCCCGGTATCTTTCATCAGCAACCGTGGTAAACCATCGTGACCTTCAAGCAATAAATAGGTGCGACGTTCGGATATATTGGCCAGTTCTGCCAGCGCAATGGCAGCGTAATCCAATGCCAGCGCCAAGGGTTGACCATGGAAATTACCTGCCGAGACAATGTCGCCATTATCCATTACCAAAGGATTATCGGTAACTGAATTGATTTCTACTTCAACCACATCGATAGCATGCTGTATGGCCTGACGGCTGGCTCCGTGTACCTGGGGTACGCACCGCAGACAGTAGGGGTCCTGAACCTTCCCGCAGTCACGATGCGAATCCAGAATTTCGCTGTGCTCCAATAATTGACGGATGTTGGCGGCCACCAGTTGCTGTCCTGGGTGCGCGCGCAGTTTGTGTACTCTGGCATCAAATGGCTGTGCGCTGCCCTGTAAGGCCTCCAGGCTCATGCTGGCGAGCAAGTCCGCGTTGCGCAGCAAATTCAGGGCACGTTGTAAAACATAAACCGCATAGCCACTCATCAATTGGGTGCCATTAATTAACGCCAGGCCATCTTTTGCACCCAACGTTATAGGCTCACGCTGGCACAAAGCCAGCGCCTGCTGCCCATTGAGCACACTATCATCGGTTTTGCTCCAGATTTGGCCACGCCCGAGTAGTGGCAATGACAGGTGTGCCAGCGGCGCCAAATCACCCGATGCGCCCAGGCTGCCGCGGCTGGGTATCCATGGCGTAATCTGCTGTTCCCAGAAGGTCAGTAACAGATCAAACGTGGGCCAGGAAATGCCGGAAAACCCTTGCGCTAGCGAATGCAGTTTTAAACCCAGCATAATTCGACTGATCTCACGTGGCACAGGCTCGCCAACACCGCAGGCATGACTTAACAATAAATTGCGCTGTAGATCGGCCAGTGCCGAGGCATCAATGCGCTGATTGGCCAATGCGCCAAAGCCGGTATTGATACCGTAATAAGCCTGGCCATCCTGTAAAGCCTGTTCCACATGAGCTCGCGAATGATGGAGCCGATCAGGGTTGGCGCGGACCTGACTCAGGCTGGCCTGTAGATCGTGATTAAATTGGGTAATGCTTAATCGTTGCATGGTCATGTCCTTGCGCGGTTTTAACCCAGCTCAGCGCTGACAAAGCGAACTGTAGTCACTATGGCTTGTCAGCAGGTCTGTAAAACGTGCAGTATAGCCATATAAAGATTCTTATTGGAGTAAAAAGTCGATGGTATTGAGTGCAGTATTCAAACCTAGGGTTTGGTTTATGTTGGTGGTATTGGCAGTAGCGGGTCTGTTGGGCTATGCCTATTACGTCCAATACCAGATGCTGCTAGAGCCGTGCCCGTTATGTATTTTGCAACGTGTGGCCTTTTTTGCCATGGGTTTTGTTGCGCTGGTTGCTGCCATTCATAACCCCGGTGTGAAAGGTCGTTGGGTATATGGCGGTCTGGTAATCATTGGTGGCATTATTGGTTGTCTGATTGCCGGTCGGCATTTGTGGCTGCAAAGCTTGCCGCCGGATAAAGTACCCGAATGTGGCCCCGGTTTGAGCTATATGCTGGAAAACTTCCCGCTGGCGGAAGTTTGGCAGACCGTACTGCATGGCTCCGGTAGTTGCGCCACAATAGATTGGCAGTTCTTGGGGCTGAGTATGCCAGGCTGGACTTTAATCTGTTACATCGTATTGATGGCAGGTACATTAATTGCAATTTTGAGATCGAGGTAAACAATGCAACAAGCATTACACGCACTGGATGCGCATAACTGGCGGATCGACTCGTGGCATGACAAAGATGCGCTGCAACAAGCCACTTATCCGGACCAGCAGGCTTTGAACGGTGCCCTCAGCCAGTTAAATCAATTACCGCCGCTGGTGACCTCGTGGGAAATTAATAGCCTGCGAGAAGAGCTGGCTGAAGCCCAGCAGGGCAGGCGCTTTGTCCTTCAAGGCGGTGATTGCTCTGAAAATTTTGACGAATGCACTTCGCCAGTCATTACCAACCGCTTGAAAGTATTGTTGCAGATGTCATTGGTGCTGACACACGGATTGGAAATGCCGATGGTACGGATCGGTCGTTTTGCCGGCCAATATGCCAAGCCCCGCTCCTCAGATACCGAGACGCGTGATGGTGTGACCTTACCCAGCTACCGTGGTGATATCGTTAATGGACCGGACTTTACCGAAGCCGCCCGCGTCCCTGATCCACACCGTTTGTTGCGCGCACACGCACGTTCGGCATTGACCATGAACTTTGTGCGTGCACTGGTCGATGGTGGCTTTGCAGATTTACACCATCCAGAGTACTGGAATTTGAGCTGGTTGGAGCATTCACCATTGGCAGAAGAGTTCCAACGTATCGCAGATGATATTGAACAATCCATCCGGTTTATGGAAACCGTGACCGGGAAAACCGCCGGGACCCTAAAACGCACCGACTTTTACACCTCACATGAGGCCTTGCATTTACACTATGAGCAGGCGCTGACGCGTCAAGTTCCGCGTGTTGAAGGCTGGCACAACCTGTCCACACATTTTCCATGGATTGGTATGCGTACCGCACAACTGGATGGCGCGCATGTGGAGTTTTTCCGGGGTATTCGCAACCCGATGGGAATCAAGATAGGTCCTGGTATGAGCAGCGACTGGCTGCGTGGTTTACTGGATGTGCTCAACCCGACTCGCGAACCCGGTCGCATTACCTTGATTCACCGTATGGGCCAGAAACATATCCGTGAGCATCTGCCACCGCTGATACGCACAGTCAAAGGCACTGATCATCCGGTAACCTGGATATGTGACCCCATGCACGGTAATACCGAAAGCACGGCTCAGGGCATTAAAACGCGTCGTTTTGAAAATATCCATTCGGAGCTGGAACAGGCTTTTGATGTACATGCTGAATGTGGTTCGATTTTGGGTGGTGTGCATCTGGAATTAACAGGAGAGGACGTGACCGAATGTACTGGCGGCGCACGGGCTTTGTCCGATACTGACTTACAACGTGCTTATAAATCCACGGTTGATCCGCGTTTGAACTATGAGCAGGCTATCGAATTGGCAATGTTGATTGTACGTAAGCGACAACAGTCCTGAAAGAGTTTTCACGAGGAACATTCATGTATTTTTTAAAAAAAACCATCACCTTGACAGTGTTTTTATCGGCGTTATTGATTGGCTCATCATCCAGCGCTGAAATCTATTCCGACCAGAATGATGTCAGGCCATTGTTGCCTGGCATGCAGGTACCTGCGTTTGATGTCAAAACGGTAGAAGGTGAACGGGTCCATGTGCAGCCGGATTCACTGGAAAAACCGGTTGTGGTGACATTTTATCGTGGTGGCTGGTGCCCTTATTGTAATCTGCATTTGGCAGAACTGCGTAAAGCCGAAACTGAGCTGCGTGCACAGGGCTTTGATGTCTGGTTTATCAGTGCTGACCGTCCAGAGCGTCTATATGAGAGCCTTTCTGAAAAGGTTGACTATCAATTGTATTCAGATGGCTCATTAAAAGCGGCAGAAACCTTTGGTATTGCTTTTAAGGTCAGTCAGGACACGCTTGATCGTTTTGCCAGTCGTGGTTTAACACTGGAAGAAATTTCGGGCGATGACAAGGCGGGTTTACCGGTACCGGCGACGTTCATTATTGGCACTGATGGCCGGGTACACTTCCAGTATGTGAATCCGAATTATTCCATCCGCTTATCGCCTAAAGTACTGCTTGCGGCGGCAGAGGCTTACCAGTTGGATGCGGATAAACGCTTTAAGCGTGATCGCTAAACAGCTTATTGATGAGTGAATAGTTAATTTAAAAAAACCGGTGAATTGCCGGTTTTTTTATTGCTGACATATAATTGGTTATCACAACACCCCGCATATAACCTATAACCAACCGACGGAGTCAATCAATGGTATCCAGCAAAACCACCTCGGTAGAGCAATATCTGGCTGATCTGCAGGACGATCGCCGGGAAATACTGACCACAGTACGTGCAGTGATACTGCAAAATTTATCGGATGGTTTTGAAGAGACCATGACTTGGGGCATGCCGACCTATGAAATTCCCTTAAACACCTTTGCCGAAACATATAATAAAAAACCACTGATGTATGCAGCGATTGCAGCACAGAAAAATCATAACGCAATTTATTTGAATGCGGTCAATTGCGACCCCGAAATTGATAAGATGCTGCGCGAAGGTTATCAGGCTGCCGGCATGACATTAAATATGGGCAAGTCCTGTATTCGCTTCAAAAAACTGGAGCAAGTACCGTTGGATGTGATTGGCCAGGTTATAGCCAGTTATGATGTGGATGGTTTTATCGAAAACTATCGCAGCATCAGGGGAAAATAAGCGCAGGATATGCCGTCTGTATGTATTCAGTCTGTGTTGATACAAAAGCGGCTAATATGAAAGATGATCGTACAAATACGGTCTGAAATAGAGAGTTTATTCGATGACTGAGACGGGGCCAGGCTCTAACAACGCCGATAATCACCTGAAAAATTCACCAATCCGGAAAAATTTTATGATGTTACGTTCACTGGTATTTTTGATCACTACGGCTACGCCATTAGTGGTTTTTGCACAATCTCCGGCGTCATCGTCTGATGAGTCATCCAGCCAGCAAACACAGCAACCAGCGGTCGGCAGTGCCAGCGTGTTGTACTACCGTGATCCACAAACGGGTGAAGTAACAACACCTCCTCCAGAAGTTGCACGATTAATGCAGCCAAGTTCAGTTAACTTTTCCAACCAGGGGCTGGAAATGGTGGTATTACCCGATGGCACCAAAAAGGTTGATCTGCAAGGTCGTTTTATGATGACTTCAGTGGCCAAAACCAACCAAGAGGGTGAGCTGGTTCATTACTGTACCGATCACCCTGCTGAATTGTTGGATGCCGAGCACCTGGCATCACACGACAAACCGGTAGTGAAATAAAGTGCGCAGGTTTAAACAGCGGTTTGTTGGTGCGGTAACAGTTTTATTGCTGCTGGTATGTCATCTACCTGTGCATGCCCAGACAGTGATTTCACTGGCGATTGACGATGGCAATAACGAAGGTTTTAACGACCCAACACCAATGTCTCCTGTCGGTGGGAACCCTGGTACCACACTGGGTGAGCAACGCAGATTGGTGTTTGAGCGTGCTGCAGAGATTTGGGGTGGCTTTATCAATAGCAATGTCGAAATTACTATTTCGGCACAATTCAATTCGCAAACCTGTGGGCCGGATGGCACCACATTGGGGGCTGCGGGACCGACCACAGCGTTTGGAGATTTTCCTAATACACCGCAATTTAATCGCTTGTACCCGGTAGCGCTGGCCAATAGTCTGGCCGGCTTTGATCTGGATGAAGGTACCCCGGATATCAACACCATCTTCAATAGCGATATTGATAATGGTTGCTCGGGGGCAACCGGTTGGTATTACGGTCTGGATGGTTTAACTCCGCCAAATCAGATTGAGCTGTTGCCGGTAGTGCTGCACGAGATCGCACATGGTCTGGGTTTTGTCACTTTTACTGATCGGGAAACCGGCGCTTTTGCGATTAACGTTCCGGATATCTGGGCAGATTTTTTGTTTGATCTGGATCTTGGTCAATTCTGGATCAATATGACGCCAGCGCAACGGGTGGCATCGGCTATCAATGATCCCAATTTGGTATGGAATGGTGCCAGTGTGAACGCCGCCTTTCCCAGTGTGCTGGGCATTCCCGAGCTGACCATTAACTCACCAGGTTCAATTGCCAGTACAACACTGGCCACTGGCGCCAGTTTTGGCCCGGGTGTGCCCGTGCAGCAGATCACTGGTCAGGTGGTTCTGGTCGATGACGGTATTGGTGACAGTACCGATGGCTGCTCAAGCCTGAACAATGCATCGGCGGTTAACGGTAACATTGCATTAATCAGGCGCGGCCAGTGCAATTTCACAGTCAAAACCTTGAATGCCCAGAACGCGGGAGCAGTGGCAGTCATTATTGCCAACAATGTACCGCAAAACCTGCCTCCCCAGTTGGGAGGGAGCGATCCGCAAATCAATATTCTTACCATTGGTATTGAGCAAGCACTGGGCAATGCGATGGAAGCACAATTGCCTGCGCCTGGCGTTAGCGTGACGATTGGTATTGATGAGGATTCAGTTCCTGGCGCCACCGATGGTTTTCTGAGAATGCATGCTCCGGACCCAGTGGTACTGGGTTCGTCGGTTTCGCACTGGACAGCTGCTGCGTTTCCAAACCTTTTGATGCAACCTTTTTCTAGCACAGTATTTGATCAGGTGGATCTAACGCTGAACTTATTTGAAGATATCGGCTGGAGTATCAACTTCCCCAATACATCACCAGGCCCTGGTATTAGCGGGCTTGATCCTGAAGGTTTGTATATCAACACTTTCACTGGCCAGTCGAACGGTCAGGAAGCGGTGACCATCCGCAGAATTGAAGGCAGTAATAACCTTTTCAGTATCACCAATTTCAGTGGTGTGGGTCATACTGCGTCTATTACCAATAACGGTGAAGTCAGTATTAGCCCGTTGGGTGTAACCGGAAGCTTTACTGGTCCGGATACCGCCAGCTTTAATGTGCCAGGCAACCAGGTAACTGCATTCAACCTTCAGCGCGTGGCCATGACAGACAGTGATTTTTTGGATGTGGGCAATCAGCCATTCCCCATTAATCCTTTATATGCTGATAACTGGACTTTGACTGAGACCACTTTTAACCCTGGTACTGGTGCAGTTTTACAAACACCGACGGTATTTGATGGCACATTAAGCAATGTGGTGGTAGCAGGCGGTAGCCAAAGGCTGCGAATCGGACAGGCTTCTGATGGCCAGTTTATCGGGTTTGCACAGGGCAGTCTGGCATCGCATCGCGATTTTGTTATTCAGATTGGCAACCCTTCAGGCAATAACCCTCAGGCATTGCAGACCTTGCCCAATAATAGTGCCAGTCAGGCGGTCAACAGGGTGGGGCAGGGACGGTTTGTCGACATTAATACCTTTATGGTCACATCGCTGCTGGAAAATCGTACCGGTCAGCCTGTATTGCCTCAGGCGCGAGTACTGATGCAGCAGGTATTAACCCGTGATGACCCATTACTGCCTGGTGATGTCAATAACAATGGCAGTATCGATAACACCGATCGCAATGGAATTATTCAGATGTATGGTCTGGGCGAACGTGATCTGGACTATAACCTGATAGCCGATGTGAACAGTAACGGTTTTATCGATTTGCGTGACTCGGCGGCGGTGGATGGAAATACCATCAGTTTATTACCCATCAACGATGGTATCTCTGGCTCCTGGTTTAATACCAGCCGCTCCGGAGAAGGTTGGAATATCGCTATTTTGCCAGGTGGTCAGCGTGCCATCATCGCGTTCTTTACATTTGCCCCAAACGGCGGGGCTCAAAACTGGATTGTTGGTACAGGTGATATCGTCAACAACGAAATTATTTTCAACGATCTTAACCTGACCGGCGGCGCCGTGTTTGGTGCATTTGATCCGGATGATGTCATCCGCAATCGCTGGGGTGATTTGCGCATGTACTTTACCGATTGCAACAATGGTGGTGTTTCTTATAGTTCGGATGAAAATTTCGGGCGCCAGGCCAGAAGCATCCAGCGCTTAACCAACCTGGCTGGAGTCAGCTGCCAGCAACCCAATAACCCACCGCCCACACAACCCAGCCAGGTGGTTACAGGTTCCTGGTTTGTACCAGCCCGGGATGGTGAAGGCATGGTGCTCGAAGCACTGACCGATAACCGGGTGGTGCTGTATTGGTATACCTATAACGCCACGGGTGGTAACCAATACTGGTTAGGTGGCGTTGGCACTTTTAATCCAGCCAATAACACGGTGGTATTTGATGCCCTGAACAGCTCTATCGGGCCTCGTTTTGGTGATGCTTTTGATACCAATGATCTTGTCCAGATTCCCTGGGGTAGTGCAACGTTTAACCAGTCAGCCTGTAACAGGGCAACCTTTAACTTTAACTCTACTGTCGCTGGGTTTGGCAGCAGTACATTCAATCTGGTGAGGTTAACCAGTCACAGTGGCATTGATTGTGATGCTGGTCAATTCTGAGCATCAAATAAAGCCGATGATGATATAAAAAAGCGGAAAGTACAGTGCTTTCCGCTGGCTTTAACAGGTTTTGGGTGTGATGCATTTAATGGTGTCAGGTTGAATGTGTTGACCGGTGTTTCTTCCAATAAGCCAATGCTACCCATACCGCTATAGACATAGCGATCAATAAAGTCAGTGCAGAGGGCAATAAGAAGTTGCTGCCAATCGGGCCGATTGCGGTTATCAGCATCGCAATGCCGAGTAACAGTAAGCTAACAGCAATGTATTTTGATAGGCGTATTCGACGACTGCCTAGTGTAATGATTCCCAGCCATATCAATACCACGGCCAATACACTTAACATTCCGCCGATACGTGTTGCACCCGCCGAGGCATAGCGTATGGTGAATTGTGGATCTTCTGTTGCCTGATTGGCATAAAGTTTCTGAAAAGCAAAATGAATACCTTGCGTAGGCACAGTAATTTGTAACGGCTGACTATTTAGATTGGCATTAAAATCTTCCTGACCGAATCGACTGCGTCGTAACTCTGCGGGGTTGACCGATTGACCATGCCTGACGATCTGCATATTGCTATGCGGTTTCTGATATTGAATACCGCTGGGCAAAAAAACGTCCCAGTAGGTGTGCGTGACTACCATATCGGGGCGAACCAGACGGCTGCTGATCTTGCCTAATGAGCCTAACGGATCGGCAGGCATAGCGTAAATAATCTTCACTGGGAAACCCTCTGCAGAATTGATCATTTTAATTAGTACTTGCTTATTATCCAGTTCGTCAGTGCTGTCTGAATGTGCTGGTTTTTCGGCTCGGCCATCGACAAATACTGACCATATATTGGCTTCTTGCGGCAAGTTAAGTCGCAGAAATTGTCGACGACTGTTACGAATAATAAAATTAGCTGTGGTCACCGCCAGTCCATCGCGGGTAAACAGTGTTTCATATTCGGCTTTTTCGATACTTGCTACCTGGACATCAATTTCTTTATGGTGCGTGACATTCAAAGCCAGTTTAAAGGGAGGTTGTACGTACTTGTAGGCCAATAAAATGGGGTTGGTGGTTTTTAGCACCAATTGACGAGGCAACTCGTTAATTTCCAGGCTGGATAGTTGTTCTGTAATACCAGCCTGGACTTCCACAGCAGTTAAAGCTTCAATCGCTATCCGGCCATGTTCCACCTCAGCATCTGCAACCAGTATCGTCGGGACTTCGGTTTCAGTTGCACCATCGTCAGTAATTCGTTCGTAATTGATTTCCAGCTTGAATTGACCCTGCATCTCCTGGGTAAAATCCAGGTGGATTTGCTGGTTATCGTTGCTGATTAAACTATCATGATGGCGAATCGAAGGGCCCGTTACGTCCAGTACATTAATGTCTTTCGGCAGTTGTAAAACCAGGGCCATAATCGATCCAGATTTCACATTGACAGCAATAGTGGCTGAACCGGTTAGCGTGACCTCACCGATAGAAATTAATGTATCTACCTGCGCATCGAATTTGCCTTGCTGCCGCTCTGGAATGGTAGGTTTGACACTCAGGATTGATTTTGGATTGGTGTATTTATACGTGTGCGCTACGGTCATGTTGAGACTGTTACGGACAAATACAGGCAATTGGTTTTCACCCACTCGTGAAACACCCTCTTCATCCACTGGTGTTAACATAAGTTCTGGCCCGGTCAGCAACGCAATCATGCCACGTTGTCGATGAACCTCGGATGCAGTTAACAAAGGTACATCGATCACCAGCTTTTCATTCTCGGCGGAGCCTGTTAAATACTCATAGGCGACTTCCAGCACCAGCTCTCCCTGAACAGCACGATCCAAAAATACACTAATACGCTTATGAGAAATGGTGCCCTGATCTGCTTGAGCCGAGTTATGGGTGTCCTGATTCAATTCCTGATTCAATTCAGGGTGAGTTGCAATGGCCCAGTCGGAAACTTTGGCATTATTGGCTCTGACACTGTTGATCTGCACATGTGCAGGGGCCTGTAGGGTGAGCTGGTTGGTTTCTCCATGGGTGATTTCGTAAGCAACCAGTGCGCGACCATGCAATACACCTTCTTCAGCATGCAGTGCATGGTAGATACTGGCATTTGCACGAACCTCGGTTCGTAAGTGCTCAGGTACTGCTTCCACCCAAGAAAAAGTGACCCGATCACTCAAAGGGACGTAAACAGTTGCCTGTGTTAAATCATCAAGCTCTTGGCTGCTGACGTTGGCATGCGGTGATACGTTCAGCTCTTTTCTGCCCGGTAACGATAGATCAAACTGAGAGACCGGCACTCTTGGGATTAGCAAATGCGCACTGGGTGGACCGTTGTCAGTAGTCACCGGGATGTGAAATTTTGCGGTAACTGTATGTACACCCCGACCATGAACCACTGTAGCGAAATAGCCATCCTGTTCGAGTACAGTAGCGGACTGACCGTCAATTTGTATGTCACTTAAGGTAATACTGGCAGGTATTACAGGCAATGTGACCCGCTCACCCTCAAAAATTTCTACGGTATAGCTGGCATCCCAGCTTAGTGCTTCGCCTTCTAGTGTTCCCTGGTAATGTGCCCGGCTGACAATATAAGGCTGATTACCTGGCGCACGCCAGCTAACCATGACTGCACCGGTAGTGGGAATACTGGCTGTGGTCAAAGTCAGCCCATCTTGTTCAACAGTGTTGATATCAGCCGCTGGTACCACGGCAAGATCAAGGCCGGTATCGGGAAAGCTGACTTGCATGTGAGTGGCGGCAGCTCGAGGAACGGGCACTGGCAAAACAAATCCAGCTGTAGAGCGTTGGGCGTCGAGTCCGTATCGTAACTGCATGGTGACGGTGGCGGCACGATTGGTGCTCCACGATAAACCATCCGGGCCATGCACCAATTGCACATCTTCGCCATCTACCTTTACGCTGTTCAAGGCTGTGCCATTGGCCAAAACCGGAATCAAGGTCCATTCACTCTCGAAGACCTCAATCATTACCGTGGCCTCAACCTGCGCAGTGCTACGATCATTGCGATCGGTAACAATCACGTTAATGCTCGCATTACCAATGGCGTAGCCTGCCGGAGCGGGCCGAGGGTCCTGCTGGCTTAAATTAATCAGGTGGTTGTATACCGTTAATGGCAACTGTACCTGACCGTTCTCATCCGCTGTGATTTCTGTTGCAGATATGTTCAGGCTGGCGATAAGAACCAATGTTAATAGGCTCAAATATTGGCTCACAATCAGTAATTGACGTTGCATAATGACCTCCACGGGGCTGCCGTTGATTATTCAGATTCAATTGGACCGGTCACTTTCCGATAAGCGGCTAATTGCAAAGAGGCAACCACCATCTCGCGCTGTTGTGTCTGGGCAATAATGGGTGAACGCAGTGCGGTTAAAAAACCGCTCAGCATTTGCTCGTCCTGCAGCAGTTCCTGATCATTGCGCCAACCAGGCAGTTGTTGTCGCAACTCATTCACTAACTGATGTGCTTTTTGCAATTGCAGTTTGGTGCCATTCAAATCATTGACTGCCAATCGTTGGCTGGCTTGAGTCATTCGCTCAGCCAGCTCAAGCGCCAACAGGTTTTTGACGACATTGCGCTCCAGCTTTCCGGCTGCCGTTTGTTCACTATCGATACTCAGCTGCGCTTGTGTGACCGAATTACGCACTTTTGTCAGGTCTTTATAGCGAACACGAACATCTGCAACTGGACCAGGTTGTGATGCCATAACATCCAGCAGGATCACGTGTGAAGTGCCAGCGGACATGGCTGGAATAACCATCTGGATACCGGTTTCATCGTCGCCACGATCAGCAACAATCCCGAGGTTTTCGGCCAGGCGCTGATCAATACTGTTCTCTGCTTGTTTGACACGCTCGATCTGACGGGTGTCCAGCCTTTCCGAACCATGAACTTGGATTAGCTTGACACCGGGCGCCAATTGAATACGTATACGTATAGCGCGAGCCACAGTACGGCTGGCAGAGTACAACTCCTGTTCAATCAGTGGTTTGGCATCATCGACGTTCAGCAGGGTTCGGCGGTTGCCTTGTCCGGCCAGTACCAGTGAATCGATTTGTTCGGCAATGGTCTGACCCCCAAGTGTAACGGCACTCAACATCAGACCATTAACTGCCTGCTGATGGATGGTATCTTTAAGTGCCTGCATGTCAGTTTGAATAGGCTGACCGGTAATTAACAATATTTGCCTGGTTCCGAGTGCTTTATCAGCTTTGCTTTCAATGTTTAAATCGTTGGCAGCTTTGGTGATGGCTTCCAGTAACGACCATTCATTGCCTGATGGTGTGTCCTGATCGCTAAACAGTTGGTTGATGGCAATAGAAACCGGGCCATGACGAAACTCACCTGCTGGGATCATCAAACCGCCAGGTTTTCCGGCGATGGTCAATGAAAACCGGTCTCCGGTTTGTTTGGCTTCTTGCAGTGCCTGCAGTAATGCGCGAATTTCCGTATCAAACTGTTGTGCTGTTGTGCCATGCATATCCAGTACCACAGCCAGATCCAAGGCAGGGCGTTGTCCACTTTCATGTTCACTGGCCTGCAAACCGACCTGTAATTGCAATCTTGTGGGGCCGTCAATAAAAGTCTTATTGCTATGCAGGTAAGTCGCCAGTGCGGTGCCTTGGGGGGCATCAAAGGGTTGCCATATTTGTTGAGCCGCTTGTTCCAGGCTCAGATCAGTTGTGGCCGCATTGTGGTTCCATTGATTCACCTGTGCCTGTAACAGGCGCATGGCCGGGTCACCGGGGATATAAGTGTTGGCCCAGTAGCCGGTGGCGGGTTGATAATGGACATCATCAAGTGAATCCAATTGATGCAAAAAGTTTTGTGCGGCTGTTGAAATAACCGATGCTTTTCTAACAGGTTGCTTTACCACCGCGGTTTCCCGTTGTGGAATAAAACTTGCCCCCTGGCTTTTATTAATAGGGCTATTTACTTCTGTTTGCCTGTTGATTTGTTCAGCCAACAAAGCCAACTCGTTTTGACGATGATTGATGAGTGTTTCTTTGGGCCTGTCAGATTCCGTATTGGTTGAATCTGTTAAAGGATAATTTTCAAATGGCTTTTCATTCAGAATGCCGGCATCTCGCAGCGCATCGACAGATACTGACTCATTGCTTAAATTTCTGACATCAGTGTAATCATCAGGGTTAAGCAGTAAAACTTCATCATCGGTGGTTGATTGATCCAGTGCGTTGTTAGATGAACCTAAATCAGTGAGGCCTGTTGTTTGAATATCACTGCGATCGATGCTAGTAACAGGTTGAGCACCTTCGATATCGATGTGCGATAAACGCGAACCTGTGACCGAAACTCTCCTCAGTTCTGCTGGTGACAGGTCAGCTTTGGGTTGAGCAGCAGCAGTTGCACCATCATCGTTGATACCATTGGACTGTCCTGCCTGTGATGAGGGCTCACGTTTGATTTTATCCAGTGCAAACAAACTCAGTTCGGACTGATCACGGCTCTCTTTATTCTGTATGCGTTTACGAGTTTCCTGAGTCAATGCTTCTAGTTCATTTAAAGCGCCCTGCTGGTTTTGTTCTGTGCGTGCAAAACTTTCTGCACTGTGGGTATCTTCAATCTCATGCGAAACGAGTAAGGCAGAAGAGGGCGCAGGGGTATTGGCAACCTGTGGACTCTGTGGCACTGCTGAAGAGTCTTCAACGGATGGTTCGGGTGCTCCAGAATCTGAATCAGATTGGTCATACTCAAGCGCATCAACGGGTTGATCGTATTGTTCTGTTGAGCGAGGTAATGAGCTGGATACTGCTTCGAATTGATTGCGCTGCATGATCAACTCACCCATCCCGGCCTGCCATAAACCGGCGATTGAGATGGTCACAAACACTGCAGCAAAGCCAGAAGCCCAGCGCAGCCGGTTACGTTCGAATCCAGATATGGCAGGAAGAGGTTCACCGGCTTTTTCGACGGCTTGCAGCGTATTGACCACCAATGCATCCGGCGCATCGACTATTGGAAGTTCACTTATTTCGGTTTCCAGCTCAGTGAGTGCATCAAGAAAAGCACTGCATTGTTCACACTCAACGATATGCTGTTGCAGATCAGTGTCTTGCTTAAGCTCAGTCAGGCTTAGCTCTGTGATTTGCTGCTGAATTTTTTTACAACGGTTCATAACCTATATCTCCTCCTGATCGCGAATGGCTCGGGCTTTGAGTAAAGTCATACGGGCGCGGCGCAGGTGGGTTTTTACGGTGTTTAGTGGAATGTTTAAAGTGCTGGCAGCTTGTTTTAAGGCCATACCTTGAATGCTGACCAGTACCAATACTTCACGCTGCATTAATGGCAGGCGAGCGATGGATTGCTCCAACCAGCTTGTTGCCTGTTTGGCAGCAACGGTCTGTTCGGTACCAGGTGATGGGTCTGGCTGCTGTTCATGTTGTTGATCCCAGGGAACTGTACGGCGTTTGTTTTCGGTACGAAAGTGATTACGAACCGTATTGGCGGCGATGGTAAATACCCAGGGTTTTAATGGGCGATTAGGTTGATAGCTGGACGCAGCGTGATGAATTTTGAGAAAAATATCTTGAAATAAGTCATCACGGTGTGCTGCGTCAATACCACAGCGGATCAGATAGTTATAGATTGGTTGACGCAACCATTGCATTAACTGAGGGAATGCTGTTTTATCTCCCTCACAATGTTGCCTGAGCCACTGTCGTCTTTGATCGCGTTGTTGCTTCTGCCGACCACGCTGTGCCAGATCAATAACCGGGTTGGTTTGGTGATTCATGGTTTTCCCGGACTGGTTTCCCAAAGCTGTTGCCTGAATAAGGTGCATACTGATAAATACACAGCTGGCACCAAAAGGTTTCAGTTTATGTTACAGGCAATTGCAATTGAGCTCAGATTATCGGGGCATAGCCTTCAAGAAGTTATGGGTGTCCCGACTTGAGTTGGCTCGCTTACCTAAAGGTTTGAGTGCTGCAATCAGAGATTACTGATTGAAGTATTGGGGGGGTTGAGAAGGTTTTTTGGTTGGAGTAAAGACAGTTAGATGTCGCTGCCTATTGTTATGTTATTGGGTGTTTTTACATTATTAAGCGCTGATATTATCAGGCCCTTTACCCGCTGTTTTTTCATATTTGCCTTTGCCCACCTTTCGGTATTGGGTAAAGCCTTGTTTTTCAACATTCTTGGGCTTTAGGGCGTCACTGCCCATGTTTTGCAGGTTGGGGGCTGAGATGACTCTTTTTACCGGGTGTCCACACTGTGGGCAGGCTAAGACAGGCGCATCAGCCAGTTTCTGCAGGCGATCAAAACCACTGCGGCAGTGTTCACAACTGTCGTGGTTGGATTTGGCCTGATATTCGTAGATGGGCATGATCGGTTAAAGGATAGGGGAAAGGGCGGCAGCGCCGCCCGTTATGCAATGTTTAGCAGATGCCTTTGTTCATACTGGCATAGATGAGCAACATGGGCTTCATGCGGTATCTTTGCTGTCACTCATGTCTTCTACCACTTCTCGTTCCCAGTTTTTACTGACCATCGCTATTAATAGCACGACCGCACCTACACCAATGCTAAAGGTGGCAATGGATTTGAACAGGTTTGGCATTTCCGCCACATTGTTGGGATCAAAATTGCCCGCCAATAACCCTGCAATAATATTGCCGATTGAGTAGGTTAAAACGAATACGCCCATCATTTGTCCGATAAAGCGTTGAGGTGAAAGCTTGCTTACCGCGCTAAGCGCAATCGGGCTGAGGCAGAGCTCGCCCACGGTGTGCAAAAAGTAAGTCATGATCAAGAAGAACGGTGCAGCCTTGGCGCCGCCAGCTGCAATTTGAGCAGCAAATATCATCACGATAAAACCACTGGCCATAATCATCAGGCCCACAGCACATTTGATGCCATAACCCGGAGAGACCATCCGCTGACCCAGTTTGATCCACATTGCCGCAAAAAATGGCGTCAGCATAATAATGAAAAATGGATTGGCGTTTTGGAACCAGGCCGTGGGTATCTCAAAGCCGCCTATCATGCGGTCGGTGTAATCACGTGCGAACAGGTTTAGCGAAGAACCTGCCTGTTCAAAGCCAGACCAAAAACAGGCTGATGCGATACAAACCAGCATCAGCGCCCACATGCCTTTCTTCTCAGTGGCAGACAATTTGCCGCGGAAATACACCACGCCAAAATAGATGAAAAACGTGGCAGTAAATACCACGGCAACATTTTGCGCCATACTAACAGCGTCAATGCTGAGGCTGCCAGTCATGGTCAGCACGGTGACAATGGCCAGTGCAGCCAGGAAGATCATAATGCCTATCCAGCTGTTACGCTGGCCTGTCGGGCTCATTCGTACAGCAGGCTCGGCACTAACGCCTTCCAGATTACGAGAAGTCAGGTAAAACTGAACCAAACCAAAAAACATGCCCACTGCTGCAGCGCCGAATGCATAGTGCCAGCCAGCTTCTACCGCCAACCAGCCACAAACTGTATAGCCAAGCAGAGAACCGATGTTGATCCCCATATAGTACAGGGCATAGCCAGCGTCGCGGCGCTCATCGGTTTTACTGTATAGCTGGCCGACGACTGCACCAATATTCGGCTTTAGCAACCCAGTGCCCAGTACCACTAAAATCAAACCAATAAAAAAGGTGGAATCATTGGGAATCGCCAGCACAATATGGCCACACATAATAATAATGCCGCCATACCAAATGGCTTTTTGGCCGCCTATCAGACGGTCGGCAATCCAGCCTCCCGGCAAACCCATGAAATAAACCGAAGCCGTGTAAAGGCCATATATGGCGGTTGCGGTTGCTGTTGTCAGTGCAAGGCCACCTTCCTGTATGGCAGCGGTCATAAACAATACCAGTAGTCCACGCATGCCGTAGTAACTCATGCGTTCCCACATTTCTGTTAAGAACAGGGTTTGCAGGCCTTTTGGGTGACCGAAAAAGGTCTTCTTGGCCGGCGTATCGGTTGGATTAGCGGTATTATCTGTCATGGTTTACCTCAAGAAACTGCATAGAATTAGCTGTGGTGACGGGCAAATATATGCGGTGAGTCTACTGATTTTATGCCGGAATGTAAAAAGACACGATGAATTTATCGTCTATTGTGTCAATGAGTGAATAAGGTTCTTTAGACCAGAGCCATTGCATTCGGTCAGTTTTTCGGCATCATGTCCGTTTATGAATGAGCAAACAAAACAACCGGTATGGCTTATTGTCGGTGCAGCTGGTGGGCTGGGAAGCGCATTGGCAAAACAGGCCGTACAGCAACACCCCCCGCCTGAGTTGGTGCTGCTGGATAAGAACCGCAGGGCACTGGAAAAACTGGCCGATGAGCTTGAGTCTGAAACCGAAGCAGTGATCTCGATTTATCCATTGGATTTATCTGGTGCCGCACCCGCTGATTACGAGACAATGCAAAGTGCAATTGTGACTGCGCATGAGCGCCTGGATGTGATTGTTTTTTGTCAAGCACAAACCGGAGGCTTGCGGCCGATGCTGCAAACCCATGGCCGTGACTGGCTGCTGGAACTGCATGCCAATCTGGGTGGGCCACAGCTGCTGTTGCAGTCCTGCCTGGATATTTTGTTGCAATCACCCAGTGGTCGGGTGGTGTTTTGCGTCAACGAACCAGAAATGGTCAGTCAGGCTTACTGGGGGGCTTATGGTGTAGCACAGAGTGGCTTGCCTGCGTTGGCCAATCAGTGGGCGCAGGAATTGGCCAACACGTCGGTACGGTTTTTATTGTGCTACCCCGGTGCAATGAGAACCAGTTTACGGATGGAAATCTGGCCAGCTATCAGCCCTGATAGCTGGCCAGAACCATCGGTTTGCGCATTAGCAATCGGTGAATGGCTAGAGCAAACGGACCCGCCTGCAGAGCTGGAAACATTAAAATTAACAGCTACAAAACACTAACTATTGATGGATCATGTTATGTCAGAAGATTTATTTTTAAAGATTATCGATCGTGAAATCCCTGCCGATATCGTCTATGAAACCGATTCAGTATTGGCTTTTCGCGATATTAACCCGCAGGCACCATTTCATGTGCTGATTATTCCCAAAACACATATCCGTACAATTAACGATATCCAGAAAACGCATACTGGATTGGTGGGTGAATTGTTTGTTGCTGCTGGTGAAATTGCCAAACAAAACGGCTATGCCAATGATGGTTATCGGGTAGTGATGAACTGCAATGAAGCGGCTGGACAGACGGTATTTCATATACATCTGCACATGCTTGCCGGTCGCGATCTTACCTGGCCACCGGGGTGATATTGCTGTGGGTAGCATTGGCTGGCGCCTGCGGTGCCTTGCTGCGTTATGGTGTGATTTATTGGTCCAGTAATACACATAATGTAATTGTTGGTGGAATTGTCTGGCCTACCGGTGTATTGCTGGTTAATGCGCTGGGTTGTTTGCTGGCAGGTTTACTGGTTGGCTGGTTGTACACTAAAGCGGTGGTTGATGAACGCTTGCAGTTAATATTGCTGGTGGGTTTTTTAGGGGCTTTTACTACTTTTTCTGCATTTGCGGTAGATACTCTGCAGCTATTCAGAGAAGCGGGGTTGTTTCCGGCGATGGGTTATGTGGTTGTGCAAAATTTAATTTGTATGATCATGGTTTTCATAGGTTATTATTGTGGGTGTTTTTTTGCCTCGCTTTAATTTGCAGTAGGGGTTTCTATTTTTAGAGTAATTAATCGAAATAGAGAGGGTATTGTAACTGTATGAAATATTAACAGGGCTTAGGTTAGAATGCTTCTAGTACTTTGAGGGGTTTTAATTAAGGGTTTTTTGCTTGAAAAATATAGGGAAAAATATGAAAAAAAAATGTATTAAATTGCATTATTATGTTGATCGTTCTTTTTATGGCACGAATATCCATTGCCCAATCTGCCATAGGTATAAATTCTTTTATATACACTCCGCAAGGCTGTAGTAACCCTTTGCCAGGTGAGTATTTTGTCAGATTAAAGAAAAGCAGTGAAAAACCGCCGGTGTCAATCAGTGACCGGGCGCAATCTTTAATTAATCTCTATGGCGGTGTCATGGAGCAAATGTATGACCATCCAAGGTTAATTACTCATGGGGTTTATATTAGTGGCGCCAATGAAGCCAATATGCAGGATATGCTTGATAATGAAAGTGATGTTCTGGGTATTGAGAAAGCCTGTTTAGGTCAGGTGACAGGCGTGCAAAGCAATCCTTCGTGGAATCTGGATCGAATGGATCAGATTCAGCTACCACTGGATAACCAATATGATTTTCCATTATTCGGCAGTTCTAATGTTCATGTTTATGTTCTGGATAATTGGATAACGGGTGCTTCTGCAACCACGGTTCCCAATGGTACGGTGGTTCCTGCCACACCACATAACGAGTTGGTAGGGAAAATTACAGAAGCCAACTCCAGAAACTTTATCGGGATCCCGACAAATAACCCTGGGTGTTTTAATCATGGAACACCTGTCGCTGGCATTATCGCGGGGTCAACGCTTGGTATTGGACGTAGTGTTACCTTGCACTCTTTTAGAGTAGCGGACTGTGCAACCAATGCAGCGGTGTTTCCCAGTGCTGTAATGAGTGCTATCCAGCAAATACTGGCAGAAGAAAACACTTTGGATGGCCCGGTTGTTGTCAATATGAGCTTTTGCAGCGATAACGGCAACCTGATTAATAGTGGCGTAGACAGTTTGATTGCGGCTGGAATCACAGTTGTTGCCTCTGCGGGTAACGTTAGCAACCCTGGATGCGGTGATGGTGATGATTTTCAACGACGGCCTGGTGTGATTGCTGTTGGCGGTACTGGCGATGGCTCAATCAGTAACAACAGGCCGAGTTCTCCAGACTCAGTGTGGAGCGGAAGTACCCGGGGTAATTTTATTGATATATTTTCCCCGGCGCTGCATGTAGAAGTACCTTCATTTATTGGAACAGCCTTTACTGAATTTGTCGATGGCACCTCATTTTCTGCGCCTCACGTTACAGGTGCGGCAGCGGTATACCTTTCTTACAACCCCTCAGCTTCACCGGCAAGTGTTTTAAGTGCCATCACCGACAATGCAACGGCTGGTCGCATTTCTGGTTTAAGTGCGGGTGAGCCTAATCTGCTTTTGAATACGTGTTTTCTTGATGATAGTTGTGACACCGGACCAGTCGGGAATCCAGACATATTTGAAGTTGATAATACTCCACAAGATGCAAGCGGAATACTGAACTGGGGAACTCAACAGCATAATTTTGACGCAGGAGATACTATTGATTGGGTGAGTCTTAGTATGCAATTTAGCAATACTTATTCTATCTCAACTTCAGAGTTAGGGTTTAATGCTGATACCTGTATCAGCCTATTTGATAGTTTTAGTTCAGCTGTATCAGGAGGGACACCTATAGCAGTCAACTGTGATACTAGCCCAACCCAACAATCACTTATTACATTTACAGTAACAGTGCCTCATCAAAGCATTGTCACATATTACGCTAAAATTACTAACCAGAATGGTTTTAGTGGAGATAATACAGATTATACTCTTACATTAATTGTAGGAGCTCCATTTTAACTTGAATTTAAATAAGGCTCCCAGGAGATACCGGGGAGCCTTGTAACTATTGGCTTTTGACAAACCGCCACACTGTTGCAGGCGGTGCATTTTTCCAGACTTTTTCGCCCCGCACCCCTTTAATATTCAGCGAGTCAGTCAGCTCTATTGGAATGGGTTGGTGTGGCCCATAAGTGAACTGCACCATGGCACCGTCTGGTTGCATCATCTCAAATGCCCCGGCAATAATATTTTTGCGGACTTCATGTGGCATATTCAGTAACGGCAAGCCGGAGACAACAGCGGCCAGCTTATTGTCTTTGTGACTGAGCAGTTCGGGTATGCGCTGGGCATCGCCCTGTAGCACTTCCACCTGTGGCCATAGCTGTTTCAGCTTGGCAGCCATTTTTTGGTCTTTTTCCAGCGCAATTACATGGCGGTCAGTCTGCTCCACAATAAACTGGGTAATGGCACCGGTCCCCGGGCCAAGTTCCAGAATGTCACCCTCGGGGATATCCCCCAAAGCTTTAACCATGGCCATGGCCAGGCCCGGGCTGCTGGGTGCGATGGCGCCAACCGATTTGGGATTACGTAACCATGCAGACCAGAAGCGGCGCAGGTCGCTGAGTGACTTAATCAATGGCTGATGACCGTAGATAACATGTGGTCAGTTTAACCATTGCGCTGACCACCGGAAAGGCCATTGGTCATGGTCAGCGCTTTTTTCTACTGTTGGTGGTGTGCTATTGCGGGCAGGCAATACCGGCAATATTGGTCAGTTTGACCAGGTTAAGCGTGCCGCTGCCAAACTCGGGGTCGCTGGAGTCATAGGTCACAGTGCCGCTGTCGCAGCCCAGTTCAAAAACCACGGTGCCCCACGGGCTTGGCGCAACATCATCAGGGTCAAAGTCATTGCCAAACCGACCACCGGATGAGGTGCGAACATTGTTGAACACGATGCGATTATCAGCACCCACAGTACCTACCCCAATTAACCAGAACTGATTGCCTTCGCTGTCAAAGGTGTACCAGTACATAATGACTCTGCCATCGGGCAGTACATGGATGGTAAAACCTTCGCCATTGTGGGAGGGGTCAAACCAGGTGCCGCTGACAAATGCCAGTGGAGGCAGTTGCACATTGTCAATTTGACAGCCTATGCCGGCAATTTGGGTGGTTGGCACAAAATCATCCAGTCGTCCGGATTGGCCAAAGGCACGAAACTCAACACTGCCTTCGTTGCAGTCGGTAAAGACAAACTCCAAGCTGCCGGCCTGTGTTTGACGTATCGCATCGGCTGGATCAAAGTCCGGCCCAAAACTGGGCCCGGTAGAGAAGCTCAGGTTATCGACCACAATGCGGTTGCCCAGAATCTCACCGATACCAATCAGCCAGCGCTGATTGCCTTGCTCGTCAAAGGTGGCCCAGGAAACGGCGACCCGACCATCCGGTAAGAGCTCAATAATATAGCCGATGCCATCCTGTCCCAGCGACTGCCAGGTACCGGATATTGAATTGTCTATCTGGTAACCATTGGTTTGAACATTATCACTGACCATGAGGCTGACGCTGCGGTCGGTGGTTCCCAGTGTGCCTTGAGCATTTTCGATTTCGTAATTGATCCAGTCCCCGTTTTGCCAGTCAATCGGTGTGGCCGGGTTGGCATCCAGACCAAAGCCGACCATATCACCAGTGGTGACGGCAATATTGGCGGTCACTGTGCCGTTGATTAATTGGTTGTTGGCCTGATTGTCAGAGATACTGAATGGAACGATGACGGTATCTGTCATGTAGTTCTGAAAACCGCCGCCGAAGAACCCTGCTTCCAGCGGCCATTGCAATGCTCCGGTTGGCACATTCAGATTGCCGCCCGGTGTTTCCAGTCGCAGAGTAAAATTCAGGCTGGCAGCAAACTGACCTGGGAAAGGGACGATGTCGTTATTTTCATCCAGCCAGCGCATCGGTTTGTTAAAGCCGATTTCGGCCAGATAGTCCACACCAAGTTGCAGCATCTGCATTGGTTGCTGTCCAGATTCGAATAGGATGCTGCCGGTGTTGGCATCAACAACACGAATGCGCTGAATGGCAGGCGGTCCGGCTTGATAAAAAGCCCCTGCAGCCAGTGTCGCTGCCATGTTCTCGCGAACGCGGCGGATCTCGGACTCTGGCAAAATAAACCCGTCGGCAAAACTACTGCGTAAACCACCGTATTCACTACCACCAGCAGAAGTGGGCTCGATTTCAAGTGTCCATGATGGAATATCAAATGTTGTGCCGAAGTACTCCGGGGTAAACCCAACTCCGGTGTTAGGGGAAAATATTTGACCTATAGCGTAGCTTCGGCCATCGGGGATGCTTGCATGGTGTCTCACCATTGCTTGTGCAGCAGCTTGTTGATTGGCTAATAATGCCGTATTAAAAGAAGGTGTGGGTAAAAAGACACGGGTAAAGGAATGTACGTCAATGTAGTACCTTAATCGCTCACCCAGCGTGATCTGATCTGAACCAGGTAAGTTTTGGTTGGGCGCATTCGATAAGCTTTCTGTCTCCGGCTCAGAAAAAGGCCCGGTGCCATGGTAGACGATTGACTGGGGATCAGCTGATGAGGAAGCGCCTCCTGATCCTGGTGGTGGGTCTGCACGCATGGCCCAAAATGGCGGGTTGTTGCGATTCAGGTCGATACCATTAAGGTGGTCACCAACCGTTCCGAGCACTTCATCAACGTCACGCATATTCTTACGCCGCATCCGGCCATCGCGGGGCGAAGTACTGGGTGTCCCAAAACTATCTAGATAGTTTTGCTCTGGGAAACGCTGTGTTTGCAGAAAACCATCAATATTTAATACCGGCACGATGGCGATATTCATGTTTTCCATTAGATACTGATAAAAATACTGATCATCACCCTGGTCAGCCAGCAGTTCCATGACACCTGTGACCACTTCCGGGCTTTGCCATTCACGGGCATGAATACCACCGTTGATTAATACACTGCCTTCAACACGTCCATCAACAGTCGTCGGATTGTTATCGCTCATAACGTAAAGGCTGATTTCACGACCATCAATCGTATTGCCAATCACGTAGCGGGTGATGTCATCGCGGGTATTGGTTAAATCCAGGTGTCTGGCATTGAGCGCCGAGTAGCTGCGAAAGCCATCAAATGGCAATGGAGAATCCTGTGGAATCGGTACGGGGTAGCCCAGCCCCAATTCTCCAGGTTCCTCTGTCCAGTTGACCAGGCGCTGCCCAGAGGCATTGCTGGCTGTAAGTAAATAGACAATAACGGCCAGCAGCAGAGAGCCAGGTTTTCTTGCAATAAGTTTATTCATTATTGCACCTCACCACGCAGTTGCCGGATCAATTTAATTCTGGCCTGCAGCATGCGATCATCAGGGTTGGATGTTGCCTGTAGTTTGCTCAATTGTTCACTGTTAAGCAGCCCTGCCAGGGTCATGGCAGCACTGGCACCTGTTAATGGGTCAGACAGTTGCTCAACCAGGCGCTGAAGGTGCTGCTGTTCAGGCTGGCGTTTGGCCAGCGCACTCATGGCCAGTCCTGAGATCACCGGGTCAGAATGTTGGCTGCCAGCTTCCAGAATATCTAATACCCCATTTTCAGAAAAAACATTGTTGGCTGAAATCGATGTTTTGACAATCTCCAGAGCAGCAACAGCGGTCGTATCATCAGATGTTCTATTGATAAGCTCTACTGCGGCAGTTGCATCTTTGGCGCCCAATATGCTGGCTGCCGCCAATTGTGGATGGCTATGGATGTGTTGCATTGTATTTGTCAACATGCCCTGATCAACCGAGCTTGTCCGTAGCGCACTGAGTAACAGTCGACGATCAACGGTGCCTGCGTTATCCCACAGCTGAATAACGTCAATATTATCCAGCTGACCGCGAATTTCCTGGTATCGCCACTCGTTCAACGCACCCTGAGCACTGGCAGCAATGTTGAATGCAGGTCGGTTAAACCTGCTGTCATCATGGTGTTGAGCTTGTACCTGACTTTGATAACCTGTTAATTCCAGCATCACTGCTTTATTAGCGGCATCAGGTGGCGAAGTGCGTAAGTGGTGAGTCAACTGATGTAAAACCGCTTCTTTCTGGGTGATGTTTATGCTTGGGTCTGTCATTAGACCGTGCAACAGGTTGATGGCATCGGGTACCGAAGCAAAACTCAGCCAGTTGGCAAACTCACGGGTTTTGTTTCGGGTGCTTATGGAGTTAAGTTGTCTCTCAATATCGTCTTCTGATAACACCTGGGTATCGACTGACAGAGCAACTTGGGATACAGTGCTGGTTGAGGTATGCGCTGGCTCTGCTAGCAGAGCAGGGAGGCTGATCAATAAACAAAGGCAGAGCCAACGCATGACTCTAATATACGATACTATTCGTAGCATGTCTAGTCTTTTTTTCAAAAAAATTCACTAAAGCTTTTATATCACAATAGAGCTTTGCAAGTGCATTTGTTCCAGTTATAATGGCCTGCTAAGTTTCTCAAGTTACAATAGATTTCGATCAGGCAGAAAAGCGATATGGTTAAGATAAGATTGGCCCGTGGTGGCGCCAAAAAACAGCCGTTCTATCACATTGTGGTTACTGATAGTCGTAACGCACGTGATGGACGCAACATTGAGCGGCTGGGCTTTTTTAACCCGGTTTCGCGTGGTCAAGATGAGCGCTTGCGCCTGGATCTTGATCGAGTAGAGCACTGGGTTGGCCAGGGCGCACAAATCAGCGACCGGGTTCAAAAGTTGATCAAAGATAGCCGCAAAGCTGCAGCACAGGCACCAAAAGCTGCTGACAGCAAAGCTAAAGAAGACAAAAAAGCGGAAGCTGCTGCTGCCTAACAGGTGGTAGTGCTGTTTGCTGATGGCTCATCAGCAGACCAGCATCATATTCATTCACGCCATTTAGGTAATATCGCCGTGGAAACCATAGTTATCGGTGAAATTGCAGGTGTTTATGGTGTTAAAGGCTGGGTTAGGTTGAAGTCATGGACGCAACCTGCCGAGCAGATATTTACTTACCAGCCGTGGTTGCTGGTTAATGATGACATTGCCGTTCAACGCACTTGCAAAGTGCTGGAATACCGCAGTCATACCGGTCAGTTTTTAATTAATCTGGAAGGTGTAACCGACCGCGATGAAGCGGCAAAATTGAATGGTTACCAGGTAGAGGTCGAAAAAAACCGCTTACCGGAATTACCAGACAATGAATATTACTGGACAGATTTGATTGGCATGCAGGTCGTCAATCTGGACGGAGAAGATCTTGGTAAAGTCAGTAACCTGCTTGAAACAGGTGCCAATGATGTGCTGGTGATTAATGGAGATCGACAGCGCCTGGTGCCGTTTACGCAAGGTCAGGCTGTCACCGAGGTAAACCAGGCAGCAGGTAAAATTACTGTCGACTGGGACGCTGATTTTTAGCGATGGAAGGTTGCCATGCGCATTGATGTCATCACTTTGTTTCCCGAATGGGTACAACAACTGGCATCACTGGGGGTTACCGGACGGGCTATCAGTGATGGCAAGGTTGAGTTAGTCACCTGGAATCCAAGGGATTTCACTGAGGACAAACATAATCAGGTCGATGATCGACCTTATGGTGGTGGGCCAGGCATGGTGATGATGGCTGAACCACTGGCGCAGACCGTGGATGCTGTGAAACAGCAAGCTGATGCGCAGGCCTGTGTCAGCGCGATGAGCCCGCAAGGGCAGGTGTTGAACCAGGCAGCCATACAGCAATTGGCTCAGCGACAACGTTTGATATTGCTGTGTGGTCGCTACGAAGGTATTGACCAGCGTTTGCTGGATAGCTGCGTGGATGAGCAATGGTCGCTGGGCGACTATGTGATCAGCGGTGGTGAACTGGCTGCCGGTATCCTGATCGATGCGGTATTGCGGTTGCAACCCGGTGTACTGGGGCACCAGCAATCGGCTGAACAGGATTCGTTCAGTCAAAGCGAAACAACAGGTTATGGCTTATTGGATTGCCCGCACTATACCCGACCGGAACACTGGCGGGGGCAGGCAGTACCGGAAACATTGTTATCCGGTAACCATGCCGCCATTGCCGATTGGCGACGACAGCAGGCGCTGCTGGCCACCTGGAAGGCACGGCCGGAGTTGCTGACTGGCGCCAGATTGAGTAAAAAAGATCAACATTTGCTGGCAGCGGCACTGGCTGAGACGAAACAGCAATAAAGAATTGGATTTTACCCGGCAGAACCCCGGGTCTGGAGAATGAAGATGAGCAACATTATCAATCAATTAGAGCAGGAACAGTTACGCGAACTGCCCGATTTTGCTCCTGGCGACACCATTGTCGTTAATGTACGTATCCGTGAAGGTGAGCGCGAGCGTATTCAGGCATTTGAAGGTGTGGTCATTGCCAAACGTAACCGTGGACTGCACAGCGCATTTACTGTGCGCAAAATGTCACATGGCACAGGCGTGGAGCGTGTATTCCAGAGTCACAGCCCATTGATCGACTCCGTCAAAGTTAAGCGTCGTGGTCGAGTTCGTCGCGCAAAACTGTATTACCTGCGTGAGCGTACCGGCAAATCAGCCCGTATCCGCGAGAAGCTGGCGACCAAATAAACGGGCGACCGCTTTGCCGGGCCATTCACTGCAAACCCACTTACTTTGTGGTCTTGTCAGTTAGATGCGCATACGCCCGGGGTTGTTTCGTCACCTGATGAATTTGTGGGCGCCGTTTCGCGGCGCCGGCATTCGGGTAGACTATATCGCGCCAGACTGGCGGGAAGTCAAAGTTCAACTAAAACTCCACTGGTATAACCGCAATGCGGTAGGTACGCACTTCGGTGGCAGTTTATTCTCTGTGACCGACCCATTTTATATGCTGATGTACATGCATATATTGGGCCCTGGATACCGGGTTTGGGATTTAAGCTCCAGCATCGATTTTGTTCGCCCGGGAAAAGGCACGATTCGCGCTCACTTCCAGCTTTCCGAACAAGACATCGAAAAAGCCCGCGAGCTAACCGCCGATGGCGCTAAATATTTACCACAGCACAGTGTGCAATTGCTCAATGCAGATCAGCAACTGGTGGCAGAAGTTAAGAAAACCATTTATATCCGCAAAAAACCCGCTCAGAACAAGGCTGAATAACTTGAAAAAACCATAAAGCTACCCACTTATCGGTCAGTTCCTTATTAATTTTATTGTCATGACTGATAGCACAGCAAAACCAAAGACTACAAAGAAAACCCAAAACAAAGGTAAGGCCAAAGCCAAGAGTCAAACCAAGGGTAAGCCTACCGCTAACACCGAACAACATAGCTTTCAGGCAGAAGTCAAACAGCTTTTGCAACTGATGGTGCACTCGCTGTACTCGAATCGGGAAATTTTTCTGCGCGAATTGATTTCTAACGCAGCAGACGCCTGTGACAAATTGCGTTTTGAAGCATTGTCTAATGACGCACTGTTGGCCGATGATAGCGAACTGCGGATTCAGGTAACGGTAAACCAGGATGAAAACAGCATTACCATTTCTGATAATGGTATTGGTATGAGTCACGATGAGGTGATTGAAAACATCGGCACCATTGCTCGTTCGGGTACTCGTCAGTTTCTGGAAAACCTGCAGGAAAAAGATGCTGATCAGGCGCAATTGATTGGCCAA
Source organism: Wenzhouxiangellaceae bacterium (assembly GCA_965230265.1). Taxonomy (GTDB): domain Bacteria; phylum Pseudomonadota; class Gammaproteobacteria; order Xanthomonadales; family Wenzhouxiangellaceae; genus JAJFKX01. Next base: position 2,221,688 of record OZ245999.1, on the reverse strand, counting down.
TTTGGCGTGGGCTTTTACTCAGCGTTTATTGTTGCTGAGCAAGTCACACTGGAAACCCGCCGCGCTGATCAGGCGGCAGATCAAGCAACCCGCTGGGTATCCGATGGCAGTGGTGAATATACGCTGGAAACCATTGAACGTGAAGTGCGCGGTACTTCGATCATCATCAAGCTTAAAGAAGATGCCAAGGAATTTGCGCAGGACTACAAAGTGCGTTCGATTATCCAGCGCTATTCAGGGCACATCAGTTTCCCGGTACAAATGCTGCATACACCACCCAAGGCAGAAGACAGCGATGCCGAACCAACACCAGAATGGCAAACCATCAACGACACCACTGCTATGTGGACCAAACCCAAGCAGGAGTTGAGCCATGAGGATTACCAAAGCTTTTATCAAAGCCTGGCCAATGACGCCAAGCCGGCACTGAGCTGGAGCCACAATAAGGTTGAGGGCAGTCAAAGCTACACCAGCTTATTGTATGTGCCAGAGCAAGCACCTTTTGATATGGCATTTAACCGCGATGAGCCCAATGGCTTGAAACTGTATGTTCGCCGGGTGTTTATTATGGATGCTGCTGAGCAACTGGTGCCGCGTTATTTGCGTTTTATCCGTGGTGTGGTTGATTCATCGGATCTACCGCTGAATGTCTCCCGTGAAATTCTGCAGGAAAATGACCTGTTGGATAAGATTAAAAGCGCCGTGGTTAAGCGTAGCCTGGCTATGTTGAAAAAGATCGGTGATGATAAGGAAAAATACCTGACCTTCTGGAAACAGTTTGGCTCAGTATTGAAGGAAGGCATTGTTGAAGATTTCAATAACCGTGAAGCCGTTGCCAACTTATTGCGGTTTCCGTCCACCAAAACCGACGGTGATGAACTGACCTCGCTGCAGGACTATGTAGAACGCATGCCAGAAGACCAGGACACCATCTGGTATATCACTGCTGATAACCCCAAGGCCGCTGCCAACAGTCCGCACCTGGAGTGGTTCCGTAAGCAGGGTATTGAAGTATTGTTGATGGGTGATCGCATTGATGAATGGGTGATGGGTTATTGGCATGAATACGATGGCAAATCATTCAAATCTATCGCCAAAGGTGAGTTAAACAAAGATGAAAAACCAGAACTGTCAGAAGATGACAGCAAACTGGTTGAACGGCTTCAGGGCTTATTGAAAGACAAAGTCCAGGAAGTACGATCCACCAATCGCCTGACGGATTCAGCAGCCTGTCTGGTACTGGATGAAAATGCCATGGCTATGCACATGCAGGCGATGCTAAAACAAGCAGGCCAGGATATTCCATCAACATTGCCGCATTTGGAAGTCAACCTTGATCATGACCTGGTTAAACGAATGGCTGATACCGATGATGCCCGCTTTGAAGATTTAGGGCAGCTGCTGTTTGAACAGGCAGTATTAAGCGGCGGTGGGCAGTTGGAAGACCCGGCTGGTTTTGTGCAGCGGGTTAATCGTTTGATTGCATAGTTTTTTGTAACTTGCAGATTTTTAAAACCCAATGATAGATTCCGGTTCCCGCAACGCCGGGAACCGGAACTGTAGAGGTATCGCAGCGCTTTAAAAAAACTGTCGCTATGGCTGGTTTGTTTTCAAAGTTGTTTCGCTGGCGAAAAGGCCGGCAAAATACAGGCTATGACAAGATGTTATTGGCTCGCGCCTATTGGCCATTGCCGTTTGATATTTATCTATTGCGGTTTTTGCGAGGCCAAGGTATTCCACCACACACCGATCAGGTTCAGTCAGGCAAACACTATCGGTTGAACCTCGTTATCAAAGCGGCCAGATCCGGGGGTGAGTTTTATTGCAGTCATCCAATTTACGAGTCTAAACGTGTCAAGCTGTTCCGCTCTGATATCAGCGAACACGGGGTATCAGAAGTGACGCAGGGTAGCCGTTATGTGGTGAGTATCGGTTGGATAAAAAAATAATGAGCAACAAAACCGGGTATATGAACCGAGTTTATATTGGGTTTTTAAGGGGGCGCATTGTCTCAATTTATCTGGAATAACCCCGACAGTTTGCGTAATCTGGGTATGTTTTGTGCATATGGAGTCAACCATGACCACGCTTAACGGCCAGTGCCATTGCGGCAATATCAGTTTTCAGCTCAATACAGAGCTACCGATGGAGAAGATTATTGCCCGGGCCTGTGATTGCAGCTTTTGTCGGATTCATGCCGCAAAAAACTGGTCTGATCCAGCGGGGCAGGCAGTCATCAAGATTGGTGATGAGCAATTGCTCAACCGTTATTTGTTTGCTTTAAAAACCGCGGAGTTTCTTATCTGTCGCCAATGTGGTGCTTATGCAGGAGCGGTATTAACGGATGAGGACGGCAGTTGGGCAACATTGAATTTGCGCTTGACAGGGATGCAGGAAATCCCTGAACAGGCCATTAGTTTTGACGGTGAGAACATCAGTGGTCGAGTACAGCGGCGCAAACAGGTGTGGGTTCCGGTACAGATTGAATCAAGCTAAGGCTTGTCAGTATTAACCGAACCAACAGCCTTACTGACAGTGAGTTTCCGATAAACCGTACTTACACGGTTTTATTTGCTACAATACGACATAGACGCACTGTTAAGCTGCGCTTTTTAACCAATACACGAGTACGCACACATATAACTAACTGTTAAGGCCGAGTCAGCAGACCTCCGTATCTGTAAGCCAATAAGCAGATCAAAAACAACAGCAAGACCTTACACCTCATGTCATTTCATCTCTCGGCTTTGCCGCTGATTGGCCGTGCGCCATACGGTGAATACCTACCCCCTGACTGAAAAGATGAAAAGGCATTGCGTACCGCCTGGATAGCCAGGCACACAGTTTTACCGTCAGCCGTTGTTGGCTGGCATATTACCCGTCAGGCTTTGCCTGACAATCATTAGGAAAGAAGAGAAGAAAGACTATGTCAAATGAAGTAACAGGTACCGTTAAGTGGTTTAACGAAGAAAAAGGCTTTGGCTTTATCGAAGTTGAAGGCAGCAAGGACGTTTTCGTTCATCACAGTGGTATTAACGGCACCGGCCGTAAAACCTTGTATGAAGGCCAGAATGTAAGCCTGGAAGTGACCCAGGGTCAGAAAGGTCCTCAGGCTGAGAACGTAACCGTTCTATAGGTTAAGCACCGATTAAGGTAGCGCTGTTTATACTGGCAGCATGCCTTGGTAAAAATGTCAGCTCATACTGAGTATGAGCTTTCTAGCATTTATGTGGCGTTGGTTTCCGGCGCTGCGGCTGGACGTTGATCCGGCTTACACACAGGGCAGCTAAAATCCGCATTAAGTTATTAACTCAAATCGGAGTAAGTGATGACCCTTAATCCACCAAACAAACACTCAAAGTTATCCATTGTTTTATTTGCAGCAATACTCACGCTGCTGGTTTCCGGATGCGCGACTCATCGAGGTACAGGCGCGGTAGCTGGTGGCGCCATTGGTGCGGGTATTGGTACCGCCATTGATGGTGGAGGTGCCGAAGGCGCCATTATCGGTGGCTTGCTGGGCGTAATTATTGGTTCAGAAATAGGCCGCAGCCTGGACAGGCGTGATCGCCGGCATGTTTATGACTCATTGGAACATTCACCCACAGGTCGTACCAGCCGGTGGACCAATCCAGATACTGGCTACGAGTACGCGGTTACTCCACGTGAAGCCTACAACGGCCGCCGCGGCCAGCCTTGTCGGGATTTTGTATTGACCAGTGATGAGTATGGCAACCCGGTGACGGGTACTGCCTGTCGCCGAAATGACGGCAGCTGGTCAATGGTTAACTGATTCGGTTTACTGCATGTCGAGATAAGCATGATTATCATTACTTAAACTTTAGATCGACTGTGATAAGCTAACTGCAATGATTTTTGAATCAGTAGAAACCAGTTAATAAGCTGGTCGATTCAACTATCTCGACCCGGTCATTGGCCGGGTCTTTTTTGTGTCACTTCAAACGAATCATTCTCGAGTTTTTGCAACCGTTGCTGCAGTATTTGCAGCTGTTGCTCCAGATCATTGACGCGTTGTTCCAATGGCGATTGCGGCTGGCTGGTGTCTGCTTGAATGCTGACTGTTTCAATATCCGGTTCACCACAAAGCAGGTGAGCAAAACGCTGTTCTTTTTGTCCCGGTTGCCGAGCTAACTGTGTCACCAGAGCCGGTTCACGTTCGCTTAATCTTCGCAGCACATATTCAGCGTCATCAATATCATCAAAAATATGTATACGGTGCGTATGTGAGCGGATTTCTCCAGCGGTTTGAGGTCCACGCAACATCAATGTACACATAACGGCCACACCACTCATATGTAGATCCAGCATTTTCTGGAAGCGCTGCTCAAACTTGGCAGAGCGGGCAGACCAGGCTTTAGCAACCAGGTTCATGCTTTCCAGTTCATTCAATGCCATGCCCATTTCGCCTTCGTGATAATTAACCACTGGCGAACGGTTGGTTTTTTGGTTACAGGCATTTTTCAAGCTGTTGAGGGTCATTGGGTACTGGTCGGGGGTAGTGTATTGTTTTTCGATCAGGGCACCGATGATACGAACGTGAATGGGTTTAAGTGGCTTTTCCATAGCGAAAGTGTAGCGTATATTTTTTATGGTTAGTAACTGTCCAGGTAACGGCTACTTTTGGTTACTGGGGGGTGTCATTCTGGGTTATTGTGGGAGCGTTTGAATAAACCACGACAACGTCGCCATAATCGCGTATTAAACTTTTTAAATCGCCGCCAATTGCGCCCCAGCCGACTTTGGTCGCCGTTGATATCGTGGATGGCCTGACTGGAGCGGCGTTTGACTTCAGCCAGCCAGCGTTTGGCCCAGGCGAATTCCAGCCCTAAAATCCCCAGCCCGGCGGCAATTCCCAATACTCCAGGTCCTGGAGTAAGTAACATAATGCAACCGAGCAGCAGCACACTGCCACCGACCACCGCAATAACAATACGGCGAGCGGTTTTGTATACTATATGGCCGGTTCGATGTAACACGGTGATAGGTTCTTGGGGTCAACTAATGGAAAAAGGTTTTTTCCCATTGATCATGATTTTTACGCGCTTTGCGCAAAGCCGGTAACCAGGAGGCCACAGTCAATACCATCCAGTTGAAAACACTGCCTGGGAATCGACAGGGCCGGACAAAATCCACAAACAAAACGACTCTTTGTTCATCGGTTTCGTTCCAGACCTCGTGACTATAGGTGTCATCAAAAATCAGGCTCTCACCGTCCTGCCAGTGGTGAACCTCGTCGTGAACCCGGATACGACATTTTTCTGCCTGCTCCGGAACCTGTAAAGCCAGGTGGTAGCGCAGTACACCATTGAATGGACCGTAGTGTGCAGGGATTTTCTTGTTAGGTGACAAAATTGAAAAGAAAGCCGTTTTCATGCCGGGGATGCTTTCCAATATGCGAGTAGTCTGCGGGCACTGATTACAGTTTTCTTCGCAGCGAATACCATAGCCAAAGAAAAACCATGTTTTCCAGCTATCATCGGTATTAATAGCGTCCACACCAGGGGTTACATCCTGGAAATTGGGTAACTCATCATGGCGTTGTAGTACGCTGCTTAACTCGTCGCGGATCAGTTCAGCCTGCTGTTCAACACCTTTCACCCAGGCAAAATCATTGCGATCAAATACCGGTTTATCTCCAACGCTGGAGCTTTTGGATATCTGTCGTTCAGCAAAATGCAATAGTGCCATGCCAAAACGGGAAACCAACCCGGCATTGGCCATGTCGCGCCGCTCGGCTTCATGTTTGGTGGCAGGTGGAATATCCAATTGCCGCAGAGGCTGGCGACGATTAACGATTTCGGATGATTCTAGTGCCGTGTGATTGCTGTTATTCATAGTGTGTGGATGATATCCCAATAGCCCGCTATTTTATCATGCCAATGGTCATAACGAGCAATTCGGCGTTGGCTTTACCAGTTTGGCAGCTCAATGCCCCATTGGGTTTTCAAGGCATGCATTTGGGGACGCAGGCGTAGCTGCAGTCGATCTTTTAGATCTGAATCAAATTGAATTTTTTGCTGAGGCACAAGTAGCCAGTCGGGCAGCTGCTGTTGCCGTTCAAAAGGTGTCATCTGTTTGATTTTAGGGATATGCTTGAGCCACTCCCAACGCAATATCTGACGCTGTCGGCGAGCATTTTCTCTAATCGGTTTTGTAGGGTGTTCAGGAATGCCTAAAAAATCAAACAGTTTTGACATTACTTCGGCATTATCACTGATGTAATGTTCCAGACAAATAATCTGTATTTGGTTTTTGTCAAAGAACGGCAAAAATTTCTCGAGCTGGTCAGCGTAGCTGGCCACTTTAAGCAAAAAATCATCGTTGACCACACGCTCTTGCAGGCTTCGGCTATCCAGTTCGTCATAATCCATATGCTGGTAGTGCGATAATATCTGGGCAAGGGGATCACGCACCATATAGATCAGCTTGGCATCAGGAATGGTCTGATGGATTTTTTCCGGGGCATCGCCATACCAGGGAGCTTTGCTGTAACTGGTAGAAGCTTCACCGGTTATTTGGCCTGGCTGCGTCCCGCTAAATAACGATTGGTACCAATCCAGCCCTTTATCCCAGGTGCCGATACCGTGACTGCTAAAAAAAGTGGGTTCTTTGATAGCAGGTGTATAAACCTGCGGGTGTTGGCCCAGTTGCTCGAACAGCGAGGTCGTGCCGCATTTGGCAGCGCCAATAATCAGAAAATCCGGTAACCGGCTCATCAAAAGGGTGAACGGTATACCGGCCCGTTAAAGAACCGGTAGAAAATATCAGCTGTTGTGAATGAGGTCGCCGTGATCTAGATCACATAAACAAACAGGAACAGCCCCAGCCACACCACGTCCACAAAGTGCCAGTACCAGGCAACTGCTTCAAAGCCGAAGTGGTTTTCATTGGAAAAGTGACCTTTCATGCAACGGAACATAATCACAGTCAACATAATCGCGCCCAGCGTCACGTGCATACCGTGGAAGCCGGTCAGCATAAAGAATGTGGAACCGTAAATACCAGAACCCAGGGTTAAGCCCAGTTCACTATAGGCATGTGCGTACTCGCCAATCTGGAGATAAATGAAGTAAAACCCCAGGGCGACTGTTGCTGCCAGCCATAGCACCAGACCCATACGCTGGCCTTTTTTGAGCGCCCAGTGCGCCATGGTTATGGTCAAACCAGAGGTGAGCAGAACCAATGTATTAACCAGGGGAACATCAAACGCTGGTACCGTTAAAAAATCACCGCCCAGATTGGCAGGTCCATTGGTCGGCCAGACCGCATCATAACCAGGCCACAATAAGGCGTTGGTCATTGCGCCACTGCCTTCTCCCCCTAGCCATGGGACGACCAGTGCACGGGCGTAGAACAATGCGCCAAAGAAGGCAGCAAAAAACATTACCTCAGAAAAGATAAACCATACCATTCCCATGCGGAAAGAGGTGTCAACCTGGCTGTTGTATAAACCTTTTATGCTTTCGCGGATAACTTCACCAAACCAGCCAAACAGCATAACGACCAATATGGCAATACCGGCGTACATGATGTACACACCCGAGTCGCTGCCGTTCATCATGGTGGCAGCGCCAACCACTAATGCAGTCAGACCAATCGAACCAACAATCGGCCAATGGGCATGGTGGGGTACAAAATAATGATTATGATCAGGTGTGGCGTGGGCCATTCGTCTATCTCTTATCAGGTTAATGTATAACTAGTACAGCTTCTATTTTATGGCAGAGGCCAGTGACTGGCTACTGCCCCAGCATTCCTGCAGCAACAAAGGCCAGATAAATACCCAATGCCAATGCCGCGAGGCAAATGACAGTAGTACGGATTTGGCGCTGTTTGTTCATCACTGCATTATTGATTCAGTTCAACGTATCTCAATGCGTAACGTTACCGTGTGCCAGCTTGCTGTCATCGATAACCGGCGGATCTTCAAAAGTGTGGTACGGGGCTGGTGAAGCAACCGTCCATTCCAAACCTTTTGCACCTTCCCAGACCTGGGCAGTGGCTTTTTTGCCGCCGCGAATGCTCTTCCAGACGACATAAACAAACAACAACTGGGATAAGCCAAAGGCAAAACCACCGATACTGGAAATCATGTTGTAGTCAGCAAATTGCACCGCATAATCAGGAATACGCCGCGGCATACCGGCCAGTCCCAGGTAATGCTGCGGGAAGAACAATACGTTAACGGAAATGGTTGAACTCCAAAAATGGATTTTACCCATTCGTTCAGGGTACATATGGCCAGTCCATTTAGGCAGCCAGTAGTAGGCACCGGCAATAATGCCGAACACAGCGCCGGTAACCAAGACATAGTGGAAATGCGCCACCACAAAATAGGTATCGTGGTATTGGAAGTCAGCCGGTACAATCGCCAGCATCAAGCCTGAAAAGCCGCCAATGGTGAACAAGATCACGAAGGCGATAGCGAACAGCATCGGGGTTTCAAAGGTCATTGCCCCGCGCCACATGGTCGACACCCAGTTGAATACTTTTACCCCAGTCGGTACCGCGATCACCATCGTCGCGTACATAAAGAACAACTCACCACCCAGCGGCATACCCACAGTAAACATATGGTGCGCCCAAACGATAAACGACAGGAACGCAATACTGGCCGTGGCGTATACCATGGCGCTGTAACCAAACAGTGGCTTGCGTGCGAAAGTTGGGATGATTTCAGAGATTACGCCAAAAGCCGGCAGAATCATGATGTAAACCTCAGGATGTCCGAAGAACCAGAAAATATGTTGGAACATCACTGGGTCACCACCACCGGCAGCGTTGAAGAAACTCGTATCAAAGAACCGGTCGGTCAACAGCATGGTCACTGCACCTGCCAGTACCGGCATAACGGCAATCAACAGAAAGGCTGTGATCAACCATGTCCATACAAACAATGGCATGCGCAGCAGAGTCATACCTGGAGCGCGCATATTCAAAATGGTGGCAATGATATTGATTGCGCCCATGATTGAGGAAATCCCCATCATATGAATGGCAAAAATAACAAATGCGAAGCTATTACCGGTTTGCAATGACAGCGGTGGATACAGCGTCCAGCCACCAGCAGGACCACCGGAAGGCATAAACAGTGTAGACAGCAGCATGGCGAAGGCAAAGGGCAGAATCCAGAAGCTCCAGTTATTCATACGTGGCAATGCCATATCCGGTGCACCGATCATCATCGGTACCATCCAGTTGGCCAGGCCGACAAAAGCAGGCATAACCGCACCAAATATCATCACCAGCGCGTGCATGGTGGTCATTTGGTTGAAAAACTCCGGGTCAACCAGCTGTAATCCAGGTTGGAACAGTTCTGCGCGGATAATCATCGCCATAAATCCGCCGACAAAAAACATCAGCAGGGCAAATAGCAGATAAAGTGTGCCGATATCTTTATGGTTGGTGGTGAATACCCAACGCATCAGCCCTTTATCAGGGCCATGGTCATCGTGATGGTCGTGTGCTGCAGCAGTAGTGCTCATATCTTATATACCAGTAATGTCTATATTGTTCTGTGAGTGCATGATTGGGTTGACGGCCTAGTGGGTGCCTGAAGCAAGTCCGGTGGCATTATCAACCGATTCATCGGTACCGGCATAACCGGAAGTATCCAGCCCTTTTTGCTGGGCTACCCATTGTTCGTACTCGGCGCGTGGCATGGCAACCACGACCACCGGCATAAAGCCGTGATCTTTTCCACATAGCTCGGCACATTGGCCGCGATAGATGCCAGGCTCAGCAACTTCTGTCCAGGCTTCATTGATCAGACCTGGAATCGCATCACGCTTCCAGCCCAGCTCTGGTACCCACCAGGAGTGAATCACATCGCCAGCAGTAATCAGGAAACGGATTTTGGTATTGGTGGGAATAACCAGTGGATTGTCCACTTCCAGCAGATAGTTATCCACTGTGGTTGGGTCGATACCGGAACCTTTAATGCGTGCGGCATCACTTTCTGGATCCAGTGAACTGATAAAGCTGATGTCTTCATCGAGGTAATCATACTGCCATTTCCACTGATAACCGGTGATTTTGATGTCCATCTCATAACCGGCAGTGGTTTCCATCAGGATCAGTACGCGAGTAGCCGGAATGGCCATCACCACCAGGATCAAAATAGGAATGATGGTCCAGGCAACTTCCGCCTTGGTGCTGTGACTGAACTGTGCAGCTTCTACGCCGCGGCTTTTGCGATGCAGAATGATCGAAATAAACATCGCGCTAAATACCAGCACGCCAATCACGACACAAATCCACAGGATAATCATGTGCAGATCATAAGCTTCGCGGCTGAATTCGGTCACGCCGCGTGGCATATTGTCGCCAAACGCGAACATACCCCACACTGCCAATAGCATTCCGGCCAATACGGCCAGAGCAACGACCACAATATTCTGATTTTTCATGTTTACATCTTTTCCTGTTTGATTACGCAAACCACGCCGTAATCGCTTATCAAAACTGATTTGTCAGGTAACAATCAGGCCATACACCAGGCGGTACGATTTGATTGTATGGGTTGCTGCCGGCTTGTTGGTTTCCAGCAAACATGGCGTTGCAAACATTTCTACAAACGCCGGGCGAACCAGTTACGTGACTGTTTGATTACAGCAAGCAGACACGGATAACAAATGTTCGCCTCATTACCAGCCGTACATTGTAAACTAGCGCCTGATTGCGCAGCAATGTTTAAGCTGCAAATAAATTAAATCCCTCCGATTGTGGTGACCACATCATTGGGGTTGATGGGTAGATTAGGCAGCCAATAGTGCCGCATAATCACTTGTTTATTTGGTGTTGCGGATACCAGCCGATGCGTGGTGTTATCCGACTGTCAAGGAATTTGAGTACATGGCTACACAAACAATGTTAAACGATAACCTGCCTGCTTTAAGTGATACCGCGCGCGCAATGCAGCAGGCCTGGTATGTTGATGAAACTCAGCACATGCATATGCTGCTGGATAACATACCATTGGATACCGCTGCCAATACCCGGGTGCAACAGCATGCAGCGCAGCTGGTGCGGCAGGTACGTGCCAATAGTGATGAACTGGGAGCGTTGGATGAGTTTATGCGTGAGTATGACTTGTCTTCAGAAGAGGGCGTGGTGTTGATGTGTCTGGCTGAAGCACTGTTGCGTATTCCTGATGACGAGACGGCAGAAAAACTCATCGCTGACAAGCTGGCTGATGCTGACTGGGAGTCACATCTGGGCAAAAGTCGGTCAATGTTTGTCAATGCGTCCACCTGGGGGTTGATGCTAACCGGGAAAATGGTGCAGCTTAGCCAATCCACTCAGAAAAACTTTACGACGGTATTGGGCAAAATCGCTAATCGCAGTGGCGAACCTGTGGTACGTCTGGCCGTGCGCCAGGCAATGAAAATTATGGGTCACCAGTTTGTCATGGGGCGTACCATTAAAGCGGCGCTTGAGCGGTCACGTAAAAAAGGCAATAAGCCTTACCGTTACTCCTTCGATATGCTGGGTGAAGCAGCACTGACAGCCAAGGATGCCGAGCGCTATTTTGACTCGTACATGCGGGCCATCGATGAGATTGGTTTAAGTACAGATAGCGATGACATTTATGCAGCAGCGAGTATCTCTGTAAAGCTCTCAGCGCTGCACCCTCGATATGAGCATGCCCAGCGCGAACGGGTCATTGCAGAACTAACACCAAAACTATTGCAGCTGGCTGAGCGTGCAGCAAAGCATAATATCGCCCTGACTGTCGATGCCGAAGAAGCCGAGCGCTTAATGTTGTCACTGGATGTATTTGCCGGTGTAGCCAGGGCACAAAGTATTCACGGCTGGAATGGTTTCGGTCTGGCCATTCAGGCCTATCAGAAACGTTGCTGGTACATGATTGATTGGCTGGCAGATTTGGCCAGCGAAACCGGTCGGCGATTTCCGGTTCGTTTGGTAAAAGGCGCGTACTGGGACACCGAAATCAAATTGGCGCAAATGGAAGGTTGGCCCGGCTATCCGGTGTTCACACGCAAGGTCAATACGGATACCTCTTATATTGCCTGCGCATCAAAGCTACTGGCCAACCGAACAGCCTTCTATCCTCAGTTTGCTACTCACAATGCGCATACCATTGCGGTGGTTCGCGAACTGGCAGGTGAGCGGCTCGACTATGAATATCAGCGCCTGCATGGCATGGGCACTGATTTGTACGGTGCAGTCATGCAGGACCCAAAACTGCATGGTGAGTGTCGGGTTTATGCGCCGGTTGGCAGCCATGAAGACTTGCTGCCGTACCTGGTTCGCAGATTGCTGGAAAATGGTGCGAATACCTCATTTGTTAACCGCATCAGTGATCAGAGCCTGGACATTGACGAGGTAGTTGGCGACCCATTGAATGAGCTGGCGCAAGATGAGTCGTTTGCACACCCCCAAATTCCACTGCCTTCGGGTATTTATGGTGAAACACGCTTGAACTCGAGTGGCGTACCTCTAACCCATGAGCTGGCACTGGAAGCTTTGAAACAGGATATGAGCAATAGCCTGAACTTGCCACTGGAGGCTGAGCCTCGCAGTGCCGGTAGTCAACAAACCAAGCATTCACAGCATACGATTGCTGATCCGGCACAGCCCAAAAAAGTGGTTGGTTATGTCGGTGATGCCAATCAGACCGATATCAGCGCTGCCATTGATATGGCACATGCCAGTTTTACAGCCTGGGATGCCACACCGGTTAACCAGCGTGCTGAAATGCTGGAGCGGGCAGCAGATCAATTGCAACAGCAAGAGGCAAGGTTTATGGCGCTAGCCACCTGCGAGGCGGGCAAAACGGTACGTGATGCAGTGGCAGAGGTGCGCGAAGCGATTGATTTTTTACGCTATTACGCACAACAGGCCCGGCGTTTATTTATGCACCCTGAAGTCATGCCGGGGCCAACGGGTGAAAGCAATCAGCTCAGCTTGGCGGGCCGTGGTGTTTTTGTCTGCATTAGTCCCTGGAATTTCCCGTTGGCCATTTTTGTCGGTCAAATCAGTGCCGCATTGGTCGCGGGTAATACGGTCATCGCCAAACCCGCGGAACAGACACCATTAATTGCCGATGCCATGGTGCAATTGCTGCATCAGGCAGGTATTCCAGAAGGTGTGCTGCAACTATTGCCAGGTGACGGTGCCAGTGTTGGCAGTCAACTGACCAAAGATGAACGCGTGATTGGTGTGGCATTTACCGGTTCAACAGAAACGGCACGAACCATTAACCGCACATTGGCGGCTCGCGAAGGTGGGGCAATACCAACCTTGATTGCCGAAACCGGTGGGCAGAATGCGATGATCGTCGACAGCTCAGCATTACCAGAGCAGGTCATCAAGGATGTGATCAGTTCAGCCTTTCTCAGTGCGGGCCAACGTTGTTCTGCATTACGGGTGTTATATGTGCAAACCGATGTGGCTGATCGGGTATTGGAAATGCTGGCTGGTGCGATGGCTGAACTGCGCCTGGGTTTACCGGGTCAGTTAAATACGGATGTGGGCCCGGTGATCGATCGTGAGGCATTGGAAATATTGCAGACACACCGTGAGCGGATGCTTAAAGAAGGCCGTGAGATTGCGACTGTACCGACCCCGGATGACCTGCCAGGCGGTTACTTTTTTGCTCCTTGTGCCTTTGAAATCGATAATATTGCACAGCTGGAGCGTGAAGTGTTCGGCCCGGTACTGCATGTGATCCGTTATCGTGCCCGCGATATGGATAAGATTATTAATGATATCAATGCCGCTGGTTATGGTCTGACACTTGGTATTCACAGCCGTATTGATGGTACTCAGGATTACATTGCTAACTGTGTTCGTGTCGGTAATACCTATATTAACCGGAATATGACGGGTGCTGTGGTCGGCGTACAGCCTTTTGGTGGTGAAGGTTTATCGGGAACTGGACCCAAGGCGGGTGGTCCGCATTATCTATTGCGTTTTGCCACCGAGCGGACCTTGACCATTAATACTGCAGCAGTGGGAGGCAACGCTTCGCTGCTGGCAATGTCAGATTAAATTTGGAGACAACAAAAAGCTGTATCAAACACAACGGTTATGAGTATCTACCTCGACTATTTTGGTTTAACAGAGCCACCTTTCGCGATCACCCCGGATCCGCGTTATGTGTACCTGAGCCGCCGTCATGAAGATGCACTGGCACATTTGCTGTATGGCATAGGCCAGGGCGGCAGCGGCGGGTTTGTGCAATTAACCGGCGAGGTAGGCACGGGTAAGACCACTTTGTGCCGATGTCTGCTGGAGCAGGTTCCTGAGAAAACCCGAATCGCCTTAATCTTAAACCCGATGCTGAAACCGCGTGATTTATTGCAGGCCATCTGCGATGAATTGAAGTTACAGCATGGTCGTTCAGATTCCAGTCGTGAGCTGGTTAACCGCTTGTATGAGCACTTATTAAAGGCCCATGCTGATGGCGAGCGGGTGGTGTTGGTGATTGATGAAGCACAGAACATGAGTCGCGACTCGTTGGAACAGGTGCGGTTGCTGACCAACCTGGAAACCCATACGGATAAATTGCTGCAAATTATCCTGCTTGGCCAACCTGAATTGCGTGAATTGCTGGCTCGTCAGGAACTGCGACAACTGGCACAACGCATTACCGCACGTTATCACCTGCAGCCGCTGGATCAAGAAGAAACCGAAACCTATGTAAAACACCGTTTGGCCGTAGCCGGTTGTAAAAGGCCGTTGTTCAAACGAGGCGCTTATCAGGCTCTATACAAACTATCAGGCGGTGTTCCACGGTTAATTAATATCCTCGCTGATCGCGCTTTACTTGGTGCCTATGCCAGTGATAGTGACAAAATTACCAGTGATTTGATTAAACAGGCAGACCGTGAAGTTTCAGGCGACGAGCAACAAGCCAGCAGCAACTGGTTTGGCAGTCGGCCATGGTTAACTGCCGCGCTGGTCGCTGTGCTGATCTCTGCCAGCTATGCCGGTTACCATATGTGGCCAGCCACTGATAAACCCGTTACAGACAGGCCGGTGACGGAGCAAAAAAATACTGCGATAAACCAAGCAGAGCATAATCTGACGGATCACGCCAGCGGGTCCATTGAGAATACGCCCGAAACTATTGTTGGTAGCCAGCCTGGTCCAGGTGAACAGCACGATGACTCAACGACTTTGTTGGTAGCAACGCGCTCGGATATCAGCGATATTTCCATGCAGAGCTGGTTAAGCACTGCCCGGTCAGGCCAGGTGTGGTCACGCTGGGCCAACCTATGGCGTCTGGATAATGATCGGGTTATCCAGGCATGTGCTCAGGTTGGTGATTCTGCAACCGATACCGAAGATGAGCTGCCAGTTACCGGCGTGTTTTGTACTCAGCAGCCGGGTGGCTGGAGCCGCATCCGGCAGTTGAACCTGCCCGTATTGATCGAGTTAAACAACAGTGTTACTCCGTTGCTGGTGGAAGGTCTGCACAGTGATGAAGTGCTGCTGCATAACGGTGCTGAGCGTCGGTGGTGGTCAATTAACGCGCTACGCGATTACTGGGATGGAGGCTATACCGCGGTCTGTCCGGGCTCTACTTTGGCCTGGAAACAGGGTATGCAGGCAGCAGAAATCCAACGTTTGAAACAACTGGCCAGTGAGTTACCAGAACAACCTTTCCGGGGTTCATTGGATGAACAATTCGATACAGAGTTTGCCAGCTGGGTGGCGGGTTTTCAGACCCGCAATGGTCTGATTTCTGACTCGGTACTTGGTCAGGAGTCTAAACTGTTTCTATGTGCAGCCAGCGCGGGCACACCCCGCTTGTTAACATCATCTGCTGCCACTGCAGTGGCCGAGGGAGAATAATTTAGTGTCATTTTTACTCGATGCACTGCGCAAGTCTGAACAGCAAAGGCGCCTGGGGGAAACCCCTAAAATTCAGGTGCCAATATTGGGCAGTACGGAAAGCAAACCCAAACAATCGCGTAAATTGCTGCTGGCACTGGGGCTGGTGGTGATGCTGATGTTGTTATGGCTGTTTTTTTTGCAATACAGTTCAAAAGATGATGCCGCTGCGCTGGTTGAGGCCCCAGCCAATGACGTTACCGAGTCAGGTGGCTTGGTTGAAACGCCAACACCAGCGGACAGCTCGGCTGTTGCCAATAATCAACAGGCACAAAATACGCCGGTACAAACAGCGCCGCGGATAACCAACCCAGCCCCCACTCGAATGGTCAGTGATACACCAAAACCATCCGGCAGTAATCGCTTACCATCGGCCCTGAGTGCGCAAAACCAGGAGCAGACCGTTGCAGACTTTGATGAGCTGGCGAATCAAATCGCTGAGCGTGAAGCACAGGCTCGTCAGATCAGACAAAGACAGGCGCAGCAATTAGCCGAGCAACAGGCAGAAGCAGCCGAAGCTGCTGCACAGTCAGGCAATTTACAAGTTCAGCCTGCCGCTGAGGCCAATGCAGAAGCTGAACAGCCCCCAGCTGATCCTGAAGAGCAATGGGAACCTGCGCGCCCGACCCACATCAGTTATTTTGAGCTACCCACCAATATTCGCCAAAGCTTGCCGGAATTTTCTATCAGCATTCGTGTGTTTGATGAGCTTGCCGAAAACCGGTTTGTCATCATTGACCGTGAACGTGTCTTTGAAGGCGATGACGTTCCGGGGGCAGATGGCGTAGAACTGATCGAAATCAAACGCCAATCACTGATACTCGAGTACCAGGGCTATGTCTTTGAATATCAATAACCCAGCAAGGAGTGCTATACAGTCAATGCCGGTTTTTATTTGATTATGCAGCAATCACCGATCATATTCCGTGAAGGTACACGTGTGGATCCGGTGGTGCCGTGGCTGGTGTGTCTGGTGTCAGCAGCTATTTTGGTGGTGACCGGTTATATCAGCGTAATGGATGTCAGTGAGCGTACCAGTTTGGTACAGCAGTGGGGGGTGGTACCTGCGCAATTGCAAAATGTACTGCAGCAGGCTGTCAGTCAATGGCTGACACCGACCATTGCCACACCGTTAACCGCATTGCTGGTGCATGCCAGCTGGTTGCATGTGTTGGGTAATCTGGCCTATTTGTGGGCGTTTGGTTTAACCGTGGAACGGTTTGCCGGCCATATTGCCTTTGCAGCCACTTTTTTTATTGCCGGTGGTATCAGCAATTTATTGCTGGTATTCCAGTTGCCTGATCAAGTCACGCCAGTGATCGGAGCCAGCGGCGGCGTATCGGCCATTATTGGTTGTTATCTGTGGTTATATCCGCGCCGTCGTCTAGGGCTGTATATTCCGCTTGGCTTGTATTTGAAATTTGCGCGGTTGCCATCACTATTGGTGATTGGTTCCTGGTTTGCTTTGCAGGTTATCTATACCCTGCAAGGCCCGGTGACCGGCGATGTTGCCTGGCGTGTGCATGTGGTGGGGTTTGTGGTTGGTATTATGGCGGGTATGTTAATTCGCTTATTACGACCCAGTGCAAGAATGACAGGGCATCTATAATTAGGGAATCTCTGATATTGATCATTTGATGAATTGTAATTAACGATGGCTAAAAAAGTTTTATATAAAGTTATTTTTCTGAATCACGGGAAAGTTTATGAGCTGTATGCCGATGGTGTTACCAGCAGCGGCTTATACGGCTTTATAGAAATATCCGGTTTGCAATTCAGTGATGATGGTGTGGTGATTGACCCTACAGAGGAGCGGATTCGGGAAGAATTTGCCGAATCTGAGGTGCTGCACATTCCCATGCATGGCGTACTAAGAGTGGAGCAGGTGAAAACACGCGGGCAGAATAAAATTCGTGATCGGGAAACCGGTGAAAAAATTGCCCAGTTTCCATTGCCCGGACATCGTAAAACCGATGGCCAAAGTTAAGGTTCTAATTTAAATAGCAGATTCTTTGATCTATTCTTGTGCTTGGTATTCTTCCAGTGCTCGTTTGGCCAAGTCGCTGCTAAACCCTTTGCGACATAACGCCTGGTAGGCTTTGCCACGTTGTTTGTAGTCAGATAAATCATCACGTCGTTTGCCTAAAAACCTCAGTGCGCCATCCAGCCACTGATTATTCAAGCCGGTGATGGCATCTTCGATGAGCTCATCAGCTACCCCTTTTTGGCGTAACTCAGCCTGTATGATTAATGGCCCATATAAACGCCCTGCGCGTTGCCGCGCATAAGCCTGGGCATAGCGGGTATCGGATTGCAGACCATGTTCCCGGCACCATTGCAGCGCCTGGTCGATGACATCTTCGGAATAACCCCGTCGGCCCAGTTTGTACTGTAATTCTGCAGTGCTGTGCTCACGGCCAGCCAACAGTTTAACCGCCAGCTGTCTGGCGGCATTTAGGTTATCGCTGCTCAAGATTGCCGAAAGCGCTGGCTATTCTGCTGCTTCCTCAACCGCGTCATTGTCTTCTTCAGCCGCTTTGGGTTTGCTCAATAACTTATCACGCAGCAACTTGTCGATTTCATCAGCCATTGCGGGGTTTTCTTTCAGATAAAGACGTACATTGTCCTTGCCCTGGCCAATGCGTTCTTCACCGTAGCTGTACCAGGCGCCCGATTTTTTAATCAGATCATGGGCCACGCCCAGGTCAATCAGTTCGCCCTCACGTGAGCTGCCTTCACCATACAAGATCTCAAACTCAGCCTGGCGGAAGGGTGGGGCGACTTTGTTTTTAACCACTTTGACACGGGTTTGGTTACCGATGATTTCATCGCCGCGTTTAATCGCACCAATGCGACGGATATCCAAACGTACAGAAGCGTAAAATTTAAGCGCATTACCACCACTGGTGGTTTCCGGACTACCAAACATGACACCAATCTTCATGCGGATCTGGTTAATAAAGATCACCATGCAGTTGGAGCGTTTGATATTGCCTGTCAGTTTACGCAGAGCCTGTGACATCAAACGTGCCTGCAAACCGACATGTGAATCACCCATCTCACCTTCGATTTCGGCTTTGGGCGTTAATGCAGCCACCGAATCGACCACCACAATATCCACCGCGCCTGAGCGCACCAACATATCGGTAATTTCCAAGGCCTGTTCCCCGGTATCCGGCTGTGAAATCAACAAATCATCAATATCCACACCCAGCTTGTCGGCATACGTGGTATCCAGTGCATGCTCAGCATCCACAAATGCAGCCGTACCGCCCAGCTTTTGTGCTTCGGCCACAGCCTGCAGCGCCAGGGTGGTTTTACCGGAGGATTCCGGTCCATAGATTTCAATGACCCGGCCCCGCGGCAAACCGCCAATACCCAATGCCACATCCAATGCTAATGATCCGGTGGAAATGGCCTGCACATCCGGTGCTGCGCCACCATCACCCATGCGCATAATTGCGCCTTTGCCATATTGTTTTTCTATTTGTCCGAGTGCTGCTGCCAGCGCGCGTTTACGGTTGTCGTCCACTTGGAACTCCTGTTTGATTTGAGTGTTGAGTGCTCAACAAGAAAATGATTAGGGGTAAATTATGACACAGGTCGAGCGTTCGCAAGAGACCAATGCTATGACGAGTAATGATCTTACAAACCGGGGCGCGTTATTCGCGCATTTTGTGCCTCGTTGAAACGAATAGTGTCATTTCGATAGCGCGTAACAATAAGGAACCTTACCCATCATTCTTAATAATTTGCTCCGTTGCAGCGTAGGTCGGTTTAGGCGTAGCCGTAAACCGACAACGGAAAACCGACTCACCGCAAATATTTCAATCACAGCATATTGTCGGTTTACGAGGCGACGCCTCTAAACCGACCTACGGCTTGTTGCGATGTAGGTCGACTAATGCAGCCTTTCCAATAAACCGCGTATCGCAAACACGGCTGTTTGCTCACGAACCTGCTGCCGATCACCATCGAAATGATGTGTCACTGTTGATACCTGTTCAGGAAGCGCCCAGCCAAAGCATACTGTACCAACCGGCTTGCCTTCTGTTGCACCACCAGGCCCGGCGATACCGGTGACAGCAACCGCAATTTGGGTATCAACGGCTGTTCTGCAGCCTGCTGCCATGGCCTCTGCTACGGGCTCACTGACCGCTCCATGCGTTTCAATCAAAGCAGCATTAACGCTGGCCAGTCGGGTTTTGCTGGCATTGCTATAGGTCACCAGGCCGCCGGCAAACCAATCCGAGCTGCCGGCCAGGTCAGTGAAGTGTTTGGCAATCAATCCACCGGTACACGATTCACAGGTACTGATTTGCCAGCTACGCTGGCGCAGAACCATGGCTAATTCGTTAATCAGATCAATAATGGGTGCCGTTTGCATGATGGTTAAGGTACACTCGCTGATCGCATTACATCCATCATATCAACAATACTGTGCCCGAATCCAAAGCATCAAAAACCAGCGTCGATTTGTCAGGCCACACGCCGGTTATTCAGCAATACCTGCGTATTAAAGCGGATTATCCCGATAGCCTGTTGCTGTTTCGTATGGGTGATTTTTACGAGTTGTTTTTTGACGATGCCAAGCGCGCCGCTGATTTACTGGACATCAGTCTGACTGCGCGTGGTAAGTCGGGTGGTAACCCGGTAGCGATGGCCGGTGTGCCGTATCACGCGGTTGATGGCTATCTGGCCAAACTGGTGAAGCGCGGAGTTTGCGCCGCCATATGTGAGCAGATTGGTGACCCGGCCACCAGCAAAGGACCGGTGGAACGCAAAGTGGTACGGGTGATTACACCAGGTACGCTGACCGATGAATCACTGCTCGGTGATCGTCAGGAGGCCTTGTTGATGACCGTGGCGGTGCATCAACAGGGCTTTGGCCTGGCCTGGCTGGATTTAGCCGGTGGACGATTCTCGGTCAAACAGGTGGATTCCATTGAAGCGCTTGCCAGTGAGTTTGCTCGTTTGCAGCCAGCAGAAATACTTTGCAGTGAGACCACCATTGAAGTGATTGCCGACATTGCTGAGCAGGCACCACGCGAACGGCCCGAATGGCAGTTTGATGCGGTACGGGCTGAACGGCAGTTATGCGATCAGTTTTCGGTGCACGATCTGAATGGCTTTGGGTTGGACAGCAAAGAAGATAAATTGCTGATTGCTGCTGCAGGTGCATTATTAAGCTACGTTGAGGAAACCCAGAAAACCGGCTTGCCACATTTGCGCGGTATCACGCGTGAACAGCATGACGATTTTCTGGTACTGGATTCTGTCACCCGTCGTAACCTGGAAATCGATACCCACCCTGAAGGGCGTCGGGAACATACTTTAACCGGCTTGCTGGACCGCTGCCAGACCCCAATGGGCAGCCGTTTACTGCGTCGCTGGCTGCTCGCGCCATTGTGCGATCGCGCTCGTCTGCGGCAACGTCAGGACACCATCACCGCGTTATTGCATGAGCAGTCATTCGAACAGCTGCAGCCCCAGCTGCAGGGCCTGGGCGATTTGGAACGAATTCTGACCCGCATCGCACTGGGCAGTGCCCGTCCACGCGATCTGGCAGCACTGCGTGATGGTCTTGCACGCTTGCCGGATATGCAGCAGTGGCTGGCTGATTCTTCTTTTCCGATATTAAGTGATAGCGCCGCCCGGCTTAATTTGCACCTTGAAGAACAGACACTGCTGCAAAAGGCGATTGTGGAAAGTCCGCCGATGCTGATGCGCGATGGTGGTGTGATTGCCGAAGGTTTCCATGCAGAGCTGGATGAGCTGCGTGGTTTGAGCCAACAAAGCAATGATTTTTTGACGGACTATGAGCAGCGTGAACGTGAGCGCAGTGGTATCAGCACTTTGAAGGTGGGCTATAACAAGGTCCATGGCTATTACATTGAAATCAGCAAAGCCCAAAGCGACAAAGCGCCTACCGAATACACCCGGCGTCAAACTTTAAAAAATGCCGAGCGGTTTATTACCGAAGAATTAAAAACCTATGAAGATCAGGTATTAGGCAGCCGGGAGCGGGCATTGGCGCTGGAAAACCAGTTGTATCAGCAAATCATTGAACAACTGGCACAACAGCATGCCGGGCTACAAGCCACAGTGAACCAGTTATCAAGACTGGATGCACTGACCAATCTGGCTGCGCGTGCCGAGGCATTGGATTATCACAAGCCGGAACTGGATGATAACCCCGGTCTGGAAATCACTGCAGGGCGGCATCCAGTGGTGGAGCAGGTGCTGGATGAGCCGTTTATTGCCAATGACTGTGTTCTAAACCCTGAGCGACGGATGCTATTAATTACTGGTCCCAATATGGGGGGCAAATCAACCTATATGCGGCAGGTGGCATTGATTGTCTTGCTGGCACATATCGGCAGTTATGTCCCTGCCCAGGCGGCCCGCATCGGTCCTATCGATCGTATTTTTACCCGCATTGGTGCCGGTGATGATCTAACCCGCGGGCAGTCCACATTTATGGTGGAAATGAGCGAAACGGCAAACATCCTGCATCACGCGACACAGCAAAGCCTGGTGTTGATGGATGAAATCGGTCGCGGTACCAGCACCTTTGATGGCTTGTCACTGGCCTGGTCAGTGGCCATTGCCCTGGCGGCAGAAAAGCAGGCGCTGAGTTTATTCGCCACGCATTATTTTGAATTAACCGCTTTGGCGGGTGATTATCAGGGGATCGTCAATGTGCATCTGGATGCTGTAGAACATGGCGACAAGATCGTTTTTTTGCACGCTGTTCGTGAGGGTCCTGCCAGTCGCAGTTATGGCTTGCAGGTGGCGGCATTGGCCGGTGTGCCAAAAGCAGTGATTAAAAGGGCGGGGCAGCGTTTGAAACAGCTGGAACAACGAGCACTGGGCGGTGAACCATCGCCGCAAGGGAGTTTGTTTGATGTACCGGTAAAGCTTGAAGTCGACAATGAAAAGGACTCGGTGACTCAGGCGTTAATGGATCAGCTTGAAGCTTTGGATGTGGATGATTTAAGCCCACGAGAAGCTTTAGAGGTTTTGTATGAGTTGAGGCGAATAATTAAAAAATAATTTAAATGTATTTAATTTGATTGACCGTGGTCAGAGAATAATGATGCCCAATAAAAAGTCCTGGAATGACAAACTGGCTGCCAGCAAACCGTCCAAACAAGTCAGGCTGGAGAAAAACTTTGCGGGTATTCAGGCCGGTCAGATGATGCTGGTGGCATCACCCCGGATGGTGGCCGATTATATGCAGGCCATTCCTTTTGGAGAAACCCGGGACATTATTCAATTGCGCAATGAGTTAGCGGCCGAAAATCAGTGTGATGCATCCTGTCCTGTTTCCACTTCAATATTTATCCGCATCGCCGCTGAAGCTGCGATTGAAGATATTCATGTAGGCAACGCCCCGGAAGACGTTATTCCATTTTGGCGTGTGGTGGAGCCGGGTTCTAAAATGGCCGAAAAACTGGCGATTGACAGTCAATGGATTGAGCAGCAGCGAGCGTCTGAAAAAACTTAAGGATCTGGTGGAAACAACAAGTCTTCTGCTCTGCCATTAATTAAAAACTGCTGATAATCCTGGGCCAGTTCCAGTACCCGCGATAAATCCTCCGGACTGGCTGCATAATTTTGATATAACCATTCCTCGTAGCCTTGCCAGGGCGCACAACCGGGCAGCCGGGTGCATTGGCTTAGCATGAAATGACTGCTGGGCGGGCAGCCGGTTTCCAGGCGGCAGGCGGTTAGTAACAGGGCTTGTTGAGCCAGTTCCAGACTGGCCTCATCGGTAACGCCATGGAAACGCTCGTCACGGTGACGGAATGAAGAGCCTAAATAAGTGGAGGCATTGCGCAATAAGTCCGGGCTGGCTTGTGTATTTAATACCCCTGCCAGCCACTCGCGACCTTCTTGTGGATCGTCTTTGCTTAATGAAAACAAATTACTGCTGCGCGCCAATACCGAACCCTGGTTAATCGCTGCATTGAGGACATCATTGCGGGTTTCAGTGATCACATCAAAATTCAGGTTGGTGCAGCGCTCGGTAAACCGAAAACAGGCATTGATAATTTCACTGGCGGTAAAGCTTTCACCATAACCCGGTATTTTTTCCGCATTTTCTCTGGCGAGGTTGTTCGCGGTGTTCTCACAGCTTTTTAACTGACCGTCCAGACCACGCTGGTGCACTGCAGCACATTCGGCCAGAATACGGTATCGGT
Organism: Wenzhouxiangellaceae bacterium; assembly: GCA_965230265.1. GTDB lineage: Bacteria > Pseudomonadota > Gammaproteobacteria > Xanthomonadales > Wenzhouxiangellaceae > JAJFKX01. The sequence continues at coordinate 2,197,596 of OZ245999.1, read as the reverse complement.
AGTAACTGTCTTCCGGGCCGGAAGGTGTTAGCAGTTCCTGATATAACGTGGCCAGGTCATTGGATATTTTAAAGGCCTCGGCCGTGCTGATCTGCGCTTCATCGGTGGCTTGTGTGCCTCGTGAGCGCCGCGCTGCATCGCGACGTGCCTGCTCCGCATTGATGCTGTCGTTATTTCGGTCGGTATTATTGGCGCCTGGGCGATTGCTGTCTGAACTATTGCCAGAGTGATTCACGACGGCCGTGTTACCCGAACCACTGGAAACGGAGTCCAGGCTATCCGATTGAGATTGACCGTAAAACAGCCAATAAGCTGTGAACAATATCAGTGCGGTTAATATGGCAATAAAAACTTTCATAGTATTAGTGGATTAACAATTAAGTGGTTTTTATTCACCGTCAGCATCGATCAAATCGGGAAATACCAGCAGTTCGGCCTGCTGGTTCAGTAACAACTGCTGATAGTCCTGACTGAGCTGCAGAATATGGTTCAGGTTTTCCTGATTACCCGAATAGTTTTGAAACAGCCATTGCTCGTAACTTTGCCAAGGCAGGCAACCCGGTAAATAATTACAGCGCTCCAGCATAAAGTGCCCACCGGCATTGCAGCCTTGATCAAAACGACAAGCCGTTAAATCCAGAGCACGCTCAGCAAGCAACATGGTTTGGTTGTCCACTGCACCGAAAAAGGGTTGATCGCGCAGGCGAAAATCAGAGCGCAGAAAGCTGGCAGCATGGCGTAACAAATCAGCACCGGGCTGTTCATCCAAAGCGGCAACCAGCCACTCCCGGGCACCCAGTGGATCATCGCTGCTGATTTGGTACAAATTGGCGGCACGCGCCAAAACAGAACCTTGATCAACAGCCTCTTGCAGTGCCTGTGCCGGTGTCAGGTCAATATTGTCGAAATCCAGGGTGCTGCAACGCTCAGTAAAGCGAAAGCAGGCTTCTGCTATTTCAGAGGCGGTAAAGCTTTGCTCTACCAGATTGGGGTTGTTGTTGCTGCCACCCGCAGAGTGTTCTGCAATCTGCTCACAGGTATTGAGTTGTGCGTCAATGCCCCGCAGCCGCAAATCATTGCATTCCTGCAATATTCGATAACGGTAATAATAATCTTCCGGGCTACTGGGCGATTGCAGTTGTTGATAGAGCACCGCCAGATCATCGGTGGTGCGGTAGACGTGTTCTATATCTTCGTCCACTTCATTAACACGATTGCGAGGCCTGTTATTGTCCGCTGTGCTATTGGGAATATTGCCAGAGAAACGGGTGCTGACCCTCTGTTCAGGGTTATTGTCAGCAGCGGGGTTTTCGGAATCGGCAGGGTTGTCTGTAGCGGTGCTGGCGGTTGATTGATTCTGAGCTGATGATTGACCGTTGGCTGAGTTATTTTCTGGCGCAGTACGAGACTGGCCAAAGTATAAAAATAGCCCGACGGCCAATACCAATACACATAAAATTCCAATAAATGCTTTCATAATTTTAAGTGGCTCTGTCCTTAATGATTTTATTTACAGTGTTTTACTCATTACGCTTCAATCGTGTCAATGTGCGCCGTGCTTTTTTATCCGGGCGTCTGGGACGCTCTTTGTATGCTTTGCGTTCTGCTGCTTGTGCTTGGCGGCGCAGAATACTTTCATCGGTTTCGGTGTACATCTGCTGTGCCAGCGGGGCTGATTGCCTGCGCTCGGATAATTCTCGCACCACTACCTGTAACTGCTGTTCTCCACGCTGAATATGCAGACAGTCATCCAGCGCCAATGTTCGCGCTGGTTTTATCCGCTTGCCATCCAGTCGCACATGCCCCGCATCCACAGCCTGCTTGGCCACTGAGCGAGTTTTAAAGAAGCGTGCAGCCCATAACCATTTATCGACACGTACCTGCATGCGTGTATTCTGCCTGTCTGCAACGATATACTAAAGCGTTAAGCGATTAAAAAGATCAACTGTGACATCCAAAGACGCCAATCAGACACCCATTAAGCCATTGTTGTTATTAATACTGGACGGCTGGGGTACGCGCGCGCCCGCTGCTGATAACGCTATCAGCGTGGCCAACACCCCCAACTGGGACCGTTTACTTGAGCGGTCTGTGCATACCACTTTGCAAACATCTGGTGAAGCAGTTGGTTTGCCGGCAGGACAGATGGGTAATTCGGAGGTTGGCCATATGAATATTGGTGCGGGCCGAGTCGTGTTTCAGGATCTGGTTCGCATCAGCCATGCTTTTAAGCAGGGTACGTTAGCCGAGCATCAGGCGTTGCAGCAGGTTGTCAAAAACTGTGCTGATAACAATCAACGCATTCACCTGATGGGTCTGGTGTCTGCTGGCGGGGTGCACAGCCACGAGCAGCATTTGTTGGATTTGCTGCCGTTGCTGACTGCAATGAACGCTGGCGAAATAATTGTCCATGCTTTTCTGGATGGTCGTGATACACCACCAAGGTCGGCCAGAGAGTCACTGGAAAAACTACAGCACGCGGTCAACACCCACCCACGTGTCCGACTGGCCACTGTCAGTGGCAGGTTTTACGCCATGGATCGCGATAACCGCTGGGACAGGGTTGAGCAGGCCTGGCAGGCTGTCGTACATGCAAACGCAAAGCTAACCGCTGAATCAGCAATCGATGCATTGGAGCAGGCATACGCACGTGATGAGAATGACGAATTTGTACAACCAACTCTGATCAACGACGGTTGTGCTATCGATGACGGTGATGCGGTGCTGATGTTTAACTTCCGCGCTGATCGAGCACGGCAGATGGCGCGGGCATTTGTGGAACCAGGTTTTTCGGATTTTGATACCAGACGTCCGCAACTGGCTCAGTTGGTGACAATGACGGAGTACCTGGATAACTTACCTGCGCTGGTATTGTTCCCGCCCGAGCCGTTACCGGATTTGTTGGGCGAAGTGCTGGCAAAAGCAGGTTGTCAGCAACTGCGTATCGCAGAAACCGAAAAGTATGCCCATGTCACATTTTTCTTTAATGGTGGTCAGGAAACCCCTTTTGACAATGAGGCAAGACAACTGGTGCCTTCGCCAAAAGTTCGCACCTACGATTTGCAGCCGGAAATGAGCGCTCCTGAACTAACCCGGCAACTGCGGGCGGCAATTGCGGGGCAGCAATTCGATGTGATTGTGTGCAATGTCGCTAACGCAGATATGGTGGGGCATTCGGGTGTTTTTTCTGCCGCGGTAAAAGCCGTCGAAGCAGTGGATGATTTGCTCGGTCAGGTCAGTACAACACTGGATGAAGTCGGTGGTGAAATGCTGGTCACTGCAGATCATGGCAATATCGAGCAAATGCGCGATGCGGCTGCTGATCAGGCACACACAGCACACACTGTTAATCCGGTGCCGTTGCTGTATCACGGACCGCGCAATATTGGTCTGGAAGCGGGTCGCTTATGTGATATCGCACCATCAATGCTGGCATTGCTACAGCTTGAGCAACCGGCCAGTATGACAGGGCAGTCGCTGGTGGCGATTTCTGAATGACTGTAGCTGAATGGCCAGTTTCAATAACACGTCAATAAAAGATAGGTCGTTCTGCTCATGATCAGACGGTTGAGTCTGACTCGTCTGTTGTGGCATTTGCGCGGCTTGTTTTTGTTGGCAGGGCTTGTTTGTCTGGCTGGAAATGTGCGTGCCCAGCTGACAGCCGATGAAATGGCGATCGATGCTGCATCATCAGATGAATCTGCGCTGGGTGACGATGCGTTATCGCTCAGCGAGCAAGACCGGGAAAGTGTTGAGGCACGGCTTGAGGAAATTGTTGCCAATATTGCTGAATTGCATCAGCAGCGTAGTCAGCAAAGCCAGCAGCTGAATCAATTATTTGATGATTTGGTGCAATTAGAACAACACCTGCAGCAGACGCGTGCATTGCTTGCCGGTAATCGCACAGCACTGGCATTGACCAATACCGAGTTGCTGGCGTTGGAGCAACAGCAAACCATCAGTAACACGGCTTTGCAACAGCAGCAGCAACAGCTCGACCAGCAATTGGTTGCAGCCTATCAGCTGGGTCGACAGTCGCGCTTGAAACTGTTGTTGAACCTGGAGAGTGCGACCAACCTGACGCGTATGCTGGCTTATCACGAGCGTTTCAGTCAGCAGCGGGCGGTATTAATTGAGGGAATCAATGATGAGTTGCTCGCGCTTGCAGGTATTCGTGAAGATATTCTGGAGCGTCAAGGGCAAATTGAAAACCTTAATGAGCAACACACTGCAGAGCTGAATAACCTGGCCGTGCAGCAAAGCCAGCGTCAATCATTGATCAGCGATATCCGTGCTGAATTGGATGATATTGATATCCAGATAGCCGAGTTACAATTAAATCAGCAGCAACTGGAAACTTTATTGGCCAATTTGCAGGATTTGTTTGCTGATATTCCTGAGCAATTAAGTGAACAGCCTTTTGCAGAACTAAAAGGCCAATTAAGCTGGCCGGTCAAGCATGCCAATCGCAGACTCAGCGGGCGTTTCGGTCGCAGCCGGACAGCCGGTGTCAATTGGACTGGCATTTTTATCGATGTACCTGAAGGTCAATCGGTGCATGCTGTGGCACGGGGCAGGGTGGCATTTGCGGATTGGTTGCGTGGCTTCGGTTGGCTAATCATCATTGACCATAACGATGGTTTTATGTCTTTATACGGTAACAATAGCCAATTACTGCAGGAAGTAGGCAGTTGGGTGGCGCCGGGAGAACAGCTGGCCGTCAGCGGCAGTGGCTTCGGTGCTGAGTTACGCAGCGGTGTGTATTTTGAACTCCGCCAGGATGGGCATGCCTATAACCCTGAAACATGGTTGATGACGCCGTAATCATGCTAAGCGATAGAGCCAATGAATAAACGATTGATGACAAAACCACTAATACAGAGCCGACAGCATATATTGCCCCTACATTGGCTGTTGTTGCTGGTTGTATTGGTATCTAGCATGCCATTGTATGCACAACTCGATCCAGAAAAACCGGATGCCGATACGGCTACCGTTGATAGCAGCACAGCGACCGGACTGAATGAGTTGCGTACCTTTGCTGATGTGATCCGTGTGATCCGCGAACACTATGTGGAAAATGTTGATGATCGTGCTTTGTTGGCTGCGGCCATCGATGGGATGTTGCAAAGCCTGGACCCGCACAGTGAGTGGATACCACCTGAACAGTTTCAGGCGGTGACTGCAGATGCCAGCGGTCAATACGGTGGGCTGGGGATGGATGTGCAGATTCAAGATGGTTTTCTGGTGGTGATTGATGTTGTGCCAAACACGCCGGCAGATCGTGCCAAGCTGCGTTCATTGGATAAAATTATCGGTATCGATGGGCAGTCGATGCGCGGACGCAATTTGCAGGAAGCATTGGGTTCCTTACGTGGCGCACCCGGGAGCAGGGTGAGTCTGCAAATACAGCAAGCAGGCAATGACAAAGTTCGCGAAGTTGAGCTCTCACGTGCTGTCATCACCCGACCCAGTGTACGCGGTCGTTTGTTGATTGATCGATTTGCCCATTTGCGCATTGAGCATTTTCAACAAGGGACTGATCAGCAGTTACGCGATGCCTTGCGCCGAGTGCAGCGAGAAAATGAGGCAGCACTACAGGGGATTATTATCGACCTGCGAGACAATCCGGGTGGTATTGTTGAATCAGCAGTGGCCAGTGTGGATTTGTTTATTAACGAAGGCGTCATCGTTACAGCCAGTGGCCGCGATGAACGCACCGACTTTGACTTTACTGCCACCGATGCTGTTTTATCAGATCTGCCAATGGTGGTTTTGATTGATGCAGGCAGTGCCTCAGCAGCCGAAATCATGGCAGGTGCGCTACAAGACCACCAGCGTGCTGTCATTATGGGGCAGACCAGTTTTGGCAAGGGCTCAGTGCAGACAGTTTTGCCATTGCGCAATGGATCGGGCTTGCGTTTGACGACAGCACAATATTTCACACCCACGGGTCGATCCATACAGGCGACTGGTATTGTCCCTGATGTGGTGGTTGCGCGGGTCGATATTCTGGATGATCCGGTATATGCCCGTGAGGCGGATTTGCAGCGGCGCCTGGATAATCCGAATGCGGCTACTCAGGGGACGATGAGCCCGGTGCAACAGCAAATAATGGTATTGAGTCAACAAGATTATGCTTTGGGGCAGGCGGTCAATTTTTTGCGTGGGTTGCAGGCATTGCAACCGTGATTTTTATGGTTTGAGTTTTACCTGGGGGCCATTGCTATCTTTACTGTATCGAAATCACCAGTAGGGCGTATTGGGGTATTTTCGAAGCTTAAAACAAGCAAACAAGGCAAGCTGTTATCAAGAAAAGCACCACTCACTTGCTTCATCCATTGTTCACCGCCATCTAGCCTAGGTAATATACCCGCTTAGCCGTTCATTACAGCCAAGAGAGAACCAGACACGTGATTACCAGTGCGGAAATTCGACAATCCTTTTTGGACTATTTTGCCGAACATGACCATAGCAGGGTTGCCAGTTCGTCGCTGGTGCCGGCCAATGACCCCACCTTATTGTTTACCAATGCCGGTATGGTGCCGTTTAAGGATGTCTTTTTGGGTGCTGAAAAACGCAGTTATACGCGCGCGACCAGCAGTCAGCGCTGTGTACGCGCAGGTGGCAAGCATAATGATCTGGATCAGGTGGGGTATACCGCGCGGCACCATACTTTTTTTGAAATGTTGGGCAATTTCAGTTTTGGCGATTACTTTAAAGAAGCAGCCATCAAGTTTGCCTGGGAGTATTTGACTGAAGTGGTCAAACTGCCCAAGGAAAAACTGTGGGTGACTGTCTTCGAAAAAGACCAGGAAACCGAAGATATCTGGCTGAATACCATTGGTGTTGATCCAGCGCGGCTGTCTCGCATCGGTGCCAAAGACAACTTTTGGGCGATGGGTGATACTGGGCCTTGTGGACCATGTACCGAGATTTTTTATGATCACGGCCCCGAAGTTGCAGGCGGCCCGCCAGGCACGCCAGAGGAAGACGGTGATCGTTATGTGGAAATCTGGAACCTGGTGTTCATGCAGTTTGATCGCAATGCCAAAGGCGAATTAAACCCGCTGCCCGCGCCCTGTGTCGATACCGGTATGGGGCTGGAGCGTCTGGCCGCAGTATTACAGGGTGTGCATAGCAATTACGAAATTGATTTATTTCAATACCTGATTAAAGCAGCGGCCAGGATTATCGGCGCTGATGATTTGGATTCACCATCACTGCGGGTGCTGGCTGACCATATCCGTGCCTGTGCTTTTTTAATCACCGATGGGGTGATGCCATCGCGTGAAGGCCGTGGTTATGTCCTGCGTCGAATTATTCGTCGTGCGGTTCGCCATGGACATAAGCTGGGTGCAGAGGAACTGTTTTTTTACAAGCTGACTCAACCATTGATAGATATGATGGGTGATGCTTATCCAGAGCTGGCTCAGGCGCAGACCAAGATTGAAGACTTACTGCGGCAGGAAGAAGAGCGTTTCCGCGAAACATTGGCCAAAGGCATGAGCCTGTTGAACGAAGCCATTGCCAATAGTGATAAAGAACTGGACCCGGAAACGGCCTTTAAACTCTATGATACCTATGGCTTTCCTCTGGATCTTACCCAGGATGTGGCGCGTGAGCACAACTTGAGTGTCCATGTGCAAGGTTTTGAGCGCTTGATGGAACAGCAGCGCCAGAGGGCACGTGAAGCGGGTCAATTTAAGGGGGGGCAGGAGATAGCCACCGATGTCATTGCTGGTTTGTCACCCACTGAATTTACCGGTTATACCGATAGCAGCACAGACGATGCCAGTGTTGTGGCTATTCTGGTTGATGGTGATTCAGTCGATAGTCTCAACAGTGATCAGGATGCAGTGGTGTTGTTGGACAAAACACCGTTTTATGCTGAATCAGGTGGCCAAATTGGAGACACTGGCAAGCTGGTTGCCGGTGTCAATCAGTTTCAGGTCAGTGATACTAAAAAACTGGCAGGCAACTATCATGGTCATCAAGGCAGACTCAGCAAGGGTCAGTTGCAAGTGGGCGATAAGGTCAGCGCCACAATTGATGGTGTAAGACGTAATGAGATTGTCGTGCATCATTCTGCTACCCATCTGCTGCACTCTGCATTGCGGCAGGTGCTGGGTGATCATGTCGAACAGAAAGGTTCTCTGGTTGCTGCTGAACGTTTGCGTTTTGACTTTTCACACCCACAAGCAGTGACGCCAGAACAGATGCAGCAGATTGAAACTCTAGTGAATGCAGAAATCCGTGGCAATGCGGATGCAGATATTAAAAGCATGACCTTTGATGAGGCGATAGAAGCCGGAGCAATGGCGCTGTTCGGCGAAAAATATGGCGATCAGGTGCGAGTACTGCAATTTGGAGATTTTTCCATCGAACTTTGCGGCGGCACGCATGTGGATCGTGTCGGTGATATTGGCTTGTTCAAAATTATCAGCGAATCAGGTATTGCTGCGGGAGTCAGGCGTATCGAAGCGGTGGCCGGGGAACAGGCACTGCAATATTTCCAGCAAACCGAATCGACCTTACGTCATGCAGCAGAGCTGGTGCAAAGTTCGCCAGATCAGTTAATTAACAAGCTGCAACAATTGACCGGCCGTTTGCGTGAGCAGAAGCAAGAGCTTGAACGCCTACAGACCAAGCTGGCCAGTCAGGCGGGTAATGCGTTGGCTGATCAGGCGGTGTCGATGAATGGCTATCAGTTGCTAGTGGCGCAAGTGGGCAATGTGGATGCCAAAGCATTGCGCAATAGCGTTGATCAGCTTAAGCAAAAGCTGGGCGATGCAGTGATTCTGCTAGCTGCTGTGGATGGTGATAAAATCAGACTGGCGGCAGGTGTCAGTGATTCTATGACCGCACAGGTGCAGGCCGGAAAGCTGGTTAATTATGTGGCTGAGCAAGTGGATGGGAAAGGTGGTGGCCGTCCGGATTTTGCTCAGGCAGGTGGTCAAAACCCAGAAAAACTGCCAGGGGCACTGGATTCTGTCAAAGAATGGCTACATAATAGTTAGTTAAGTTAGTACATAGAAGGTATTACATTTTACGCTACTACCCAAGAGTAAGAACGCATTAACCAGCAGAATCTCTCACCAGTAGTGAAAAAAAGATGTAATGTCCTGGCAGACAGGTTAACAATCCATGTCGCGTTCTATGGATAAATGAAATATTACGAGGGTCTGATATTAACAATCATCAGGGCTAGGAGAAGGAGTGCTAAATGCTGATTTTGACAAGACGAATTGGGGAAAAGCTGATTATCGATGATGATATCGTGCTCACGGTATTAGCTGTCAAAGGCAGTCAGGTAAGAATTGGTGTGGAAGCGCCTGAAAATATTGGGATTTATCGCGAAGAGATTTACAAACGTATCCAGTCTGAACGAGATCAGGCAGCATCCAACGAATAATCGTTTCAACAGTATTAGCTAGACAGCGACCTCTGGTTGTTGCCTGGAAATCAATCATAATCCTGTTTTTTTTCAATATTCGCACTTCACCACTTTACCTGTCACGGACACCACGGTATCCTTGCTGGCCTATCGATCATTATGTGGCTGATTTGCACAGGTATAGCCAACTGTATTGGCCCAATATTATTCGATAATTAGATAGATGCGGAGAGGTGGCCGAGCGGCTGAAGGCGCTCCCCTGCTAAGGGAGTATAGGGCTTATACCCCTATCGAGGGTTCGAATCCCTCCCTCTCCGCCAATTAACTAAAACCCTGCAATGCAGGGTTTTAGTTAATTGGTGAGGTAGAAGTATTAAGAGCAACCTCTTTGGGTTCGACCGATTGGCAAGGTAGCCAAGCTCTGTCTGCTTCAAATTAAATTGCTGGACAGCGTGCAGGTAGCAAGCTTGGACCTTATGGTCTTGCCGACATTTATCTACGGTGGTCCCTGCTGGTCCTCCCGCGACGATAAGCTGTGAACCCCGTCAGGCCCGGAAGGGAGCAGCGGCAACAGTGGATTCGGGTGCCGGGGCCAGGCTGGTGGGGGCTGCCACTCCAACTGTGACATCCCTAACTATAATTGTTATCTTGTTATCATTAACTGATACGTGATCATTGATCACTGGATGGCTGACAATTATTACCATTATCATTAGTTATCATCGCCAATAGGTGATTATCAAATTGAATGCGCAAAATAATTTACTAGGCTCCTCTGACACCGCGGGTGATGGCGGACCACAGCAATATCGGGTGCTGGCGCGACGCTGGCGACCACAAAACTTTTCCCAGATGGCTGGTCAGGAGGCTGTGGTACAGGCATTGGTGAATGGTCTTAACAGTGGTCGCATTCATCACGCCTTTTTGTTTACAGGTACACGTGGAGTCGGTAAAACCACGCTGGCAAGAATTCTTGCTAAATGTTTGAATTGTGAGCAGCAGGTCAGTGCGACGCCCTGTGGCGAATGTAGTGCCTGCTTGGATATTGATGCCGGGCGATTCGTTGATTTGATTGAGGTCGATGCGGCTTCTCGTACCAAAGTGGATGATACCCGCGAATTGCTGGATAACGTTCAATATGCCGCTACCCGTGGACGCTATAAGGTTTACCTGATTGACGAAGTGCATATGTTATCTGCCAGTAGCTTTAACGCGCTGCTGAAAACGCTGGAAGAGCCTCCCGAGCATGTCAAGTTCATATTGGCAACAACCGATCCACAGAAAATTCCCGTTACCATCTTGTCACGTTGTGTGCGCTTTAATTTGCGGCGTATGCCTGCAGAGCAGATCAATGATTATCTGGCTGAACGTTTAACCGCGGAAAGCATTGAGTTTGAACCGGCTGCATTGCAGCAGATTGCACGCGCAGGTGACGGTAGCATGCGTGATGCACTTAGCCTGCTGGATCAAGCGCTGGCACATGGCAGTGGACGCCTACAGGAACACCCTGTGCGGACCATGCTGGGGATGGTTGAGTCACATTTCATTGAGCGTCTTATCAGCGCATTGCAATACAACCAGGCCGATGTGCTGCTGGCTACCGCTGCAGAAATTTATGCTCAGGGACAAAGCGCAGATCGTACCTTACAGCAATTGGCAGAGGGCTTGCACCGCATTGCAGTATTACAACAGCTGCCTGATTATACAGACGACAATGATCAACAGCTGGAAAAGCTGCGAGAGTTTGCAGCGCAAATCAACAGTGAAGATATTCAGCTGTACTATCAAATTGCCAGTATGGGGCGCAGTGAGTTAGCGCATGCGCCTGATCCCAGAATTGGTTTGGAGATGACCTTACTGCGAATGTTGGCCTTCAAGCCGGCTGACCCGCAATCAGCAACAGCGCAGCCAAAGACCAAGACACAAACCGTGCAACAGCCACCGGCAGCAAGCAGTCGTGAACAGTTGGCGGCAGCAGTTGGGGCAACAAAAAAACCACCCCGGGGTAACATCCCAGCCAGTGACGATAAGAATCACTCACCGGCCGTAGCTCAGGTGCCGCCTGCCGAAGCATCAGATCAAAATAAATGGTCTCAAGGTGGCGAACCGAAAAGTGCAGAGCACAGTGGTGGCAAAGATAAGGACCAAGACCAACAGAAACCAGCATCACAACAGCCTGATAATTCATCAGTTGCTGAGCCGATGGATGATTCTGCTGGTGCGCAGGCAGAAAGCGTGGCATTGGACCCCGATCAATGGTCCGGTTTGTGTCAGCATCTTGGGTTTAGTGGGCCATTGCGGGTGCTGTCGCAGCATTTGATGCCTGCGGTGACTACCGACCCTGGTGTGTTGCTGTTCAAAATGGAAGAACGTGATGCACATCTACATACGCAGCGTTTGCATAAGCAATTGAATCAGGCCTTGGGCGAACACCTGCAAAGCCCCATTAAGGTTAAGGTGCAATACACCAACGATACTTTACAGTCGCCTGCGCGTATGCAGGCTGCTGCCGATGATAAGGCAAATCGCAAAGCGCATCAGACGGTTGCATCAGATGCAGTCATTAATGATTTGATTGAAACATTTGATGCTCGTATTGTTCCAGGATCCGTTCGGCCGGATAAAAATACCGAATGATATTTCTACATAATGTTTAATTCAGGCATCGATCGCATAGTGACGACCATAGAGGATTTATGAAAGGACAACTTGGAAACATGATGCAGCAGGTACAAAAACTGCAGCAAAATATGCAACAAGCCCAGCAAGAACTGGCCAATCTGGAAGCAACCGGAGAATCTGGTGGTGGAATGGTTAAAGTAACTTTGACCGGTCAGCATGAAGCCAAGCGCGTACAGATAGATCCATCTTTATTGGATGATGTTGAGATGCTGGAAGATCTGGTGGCTGCAGCCATTAACGCTGCTGCCAAAAGTGTACGTGAAGCCGGTCAGGAAAAAATGTCCCAGGCTGCTGGTGGTATGCCTATTCCACCTGGGTTATCCGGTCTGTTTGGTTAAACCTGTCGCAAAGTGTCAGTGTCCAACAGATACTGATCAAAACAGCGTTTATCAGTTTTTATGCATGATGACCCTTCCAGTGATTTACTGACTCGTCTGCTGTCAGCACTGCAAATACTGCCTGGTGTTGGCCCACGCAGCGCACAACGTATGGCTTTACACCTGCTACAGCGTGAGCGGCAGGGAGGGCGACTATTGGCCGAGGTGCTGCAACAGGCGATTGAACAAGTTGGACACTGCCAGCAGTGTCGTAATCTGACGACTGATAAGCTATGTCGTATTTGTCAAAACCCGGAACGTGACGCAGGCTTACTGTGTATTGTGGAGTCGCCTGCAGATGTGATGGCATTGGAGCAAGCGGGCGTATTTTCCGGCCGTTATTTTGTTTTGCTGGGCCGATTATCACCATTGGATGGCATTGGGCCAGATGAATTGGGGCTGGAGGTGTTATCAGCGCAGTTAGCGGGCGATGTCATTCAGGAAGTCATTATTGCCACCAATACCAGTGTTGAGGGTGAAGCGACCGCTCACTATTTGCAGGAAATGACAAAACCCTATTCGCTGAAGGTTTCGCGTTTGGCGCAAGGCGTTCCCCTGGGTGGGGAACTGGAATATGTGGATCGTTCCACATTGGCGCTATCTTTTAATAACCGAGCATCAATTGATTAGCGCTGCTGCGCTTATCACTTGAAGCATCTTAAACACATGACTGATACCAGCCGGTGTTATAACCGGCTGGCGTGGTTTGAGTGACGAAGACTTATTTCATTGTCTTTCGATGGTTATTTCTGGTCGATTTCTGAAACCAAAATCCATTCACGGTTTTTCTCAATGGTGGTCAAGCCGATACCTTTGACGTTGACCAGTTCATCCATATGCTGGAAGCCACCGTTTTGTTCACGATAAGCAACAATGGCGGCTGCTTTACTGGAACCAATGCCACTCAGGTTCAGGGCCAGTTGCTGGGCATCGGCGGTGTTGATATCAACGGGTTCATTGGCCATTAGCGGGTTAAATAACAAAGCACCACTAACCAGGCCGGCAATCAATAAAGCTTTAGCTGTTTTAAACATGTTGTTCTCCTAAAAAATTCCAATTGAGTGATAAAAAGTTGCGCTGTTGAAAGCGTGAGAACAGATTAATCGGCAGCTGCTTCGGAGAGTATCGGCATACTCAGCGACAGCTTGTAGGAAAATGACTACAGTGTTTGTCTGTTAATCTTCATGCTCGTGAATTTTTATCCACAAAAACTGTGGATAAGTCTGTGCATGAATCATCACCATTTCAGTACCTAAAACGCTCGTAACAGATTGGTTAAAAATTGACCATTTCAATTTATTTTTACTTATCAAATAGTTACGAGTGATTTGTATAAAGAAAAAGAAGAAATAGATGTAAATAAACTGTAATAGAGCAAAATCGACGCAATGTGCATAACATTCCATTTGTCAAGCCCTTTTTAGTAAAAGATGTGGTTAAATTTTACCCAGAATGTAGGCAGAAGAGGGCAGCAAAATCATTTGACCCTGATGCAAAAATCACTTTTCAGTGTGTTTAAGCCCATGCAGCAATAGCCGTCGCCACACTTTTTCCTTAAAAGAAGCCGGGTTGTGCAATTGCATCCGTTGTAGCAGCAATAATGTTTGCTCGTCACAGGCCCCTGCAGGCAGCAATACCCGTTTAACCATTTGCAAAACCGGCTGGCGCTGCAACCACTTTAAGGCCCCTGCCAGCTTCTGCTCGTTTGCCTCCAGATCGCTACCGAACGGCCAGACAGGTAACAGGCCTGAAGGCAGTGCTTTCAACTGAGCTTTTAAACCTTCGGGTGTATTGCTCCGATAGTTTGCAGGGATTTGCCAGTTTTGATCCAGCTTTCCCGCTGCCTTGGCCTGTTGCAGCAACTGTGCTTGAAAACGGCTATCAGCAATACACAATAACGCCTGGATACATTGTTCATCACTGCGGCCGCGTAAATCGGCAATCCCATATTCGGTAATGACAATATCACGCAAATGCCGAGGGATGGTGTGATGGGGGTATTCCCAGACAATATTGCTTTGCAAACCTTTGCTGCCGTTGCGTACAGAACGCAGCATTAAAATGGAGCGGCTATCATCCAGCGCATGTGCCATCGCCACAAAATTGTATTGGCCACCGACGCCACTGACCACTTGCCCGTCGGCCAGTTGATCAGACACTGCTGCACCCAGCAAGGTCATTTTCATACAGGTGTTGATAAACCGGGCCTTATGTCGTTGCACCCGATCCAGCGCTTCACCTCGATACAATTGGTTGATTCGTGATACCCGTGTCATAGCAAACAGCTCACGTTCATCATCGGGCATTTGATTCAGGGCGTCATAAAACCACTGCGAGCCCAGGAAAAAGGCAGCGTGCAGTAGCTTTCCATTTTTCAGTCCCGAACCGAGAAACGGTTCAAAGCGGCGTTCAAAATCCCGTTCTTGATCAACGTTGGCTTCGGTGCTGTGCTGTTGCCAGTGCAACTGACCGTCAGTCCATTGCACCTGTTCATTCAATAAACCCCAGTGTTGCAACCAGCTTAATTCATGTGGGCGCAGCCGGTGATTGATCACACCTTTGGCAGCCAGTGCCTGGATAATGGGTATGGGTTGCCATTGTGTACCCGGCAATTGATTCAGCACGCTCTGCAACCCAACATCATCATACACCTTGCGTTTGAGAATGCCGGCTTGGTACAGATGGATAAAACCATCCATAAACATTTCGCTGGCGGCGTATAAGCCTTCCTGAAAAGGCTGGGTACCGCCATATTGTTCCAGCAAATCTGTGTAGCGTTCGCGAACTTGCAACTGGTTGAGCAGTGCCTGATATTGACCCGTCTGCTGTTGGCGCATCACCGTTGCATGACAAATGGCATCGCCCAGTGCACCAATGCCAATCTGCAAGGTGCCGGCATCACGAATCAGGGTACTGGCATAGACACCGATTAAATGTTCAGCAGTGTTGACCGGGCTGCGAGGAATGGCAAACGGTCGATAGTAATATTCGGGTTGATCGACCACCACATCAAAAAAATCAGCTGAGAACTCTGCATCACCGGCCATGTAGGGCAGATCGGGGTTAACCATCGCCAGTACCGCAAGCTGGTCACGCTTGTCTGCCATCAGCCCAACCAAGTCCGGGACAACATCGGGGTTGCAGCTCATACTGTAGCTGCTGGTACCATCCGGCTGCTGTCTGGCAGCAACCAGTTGGCAGATCACGTTAACCCCGATATCGCGCATATCACGAGCCACATGAGTGTAGTTACTGCTGATGTAGTGACGTTGCTGTAATGGTTTACCCAGCGCACTGCCAGACTGTACATAAAACTCGCTGATGCGGATATTGTCGGGCACCTGCTGTTTGCGCAGATCATTCAGGTAGGCCAGGTGGGGGTAGTCGGCGCCAAAGTGGCGCTCAAGAAAAGGTGCCAGAAAACGCTGTTGTAAACCTTTGCCAGCCGCTGGAATTGCCAATGACAGAGCAGTGAAAATGGTTAGATCAATTTCAGGGTGCTGTTTGGCGTAGTCATAAAACGCATTGATTAATGGGTTGGGCTTACCCAGCCCCAGCGGTGCGCCCAGAATAATTTTTTGACCCACGCGGGCGATGGTCTGTTCAACAATCGGTTTAAGGCTCATACGTTATTGTCACCTATATTACGCACGCATTGATGGTATTTAATTTTGTAGCAGATGTTCATCACTTGCAGCATAGCGTTGTTGCAATGCCGCAAAGCCCAGTTCCAAGGGCCATGCGGCCAATTGATCCAGCAACGCTGAATCAGCGCCTGCGGCACGTTTATCGGCCAGCAGCTGCTGGTATTCATCCACAGTTAAATGATCCGGGTCATTCAGCGCCTGCCAGCGATGGCGTTGCCAGCGCGCTTCATCCTCTGCATTCAGGCTGTCAGGGAAATTGCGCGCCTGATAGCGAAACAGCATTTCCGATAGGCGCTGATCCTCAAACACAGGCCAGGGCTGTGGCCATGTCTCAGGTGCCTGTCCACGAAAGGCCTTCAACTGACGGCGGTCACCATCTGGGATAAAACCATCGTACAAGCGTAAGTCCGGGTTGCTGTGCTCAGGGTAGTCTGCGTGTACCAGTACATTACGTAAACGGGTCATTAACTCCGGTTGCTGTTGCAGCCAGTCCGCGTTGTGTTGGCAGTGTTCCCGGTTTAAATGGATACGCTGACAGTCAACCCCTCGCAGGGTATTCAGTGGTGCCAATACCGGCGCGCGGTTGACCTTGATGGTTTTGATGGGTAGCCGCTGCAGACCTTCTGGCAAATCGGCTGTGGGTGTGTACAACAAATCCTGCAGGGTGGCCAGGTCCAATGCTGCAAATTGACGAGGGTCGGTATTTAAATCGTAAACCACGGTTTGGTTTTTAATTTGTGGGTGTTGGCCAAGCGGTAATACCATTGCCGTTCCACCACGCTCGCTGGTGAATTTTGCAGAGCTGTGCAGCAGTGGCTCGCCGGTTTTCAACAGTTTTTGCACCTGCCGGTTGTTGCGCAAACCCAGGCACCATTGCCACAGCCGTGGTTGGGCGTTGGCCACAGCTTTTGCCATGCCAATGGTGGCATACACATCTGCCAGCGCATCATGGGCATCGCTGTGTTCGATATTATTGGCGATCGACAAATGCTCTAAACGAAAACTGGGAATGCCGGGTTCGCGTTCAGGCCAGTGGATGCCTTGCGGGCGCAGTGAATACACCAGACGCAATACATCAATAAGATCAAACCGGCTGTTACCGTTTTTCCACTCGTGCTGATAAGGGTCAAACAAATTGCGATACAGCAGGTTGCGGGTAAACTCGTCATCAAAACGATAATTGTTGTAACCAACAATACAGGTCATCGGCTGAGTGAACTGTTGCTGGATTTTGTCGATAAACGCGGCTTCGGTTACACCATGCTGCTGGGCATATTGTGGCGTGATTCCGGTGATCAGGCAGGCTTCCGGGTGCGGCAAACGCTCATCGCCAGGCTGGCAGTAAATCACCAGCGGTTCACCGACAATATTAAAGTCGCTATCGGTACGGACACCTGCAAATTGAGCAGCACGATCCAGGCCTGGCTTGGTGCCAAAGGTTTCGTAGTCGTGAAAATAAAAACTGGGTCCGTTGCTCATGCTGCGCTATGGGTTAATCGATTGACAGATGCAATGGTCAGCAGCACTGGAAACTACCAATGTATCCTGGTGGGGCAAAGCGCTGATGCTGGCTAAAAGGCTATTGCTGCTGAGCAATCCAGCGATCAACCTTGGCCTCTAAAATATTCAATGGCAATGAACCGCTGGTCAGGATTTCACTGTGAAATGCCTTAATATCAAAATCCTCACCCAATGTTTGTTCAGCTTTGCTGCGTAAAGCCTGGATCTTTAACTGACCGATTTTATACGCCAGTGCCTGTGAGGGAATGGCCATAAACCGTTCTGCTTCTGATACGGCGCGCGCTTCGGCAACGGGTGCATTGGCATACATATAATCGAGCACCTTTTCACGGCTCCAGCCTTTGTAATGTAAACCGGTATCGACCACCAGACGGATAGCACGCCACAGTTCAGCAACCAAACCACCATAATATTGATAGGGCCGATCTTCATAAATTCCCATTTCTTTACCCAGTGATTCGGCATACAAGCCCCAGCCTTCGATGTAGGCTGTGGTACCACCATACAGCCGGAAATCAGGCAAGCCTTCAAGCTCTTGCTGTAAAGCCAGCTGGAAGTGATGGCCAGGTACGGCTTCATGCAGATACAGAGAAGTGACGGTCCAGGTAGGACGGGCTGTTAAATCGTAAGTATTGGCATAAAAAATACCAGGCCGCGAACCATCAGGAGCAGGTCTTTGATAGGAACCCGATGATGCGCTGCGCTCGCGATAGGGTTCTACGGCACGGATCTCAAACCCGGCTTTGGGCCGAACTGAAAACAATTCTTCCGCGGCCGCATCCAGTGGTGCTTCCAGTGCACGGAAAGCATTCAGCAGGTCTTCACGAGTGTCGAACACAAATTGTGGATCTGTGGCAGTAAACTCAAAAAAATCCTTCAAGTCACCTTCAAAGCCCACTTGCTGCATCACCTGGCGCATTTCGTGGTGAATTCTTGCAACTTCACTTAAACCCATTTGATGGATTTCTTCTGGTGTTAGGTCAGTGCTGGTTGTGGCTTCCACCATAAAGGCATACCAGTCTTCACCATTGGGCAAAGCGGTCATGCCGGATGTTTCGCGAGCAGCCTGCAGATATTCGTTTTCAATAAAGTGATGCAGACGACCAATACTGGGAATCAATACCTCTGTGATCATTGTAGAATAATCGTCAATTAATGCGGCTCTTTTTTCTTCGGGAATATTGTCCGGTAATTCTCGCAATGGGTTATAAAATAAGCTGTCTTCAACGTTCTCTACCATATGTGCCTGCAGTTGCGGCAATACCCGTTCCATTAATATTCTGGGCTGCACCAGCCCCTGTTCAATACCGGCCCGCATATTGACAATGGCTTGCTCAATATAGACAGCAAAGTCGTTGCTGCGGGCGATAAAGTGTCTATAGTCCTGCTCGTTATTAAAGGGTTGTGCATTTTGCCCGGAACCCAGCTGAGCGAAAAAGTTGGTGGGATTACGGAATTGGTTGATCGGCATTAAATGACCGGGGAAGGCCATGCCGCGCAATTGAATTTCGCGATCGCGGATAAAAATTTCATAATTCAGACGGTCTTGCCCCAGTAATTCATTGGCCTGGTAGGCTGCTTCACCCATATTGCGTACTCGGTCCAGGTATTTTTGTTGTAGTTGGCGATCCTGCTGGCGGTATTCATTGCCAATAGAGTTGGCCCAGCGATGGTTGTAACCAGGAATACCTCGGAAGGTTGCGATAACCGGGTTTAATTCCAGCATATCCTGAGTATGGGCCGCATACAGATCATTCAGTTGTTCGACCACTGTGGGTTCGGCTTCGCTAGTGACAGCCGTGTTTTGATTTGAATCTTGTTGCTGTTGTTCAGCGGATTCTGTAGTGGTCTGCCGGTCGGTTGACTGATCCTGGCAAGCTGCCAATAAGCCAATCGTCAGTAACAGGTAAAACAAGCGGTACATATAAACTCCCGGATAATGGCCGTTACAATGAAGCAAGCAGGGCTTCTTTAAGCATCACTTTACCAAAGATCAGTCACCAACCGACAGCTTATGAGTTTGACCATGATATGAACACGATACCCAGCACACCATCAGCAAATAAATTATCAGTTGCTACTTTTGGAGCTGGCTGCTTTTGGGGTGTACAGAAGTATTTCGATGGCTTGCCTGGTGTAGTGCAGACGACGGTCGGTTATATGGGCGGTGAGCTAAGTGAACCGAGTTATCAGCAGGTCTGTGCAGGAGCCATCAGTGCATCTGACAAAGGGCATGTGGAAGTTGTGCGGCTTGAATATGACCCGGCAAAGCGTTCCTATACCAGCTTGCTGGAAGGCTTTTTTGAATGTCATAACCCCACTGTGTATTACAAGCGCCAATATCAATCGGTGATTTTTTATCATCATCACCGGCAGCTGGAAAAGGCCCGGCAACAATGGCAGTCTCGGCAGCAATCAGGGCGCTGGGACAAGCCTTTGTCCACTGTGATTGAGGCTGCTGCCCGTTTTTGGCGGGCGGAAGACTACCATCAGCATTACTACCAGCAATAATGCGTTGCCAGGCCGTAAACCAAAACTGTATTTAAACCGTTTGTTTAATCCTTGTATTCAATCGGTCAATACAGATAGATCAAGCCAGTAAGCGCAACATGCGCATCAGGCTTAACAGCATCAAAGCGCTCACAACCGACACCAAAATAGTGCCGGATACACTGGCCTCAGTGTTGAGTATGCCGTATTGGTTAACCAGCCAGTTACCAAAAAATGCTCCACTGATCCCGACAATGATATTGGCTGCCATGCCCGCCAGGCTTCCCCGTGTCAGCGCGCTTGTCAACCAGCCAGCGATTGAGCCGGTGATGATCATCAGCAGTAAGGTTTCCATCATTTTCTCCTTGCAGAAAGCGCATTAATATCGATTGACACGTCTGACCAGCATTACTCCAGCGGTAATGCCCAGCAGCAGCATCAAAGAATTAATATAAAAAGGTGAATGATTAGCGCCGACAGCCAGGCAGAATATACCGCCGCCTATGGCACCAAGTGCTCCCACAAACAGACTGAATGTCAGTGACATGTCGTGGCCTTTGAGCCATACGCCAAGTAACATTCCCAACAGTGCCCCATCCAGGCACCAAATAAAAATACCATCCATAACCACCTCCATTGTTTTTATTATTGAGGTAGGTCGGCAACACGCTGAACGTTTGTTGTAGAAATGCTGTCGAACCTGCCTACTTAGGAGGCTCCATGCCCTTATTAACGGCTTACCTGCCACTATCTACTATAATGTGAGTAACAAGTTGTAACAAATCGGATTTTTTGAAGCAGGTTACAATTTTAGGAATGATGATGATCTTCAAAAGCTTGCATCGGTATCATTCGATTTTACTGTAAGTGTGCAGTGCGCACGTTTGGCTTCCAACAGTGTTAGAAGCGACAGGACAGACACCAATGGAAATAAAACGAAAGCTCAAGAAAATCAAAGCGCTGGCCTGTTGGTCGGCAGGCTTTGTTGTGTTGTCAGCTTTGGTTTTTTTGTCACCGGTACAGGCACAGATTTATAAATACACCGATGAAAACGGCATCATCAATTACACCAATATTAAACCCGCTACCAATCGCTACAGCATCAAAGTGATTGGTTGTTATGGGACCTGCAAGCGCAAAGTCGACTGGCATAACGTGGCGCTGAATACGGATAGCTACCGTCAGCCGGTAGCCGATCTGGCCACCGAATACTCTGTTGATGAAGCACTGCTGCGCGCCTTGATTCACGCAGAGTCCGCATTTAACCCTCAGGCAACTTCGCCCAAAGGTGCGCAAGGCTTAATGCAATTGATGCCGGCCACGCAAGGTGATCTGGGGGTGCTGGATGCCTATGCACCATTGGAAAACCTGCGTGGCGGGACTGAATATCTGGCGCAAATGCTGGAAATGTTCGAAAACAATACAGACTATGCACTGGCTGCCTACAATGCAGGGCCCAATGCCGTAAAACAATACGACGGGATACCGCCTTATCAGGAAACCCAGGAATATGTTCGCCGGATTAATATTCTGCATAATCGTTATCGACGTGAGTTAACTGCAACCCAACCGGTCAGCACCACCCTATCCACGAGTACGACAAGCTCTCAATGATTTAATATTCAGTTCAGACTGTGCCACGCATATGCCATTGTTTTGTAAGTGCATACTCAAGTAGCTGGTTTTCCCATAACATTTAACTCAAGACTCTTTTGAGCGGCATCCAGTCGCTATATCAGGTTCCAAATTAGCATTGGCGTTGATTGCAATGATGTATTGAACCCTCGTTTATCCATGTTTAATGGTTTCTTCGATTAAAGCGATATTCTCGGTAGATTTATATATGAGAATGACTTACAATTGCGAATGATTCACAATTACAAATGATAATTTAACCTTTTCAGAGATAACGGAATGCATAAATCGACGATAGGCCTAATCAGTACTGCGACGCTGCTTGCGTTTGTCAATACGCCCATTGCTATGGCTCAAAAAGAGGCAGCACTGGAACAGGATGCCGCATTGGAAGCTGCCACCGCAGTTGTGGCTGAAGCCCAAACAGAAGATCAGCCAAGAATACGAATCACGCTTGAAACAGCTCAGGCAAATAGTCAGACAGGAGAGGCTTTAGATGGTATCACGGTCATTGGTGAGTATCTCTACACCGATCAAGTCCAGGCATTAAAAACGCCAACCCCCATTATTGATGTACCACAGTCATTGTCCATCGTTACCGCTGATCAGATTAAGCAACAGGGTTTTGACAGCATTGGCGATATCATTCTTTATACGCCAGGTGTGAATCAGTCTCAGGGTGAAGGTCACCGGGATGCCATCGTGTTTCGCGGGGTGCGATCAACCGCTGACTTTTTCCTCGATGGAGTACGCGATGACGTTCAATACTATCGGTCACTGTATAACCTGGAACAGGTCGAAATTCTGCGTGGCCCGAATGCATTGTTCTTCGGCCGCGGCGGTACCGGCGGTATCCTTAACCGGGTCACCAAAAAAGCCGTTATCGGTCACGATTTTGGCGGTTATTTCGGTGCTCTGGATACCTTTGGCGCAAGCACGGTTCAAGTGGATGGCAATTACACCGTCAGTGACAATGCAGCAGTACGCTTAAACGCCTTTTATGAGGACCTGAACAATCACCGTGACTTTTTTGACGGAGAGCGTTTTGGCTTCAACCCAACCGCATATATTGAGTTGACCCCAAGCACATCGCTGAATGTATCCTATGAATATGTGAACAACGAACGGTTCCTGGATCGCGGTATTCCCGCTGGTTCCGATGGCCGACCCGCAGAAGAACTCGAAGACATTACTTTTGGTGATCCTGAACTGAACACTTCAAACGTCCAGGCGCATATTGCCCGGGCGACGCTTAATCACGAATTTAATGAGAACCTGAAGGGCAATTTCACGATTGCTTACTCGGATTTCGATAAGCTCTATTCCAACTTCTTCCCGATCAGCTTTGATGAAACCACCAATGTGGTTGGCCTGGATGGTTATGTGGATACCACTCAACGCCAGAACCTGACGCTGTCCACCAATTTTATTGGTGGCTTATCGACTGGCAGTGTTAACCACACCATTGTGGCGGGCGGTGAATTTATTGATACCACCAATAATAACGATCGTTTTAATGCCTTTTTTGATCAGACTCAGGATGACGTAGAGTTCTTCCTGGCCACAAGACCGCTAAGCTTAATCGCTGGCCGGGGTGTGAATGCATCGGGTAACCCTACCGTCAACAGTTTTACTACAAACCTTAATGACGATACTGAAGCGGATATCACGGTCTTTTCTGCCTACATTCAGGATGAAGTTGAAGTCGCCCCATGGCTGGATCTTATCCTCGGTGTGCGTTTTGACAGTTTTGAAATCACCGTTGATAACATCGAGACTTTTATTGACACCGGTACCCGCGACATTACCAGCCGGACAGACTCACAGTTTTCGCCTCGCCTGGGCTTTGTCGCCAAACCTGTGGAAAATGTTTCTATTTACGGCAGTTTCAGCGAGAGTTTCCTGCCGCGCAGTGGCGAGCAGTTTGCCGATCTGCCGGATGATCCGAATACCCCTGACGATGACACGCTGGATCCCAACACCTTCCAAAACCTGGAAGTGGGTTTGAAATGGGATTTTGCAGACCGTCTCAGCTTTACCGCAGCAGTTTTTGAAGTCGAGCAAAGCTCACCGCAGCAGGCACCGGCCATTGTTGATCCGGTGACCGGTATTATTATTGATGACAATGCCGGTACCCTGGTGGTGGTTGATTCAGAAGTGACTGGCTTTGAAGCGCAGATACAAGGCCAGATTAACGACTGGTGGTATGTCGCAGCCGGTTATAGCTACCTGGAAGGTGACCAGGTGGCGACCACCGATATTTTCAACGATGACGGTGAAGTCATTATCGCGCAAGGCGAAGAAAACGGTCTTCGTCTAAGAGAACTGCCAGAGCATACCTTCAATATCTGGAACAATTTCCGGGTAACATCACGGCTTGGTCTGGGTGTGGGGCTGACCTTCCAGGACGACAGTTTTGCCGATACCGGCAATAACACCACCTTGCCCAGCTTTGTGCGACTGGATGCAGCGGCCTACTATGACGTGACCGACGATATCCGGCTGCAAGTGAATATTGAAAACCTGACCAATACGGACTACTTCCCCAATGCGCACACCGCAAACAACATTACCGTTGGCGCACCCATCAATGCCAGGTTCTCTATAACCGGTAGATTCTAAGTTGATCAGAGCCGTTAGTGTCAACAGACCTGATTTAGCGGGGCGGTTTTCGCCCCGTTTTCATTTATAGCAACAGTGCGTTCATATCCAGCACGGCCACAATAATCTGACCGTTGCTGCCATCGCGTAATGTATTGCGCAATGCTGTCACTTGCCGATCCGGTACTTCCAGCTGCAAAACCACTTGCTCGGCCTGCCAGTCCTGGTGATTGATTTTGGCATCGTGAGTCTCTGCCAGTTGGTGGACCAGGTTGACATGCTCAAATTCACACCGTACTTCAACACGTGAATAACGAATCAAGGGCTTGCTGGCGGCCAAACGCAGGCACTCTGCAGCCGAGCCACCATAGGCGCGACTTAAACCACCGGCACCCAGTTTAATGCCGCCAAACCAGCGGATCACCAGCACTACCGTCTGATCAAAATCCTGTTGCTCGATCGCTCGCAATATGGGCCGTCCGGCGGTACCGCCGGGCTCACCATCGTCATCACTGCGAAACTGTTGGCCGACCCGCCAGGCCCAGCAATTGTGGTTAGCGGATAAGTCGCGGTGTTGGTTTAAAAATGCTTCGGCCTGCTGCTCATCGGCACACAATCCGGCATATGCTAAAAAACGACTGCGCTTGATGTTTTGCTCGAATTCAGCCGTTTGAGTCAGAATCTTCGACATGTTCAGATAATTGAATCTTTTCAGGGGGCTCGGTGGTGACAGCGGCTACCTGAAAATTGGCGAATTGCAAAGTGACGGCTTGCTCTGCCGGCAGTTGTTGCGGCTGGGATAATACTTCCGGCATTGAGTTGCCACGAGACATCACCACCGCATAACCACGCTCCAATACCGCTTGCGGGCCAATGGCCTGCAAAGCCCGTTCGAGAGCGGCGACATGCTGTTGTGCTTCGCGCAATTGATGGCGTATCACCTGCTGTAAACGTCCGCATAAAGTCTCCATTTGCTGCCGGTGCTGGGTGAGCATTTTTGCAGGATGCGCTTGCTGTAAACGTTTTTCCAATTGCTGCAGTTGCTGCTGTTGTTGCTGCCACTGATTGCTCGGGTGCAGGCGCTGCAGACGTGCCAGTAAATGATCCGTTTGTTGTTGTGCCTGTTGTAGCCGCCATAAAAAGTGCTGCTGCAAACGGCGCAGTTGCTGCTGAACCTGCTGCTTGACACTGTGCTGATCGGGACTGATTAATTCTGCGGCAGCAGAAGGTGTCGGTGCACGTATATCGGCAACAAAATCGCTGATGCTGAAGTCAATCTCATGGCCCACCGCAGACACAATTGGAATCGGGCAGTCGGCCACTTGTCGTGCCAGTTCTTCATCATTAAACGCCCACAAATCTTCCAGTGAGCCACCGCCACGCGTCAGCACCAGCACATCGGCCTGGTTTTCACTGATGGCCAGCTGTAACGCGCTGCGCAGCTCATCAGGTGCCATGTCGCCTTGCACAGAGGCCGGGTAAATTCGTACTTTGGCGGCCGGCCAGCGACGTTGCAGAATTTGTAAAAAATCCTGAATCGCTGCACCGCTGGGTGAAGTAATCACCCCGATGGTTTGCGGCATGGCAGGCAGGCTTTGTTTGCGGTTTTCATCAAACAATCCCTCACTGGCCAGCTTTTTCTTCAGTGCCTCAAACTGCTGTCTGAGCATGCCCTCACCAGCATTTTCCACAAATTCTGCGATTAACTGATAATCACCTCGTGGCTCGTACAGGCTGATCCGGCCTTTGACCAGCACTTGCTGGCCATTGCGCATATCGGCCTGAACCAGGCGCGCTTTTTGTTTGAACAACGCGCAGCGAATATGTGCCTGAGAATCTTTGAGCGAAAAGTATTTATGCCCAGAGGCAGGGGCGGCCAGATTGGATATTTCACCAGACACCCATAACACCGGAAACCCGGCTTCCAGGTGCAGGCGTGCCTCCCGGTTGAGCTCACTGGGTGTGTAGATGTTGCGGCTGTCACCGGCGTGCTGGTTGGTAATGCTTGTAGACACTTTCCGGATTATACGCGGGTTAGCAGTGCCATACGATTATTCAATCCCAAAGGGATGATTACTATGACTACGAGATGGCTTAACTGTTATAATGGCGGGATTTATCCGCGCCGCGAGCGGCTGGCCCGCCGCGCCAAAAATCGAGGAGTACGCGATGTCTGGCAGCACCGATCAAGCCCTGCGTTTGAAAACCGAAGCCCTGACCTTTGACGATGTTCTACTGGTGCCTGCGCACTCTTTGGTATTGCCCAAAGAAGTCGACCTGACCACTCGACTGACTCGTGATATTGGTCTAAAAATTCCTCTGGTATCAGCAGCCATGGATACCGTTACCGAAGCTCGACTGGCCATCACCATGGCACAGGAGGGCGGGATTGGCATCATTCATAAAAACATGCCCATCGAGCGCCAGGCGCAAGAAGTCCGCGTGGTTAAAAAATACGAAGCAGGTGTCATCAAAGACCCAATCACCGTCACCCCACACACCACCATCCACGATGTGCTGGCACTGACCCGTCAACACAATATCTCCGGTGTGCCGGTGGTCGATGGTGACGAACTGGTCGGTATAGTCACCAGTCGTGATATGCGTTTTGAGAAAAAACTGGATGACCCGGTACGCAATATCATGACGCGCAAGGAAAATCTGGTCACGGTTAATGAGGGTGCCAGTCAGGATGAAGTACTGGAGCTGCTGCACAAGCACCGCATCGAAAAAGTACTGGTGGTCAATGGCAACTTCGAGTTGCGGGGCCTGATCACCGTCAAAGACATTCAAAAATCCCAGGACTTTCCCAACGCGGCCAAAGACAGCGCAGAACGTTTGCTGGTGGGGGCAGCGGTAGGCGCAGGCGGCGATACGCCCGAGCGGGTGACAGCATTGGTAGAAGCCAATGTGGACGTGATTATTGTCGATACCGCCCACGGCCACTCCAAAGGTGTGCTGGAACGGGTGCAATGGATCAAACAGAACTACCCGGATGTGCAGGTGATTGGTGGCAATATCGCCACCGGTGATGCTGCTAAAGCGCTGGTAGAGATGGGCGCGGATGGTGTTAAGGTTGGGGTGGGGCCTGGTTCTATCTGCACCACTCGAATTGTTGCTGGTGTTGGTGTACCGCAGATCAGTGCAGTGGCAGAAGTGGCGCAGGCACTAAAGGGCACAGATGTGCCAATGATTGCTGATGGCGGCATTCGTTTTTCGGGCGATGTCGCCAAAGCGCTGGCTGCCGGTGCCAACTGCATCATGATCGGTAGCCTGTTTGCAGGTACCGAAGAAGCACCCGGAGAAGTCGAATTGTTCCAGGGGCGCAGTTATAAATCTTATCGTGGAATGGGTTCATTGGGGGCCATGCAAAAAGGCTCCTCCGATCGCTATTTTCAGGATGAAACCGAAGCCGACAAACTGGTGCCCGAAGGCATAGAAGGTCGGGTGCCTTACAAAGGGCCACTGGCAGGTGTGGTCCATCAGCTGATTGGTGGTGTACGTTCCAGCATGGGTTATGTGGGTTGCCCAACCATTGAGGCCATGCGCACTCAATCACATTTTGTGCGTATCACTTCGGCAGGCATGACCGAAAGTCACGCCCACGATATATCCATCACCAAAGAAGCGCCCAACTACAAACTGGGTTGACGAGCAGACCATGACAGCCATCCACAACGATAAAATCCTGATTCTGGATTTTGGTTCGCAATTTACCCAGCTGATCGCCCGCCGGGTCCGTGAGTTAAACGTCTACAGCGAAATCATGCCATGGGATGTGGATGCCCAGGCCATTCGAGACTTTCAGCCGAATGGCATTATCTTGTCCGGTGGCCCGGAATCCACAACGCTGGATGATTCACCGGGTATTCCGCAAACCGTGTTTGATCTGGGTGTACCGGTATTGGGGGTGTGCTACGGCATGCAGGCGATGGCTCGGCAGCTGGGTGGTGCGGTGGCACCCAGCGATGAAAAAGAGTTCGGTTTTGCCCGTGTGGAGGTACAAAATCCAGGAGTGCTGCTGCAAGGCTTAAATGATTACCCGGATAACCAAACCGCCAGCCTGGATGTGTGGATGAGTCACGGTGACAAAATCACCGCGGTGCCGGAGGGCTTTGAAGTGCTGTGTTCCACCGCATCCGCCCCGATTGCCGGAATGGCCAATGATGCACTGCGGTATTACTGTGTGCAGTTTCATCCTGAGGTCACCCACACCAAACAGGGCAAGGCGATTCTCAATCGTTTTATTCATGACATTTGTGGCTGCGGCAGCGAATGGACCTCCAGCGCGATTATTGATGACCAGATCCAGCAGGTGCGGGATCAGGTAGGGGATGATCAGGTGTTGCTGGGTTTATCGGGTGGGGTGGATTCTGCAGTGGTGGCTGCTTTATTACACCGGGCCATCGGTCAACAACTCACCTGTATTTTTGTCGATACCGGTTTGCTGCGTCATGCCGAGGGCGATCAGGTGATGGATACTTTTGCTGAGCACATGGGCGTTAAGGTATTGCGGGTGAATGCCGGTGAGCAATTTTTAGGGGCATTGTCTGGTGCCAGTGATCCGGAGCAAAAGCGCAAAATTATCGGCGCGGAATTTATCAATGTGTTCGAAGCAGAAGCAGCCAAGCTGGATAATATCCAATGGCTGGCCCAGGGCACCATTTATCCCGACGTGATTGAATCTGCTGGCGCTAAAACCGGCAAAGCCCATGTGATTAAATCGCACCACAATGTCGGCGGCCTGCCGGAACGCATGAACATGCAGCTGGTAGAGCCTTTACGTGAATTGTTTAAAGACGAAGTGCGCACCATTGGTCGCGAGCTGGGTTTGCCATCGGCATTGATCGATCGTCACCCCTTCCCGGGTCCCGGTCTGGGGGTGCGTATGCTGGGTGAGGTGCATGCCGAGCATGTGCCATTATTGCAGCAGGCCGATCATATTTTTATTGAAGAATTGCTTAAACATGACTTGTACCACAAAGTCGCTCAGGCCTTTGCCGTGTTTTTGCCGATTAAATCGGTAGGGGTGGTCGGTGATGGCCGTCGCTACGAATATGTGATTGCTTTGCGGGCTGTGGAAACCATCGATTTTATGACCGCCCGCTGGGCACATTTGCCGTATGATTTTCTGGACCATGTATCGCGCCGGATTATTAATGAAATCACCGGCGTATCGCGCGTGGTTTATGACATTTCCGGCAAACCGCCCGCCACCATCGAATGGGAATGACTTCCCAAGATTCTGATTTAATCTTATCGGATACCGCTTTTATGCGCGAAGCGCTGGCGCTGGCGCGTCAGGCAGAGCAGCAGGGGGAGGTGCCCGTTGGTGCTGTGCTGGTGAAAGACGGTGTCATTATCGGCCGCGGTTATAACCGCACGATTACCGACCACGACCCCAGTGCACACGCAGAAGTGGTTGTCCTGCGTGATGCTGGACTCAGTCAAAACAATTACCGCCTGCCGGGCACCACCTTGTATGTCACTCTGGAGCCCTGCGTGATGTGTGCGGGAGCCATTATTCATGCCCGGGTTGCGCGTGTGGTTTATGCCGCCACCGACCCCAAAACCGGTGCAGACGGCAGCCAGTTCGATGTGCTGCAAAGCCCATTGCACAACCACCGGGTAAAGGTGGACAAGGGCATATTGGCCGATGAGAGCGCGACCTTACTGCAAATGTTTTTCAGAAAACGCCGAAAATCCTCAAGTAGGTCGGCTTAGGCAGCGCCGTAAGTCGACACCCAGCATTCAAATCATTTGCAAAGTTATTTGTCGGTTTACGAGCCTCACGGTTCTAAACCGACCTACGTCAATTAAAAAGTAGGTCGGCTTAGGCAAAGCCGTAAGCCGACAAAACACCACGCGAAACACCTACAGACATTTTGTCGTGGTCGTTGCAAAGTATCTGGATTACCTATGATACTTACAAGCAATGCAATATCGACGCATCTATCAACCCGGTTCGACTTATTTCTTCACAATAGTGACCGACCAAAGGCAACCCTTGTTTGCTGAGTTAGATAATGTTCAAAAACTTCGCCACACTATTGCTACCGTTAAATCCAGACATGCTTTTCAAATAGACGCAATTGTTGTACTGCCTGACCATATTCATTGTCTATTGACCATGCCTTTGGACGATGCAGATTACTCAACACGTATCAGACTGATAAAGCGAAAGTTCACGCTATTAACTGGAAAATCGAATGTTTGGCAAAAGCGATTCTGGGAGCACTGGATTCGCAATGAAAAGGATTACACCGCACATTTTGATTACATACATTACAACCCGGTGAAGCATGGTTTGGTGAAGCAAGTGGGTGACTGGCAATATTCGAGTTTCCATAAATACTATAAGAAAGGTATTTATCAGAAAGGGTGGGGTGACGTAGAGCCTGAAATAGCTAAAGGGGTTGGACGTGAGTGATTTTGTCGGTTTACGAGCCAGAAGGCTCTAAACCGACCTACATCAACTACGGCAATCTAAAGGTAGGTCGGCTTAGGCAAAGCCGTAAGCCGACACCTCCAGTCGAAGCACCTGTACGATATTTGTCGGCTTACGAACCTGGCGGTTCTAAGCCGACCTACAAAATCAATAATTGATACTTGACATGCAACCAAAAGGTTGCATATTATCCACCCCATGGAAACCGTATTCACCGCCATCGCCGACCCCACCCGTCGCCAGGTTCTGGAACGGCTGCGCACCGATGGTGCGTTATCACTCAAGCAGCTGGCTGAGCCCTTGAGCGTGACCCGGCAGGCGGTAACCAAGCATCTGAATATTTTGCATCAGGCCGGCTTGATCAGGGTGGAGCGTCAGGGGCGCGAGCGCCTGCATCACCTGCAGCCAGAACCACTGAAAAGCCTGGATGACTGGCTGCAACCCTACGCCCAGGCATGGGATCAGGCTTTTGAGCGCCTGCGTCAGCACCTGGGCGAACCCGAACAATAAGGAGAATAACAATGACTGCCTCTATCGAACGTACTCTGGAATTTCAGTCCTCTATCGAGCGGGTCTGGAAAGCATTGACCGATGCCAAAGAATTGAATGCCTGGTTCCCCAATGACGGGGCAGAGTTTGAACCCACGCCGGGCTTTATCGGTTGGTTTGCCTGGAACATTGAGGAGTGCACCGGGCGCTATGCGGTTGAGGTGATGGAGGTTGAGCCCATGCAGCGAATCAGCTGGCGCTGGGCCAGAGAAGCGGATGTGTCGATTACCGAGGCTTACACCACGCTGGTGGAGTGGCAGCTAGAGTCACTGCCCAATGGCGGTACCCGTGTGCACATGGTCGAATCCGGCTTTGATCAAGACAAAGACCGTGCCGACAATGTGCAGGGTTGGAAGCAGGAACTGGGTGAATTGGTGGACTACCTCAACGCCTAAGGTAGGTCGGCTTAGGCAACGCCGTAAGCCGACACCCCCAATCGAAGCTCCTGCACGGTATTTGTCGGTTTACGAACCTGCGTTTCTAAACCGACCTACGCCAATCTGTACACACTGTTTTACAAAAATCGAATATCTATATCTCTACACTATGACTTTATTTTTATAGGAGAGATTTGTGGATTCCAGCCTCATGATTGGCCTGTTGATCGGTGTCATTGCCGGTTTGGTGTTGGGCGGTGGTGCAGCGGTGTTTTTTCAGCGTAAACAGACCGGTAACCAAACCGCTAAGCAATTGCAGCAGGCGCATGAAGAATTCCGTGAGCAGGTGACGGATCACTTTGTGGAAACGGCGGATTTGGTGAATAAACTGACGGACAGCTACAAGGAAGTGTTCGACCATTTACAGGGTGGGGCACAAAAATTGGTGGATCCACAGACGCTGCAGGACAAGCTACCGCACATTGATGAAGAAACCGTGACCTTAAAACGCCTCGGTGCCCGGCAGGCCAACCCATTCAATGATGGGGTTTCTGGCGATCACGAGTAAAGTCGCAACCTCTGAACGGGTAATGTAATTGTCGGATTACGAATCTGCGATTCTAATCCAACCTACATCAACTACACCAACTAAAGGTAGGTCGGCTTAGGCAGCGCCGTAAGCCGACATCCGCAACCGAAGCACTTACACGATATTTGTCGGTTTACGAACCTGCGGTTCTAAACCGACCTACGGTGAGAGGGTTTCAAACATATTGCCCCGCACAATACCCCGATGCCCAGGCCCACTGAAAATTAAAACCGCCCAGCTCGCCGGTGACGTCCAGCACTTCGCCGATAAAGTACAGCCCGGGCGTTGCGTGGCACTCAAAGGTTTTAGAAGATATTCCATCGGTGTTGACCCCACCCAGGGTGACTTCGGCGGTACGATAGCCCTCGGTGCCAGCGGGTTTGATCGCCCATTCGTGCAGTTGCTGCTCGATGCTGGCGAGTTGCTCATTGCTGTAGGCCTGCATGGGTGGCTGCCATCCATTCATATCCACCAGGGTTTGCGCAACACGTTTGGGCAGGTGTTTGTTGAGCCAGTGCAGCAGTTGGTTTTTGGGCTGCTGGTTGCGGTAGTTGATTAAGTCGGCAGCGATTTTGGTATCAGGTAACAGGTCAACGGTCAGCTCATCACCGGGTTCCCAGAAGCTGGAAATCTGCAGCATGGCCGGGCCGCTTAAGCCGCGGTGGGTAAATAGCATCGGTTCTTTAAAATGCCGCCCCCGGCAGGTGACAGCGACATCACAGGCGACGCCGGATAAAGGGGCGAAATGCTGCTTTTGTTCAGGGTGCAGGGTAAACGGCACCAGTCCGGCTCGTGTTGGCAGTACCTCTAGCCCAAACTGCCGGGCCACGTCATAACCAAACCCGGATGCGCCCATGGTCGGCACTGACAGACCACCGCTGGCAACCACCAATGATTCGCAATTGATCTTTCCCGCAGTGGTTTGCAGCGCAAAACCGTTATCGCTGGGTTGGGTTTGCGTGACCGACGTCTGCAAACGAACCTCAACCCCGGCCCACTCGCATTCTGTCAGCAGCATCTGCACAATGGCTTTGGATTTATAGTCATCCCCGCAAAACAATTGCCCGGGCGCTTTTTCCACATATTCAATACCATGTCGTTCGACCATGTCGACAAAGTCTTGCGGGGTGTAGCGACGCAGGGCAGAGATGCAGAAAGCCGGGTTATTGGAGCGGAAGTGTTTGGGGGTGGTGTTGAGGTTGGTGAAGTTACAGCGACCACCGCCGGACATCAGGATTTTCTTGCCGGGTTTGTTGGCATGGTCCAATACCAGTACCTTGCGGCCGCGGTAGCCAGCGGTTAAAGCGCACATCAAGCCTGCGGCGCCAGCGCCGATAATGACTATATCTACGGATTCAGGCATGAATAAGCTGTTGGTAAAAGGCGGTTATTATAAAGCAGCAGCCGATTCCATCCGCCACCAACTGCAATATTGTCGATCACCCACAAAATACCCCGCAGGAGTGCACATGTGCGCACCCAACGCTACCCGTAACCCCCATGCCAACGTAAGCGCATGGGAACAAGTACTAAACTTAGTCGCGCGGTCTTTCATTGGTCACTATGATTTGATAGTGATTAGTGATTGATTCTTTGACTATGACTATCTGACCTGGGGTAACAGCCACTTTGTCGGTTTTCTCATGATCAAGGATAGTTGCGTAGTAGGTATCGTCGCCCAGCTTTGCTTCAAAAACCGCTTTTGAATCGAGCAATGCGGGGGATACCACGTTTTTATCATTCTGAGTAACGTAGGCAGTTACCTGTAAGCCGGCTTCATTGACAACCCGGATCATCTGATCTGGCAAGTCTTGTTCGGTTGCTTGAACCATGATTTTATTATCCGGTTCCTGCCGTACGGCTATGCCGAGCTTTGCCTGATTAAAGCGAATGCTGTTGGAACGGATTTCCCTGCCGGGGTTGTTGGGGGCTTTATAGCTGATATGGAAGCCATATCGGGGTGGTGTCACAATAATCGAATCTGTTCTCCCCGATAGGAGATCGATGATCATCCAGACGTATGCGTCGGTTTCGGGGCTTTTGCTGAGGGCAATTTTCAGGGAATCCCGGGTTTGGTTGCTGATAGTGATGGATGACATGAGGTTTCCTTGTTGACGGCTGTGGTTACGGGTAGTCATAGCGGTACCTTAACAGTTCATGTGTGTGCGAAATCGTTTGGATGGGTGTTTAGTGGCTTTGATTTAGGTTATTGGTTTTCTTGTTAGTGGTTAATGGGTGTCCAGGCTTTTTCAAGATTGTAGGTTGGATTAGCGCCATCGGCGCGTAATCCAACAAACCGTATGGAATGGCCTGAAAACTCTTGAATCATGTATCATTTGTATAACTGGCATAAACTAGAACAGAACGGCATGCCGAGGCCAATACAATATTTGGCATCAATAAAGGAGGTTAATATGTTATCGATGATTATCCAGAAGCTACGGATAGGTATTGCTGGCGGTTTTGTATAAACCATTATCAATGGGCGTGATCATGCAACAGTAGTCAATAGCCCTGGCTCAGTAAGTTAAAATGTATCGATGAATCATGCCTCACACAACAAACTCGTTTCCTTTATCTGGTCCATTGCAGACGACTGCCTGCGCGATGTCTATGTGCGTGGCAAATATCGCGATGTCATCCTGCCTATGGTCGTGCTACGCCGTCTGGATACCTTGCTCGAACCCACCAAAGAAAAGGTACTAAAAGAGGTTGCATTCCAGAAAAAAGAAATGAAATCCACCGAGCTGGAAGATTACCCGCTCACCCAAGCCTCTGGCTATGTGTTCTACAACATCAGCAAGTGGACCTTGAAACAATTGCACGATACCGCCACCAACAACCAGCAAATCCTGTTGGCGAATGTAGAGGAATACCTGAACGGCTTCAGCAAAAACGTGAAGGAAATCGTTGAGAAGTTCAATCTCAAGGCGCAGGTGCGCCACATGGCCAGCAAAGATGTCTTGCTGGATGTATTGGAAAAGTTCACCTCACCCTACATCAACCTCACACCATTCTCGAAAGAAGATCCGGATGGCAACAAACTCCCCGAGCTAACCAACCTTGGCATGGGTTATGTGTTTGAAGAGTTGATCCGCAAGTTCAACGAAGAAAATAACGAAGAAGCCGGGGAGCATTTTACCCCCCGTGAAGTCATCGAGTTAATGACTCATCTGGTGTTTGACCCGGTCAAAGACAAATTGCCACCGGTAATGACGATTTATGATCCCGCCTGTGGTTCCGGCGGCATGCTCACTGAATCGCAAAACTTTATTAAACATGAAGCCGGTGCCATCAAGGCCAAAGGCGATGTGTATCTCTACGGTAAAGAGATTAACGACGAAACCTACGCCATCTGTAAATCCGACATGATGATCAAGGGCAACGACCCGGCCAATATCCGCTGTGGTTCCACCCTCTCTACCGATGAATTTTCCGGCACGCATTTCGATTTCATGCTCTCCAACCCGCCTTACGGGAAAAGCTGGTCGGGCGAAGTCAAATATATTAAAGACGGCAAAGAGGTTATCGACCCGCGCTTTAAAGTAGAACTTACCGATTACTGGGGCAAAAAAGCAACCGTCAACGCCACCCCGCGCTCTAGTGATGGCCAATTACTGTTCCTGATGGAGATGGTCAGTAAAATGAAAGCCCAGGGAGATAACGCACCTCTAGGCAGTCGGGTTGCATCAGTTCATAATGGCTCCAGCCTGTTCACCGGTGATGCCGGAGGCGGTGAGAGCAATATCCGCCGCTACATCATTGAAAACGATCTGCTGGAAGCCATTATCCAGTTGCCCAATAACATGTTCTATAACACAGGCATCACCACCTATATCTGGCTGCTAAGCAATAACAAGCCGGAGCCACGTAAAGGTAAAGTGCAGCTCATAGATGCCAGCCAGCTCTACCGCAAGCTGCGCAAAAACCTGGGCGACAAAAACTGCGAATTCGCACCGGAGCATATTAAAGACATTGCCGAAACCTACCTGCAATTCAAGGCGGTTGAACGGAAAGTGGAGGAAGAAGGCAAAATCGCTGCCCAACTATTTGATAACAACGATTTCGGTTACTACAAAGTCAATATCGAACGGCCCGATCGCCGCAAAGCGCAATTTACGGAAGAACGCATTGCCACCTTACGCTTCGATAAAAGCCTGCGCGAAGCCATGGAATGGGTCTATCAGGAGTATGGCGATTCAATTTATAACAGCGATGTGTTAAAAAAGCAGAAGAAAGCGATTTTAAAGTGGTGCGAAGATAACGAACTAGAGCTTAATAAAAAGGCCCAGAAAAAACTGTTGGACATTAAGGTGTGGGAGAAACACTTAAATCTGGTGCAAACTGCTAACACTTTAATGCAAGTCATTGGCAACAAAGAATCAAGTGACTTTAATGCCTTTAAGGCGCGAGTGGATGATGTTCTAAAAGTACAAAAAATCAAACTAAGCGCCAGCGACAAAAATGCCACCTTAAACGCCGTCAGTTGGTACGACGAAACCGCAGAAAAAGTCATCAGGAAAACCGAAAAACTCAGCGGCGATAAACTCTCAGCATTACTGGAACGCCTTAGCTGTCAGGAGAGCGATTTGGCAGACTTTGGCTATTACGCTGCTGAAACAATGGGAGGCAAAAAAGGTGAATACACCACCTATCAGTCCAACTCAGATCTGCGCGATAGCGAAAGCGTGCCGCTCAAAGACCAAGTTCACCATTACTTTTTGGCCGAAGTAAAACCCCATGTGGAAGAGGCGTGGATTAACATGGAATCCACCAAAATCGGTTACGAAATCAGCTTTAACAAATACTTCTACCAGCACAAACCGCTGCGTAGCATGGAAGGTGTTGCTAAAGATATTATCGAGCTGGAGCAGCAAGCCGAAGGGCTGATTGCAGAGATATTGGGTGTGGATGTTGAAGAGGTTCAGGCATGAACTCTTTAGCTACCATGCCTAAGTATGAGGCTTATAAAGATTCTGGTGTGGAATGGTTAGGAGATATTCCTGAGAAATGGAATATTCTTCCAGGGCTGACAGTATTTTCTGAAAACAAGCGTGATAATAAAGGCATGAAGGAAGATCAGGTCCTTTCACTTAGTTATGGAAATATTATTGTAAAGCCACCAGAGAAACTCGTAGGTCTTGTGCCTGAATCATTTGAGACATATCAGCTGGTTGAGCCGGGAGATATAATAATTCGTTGTACTGATTTGCAAAATGACAAAACTAGTCTCCGAACAGGTTTGGCGAAGGATAAGGGTATCATTACTAGCGCTTATATAAATTTGAAAGTAAAAATCAACCATAATTCAAAATATTGGCATTACTATTTACATTCGCTTGATATAACAAAAGCTATTTACAAATTTGGTAGTGGCTTAAGGCAAAATCTTAGTTTCATTGATTTTAAACGGTTACCAATTTTTGATATCGATCCAGAGGAACAAGCTGCTATCGCCAATTTCCTCGATCGAAAAACCGCGCAAATCGAACAGGCCATTGCCATTAAAGAAAAACAAATCGCCTTGCTCAAAGAGCGCAAACAAGTCCTGATTCAAAATGCCGTCACCCACGGCCTCGATCTCAATGTGCCGATGAAAGATTCGGGGATGGAGTGGATTGGGGAGATACCAGAGCATTGGGTAACTAAACGTTTAAAATATGTATTAGAAGAAAGAAATGAGCGGTCGAAAACGGGTGAAGAGCCGTTATTTATGGTTAGTCAGATTCATGGTTTAGTTGTGAGATCTGAATACCATGAAAAAGCGGAAGTGGCAGCAAGTAATATTGATAACAAAATAGTTTATAAGAATGACTTGGTGTTTAATAAGCTGAAGGCTCATTTAGGGGTGTTTTTTAAAAGTGATATTGATTATGAAGGGGTGGTAAGTCCAGATTATGCGGTTTATAAAAAGAAAGCTTACATAGATGACTTAAAGTTTTTAGAAATTTTGTTTAGGCATCCTTCGTATATTGCGCAGTTTATTATCAGGGCTACAGGTATTGTCGAAGGCTTAATCAGATTATATACCGATGACCTTTTTGATATAGCTGTGGGTGTTCCTCCAAGAGAAGAACAACAGAAGATACTTGCATATATTGAATCTGAAACACACAAGTTTTACAAAACTATTTCGCTGCAACAAGAACAAATCGAAAAACTCAAAGAATACAAATCCACCCTCATCAACAGCGCCGTAACCGGCAAAATCAAGGTGGCCTAGGAGGAGTTATGGTTAGCCAAACCAACGAACAGGCGCTGGAAGCCGCTATCGAAAAATTCCTCACCGGCACTTGTCTGGAAGAAAAGAAGGAAGTGAAGGATGGTGATGTGCCGTTTAGCCAAAACCATGGCTATAAGCTAGGCTATCCGAAGGATTTTATTGCGCAATACGCGATTGATGAAAAATTTTTCTGGCAGTTTCTCCAAAACACGCAGGCGGACGAGTTAGAAAAACTACAAAAAAGCGGTTCCGATTGGCAGCGCAAGGTATTAGAGCGCTTTGATC
This sequence comes from Wenzhouxiangellaceae bacterium, assembly GCA_965230265.1. Lineage (GTDB taxonomy): Bacteria > Pseudomonadota > Gammaproteobacteria > Xanthomonadales > Wenzhouxiangellaceae > JAJFKX01. The sequence continues at coordinate 2,158,775 of OZ245999.1, read as the reverse complement.
GCATGGCCAAAAAATACGGCCTGCTACATTTGTTGAAAAAAGGACTGGATGTCGACGATGCCCATTTGCATTTAATGTATCCGGCACCACTGGCCAGCAGTTCTGAAAAGGTCAAACAAAACTTTGCCGAGAATATCTTCTCCAGCACCCGGCAGGTGCGCTATTCACTGGCGAATACCCTGGAAGAAATCGACATGGTGCTGTTTATCAACGGCCTGCCATTCGCAACGCTGGAATTGAAAAACCCGTGGACAGGACAAACCGCTCGCTATCACGGCCAGAAACAATACCGTAATGATCGCGATACCAGTCAGACCCTGTTGCAGTTCGGTCGTTGTCTCGTGCACATGGCTGTGGATACTGATGAAGTATATATGACCACCAAGCTGGCTGGTAAAGGCACGTTCTTTTTGCCGTTTAACAGAGGCCATAACTTTGGTGCTGGAAACCCGCCCAATCCCCAGAAAGATGGAAAAGGGGGCCATAAGTCGGCCTATTTGTGGCAAGAGGTTTTCAGCAAAGAGAGTGTCGTCAATCTCATTCAACACTTTGTGCGCCTGAATGGCAGCAGCAAAGACCCGCTCAACAAACGCACCTTGTTCTTCCCTCGTTATCACCAACTGGATGTGGTGCGTAAACTCGTTGCCCATGTGGGTGAGCATGGGGTAGGGCAAACCTATTTAATCCAGCATTCGGCGGGTTCTGGTAAATCCAACTCCATTACCTGGGCGGCGTATCAGTTAATTGAAACCTATCCGCAAAAGGCAGGCGTACCTGGCGCGAAGGGGATGGATCAGCCCTTGTTCGATTCGGTGATTGTGGTGACCGATAGGCGCCTATTGGACAAGCAGCTTCGAGAAAATATCAAAGAATTCTCGGAAGTGAAAAACATCGTGGCACCCGTTTATAAATCCTCTGAATTAAAAGAGGCATTAGAGCAGGGCAAGAAGATCATTATTACCACCATCCAAAAGTTCCCAATTATTATCGATGACATTATCGATTTAAGTGAGAAGCGCTTTGCTGTGATTATCGATGAGGCCCACAGTTCACAAAGTGGTATTGCTCACGACAATATGAACCGAACTTTGGGTAAAGATGAGGACATTGATTCAGTCGATGTGCAGGACAAGATTCTTCAGGCAATGCGCTCTCGTAAAATGCGATGTAACGCTTCATATCTTGCGTTTACTGCCACTCCTAAGAACACAACTTTAGAGAAGTTTGGCAATCAGCAAGTCGATGGTGGCTTTAAACCGTTTCATTTGTATTCCATGAAACAGGCCATTGAAGAAGGCTTTATTCTCGATGTGCTGGCCAATTACACCACCTATAAAAGCTATTACGAAATTCAAAAATCTATCGAAGACAACCCGCTGTTTGATAGTAAAAAAGCGCAAAAGAAACTGCGTGCTTATGTAGAGCGGAACCCAGCGACAATTAATACCAAAGCTGAAATAATGCTAGACCATTTTATTGGCCAGATAGTAAACAGCAAGCGCCTGCGTGGCAAAGCCAAAGGCATGGTGATTACCCAAAGTATTGAATCAGCCATACGTTATTACCAGGCGATTAACCGTATATTGGTAGATAGGGGTTACCCATTTCATGCCTTGATTGCCTTCTCAGGTAAAAAAGAAGTAGATGGTATTGAGTACACCGAAGCGGATATGAACGGATTTTCCGAGAATGATACCCGTGATTATTTTGACAAAAACTTCAAAGGCGAAAAACCACCTAAAGGTCATAATGAAGACAAATATCGCCTTTTAGTGGTGGCAAATAAATACCTGACTGGTTTTGACCAGCCTAAACTGTCAGCAATGTATGTCGATAAAAAACTACAGGGCGTGATGGCGGTGCAGGCATTATCCCGCCTCAATCGCTCATCACCCAGGCTGGGTAAAAAAACCGAAGATCTGTTTATTCTGGATTTTTTCAACACTGTAGACGACATACAAACCGCCTTTGATCCATTCTATACGGCGACTAGTCTTTCAGGGCCAACCGATGTCAATGTATTGCATGAGCTAAAGCACGCAATGGGTGAAGTCGGCGTATATGAATGGCAAGAGGTAGAACATTTTGTTGAGTTATATTTTAATAACGCCGATGCGCAAGACCTAAGCCCAATTATCGATGTGGCGGCAAATCGCTTTGTTGATGAGTTAGCATTAGAAAACGATGAGAAAGTCGATTTTAAAATTAAAGCGAAACAGTTTGTAAAAATATATGGACAAATGGCATCCATTATGCCGTTTGAAATAGCAGACTGGGAAAAGCTCTACTGGTTCTTGAAATTTTTAATACCCAAGTTGGTCGTGGTTGACCCCGAAAGCGATCAAATTGATGAATTACTGGGAACAGTGGATCTTTCAACATATGGTTTAGAACGCGTAAAACTCAATCATGCCATTGGTTTGGGTGACGATGAAACCGAAGTGGATCCACAAAACCCAAACCCACGTAGTGCCCACGGTACAGAAGTCGATAAGGATCCGCTGGATGAAATTATCCGCCAGTTTAACGAACGCTGGTTTCAAGGCTGGAGCGCAACGCCCGAAGAACAAAGGGTGAAAATCATCCATCTTGCAAATAGCATCAAAGCACACCCGGATTTTTCAGACAAATACAAAAACAACCCCGATACAACAAACCGGGAAATTGCATTTGCTAAGATTTTTGAAGAAGTGATGCTTAAAAACAGGCAAAATGAATTAGAGTTATATAAATTGCTGGCGAACGATGAAGCATTTAAGTCTGCAATGCGGCAAAGCTTACAGCGGGTAATTGGCTAGCAATAATCTAATATTAATATAGATAACCACCTTCTGTTCTTAGCTATTGAAATTGTTAAACATTTAGAGTTGGCGCTGGAAGTGTTCTGTAATATTGAAGAGGTATTGGCAGTTAATGAATGAACCGGCAACAATCAAATTATTTCTGACCAAAGGGGATCCAACTGGTTTACGTACAGCCGAACTTTCCAATTGGTCAGGAAAGGCTCTTGCGTTCAAACGAAATGAGTTAAGTGATTTTTGTGCTCGGGAAGAATCTCAACAAAGTGGTGTTTACCTATTGTTGGGGACTGATAAAAAATCTGATGAGCCGATGATATACATTGGCGAAGCTGAACAAATTGGCAAGCGTTTGATTCAGCAGCGTGGTGCAAGAGATGACTGGAACAGTGTGGTCGCATTCGTTAGCAAAGATGAAAACTTGACTAAGGGTCATATTAGATACCTGGAAGCAGAGTTAATTCGGCGAGCTAAGGATGCCGATAGAGCTGTGCTAGGGAATTTGCAATCGTCAAATGCAAGACTGCCGGAATCTGACAAGGCGGAAATGAATGGCTTCTTGAAAAGAGTTTTACAATTGCTGCCAATATTATGGAAAAATAATAGACACCCATCTTATTATAGCGCCAAACTTTAATTTAAATAATCTGCTTAAGGTTTAGGGGCAAAGGAGATAAACAACATGAATGCATGGATGGTAAGAGCAGGGGAAGGTGGCCGGTTATATGATGAGTTTGCCAAGGGGTATATAGCCATTGGCTGGGATCAATTAGGTTCGATGGCTGATCTGGATACCCGGGAAAAGGTTACTATCGCTCATCATGAAAAACTTGGTCACTTTAAGCGTGGGAAACTGAACAATGCCATCGCCATGGCCGATAAGTTTCGCAATCAAATGCAAGTCGGCGATATGGTAGTGACATACGATCCGCAATCGCGCCGGTACTTGGTTGGAGCTATCAGTGGTGAATATGAATACCGGTTGGAACAAGTTGGTGATTACCCGAATATTCGCAAAGTAGATTGGCGCGATGAAGTACCTAGAGATGACCTCAGAACAAGCACCCGTAACTCTCTGGGTTCGACACTGACCTTGTTTAGTCTTAACGATTCAGTAGTGGCGGATTTTAATCGAGTACTTGATGGATCTGCTGAACCGATCATATCAAGCTCTATCGAAGACCTGGAAGAAAACGGTCAATCAAAGGAAGATACAGTCAACCGCAGCAAAGAACTGATTAAGGATAAGCTTATACAGTTGGATGATAGAGAAATGGAGCAATTGTTAGCGGCTGTATTTCGGGCGATGGGATATCGCACCAGGGTTTCATCAGTTGGTTCAGATCGTAATGTGGATGTGCAAGCGTCACCGGACGGTTTGGGATTGACCGAGCCACGTATCAAAGCTGAAGTGAAACACCGTACAAGCAGCATCGGCTCACAGCAGGTTCGTAGTTTTATTGCGGCGCTTCGCCAGGGAGATCGTGGTATTTATCTAAGTACCGGCGGTTTTACCAAGGATGCCCGTTATGAGGCCGAACGGGCCAATGTGCCAGTGACTTTAGTAGATATTGATATGTTGGCCGATCTGGTTATTACCCATTATGAGAACTTCGATGCTGATGGGCGTTCACTGATTAATCTGGTCCGTATTTACTGGCCGTCGGAATAATCTATTGGGTGTATTTATCAAATAGGGTCGGATTTTTACAAGGCAAAAAGTTGGACAGCTATTTCCTTAGACAAGATGGTGCTGGCTTAACAGAACAACAGGTTCAGCAGATTGCTTATCAGGTTGAACAGAAAGTGCGGGATTTGCAGCCGTGTGAGGTGGCTAGGGTTAAGTAATATTCAAGTGTTTTGTCGGCTTACGAATCTGTGATTCTAAGCCGACCTACACCAAATACGTAGGTCGGTTTAGGTGAAGCCGTAAACCGACAATCCACTAGAAAAGATTGCTTAATAACATTCTATAAAGTACTATTCAAAGTACTTTTAAAAGTATTGTTAAGGTTCATGAACACTCTAACCGCCAACGAACTAAAAACCCGTGGGATCTCTGCTGTTGAAGATCGCTTAAAGCACGATAATGAGGTGGTGATTTCTGTGCGTGGTGAGCAGCGCTATGTGGTGATGGGCATTGAACAATATAACCACTTGCGCGAGCTGGAGTTGGCCACGGCGGTGGCTGAGGCCAAGGCCGATTATGCGGCAGGTCGTTACACCACTGAAACCGTCGCTGAACATATGCAAAGAGTGACGGGTAAGGAATGATCTACCGGCTGATTTACACTGATAGCTATATTCGCCGCGCCAGAAAGTTTTTAAAAAAACACCCCCAAATACTCAAGCAATACGAGAAAACACTGGAATTGCTGGAATTAAATCCGTACCACTCTTCGTTACGCTTGCATGGTTTGCAAGGTCAGTTAAAGGGCTTGTCTTCGGTGTCTATCGATATGAGTTATCGCATAGTGCTGGAGCTGGTTATACACGAGCACGACATTATTCTGGTGGATATAGGTCACTATGATCATGTGTATTAATCAGCGTTTTTGTCGGCTTACGAGTCTGTGACTCTAAGCCGACCCACATTAAACACGTAGGTCGGTTTAGGCGTAGCCGTAAACCGACAATACATCACAACAACAAATCCCCATCAATCGCATGATAAACACTGGCCGCTTCAATCAACGAGGTCGCTGTCAACGTCGGCACACCATAAACCTCGGCACTGACCTGATAATCGGTTTTAATTCTTTCCAATAGCAAATCAAAATCCCCATCACCGGAAAGCAGCACCACGGTATCCACTGTCGGCGCTGTGGCCATCACGTCAATGGTGATCCCCACGTCCCAATCGCCTTTGGCAGAACCATCGCTGCGCTGGATATAAGGTTTCAGTTTCACTTCAAAGCCGATATGCCGCAGTGCCTGCTGAAACTTGTGTTGCTTATCATCATTGCGGGCAGTGGCGTAGGCATAGGCGGTGACGATGTTGCCGGTTTTGCTGATCTTGTCCCACAGCTTGCGGTAATTGAACTGCCGCCCATAAGCCTGGCGGGTGGTGTAGTAGATGTTTTGTACATCGGCAAAGAGGGCTATTTTTTTCAATCCGGTGACTGCTGTGGCCTATTAAAAGCTGCATTGTAGAATAGTTTGGTCATGCTAAAGCTATCCAATAATGTTTCCATCCCGGAATCGGAAATCGAATTCCACTTTATCCGTGCCCAGGGCGCGGGCGGGCAGAATGTGAACAAGGTGGCTTCGGCGGTGCATCTGCGGTTTGATATTCGGGCTTCTTCACTGCCGGATTTTTATAAGCAACGGCTGCTGGCGTATAACGATCAACGCATCAGCAGCGAGGGGGTGGTGGTGATTAAAGCGCAGCAATACCGAACCCAGGAGCGCAACAAGGACGCCGCCCTACAGCGCTTGCACGAGCTGATCAAAGCCGCCACAGTCACCCGGAAAAAACGCAAACCCACCAAACCATCCAAAGCCGCGCATCGCAAACGGTTGGACAATAAAGCCCACAAGGGCAAACTCAAATCCCTGCGCAAAAAAGTAGATATCTAAAATAGGCGAAAACCGAGCGGTGTATAATGCCGGCAATGGTCATCAAAGAGTGACCTGCGTATAACCAGCCTCGGTACAGTTACCGGGCATACCAATAACCAAGGAGTTCAACATGGATCTTGCACTACTGAACTACTACGCCATCGGGTTTTTACTGCGCTGGGGCCATATTCTGGCCGGGGTGACCTGGATTGGTTTGTTGTATTACTTCAATTTTGTCCAGGGCGAATATTTTAAAGAAGCCGACGGCGCCGCCAAATCCGACGCCATCCAAAAACTGGTGCCACGGGCTTTGTGGTGGTTCCGCTGGGGGGCAATGTTTACCTTCCTGACCGGTGCGGCTTTGATCTGGTTCTATAGTTTGACCGGCTTTGGCATTATGACTGGTGCGGTACTGGGTACCATTATGTTTTTGAATGTATGGCTGATTATCTGGCCGAATCAGAAAATTGTGATTGCCTCAGCCAAGCAGGTGGCCGCTGGTGGTGAAGCACTGCCCAATGCGGGCGCTGCCTTAGGCAAAGCAGGTTTGGCATCGCGCACCAATACGCTGTTTTCCATTCCTATGCTGTTTTTTATGGCTTCTTCCCGGCATCTGCCGACTATTCAGGAAGCCATGGGCAGTGTCAGCACTGTGGCGATGGCGGCGGTGTTTGGGCTGATTGCCTTATTGGCTTTTAATGGCATCAAAGGCAAAACCGGCCCAATGACCAGTGTGTCGGGCGTGATTCATATGGGCATTTTGCTGACCATTGTTTTGTATTTAATGATTGAGTTGCTGTAAAGCAGAATCATACTCAAAAGCCCGGCCAGTATGCCGGGCTTTTTTGTGCCCGGGTTTTTTGTAAAACACTGTGCTGATTGATAACCGTTTGACAGAAGCGGGCAACGAGAAGCGTCTCACGAATGGCTCTTGGTAGACTAGGTTGCCTGCACCCTGCAGGTGATGGTTTTGGAGATAACTTATGCGCCTTGTTTTTTTATTGGTTTTAACGCTTTTATTCGGGATGAATGTTGCGGCTCAAACCGTCATTCCAGTGCCATCGGGGACGCAACCGGATATCAATGTCGACTTTGATTCAAGTGGTATCCCACATATTTCAGAAGTATCACCGGCTGGCGGTCGATCGCCCACTGATCAGTTCGCTAACTATACTTGTGCGGTAGGTGCGCTGAACGCGCTTTTGCACCCGGATTCCACCGCTTTGTATTTCGCGCTTTCAAACACCCGTCGGGCCAATGAGCTCAACGCAAACTTTGAAAACCTGCAGTTGAGTACGGACCCAAAATATTCTTTGCTGATTCCCCCTCATCTGGAGTATGACCCCAACGAAGGGGATTTTGGTCCGCGTACCACCTTTGATCCGAAAAACGTCTGGATCTTTTATGCCTGGATGGGCCTGGAAGCGGTATCAGCCAGTGTTTTCCAGAACATGGATCCCTACCATCGTCATTTGCTTGAGCGGCGCGCCCTGGGGTTACGTCAGACTTACCAGGACTCTACCTATAGCATGAATAATGACAATGATTTCCAGCCGCTGGCGGCAGCCGGTGTTTTTGAAATGATGAAAAACATCACTGCCCAGCAAGTGCTGACAGCGCTATTAATCAATTCTGAGCTGTATAACGCTAACAGAGTCAGTACTTTGCTGCGTGACCCTGGAATAATCGGTGCATCGAATGGGGCGTTTATCCATCCGAATCTGGTTGAGGGTTTTACTGCTGCTCATTATGCTTCTCCCCACCTTCCGACCATTACCGAATCGGGTGAGCTGAACGGGCGTTGGGCAACTCGAGCTGCGGTGTATCAATTTGAAAACGGGGACAACCTGGTTGGTGAAATGTCGGTTGAAGGCTTTCCGCTGATTGGTGCAATGGATGGTTTTATGCGGGCCCTGACGGCCAATCCAATGGTTACAACAGACACTTTTATTGTTGAGATGGAGACCATTCCGCAAACCTATATCGATCCTTCAACGGCAAACATAAACCCACCGTTTGGTACTCCCGGGTCGACCCTGACATTCAGTAGCCGACCATTTACCACAGCCATTAACCCGGCACCTGCTGGAGGCGTTGCGCCGACTGTGACGCTTAACAGCTGGGAAATCCGGCCTGGACAATCTCCTTCAAATACATTGGTCGTCAGCTTTGCGGAATTGTTAGCTGGAATGCCGTTAGTCAGGCGTGAGGTCGCGCTTCTGGCAAGGAGACCGGCGTACTCAACCAGTTATCTTGAAGACCTGATTCAGCCTTTTCTGGCAAGGTTGCTGGATGACGACAGTATGTACATGGATTATCAGGACAATGCCTACCTCCCGTTTTTTAATGAGGCCAGCGCCTTTGAAGCTGCAGATGGCAGTTGGTTGAGCAAAGCAGAGAACCACTCGGGGGAAGGCAGAAGCCAGCTTCAATCAGCCACCAATGCTGACAACACCAACTATGCTCTTCCATTTCAGTTCCCAGGCTTTGTCGAGCTTGCTCGGCAACTGCCTGATACACGGGCAAGCTCGCAGCGTGCGAAGTATCTGGATACCGACAACTATATTGTTCTGAACAACGCGTCGGCGATTTTTCAGGCTTACGAAGTGGTGTCCAACCCGGCACCATTTCGGGCACGCTGGCCGAGATACGTCAGGCCCGAACTGGATACCTATCGGGCATTTCGTGCAAGGAATTTATTCGATGGGGTCATTAACAATACTTTTCCCGCACTTCGTCCGGATGTCTTGTTCGCACATACCTCCAATACCTTCAGCCGCCCACGCCTGCTGTTAAAGATGTTTTTTGAGGATTTTCTGACCAAGTTTGCTGCTGATCCGCTGTTGGCCGGTACGCCAACACTGGCCGATGCTCAGATGATGGTGTCACGCCTGGCTGGCTGGCCTGGTAATCACAATGATGGCATCCCTGAGTTAATTATGGCCATCGCGGTTCAAAGAATACAGGATGCACGGTTTAAGTATCCGTATACCGATGTGGCTGAAATCGTGAATTTTACCAAGCGCGATTTATTAACCCTTGCCGATGTGGACGAGGCGATTTTGGCGATCAGCAACGGCCGCGATCGAGGCACGCAGGCAAGCAAGGAAACCATGCTTGAAATCGCACGGATTATGTCCGTCACCGAATTGTTCTACAGCGGAACCTGTGTTCCGAATGGACGCGACAGCTATATGGATGCCCACGGTGTTTGGTTTCAGGGGGTTAAGCTGAACGGTGCCAGAAGTGTTTTAAACGCTATCCGTGCAGGCGACTACCGCGAACTTAGCAATTGCAGGTTTCAGCTATTGGCAGAATCGCCGCTGGATATGCTGATTTTTATGGATGACGATCCTGATGATCCCGGTGTGACACCTGCAGCCTACGTGCGGCCTCACGGTGGTATAGCTTCTTTAAGCTCTTCGACCGTTAGGAGTATTGCATTTGCGTCTCAGGCTGCCTCAATGGCACGGCTGGATAAAGCCGATATGAGTGGATATCACCGTATTCCCCTGACCGGACCGTCACTGAGTGGTCCAACATTGGGTTCGTGGCGTTTTTCTTGTCACTAGTGATTTAGAAAAACCGGCCCTCAGCACAGGTTCTGGAGTATTCCCAGTGGTTTATGCGGATGATAGGGGGCTTACTTGGAGTAGTTTTTACCACCCAGGCTCAACATGCTTTCCACGCGCTGCAGATCGTTCTGCACTTTTTGCAGCTCTGTGCGCAGGTCATGTTCGCGGCTGGCCAGCGCTTTGTCGAGATTCAATTCCAGACTGGCAACCGTCGATGGATCAACCGCATTGTCTGGCAGCAGAGATTCGCGGCCAACAATAACGGCCAACGCCAGTGCAGCGGCGGCACCCAAACCCCAGCCCAGCCGGGATCGGATAGGCGCGGGTTGAGTGATACCAGCGGCGCGGGGGTGCAGCTGGTTGCTGACACGTTTGTTGAAATTGTCATCAGTCTTGACGCCGATGCGTTCGGCATCGTTGCGTAAGCGTTGCTCCAGGTTTTCAGGGAGTGGGTTGTTGGTTTCAGTATTCATGTTGTTCAACCATTGTCGGGTTGTTGTTGGCAAACGTATTGCGCAATTGTTTGCGGGCACGGTGCAGGGTCACTCTGACCCAGACAGTGCTGCGTTGCATAATTTGTGCGGTTTCTTTACCGCTAAAGCCTTCCGCATAATGTAACCACAATGCTTGGAATGCAGCAGTATCCAATTGGTTCCTGGCCACTGACCAAACATTATCACGCAGCTGTTCGGTCAAACAGGGGTCAAGCTCAAGGTCATTGACGCTGCTGTCATCCAGTGTTTGCTGGCCTGCCGGTGGTTTATGCTCCAGTGCACAACGACGGGCAATGCTGTACAGCCAGGTGGAAAAGCGCCATTTGGCCTGGTAACCAGTCAGGTTTTGCCAGGCACGCACAAAGGCAGTTTGCGCGGTATCTTCGGCATCGGCCTGCTGCATGCCACGCAGCATCAAAAATCGCAGCAGACGGTCTTGGTAGTGTTTGACGATCTGCTCATACGCAGCAACCGAGCCCGCCTGGGCTCGGTTGATCAGCTCATATTCTTGTTGATGGCGCATGCCGGTAACCGGTTAATAGGCGTGGGTTGACCAGTGCTTAATCAATAATTTCCATCAAATCATTGGCCGGTACCTGCAGCTCAAACACGGTGGCGTTATCGGCTGATGAGACTTGCAGGTTGTTTAACCAAGAAAGGTCTTCATCTTCTTCACCGGCCAGTGCTTTAAAGCTCAGCAGTCCTTTGGCAATGCTACCCAATGCTTCGGCCATGGAAGGGGTGCGGCTGATGGCTTCGGCGCGGATATTAAAAGCATCACCGGCATCACCAATCACCAGTCCCAATTGTTCGACATTCTGGAAAAACTTGGACTCCCATGGGCCTTTGTCAAACACATTGTGCTTGGTGTTTAAGCCGCCTTGTACCAATGGCCGGTTGGCTTGTACCACAATCAGGTCATTGGTCAATTCGTTATCGAACCGGGCGCCGTTGGCCAAAAACTCGTCCATGGCTTGCTGACTGGTGGTGATCAGTGATTGGCCCTCGCCCAGGTTTCCGATACTGAAGTACAGGGTATCGCTGGAGTCAGAATCGACGTCAATAAAGTCAAGGTCAATATCGGCATCGGTGATGGTGTAGTAATCCAAACCATGGTTGGAGTTTCTGACCACATCCTTATCATCGGCACTGTTCAGCTGATCGACCAGCAGGTCATGCATTTGCTCAGTCAAAAAGCCATGCGTTAACACAGCCGGGGCCTGGTCTTCACCAATGCCAAATATGCTGATGCCGTCAAAGTTCTGCGCCAGATCGTCACCGACAGACTCACCCAGTTCATCGGCGATTTCCTCAAAGATTTCATCATTCACCCAATCCAGCAACTGACGCCCGCTTTGACTGTCACGCATGGCTGCAAAGTTAACCTGTACATAATAGGCAGAATCTTCAGCGCCATAAGGCCTGTCCAGCGCACTGCCGGATTGGGCCAGCATGGAAGTAGAAGCAATGGCGGCTGCGGTGATCACAGCAGCAATGGTCAGTGATTGAGTGTGTTTTTTCAGCAAGTTCATGACAAATCTCCGTGCGGTTAGCAATGGTTGTTGCCTGCTTATAGGGGAGTATCCGGGAAAATGTTACAAGCATTGTGATTTTTTTACCTGAGCCATTGGTCAGGCCTGCTGCAGCACTTTCCATAGGCGGTGGTGTTCGTTGTGACGACCCATTCACCACTGCAAGCGGTTATATCGGTTTGAGCAATGCCTTGTATCCCATATTTTTACCCCCAAATGCTTCGCTTATGCCGCCGAATAGTGTATTATTCGTCGGTTTTTCACCGGGCATTCGCCCGGGCAATTCTGATTCCAAATATTAACTAGTAGATCACTAAGATGGCTGACTTATCCAAATACAGAAATATAGGCATTTTCGCGCATGTTGATGCGGGCAAAACCACCACCACTGAGCGTATTCTTAGCCTGACCGGCAAGATTCATAAAATGGGCGAAGTGCACGATGGTGAAGCAACCACTGACTTTATGGACCAGGAGCGTGAGCGCGGGATTACCATTCAGTCTGCAGCCACCAGCTGTATGTGGAATGATCACCGTCTGAACATCATCGATACCCCGGGCCACGTGGACTTTACTGTGGAAGTTTATCGTTCCCTGAAAGTGTTGGATGGTGGTGTCGGCGTATTTTGTGGTTCTGGTGGTGTTGAGCCACAGTCAGAAACCAACTGGCGTTATGCCAACGAGTCAGAAGTGGCGCGTATTATCTTTGTTAACAAGCTTGACCGTATTGGCGCCGATTTCAAGCGCGTGGTTAAGCAGGTTAAAGATGTTCTGGGTGCCAAACCATTGGTCATGACCCTGCCGATTGGCCGTGAAGACAACTTTGTTGGCGTGGTCGATTTGCTGAGTCGCAAAGCCTATGTGTGGGATAACTCGGGTGATCCGTTAAGTTATGAAGAAAAAGACATCCCTGCCGATATGGTCGATGACGTTGATCAATATCGCCAGGATATGATCGAAACCGCCCTTGAGCAGGACGATGATGCGATGGAAGCCTATCTGGAAGGTGAAGAGCCCAGCATCGAAACCATTAAAAAGTGCATCCGCAAGGGCACCATTGGTTTGGATTTCTTCCCAACCTATTGTGGTTCAGCCTTCAAGAACAAAGGCGTGCAGCTGGTACTGAACGCTGTCGTTGATTACCTGCCCAGCCCGACCGAAGTTGAGCCGCAGCCCGAGGTGGACCTGGAAGGCAATGAAACCGGTGAATTTGCAACGGTAGAAATCGACAAGCCACTGCGCGCGCTGGCGTTCAAAATTATGGACGATCGCTATGGTGCATTGACCTTTATCCGTATCTACTCTGGCAGCTTGGAAAAAGGCACAACCGTACTGAATACCTTTACCGGTAAAACCGAGCGCATTGGCCGTATTGTGGAAATGCATGCGGACTCACGCGAAGAGCGCGAATCTGCGCATGCCGGCGATATCGTTGCTGTACTGGGTATGAAGAACGTACAGACCGGACACACTTTGTGTGATCCAAAATCACCGGCCACTCTGGAACCGATGGTATTCCCTGATCCAGTGATTTCCATGGCGGTAGCGCCAAAAGACAAAGCGGCTTCTGAAAAACTGGGTGTCGCACTCGGCAAGATGATTGCTGAAGATCCTTCATTCCAGGTAGAAACCGATGAAGACAGCGGCGAAACCATTCTGAAAGGCATGGGTGAGCTGCACCTGGACATTAAGGTCGACATTCTGCGTCGTACCCATGGTGTTGAGGTTGAAGTAGGCAAACCATTGGTGGCTTACCGTGAAACCATTACCAAGGCGATTGAAGACAGCTATACCCATAAGAAACAGTCCGGTGGTTCGGGTCAGTTCGGTAAGATTGATTACATCATTGAGCCGAATGAAACCGGTGGTGGCTACGAGTTCGAATCCAAGGTCACCGGCGGTAATGTACCGCGTGAGTTCTGGCCGGCGATCGACAAAGCCTTTAAGAACAGTATGGATGTTGGTGTTCTGGCAGGTTATCCGTGTGTCGACGTAAAAGTGACCTTAATGGATGGTGCATACCACGCGGTGGATTCATCAGCGGTTGCTTTTGAGCTGGCCGGTCGTGGTGCCTATCGTCAAAGCATGGGCAAAGCAGGGCCACAGTTGATGGAACCGATCATGAAGGTGGATGTATTCACTCCGGATGATCATGTCGGTGATGTCATCGGTGATTTGAACCGCCGTCGCGGTATGATCAAATCACAGGAAGCCGGTGTGACCGGTGTGCGCATCAAGGCCGATGTCCCGTTATCAGAGATGTTCGGCTACATTGGTGATTTGCGTACCATTACCTCCGGTCGCGGTCAGTTCTCTATGGAGTTCGCACATTACATGCCATGTCCGAAGAATGTGGCGGAAGAAGTGATCAAGGAAGTGGAAGAGCGTAAAGCCGCCAATGGCTAGTAAATGACGTTCGATTCCAATATCGAAATGCAAAACCCCGGTCGCTATGTGGTCGGGGTTTTTTTGTGGCTACCATCTATAAAGCAGGGTATTCATCAGCAGTGGCTTGTGTAAAATGCCTGATATGTTGCCTGTTTTATACTCATTTCGGCGCTGCCCATATGCCATTCGTGCCCGCATGGCCATTCACTATGCCGGTGTTCCGGTAGAGCTGCGAGAGATTGTCTTTCGGGATAAACCTGAATCGATGCTGCAGGCTTCGCCCAAAGGGACAGTGCCGACTTTGGTGCTGCCCGACCAATCCGTTGTGGATGAAAGTGAAGATGTAATGCGCTGGGCATTACAGCACAACGATCCGGATCATTGGCTGCCTGCTGAAATCAGTCAGGGCATTCGCAAATTGGTGGACGATAATGATTTTTCATTTAAGCAGCACCTGGATCATTACAAATACGCGGATCGCTACCCTGAATACAGCGAGCTGGAATACCGACAGAGGGGTGAAGTATTCTTGCAGCAATTGGAAGACCAATTAAATCATCAAGCTTATCTGCTGGGCAACACCATCAGTTTTGCCGATGTTGCCATCTTCCCTTTTATCCGCCAGTTTGCCTTTGTTGATAAACACTGGTTTGATCAATCGCCTTATCCAAAATTATGTAAGTGGTTAAATCGATGGCTTGAATCGAGTTTATTTAAGGCCGTTATGTTTAAATACCCTGTCTGGAAGCCAGGCGATGAGGTAACCGTGTTTCCCGTGCCTGACTAATCAAGCCGATACAACCCATAACCGAGTATGACTATGACCGCTGAAGCCATTCGCTGTGATAATGATTTAAAACTGTTTAACACGCTGTTACAGCGGCGACAGGTAATGCGGGTCAATGAAAAGATCAGCAGCCTGGAAGAAAAAGGCCCGATGGGTACAAGGCGGCATTTGCTGGCCACATCGGTGCGTTTAAGCCGAAGCATGGCACCTGGCGTGCACAAAATGGCGGATGAATGCATAGAAAAACTGGGCATGAACATACCTTTGGAACTGTATGCCTACAGCAGTCCGCAGTTTAATGCTGCGTGCTTTAAGCCGGAGGAGGGACGTTTGTTTGTGATGTTCTCTTCTAGCCTGCTGGAAGCGTTTGCCAGCAATGAGTTGTTGTTCGTAATGGGACATGAGCTGGGGCATCATGTGTATCAGCACCATGATATTCCGATCGGTTATATTCTGCGCGGCAAGCAACCGCCACCGGCAGATCTGGCGCTGAATTTATTTGCCTGGTCGCGCTATGCAGAAGTATCGGCTGACCGAGCTGGTGCCTATTGCGCCAGAGATTTTCCCAGCGTGGCCAAGGCCTTGTTTAAGCTGGCTTCCGGTATTGTTTGCGAGAATGTGGTGCAGTTTAACCTGGATGAATTTCTGCAACAGCTGGATGACATGATGGAATTTGATGCTGAACCAGGTCAGGGTGCGCCGAAGCAGGATTGGTTCTCTACCCACCCGTTCAGCCCCCTGCGTGTGAAGGCATTGAAATTTTTCCATGAATCCAACCTGATGTCTGATCAGGGTTCAAATAAAGATGAGCTGGAAATCAAGGTTCAGGATGTCATGAGCCTGATGGAACCTAACTATATTGAAGCCCATACTGATACTGCCAAATCCATGCGCCGTTTGTTTATTGCCGGCGCCATATCGGTTGCCGATGCCCGTGACGGTATCAGCGAGCAGGAAAAAGCCGTTATGCAGGGTTTTTTTGAAGAAGGCTTTGATATTGATCAGCTCAACAGTGAGAAATTAAGACAGATTTTGCCCAAGCGCATTAAAGATACCCGCAAACACGCCAGCATTGCGCAACGCATGCAGGTGGTGCGTGACCTATGCATTGT
This sequence comes from Wenzhouxiangellaceae bacterium, assembly GCA_965230265.1. Taxonomy (GTDB): domain Bacteria; phylum Pseudomonadota; class Gammaproteobacteria; order Xanthomonadales; family Wenzhouxiangellaceae; genus JAJFKX01. The sequence goes on along the minus strand of OZ245999.1, from coordinate 2,142,528 downwards.
TGCCCGGGCCGAAGGCGATACGGCTGCTGAAGAACTGAGTGTATTGCAGGAAATCGCCCTGGGCCTGGATGTGCCGTTGTCATTGGTTATTGAGCAATTGGAGCAACCGTTAGAGCTGGATTAACGGCTGCCGATTGGCCATTGTGCGTATCCTGGTGTTGTTGTTGTCGAAAATAGGTTAAAGCCTGCTGTTACAAAGCTAGCTTGAATCAGGGGGCATTTTTGTGCAATTGTGATGGCTAATAAAATCTGCTGCAGTCAGCAGGCATGTGCTTTTGATTTTTTCACATGCAGCTATTCAACCAAGCTGATATCAATACTTTCCCTTATACCCCGACACCCGTCGCCCTATTTTCTTCAAGATTTGTTTGCAGTTGCGCCAGCAATGCACTGAGCCGCATTGGGTTTGGCACTTTTAGGTTTGGTTTACGCCAACCAATAGTACGGTTTATTGCCTTTTTGGGAATGCCCTGATTATTGCGTTAAATCGTGCTGCACCTGATGCAGGGGTGTGATTTTGTGGTTTTCGTCTATAAGGATATAAAAATGAGAAAAAAAACGATACTAGGGATATTGCTGGCCATTTTTGTCGGTATGCCAATCGCTCAGACTGAAGCTCAAGGCAGCGAGCCTAAAAACGACAGCCTGGGAGAAAAACAATGGGCACTAAGTGTTTCTAATGACACCTATACGACTGTCAAGGCTCAAGCATTTGCTGCGATTGTGGAAAACGCTGCCGATTCAGGCTCCATGGTCAATGTGTTGATCAATGGGCATTGGCAGCAAGCGGTAAAGCCTGGTGAAAAAACCGATGAGCTTGCAGTGCCATTGGCACCCAACGGTGAAGCCAAAATACAGGTTACATTGTCCGATGGGGCTGAAGCAACAGGCAAAATGAACAGCTATTTTGCGTACAAAGGAGGCCAACGAGCCGACTTTGAATTGGATGTTTGTGATGAAGATGCCAAGGTTTACGATGATGCCACTTATTCTAGTTGCGATGAGTGCATCGGAAGTTTGCCGACTGTCGAATGTACCAATAATCAGTGTCCAATCTGGCGTATTTATAAAACCGATTGTGAAAAACAAAGTGATGGGCGTTTTGATTGCTCAGCGGTTGGCCAGTGCAAGTTTGAGCTTTGATTGAGTCATAGCAGCCATTCATCTGAACTTTGTACGCGCTGTTGCTAAAAGTCTTGATTCTGCTGGTGAGTCAAGCAAACTGGGCCTGCCAGGTAGGGCACGTATCTGGCAGGCCCAAATTATAGGGTGTCTGATGACAAATATTTGAACTCGATAAGCCGCTAAGCTGATTGTTTTGGCTTTTTCAAGCGATAGGTATATTTTGCTCTGGTTTCTGCCACTTTGGTTTCATACAGTGTCTGAAAGTCCTGTGCCGTGCTGCCACAGGCCTGCATGATTTCCAAGGCTTCTATATAGCCCACCTTGCGTTCACCACGCTCGCATTTGGAAATGTAGTTTTGATTTTTTCCAATGAGCTGGGCCAATTGTTTTTGCGTCAGTTGGTTATATTGACGCAACTGCCTGAGAGCCATTTGTAGTGCAAGGTGTTCGGTTTTCCAGGGCTTGTTGGCCATGGGGCATTCCTATCGGCAAAGGAATATCCCAATCTAGGATGAGGTAACCGGTATCCCATTTTGGAATGTTGATTGTTGGCGCTGGTGTGGTTGAGTCTTAAAGTCTGCTGCCAATGACTAACTTGATCAGGTACTTACAGACTCAGCAGCCAATTATTTTTTTGGTTTACGCTTTTTGAAAGTATATTCGGCTTGTATTTCAGCGACTTTGCTTTGGTACAGCGCCTGAAATTCCTGTACGGTGTTTTCACAGGCTTCCAGAATTTCCAGAACTTCCAGGTAACCCAGCTTTCGTTCGCCGTTTTCGTATTTAGAAATATAGCTTTGCTTTTTGCCCAGCATATCCCCCAGCTGTTGCTGCTTTAAACCCCTGTTGAAGCGCAACTCCCTTAATGCGTCCCGAAAAGCCTGCTGCTTCGGGTCCCAGGGTTTATTGGCCATTGGATATTTCCACTGATTTGAGAAATATCCCAACCTAGGATAAGATGTTCAATATCCCATTTTAGGATTTTCTTTTTCAAATACTGATGGTGGCCCGAAGATAAAACATCGGGCGTTTGATCAGGGCAAAGGTTTAAAGGGAGCACATGCATGCTAATACTATCGCGCCGTAAACATGAGACGATTTATATTGGAGATGACATTCGCATTTCGGTTATTGAAATGATTGGCAATCAAATTCGTCTGGGTTTTGAAGCGGACCAGAAGATTCCGATATACCGTGAAGAAATTTATCAACAACGAAAACAAGACAGTGAACAACACAGTGAATAAACAGGGGAGCTTTATCAATGCCAGTGTTATATGGCGAATCGGGGTTATGTGGCAGCGGTATAGCCAGCTTTGATTTATTAGCTCATTTTGTCGCAAAGAAACATTCATCAAATATGAATGATAGTTCATGTTATATGAATGATCTATGTTTGTGTAACTCAGTCTGGCGATAATGAGTAAGCTTGCCGATGCATTGTTTAGCCGCACTCAGCAAAGTGTGCTTGGTTTGTTGTACGCACAGCCTGCAAGAAGCTTTTATACCAATGAGATTTTGCGCTCAACCGGAATGGGGGTAGCCACCATCAAGCGTGAGTTGGATCGAATGGTGCAGGCAGATATTCTTAGTTTCCAAAAAAATGGTAATCAAAACCATTATCAGGCCAATCCTTGCTGTGCAATCTATACAGAATTACTCAGCATTGTGCGTAAAACATCGGGTATTGGCGATGTGCTGGAAACGACTTTGCAACCACTACTGGATAAAATAGAAGTGGCACTGGTTTATGGTCCGCACGCAGCCAATGTGACGCAGACAAAACAAGCCATCAATCTGCTGGTTATTTCACAATCTATCAATGAGTATCAATTGATGTCATTGCTGGGCCATGCAGAAGATAGGCTGGCGCACGCCATTCAGCTAAATGTGATTAACCCACCACAGGCATCGATCACCCAGGCAGAAAAGCACAACGGTATGGGCATAACCGGTCAACTGCTGCCGTCACAAATGATGCATAAACCGAAAATATGGATAAAAGGGGTGCAGAGTGATCTCAGAAAAGCAGGTTAATGCATGCCAAGATCATCAAAGCCAGGATAGACAATTTAATCTGGCACTGATCAGTCAATACGAGCAAGCCTTGTTTGATGCGGACGGCCCATTGCTGCATGAGTTGATGCAAACCATCGATGAGCTAACAGAGTTAGTGTATGGGTTGTCAGTGATTGATTGAGCAACAACGCCGCCATGGTGAGGGAAATCAGAAGTTTCCTAGATTGATGGCATCAGTCACAGTGGCCAGTATTTGTTGATCAAGGTGTTGTTGGCGTGACCACTGTGTGGTGCCCAGCCATTCTTCGACGTCTTCAATATTGAGCTGATAGCGATCAGCAATTAAAGCAGCGGTCTTGGTTGATTGCTTCAGTTGTTGTGCCCGGTTCAATACGCTCACCAGCAGCTTTTCGATTAGCGTATCGTGTTTTTTTCGGGTATTTCGGTTAATGCAAACCACAAACCCTGGCCAGGGGGGTGGAAAATCACCCAGCCAGCGAAATTCGCCGTTATCCACATAAGGTTTGGTGGTGTAGTGTTCCCAGAAGAAAACCTCTGCCCGCCGTTCCTGAAAAGCCAGCCTGGCGCCATCCAGGTCTTCGATCAATACAAATTCAATTTCATCCGGCGGCCACCCCATTTTTTTAGCATGTACCTGCGCCATTATATGAGAACCTGAGCCGTATCGGCTAATGGCATAGCGCAGTCCGCGAAAATCCTGTTCGCATTGAATTTCTGATGCTGCTGGAACATGCATACCCCACAACAGTGGGCTGGTGGTGTAGAAACTGAGGATGTCGAAGTGGCACTCAGGTTTTTGCCGGGCAGCAACTGCACCTTCGGTGACCAGTATGGCAATATCCAGTTCACCACTATTCAACGCTGCTACCATCGCACCGGTACCGGCAGGATAATCCTGCCAGCGTGCCATTAGGCTGGGGGTATCGAACTCACCCGACTCTATGGTCAAGCGCCAGGGAAGATTAAAGTGTTCCGGCACACCACCGACATTGAGTTTTTGCATAATCGCTTGAGCTTGCTATAGGTTGATCAGTGTATGGTGATTATAAATCTTTCAGCTTTTGATGGCTCAATATAATATTGGGGCAAAACATCACTTAATCACTGCTATAGTGCCATTTAATTTACTCAATTGATAACACCATGAGCAAGCAACAAAACTTCGACATCATCGTATGGGGCGCAACTGGCTTCACCGGGCAACTGGTGGCAGAGTATTTATTGAAGCAATATGGCGCTGGTAAGGCTATCAAATGGGCCATGGCTGGGCGCAGCCAGGAAAAGCTACAACAGATACAGGCACAACTGGGTGAGCAGGCAGCGGATATTCCGTTGTTGGTTGCTGATAGTAAAGATCGACAGTCACTGGATGCACTGGTCAGCCAGACACGCGTTTTACTGACAACGGTTGGTCCGTATGCCTTGTATGGCTCTGAGTTAGTGGCTGCCTGCATAGCAGCAGGCACAGATTATTGTGATCTCACCGGTGAAGTACCATGGATGCGTGCCATGCTCGATCAGTACAGCGCTGCAGCCAGTAGCAGTGAGGCGCGAATTGTTCACTGTTGCGGCTTTGACTCGATTCCATCTGACATGGGGGTGTGGTATTTACAGCAGACAGCCATGCAAAAGTTTGACCAGCCTCTGCAGCGTGTCAAATTAAGAGTCAAAGCTGCCAAAGGCGGATTAAGCGGGGGCACTTATGCCAGCATGATGCATATTGGCGAGCAGGCCAAAAAAGACCCGGCGGTGGCCAGTATATTGAAAAACCCGTATTCAATTTGTCCGCCAGAGGGGCGTAAAGGTCCGCGCCAGCCCTACGTTGGCGGGCCGCATTTTGATCAAGACTTTAAGGCCTGGACGGCACCGTTTGTGATGGCAGCCATCAATACCCGCATTGTCAATCGCAGTAATGCGTTAATGGGTTATCCATATAGCAATGAGTTTATTTATGACGAAGCGACCTTGATGGGCAAGGGAGGAGCAGGGCGACTGCGGGCGATAACCACATCATTGGGGATGGGGGCCTTTTTGTTAGGTGCGGCTTTTGCGCCCACCAAAGCGTTATTGAAGAAATTTGTATTGCCGGCACCAGGTGAAGGGCCCAATCAGCAGGAACGTGAATCGGGTTTCTTTAAATTATTGTTGTGGGGTAAAACGGCGGATGGGCAGGAACTGCGAGGTTCGGTCAGCGGCGACCGTGATCCCGGTTATGGTTCCACCTGCAAGATGATCAGCGAAGCTGCAGTGGCGTTATCGCAACTGCCCAAATCGGAAAAACCAGGTGGTTTCTGGACACCTTCTTCAGCGTTGGGAGACGTTTTACTGGATCGGTTACAAAAAAATGCGGGTTTAACCTTTGACGTTAAACAATAATGTAGGTCGGCTTAGCGTCATTGGCTCGTAAGCCGACAATAGTGTTACCAGTCCATCTGTATGAGAGTCCGTTGATTAACGGCTGCGCTTAAACTGGTCGGTTAGGCTAAATCCAGCGCATGCTTTTTTAAGTCTGCCAGGTCAATCACAGACAACGAGCGGATATGTGTGGAGCCGAGTATGACCCGCGGTGCTTTGCCGGCGAGCAAAGCCTCCTGCCAGCGTGTCGCGCATAAACACCATTGATCGCCCGGCTGCAGCCCGGGGAAACCGAACTCTGGTATGGGTGTGGACAAATCATTGCCTTTGGCTTTAGAAAAGGCCAAAAATTCTTCGGTTGCCCGGATACACACCGTGTGCAATCCATGGTCATGCTCATCGGTTGCGCAGCGGCCGTCACGATACCAGCCGGTCATGGGTTGGCAACTGCAATCATTGAGTGGTTCACCAAAAACGTTCAGTTGTTGTATTTCGTTATCGGTCATGTGGTTCGAGTATGGGTCACTGCAAAGGGGAGTAGGAATGTTATCAAAAGCGTAACGATCAGTCTGTTAATCGTTGATATATGGATGGATAACGGTTTTGCATCGACAGGCTGTGGTTTTGTTCGTGCCAGCGGGTGATATGATCATGGTGGGGTGAGGAGTAGACAGTATGCATAAGAACAATAAACCCGGGCCAACAAAAGCATCAACGCGACGCCAGTTTCTTCAACAGGGCTCTGCCGCTGTTGCGGGGTTTTCACTGACTGGCTGGTTAAGTACCCATTGGATCGATTGCCTGGCAGCGGCAGAGCAAGCCAGTGAAGTTATTCAACAGCAGCAGGCCTATCAGCTGCTCAATCCGTGGCAGGCGGCCAATCTGGATGCTATCAGTGCACAAATATTACCGACGACTGATACGCCTGGTGCCCGCGAAGCCGGTGTGGTTAATTTTTTTGACCAGATGCTTGGCGCACAAGCCAGCTTTGCGGTTGAACCATTAAACGCCTGGATGGCTGAACTGGATACGGCAGCAGACAGACGACAGAGTGGCGCTGCATTCCATCAACTGGATGATACCGCGCAACAGCAAATTCTGACCGAACAGCAAAACACCGGTGGTTTTGGGTTGATGCGGTTTTTAACACTGGTTGGGATGTTTGCAATGAGCCGCTACGGCGGCAATAAAAACAACATTGGCTGGGAGTTGCTCGGTTTTAATCATCAGCATGCCTGGCAGCCGCCCTTTGGGCACTACGATGCCGAATACAACAAGCAACAGACAAACGATGGAGAAAGTGTATGAACGCTGTCACTTTTCCAACCCGCAAAGCGGTAGATTTTGTCATTGTTGGCTCGGGTGCGGCTGGTGGGGTATTGGCACGTGAGTTATCACAGGCCGGTCTGGATGTGGTGGTGCTGGAGCAAGGGCCCTATCTTAAGGCGCATGATTTTACGCACGATGAGTACTCGGTCATTTTCCAAAATGAATTGCTTAGTGGCGCTACCAAGGGCGATCCACAGACTTTTCGGCGCCTGCAAAGCGAGACCGCACAAGTGCAGGATCAACCACCACCAGCATTCTTTGCCCGTATGGTCGGTGGCAGCAGTGCACATTTTACTGGTAATTTCTGGCGTTTCCGGCCGGTGGATTTTAAGGAAAAAAGCCTGCTGGGCGGTATCACTGGTACTGGCTTTTCTGATTGGCCCATCAGTTATGATGATCTGGAACCTTATTACACCAAAGTGGATTGGGATATCGGTGTATCAGGTGTGCCTGGCCCTGACGAGCCGCATCGTTCCAAGCCTTATCCTGTGCCGCCGCTGCCAGTAAAATCTTCGGGTGTACTATTGGAAAAAGGGGCCAAAGCATTGGGTTTGAACCCTCAACCTGCACCGATGGCGATCTTGTCCCAGCCTCACAATGGGCGGCCTGGTTGTATCCATTGCGGTTTTTGTATGGGCTTTGGTTGTGAGGTCAACGCCAAATCATCCACTTTGTCCACCATGATTCCGCAAGCCGAAGCCACAGGGCATTGCGAAATCCGCCCGCTGTCAACGGTTACCCGGTTGGAAACCAACAATCAGGGGCTGGTGAATGAAGTGGTATACCGCGATGCGGATGGCAATGAGCAGGCGCAAAAAGCCAAAGTGGTCATAGTTGCAGCCAATGGTGCAGAAACCCCGCGCCTGTTATTGTTATCAGAATCATCAAAATTCCCTGATGGCCTGGCCAATGGCAGTGGCAAAGTGGGTAAATATTTGATGTTCAATGGTCATAGTTCTACTCATGGGCTGTTTAGCCATCCATTGAATGAATATAAAAGTGTCCAGGTGACGCGTATTGTGATGGACTTTTATAACAGTGATCCCAAGCGTGGCTTTTATGGTGGTGGCGGTATTGATGCGCGGCCGTTTTTACAGGCTTATCCCATTTTGTACGCCATGGGCGGTTTACCACCAGATGCACCAACCTGGGGGGCAGAATATAAGCATATGCTGTCAGATTATTATTTGCGCACCATGGCGGTTTTGGGTAATTCCACCTCTTTGGCGATGGAATCGAACAATGTCAGTCTTGATCCGGAACATAAGGACCAATGGGGACGCGCAGCCATGCGTTTGACCTACAATGATCACCCTGATGATATGGCCATGGCGCAGTTTATGCAGAAAAAGTCGGTAGAAATACTGGAAGCTGCTGGTGCAGAAAAAGTGTGGACCACGCCGGTTGTTCCGCAAAATATAGGTGCGCACTTGCTAGGAACCTGCCGCATGGGCAACGATGCTGATGAGTCTGTGATTAATCCATGGCATCAAACGCATGAAGTAGCTAACTTATATTTGTGCGATGGCAGCAGTCTGGTGACATCAGGGCGTGGCCAACCGACCATGACCATACAGGCGCTGGCCTTTCGTGCAGCCGATCATTTAATTAAAACGGCTAGAGCAGGTGCGTTAAAATCGGCTTAGGCAATTGAACATTCAACGGAGAAAACCATGTCGCGTAGATTGATTTTTTTGATGTTACTGATAGTGGGTTTACCAGCACTGGCTGGTGACAAGCCTTCGATAAAATTTCACCCGGTGCCCGGTACTGATGGCAGTTTGCCTTTTTCAGATGCGGTGCAAGTGGGTAATTTGCTATTTCTCGCAGGCAAGCTTGGCAATATAGCCGGCACCCGTGATCTGGCAGAGGGTGGCATTCAGGGCGAAACCAGGCAGGCGATGGAGCACATTAAAGCGGCTGCAGAGCGTTACGGTGCCAGCATGGATAACATGGTTAAGTGCACAGTGTTTTTGGCCGATATGGCAGAGTGGGGGGCGATGAATGAGGTTTATGTTACGTTTTTCCCTAATAACAAACCGGCGCGCTCGGCTGTTGGGGTCAATGGGCTTGCGTTAAATGCGAGGGTGGAAATTGAGTGTATTGCCGCTTTGCAATAATGCCATGGTCGATTGGCTGTTGCCCAGGCGCAGCAGCTTTGATACCAACAAGCACCGATGCTTTAGAAGCATAAAATGTTGACAGGTAATTTATTTTAAAACGGCACCATAAAAAATGGTAACGAATGTTAACATGCAGTTTTTATCCTGTTTGCATAAGGGGTGTAGGGTGATAAAGGCTTAATATTTAAAGCGCTAATAATTTATTGAAAAATAAAATCATTGACATATGATGACGAATATGTAATTAATTAGCCACTGTAAATACAACAAACGTTGTTATAAATTAATAGCAAGAAATATGGATACTTCTTGCGGTGTGCAGCCGGGTGCTATTTTTTCACCTTCTATGTATACCATTGTGCACAAAAAAGTGCCTCATATTTGTGTAAAACAAGGGAAATCGGTTATGGATAATCGTGTAATAAAATTATTAGTTCAACCATTAACGTTGCAGCTAAGACATTCGTTCTTAGATACAGTAATTATCTTATATATAAGCAGGCTTAATGTCGGTATTGGTGTCTATATGACTTTTTGCCAATACGTTTGTACAAAATATATACAGCCATGCTTTACAAAAAAATTGAAAGCAATAACAACAAGGGGTAACAATAGATATTTATTCAAACACCCACTCTGACCAGGTTCTCAGGATTTTCGAAGCTTCCACTCCCCTTCTGCGGGGATTGCTGCAGATGATTTTCCTGTTGGCCGCTATGCTCGCTTGTAAATAGCACAATAGGGTACAAAGTCTGGCAACTCTTATCTTCCTGGTTGCCTGTCATTTTGCAGCATTCATTGCCGCCCTTCGGGGCGGCCTTTTTAATCGCTGAGTTGTTGATTGAAGCTGCAACGTACTGTCTTTGAGGAGTGTAAATAGTTAACCAGCCAATGCAAAATAAACCTCTATGACTTTATAGGGAATTGCTGAGTTATAAAGTTGTCACAGGCGGTGATGTTGAAGACAATATGCATATGATTAAGAGTATTTTCCAAGCTGTATTAGTGTTTTTGTTATTGACCGCTGTTTGCTTGCCGCAGCATTTGAATGCAAAACACTTGTACAAATACACCGATGAAAACGGTATTGTGCATGTCACAGACCGTGAGCCTGAAACTGAGCAGCCAGTTGAAAAGCGCCGTGTCAAAGCGGAAAACCGCAACAGCTTTACCATTAGCAATGAACGTAGTAACGGGCGTTCCAGGCAAATACTGCAGAACCTGTTGTATGGCCCAATTGAAGTGCAAATTCGAGTCCTGGAATCTGAAAACCTACTGAGTGACCCGCCACTGCCACAAAGTTTTGTATTACCGCGTGGTTTTCGTGGTGAAAAAGTGACCTATAAAGCCCGCAACCCGCGTCGCAGCATGCGGGTCAGAGTGAATGCCACCGCCGTTCCGGGAGAACCCAATGTCAGACATGACTCAGGGATTCGCTACCTGCCACCATTTCCGGCTGATAAATCGTTTGTTGTCAGCCAGGGGTTTAATGGGACTCGCACACATGATTCAATTGAGGCACGCTTTGCTGTAGATATTCCGATGCCGATTGGAACCCCGATCAGAGCCGCACGTGATGGTGTGGTGATGGAGGTTGATGAGGATTTTTTTGGTGCCGGTACTGATTTGAGTAAGTTTGGTTCGCGCGCTAATTCCATTCGCGTACTGCATAGCGATGGCACCATGTCGGTCTATGCGCACCTGGCACCGGAGCGGGTTTTTGTAGAACCCGGTGAAGTGATTCTGGTGGGCGAAAAAATTGCTGAGTCCGGCAACACCGGTTTTTCTACCGGCCCGCACCTACACTTTGCTGTTCAGCGCAATATTGGCATGCAGTTAGAGTCGATACCGTTTGTGTTCATGACACCAGCTGGTCGGGCGGTACGACCCGAAACACGCACGCGTTTGCATGGTGTCAAATTACAAAACTAAAAGTTTCATCAATCACCTTTAATAAGCAAGCTCACTGGGCCTGGCCCATGTCTTATAATGCATTCCAGTTTTGATATGTAGATCCCAATGAGCTATTTAACCCATTTGCAGTGCAGCCTGAATGGTGAGCACTTTGCTTTCGATAAAATTCACGGTTTATCACCAGCGGGCAGGCCACTATTGGCACGTTATGATCTGGCTGCAGTTAAAGCACAGGTTGATCGTGATGTTTTTGCTACCCGTGACGATGGTTTTTGGGCTTATCGGGAACTGTTGCCGATTCAGGATTGGCCCAATGTCCCCCGTTTGGGTGAGGTCAAGACACCATTGATCCGCTTGAATAACCTGCATGGCAAGCAAGTGATCGTTAAAGATGAGGGCCGTTTGCCGACCGGCTCATTTAAATCACGTGGTTTGGCATTGGCGGTGGCCAGAGCGCGAGAGTTGGGTATCAGTAAGCTGGCCATGCCAACCAACGGTAATGCCGGTGCGGCTTTATCTGCCTATGCCACTCGTGCCGGTATGCAGTCTATCGTGGTTTGTCCGGCCGATACACCTACCATCAATATCGAAGAAACCCGCATGCAGGGCGGTGAGGTGCAGTTACTGGATGGGTTTATTGATGATTGCGGTAAACGTGTGCGTGAGTTGGTGGCCGAAGATGGCTGGTTTGATTTTTCCACCCTTAAAGAGCCTTATCGTCTGGAAGGTAAAAAGACCATGGGCCTGGAGCTGGCTGAGCAATTTAACTGGCGTTTACCTGATGTCATTTTGTATCCAACCGGTGGAGGTACAGGCCTGATTGGTATGTGGAAAGCCTTTCAGGAATTAACAGAGCTAGGATGGCTGGAGCAAAGTCAATTGCCTCGTATGGTGGCCGTTCAGGCAGAAGGTTGTGCGCCAATCGTTAAAGCTTTTCAAGAAGGCAAAGATGAGGCCGAGCGTTGGGATGATGCCCATACTTTGGCTGCAGGGATTCGGGTACCGATGGCCGTGGGTGATCGGTTAATGCTACAAACCCTACGCGAATCAAACGGCACAGGTGTCATGGTCAGTGAAGATGAAATTGTTGCAGGCTGGAAAGCAATTTCACAACAAGACGGTTTGTTGATGTGTCCGGAAGGTGCTGCTACCTATGCGGCTTACTTAAAACTTTTGCAGCAAGGTTGGTTACACAACGATGAGCGTGCAATATTATTTAATTGCGCAACAGGTTTAAAGTATCCGTTGCCGGTTTAAGTGCTTGTGGTGATTCAAAATTACCGTCACTGCAGATTGTCTGAGTGATCATTGCTAAATGGCGGGTGTTTCGGTTCAGTCGCGTCTTAATTTGTCCGACATCGATGTTGGAGTGGGGTATTTAGCAACAATCCAATAACTGGATAACGCAAAGCAGATTAAGGTCGTCAACTGCAATAAGGTTCCGGTTGAAGCAAGAATTAAACCGCTATCCAATGCAACCACAGCAATCAGTAGCGAGAATTCACTAACCTGTCCAAGCCTGACGCTTATTTCCCGGCTAAGTTTTGGGTCTTCACCTTCCATTTTCATTAGGCTTTGGAACACCAATGGTTTTAATGCCAGCACGGCAAGTGCCAATCCAATGGCCGGTAGCAACAATGCCTGTATTCCTTCCAGAGGCAAGCCAGCGCCTAAGGCCACAAAAAATATGACCAGGAAGAAATCACGCAGAGGCTTTAAGCTTTCCACGATAAACAAAGCGGCTGGGCTGGTCGCCAGGGCAACGCCGGCGATAAAGGCGCCGGTTTCATAGGACAGCCCCAGGTAATGTGCCAGTTCAGCCAGCCCCAATCCCCAGCCAAGCGCTAACAAAAACAGGTATTCTTGGAACCGATCAAAGCGATGCAATAACAATGGCATCAAGTAACGACTAAGGCCCCAGGCGATGCCGATTAACAATGGCAAGGCGGCAATTTGTTGCAGAATATCCAGCACAGAAGGGTCGTGAGCGCCCAAGCTGCGTAAAACCGTTAATGCAATAATCGCAACCAGGTCCTGCAGCAGCAATACGCTGATAATAATTTCACCGGCATGGCGATGGTGCAGCGCAGTGGTGGGCAGCAGTTTTAAGCCAAGAATGGTGCTGGAGAACATTAACGCAGTGCCCAAAATGAGTGTATCAGCCATGGGTAAACCGAGCACTGCTCCAGCGGTCACACCGAGTACAAATGCGGCCAGACAGCTCAGGCTGGTGAGTACCAGCGCTTCACTCAGCATTTCAGTGAGTTTTTGCGGTACCAGGCTTAACCCCAATAAATACAACAGAAAAATAATGCCAATTTCTGCAGCATCTTTGATGATCTGACCATCCTGAATGAGTTCCAATCCATGCGGGCCGACCACAACACCGAGAATGACATAGGCGATGATTAACGGCTGACGGCCAAACAGTGCCAGGGTGGCAATAATGGCACCACCGGTGAAGATAACAAAAAATGTCTGCAGGATGCCGGTATCCACAAAACCCAGTGCGCTTTCAACCAAAGATGACTATAGCAGGGAATTTATTATCATGAGTAGGGAGCCGCTAGTAGCAATACGTCTCCGTATTACTCAACCACATCAGGCAATGTCATAGGGTAGGGGCTTGAGCTGTCGGCTTATGGCTGCGCCTAAGCCGACCTACTGAGGAGTTGGTCGGTTTAGAACCGTCAGGTTCGTAAACCGACGATACGCTCTTTAACCAAGCATCTTCTTTAGGAACTTGCCAGTGTGCGATGTTTTACGAGTAGCCACTTGTTCGGGAGTGCCTTGAGCAATAATTTTACCGCCGCGTGAGCCACCTTCCGGCCCCAGATCAATAATCCAGTCGGCTGTTTTAATCACATCCAGATTGTGTTCAATAACAACCACGGTATTGCCATGATCACGCAGTCGATGCAGCACCTTCAACAATTGCTCGATGTCATAAAAGTGCAGACCGGTGGTTGGTTCATCGAGGATATAAAGCGTTTGGCCGGTATCGCGTTTGGATAACTCACGGGCCAGCTTAATACGCTGTGCTTCACCGCCAGACAACGTGGTCGCACTTTGACCCAAGGTGATATAAGACAGGCCAACATCCATCAACGTTTGCAATTTTCTTGCTACCACGGGTACCGGTTCAAAAAATTCCAGTGCGTCCTCGACCGTCATCTGCAGGACTTCGTGAATGTTTTTGCCCTTATACGTGACGGTTAAGGTTTCGCGGTTGTAGCGTTTGCCGCCGCAAACATCACAGGCCACAAAAATATCAGGCAGAAAATGCATTTCCACGCGAATCATGCCATCGCCCTGGCATGCTTCACAGCGTCCACCTTTGACATTAAAACTGAAACGTCCCGGTTTATAGCCGCGTGAGCGTGATTCTTTGGTGCCAGCGAATAACTCACGAATAGGTGTAAACAGCTGGGTATAGGTTGCCGGGTTTGAACGCGGTGTGCGGCCAATGGGGCTTTGATCGATATCCACAACCTTGTCGAATAAGTCCATATTGCCCATTTTTTTGAAAGGGGCGGGTGTTTCGCTGGCGCCATTGAGCTCACGAGCAGCCAAACGATACAAGGTGTCGTTAATTAAAGTGGACTTGCCCGAACCAGAAACCCCTGTGATGCATGTGAATACACCGGTGGGCAGTTTTAGGTTGACTGAATTTAAATTATTGCCGGTTGCACCTTCTAGCACATAGTACTGGTCATTTTTGGCTTTATGGCGTTTTTCAGGAATGGTGATTTCACGTTTGCCGGACAAGTATTGTCCAGTCAGTGATTGTTTGCACTTGGCCAAGCCACCGTATTGGCCGGTATAGACAATCTCGCCGCCATGTACACCAGGGCCGGGTCCAATATCGACCACATGATCAGCAGAGCGAATGGCTTCTTCGTCATGCTCAACAACGATCACGGTATTGCCCAGGTCGCGCAGCTTGAACAAGGTTTGCAGCAGGCGCTCGTTATCGCGTTGGTGCAAACCAATTGAAGGTTCGTCAAGAATGTACATAACCCCCACCAGACCTGCGCCAATTTGGCTGGCCAGGCGGATACGCTGGGCTTCACCGCCTGACAAAGTATCGGCTTGACGGTCCAGTGTTAGGTAATCCAGGCCAACATTGACCAAAAACTGTAGACGCTCGAAGACTTCACGAACAATTCGCCCGGCGATTTCTCCGCGCCAGCCTTGTAGCTCCAGATCTTTAAAAAATGCCAGGCAATCTTCGATTGACCATGAGGTAATGGTTGGCAGGTTGTGCCCGGCAACCAATACATTGCGCGCAGAGCGACTTAAACGCTGCCCATCACAGCTGGGGCAGGGCTGGCTGCTGATGTATTTGGCTAACTCTTCACGCACGACACGTGAATCGGTTTCGCGGTAACGGCGTTCTAGGTTAGGGATAATGCCAGGAAAGCGGTGACTGCGAATGTGCCGGCGACCATCGGTGATATAGGTGAATTTTATTTTTTCGTCACCACTGCCATGCAAAATCAGATCTTGCACTTTTTTGCTGAGCTTATTAAATGGTTTATCGACGTCAAATTTATAATGCTTGGCCAGAGACTGGATCATCTGAAAGTAATAAGCATTGCGTCGATCCCAGCCACGAATGGCGCCACCGGCCAGGCTGACCTTGGCATTGCCGACCACACGGTCAGGGTCAAAAAACTGACTGACCCCCAGACCGTCACAACTTTGACATGCCCCATTGGGGTTATTGAACGAGAACATCCGTGGTTCCAGTTCGGCCAGGCTGTAATCGCAGACTGGGCAGGAATAGCGTGCGGAAAACAGCATTTCATCGGTGACGGTGGTTTCACCATCCATGGGTGCCAGTACCACCAGTCCATCAGCCAGTGCCAGTGAGGTCTCCAGTGATTCGGCCAATCGTTGAGCCATGTCCTGACGTACCTTAAAGCGATCAACCACTACCTCAATGGTGTGTTTCTGGCGCAATGCCAAAGCGGGAACGCTATCCAGATCATAAACTTTGCCATCCACGCGGGCACGGACAAAACCCTGGGTACGCAATTGGTCAAACAACTGCTCATGCTCGCCTTTGCGATTGCGTACCACAGGAGCCAGTAGCATTAATTTGCTGCCCTCTGGCAAAGCCAGAATGCTGTCGACCATTTGGCTGATGGTTTGTGCTTCCAGGTTTTCATGGTGATCAGGACAGCGTGGGGTACCGACACGGGCGAATAACAGACGCAGGTAGTCGTAGACTTCGGTGATGGTACCGACGGTGGAACGCGGGTTATGCGAGGTGGATTTTTGTTCGATAGAAACCGCAGGCGACAAGCCTTCGATGTGGTCGACATCCGGCTTTTCCATCATCGACAAAAACTGGCGCGCGTAAGCCGATAAAGACTCTACATAACGTCGCTGACCTTCTGCATACAGGGTATCGAACGCCAGTGATGATTTTCCAGAGCCGGAAAGTCCAGTAAAAACAATGAGCTGGTCGCGCGGTAAATCAAGGTCAACACCTTTGAGATTGTGTGTGCGCGCGCCGCGAATGTGAATAGTGTCCATTAAGTCAGTTGATCTGCAGTCTGAATCGGGGGCAAACGAGTAATGATACCGACTAGAAGTGGGGGGACGCAAAGTGGAATGCAAATGCTTTGATTGGTTAGCAGTGTTTGTGGCTGCTAGCGGTGAGTATAGTTGTGATGACGGTGCTTCAGTAACAGTGGCTGCAGCAAGCCAGTATCTGCAATATCGTCAAGCTTGGGCTTCAGCTTCTACCACGAGGCAAAGACAGTCATTCCCACCGGCGTTATAATCACCAGCCCATACTATCCACAGGCAGAACGAGATGTCCGCTAGCATGCGCGCCCTGGTAAAAGATAAGGCGTCCAAAGGTATTTGGATGAAGGATATCGCCATACCGGAACCAGGTCCTAATGAGGTATTGATCAAGGTGGAAAAAACCGCGATATGCGGTACCGATCTGCATATTTATCAGTGGGATGACTGGTCACAGCGAGTGATCAAGCCACCCTTGGTGATTGGCCATGAGTTTGTAGGCCGTATTCATCAGTTGGGAACATCTGTCGAAGGCTATAAAGTGGGACAACGAGTGTCAGCCGAAGGGCATGTGGTTTGTGGCGTGTGTCGAAACTGTAAGGCAGGCAAACAGCATTTATGCCCTAACACCGTAGGTATCGGGGTAAACCGTGATGGCGCATTTGCAGAGTATGTCGTGGTCCCGGCCACCAATTTATGGGAGATGCCAGATGCGATCCCCTCAGAGCTGGCTGCATTTTTCGACCCTTTCGGCAACGCTGCTCATTGTGCACTGCAATTTGACCTGATAGGTGAGGATGTATTGATCACCGGAGCAGGTCCGATCGGCATTATTGCTGCCGGGATTTGTCGTCATGTAGGCGCACGGCATGTGGTGATCAGCGATGTCAACGACTATCGCTTGCAACTGGCACGCAATATGGGCGCCAGCCACACCATTAATGTGAAACATGAAAGCATTGATGGCGCTGTTAAAGGCTTGGGAATTGATGGCTTTGATATCGGCCTGGAAATGTCCGGTAATGCCAATGCCTTTAACGATATGCTGCATGCCATGTTTCATGGCGGGCGTATCGCTATGCTGGGGCTTATGCCCAACGGCAGTGGTGTCGACTGGGATCAGGTGATATTTAAGGGTTTGCAATTGCACGGCATCTACGGCCGGCGCATGTATGAAACCTGGTACAAGATGACACAGATGGTGTTAAGTGGCTTCCCGTTGCAGAACACCTTAACGCATCATATATCGATTGATGATTATGAACGTGGCTTTGAGCTAATGGCAACTGGTCAATGTGGCAAGGTGGTTTGTGATTGGTCTGGTGAAATGTAGTGTGACGGGTAAGCAGGTGACAAGCTTTAACCTGACTTCACCGGCTGAATACAGCAAACAGGTTATGATGATCCGATAGGCAAATTTGGAGTATGCTGATGAGAGCATTGATTTGGATAACATTCTGTCTGCTGCTGTGTGCTTGTTCGACTCAGTCGTCGGGGCAATCATTGCTCGACAGACTAAAAGATACCGTTCAAAACCAGGGCAATGGCCAGAGCCTGACCGATTCAGAAATCCGTGGCGGGTTGCGTGAAGCACTGACCGTAGGTACCGAAAGAGTGATTGCACAGGTTGGTGCGGAAGATGGGTTTAATCTGGACCCCAGTATTCATATTCCACTGCCCAAATCTTTACAGCGTGTTGACAGTGCATTGTCGAGTCTGGGTTTGAACAGTTTGACAAGTGAGCTCGAAACCCGCTTGAACCGGGCTGCTGAAGCCGCGGCACCCGAGGCCAAGGCGTTGTTTGTTGATACCATCAGCAATATGACGCTGGCTGATGCACAGGGTATTCTCACCGGCCCAGATGATGCGGCCACGCAATATTTCCGCACACAAACCAGTGAACGCCTGACCGAATTAATGCGACCAGTGATTGAAACCAGTCTGCAGCAGGTCGGGGCATTGCAATCCTACGATGCAGCAGTCTCACGTTATCAGCAGTTACCTTTTGTTCCCGATGTTTCGGCTGATTTAACCGAATACACCATCGATAAAAGCATGGACGGTATTTTCTACTATCTTGCCAAAGAAGAAGCAGCCATTCGCGAAAACCCGCTAAAACGAAGCACTGAATTACTCAGAAAGGTATTTGCAAACTAGTGGACGTTTTTAGCCTGGAAGGCCGCGAGTTTGTGACGCTGAATAATCTTTTAAAGTTTCAGGGCTGGTGCGAGAGCGGAGGGATGGCCAAACAGGTGATTGCAGCAGGAGAGGTGAATGTGGACGGAGAGATTGAAAGGCGAAAGCGATGCAAAATTAAAGCTGACCAAATAGTGAGCTATGCAGATCAATCTGTGCAGGTTTTATCATAAAAATTCAGTGTTCTTTAAAGCCCTTAAATTCACTGATATTTCAACCAACTAAAAATCAGCTGAGATAAATAAGGAAAATAATATTGAGCGAGTATCGCAGAGAAAGTCAGACTCTGCTGTTGTTGAAGTATCTTCGCCAGCACCCTGGCTTGGCATTGTCCATTTCATATGCTTTGCTGACCATGTGTGGCATTTTGTACAGTGCAAGCTTCTACAATGAATTTAACGTAGCAATCCTTAAGCTGACCAATGTCTCAGATCTGATGATAGCCGGGTTGAGTGAGCCAGCTGCGCTTTTGATGTTTGCAGGCGGAATGCTGATGGCTGTCAGTGTTGATCTGCTGTCCAGATATTTCCATAAAATCGAGACCCGGTGGAAAGAAAAACCCAAAAGTATTAAACGAGCAATCGTAAAGACCCTGGTTTATACACCCAAAAAAAGTGAAACCATCATGTTAATGACGATTGGGTGTTTTGTACTGTATGCATTTATCTTTGTTTCCGAGTTTGCAGAATGGCATAGCAAGCGTATTAAACAAGGGCACGGTGATAAAGTAATGGTGACCAGCCAGGCTGTTGGCAGCGATGCCAAAGAGCTGACGTTACTCGGCTCTACCACGCACTTTGTGATCACCTACAACGCTGATGACGATCAGGTGATTATTATCCCGGTTGAAAATCTGGACAGGCTCAGTACGATACCTTCTGCCCCTGAAAAGTAAGGGCGGTTTTTTTGATTTTATGGCTGTTGTTGATGCGTTGCTATCAGCACCGATCAACTACAGCACGAGCCGCGATCGTTGATTGGGCGTGCATACATATGCCAACAATGATGGCTGCAACGGTCATTTCCAGCCAGGCTAAGGGTAAAGCGGTCATCAGAATGGTCGGTGTGGCCAGGTTCATATTCAATAAGCCCAGCCACAAAATAACAAATACCGCCAGCCAAAATAAGGTTCCGGCAATAACGGCATTGCGCAAACTGTACCCAAAACGTTCAAAGAACAGCCAGCTAAACCCTGTTATCGAAAACACCAGTATGCTGTCCCACAGGCCCCATACCATAAAGATGCCAACGCTCATTGGGGCAATGTCAGAAAACTGAGGAAAGGCTTCGCGCATCATTTCCATAATAAATACAAAATACCTGAAAATTTCGGAGAGGTTCACCCAGATGGCATTGACAATAATGGCTGTCAAAAATGCGCTTGTTGGAAAGCTTGTGGCGGCTTTTCTTTGGGTGTTCATTATTTGATCCTTGATTTTATCAGCTGTATTAAAGCATCAACCTTTGTTCGTAACTCTGCAGCACTTTTGACTGTTCTTGAGTGTGACCATATGCCTTGAGTGGTGCAGGCAATCAGGCTGGCGAGGTTGCTCAAGCTCTGTTCATTCAGCCTGTGCGGGGAGGCTTTCAGTTCTCCTTTTAACGCATTAAGAAACCCGGCTTCGAGACGCTGATTATGTGCCAGAACCAGTTCACGAACGGCTTTGTCATGTGGTGCAATTTCGGTCATGGTATTGCCGAACAAGCAGCCTACTCCGGGGAATCCAAGTCGTTCAGCCAGGCTGATTTGCTGCTCAAAGTAGTTTTCAATGCTCGACAGATTGGCTTTTGGTGATTCAACCTGCTGGAAAGCAGGTGTCACAACTTTGTCGTTATACATGGCCAGGCAAGCCTTAAATAAGTCGTCTTTTCCTTTAAAAAAGCCATAAATACCTTTGCGGCTGACACCCGTCTTATTAACCAGTGAACTCATAGAAGTTGCAGAAAACCCGTAACTCCAAAAGCGTTCCATGGCTCTGAAAACCAAGTCTTCGGCTGCGGGTTGTTGTTTATTCTCAGGCATTCATTGATAGTATGAGAACGATCGTTCTCTGTCAATGGTATCAGCGCCAGTCATGCCTTGGGATGTTATTTTTTGAATATTTCATGTCTAAATGATAATACTAACCATGCAATGTTTGGTTTTGCCCTTTGAGGTTTGGTTTTGAATGAGGTTTTACAAAGCGAGTTGTTAAGCATGCTATCGCACGACCAGCAGGTTCGTGCTGAACTGGTTGCCAGCAAAGCGTTGTTCGATGGCTATCATCCAAAAATGGAAGCGGTTCATAATCAGAATGCTGAAAAGCTCGACGCTATCATTACAGAATACGGCTGGCCGGGGAGATCATTGGTTGGCAGCGAAGGGGTTGAGGCGGCCTGGCTGATACTGCAGCATGCAATCGCAAAGCCACAGTTGCAGAGGAAGTGTTTGCCGTTGCTTAAGGTTGCGATAGATGCTGGCGAAATTCCCCCCTATCAGTTTGCCTACCTGGAAGATCGCATCAATACCTTGGAAGGGCGCCCCCAACGCTATGGCACGCAACTCGACTGGGATGAAAAAGGGCAGCTGAGTCCTTTACCATTACAGAATCCTCGACGAGTTGATACCTATCGAGAGTCTGTTGGCCTTGGGCCGCTATCTGAAAGGGTCGAACAGATGCGGCGCCAGGCACAATCAGAAGGGGATTCACCACCATCGAATTTCAAAAAGCGGCGTGCACAAAAGCAGGCATGGGCAAAGTCTGTGGGGTGGTTATAAGTTTGTTTGGTTTGTCAGGGAATTTACTTTTGTATTAATAACTCAGCTGTAAACCTTGGCTGGTTGTTCCTTTGCAAGTCATAGGTCAAGTGTTTTTTATCGTTGCTTAAGGTAATCGTCCAGACATTGGTGGCTGCTGCCGGTATCAGTTTTGCAGTGAATGGGTCGGCAGGAAATGCCTGTGAGTATTCCGAGCCACTGGTATTGGTGGTGCCGCCATAGTTGGTGATTTCATCGGGTGTGCCGTCAGCATGTCTATGATCGTGCTTAAGGGTCAAGCTATTGGGGTTTTTAGTGATAATCCAGGTGCGTGAGGTATCGTTACCAACGCTAAATGGAATACGAATTTCACTGTCTGTACAGGTCTCGACTGTTGCAATCAGCAGTTTCCCGTAGAAGTCATGATCCGGATCATCAGGGAAAGAAGAATAGCCCTGGAAAGTGCTACCGCATAAATCGCTTAAATGATTAAAAAACGATTCGTTACTGATAGCGTCAGTCATTGTAATCAGCAATGAAATACAGATGTAAAAAATATTTTGCTTGTAATGTTTCATTGAATCTCTGGTTTAATCTGTAAATGTGCTCAACAAAAGAATCTTTATTCCAGATCGGCCTCATGGTCATAGTAGACAAGTTGAGCTATTCGACTGCCAGCCAGGTAGCCGAGATAAGCCGCAACAAACCATACCCATACATGCTGGCTGTCAATCTCTCGTAGCCAGTATGCTGGCCAGGAGATTGCAGTGACAAAGTTCATCAGTGAGTTAATAAAAAAGTTGATCACCAAGTCAATACTGATGGTGTTGATGAAGTGCCGGATACCTTCAAAGTTTGCCAGGAAGTCACCAATCTCGCCACTTTCAACTACCGCATAGGTCATCAGTGCGACAACCCCATAAAAGCCACCACCAAATTTAAGCCACTTTTGGTGAAGAAAACCACCTGATGATTGCTTAGGCTTGTTTTTTCGCATGTTATCCAGTTCTTTCTTAAGCGCATCATGATCTGATGATTCGGACAAATAGCCATTCAGCAAGGCCCAGTAAACCATGCCGAAGGTGGCCGCTGCGGTGGGCAGGCCTGCTTTTAACAATGCTTCCAGAAACTCGAATATCATATCGCTAATCTAGAGGGTGTTAATCGGTGAGTCAATGGGCAACAAGTCCTGTATGATCATCAAATTTATTGATTTGTGAGTCTAAATGAGCCAGTCATATTCAGACCTGTTCCCAACCATCAATACGGTTTTAGCCAGTGGCTGTATACGAATGCAACCGCAAGATTTTCAGGTCACTGAAATGAACACTATTGAGTTTAGTGGTTCAGGTGAGCACTTATGGCTTTATGTGGAAAAAACCAGCAGTAATACCGATTGGGTTGCCAAACAGTTGGCTGATTGCTGCCAAGTGCCGGTCAGACAGGTGGGTTATGCGGGCTTAAAAGATCGGCATGCGATAACAAGGCAGTGGTTTAGCGTGCAGTTACCGCTGGTCGATGACATTCAAGAACTGCAGGTGAAGCTACCAGATGAAGTTAATATCCTGGCGTCTCATCGACACAATAAGAAACTAAAGACAGGCGGTTTGAAAGCCAACCATTTCAGAATTGTTATTCGCAACATACACGGTGACAGACAGCAAATACAAGACAATATCAACCGGGTTAAACAGTGGGGGGTTCCCAATTATTTCGGGGAGCAACGCTTTGGTCACAATATGAACAATGTTGGCAAAACAACAGATTGGTTTACCGGTCAATTCAGGCCGAAAAGCCGTCACTTGAAGAGTTTATTAATTTCTACAGCCAGAAGCTGGATTTTCAATCATATCGTTGCCAAAAGAATTGCTACCGGGAATTGGTTAAAACCAATGACAGGCGACATTTATCAGCTTGACAATAGTCACTCATGGTTTGCTGATAATCGGGAGCAAGTCGGAATGGATGAGATTATTCGCAGATTGAATGAACAAGATATCCACATTACTGCTGCCTTGTGGGGTGAAAATGAGGTTCAAAGTGATGCAGATGCTGCGGTAATGGAGCGGCGAGTGGCAGAGCAATTTCCAGAAATGTTGATGGGTATGGGCAAGCATCGGCTCAAACAGGATCGGCGCAGTATTCGCATACGGGTTAACGACCTGGAAACAGACTGGTTTTCTGATAAGCTTATGCTCGATTTTCGTCTGTCTGCAGGCAGTTATGCGACTGCAGTTTTACGTGAATTGCTAACGTTAAAATAATCAATAAGCCCCCGAATAAATTGTATTTGGAGGCTTAATGTCAATTAAGCAGAGGCCAAATCAGAACCCACCGCCGCCACCACCGTTAATATTGCAACTAAAGGTTTTTGATGCAGAATCGGAAAGGCCGGTTGCATTTTCGGTCACAGTAACGGTGAGTGTAGCAATGCCTGTAAAACGCCCATTCAAACAGTCTTCAAAACAGAAAAACTGCCCGTTTGGCCCATTGTTACATTCCAATGTGGGTGTTGATTGTGGTGCAGTCGCTTGCCAAAAATAGCTGTAAGTGTTTTGGTTGTTGAAGTCTGTGGGGCCAGCATCGCACAATACGCCATTATTGATAGCAAAACAGCTGATGGATGCGATAATAGAAGCATTTGCTTGATCAGAGTGGATGGATGCTAAAGCCAGCAGAAAAATAGAAAGGGAAATGGTCTTAATAGAAGTCATAGTTCAATCCTTTGAAGTATTTAAATTAACAATTACCAATAGTAATTGTTGGTTTAATTATAACAAAATTAAGTAAAGAAAATGTCAATATATTGTTTAATTTTAATTTTAATATTAATTAATTTAAGTCAACAATATTTAAGCATAAATATAGGTTTTTGATTAGGGTTTTTATTGCGAAGGGTTGGTTTGCTTTTAATCTATGGTTTCAATTTCTATTAATGCCAAAAGTTAAATTTTTAAGTGTTTTTTGTGCTCAAAATTTTGGGCATAATTGCAGTTTCCCATGTGCCTGGTCTGGTCTGGTCTGGTCTGGCCTGGCCTGGCCTGGCCTGGCAATGCTGGTGGGTGGTTATATATATGTGTAGAATAAGTTTTAATAAGTGCTGGGGGGTTATTGATGCTCAGCCAATATTTGCTGAATAGATGCCAGTGAAACAGTATGGTTTTTATAATCAAGTGTCACAGGCATGTGTTGGCTGGATATTTGTAGTACCAATGAAGGAAAACCTCGTATCGGTGCCTGGCGGGCAAAATTCACTTCATCCATCAGGGTCTGCTGGGTTTTTTTAGAGCCCAGGTCGGTTTCGAATTGTTGACTGTCCAGGCCGCATTCGTTGGCGATTTGTATCAAGGTCTGGTTTTCTGATGGGTTCATGGCACGCAAGTAATAGGCCTTTTGAATAGCGTTGATCATTACCTGTTCCTGCCCCTGGGCTCTGGCAGCAATAACGGCACGACAGGCGGGGTAGGTGGAGCGCCTGGGTTGGCACTGGGTCCAGAAATCGTAGTTAAACGTTGCGCCTAATTCGGTTTCAATGCGTTTCCAGTAGCCTGCGATGGTTTGTTGCATCGCTATTGGCATGGGTTCATCGGTATCTGCAGCCAACCCGCCTAAAATATAACGGACATGAATATTATCCGGTAGCGCTTTTTCTAGCCTTTGCCACTCGGGTTTATAACCCCAGCACCAGCTGCACATGGGGTCGTGGAAGTGTAGCAGGGTGGCATTCATTGGCTTGCCTCTGCTGTCTGACCGGCTTGTACAGGCCTCTGAGCAGGTGCAGCTAGCTGTTGACGCCAGTTGGCCAACTGCTTGAGAATTGCCGCCGGTTTGTGAATCTGAGGGTTGGAGTTTTCATAACCTTTTTCCAGTTCGCGGGCAGTAACCAGCTCATGGGCTTGATCAAAAGCCTCTACAAAAGAACCGGCTTGTGGCAAGGCCTGGTTTAAAAATGCATCGCCAAAATAGGTGTACTCGGTAAAGTCACCACAGCCAAACGATGTTTTATCAGCCGATGCAGCAGTCATTACCAGGGTGTTGTCGTTTTGCAGTTGTGGGATAAACCCACCTGAAAAGCAAGCTGAGAGAACAATCACTTTCCATTTAACCGGTAGCTCATTGATGATGGTTGCCATTTTACCGGCGGAGAGATTTGTCAGGGATAAAGCGTTATGGTCCAGGCTGAAACGATGGTCGCGTGACCCATGGCTGGTCATGTAAATAAACAGAATGTCATCATCGGAATCCATCTGTGCTGCCAGGGCCTGTGTGGCTTGCTCAAAGCTGTGAGTGGTTGCCAGAGGATAGTCACTAATAGAGCGTGGACTATTGACCAAGGTGACTGAGCGATTGCCGGTATCAAAATGGTTATCGAAGTAGTCATTGATCAGTTGGATTTCGTTTTCGAATACTCGCTCTGTGCCATCACCTGCAACCGTCAGCAGATACATATCCGGTTTTACCGGGTTATTGGGTTTTAGTTGATCAAATGCAGATTGCAATAGCTCATGCTGGTTATAAATTAAGGTTTCCAGTTGAGTGTCTGAGGGTATATATCCGGCTGGTATATCGGATGGGCTTTCAAGCAGCTGACCGTATTCCCAGGTGCCTTTAATCTCAGTGATGTCATCGACTGGCTCAGCCAGTGTCAGCGTACCCTCGCCGTGATACTCACCATAATTGAATTCGCCCTCATAGACATCTCCATTGGTATTAAGCAGATAACCGTAACCTTGGTATTGATTATCAACAAACTCACCGATGTATTCAGTGCCATTATCACCCAGAAACTCACCTTCGCCGGTTAACAAGCCATCGATAAATAGGCCTTTGTAAGTTCCGTAGTCAGGGTAGCGAAGCATGCCTTCACCGTTAAATTGCCAGTCTTTGAACATGCCTTCATAGGAGCGGTAATGACCACTTAAGCGTCCTTCACCGGTTAATTGTCCGTTGACGAACTCACCTTCATAGGTTCCGCCATCTGCTTCTACATACATGCCGTTACCGTGAAATTTGTTTTTGCTGAAATGGCCAACATAAAGGTTACCACCCTGTTTCCAGCTTCCCTGGCCATCAGGCATATCGTGTGCAAACTGACCGATATATTCGGTATCGCCTTGCACCAGTTTTCCATGGCCGCTCATTTGTCCGCTGTTAAATTCGCCATCGTAATAATGTGTCTCGGAATAGCGCAATACACCTTTGCCATGCATGGCCCCGTGTAAGAACTGACCTTGATAAACCGCGCCATTGACCAGTTCCAGACGTCCTTCACCGCTAAAAAGACCATCACGAAACTGGCCTTCATATCGCATTCCATTGGGCCAGACCATCTGCCCCTCACCATGCATCCGGCCATTTTCCATAGGCCCGAAGTATTCACCGGAATCAGGCAGGGTGGCAACGGCAACAGGCAGCGCATTGCTCAACCAGACACGCAATGTCCAGGCAAAGTAACCCAATAGAAAACCCATGCACAAGATCAATAATGCTTTTTTCATGGTCATTGATAATACAGATATTTTGCTGTCGGGGAATGTTAGAATCGACGTATTGTATAGCTGAAGATGATCGGTATGACTGAGACCACAGATTTCCTGAACCGTTTGGATCAAACCCTGCATGGCATTGAGGCCGATGGCTTGTACAAGCGCGAACGTCAGATCACGACGTCGCAGCAGGTCACCATTGATGTGAAAGGGCGCGGTGAGGTATTAAATTTCTGCGCCAACAATTATTTGGGTTTGGCCAATGACCCACGGGTGATTCAGGCAGCACACGATGCATTGGATCGTTATGGCTTTGGTATGGCTTCGGTCAGGTTCATCTGTGGTACCCAGGATTTACATAAACAGCTGGAGTCGACCATCAGCCGGTTTTTTGGTACTGACGATACCATTTTGTATACCAGTTGTTTTGATGCCAATGGTGGTTTGTTTGAGACCCTGTTGGGGCCGGAAGATGCGGTGATCAGTGATGCGTTGAACCATGCGTCTGTGATAGATGGAATCAGACTGTGCAAGGCCGAGCGTCACCGCTATCCCAACAGCGATATGCAGGCACTGGAAGACGCCTTGCAGAAAACCCAGCACTGCCGCACTCGGATGATTGCCACAGATGGTGTGTTTTCGATGGATGGTTATGTCGCCAAGCTGGATGAAATCACCGCGCTGGCGGAAAAATACGATGCGCTGGTGATGGTGGATGACAGCCATGCTACCGGCTTTTTTGGTAAAACCGGTCGTGGCTCAGCGGAATACCATGGTGTGATGGATAAAGTGGATATTTTCACTTCGACTCTGGGCAAAGCACTGGGCGGGGCATCGGGTGGTTTTACGACCGGGCGGCAAACAATTATCGATCTGTTGCGTCAGCGGTCGCGGCCCTACCTGTTTTCCAATACACTGCCACCTCCGCTGGTGGCTGCCAGTCTTAAAGTGTTTGAAATTCTGCGTGAAAGCACCGCACTGCGAGATAAGCTGGAAGACAACACCAACTACTTCCGTGAGAAAATGACCGCAGCCAACTTCAACCTGTTGCCCGGTCACCATCCCATCGTCCCGGTCATGCTGGGTGATGCCGCACTATCTCAGAAAATGGCTGATATGTTGTTGCAAGAGGGAATTTATGTGATTGGGTTTTTCTACCCGGTGGTGCCCAAAGGTGAAGCAAGAATTCGGGTACAGTTGTCGGCGGCACATGATAAAGAGCACTTGGATAGTGCTATATCGGCTTTCCACCGTGTAGGTCGGGTACTGGATGTTATCAAACGTTGAAGCAATGTTACCGTGTTATAAGGTTTCTGCCGATACTGCGAACGCAGCGCCGGATGGTAAATTGGTATGATCTGCCCTCCACAGTAATTTTAGTGTTGATCATGTGTTAATGGTGATATGAGTGAGTTGGTTTTCATCGCTTAGTATCGACCAACAATCAGGGTTGAATTTTTGCTTTTACAAGCACAGCTGCTGATTTATTTTCTCAAAATAAGCGCTTAAAAGGGTTACGTGTAAAAAATATCTCTTATCGCTTATTGTTGTTTTGTCTAAAGCCTGCGTTGTTGTTCAGGTTTCCTATAATGTTGAGACAACAATTAGAGTAATAATTATTATCTAATCATTAGATGCTCTTAAATACTTAATTGAAAATACCCAGAAAAGGCAATCTTTAGATAGGAATGTCTATGTTTTAGGGAAAATAGGTGACTTGTTGGTTCAAAAATGTTACGCAAATGCTCTCTGGGTTGACCAAACTTATAGCTGATTTAAGACATGATAGGGTGATGAAGACTCAATAAAGGCTTTAAAAGGGGGTTGTTACCCCTACGTCCTGTTTTACTGCTTTCTCATAGATGTGGTGTGCCGCTGCCAAATCCTGAACAACAAGACCCAGTGATTTGTATAAAGTGATATCGTCAGCAATCAACCTTCCTTCAATTTGCCCAAGCGCGACCTGACCAATTTCCCCCAGTATGTGGTTATCGTCAATTAATCCCTCATCCTTTGACATCTGAAACTCACCCGCCTGAGCCAGTGCTCCCTCGAGCAGGTCAACAAAAAGCCGTGAGCGCGCCACAGCAACTCCGTCTAGCTCACGGATCCCCGGAACACTCGTGCCAACGGCATTGATATGTTGCCCGGGTGTAAGCCAGTCACCGTGGATGATTGGCCTTGGTGATCCCGTTACAGTGCAGATGACGTCGGCGCCTTCAATAGCTGCTCGGGCGGTGTCAACAGCATGAATGGGCAGGTCGTATCGAGCTGCCTGTTCAGCGCAGAATTTAAGCGTCTTTGCTGGATCTCTTCCCCAAACACGCACCTGGGTAAAGTCGCGAACGCAAAGCATGGCATCCAGATGTCGGACAGCCTGGGCACCATAACCGAGTATCGCCAGAGAGGTACTTTCGTCGCGAGCCAGTAAACGCGTGGCCATGGCACTGGCTGCCGCAGTACGAATAGCTGTGATCTCTGCTGCATCGATAATGGCGAATGGGCGACCGTGTTCGGTTTCAAACAGTACGACAACACCATTATGGCTATGCAGTCCGAAATCAAAGTTACGATCAAACACGCCAATCAGTTTAGCGCCGAATACCGATGGGCTATCCATGCAGCCGGGCATCCATGAAAGTTTACCGCCTTTAGGAAGCTTGATTCCTGCGCGAAGAGGCATAATGGCGTTTCGTTCGGCGGCACGTTGCATTGCATGATCAACCACATCTATGCATTCGTGCATAGGTAACAGTTTAATCACTTGATCGGCACCGATGATACGGAGTTCCATCCATTAATCTCCCAACCGTTCACCTAAGACGGGCTATGATAAAAACCAAACTATGCCGTTTTCATGAATAGTTATAGTGAAATTAAATAGAACCCTCTATTCGATAATTGCTTTCACTGCAAATAAAATTTTTGCATGATTTTCATCGATTACGATAAAAATCACATTGCTTTTTTTGAGCCAAAAGCGGCCGGCTTTATGTGCAAATTTGCTTATAGTTCATTTTATCTAAGGCCTCATTCAATCGCTTTTTTAAGGTGTAACACCTAGATCAATGGATTGATCACCGGCAAGGTTTAATCGGTTGAGCTTAGCAAGATAATGGCATATAAAACCAGATGTGCTGGATTAAGTTATTTTTGACC
Source organism: Wenzhouxiangellaceae bacterium (assembly GCA_965230265.1). Lineage (GTDB taxonomy): Bacteria > Pseudomonadota > Gammaproteobacteria > Xanthomonadales > Wenzhouxiangellaceae > JAJFKX01. The sequence goes on along the minus strand of OZ245999.1, from coordinate 2,112,526 downwards.
TCATAAACGGCTGCCATTTCCATAGGCTCATCACTTACGCCAGTGATGAGCTCATGGTCGATAACAATATTTCCCAATGCCATTCGGTTAATCAGTCGAGCGTGCAGATCAGGTTTGTTAAAGCGTTGGGTGGCATAAAACTCACGCAATGCCTGTTTGCCGTCCAAGACAGGTTCTGTCGATGGTGGGCGATAGGTTCTAATCGTCTCACTGAATAACGCCAGGTAAGCCTCCAAATCACGAGCATTGTAGGTTTCCAGTTGCTTTTGGACGATGGCTTCTGGTGTCATGGGCTATACTCGAGTGCAAATTTAGACATTATCACAGCAGATCAATCATGTGGTGTAGAGTTTCGGATTACGAACCGGCGGCTCTAATCCGACCTACATAATGAAATGGAAGTTGTAGGTTGGTTTAGGCGAAGCCGTAAACCAACAATATCTAGATATTTATCGAACAAATATCCATGACCCAAACCCGTAAGCAACTGTGGATAGCGATGTCTGATCTTTGGCTGGATCAGGATCTGGAAGCGTATCAATTGCAGTCCATTGCAGATGTGGTTCGTGAGTCTGGTCTTGATGAGCCAGAACTGGATAAAATCTTTGCACTTGAACTGGCGCCCTTTCTGGGGGCCAACCATTTGACAGCCACAGGCGTATGGGATGGCTTTGATCGGCAGTGGGTTTGCCAGCAGGCACGAATTCGGTATACCAGATACCGCTGGAGAGATCGCGTTTCAGCGGCCTTGGGAATTACTACCTATGCCGCCAGGCCTTATTGGAACCGGGTAAAGGCCATGGCCTTTGGTTCCAGGCCAGAAGACAGTTGAATGTTCAGCTATCCAGTGGTTTAAAAAATCGGTTAGCGCGTGGAATGTAGTAATTATCGTAATTAAACGACATCACCACACTGCTTGCACGGCCGACAATTTCCTGTCGAGGGACAAAGCCGATGACTCGTGAATCGACACTGTTATCACGGCTATCGCCCAATGCCAGATAGGCATTTTCCGGGACAACAATGGTCGGAAAACTGGCCAGTCTGTTGTAGCCATTTGGATTGACCCTGATTCTGTGTTCAATACCCAGTAGGTTTTCAATAAAGTCGGTAGCAGATTCAGGCAATTGCTGGTAGCCAAGCGTTTGGCCATTAATCATCAACACATTATTGCGCATGGCTATACGGTCCCCGGGTACACCGATCACTCGCTTAACCAGCCGTTTATCCGATTTTTCAGAGTCGAAAACAATAATATCGCCACGCTGTGGATCAGCAAGCTTTACCAGGGATATATGCGTGAATGGCAGTCGGATGTCATAAGCCATTTTATTAACGAAGATTCGATCGCCTTCGACAATGGTAGGCTGCATGGAGCCGGTCGGCACAGAGTTCCAATCTGCGATGGCGCTGCGAAAGGCAAACATTAAAAGGATAAACAGCACCAGGAATCGATTTTGCTGCCACAGTCTGGATATTGAAAAAGTCATAATAGCGTTCTCTAATAGTTGTTATGGATTATTGGTTATTCTGTGCTGCATCGCGCGTGCTATTGGTCATGAATCAATAGCAAACCAGGTACCAAATACAGGAGCCAGACAATGAAAACCATAGGAATTGCCGCACACAGTGCTGAAGGTGGTTCGTTGTGCTTTTTAACCGCCTGCCGACAAGGCAGCGTATTACTGGGTAAGCATATGCACCCCAATATCGTTGTCAGTGCCGTGCCGATGGCACTGAGTATGCCGGGGTGGAAAAGCGATGATTATTCAGACGTAGCGAAGTATCTGACGCAGGGTGTTCAGATGGTCGCAGATGCAGGCGCTGATTTTTTCGTCTGCCCGGACAATACAGCACATCTTGTGCTGGAACAGATAATGGCAGAGCTGCCGCTGCCTGGCCTGCATATTGCCGATGTGGTGTGTGATGAAATCATCAGCAATGGCTGGCAAAAAGTGGGTTTGCTGGGAACCCGGTGGACCATGACAGGTTCAGTCTATGCGAATCGCTTAAGTGACCATGATTTGCAACGTCTGATTCCAGAACAATCTATGCGTGAACAATTGAATGCAGCGATTTTTGATGAGCTATGTCAAGGTGTTTTCAATACACGTACGACAGATTTATTTATTGAGGCAATCGGTGATTTAAAACAACGGGGTGCTGATTGTGTGATTCTGGGATGTACTGAGATACCACTGATCATTCATTCGGATAATTCACCATTACCAGTACTCGACTCAACACGATTGCTTGCCGAATATGCCGTTCGTGAAGCGATAACTGAATCATCCATTGATATCAAAACAGGCTGGTTGAATATTGGGTCTGTGAATGCTTGAGTGCAGATAGCTTGTTATCAATATGATTAATAGCCGCTTTGATGGGAACCCCTCAACCAGCGGGTGAGGGGCTTTGCTGTGATATTTGATCAGGTTTATTCCTGCTCAAATTGTTGCAGTTCCTGAACAAACCGTTTGGCTCTGGTTAGGCTGGTGCCGGCAATGGCCTGGTTGATACGGTTGGCGCGCTCCGGATTATTGGGATTACGTGCCCAGCGGTACCATAACCAGGTTGCCAGCATGCCAATAACACCAAATATGATGCTCCAGACAACCCATCCGCTGCCGCTGGCTTTAGCGTAAAGATCGATGCCTCCCAGTGCTGCGAGGCCTAGCGTGAATGGAAGCCATAGCAACCACCATGGCAAGCCTATTACCCAGCCATTGTTTACGTAGGTACGCTCGATACGCAGTATGTGTTTTTGGATATTTAACACAGGTGCGCTGTAATCCAGTTTGGTGATCTGGTGCATCACCTGACCTGCGGTGATAATCAGCGCGATACCGTAAAGGTGAATCAATAAACCGCTGATTAAAATAGGCGTGTTGTCGAAGTTTTTGGTCCAAACTGCCACACCCAAAACAATCGATACAATGCCCAGCAGAATTTGCAGAACATGACCCCAGTATAAAGGGCGCAGGCTTTTGCGGGTTTTATCGGTTTTTTTATCCCGCAGCAAACTCAGATTAATCTGGTTTTGCTGTTGCAGTTGATCGTCCAGGTTTTGCCAGGCAAGTTTTAATTCATCAAGTTCCATGGTGGCTGCTCCGGTCATTGTTTTGATTCCTGTTGTCAGTGGTTGATTTGTCATTGCTCGAATCACTGGTGGCACGGCGTATGCGTTGTTTAAGTCGGTTGATTTTGGTGGCGACATTGGTTTGGGTAATACCCAGAATGTCAGCAATTTCCTGGTAGCTTCGCTCTTCCAGATATAACATCAACAACGCCCGATTTAGCGCATCGAGTTGATTAATAAAACGATACAAAAACTCAACTTGCTCATCGCGTTCAGGTTCATTGCTGGTTTGATCAGCAACGTCATGAGCACTCTCATCAAACGCAATAAAATGACGTTGTCTAAGGCGATTGCTGCGGACAAATGAAATCGCCACGTTCAGGGCAATACGATACATCCAGGTAGAGAACTTCCGGTTTGAGTCAAACCGCGCAAATGCTCGCCACAACTGCGTAACGATCTCTTGAGTCAACTCAGCACGATCGTCCGGGTGCCAGCAGTAAGTTCTGGCAACCTTGAACACGATAGGCTGATGTTGCTTCAGTAATTCACTGAAACGGCTTTGACTGTCGATGGTTGTTGTGGCGTTCATGATTTATGGCGTCGTGCTCTGTGCTTTGTGTTTGACTTATTATTCGCAACAGTTACAACAAAATCACACTTTTTGGAAAATAACTTTTGAAGCTAATGTGATTAGCTGTCGTTGGACATGGGTTATAGTAAGGTTTACGTACTTGTTGCACTATAGGTTATGTATGGTTAGAGGACGCCTTATCAGTATTGCTTATCTGTGGCTATTATCCGCTGGGTGTGCGCTGGCGCAATCAACCAATACCCAGTGGTTGCCGATCGTAGCCAGCGGCGGTGGTTTTAGGACTGAAATCAACCTGGTCAACATCACCGGTGATCCACAAACTGTAAGTATGTCCAGTTTTACCACTGCCGGGGAGCCCCTGGATATTCTAGCGAATGGCCAGCAGAGCAACAGTTCCATGGCGATATCCATACCCGCAGCAGGTAACAGGCTGGTTAATACGATTATAGGTGGCGAACAATTGCAGCCAGGCTGGGCTAGAATTGATGGAAGTGTTGAGGTAAATACTACACTGTTGATTGGCGATACTAACGGTGGTGCAGTACCAAACCGAATGCAGTTCCCAACCCTTGAGCCAAGTCGAAAGTTAACGTTCACAGCTCAGTCAGGCGCTGGTCGCGATACCAGTATGGCGATTATGTCACCGCCAGATAATGCTGACAGTTCCAGCATCATTCTCAGTGCGATCAATCTGGACGGTGAGCTTATGGAAACCACCAACCTGCAAATGCAGCCTGGTCGCATGGGTTTTGTGGTGCTGGCCAATATCATGCCGAATCTAAATGAGTTTGATGGTACCGTAGAGATCATCAGTAGTTTCCCTATTGTTGTACAGCCATTCCGTGAAAATGGTGAATTGATCTCCAGCCTGCGTTTGTTCCCACCTCGGCCTGACTTGTTCCGCAGCAATTCATGTGGCAATTTTTCAGACTGGGAAACGTCAGATTATGTACTGCCTTATTCGCCCGGTACTGCTTACGAGGTCAATCAGGGTAACTGCTCAGGCTTTGGGCATAATGGTATCTTTCTTAATGGTTATGATTTCATCATGGATATTGGTACTCCAGTCGCTGCCGCACGTGACGGGGTTGTGCAACATACCAATGAAAGTGTTTCTGATGGAAATCGTGCCGGCACCAATTTAATAGTGATCCGGCACAGTGATGGTACTACGGCGCTATATTCTCACCTGACCATTAATGGTGTATTGGTCGAGCCAGGGGAGGAAGTGCATGCAGGCGATATTATTGGTTTGAGTGGCGATACGGGTAATACGGGCGGGCTGCCACACCTGCATTTTTCCGTGCATGTTTGTGGCTCATTGCCGGGGTTGGCAGGAAGTATTAACTGTCCCAGTATTCCCATTACATTCCGTAATACACAAGCGAATCCCTTTGGCTTGAGTGCGCGGGTGAGCTATGCAGCAGATGAGTTCTAAGCAGCAGATTAGATCAGTTTTTAAATTATCAATGCAAAAGTTTAATCAAAGTACATATTTTTTGTATTAAAGGGTTATCAATGAAACTTGATCATATCGTCATACTGCTTTCTGACCTTGAAAAAGGCATGGCATTTTATGAAACCTTGCTGCCATTGATCGGCTTTCATAAAACCCGTGATCATGTATACGGCAGTGCAGAGGGTATTTATCTGGATTTTCGTCAGGCGGTGGATAGTGAATATTCCTATCATCGGTTTGCACCCGGTCTGAACCATATTGGTTTTAGTGCGCCTAATTTAGAAGCCATTAAAACCATCCGTGCCAAGATGAGTCAGGCGGGTTTTGAAGTACCTGAGATTCAGCGTTTTGATGGTGGTCAGGCAATATTTTTAAAAGATGATGATGGCATGCGTATAGAGATCGGCTGGGATTTTTAAGCATGGATTGTTTTGTTGTATATGTTGTATCTAAACAGCCAGGTCACAGCACTGAAAGGGCAATGATAAAAGGTGGCAACGGCTAAACTCGGGAGTATTGGTAATGATTGAACAGACCCAAATAAGAGGCTCATGCCTGTGTCAGGCGTTGCGCTTTCACTTTTCTCCACCTTCTCTTTGGTGTGCGCACTGTCATTGCACTATGTGCCGCAAGATGCATGGTGCCGGTTATGTTACCTGGGCCGGTGTTAAGGAAGATGCGTTTGTAATAGATGCAGGTGAGGAATATTTGCGTTGGTATCAAAGCTCGGTTCGAGGCAAGCGTGGTGGCTGTAACCGCTGTGGCAGTATTATGTTGTTTCAGTCACAGCAATGGCCGGGTGAGATGCATATTGCACTGGGCTCTCTGGATGATGCAATGGACCGTAAGCCAGAGTTGAATGCCTATTTCGACACGCATATTGAATGGATGCCGATTGACAATAAGTTGAATTGCAAGCCTGGATCGTAACAACAATCGGTTACCCAATATGGATCAATACTGTTTTACCCAGGCGTTTTATTCAATTGTTTCGAAACCATCTGCAAGCACTGCTTCATTGTCAATCAGCGCCACATCATTTCCATCACCACCTGTGTAGGTGATGGTCAAAGGGCCATTGTTATCAACGAAGCTGCCTTCCGGCAGATCGAGAAAGCGACCCACGATCAAGTCTGCACCATCGTTGTTGACCAGGATAATGGAATCGTTCAGTCCAGCCGGTATGTAACTGCCACTTAAATCCAGACGGGCATCGTTAATGGTGACTGTGCCGGTCACGGTTAATTGGTCGTGTTCAACGCCGGCCATTAAGCCATTAATTTCTGCCTGATATACCCCATTGCTATCCAGCAGCAAATCACCGATATTCAGGTTGCCGGGGCTGCTGCCGGGGGCAATGGTGCCGGTGTTGATATCGACCGGAACGTCAGCGACCCCGTTACCCCCCAGTACACCACCGTTGACTGTGATAGCACTCGAATTACTGATGGAGCCATCAATCAATAGCGTGCCGTCGTTAATGCTGGTGGCGCCGGTATAACTATTGTTGCCCGCTAAAGCAATATCACCTGGACCATTTTTGATAATGCCGCCATCGCCTGAAATGCTGGCAGCGGCTATGCTGCCAGGCGATCGCAGGTTAAGTGTCAGGTCGTCATTGATAAGGCGCAGGGTGTTATCGAACTGGATAAAGCTTGCACTCAACCGTTGCGGTCCGGCTATATCAATGCTGCCGCTATAAAATTGGTTTCCGGTAGTATCAATATTGGCAAAAATACCCGCGCTTCCGGAAAGCTCACTAACAATCAAACTGTCTAAGGCAACATCACCAAAGAAAGTGACGTCGCCTACGCCTTGAGTGATTATGTTGAGTGTACTTTGTGCCTTTTGGCTTGCCCGGGTTACGGTGTCATTGAATCTAACGCTGAAAATAGGAAAACCATTATGTCTGATGCGCGGGTTGTTATCGATTTCCACCGGGCCGTCAAAGACAATTTGACCACCATCGATCGTTATGTCTGCGCCAACAAGAGTGGTGCCCTGAGCGCTGTCAAAGTTTTCCAAAGGTTGGTTGCTGCCCACATCGCCATGGAATGCAGCAAAGTCAGCACTATCGATAGAAAAATTAGTATTCAACCCCTGCGAGTCTGAATCCAGTGTGTTCATAAACTCAATGGTCTGGCCGCGCATAAAGAAAACAGGGTTGCTCAGTATGACCGGATCGTTAAACACAATGGTGCCGGAGATTGAATGGTTTGACCGTTGATCACCGTTTGCCCGGGGGCATCAGTAGTAATATTGTTGACTAATTCACTCAACCCAACGGTGTTATTAAAAACCGTGGAGCCGGCAGTATTTAAGGTTAAGTTATGATCGCCCACAACACTGTCAAGAATTATATCGCTGGATCCGTTTGCGGATATGGTCAGATCGCCTGATAAATTGATGGTTGAGAAATTCAGGTCTACATTACCGTTGGTCACAGCCAGTGTTAGACCGGATGCGCTGGCGCCTACGTCAAAATCGCCGACTGGGCTAACAGTCAAACTTTGTACCGTAGCATCAATATCCAGAACCACTGAAAAGTTATTGATGGTGACACTGTCATCGGTACCGGGAACAGTCGCTGTTCCTCCGCAGTCCCAAATGTTTGGATCACTCCAATTGCCAGCGGCAACGCTGCTGCATGTCGTTCCGGCTACTGCTTCAAGATTGAGTGCTAGTGTTATAAGCAACAATGTAAGACATTGATATCTATAAAGCGCTTTGTATTTGTTTCGCATGGTTTAACAACCCCTCTATATATCAATAGATTCAATGTAAGCGATGACGTATGCCGTTTCCATATGTCTTCTGACACGTATCAAACAGAAATAAAGATGATGAAACACTAAACAAACTTACTTTTTGTACTGCGATCGCAGTTCCTTACGAATAACCAGCTTTAACCCGGACCACACAGCATCCACAGCACACACTTTCACATCCACCAAACCCAGCGGCAGAATAACATCGCGAATCACATCTTCAGTAATATCGGTTGGAACTTTGGACGCCTTTTTAGGCCAGGATATCCAAATCATTCCATCGACGTGGATCGATTGCATACAGCGTTGAATCCTGTTTTCCAGTTCACGGCGTTGGCTGCTGAAAAAATGAATGATGTCCAGGTTTTTTCCGATCCTTTTAAAAATGACGACATCATCAGGAATGGGCGCAATCAAATCCAGATAATCAGCCGGTGGATTGATCGCATAAAGGCGTGAGCCGGGTTTGATGCCCAGTTTCTTAAATAGTGGCGTACCAGAATAGCCTGCTGTATTGCTTGGCATAAGGCTTGGGAACCTCAATATAAGGGATGATAGAATCTAGCCTATTACCGGGCGGCTAGTCCAACAATGAATCTGGAGTTTTACTAATGAGCGATAAGCAAATCGTGATCGCGGGCGCCAAGCGCACGCCGATTGGGTCTTTTCAGGGACAGTTTGATGGTGTGCCAACACCTGAGCTGGGTGCAGCAGCAATCAGCGCAGCGATAGCGCACAGTGGTATTGATTCCAGCGATGTATCAGAAGTGATTATGGGTTGCGTTTTGCCTGCTGGTTTGGGTCAGGCGCCGGCGCGGCAGGCGGCTATTGCTGCCGGTGTTCCGCTAGGTGTGGGTTGTACTACCATTAATAAGGTCTGTGGTTCGGGCATGAAAGCGACCATGCTGGCGCATGATCTATTGAAGGCCGGCTCAGCCAGTGTGGTGGTTGCCGGTGGTATGGAATCGATGACCAATGCACCGTATCTGCTGCCCAAAGCCCGCGGTGGCTATCGCATGGGCCATGGACAGACTCTGGATCATATGTTTCTGGATGGTTTACAAAACCCGTATGATCAAAAAATGATGGGCAGCTTTGCGGAAAGCTGTGCTGGCAAATACAGCTTTAGTCGGGAACAGCAGGATGCTTTTTCAGTGGAATCCATTCAGCGCGCCATGGCTGCCATGCAGGGTGATTTTCCGCATGAGCTGGCCAAGGTCGTGGTCAAAACCCGCAAGGGTGAAGTCGAGGTAACAGAGGATCAGGAGCCACCGACCTGCAACATCGACAAAATTCCCACCTTGCGTCCGGCTTTTGATAAGCAGGGCACAGTAACGGCAGCCAACGCGTCAAAAATTTCTGATGGTGCAGCAGCATTGGTGGTGACCACTGCTGATGAAGCTGAAAAACGCGGTATCCAGCCATTGGCAACCATTGTCGGTCATTCCACCCATGCGCATGAGCCGGAATGGTTTACCACGGCACCGGTTGGTGCAATCAGCAAGTTACTGGAAAAACTTGACTGGACGGTCGACGATGTCGATCTGTTTGAAATCAATGAGGCTTTTGCAGTAGTGACCATGGCAGCCATGCGTGATTTGAACATTGATCATGCCAAAGTCAATGTCAATGGTGGTGCATGCGCGCTGGGGCATCCTATTGGTGCGACCGGTGCGCGGATTATTGTCACTCTGATTAACGCGCTGCAGCGACGGGGTTTGAAGCGGGGCGTTGCAGCACTGTGTATAGGCGGTGGTGAAGCAACGGCAATTGCCATTGAATTGAATTAATTAAGGTGAGTAAAGGCGATGCCGCAAATTCATAGTCAGATCACCGCTAACGATCCCGCATTCAAAGACAACGCTGCAACCATGCAGCATTTGGTCGATGAGCTGCACCAGCGCCAGGCCAAGGTTCGCCTGGGCGGGCCCGAGCGCAGCCGTCAGAAACACCAGGATCGTGGCAAATTATTGGTGCGTGAACGTATCCGTACTTTACTGGATGATGGCAGCCCGTTTCTGGAGGTTTCCGGTCTGGCGGCATGGGGCTTGTATGACGATGCAGCACCGGCAGCCGGTGTGGTGGCCGGGATTGGCCGTGTGCATGGCCGGGAAGTGATGATCGTTGCCAACGATGCCACGGTAAAAGGCGGTACTTATTACCCGATGACGGTGAAAAAACACCTGCGGGCACAGGAAATCGCTCTGGAAAATCATTTGCCCTGTATTTATCTGGTGGATTCGGGCGGTGCATTTTTGCCACTGCAGGATGAAGTGTTTCCTGACCGTGATCATTTTGGTCGTATTTTTTATAACCAGGCCAGATTGTCTTCCAAGAATATTCCGCAAATTGCGGTGGTGATGGGTTCCTGTACGGCCGGCGGTGCTTATGTGCCGGCGATGTCAGATGAGTCCATTATCGTGAAGCAGCAGGGCACCATTTTCCTGGGTGGTCCACCCCTGGTTAAAGCAGCCACTGGTGAAATTGTTGATGCAGAATCACTCGGTGGTGCTGATGTACACACCAGCACATCAGGTGTGGCTGATCATTTTGCTGAAGATGACACGCATGCTTTATCGATTGCCCGTGACATCGTCAAACACCTAAACCGCAACAAGCACACTGATCTGCAATACCGTCAGCCGGTTGAGCCAGTGTTCAGTGCTGATGAACTGTATGGTGTGGTGCCCAAAGACACTCGCCACCCGATGGATGTGCATGAGGTCATTGCACGCATTGTCGATGGCAGTGATTTACATGAGTTTAAAGCCCGCTATGGCAAAACGCTGGTCACTGGCTTTGCGCATATCTGGGGGTACCCGGTCGGGGTTATCGCCAATAACGGTATTTTGTTTGCTGAGAGCGCGCTCAAAGGCGCGCACTTTATTGAGCTCTGCAATCAGCGCAATATTCCCCTGGTGTTTTTACAGAACATCAGTGGTTTTATGGTTGGCAAACAATATGAGAATGCCGGTATCGCCAAAGATGGTGCAAAAATGGTGACTGCTGTCGCCTGCAGCCATGTGCCGAAATATACCGTGGTGATTGGCGGTTCATTCGGCGCCGGCAATTATGCGATGTGTGGCCGTGCCTACCAACCGCGCTTTATGTGGACCTGGCCAAATGCCCGTATTTCAGTTATGGGTGGTGAGCAGGCTGCAACCGTGTTGGCCACGGTTAAGCGTGATGGTATGGAAGCGGCCGGTAAGCAATGGCCGGAAGTCGATGAGCAAACCTTTAAGGATGTCATCAGCGAGCAATACGAAACCCAGGGCAACCCTTACTATGCGACAGCGCGTTTATGGGATGACGGAATTATTGACCCCAAAGATACCCGGCGGGTATTGGGTCTGGCTTTATCGGCAGGCATGAATGCACCGATCGAGCGGGATCGCTTTGGTGTGTTCAGGATGTGATGATGGCCTCCTTGCTGAAAGTTGATCACGCTGATGCAGTATGCACAGTCACGCTCAATCGGCCTGATTTGCACAATGCTTTCAATGCTCAGCTGATCGCAGAATTGACGGAGACCTTTGTTGCCTTAAACAGCAATGATGATATCCGGGTCATTGTACTAACCGGAGCGGGCAAGAGCTTTTCCGCGGGCGCTGATCTTAATTGGATGCGTGCCATGGTGGACGCCAGTGAAGCGGAAAACCGTGAAGACTCCATTCGGCTTGCAGCCATGTTTCGTGCAATCAATGACGTCAACAAGCCCGTGATTGCCAGAGTCAATGGCCATGCTTTTGGTGGTGGTGTTGGCATGCTTGCATGCGCAGATATGGTCATTGCAATTGAAGGGGCGAAATTTGGGTTAACTGAAGTCAAGCTGGGGTTGATTCCAGCCACTATTGCGCCATTGGTGCAGGCGAAGATCGGCCAGAGCCAGATGCGGCGCTATGCGGTCAGTGGCGAAGTGTTTTCGGCGCAGCAGGCTCGCTACATTGGTCTGGTTCATGAAGTTGTCGATTCAGATGAACTCGATAGTGCGGTGCAAAAACACATTGAATTGTTTAAACAGGCCGGACCTGTTGCCGCAGCCCAGTGCAAGCAGCTGGTGCAAACAGTGGCTGGTTTTACCAACCAGAGCAGCGCAGACCAGGATGCTGTAACTGCCGAATGGATTGCCCGGTTACGGGTTTCTGAAGAAGGCCAGCAAGGGCTTCGTGCATTTTTAGATAAACAAAAACCAGACTGGACCCAGTAACTATGTTTGAACGCATTCTCATTGCCAATCGTGGTGAAATTGCCTGCCGTATTATCCGTACCTGTCAGCGTTTGGGTGTGGAAACCGTGGCGGTATATTCCGATGCCGATCGCAATGCGCAGCATGTTAGGCAGGCCGATCAGGCTTATCACATTGGTGATTCTGCCCCAGGCGAGTCGTATCTGGATGTGGATAAGATGATTGCTGTCGCCAAGCAATCTGGCGCACAGGCCGTCCACCCTGGTTACGGTTTTTTATCCGAAAACGCTGACTTTGCCCGACGTCTGGCGCAAGCGGGCATTACCCTGATTGGCCCATCGCCAGAAACCATGGAGCAAATGGGCTCCAAGGCCAAGGCCAAACAGACCATGCGTAATGCTGGTGTTCCAGTGGTTCCAGGTTATGACGATGCTGATCAGGATGATGCACACCTGCAAAGCCAGGCGGATGCCATTGGTTATCCGTTAATGCTGAAGGCCGCTGCAGGCGGTGGTGGCAAGGGGATGCGGATTGTCAGAACCTCAGCTGAGTTCGCTGATGCACTGGCTTCTGCACGACGCGAGGCCCAGGGGGCTTTTGGCGACACGCGTATGATTATGGAACGTTATCTGGAAAATCCGCGGCATATTGAGGTCCAGGTTTTTGGTGATACGCAGGGCAATGCGGTTCATCTGTTTGAACGAGATTGCTCCAGTCAGCGCCGCTATCAGAAAATTATCGAAGAAGCCCCGGCACCCACGTTAAACCCTGATGTGGCCACGGCCATGCATCAGGCCGCTGTGCAGGCGGCCCAGGCAGTCAATTATCAGGGCGCGGGTACGGTGGAGTTTATTGTTTCCGGCGATGATTTTTATTTCATGGAAATGAATACCCGTTTGCAGGTTGAGCACCCGGTGACAGAGATGATTACCGGCATTGATTTGGTAGAGTGGCAATTGCGGGTGGCCGGTGGTGAGGCCATTCCATTGCAACAGGCTGATATTCACCAGCAGGGCCATGCCATTGAAGCGCGTTTGTATGCAGAAGATCCGCAGTCAGGTTTTCTACCCAGTTCCGGTCGCTTGACCCATCTGACGTTTCCATCTGCCGATCAACATACCCGTATTGAAACGGGTGTCGTACAGGGCGATACAGTCACAATTTTTTACGACCCGATGATTGCCAAGCTGGTGGTGTGGGGGCAGAACAGAACGGTCGCACTGCAACGTATGCAGCAGGCACTGGCGAGCACGTCGATCGGCGGCTTACAGTCCAATGTGGACTTTTTGATGCAGCTGGCTGCGCATCCGGTATTGATCAGCAATGACATTCATACCGCCTGGCTGGATCAGTATCTGGATAAATTTCTTGATGAACGCGCACAAACACCGGATGATGAGCTGGTGTATCTGGCTGCCGGCTTGTTTTTGATTTGTGGCTGTGAGCCCGATCACAGCAATACCGATTTATGGTCGCCCTGGAATGTCGCTGACGGCTGGCGCAATGGTTATTCAGGGCGGCAGGATGTGATGATGCAGTGTGCGGAGCAAGCTATTACGGTTAATGCCTGGCAAGAGCCCAACGGCTATCGGATGAGTATTGTCGAGGGCAACTCCGAAGTGTCTATTGCACGCCCTTGGATGCAAGGTAAAAACGATATTGGTTTTGCCGGTATTGAGCTGGACGGCCAAAAAATCCAGGCACAGGTCCATTGTCAGCCTGACAGCATGGAACTGATTCACAATAATGTTCGCTGGAAATTTTCCCGACAGTCTGTATTCGCGGGTTTGGGTGCTGCCCGACAGCAGGATGATCATATCGCTGCACCGATGCCGGGCAAGGTGATTGGTGTGAATGTGAAAGCCGGAGATAGCGTGACCGATGGTCAGACACTGGTGGTGATGGAAGCCATGAAAATGGAAATTTCATTAAAAGCGCCAGCCGATGGTGTGGTGGCATCCATTACCGTAGCTGAAGGTGACTTTGTTGAAGCAGGCGCCAGTGTTGTGGAACTGGAAGCGGCTGACGACGGAGCGCAAGCGCCATGAGCGAATTCGTCAAAATTGTCGAAGTCGGTGCTCGTGATGGTCTGCAAAACGAGCGCTCTATCGTACCTGTATTTGTGAAGCAGGAATTGATCCGGCGTTTGGGGCGGACCGGTCTAAAGGTGATCGAAGCCACCAGCTTTGTGCATCCTGACTGGGTACCGCAACTGGCTGATGCTGAAGAAGTGATGACTGACCTGAAGCGTCAACCTGGTGTGATGTATCCGGTTTTGGTGCCCAACCAAAAGGGCATGGAGCGGGCACTGGCAACCGGTGCTAAAGAGATTGCCGTGTTTGCTGCCGCCTCGGAAGCATTCAGCCAGAAAAACACCAACTGCAGTATTGCCGAATCCATTGAGCGTTTTCGTCCAGTCATCCAATTGGCGCGTGAGCATAACACCTGGGTGCGTGGTTATATCTCCTGCGTTCTGGGTTGTCCTTATCAAGGGGAAGTCGCGCTGGATGATGTGGTACGGGTTGCCGAATCACTGGTTGAGCTGGGTTGTGCAGAAATTTCTTTGGGCGATACGATTGGCATTGGTACGCCGCACAAGGCAGCCAGCATGCTGGAAGCGGTTAAGCAGGCGGTACCGGTAGACCGACTGGCAGTGCATTTTCATGATACCTATGGTCAAGCACTGGCAAATATTCTGGCTTGTGTCGAACAAGGTATTCGGATTGTCGATTGCAGCGTGGCCGGATTGGGTGGTTGTCCTTATGCACGTGGCGCAACCGGCAATGTGGCGACTGAAGACGTGGTGTATATGCTCGAAGGTATGGGCTATGCAACCGGTATCGAGCTGGATCGACTGGCAGAGGTAGGCGCCTGGATTACCAATCAATTGCAAAAACCCAACCACAGCCGTGCCGGCACAGCACGATTGGCATCAATGCCTGTTAACCCGGTGATGTTTACCTGATGATTGCGTAGGTCGGCTTAGGCGTAGCTGTCAACCGACCTGCATCGGCTGCAAGTGCAGTGCCTGTTGATTTACAGGGACGGGTTCCAATCGATAATTCCCTCATAGAAGGTTGCAGTCCTGGTATGTCATCCCCAATTACAGTCGGATAACTGAACAATTCATCACTCAACCATTCATCAAGGAATCGTTATGCAAGTCGCACAAAGCAAAGCAGTCATTTCCGGCGGTCTGTCCGGATTGGGTCTGGCCGTTGCCAGGCACATTATCAACGCCGGTGGCAAAGCCGTACTGCTGGATGTGAATGAGTCTGCCGCTGAGTCGGTACTGGGTGAGCTGGGTGACAGCGCACAATTTGTCCAAGCCGATGTTAGCAATGAGACGGACATTGAATCGGCAATGGCCAAAGCCGCTGAGTTTATGGGCGGAATCAATGTGGCAGTCAGCTGTGCCGGCATTTTGGGTGCGGGTCGGGCTTTGGGGCGTGAGGCGCCAATGTCGCTGGACAATTTTGCACGCACGGTGAATGTTAATCTGGTGGGCAGTTTTAATCTGGCCAAAAGTGCCGCCTGGCATATGCAAAACAATGATGCCGGTGAAGATGGTGAACGTGGTGTGATTATCAACACAGCCAGTGTGGCAGCTTATGAAGGGCAAATCGGGCAGGCGGCTTATTCGGCTTCCAAAGGTGGTGTGGTTGGTATGACCTTACCACTGGCACGTGAATTCACCCGCTTTGGGATACGTGTGATGACCATTGCACCAGGGGTATTTCATACGCCTATGGTTGATGGTATGCCTCAGGAAGTGCATGATGCGCTGGCGGCTAAAATCCCATTCCCTTCACGCCTGGGGATGCCACAGGAGTTTGCTGCATTGGCGGGGCACATTATTGAAAACCGTTATTTTAATGGCACCACAATCAGGCTGGATGGGGCAACCCGTTTGGAACCCAAGTAGCGCCCGAATAATCTGCCCATCTAAATTATCAGTCCCCAACAGCGGAGAACAGTGACTATGGAAACATTCAGCGCCATTCGCGCCAGCGTATCGCAAAAACACGAATTAATTATTGATGAGCCTTTTTTGGTGGGTATTGAAGTACCGATTCCAGACAAGGGGCGTCGTCAAAGCGTGTTTTTGGCTGAAATCGAAGATCGTCATAGCGAACGCTATTTGCGGGTTGAAACCATCGTAGCGCCACTGGATCGTTTTAGTGCAGAAAAATGTCTGCGATTGAACCTGATGTTGCGAGTGGGTTATCTGGCAGTGGGTGATCTGGATGGTACGCCTTATATCAAGATGTGTGAAAACATCAGTTACGACATGGTCAATGACAGCAGCATGCACAACGTTATTGATCTGGTGGCCCGTCTGGCAGATGAAATTGAAAATGTTTTATCAGAAGGTGCCGATCTTTCCTGATCGTTGTTTTAATCAATAAAACCCAATATTTAAACCAGAATAAAGTGCGACGAGGATAGCGGGCAAGATGATCGAGTGGCTACAAAATATCGAGTGGAATAACCACATTGATACCGGCTTGAGTATCGCCGGTTCGATTGTTGCGGCATTATTGATATTTATTATTGGCCGCTGGATTATCCGGCAACTGGTCAAAGGTGCTGACAAAGGACTGCGCCTGCGAGATGTTGATCAGGTGTTGGTCAATTTTCTGAAAAACCTTTTATCGATCAGTTTGACGGTGTTACTGCTGGTGATGGTTTTACAGCAGTTGGGTGTACAAACCAGTTCATTGCTGGCGGTGATTGGCGCCGCAGGTCTAGCGATAGGTCTGGCATTGAAAGACTCACTGGGCAATTTTGCATCGGGTGTGATGCTGGTGTTACTAAAGCCTTTCCGGGTTGGTGATTTTGTGGATATAGCGGGTAAATCCGGGACGGTTCATGAGGTGCGTATTTTCAATACCATTATCACAACCACCAACAATCAAGTAGTGACAATTCCCAATTCTCTGGTCACCGAAGATGCCATTGTAAATTACACCCGGTTGCCGATACGGCGGATTGATCTGTTGGTTGGTGTAGCCTATGACGACGACCTGAAAGTGGCGCGTGCGGCTTTGGAAAAAGCCATTGCAGCGCACAATGAGTTAATCCTGGATGAGCCAGAACCTGTGATTATGGTTGCCGAGCTGGGTGATAGCAGCGTTAACTTTAATGTCCGCCCATGGGTAAAAACAGAGGACTATTGGGCTGTCTATGGGCCATTAATGGAAACCATCAAGGCAGAGCTGGAAGCCGCAGGCTGCTCGATACCGTTTCCTCAGCGCGATGTGCATATCTTCCAGGAGCAGACTAAGGGCCAGGATTAGCTGCGTGTATATTTTATCCAGGCAACGTGACAGCGGCCCAGCAGGCTATTTCAAGAAATATCAAAATTACTTACAAGCCAATCAGTCAAGGTTCCCGAAGGGCGCTTATCAACTGGCAACATCGGACTGGTATTTTAATTTTGCCGATCATCGATGCCCTCATGATGGCTGGCTGGAGTCGGCGGCATTGAAAGAATGCGCCTGGGGGGACAGAGAGCAGCATCGGCGGCTTGAGTTTAAGGTGACTTTATTGGGGGCATACCACGATTGTTATATCAACCTGAACTATCTGAATGTGACCCATTATTCACTGGCTGCGCACAATACTTATCAAGGGCATTTCGATTGGCGCTATGATGAATTTCGGCTTTCCCAATCCGGTCGTCTGATTCATGAGATTGAATGGGCATCTTCCAGCCATCAAGGCAGATGGTTAATAGAATGTGATGATGTTCATTACAGCTGTGTTCCCAGGGCGGCTCGTGATACGTGATTAGCCCACCTTGAGCACGGTTATTCCTTACTGGCGCCTATCCTCGTTTTACGGGTTCTACTACGCAGTTCTGGGTGCATTTTCACCGTATTTCACGCTGTATCTGGACGATCGCGGGCTAAGCCCATGGTGGATCAGTGTATTGATGTCATTTTGGTATGTTACCCGTGTATTTGTACCAAGCCTTTGGGCTGCCGGGAGCGAGCGCGATGCCAGCCCCGTACGTTGGTTAAGGATGGGCAGTCTGCTGGTTGCAGTATTTCTTGTGATTTTTCTTACCCCGGTTGGTTTGGTTGGAATGGCTATCGCAATTTTGGGGTTCAGTGTCATGATGAATGGTGTTCTGCCCCAGTTCGAAGCACTGACTTTAAGTCATTTGCGTTTGAATACCGCTGAATATGGTCGGATACGTTTATGGGGCTCAGTCGGCTTTCTCGCTGTGGTTTTGGGGTATGGGTTTATTTTTCAGCATTTGGACTGGTACTGGCTGGTGCCATTGATGCTGCCGCTGGTGGCGATGACATTTGTTTCATCACTGGGTAATGATTTTGCCAATGATTATCACAGCGAGCCCAAACCTGGCTGGCAGGCAGTGCGGGAGATTCTACGTCGCAGGCAGGTTAAAGCTTTTTTGATCAGCGCCTTGTTGATGCAATTATCTTTTGGGCCGTTTTATGTGTTTTATTCCCTGTACCTGGAGAGTCACGGCTATCAGCCGGTTGCTATTGGCAGTTATTGGGCATTGGGTGTAGTGGCTGAGATTATTGTGCTGTTTTACTCTCGCCATTGGCTTCAGCATTTCAGCGCCACACGGGTGGTACAGTTTGCGTTACTGATGGGGGCGATTCGTTGGTTACTGGTGGCCTGGTACCCTGAAAATGAAGTGTTGATGGCATTGATACAGATCATTCATGCCATTAATTTCGGTGCGTTTTTTGCAGCCTGTATGGTGTTGATTCAACGGTTTTTCCCTGGCCGGTTAAGTGTGCACGGGCAGGGGATGTTGTACGGATTCAGTTCAGGCATTGGTGGTGTGCTGGGTGCGCTGCTGGCTGGCTGGATATGGGAGGCTTATGGCGGGGGTGCCGCATTTGTAATGGGTGCGATTGCCAGTTTGTTTGGGTTTTTATTATCGGTATGGTTTATCAGGCCACGCAAGGTGGTTTGAACGATCAATCCAGGTCATGGAAGAACCGGTTCCATCTCGGTTTCCAGCTATTGTCCATATCAAAAGAGCCAATCACGCTGACCGCATGGCCCAGTATTTGCCGGCGCTCTACAGCACCGAAATAACGCGAATCGCGGCTGTCGTTGCGATGATCACCAATCAGAAAGTAATGGCCCTCCGGGACCGTGTATTCACCTTGGACTGGTGGGATCTTTTTTTCCGGACCAAACATTACAGGGTGCACCTGATCAAATAATTGTTCAGCCGCGGTGGTATGGGTTTGACGGTCTTCATCGTTCAGGGCAGGGAAGCGAGATTTAGGCAGAGGGTAGTAGCTGATAATTTCGCCATTGATCCATAGCTGCTCTCCCTCTAGACGTATCTGATCGCCGGGCATACCGATCACGCGTTTTACCAGTCGCCCACCATCTTCCGGGCTTTTGATCACCACAATTTCACCGCGCTTGGGGTCACCCCATTTGGCAATCCACAGGGTGGTGAAGGGCACTTTCATGTCATAGGCCAGGCGATTGACAAAAATAAAATCGCCTTCAAAAATGGTTGGCTTCATCGAACCGGTGGGTACGCGGTACCAGTCGGCCACCACAGAACGCCCGACCAAAATCAGCAGGACGATAATAACGAACAACAATCGTTGGGATTTGAGTAGCTTTTTGGTTGCCATGCGTTGCTGGTTGGCCAATTGTTATTGGCTTACTAGTAATAGACTGCCATTGCAGACCCTGTTTTGATTCCAGAGGTTCCGTAATAACGGCCAGGTTAATGTTTGTTGCGATCTGTGCTGCTGCCATCGTTGATGCAGAAGATCTGGCAGTGCGGCGGCAGCTTTCCGAGCAGTATTTTACCTGATCTTAGTGTCTTTCCCAGTTTTTTCTGCAAACAAAAGACCGTTGGTAACTCGAGTATGTTTTACTCAGCCAATCAGTTTTGCACCGCATGGCAACCATCGACCAGGTTTTAGCCTATATCCTGCGGTATTGATACCAGCAATAAAACACTGCCAACTGAGCCGGGATCAACCACAGCAGCAGGTCGGTGTTGAATTGAGAGTGCGGCAAAAGTTTTACTAGCAGCGCTGTCAGTATTGCTACCGGGATCAGCCAGCCGGCCAACCGTTCGAACAGACTGTTACGCAAGCGCCACAGCAATAGGTTGGTGGGTAATAACAACAGCAGGTTCTCATTGCGCCAGGCAGCTTCGTGGTTGCTGATCAGCCACAGGAATAACAACAGTAAACCGGTCAGGCCGGAAAACAATAACCATAGACGCAAGCCCGATAATGCCAGCCAACGCCGCTGGTTCAGTGTAGGCAGTAGAATAATCAGAATGCTTACCAGCCCCAACAGCAGCATGCTCCAATAGCGTGGCTGGAATGTGGTGAGTTCTGCACGGCCAGTGTGAATGGTTTGATCGCCAAGCACCGGGTTGGTATCAAGTGCGCTGATTTGATCAGCCAGAATGCCAGGCAAAAAAGCCGCATCCCAGTGGCTAATGGGCTGGTCAACCTGTTGACCCAGGCCAATATGCAGGCCGAGATACAGTAACAGGTCATCTTGAACCATGCGCAGTGCATCCCAGCGTAGGGTGTGGGCAGCAGGCTGGGGTTGATACTGTTGATAAAGCCTTTCGTTAATGGCGGTGTTCAGCACATCGCGCACACGGGTCGAACAATTATTGAAAAAA
Organism: Wenzhouxiangellaceae bacterium; assembly: GCA_965230265.1. Classification (GTDB taxonomy): domain Bacteria; phylum Pseudomonadota; class Gammaproteobacteria; order Xanthomonadales; family Wenzhouxiangellaceae; genus JAJFKX01. The sequence goes on along the minus strand of OZ245999.1, from coordinate 2,091,774 downwards.
TAATCGTAAGGGTAGCGCCGCTGATCTGGCTGGATTAGTCGGTTAAGCTCTGAGGCAATATCCATGGCTTGTTGCGGAGCAATATCCAGCACCTGCTCGCGTACACTGCGATTTAAATGACGGTAGTAGGCGAAAGCCCGTATCGGGTCTTCTGCCACCGCATAATACTGCATATTCCCGGTGGCATAGTTCCAATAAAAACCGGGCTCATTAAAATCGAAATAGCCAAAATTGTATAAGCGGTCCGAACCACCATGAGCCGAGTCTTCAGGCCAGGTAACGCGGATTGCGTTATGACCGAACCTTGCCCAGATTTGTGGGCCGGGTCCAAAAGTCACCAAAGCAATTTGTGGTGCGTTGTTTGTTGTAAGTGTGTCGTTTGCATCGACTGGCTGGGCGTAAGTGCTAAGGTGAATCAAATAGACAAATACACCTGACAACATAGCCCGGTTAATGGCCGATGCCATCAACCGGCAAAGTTTGTTACCCATCAGAATCGTTATCTGCCAGAACCAGCAGTTCATGAATGCGTCGTTCATCGGCTTTGCTGATGGTGAACTCAAAGCCACTGAACTCTATGGTTTCGCCTTGCTCAGGGACACGGCCAAACTCGGCGACCACGATGCCGCCAATGGTATCGTAGTTTTCATCGTTGATGGTGCTGTTGAGTTCTTCATTGAAATCTTCAATCGCTGTCAGCGCCTGTACCCGGTATTCGTCTTCACTGATTTTCTGAATGTCGGCAATCACTTCCTCGTTGTCGGTTTCATCATCAATATCGCCGACAATTTCTTCCAGAACATCTTCGATAGTGATTAAACCGGATACCCCGCCATATTCATCCACCACAATCGCCATATGATTGCGACTGACCCGGAACTCTCGCAGCAGGACATTCAGACGCTTGGATTCGGGAATAATGGCCACAGGACGGGCATAGTCTGCCAGGGTTTTGGCGGGGCATTGATTCACAGCAGACCGTTGATCATCGACAAAACAACTCAACAGGTCTTTGGCCAGCAGAACACCGATGACTTCGTCCTTGTCTTCACCCACAACGGGGAAGCGTGAGTGTCCGCTTTCAATAATGTCCGATAACGCATCACCGACTGTGCAGTCCTGGTTCAGCGTGACCATTTGCGAACGTGGGATCATGACGTCACGGGCCTGCATATCGCCCACTTCCAGGGCGCCTTCAACCATGGCATAGGCGTCTGCGTCAACCACACCCTGTTCATGGGTCACTTTAATAAGATTGATCAGATCTTCTCGGTTTCGGGGGGTGTTGGCAAAAGCTTGGCTGATGCGGTCTATCCATGACCGTTTGTCATTGTCATTGCCGGGTTTTGACCCCGAACCGTTACTCGATCGGTCTTCGTTCATGCAGATAATGGCTTGCCTGGCAGACGCCAGTGGCAAGCGGTCATCTCCGTGTTGCTTATAGGAACAGACTGTATAGCAGATTCTGGTTGTTGTTGCATTATTCAGTCGCAATCAGATAAGGATCAGCAAAGCCCAAATCGGATAGAATTTGGCGTTCCAGTGTTTCCATGGCTTGGGCTTGTTCAGCGTGTTGGTGGTCGTAACCCAATAAATGCAATACACCATGAACCACCAGGTGTGCAATGTGCGCACGCAGAGTTTTGTGCTGTTGCTGGCTTTCGCGCAGTGCCACAGCAGGACAGATCAATACATCCCCCAAGGCCTGTAAATCAGCAGGAATTCCCAGCTCTGGCGCCGGAAATGACAGGACATTGGTTGAACCGCTTTTATCACGGTATTGTTGATTGAGTTGTGCAATTTCAGTTTCGCAGACCAACCGAATGGTCAATTCAGCATTGACGGTTTTGCAATGATTGAGTGCTGACTCACTCCATTGGCGAATGCTGATTGCAGAGGGTATGCCTCGCTTTGATTTCAGCGCATATTGCACATCAATTTGATGATTCATTGGCAGCTTGGTCAGCGTTTGTTGTTGTCTGCTGCTTCGGCACGTTCATAGGCATTGAGCACTCGTTGCACAATGGGATGGCGGACAACATCTTTGGCAGTAAAGCGGGTGATGCTGATATCGTCCAGATTGTTAAGAATACGCAGCGCATGTTTAAGGCCGGAGCGGCGCTGATCGGGCAGGTCAATCTGGGTGACATCACCGGTGACCACAGCACATGAGCCAAACCCGATACGGGTCAGAAACATTTTCATTTGCTCGGGTGTGGTGTTCTGCGCTTCGTCCAGAATAATAAAAGCATCGTTGAGTGTTCGTCCACGCATAAAGGCCAGGGGTGCCACTTCAATCACGTGTCGATCGATTAGGCGATTGACATGTTCAAAGCCCAGCATTTCATACAGTGCGTCATACAGCGGACGTAAATAGGGATCGATTTTCTGTGCCATATCGCCTGGCAAAAAGCCCAAACGCTCACCGGCTTCTACGGCTGGTCGCACCAACACTATGCGCTGCACCTGTTCGCTCTTGAGTGCATCGACTGCCATGGCCACAGCCAGGTAGGTTTTACCGGTGCCTGCTGGGCCAACACCGATATTGATGTCGTTATTGCTGATCGCACTCAGGTATTGCTTTTGGTTGGGGCCACGGCCACGGATCAGCCCATGCCGGGTTTTGATGATGACTTCGGTTTCAGCGGCCTGATTAACCTCTGCGATTGCCGGTTCAGTGATGGAAGATTCCTGCAATTGTAAATTGATCAACGCAGGCGTCAGTATTTGCTGTTCACTTTGGGTATAAAGGTTTTCCAGCACTCGGCGGCCGGCACGCACGGCTTTGCGTTCGCCGGTTAAGGCAAATATATTGCCCCGGGTGGCAATGCTGATGCCAAGACGACGTTCAATCTGACGCAGATGCTCATCAAACTGCCCACACAGATTCGCCAAGCGTTCATTGTCGATGGGCTCAAGCTCCAGGGTGAGCTGGGTTTCCAGCGGAGAGGCGGCACTCATAAAAATAAAAAGGGCAAGGTTTTCAGGCGGCGCGTGAGTCGCCGACATTGGATTCATTGGTTACCACTCTGCCACGCAGAGAATTACTCATTGCTTCGGTGATCACCACATCAACAAACTGACCGATCAGCCGTGTGGGTGCATCGAAGTTCACCACCCGGTTATTGTCGGTGCGTCCGGCCAATTGGTTCGGGTCTTTTTTGCTGGGACCTTCGACCAAAACATTCTGGGTACTGCCAACCATGGCCTGGCTGTATTCTGCCGCAAACGCATTAATGGTTGTCTGTAGCTCCTGCAGGCGGGCCTTTTTGGTTTCCAGTGATGTGCTGTCAGGCAGATTACTGGCCGGTGTCCCGGGGCGGCGGCTGTAGATAAAGCTAAAGCTCTGGTCATAGCGCAGATCATGAATCAGTTTCATGGTTTCAGCATGGTCACGATCGGTTTCGCCGGGGAAGCCGACAATAAAATCGGATGACAAGGCCAAATCCGGTCGGTTTTCGCGCAAACGACGGATTTTTTGTTTGTATTCTAATATGGTATGGCCGCGTTTCATTGCGGACAAAATACGGTCTGAACCAGATTGCACCGGCAGATGCAGGTAGCTGGCCAGTTTGGGTACATCGGCATAGGCTTCGATCAGGCTATCGCTGAATTCCACCGGGTGTGAGGTGGTAAAGCGAATGCGGCCAATACCATCCACTTGTGCAATGTAGCGGATCAGCAAAGCCAGGTCGGCAAAGCCGCCTTCGTGCAGTGGGCCACGGTAGGCGTTGACATTCTGACCCAGCAGATTGATTTCGCGAACACCTTGTTCGGCCAGCATGACGACTTCGGCGATGACATCATCAAACGGGCGGCTGACCTCTTCTCCACGGGTGTAGGGCACCACGCAGAAAGTACAGTATTTGCTGCAACCCTCCATGATCGAGACAAAGGCTGATGGGCCTTCAGCGCGCGGTTCGGGCAGCCGGTCAAATTTTTCGATTTCCGGGAAGCTGATATCAATGGCATGCTTTTTATCACCACGCACATCATCCAGCATCGAGGGCAGTCGGTGCAGTGTCTGTGGTCCAAAAACCATATCCACAAACGGCGCTCGTTTGATAATGCCTTCACCTTCCTGGCTGGCCACACAACCACCCACGCCAATCACCACTTTGGGGTTTTTCTCTTTGAGTTTGCGCCACTGGCCAAGTTGAGAAAACACTTTTTCCTGGGCTTTTTCGCGGATTGAGCAGGTATTGATCAGAATAACGTCGGCTTCCTGCTCGTTATTGGTGACCTGCAGACCATGGGAAGCCGCCAGCACATCAGCCATTTTGGCCGAATCGTACTCGTTCATCTGGCATCCATTGGTTTTAACGAATAACTTGCCGCTCATGATTATCAGGCCGGTGGCCGGGTTTTGAATAGAACAGATTATTATATCTTAGCTGGGCACCGGATGCAGTGTATGACAACGATTTCCGCGAATATCCGGGTTTCAGGCTTGTTCGGCTGATGAACGCTTTTCCGGCTATTGTTTGACTTCGGTCAAAGCCATATCAGGTACCAGTCTGCAAAATTGATTGACTGAATCTAAGTTAACCAATAATTTTGCTATGCTTCGCATAATGAATACGATGCAATTACTTTCCGGCAGTTTGCTTAACCCCGAGTTGGATCTGGCCGGTTACCATCAACAGCTGCATGAACGCGGTTGGGTGGTGATTAAAGACGCTTTGCGAGCAGAAGTGGCAGAAGCACTGCATGCAGTGCTAACGACCCAGGTTCCCTGGTCGCTGGCGTATGTGGATGGTGAAGGTTCGAAAAAGATCTGGGCAGATGAGTTGCAGCGATTAAACCCCGAACAGCTTAAAGTGATTGAGCAATCGGCTCTGCAGCAGGCACGTCAAGGTTTTTCGTTTCTATATGATTCCTACATGATGATTACCGCTTATCAGCAGCGTCGCGATCCGCACTTGCCACTGCATAAGGTGACCGAATATATCAATAAGCCCGAATGGCTAAATGCCATGCGAAGCATTACCGGGGAGCAGCATATCGTCAAAACCTCTGCCCAGGCGACTCGGTATCGGGCAGGGCATTTTCTGACCCTGCACAATGACCATCAGGATGGTGAATTACGCCATGCGGCTTATGTGATTAACCTGACACCTGAATGGCATGCCGACTGGGGCGGGTTACTGCAATTTATCGATGATGACGGACAAGTGACCGATACCGTGTGTCCGCAATACAATTGCATCAGCTTATTTAAAACACCACGGTTACATTGCGTTTCGCCAGTGGCCAATTATGTTCAGGCACAGCGCTTAACAATTACCGGTTGGTTACGTGGCGCAGATAAAGTTGCGGGTTAATTGAGATGAAAACAGAGGTTCCTTAAATGGGTATGCAGTCATGATGTTTATGATCCCGAATTTGCTGAATACTGAACAAGTCAACACGGTCAGGCAGGTGTTGGCCAAGGTGCAGTTTGTCGATGGTAAAAATACTGCAGGCGCAGGTTCGGATTATCAAAAAAACAATCTACAGGCCAACCCTGATGATGAGAATTGCCGACAGGCACAACAGTTAGTTCAGCAAGCGCTGGGAACCAATGCCAAGTTTCGCACGCTGGCCATTCCACGCAGAGTCCGGCCAGTGACTTTTAATATCTATCGTGAGGGGATGTATTACCGCGATCATACAGACCATTCCATTTTCCCAGGCAATCCGCCAGTTCGCGGTGACTTATCGATGACCTTGTTTCTAAGTGAACCGGATAGTTATGCAGGTGGAGAATTAATGGTTAATAGCGACGGTGAACAAGCCGTTACGGTTAAGCTGCCGATCGGTCATGCGGTGATTTATGATGCCTGCACCATGCATCGGGTCAATACAGTGACTTCCGGAGAACGTTTAGCGGCTGTCACCAGTATTGAAAGTATGGTGGTGGATGGCCAGCAAAGAGATTTGATTGGTGAAGTCGCACAGTTAACCCGCTGGGTACAAGACAAAGCGCCACAATCTGCAGAAGAAAGAAGGGCGAGTAAAATTTATGCCAACTTATTGCGGATGTGGTCGCAGACTTGATAGTGAATGATGACATTTATCCGTCATCAATAAAAAAATCGGTAACCACTGATGCCAGATTGGATCTGTAATAATTGCCAGCACGTATTGTCTGCTGATGACCACTACTGTTCGAGCTGCGGGCAGTCAGCAAAGGTGATCAATCGTCCCTGGCATGAGGCGGTAAAAGAAATTTTTTTTGAGCTGGTTGACGTTGATGGTCGAATGATGACTTCTTTGCGTTGGCTGTTGCTACACCCGGGGAAATTAAGTCACGAATATATCCATGGTCGCCGTAAAGCGCATACTTCGCCAATACGGATGTATCTGGTGATCAGTCTGGTGTTTTTCTTCTTGCTGTCATTACAATCTGGTGCTGTATTAACGGGTTACAGCAGCTCTATATCAATGGACCGCTATTCGCAGGCGATGTTTTTGCTGTTGCCTGTGTTTGCCTTATTGTTGAAGCTTTTTTATCGCCAAACCTATTACATCGCACACCTGGTATGTGCGCTGTATCTTTTTAGCGCGATGTTTGTGATTTTTGCAGGGATGATGTTTCTTGAAACCGCAGCAGATAAATATTGGGTTGCAGCGGTGGCTCAGGCGATTTTGCTGTTATACATTTTGGGCTATTGTGTGGTGACATTTCGTACGGTATACCAAAATAGCTGGCTTAAATCGGCTTTTAAGTTTTTAGGTGTGCTGGCGCTTTTTTTACCCATACTTGGTGGTGCGATTGAATTAACCGGTTATATTTTTTCCCGTTGAATACGAGCAGCCAAGAGTCAATAACTGGATGCTAGAAGGGCAGTAGCATGGTTAGTGGGGGTTCTGAAAGATCAAACGTTCCGCCTGTTCCCAGTCGACCTGTTCTGGCTCGGTAATGTTTGCACACAGTTCAGTGAGTATTTCTGCCTGAACCTCACTGCGATGCTTGGCCTCAGCATAAGAGATTTCCGGATGAAACATCACCATGGAATAGCGCGGTATAAAGCGCTGTGGGTAACGTCTTTCCAGCTCAAAACCCACCTGCTTTTTAAGTTGAAAGATTGGGTCGGCAGTGGTGTCGCGCATTTCAATATAATTTTCAACCGCCATATCGGCAATGGCATCCGCATTTTGTTTGCGCTGTTGATTGAATTGCTGGAACACGCTTTGCCAGTCGATATCCGGCCCGGTTATTAATTGATCCAGGACATAGCAATCTTCAAACCCGCAATTCATACCCTGACCAAAAAACGGCACCAGTGCATGGGCTGCATCACCGATTAACAAAGTCTGACCACCGACATGCCAGGGGTTACATTTGACGGTGACCAGTGAACCTGTCGGATTATTGGCAAAATCTTCAGCCAGTGTTGGCATTAAATCGACGGCATCTGGAAAGCTTTGCTTAAAAAAAGCCATGACATCGTCTTGGGTTTTTAGTGCGGCAAAACTTTGCTCGCCCTGGTAGGGAAGAAACAAAGTACAGGTGAAGCTGCCATCCAGGTTGCCCAACGCCATCAACATATAGTGCCCACGCGGCCAAATATGTAAGGCCTGCTGGTCTATCCGGTAGCCACCGCTTGCTGTTGCAGGAATGATCAGCTCTTTATAACCGCTTTCCAAAAAACTTTGTGCGTAGTCAAAGTTCATGACTTGATCCAGCATCACTCGTCGAACGGCCGAAAATGCGCCGTCTGTGCCGATGACGATCTCTGCTGGTATGGTTGTTTGGTCATTAAAGGTGAGCGTTTTGCTGTCAATATCATAATCGGTGCAACGCTGTTCAAAATGAATATTGATATTGGATTGTTGCTCGGCAGCATCTAATAGCAGACAATTTAGCAACCCACGCGAGATTGCATTAATGACCTCGTTGTCTTTTTGCCCATAAGGTACGAAAGTGGTTTGGCCTTGCACATCATGCAGCATCCGGCCTTTCACCGGCACAGTAATTTGCATCGCCTGCTCACGCAGGCCAACTTGTGCCAATGCCTGCAAACCACGGCTGGTGATCACCAGGTTAATAGAACGACCCGCGTCAATCTGCTGTTTGCGCATATCCGAGCGCGCTTCATACAGCTCCACCTGGAAGCCCTTTTGGGCCAGAAAAATCGATAACAGTGAACCGACCAGGCCACTGCCTACAACATGCACAGTTTGGGGGTGCATCTTAATTAGCCTCCTGCAACCGGTTGGGTAGACCGATCAGCTGAGCAAGCAGTGTGACAAACCGATGGACATCCTGATAGCGGTTATACAGCGGTACTGGTGCAACCCGGATACAGTCGGGTTCTCGCCAGTCACACACCACCCCAGCATCGGTCAATGATTCGAAAATCTGTCGGCCATTTTCCTTAACCACGATAGAAAGCTGGCAACCGCGTTGTTCAGGATCATCCGGGGTTAGAATATGGATGTCCTCGGTATTTAACTGATCCAATAAAAAGGCCATATAGCCGGTCAGCCTTACGCTTTTTTCACGCAGGGCAGGCATACCAACCTGATCAAATATCTGCATGGCTGTTTTTACCGCAACCAATGAAAGAATGGGTGGGTTGGATAACTGCCAACCTTCTGCACCGGGTATGGCCTGAAAGTCTGGGCCCATTTTGAAACGGGTTTGTTTATCATGCCCCCACCAGCCGCAAAAACGGGGTATTTCGGCATTTTGTGCATGACGCTCATGCACAAAGCATCCGGCAACACTGCCCGGGCCGGCATTCAGGTATTTATAGGAACACCAGCAAGCAAAATCGACCCCCCATTGATGGAGCTGCAAAGGCACATTCCCGGCAGCGTGGGCAAGGTCAAAACTGACAATACAGCCCTGCTTATGACCGGCCTGGGTAATGCGTTGCATATCAAATAGCTGACCAGTGTAGTAGTTGACACCGCCGAGCATAATTAAAGCAATGCTGTCACCTTCGCGCTCAATATAGGCCTCAATATCGTCGGTGCGCAGACTGTGTTCACCGGGGCGTGGCTGCAGTTCAACCAAGGCTTGCTCAGGGTCAAAGCCGTGATAGCGAATTTGCGATTGCACCGCGTATTGGTCAGAAGGGAATGCATGTGCCTCAATGACGATTTTATAGCGCTGTTTGCTGGGCCGATAAAACGACACCATCATCAGGTGCAAATTAACACTGAGTGTATTCATTGCTACCACTTCGATGGGTTTTGCGCCTACCAGTCGAGCCAGGCTTTCGCTGAGGTACTCGTGATAGGGCATCCATGGATTTTTTGCATGAAAGTGCCCTTCGACCCCCAGGTTTTGCCAGTCGTGCAACTCTTGATCCATAGCCGCCTTCAGTGCTTTGGGCTGTAGCCCCAGAGAATTGCCACAAAAATACAAACAATCGGTGCCTTGCCGGGTTTTAGGGATATGAAATTGTTCGCGGTAACTGGCAAGTGGATCACTGGCATCCAGTTGCTTGGCATACTCATTATCGGTACGGTACATGCTCATAATCGGCTCATACAGGTGTCATCGTATATAAAACGGGTCTGCTGGGGGTTGCGTCAGAGCGGATATTACCGATATTCAGGTTCAGCATATACACGCCATCTTTAATCTCATCAGGCACAAAAATCAGTTCAGTAATGGTCTTGGGTGAAGCTTCAGGCACATCGTTGCTGCCTTGTTCCACCCCCCAGAAAATATGGTGATTGCTCAGCTTTCCCTGGTCTTTAAGGCGATCGACTGAAGGGGCATCCATTAATAAATGTTTAAAGCCTTTCTGTGCAATGGTTTGCATGGCTTCGTTGCTGAAAAAGGGTGGCGGCACAGTGTCGTGATTTTGTGTTTTTTTGCTTTTTTTATTGGGCAAAGTCCGGATGACCAGGGCACTCATTAAGCCCGGATCAGGATCAGGGTGCTGCTCAAACGCATCTGTCAGGGCAGCCTGGGTAATGACCTTATCAGCCGGGTTAAACTCGGGGGTATAACTTTCCTTGCATTTGATGGCTGATACAGGGGTTATCGTAATCAGCAATGCAGACATCAGACCAGGGTAACCGGCGACATCCTGAACGATGTGGTCTTGCCGGGAAATGTGTCCGACACATTCGGTATGGGTACCATGCAGATGTGCGCTGAAATTAAATACCGGACAATTGTATCCGGCACCAGCAGCGACGCTCGCTGCAAAGTCATCTGTACTGAAAGGCGTTGCAGTGGCCAAAGGCGCAGCAAAAGCCTGCAGTTGCTGTTCAGCAAAGCTGACCGGGATGGAGACATCAAAGCCCTGGTTTAGATCGATCAGGTAATCTACTTGACCGAGCGTGATAGTCAGGACTTGCTTCATAAGCCCAGCCATTCTCTGGCCGTACCAGACAAGATTCTTTGCTTTTCGGTATCGCTTAAGCGTGGCAGCTCGCGTAGGCCATCGGCATTGTCGTTAGGTAACCAATGAAAATGTGACCAGGCTTCACGCATGTTGGTTTGTGGGCCGGGCAGGTGTTCGATCATATGCCCTGGGTAAATATTCTTCTGGTCGTGTGGGTCCAACTCGCCCAGTGGGTAAGGGTAGTCTGAGCCCATTGCAATCCGGTGACTGCCCATAATTCCCAGCAGCATCCCCAGCGCCCAGGGGTTATGGGTCAATGTGTCGGTATAGACGCTGCAGTTTTTAACCGTTTCCCAGGGGTTTCCAGGTGGCTTGTTGGCAAATAAATCCGGTCGAGTATAGCCACCATGCTCCAGACGCCCCAGCAAGCCCGGGAACATGCCACCGCCATGGGCATACAAGACCCGCAGCTTGGGTAACCGGGCATGCACACCACCAGAGTGCATATCATCAAAAGCCAATGCGGTTTCCAGGCCCATTCCAAACAGCCATGGTCGCCAGTTATGTCCGGCATGCATACGCCGCTGCAGACATTTTTCCGATGGCACCAGAAAACCGCCCCATGGGTGGATAAAAACCGCCATATTCAGGGCTTCGGCGGCGGTAAAAATCGGGAAAAAGCTGGGATCATCCAAATCCATACCATTGATGTTGGAGTTCACTTCTATGCCGCGCATACCCAGTGCTTTAATTCGCTCCATTTCCTGAATGGCACGATCGGGAAAACGCATTGGCAAAGCGCCGATGGCAACAAATCGATCGGGAAATTCAGCAGCCAGCCGGGCATTATCATCGTTAAGGATCTGACAAATCTCGCTGGCATCGCGGGCATCATCGACATAATCCGGAATCATCATCGGGGTCGGCGATAGGACCTGTTTATTAACACCGTATTTATCGCAGTCGTCTCGTCGCACCCTGGCGTTATAGGCGTTGTCACTGATCACACGCTGCACTTCACCACGATTATTGACCAGTGTGGCGCAGCAGGGTTTGCTGGTATGGGCTTTTACTCGGACAAAATCGGCATATCGATCAAACCTGGCCAGTGGCGCATAAGTCTCAGGAGAGAGCGTGGTGTGGGTATGTACATCCCACTTTTCTGTCGGTTTGAATGGATAAGACACTGGTAATGATTATGGCTGTTCAGGTTTTTGCAAGACATGGCCACAACGGCTGCAGGTTCGGTTTTCCTCGCTTTCCCAGAAAGCCGAAAATACCTTGGGCAAATCATCCACAATACTCTTTAATGGAATGTATTGTTCATAAATTTTTTCATGGCATTCATCGCAATACCAGATAAAGCCGTCCAGTTCGTCTACGGCACGCTTGCGTTCGATAACCAGGCCAACGGTATTGGCAAAACGCTGGGGTGAGTGATGAATATGTGCTGGCAGCAGAAAAACCTCGCCCTGCTTGATTTCAATGTCTTTGGGTTGGCCGTCCTCAATGATACGCAGCACCATATCGCCTTCTAACTGATAGAAAAACTCCTCACCGGCATCGTCATGGTAATCCTTGCGGATATTCGGTCCACCAATCACCATAATGATAAAGTCACCGACATCATAAACCTGTTTATTGCATACCGGCGGCTTAAGACTGCTCCGATTGTCTTCAATCCATTGTTGTAGGTTAATCGGCGGCAATAAGTGGGTCATGAATTTTCTCTCTGCAACAGTGCAGTGCATTTTAGTTCGATGGCGATGGGCGTTGGTAATTTATTGATTTCGACTGTTGTACGACAGGGGGGATTTTCCTTAAAGTACTCCGCCCACAGCTTATTGTAGGTGGAAAAGTCATCGTCTATATTGGTCAAAAAGACGGTGACATCGACCAGATCCGTCCATTGTGCGCCAGCCGCTTCCAGAATATCGCAGACATTGGCAAAGACACTGTGACATTGTGTGGCAATGTCATAATCTACAATATTGCCTTGCTCATCCAGGCTGACACCCGGAATGTCCTTGCTGTTTTTTTTACGTGGGCCAACACCAGACAGGAACAACAGGTTGCCAACCTGTCTGGCATGCGGGTAAGCACCTAAAGGGGGTGGTGCAGTGTTTGAGTTTGTTGCAGTTGATGATGACATTTTTTTATTTTTTTATTATTTTGGCATGGTGACAGTTTTTTGCTGGGTGAAAAAGTGCATGGCATCCCAGGTTCCTTCTCGCCCCAACCCGGATTTTTTCATACCACCAAAGGGTGTGTCCAGATCACGCAGGTTCCAGCAATTGATCCAGACAATACCACTGTCGATTTTTTCGGCCATTCGTTTGGCGCGGTTTTGATCCTGCGTCCAGACCGATGCAGCCAAACCGTATTCAGTGCTATTGGCCATGTTCAATACATCTTGTTCGTTGTTGAATGGTATCAGGCTGACAACCGGACCAAAAATTTCCTCTTGATTGGTTCGGCAATTGGATGGCAGGTTTTCAAACACCGTTGGCTCAATAAAATAACCATCCTGGCAGCGTCCGTTCAGTATATGCCGCTGACCACCGGCCAGCAGAGTGCCGCCTTCCTGGCTGGCTAACTCTATGTAAGACAACACTTTTTCCATGTGTGCCTGTGAAACCATCGCACCATGCTGGGTATCGTTTTGTTGTGGATCGCCTATCTTGATGTCAGCGATCTGTGTCAGAAAAGCCTGTTTAAAACGGGCATAAATGTCTGTGTGTACAAACAAACGTGAGCCACACAGGCAAATTTGCCCCTGGTTGGCAAAAGCGGCTTTTTTTGCGCCTGCTACCGCGGCATCAAAATCAGCATCATCAAAGACGATGGTGGGGTTTTTTCCACCCAACTCCAAAGAGACTTTTTTCAGCTTGGGTGCCGCTGCCTGATAAATCGCCAGGCCTGTTGCCGTACCACCGGTAAAAGAAATTGCAGGGATGTCCGGGTGGTGACTGATGGCAGCACCAATTTTTGCGCCGGTGCCATGTATGACATTCAACACACCAGGTGGAAAGCCCGCCTCGTTGGCCAGGGTAGAAAGCATATATGCTGTCATTGGCGTGACTTCACTGGGTTTGGCAATCACACAATTCCCAGCGGCCAACGCCGGTGCCATCTTCCAGGTAAACAGCAGCAATGGCAGATTCCAGGGGGAAATGGTGGCAACCACGCCAATGGGACTGCGCAACACATAACTGCTGGAGTGGTCCTTTTCAAACTTTTCGCCACCAAAATCGACTGCCATTTTGGCAAAAGCTTTAAAATTGGCCGCACCCCTGGGAATATCCACTGCTGCAGCCAATGCCTGTGGTTTGCCGTTATCTCTGGATTCGGCTGCGACAAACTCGTCCATCCGCGCTTCGATCAACTCAGCCAGCTTATTCATGATGGCCGCACGCTGGTGCGGCGCAGTATCGCGCCAGCCTGGGAAGGCCTGATTGGCTGCGGTAACTGCGCGATCCAGGTCGCGCTGGTCTGAATCGGGGATCAACCCATAGGCTTTACCGGTGGCCGGTTCGGTGTTTTCAAAATAGCCGCCGCCCACGGGCTCAACCAGTTCACCACCAATAAAGTTGAGGATTTTGTTGTCCTGCAGGTTCATTGACATACTCATCGATGGGCCTACAGGCAGCCTGTGCGGCCACCATCAACAGGGACATTGATCCCATTGATATAGGCTGCTGAGGGGCTGGCCAAAAAGGTGATGGCTTGCGCCAACTCTTCGGGTTTGCCAAACCGCCCAGCAGGAATCAATGCCAGCTCCGAGGCCACAATTTGATCTTTGGTCTTCCCCTGTTTTGTTGCTTTGCCAGTGAAGATTTCATCCAGGCGATCGGTGCTGGTTGCACCGGGTAATACATTGTTGACGGTGATGCCATATTCTGCCAGTTCACCCGCCAGGGTTTTGGCCCAATTGGCGACGGCACCACGAATGGTGTTGGAAACACCCAGGCCTTTAAGCGGTAATTTGACCGACGTGGAAATGATATTGATGATTCGTCCATAGCCTGCAGATTGCATGCCTTCCAGCAAAGCCTGCATCATCACATGGTTGCCCAGTAAGTGCTGGGTGAAAGCGGCCTGAAAGGCAGCCTGATTGGCTGTATGCACCGGTCCAGGCGGTGGGCCACCGGAATTATTGATCAGGATATGAAAAGGACCGTTTTGACCGACATGTTGGCTGACGATATCGGTTAACGCTTGCGGGTCGGAAAAATCTGCGGCCAAAGCATGATGGTGTTGGCTATTCGGGGTCGCCAGTTCACTGCATAGCTGTTCAAGCGCCTGCTGATTTCGCGCCATCACAGTGACGGTTGCCCCCGATGCCGCCAATTGTATGGCCGTGGCGCGACCGATGCCTTTGCTGGCACCACAGACGATGGCTTGTTTCCCGCTAAGGTCGATATTCATTCTTATCCATTCCTGTGTACGTCACTGACTAAAATTTCGGCGGTGCTTTCCAGGCCAATGCGACCCGGTCCGGCGACACCATGCATTATCCTACACCACCTTTAAGGTGTATTTGCAGACTGTTGATCGGTTTGAGGGCTACTTTCCGGTAGACATGATTAGCATGATCAGCACCCAGTCATCGGGTCCGATCAAAGCGCGATCGGTCGCGATTCAGTAAAATGCGGCAAATTAGTGTAAATCACCTGTGAGCGGCCTAGAGCTGTCATTGATATCAACCAACACATAACCGGGTAACAACCAATCCAAATGCACTTAGACGATTTTGATTATCAGCTTCCACCTGAGCTGATTGCCCAGCAGCCTTTGGCTGAGCGCAGCTCATCCAGGCTGTTGCGGGTAGTCTGTGATACCTGTCAGTTATCGGATCACCATTTTGCTGATCTACAGACCATGCTGCGGCCGGGTGATCTGCTGGTGATGAACAATACCCGGGTACTGCCTGCACGTCTGCTGGGGCAAAAACCCAGTGGCGGCAAGGTTGAGGTGATGCTGGAGCGGTTGCTACCGGATAATGCCATGCTGGCTCTGGTGCGTGCCAACAGGACCTTGAAACCTGGTGCTTTGATTGAGTTTGGTGAGGGTTCAGCGCTGGAAGTGATAGGGCGCGAAGGTGAGTTCTTTCACCTGAAAAGTGTCAACCAAAACCTGGAACAACTGCTGCATCAATATGGACAGATGCCTTTACCGCCTTATATCACCCGTGCAGCAGACAGCGCCGATGAACAACGTTACCAAACTGTTTATGCCGATGTGCCCGGCGCTGTTGCGGCACCAACGGCCGGTCTGCATTTTGATTCAGGTTTGTTAAAAACACTAGAGCTGCAGGGGGTCATGACGGCCAATATCACTTTGCACGTTGGCGCTGGAACGTTTCAGCCGGTGCGGGTAGACAATGTGTTGGAACACAAAATGCATGCTGAGTATCTCGAGGTCAGCGCAGCAGTCTGCGAGCAGATTCAGCAGACCAAAGCGAATGGGGGCAGGGTGATTGCTGTGGGGACAACATCGGTGCGGTCATTGGAAACGGCGGCTGCAGCCGGGGAGCTAAAGCCTTACCGGGGTGATAGCCGGTTATTTATTTATCCTGGTTATGAGTTTCATGTGATCGATGGAATGATTACCAACTTCCACTTGCCCAAATCGACTTTGCTGATGCTGGTGTCTGCATTTGCCGGCAGTGAACTGATTAAGCAGGCTTACCAGCATGCGATTGATCGGCGTTATCGTTTTTTTAGTTATGGGGATGCGATGTTATTGCTGTAATACCGGCATTGCCTGTTCGATTGCAGAGTCTCAGGTAAAATTGCTAAGTCCTATGTCAGCAGCTAATATCTCTATCCATATTAGGTGGTTACAGGCTGCCTATTAAAAAAATAATACCCATCTTCTGGAGATCAGAGAATCATGAAAATACCTTACAGACCCAGCATGCTGCTGGTGGCTTTAGCATTGGTTGCGATGTTGAATAGCGTCAATGTTAGCGCTGAAGAAAGAACGTTTGGCGGGAAGCAGTATTTCAGTCAGGGCGGTGACTGGGTTGTTCGGGAGAGCAGTGGTGCACTGTTTAGGGTTGATCCTCAGGTTTTTACGGTTAAATTTGATGCTGCAGCAACCCGTTCGGCCCAGGCTGCATTGCATGCAGCAGCAGATGTTGAAGTATTACGCACAGCGATCACCGGGTTTATCGATTTACGCACGGACGGTGATTTGTTTACGGCAATGCAGCAATACCTGGACAGCGGTTTAACCGAGTCGGTAGAACCCAATACCATCGGTGTGTATCACATCATACCCGACGACACCCAGTATGCTCAGCAATGGTACCCCTCAGTGATTCAAGCTGAGGAAGCCTGGGATACCAATACCGGTGATCCATCAGTGATTATTGCCGTATTGGACTCCGGGACAGAATTTAACCACGATGATTTGGGCATGGGCCCAGATGCTTATCAGAATGTCTGGCTGAACCCAGGCGAAGATGCCTGGAGTGATCCATCCAACCCCAATACAGGCAATGGTGTTGATGACGACAACAATGGTTTTACTGATGATTGGAAAGGGTGGAATTTTGGTGATGGGGACAATGACGGCAGCGGAAGTTTTTTCCACGGCACAGCTCAGTTTCTTTTAACCGGGACAGTTTTAACCGGGACAGGCATAACCCATAGAACTTATCCTACACAAATTCATCGACTTTTCTGATACCAGGCAGATAACCAGCTGTTTATCCTAAGGCCTGTTTCAATTTGGAAAGTTTATGACCGTTGCCCGTTCATCTTTGGTGTCACTGTCTGCTACACCTTATTACCATGTGATCGGTCGTTGTGTTCGACGGGCTTTTTTGTGCGGCGTTGATGCTGTCTCCGGTCGATGCTTTGAACATCGACATCAATGGATTGTTGAACGTCTGGCTTTGTTGTCTTCTGTGTTTGCTATTGAGGTATGTGCCTATGCCGTGATGAGCAATCATTACCATTTGGTGCTTAAGCTGAACCCTGCTGTTGCTGATGAGTGGTCAAATACTGAAGTGTTGACCCGTTGGTGCTTGTTGTATTCAGGCCATCCATTGGTACAACGGCATCAGGCAGGAGATTCATTGAGTCCCGGTGAGTTATCGGCTGTTTCTGACCTGGTGGCGATGTACCGGACCCGATTATCGGACCTTTCTTGGTTTATGCGCAGTTTGAATCACGACATTGCCTGCCGGGCCAATGCAGAAGACAACTGTACAGGTCACTTTTGGGAGGGGCGGTTTAAATCTCAGGCTTTGCTGGATGAGCAGGCTTTAATCAGTTGTATGGCATATGTGGATTTGAACCCAGTTCGAGCCGGCATGGCTGATACCCCAGAGCAGTCTGATTTCACTTCTATTCAACAGCGTATTGAGCAATCAAAGCCAAAGCAACAGGCCCAAACTGAATCATTGGCTGATGTAATCCCAAGGCTACTAGGTTTTGTTGACAGATTGGACGATGATCAAGGTTTGCCTTTTTCGCAGGATGATTACTTGAATTTGGTGGATTGGAGTGGGCGAGCGATTCATCCGAATAAGCAAGGTAAGATACCTGATGATATTCCACCGATATTGATCAGATTAGGGATTGCACCGGATGAGTTGGTGCATCGTTTATCCAAAAAGCAGCACGGGTTTTATCATGTGGTGGGTAAGGCGAGAACCATTCGCAATACTTTGAATGAGTTAGGTGCCAGTTTTCTGAAAGGTATTGGTGCTGCTAATCGGCTGTTTCCTCAACTTAAATAGTCAACCGAAGACCAAAACACCCATATCGGCGATCGCCGAGACTAAACATGTCTGGAAAATGCCAAACCCACTATAGATTCATAAAAAATCCATTTCACCCCAACCCCAACCTCTAAATCGAGCACAAAATCATACGCCAATTGCACTTGGTTTAAGCATTTTCAGAATTTCTAAGTTATGCCTGTCCTATATCTGCCGGTTTTACGTTTATACAGAACATTAGAAAAGAAGCAAAATTGAGCAATATTTGTTCAGTTTTGAGGTGCTAAAAGCTTCAGGAACAGGTGATTTGCTGAGAATTATTTAAAAAAATACCGCTCTGGGAGGGCCAGAGCGGTGGGTTTTACGTTTATACAGAACAATACCGGATTTCCTTTTTCTCGTGATTCTTCTCTATTGCCGAAGCAAAAATCATTAATCAGAAAGTTCCTCAATGAAGCTACAAAATGCCAGCCCAAGTTTCTCTTTATCGTAATAATCAGTGCTCGCAAATACTCTATAGCTTTTGCCTGCTTCGAAATTTCCTGTGCAGTCACAATTCCCATACCTTCCTGTTAAAAAAACAGCATCACCAGGTGCTTGTTCTCCCTTGTTGCTTTTTTCGACAATAAATTTTGTTAGTTCAGTCTGCGTAAATTTAATAATATCATTCTCATCATTAATGCCCTCGTATATTGTTACCCACATGTCAGTCACTTTTCCTTCAAACTCAATCATCGAGTTTGAACGAACGAAGCCAATTGGGTCCTCTTGCTCTTTGATATACTCATCACTGAAACATGTTCTTGCGAGTGCTGATTTAGCATTGAAAAGCAAGAACAAAAAAATAAATACACATATAAAAACATTTGGTATATTTGCAAATATAAATTTATCTGTTTGCTTCATTTCTCATTTCCATCGCTCTAAGTGCATTTAATAAGGTTCTGTTTTTAGTTATTCCATTACGGATCTCAAGATTTATTCGTACCCGATCTTCGGGAGGTATATCAAAGTTATTTATGTTTTCTCTTTCCCATTGATATGCACTTACTTCGCTTTCAAATAGTCTGCTAGAAGTGATATCAATAGTCTCAATCAATGTATCCCTAATATGTATTAGCTCATGGCCGAGAGTCAAGCCAATTTCACCATCGCTTTTCTCGACAAACGGTGGATTCACTAATAATAACCCCGGGTTGAGTGTTCCATCGGAATTTTTACCCACAATAATTTTATTGCCGCTTGCTTCTTCACTAAACTCAATATCAATCTCATGTTCATTTGGGATATCAGGAAAATATTCTGACCTAACTCCTGCAAGAATACGACTAAATCGGTCTAGCTGACTTTCGGCTGTATCATCTGACTGTGTCCCGTTCTCCTGTCCCATTGCATTTTGGACGGTGTCATTGTTATTACTCGGCGCATCCCCCGCACCACCTACCGCCTGCGGATTGCTACCCGTTTCTGTCGTGGGACTCGATTGACTGGCGCCACTGCGTATTGCAACTGCTCCTACTAACAGACCACCACTGATCTTCTGCGTCGCTGTGCTGCCATTTTCACTGGTGGCAGTGACTTTTGTGGCTTGGCCTTTACAGGTTCTGCAGCCAGTGGTGCCACGTTGGTGTTCAACATCCACCTGCGTTAACTTGGCACCTGGTGAACCTGCATCGCCTCCAGCACCACTGTTGGCATTATCTTCGAATTCCGCACTATAACCACTCGGATCAGTCCCCGACAACGGATTATTCATAATATAGCTATACGGATTCATGGACTGACTATTGGCCGGTGCCTGAATAATCGGATCCACCGACATAAACCTGCCAAGGTTATAGTCATAGGTGCGCCCGTTCATGTGGATAATTTCCGTGCCGTTTAAGTGTTCATGCCCGGTAAAGCCTCTGGTAGTGCGGTCATAGCCATTCAGGTCATTGCCACTGGTATCGTTATCATTCCAGTCACCTTCCCGGGGCTTACCAAACGGGTCAAAGCCGCGTTGTTCGTCTACATTGATATTGCCACTGGCATCGCTGATAGCGATCATGCTGCCCAGGCGATCACCATGCAGATAGCTGATTTCCAGTCCGGCGCCTTCATCGGTGACCACCGCGTACTCACCCACATAGTATTGGTGTTTGGTCTGGTTATGGCGTTCGTACATTTTGTCGATATAGATCACCTCGCCAACCGTACCCGTTTGCCGGTAACGCTGCCCATCACTGCTGTAATCAAACAATGCCATTGCACCGTTTTTATCAATGCTGGTGGGCTGGTTATAGGGGTCGTAGGCCATTTGGCTGCCGCTGCTATCGCATACCTGGTTGCCACTGGCATCGTAGCCATAGCTGATATGAAATCGATGATTCACAATTTGTGAATGATTCCCCTTTGCCGCCCTGATGATCATAAGTGTATTGGGACAGATTGATGATAAAAATGCAAACGTTCATATATTGTGAATGATTCGTTGACTTGATTGATAGGGGGGTTGGATGTTGGTTTTGCTGTTGAGTTGTTTGATCGGTTTAAGGCAAATTTGCTTTAAGGCTTCAAAGCGATATAGAAGGCGGGCATTTAAGGTGACCGGTAGGCGATATGAGTCTTACAAAAATCGGCGCAAACCTGCCTGGGTGGTTCAAACCATTATTCGATACAAAGCCTTTAATCCACTGTTAAGCAGCAGGAAGCTGTCAGATGCCTTTAATCGGCAGTTTGGTCATCGCGAAAGCGTTTGTCACTCCACTGTTAATAATTATCTAAACCGCCATCAAGCCGATGTGCTGTTGAAAAGACAACAACTGAAGCGAAGAAAACCCTTTATTGGCCCACCCAACAATACCTGGGGTGTGGATTTGACGGGTAAGCAGGTGGAGGGGAAAAGCCGATGGATACTGGGAGTGTTAGATCACGGCACACGTGCTTGCCTAGTTTTACAACCACTGCCGGATAAACGTTCCATTAGCGTTATTCGTGCTCTGATACCAGCCATGCAGCGGTTTGGAATACCCCAAACCATTAGAACCGATAATGAAGTCATTTTTACAGGGCGGTTATTTAGTGCTTTTTTGGCGCTGCTGAGCATAAAACATCAGCGGATTGATTTGGCCTGCCCATGGCAGAATGGAAGGGTGGAGCGGTTCTTCGGCACTTTGAAGGAAAAGCTAGATCAGCTTGAAGTATTCAGCAACAGCGGTTTAACTCAACTGATGGATGAATTCCGGTTTTGGTATAACCATGTGCGTACCCATCAGAGTTTGCAGGGTTATACACCGGCAGAGGTTTGGGACAAAAGACAGCCTGGGAAAAGTGCGTTTTATTATTCTGCATGGGAGGGTTTGTTGACCGGTTACTATCATCCGCCGGATGGATAATCCAACTCAAAAGCCACTGTTTACAGCAAATGCTCGATTTGCAGGGGTTGGTTTATCCAGAGGTTAAAAAAGAGTGTGGATTGAGCAATATTTGCTCAGTATTGAGGTATTAAAAACTTAGGGAACAGCTGATTTGCTGAGATTTATTTAAAAAAATACCGCTCTGGGAGGGCCAGAGCGGTGGGTTTTACGTTTATACAGAACAACAACAGTGGGTTTTGCGTTTGTGCAGAACATCAATTAGTTTCTGTTTTATGCTTTAAAACCTCCCTAATAGATTCATATTCTAGGCCGATATATATATCTTCTTTTTCCACAAAAAGCTCATAGCTTTCAGCTAGCTCATCCAATAAAGATTCACGATGCACTAAAGCAAGATATTTCGATTCGCTACTTGAACCACGTTCTAATGGAAATAGATATTGCCTCGAAGCATGTATCCTATAGTCACAGTTCTGATCGTTACTCGTTTTATTAGCGAATATTAAAAATAGTTCAAATTTTTTGGTCAACTTCTGATCTAAGTGATTTGAAATGCATACGCGCAACCGCTTTTTATTTATATGTCCCTTCAATAACTTAACTTTTTTGAAATAAGTTTGGTCTTCATGGGTTTCAATTCTAAATATGCCAATTAGTGGGGTGTTATTGATAACCTCTTCAAGGCTTGAATAAACAATGCTGTCAGCTTTAACGACAGGAAGTGCTATAAAAAAAATTAGTAATGCGCTTAACTTAACAGCTGCTTTCATTGTTGCAAAACCCATTTGAATTTAAAACTTTCAATGCTCTTTTGTTTGCATTGGATTCTAGTGCAGTACCGCCTGATTGAGCTGGTCTATGCTCGAACTCATGTAATAATACAAACCTCATATTACCCCCTGAGAATTATTTAAAAAAATACCGCTCTGGGAGGGCCGGAGCGGTGGGTTTTACGTTTATACAGAACAACACCATTATTCTTTCTCAAAAGGGCTTTCATAGAAATTTGTTTTCTTTTTTTCTGGCATGCATGGGCCAGATAATTTCCCTGAGCAGGAAGGCAACGGCAAGTCTATAGTGTAGCGGCTCCTTAAAGACTTTTTCACCGGTATAATTTTGTATACATCTAATAAAGTGCCTTGAGAGGATAGGCCTATAGCTTCAGCGTCAAAAGTGCCTGATATTATAATTTCTTTAGTATCTAAGAAGGGCAGTTTATCATACTGTTCTTCTGTTAGAGTTGCTCGTTTATCGAGCCAAACAGAAGGTCCAATAATTGCTTTTGTCGCATCTTCATATGTCAAATTTAACTGCCCGCCCCAACCAGGTTGGTTAACATAAAAAGCTTTGACAGTAATTTGTTGCTTATGATATTTTTCTGGCCATTCGATTAGTTCTCTAAATTCCAAAATTTCATTGCTATCATGTGCTACACCCAATGTTGGCACAATGGAAAATATTAAAAACCAAAATTTCTTCATCATTCCTCAACCTTATCAGTAGTGTTTCTAATCTGGTTTCCAGTTAATTGGCTGGCTAAATTTGTCACCTAGAATAGTTCGCACATTCCAGTGGCCGCCATTTTGACCGTGACCAGAGTGATATTCTAAAACCCTAATATTGCCCTTTGGAGTGCGATAATAATTAGGTACATTAGCAATTACTGGGAATTGATGGTCGCCTGGTCCTGGGTACTCACGGGCGGCCTCATCCTTTTTACCGAGAGCGCCAGTATATTTGCTTTTGGCATGAGTATGTACAACAAAGCTCAAATCAGAAGCTTTATAGCCTTTTAGCTCAAAACTACATTTATTGTTTGTGCATTTAGTACCTTCTATTAGCGTTCCATCTCTTAGCACTACAAAACCTGCCTCGATCTTCTTGCCAGTGGCAAGGCCATCAAGTATTTCTATCGCTTGTTTATCCTGCTCAGGTGAACCAACTACAGCACCATCTGGAACTGCGTCAGGATCAAATCCGTGGCCACCTGCTGTCACACCCAATGGCTCATTGACTGATTGGTGCTGCCCCATTGCATTCTGAACTGTATCATTATTATTACTCGGCGCATCACCCGCACCACCCACCCCCTGTGGATTACCACCTGTTTCTGTAGTTGGGCTAGAAGCATTAGCACCACTGCTCAAAGTGACGGTATCACTTCGCCCAGTAAAGTCACTGGTGAATGTGCCTGTGCCGTTACCATTATCGGTATAGGTTCCAACTTTACGTGCAATCCGTGAACCAGTGCTGGTCGCTGTGACTGCTTTTTCCTGAATCGCATTGACATTGGCTCCGGCTGCACCGGCATCGCCTCCAGCACCACTGTTGGCCCGGTCCTCGAATTCTGCGGTATAACCACTCGGATCAGTCCCCGACAACGGATTATTCATAATATAGCTATACGGATTCATGGACTGACTATTGGCCGGCGCCTGAATAATCGGGTCAACCGACATAAACCTGCCAAGGTTATAGTCATAGGTGCGCCCGTTCATGTGGATAATTTCCGTGCCGTTTAAGTGTTCATGCCCGGTAAAGCCTCTGGTAGTGCGGTCATAGCCATTCAGGTCGTTGCCACTGGTATCGTTATCACTCCAGTCACCGTCTCTGGGCTTACCAAACGGGTCAAAGCCGCGTTGTTCGTCTACATTGATATTGCCACTGGCATCGCTGATAGCGATCATGCTGCCCAAACGGTCGCCATGCAGGTAGCTGATTTCCAGTCCGGCGCCTTCATCGGTGACCACCGCGTACTCACCCACATAGTATTGGTGTTTGGTCTGGTTATGGCGTTCATACATTTTGTCGATGTAGATCACCTCGCCAACCGTACCCGTTTGCCGGTAACGCTGGCCGTCACTGCTGTAATCAAACAATGCCAATGCGCCATTTTTGTCAATGCTGGTGGGCTGGTTGTAGGGGTCGTAGGCCATTTGGCTGCCGCTGCTGTCGCACACCTGGTTACCACTGGCATCGTAGCCATAGCTGAGGCTGCCGCCGGCCATTAGCGATACCTGAGTGACCGCATTGGGGCCGGCAGGGCTGGTGCCGCAGGGTTGGGTCTGGTTATAGGTATAACTGGTAGCAAAATCGCTCTTGCTGGTCATATTGCCCAGCCGGTCATAGCCGTAGTTAACCGTTACCGTACCGGCCACTGGCACATTGGTACGGGTAGAGGTTTTCAGCCGGTGCAGATGATCGTAAATATAATCTTCAGTCGCACCGCCCATTTGGGTTTGCTGCATTAAATTGCCGAAGTGATCATAGCCATAACTGATATGGATCAGATTTTCACCGCTGGACTGCGGGCTCAGCCACACCTGCTGCATTTGGCCGTTGCTGTTGTAATGGTCATACTCCTGCACCAGACCATTGCCATAGGTGATTTGTTCCGTTTGGCCGCGCTCGCTGAGCCGGTCCATGCGGTGCAAAAACTCACCGGTATTAAACTGACTGGCCAGGCCTTCTTCCTCTGGATAGCCATTTTGATCATAGGTGGTGTATACGTTCATGCCGTTATTGGGGTAGCTGCGGGCATAGGGGCGGGCAAAGTAGGGGTCGTAGGCGGTGGCCACATTAAACAGCTCGCCATTGATATCAGTGATCATGCCCTGTGGCCGGTAGGCGCTATCGTAGCTATAGTCACGGCTCCAAACACGGACACCATCGATAGCCCTTGCCGACTCTGCCAGCAGGCCATCGCCGACACCAAAATCATACAGCCAGCTATCCGCAATGGTGCCGCTGCCGGTATTGACGCTGCGGCTGATCATCCGGCCTATATGGTCATAATCCATGGTAAACACCTGACCGCGGGCGTTGGTCTGGCTGGTGACTTCTCCCAGGCCGTTGACCACATAGGTGCTGTTGCCCTGGTTGGGGTCATTCATGGCCGTGCGCTGGCCCAGGTGGTTGTAGGTAGAAACCATACGATTGTTGTCCGGGTCTTCCATGATCACATTGCTGCCCTGACCATCGTACCAGTAGTCGGTCGCCTCGCCATGTGCATCAATGCTGCGCAACAGCCACCCGGTAGTGGCAATGGTGCGCATCATGCATAGGGTGCTGCCCGGTGTGATGGCATTGGCCGGCAGGCTGGCACTGCAGTTGCTGGGCTGTGCCGATGCTGCGCCGGTCCAGATTTGGGTGGTCAGGCCATCGTAGTTGTAATGCGTATAGCGGGTGGCCGAGGCTTCCGGGTTAACACTGCGCGTTACACGGCCCAGCTCATCGTAGGCATAGGTGGTGTTCACTCCACTGCTGCCGAAGCCGGGCTCGGACTGGGCCGTCATCTGCCCGCGGGCGTTATAGCCACTACTGACTTGTACCCAGTCATCACTGTTATCGGCATTGCCCACAAAACCACCGCTGCGTACTCGAATGGCGCGGTTTAGAATATCCAGATACTGGTGCTGAACCGGTGCGCCATCGGTGGTCGCTGTCATCCGGTACAGCTCATTGCCAACACATTCGTTTAAATCCATACACCACTGGTAAGCCATGCTGCTGCGTGGTGCATAGTGGCCCGATGGCGTATTAAAACCGGCACCGGCAATGGGATACCAGGTTTGTATTTCCCTGCCAAATACATCATAGGCCATCTTGCTAACCAGCCCATTGGCATCGGTGATCTGGGTAATATTGCCTTCGCGAGGATCATAGATCATGTTGGCGCGGTGACCCATTGGGTTGGTCACTTGAGTGGCAAAATAGCCATCACCGCCAAAATCGGTATCGGTCAACCGCTGTAGGGCAAGGCCCATACTCGAGCCCAGTACATACACCTTGTCGGGGTTGCCATGGCTATCGTAATCGGTGATGGTGCGGGTGGCGTTGGTACCAACGTTGGTCATATCCTGATCGAAAGCACAATTGGTAGCACCCAGCAGTGAGTACTCACTGCCGATGGTATACACACAAACCGGTAACCTTTGCACCTGATCCCACTGATAGCGGGTTGTCACAACCTTGCTCAGCTGTGGTGCGCCGGGTACGCCTGCAGCGTAGCTCACATTTGTCTCTGTTCCAGCACTGAATAGCTGGTTGATCCACCAGCTGTCAATGTCTGTTGCATAAGAGTTGGTCAGTGTGGTTGTGGATGTCATCAAACCGACATCATCAGAAATTGTTGTCTGCAGGGTCAGGTTGCCATAGATGTCATAACCTCGGCTGATGCTGGTGGTATTGATCAAAAAGCGATCATCCAGATCATAGCTATCACTGGTTTCACTGGCCGCACGTGGGAAATAAACACCGGGATAGGTATTCACGCTGCTCCAGGTCATATCGCTGGTATTGATCGGTTGTGATAACGGATTGTTGTATTCGGCCCGCGTGCGTGTTTCTGCTGAGCGTACCCGCCCGGACAATGGGAACACCTGATGGAATCGGGTGGTGGTCCACAGATCATTATTGTCACCATTGATATCGGTCATGGTATGCACCACTCTAAAGCCCTGGAAACCGCGGCCACGGGTGTTGTACACCGCTTCTTCATAGCCGTAGTAGGTGGTGTTAAAGCCGTTACCCAGGCCATTGGAATGGCTCATCGACGAGACCACATGCATGCTGGAATTAAAGTAAAAATACTCATCGACCACGCCAGCCGTCATGGCTTCATCCAACAGGCTGTCGCCACTGTCCCGGTCGGGGATGGTATACAGTGGTAAATCCACCGTGCGGTTGGCAGCATCACTGGCCGATAGGGGCGCATAGCTGAAATCTGTCATCCGGTCGAAACCATCTTCAACCGCCAGCAGCAGGTCCAGTGTGTCTTCGGTTTCACTGGTTTGCAGGCTATTGCTGTAGTAGTTGCGGTCGCTGCCGGGTTCCTGACCGGCAATGTCATTGGACACCTTATTCTGTAACTGCACAGGATAAGCGCCACTGCTAATAGTGCAATCTGTGACACCGGCATGCATCGGGTTGGCTTCTGAGTTCAGGGTTTCAAAACAGCCGTGTACACCGAACACATCGGCAATACCATCGCCGTATAAATCGCCACTGCCCAGGGTGTTGCCGCCTTTCATGCCGGTATCAGCATGCACCTGAATGCTATAGGTTTCATTCACGGAATCATACTCAAAGGCCAGCACATCCATCTCGTAGACCGTTGGGTCGCGATGCCCTAAACCACCATTATAAGTTTCACAGAACTGAGGATCGGTACCGCCCAGTACTTCTGTACAGCCCGGATCACCGCCGGCGCTGCCTGGTAACCAAGGGTCAGTCGCATGGTAGATCAGGTTGGGGTCAGCCGGGCAATATAGTTTGCCATTATCGTGTGGTCCTTGTCGCTGGATAATACAGGCCGACTGGAAAATACTGGATGGAACCAGCAGTTCACTGCGACCATCGCTGTTCCAGTCCATTGGGCTGATAATGCCGGCATACACCGGCATAAAACCTTGCTGGTTGGCATTATCTGGATCAGTGACCCGGGTTAACCCTGCGGTTGAGTGGGTATCGATTGCATCAGCATAAAAATCAACGCCGCGCTGACCGGTATTGATTTGATAATGCCAGCTGTGGATGCCGTCAGTATCGGTAAAGTCACCATGCTCACCTGCCGGTAAAAACACCAGGTCTGCCAGGCCATCGCCATTGATATCGGTCTGCAAGTGGAAGGTTTTGGTGGGATCAAAATCCATGCCCAGGTGATTGACAGGGTCACCCGCATTGCCATGTGGTGAGGTGGCGAAGTAGGTAAAGCTGGCTGGTGTGGTATCGGTGTTATTGTTAAACATGACACCCAGCAGACTGATACCAAAATCGAGGCCTTCGCTGACGTTGGGTTGGCCATTGACCAAAATATCGGTACGTCCATCGCCATCGTAATCACCGATACTTGGCTGCACCAGACCTACGCCAACGGGCAAGGTAGGAACCAGAATATCCACAAAGCTGCTGGAGGTGCTATCCAGGTTGTAATAAATCCGGTAAACATCCTGACCGCTGGTATTATGAGTCATAATCATAATATCGTTGCTGCCATCCCCATCGTAATCCCCTGGATGTGGTATTGCCGATAAACTGGATACGCCTGTTGTTTCGTCCACTGAAAGTCCTGCCGATACTCCGGTAAAGGTGATATCGAACAGGTCATCAAGCATGCATTCGGTCGGAGCACCGCCGGTATCAGTACACTGGTGATCCCAGAACTGGGTATTTTTCCATTGCGATACCGCATATTCATGCTGCTGGGTAGCCGGGTTAACCATCACACCCATCAAATCCATGCGACCATCGTTATTAAAATCGCCGCCAGCGCCACTAAAACTGCTGGCAATAAACGCTTCACCAGAAACACTGCGTGCTCGCACCCGGCCCAGTTCCTGCTGCTCGGCACTGACGCCCATCAGATACAGCTCGCCACCCATGCTGACCAGCCAGTCATTGTTGCCGTCACCATCAAAATCACTGGCCACACCGATCCTTGGTGGCTGCTGATCGGTGCTGTTGTCATGCCAGGTTTCAAAGTTAAAGTCATCATCGTTTATCAGGGGTAGACCATCCACCAGCACTTTTCCATAGCTGTAGGTCTGCGCGGTATCGCCCCAGGTAAAGGTGGTGGCGGGGAGTATTTCACAGCTGCCGTTCAGGCAGGCGCTTTCGGTTACCGATTGCAGTAGCAATCGGCCGGTGGCACCGCTGAGTTGATGCGCCAGTTCATAATCGCGAATGATTTCGGTGGTATCACAGGCGTTATTGGCATTGTTGTCCACACAGGTTTTGATATGGCTCAGGCTGACGGTTTGTTCGCTGCGATAGCCCGCCACATAACTTTCATACACATCACAGTCGTTACCGATACAGCGGCCTGCATAGGTGAACTCGACCCGGCGGTTGCCCGGGGCGCTACCACCGGTATAGGCAATCGCCGATAACACGGTTTCGCCGGTACCCAGAGTCACGGTTTGCGCCTGAGCGCCCGTGTCGGTGCTCTCACCCTGTTGCGCATACAGATAATGAATGCTGTTGCCGCTGCGATCGACCTGGCGGCTGAGCAGCCAGCTGCTGGCCCGATCATCGTTACTGCCGTGGGCTTTGGCGATAGAGGCTGTGGTTTCGCCGTAATAGGCGATGGTGCCGTCCTTGTGCTCAATCTCAAACTGTAAGTTGTTATTGGCTGACTGATCGCCACTGGTATCATTCGCCATTCTGATTCGGCTAAAGCTGTCGATTTCGGTACGGTATTCGCCGTTGGCCTGCCAGTAAGGACTGCTATCACCGACCCGTATCAGTCGCTGCCCATCCAGGCACAACCGGTCGGTATCGGTAAAGGTAATACCCACGGTATACTCATCCTGCGCCACGGTGGCAGGACAACGTGAAATTGCACTACCGGCTGCCAGTGACCAACCCATGCCCACCGGGCTGTTGCCCGAGCGGCTGTTGTAATTGATGCCCACTGCAGGCTGCATACCGGCACGTCCCGGTGGCAGGGTGACCGGGATCGAATAGGTAGCCGCACCACCGCTGGTGCCGGCACTGCCGGTCAATACACCCACAGCCGCATTGTGTGAGGTATGGGTATGCACCGAGCTGTTGATATCCGGCGGTGTAATATTACTGATACCACCACCACCATCAATCAGATTATCCACCACCGCAAAGCTGCCCGAACGGGCAATCATGGCGTTGCCCTGAACATTGGTGTTCGGGCCACCATTGGCGACATCGCTGTATTTCCACAGCTCAAAATGATAATTGCCCTGGTTGCTGATGTTGTAGGCATAATCCAGTACCACCGGGTAGTGGCTGGTACTGCAACCAGAATCACTGCCGGCACAGGCGATGCGCAAATAGTCGTTGCTGTCCTCGTCATACAAAAACAGCCCGATTTCCGGATAATCATCATCAGTGAACCAGTCCAGTGACAATGGGCAAACGCCATTGGTCATCTCGCACTGTGACTGATCATGAAACTCGCTGCCAGGCACGAAGTAACGGATGCTGTGCAGATTGGCCACTTTTTCCAAAGGTTCGGGTGCAGTGCTGGTACCGATGTTGAAACTGAAACTTCGACCTCCAATGCTGTGGTCAAAGTCGGCATACATGCCCATGGTGCGCTGGTCGGCGAATTCACCTGTGTCGTTAAAGATACGGGCAAAATCACCGATCTGGACACGATGATCCGCCACTGCATAACTGTCGGGTGCTGGGAGAATTGGGTTAATACCTTTTGTAATAAAACGGACCGGTACTTCACGGGTCAGGCCATCGTGCACATGGGCAAGGTTGGTGCTCTCGCAAGGCACCACCGCTGGTGGGGTGTAGGGTTGATCCACCCGGTCATCATTGACCGCCGATACCCACACCGGGTAACCGTCATCGTCATAGGTCGCGATAAAGGCGGTATCCAAAAAGCTCTCCACCCAGCTGGCGGTGATAAAGCTGTTGTCTATCTGGGTCTCCGATAATCGACGCCACCAGAAACCGCTGTAGTGATCATGCGGGTTTTCCGGCAGGTCACCTGCGGTGCAGCCGAACAAATCACCATCAGAAGCAATATTGGTCAGGTTAAAGGTTTTGTCATCAATACCGGCAAGGCCGTGATTACTGTTCATATTCACATGCACTTCGGCACTGGTGTTGCTGTTCGTGTCGAAAGTCACCCTGACCATTCCTACAGAACATTGACCACTTTGGTCGCAGGGCTCGATACCACCAGTGATTTGATTGGGGAATATCAATGCGCCTTCGTAATAGTTGTCAGCCACATCGTCCTGTTTCATCAATGCATAAAACCAGGCCGGTGACCATTCCATATTGCCGCCGGGGCCAACCGGGCGCTGGATATGGGCATACCACACCGCCAGCAGATCATAACTGTCGCCGTACTGTTCCAGCACACGGGCATAGCGTGCATGGCTGGCAAAATAGAAATTCCAGCCGGTGCTGATATAGTCCGGGTCATGCCACAGGCCAGGGCTGAGTTCAGCCGGGCCGACGTTGCGGGTGGCTGCTGCTGGGGGTGCATCCCAGTAATTCGTTTCCAGCAGCTGATCATTGAGTGGGGCTGAGCCAATCGGGTTATTCAGATCGACGGTATAGGTGGATGCATCTCCACAGTTACCATCGTTTTTGCAGGCGCTTATTTCCCAGGTGTATTGAGGTGTTCCAAAAAAGTCGACCATAAAATCCAAATCGATCGCTGGACTTTGCCAGATACAGTTTCCATCACCATTGGATGCATCCACCAGTTCAAAAACACCGGTGGGTATCGGATTGGTGAACACCACGTTGCCAGTGTTTTCGAGTTGGTAGTAATCGGGTCTAAAGCGTTCTATCGCATACGTTGCCGAACAATCCACATTGAAATAACCCCAGTACAGACGAATAGTGTTTTCTGACTGATCCTCCCAGGCCCAGCCAAAGCTGTCGTTGGGGTCCTCGTTATCATTGATCAGAATATTCTGCATAACGTCTGGCAACAGGTCGATGCTGGCAGTACGCGTTTGGGTTTGTTCCAGACCACAGGTATCGCCATTGTCCCGATCGCGTCGACAGGCCATCAGCGTAAAGCTGTAATCGCCACCGTTATAGCGCTGCAGCTGAATGCTGGTGTCTTCGGTAATAAATACCTGATCAACCTGTTCACCGTCTTCAATCACTTTGTAGTAATCCACATCGGCAACTTGTGTCCAGCTCAGTTCAAACTGGCGCTGATCAGTGGGGTTGATGGTTGTAGTGACCCAGTCAGGTGCCGGTATACCGGTATCAGTCGGTGCACCCAAAAGGGTGATTAGTGATGCTTCACTGCAGTCGCCAGTCGCCGTGCAGGCAGCCACCGTATAGGCCGAACCCGGAACCGTATTGGTCAAGGTTGCAGAGGTAAAAGACGACGTGCATTGCCCACCGGGAATATTGATCTGGCCAATGCTGCTGCCATTGACCGCGCTGGCAATCTGAAAATGATCAGGCCGGGTGGCGGTTGCCGGTTGTCCACCGATGCACAGATGATCACTGCTGTAATTTAAAGTGACCTGGAAGGTATTGTTGCCCTGGGTATCCAAGATGTAATCAACATTTTGCACATCCGCCAGCTCATGCCCTGGTGTGCTGGTTTGCAGGTTGATTGCTACCGGTTCACCACAGTAGTTTTCGCTGGTGCTACCCACACAGGCTTGAACACTGTATACCGCACCCAAAAAATCACCCGCGGTAATCACCTGCGAATGCCAGATGCGGTTGCCCACATTGTCGGCATACAGCACATCGCCTGCGACCTGGTTGCTGCCAACCTGGGTTAATCCGGGCCTGATCCGGAAGTAATCCGGCGCGGTATGGAAAAGCGGCATCCGCCAGGCCAGCTTGAAGGTTCTGACCTGCGGTGAATCATCGATCCAGATATGTTCCAGTTCGGTCACCACTTCAGGCTCAACTACGCTGACACTGATCTGCGGCGAATGGGCGCAGTTGGGGCTGGATGCTGCCTGGGTACAGGCCTGAATACGGAACTGGTACTCACCCAGAGAACGTTGTAAATCCAGCGTCCAGGCCGCCATAAAATCGGCAGGCTGATCATTGCTGGTGACCCAGCTTTGTGGGTTGCTGCAATTGCCGGCACATTCCTGCAGTTCCACCACACCCAGGAAAAAGTTGCTGTCAAACGCTGCTGCACCTAACTGAAACGAATCATTATCGGTCACCGCATGGCTATTGGTGGTGATGACTGGTGTGACTGGCATGCAGTCGTCAAAGGCGATATACGGTGCAATGGTGATCAGAGGGCATTGTGGATTGAAATGATTGGCCGGGTAATCATGCATTCGGCCGATTTCCGGGCAGGCCAGTTGATTGGCGCCGCTTAAATCAATCTGTACATAATTCTGCCCGCCGACATAATCACCCACATTGCCCACAGTGGCCAGATTGCTATTGCCGGATGCATACAGCAGCTGCAGATGCTGGGGCAGGGTGGTTTGCCCGCCGCCATTGGCCAGTGAATTCAGTCCGGTAATATTTTGTGCTTCCAGCATGCACAGGCCGTTAAAAGCAGAAAAATCCTGAGAGCCGTTGAGCGGTGATTCACTGACATCCAGGTATTTGACGGAATTCTTCAGCGTGGATGACGCCTGGTTGATGGACTGTATATTGGTGTTGCGCAGCGATAGTGATTCCACTGCCAGCGTTGTCGATTGCAGTGATCCATTGCTGACAGGGTTTGCACTCAGGTCCAGGTGTGCCAGGTTAGGAGGCGTCAGATTGCCATTGATACTGCTGATATTGTTATCAGCCAAATCCAGATTAACGATATCAACACCATTAGCACCAAGGTCAGGCAGGCTGCCCAAACCACCGCCAATATTCTGTGCGGTCACAATCAATGCACCATCGGCATCTGCCAATGCAGGTCCTGGTAAAGCGCTTACCCGCGAGACATTAACGCTGTATAAATCGGCCAAGCCTGATAATGCGGAAAGATCATCGAAATCGTTGTTAAACAAACCAACACTACTGGTATTGCTGATATTGAGTGTATGCAGTGTGGAGAATTCATCCAGTGCCTGGACATCCGCATTTTGCAATTGCGCATCAACGCAGATAACGGTACCAATCTCCTCCAGTTTTTTACTGTCCTGGTGCCCTGCAGCGGTCAGACAGGCATACAAATTCGGCGCGGTGGTGCTGATGTCCGACAAGACCGGTGAGGCCGAACCGCTAAAGCCGCCGCCAGAAAGGCCACTGCCGATTCCACCAGGCCCCATTCGAGTATTGGTATCGCCACCTTTGGATGTCGGATCATTGGTATTGGCAGCAAAGGCCTGTGCCTGATTTGCTGATGCTGTCGAGTCAATCAGATCGTAAATGGCCTGCACATGGATTTCATAATCAGCTGCAGTGCGATGGCGGAATTTGATTTTACGTGGTGGCCGGTAGTCACCATTGCGATTGACACGGCGGTTGAGCCGGTAGCGTTCATATTCGCCATCTTCGCGAACCAGGTAAACATCGTAGGCAATCAGCTCATAGGTATCGCGCAAATCTCTAGGCAGGCGTTCAGGCCTTCTCCACCTTATCGTAAAACTGGCGTTTACCTTTCCGTCCCGGCGGGTTTTGATTCGTAAATCGCGGATCCCCGGGAATGTTGGGTCCTCGACCACGGGTAGGGTGCAGGCCGCGATGCTAACACCACAGCTGCCTGAACCGGTCAGCTCTCCACTGGCATCTGCCAGTGTGGTACTGGTCAGCCATGTAAAAAATCGTTGATCAATAAGAGCGGGTTCAGGGAAACCGGTTTCTGCCACCACCTCGGCAGTTATTCGGTCCAGTGCATCTTCGGGTTCTTCGGCAGATAGCCAGCCCCCCATAACAACAACCCAATAAATACAAAAACCCTAATAAAATCCACTTTCATTTAAAACACCTGATACACAGCAAAACCAATACGGCTCCAAGCCTAACCACCAGGCCCGTCCTAGGCCTGTCGATCTAAAATCACCTTGTCGCTGGTTCAGGTGGTAATGAATATTACCGAGTGTTCGTCGGGAGTCCGCGAGCACTGGCTGCACGGTAGCAGCTACGACGAAAGTATGTCAAGCAGCGTGTATTACGCCATATATATTCCATTTTGGTTTGTCAATCATGCATTCTATAGCTGTTTTTTGGCTTGGTTTTTATAGGCAATAAAAGTCATTATTGAGGGCATGTTAGAATGGCTTAAGAAACTTCTGATATAAAAACCTAATGAAATTTGATCTGCTAAAAAGCGATGGCGGCGCGCGTCGTGGTCGTTTGAGTTTTGACCGTGGAATGGTGGAAACCCCGGCTTTTATGCCGGTGGGTACCTATGCCACCGTTAAAGCGATGACACCGGAAGAGGTCAGCGATACGGGGGCTCAAATTTTGTTGGGGAACACCTTTCATTTGATGCTGCGCCCAGGGGCTGAGGTGATTTCCCGACACGGTGATCTGCATGATTTTATGCATTGGTCGGGGCCGATTCTGACCGATTCAGGGGGCTTTCAGGTGTTCAGTTTGGCTGAGCGTCGAAAAATTACTGAACAGGGCGTTACCTTCGCTTCACCCGTTGATGGCTCCAAAGTGTTTCTGGGGCCTGAGGAATCAATGGCCATGCAGCGGGTGCTGGGTTCGGATATTGTGATGATTTTTGATGAGTGCACACCGTATCCGGCCGAGCATGCGCAGGTACGCGAATCAATGGAATTGTCTTTGCGCTGGGCGCAACGCAGCAAACAGGCACATGCGGATAACCCTGCTGCGTTGTTTGGCATTGTTCAAGGTGGCATGCATCAGGATTTACGGGAACAATCTGCCACCGGTTTGCTGGAGATTGGTTTTGACGGGTATGCCATTGGCGGTTTGAGTGTCGGTGAATCAATGCAGCAGCGCAATCAGGTTCTGGAGTTCACTACACCGGTATTGCCTGATGATAAACCCCGTTATCTGATGGGCGTCGGTCGGCCTGAAGATCTGGTGGAAGCGGTGGCTCGCGGTGTGGATATGTTCGATTGCGTGATGCCTACCCGCAATGCTCGCAACGGTCATTTTTTTACCAGCCAGGGTGTGCTACGTATTCGTAATGCAAAATTTAATGATGACACCGGCCCAATCGACCCGGCATGTCATTGTTATGCCTGTAAAAATTATTCGCGTTCCTACATCAAGCATTTGCATCGCTGTAATGAAATACTGGGGCACCGTTTGGCGACGATACATAACCTCACTTATTACCAGACTTTGATGCAACAAATGCGTGAGGCCATTGATGCGGGTACATTTTCCCAATTTCGGGATGCGTTTCACCGTCAAATGGAAGCGTAACAATTATTCATTATTGAAAGGACTATCAATACTTTACGGTACTGTATAATTAAGCGGTTTAGCCGGGCTGGGGGCGGTGGCTTTATTGAATAGGTTTTTTCAGGAAGTTATGACGATTAACCAGCATGTCACACAGAAACACTGTCAGCGTCTGATTAAAGCTTTGCTTTTGTCAGGCCTGGTGATGTTTATCGGCAGTATCTGGGCACAAGTTGATACCAGTGAGCCACTTGCGGTTAAACAAGGTGCAGATAGTATCGGTGGGTTTGTCGTACCTGCGATTATCCAGGTAGACATGCAGCGTCTGCCCAAGCCGGTCAGGTGGCAACCAGGTGACCCGGTGGTGGAAATACCCAGACGGGTGTTTCAGGACCGCAATCAGCCAAGCCTTGAAACTGAACCACGCGGTTTTGGTTTTGACCCATTGGCAATACAACAAAACGGTGATGCGATACGTGGCGGCAACGGTATTGAGAGCACCATTATCAATCAACCAGGCGCCGCCTTTAATGGCATGGTGGCGGCGGATCCGGTCGGTGATGTCGGTATCGATTTTTATGTACAAGTGGTGTCCGCCAATGGACCTGGTAGCGATGTGCTGATCATCAATAAAAATACCGGTGCACAGGCCGCCTCATTCAGTACCAGCAGTTTGGCGATGGGCAGTGGGACAGGCTGCATCGAAAACACCATTAACCCATTGGTCATTTTTGATCAAAGTGCTGCAGGTGGCGAGGGGCGTTGGCTGTTATCAGAAATTACTGATAATTCCATTTGTATGTATATCTCGCAAACCACTGATCCAACTGCGGGTAGCTGGTTTGTGTATGAGTTTTTGGCGGTTTCCAATGGTCTGCCGGATTACTTCAAGGTGGTGGCATGGCCAGATGCCTATTACGGCAGTGCCAATGAACTGTTTGAGAATAACCGGCCTGGCTATGCTTTTGATCGAATCAATATGCTGCTGGGCAACCCGGCCCGGCCGTTTCAGGCATTCAGCTATCCCACTTTAACCGGGTTTCCTTTTCAGTTATTACAGGCCGCTGATTTTGATGGTGATTTGGCACCGCCGGCAGGTGCGCCGGGTATTTTGCTGCGCCATAACGATGATGAGTCACATGACCCTGATTGCCCGGTGGCCAGCCAGGATTGTATCGAGCTGTGGGAGTACACCGTTGACTTC
This sequence comes from Wenzhouxiangellaceae bacterium, assembly GCA_965230265.1. Classification (GTDB taxonomy): domain Bacteria; phylum Pseudomonadota; class Gammaproteobacteria; order Xanthomonadales; family Wenzhouxiangellaceae; genus JAJFKX01. The sequence goes on along the minus strand of OZ245999.1, from coordinate 2,054,409 downwards.
GATATACCTGCCAACAGTACTTTCATGGGCCCCCAGCAGATTACCATCAGCGAATTTGATTCTAACTTGTGTGGTTTAACATCGTTCGCCTGTGTTTCACAAGCTGACAGCGCGGTATTGCTCGATCCGGTACGCGAACCGGTGATGTGGCGTGCGCAATATCGTAATCTGGGTGATAGTCAGCAGGTTGTCGGCAGTTTTGTCACGGATGTAGATGGCAATGATCGGCATGGTGTGCGCTGGTTTATTTTGCAGCGTCCGCCCGGTGTGGCCAGTGGTGGTTGGAGCCTGCAGCAGGAGGGTACCTTCTCGCCGGATGCGACCAATCGCTGGATGTCCAGTGCGGCGACGGATTTTCTGGGTAATTTGGTCGTCGGTTTTAATGTCAGTGGCAGCACTACCGGCGTGTTTCCGGGTATTCGCTATGCCGGGCGCTTGAGCACTGATACCGCAGGCCAATTACCGCAAGGTGAGTTCAGTGTGATAGAAGGTACAAGCCCCAATGCAACCAATCGCTACGGGGCTTATTCGGCACTGGTGGTCGACCCTGTCGATGACTGTACTTTTTGGTACACCTCTCAATACAACCCCGGCGTCAACTGGCAAACGCAAATTGCTTCATTCCAGTTTAATAGCTGCGGCACGCCTGGATTTGCCCTGGGTGGAACGCCGTTGAATCAACAGGTTTGCAGCCCGGGAGATTTACAGGATATTACGGTTAACGTTGCCAGTATCGGTGGTTTTACCAATCCGGTCACTTTGGCATTGGGCTCTGCACCTGCCGGTACGACAGCGAGTTTTAGCCCTAACCCTGTCGTACCGGGTAACAGTTCGTTGGCACAAATCTCCTTAGCGGCGAGTGTTTCACCGGGCATGGCTAGTGTATTGATCGATGCAACTGCAGCAGGGGGTATGCCTGATACCTTGGGAATCAATCTAGAAGTATTTAACGGTACACCGCTTGCGCCGCAATTACAGGTACCGGCCAACACCGCGGTTGATGTTGATTTGCCGGTGCTATTAAGTTGGTCGGCCAGTGCTCAAAGCAGTGGTTTTTTCATTGAGCTGGCAACGGATGGTGCATTTTCCAACATCATTTATACGGCCAATGAATCGGCCACTTCGCATCTGGTCAATACCGAACTGGACTCATTAACCACTTATTTCTGGCGGGTCAGTGCCAATAACCCCTGTGGTATCGGTGCTGCTTCGGCAATATTCAGTTTTACGACAAGGCAGATAGCACAGGTGCTACTGGTGGATGATGATGACAATGACCCGGACACCCGGGCTTTTTATACCTCGGCATTGAACAATCTGGCGATCGATTTTGAGGTGTTTGATACCAATAACTCTGATAATGAACCATCGACATTAGAGCTTTCCGGGCACGATGCAGTGATCTGGTTTACCGGTGGCGAATTTGGTGGAGCGGCGGGTCCAGGCGGTGCCGGTGAAGTTGCGTTAAGTGGTTTTCTTAATGATGGCGGCTGTTTGTTGGTGTCGTCGCAGGATTATTTACTGGACCGTGGACCACCACCGACGCCGTTTATGGCAGATTTTCTGGGCTTGGGTGGTGCATCGGCCAGTGATGATGGTGATTATGTCACTGTCAGTGGCGCACCCGGAAGTATGTATGACGGCTTGGGGCCGTACATTCTCGATTATGTTAGTGCAGGTTTGAGTGATGTCAGTGACGACATGGTGCCTGACAGTGGAGCCCAGTTAACCATGGTTGGGAACAACGTCAATGGTGCAGGGGTAGGGCGTGTAAACTTGAACACATTGTATTTGGGCTTTCCGCTGGAAGCGCTGGGACAAGCAGACCGTGAACAGTTGATGCAGACTTTCTTTGATCAATGCATGGGTTTGACCTTTGAGACTTTTTTCCGTGATGGCTTTGAGAGTCGCTAACCCAGTTAATTAAGCGCTTCAGGTAAGCGATGACTGAATCGCTGGCTTTGTTATCTGTTTTCGGCTTTACCCATTCATGGAGCGATGTTTTTTTGTGCTACCATCGTCGTATCCAATTACGTTATCTGCCATTTATGGTCAATTCTATGTATACCAACCTGTTTCAGGTATGACGTATACTGGCTGTTAATGGCATTAAAGGAATGAGGTCATGCATATGTCCCGGTTAGTTACACAGACTTTTCTTTTTGTTTCACTGATATTGGCAGCAGCCATTGGTTTTGCACAAGCTGAGCCACCTGTTCAGGTGGGCGCTGAAACCGTTGGCGGGGTCGTGGTACCTGCTATTATTCAGGTCGATACAACCAATCTGCCAACCCCTCGTCAATGGCAGCCAGGCGATCCTATCCGTGAAATACCCCGTCGTTTGATTCGCGAAAAAGGTGTTGAGATACCTGATCCTGAGCCACGCGGTTATGGCTTCGATGCCCTGGCAGAGCTGCAAAATGCCAGCGGTGGTTCAACCCGTGGTGGTTCGGGTATTGAAACGACCATCATCAACCAGGATGGTGGTGATTTTACCGGTGTTAATCCTTCCGATACCGTGGGTGATGTCGGGATAGATTTTTATGTGCAGATGATCAATACCGCAGGTGCGGGCAGCGAAGTGCTGATCATTGAGAAAGCAACTGGTAATCAGGCTGCATTTTTTAACATTACCGATTTGGCCGCAGGCAGTGGCACAGGCTGTGCTGCCGGTTCTGGTGATCCCATTGTGATTTTTGATCAGGCGGCGGCTGGCGGCCAAGGCCGTTGGCTGCTTTCAGAGTTTACCGGCAGTTCAATCTGTGTGTACATTTCACAAACCACCGACCCAACAGCGGGTACCTGGTTTGTCTATGAGTTCGATTCGGTTTCCGGTGGTTTGCCTGATTACTTCAAGATTGGTGCATGGCCAGATGCCTACTACACAGGTGCCAATGAAGGTTTTCAGGGCGGTCGTGCCAACTATGCTTTTGACCGCGTGAATATGCTTTTGGGTAACCCGGCTCGTCCTTTGCAGGTGTTTAGTTCCGGTACGCTGAGTGGTTTTGGATTCCAGCTATTGCAACCTGCTGATTTTGACGGGCTGAACCCGCCACCACCGGGCGCACCTGGCATTTTTATGCGGCATAACGACGATGAATCGCATGCACCGGACTGTGCCGTGACCGGTATGGACTGCTTGGAATACTGGGAGTTTACGGTCGATTTCGATAATTCCGCAAACAGCAGTTTTACTGGCCCCATTCAGATTCCGATTGCTGAGATTGACTCCAATCTTTGTGGTCTGACAGCATTTGCCTGTGCCTCCCAGCCTGGCAGCGCAACCACGCTGGACCCATTGCGTGAACCGGTGATGTGGCGGCCACAGTACCGGAATGATGGTTCAACCCAGCAGATTGCAGGCAGTCTGGTGACGGACGTGGATGGAACCGATCGACATGGTGTGCGCTGGTTTATTCTGGAACGTCCTGCAGGCACAACGACCGGTGGCTGGGTGCTACAGCAGGAAGGGACTTTTTCACCTGACGCAACCAACCGCTGGATGTCCAGTATTGCTCAGGACAGTGCTGGGAATTTGGCCATTGGTTATAACGTCAGCAGTGCAGATACCGGTGTGTTCCCGGGTATGCGTTATGCCGGTCGTTTGAATGGCGACCCTGCAGGCTTGCTGCCGCAAGGCGAGTTCAGCATTATTGAAGGCACTTCGCCCAATGGCAGTAACCGCTATGGTGATTACTCTGCGCTGGTCGTCGACCCCATTGATGATTGTACTTTTTGGTATACCGCACAATACAACGTCGCCACTGGCTGGGATACCCGAATTGCATCGTTCCGTTTTAATGCCTGCGGTTCGCCCGGTTTTGCGTTGTCAGGTACACCCTTAAATCAGCAGGTCTGTAGTCCGGGTGATTTGACTGACATCAATATCAATACTGTCAGCGTTGCCGGTTTCACCGATCCGATTACGCTGGCACTGAATGGTCAACCAGCAGGCACTGTTGGCACGTTTACACCGAACCCAGTGATTCCAGATAACGCATCGCTGGCAGAAATCAGCCTGCCTGCAGGCGTTGCTGCCGGCATGACCAGCTTTACCATTGATGGCACAGCGGTAGGCGCTGATCCACGTTCGCTGACGGTTAATCTGGACGTGTTTGACGTCATACCGGGAGCACCAACCCTGGATATGCCAGCCAACGGCGGTACTGGTGTCGGCATTCCTGTCACATTAAGTTGGACTGCTGCTGCGCAATCCAATGCATTTTTTATTGAGCTGGCGCTTGATGCGAGCTTTAACAACATTATTTATACCGCCACAGAAACGGCCACCTCACACGTAGTCGGTGCGGCGTTGGATCCATTGACGACTTATTTCTGGCGGGTTTCCGCCAGTAACCCTTGTGGAGCTGGGGCAATGTCAGCGTCATCCAGTTTTACCACAGCGGATATTCCACCGATTTTGCTGGTCGATGATGATGATAATGACCCAGACACACGCAGCTTTTACGAAACCACCCTGAATAACCTGGGCCTGGCGTTTGATGTGTTCGACACCGACAACAGTGATAATGAACCAGGGGCTGGCCAGCTAGCGGCCTATGACACGGTTATCTGGTTCAGTGGTGACGAGTTTGGCGGTTTCGCTGGCCCTGGACCTGCAGGTGAAACCGCACTGGCCGATTATCTGAATAATGGTGGTTGCCTGTTTATTTCCAGTCAGGATTATTTCTTTGACCGGGGGGCTGTGACGCCGTTTATGCTGGACTTCCTGGGGCTGGCAGATTCGCCGGGTACAGACCTTGGTGATTATGTATCAGTCACAGGCGGTGCTGGGACAGTGTTTGATGGGCTTGGTCCTTATACCTTGGACTTTGCTGCTGTTGATGGCAATGATTTCACAGATAATTTTATTGCCGCAGCGGATGCTCAGTTAAATATGGTCGGTGACAATGGTAACGGGGCAAGTGTGGGCCGGCCGGAGTTTAATTCGGTCTACCTGGCTTATCCGTTCGAAACCATGAGCGATGCCGATCGCGAAGAAATGCTACAGGTTTATCTGGATAGCTGTGATGTGCCACTGGAAGAGATTTTCTTTATCAATGGTTTCGAAGATATTGCGATTCAGTAAGCCCGTGACTTAATTTTCGATAGCATAAACGCCCCCGTATATCGGGGGCGTTTTTTATAGCATGATGATCACTATGTGCTGATATAGTGATCGTGTAAGTAGACAGGAATAGACATGAAGAAATTTGATATTTTCGCATCAATGACATTGCTGTTGGCACTGACATTGCCAACTGCCGCATTGGCACATTGGCAGCTGGATAGTCAGCATGCATTAATTAATTTTATATCAATAAAAAACAATCAGATTGCCGAAATACATCAATTTGATAGCCTGCAGGGTCACATCGATTCTGATGGAAAAGCGGTTGTGGTCATCTCGCTGGCATCGGTAAATACCGGCATCGATATTCGCAACCAGCGTATGCAGGAGCACCTGTTTTCCACTGCAGACTTCCCCCAGGCAACGATCAGTACACAATTGGATGCTGAATGGTTGAATGGCTTGCAGCAGGGGCGGGCATATGCCAGTGAGTTGGATTTCACAGTGGATTTACATGGTCAGCAACAGACCGTCAAGGCATTCGTTGGCCTAATTATTGATAGCAACGGCAATATGCATGTGGAAACCATAAAACCGACAGTTATTGATGCCACTCAATTTGGGTTAATCAATGGCATCATTAAATTACAGGAGCTGGCTGGATTGAGTTCCATTGCCACCGCAGTGCCGGTGACTTTTGCGCTGGTGTTTAAGCCTGCGTAGACCGGGTTTTAAATGGCTTTGGTATTGGAATATTACTGGTAAAGGGGGTGTTGTAAGCAATCTAAGCGGTATCAAGCAAGCAGTTCGGGATGAAAGATTTTCCAGCCAGGGACTGTCTGCTTAACAGGCAGTGACACCAAAATATGGGTAACAGTGTGTTGCTGTCCAAATGTATACCTTGAGATTGTTATGCGAATAATAAAAGCGGTTGCGGTATTGAACATTGCTCTGATCTGCTGGCCGGGGTGGTCAATAGAAATTAATGGTTTTGATACCAGCTCGGATGTCATTAACGCTGAAACCATCATCCGTACCGGCCCTGTAGACTCTCCGATTCAGGTGCTGGAGTCGATAAAAACCCAAGCCATTGATGAAACCGATTGGTTGCCCGCTGATTTTGTTATTGGTATCAGCCTTGACGATCAGGCCAGAGCATATCCTCTGGCGATTATGATGTGGCACCAGATCGTTAACGATGACCTTGGAGAAAGCCCGATATTGGTGACTTTTTGCCGAATTTGCGGTACTGGCCTGGTGTTCGACAGGCTAGTGAATGACCAGCCGCTGGTGTTTGGTATGTCAGGTCTGATTTATGAGGGAGATATACTGCTTTACGACAAGCAGACGCATTCATTGTGGTCACGTTTTCTGGATGAGGCGGTATCTGGACCTTTACAGGGACAGCTGGTTTTTGATCTTCCTTATGAAATTACAACGGTTGGTGAGTGGCAAAAAAAACACCCTGAATCAACCATTGTGTCGCGTGATACCGGGTTTGATATCGATTATTCAATAACACCGACGGGTGTTTCTTCTGAAGGTGAAAACATTTTTGCAGCGCTGCCTTCAGAGCTACGTTATCACGTTGACATGCCGGTGCTGGGTGTCAGCCAGAATGGTGTGGCCAAGGCATACCCGGCGGCTGAAGTATTGGCGCGTGGAGGCAGAGTCATTGATGAGTTTGAAGGGGTAAGGCTGGTGATTGAGTACAGTGTTGTCGATCAGGTATTCAACCATCAGGCGAACCCATCACTGCAAACAGTACAAACCAACTGGGCTGAGTGGATCAGCACATACCCCAAGACGGCAGCATTTGCTGCCGGTTCGAAAACAACAAGGCATGGACATCCAAAGCGGTAGTCAGGGTATTGATTAAAAATACCCGCGGATACCACCCGAAAAGTTAATGCCGGGTTGGGGGGCAAAGTCTTTCAAGAATGAGGTATGTACCCGTTGTACTTCATCTGTCAGGTTCACGCCCTGGACAAAAAACTCAATTTCACTTTGCCCAACATAGACCTTGTAAGCCACATTGGCGGTGAGCATGTTGTAGCTATCGGTGGTGGTTTCAAAGCTGGCGACATCATCGCGGGCAAACACATGATAGTAGTTCAGGTTGGCACGCAGATTGCCGTAATGCCAATCCAGCCCGGTACCGATGCGAGTGGGTGACAAGCGGGGTATGGCATCACCATTGTCCTGCTCGGCCTGGACCATATCGGTAAATACACGCCACTCAAGATCGCCGATAGGCGTCTGTTCGAACAGGTAGCTGGCTTCTGCTTCGAAGCCATAGAACTCTGCATCCTGCTGGCTCCAGATACGAACCGGTAGTCCATCTTCTACATCTGGTGTATCAGCCAGGAAAATAAAATCATCGATATTGTTATAAAAAACATCGGCGCGTAAATGCCAATTGCCAATGTATTTATGAATACCCAGATCGAAGTTATTGGAGGTTTCTTCATTCAATGTCGGGTCGCCGATTTCAAAGGTCTGGGTGGCAATGTGCGGGCCGTCGGCAAACAATGCTTCTGATGTAGGGCTGCGCTCGGAACGCTGCCAGTTGAAAGTAGCCTGCCAGTCAGGAGCAAATTGCCAGATGGCGCCACCGCTTATTGATATGGCCGTGAAGCTACGGTCAGTAATGCCATTCACATCTAAGCCATTGGCCAGGCTGATGTCGTCATCCTGCCAGCGGAAACCACCGCTCAGTTTGACATCGCCCAGTGACAATTCTTCAACCAGGAACAACCCCAGCGATTCGGTATTATTGGCGGGAATAAAGGCTTCCGCACCAATCGCAATCAGGTCTTCGTCGCTGTACTGAATACCAAACGCACCATTCAGCCTACCGATCGGTGCATGTTTCAATTCCAAACGGGTTTCAGTGCTGTCAATTAAGAAAGTGGTGCCTACTTCATCACCTTCCAGTTCCTGGTGTTCATAGTTTACATTGGCAAGTTTGAACTCGACCTGTTCAATGGCCGGTAGAGGATTAAACAAACCCGCGTTGAACTCGTAGCGTTGCTGTTCCAGATCAATGCTTACGCCACCTTCTTCTTCACCACCTTCACCTTCTTCTTCCTCTTCTTCTTCCAGTTCAGCAGGTATGCCGTACTGTGTATCGAAAGTCTTGAAGGCAAAGCCGGCATATCCCCAGTCACCGACTATTGAGCCACCGAAAGTACCGCCGACGGTTTCAATGGCACTGTTGGCCAGCGTGCCGGACTCCTGTTCAGCCAGCTCTTCAGGAGGCAAATCAGCCAGTAAGGCATCGCTGAGTGCAAAGCCAGGGATGTCATAGTCATTGGTGTCACGATAAAAACCATCCAGGTGAAACTGGAATGCACCGAAACCGCCATCCAGTCGCACTACACCGGCAAATTCGTCAGCCACGGTATTGCCACGCACTTCTACCGCGCCACTGAAATCCTGCTGTTGCTTGGGAATGCGGTTATCCACGATATTGATGGCACCGGCACTGGCAGCCGAACCATATAATAAGGTTGCCGGACCACGCAGCACTTCAATGCTGTCGATCAGCAATGGTTCAGCCGATACCGCATGGTCATCGCTTAGCGCCGATGCATCCAAGGTGGAAATACCGTTTTCCAGAATACGAACACGTGAACCGCCTAACCCTCGGATAATGGGGCGCCCTGCACCTGGGCCAAAATAACTGCTTTGCACACCCAGTTCGGCCTGCAGGGTTTCACCGATTGTGGATTGTTTGCGATCATCCAGTGCTTCACCGGTCAAAATATCCACTGGTTGGGTAGCATCCAGTACGGTACCGCCTAAAGGACTGGCTTCTACTTCAATATTGTCCAATTCCACAGCATGGCTGTCATGCTCTGCGTGAGTATTTCCCTCATCTGAGTTGTCTGTATTTTGAGCATCGCTTTGCTGGGCATAAGCAGATGATAGCGTGACCACTGCCAGGATAATGGCAGCACTGAGCGAAGACTGAGTCATGGAGACACCTTGGAAAAGTTACAAAAATGTTATGTTATTACATATCTATAAAGTGAGCAACAGGTTTAACGTATGCCAGATGCTATTCAGCCTGGTATTGTTTGCGCTTATATTGGCATTGCCATCACCGGCAGACGCTGAAGTTTTGCCAGAAGGTCGTGAGGTGTTGCTAAGTGTTGTTCCCCAGGGTGAGCAGCACGTTATGTTATCGGCAGCGATCCGGATTCATGCAGTGGCAGAAACGGTATGGACCGTGTTGGTGGATTGTCACCAGGCACTGGAATATGTGCCGGATATCCGTGAGTGTCAGATACTGGATAGTGGGGTGGATAAAAATGGTTATCCATTTGATATCACCATGCATCGTTTAAAGCCCTATTTTTTTCTACCCAGTGTTAAAAGCGTTTTCCTTGCCAGTTATCAGCAACCAGTGTTAATTGAGTTTCAAAAACAAGGGGGTGATTTGGAGTCCTTTATGGGTAGCTGGCGTTTTGAAGCAGATGCTGAGAGTCAAACTGTGCTTTACTATGAAGCGGTCGTGAATCTTAGCAAGCGTTTGAGTCAGCGTGCAGAGATGAGAATTTTACGCAGGGATATCCCTAAGATGCTGAACAAGCTGCGAGAGTTGGTAGAGGTGGATTCAAAAACATTGCCATAAGGTCAACGCAAATTAAACGGTGTTCAGTTTTGTGGTTTTATCTATGCTTGCAATACCCGTTCAAGGCCATCTTGGCTGATGACAGTCGTGGTTGGGGTAGCTGAACATCGTTCAAGGTGATCGCTATAACTGCTTGTTGTGTTACCGGCCGCACCCATTTAACTAAAATCAACCTAACACTGTTCGCAAGCTCACCGCATCCCACGTAAAATACACCGTTGCACCGGTTGCATTGACCGGCAGTAACCGGAACCCTGGTTTTGATGCACGGTCATAGGCGGATAAATCTGGTGAGGACATGAACCGGATAATGTCATTAGGCATTAAAACCACCAGAAAGACGTTATTAAAACCGCAGGTCATAACCTTGTCGGAAAATCAGCAGTCCACAGTCAAACAGCATGTGACGTGGGCAGACATAGTGGAGCTTTAAAGGATGTCAGATCAACAAGCAACGGCAGATCAAGCCGAGCTGGACAAAGTCAATCATCACCCGGATGAGCAAACCGGCAATCAGCCGGAAGATCAATTAGCAACCAGTCATTCTGCTGCCTATGCTGCAATACAGCAGCTACGTGTTGCAGCTGGGCGCTGTATTATTGGTCAACAGGCATTGGTTGATCGTTTATTGATTGCTTTGCTGGCCGATGGACATTTGTTGGTAGAAGGCGCGCCGGGCCTGGCCAAAACCACAGCAATCAAGGCCATCGGTGATCGCATCGATGGGGATTTTCATCGTATCCAGTTCACGCCTGATTTGTTACCCGCTGATTTAACCGGTACTGAAATTTACCGCCCTCAGGAAGCCCGTTTTGAATTTCAACATGGGCCGGTATTTCATAATTTGATTCTTGCCGATGAAGTTAACCGTGCGCCTGCCAAGGTACAGTCGGCTTTGCTTGAAGCGATGGCAGAGCATCAGGTAACCGTGGGTCGCGTGACCTATCCACTGCCGAAACTGTTTTTGGTGATGGCGACACAAAACCCGATCGAGCAAGAGGGGACCTATCCACTGCCAGAAGCACAACTGGATCGTTTTTTGATGCATGTCACCATTGGCTATCCGGACACCAGCGCAGAAACCAGTATTCTGGAGTTGGCTCGACAACAGGCCAGAGAGCAACTGGGAGAGTCCCGCGAAATTGAAACACGGATTAGTCAGACAGATATTTTTGCTGCCCAGCAAGAAGTGCTGAATCTGCATTTGGCACCTCAGCTGGAAGAATATATGGTGCAACTGGTACTGGCCACACGTGACCCCTCTGCCTACAGTGAAAACCTGGCTCGCTGGATCAGTTATGGTGCCAGCCCTCGCGGCACGATTGCATTGGATCGCTGTGCCCGGGCTCACGCCTGGCTGAACGGTCGGGACTATGTCACACCGGAAGATATTCAGGCCATGGCGGCTGATGTGTTGCGGCACCGTGTATTGTTATCGTTTGAAGCTGAAGCAGATGGCATCACCTCTGATCAGGTCATAGCTGATTTGCTGGCACGCTTGCCAGTTCCTTAAGGAACCCCTGATTTAATTTATTGAGAAACGATTAATGGGTAAGCCTGCTCATCAATCTTTGCCATCGGCGATTGCTCCGCAAGCGGATGATCTGATCGGTTTGCGTTTTGCTGCGCGTGGTCTAAACCTGCAACCCAGGCAAGCCGTCAGTGCCACCACGGCTGGCCTTTATCGTTCACGGTTTCGTGGACGCGGGGTGGATTATCTGGAGTCACGTTACTATCAAGCCGGTGATGATATCCGCAATATGGACTGGCGGGTTACTGCACGAACCGGCAAGGCACATACCAAATTATTTCAGGAAGAACGCGAACGCCCGGTGATTATCTTACTGGACTGTGGTGCCAGCATGTTTTTTGGTACACGTCAGGTTTTAAAATCAGTACAGGCGGCGCGACTGGCGGCTTGTCTGGCCTGGTCGGTGGTCCAGCGTGGTGATAGAGTCGGTGCGTTTGGTTTTGCCAGTAATACCCATCAGGAAATGCGTCCCAGTGGCGGACGTAGAGGGGCATTAAAGCTTATTCGACATTTATTGGAGTGGTTGCAACCGCCCGCCAGCGCTGATCAACTGGTGATGCCTACTGCCGCCGCCGCCGGGCAACCTTTAACACTGGCTTTGCGACGTTTGCGGCATGTGATCCGACCAGGCAGCCTGGTGGTCATTATCAGTGATTTTTATGGCTTGAACCACGATACTCGTAGACACCTGTCCAGGCTGCGACAGCACAATGATGTGGTCGCCTGTCAGGTATATGATCCCATCGAGAGGCAACCCTTGCCAGCGGGTGTTTATCCGGTTCGTCAAGGTCAGAAAAGTGGGGTATTGAATACCCGCGAGCGTCGTGGTCGAGAAAGCTATGCGCAATACGCCGATGAGCATTTCCAACAACTTAAGCAGGTTACCCGTCAACTGGGCATCCCCATGCATTGCGCAGCAACCATGGATGATCCGATCAGTGTCATGCAGCGGCTGTTTGCCAGCTAGCGTGCTGAAGGAGTACCAGGCATCGTCATGAACCCGTTGGAGCAACTAAAAGATATCCACGCCGCGCCTGATCCCGGTTTCTGGCCGCTGGCGCCTGGCTGGTGGTTACTGATGCTGATGTTGCTGTTGCTGATTCTGGCCATTGTCTATTTTGTTAAACGCTATCGCATCTTGCGTCGTCGCCGGGCGATCATTACCGCTTTCCAAAGCGTACTCACCGACCACCAAGACCATAGTGACGCGACCAAGATGGCCGCACAATTGCACCGGCTCATCCGGCAGGTCATGCTGGCCAATGGTGAACATCAACAACTCGGCTTAACCGGCGATGCATTTTTAAACTACCTGGACCAAAGCAATGATGATCAGCTATTTACAAAAGGTATTGGTCGGGTATTGCTGGATGCGCCCTATCGGCCACAATCGGCATTCGATGCGCCAGCATTACATGCGGCGGTAATGCGCTGGGTCAGACAGCAAGTCAGGCAACTCACATGAGTTGGTTGCAATCATTGGGTTTGACAGGTTTTGCCTGGCCATGGGCGTTTGCAGCGTTGTTACTGCCGTTGCTGGTCAGGTGGTTGCCCAAAGCCAATCGTTCTGCCAAAGGCGCTTTACCAGTACCGTTTTACACTGAGCTGGCTTCGCAAGATGATAACCCGGGTAATAGCAGAAAAGTGGTGCAGTTGTTGGCACTATTGGCGTGGATGTTGCTGGTGCTGGCTGCGGCACGACCCCAGTATGTCGGTGAGCAGGTAGAAGTGCCGGTTTCCGGTCGTGATTTGCTGATGGCTGTTGATATTTCCGGGAGCATGCGCCAAGACGATATGGTGTTTGAAGGGCGGCGGGTGACGCGCTTGGTCACGGTAAAAGCGGTGGCAGGCGAGTTTTTAACCCGGCGGTTGGGTGATCGTCTGGGGTTGATTTTATTTGGTACCCAGGCATTCTTACAAACGCCATTAACCTTTGATCGGGAAACCACCCGGACATTGCTGAACGAGGCCGAAATTGGTTTGGCAGGCCCTGAAACAGCGATCGGCGATGCGTTGGGCCTGGCGCTAAAACATCTACAAGAATCTGGTGGTGAACAAAAGGTATTGATCCTGTTGACTGATGGTGCCAACACCACCGGCAGTGTGGATCCGATAGAGGCCGCTGAATTGGCAGCAGGAGAGGGTTTAACGGTTTATACCATTGGTATCGGCGCTGATGAGCAGCGGGTTAATTCACTGTTTGGTACACGGGTGCGCAACCCGTCGGCTGATTTGGATGAAACAACCCTAACTCGAATTGCTGAATTAACCGGTGGCCAGTATTTCCGTGCGCGATCACTGGCCGATTTGCAATCGATTTATGCCCGATTGGATGAGTTGGAACCCGTCGATGCCGAGCCAGAAATTTTCCGGCCGGTCAGCGAACGCTATTACTGGCCATTGGGCTTGGCTTTGAGTATTGCCTTATTGCTGGGTTTGTCGATGGTGCTGCCGTCAATTCTTCCGAAGCGAGCGATCAGTCATGCTGGCTGAGTTTCATTTTCTGCGGCCCTGGTGGTTGATGGCACTGTCGCCATTGGCTTTATTGCTGTTTTGGCAGGTTCGTCATCGCCTATCGGGCAGCGCTTGGCAGGCAGTGGTTGACCCACAATTACTGAGCTGGTTGGCAGGGCAGGGTGAGACGCAGAATAAACACGGTCGCTGGTTAACGGTTTTGCTGGGTGTCAGTGGCTTGCTGGCGATCGTGGCGATGGCTGGACCAACGTGGGAGCGCCAGCCTCAACCAGTGGTGCGTGCGACACAGGCCCGTGTCATTGCCCTGGATTTATCACGCTCGATGCTGGCCACCGATCAAAAACCCAGTCGTCTGGAACAGGCACGCTTTAAACTGGAAGATATTTTGCATCGCAGTCGCGAGGGGCAGACCGGCCTGGTGGCCTATGCCGGTGAAGCTTTTGTGATCAGTCCATTAACCGACGACAGCCGCACCATTGAGGCACTGTTGCCTGCACTGGCACCGAATATTATGCCGGTACAGGGCGCGCGTGCTGATCTGGCTTTACAGAAAGCAGCGGACTTGCTGAACCAGGCCGGTATTGTTAACGGCGAGATATTGCTGATCACTGATGGGGTGAATCTGGATCGAACTCAGGCAGTGGTCGAATCACTGCGCAGCAATGGAATCACCACCTCGGTTTTGGGCATAGGCACTGAACAAGGCGCACCCATCCCTTTACCGGAAGGCGGATTTATGCTGGATCGGCAAGGGGATATCGTGATACCACAACTACAACCGCAAGCACTTCAGGCATTGGCCAGAGTCGGTGGCGGGCGCTATAGCTTATTAACGATTGATGCGCAGGATCTGGATTATTTACTGCCAGAGCAATCACCCGCAGCGACGGCAGAACGTGAGCGCACGGATGAGGAAATCGAGCCCGGCAGCGAATTATGGAAAGAGCAAGGGCCTTGGTTGGTATTGCTGCTGCTACCGCTGTGCGCTTTGAGTTTTCGTCGCGGCTGGCTGTTTTGCTGGTGCTTGCTAATACCAGGGCTGATACTGCACTCAGGGCCCATTCAGGCTGCTGATGAAGAGCAGGTTTCAAAGCCGTCAGTCAGCTGGTGGAAAACAACCGCTCAACAGGCTCGGGATGCCCTGGACGGTGGACAATATGAGCTGGCAGGGCAACTGGTTGATGGTTTAAGCGATCAACCGTTATTGATTGGGGAGACGCTTTATCGAAATGGTGACTATGAAGCTGCTGCCGAGGCTTTTGCTCAGGCAGATAATGCCCAGGGTAGCTATAACCGTGGCAATGCGCTGGCCCAGGCGGGGGAAATTGAACAGGCCATCGAAGCTTATGAACAGGCATTGCAGCAAGACCCGAATTTGCAGGATGCCAAAGACAATCTGGAACTGCTAAAAAACCTGCAGCAACAACAAGAACAACAACAGCAGCAACAAAACCAAAATCAGGACAATGATCAGCAGCAGGAACAGAGCGATAATCAACAAGATAGCGAGCAGCAACAGGATCAACAGTCAGACGAGCAACAGGACGGACAGCAACAACAGGACGGGCAACAGCAACAGGGGCAAGAGCAGGAGCAGCAAGGGCAACAGGGAGAGCAGCCTGAACAACAGCAACCTGAACAACAACAGTCTGAAGCCGAACAACAAGATAATGAACAGCAACAATCCGGCACACAGGAAGAATCAGAAGAAACCGGACAAACTGAGCAGCAGGTTCAACCGCAGTCGGCGGAACCAAGCGAGCTGGATGAAGAACAGCAAAGGGCACTGCAGCAATGGCTGCGACGGATACCCGATGACCCTGGAACGCTATTGCGCAATAAATTTCGTTATCAATATCAGCGCCAGCAATTACAACGTAACAACGACTCAGATGAGGATGATTGGTAAAGATGAAACGGATCAGCCTAAGGCAACAAGTACATTTTTGTCTGTTATTGATCAGTCTGTTCGCGGCACCGTTTGCTGTGCTTGCGCAAGACACGACAGTGACAGCGCGTTTGGATCGTACAGAAATTTTTATCGGCGAGACCGTTAATCTGTTTATCGTTCAACAGGGCAGTACCAGTGCGATCAATCCTGACTTCAGTGTGCTTGAAGATCAGTTCAATGTATTGGATACCAGTACACAAACACAGGTCAGTATTACCAATGGTCAACAGCAGTCATCCACTCAATTGGTGGTGGTGTTGGAGCCTAAACAGGAAGGTCAATTAAGAATCCCACCTATTCCAGTCGGGAACCAGCAGACCAGCGCTTTACGATTGAGTGTTCGACCTGAACCAGCAGCCCTGCCATCTGCCAATGGAGCGGTGGGTGAAGACATTGTGCTGGAAGTAGAATCTGATCATGATTCGGTTTACGTGCAATCACAAATCATAGTAACGGTACGTTTGTTAATGGCGGTACCGTTTAGTGATGCCTCTTTGACTGATTTGCAGCTAAATAATGCGCTGGTACAAAAACTGGGTGAAGACACTCGTTACCAATCTCAGCGGCATGCTCGAAGCTACAATGTCATTGAACGTCGTTATGCTGTCTTTCCAGAACGCAGTGGGACATTGCAGATCCCTTCATTGCAATTGGCGGGTTGGGTAGGGGGCAGTGCGCGCACTGGTTTATTCAGCAGCCGCAACCGCGGTCGCAGAATTACTCGCAACAGCGATCCATTGCAAATCGATGTGCTGCCGGTGCCGGATGCTTACACTGGTAATCACTGGCTACCAGCCAGTGCTTTGCAGTTGCGTGAAGTGGGTTTAGAGCAAAATAATGCGTATAGAGTTGGTGAGCCGTTAACACGGACAATTGAACTACAGGCTCTGGGGTTGCCGGATGAAATGTTACCTGACCTTGAGCCGGATACACCCAACGGTGCACGTGTCTACGCCGACAAACCAGTTGGTGAAACCTTGCAGCAGGCAGGCTCTATTGCCAGTCGCCGCAGCATAAA
Organism: Wenzhouxiangellaceae bacterium; assembly: GCA_965230265.1. Lineage (GTDB taxonomy): Bacteria > Pseudomonadota > Gammaproteobacteria > Xanthomonadales > Wenzhouxiangellaceae > JAJFKX01. Next base: position 2,037,724 of record OZ245999.1, on the reverse strand, counting down.
ACAAGCCATTGTGCCAACTGCAGCCGGTGTGCTGAAACTGCCCGAAGTGCGCTTGGCGTGGTGGGATACCATTAATGATGAACAGCGTGAAGCAATCATCCCTGCTACTGTCGTTGATGTAATGCCGGCATTGGTTGATGCTGCCTCTGCAGTGCCGTTACCTACAATAGAAGCGCCTGCACATGCTGATCAACCACCATCAACGGTGACCACGACAGTCATTGATCCAGGTTTTTGGCCGTATCTCAGTTTTGGTTTTGCCGGTTTGTGGGTGTTGACAATGATTGGTTGGTTAAGAGCCAGGCAGCCTGGAAAACCCCGCCAAACGGTTGGTGAAGATATGCAAAAGCAAAAAGCATTGAGTGTAAAAGCAGCACGACAGGCCTGCCGGCAAGCCTGCCACAGCAATGACCCTCATGCAGCGGCTGAGGCATTGCTGGTCTGGGCAAAAGCGTTATCGGATGATGGTTCAATGAATAACCTGGGTCAATTGATTGGCAAAGTGAACAACACTGCACTGCAACAGGCTTTAAAAGGCATGGAAAAGAGCTGTTATGGGCAGCCGGTTGAACCATGGTCTGGTGAAGCATTATGGGATTTACTAAAGCAAGGGCTACCCATCGATAAAGGTGTTGATCAGCAACACAAAGCCACATTGTTACCGCCACTGTACCCGCAAACACGCTAGTCTGAATGCTTATCCGTGCTTTGTTTGAAACCATCGGTTTTTCGCACTGGGTTTGATATTTGGCTAAAATTATCAATATTGGATACGTCATAAAAACCTGTGCCCTCTAAACATCATTTACCCAATGCCAATCTACAAATTGCCTGGCCCATTGTTTTATTGGGTTCAGCGTTGGGTGGTGTGCTTGCCTGGGGGGTCTTGTCAGGTGATCAACTGGGCAGGGTGAATCTTCTCTATTTGTTGTTGGTATACCTTTTTTTGCCTTTGGGCAGTTTGATTGTTTCAACGCTATCATTGTTGGGAAACCGTGGGTTTAATTTTGCCAGGCTGGTTGTGGCTTTACCGGTTTGGTCGAATGAGAAACGGATGCTGATACGTAAGACTCAGCAATTGCGTGTCGAAAAAGCCTGGTTGTTTTTTCAGAGTCATCTTGCTGCCTTGGGGTTTTCCATAACCAGTTTGCTGGTTTTTTTTATTTTATTATTGGCAACCGATATTAATTTTGTTTGGCGCAGCACATTGCTCAATGCAGCAGATTTACAACCCTTGCTTAAAAGCATCGCTATGCCATGGTTTTTCTGGACCGAAGCACAGCCAACGGTGGCTTTATTGGAGGCCACTCAAGACTCACGCATACAGACAGTGCGCTCAGACGGGGGCAGCCATGCTGACTGGTGGCGTTTTGTATTGGCAGTACAACTATTTTATTGCGTTATTTTAAGGGGGTGTTTATTGGCAGTAACAGCTTGGGTGTTCAGGGTAAAAGCGGGCAAGGATTTCGAACAAAAAATAGCAACAAAAATACGCCCTTCTTCAAAACAAAATGAATGGCGCGAAAACTATCGACCAATGGTATCGGTGTTGCCTGAAAAAACGGTTATCAATAACTGGGCAACAATAGATTTGAACCGGCTGGCCGGTTTTGCAGGGCTCGATCTGTCAACAGAAAATGTATTGAATGGCGGTCCTTTGGCAACAGATCAGCAGCGACAGGTTGCACAAGCCTGTAATGCCAAACAGGTAGTGTTGGTCAAGGCCTGGGAACCACCTTTGGGTGAGCTTGCTGATTTTCTGCAAACGGGTAAAGGTTTTATCTGGCCACTCGACTGGCAGGAACAGTCATTGGTTCCACTGCGTCAGGAACATTTACAGGAGTGGCGACGCTTTGCCAGTAAATTACCTGGCTGGCAAATTTATTTGCCGGTTGAATTTATGCCGAAAACAGCATCATGAAGCAACCAAGCTTTGCAGTCGTTGGTCACCCGAATAAAGGCAAGTCGTCCATTGTTTCCACACTGGCAAGAAACGATGATATTAAAATTTCACATCAAAGCGGTACCACATCTCGCGCCAATGCAGTCAATGTTGAAACAACGCGTTCTGGATACAGGCTGATTGATACACCAGGCTTTCAAAGGCCGGTTAAAGTGCTTGCCTGGTTAAAAAATCACGCAAACAGTGCCGATCAGAGAGCCGGCGCAGTGGTGGCGTTTACCCAAGATGTGGATTGCCAAAACCGTTTTCCAGATGAAATAGAACTGCTAACGCCATTGGTGAACGGCGCAGCCATTTTGTATGTGGTTGATGGTTCGCGACCGTATGGCGCGGAATACGAAGCTGAAATGGAAATATTGCGCTGGACCGGACAGCCCAGCATGGCATTGATTAACCCGATTGAGAACAATGCCCATGTTGAAGCGTGGAGCAATGCACTGGCGCAATATTTTAAAACGGTGCGGGTTTTTAACCCGATGAAGGCGGATTTTGAAAAGCAGATAGAGTTGCTTTCCACATTTGCACATTTAAAACCGGAATGGTCGGAAACCATCAATCTGGTTACCGAGGATTTAATAGCAGCACGATTGCGTCAAAAACAACAATGTGCTGTTATTCTGGCACGCCTGTTAGAAGATATGTGCCTTTATCAAACCAGCCAGAAGGTGCTTAATAAATCGCAAGGTGCTGCAGTACAAGCAGTGCTTGCTAAAACCTATCAGCACTGGATGCGCGACAGGGAGCAACAATCTATTCAGGAACTGTTTGCTATTTATGCGCACTTCCATGCAGATCTGTCAATCGAGGTGCTGACATTACCGCCTGATTTATTTGATTATGAACAATGGTATGCATGGGGGTTAAATAAACAGCAGTTGGCAGTGGCAGGTGCTGTTGCTGGTGCTACCGCCGGTGCTGCTGCCGATGTGATGGTTGCCGGGCACAGTTTTATGCTGGGCGCCATTGGTGGTGGTCTGCTGGGGTTTGGCAGTGCCTGGTTGGGCGCAAACAAACTGGTGGATGCAAAAATTAAAGGTTTGCCGCTGGGTGGTTATGAGGCTTGTTACGGGCCCATTAAAAACAAAAATTTCCCCTATGTGGTTATTGGCCGGTTTGTTTATTTATATCAGCAAATCAGCCAGCGAAATCACGCTGTTCGCAAAACCATGGAAATTAACAATACCGAATTAAACGCCCAGATCGAAGCACTCGAAAATTCAGCAAGAAAAGACTTGCATCGTGCTTGTGATAGGTTGATCAGACAAAAATCCGTTGAACAGCTATCGACCCTGCTGCTCCCCTTTTTTGAGTGATTATGCGTTTTCTGTTGGGCTTTGACCCTGGCTAAAAATGAATGTCCAACACATACAGGTAAACCCTCTAATCTAGATAATATTGCTTGCACCATTGGCAATATTGTGCCCAACAATAGGAAGAACCAGGCTTCCGGTCCGCTCTTTTAGCCACAGTAGGGCAAAAGCGGGGACTCCGGTAATCAGGAATATACCGATTTCAAACGAAAATCCTTGTGTACCAAATGATATGGCATGAGCAAAGCCAAAAAGCAGCGTTGCAAGTAGACCACCATAGCCGATAGGTGCGCCCAAAAAGTTTGTTTTTCGCGGAAACGCTTCGTTCATCGCGAGTAACAGTGTGCCCCTGTAAAAAACCTCCTCTTCAAGCCCGGGCATAGTCCACTGAAATGCGATGGTCTCCCAATCACTTGGGCCGTTGCCATCCAAAGCAGCAAGCGCAAAGAAAAACAAAGTCAGCACCGCCATTAACAGATAAGCCAGCCAAGGGTTTTTACCTTGATGCCAGGTCAGCCCGATGCGCTTCCAGCCAAATTGAGGCAGTGATGCAACCACCAACGTTGCAATGAGTGCATAAGCCTTGCCTTCCCAGTTCCATCGGGCATCTGGGAAAAGTGAAGGCAGTGTCCACAGGGCACGAGTCACAAAAAGATCATTAATGAGGTATAAAACAAGAGCAACGAACAGCCATTTAGCATTGAAACCCTGTCGAAAAAACAACGCGCCGACGAACCCCAAAACAACGATAGGAGCGAGCTGACCTGCGATAGTCATGATTTCATTGTTCATACAAAAACAACCTTTTTGTCCGAGTAGCACTGGGGTGCTGGCTTGAAAAGCCTGAATTTTAGGTGAAGCGGGCTCTAAAAATCCCGTCAATTTTGAAATTGAGGAGTTTTATTTGAGGTTTTATGAGGTGATGTTATTGCTTTTTTTAATGGACCTTGCCTCTTTGGGGGTTTGTCCTGTCATTGTCTTGAATGTCCGGTTGAATGAGGCAAGCGAACCAAAGCCAGAGCTCATGGCAATATTCAGCACCGATAAGTCAGAATGTTTTGTTGATGAAAGCATCAAGTTTGCGTGTTCAACGCGATAGCCATTTAGAAAAGACCGAAAGTTACGAAACCCCAAAACCTGATTGATTAAGGCACGCAATTGATATTCGGCGATTCCCATACGCTGTGCGAGTTTTTGTATCGATAAATTGGGTTCTAGAAAGGCTTGCTCTGCGGTCATGATGTGGTTGAGTTTATCCATCAGATGTTGTTGTTGAATCGGTATCGATGCTGCTTCGAGATTGGTATCGGTTTGCTTGGGTTGAGGTGCAAGAAAATTTTGATCGAGTTTGATCAATGCCAATAGAGCATAGGCAAGCAGGAGCAGTATCAGCCCATACAATAAAGTGGTGAACCAAATGGGTAAGGCGCTATAGCCAAAAAAAATCTCCCCGCCTCTGTTTAGAAGATATAAAGACAAAACCGATACGACAAAACCAGTCCGCATACGACGGCGAGTTTCGACCAAATCCGGTAATTTACCATGCACAACCACGTACACGATATGACCTACCAACAAATACGAGAGTCCTTGCCGAATCGTTGCGGCAAGGGAGCCGGATGTGGAGGTGTTGGTAACTAAAGAAAAGTAATCAAATGCCAGCAGCAACAGCCATACGCCGACAGTGATCTGTTCAAAAGCACCCACCTTAAACTCATCATCATAATAGGCCTGCGCTGCAATCCATAAAAAAACAATAAAGCTCGAACTAATCGGCAACAAAACCGCCCTTACACTGACTGGTGGTGCGATGCCTTCAGCGGTGTGAATGATGGCGCCAAATGCCAATGATATAAGGAACAGGGCAATCCATCTTGCCGTTGCTTGTTGGTGTGCGTCGGTTATAAATAAAATGGCTCCCAATAAAGCGGTGACAGCTGTTCCGTAGCGCACAAATGATTCGATGAATAACATACTGCTGATTGATGATGACTTGGTCCTGATGTATAAAAAAATCGTATTCGGTCAGCTTTGCGGGTTATTTAAAGGCTCACAAAGCAAGTGTTTGACTAGTGCAGGTTGTGAGGCTGTGAGTACAGTGTAGCGGCCTGATAAATGGCATAGACCGATGATGGACAAAATAGCGACATAAAGCTTAACGCTTTATGTCGCTATAGCCTGATGTGATATTAAGCGGCTTCTGCCTTGGTTTTTACCGGTCCGTTTAATAATGCCAGTCGAGTGGCGTCCACCAGTAAATCCACCTCTTCACTGGTGATACCAAAATGCGGTGTATAGCGCAGAGAGTTTTCACCGCCATGAATGACATTAATGCCATGCATGCGCATATATTCTTCAATGCTATCACTGCCATAACTTTTGTAACGCGGATCGAGTTCTACAGAAAACAGCAAACCGGTGCCTTGGACCTTGGTGATCAGGCCTTTTAGTTCGGTTTGGAGTGCTTCGAATTTTTGCACAAACTCCTGACCACGCAGACGAATATTCTCGCGGATTTCGGGGGTTAGCAATTCCAATACTTTGGTGCCGATATCCAGTGCGCGTGGGTTGGTGGTCATGGTATTTCCATAAACACCTTTGCGGTAAATGTTGGCGGTCGCATCGGTCATTGCCAGCACAGACAATGGGTATTGACCGGCATTTAAAGCCTTGGAATAGGTTTCCATATCAGGCGAAGGCAAGGTTTCGAAACCGGGGTAGTCAACAATAGACAAAACACCATGGCCACGGATACCTGCCTGGATGCTATCAACCAGTAACAGTGCACCATGTTGTGTGGTTAGCTCGCGCGCTGCTGCGTAGAACTCTGGAGTGACGCCTTCACCGGGGTTGCCTTCGCCCATCACCGGTTCCATAAACATCGATTCGATAAAGATATTTTCGCGCTCAGCTTCTGCAAACACTTGCCGCAGCGCATCAATATTGTTTGGTTCAACCGTCAGCAGGTTATCGCGATCACGGAAGCTGGCCAGGTGCTTACGGTAGGTGGCGCGGGTTGAATCAGAGTACTGTGCGGGGCGATCGGTACGACCGTGAAAGCCACCAGCTAAGGCCAGCATCATGATTTGCTTGCCTTCGTGACGGCCGCCCGGGTCGGTATGGTTTTTGGCATTGATATCAGAGATGCGGGCAGCAACCGTTACCGCTTCAGAACCGGAATTCAAACACAAAAAGCGTGAAAACGGGCAGTGCATATCGGGCCGGCGATGGCCGATCTCATGACGCAAGGCTTTCGCGAAAGTCAGGTGACTCAAGTTAGGGCTCATGACATTGGCCATCACATGTGGTTGTGACATGGTGTCAATAATGGCTTGTGGGGCATGACCAAAGCCCAGCATTCCGTAACCACCGTTATCGTGCAGCACTGCCCCTTTGAGGGTAATCACCCATGGGCCTTTGGCAGCCAGTGTGATGTAGGGGTTAATGGCATCATCGGCATAAAAGTTGACGTAATCGGCTTGCAGAATTCGCAGTAACTCGCTTTCATCTTTTTCCAACAGGTCACCGTGCTCTGCATGCAATTGCTCAAATTGCTGCAATGCCATATCAACCGCTTTGCCCAGGTTGTCATCGCGCTCTGCAAAGCTTTCGATAATGTCATCAGACAGGCCTTGTGTCAGCGCATGACCGCCATGCTGGCGCAAAACGGATAACTTATTGATGATGCTCATATAACGCCTCAAAATCAGGTATAGATTGAATAATTTTAGCCAACAATTTTAGCATACATGGGGCTTTTCGGCATGTTGTGCCAGCGCCCACTGAGCATGTTCACGAATCAGTTCAGACTCGTCATTGACGCGTGCTTTTAATGCGCCAATCACCGCCGAGGTGCTGGCAGCGTTGCCAAGACCTATTGCTATATTTCGCAGCCAACGTTCATAACCGATGCGTCTGATGGCAGTGCCCTCGGTATTGCGTAGAAACTGTGCTTCACTCCAGCCAAACAATTCGACCAGATCCGGTGCATCCAGCGGTGAACGTGGTGCAAAATCCGGCTCGCTGGCGGCCTGCGCGAATTTATTCCAGGGGCAGACCATAACGCAATCGTCACAGCCATAGATTCGGTTGCCGATCAATGGTCGCAAATGCACGGGAATCGCAGAGGCATGTTCGATTGTCAGATAAGAAATACACAGCCGTGCATCCAACTGATAAGGACCGGTAATGGCTTTGGTGGGGCAGATATCGATACAGCGCTGGCAGCTTCCGCAATGATTGCTGGAAGGTGTATCGATAGGCAATGGTAAATCGGTATAGATTTCACCCAGGAAAAACCAGCCACCGGCATCCTGGTGCAATAAATTGGTGTGCTTGCCTATCCAGCCTATGCCCGCTTTTTCAGCCAGTGGTTTTTCCAATACCGGGGCAGAATCGACAAAAGCACGATGCCTGCCACCGGCGGCCTGTTCGATTCGCTTAGCCAGTTTGCCAAGCCTTTGACGCAATACTTTGTGGTAATCGCGACCGATTGCATAGCGGGAGATCGCTGCTTTTTCCGGTTGATTTAATAGCGTTTGGTAGGGTGTGGCGTTTTCATGTAGGTAATCCATACGCACACTGATTACACGAATAGTGCCATTGTGCAGCTGATCCGGTTGACAGCGTAGATCGGCATGTCTTTTCATCCACTGCATTTCACCGTGTTGCCCTTTGTCCAGCCAGCGCTGCAGCCGTGTGGCGTGCCTGTCCAGGTGTGTGTCGGTAATACCCACGGCATCAAAACCGGCGGCTTTGGTCCACGCTTTTATTTGTGCCGCCAGGGCGACATAATCTTTCGATTCGGTGTGATCGGGCTTTGTTTTACTGATATCAGACATATAATCGTGTGATGAGCCATACTCAATCAAAAACCAAAAAACTCTATACTGCCGAGCAGGTCAGACAACTGGACCAGTTGTTGGCGCTGGCACGTGGCGTACCCACCTGGCAATTGATGCAGGATGCCGGCACAGCAGCGGCCAAAGTGCTCAAAGCCAACTGGCCAGAAGCCAAACGTATCATCATTATGGCTGGCAGTGGTAACAATGCGGGTGATGGCTGGGTATTGGCGAGTCTATTGCACGCTGATGGTTTTGATGTGTTTGTGATCGCACTCAAAGCCCCGGATCAGCTCCAGGGGGATGCAGCCAGGGCCGCGCAAATGGCTCAACAGGCGGGCTGTGTCTGGTATCAATGGGGTGAAGGTGACCAGCGTTTGCTGGAAAACCTGAACAATGCCGATGTGATCGTGGATGCGTTGCTGGGTACTGGCATCAAAGGCCAGTTACGCGAAGGTTATCTAGCCGCCATTACTGCGATCAATCACTCACAAAGACCGGTATTGGCGCTGGATATCCCCAGCGGTTTATATGCCGATACTGGTGTCATTGCAGACATCTGTGTTGATAGCGATATAACGATCACCTTTGTGGCATACAAACGTGGTCAGATGACTCTGGATGGCCCAGACTATTGCGGTCACCTGGTTTTAGCGGATTTGGGTTTAAGTGAGTACCCTGATCTATTTGAGCAACCACTGCCGGGGTCGCAAGTGACATTGCTTAATCGTCAGCAGGTATTGGCAAGCTGGCCGGCAAGGCGAAGCAACAGTCACAAAAAAACCTATGGTCATGTTGTGGTGATTGCTGGCAATGTCGGCATGGCCGGGGCAGGTTTGCTGGCCGCCAGGGCAGCGTTAAAAAGCGGCGCAGGTTTGGTCACACTGGTCACTCACCGACAGCACGCAGCCAGTTTGCATAGTGCCAACCCTGAATTGATGATTATTGGTATCGATCAAGCTGAGTCTGTTGCCGATGCGCTGTTCGAATCGGCCGATAGTGTGGTGATTGGTCCGGGTTTGGGGCAGGGGCGCTGGAGCGAGTGGTGCTGGCAAATGCTGGAGCAGTTTTTATCACAGCGTAAAACGTCACTGCCAGTGGTGGTGGATGCTGATGGGCTGTTTTATCTGTCTAAGCATCCATTGAAAAATGGTAAACGGGTGTTAACACCGCATCCCGGAGAAGCCGGACAATTGCTGGCAGTCAGTAATCAGCAGATTCAACAGGACCGTTTTGCCAGTGCCGATCAATTGGCTCAGCGCTATCAGGCCATCGTGGTGTTAAAAGGCAATGGCAGTGTCATTGCCAGCCCGGACCAGTCATTGGCTTTGTCAGCTTATGGCAACCCGGGCATGGCCACCGCAGGTATGGGCGATGTCTTGGCCGGTATTTGTGGTTCGGCTCTGGCGCAACAATCATTCGAGGCTTTTGAACAGGTTTGTCATGCTGTCATGCTGCATGGTCTGGCGGGCAATGCCGCGGCTGGAAATAGTCAGGCAAGTCTAATTGCCGGGGATGTCATTAACGCTTTGGGAAAGATTTTGCCGTGAGGGTGCAACGATCACTGGTCCGCTTAGAAGACACCCGGCAATTGGCTATGGCGCTTGCTGCTGATCCGGGATTGCTGACAGGTCAGGTGATTTATCTGCAGGGTGATTTGGGGATGGGGAAAACCACTTTGGCGCAGTTTTTATTGGCATCGTTGGGTTATACCGGACGAGTCAAGAGCCCTACCTATGGTTTGCTGGAGCAATATGCGATAGGACAACTGCAAGTGCTGCATTTGGATTTATATCGCCTGGAAGACCCGGAGGAACTCGAGTATCTGGGGCTGCGTGATTTACATGATCAGCATAGCCTGTTGCTGGTTGAATGGCCTGACAAAGGCAAAGGCGTGCTGCCTTCAGCGGATTTGGAAATCCTTTTCAGTGGTGGTTCGGTAGAAAGATCGGTCGAAGTTGTGCTGGTTAATCCGCAGTCAAAACTTGCTCAATTGGGCTTATTTAGTGATCAATAACTTTAGGAACATTCCCCAGGTGGCGGATTTTTAAAGGAAAAACCTTGAAAAACGATAATTTTCGTTGCATTATTAAGGCAGTTTAAGCAGCGAAAAACGATTAAGAAACAATGCGCCGCGTCGTTTTGCTCAATCTGGTTCTGTGTTTTATCTTGGTGTCTGCCCCATCCAGGGCTGCTGAGGTAAAGGATTTCCGTATCTGGGCTGCGCCTGATAAAACCCGTGCAGTACTGGATTTGGACGGCAGTGTTGATTATCAGATTTTTACTTTGGATAACCCAAGCCGTGTGGTTATTGATCTGAAACGCTCTGAACTGACAGGCAAGATTCATTTGCCTGATGACCGTTCTAGCGGCTCTTTAAAACGTGTTCGCCATGGCATTCGCGCGCAAGATAACTTGAGAGTGGTATTTGATTTGGCAGAGGCCGCCAAGCCTAAGAGTTTTTTGCTCGATCCTGCAGGGGAACATGGTCATCGTCTGGTGATTGATTTATTTCCGGAAAGCGGTGGTGCGGTCATAGAGCCTGCACCAACATGGAATCCGAATCCGGAGCGCGATGTTATTGTGGCTATAGATGCTGGTCATGGCGGTGAAGACCCTGGCTCGATTGGGCCAAGCAAAACCCAGGAAAAACGCGTTACGCTGGCTATCTCCAAAGCGTTAAATAAAGAATTAAATGCGATGCCCGGGATACAAAGTTTTTTGGTGCGTGAAGGTGATTACTATATTGCTCATGCCGAACGTTATGAAATTGCTCGTCGCAAACGTGCCGATTTATTTGTTTCTATTCATGCAGATTCTTTCCACAGCCCTAAACCCAGTGGCAGTTCGGTCTACATTTTATCTAACCGTGGTGCGACCAGTGAGGCTGCCAGGCGTCTGGCTGAGGGGGCAAACCGTTCGGACTTGATTGGTGGCGTTAAATTAAATGACAAAGACGATGTACTGGCTTCAGTACTGATGGATTTATCGCAAAGCGCGACATTGGAATCCAGTAATGATGTTGCCAGTGCTATTTTGACCTCATTAAAAGAAATTGGAAAAGTTCATAAGCCGAATGTTGAACGCGCCAATTTTGCTGTATTGCACTCGCCAGATGTACCCAGTGTACTGGTTGAGACGGCGTTTATGAGCAACCCTGCAGAAGAAAAGAAACTCAGAGACCCGGCACATCAGCGCCGCGTGGCGAAAGCCATTGGTTTAGGTATTCATGATCATTTTCATACCATGCCGCCCCCTGGTACCTGGATTGCCAACAATCGCCAGCCCAGCCGACACATTGTTGCCAGTGGTGATACTTTGGGCGCCATTGCCAACCGCTATCATGTCAGTGTTGATCGTCTAAGAAAGGTGAATAAATTGCGTACCGATAGAATTCGGGTTGGCGCAATTCTTACTATTCCCAGTACTTAGCAACAAGATTTCTCCAAGTGGATTGACCGACTGAGTCGCTATTCCTGCGTAGATGGGAATAGGTTCTTTGCGAATCATCTGTGCCAAGGCTTTTATATCAGCCAAATATGCTGAGGCTGCTATCGATTTTTTGGGGACGATGTTACACTTTTGGCGAAGCTAATCGAATTGTGTTGATATCACTGAAAGCCGTTGATAGAGCGCAAAGGATTGCGGATTGCTAAACACTCTTGAAGGTCATTGCTATGAAACCAATCAGCACTGTGCTGACGTTAGTCTTTTATTTGCTCCTGGGTTTTACATTACCATCCTCTTATAGCCATGCGGGCGACACAATTGATCCGCGCGGTATTTATTTTAATCGCTTTAGCGGTGGTTTCCCTGGTACGGAGTGGTTTCAGACCATTCCGATTGCAGGTACCAACCGCTTCAGCTTGAATGATATTTTTGGTGGCGGCTTTAATGCCACCATTACGCCCGATGGAACCATTACTCTGGATGGTGGAGTAGGCGATGGCAGTTTTTCTGACCCCGATAACTACATCATTATGCCGAACCTGGGTGGGACGGATTTTACCTTCGTCAATAACCGGGCACCGATGACGACGGTTGATTTCCCGTTACAACTGGATAGCCCCAGACCTGCCAACCCCATACTGGCCGGCGACTGGGATAATGTACTGCAAAGCATTAATCCGGAGACCGGTGCAATAAGCGCACCGGCCAATGAACTGCTGGTGCTCACCACTGACGGTAATACACTAAGAATTACTGATCCAGGCGGCTTGTTTTTTCAGGGCGTATTTGAAAATGGTGTGCAGGTGGTTTTTCGGCGGATTGACCCCGATCCCAATGGTGCGTTTGCTTCATTCCCCGGTTCTGACATTAATTTCAATCAGGATATGTTGGGTGAGACAACCTTTCTGAATCCTAATGAGTTTGTGGCATTTTTTCTGCTGCAAACGCGCGCTCCATTGGGCTCACAAGACCAGCAAATGTTTCGGTTTACTGCAACGCGCTCTGACCCGCTGCCATTTGGTGATGTGAATGGTGACCGGGTGGTGAATATGGATGATCGATTATTAATTGAAGCCCAGCTGGGTTTGGGGCTTGAAGATGATGCTTATAACCTGGCTGCGGATTTGGATAACAACGGTGTGATCAATAACAATGATTTGGCGTTATTCGATGGTGAAGAAATTATTTTACTCAGTGGGTTTGAGGAGCTGCAATAGGCACATAAGTTATAGCCCATTACAGCCGATGAATTTAATTTTGGCAGTACCCCAATATCCCGGTTTATTTGGGTACAGCAACTGTAGGTCGGATTAGGCCTTTGGCCGTAATCCGACAATGACTGGTCGATATATTTTAGTAGCCGAACACCCTGTGTGCTGGTGAAAGATCTGTTCAGGCTATCAGCGGTTTAATTTAAACCCGCCACATCCACACCTTGTTCAAACACAATATCAACCGGTATGGATTGCTCTGATAACCGGTCCAGATCACTTTGCAGATCAGGTGGAATATTGCCTTTTTCTGCCAATAGCTGGCCTGCAGTCGCGTAATCACCATCGCCTTGAATGGTTAGCAGTAAACGGCTGAGTGACTCAATCGCACTTTCAAAGTTTTGTACATTAATACTGTATTCGCCAGTATCGGCATTTCGGGTAAACGCCCCTTGATCACGGAAGTAATTAAACCGCACCAGATTGGCCCGACCGTGAGCGCTGGAAGCACCAAAGCGGATGGAGCGGAAGATGCCGGCCATAAAGGTGACGTAATTATCCAGTAGCTCACCTTCGGTAACCTCACCATTGGCGCGCAGTTGTTGAATCATGTACAAGCCAAGAATATCGGCTTTGCCTTCTTCAAAAGGTGAGGCATGTTCTTTCAGTGCTTCACGGACAGTGCCATTGTTATTGACCGTGTTTTTAATGCCCAGACCATGAGCCACTTCATGGAACATGGTGTTGGCGAAGAAGGCATCGAAGGTGACGTGCGGACGCTGCTCTTCGACAATCAGGGCTTCGCTGATGGGCACCAGAATCTTGTCGAACTTGGCGCGCATCGCGTTTTTGAGTTGCAGGCGGCGCGTGCCTTTCTGCAGTTGCACCTGCTCGTCATTGGGCAGGTTGATGGCGATGGTTTTGGAACCGGCATTGCTGTGTCCGGCGTAATAGATCACATCGTAGGCATTTAGATCGGCGTCGCTGCCTGGTGTTTCCTGTTTGTAGGCGTCATCCACCGGCAGGTTGCGCTGCAGTTCTGGTAGGTACTGGGCAAAACGCGCCAGACGTTCACTCCACTCCAGGTCCTTAATTAGCACATAGGATTCAAACGCCGCACGATAGCCATACAGCAGGTCTTCATAGGTTTCGATGGGTCCAATCACCAGTTCGATGGGGTTGTCCTTCATATCCATCCATGCCAGATCGCTGATCTGGTAATCGCTGGTGACCAATGCAGATGCGCGCAGGTTCAGATAATTGGCGAAACCGGGGTCTTCAGCCAGTTCAGCAGCTTCGCGCAGTAAATCGGCCGCACTTTTCAATGGTCCGGCATAGGCCTCGTGATAATAGTGCAAATGCAAATCACCCGATGAATTGCGTCTCACCAGAGAATATAAACCGGTTTTGTCGGGGTTATCCCAGGCTTCAAACTCGGCTTTGCTCATATCTGCCGGGTAAAACTGTGCGCCCTCCGGCTTGGGACCAACATCAGCGATAAACGGCCTATCTCCATCCAGACGGTCCCACGGGCCATAGTTAATATCAGCAAAGCGGCGCAGCGCAGCGTCATCAATATTGTTAAGCAGCGGGCCAGGTTCACCGTAAGCCTGTTTCCAATAGAGATCATCCATGATTTTGCTGGCCTCGATGAGTTTCACCAACATGTGTCGTTGGTTGTCGTTCAGATGATCAATATCAGCTGTCAGACGTACAGGCACATAAATACCCAGACGATTGCGATCAAAACCCTCAACAGCCTGTATACCCGCAGGTTCGGTCGGTTGACTGGTAGCGCTATTGCTGTTGTCATTTGCAGTCGCTGCAGCAGGCTTGTCAGCGGGTGGTTCTGCCTGCTGACAGGCGGCGATGGTCAGAGTAAGCAGCACAATCAGCAGTAAAGTGAAAATCCGGCCGTTATTCAATTTCATAATGGTCTCTAGAGGTTGCGCGAAAACCATAGTTTAACGCATCCAGGTAATTGGCTTTCAAGCGCTTTGCCCCCATACTGGCCAGTTGTAACAATTGTTGTGGATGGAATGCAGCCATGCCAATTTATGAATACCAATGTCAGGATTGCGGCCACGAGATGGAAAAACTGCAGCGGATGAGTGATGCGCCGTTGGTGGATTGTCCATCTTGCGAAAAGCCGGCTTTGAAAAAACTGATTTCTGCAGCGGCTTTTCGCTTGAAAGGCTCGGGCTGGTATGAAACCGATTTCAAGAAAGAGGGTAAACGCAATCTGGCGGAAGGCTCAGATGGCGCCAAGCCAAATGATAAGTCATCGAGTAAAAGCAGCGATGCCGGCAGTGACGGTAAAAAGTCGACAGACAGTCAAAGTGTTGCATCGGCCAGCACCAGCAAACCGGACAAAAACAAAGACAGCAAGACCAGCACGACAGCTTCCAGTGCTGCCTAGGCAATGACAGATAGATAAAAGACAACAGGACGACCCATGCGAACACATTTTTGCGGATTAGTTGACGAGAACCTGGCTGGACAGACAGTCACTTTGTGTGGCTGGGTACAACGGCGGCGAGACTTGGGTGGTCTGGTGTTTATTGGTCTGCGCGACCACCACGGTGTAGTACAGGTGGTGATTGAACCCGATAATCAAAGTGCATTTGCGGTGGCTGAAAAGCTGCGCAATGAATTTTGTATTCGGGTTACCGGTGAAGTGCGTATGCGTCCTGAAAGTCAGTGGAATGCGGATATGCGTACTGGCAAAGTTGAGATTGTTGGCGATCAACTGGAAATATTGAATGCCGCTGACCCTTTGCCTTTGTTAATGTCGGACGAAGACAGCGAAGAGGTTCGACTGCGCTATCGCTACCTGGACATGCGTCGCCAGCGGATGCAGAACAATCTGCGTTTACGCACCCGTCTGACTCGAGCTATTCGTCAGCACCTGGACAATCTGGATTTCCAGGATGTTGAAACGCCGGTTTTGACCAAGGCCACCCCTGAGGGGGCACGTGATTATCTGTTGCCTTCACGTGTGAACCCTGGCAAGTTTTATGCTTTGCCGCAGTCACCACAGTTGTTCAAACAATTGCTGATGATGGGGGGTATGGATCGCTATTATCAGATTGCCCGTTGTTTCCGTGATGAAGATCTACGTGCGGATCGCCAGCCGGAGTTTACCCAGCTGGATATCGAGATGGCCTTCGTGGAAGAAGCCGATGTCCAAAGCATGGCTGAAGCTTTGATTAAAGATTGTTTTAAGCAGGTACTTGATGTTGATCTGCCCGATTTTCCACGGATGAGCTGGCATGAAGCCATGCAACGTTATGGTTCGGATAAACCTGATCTGCGTATTGCCACGGAGCTGGTAACGGTTGATGAGATTGTTGCCGATTGCGACTTTAAGGTGTTTTCAGGCCCGGCCAAAGATGCCAGTGGTCGAGTGGCCGTGCTGCGTGTGCCAGGGGCTGCCGAGTTCAGTCGTAAGCAAATCGATGAATACACCGCGTTTGTGGCCAAATACGGCGCCAAAGGCCTGGCTTGGATTAAGGTTAAACAAACCGGGCAGGGGGTGGAGGGTGTGCAATCGCCCATTGCCAAGTTTCTTAATGATGACATTATTAATGCATTGATTGAACGCAGTGCTGCCCAGGCAGGTGACTTGTTGTTGTTTGGTGCCGGTGACCAGGGCATGGTTAACCAGTCGATGGGCGCTTTGCGTTTGCAGGCGGCCAAAGACACCGGTCAGATTGAGCAGGGCTGGCGGCCATTGTGGGTGGTGGATTTCCCAATGTTTGAGTGGGATGAAGAAACCCAGCGTTTCTACGCTTTGCATCATCCGTTTACTGCTGCCACTGTTGACGATATTGAGACCTTAAAAGACAACGCAGCGACCGCATTGTCACGAGGCTACGACATGGTATTGAATGGCACTGAAATTGGCGGCGGTTCCATCCGTATCCACCGGCCAGACATGCAGCAGGCGGTATTCGAATTGCTGGGTATCACTGCCGAAGAAGCGCAGGAGCGTTTTGGCTTTTTACTGGAAGCACTGAAGTATGGCTGCCCGCCGATGGGGGGCATCGCTTTCGGTCTGGATCGGATTAGTGCGTTGATGGCCGGTGAAGCTTCTATACGCGATGTTATTGCCTTCCCTAAAACAGCGACAGCGGCCTGTCCATTAACCTCTGCACCATCGGCAATAGACCCAGCCCAGTTACAGGAATTGTCGATTGCTGTGGCCATTCAAAGCGACGACAAAGATTCTTAATAGTAAGACCTTTGCTGATGGCCTGCTGGTGTTCACCGGCGGGCACAGACACAACATCACTTATTCCAGCTTAACCGCTGTACCATAAGCCAGTAATTCCGCTGCGCCTTGCATAACCGGCGAGGTGGTAAAGCGCAGGCAGACAATACCATCAGCGCCCATACGTTTGGCTTCGGCGATCATGCGATCGATGGCTTGTTCTCGGGCTTCGGCCAGTAATTTGGTGTACTCGCTGACCTCACCGCCCACCAGGTTGCGCAAACTGGCAACAATGTCATTGCCCAGGTGTCGTGCACGGATCGTGTTACCACGTACCAGCCCCATGGTTTGTACTATGGTTTTGTCTTCGAAGGTGTCTTGGGTGGTTAGCAACATAGTCAGCCTCTGTCATTAGTGTCAATGGGGTTACCGGAGTAATTATTGATCAACATTTTTGGAGTAATAGTCATCTTCTTTATTGTTGATACGCTCTTTGAGAACTTTAATGACCAGTGCGCCAATGCCAATCAAGGCGACCAGGCCTAACAAACCAAATGGAAATACCACAATGGTCCCAACCACAATGGCCAGGGTATACAGGATCGCCAATACGCCCAAACAGGTAAAACCCACTTTTTCATATTTATCCATATTCGACACTCCTTTATATAGCAGTAAAAGTGATGGTTAATGATGGATCAGTCATTTAAAACCTGCCCAAAAGCAATGTCATAACCATCCATATCCTGAATACCAAACTCCAGACAGCCGTAGTCTGTCTCATTTAAATGATAGTCAATACGTGCGCCGCGATGCTTCAACTCCTGGTGCATGGCTTTTGCATCATCAACCCAAAAATACACATTCCATAAGTTATCAGACACTTTCCAGTGTGGAATGATATGTTCAGTGTTATCGGTTTTGTTCAGCATTAGATGAAAATCATCACGCTTTAAAATACAAAAACAGGGTGGGTCACCCCAAAGCCCATATTCAAAACCCAACTGATCGCGATAGTAATTGGCTGAAATGACCACATCTGCTACCAGCAACACCGGTGCGCTACCGATAATTCTGGCTGGAGAAGGGCTTGTCATATCATCCATTACTGTTAACCAGTACCTATCATAATCATCAGAACATGTTTCAGCATGGGCCAGAAGTCAGACAGGTGGGCAATATCGCCTGGAGTGCAGATTGATGGGGTTGATGTTGATAAGGGAGTATTTAGGACGAATTCAAAAAAAACGCCGCAGTGCGGCGTTTTTGTAAAACTTATTTGAAAGGTTTGATCAGCTAAAACGCGGGATTGCGAAACACAGTGCAGCCAGACCCAGGCAAACGAAACCAGTGATCGGCATCAAGAAGATCAATGGGATAGATAAGATCAGGAATACAAAGCCAGCAGCATTGACATCGCTGATTTTACGGTCATCGCCTGCACGCGCTGTCAGAATCAACATGATCTGATCGACACTGAATTTACCGCCACCATGAAAGGTTAACGGCAGCAGCATCAACAGGAATAACAGAGGAATACGGAAATTGCCGAAGAAGTGACCATCTTCTACAACCCGTGATACAGAATAGCCTTTCCATAGTTCACCCAGGCCGGAGAAATCGCTAGGCCAATGTACGACAACAATGGCAACTGCTGTCATAACGATGAGCGAGAATGCTGCGAAACGGGTAAATAAGCCAACAATGAGCATAATACTGAAGATTAATTCACCCCAGGTGGCAGCAAACCAACTGAAGTCGGCACCGAGTAATTCAAATGGTTGTGGAAAGTTTTCGATGCGCCTTTCAAACCAGTTATTACCATTGAGCTTCGTCATGCCGGCCTTATAAAATTCGTGGCCGAGTATCAGGCGCAGACCCAGCGGCCAAATCCATTCACCGCCTGCTTTTAAGCGCGCTGTTAAATCGTCATATATATCCGTTAAAGCCATATTGAGCTCCCAATGCGTATTAAGTTGAGCTGGGCAGGCCAGCTTATTGCGTGACTTGTGCTCCCAGGATTATACCTTTTTGCTGTAGCAACTGTAGTTGCTTATGGCCGGCGGAAATGATTTGTTGATCATTGGCGCGGCCAGCTTCAGCAGCAAACTGTTCCAGTATTACTTGACCTGTATTGTGCTGGTTTTCTTGCAGCATTTGACACAATCTTGCAGTGCCAGCGGTCAGTTCCATATAAGAGATGCTTTCTTTGGCGTTGCGGTAAACCATTAACCAGGTAGGTTGTTGAGGCTTTTCAGTGGGTATGTATTCCGGCCGAATACGATGTACCGGCCATTGATAGCCCAATACCCAGGCAACAGGTGAGAATACGGGAACATTGGCCAGCAAGTCCGCTGTTTTTTCCACTGGTATGCTGGCAATATCGTTTTCATCGTGTCGCAGAACCGACTCTGACCAATGATAGTGTGCCAGTTCCAGTAAAAACGGGTACTGCGAGTTATCTGGATCGTGATGGGTTTCCAGATACTGGACAAACTCTCGCCCCATTTCCGGAAACAACGGTGTGTGGGAACGGTGTTTAATCAGAAAATCACGGATCAGATGGTTCCAGTTGTCTTCGCCTACAACCGCCTTAATGGTTTTGAATCGACTGGTGAGCAGGCTTCTGATATTGCCAAACACCAGACGTCTGTAAATGGCCAGACGCCGGTCTTCGATATTCGGTGGTGGTGGATTAACCGCAGGATTACGTAGATGTGCGGTAAATTCACGTTGGATATCGCGAAAATCCTTTCCGCCATTACTATTCGATTCAGCCATATTGATGGATGTCGGTATTATTGGTGTAGCTTGCAGCGGCTATTGGCTGAGATTTGTGTTTTTCCTGCAGCTCCGCGATATGCTGCACTTCTTCCAGTAATTCGTCTATGGGTGGAATATTAAAATCACGCTCGAGCAGGGTAGGGAACACACCAAAAGTCTGGTAAGCCACTTCAAGCAGTTCCCAGACATTAGGAATGACGCTGGCACCATGCGTGTCAACAATCAGATCTTCCGCCTCATTGTAGTGGCCTGCAATATGGGCATAGGCAATGCGCTCTCCTGGCAAAGCCTTTAAGAATTCGATGGGGTCATAGCGATGGTTAACGCTATTGACGTAAATATTGTTGATATCGATCAGCAGTTTACAGTCGGCTTTTTCCAGTACGCCGGTTACAAAATCAATTTCGCTGATTTCCTGACCTGGATTGGCGTAATAGGAGCCATTTTCAATCGCAATCTGTCGGCCAAGTATATCTTGTACGCGCAAAATCCTTTCGACGACATAGTCAATCGCCGGTTCAGTGAACGGAATGGGCAGTAAATCGTATAAATGGCCATCATCGCTACAATAAGTGAGGTGGTCACTGTAATAGCGAATACCATGCTGATCGATAAATTGCCCGATCTTGCGAATGAAAGTCTCATCGAGAGGCTCTGGCCCGCCGATAGACAATGACAGACCGTGGGTGACAAAAGGATACCGTTCGGTATATTCACGGAAGATTCGGCCCAGGCGGCCGCCCACGTTAATCCAGTTTTCCGGTGCAACTTCCATAAAGGAGATAGGGGACATCGCCTCAAAATTGTCCGGATTGGCAAACGGGCTCAAAAGAGCCCGTCGTAAACCAAGTCCTGCACCTGTCACTGGGAAGTGACAGGCGTTGTGATCAGAACTCATAGCTAGTCATGACTTAGCTTTTAGGTTTCAGTTATACAGCGCCGCCGCAAGAACCTTCACCACAAGAGCCTTCTTCGTCACCTTCGCCACAAGAGCCTTCGCCACAAGAGCCTTCGCCACAAGAGCCTTCGCCACAAGAGCCTTCTTTGTCGCCTTCGCCACAAGAGCCTTCGCCGCAAGAGCCTTCTTTGTCGCCTTCGCCACAAGAGCCTTCGCCACAAGAACCTTCTTTGTCGCCTTCGCCACAAGAACCTTCACCACAAGAGCCTTCGCCACAAGAACCTTCTTTGTCCTTGTCGCCACCAGCCAGCATGTAGCCTTGGTCCAGATCGATAGCGCCAAACAGCGTAGCATCCTGGTCAGCGGCAATAGCAGCAGAACCAATGAAAGCTGTGCCAACAGCAGCAGCGATAGGGGCAACAATTAACTTACGAGTATTCATGAATAATTTCCTCCAGTTATATATAAAGTTCCAGGTTATATCCCTGAGACCTATATTTTCCGACAGATTGTCGAAAATTCTAATAATGATCAGCCACTTTACGATAGCAGATAACGATTTGCCAATGTTAAGCGTTAATCACATATACGACACACTAGACCTCTAATGCGGCGGATATATTGCAATCATTCGGTTAACACAGGGTGAATGGTTGCAAGAATGCGTTTAAACCAGCCTGTTAAGGTTTTGGTGTTTTATTGTTGAATTCGCAAATATCGCTGACAATACACTGATAACACAGCGGTTTTCTCGCTTTGCAACAATATCGGCCATGCAGAATCAACCAATGATGGGCGTGCAATTGGTAACGTTTTGAAACATTTTTCAATAGGGCTTTTTCTACCATCAGTGGTGTTTTCCCAGGTGCCAGTCCGGTGCGATTGCCTACCCGAAAAATGTGCGTGTCCACCGCAATGGTTGGTTCACCAAAAGCACAGTTGAGTACAACATTGGCCGTTTTACGCCCGACACCGGGTAAAGCTTCCAGCGCTTTTCGCTCTTTTGGAACTTGACCATCGTATTGCGTTAGCAAAATTTTGCAGGTCGCCAGCAGGTGTTTGGTTTTGCTATTGAATAAACCCAATGTGCGCAGGTATGGCTTTAAGCCTGCTTCACCCAGCGCCAGAATACTTTTTGGTGTCCGAGCTTTGGCAAACAACCGGCCAGTCACTTTGTTAACAGCAATATCAGTGGCCTGAGCGGACAGCATGACCGCAGTTAACAGCTCAAACGGGTTGCGATAATTCAGTTCGGTTTCGGGTTTGGGGTTTTGCTCTTGCCAGCGGGCAAACATGCTATCGCGTTGTTTTTGGTTCATGTCTTCTCAAGTGTCGGTAACGGATTTATTGCTCATGGATATCGAGGCATGGCTTGCTTTTTTGGATAATCGCCAGCGAAAAGCCGCTACCAGCAAGCCCAGCAGCAAAAAGGCCCCGGGCGGCAGGCTAAACAGTAAAAACTGGTAATGCTCGGGTGCTAGCTGCAAGGTCAGGTTGGGAGTATTGCTGCCAAACAGCAATTGACTATCCTGTAGCAGACTGCCATGGCCCAATAATTCCCGTAGGGCGCCCAGCAGCACCAGCGCCAGCAAAAAGCCGCTGCCCATCGCCAGCCCATCCACAAATGCTGCTGTTAAGCGCTGACGTGAAGCAAAAGCTTCTGCGCGCGCCAGGATCAAACAGTTGGTCACAATCAATGGCACAAAGATGCCTAACGTCTGGTACAAATCAAATAGCCAGGCTTCCATCAGGCGCTCAATAATGGTGACCAGACCCGCGATAATCAGAACAAAAACCGGAATCCGGATTTCGTAGTACAGCACGGGTCTTAATAAAGAAACCACGGTATTCGTCAACACCACCGTTAACAAGGTCGCAATGCCCAGGCCGATGGCATTAACCAGGGTATTGCTGATGGCCAGTAATGGGCATAAGCCCAGCAGCTGAATCAAACCAGGGTTATTGTTGAGCACCCCCTGTTGCCAGATGCTGCTATATTCATTGTTGCTGTTGGTATTGTTCATGAATCCGGTGGCATGGCTGATGGTGTTAATAAACGATCCCGATGATCGTGGAAATAATTGACAACACGCTCCACGGCCCTTAATACGGCGGTTGCGGTAATGGTGGCACCCGTCAGTTGGTCAAAACGACCGCCATGCTTGCGCAATTGCCAGTGTTCATTGGTGAGTTCGATTGTTGGCAGGTTGGAAAATTGTAATACCCAGTCGGACTTACGTAACTCTATCTGATCACCCAAGCCTGGTGTTTCCTGGTGTCGAACCACTCGCACAGCTTGCAGGTGGCCGTTGGCATGCATTGCGACCAGCAGATCGATATTGCCGTTATAGCCTTCTGGGGTGGTCAGCACAAAGATCACACTGACGACTTGGCCGTTCATCCTGGCAAAGTGTGCGATGACAGGCAGGTCGGTTTGAAATTGCCCTGGTGCGTTAATCACGCGGTAATCTTGGTGTAACGCGTTGTTGTAACTGTCTGCTGGCAGCAGTTGAGACAGTCGTTGCATACGTGCCTGTAGGCGCTGATCAACAATTTGAGCCTCGGTTTGCTTAACAATGGCAGCAATCGCCAGCCCCATTGCTCCTGCGATTAACGCCAGCGATAGCACCGCTCGCCAGTTGAAACCCGAAGCCGGTGTTTGCTGATTTTGATGATCAGAAATGTCAGTCATCGCTTTGAATGTCCAAACACGCGTGGGCGGGTATAACGATCAATCAGCGGGGCAAACATGTTCATGGTCAAGATGGCAAATGCGACGCCATCCGGATAGGCACCCCAGCGTCGGATCACCAGCAGTAAAATCGCGACACCACAACCAAAAAGTAACTGACCACGCGGCGTGGAGCACCCGGAGACCGGGTCGGTAGCGATAAAAAACGCAGCAATAACCGTTGCACCACTGAAAATATGCTGCAATGGTAATGGGTTGGCATCTGGGTCAAACAGGTATAACGGTGTGGTCAGAATAAACACGGTGCCCAGCAAGGCCAAAGGGACCCGCCAGTGAATCACGCGTCGATACATCAGCCATAAGCCGCCAATAAAATACCAGTTGGCCACCCATTCCCAGCCCAGTCCACCAAAGGTGCCAAAAATAGCCGCAGTTCTGACTTCGGTGACCAATAGCCCCCGTGCGTAACCGGTGCGCAGTGTGTCCAGTGGTGTTGCCATGGTCAGGCTGTCCCAACCTGATATCCCATCCACGGCTACCGGGCTGGTATTAAAAATGATTGATAAGGTTTGCCCCAGTGTTAGAGACATCTCAGCCAGTTCACGGGGGGGTGACCAGTGGGTAAAGATTAGCGGAAAACTGATCAATAACACCGCTAAGCCCACCATTGCCGGGTTAAAACGATTATGACCCAGACCACCAAACAAATGCTTGGCCACCACAATGGCAAACAGCATACCAACCAGTGTGGCCCACCAGGGCGCCAGTGGCGGTATACACAATGCAAACAACACAGCGGTGACTGCAGCAGAGTAATCGCGCATGAATACCGGTATCGGCTGACCCCGCCAGCGCAGCATCAGATATTCAAACAAATAGGCAAAACACAGCGCCAACGCAATCTGTACCAGCACACCGATACCAAAATACCAGGTCATGGCAATAGTGCCTGGTACCAACGCAATCAATACCTGCAGCATCACGCCAGCCACACTGGTTTGTGCCGGGACATGTGGCGCACCTGACCAGCTAAACTTCATTGGCCCCGCTCCTGTTTGTTTTTTTGATCGTTATTGGTCTGATCGGTTTTTTTAACGGTCTGCTTATTGCGTACTCGTGCCAATGCCGCTGCAATATTTTGCTTGGCCTGCTGGCGGTCATCGGCAGCCTGTTGGCGTGCTGCACGCCGTTGCTGGCGGGCTTGCTGCTGTGCGGCCAAGCGTTGTTCACGCGCCTGATGTCGCTGTTCGGACTTATTGGCTCGCTGTTGCTTACGCATATCACTGCGCAATTGTGATTTGCCTAAGCGGAAGTATTCGGTCAGTGGGATGTGGCTGGGACAGACCAAGTCGCAGCAGCCACATTCGATGCAATCGAGCAAGGCCAGCTCTGAGCTTCGAGAGGTGTTGCCGGTGCGAACACTGTCATACAGCATTTGTGGCATCAGACGTGCCGGGCAGACCCGCACGCATTCGCTGCAATTAATACAGGGCAGGCTTTGTTCAGGCTGGCGCAGTTGTTTGCCTTGCAGTGCCAGTAGGCAGTTAAAGCCCTTGGTGACACTGATCGCGTCATCGCCAATGGCCATACCCATAATTGGTCCACCCATGACCAGACGGCTAACATTGGGCTTCAAGCCACCGCTGACCGCGATCAGGTGATTAACCGGTGTGCCCATCAAGGTCAGCCAATTGCGAGGGTCATTGATGGCGCCAGTGACAGTCACGACCCGTTCTATCAATGGAATCCGGTCTACCAAGGCCCTTTTTACCGACCAGGCAGTGCCAACATTGACACACACGATGCCCAGCTGCTGGGGATAACCGCCAGAGGGGACTTCGGCATTGGTTAACACCTTGATTAATTGCCGTTCACCGCCTTCTGGATAAATAGTGCGTACCCGGCAGATACGGATACGTGGGTCATCGATCAGTTTTTGAGCCTGTTTAAAGTCATCTTCCACTTCACCCATTTGATCTTCCAGGGCGATGATGATGTGTTCTACCGTACCCAGCGCGCGGGCAAGAATCTGGCTACCCAATAAAATCTGCTCAGGGTGCTGCCGCATTAGCATTTCGTCACAACTGATATAGGGCTCACATTCTGCACCATTTAAAATCAGGGTTTTAATGGGGTGCGGAAAATGATTGTCCAATTTGCGGTGCGTAGGGAATACCGCACCACCCAAACCGACAATACCTGCTTCGGCGATGCGGCGGATCAGCTCATCGGCTGGCATCTGGCGCCAGTCTGGAATCATCCGCTGGCAATCCGGGTGCCACTCGTCATCACGATCTGGCACCAGGGTAATACACGGCCCATCAGGATGCTCACGGCTAATCACAGGCTGCTGGTCTATTGCTTCAATGATGCCTGATGTTGGGGCATGCAATAAGGCGCCGAACGATGTTGTTGGTCGCCCCAGCACTTGACCTTTTAGTACGCGTTGACCGGTTTTAACCAGTGGTTCGGCAATATCACCAATGTGTTGCTTTAATGGCAGCGATAAAAGCTCTGGCATCGGTGGCCGGGCAATCGGGTGCTGACACGACATGTGTTTAAAATGGCGCAGTTTCACCCCACCGGGGAAATTGTGCAGGTATTCTCCGGGCGCATGTGGCAACAAGGCGGTACTCATGCTGCGCGTTCCTTTAACAGCTGTTGCGCAGATCGGGTTAATCGCAGGTAATCTGGTATGTTGGCGTTGGCTGTTGCCGGGTCTGGGATCAGGTCAATGCAATCTACTGGGCAGGGTGGCAGACATAACTCGCAGCCGGTGCACTCACTGGCTATCACGGTGTGCATGCGCTTGGCAGCGCCAACAATGGCATCCACAGGGCAGGCCTGGATGCACAACTTGCAGCCAATACAGCGAGCTTCATCAATCACCGCCAACAGTGGCGGCTTGTGTTCCCCATGCTCGGTGTTCAGCGGCACCGGCTCACAGTCCAGCAGCAATGCCAATTGTTTGATACCGGCTTCACCGCCTGGCGGGCATTGGTTGATGCCGGCTTCACCATTGGCAATGGCTTCAGCATAAGGACGGCAGCCGGGATAATCGCATTGTGCGCACTGGGTTTGTGGCAGGATGGCATTGATTTGCTCAACCAGATCGTTACTGCGAACACTCCAGCGGTGACCCGCCATTACCAGTGCTGCACCCGTCAGTGCAGCCAGACCCAGTAAAAACAGACTGACAGTCAGCATTGACGGCTCACGCTGGCGTGTGATTGAAGTCTGTAATGAGCGTGCATCATAAGTTTGCCAGACCAGAAAAACCCATAAACGCCATCGCCATTAAGCCTGCGGTAATCAAGGCAATTGGTGCCCCTTGAAAGGCGGTGGGGATATCGGCGGTTTCCAACCGTTCGCGCATGGCGGTAAAGGCCAACAGCACCATGCCGAAACCGGCAGCGGCACCAAACCCGAACAAGGCCGACTCAAACAGATTGTGTTGTTCGCGGACATTCAACAAAGCCACGCCCAAAACAGCACAATTACTGGTGATCAGTGGTAGGAATAAGCCCAAAGAACGGTGCAGCAGTGGATTAAAATGGCGCAATGCCAATTCAGTCAGTTGCACCAGCACGGCGATCACCAGGATAAAACTCAACGTGGACAAATACTCGATGCCCAGTGGCAGCAGTGCATACTGATAAACCAGATAGCTGCAGACCGAAGACAGGGTGAGTACGAAACCGGTTGCCATGGTCATACCCAGTGCGCTTTCCAGTTTGGTTGAAACGCCCAAAAATGGGCACAAGCCTAAAAACCTGGCCAACACAAAATTATTGGCCAGCACTGTTCCGATCAGAATCAGCAGGGCGGCTTGCATTTAACTATCGATTGGCCTGTTGGGACATAGCAATCAAGTCACCAGGTCGCCAGGCTGTGCACCACTGTCAGGGCTTAACAGGAAAGGGCCACCTTTACCGTCATCGCGGTTGCCGCTGGCTGCTAACACCATACCTTCGGACAAACCAAAACGCATTTTTCGGGGCTGCAGGTTGGCAACCATAATGGTCAGCCGGTCCACCAGCTGCTCCGGAGAATAGCTGCTTTTAATGCCGGCAAACACATTGCGCTGATCATCGCCAATGTCCAATGTTAACTGGAGTAATTTATCGGCACCGTCCACAGGCTGGGCATTAACAATGCGAGCCACGCGCAATTCGACTTTTTTGAAGTCATCAATATTGATCATGTTGTCGGTGCTTTTTTCAACGGTATTGGTCGGCGTTTCAGTGCTGCTATCAGTGGGTTCCAATGATGCAGCCGATGCGGCCATGATGGCATCAATTTGCTTTTGCTCGATTCGTCTGAGCAGGGCTTTAAACGCAGCGATGCGGTGATTCAACAATGGCTGTTGCAAAGCTGACCACTCCGCAATCGGACTCTGCAGAAATTCGCTCGCCTGTTCGGCTGTATGCGGAATAACCGGTGCTAGCCAGGTGATTAATAAACGAAATAAATTAATGCCCTGGGTACAGATGGCAATTGCTTCGGCCTGTTGCTCTGGCTGTTTGGCCAATTTCCATGGCTCCCGGTCAGCCAGGTATTGATTGGCCTGATCGGCCAAAGCCATAATCTGGCGCATGGCCGCTTGGAAATTACGCTTTTCAAAGGCATCAGCGATGGCAGTTTGCTGCTGTAAAAAATGCTGATACATTTGCGGTTCTGGCAGCTCCGCACTGAGTAAACCATCATTAAGTTTATGAATAAACCCGGCACAGCGGCTGGCGATATTGACCAGCTTGCCCACCAGATCAGCGTTCACCCGCAGCAAAAAATCATCCAGACTTAAATCGATATCACCCAGGCCTGCACCGGAACGTGCAGCGAAGTAATAACGCAGATAATCCGGATGCAGATGATCCAGATAGGTGCGCGCCATAATAAATGTGCCGCGTGATTTGGACATTTTGGTGCCATTCACTGTCAGAAAACCGTGTGAGATCACGGCAGTCGGGGTGCGGAAGTCGGCAGCATGCAAAATGGCCGGCCAGAACAGCGAATGAAAATAAATAATGTCTTTACCGATAAAATGGTACAGCTCGGTATCACTGTCTGGCTGCCACCAGTTATCGAAATTCAGTTCGGGGTGTGACTGGCAATAATCAGCAAAACTGGACATGTAGCCAACCGGTGCATCCAGCCAGACATAAAAATATTTGTCCGTGGTGCCTGGAATCAGGAAGCCGAAATAAGGCGCATCCCGAGAAATATCCCAACTGTTCAAGCCATCGGTAAACCATTCACGCAGTTTGTTGCGGACTTCATCCTGCAGATTTGCATGATCAATCCAGCTTTCCAGCATGCCGGTAAAATCGCCAAGCTTGAAAAAATAATGTTCAGAATCTTTCATAACCGGCTCGCTGCCGGTAATCACTGAACGTGGTTCGATTAATTCAGTCGGGCTGTAGGTACTGCCACAGTTCTCACAGCTATCACCATATTGATCCGGTGTCTGACACTTGGGACAGATACCTTTGATAAAGCGATCGGGCAAAAACATGCCGTGTTCGGTATCAAAAAACTGTTTGATGGTGCGCTTCTCAATACAGTCGGCTTTTTCCAAACGATGCCAGATCTGTTCTACCAAACGTCGATTGCTGTCTGAATGAGTAGAACCGAAATGATCATAGAACAGGCCAAAATCTTCGAAATCACGCTGATGCTCAGCGGACATTTCCTCAATCAACTGCTCAGGCGGAATGCCGCGCTTTTGAGCGTTAAGCATAATTGGTGTGCCATGGGTGTCATCGGCCCAGATAAAGTAGGCCTGATGTCCCTGCGCGCGTTGAAAACGTACCCAGATATCTGTCTGGATGTACTCCAGCATATGCCCCAGGTGAATCGGGCCATTGGCATAGGGCAGTGCTGAAGTAGCCAGTATTTTACGTGTCGATGTCATGGACAATATTATGTCATGTCCAGCCGTTGTGATCAGCACCGATCAGGCATATCGACAGATGTATTGTAATGCATGAATTAGTGGTGGCTTTTATGAATGGCAAAACGTAACCAGCAATAGCCCAATACAGCCGCTAACAACGACGCACACAAAACACCGATACGCACTTGAGAACCATAATCAAAACCGCCGTGTTCAAATGCCAGGCTACCAATAAATAAACTCATGGTAAAACCGATACCTGTCAATACAGCGACGCCATAAACCATTGACCAGCTGCAGTTTTTGGGCAGTTGGGCGATGTTAAGTTTGATACTGATCCATACCATTAGCATGACCCCCAGTTGTTTGCCGAGAAACAAGCCCAGAATCAAACCCAGAGAAAGCGGGCTTAACAACTGATTTAACCCCAACCCCGTCAGTGATACACCAGCATTGGCAAACGCAAAAATGGGCACAATCATAAACGCCACATAGGGGTGCAATCGGTGTTCAAGCTCTTCTAAAGGGCTGCTGGTTTGCTGGCGATTGTGCAAAGGGATGCAAAAAGCAACCACCACACCTGCCAGCGTTGCATGAACACCGGATTTTAATACCAGCACCCACAACATCAGGCCTAACAGCAGGTAGATGCCCATATGGCTGATTTTAAAGCGGTTACAAACAATCATTGCAGAGGTGATGACCACTGCCCATAACAAGTGATGCCAGGCCAGGTCGCCAGAGTAAAATAAGGCAATCACAATAATGGCGAGCAGATCGTCGATGATGGCAATTGCTGTTAAAAATATCTTTAGTGATAACGGTACACGTGAACCCAACAGAGCCAATACACCCAAAGCAAAGGCAATGTCTGTAGCAGTGGGTATGGCCCAGCCATTCAATGCCGAATGATCACCCCAGTTAATTCCCACAAACACCAATGCAGGGACGATAAAACCACCAACAGCGGCCATCGCCGGTAGTATCAATTGCTGGCGGTTGGCGAGCTCACCCACCAATAGTTCGCGTTTTAATTCCAACCCCACCAGCAAAAAGAACACCGCCATCAAGCCATCATTAATCCACAGCAATAATGGCTTGTGCAATGCTGCGGTACCCACCTGAACCGCCACTGGTGTGTTCAGTAACTGCTGATATAGTGATGCCAACGGAGTGTTTGATAAGACCAGAGCAATAAAAGCGGCAGCAATTAAGGCCACACCTGCCAATGCTTCCAGGTTCAGAAAACGCTGGGTTTCTGATGTGATTGGTGGTGTTTGCTGTGTCATTTTCACTCCTGGCAAATTGGATGGTGTTTGTGTGCTTTCGATCAATAAGATAACATACGATATATATTTCGTATATTGACATAAAGTCGAGACTTTTCAATGCCTAGAATCAGCCACAGCTGGAATTTTTTAAGCAATCATGCGCACGTGCTGTGTTGTATTGCACGTGACCCGGAATGCACCATGCTGAATATGGCCAATCAAGTTGGCATCACCTTGCGTGCCGTACAAAAAATTGTGGCAGAGCTGGAACATGCCGGAGTCATTTCTCACCAGCGCAAGGGACGCCATAACTGCTATCAAATTCATGCCGAAAAAAGTTTGCGTCACCCCCTTGAAAGCCACCATACTGTCGCAGATTTAATGCAAGCAGTGATGCTATGAACTCATCCAATACCATTGATGCCGCGTTGTTGCAGCGGTTGCAGGCGGTGACCAACACCTATACCGGTGAATCTTTGGCAAAATTAATGACCGGTGGCGCGCAGGATGGCGAGCAATTGGCGCTGGAATTCGTCCAGGGTTATCCCGGCGTAGCGACGACCCGTGCACAAATCATCAGCGCACTGGCCGACCAGATTGACGCTGATAAGATCAGTTTTAGCGGTCGTCAACGAATTCGCAGTCATCAGGTACAAGCCAAGCTGCAGCCATTGCCGGCGATTAAGAATATTATTGCGGTAGGATCTGGCAAAGGCGGAGTTGGTAAATCCACAGTCAGTGTCAATCTGGCTTTGGCTTTGCAGCAATCGGGCGCTCGAGTCGGTATTCTGGATGCCGATATTTACGGTCCCAGTCAACCCACCATGCTCGGTGTCAGCGGTCATCCCAAGGTAACACCTGATAAACACATGGTGCCGCATCAGGCTTATGGTTTGCAGGTGATGTCGATCGGTTTTTTGGTGGAAGAAGACACCGCCATGATCTGGCGTGGACCAATGGTCAGCCAGGCACTGCAACAGTTATTAAACGAAACCCACTGGGAAGCACTGGACTACCTGATTATTGATTTGCCACCGGGCACCGGTGACATACAGCTCACCTTATTACAAAAAGTACCGCTGGCAGCTGCAGTGGTAGTGACAACGCCACAAAATGTCGCGGTACTGGACGCAGCCAAGGCCATTCAGATGTTTAACAAGCTGTCAGTGCCGGTACTGGGTGTTGTAGAAAATATGAGCGCGCATGTCTGTACCGCCTGTGGGCATATCGACCCTTTATTTGGCACTGAGGGCGGCCATCATCTGGCTGAACGTTCCAATGTGCCACTGCTGGGACAGGTGCCTTTGCAATCGGCGATTCGTGAAGCCTGTGATGCAGGCAAACCGACGGTACTGGCTGCACCGGAGTCGGCTGCCGCCAAGCGCTATATCGATATTGCTTTGCGCATGGGCGGGCATTTGTCGAAACGACCGATTTCCAAACATTTGGCAGGTTTGTCGTTGAATCTGCAATAATTGCGCGCAATTTATCGAATCCACTACGACTAACGGGCATTGGCATAAAGGACATCATATGAGTATTAAATCTGACCGCTGGATTAGAGAGATGGCCAGTAAGCATGGCATGATTGAGCCGTTTGAAGCAGGCCAGGTTCGACATACAGAGGATAATCAGCGGGTGATTTCCTGGGGGACATCCAGTTATGGTTACGATGTTCGCTGTGCGGATGAATTTAAGATTTTCACCAATATCAGCTCAGCAGTGGTTGATCCCAAAGCGTTTGACCAGCAAAGCTTTGTCGACCGGCAGTCAGATGTCTGCATTATCCCACCCAACTCATTTTGTCTGGCGCGCACGGTGGAATATTTCCGTATCCCGCGCAATGTATTAACCATCTGTTTGGGCAAGTCAACCTATGCGCGTTGCGGCATTATCGTCAATGTCACGCCGTTGGAGCCGGAGTGGGAAGGGCATGTCACATTGGAGTTTTCCAACACCACACCGCTGCCGGCCAAAATTTATGCCAATGAAGGTGTCGCGCAATTTGTGTTTTTGGAATCCGATGAGGTCTGTGAAACCTCGTATAAAGACCGCGCAGGAAAATATATGGGCCAGCGTGGGGTTACCTTGCCAACCACATAGATGAATGGCTGCAGGGGTATTGGCCGGTTGAGCCCAATGAATCACGTATGTCAGGGGATCAGCCGACCGTATGGCTATTAAGGTTAGGTGCCGGAGTTAACTGTTGTCCGGGATAGGGCCCGGTGATACACCGTTGGCATAGTAGGGCAGCAGGTTTAATGGCGGTTGCTGGATCACACCCACCGACGTCATAAAGCTTTGACCACCTCGCTCAACTTCTACTTCAACGGTAGAGTTGGGGGCGGTTGATGCGATCAGCAGGTTGAGCTGGCTGCTGCTGTTAACGGCTGTTTCTGCCCAATTCAGCAGCACATCGCCAGGTCTCAGGCCGGCTTCCCATGCCGGGCTTTTTTGAAAAACTTCGTCGACTCTGGCGCCATTAACGCTGCCGATATCCGCGCTGCGCAAACTGATTGAGTCGGAAAAGCTGGCTCCCAGCCAGCCTCGACGGACACTGCCATTATCAATGATTTGCTGCATGACATCGTCAGCAATGGCTATGGGGATAGCGAAGCCGATGCCTTGCGCACCCAGGCTTTGGTGCAGCATAGAGCTGTTAATACCGACCACATTGCCACTGGCATTGATCAGCGCGCCTCCGCTGTTGCCTGCATTGATGGCTGCATCGGTTTGAATAAAGTCTTCCAGCGCTGTCAGGTTCAGGTCATTGCGCCCTTTGGCACTGACGATACCCATGGTAACGGTATTGTTTAAGCCATAGGCATTGCCAATCGCCAGCACTACATCACCGACTCGCAATTCATTGTCTTGCGCCAGTGGTGCAACGGGCAGATCAATGGCTTCAATTTTTAATACTGCCAGATCGGTGTCTGGATCACTGCCAATCACCTCAGGTTGAAACACCCGGCCATCGGCCAGCGCCAGTTGGATATCATCGACCTGATCAATGACATGGTTGCTGGTTAAAATATAACCATCGGCGCGCACAATCAGGCCAGAACCGAGCCCGCGCCGATTTCTGGCAGGTAATCTGCGACTGAGAAAACTTTGAAACAGTGAGTTGGTGACCCCCGGCATACTGGCGGGTACCACGGTGTTGGTATAGATGCTGACGACTGCAGGCGCACTGCGGTTAACGGCGTCGGCATACGAGCGCACATAGTTATCCTGTCCTGAATTCGAGCGGTTCAAGTTGCCTGTATCAGTGGCTAAATCATCTGAAACCTGCTGCTGAGAAACTGCATTGGCGCGCAAAGCGGGCAGTAATTCGGGGCGCAACCATACCGCCACAAAGGCTATCGCCAAACCGGCGACAACACAGCGACCGAGAAAGCCGAGATTGTTAAGCAACTTGTCCATTGCACACGTATCTTATGCAGATAAAGCTTAATGGCAAGTTAACGCGGCATGTTTGAGGTCAAAGTGAGCGCTAAAAATGGCCGAATTGTTGCCGATTAAGGCGCAAATCTGGCAAATCATTGCCGTCAACCATTGAGAGTCGTTTTTGCTTTCGAGTAGAATAGTCGATTGCAAAAGTTTCATTAAGTTTGATCGGCTGGCGGATAATGTGCCGCAAGCCCTCAATCATGCCCGAATGGAGTAACAATGTCCGATAACGGTGTTAACAAAGGACGGCGTCGATTGCTAACCGCAACGACAGCAGTGGTGGGAGCGGCAGGCGCTGGTTTGGCTGCTTTGCCATTTATCCAGTCCTGGCAGCCCAGCGCCAAGGCCAAAGTGGTTGGTGCGCCAGTAGAGTTCAACCTTGAGCCGATTGCCCCAGGCCAGATTCTTAAAGGTCAATGGCGCGGTAAAACCGTGGGTATTCTGCGGCGCACGCCGGAAATGCTGGATAGCCTGCCAGAACTGACAGCAGAGTTGAAAGACCCTGACTCCAGTGATGAAAACCAGCAACCGTCTTACGCGCAAAACGAGATACGCTCAATTAAACCGGAATATCTGGTGCTGGTGATGAACTGCACACACCTGGGATGTGTTCCCGAGTTAGTGCCCGAGGTCGGCCCGCAACCGTTTGATCAGAACTGGCTGGGTGGCTTTTATTGCCCCTGCCATAAATCCCGTTTTGATCTGTCCGGTCGTGTATACAGTGGTGTACCTGCACAACTGAACCTGCTGGTTCCACCGTATCACTTTCTGGATGACCGTACCCTGGTTGTCGGTGTAGACCCACAGCCGGCAGCTTAAGGCAACAATTGAAGGAATAACCACTTATGGCAAGACCTGCAAGCAGCATGCGCAGTCAGATTAGCGCCTTTGGTAACTGGATCGATAAGCGATTACCGGTATCGGGTTTCTGGCGCGATCACATGGCTCAATATTACGCGCCTAAGAATTTTAACTTCTGGTACTTCTTTGGCTCACTGGCATTATTGGTATTGGTCAATCAGATCGTTACCGGTATTTTTCTGACGATGCAATACAAGCCCAGCGCAGCAGAAGCATTTGCTTCTGTTGAATTCATCATGCGCGATGTGCCGATGGGCTGGTTAATTCGTTACCTGCATTCTACCGGTGCCTCGGCATTCTTTGTGGTCATATATCTGCATATGTTCCGTGCCTTGCTGTATGGTTCGTACCGTTCACCACGCGAGTTGATCTGGATTTTCGGAATGCTGATCTATGTGGTGCTGATGGCCGAAGCCTTCATGGGTTATGTATTGCCATGGGGACAAATGAGTTATTGGGGCGCACAGGTGATTATTTCGCTGTTCGGTGCAATCCCGGATTTGGGCTTTATCAGCGGTGAGGCGCTGGTGGAATGGATACGCGGCGATTATTCGGTGTCGGATGCCACATTGAACCGGTTCTTTGCACTGCATGTCATCGCTTTGCCATTGGCGTTGATTTTGCTGGTCATGTTGCATTTGACCGCATTGCATCAGGTTGGCTCCAACAACCCGGATGGGGTAGAGATTAAAGAGCACAAAGATGCCGATGGTAAACCACTGGATGGTGTACCGTTTCATCCTTACTACACCGTCAAAGACCTGTTTGGCGTGGGCATGTTTATGATTCTGTTCGCGTTTATGGTTTTCTTTGCACCTGATGGTGGTGGTATTTTGCTGGAGCATGATAATTTCGTACCTGCCGACCCATTGGTGACGCCCGAACACATTAAGCCAGTGTGGTACTTCACCCCGTTCTTCGCTATTTTGAAAGCCATCCCGGATAAATTGGGTGGTGTGATCGTGATGGGGCTGGCGATAGTGGTGCTGTTTTTACTGCCATGGCTGGATCGCAGCCCAGTGAAATCCATTCGCTATAAAGGCTGGTTGTCGAAAATCAGCCTGGCAATATTTGCAATCAGTTTTGTACGTCTGGGTATGCTGGGTATTGGTGAAGGTACCCCCTCACAGCTGTTGGAGTCACAAATCTGGACTGCAGTTTATTTCGGTTTCTTTATTACGCTGCCGTTTTTCTCACGCATGGAAACCACCCGGCCGGTACCCGAACGGGTTAACTACAGCAGTCATTAACAGGTGAAGATTATGTTACGAAATAAGATGAAAAACCTGCTAATTGGCATGACATTGGGCGCTTGTATGGCATTGACCAGCTCAGCCAGTGTGGCTGCAGGTGGCGAAGGCACGCAAATGTTTAATGTGGATATCAATGTATTTGATATTGCTGCATTGCAAAAAGGTGCACGGACCTTTACCGATTACTGCCTGGGCTGTCACAGTGCCAGTTAT
Source organism: Wenzhouxiangellaceae bacterium (assembly GCA_965230265.1). GTDB lineage: Bacteria > Pseudomonadota > Gammaproteobacteria > Xanthomonadales > Wenzhouxiangellaceae > JAJFKX01. The sequence continues at coordinate 2,001,418 of OZ245999.1, read as the reverse complement.
ATGCGCTTCAAGCGTTTGGCAAAAGATTTGGATTACAGCGAAGAAGAGTTGGAACAGTTTCTCCTGCCTGCCGGTCGTGAGTTAATTGAAACCATGGATTCGTCGATGGATCCGGAAGTGGCCACAGAAGTGTTTGGTATTGATGTACCCGATTTATCGCTGGTGGCCAGAGCACGTGGTGATCAATGGTTGTATTCGTATTTTCTGTCGTTCTATAAAGATGACGAACGTAGTTTGGGCTGGAACAATACCGTATTCCCCAATGCTTCCATGCCGCATGTTATGTGGGAGCTGCAAGGCGTTCAGGTATTGGCAGACAATGGTGACGGGCATGGTGAGGAGCACGCTGATGGTGATGCCGGACATGCTGCGCACGCAGACCCGGCAGATCAGTTTGAGTTGATACAGGCCGGCTTGCAAACGCCCGAAGAGTATCGGCGTACGGTGCAGGATCTAGTGACATTTTTGGTTTATCTGAGTGAGCCTTCACAGTTGCAACGCCAGCAGATGGGTGCTTGGGTGATTTTATTCCTGGTGGTATTTACCTTTTTGGCGTGGATGCTGAAAGCTGAATATTGGCGGGATATTCACTAAAGATGATCAGAACAATGAAATTATTAAATATTAAACGCACATCAACACATGAGTGTAAGACTCATGCGGTACATATGCGCAGTGTCGGAGCGTAACTTTGAATACCATGCAGCTTTATACCTTATCCGATTGTATGCACTGTCACCGGGTCCGCTTTGTGCTGGCCGAGAAGGGGATCAATGTGCGTATTATCGAAACCGATAATAACCCTAAAGCCAATGATGATATGGCCGAATTAACACCCTATGGTGATGCGCCAACATTGGTGGATCGCGATATTGTGCTGTATGGCACTTCGGTGATTTGCGAATACCTGGACGAGCGCTATCCGCATCCACCGTTAATGCCGGTTGATCCCATTTCACGAGCCCGCTTGCGGTTATCGCATTATCGCATCAAGCGCGATTGGTTTTCGCTGGCCAAGGAAATTGTTGAAGCCAATAACACCAAAAAACCTGAGCGCCCGGCACCACGTTTAATTCGCGAGCTGCGTGAAAGCATTACTGCGGCAGATGATTTGTTCGGTATTTCCAAATTTATGCTCAACGAAGATCTAAGCCTGGTGGATTGCTCACTGGTACCGTTTTTTTGGCGTCTACCTTCGCTGGGCGTCAATATCAGTCGCAATGCGACCAACGTCAAAGCCTATACTGAACGCTTGTTTGAACGCCCATCGTTTCGCGCCAGCCTGACCAGTGCTGAAAAACAGTTGATAGACTGCTAGTGCGCCTGGAACACCATAATACGGGGCACAGCGGTGCGGTGTTGTTTGGCCATAAGGCACAGCCTGCGGTTAATGATCAGCTCTTAGCAAGGCAGCACTGGGTATAAGTATGGTTGACCAGCCCAATGATATGTCGACCAATCGGCCCTATTTATTGCGAGCACTGCATCAATGGATTGTTGATAACGGTATGACACCGCACATACTGGTTAATGCTGAGGTGGACAATATTCAAGTGCCGGTTTCTGCCATTCGCAATGGCAAGGTGGTGCTGAATGTTGATCCGGCAGCGGTCCAAAACCTGGAAATCGGTAACGATTACCTTAGTTGTTCAGCGCGCTTTAATGGCTCTGCACAAAGTTTGTTTGTTCCTATTTTTGCCATCCTTGCCGTTTATGCCCGCGAAAATGGTCAGGGCATGATGTTTGCTGATGAAGTGGAAAAGAGCAACCCTGATGAACAAGCCCAAGCATCATCTAAATCTACATCCTCTAATAATAAAGACCGCTCACATTTACAGGTTATTAAGTAGATAAGATTGGTTATCCCCGTTTAAGTAGATTTAGCCCCATCTTTGGTCGCGCCACAGACTGAGTGTTATTTGTGATTGGTGCCATTTTCTATGTGCTCATAAAAAATAACGTTTAACTGCCTGGCGCTTAAGGTAATAACCTCCCTCAAAGCTTTTAAAGTACTGTCCTAAGGCAAGCATGGTTCGTCACAACCGTATCTAAAAACGCATTGCTTTTGATTAAGCGACTTCAATTTTATTCACTTGGCAATGTAAGCATTCAAACGTTACCCGGTCATTAACGCTGACTGTTTTATATTTTTTGATTAAATTTTTATTAATTTAATAATTTGAAGTAATTGATCACTGTGACTGGTATGAAAAGCATAACCAAATTTTTATTGATTATTTTTGTCGGCCTTTTAAATGCCCAATTAATGGCGCAAATTATTCCAGATTCAGATCCACCAGTGGATAGTTTTTTTAATCCATTCCCCGAAACGGGCGCATGGTTTGCCAATGATGGTTCCAATACCGGCTTTTTTCTTGAGTTTGTTAATGGTCAGGTCGGTGGTGCTTATTTCGGGTCCGACAGCGATGGTGGCAATGTGTGGTTAACATTTGCCGGTGTGCTGGAACCATTGAATGAAGAGATTGATTCCAGTTTTGAGCCGGGCTGGGTTTTAACAGCAAGCCTCAATCGTGCAGAAAATACGGGTTGTATTTTGGACTGTCCGACAGATTTGCCTGCACCCAACCCGGTCAGTGATAGTGTTGGTGAAATCAGTTTTGTTTTTATTGGACGAAACTCAGCAACGTTCTCAATTGATGGTGCTGCTGCTGTCGATATTATTCCATTGTTTTTTGGGGTATCAGCAATGGCCAATAACCCTGATGAGCCATTAGAGTTTTTGCCCAATTTGCAGGGTACATGGGTGATTGCTGAAAGTGCCCCGGTGGCATTTGGTGATGGTTTTATTCGCCCGTCACCAACCAATCTTGGTGCCAGCGCATCAATTATAGATATCGGTTTTCAGCAAAACACAGCTTTGGCTGACGGCAATGCGTTTCTCGAGATCAGCGCACCCATTACCCGCAGTACCAACCCGATGTTTAATGGTGCTGAAGTCTTATGTACTTTTTTGAGCTTAGGCGATGACCCCAACAACCAATCACCTGATTGTGCCCTTGTGGGGCCTGGTATACCTGCAGCCAGCGGTATCGAATTGCCTTTTGCTTTTATCAGTGATGTTCGTTTTGTTGGAATTTTGCCGACAGGCAATGATGGCCTGCAGACACGTTTTGAAGGCTTTCGTTTGGCTGCGGATTAAAGATTAATAGTTTAAGTACAGCCGCAATATCGACAGGTAAAGGCTTTTTATTCGTTATTTAAATGCTGGTATGTCGTTTGGCCTTCGGCATCCAATAAGTGTAAATCCTGCGGCTGATCGCCTTGCAGATATATCCAGCCAAACTGTCTTTGGTTGCCGTCATTGCTGTATTCGAAGCGATAAGCACGAGTCACAGTAAAATGATTACGAAAATCAACACGAAAAGTCTGCAGGCGAATGCTGCCATCCAATAACTGCATGCCCTGTGTCTGACAGGCACGACGTACAATACCTAGCGTTAATTCATACACCCGTCGGTTTTCACGCCACAGATAAGCCATTAAAAATAGCAGCGTTAATCCGAAAATCGGATGAGTTAAAAAATCCACGATCATTGATTATTCTCTAAAATTAAATATCAGCACGGACTGAATCAGCGTCGACTGAGTAGTACATACACTGCACCAGTACCGCCATCGACAGGGCGTGCGGAACTGTAGGCCAGTACACCAGGAATGCGTCGTAATAATTTTGCAGTCAGTGTTTTAAGTTTGGGTTGAATGCGTGAACGTAAACCCTTGCCATGAATAATTCTTACGCAGGTGTGCTGCTGATCAAAAGACCAGGCAATAAACTCCAAAATGGCTTGCTCAGCTTGTTCACTGCGCAGGCCGTGTAAATCCAGTTCATCGGCAACACTATAGCGCCCCTGACGCAGACGTCGTCTGGTTTTGGGGCGTATGCCGTCTTTGGCCCACTGTAGCTCTTCACCACACTCTACGTCCAGCTGTTCGGGGTCATACTGCAGCAGTTCGCTAACCACCACTGCTTCATCTTGTCTTGAGAAAGTGGGAACAGGAGCGGGTGGTGCTGGGCGTGACAGATCACGGTCATGGGTAACGCGACGCACTTCGCCGATACTGTCGCGAAACAGCCTGTCATCATCTGCTTTGTTGTCATTGCCCATGGCTGATTCCAATTCTGTTCACGGATGCTTAATCGCCCACTGTGATAACCGCTGTAGATTGATGACTTTTCCAGTATCATGCAAGTTTTGCAATCACAGATTCATCATGCGCCCGGTGTCAGGGTGGATCTGTGTTTTATTGATTGCTGGAGATACATTTGAACAATCCCATACATATTCTGGTTAGCAATGATGATGGCATTGATGCGCCAGGAATCAATGTGCTCGCTGATGCGTTGCGTCAATCGGCCCGGGTTACTGTGGTGGCGCCAGCGCGTGATCACAGCGGTGCCAGCAATTCGCTGACACTGGAACGGCCCATCCGTTTTAGCCGTCGCCAGGAAGATGTGATTGCGGTACACGGCACGCCAACAGACTCTGTACATGTGGCCATTACCGGTTTGCTGGATGAAGAGCCGGACATGGTGATTTCCGGTATTAATGCAGAAGCCAATCTGGGTGATGACGTGCTGTATTCGGGTACAGTTGCAGCGGCAATGGAAGGTCGTTTTCTGGGCTTGCCTGCCATTGCGGTTTCCTTATGCCGGCGATCACGTCAGGCCCATTACGACAGTGCAGCAACTGCGGCCAAAATGGTGATGGAAAAACTGCGCAGCAGCCCGCTACCTGCCGATACTATTTTAAATATCAATGTGCCTGATTTACCCTGGGATGAGATCAAAGGTTTTGAAGTAACACGTCTGGGACACCGGCATCGTGGTGAGGCGGTGATTCCGATCACTGATCCACGTGGTCGTCCATTGTTTTGGATTGGCCCACCAGGTGAAGAACAAGATGCCGGACCGGGGACTGATTTTCATGCCATCCGGGAACAACGCGTATCGATCACCCCGATTCATGTTGATCTGACCCGTTACCAGGCTTTGGATCAGGTTGCACAGTGGGTGGCCGCACTGGAACCTGAAAAGACGCAATAAGCATTCATAATCATCAGAATTTTTTATGAACAGTCATCGGCTACACCCTGCAGGTCAGCATCGCGGCATCGGCATGACGTCTCAGGCTGCCCGTGACCGGCTGGTGACCCGTTTGCGCAGCAAGGGGATTAGTAGCCAGGCGGTGCTGCAGGCCATTGCCGCCACGCCGCGACACTTGTTTGTGGATGAAGCCCTGGCCAGTCGGGCCTACGAAGATACGGCCTTGCCCATTGGCCTGTCACAAACTATTTCCCAGCCATTTATCGTTGCCTATATGACTCAATTGCTGCTGAATGGTCAGGCACGTTTGGATAAGGTGCTGGAGGTGGGAACGGGTTCAGGCTACCAGGCCGCTGTGCTGGCGATGGTCTGTGATCGGGTATTCAGTCTGGAACGCATAGAAGCCTTATTGCGTGTTGCTCGTCGCCGCTTCCATCAACTGGGCATTCATAACATTTTTACCCGTTATACCGATGGCCAGCAAGGTTGGCCTGCACAGGCACCATTTGATGGCATCATCCTGACTGCAGCTTGTCCGGTTATACCCAAAGAGCTGTTACAGCAACTGGGCGAAGGTGCGCGCTTGATTGCACCTTTGAATGCCAGTGGTATTCAGGCGATGGGATTGGATAAGCTGGCCGCCAATAACCCAATGGTGAATAAAGCCGGTGCACGCGGTCAGTATCTGGTCAGCTATACCCGCAATGGTGATGAGTTTGAGCCAGAGATACTGGATACCGTCAGTTTTGTACCGCTATTGGATGGGTTGGCCTGATGCAGTGGCTGCAAACCAGTTATGACTGGGTACTGCGTCTGGCAGGCCGGCCACATGCCAGCAAGTGGTTAGTGGGGGTTAGTGCCAGCGAGGCTATTTTTTTTCCTGTCCCGCCTGATGTGATGTTAATTCCGATGGGGCTGGCGCAGCCGCAGAAGGTATGGCGTTTGGCATTTTTGTGTACCTTAGCCAGTATTGCTGGTGGGGTTGTGGGCTATTTGCTGGGTTGGTGGGGCAGCGATGCACTGGCCGCGTGGATGAGTCAGTCGCGCTGGGATGCGACCTATCAACAGGTACAGCGCTTATTCGAGTCGCATGGTGTCTGGGTGCTAATGCTGGCCGGATTTACACCGATACCCTTTAAGATTTTTACCATAACAGCCGGTTTGCTATTGCTGCCCTTGCACTGGTTTTTGCTAGCGAGCTTAATCGGGCGTGGTGCGCGATTTTTTCTGGTGGCAGCATTAATAGCGTTGGGGGGTGAGCGCCTGGCGGAACGTATTCGGCCATTGCTGTCAAAGCTGGGGTGGTTTGTAATCGCAATTGCAGTGGTAATCGTGGCATGGCTGATACTCAACAGATAATGCAGTTAACAACGCAGCACACAGTCTTCCTCAGAGGTGTTTATCTGATGGCTATTGTATTGACGTTGTCTGCATGTGGTGGAGGGTTCCGGCCGGCCCCGGTTCATGATCGCAGCGTTGGCAGTCAATCCAGCGCTGTTTTACGAGACAGTCGACCCGGCAAACACATTGTGCGCAAAGGCGACACCTTATATTCCATCGCTTTTCGCTATAAGCTCAATTATCAGGATTTAGCGCGTTGGAATGGCATCGGTGCGCCCTATACCATTTACCCTGGCCAGGAGCTGGGTATTACTCCGCAAACCAGTGCCTATGCAGCCAACACCGGCCGTTCAAGCACTTCATCTTCCGGTTCTCGACAACCGACCACTGCCGGTACGGTATCGCGTCCCGATGTGGGCAGTACCCGTCCGATCAGTTCATCGGGTAATAACCGGCCGGTTGAGAGCCGGCCTCGACCTGCGGCGACAACACCGACAGTCACTGCACCAGCGCCAACACCAGCGCCACCAACAAGTACTGTACAGCCGCCAGCCTCTACCCGCACCGCTGCAGCAACTCCTGCTGGCATGCGCAATAGCCGGGGTGTTAATTGGATGTGGCCGGTGGCTGGTGGGCGCGTCAGCCGGGGTTATATTGCCAGTGAAAACAATCGTCAGGGTCTGGATATTGCCGGGACACCAGGCCAGCCGGTACTGGCGGCAGCAGATGGTGAAGTGGTCTACAGCGGCCCGGGTTTAACCGGGTATGCGGAGTTAATTATCATCAAGCATAACGACGAATTGCTCAGTGCCTATGGGCATAACCGTCTGAGAGTGGTGCAGGAAGGGCAAAGCGTAAAAGCCGGTCAAAAGATTGCTGAGCTAGGCCGATCGCCAAGAGGGGAAGATGAAGTACATTTCCAGATCCGCCGCCTGGGCAAACCGCAAGACCCGCAGGACTATTTACCCAGGCGCTAGTGTCACTAATGGCCTCAGATCAGTGGCCCATTGTTTCAGTGAAGTGTTTGATCAAGGCGATTACTGTTATTCGTTTTCCCAAATCAAAGCGGCTGCTACCTTACGCTCTTCATGCAGTAAAACATTAAAGGTACGGCAAGCGGCCAGTGTATCCATGACCTCCACGCCGATACCTTGCTGAAACAAGGTTTGCAACAACGCCATATCTGGAAAAACCTGTTGTTTACCGGTACCGATCAGTAACACTTCTGGTGGTTCGGAAAGCAGGGCTTGCAGGCTTTCCAGGCTTAGCTGTTGACAGTTTTTTACCGGCCAGTCATTGATTAACAATGAGTCAGTCAGCAGTAAACTGCACTGATAGCGCTGCTCATCAATCAAAATCCCCAGGTGATCTGCCGCATCGATATGCTTGGGGTGTTCGGTTTGCTGCCAGGTTAACTGCATGATCAGCGTTTGCCTAAGCGGGTAGCGCCAGTTTGGGCTCTTCCGGATGGCGTAGATAAAAACAGGCGACCTGGCCGATTTTCTGCACCAGCTGAGCGCCAGTGTCGGCTTCAATGCGCTGGATAAACTCAGCTCGTTGTTCTCGTTCGGTACGCAGCTTGACTTTGATCAGCTCATGGTTTTCCAGTGCTTCATGTAAGGCTTGCATGACATTGTCGCTAAGGCCTTTATCAGCGACCATCACCACCGGTTGCAGTTGGTGGCACAAACCACGCAGATACTTGAGTTGATTTTTGTTGAGTATTTTGGTCATGCAGCAGATATTGGGGAGCGATTACGGGTATGCAACAATAGCATGACTCGTTTAAAGATCAGTGGAAATGGTAGCGTGAGCCGAAGTAAAAGCAGCAAAGCCTGGTTAAAAGAACATTTTGATGACCAATGGGTGCGTAAAGCCCAGGCCGATGGTTGGCGTTCTCGGGCGGCATTCAAGCTGATAGAGATTGATGATAAAGACCGTTTATTGCACCCCGGTGCGGTAGTGGTTGACCTTGGTGCTGCACCTGGCGGTTGGTCACAAGTGGCTGCCAGCAGAGTAGGAGAGACAGGACAGGTGTTCGCGCTGGACATTCTGGATATGCCGGCAATACCCGATGTGATCTTTTTGCAGGGTGATTTTCGTGAGCATAATGTACTCGACCAGTTGGAGCAGTATTTGAATGCACATATGAACGGGCGGGCCGTAGACGTTGTCTTATCCGATATGGCCCCCAATATCAGTGGAATGAAGGCGGTTGATATACCGCGTGCCATGTATCTGGCTGAGTTGGCACTGGATTTTGCCATTCAACATTTACGCCCTGGTGGCAGTTGGTTGTGTAAAGTATTTCAGGGCGAAGGATTTGATCAGTTGTTACAACAGGCCCGCGATAGTTTCGGTAAAGTAATCACCCGGAAACCGCAAGCATCGCGGCCACGAAGTAAAGAAGTGTATTTACTTGGACGTGATAAGCGGGCACTGTAACCAGCCAGTCCAAAAAAGCCTTTAAGGCGATGTTAGAGCAGCAATGACTTATGGCGCTGTTGTATGATAAGCATTCAGCGTATCGTTACTGATAGGTTGCCTGTAGACCGTGGTTGGTCCTGGTAGCTTGAGTGAGGAAAAAGATTTGAACGATTTGGTAAAAAACCTGATTTTATGGTCATTTATTCTGTTGGTGTTGCTGTCAGTGTTTCAGCACTATACCCAGAATGCCGAAACTACCCAGAACCTGGAGTATTCCGCGTTCCTGGATCGTGTGCGTAATGGTCAGGTGGAGTCTGTCCTGATCGAGGAAAAAGGTCTCAGCAAGGAGATCACCGGCAAACTGCGCGATGGTTCAGACTTTAAAACCATCGGTATTGATGACCCTGGTCTGGTCAAAGATCTGCTGGATAACGAAGTCAAGGTAGACGGCAAGGAGCCTGAAGGTCGTTCAGTGCTTTTAGAGCTGTTTTTAGGGGCATTCCCAGTATTGCTGCTGATTGGTTTGTGGGTATATTTCATGCGCCAGATGCAGGGCGGCGGTGGTGGCCGTGGTGCCATGTCATTTGGTAAAAGCCGTGCCAAACTGATGCAGGGCGAAGACCAGGTTAAGGTCACCTTTGCCGATGTGGCCGGTGCCGATGAAGCCAAACACGAAGTTGAGGAACTGGTCGAGTTCCTGCGTGAACCCAGTAAATTTACCCAGTTGGGCGGACGTATTCCCCGTGGTCTGTTAATGGTCGGGCCACCGGGCACCGGTAAAACGCTGTTGGCCAAAGCGATTGCTGGTGAAGCCAAAGTGCCGTTCTTCTCCATTTCCGGTTCGGATTTTGTGGAAATGTTTGTGGGTGTGGGGGCTTCCCGTGTTCGCGATATGTTCGATCAGGCCAAAAAGAATGCACCCTGCATTATCTTTATCGATGAAATCGATGCGGTGGGTCGTCACCGTGGTGCCGGTGTGGGTGGTGGACACGATGAGCGCGAACAAACGCTGAATCAGCTATTGGTAGAAATGGATGGCTTTGAAGGCGGTGAAGGTGTGATTGTGATTGCTGCAACCAACCGTCCAGATGTGCTCGATCCAGCATTGCTGCGCCCTGGCCGATTTGATCGTCAGGTGGTTGTGCCCTTGCCAGATTTGCGCGGCCGCGAGCAGATTCTAAAAGTGCATATGCGCAAAGTACCATTGGCCAAAGATGTGAATGCCCGCAATATCGCGCGTGGTTCGCCGGGTTTTTCGGGCGCCGATCTGGCCAACCTGGTCAACGAAGCCGCCTTGTTTGCTGCACGCGGGAACCGGCGTGAAGTGAACATGGAACACTTTGAGCGCGCCAAGGACAAGATCATGATGGGCGCTGAACGCCGTTCCATGGTGATGTCCGAGAAAGAAAAGAAACTCACCGCTTATCACGAAGCAGGGCATGCCATTGTCGGCAGGCTGGTACCGGACCATGACCCGGTTTACAAAGTCACCATTATTCCACGTGGCCGGGCTTTGGGTGTGACGATGTTTCTGCCTGAGGAAGACCGTTACAGCCACAGCAAGCAGCACCTGCAGAGTCAGTTGTGCAGTTTGTTTGGCGGGCGTATAGCCGAAGAACTGATTTTTGGTAAAGATCAGGTCACCACCGGCGCCAGTAATGATATTGAGCGCGCCACTAAAATCGCTCGCAGCATGGTCACCAAATGGGGTTTGACCGATGCTCTGGGTCCGCTGACCTATAGCGATGAAGAGGATGAGGTTTTTCTGGGCCGTGCGGTGACTCAGCACAAATCGGTTTCTGATGAAACAGCACGCCAGATTGACCAGGAAGTACGCAAGTTGATTGACGATGCCTACAGTATTTCCAATAAAATTCTGGAAGACAATAAGGATATCCTGCACAGCATGTCTGAGGCATTGATGAAGTATGAAACCATCGATGCCAAGCAGATCGATCAGTTGATGGCACGCGAGCCAGTGGACCCACCTGAAGACTGGGGTGATAGTGCATCCAGTAACGATGCGGACGATGATTCAGGTTCTGCCGCAAAGGTTAAAGCCACAGACAAGGCCGCTGATGATAAAGATATCGATAACCTGGATGAAAGCCCGCTGGCAACATAGTTCAGGTTTCGGGTATTGATTGCATATATGGCCAAGCGTCGGCGCTGACACCATGGATCATTTGATCTGTGGTGACCGACCACTCGATCTAACCCAACCGGTTATTATGGGCGTCCTCAATGTGACGCCCGATTCTTTTTCTGATGGCGGCCGTTGGCTGGGACATGATCAGGCATTAATGCATGCCGGACAGATGCTCGAGGCCGGTGCAGTAATCATCGATATCGGCGGCGAATCCACACGCCCGGGCGCAGATATTGTCAGCGAGACCACCGAACTGGAACGGGTGATACCCGTGATCCAGGCTCTGCGTAAAGATTACCCGGATGCCACCCTTTCGATTGACACCAGCAAGGCTGCTGTTATGCAAGCAGCATTGGATGCAGGTGCGGACATGATCAACGATGTCAATGCCTTACAAGCCGAAGGTGCACTAGCTGTTGCTGCAGCCAGCCACTGTGGGTTATGCCTGATGCACTGTCAGGGCACACCCAAGACCATGCAGCAACATCCTGATTACGCAGATGTGGTTGCTGATGTCGCTAACTTCCTTGATGCACGCTTAACAGCCTGTGTGGCAGCGGGTATTGAACGTAATAGAATTGTTCTGGACCCAGGCTTTGGCTTCGGAAAAACCCTGCAACATAACCTCAGTCTACTGGCGAACCTGAGACAACTTTCGCAGTTGGGCCAGCCAATACTGGCCGGGCTCTCACGTAAGTCCATGCTGGGTCAGATCACCGGTGCTGACACTGACGATCGAGTGGTTTCCAGTGCCACGGCAGCATTGCTGGCTGCTCAAAATGGTGCCGCTATTTTGCGTGTGCATGATGTCACTGCCACCCGCCAAAGCTTGCAGGTATGGCAGGCAATGCGGGACACTATGGCTCAATGAACAGCGCTAAGAACCAATATTTCGGTACCGATGGAATTCGCGGTCGGGTGGGTGATCCACCGGTGACCCCGGATTTTATGCTGCGTCTTGGTCATGCCGTTGGTACGGTATTGCAGACACCCAAACGCCGTACGGTGGTGATTGGTAAAGACACCCGCTTATCCGGATACATGTTTGAATCGGCTTTGGAGGCTGGCCTGGCGGCCGCCGGTGCGGATATTGCTCTGCTCGGGCCACTGCCCACACCGGGAGTATCCTATTTAACCCGCACTTTGGGGGCCTGTGCCGGTATTGTGATATCGGCCTCGCATAACCCATATCATGACAATGGCATTAAGTTGTTTGCTAAAGACGGCAGCAAGTTACCTGATAGCCAGCAACAAGCCATCGAAACAGAGTTAATTCGCTTATTGCAAGCTGACTATTTGCCGATTTCAGCAGAAAATCAGATCGGCAAGGCACGCCGCATAGCCGATGCGGCAGGGCGCTATATTGAGTTTTGCAAAGCCAGCATAGATAGCGATATCAGCCTGGAAAACCTAAAAATAGTTATCGATTGCGCTCACGGTGCCGGTTATCACGTCGGACCACGGATATTGGAAGAACTGGGCGCGCAAGTAACTGCCATCAATAACCAGCCTGATGGTTTGAATATCAACCAACACTGCGGCTCCACCCAACCGGGGCATTTGCAGGCCGCTGTCAAAGCCAATGCTGCCGACCTGGGTATTGCACTGGATGGTGATGGTGATCGGGTGATGATGGTAGACCACCGGGGTGAGCTGGTGGATGGTGATGGTATTTTGTATGTACTGGCCAGCGAACGTCACCGCAATGATCGCCTGAATGCCGAGCAGGGTGTGGTGGGTACCTTGATGACCAACTATGGATTGGAACTGGCGCTAACCCGCAATGATATTCCATTGGTTCGTGCCGATGTTGGCGATCGTTATGTGCATCAAAAACTGCTGGAAAACCAATGGGAGCTGGGCGGGGAAACCTCCGGACATGTGTTGTGTCTGGATAAATCCATCACTGGTGATGGCATGCTGACCGCACTGCAGGTATTGCAGGCACTGGTCAGACGCAATATCAGCCTGGCAGAAGCTGTTAACGGTTTGCAACTGCTGCCACAAACCATGATCAATGTACCGCTCAGCAATATGAGCTGGAATGATATACAACAGCATGCCTCGGTTAATCATGCGGTTGACCAAGTGCAGCAACAATTAAATGGTAGCGGACGACTGGTATTACGCCCATCCGGCACTGAGCCACTGGTCAGGGTGATGGTTGAGCACAGCGATGTCGAGCAAGCCAACCAGCATGCCGAACAGGTGGCAGAAATAATTAAGGAAGTGATTCAACATGCATGACAACATCCCCACGTTTGATTTATCGGAAAATAGCATCATCAGCGACCAGCAGGTACAAGCCATTGGTAACGCCTATCAAACATTTGGTTTTGTTGGTTTTACCGGACATGGCATTGATGACCAATTAATTGCCGATGCCAATAAAGTCTTCAAACAGTTATTCGATTTGCCCCAAGCGGTTAAACAACAATACCATCAGCCTGGTAAAGGCGGTGCACGCGGCTACACGGCATTCGGGGTAGAGCAGGCCAAAGACCATAATGTGCCGGATTTGAAAGAGTTCTGGCACATTGGTCGCGAAGTGGAGGGCATCAATCAGTATCCGGAAATATTAATGCCGAACCTATGGCCACAAGAGCTGCCGGAATTGCGTGAGCAGGGCTATGCACTGTTTGACGCGCTGGATCATCTGGGCAGGAAAATTCTTAAAATTATCGCCCGTTTTCTGGAACTGCCGGAAGACTGGTTTGAGAACCGGGTGAATCAGGGCAATGGTATTTTACGCGCCATCCACTATCCCCCCATCACCGAAGCCGAAGCCGGGCAGGTTCGTGCGGCTGCGCATGAAGATATTAACGTTATCACTTTGCTGGTAGGCTCTGAGCAGGCCGGGTTACAGATTCTTACCCGGGATAACCGCTGGATACCGGTCACCACTATTCCCGGTACCATCGTGGTCAATATCGGTGATATGTTGCAACGCCTGACCAACCATGTGCTGCCATCAACCACCCACCGGGTTGTCAACCCACCGGCAGAATACGCTGGCACTCCTCGTTACTCTATGCCGTATTTTTTGCATTTCAATCCGGATGTAGAAATCAAAACGCTTCCACAATGTGTTTCCGATAGTAATCCTGATCGTTATGAACCGATTACTGCCGATGCTTTCTTAAAGCAGCGTTTGCAGGAAATCAAATTGACATAATCAGCTCGCCTAAAATATAAGAAAATTCTCCGACAGTTAGTAAGTCATCACCTCAACAGACGATTTGCTGTTGTAATTCATAGATTACTGTCTGTGTTTAGTCTAGGTTGATACCAATAACCCAGTGTTCACTGTCCTGTTGGTTGGTGCTAATCAACTCACTTTAGGCAGCCACATACCCATTGTGGCACCAAAAATGCCTACACCCATTACCAGTGTCACAACCAGCAGACCGGCAGCCATGGCTAATCGACCGGCTGCGCCAGCCTTGTCTTGAGTGCGCAGATACAGTTCGAGTATGACCAGTGGCACCAGGTATTGACCAAAAGACCAGAAAGTAAGGAACGGTCCGGTAAAGGTTTCCATGTCCATGCCGACAGGGCCACCATTGAGAATAATCCAGGCCATTAAGCCTATTCTGAAAAACCATACAGCGCTGACCACCATAAACAGGCGCAACGCCCAGCGCCGATGCCTGACAATATTGCGAGCTGCCGCAAAGCGTACTGCGATAAAGGCAAAAACCATAATCAAAACACCATCCAAGCTGGTGCCAATGTGCTGAATGGTGGCGCCGACACTACCGCGGGTCCAGATCATATACAGACCGAATAAGCTGCCGGCGATTGCACCCACGATATAGGTACGCCCATTCCAACGGTGGAAGGTTGGAAAACGGGATCGGATTTTGGGTATCAACTGCAATGGCCCGCCGAACATGACAATGACTGCCAGTAGAATATGCATAACCATTGAAATGTTGCCCAAGGTATCGCCCGGGATAATGCCTTGTGGCCCACCCTCGCTCCATGCGCTCCAGTCACCTTGTATTGCTGTACCGCCATAATGAACGCTCAGGTAATAGACAAAAATCCACTGGCCAGCGACTGCCGTCAGAAACCACAAGACAGCGGTTCCTTTAAGTGCATTATTGGCGACAGAATATAGTTTGCTATTGCGGTTGTTAACCTGGCTTTCCGGGTTGGCTGCCATCGCGTTTACCTTCTCTGACTTTTTTATAATGCGGTAATGGTGGCATGCTCAGTATGCCTCGGTCATGGGGCGTTAGTCATGCACTTTAAAAAATATAAATACAGCAAAGCAAATATTAAAAGGGCGAGTTTTGTATCGATAGCAAACCGGATCAATCAATGGCTTTTATTATTGGTGGGTCTTGAGAAGCCAATGAATGTCGGGTGCAAGCTTTTGCTTGTGCGCTGAACTGATAAGATTGCTTTGCAGATAGCGAACATCCCACTTAGAATCGCTGATACGATAAAGAAAATACCTGTTCATGCCCACACCATCACCACAAAATTCATCGCCTGAGTACAGCCCGCGTGTATTGAAAAACTTTGGCCTACTGTTAGGTGGGCGAGTGGGGGCGGCAGTGTTTACGGTAATGGCTTTGGCCATTATGGCCCGTGAGTTGGGGGTCGAGACCTTCGGATTGGTGATACTGGTGCATACCTATGTGTTAATCGTCAATGGTATCTTCAGCACCAAAGCCTTTGAAGCCATCGTTAAATATGGTTTGCCTGCTCACTTGCAAGGTAACACCGAGGTTTTAAAAAACCTGTTTTCTTCAAGCTATGCTGCGGATGTGCTAACGGCTGTAATCAGCTGTGTGGCCGCGATTGCACTGGCCCCATGGATTGGCGGGTTACTGGGTTCAGACCAGCAGTTTGCCAACTGGATGCAGTTTTATGGTCTGGTGTTATTGTTTGCCGGCACCAGCACGGCCAAGGGGATTTTACGATTGTATGATCGCTTTGCGGCATTGGGTTTGCAGCTGGGCTTGGGGCCATTGGCCCGTTTTCTTGCTGTGGTTATTGCCTGGCAGTTGGAGTGGGGAGCAACCGGTTTTCTGGTGGCCTGGGGGTTGGGCTACATCATTGAGAATCTGATTTTGCATTATCAGGCGTGGCGCCAGGTAAGCATAAAGCTGACGCAACCACGATGGGTTAGACCCCAGCCTCAGGTACTTGCTGTACAGCATCAAGGTTTTTGGCCGTTTGTTGGTGTCACCTATGTGCAAGGTACGCTGGATTTGTTGCCTAAGCAGATTGCTACATTGCTGTCAGGTCTGTTTTTGGGGACGGCTGCAGCTGGCTTGTTTCGTGTAGCGCGCGAAATTGCGACGATTGTTTCCAAACCGGCATTGTTGTTGCGTCAGGCCATATTCACCGATTTAACCCGTCTATGGGAAGACCGTGACCCACGTTTTAAAGCTGTACCCATCAAGACCGCGCTGTTAACCGGAGCGATTGGTGTACTGCTGGCTCTGTTGGCGATTCCATTTGGCTCGCAGGTCCTATTGCTGATGTTTGGCGATGGCTACCAACAGGCCCATGGGGTACTGGTGGTATTGTTACTGGCAGCCAGTATGGAGCTGGCGACATCCAGCCTGCATATGGCAGCCTATGCGATGAATAAAGCAGTGACCGTAGTGGTGATTAATGTGATTGCCACGCTGGTTTATCTGACGGCCTTTGCGCTATTGACTCCGGTTTATGGGTTGATTGCCACTGGTTGGGCGGCCTGTTTAATGGCCGGTATTGCTTTGCTGGGAGCAGCATGGCTAATGTGGGGGCATGAGATGGCGGTTATTGATGACCAGGATGCTGGGGTTTAAGCAATCATTCGTTGCCATACAACGCCCAGCGATCAGATTGAGTCAGCCAAATCCCTTAGTTGATCACCATCCAGGCGAAATTTGGTCCAGTCATCCAGTGGGTACGCACCCATGCGCTTATAAAATTCAATCGCTGGTGTATTCCAATTTAGCACCATCCATTCCATTCGGGTACAGTGATGGTTTAGCGCAATGGTGGCCAAGTGCTGCAACAAAGCTTTGCCAATACCATGATCGCGGTATTCTGGTTTAACGAATAAATCTTCCAGATACAATCCGGGTTTGCTGGTAAATGTGGAAAAGTTATAGAAGTAAAAGGCAAAGCCGGCAGGGGTTTTATCCCATTCGGCCATTAAGACCGATATTTTTTGGCTTTGGATGGCTGCGCTGATATCAGCCACTGTGGCGACCACTTCATCCAGCATTTTTTCATAATCGGCCAGTTCGCGAATAAATTCGAGCACCATAGTGGCATCATCAATACTGGCATGTCGGATATTCAACATCGGTTATAGCGTCGGTCCATGGCGGTGAATACCGTCTGAATTAATTTCCAGCCAACTATTATCGCTATACCAGTCACCCAGAACCATTCGATGGTGATTGCCGTGCTGATGATCAGCAGGGCGGTGGGTATGACCGTGGATAATCGTGTCGATGCCATGGGTGTGGAAAATGTGGTCAACCACATCCGGGTTGACATCCATGATGCTCTCGGCACTGTTTGCGGTGTGCTTTTGGCTGGCATCCCGGGCGTTTTGGGCAAATGCCAGGCGCTGTTCAACCGGCATTGCCAAAAAGGCCTGTTGTGTTTCAGGTTGCAGTCGGTGAGCGCGGAATTTTTGGTATTCAATGTCATCCGTACACCAGGCATCGCCATGGGCCAGCAGTATGGTTTTTTGATTAAACTGCACTGTGCAGGGGTCTTCCAATAGTTGCATACCGGCTTGTTGGGCATAGTGCGGACCGATTAAAAAATCTCTGTTGCCCGGCATAAAGTAAATATCTATGCCCTGCTTGGCCAATGCATTCAGTTCCGCCGCGATCTGTAAACCCAGTGTGCCGGGTGCGTCATCGCCAATCCACACTTCAAACAAATCGCCCAGGATAAACAGGTTTTCAATGGTCTGGGTTTGGGTGGTTAAAAAATCAACAAAGCGCCGGGTGATGTCCGGCGCCTGTTCAGATAGGTGCACATCCGATAGCAATATAGCATTGCCGGTGACATGCATTGTCATGCTACTGGTGCTTATGGGTTGGCTTTAAATACGTCAACCGACTCAATACTGATGGTTTCCAGTGGTACGTCGCGGCCAAACGGTGGAATAGGGCCAGTTTCGGTGGCAGCGATGGTATCGACCACATCCATGCCCTGCAGCACTTTACCAAACACAGTATAGCCCCAGCCCTGGCTGGAGTTTTTATTGCGATGATCCAATGCGCGATTATTCTTATGGTTAATAAAAAACTGGCTGGTGGCTGAATGCGGATCGTTGGTGCGTGCCATGGCCACGGTACCGCGTTCATTCAACAAGCCGTTATCGGCTTCGTTGACCACCGGATTACGCGTGGTTTTGCGCTCCATTTCTGCAGTGAACCCACCGCCCTGAACCATGAAACCACTGATGACCCGGTGGAAGATGCTGTTGTTATAAAAATCATCTTCGGCGTATTGGATAAAGTTTCGAACAGTATTGGGCGCGCGGTCAGCATACAATTCCAGCAAAATATCGCCTTTGCTGGTGTGCAGCAATACCTGAGGTTTGTTGGCACTGGTTACTTCGATACTGTTGCTATCGATTCTGGGTATTTCAACAGTTTGTGCAGTAACGGTGGCGATACTGCCAACGGCCAATAAACAAATGGCCAGTGCTTGACGCAATAAATTGATATGACGCATAAGGTTTCCTCGTGACTAGATGCTTTCTCAGGTTGCGAATGATACCGCTTAGCAGCTAACGTTGCAGGTCAGCGGTGAAAAATACGCCGATTTCGACACTATTCAAGCAAAAGGTTCAGCGATGACACAGCCGGAAACACCTTCTGATGCTTTATTTCAGCCGATGATCTGGAAACAAGATCACTTACAACTGTTGGATCAACGGCTGTTGCCGCATCAGGAGCATTGGCTGCGTTTGCGGCGGGTAGGGCAGGTCGCTGATGCGATACGTGATCTGGCGGTGCGAGGCGCGCCAGCCATCGGTATTACCGCGGCTTATGGGGCCGTGCTGGCTGCACAGCATATTAACGGCAGGCTGGAGCCTGATCACTGGCAAACTGAATGGCGCACACAGCTGGCCAAACTGGCTGCTGCGCGGCCTACAGCGGTTAACCTACGCTGGGCGCTGGATAGAATGCAGGGGCTCGAATTACCCATTGAAAGCCCTATTAAGCGACTGGAACAGGAAGCCATTGCTATTCATCAGGAGGATATCGCCTGTAACCGACAACTGGCCTATTCCGGTGCTGAGCTGATCAATCCTGGCAGCCGTGTATTGACGCACTGCAACACCGGGCCTTTGGCGACAGGCGCGATTGGCACAGCGTTGGGTGTGATTATCGAAGCCTGGCAGCAAAATAAGTTGAAACAGGTCTTTGCTGATGAAACCCGCCCCTGGTTACAGGGCAGTCGTTTAACGGCCTGGGAGCTGGCCAAACATCAAATCCCATGTCATGTCATTATTGATGGTGCGGCTGCCTGGTTGATGGCCTCAAAGTCTATCGATTGGCTGATTGTTGGCTCAGACCGGGTTGCAGCCAATGGCGATGTGGCCAATAAAATAGGGACCTATTCTGCAATGTTGGCTGCCAAAGCCCATGGTGCCAAAACCATGGTAGTGGTGCCTTGGTCAACCGTGGATATGAACACTGCCAGTGGCGCTGAAATTCCCATTGAGCAGCGTGCTGATAGCGAGGTACTGAGTGTTGCCGGTCAGCAGGTTGCTGCAGCAACGGCAAATAGCTGGAATCCGGTATTTGACATCACTCCGGCCAGATTGGTGGATTACCTGGTGACCGAACGTGGTGTTATTCACAACCCCAGCCATGAGAGGCTCAGTGCGCTGGATCGCTAGTCAAAGTATTGATGTTGTTGCAGCGTGTCTTTAGGGCATCAATGCAGAGCATGTGCATTTAATCTGTGCCCTCTGATAAACCCCATTCTCAATAGATAAGCGCCTACTTGAGGTGTTAAACCTAATATTTTCATGGGTTTAAGCAAGCTTTGTCGGTATCAGGTGAGGTAAGATTTATGCGGTCAAATGCCATCATTGATGGCAGAGTTGAGTCGGCATTTTTGAGCTGATTTTCTATTATGACCAGCCAGTAAAAAATAGTTGCCGAGCCGTGCATCTAAGTGATTGAATTCGTTGTTTTTTTTGCGCGGTGCGCGGTGTGCTTTGAGTCTGATTTTGTGGTATAATTTCTGGTTTGTTACAGCATTTATGATCAGTTATTTTTCATATGTGTAACTTATTGATTTATAAATAGAAAATTTACTTTCCGCCCTGCAGGCGAAAATATCATTGGAAATCTGATTTATGGCAGAAATGGCCCACGAAGTCCTGTCCGTTAATCTCGAAGACGAGATGAAACAATCCTATCTGGATTACGCCATGAGCGTGATTGTCGGAAGGGCGCTGCCAGATGTCCGTGATGGCCTGAAGCCTGTGCATCGGCGTGTACTGTATGCGATGCGGGAATTGGGCAACGATTGGAATAAAGCCCATAAGAAATCAGCCCGTGTGGTCGGTGATGTGATCGGTAAATATCACCCGCACGGTGAGTCAGCCGTGTACGACACCATTGTGCGCATGGCACAACCGTTTTCGATGCGCTACATGTTGGTTGATGGCCAGGGTAACTTTGGCTCAGTCGATGGGGATTCACCAGCGGCCATGCGTTATACCGAAGTGCGGATGGACAAGCTGGCCCACCAGTTGTTGGCGGATATTGAAAAAAACACGGTCGATTTTAGCCCCAACTACGATGAAACCGAACACGAACCAGTGGTGTTGCCGACCCGTATTCCCAACTTGCTGGTGAATGGTACCACCGGTATTGCGGTGGGCATGGCAACCAATATCCCTCCGCACAATCTGTCTGAAGTGATCAATGCGACACTGGCACTACAGGAAAACCCGGATTTAAATACTGCTGAGCTGATGACGCATTTGCCGGGGCCGGACTTTCCCACAGCAGCCATTATTAATGGTGCGGACGGTATTCGGGAAGCCTATGAAACAGGCCGTGGCCGTATTTATATGCGCGCCCGGACCCATATCGAAGAAGACGGCAATCGACAAACCATCATCGTCGATGAACTGCCTTACCAGGTGAATAAAGCCAATTTGCTGAAAAAAATTGCTGACCTGGTTAAAGAAAAGAAAATTGAAGGCATCAGCGGCCAAAACTTGCGCGATGAGTCGGATAAAGACGGTATGCGGATGGTGATTGGTCTGAAACAGGGTGAAGTGGCCGAGGTGGTGTTGAATCAGTTGTTCAGCATGACCCAGCTGCAGGCGGTATTCGGCATCAATATGGTTGCCCTGATTGATAACCGTCCCAAGCTGCTGAACCTGAAAGAAATTCTGCATGCCTTCCTGCGCCACCGCCGTGATGTGGTCACTCGTCGTACATTGTTTGATCTGGCCAAGGCACGTTCGCGCGCCCATATCTTGGAAGGCTTGTCAGTGGCTTTGGCCAATGTGGATGAAGTGATTGCGCTGATTAAGGCTGCACCCAGCCCGGCGGAAGCAAAAATTCGCTTGCAGGCAGTGCGCTGGGACCCAGGGCTGGTTAAGGCCTTATTGGGCTCGGAAGGCGCAGATATGTCACGTCCCGAAGGTCTGCCTGCCGAAATCGGTATGCATCAGGATGGCTATCAACTGTCACCTGAGCAGGCACAGGCCATTCTGGAACTGCGCTTGCAGAAGTTAACCAGTCTGGAGCAGGACAAGTTAACCGATGAATATAAAGCGATTCTGGACAACATTCGTGAGCTGCTGAAAATTTTGAATGAACCGGATGTGATGCAGCAAGTGATTCGTGATGAATTATTGGAAATCCGCGAACAATTTGGTGACCAGCGCCGGACGGAGATTCTTGAACGGCATCTAAACCTCAGTATGGAAGACATGATTGCTGAGGAAGATGTGGTGGTGACCTTGTCGCACGGGGGTTACGCCAAAACCCAGAGCCTTGACCGCTATCAGGCCCAGCGTCGTGGTGGCCGCGGGCGCTCAGCCACCAAGATGAAGGATGAAGACTTTATCGAGCGTTTATGGGTGACCAATACCCACGATACCTTGCTGTGCTTTTCCAGCACCGGCAAGGTTTACTGGATCAAGGTGTACGAGCTGCCGGTAGCCAGTCATGCCAGCCGTGGCAAGCCATTTGTCAATCTGTTGCCACTGGAAGAAGGCGAACGCATCAATGCTGTATTGCCGGTGCGTGATTTCCCTGAAGACCAGTTTGTGTTCTTCGCCACTGCAGCCGGTACCATCAAGAAGACGCCACTGGCCGCGTACTCACGTCCACGCGCCAATGGCATTTGGGCAATTGATCTGGTTGAGGGTGATACGTTGATCAACGTGGCTTTAACCGATGGCAGTAAGGATATTCTGCTGTTTTCCAGCAGCGGCAAGTCAGTGCGCTTTAACGAAACCGATGCCCGTTCTATGGGCAGGGTGGCTCGTGGGGTACGAGGTATTCGCCTGAAAGCTGGTGAACGTGTGGTTTCCATGCAGGTGGCAGATGCCGAACAGAATTTATTGATGGCAACGGCCAATGGTTATGGCAAACGCACCAATTTAGATGACTTCCCCACACACCGTCGTGGCGGACAGGGTGTAATCGCGATTCAAACCTCAGAGCGTAATGGCGAATTAATCTCAGCAATCAGTGTGGCTGACGATGACGATGTGATGTTGATCAGCAATGGTGGAACTTTGGTAAGAACACCAGCCTCTGAAATTTCCTGTCTGGGACGCAACACTCAGGGTGTGACCCTGATTCGTTTGAGTGACGATGAATCACTGGTTGGTCTGGCACGTGTTGAAGCCATTGAAGATGAAGAAGAGGGCTAACTAATCCATCAGCCGCTTGCTGAATGCTGAATAGTATAAAAGGCCAGAGCAATACGCTCTGGCCTTTTTGTTTAGAACCGTGACGAGGTTAATTCCACATCGGCTTCCACCCAAACATTATCCAGCCGTTGTTGAACTGCCTCAACTTCATCCAGTTTGTTTTGTTGCTGCAGACTCTGGATCAAGCCAAACATAGACCAGCCATTGCGGGGGTAAATCTCCAGATCCCGGCGGTAGACTGCTTCGGCAGCGGCTGCATCATTGGCAGCCAACAAAGCCTTGCCAAGCGATTGGCGGGTGGGATAATACCAGAACGGTGGTTCGGTATACGGCAGGGCGTCCTGGACGTCGACAGCCGTTGTAAAGTGTTCCACCGCAGCGCTCATATCGTTTTCAGCCGTGGCAATTTCACCTTGGGTAAGCTCATCAGCAATCAATAATATCTGACTGGCTGGGTAATCGACCGTATCCAGAAAATGCACTTTGCTGGATTCTCGCAATGGCACCAGCGCGGCATATTCGGCTTTTGCTGCATCAATATCGCCGGTGCGCGCATAGGCGGTTGCACGCACGTAGTGCCAGATGGCATTGGAAAAGTCGAGTTTCTGGTCAGGCTGTGGTTGTTCCAGTATTTCATCCCAGCGTCCAAACTGGGTCAGTGCGAGCAAAGGAATGGTGTGAAAAAACTCCACCTTGGGGAATTGTTCAATCACTTCCAGTCGTACATTGGCAGCCACCCGGCGTGCCGAGTCAATGGCCAGTTCGCTGCGGCCTTCCATGCTAGAAGCTGCCCATAAAAAGTGGATGTTGTGCGGATAATACAAAGCCGGATAAAAACCTTGCGCATTGCATTGAGCGATATATTCTTCATCCACTGCTGCGGCTTTGATGTTCGCTTCTGAGGCATCATGGTAACGACCAACCCGCCAGTAAATATGTGCTGGCATATGCACCAGATGGCCGGCACCTGGTACCAGATTGGCCAGCCTGTCAGCCGCAGCTTCGGCGCGCTCCGGACTGGAAGAGGCTTCAACTGCATGGATGTAAAGGTGTAGAGCCAGCGGGTGTTCTGGTGATCTTTCCAGTACGGTTTCCAGCGCGGTGATGACCTGCTTTGTCAAAGGCTTGGGGTTTTCAGAATCCAGCCAGTAATCCCATGGCATGGTGGTCATTAAGGCTTCGGCAAATAATGCCGCAGCATCGTCGTCCTGTGGGTATTTTTGGTGCAGCTCACGCATGGCGTCGGCATAGGCAATATCCAATGGCTCACGCGGGGTAGAAGGGTCGCCGTTATAACGAACCGATAAGGCATTAATGTAATCACGCTCTTTTTCAGACGCATGACCTTGCAGGCCTTGTGCCTTTTGGATAGCGGCAAATGCCGCTTCCCGGGCATCATCAAACATGATGGCCTTGCCATTGCTGGTGACATTGATATTGGGCCCCAGCGCCAGGGCTTCACCCCAGTAGCACATGGCGCAATCACTATCCAAAGTCTGCGCTGCCCTGAATGATCGCGCAGATTCTGCATGATTAAACGCAAAATCGATAATCAAGCCCTGATCAAAATATTTTTGAGCCCAGGGGTTATCTGTTGTGATTTCATGGTGGTGATTGCCCATGCCATCAAATAACGGTGCACCCGCCTGGGTGACGACATCTGCCTGACTCAAAGCTGAACCGGAAGGGTCGATAGATGATGGTTGTGGATCAAGCTGATGTTGGGCACATGCTGTCAGTAAAATACAAAACAGGCATCCAAAGAGGGTTTTGGAATTTATCATCATGGTGTTGACTCCATGGCCCCATACGTATGCGGAGCAGTGTTGGTTTTATAATAAAGCTTTAATTATCAATAGTATGATAGCGCATACTGAAATCAACAGCATCAACGCGCTTGCATATCTCCCCAATAGAAATGTCGTGTACGCCGGTTTTGGCAACTTGCCGCACCGTTGCCAGAGTAATGCCTCCAGACGCTTCTAATCGAATCATGTCGGAATATCGGTCAACCGCTTGTCTTAACCTGGCCAGATCAAAGTTATCCAGCAATGCACGGTCCGCTTTGGTATTGGCAGCTTCATCAAGTTGCTGCAGAGTTTCCACCTCAACGATAATGGGTATACCGGGAAACCGCTCACGTGCTATTTGCACCTGGCTGGTGATACTGTCTCCGGCTGCAATATGGTTTTCCTTCAGCATCACCGCATCAAATAATCCGATCCGGTGATTATCACAACCGCCACATCGCACCGCATATTTTTGTGCCTGACGCAGCCCAGGTACGGTTTTTCGGGTATCCAGCAGGCGCACATTGATGCCTTCCACCGCATCCGCATAGCGCCGTGCCAGGGTGGCGGTGCCGGAAAGCAATTGTAGAAAATTCAGAGCAGTACGCTCACCGGTAAGAATTGAGCGGGCAGAGCCTTGAAACTGACAGATGATCTGATCGGGGCTTAGCCGCTCACCGTCCTGAGCCAGCCAATCGATAACAACACTGCTGTCTAGCTGTTGGAAGACTTCATTGACCCAGGCTGTGCCACATAACACGGCATGTTCACGGCAGATAATCCGGGTGCTGAAGATTTTGTCTGCCGGGATCAATTGTGCACTGACATCACCGTTGCCAATGTCTTCAGTCAAAGCGTTTCGAACTTGTTGTTGAATACCTTCCAGCTTTGGCAGAGTAGGACTGTCAGACATGAATTAACCCGGGAAATCTTTAAACTGAGTGGTGCCGATTCCGGCTTCATACAACAGTACCGGGATGTCATCACGAACCGGATAAATGACTTTGCCGTCCTGGGTGATCAGTGCGGCCTGTAATATTTCTACCAAGGGTTCACCGTCTACTGTGACAACCTCATGGCTGTTAATCTGATCATTCAGGTAACTTAATTGTGCTTTGCTAACAATGGTCAAGGGAACATGGCTCATTGGGCAACACAGGATTTCCAAAAGTTTTTTGCTGATTGTCATGGTGTTAATGTCACAGTTTGGATTCAAGGGTCAATAGGGCCTGGTTGGTGGCAGGCACGTTCGGCCACGGGCCGAATCTGTTACATTATGCAGTTTTCCAGCGGATATTAAAGACGGCAAGCCGATGTCAGATCACATCACCACACAGCCACAGACCGCGGCACAGGTTGCAGTGATAATGGGTTCCAAATCAGACTGGCCCACCATGCAGCATGCGGCCAATATTTTGGAACAATTCGGTGTGACGCATGAGGTGCGCGTGATTTCTGCGCATCGCACGCCGAAAACCATGGTGGAATTTGCCGAAAATGCCCGTAAAAGTGGATTTAAAGCCATTATTGCCGGCGCAGGCGGTGCGGCGCATTTACCGGGAATGGTGGCTGCATTGACCAGCTTGCCGGTGATTGGCGTGCCGGTGCAAAGCCGGGCGCTGGATGGCATGGATTCATTACTGTCCATTGTGCAGATGCCTGGTGGCGTGCCGGTGGCAACGGTGGCCATTGGTGATTCGGGGGCAAAAAATGCCGGTTTGCTGGCGGTATCTATTTTGGCCACTGACGATTCAGAATTGGCTGATAAACTGGATGCGTTCCGGGCACAGCAGCGTGATCAAGTGCTGTCCGTTCCCGACCCTCGGATTGGCCAATAAACCTGCTGCAAACGGGACTGATTGATGACTCGACTAGGCATTATCGGTGGTGGTCAATTGGCGCGAATGATGGCCCAAGCTGCGGACAAGCTGAACATAAAGACCATCGTTTTGGACCCCAGCGCGGATGCTTGTGCCGGGCAAGTGACCCGATTGGTTCAGGCGGAGTATGACGATCAGGCAGCGCTCAAACGGCTGGCTGATCAGTGCGATGTACTGACTTTTGATTTTGAGAATGTACCTGCTGATAGTTTTAAATCATTGCTGGCACATTGTCGAATATGCCCTGGCGCGGATATTTTAGAAACTGCACAGGATCGTTTAAGTGAAAAAACACTGTTCCGAGAGTTGGGCATAGCGGTTGGCGGGTTTTATGAGATCAACTCACGGCCTGATCTGCTGGCAGCCATTGCGCAGACCGGTTACCCAGCTGTGTTAAAAACCCGTCGCTTTGGTTATGACGGTAAGGGGCAGCAAGTACTGCGTCAGCCTGAGGATTTGGAGCACGCCTGGCGTAGATTTGAAGGACATGCGCTGATATTGGAACAGTTTATTGCGTTCGACTGGGAGTGCTCCATCATCGGTGTGCGCAATGATGATGGAGAAGTGCATTTTTATCCACTAACCAGAAATCATCACAATAGTGGTATTTTGGATTTCAGCCGAGCACCCATCCCAAATTTGGACAGTCAGTTGCAACACACAGCACAACAATATTTGCAGCAAATTATGGGCAAGTTTGGCTATGTGGGCGTACTGGCTTTGGAGCTGTTTGTGGTAGACGGCCAGCTACTGGCCAATGAAATTGCCCCACGTGTTCATAACTCAGGCCACTGGACCATAGATGGTGCAGTCTGCAGCCAGTTTGAAAATCATGTGCGTGCCTGTTGCGGGCTGCCTTTGGGGTCCACTGAAGCCAACGGTGAGTCTTTGATGGTTAACTGGATTGGTGAAGTTCCGGCGATAGAAAAACATGATCAGATTAACGGTCTGTACTGGCATGATTATGGCAAACAGGCGCGAGAAGGGCGTAAAGTGGGACATGCGACATTGCTAGCGGAAAACTCAGATGAGCTAAAACGCCAGGTACAGCAATTGGCCGGGCTGATAGAAAAGCAGGGATTAATGGAGTTTGTTTCTGCAGAGTAGTCGCTACAGATGTTGCAAGTTCTGTCAGGTTTAAATCCAATGTGCTTTGACTTGCTTGTCACCTTTGATCTGGGCTGATTATTACAACGTTCGCATCAGCTCTAGGTCATTTTTCTGTTGCCATGTTCCACCGGTAAAATCTGGGATATTGATGGAATGGCTATTTTGCATAACCGAAAGTTCAGACAAAGGCGTAATGGCACTCCACATGACGCCGTCATAAACATTTAAATCCAGCGGAACACCGAGATTCAAGCAGGTAATCAAACGGTAAATCATGACAAAATCCATACCGCCATGTCCTTGTTTGTATTCCTGACTGACCCCTTGCAATTTAGCAATCAGAGGATGCTGATAGCGTTCACGGTATTGCTGATACGCATCTTCTGGCAGCCATTGGTGCCCCCAGAAAAGCAGCTCATCCGGGTTATCGATATATAGCCTGCTGGGGTAACCATCATGTACCGCTCTGGTACCAACCAGTTTATTGATGCGTGAGTACGGGCTGCCGGTATGTACATCAAACTGCAGCATGATGGTTTTGCCCTTTTGGGTTTTGATCATGGTGGTGTTCATATCACCGCATTGGATATTGGTATAGGGCGAGTGCATTCTGGCAGCGGTTTGGCTGAGGTTGAGCTCACGTGAGCTCATGGATGTTAAGTGTGAATAGGTATCACCGCGGCCTATTTTTAGGTATGTGCTGATCGGGCCCAGGCCATGGGTGGTATAAAAATTACCATCACGGCTGAGATGGTGTTTAACCCGCCATTGGCCTTCGTAATAGTCATCGCTGAGCAGGTGTTTTCTTAAATCATGAAGGTAAGCGCCTTCGGCGTGAGTCAGATCACCAAACACGCCGTTTTCAACCATATTCAGAATCCATAGTTCCTCATCGTTGTAACAGCAGTTTTCCAGCATGATGCAATGCTTTTGGGTGGCTTCGGCGGTACTGACAATTTTCCAGCAGTCTTCAATGGTATAAGCAATCGGAACTTCACAGGCCGCATGCTTGCCATTTCGCATAGCTTCAATAACCATCGGCGCGTGGTCTTCCCATGGAGTGGCGATGATGATTAGATCCAGATCGTCACGTTTTACCAGGTTTTTCCAGTCATTTTTATCTTGACAATAAGCGTGAATTTTCTGCTTTTGCCATGGCTGAATATTGGCGGTAATGGCGGCGGCTTTTGTCTGTTTTAAATCAGATACAGCGACCAGTTCTGCGCGATTATGCTGTATCAACCAGACCAGCATTTCCGACAGCGTTTTGCCGCGGTTACCCATGCCGATCATGCCTATCCGGACTTTTTCAATGGCATCGCTTTTTAGCCCAAACGCATTCCCCGTTGCTGTGGTGGCGACACTGTCCAGCGCCTGCTGAGTGACTTCAGCGCCATTGCGTCCCCAGGCAGAAAATGGTGCAGCGATAGAGGCCGACGCACCAATCAAAGTTTTTAGGAATTGTTTTCTGTTCATTGTTTGAGAGTCATCAATTGCTGCTGTAAAAGGATAACCTTAACCATGGGCAATCACTAATTGATAGGCTAAGGCAAATAAGCTGCTTTGATTCTACTAATCGGCTATTGGGCTGTAATCATGAGATTTTCAATGTGGACAAAATGAGTGCTTGTTTTGTTCTGGTATGATGTTTGACTGCTAATTACAGCACATAACAACAACCATACTGATCGGGAAACCCCTTATGCAACAATCGCTTCCTCAATTAACCGTCAAAGCGGTCATTCTGGGCATTTTGCTGTCCATGATTCTGGCCGGAGCCAATGCGTATTTGGGCCTGTTTGCCGGTTTGACGGTGTCAGCGTCGATTCCGGCGGCTGTTATTTCCATGGGCATTTTACGATTGTTCAAGGAATCCAATATTCTGGAAAACAATATCGTACAGACTGCTGCTTCGGCAGGTGAGTCAGTGGCTGCCGGTGTTATTTTTACACTGCCTGCACTGATTTTGCTGGGTTATTGGGAGACCTTTGATTATATCTGGGTGACCATGATTGCCGGGTTGGGTGGTTTATTGGGGGTGTTGTTTACCATTCCGTTGCGACGCTCATTGATTGTCGAAGAGGGTTTGGCTTTTCCGGAGGGTACGGCAACTGCAGAAGTGTTGAAAGTGGGCGACAGTGGTCAGGGGATTAAGTTATTAAGTACCGCTGCATTGGTCGGTGGTTTGATCAAGTTTGCGGATACCGGTTTGCGGTTATGGCAGGGCGTGGCCCAGGCCGGCACGTTTGTGGGACAGGGACTTATTTATGTCGGTGCTAACTTATCGCCTGCACTACTGAGTGTGGGTTATATCGTTCGTCTGAATATTGCGGTGCTGGTGTTTGGAGGCGGTGCGCTGGCCTGGTATGTGGGTATCCCTATTTATTCTGCAATGTTTCTTGACCAAGATCCCAACCTGATTGCTTTGCAGGAACAGGGTGCGGGTGTTGCCGCGGTTGGGTTGGATATCTGGAACCGCCAGATTCGTTATATGGGGGTCGGTGCCATGCTGCTGGGCGGTATCTGGGCATTGTTCTCCATGCGCCGGTCTTTGGTATCTGGGGTGAAAAGCGGTTTGAGTGAATTCAAAAACGCCAAGAGCGGTCAGGTTCGTGCGGAAACTGAAAAGGATATGCCGATGCCCATGGTACTGGGTGCCATCATTTTATTCGTGGTGCCTATATTCCTGTTGTACTGGCAGGTGGTGGATCAACTGGGTATCAGTCTGGCGCTGGCGGCAGTGATGGTGATTACCGGCTTTTTGTTCTCATCGGTTGCGGCTTATATGGCGGGTCTGGTGGGGTCGAGTAACAACCCGATTTCTGGCATTACCATTGCCACGATTACCTTTTCGGCTTTCCTGTTGTTGCTGCTGTTGGGGGAAGGTGCTGGCAATGGCCCTGCAGCCGCGATTATGGTCGGTGCAGTGGTTTGCTGTGCAGCGGCGATTGCCGGTGATAATCTTCAGGATCTGAAAGCCGGTCATATTCTCGGCGCAACCCCCTGGAAGCAACAGGTGATGCAAGGTGTGGGTGTGATGTCGGCTGCACTGGTGGTGGCCCCCATTTTGACCCTATTGCTGGTGGCATATGGTTTTGGCCCGGCCACACCCGAGCAACCCAATGCCTTACAGGCGCCACAGGCGACATTGATGGCATCGGTTGCACGTGGTGTATTTGGCGGTGATCTGCCATGGAATATGGTGTTTATCGGTATGGGTATCGGCGCTGTGGTGATTTTTATGGATTCCATTCTGGCCAAACGCGGCAGCAGTTTCCGCATGCCGGTGCTGGCGGTTGCTGTTGGTATCTATCTGCCACTCTACTTAAGCACGGCTATTTTTGTGGGCGGTTTGATTTCCTGGTTAACCGAACGTATTACCGGCCCCGAAGGTCCGGGTCGTCAGGCGGGTGTATTAATTGCTGCCGGTTTGATTACCGGTGAAGCCTTAATCGGTATTTTGCTGGCATTGCCGATTGTGTTTGCTGATAACCCAAGCTTTATGCAGATTGGCAGTTGGTCAAGCATGAGCAATGACCCATTGGGTGCCTGGCCAGGTATCGTCATGATGGGTTTGCTGTGTATGTGGCTATACAAAGCCGCATCTAAAAAGCCGGCATGAGCCAACGATGAATAAAGTGACTGGCTGATTTGCCGGTTGCTGGAAATTATTAAGGCCGCTGGGACTGGTCAAAGACCAGTCCCAGTGCGTTCTGGTTTTGCTTATGTATTGATATTGACTCGCCAGGGCGGGTTTAATCGATTCTCACCAGCCCAATACAGTTTGATTTTATTACCTGAAGGGTCATGCAGAATAGCTTCTCGCCATAGGTAAGGCATGTCTGTGGGTAATTGTTCAAACTCAAAACCGGCATTTTGTAAATCGCGAACCCACTGGTCGAGCTGTTCATGCTCAAAATAAATAACACTTGGATTTTTTATGGTTTTATCGACCACAGACAGCGAAAAAGTTGATGTGCCTTCTGGGCAGGCAAAGCGGGCATAGTGATCAGAGTCAACGATTTGAGTAAAACCCATGCGTTGGTAAAAATGACAAGCCTGTTTGATATCAGTGACCGGCAGTGTGACTTGGTTAAGGTTCATGGAAAATAAATAACGGCATTAGGTGGTTATAAGCTTAAGGAACGAAAGGTCACTGATAAGTGCGAATAAAGAACCAGAAATAACCACCAACAATGAAACCAGTTAACATCAAAATGATCGGTAAAGCCCATGAATGGCCAAAATTCCACGTCCAGCCAAACATCTGTCTGTTTCTGACAATCACTCTGGGGTCTTGTTTGCAGTAATAGATGACACCGAGTTTCCAGTGGTTGGAATCCATACGCAATTGTTTCAGTTCAGGTGTTTCCATCGGAGCATGCTAGTAATTATGGCAAGTGAAGACAGTATCAATATAACTTGTTTGCACGGAAACTGTTGTACCCAGTTGATGGGTAGGTGAGTTCCCCGGCAGAGCCGTGGGAACGCTAGCCATTGCGCAGGTTTGCTTAATCAGCAAATTGCTCGGCAACAAAATCCCAGTTAACCAGGTGCCAGAATGCATCCAGATATTTAGGCCGGGCATTGCGATAATCGATGTAATAGGCATGCTCCCAGACATCGCAGCTCAACAATGGTTTGGCATTGCCGGTTAATGGTGTATCGGCATTGCTGGTGCTAACAAGCGCCAGTGAACCGTTCGGGTTTTTCACCAACCAGCCCCAGCCTGAGCCGAAAGTACCGCCGGCCACGGCATTGAATTTTTCCTTAAATTCGTCGAATGAGCCAAACGCTTGATCAATGGCATCGGCCAGTGCGCCGGAAGGCTCACCGCCACCGTTGGGACTTAAGCAGTTCCAGTAAAAACTGTGATTCCAGATTTGTGCCGCATTGTTGAACATGCCGCCGCTGGAGGTTTTGACAATGGTTTCCAGATCCTGCCCTTCGTGCTCACTGCCGGGCAGTGCTTTATTGAGTTTATTGACATAGCCCTGATGATGTTTGCCGTAATGATATTCCAGCGTTTGCGCAGAAATATGGGGTTCCAGAGCATCGTTTGAATAGGGCAATTCGGGTAGTTCAATAGACATCAATGTCTCCTTGATTTAGTGTGTCGGATAAATACCAGTCAGGTACAAGTAATGCGTCTGCAATTCACTCTTTTCAATACACGAGTTACCTATGGCGAGCACTGACAATACCCAAACCGATGCCATTGCACTGGGTCTGTTCGCCAGCCGTGTCAGCGCTATCTGTGAGGAAATGGGTGCTGTTCTGGCGCGCTCTGCATTGTCACCCAATATCCGCGACCGGCTGGACTATTCCTGTGCATTGTTTGCCGCCAATGGCGATTTGATTGCTCAGGCGACGCATATTCCGGTACACCTGGGCAGTATGGCCTACGCCATGCAGGGCTTGGCAGAAAGCAGGGTATGGCAACAGGGCGATGTGATGATTCTCAATGACCCTTTCTCCGGTGGCACACATTTGCCAGATGTGACGGTAATAGCTGCGCTGGTAGAGCAGGATAGATTGCTCGGGTTTGCCGCCAGTCGTGCACATTATGCCGATATCGGCAGTGCAGCACCCGGTTCAATGCCGGTCAGTGATCAGCTGGAGCAGGAAGGTGTACTGATTTCACCACAAATGCTATACCGTGCCGGCAAATTCCAACCCGATGTGTTGCAACCTTTGATGCAGGCAGTTGGTGATCAATCTCGTGTGCGTGCCGACTTGCAGGCGCAGCTTAGTGCCTGCCGCAGTGGTTGCAGTTCTTTGTCTGCATTGATCCATGCAGACACCCTTCCGGTGTTTATACAGCGTTTGGACGCTTTGAATGGGTATGCCGAGCGCTTGACCCGAGTGATGATCAATGACATGCCTGATGGGGAATATCGGTTCAGTGATGTGATGGACGATGATGGGTTTGAGCACCAAACTGTGCGAATTGCTGTCAAGGTAAGTATTGCCGGTGATGCGCTCAGTGCAGATTTTTCCGGCACAGACCCGCAGGTTCCTGGAAATATCAATTGTCCATTGAGTGTCACTGCCGCTGGCGTGTATTACGTTATCCGTTGTTTGCTGCCGGATTACACACCCACCTGTGCAGGGGTGTTACGAGCATTGCAATTAACTGCTCCGAAAGGGTGCCTGGTTAATGCGACCGGACCGGCCGCAGTGGCGGCGGGCAACGTAGAAACCAGCATGCGCATTGTGGATGTCCTATGTGGTGCACTGCAGCAGGCACTGCCAGATAAAATTCCGGCTGCCAGTCAGGGTACGATGAATAATCTGGCCATGGGTGGTGAATGGCAAACTGCTGGAACCCGGCAACATTGGAGCTATTACGAAACCCTTGCCGGTGGCTGCGGTGCCAGTTCCCAACACAATGGGCGCAGCGCCGTACATAGCCATATGACCAATACCTTAAATACGCCGGTTGAAGTTCTGGAAAGTGAATACCCTTTGCGAATTTGCCGTTATGCCGTGCGTTATGGTTCTGGTGGAAAAGGAGAGTACAGCGGTGGTGACGGTATTGTCCGTGAATATCAGTTTTTGAGCGATGCTACTGCTTCGGTTATTAGTGAGCGACGCAGTCATCCAGCCTGGGGTATTGGTGTTGATGCGGACGGTGAATCCGGTTGCAATCGTCTGAATGGCAAACCCATGGGCGGCAAAGTGACTCAACAGGTTTCAGCAGGTGATGTGTTGACCATTGAAACACCGGGGGGCGGTGGTTGGTCGCCGCAATAATAAAAACCAACAAGGAAATAATATTACAGAGCAGCGTTAATTCGCTCGGTTAGCAATCGATGAAAATGATGACAGCCGGCTTCATAGTCCGGTGCATAGCGGCCGTGTTGATACAGACGAGACTGTAAACCTGTCTGAGTAGTGATAACCACCGCTTCATCTTGTTGTTCAACCTTATCCAGTATCGACCCGGCACCGGCTGCCAATTTATCGGCTTGCCAGACATAACTTAAAAACCGGACCCGTGTGCTATTGACCGATAGTGGTTCAACCACATTAACGCTTAATCCCCATGGGTAAAAATTCAGCATCAAATTGGGGAACAGCCAATAATAATAGGCGGCAATGGATTGCCCATAATCGGGTGACGAGGGTGGTAGATCAAAAGCAGCCTGTCCTGCTGCTGCAAAACCCAGTTGCAGGTTACCGTAATCGAATAACTCGATGCGATAGTCCTTGAAATTCAGCGCCTGATTTAATTCCGGATGGATATAGGGAATGTGCAAATAATCCAGATAATTTTCACAATAAAGTGCCCAGTTGGCCGGAATGGTATAGGTTTGTGAGCGCTCAGCATCATAGTCAAATTCATCCAGCGGCAACCAGCTCAATCGCTGTTGTACCGGGCCCAACCAATCCTTGAAATCGACTTCAGGTTGCAGTGCGGAAAACAATAACGGCCCCCATTGCTGTAGGGGTAACCGCGGAAGGTTATCGGCTTCGGTTGGAAAATTTTCTGCAGCCTCAAAACCTGGGGCAAAGCGGAACTGGCCGTTTAACTCGAATCTGCGGCTGTGGTAAGGGCAACGCAAATCATCGCGCTGTGCTGCTGTCTGGCAAATGATATTGCCGCGATGAGTGCATACGTTCGATAGGCAATGCCGTTGTCCGGCTTGATCACAGGTCAACACCAAAGGCTCATTCAGACTATCAGGTAAAAGCTTAACCGGGAGGACACTGCCTGGCTTATCCAGTGTTGTTGCATCACCGATCAGTTGCCACCAGCGGGGGAACACATGGTTTACTGTGGTGCGGTAAATATCTGCGTCGTTATACAAACGGGCAGGTGGTGTGGTGGCTTGCTGGATGTCTGGGTGGATCTGAATCATAAGAAATGTGTGATATTGCACGCGATAATGACAGCTGCGCAAATTTTACCGCATCCTTGCTGTTGATTATTCACAAAAAGACACATTTGCGGACCCTACCAGTATTCCGTAGACTGGCGGGCAATTCACGCAATCAGTAAGGAGAGTGACTATGGGAATCCTTTCATGGGCAATTTTAGGTTTGGTGGCAGGCGCACTGGCCAAGCTAATTATGCCGGGTAAAGATGGCGGTGGCATATTGATCACCATGGTTCTGGGTATCGCTGGCGCCATCGTTGGTGGTTGGCTCGGGGCATTTTTTGGTTTGGGGACTACCAGTGGATTCAGTTTGGGTAGCATTGCCACGGCTACCGTTGGTGCTTTACTGATTTTATTCGTTTATAAGAAAATCAAAAAGTAAAAATAGGCTTTGATGGTTAACCCACTTGGGTTAACCGCTGCCAGGCAGAAGGGTTAAGCGATGATGTTGTGTGTTGAACTGGACTGAAGCAATGTGCCAGAGCATGCTGCTGACCCAGGCGATTACCAGCATGATCAAAGGCCATGTGGCAGGCATCCAGACTCCATCAGCAATAAACCCGTTCAGTACTTCGTAAGTCAGCGGCAATACGCATAACCAGGCGATCAAAAAACCACTGGGCGCCAGTGCCAACAGTGGCACCAGAGCGGATAAATACCAAGGGAATACAACCGGACTCAGTAGCAGCGGTGTGCTTAACGCCCATTGCATGCCACGAATCGGTTTTGTGCGGCTGATAAAAGCTGAAAAACCAAGACCGGCAACCAACAATGCCGCGATAGTGATATTCAAACTCATACCAGAGAATATCGACTCGAGTGCTGAAAACAATGGTGAGCCAAAACGCCACTTTTCGAAAAAAACCGGAAGAACGCCAATCGGCTGCCAACCGATCAATAAGCTAATGCCATATCCAATGAGTAATGTTGTGAGCGAAGCCAACAGCATTCGTATGGATGCTCCTGTAAGCCCCAGATAAATTGTCATCGGTAACAACAAAATGATGGGTAGCAACTTAAACAGCGCACCGATACCAATCATGACCCCCAGCCATAGATAATTTTTTTGTTGCCACATCAGTAAGGCAGCAGTCACAGCCAGGGTTGAAAAGATATCCAGATGTCCGCCGACACCGGTTTCCAGCACCAGGATAGGGGATAGTGCAACCAAGGCGATATGTTGCATGCATTGCCTGTGTTGCAGTATTCGCACAGTCAACAACAAAGTGATCAAACCCGCTACGGTGGTAAGGCACTTCCATATCAATGGTGCGTTACCGGGTCCTGCCATGGCCGTCAACGAAAAAGTGGCGATGGCCAGAGGCGGGTACAATGTTGCATAGTGGGCGTGTTCTGGTGGTGTTGGCCATATTGCCCGCAAGTGGGACACTTGCGGATCATTGGCATTGATCTGGTAAGGGTCGTAACCTTCAGCAGCCACAATGCCATCCCATAAGTACCGGTCAGTATCGTTGGAAGTATAAGTATCTGCCGGGATCAATAATAACCGGGCTATTATTCCAGCCAATAATAACCAGCGATAATGCGATTGATTGCTCATGGCTGTTAACCATGCACCCAGCATAAACAGGCTTGCCAGTAAGTACTGAAGACTGGTTAGCCAGCCAATGCTATTGGCCATTAACGAACCTGCTCCGTTGGCAATATCACTCAGAAGGTAAGTGCCGGCAATGCAGACAATAAAACCAATCAGACATGCATAGTGAAACAACATACGCATGATTTGGTCCGGAAACTTAGTTGAGTGAGGTGGTGCGTAAGGCGCGAATACTACTGATACCACTGTTTAAAAAACCAATATGCAATAGCAATAAAAAAGGTAACGCCAACCATAGCTGATGGGTAAATGCCCATATCAATATTACGCCATAACTGATACCCATCATTAGCTCCAGTCGTGCGCCTTTGGGCGGTACAGCCAGGTAGAATGTGCCGGCCAGTTTTTCAGCCAAACGATGAGAGTGACTGGCATCGCCTTGTTTTGGCGTGCGGATAAAAGCGCTTTGCTGGCCCAGCAGTGCTTCAGCGGCAGCGCGGGCATTATTACAAGCCAATTGGATACCCAGTAACAACATGGCGGGCGCTTTGCTGATGGCATACCAGCTTGAGCGTCCCAATGCTATTTGTCCTGTTAGGAAATACGCCAGATGACCGCCGGATGACATTAACATCAGTGGTATATCCAGCCATAGGGTGTGTTGGATACCATAGTACTCTCTGACCAGAAGACTGGGTATCAGCAATAACAGGGTATCAATCATCATCACCAGGTAAGCCAGGTTATTGGCCAGATGGAAGGTGGATTCGATTTTATGGCGAAAGCTGATCGGTGAGCGCCAAACTGTTGTCATCAGTTTTAGCATCACCTCGATGGCACCTTTGGCCCAGCGGTGCTGTTGGCTTTTGAAGGCATTCATATCTGCCGGCAGCTCTGCCGGGCAGTCAAGCTGGGGGACATACAACAAACGCCAACCGCGTAATTGTGCGCGGTAGCTTAAGTCCAGGTCCTCGGTCAGTGTATCGGCGCTCCAGTTGCCTGCATCAAGAATGGCGCTGGCACGCCAGATACCAGCGGTACCGTTGAAATTAAACAGGGCACCGGTATCGCATCGGACTTTTTGCTCAATACTGAAATGCGCATCCAGGGCCATGGCCTGGGTATCGGTCAGGCGGCTGTTACTGCGGTTTAAATGCTCCCAGCGCAACTGCACCATAGCAATATCCGGTTCATTCAGATAGTGAATGGTATCTAGCAGTAGAGAAGGGCGGGGAACAAAGTCAGCATCGAAAATAGCAATAAACTCACCGGTCGCTGTTTGCATGGCATCGGCCAGTGCCCCGGCTTTATAACCATGACGAATTTTGCGTTGCACATGTTCAATGGAGATACCCAGTTGCTGATGGTATGCCACGCGCCGAGCAATAATATCACTGGTGATATCAGTAGAATCATCGACAATCTGAATCTGTAACCGGTCTTTCGGATAATCCAGCGCCGCAACGGTATCAACGACCCGTTCAGCAACAAAGCGCTCGTTGTACAACGGAATTTGTACCGTTATTCTGGGTAGCTCATCGAATCGGCGTATCACTTCCGGTGTTTTATTTCGATGCCGGAACCAGCGAATAATTAACGAAATACGGTGCAAGCCAAACAGGCTAAGCAGCAACAGTAAGCTAAAATGTGCTACCAATATTGATGCAGCAAATACATTCATGATGGCTATCGGTATTGCGATTAGTGGACGAAGGTTAAGCCGATTTGATAGGTGTTGCCTTTTAATGTGTCTTCGCCATAGAGGTCGCGAGTCCAGGTGAACTCCATGCCCCAGCGGCCTTCGGTTCGTGGTCGTGGTTTACCGAAGTTCCAACCTGCGGTGAGTTCTAACTTGCCCAGATCAAACTGCGGTGGAACCGATAAGTTACCGCTCGGTAAAGTCGTGGCGCTGGCATTATTGGCACTCAAAATACCATCCAGTTTGGTGCGGGCATAGAAGTTATCACCAAACCCAATACCGTATTCAAACAGGTAGCGAATTTCGTCAGAAGGGTCATCGGTGCGGAATCGATAGCCACCCTCGACACCAAAATAGCCATACTCGCCCAGGCTTTTACCGAACAAAATACGCAATTCATAATCTTCCTGACCGTTACCACGCGGCAGAGCAGCGTTCTCGTCATAAAAATAAGGTGCTTTAAATGTAAACGATGTGGATAATACGAAAGGGTCCGATACCCATTGCTTGCGAAGGCCTAGCTCTACATCACCGACACCGAAAGATTCGGTTTGTACGCCACCGATGCGTTGGCTCAGGTCTTGTAATGGCAGTGAGCCGAATAAGGCAAAATCATTGCCGATACCAGCTTCAAAGTAGTAAGTAATGCTTTCACTGGTGAAGTTTTCAAAATCGTCGTCAGGACCAAACAGCTCATTGGCTTCAAAGTAATTAAAAGCCAGTTTGTGGTAACCCGACCCCAATGCCGGGACCCATGCGCCTGCGTACACAGGTTGCACATACAAACCTAAAAGCGTTACTGCTGCAACGCATAAGCTTATAAGAAGGTATTTCATACACTCAGCCTCGATTAATATTTAACAATCATGGTGATAACCACCTAGACGCTAACCGTTTCTTCGATAACCAAGAGCTTGTTTATGAATGTTGCGATCAGTAAGAGATCCGATTAACCCGTTGACGGGGTTACTTAGTACCTTTCCGCGCTGCTCTTTTGTATATGCCCGTACGCATTTGACACTGATATTGCAGCAATGCGTTGCTGGCACAGATAGGGAGACCGGAAATATTGAATTGCATTGCAGAATTGGTGTGGGTGTGGTGATCAAGCCAGCTGGTACTGGCTATTTCGGCAAAGTCAGTGTTACCTGATATTGGCCGTCTACTGCCAGAACATTTGGGTATTGTAATTGTTAAGCGGTGACGAGTGATAAAAGGTGATACTACATTTTGGGGTAATATCGGCCTTTCCAGCGGGCACCTTGCCCCCGCCAGTGCTGCCAGGCAGATAGCCAGGTCATACCCAAATACAAGGTTGCTGTCAGCGGAAGCAGTAAACCGTAAAACGGATTGAGGCGATAAAAGCGCATGAATGACCAATAACAGATCAGCATGATAAGCAGGCTTAGCAAAGCCGCACTTTTGATGACATCACTGGCCAATAGCAAACCGGCCAATGGCATCCAGAAAACCACCATCAAAAGTGCCGTGGTGATCAGCAATAAAAAAAGCGAATGGCGCAACTGGGTAAAAGCGGTTCGACTGACCAACTGGGTAATTTCGCTGAGCGTTTCACTGGCTCGTTGACTGATCACTGACCGGCTTAAGCCAATCCATATTGAGTGCCCGCTACTTTTTATTCGTGCTGCCAGAGTACAGTCATCGATGACGGCATGTTTGATGGCGTTATATTCGCCGATACTGCGCAGTACATCGGTGCGCAATAATATGCACCCACCTGCAGCAGCAGAAAAAAACTTGCTTTTCCCATTGGCCAGGGCAAATGGGTACAGCATTTTGAAAAACCACACATAAGCAGGCAATAATAATTGCTGCCAAAAACCTGCGGTAGGCAATAAGGCCATAATGGAGACCATCGCACGGTTATCAGTTTGTAGCTGCTGCAATAAAACAGGCAGTATGCCAGGCTGCAGGCTGATATCAGCATCCAGTTGTAATACCAGAGGGGTTTGTACCTGCTGTAAACCTTGCTGCAAGGCCCAGAGTTTTCCTGTCCAGTTCTCTGGCAGCTCACTGCCTGTGATAACGTCTGCTCCCATTTGTCTGCTAAGTATTGCAGTATCATCACTGGATTGATCGTCAATCACCAAGATGCGGTGTCCTTGGCCTTGTTGTTGTAAAGCTTGTAGGGTCTGCTGAATGTTTTCGGCTTCGTTACGTGCTGGGATCAGCACAGTGATATCGCTGAGATCACTATGAGCATCGCTTATGTCAGTGTTCGCTTCCAACTGCTCACGTACACCCCAGGGGCGCCATGGCAGTAATCCAATAATGCACCAGATTAAGGTAGAAAATATGACGCAATAACCAATAGCAGTGTGCATGGCGACAGGTGGGTACTGAAAACTATTTGCAAATAAATGTTTTTGCTCAACACAGAGTGTTGAGCATGGTGATGAATTAACCCTTCAGTCAGGCGATTTCTTTTTCTTCAGACTGTGTTTGGTTACCAGCAGGCTGGTCGCTATTGACGACCACCGGGATGGCTTTGTCAGAGCGGGTTTGTTTATAAGTGATGGGTAATTCAGGAGCAAACGGGCCATCCAGTTTAGGTCCACGGATACTGGTCATCAATGCCTTGATAGGGTGTGCGAAAGTATCTTCCACTGCCGTGCCTTCATAGCCACAGTGAGCCATACAATTATCGCACTTAGGGTTGCGACCTGTGCCGTAATTATCCCACTCGGTGTCTTCGATCAGTTCCTTGTAACTGCTGGCGTAACCTTCATCCACCAACAGATAGCAGGGTTTTTGCCAACCGAAAATGTTATAGGTGACATTGCTCCACGGTGTGCATTGATAGCTTTGATTGCCGGCAAGAAAATCCAGGTACAAACCTGAGTGATTGAGCGGCCATTTTTTACCGCCTTGCTGTTCACGCTTTTTGCCTTCACGGAAAATATCACGGAATAATTCTTTGGATTTATTGCGGGGTAAAAATACATCTTGATTGGGAGCGAACTCATAGCTGTACCCAGGTGATACAGTAATACCTTCTACACCCAGTTCTACACAATAATCAAAAAACTCGGCGACCTTGGAAGGCACTTCGCCATCAAATAAGGTGCAGTTAATACTGACGCGAAAGCCTTTATCAATGGCCAGTTTAATGGCTTTGGTGGCTTTATCAAAAACGCCATCCTGACACACGGATTTATCATGTTCTTCCTGTAAACCATCCAGGTGTATAGACCAGGTGAAGTAAGGCGTAGGCTCGTAGTCATCAATTTTTTTAGCCAGCAAAATAGCATTGGTACATAAGTAGACGAACCTTTTACGTGCAATGATGCCACGTACTATTTCTGGCATTTCTTTGTGAATCAAAGGCTCACCGCCCGGGATAGAGACGACCGGGGCATCGCATTCGTCCACGGCGTTCAAAGCTGCTTCGACACTGATGCGCTTTTGCAGAATATCTTTTGGGTATTCGATTTTTCCGCAGCCTGCACAAGCCAGGTTGCATTGAAACAGAGGTTCCAGCATTAATACCAGTGGATATTTTTTATTGCGCTTTATTTTTTGCGTAATAATGTATTTGGCAATGCGAAACTGTTGAATGGCAGGTATACCCATGATGAATCCTTAGAGTTTAACTTTGTTGGCTTGCTGGCTGCAGATAAGGCTGCAAGCGTTGTTGATATTCGGTGTTTAAGCGGTTCCATTCCATTTTGAACCACGGCGTAAAGCTGTCAGGCTGTTCAGCCAGTTCGCGGTTTAGATCGTCTGCACTGATAAAACGCCAGTCAGCGACTTCGGTTTTATTGGGTTGCGGCAAATCACTGCAATGTCCCAGATAGACCCAGCACAATTCACGTTCGGCACCGGTTTCATCAAACTGTGCATGATATTGGAACTTATAAATAAACTCCGCATTGGTATGCATCCCCAGTTCCTGTTCAAGCCGTCGGTTGACAGCGTAATCAACTGTTTCGCCACGGCGCGGATGGCTGCAACAGGAATTTGACCAGTACATTGGCCATAGCGGTTTATCGGCACTTCTTTGCTGCAGTAATAACTCGCCGGCATCGTTAAACACAAACAATGAAAATGCACGGTGCAGGATGCCTTCACCGTGATGGCAGCCTGCTTTATCCAGGTGGCCGATTGGCTTATCGTTGCTGTCGACCAGAATCAAATCTTCGTCCGGAAACGAAACAATTTCATCCCGTAAGGCAACGTTCGACGAATTACCCATTAACAGTGACCTCCATGGCCTGATAGCCGGCATCATTCAGTGCTTCAATAACAGTTTGTTGGTTGTCCGGGCACAACGCAATAAATGCACCGCCACCACCACCGCCAGTCACTTTGGCACCCAGCGCACCATTCTGACGGGCGATTTGAATCATTTCCTCGATTTCCCAGCAGGAAACCTGCAATGCATTAAGCAGACCCTGACAGACGTTCATCAGTTCACCCAATAATGCCCAGTCGCCGGTCTGCAGGGCATCGCGCCCTTGCAGGGTTAAAGCATCAATGCCGTTGAACATGCGCTGGTAAATGGCCGGGTTTTTCTGACGGGCAGCCGCCACACGTGCCACCATGGCGGCGGTCAGGCTTTCTACGCCGCTGTAACCGATGACCAATGGCAAGGGTGCGCCCAGTGTCAGTTTTTCCATCAAAGCAGGTACGGTTTTTTGCTGCTTGCCCTTGCCTTTGACGTGCGGTTTGCGAAACAGCATTGGATAACCATAAGTGGCCATGGTGTTGTCCACACCTGAAGGGCTGCCGTGCGCCACTTTCTCACACTCGAAAGCCAGGGCATTGACTTCGTCATCACTCAGGTTGAGCTGATAGTGTTTATCCAGCGCACGAATAATGGCAACCGCAACCGCTGCTGAACTGCCCAGGCCGACGGCACGCGGTACGCTGGGGAAAATCTCAATTTTCATTGGCCGATGAATCAATTCCAGTTGCTCTAGAATCAGGGCAATGGGTTTTTCAAAAGAGTGTCTTTGATCGGCCCTCGGGTGCAAGCGCTGCTGAGCGC
This sequence comes from Wenzhouxiangellaceae bacterium, assembly GCA_965230265.1. Classification (GTDB taxonomy): domain Bacteria; phylum Pseudomonadota; class Gammaproteobacteria; order Xanthomonadales; family Wenzhouxiangellaceae; genus JAJFKX01. The sequence goes on along the minus strand of OZ245999.1, from coordinate 1,957,609 downwards.
CCCAGCGGGGAATCATAATGTCGATACCTTCATGGCTTTCGGTGATCTTGGCCTGAATAGCCAGTGGCACCGGGACTGCCATGGCATGGCTGCCGTAAACCACGGCATGTTCGCCCAGTAAGATCACTTTACCATGGCCCACTGCCAACTCTTCGGTCTCGGGAATGACTTCAGAGTTGCTGCTGGCATCACCGGATTGCTGACGCACATCTTCAAGAATTTCGCGTGCCTTCCAGATTTTAATTTCACCACTTTCAATCAGACGGTCCACCACGGTGTCGAACAGGTTGGCGGGTGCGCCGGCAGCCATGGCTACACTGCGCGCATGCAGCGTCATGTGGCCTTGTTGGATACCACTGGTGACCAGCGCACGCAATGCTGAAAAGTTCTGCGCCAGACCGACTGCGCCCATCAATTCGGCCAGTTCTCTGGCTGAATCTACTTTCAACATGCGATGATTGATCATGACCGATTGGTTGGACTGCAGTGGACCACCCACAGTACCGACCTTCATGGGAATCTCCAGTTCACCAACCAGGTTGTCATCAGCGTCTTTGTACCAGCGTGTCAAGGAGCTGTACTGGCCACTGCGGGCAGCGTAGGCATGTGCTGCTGCTTCAATTGCACGCCAGTCGTTGCCAGTGGCCAAAGCCACCGCATCGATTCCGTTCATGATGCCTTTATTGTGTGTGGCTGCTCGGTAAGGGTCAACTGTAGCCAGATCATTGGCCAGGATTATGCCGTCGCGGACCTGTTCACCATCAAAGCCTTTGCCTGCCAGATGTTCAACCGGGTACACGACCTTGGCTTTGACCAGCGCACGGTCGGTCAAGTTGGACAAAATACGCAGGAACACCTTGCCACCGGTAATGCTTTCAACCAGTGATGCCACGCCTTCACACATGGTATTGACCAGGTTAGCCCCCATCGCATCGCAAGTATTGACCAGTAAGTGAATAACCAGCATATTGGCGCCGGTGGAGGGCGAGCGATGCAGGTGTACTTCAAGGCCTTTGGCGCCGCCGCCACGAGCAACCATTTTCGGGTGCAAACTGTTGGCAAGGTTAATGATCTCGTCGCTGCGCTGCAGGATAACGCTTTTGGCTTTGCTGGGGTGAGTAATGTCCACCACCTGTATCTGACCAATCAGAATGGGTTCAGTACTTTCCACTTGAAAGCCGCCGGTATGCAGAGCCAGCTTGGCAGCAGAACTGATGGCGGCAACAATAGACGGCTCCTCAACAGCCATCGGCACTACAAAAGGTTTGCTGTTGACGACAAAATTCAGGCCGACGCCCATCGGCATACCCAGTACGCCGACCACATTTTCAATCATCTTATCGGCGGTGGCCGAATCCAGGATGTGTTCACCGCTGCTGAGCAGGCGGTAATCTTCCTTCGATAGCAGGCCGCGCTCATGTACTGCGCGGACGCGATCCTGCAGGCTTAGTCGATAAAAACTTGGAATTCGTGATTGTTCCATAACACTGTTACCGTAATTGGGCCATTACCGTTATCTGGCTATTGCTCGCGAACAGGAGTGCAGTGAAAGCTACAATTTAGCTTAACTGCCCGTCAATGGTTCTATAACAATGCCCTGTTCTGCTGGTGTCAATTCTAACAGACCATAGCCTGCTGCTTGAACCTGTAGAGCAAAATTAGTTAAGGCCTGTGTATTGGCCGAGGCGGCCAGTGCAATGTCACCACCACCTGCACCAGAAGGCTTAAATGCCACATTATGCTGTTCGGCCAATTGCGCCAGGCGTCGATGTGCATCGGTGTATACCGGTGCATCGGCAGCCTCACCCAGGGCCTGCATGGCCTGGCCATACGCTTTTATAATATCCAAAGAATCACTTGTTGAACCGTTGGCAAAGGCATCACAGCCGGCTTGCGACAGCTCACCCAGTCGCTGCAGGTGGGTTGCATATTGTTTTGGTGTCTCGGTTTTGAATGCCTGCATACGATGTAAAAACACCCGAGTTGAGGCCGAGTGGCCCAGCCATATCCATATGCATTCCACGTTTGCTGGCCACTGTATCGGCTTGGCGGTGATCGGTTGGTCGGCGAAATCGGTACGGTATTCGATCAAACCGCCGAACAGGCTGGCTGCAATATCAGCGCCGCTGCCACGGCCATCCTGTAAGCTGCGATGGAGTTCTACCAATAATGGTAACCAGCGGTTTTTATCAAAAACCTGCCCAGCGTGTTGCTGCTGATACCAGGCAGCAGCCAGTGCAACGGTTAATGCGGCACTGGAACCCAAGCCAATTTTATCGCCTGAAGGGGTGAAAAACTGTTGTGTATCCAATGTCAGTGACCAGCACTGCTTTTGATTGCTGTGCCAATCACCCAATGCCCGCATTAATGGCGCAACAAATGGCAGATGTTGCTGGCTGCTGGCATTTTGCCATTCAAATCGTTGCTGATGATCAAACTGAAAGGCCAGAGGTTGATCCAGCAAAGGTAACGCAGAAACCGTAAACTGCTTATCAGGCCTTATTTCAACCCGTGCATATTTGTTCAGTGCCTGCACAACAGCAGGGTAACCCTCCAGCACTGCGTACTCACCCAGTATCAGTGCTTTGCCGGGAGCAGCGACATTGACAGTAAGTGTGTTCATCAGTCGCCGTTGATCAGCCGTGCAGCATGGCCCAGGCGGCAATGGATAATATCTTTTACGCCAGCAATCTGGCGCAAGGCAGCGCTGACTTTATCAACCGAGTCTGCAGTGCATAGTGCTTTAACTTGTGGGCCAGCATCCATGGTGAAACACACCGGGATACCCGCGCTGCGTAACTCACGAATCAAATGTATGGCCGCTACTGTGGCTGCATTCCAGTACAGTACGCCTGGTCGTGCGGCCAGTGCTGAGGCGTGCATTTTTAGCGTGCTGAATTCGGTGACAGCCGCTAGTGCATCAAAATCTTTTTCACGGATGGCCTGGCGGGCATCACTGAGGTCATTTTCTGCACCGGCTACCCAGGCTGAGTAAAAAGGAGAAGTATCGGTGGTTTGCTGCATGCCATCGGTGGAACTGATTTTTTTTGCGCCGGTATGTGTGATGGCAATCAGTACTCGTAAGTCCCAAAACTCTGGGCCATGCAATGGATGCGCGATGCAGTCCAAACCGTCTTCGCGTTGGCCATGAGCCATTTCCACAATACCGCCATAGATAGAACGTGCAGCTGAGCCGGACCCCCGACGAGCCAGCATGGATAGCTGTTGTTTATCGAGACCGGCATTCAATGCTGTACTGGCCGCGAGTGCCAGCGCGGCAAAACCAGACGCTGATGAAGCCAGACCGGCTGCTGTTGGGAAGTTGTTGTGACTGCGCACAATTGCTGCCGGGCGTGCTCCACCCTGTGGCTGCACATAGGAATGCACCAGGTCGAGGAAATGGCTGATACGCTGTGCAGCAACACCGGTTGCTGTTTGTTGATTCAGGTGGATCTGATCGCCAGCCAGTGCTGAATCAAAACTTAGGGTAGTGCTGGTGGACAGTGCATCCAGGGTTAATGACAGTGAACCGGTGGCCGGTAAATTCAACGCCTGGTCGCGCTTGCCCCAATACTTGATCAGGGCAATGTTGGCGTTCGCTTTGACGGTCACGCTATGGGGCAGGTTTGACATTTTTAATTACTCAGGCGGCTTCGGGTGCACGGGCAGATGCTGATGAATTGTCCAAAAAGCGTTGCCGATAAGCATCAAAATGTTGATTGATGCGTTCGGCATGCAGCCCATAATCGGCGAGTACATGCTGATGTTTACCATGGCGATGCTTGGGGTTTTGGTCCAGCCAATTGCGCATTCTTGCTTCAGTAGCCATTGGTAGATCAAGTTCAAAATGGCTGTAGATTTTGCGCAGCATGACCATCGGTGCAGCAACGAACTGGTGGTAGTCCACATCAAAAATCCGACCGGCAGGTACTTGCTGCTGCTCTCTTGCCTGTAGCGCCAGCTCCAGGGCCTGTGACCAGCGCTGGGTGACTTCGGGGCCAATTTGGCGGGCGGACCGGTGGTGACTGAAAGCACGCCGCAGGTTAATGGTCAAACTGGCCAAAGATGACATCACCTCTGTTGGTTCGCGGTGGGTCTGAATAATACAGGCATCTGGGTACACCTGTAGCAATTCAGATAAACCAAACAGGTGTGCTGGTGCTTTGAGCACCCAGCGACGAGCCGGTGTTTGCCATTGCAAGTGCTGCAAAAACCGTCGGTGATAACGATACGCTATCGCCCGGTCTTGCTGGTGCAGCCAGCGCTGGTAGCCGGGTACCAGGTGAGTGGTCTGGAATTGATAGCTGTGCAGCGAGTGAGCGGTTATGACCACGCACTCCTGTGGCAATTCTGCCGCCACTGCATGGATGCGATGAAAGTTGGGCGCCAGGCCATCTAGCCATGCCAGTTGAGTGGCCACTTTGCGTTTGCTTGCGGCATGCTGTGAACGATTTTCATGGGTGGCCTGTAGGGGGTTCATGGTTTCCCAGGTAAGTGGCGCGCGGTGCTGGATATCGCGGGCAAGCAGACTGTGCAGCATGGTGGTGCCGGTACGCGGCAGACCAACCACGATGATTGGTTTTTGTATCTGTTGCCGACTGATAGCGGGATTACCGGCAATGATTTTTTCAATGCCAAGGCGATGTTTCAACAGGCGCAGTAAGTCAAAGCGGGTGGCGATTCTGCCAGGCAAATGCAAATCGGCATCCGCTTCCAGGTCTTGACAAAGTATTTCCAGGGGTTCGTGTGGGTCCGGTTCGCCCCATTGATCAAACGCAGCCAATTGCTGGGCGGTATTCAATAAACGTGTGCTGGAAAATCTGGGGCCACTCAGGCCGAAATAATTCAGCAGGCGTCCTGCCTGGATGCCCGTATTAATGGTGTGACGACGTAATTGTCGGTGCATTTATTGGCTCCCTGAACGATTTATTGTCACGTGTTGCATCGTTTCCATGAAATAGAGTTACTCAAGGTAACCATGTTGCTGATACCAGTCCAATGCATCACTTAAAGCCGCTTGTGCTGGTCGTGGCTGGTAGCCCAGCTCGTCGATGGCTCGCTGGCTGCTAAAAAACATCGGCTTACGCGATAGCTTGACACCTGATACTGTCATTAAAGGTTCACGTCGTGTAACCAGCTTGGCCCAAGCTTCGCTGATATAAGCCAGCGGTAACACCAGATTGGCTGGTAAACGCACAGCAGGTGGCTTGCGTTCCAGAAGGCCTGCCAAGCGTGTCAATAGTTCTCGCAGAGTCAAGTTTTCACTGCCAAGAATATATTGACGGCCGATCTTGCCTTTTTCCAATGCCAGTAAATGACCAGTAGCGACGTCATTGACGTGTACTACATTTAAACCGGTATCGACAAACGCCGGGACCTTGCCACGCGCTGCTTCAACGATTAACCGACCGGTTGGTGTAGGCTTTAAATCTCCCGGGCCGATCGGTGTGCTGGGGTGGACAATCACTGCTGGCAGTTGTTGCTCGGCGATCATTGTCTTTACCCGTTGCTGCGCAGCATATTTGGTTTGTTTATAAGCACCAATTAAATCGTCAGACTTAACCGGTGTGGTTTCGTCACTGGGGGTGCCGTTGCGGTGCAAACCGATGGCGGCAACGGTGCTGGTATAAACAACGCGTTTTACCCCAGCATCAAGGCAAGCCTGCATTAATGCCGCTGTGCCTTCGACATTAACGGCGTGCATGTAATCCGGATTGGGTACCCACAAACGATAATCGGCAGCAACATGGAACACATAATCACAATCATTGACAGCCTGACGTAACGACTGATGATGGGTCAAATCGCCAATGGCGTGTTCAACATTTAACGGTTTAAGGTTACGCAGGTCGGTGTTTTCGCGCCTTAGCACACGGACACGGTGTCCCGCAGACAATAGCGTCCGTGCGACGGCAGCGCCAACAAATCCGGTTGCTCCGGTGACCAGGCTGAGTGGTTTACTGTCCATTGGTTTGTGATGGTTTAATTAACGGTAATAATGCTGGTAGTACCAATAAGGTGGCAACCACCATTAGGCTCAAACCCAGCGCCAGCAACAGGCCCATGCTGGCGGTGCCGGTATGGGTGGAAAACATCAGGTTACCAAAACTCAGTACGGTGGTCAGCGCGCCAAATACAATGCCTCGCGCAGTGGTGGTTCGTAAAACGTTACCGTATTGCTGGTTATTGCTGAGTGGTACATCACCGCTGCGATGACGATAAACAAGGTGCACACCGTTATCAACTGCTACACCCAGCAATAAGGGCAGAGCAACAACATTGGCAAAGTTCAGTGGTACTCCAATTAACACCAATACCGCACCGGTCACCAAACCACCCAGCAATAACGGCACCAGCACACGGGCACTATCACCAATGCTGCGTAAGATAATCAGCACCAACACACCAATGCCCAATAGTGCCAATAACAAAGCCGTACGCAATGCCTGACTGACTGCCTGACCGGAACGCAGCTGTAAAACGGGCATACCGGTTACCTGCGGTTCAACAGCATGCACTTGGTCGATCAAATCACTGACCTGTTGGAAATCATTGCTATCACCAGCAGGGAAGATTTGCACGATATGAGTGTCTTCCGCACTGACCCAGCGATCGTAGACATGCTTAGGCAAATCTTCACGGCTTACTGTTTGCTCCACACTTAACACTTTTTGCAGGCGCTGCAGCGTAGCGGGTAGCAGTGCGATCAAATCATTATTGAGTTGTTGATAGCTGGCCTCCCCAGGTAATGCTGCCTGCCATTGGCTTAACGATTGATTCAACTGGTGGGCAGCGAATGTATCCAGTTGCGGCAAAGATAAAGCCAGTTGATTCATGGCATTTTTCAGGCGGTTAATATCTGGTTTAGGTAACTGATTTGGAGCATTGAGTAAATCCAGACCTGTGCTCCAGCGTAAATCTTCCAGTAGCAGCAGTTTTTCTTCCTGGTTGTTGGGCACCAGATCCAGCACCGAAACAGCCCGGCTCACACCCGGCAGGTCACGTAGCTGTTCACTGATTTGCCTGGCGGCGTCAGCATTATTGGTCAATACTTGCAGGTTGCGATGCCCGGTAGACTGGCTCTCCAGCAGCTCGCGCAGTGTGGCAATGGACTCAGATTGTGGATCACGCAGATTGAGAGGATCGCTGTCAAATCTTAACTGGCTGATTAGTGCCAGACTGACCAGGGCCAAAAGCAGTGCAACAATTTGCACCCAGCGACGGTGATAAAGAGGGCCATCAAGAAGCGCAGCAGGAAGTTTCAGGCGATTAGCGGCATTCTTGATTTTGGGCGCAGGGATGACAGCCAGTAAAGCGGGCAGCAAGGTGTAGCTGATGCCAAATGTAATAAACATGGCTACCCCGGCAATTAAGCCCAGCTCCGCCACTCCGCTGAAGGCGGTCGGGATAAACGCAAAAAAACCAATTGCAGTGGTAACTGCACTTAGTGCCAATGCGCCCACCAACAGGCTTGCACTGGAAATGATAGCGCTGCTCTTATCAACCTGCTGGGTCAATTGCTCGCGATAGCGCAGCATGAAGTGGATGCCGTAATTCACCCCCAGGCCGACATACAGCACCGTAAAAGCAATTGAAATCAAATTAATACGTCCTACTGCCCAGGCAGCAAAGCCGAGAGTGAGAGCGAAACCCATGGCCAGACTGATAAGTGCGATACTCACCAGACGTACAGAGCGCAAGCCAAACAGCATCACCACAGCCACCAGAATCAGCGCCAGTATTCCTGCTTGTTTGGCGCCGGTCAGCGCGCTGAGTAATTCTTCATGTTCCAGTGCTACCGGTCCGGTCAGGCGCATCCTTACCGATTGTTCAACACCCAGTCCAAGTTCCTGACGGATGTTATCGGCTGCCTGCATGACATCGCGTCCAGCCATTACCTGGGTGAAATTCAAGCGTGGCTCGACCACCAGGGTTTCGCGAAACAGCGATGACTGATTGTCGGCGGTGTTTAAAAATATTCGTTCCCATGAGAGTGGGGCAGGGCTTTCTGCCAGCGTGTTGTTCACAGCTTGATCGATGGCCAATAAAATACCATCCAGACCTTCTGGCTGTGTCTGTGCATAGCTGCTGGCTTCATTCAGCAGCTCTATCAAGGTTGCTGCCTGCATATCGCCGGCAAGGCGGTTGAGGAAAGGCTGGGCAGTACTTAGCTGGTCGCCTAATTCGGTCAGTTGATCTTCTGTTAGGAATAATAAACCGTTGCGTTGAAAATAATCCTCGCCGGCCAGCCAGTCGACGGCGGCAAAGTGCTGCGGGTCAGCCAGCAGTCGAGTTTTTACCTGCTCGGCGCTATGGCGTGCCTGTTCCGGAGTGGGGGCCTCAATCACTACCAGCAGATTATTGGCCAGCGTTGGAAACTCGCGCCGAAAGCGATCGAAGGTCTGTCGAAAAGGCAGGCTGGCGTCGAGCATATCAGCGGTATCAGTATTGACGCCCAGATGCCCGGCGGTGTAATGCAGTGAGCCAGCACTGGCAGCTATCAGCAGGGCGATAATCAGCCATGGGTATCCCACTACAAACCGCAGCCAACGCTGTAAACCGCGCTGCATTTTGTTTTGTTGAAGTGAATCAATCATGACTTATCAGTGGTTTAATGATATCGCTATTCGGCAGCCAAACGTTTGTTTTGTTGTTGGATATACTCAACAACAGCATCCAAGCCACCCTGGTTATAAAGCTTGCTGTATTGTGACCGTTTTAAAGACAGGTCACTGACACCTCGTGTGGTGATGTTAACAATACGCCATTCATCATTTTGCTGTAATAACAGATAGTCAAAAGCGATACGTTCGCCTTTGCTGGTGACCAACTCATGCCGTACCTGTGCCCGGTTACTGCTGGGTTGTTGGCTGCTGATGGCAACAAATTGCTCATTGTTAAATTGCTTAAAGCGAGTGGCATAGGTAGCCACCGTTAATGCACCAAAGGCATCGCTAAAACGGTCTTTTTCGGCTTGATCAAAACCTTTCCAGCGACTGCCAAACAAAAAACGTCCCATCCGAGGGAAGTCAAAAGCCCGATCGACAACCGTTTGCAACCGCTGACTACGGCCATCATGGTCTAATTGATCGTTTTGCATATTTGTTAACAGCGCCTGTTCCAGGCTGCTGATCACCGCATCTGGTGTAGCATTACTGGCGGCTGCCAGATTATTGGCTTGGGTGTTTTCCGCTTGAGCCAGCAATGGCTGGCTGATGCAGAGCATTGCTGCGACCAGCAGGCTGATTAATATTTGACGATGGATAAAAACAATATTCATGACATCCTCACAAGTGTTTTTGCAATAAAGGTCAGCGTATGACATGCCTGTCGCTGAGCACGGGCCAAAGCATAGACGGCGGATAATCGTGTGGGCTCACGCAGCAACCAGGCTGTCAATGACAAGCTGCGAGGTGAACCCCATGCATCACAACAGTCCACTAAACCGGCAGGCAGGCTTTGTTCTGCATTATCCAGCACAGTACGTAGTACTACAGCAGGAACACCTTGTGATTTGGCAGCCCGCAGAACGGCAGCACTTTCCATATCTGCTGATGCTGCTCCGGTATTCGCTCCCAGGGCGGATTTGGCAACCGCTGAACTGAGTACGGTGTTCACTTCTGCCAGTGGATCATGACAGGCAGTGCCTGACTGGTCGCTGAACCGCTGCCACAGTACGGTATCGCAATCTAAAAGCTCACCATTGGCGGCTATAACCTGTTGGGGGGCCAATAAACGACCCGCTTCAAGCTTGGGCTTTAGGCCGGCAGCACAACCGTAGCTGATTAACTGAGTTGCTCCATTGGCTACCAGCTCTGCAACACCATCGGCGGCTGCCTGCGGCCCCATGCCCGTCAGTTGCCAGATGATGTTACTGTCAGGCTGCTGTTTCAGTACACTTTTCAGACACTGCGCTTCCCAGCGCAGTGCCACAATGATACCGATGGTCATACTGTTGCTAGGTGGTTAGCTGCCGGTAACGGCTAAGCGCCCACAGTGGGAAGTAATGATTGTAGCCGTGATAACGCAAATAAAATACCCGCGGGAAACCGGGAGCATTGAACCATGGGTCAGACCAGTGGCCGCTATCATTTTGATTGTCAATTAACCATTGGATGCCCCGTGCGACTGCCTTTTCTTTGACTCGTCCAGTGGCCATCAATGCCAGCAGGGCCCATGCCGTGTGGCAGCCACTGCTAAAAGGCGCCAGACCGCTGCGTTCGGGATGATCATAGCTGTCATTGGTCTCCCCCCAGCCACCATCTTCGCGCTGGTGATTCAGCAAATAGCGGACGCTTTTCTGGATGTATTCTTGTTGACAGTCTTCACCTGCAAACGCCAAACCGGCGATTGCACTCCAGGTACCATAAATATAATTGGTACCCCACCGTCCCCACCAGGAACCATCCTGTTGTTGAGTGGCTTTCAAATAGTTGATACAGCGCTGGATGGCGACTTTGTCCTTAGAGCGTTTTAATAAACCCAGCGGCAGTAATACACGACCTGATACATCTTCGGTGGCCGGATCCAGCAATGCACCATGATCTGCAAAGGGAATGCTGTTTAAGTAATATTTATCGTTATTGGCATCGAAAGCAGCGAAACCACCATGATTATTGCCACGTGTTGACTGTAAACCAACCAGCCAGTCACAAGCCTGACTGACAGCATCAACATAAGCCGGCTTTTTGTTATCAACCACGTGCAGCAAGGCCGCTACCATCGCGGTATCGTCCAAGTCGGGATAGTGTGGGTTAGCATATTGGAAGGCCCAGCCTCCTGGTTTGGTATCAGGTGCCTGGGTTTTCCAGTCGCCGTAAAATTCGGTTTCTTGTTTGCTGATTAGCCAGTCACAACCATGCTGGATAGCTTGATCAAGTTGTTCACGATGAGCATCATCATCCTCGGCTTTCAATAGTGCGATCGCTGCCCAGCCGGTATCCCATACCGGCGATACGCAAGGTTGGCAATACGCACTGCCATCGGGATATTCAACCAGCAGTTTTTCGATGGAGCGTTTGCAGATAACCCGTAACGGGTGGTCTTTTCCATAGTCTAGGCAATCCATGGCCATACAGGCATTGACCATCGCTGGGAAAATCGCTCCCAACCCATCTTCGCCATTCAAACGCTCTACGAACCACTGTTCGGCGCGGCGAATGGCTTTGCGGCGGACAAATCCGGGTACCAGTGGTTCCAGACAATAAAGGGAAAAGCGTTCCAGACCTTGCAAAAAACCATTTAGGCGCGAACGCCTGGGAAAATAGTTATGCTCTTTATCCGGCGGGGTGGTAAATAATTCCCGAATATGAATCTTACGTGGATTAATGGCTTTGGGTTTAAAGGCGTACAGCACGAACAGCGGTACCATCACCGTGCGCGACCAATAAGACACTTTGCTGATATGAAACGGAAACCAGCGCGGCATCAGCATGATTTCAGGCGGGATAAACGGTACCGCTCGCCATGGAACTTGTTCAAACAGCGCCAAAGCAATGCGCGTGAACACATTGCTTTTGGCAGCACCACCAACAGCCAAGATGGCGTTTCGGGCGCGTTGCATGTGTGGCGCATTAATGTTATCACCCGCCAATTTAAGTGCGTAATACACTTTTACCGAACAGCTGGTATCCATATCTCCGCCGGTATATAGCGGCCAGCTGCCATCATCACGCTGGTGACGACGCAGGTATTTGGCCAAACGCTGTGCCAAAGCATCATCAATTTCATCCATAAAGTGCATCATCATGATGTACTCGGCTGGAATGGTGCAATCGGCTTCCAGTTCAAAACACCAATGGCCGTCGGCCTGCTGGTGGCTCAGCAGGTTTTCACGGCCAGCGGCAATGGCCTGATCCAGCAGCTGTTTGTTCATGGGGGCGGCGTCAGTATTCGCCACCGGGTTGTTACTAACCAGAGAGATGTGCATGTATTCAGGCTTCAGGCATGCATGGCTGCGTTGTTTGCAGCGGATGCGCTCTTGCTATCTTGTTGGTTATCATCATTGCTGTGGTAATTAGGCATGGGCCATTCGAATGACTTGACCTGAGTGATCGGCAAATGCTTACCTGCCTTACGGAATAACCACATCAATATCTTATTGCTGCGCCCAAAAATTTTGCTTAAAAAGATGACTAATTTTACTCGGCGACGGCTGACTTTGACTTCCTGGCCACTTCGAAAATGCGGTGACTGGTGGATGTTTTTTAAAGTCAAAATGGCCAGCCCCAAAGCCCATAGACAAAATTTGCGAATACCACCCTGCTGACTGGGTAACATCAGGGTATAGCGCAGGGCATTTTGGATATGTCCATGCGTGATGCCAATCATCACATTCAATGCTTGCTGGTATTCAGCCGATTGATGTTCATCTTCCAGATGCACCAGTGATACACCATGTTTTTGGAAAGTGGCTTGCGGCCACCAACACACACCACGACTGCGATCATCCCATACATCTTTAAGGATATTGGTCATTTGCAAGGCCTGCCCAAAGGAAGGCGCCAGTTGCATTAGCTGATCACGCTGACTGGCAATGTCCGGGTCATGGTGGCAGAACAAATCGGTCAGCATTTCACCGACTACGCCAGCAACGTAATAGCAGTAAAAATCCAGATCACGCTGTTCGGCCAGCCCTTCTGCACCTACACTGTTCTGGTAACGGTTCATGCCGCGGCTCATGACCTGAACGCATTGGAACAGAGCGGTTTGCTGTACTGGATCCAGGCTGCGTGTGACTTGAATCACGCGGCCAGTATTGGCGATCAGATCACGTTCGGCAGCGAGGGTTTCCGGAGCCAGTATTGGCGCGGTGGTTTGCCCAAAATGGTTGGCATCGCGCTTGCCAGCGATAACCTCAATAAAGGCTTGTTGATGCTGAATCTTTTCTGCCGGGTTCCAGGCAGCATCGTCTTCGATGGTGTCGGCAATCCGGCAGAGCAGATAGGCATTGGCCACAGCGATATATAAATCACGTGGCAATTGTGGAATGGTCAGCGCAAAAGTGCGTGAAACCAATTCCAGAATATGTTCTTGATAAGCCAGCGCTGCTTCCAGACTGGGCCTGTCGCCAGTGTTTGCCTGTGCGGATGGTGGTAGATCAGGTGCGGTGGTTACCATATTGTGACTCTGCTGATGACTGGAATAGCGGTCATAATCGCTGGCTTGGCGCTTGTATCCAGGTCAAAATGTTTGGCAATCATTGAATAACACATAAATTGGTCTGTTGTTGTTACTGGTGCTTGCTTGTAATAAATATACAAACAACCAGCAATATCCTTATTCGCGTCCAGCAGCGTAGTATAATCGCTTATGTAAAAGTAACCCAAACCCAGGACATTTTAGCGGTTTGCCTGCATCAGGGCGAGTGGCTTAGGTTTTGGATGTTTTCATAATGTAGATAAATGTCGTCTTAACAACAACCCAGGAACCTTATGGCAGATAACCACAGTTTCGCAGCACACTCACAAATACTGGTGCAGCGGGTTAATCATTATTTGCAGCAGCTACTGGATCAGCCTTGCAGTAGCCCTCGTTTGCAAAAAGCCATGCAATATACCGCATTGGGTGGAGGTAAGCGTATTCGTCCGTTATTGGTCTATGCCGCAGGTATGTTGTCAGGTGCTGATTTGCGAACGCTGGATGCTCCAGCAGCGGCAGTAGAGCTGGTGCATTGCTATTCGCTGGTACACGATGATTTACCAGCCATGGATGATGATGATTTGCGTCGTGGCCAACCCACTCTGCACAAGGCATTTGATGAAGCGACTGCCATTTTGGCAGGTGATGCATTATTGGCGTTGGCTTTTCAGTGCTTGGCTGATGCGGCCAGTGAATATCGCGATGCCACTGCATTGATTGAAAGTATTCGGGTTTTGGCTTATGCCAGTGGTGGTGATGGCATGGTCGGTGGCCAGATGCTGGATATCGATATGGCGGGCAGCTACCCGGATAAAACCCTGGTTGAACAGATGTTCAAACTGAAAACCGGTGCATTGATCCATGCTGCGGTTATGCTGGGTGTACACGCTGCAAAAGACCAACCTGACCAGGCTTTGCAGCAGCGGTTATCCGATTTTGGCCAGGCAATCGGTTTGTGTTTTCAGGTACAGGACGACATTCTGGATGTCACTGGAGACACTGAAAAGCTGGGCAAACCGCAAGGCTCAGATGAGGAGAAGGATAAACCCAACTATGCGTTGCGTTATGGGCTGGATTTTGCTCGCAGGCGTGCGGATGGGTTGTTTGCTGAAGCAGAACACAATCTGGATGGCTATGGAGAGACGGCGGAGCCGTTGCGCTGGATGGCAGCGTATATCACAAGGCGTGATTATTAAGCCTTTTATTAACCATTATTTTGATTCTGATAAGCACCACAATGAGGCTTTCAGATACGCGATTGGTTCAGGTTGGTTAAGTCCTTTTAGTCTGTCAGGTAAAATTGTAGGGTGCTTACCACTCTTACAATTTTAATATCCGGTGAATTGCTATCTCTTTCATTGATGGTGAATAAGCCCTGATTGGCATTGCGGATACCATCCACAGTGCTGTCTGAGTCGTTGGCAAACTGGCGCGCGGCTTCCCGGGCACTGGCGGTCGCTTCAGCGATCATTTCGGGTTTGATGTCGTTCAGGCCGGTAAATAAAAACTGCGCACCACTGCCGTATTCATAATCCTGCGCCAGGACAATCCCAGCGCCCAACAAATCACTGGCAGCCTCTTGTGCATGGCGCACGGCGGCAACATTGTCAGTTTGTACAGTAATAGTACGTAATGCCTGAAACCTCTGAGGTGGGCGCTGACCGCCGTAAGTTTGAGAGTAAAAATCAGTGATTTTAGGTGGTGAGCGAGTCAGCTCATCTTCAGCAAAACCATGCCCCTGTAAAAAAGCACTCACACTCAGGCTGGCTTGTTCAAGCTGGTTTTGTAATTGCCCCAATTCGTCACCGTTAACACTGAAAGTAATAGGCCATATGGCCAGGTTGGCAGCCACTTCACGTTCTGCCAATCCTTTCACTGTGACATAACGATCCTGGCGTTTGAAATCCAGCAGTGCCTGGCTGAACAGCAAAGCTGCAAGCACCAGGCCGACACTTAAAATGCTGGCGGCCAGCCAATGACTATTCCTGTGATTTATTTTGTCCATATCAAAACCAGAAGGTTGCTAAAAATTTATTGGTCAATTGGGACACGATGAATTCGGAGATTCAAAGCTGTCAATATAAAACACTTCGCTATCCGATTGACATGACATCGGCAATTGGAAGTCTTCAGTAACATTTAAGGAATTCGGACTGCCACCATCGGCAGCACAGATACCAACACCGCGACGTGCGAATGCATCCCATATGGCACATTGGTTTTGTCCACCATTGGTGGCCAGGTCTGCTGCCAGTATCGCATCACGGCTGGTGACAAAAGTAGGGCCGCAGGGTTGTAGTTTTAGGCCATCCACAACCAGCTGAATAGCCAGGTTATTTCCGCCGTTACCCTGATATAAATCAGCATCAAAACCATATTCATCCACCAGGTTCCAATACATATCCCACAATATTGTGGCCCAGACTGTCCCCACGCCATGCGGAATACTGAGTGGGCTGCCAGGTTGTCCAGCGTTACGAATGTCGGCATAAGTAAGCGGGTTAACAGTCATATCTCTGGTGTAGGGAAATGCACGTATTCCACCAGCAGGGTCAGATTCACGAAAAGTGGCCCAGCGTCCCACGCCTCTTGGCGTATCGGCGGTGTCATTGGTATCTGGTGTGAACACCAGTGCCAGAAAGTCACTCCAGCCTTCGCCTTGCTGTTCACTGCCGAACAGGCAGCTGGCACTGCCGGGACCGCCGGTCAGTCGGTTGGAGAGGCCATGACCATATTCATGTGCGATTATGCCGGCATCCAGATCGCTGTCACGGTTCAACACATTGGCACCATCATCTAACAGCGTTGCATTAACATTAGGCAGTTCATTGCGAATGATTTGTCCATCATCATTGCCGATCATGGCTGAGGGGATGGTGACACTGTTGCCTTGTGCACCTGCACCCATAGCGAATGCATCATTACCAGGTTCGTTGTTAATGACCACCATTGCCACTGCGCCAGCATTCTCAGCGTTGAGACCTTTTAAACCGAACTGGCAGCCACCTCGATCAACCACAGCAATATTTCCCGCAGTAAAGCCAACCAGGGCGTTGCATCCTTGACTGGGAGCAGCGCTGCCGTCTGAGACCAGCTCCAGATCACTGGTGGTGCCTGCGCCCAGTGGTGAACCAAAACCAGCGGCAGCAGCACTGTAATCTGCGGCGATATTGGCAGGACTGTTGACGCTTAATAAAGCAGTGTTAGCTGGTGTGAAAATAAACATTTGCATACGCGGGTTACTGCCATCCGGGGGCGTGCCGAAATTGGCATTATTGGTGCCTGAACCATCCTGTGCATCTGCGTTGACGGAGTCCGAACCTTGGCCGCCGTTGCCATAGTTGTTCTCCTGGAAATTACCAGAAGCCTCATCAAAACCATATTGATACAGCACATCATGGATGATGTTGTTCCAGTAAAACAGATTGATAATTGCGAAATCCAGATAATCTGCCGGCTGTTGTACAGATAGATCCAAAGGTACGTCGAATACCAGAAGCGGGCCGCCATCGGGCCGTGAACCACCATTGTTATTGGCATCAAGGTCATCTTGTGCAAAGACGTTATTGCCTCTTGTGTCAGTAAACTCTGCACCGATAACCCCATCAGTATCGTGCCAGCCAAACGGTGAGGCCTGTGGATCCTGCGGGTCGGTTTCCAGAGTGCGATCACCATCCAAAGGAGATTCCAAAGGTACTGCGAAGACCCGGTATTGGGCATCATCCACCCAGTTATCAGTAGCAAGTACTGCACCACTTTGGGCATCCACCCAGCCCTGCCACCAGGCTGCCTGAGCATCTGGCCTGATCACAATCTGCCAGGCAAGGTGGAGACTGTCATTGCGTGCAAAATAAACCGACTGTATAGGAATCAGGTCAGCCGATAATGTTTCGCTGCTGTACTGCATAATGTCATCACTTAGATTGGGCTCTTGCTGGATGGCGGGATCTGTTACCAAGCCACGATCTATTGCCAGGCTATTGATAGCTGACTCTGGGCTAATCAATGGTGTACGTGCCGGGGTGCGCAAGGTCAAAGCCTGTACCAGCTCGGATGAAGCGCTAATCACACTGCCTGAGCTCGAAAGGTGTATTGCGGCTGGTGCATTGATAATGGGTATGCCATCAACATGCTGCCGAAAGTAAGCATGCAGTACTTCATTGTGACCGCTGCGATAGATATCAGTAATTTCTATCGCCGACAACTCGTTGCCGTTTAACTGATACTGCTGGGCCAGAGTAGATAATGCCAGCGCACGATCACCACTGCGTGCACCTTCCGCCTGGATATTCAGAGTGGTTATCAGCAGACCAATGACAATAAAATATTTCATGAAGTGTTCTCCAACACGCACTGCAGTTTTGTTTGTGCAGCTTCTGGTCGACAAAGACAGGGCGTGGCCTGCTTTTGTTGCTGCAGCCGGAGTATGTCAGAAAGCAGCTCTGACCACCAAGTATTGGCAGGCCACGAGCAGTAATACAATTATGAAAGATTAAATCACAGTTTCCTTAAACCTGGAAAAGATTTTAGCTATCGACCCCCAGACGCTGATGCATCAACGGACTGGTCGTGGTGTACTGGAGTCGAACCTTTTGTTCCGGATGCAAATGTTGCTGTACAGCAAAGGCAGCCAACGCTGCTTCGTGGAAGCCTGACAAAATTAGTTTTTTCTTACCAGGATAAGTATTGATATCACCAATTGCGAAAATACCAGGTACATTGGTTTGGAATTTCTCGGTATCCACATGGATCGCACGTTTCTCCAGATCCAGGCCCCAATCTGCGATAGGTCCCAGGTTCGGCGACAAGCCCCAGAACACCAGTACCTGTTCGCATTCAAGCTGGGTACGCTCACTGTCACGATTAATCAATTCCAGGCCTGTCAGCTGGCCATTATCGGACAGCACCTGGGTGACGTTGCCCTGATATTCAGTAATATTCCCAGTTTCGGCCAGTGCTTTCATTTTGTTCACTGAAGCCGGTTGCGCACGATATTCTGGACGGCGGTGAATTAACTTCACGCTGGCAGCCAGCTTGTGTAATTCCAGAGTCCAGTCCAAGGCTGAATCGCCACCACCTAAAATGGCCAGATGCTTGTCGGCAAAATCAGCAGGCTTGATGACTTTGGTATGGATGCTTGTATTGTAAAAATCACTGGCACCCGGGGCTTTTAACTGGCGTGGCACAAACGCGCCCAAGCCAGCGGCTATGATCACTGTGCCGGCATCAAACTCGGTCCCTTTGTTGGTGACTACGTGGAAGCGGCCATCTTCTTTTTGCTGGAGCTGGCTAACCTGCTGACCGAGATGGTACTGAGGGTTGAAGGGTTTGATTTGTTCCTGTAGTCGATCAATCAATTCCTGAGCGCCGACTATTGGGAAGGCGGGGATATCGTAAATCGGCTTGTCTGGATATAATTCCGCACACTGACCACCTGGTTGCGGCAGACTGTCGATAATGTGGGCCTGAATATCCAATAAGCCCAACTCAAATACCTGGAACAGACCGCAAGGTCCAGCGCCGATTATCAAAGCATCGGTTTTAATCGTCATAGGGTATCCAATTTATCGATTTCAATATTATTATGGTCGGGGTGATTAGACATGAAAACAAGCCATATTGTGCTTGACATGCTAATCTGTTCAGTAGTTAAAACTCACTTAAAAACCATGCCGGAAAGCCAACGCAGTATCCAATTACACGAATCTTGGTTGAGTCGTTTGCAAACAGAGTTTGATAGTGATTACATGCAGCAATTGCGTGAATTTTTATTACAGCGCAAGCAGGCAAGGGCAGTGATATTCCCCCCCGGAGCAGAAATTTTTGCAGCGCTTAACAGCACGCCGTTCGATTCAGTCAAGGTTGTGGTACTGGGCCAGGACCCTTATCACGGACCGGGACAGGCACATGGTTTATGTTTCTCAGTTAAACCGGGCATTGCTACGCCACCTTCATTACAGAATATCTATAAGGAATTAAAAACTGACATAGGTTTTGAGCCCCCCGGACATGGCTATTTGATGTCATGGGCAGAGCAGGGAGTGCTGTTATTGAATGCGGTGTTGACCGTGGAGCGAGGACGCGCCGGTGCTCATCAGGGCAAAGGTTGGGAAAAGTTTACAGATGCTGTAATTCGACGATTAAATGATGAGCGTGAAGGCTTGGTGTTTTTATTATGGGGCAGCTATGCACAGAAAAAAGCAGCATTTGTAGACAATAACAAACACCTGGTACTTAAATCAGTACACCCTTCACCACTATCGGCACACCGTGGATTTTTTGGGTGCCAGCATTTTTCACAGGCTAACAGGTATTTGTTACAGCAAAATCAAAATGCGGTGGATTGGCAGTTGCCAATGCGGGCATGAGTATTGTTAATGGTGACCAGTCGTTTGTATGTTTGTAGTAAGCATCTACGGGTATCGGCAAAGCAACAGGGTTAGCTGTTGTGATATCTGTTATTTAAGTTGTTGTATCGTGGGTGTTTTCAGGCACAAGCAGTAAAGGGTCGATATCAGCAAACAGCGTTGCAAAATTTTCCATAAAATCTTCATTGGCACTGGTCTTGCGCCAACACATGGCGATAGTCCGTTTGGGGGCTGGTTCGGTAAAGGTACGAATAACCAGGTTTTCTGTTTGTGCGATAGGTGGTTTGACCGATAAGGTCGGCATTAGGGTAATGCCAGCATTGGCCGCGACCATTTGCCGTAGGGTTTCCATACTGGTGGCATGAAAGTCCATTTCCTCCATGGCGCCAGCCATTTGGCAAACCTCCAGTGCATGATCACGTAGACAATGACCTTCTTCCAGTAGCAGCAGGGATGTGCTGCGTAGATCTTCAGTTTTAATATTTTTCTTTTTGGCCAGCCAATGACCGGCCGGCGCGGCGAGCACAAACGGCTCTTCAAATAAGGTTTTGTATTGAAGCGTGTCATCAGGCAGAGGCAGTGCCAGTACACCAGCATCCAGTTTGCCTCTTTGCAGCATCCGCAGAATATCGGCCGTTTTTTCTTCAAACAATTGCAGGCACATGTTAGGAAACTGCTGCCTGACTTTGGGTACAACATGGGGTAAAAGGTATGGTGCCAGTGTAGGGAATAAGCCCAGTTTGAGAATACCTGACGCCGGGTCACGGCTTTTCTTGGCATGTTGTTTTAACTGTTCGGCATCACGTAGCAGGTGACGTGCACGCTCGACAATTTCTTCACCGATAGGGGTTATCATGACTTTACGGGGAGCACGCTCAACCAATTGCACGTCCAGCTCTGATTCGAGTTTTCGAATCTGGGTGCTGAGCGTGGGTTGGCTAACATGGCAGGCTTCAGCAGCTTTGCTGAAATGTCGCAGGTCTGCTAGCGTAACCAGGTAGTGTAAGTCGCGTAAATTCATACAAAAAATCGCTGTCGTTCAGACATAGAAGTGAGCTATCAAAAAGATTAAAACATTCAATTTGAATTATAGCAACCTAACCCCGATCATAGTCTGCAAGATTTAAACCTATGCCTTTAGGGCGAACCGAATTAGCAGGCCAATTGAAAAATAAGGCCGACCAAATATTAAGGAGATACAAAGATGTTAACGATTGGTGATCAGTTTCCCCGTTTTGACTTAACCGCAACGGTTTCTACCGAAATGCAATCTGCATTTCAGGACATTAATAACGATACCTATGCCGGTAAATGGTTGCTGGTGTTTTTCTACCCCAAAGACTTTACTTTTGTTTGCCCTACTGAAATTAAGGCCTTTGGTGACTTGAATAACGAATTCGCTGATCGCGATTGTCAGGTTCTTGCCGGCAGTGTTGATTCTGAGTTTGTTCACTTGGCATGGCGTCGGGATCATGATGACTTACGTGATCTGCCATTCCCTATGTTGTCGGATATCAAACGTGAGCTGTCATCTGCGCTGGGTATTTTGCACCCGGAAGCCGGTGTCTCTATGCGCGCCACTTATATTGTTGATCCGCAGGGCATTATTCGCCATGTTTCTGTGACCGATATGAATGTCGGCCGTAACCCTGCAGAAACTCTGCGTATTTTGGATGCGCTACAGAGTGATGAGCTATGCCCATGCAACTGGAGCAAAGGCGAAGAAACACTGAAAGTTGCCTGATCAGGCAGGTTTCTCAATGACGAGCAAAAGGGCCGCTAAGCGGCCCTTTTACTTTTAGAAACAACCAAGAGGAAACGATATGTCCATTCAAAATATCAAAAATGCTATTCCTGATTTTGCCAAAGATTTGCGTCTGAATATCAGTAGTGTCGTTAGCAGTGATGGCAGCCCAGCGTTAAATGATGCACAACGATGGGGTGTGGCTGTTGCATCGGCTTATGCCACCGGAAATCGCGAACTGCTGGCAGCCATTGAAACCGATGCCGGTGAACAGCTGGATAGCAGTTACCGGCAGGCTGCTCGTTCGGCAGCAGCCATCATGGGCATGAACAATGTTTATTACCGGTTCATACATTTATCTTCCAATGAAGACTATGGCCAGGTGCCGGCGCGGTTGAGAATGACCGTGATTGGCAACCCCGGTATTGAAAAAGCCGATTTCGAACTGTTTGCGCTGGCCGTTTCTGCGATCAATGGCTGTGGTTTATGCATTGATTCACATGAGAAGGTTTTGCGGCAGGCGGGCGTTAGCACTGCTGCAATTCAGGATGCTGTGCGGATAGCTTCGGTGATTAGTGCAGTAGCCACAATTCTTCAGCAAGAGGGTTGATCGACAGCTGATTATGCAGGGCCTGATCAGTTGTCAGGCCCCATACACCCTGCTATCGGTTATTTTTAAATAGCATGAGAATCGTGTGGTGACGAACTGTTGAGTTCCAGCTGTAAAGCAGTACGTGTAGCAATTAGTAATAGCTCACGCACTTGCGACTGATTTAATCGAACCGACTTGCCATGCAGCAGTTCAGAGACAGGGAATAACTCTCTTGTGGTATGGCTGCCAAGCATGGCATAAGCCTGTTCGTTGTGCCAGCAGCGCAGGGTGGTTCCTCTTGGTTGCTGTAAACGCAGACAGTGGGTGTCGTTATGTTCCAGTTTTAATGTCCAGTTTCGGCGCATGATTGGTGCCCTCAAGAGGTGGGTTGCGGTTTGATATAGGTTGTTAAGACCTGTTGAATATCGCGCTGCATTTTATTGTTGACTCGTGACGCACCTTTGTATTCATCCGCAAGCTCAAACATTCGCTCATACATGGCCTTGTCATCCACTTTTTTAGCGATATCCAAGGTGTTGTGCGTAGTGAATTGCTGTTGCCACCAGTTACGTACAGCACCCCAGAATTGATCAGTATCGTCCATGTACTCGCTGGCAATACGCAGCTCGGGTGCGTCGGTTGATAGATAGTGATTCAGACCATTTTCACGGGCAATAACGGGGTGTTTTGTGTCCTTGTCCAGGTCAAGCTTGTAATTATCCTGTTCATGATGCCAGCCGTTTGCTGTCACCACATGTCGGTTAATAGCGACCAGCACATCATAATCATCACGCACTGTGTATTCGCGACGAGGCAGGGGGCGCCAGGTGATTTCTGATTCCCACACGGATTGGTTGGGTTCGTGATGCCAGCGACCGTAGCCTTCGTAACGCGGGCTATCATCGACCTGATAAACAGCTTGTGACCAGGTACCACGAACCTCTTCATCAGCCAGTGTCACTGTTGCCCAGCGGTTATGGCCGCGATATTCGGTCATTGTGATGTCCTGATATACCCAATCCTGGCGCCAGTGTTTGATAGGGAAGCAGTCTTCATCAATATTCAATTCCGAGGTCGATGATTCCTCTGTTGAGCGCTGGTTATAAGATTCGTCCTCGCTTACATCGGTTTCTTCAGGCGTACTGCAGGCCACAAGCACATGCTGCAAAACAATGCGTTCACCAGCATCTTCGAGTACGGTAACCCATTCCACGCCACCTGATTGATAAGCTTCTGAAAGTTCATAACCTGGACGCACAGCAATGGTCTCCCGGAAGTTGAAATCCACTTCGAAATTACCCGCCATGGCCAGAATAGCCTGCCGATCAAGCTCAAACTGGGTATGCTCAATGTTTAAGTCGACCGTTGTTGCTTGCTGTGGTTGTGTTGGCTGGCTTTGGCAACCGCCGAGCAGACTCAAGCTTAGGCTCAGCCAGACGATGCCTTTAGGAAAGTTAAAGATCGGCATGATTTATTCTCCGAGAATTGAAAGTTGACTAGAAAGTGAAGTTCAGGGCGGCGCTGAAATTAATACCTGGACGCCCTAAGCGCTGTAATACCGAATCACCCTGTGTTCTGCCCTGGATATCTGCCCATTCGACATAGTTGCTGTCCGTCAAATTAAATACCCCGATGTTCAGACGAGTAAAGTCGTTCAGTTGAGCCCAGCCAGTGATATCAATGGTGACAAACTCATCACTGCGTGCCAGGTTTTCATTGGGGTCATTCAATCTGTTTTGCGGGCGGGTATAGGTACCATTCAGGTTGAAACCATAGCGTTCATCCGCTGAACTCCACAGTAAGCCGCTCACCAGCTGACCCGGGCTGACGCTATTTAATGGCACATCTGCGCCTCGATCATTGCCTTCACTCCATGAGGCAGCCGTACGCCAGTTCAAACCCGGTAGCCAATTATCCAACCGCCATAGGAAAGCAAACTCTGCGCCGAAAATTTCGGCACTTTGTAAGTTAATGGATTGAAACTGCAAGATGCCATCATCACGAACACCGATAAGCGATAACGACTCAATAAAGTCTTCATAAAGGTTATAGAAACCGGTCACGTGAAAGCTGAAATCCTGCCAATTGCCACGTAAACCTAACTCGAAGCTATCGCTGGTTTCCGGCTCAAGATCTGGGTTGGGTAAGGCGGTATAACCGAATTGAAAATTGGTAAAACCGATATTGACATCATTGAACGGTGGCGCACGAAAACCTCTTGCGTATTGTGCGACCAAATCCAGGCCACTACCCAGTTGCCAGATAAGCCCCAGTTTGGGGGAAATGCTGAATTCATTGAGGTTAACCGGTTCAATGCCGGGGTTATCCGCTGTGAAAATATCATCCGGGTTTGATTCCAGATCGTAATAGTCAAAACGCAGACCAGGTACCAGCATTAAGCGTTTGTTGAATAATTCAATTTCATCCTGAATAAACCAGCCGACAGAAAGTGTTTCGGATTTTGGAAAATCGCGTACAGGGAAAGTATCCGGACCAACAACATTGCTGACATCACCGGTTAACAGGTCAAGTGAAGTTCCATCTCGCAGCTGATCAGTTTCTACGTGCTCCAGCTCGAAACCATAAACCAATCGGTGCTTTATGTCTGCCATGGAAAAATGCGATTGCAGGTACAGTTCTGCCCCCAGGCTTTGCTGTTCGAAATCAAATACCCGCATGCGTTGTTGTGGACTGGGCTCACCAAAAATAATAGTGCTGCGTAATTCAGTTGTTCGTTGTACGGTGTCGCTATCCTGATAAAACAAACGCCATTGTCCGCCCGCTAACCAGCTATTGTTATTTGCCAGATCCTGCTCCAGGCTGATCCGCTTACGTTGACGTTCATCATCTGCCTGTACCAGACTGGTGTCGAGTAAAAACGGAAACCCAAATGCAGCACTGAAATCCTGGATACCTAATAGTGACTGGACGTCAGTTCTGCTGTCTGATTCCAGGCCATCCAGGGTCACCCGTAACGGGTTCCCTCCAAAGTCATATACCAATTTGGCCAGCAGGCTATAACTGCGATCTTCAAATGGATCAGCATCCAGTTCAGCATTGGTTTCCAGCTCTTCGCCACTGCGGCGGCTAAGACTAATCAGAGCTGACCAGTCATCCCATTGCGCGGCACCAGTTACGCGGGCAGCGTGTTGTTGGTCTGCACTAAAATAAGCCGCTTTAAAACCTGCGCTGACTGACTCACCTTCCAATACGTCCAGGGGGTCTTTGGTAACAAAACTGACCACACCACCTATAGCATCTGAACCAAACAGGCTGGAGGCAGCACCACGCACAATTTCGACCTGTTTGAGCAAGTCAACATCGACAAAATCCCGGCTGGCATTAGAAAAACTGCCAATGGCAAAGGCATCAGAAACCGGCACACCATCGACTTCGGTTAATACCCGGTTGCCACCAATACCACGGATAATAAAACCGCCGAGGCCGAACCTGCTGCCCTGGTTATCAACATCGACACCTGGTGTGTAACGCACCAGGGTTTTCAAATCATTGGATAAATCGCGTGCGATTTCTTCGCTGTCAATCACTGATACAGTGCCGGTTAATTCGGTAATCTGCCGCGGGCTGCGATTGGCGACCACAGTGACTTTTTCCAGTTTGGCATTGTTATTGTCAGGGTCGGGTTGTTCGGCGACTTTTATATCCCTGATGTCTTCTGCTTGCGATTGAGCATAGGCCTGGCCAAATGGCAGCAGCAACAATGCAAGGTAAAAACATATAATGCTTTTGCCCGCCGGGGTAATTGACGAGCAGCGGTTTTTGATAGTAATACGATGTAGCAAACACATAGCATGTCCTCTGAGTTTATGCTTTGGGCTTGCTGGATACAGGTTTCAGGTCTGTATCGGGCTGGCAGTGATGATTTGGGTTATTTGGTCAATAAAAGCTTGTTCTGGCGCGTCAGGCGCAGGCAGTACATTTCTTGATTGTGCTCTATCCATACCGCCTTTCTATTATTAAGTAATCCTTTGCTGGATAGTGGTTGTTCCGGTGTGCCGGACAACTGAGGCGGTTGCTTTCGGTGTCGTTGTTTATCCATACCTTAATGATAATCATTATCATTTAGATGTCAATAGACCTTAACGCTGATGGTACTCAATGTGGGTTGTTATAATTGCCATAAACAGCGATAGGAAACCCCGTGAATAATTTTCAGCAACGGGTGGAAAAATCCACCACACGAGTGACCAAGCTCGTTTTCCCTCATGACACCAACCACATTCGTACCTTATATGGAGGTACCGCAATGCAATGGATGGACGAGGTGGGCTTTCTTGTTGCAACTCGATTTTCGCGGCAAAAAGTGGTGACGGTTTCGATGGATAGGGTCGATTTTAAAGTACCTATTCCAGAAGGCAGTATTGTCGAGTTGGTGGGCAAAGTGATCCGTGTTGGCAATACCAGTATGACCACCCGGGTACAGATATTCAGAGAAAACATGTATGCCGGTGGACAGGAATTGGCGGTATCGGCGGAAATGGTATTTGTGGCAATCGGTGAAGACAATAAACCAACAACACTGAGCGTACATCAAGACACTGCTCAGACAGAACAATAATCAATGTACTATTTGGCTTATGGCTCAAATCTGCATCCTGCAAGATTGGAGCAAAGACTTGGCCCGGTGACCCGTATCGGTGTAGCGGAGTTATTCGGTTACGAATTGCGTTTCCATAAGCGCGGCGCTGATGGGTCTGGCAAAGGCAACCTGTTAAAAGCCTCAGGCCGTTCAGCATGGGGCGTCGTTTTTAAACTGGATGGACAGCAAAAAAAACGGCTGGATAAATTTGAAGGTGATGGTTATGACTGCGTTGAAGTTGAAGTCATCATCAGCCGCAAAAATTATCCGTGCTTTTGTTATCTGGCACAACAAGATTGGATAGATGACGGCCTGTTACCGCATAACTGGTATCGCGATTTGATTTTGTATGGGGCGCGACATGCAGGTTTTGCCAGCGAGTATATTCAGGCCATTGAAAATCAGAATGTCCAGCTTGATGAACCAGGGCAGCAAAAACACGCGGAATTATTGGCAGTCATGCAAGGCCGTTGGTAATAAATAGTGGTGCAGCAGGAATCAAGCTCGATGTTATTGCGATTATAGTTGTGCAGTTGCCAGTCGCACGGCTAAAGCAAAAAATACCAGCGCGGCTACACCGTTCAGCACTTTTTGTGCCATCGCCGAGTGCTTCAACCATTCCCCTAATAAACCTGCGCAGAGTGCAATAGATCCAAATACTAGTAACGTTGCTATCATAAACAGACCTCCGAGCAAGAAAATCTGAATAGATACATCCCCATGTGCCGGGTTGGTAAACTGCGGCAGGAAGGCCAAAAAAAAGATGGCAACCTTGGGGTTTGCGAGATTCATTATCACGCCACGTTGATAGAAGTGCCATAAACCGGTTTCTTCTTCAGTACTGTTGGTCAGTTTGGATTGGCCAGCATTCAGCGCCTGCCACGCCAGGTACAGCAAATAGGCTGCACCAGCTAATTTAAGTATCGTAAAAGCCAACATAGAAGTCTGAAAAATGGCTGCAACCCCAATAGCAACTGCAGTGGTATGTACTATCAACCCGGTACATAAGCCAAGCGTTACAACCAGCCCAGCCATTCGGCCATGCAGTGCAGATTGAGTCAGAACAAAAATATTGTCTGGACCAGGGGCCAGGCCAAGCGCTATGGAGGCAGTAAAAAATATTAAAAGCGTATCAATGCTGAGCAATGGCATTCCTTGTTTTGGCTTGTCGCATCAGGCTGTTTATCAGCCTTGATTCAATCAGCGGCCCGTGAGCAGGTCCGATCAACTGCCTGTGGTTTATCTCTGTTTCTATCCACCAGGCAATAAAACCCAAACACTTTGTCACTGTTGTTACGTAATTGATGCACACTTGATGGTGGAATATAGGCAATATCGTGCTCGGAAAAGTCTTGTTGCTGATTGTCCACCAATAACCGTCCAATACCTTGCACACCAATAATGACATGGGTGTGCAAATGCTTTTCCAGACTGGTGAAACCGCCGGGCTGCAGCTCAAAATAGCGCAGCTCGAAATGGGTTTGCTCGTCGCCGCCAATTAACTCCGTGCGAGAGGCATTGGCATGAGGCAGGGTTTGATCGGTTTTATAAGCGGTTTGCTGGCGGTTATGCCAACGGCCTTTTTGCTCAGACCTCATAATGAGAGGGGGTGTTTCGACAGGCTTGTTACTGATGGCAGCTTTGATTTGTCCGGGATAGCGCTGTTGGATTGCGGCCATATACTCGCGAGTACTGGCCTGCAAATCCGGGCCATGTGCCAGCAATGCACCGCCTACGAGAAACACGGCGTTATCACCGTATTCATCCAACATTTCGGGAATTAGATTCAAATGCTTGCCGCCTGCCGGGCAGGGCAGGCTTTGATGACAATCACCAAGAGGGTCAGCAAGCGCATGATGAATATGATCACAGGTCACTTCCCGACTGCTGATGCGTCCACCATGACCCGGGAAAACGCTGATATCTGCGCCTCCCAGCCGTAACAATGTACCGTAAAGCACTTCTGCCGTAATGCCGTGTGCCGGTGGACGGGTAAATGTTCCTGCCAGCGATGGGTGTGCCATGTAAGCCAGGTTAAACTCGGCGCTTAAATCTTTGCATAAACCCAGCCCCAGCACCCAGGGGCAAAGCAGTACCCCTGACAGGTTCAACGACTCCACCACTGCCAGCCGGCGCTTTAAATCGTCACCTGCGCCTGTCACATGTGGGAAATAGAGACATGGCCGCCCGCGTTGCTGACTGGTCTGCTCAATGGTTTGTGCACAGGCAGTCACGCGTTGGCGGAATTGCTCAAAATCGGCCTCGGCCAGGTTTTGATCGTCTTTCAGTATATCTCCACCCCCCAGAATAAAATTGTGCGCAATCTGCTGGAAATACTCGATGCTCTCGCCGCGCGGTTTTAGGACGGTAGCCAATAACGGACGATCAAAAACCCCCAGCATTGCGCGCACACCGTCGTTGCCAAACCGTGGGCCGCCGATACGATTGGCCAATGCACCGGGGATGCTCAAATTTTCCAGACGGATCAGAGGATAAAGTGAGACATTGCCATAGACCAGATTAAACAACTGCCCAATCTGATCGCTGGCCAGCCAGCTATGGTAAGCAATGCGGGCCAGGTGAGAACCATCATTCTGCTTGACAATGTCCAGTACCTCGCCCACCACATCGCGTTCTACCTGAGCGCTGACAACAGACTCCACAACCTCAACAGTCTGTTCCCAGGCCATGGCTCTTGCCAACTCTGCAGCCTTATCAGTAGGGCATTGAATGCGATAGGTGGCTATGATTTTTGGTTCGTTACCCATAAATGCTGATGTCAATGAATTGTGTGCTTTGGCAGACATAACGCTGTACAAGGCTTACAATGCCGCACGGTAGAATTATTGTATGTTTTTATCATGACAGAATCTAAATCAATCACTCGGAGCCTGACCGGCATTACCACCACCGGGACACCGCACTTGGGCAATTATGTGGGTGCGATCAAACCGGCGATTGCCGCCAGCCGTGATGTGGGCACCGAATCGTATTATTTTCTGGCTGATTATCATGCGTTGGTCAAATGCTTTGAACCAGAGCGGCTGCAACAGTCCACCCTGGAAATTGCTGCCACCTGGCTGGCACTGGGGCTGGATACCGATACAGCAGTGTTCTACCGCCAGTCCGATATTCCGGAAATACCCGAACTGACCTGGTTGTTGACCTGTATGACAGCCAAAGGTCTGATGAACCGCTCACATGCTTATAAAGCCTCGGTGCAGGCCAATGAACAGGCTGGTGAAGACCCTGATTACGGAGTAAGCATGGGGTTGTTTAATTATCCGGTGCTGATGAGCGCGGATATTTTGATGTTTAATGCCACCCATGTACCCGTTGGTAAAGATCAGGCTCAGCACTTGGAAATGGCGCGCGATATCGCTCAGCGCTTTAATCACCATTATGGTGAACACTTTACGCTGCCCGAGGCAGTGATTGATGATCAGGTGTCTACCTTGCCTGGCCTGGACGGACGCAAGATGTCCAAAAGCTATGACAACACCATTCCGCTATGGCTGCCGGAGAAGAAATTCCGTAAACAAATCATGCGCATTGTGACCAATTCGCAAGAGCCGGGTGAACCCAAAGACCCAGACAGCGCCAATGTTTTCGCCATTTACAGCGCCTTTGCCAGTGCAAAGCAGCGCACGGCCATGCGCGATGCTTTTGCTGATGGCATCGCCTGGGGTGAAGTGAAACAACAGCTGTTTGAACTGATCAACGCTGAATTGGCTGAACCTAGACAGCGCTATGAAGCATTGATGGCCAATCCATCGGCTATCGAAACCGAGTTACAGGCGGGTGCCGAAAAAGCCCGTGCTTATGCGCAGCCATTTATTCAGCGCCTGCGTGATGCGGTTGGTATTCGTTCGTTGCGTTGAGTTTAAGAGCATGATTGTTTCTTTGGCATTATTGCTTCCGATTGTAGCGGTTCTGTACTGGATCTATATCCGGACCGGCAAGCGCAAACCATGCCCCAGTGATTATTTAAGGTTAACCCTGATTTTCGCCATGATGGTGTTTGGCACGGTGATGACACACTGGCATTTAGACAATAACGATGGCAGTTTATGGGCGTATATTGTCGCTCCCATGGTGGGTTATGGCATTTTGCTGGTTGGATTAGGCCTTGCGTGGTGGATGCGCAAAGATTAAATGCACGATCTTGTCTCCAGTACCAGACGCCACCATGTCAACAGGCACACAAAGAAAGATTAAATCGAGTCTATGTACTATTTGATCCATGCCCATGATGCTTCCGGTAAGTTGCCGGATCGATTGGCAGCGCGGCCTGCACATCTTGAACGGTTGCAGCGTTTGCGCGACCAGGGTCGGCTGCTCTCAGCCGGGCCCATACCGGGCATAGACAGTGACAAGCTGTCACAGGCCGGTGTGATCGGCTCGTTGATTATTGCCGAGTTTGATAGCCTGGAAGCTGCCCGAGAGTGGGCGACCGAGGATCCGTATCAGCAGGCCGGTGTGTATGCCAATGTTGAGATACAGCCTTACTTGCCGGTGTTTTGATGACTGCCAGCAGAGTAGAACAAATACAGACACGGTTGCTGGAAGCATTGCAGCCAGAACATTTACAAATCGACGATGAAAGTCATCAGCATATCGGTCATGAGGGCGCCAAAGACGGCCGGGGGCACTTTTATGTACAGATTGTCAGTTCACAGTTTGACGGTAAGCGGGCATTGCAACGCCACCGAATGATTTATCAAGCGCTGGGTGAACTGATGGAAACAGATATACACGCATTACGCATTGAAGCTTTTGCTGCGAATGAACTTTAATCAGCAGTAACTGATTTTCTCGCATTGCCAATTACGGAAAGACTTATGTTTTCAAAAAGAATTTATATCAGCCTGATACTGCCGTTAATACTGGCAGCCTGTTCTGGAGAAAGTACAGACTTATCACTGCCGTCAGTGGCCACCGTTGATGGCGTACCGATTACCCGGACGTTGCTGAATGTGTATCTGGAACAGCAGGGCATTAGCAACCCGACACCAGAGCAAACCGGTGAGGCACTGAATAATCTTATTCAGTTATTTGCTGTATCCAATGTGGCACGCCAGGATGATGAATTGCAATCCGCCAAGCTGTCGGCAGAGTTGGAGTTACAACATCGGCGTTTATTGTTTGAGCGTTATGCGGAAAGTTACATCGAACGTTACCCAACCAGTGACAGTGAGTTACAACAGCAGTATCGGCAGACAGTGTCCAATGCAGGTGGCCGGCAGTACCGGCTCGAAACCGTCATTTTTGAGAATGAACAAGGTGCATTGGATGCCATACTGGCATTACAAAATGGCGCGGATTACGGACAATTATCCTCCAGTCAGCGGGTTGAAGTGCTGGATTGGATAGATTTAACCAGAATCCCTGCAGATTTTGCCCAGGCCATTAAACGCACTCAAGCTGACGCAGTTGCACCTGTGCCACTGCCATCCCCACAAGGCTGGCGTTTGGTAAAAGTGCTGGAAACCCGCGCATTCACCCCTCCGCCTTTCGAACAGGTCAGCGATGGTATGCGCCGTGATCTAAATCGGCAAAAAGTGGAAGCCTGGACCAAGCGGTTGCGTGAAAATGCAGATGTTGAGCTGGAAAATGTCCAGGTCGAATAAACGCTATTGGCTGATCTGGTGGGTCAGCGCTTGATCGAGCAAGGTTAACCAAGGCCAGGCCAATTCTACTTAGGGCAGTTCTACGGGCACTTTGGCCCGCCAGTCGTCGGCCTGATGCTCAGCAGTGACTGTGGTATAGATACCGCCCCGGACGTTAAATTCGGCCTGCAGGCGCATAAACCGTGGCTGTGTTGCTGCCACCAGATCGTCCAGAATCTTATTGGTCACGGCTTCATGAAAAGCGCCTTGATCACGGTATGAGCCGATATACAGCTTCAGTGCTTTGAGCTCAACACACAAAGTATCTGGAACGTATTCTAGGTTGAGTGTGGCAAAGTCAGGTTGTCCTGTCTTTGGACACAGGCAGGTAAACTCCGGAATGCTGATTCGGATGGTATAATCGCGCGCTTTCTGCGGATTGGGGAAAACGTCCAGATCGCATGATGGTTGGCTGGCCATATAAAAGGTCTCCAAGGTTTGTCCCAAAGGCTTATCAGTAGATTATAAGTCCGGGGCTTGTATTAAAATTAACGCGCACCTTAACGTGGGTTGCGCACAACAACAACTAAAATATGCACTGAATCACGATGCACATATGCCGTCTGGTTCGTTGCTAACAGAAGATGACATGACACTATGCGCTTAACTGCGATCAAACTGGCTGGATTTAAATCTTTCGTCGACCCGACAACGCTGAGCTTTTCCAGTAACCTGACGGGCGTCGTAGGCCCCAATGGCTGTGGTAAATCCAATATTATTGATGCGGTGCGCTGGGTGATGGGCGAAAGTTCGGCGCGGCAATTGCGTGGTGAATCGATGAGTGATGTCATTTTCAATGGTTCCAGTGCGCGCAAGCCGGTAGGTACCGCCAGTGTTGAGTTGTTGTTTGATAACAGTCAGGGACGTGCCGGTGGTGAATATGCGGCCTATAACGAAATCGCAGTGCGCCGTCAGGTCAGCCGGGAAGGGGCTTCCAGTTATTTTTTGAATGGTACCCGATGTCGGCGTAAAGACATTACCGACCTGTTTTTGGGTACTGGCATGGGGCCGCGCAGCTATTCGATTATCGAACAGGGAATGATCTCGCAAGTGGTGGAGGCGCGCCCGGAAGAGCTGCGTCAATATCTGGAAGAAGCTGCGGGTATTTCCAAGTATCGCGAACGCCGCAGAGAAACTGAAAACCGCATTCGACACACCCGTGAAAACCTGGATCGCCTAAACGACCTGCGAGAAGAGGTCAGCAAGCACCTGGATAAACTTAAACGGCAGGCACGGGCTGCTGAGCGCTACAAAAAACTGCAAGCAGAAAAACGAGACCTTGATGCCCGTTTGTTGGCCTTGCAATGGCGTGAGCTACAAACGGCCGGTCTGCAGGAGCAAGAGCGCAGCAAAGAGCTGGAAGTCAAACTGGAGCAGGCGGTTGCAGCACAACGGCAGGCCGAATCAAGCATGGAAACGCTGCGTGAAAAGCAAACCAAAGCGCAGGACCACTTAAGCAACGTACAGGCGGAAATTTACAAACTGGGTGCGCGCATAGCGCAGACAGAGCAAAGTATTCAGCATCAGCGCGAACTGCGCGAGCGACAAGAAAAAGAGCAAACGGAAATTCATGCCAGCCTGGAAGAACTGGAACAATTGCGCACTGCTGACTTAAGCCGTATTGAAACCTTGAAACAGGAATTGGCCGAACGCGAACCAGAACTGGAAAAACTGCAACAGGCACTGACCGATCAGCAACAGAAAATTCAGCAGCAGGAACAGCAAATCAATCAGTCGCAAAGTGCTTTGCGCGCTCAACTCGACAGTGGCAGTCAACACAGTCAGCAAACCGAAGTACTGCGCACTCGCATTCAGCATCTGGATGAGCAAATGTCCAAAGACGCACAGCGTTTGGCCAAATTGCGTGAAGAACAGCAGCAGTTAAACCCTGAGCAATACAGTAAACAGCTTGAGCAGTCCATCCAGCAGGCAGAACAAGCCGGCAAAACCGTCAGCAGCCTGCAGGCTGAAATTGAGCAGCAGCGTGAACAACTGAACTCACGCCGAGAGCAGGTCAGCCAGTTGCAGCAACAGCTGCAGGACACCCAGCGCCAGATCAATGCAGATCAGGGGCGCCTGCATTCACTGCATGCTTTACAGCAGGCAGCCCTGGGTGAGGATGACGAAACGGCGCAACAATGGTTACAGGATGCCGGTCTGCAGCAGCAGCAGCGTTTGGTATCGAGTATGAATGTCCCTGAGCAGTGGACCACTGCTGTGGAAACCGTGCTGGGCGATTACCTGCAGGCAGTGCTGGTGGATGATGCTGCTGAGCACGCGCATTCACTGGCCAGACATTTTGATAACAGCGATGCAGGTGGTTTAATCCTGGTCGCCGAGCAGTCCAACCATTCGATACAGGCTGGGCCGGCCACATTGCCCAACTTGAATGATCAGGTAACAGCGCCTGCAGCGATTCAACAGCTGTTGACCCATGTGCTGTGTGCAAACTCTTTGGATGAGGCATTGGCCGCACAGCACCAGTTGGATGCCGGGCAGTCAATTATTACACCTGATGGCGAGTGGCTGGGATCTGGTTGGGTACGGATTCACCGAGGGGATAACCCTGCTGCGGGCAGTTTGCGTCGTCAGCAGGAAATCCGTGAGCTGGAACAACAACTCAATGACAACGAACAAAAAGCCAAGCAGCTTCAGGAACAGCTTGAAGCGGCTCGCCAACAGCGCATTGAACAAGAAGATCAACTGGAGCAAACCCGGCACAAGCATAACCAGGCACATCATGAGTTAAGCCTGGCTGAATCCAGCCGCAGCAGCACAGAAAACCGTCTGCAAGCCATGCAGGCTCGCAGGCAGCAGCTGCAGGAAGAGTTTACGACACTGACAGCCAGTGTCAGCGATAACGAAAGCGGGGCCAGCGATGCCCGCGGTCAGTTGGAAAGCTTTATCGAAACATTGTCCAGCATGCATCAGCAGCAGGAGCAGTTGGAAAGCACGCTTAAGCAACAGGTAGAACAACGCGATCAATTGCGTGAACAGCTCAAACAACAGCAGGCTCAGGTTCAGCAAGCGGCCATCGGTATTGAGTCCAGGCGCGCCAGCCTGAGCTCACTGCAGGAATCTTGCAGCCGCGCTGATCAGCAATATCAACAGCTACAGCAGCGGGGGCAAGAGCTGACCGAGTTACTGAAACAGCAGGCTGAACCGGGCGTTGCAGAACGCCAAACGCTGGATGAGCTGTTAAAAGAGCAGTTAAGCACAGAAGAGCGCCTGAAAGAGGCCCGTGTGGGTTTGGAAGACATTGCTACACAGCTGCGTGATACCGATGGTGAGCGCCAGCAGGCGGTGACCAATGCCGACGAAATGCGTGGACAAAGCGAGCAGGTGCGTATGCAGATGCAGGAATTAAAACTGCGGGCGGATAACATCGAAAGCCGCTTGCAGGAACTGGATGATGCCCCTGCGATTGCCGAGCTGGCCAAAGCACTGCCTGAAGCGGTGGTGGTTGAAGAGTGGCATGCAGAATCTGAAAAACTTGAAAACCGCATTCGTCGTCTGGAGCCAGTGAACCTGGCGGCTATCAGTGAATACGAGCAGGAAGCAGAGCGTAAAAATTACCTGGATAGCCAGGATGCTGATTTGCAGGAAGCCTTGGAAACCTTGGAAAAAGCCATCGCCCGTATTGATCGCACCACACGTACTCGATTTAAGGAAACCTTTGAACAGATTCGAGCGGGCATGGAAACCCTGTTCCCGCGCTTGTTTGGAGGTGGTCATGCTTATCTTGAGTTGACCAGTGACGATCTGCTGACCACAGGGGTCACCATCATGGCGCGACCACCTGGCAAGCGAGTCAGTAGCATTCATTTGCTCTCTGGTGGTGAGAAAGCTTTGACAGCTGTGGCGTTTGTATTTGCTATTTTTGGTTTGAACCCGGCACCATTTTGTATGCTTGATGAGGTTGATGCGCCTCTGGACGATGCCAATGTCAGCCGCTTTTCCAAACTGGTGAAGGAAATGTCGGAGCAGGTACAGTTTATTATGGTGACGCACAATAAAGTGACGATGGAAATGGCCGACCAGCTTGCCGGCGTGACCATGCGTGAAGCCGGTGTGTCGCGGATGGTGACGGTGGATATTGAGCAGGCTGCAGAAATGGCATCAAGCTGAATACTGACGAATCGATTATTGCCCGGTTATCCTGGGCTGCGAATAAAAATAAATCAAAAGGCATTGCAGTCAGCGTGAACTGCATGCTGAGTTGTTAGATCAATAGAGTACTGGGTTACAATAGCTGCACATGGATAACCTGCGCTGGATATTAATTGTATTGGGCTTGCTGATTTTGATCGGCATTGTTCTGTTCGCCAACCCCAACCGTACCCCCAAACCAGCAAAACCCCGTCATTCCGGCAAACGTTCATCGCGACAGCGTGTTGAGCCGGTACTGGACGCTGACTCAGAGTCTGGCTCATTACCCGTCAATGAAGAAATGCCACAGCAATCCATTATTGGCTTGGAAGCAGCACCCGAGCAAAACGTGGAGACAAACTCTGCGGTATCTGATCAGCAGGAAACAGTTACTGCAAGCAGTGATGAAACAATTGTCACACAATCAGACTATGCTGATGCTGCCAAAGTCAAAGCTGAGCCAGTAGCCACATCAGACAATACGGATCATGCAGATGAGCAGTCTGCTGAGGTTCCAGGTACCGATGAAATTGTGACCCTTTATGTGGTTGCCAATCAACGACACCCGATAAGCGGTGTCGAGTTGCTGGATGCAGCATTAAAAGCCGGTCTGCACTTTGGCGCACAGGATATTTTTCACCGTCTGCCGCAAGGCAGTGAAAAGCCGATGTTTTCCATGGCCAACTTAACGGCGCCCGGCTATTTTGATCGTACTGCCTGGAACCTGTTTGAAACACAGGGGGTTACCTTGTTTATGACGCTGCCAGGTCCGACCTCGGCACTGGTCGCCTGGGATTCCATGCTGGCAACCGCTGAACGTCTGGCCGAGTTGCTAAAAGCCGAAGTGCAGGACAAACAACGCGATGCATTAACCCGTCAGACGATTGCGCATCAACGCGAAGCCATGCGGGCGTATGACCGGCAGAAACATTAACATTTATCTCAACCACTGATGAGCCATACCCCCAGCGAGCGCGTCAGCGAACTACGCCAGCAGCTAAACCAACACAACCACCGTTATTACGTACTCGATGAGCCGAGTATTTCCGATGCTGAGTACGATCAGCTATTCCGGGAACTGCAAGCACTGGAAAATGAGCACCCCGAATTGCTCACCGATGACTCACCCACCCAAAGAGTCGGTGCCAAACCTTCTGATGCATTTGCCGAGGTACAGCACCAGGTGCCAATGCTGTCGTTAGCCAATGGTTTCACTGAAGAAGAAATTGAAGCATTTTATAACCGTCTGGTGAAGCTGTTGGAGGTGGATGAGGTTGAACTGGTTGCCGAACCGAAACTGGATGGTTTGGCGATTAGCCTGCGTTATGAAAAAGGTTTGTTGGTTCGTGCGGCCACCCGCGGTGACGGTCAGCGGGGGGAAGATGTCACTGCCAATGTGCGGACAATATCTGCAGTGCCGTTGCGTCTGCGCGGCGATGCAGTGCCTGACGTGGTAGAGGTTCGTGGGGAAGTTTATATGCCACGCAGCGGATTTTTGAAATTTAACGAAACTGCAGAGCAGCGCGGGGTTAAACCTTTAATTAACCCGCGCAATGGTGCCGCTGGCAGTTTAAGACAACTGGATTCCAGCATCACCGCCACCCGCCCACTGGCATTTTATGCCTATAGCCTGGTGCTTGACGATGAATCAATACCGGGCACGCACATGCAGATGTTAGCTCAGATTAAGGAATGGGGTTTACCGGTTAACCCGTTGATAGAGGTCATATCGGGTAGCGCCGGCTGTTTTAAATATCATAATAAAATCAATAATTTACGAGACAATCTTGACTATGAGATTGACGGTGTGGTCTACAAGGTTAACCGTTTGGACTGGCAGCAGGATCTTGGCTTTGTCAGCCGCGCACCGCGCTGGGCGCTGGCACACAAATTCGCTGCGGAAGAACAAGTTACCACCTTGGAAGCTATCGAGATCCAGGTTGGCCGTACAGGCTCATTAACCCCCGTTGCCCGCTTAAAACCGGTGTTTGTCGGCGGTGTGACCGTCACCAATGCGACCTTGCACAATGCGGATGAAATCCGCCGCAAGGATGCCCGAATCGGCGATCAGGTGATTGTGCGTCGTGCCGGTGATGTGATTCCTGAAGTGGTTCGCAGCTTGCCCGAACGCCGCCAACAGGGTTTACCGGAATATCAGATGCCTGACAAATGCCCGGAATGTGGCAGTCCAGCAGAAAGAGAAGAGGGGGAGGCTGTGATCCGCTGCACCGGTGGTCTGATTTGTCCCGCTCAGCGCAAGCGGGCACTGGAGCACTTTGCCGCTCGCACCGCAATGGATATCGAGGGACTGGGCAGCAAACTGATTGCACAACTGGTGGATCAGGATATCGTGCACTCACCCGCTGATCTGTACCGACTGGATTTGGAAACCCTGACTGCATTGGAGCGCATGGGCGAAAAATCTGCACAGAACCTGCTGGATGAGCTGCAGAAAAGCAAAAACACCATAATGCCAAGGTTTTTGTTTGCGCTGGGTATTCGCGAAGTGGGTGAGGTTACAGCGCAGGATTTAGCGCGAGAATTTGGTGATATTGAAACCCTGAAACAGGCTACCGCAGAACAGCTAGAAGCGATCCCCGGTATTGGTCCTGTTGTGGCTCAAAGAGTGCATCAATTTTTCCAGAACCCGCAAAACCTGGAAATAGTCGATGCATTAATCCAGGCCGGCATCCACTGGCCCAAACCAGAAAAACCCGATGCAGGCGTTCAGCCACTTGTCGGTAATACTTATGTCATTACCGGTACGCTGGAAGCATTCAGTCGCAATGTGGCGAAGCAAAAACTTGAAGCGTTGGGGGCAAAGGTAACCGGGAGTGTTTCCGGTAAAACCACGGCTTTGATCGCAGGTGCCGAAGCAGGCTCCAAACTTGCCAAAGCGGAGAAGCTGGGAGTTGAAGTATTGTCAGAAAATGAACTACTGACTTTAATTGATTTGGCTTAAGGTTTTTATAAATAGAATCACACACACTCCGAATAAGCAAGATTATACCGCTTTGTATAAATTTTTTACTATTTGATTAACGCTTATTTCCTTTTATTAAAGCTTTTTTAAAATATAAAATACAAATCAACCCGGCTATGAATATTAGTATCAAAGACGACCAAAAATAGATGTTGAGCTTGGCTCTTTCAATACCATAACCTGGTGAGCCTGCTAATGTTGCTGCCTGAAATACACCTAAAAACGAGTACGCAACTAATAAAATTAGCGTAATCAATATAAGGTAGTAATATTTCTTTTTAACCAAGCTTTAGACCTTTATATGACTTTTATACTGTTTTCTTATTGCTATTGGAGAATACAGTAAACATCAGTAAACCATAAAGCAGCAATAATAAAATAGTTAATGCAACAAAAGGCGAAGGGTTTTCCGATATCGGTAAGTGATTAAGATAGCCAATTGTCCCATGGCTAATATAAAAACAGCCAGCTCCTTCTGGCACAGAACTGAGCTCCACATCGTATCGGGATAAACCTTCTAAACTTTTGCAGGCTATCCAGGGTGCCCAATAGAATGGAATAGCAAACAAGGCCAGTGCCAGCAGTATCTGAAGTACAGAAATAAGTATCCATGATACAGAAATCTGGCTCATAATAAATTCCTTGGGTTACAGTATCGCGGTATTGCAACCGAAAGAGCTTTCAAGCTTGGCTTGGATATAATTTAGAAATAAAAGCATTGGTAACAACAGGCTTCAGCTTTTAAAGCCAGTGCTACATTATTGATGGGTAATGATTTATCTTTTTCATAATGCAACCAGGCTATTGAAGTGATTATCCTTCAGAGCCTTCAGGTATATTTAAACCTTCCAGTTTAATATCACCATTGTTGCTCTCAATGTTTATTGATGACCCTTTATCTCCAATTTGTACCTTTCCTTTTTTGAGCACAGATCCACTTTCACGCTCTATACCAATCGAATAATCGGTGCTAATCGTACCGCGAGTGCTAAGCGTTATGGTAGCGTTGGCCTGCTCAAGAAAAACACTTTGGATTTTGCCGGTGAGTGTTGATAGCTCAACTTGATGTTTATCATAGGTGTCGTATAACCGTGTCAAAATATCGCCGCGCTCGGTATATGCAGCCAAGTTGCCTTTACCGCGGTAATTGACATCACCGCGTACGCTTTTCAGTTCAGCATCTGCTTCGATTTTCTTTAGTTCGATCAGACCATTGACGGTTTCGATATTAAGGCCCATGCTTTTCGGTACCAGAATACCAACATCAATGCGGCGTTTAGCCCATGTTTGTTGTTCTGCCACTTCCAGATAAGCAAAATCAATGTTTAATTCATGGCCGTTGTTGTCATCAGATGCCGGGTTGCTTGCAAAGCGTATCGTTGGTGCACGAGGGTCATCAGGATGGTATTGCGCCAGTGCCGTGACTTGAATCCTGTCGGTGTCATCGGCCTCAACCCTGACATCGCCATGTACATGACGAATACTCAGTGTATCGCCAGGTTGTACAACTAGAGAGTCTTTTAAGGTATTAAACAGCCATTTAGCCTGTTCATCCACAGCAATGTTTTCTTCAGCGGACGCGGTTTGTAAAAATGGCGCTGTGAATAACAGCGCCATTATGTATAGCCATTTCGGCATTTCAGTGATCTCTGGTTAGCAGGTAAACAGTATTATTTAAGGTGCGGGGCTATCTTCAAAACCATCCTGGAAGAACTCCTCGCCCAGGGCAAAACGATAGGCGCCTACCCAGACACTGCGTTGTCCACTAGCAGTAACACGTTGGTTAACATGCCAGAAAACCGATTCATTGGCTGGGTCCACATCGAGGGATGTGTAATCGCCCCAGCGTTGGTTGGCCGTAAATACACCCTCGCCTTCGACCAAGGTCACTTCTTCCATCGTCATCTCATTGAGCGGGTCGTCAGCGCGACGTGCCGTTGCCCGGATAGCAGGGAAAACCGTATCAGAGCTGGCACTGTAGGCCAGTGCGATATCACCGTTGCCATTGATGGCCATGGAACCCATAAACCGGAAGGTATCATCTGGCGCATAGGTGGAGTCCTGTCGGATAGTCCAGCCTGCGCCTTCGGTGTTATTGTCTCTGAAAAGTTCCCACCAGCGCACACCGGCAAGGCCACTGCCGGCATCTACCACTGAGTTAATCACCATTGACTCGGTGTTATCACCGAATGAACGGTAATGAAGTTGACGCAAGCCGCGGTTAAACAAGGCATCAAGCAAATTACCAGTTCCCGGTTGTGGAATACAATCACGAACACCTGGTGAGCAGGGCAGCAGCTCGTATG
Source organism: Wenzhouxiangellaceae bacterium (assembly GCA_965230265.1). GTDB lineage: Bacteria > Pseudomonadota > Gammaproteobacteria > Xanthomonadales > Wenzhouxiangellaceae > JAJFKX01. The sequence goes on along the minus strand of OZ245999.1, from coordinate 1,916,058 downwards.
TCTGAGGGATCAGGGTTTGTGCCAGGGTAAACGTTGAATTGGCTGGGTTATCCAGATCCAGGGCGAACTCATAAAGTTCTAGGCGAGTGGTTGGGTCGGTGGCATCCATGGTTGAGTGCACGGCGCGCACAAAAGGATTGGGCGGTGTTGCCCCTGGTGGTGGTATTTGCCCATCAAAATCAGCAGGCAAGATACGTGTCACACGGGGTGATGTTCCCTGCAGTGCGGGAACGGTCAGGCGCTGGAATGCCACAGGTTCACCGGCAAGCATGGCGGCCCGATCAAAAGCATAAATGCCCAGTGATGGGAATTCGAAGGTACTCACGTAGTACGCATCTGGCCATACACCGTATTGTGGATAATCTGGAAAAGACGGGGCTGTGAACTCATACACAAACCAGCCATCAGTGACCGGGTCAGGGCCTTGAGAAATATAAATACACAGGTTATTGGAGCCAGTGACAAATTCCTGCATCAACCAACGGTCAGCCAATGTATCGTAAACAACAATGGGGTCACCACTGCCATTCTCACAGGGGGAGGGGCCGTCTGTGAACAGGGTTTCCAATAAGGTTGGTGGGACTAGGTTATTGCCTTGCTTGTCCCAAATGGCGAAACGCGATGCGTTGACCATGCTGATGTAATGGTTGGGGCCGACAGCGCCAACGGTATCAGGTGGGCTAAAGTTACCATTTGGATGGGCTTCAAACGCAAACAACACCTCTCCCGGTGTGGTTCCACCCCTGGTTTGTGCTGAAGGATCTTCCCAGTTGGCAATCTGAGCAGTTGGGCCATCAGCAGCAACACCTTCTGGTACCACTTGTACAGGGTCACCGGGTTGCCACACAGGAGCCGCTGGCAGTGTGCGCAAATCAACATTAATTTCAAAAGGAACAACCGGGTCACTTAAATAGACGCCGTTGGATAAAGTCTGCCCACCATTTTGGGCAGTGGCTGATAAGCTAGCGAATAAGCCAAGCACAGCAACAGATAGCAATGATTGTTTCATTTTTTGGGCTCCCACACCTAGATAACCGTTGGATAATCGGCAATTATCATACAGGGAGTTGGCTTTTTTTGCGATCTTAAATGGCTGATTATTGGGTGTAGAGGCCGATACAGAGGATAAAACGAAGGTATGGTACAAACAACAAAGGGCTTAGCATAATGCTAAGCCCTTTATTGATAGGTTGTTTGGCTCCCCGGCACGGACTTGAACCGCGGACCTAGTGATTAACAGTCACCCGCTCTAACCAACTGAGCTACCGGGGAATAGGCCGGGTATTTTCCAGTTATCCGATGCGTACGTCAAGTCGTGGAGGCAATTTATTTTGTACATCGGTGTGGATACAGTTTGTTTACTCGCTTCCCTAATCAGCCGTAATAGCGCATTGCTCTTATAGGCCAGCTAAAATCAGCCGCAGTTGTACTCTTCGCTGCGGATTCGACCAACATTGGAAATCACCAGCCGATGGCCCATGTCGGGTTCATCCTGAATACAAAGGTACAAGCTGCCGGTGCTGCCTGGTGCGGTACCATCCGGGTAAAACCGGAACCGATCACGCTGGCCGCTGTTGACATCAATGCGCATGTCCAGTTTGGCCACTCGCAGCAGTTTTTCAGAGGTATCGCGTTCACCGTCACCATTGAAGTCTTGAAAAATAATCCAACCACTGTTCCAATTGGTCTGTCCGCTGCAGCTTCGCTCATTCGAGCTTGGGCAGATAACCACGCGGCGATAGCTATTGACTGCGGTGTTGCGGGCAAAATTGAAATCGGTCAGCATTTGATGCCGGGTACCCATGACTTTGTTGCGGTCCATCATGTCGCTGACGCCTGGTAAGGCGGTGACGGACAGTACAGTAACCAATGCTACTGCAATCATTAATTCAACGTGGCTCATTCCCCACTGCCTACTGAACTTACCGCTCCCCACACCGAACTTTGCTCTAATAATTTGTTTCATTATGTTTCTCCACATACCATGGTGCTATTCTGGAGAAACAGGTCAGGGTTTAACTATGGCTTTATTCTTTGGTTTTTGTAGGAAATTATCTCGATCAATGTAGGAAATTTCTGACGCCGGTTTTGGCATTGTGGTATGGCCCGGTGTTTGCCGGGAATAGCATCACCCAGAGGTATGTTGAAGTGTCTGATTGGAAGTACAGGAGTGAATGAGTAGTGATCAAAAATATTCTCGCCATTGTTGCAGGTTTGGCGGCTGCTTTTGCTGTTGTTTCGTTGGTTCAACGCGTTTCTCATATGCTTTATCCATTGCCTTCGGGGCTGGATATTAATGACGCAGAACAATTGGGTACCTACATAGCCAGTGCGCCGCTGCCAGCATTGCTGTTGGTGCTGGTTTCTTATTACCTGGGAACAGTCATTGGAATCATAGTGGCGAACTGGATAGCGCCAATGGGTGCTGTTCGCAATGGTTTGGTTATCGGTGCGCTAATGTTGGCTGCCACCATTGCCAACGTGGTAATGATTCCACACCCATTGTGGTTCTCGGCTGCTGCTGTTGGCGGGATTGCTTTACTGGCCTGGATAGTGACTATGCGCAGTAAAAGCGTTGGCTAATTTACCATAGGGTTACACAGTCTGGTGTGGCATCTGTGTAAAACCTAATTCCAATGGTGACCATAACCCGGCATAAAGGTTATGGCTGACGTACAAACAGCTTTGATCAAGCTTTTTCCATGGCCTTGCGAATTCGGCCAATGGCTTCCTGTAATGTGTCCATATCGGTAGCGTAGGAAAGACGCAGGTGACCAGGCGCACCAAACGCGCCCCCCGGTACTACTGCTACTTGGGCATGTTCCAGCAGCCATTCGGCCATCTGACTGTCATCGCTGACACCTGGCAAATTGATAATGGCCTCAGCAAAAGAGGGGAAAGCATAGAATGCACCATCGCAGCTTTTACAGCTGACGCCAGGAATGCCATTTAGAGCCTGGATCATCCAATCGTGTCGACGTTTAAATTCGTCACGCATCTGGCTCACACTGGACTGCTCACCATTGATGGCTGACGCAGCCGCAGCCTGCGCAATTGAACAGGCATTGGATGTGGATTGGCTCTGTAGTTTGCGCATGGCCTTAACCAGGGCTTCCGGGCCAGCTAAATAACCGATGCGCCAGCCGGTCATGGCGTACACTTTGGAGACACCATTGACCAGCATGGTGCGGTCGCGCAGTTGCGGACAGGCGCTGCCAAAACTGATAAAGGGCTCATCCCCCCAATAAATATGCTCATAAATTTCATCACTGCTGATGGCAACATTGGGATGCTGTTCCAATACTTCCGCCAGTTTTTGATATTCGGTTTTGCTGTATGCCATGCCAGTGGGGTTACTGGGCGAGTTCAACATCAGCAGGCGGGTTTTCGGGGTAATGGCTTGATTGAGCTGTTCGGCACTGATCTTAAAGTTTTGTTGGTCACCGGCAAACACTTCCACTGGTATGCCACCGGCCAGGCGCACCATATCCGGGTATGATACCCAGCTAGGCGTCGGTATCAGTACTTCGTCACCAGGGTTAATCATGGCCAGCAGCATATTGAATAAACACTGCTTAGCACCCGTTGAGACGATGACTTCGCTGGGATCAAACAGCAATGCGTTATCGCGCTTGAACTTGCCAATGATGGCGCGCTTCAATTCTGCCGTACCGTCTACTGCCGTATATTTGGTTTGCCCGTCTCGCATGGCTTCAATTGCAGCGTCACAGGCAGTCTGTGGCGTGGGGAAATCCGGTTCTCCAGTTCCAAGGCCGATGACATTGTGACCTGCCGCTTTTAGCTCTGCTGCCTTGGCAGCAACGGCTAGTGTGGCTGAGGGTTTTATTTGTTGCAGGCGATCAGCTAATTGCATGGCTTGTCTTCACGATTATAGTGAGGTTGCTAGAGTCGCCGCATATGATAACAATCTTGCCCCTCCAGCAGAATGCATTGTTGCACTAAAGATTGATTAAAAGCCAAGTGACCAACCGGTAGGTAAGGTCATATTTTCCTTTGTGTGGCAATTGCAGCGATTGGCTGATGTACAGTAAGGGGTTTAGAGTCGTTATAATCGTCTGTTGGCTTTCGCACAGCGAAAAATGTTCCGTTGACCGACAGGTAATTCAATACTCATCATGGCAGCACGGCAGTTTCAGCTCGCTTCTCAATACAAACCTTCCGGTGATCAGCCCGAAGCAATAAAACAGCTCAATGCTGGTTTGCGTGAAGGCCAACAGGATTTGACTTTATTAGGGGTAACCGGCTCCGGCAAAACCTTCACCATGGCCAATGTTATCGCAGAGTTGCAGCGGCCAACGTTGGTCATGGCTCCCAATAAAACGCTGGCAGCGCAGCTGTATGGTGAGTTTCGTGATTATTTCCCAAACAATGCAGTGGAGTATTTTGTCAGTTATTACGACTATTACCAGCCAGAAGCCTATGTGCCCAGCAGCGATACTTACATCGAAAAAGACTCCAGTATTAATGAACATATTGAACAGATGCGCTTATCTGCCACCAAAGCTTTATTGCAGCGTCGCGATGCATTGATTGTGGCAACCGTGTCGGCTATTTATGGATTGGGTGATCCCAGTTCATTTATGCAAATGACGCTCAAACTGGAGCGTGGTTCGAAGATTGACCAACGGCAAATTCTACGCCGCCTGGCAGAAATGCAATACGCACGTAATGATATGGAGTTGCGTCGCGGGACGTATCGAGTACGTGGTGACATTATCGATGTATTTCCAGGCGATTCCGACTCAGAGGCGGTACGGATTGAATTGTTTGACGAGGAAGTGGAAAGCTTGTCGATGTTTGACCCATTGACGGGTGAAGTATTGGATCAATATCAGGATTTAACCATCTTTCCTAAATCCCATTACGTTACCCCCCGACAAGTTGTGCTGGATGCGGTTGAGGCCATTAAAGTTGAACTGGCCGAACGCTTGGAGTTGTTGCGAAATAACAATCGTTTATTGGAAGCACAACGACTGGAACAACGTACCAAGTTTGACTTGGAAATGATGCTGGAATTGGGCTACTGCACCGGTGTGGAAAATTATTCGCGCCACTTAACCGGCTGCCAGCCAGGTGAACCGCCACCCACCTTGTACAACTACCTGCCCGATGATGCGCTGTTAATTTTGGATGAAAGCCATGTCATGGTGCCGCAGATTGGCGCGATGTACAAAGGGGATCGCTCCCGTAAGGAAACCCTGGTGGAGTATGGTTTTCGATTGCCTTCAGCATTGGACAACCGGCCCCTGAAGTTTGAAGAGTGGTCCAATGGTGCACCACAAACCATTTATGTTTCCGCCACACCCCGGCCTTATGAGCTGGGTTTATCCAAGGTGGTGGCTGAACAACTGGTGCGCCCAACCGGCTTGATTGACCCTGAGGTAGAAGTTCGCCCTGTCGCTAGTCAGGTAGATGATGTGATGTCAGAAATCAATCTGCGCACCGCTCGAGGTGACAGGGTGTTGATTACCACGCTGACCAAACGCATGGCAGAAAACCTAACCGAGTATTTATCTGAGCATGGTGTCAAAGTGCGTTATTTGCATTCGGATATTGATACGGTTGAGCGTGTGGAAATTATTCGCGATTTACGCTTGGGTGTGTTTGATGTGCTGGTGGGAATCAATCTATTGCGCGAAGGTCTGGATATGCCCGAGGTTTCTCTGGTAGCAATCCTGGATGCTGATAAGGAGGGTTTTTTACGCTCGGAAGGCTCACTGATTCAAACCATCGGTCGTGCTGCAAGAAATGCAGAAGGCAAGGCCATTTTGTATGCCGATAAAATCACTGGAAGCATGCAGCGAGCGATCAGCGAAACCGATCGTCGCCGCGAAAAGCAGCTGGCCTACAATAAAAAGCACGGCATTACACCGCAAACCATCAAAAAATCGATCGGCGATATTATGCAAAGTGCCCATGCCAGCCCGGCACATAAAGTCGTCAGTGACAAGGCGGCGCAAAGAAGCAAAGCCGCTGAATCCAAAAAGAGTTACCTGGCCCAACCTCGACAGGAACTCAAACAGGCGGCACGCACAATCGCACAGCTTGAAAAGCAAATGTATGACCATGCCGAAAACCTGGAGTTTGAAGAAGCAGCGCGAATTCGTGATGAAATCAAGCAGGTGAGAAAAGCGGGTTTCGGTCTGTAATCGACGGCGTTGAAAAAAGCGGGACCGGTGGCCCCGCAATCATTAGTTGGCTAGTTACTTTTTCTTTTACTGAGAGCAGATCGATACGTTATCGATGCCACCTTCAATGATGTCACCCGGGCCTGCGCCATCACTGGTGCTGATGCGCAAAACCACATTGGAACCGGCAGGAATACTGCGGGTTGTAGTGGTCCATGAGGCATTTCTGCGATTGTCGCCGAGATTAACAGCGTTGATGAAGCTTGAACCGCCATTAAGTGAATACTGAACCCGGAAGAAATCGCCACTAGGATCATCACCGGTGTCGCGTTGACCGTGGAACCAGTCAAATGACAAGGTTGAACTTTGGCCAACAGAAATGGTTGGTGAGCGAGCGATACAGACACCACCATCTACATCTGCATTACCAACACTGCTGTTACTGGCAGTGAATACTGCAAAGTTATTGCCATCCGAGTCACCGCCGACCTGGGTGGTGACACCACTGGTTGACTGGAAGTTCGGGTTACCCCGTACATAGGTACCTGTGCTGCAAGTGCTGGCGCCATCGATGGTCCAACCGGTTGAAGTACCGAAATCATCTTCAAACGAGCAAGAACCACCGCCGCCACCGCCGCCGCCACTGTTCAGGTGAGCCATGTACAGCAGCCGGTTAGGCGAACCATTGGTACCACTGATGGCACCTGTGGTGGCATTGTTCAGCAGGTTACTGGTCACAGCGTTTGGTGACAGACTGGGGTTGGAATCTAAGACCAACGCAGCAGCGCCGGCCACATGCGGGCTGGCCATTGAGGTTCCGCTGATGGTGTTGGTGCCACCGTTTAACCAGGTTGAAGTGATGCTGGAACCGGGGGCAAAGATATCGACACATGAGCCGAAATTTGAGAAGCCTGAACGCGAATCAGAGCTGGTGGATGATGCCACTGTAATCGCTGCTGGAGCGCTGGCTGGCGAGCGGTTACAGGCATTTTGACTTTCATTGCCTGCCGCCACGACCACAGTAATACCGTTGTTGGTCATGCTTTGTACCAGGTTATTTTGAGTGGTGTTAACAGGGCCGCCCAGACTCATATTGACGACGGCTGGTAACTGGCGATTGTTATTGACCCAATTCATGCCGGCGATAATGGCAGATGTTGTTGTGGTGCTGGCGCAACCAAACACACGTACCGCAAACACGGTGGCATCTTTGGCAACACCAAAACTTTCGCTGGTGGCGGTACCTGCTACATGGGTACCATGGCCCTGGCAATCGTTGCCGTTGCGGCCATCGCCAATAGAATCAAAACCGAAGACTATTCGGCCAGTAAAGTTTGGGTGATCCAGGTCGATGCCTGTATCAATAATATAAACATTAACACCAGCACCGGTTTGTGTGGAGTTATACACATTATCCAGAGGCAGTGAGCGCTCATCAATGCGATCCAGTCCATAACTGGGTGGGTTGTTTTGAACGATGTTCAATTCTGAAATCGTATCTTCTTCGATGTATTTGACCAATGGGTTGGCCAGTAATTTGCCTAGTTGTTCTGGTTCAATGGTCATCGCGACACCATTAACCCCACCGCTGTACTGGTGCAGTATCTGTGCATTCATGCTGTATTGCGCATCAAAGGCAAAGTCAGCGACTGCACTGGCCATATCCACTGGGCCGCGAGTGTTTTCAGCGATGCGGTTTTCATCGAGTACAACAATGTATTGATTAGGAATCACTTTGCTGGCATTGGGCGATGCCAGATAGCGAGTAGTGTTGGCTTGCTGTTGTTTGACCTGTTCGGCTGCGGTCAGCTCAATGGCTTTTCCGGCGGCAAAACCACTGACGGAAAACAAACAGACAGACGCGAGCAGTGCTGTTTTGGATAGTGTTGCAAAACAAGACCTCTCTGACTGACTTCCTGTACCTCTAAACTTGTCTAATGACATGATTATTTTCTCCATGTAAATAATTTTCTTTATTGGATTTCTCCATCTATTAAATCGCCGTTGCTAGAACGGCATGAGGAAAGTAAACAGTTAAGCTTTTATAACCAGGCGTTATTTAACTAGAACATTTTTTTATAAGACTATAGTCTAACGCTAACCTCAATCACCTATATGCAACGAATGAGCGAATTCTCTCGCCTAAAAGCGAAATTAAAATAAAAAAATTGCTTAATTAGTGTTTCTTCACATAAAAATGATTATGTCAACGATGTTGAATAAATTAATTCTATCAATAAGTTAGCCAATAGCTGTCTTGGTAAATAATTATCCTTAACTCCTTTTTTAAGGTATTAATCACTTGATATAACAATTAAATAGTTAAAAATTGTATCGGTTTATAAGGTTTTTTTGGTTGCCTCGCTGCGTTTGAAACCATTGGGTCATAGTAAAAACCATCGGTGGTTTTGATCGACTATTGCGATTGCTGATATGGCAGACTGCTGGTTTAAAAGGAGCATCCATAAGACTCAAAAAAGTAATAATTAGTCTCAAAGGTGATAAATAATCAGGCCCAGTATTTATTCGCTGTTATGATTGCCCGCGAAGCAAAATATTGGCGGTATGGCCTGCAGGAAACAGAGCATGGTTATACTTGAATACTTTCTGTTTCAAAACCAAAGCAACGATTATGAAATTTGAATATGCTTCACCACTGTTTGAGCTAAAACAGCATACCGTTTTGGGCACCGCTTTATTGCCCCCTTTTCCTGATGAAATGGGCATTGCGGTATTTGGTATGGGATGTTTCTGGGGGGCAGAGCGTAAATTCTGGTCGGAGAAAGGTGTGTATACAACAGCCGTTGGTTATGCAGGAGGTAAACCCGATAACCCTGGTTACCGGAAAGTCTGCCAGGGCAGCACTGGACATGCAGAAGTCGTACTGGTGGTTTATGAGCCTGATAGCATCAACTATCAAAAGCTGTTGAGTATTTTTTGGGAATCACACAACCCCACTCAGGGTATGCGACAAGGCAATGATATTGGCTCGCAGTATCGCTCAGTCATTTTTGCTTATAGTGAATCGCAGCAACAGGCAGCGTTGGCATCCGCACAAACTTATCAGCAACAACTCAACCAGCAGGGTCATAGCGGCGCGATAACGACGCAGATCAGTACAGCGCCTTGTTTTAGTTATGCTGAAGACATGCACCAACAATACCTGGATAAAAACCCAAACGGATACTGTGGGTTGGGTGGCACGGGGGTATGTTTTCCAACCAATGATTAAATATCTAAAAGTACAAAGCTAAAAGTGGTTTTGGTGGCAACTGGCCAAAGTGCTTAAAGTGCAGATCAAACAGTTAGAGTAAGATAGTGCAACGTTATTCATGGCGGCGTACTCATTTTGATTGCCACTGTTTAATTCAAAGACTGAAATTCGGACTTGATTAAGCCAGTTCGAAAGCCATTAAGTGTAAGGAGAAAGTGAATGCAAGCCTCTGATTTATTTGTAAAATGCCTGGAGGTTGAAGGCGTCGAGTACATCTTTGGTGTACCTGGTGAGGAAAACGCTGATTTTATGATGTCGCTGGAGAAGTCTGACAAGATTCGCTTTATTCTCACACGGCATGAACAGGGCGCAGCGTTTATGGCAGAAATTTATGGCCGCCTAACCGGTAACCCTGCAGGCTGTTTAGGAACATTGGGTCCCGGAGCAACCAATCTGATTACCGGTGTGGCCGATGCCAATATGGATCGCGCTCCGCTGCTGGCGTTGACCGGGCAGGGGGCGACCAGCCGGTTGCACAAGGAATCACACCAGATTATGGATGTGGTGGATATGTTTAAACCGGTCACCAAATGGGCGGCGACGGTTTATAACGCAGACACCATTCCGGAAATTATTCGTAAGGCGGTGCGTGTGGCACGTGGTGAAAAGCCGGGTGCAGTACATATTGAGCTGCCCGAGGATGTGGCCAAACATCCTACCGAGGCTGAGCCGATGACGGTGCATCGATATCGCCGCCCAGGCCCGGATGACAAGATTACTGATCAGGCTTTTGAGCTGATAAAAAATGCCAAAAAGCCAGTGATCATTGCTGGTAATGGCACCATTCGCAAACGCGCCAGTAAACAGTTGCGTGCTTTTTGTGAAGCCACGGGCATTGGTGTTCTTAGTACCTTTATGGCCAAAGGGGCTGTGGATATGGATGCGGAGTATTGTCTGTACACCATTGGGCTGGGCAGCAAAGACTTGCCGACCCTGGTGATTGATGAAGCTGATCTGGTGATCACTCTGGGGTTCGATATGGTGGAATACCATCCCCATTTGTGGAATCCCAAATCGAATAAACGCATTATTCATGCTGATTTCCTGCCGGCAGAAATTGATGAGCATTACCATCCGGAGGTCGAATTGATTGGTGATTTGGCACACACTTTGTGGATGCTCAATGAGCGGATTAGAGCGCGCGGTCTGCCCGATTATGATCTGACGCAACAAGCGACCATGCGTGAGCGTATGCAGGAAGAGTTTTCCATGCATGCCAAGGATGATGTAGAAGGTCCGATACGACCGCAAAAAATGCTGTGGGATGTTCGCCAGGTAATGGGCCCAGACGATATTCTGTTGTCTGATGTCGGCGCACATAAAATGTGGATTGCCCGCCATTACCAATGTCATGAACCCAATACCTGCCTGATTCCCAATGGCTTCTGCTCAATGGGTTTTGCTTTGCCTGGAGTGATTGCGGCTGACCTGGTTTTTCCGGATAGAAAAACACTGGCGATCTGTGGTGATGGTGGATTTATGATGAATGTCCAAGAGATGGAAACGGCTAAACGCCTGAACTCAGACATTGTGGTGTTGGTATGGGAAGACGGCGGCTATGGTTTGATTGCCTGGAAGCAGGAAAATGAATTTGATCGTCATACCGATTTGAGTTTTGGTAACCCGGACTGGTTGCAACTCGCTGAAGCCTTTGGCTGGCATGGTCATGTTGTGACTCGCAGTCAGGATTTACAGCAAACGTTGCAGGCTGCGTTTAGTGAGCGAGGACCAAGCCTGGTGGTGGCTCCGGTTGATTATCGTGAAAACCCTATTTTGACAAAACGCCTGGGTGAAATGACTCAGCCTGTGGCATAAGCATTGATAACAGTGTTTTTTCTTAGCAGCGCAATACATAAGGATTGATATTTATGAGCAAAATGCACACCGTCAAATCTCCTTTCGATGGGAGTGAGCTGGGGCAGGTGCCTTTAGCGGATGCCGATGCTGTTGAGCAGGCGCTGGCAACGGCTGAACAACTGCACAGTGATAAATCCGGTTGGATACCTGTACATCAACGCGTGGAGATTCTAGAGCGTATTGCGTCAATCCTCAATGCACAACAGGAAGATCTGGCTCTGCAGGCTGCCAGTGAGGGAGGTAAGCCCTTAATTGATTCACGCGCTGAAGCAAAACGTGCCGTTGATGGCGTTAAAATCTGTATTGAAGTGATCCGCAGTGACCAAGGGCATGTGATAGCCATGGGTGGCACCGAAGCCTCACATGGCCGACGAGCCTTTACCCAACGTGAACCACGCGGTGTGGTGGTGGCAGTTAGTGCGTTTAATCACCCGTTGAATTTAATTGTGCATCAAGTGGCCACTGCAATTGCAGCGGGCTGTCCGGTATTGGTTAAACCAGCCAAAGACACGGCCTTGTCTTGTCTGTCGTTTGTCAAGATTGCGCATCAGGCAGGTTTACCAGAAGACTGGTGTCAGTTTGTGCTGCCTGAAGATAACGGTTTAAGCACCACCATGGTCACGGATAAACGTGTGGCATTTTTCACCTTTATTGGCAGTGCTAAAGTGGGTTGGATGTTAAAGTCAAAACTGGCACCCGGCACGCGTTGTGCATTGGAGCATGGTGGTGTGGCGCCTTTATTCTTAGCTGCTGATGCCAATCTTGATGCTGCGCTGCCAGCAGTCACCAAAGGCGGGTTTTATCATGCCGGGCAGGTTTGTGTATCGGTACAGAAAGTGTATGCCGAACACGCCATTGCCGAACAGTTTGCCCATGATCTGGCGGAAAAAGCCAAAGCCTTGAAGGTCGGCGATCCGCGGCATGGTGAAACGGAAGTCGGGCCACTGATTCGTTCAGTAGAAGTTGACCGTGTGGATGAATGGGTTAAAGAAGCGGTTGCTGGTGGGGCAAAATTGTTGTGTGGCGGCAAGCGGCTGGATAACAATTGCTATGCTCCGACGGTATTGCTGAACCCTGCCGAAGATGCCAAAGTCAGCACCGAAGAAGTGTTTGGTCCGGTGGTGTGTGTTTATGCCTATGACAATCTACAGCAAGCCATCGAACGAACCAATGCATTGCCTTATGCTTTTCAGGCAGCCGTGTTCACCAGCAGCCTGCAGATCGCCGAGCAGGTATACAGCCAGGTCAATGCTGCCACCGTCATGGTCAATGACCACACGGCATTCAGAGTCGATGGCATGCCGTTTGCCGGATTGAAACATTCTGGCTACGGCGTGGGTGGAATGTCCTACACCATAGAAGATATGCAGGTTGAAAAACAATTGGTTTGGAATACCAATGTTAAATAATCAGACCTGATGTGACCGGTACATGCCAGCAAACGGTAACAACAAGCCTAAAATCGTCATTATTGGAGCGGGTTTTGGCGGTGCCTATACCGCAAAATATTTGCATAAGCGCTTGGCGGATAAAGCCGATATTGAACTGATCAATGACACCAATTATTTTGTGTTTCAGCCACTACTGCCAGAGGTTGCCTCCGGCACTATCAATGCTCAGGATGCAGTCACGCCATTGCGTTTGATGATTCCCGGAGTACGTTCACGGATGGCAGAAGTTCGGGGTATTCAGTTCAATGAGCAACGTGTGCAGTTGGTACAGGGCAGCAAACGGCGTTTATTGGATTGCCATTACGATCATTTGGTGATCGCCAATGGGCAGACCACTAACCTGTCTTTTCTACCGGGTTTTACAGAGCACAGTTTGACACTAAAAAATCTGGCAGATGCACATCATCTGCGCAATGTTGTGATTGAACGGCTTGAGCATGCCGATGTTACCGAAGATATAGAGCTTAAGAAACGACTACTGACGTTTGTGGTTGCCGGTGGTGGCTTTTCAGGCGTGGAAACCATTGGTGAAATGTCAGAGATGATCCGTCGCACACTCAAATACTATCCCAATATTGGGGCGGAAGAGTTACAAGGCATTCTGGTTCAGCGAGGCGATAGGCTATTACCGGAACTGCCCCCGGAATTGGCTCAATATGCTCACCAACAGCTTGAGCGACGCGGCGTAAAGATAATGTTGAATTGCGGCCTTAAATCAGCCAGTGCTACTGCTGTTGAGTTGGATAACGGAGAAAAGATTGATACGGCGACTCTGGTCAGTACCATTGGCAATGGTCCGGCACAGCTGATTTTGGACTTACAACAGCAACAGGGTTTGCAGTTGGAAAAAGGCAAAATCGTTACTCAACGTTCTTTACAGGTACAAGGCCGCGACAATGTTTGGAGTGTTGGAGATGTGGCGTTAATTCCTATGGTTGATAACCCCAAGACTGTCGGTGATTATGCACCGCCAACTGCCCAATATGCAGTGCGCGAAGCGCGTTGTCTGGCCGACAATATCATCGCCAGTATTCAAGGGCGAAAAATTAAACCTTTCCAATATAAACCGCGTGGTTCATTGGCTTCTATCGGTAACTATAAGGCGGTAGCCAAAGTGTTTGGCGTTCGGTTTTCGGGGGTTATTGCCTGGTCGATGTGGCGTGGGTTTTATATGTTGATGCTGCCAGGGTTTATTACAAAAATGCGGGTTGCATTAAACTGGTTTTTGGATTATTTCGTGCCGCGTACGACTGTGCAGGTCAACAACCGCCAGGTTCGCGCCTGTCGCTACGTCCGTTATAGTGCCGGTGATGTAATTTTCGTACCCGGCCAAATCGCTGATGGGTTTTATGTGGTGGCTGAAGGGCAACTTGAAGCCAGCCGGAAAAATACTGATGGACAGTTGCAAATGCGGTTACTTAACCCTGGCGATCATTGGGGCGACAGAGTTTTGACGAACAACATGGAAACCACCGGTTATTTGAAGGCCGTCGATGATAGTAGAGTGCTGATATTATCGCGGGATGATTTTGTAGCGCTGCAAGCGAATTTGCCGCCGATGGATCATTATTTAAAAACCACATCAACTGATACTGCAGATAAGCTAACGTCATAATCATAGGTTGACTGATTGATGCTGCCGATTGAAAAAATCACCGCTATTTTGGAGCAGATATGCGCTGCTGAAAAACCAGTGCGCATACTGCGTTCACTGGCTTGGCCTGCAGCGACAAGGGAAGCATTTTTTGCCAATGGTGAGCAGCAATTACCGCAAGTGGAATATCCAGACTTTGACCCTGCGGATACCTTGCAGTCGGTGGATGCTGCGCGCGGCGAAATAGCCAATCAGCTGGGCACCGATACCACAGCAATCAGCAGTTGGTTACAACGTTTATGTGATGATGTTGAGCAAGGCTCGCTGATGTTATCGAAGCTCGGGCAAGCAGGTTTTCTGGAGCACTCAAGTCAATTGTACGGGCAACCATCTGCGATCTTACCGGATGGTAAAACGTCAGTGCTCGCGTTGGCACAAAGTTTTGATAAAACCCTGGCGTCATTGTCTGAGCTAGACATGGGTCTACCCATGGGCAGCAGCAGTGCCGAGGCGTTGGCGCATGAAATGCGTGTCGCGGTAGATAAATTGTTCGGTGACCAGGCACCAAAGGTGCAAATCGTTGATGAGCTATCTGCTAACGCACTGGCTGGTTCGCGGCGTATTCGTATTCGCCGCGGCGCTGAATTTAGCGATAAAGATGTGGCTCAATTAATTCATCATGAGGCTTATATTCATGTGGCCACATCACTCAACGGCAAGCAACAAAAAGCGTTGCCGATTTTGGCCCGCAGTCATGCCGGAACCACCCGTACCCAGGAAGGGCTGGCAGTATTTGCAGAGTTTATTACCGGCAGCATGGAATTGGACCGGTTGCGACGTTTAACTGACCGGGTGATCGCCATACAAATGGCGATGGATGGTGCAGACTTTATTCAGGTTTATCGTTATTTTCTGGAGCGCACACAGGGCAATAAGATTCAATCTTATGAAAATGCCCGTCGGGTTTTTCGGGGTGGTGTACTGCAAGGCGGTGTGCCTTTCACCAAGGATATTGTTTATCTGGAAGGGCTGTTACGGGTGCATAATTTTCTGCGTATTACCGTCAGCTTGGGGCGGGCAGATTTATTGCGCTTATTGTTCTGCGGGAAGCTGGATATTGAAGACATTGCAGCGTTGGCTGAACTGGCTGCTGAAGGTCATTGCGATGCCCCCAGGTTTTTACCCCCATGGGCGGCTGATCTGCGTTTCTTGTTAAGCTATCTGGCTTATTCGTCGTTTTTAAATACCGTTGACCTAAGTCAGTTACAGAAACATTATTCCGATTTGACCCAGGCGGCACCATTTTTTTCATTCACCTAAAAATTAATACTATCAAAGGCTTTATTGCATGACTTTTATGGCAGATTTTTTACTCAATACACTTGAAGTTTTAGCGTTCCTGTTTATTTTTGCAATTGGCGTAGGCGTGTTATGGGTTATCTGGATGTATATCGCCGATAAAACCCAAACCAGCCATACCATTCGTCGAAATTACCCGGTCATTGGCCGGTTCCGTTATATTTTTGAACATATGGGAGAGTTCTTCCGGCAATACTTTTTTGCAATGGACCGTGAGGAAATGCCGTTTAACCGTGCCGAACGCTCCTGGGCTTATCGTGCGGCTAAAGACATGGACAATACGGTGGCATTTGGGTCTACCCGGCGCCTGAACGCCGAAGGCACAGTTATTTTTGCCAATTGCCCCTATCCCACATTGGATGAGGATGCGGTTAAAGCAGCCCCGGTAGAGATCGGACCTTACAGTGACCAGCCTTATGCGGCACCATCGTTTTTCAATATCTCTGCTATGAGTTATGGCTCATTATCCACTCCAGCGGTTCGGGCTTTATCGATGGGGGCAAAGCAGGCCAATATCTGGCTCAATACTGGCGAGGGTGGTTTATCGCCTTACCATCTGGAAGGTGGCTGTGATGTGGTCTTTCAGATGGGAACAGCCAAATATGGTGTACGCGATAAGGAAGGTAATTTGAGCGATGAAAAATTGCGCGAAGTAGCAGCCCATGAACAAGTCAAGATGATCGAAATCAAATTGAGCCAGGGAGCCAAGCCAGGCAAAGGGGGGATTTTGCCGGGTGAAAAAGTGACAGCCAAAATAGCGGCTATACGTGGTATTCCTGAAGGTGAAGATTCGATTAGCCCCAACCGACACCCTGAAGTGAATTCAGAAGGCGACCTGTTGGATCTGATCGACCGGGTGCGACGAGTGAGCGGTAAGCCAACGGGGATCAAAGCAGTGATGGGTGGTGGCGGTTGGCTGGATAGTTTATTTAGTGAAATTAATCGTCGTGGTATTGAATCGGCACCAGATTTTATGACCATAGACAGTGCTGATGGCGGCACAGGTGCGGCACCCATGCCGCTGATGGATGATGTTGGTCTGCCACTTCGCGAAAGCCTGCCCATGGTGGTTGATAAATTAAAATTGTATGGTTTGCGTAATCGTATTCGGGTGATCGCCTCGGGCAAATTAATTACCCCGACGATGGTTGCTTGGGCGTTATGTGCTGGTGCAGATTTTATCAATTCAGCGCGTGGGTTTATGTTTTCACTGGGTTGTATTCAGGCCTTGCAGTGCAATAAAAACACCTGTCCTACGGGTATTACCACGCACAATAAAAAGCTGCAGGGCGGCCTGGTGCCGGAAAGCAAAGCTGAGCGGGTGGCGCATTATGCCGAGCACATGAAAAAAGAAGTGGGCATTATTGCGCATTCTTGTGGTGCCAAAGAGCCGCGTGGTTTGCGTCGTAAACATGCCCGTATTGTTATTGAACATGGCCGCTCAATTCCTATGGATGAACTGTACCCAGAGCCTTCAGCAGAAACCAGCTGAACGCTTTGAACAATACGCATCGCTGGAGACAAGACGGTATGGGCGCAAACATCGTTGCAGGTACTGAAATCATTTTGGTGCATGGTCTGTGGTATCACGGTATAGGCATGACGTTAATGGCCAACCGACTGCGCCGTCAGGGCTGGCAGGTGCGGGTATTTTCCTATCCCACTATCAGTCAGCCGTTTGCACGTAATGTGCAGACTTTGCACCAATTTGCGATGCAGTCTGATGCCAGACAGCAGCACTTTATAGGTCATAGCCTGGGTGGTTTGCTGATTTTGCGTATGCTGGTTGAGTATGAGTTGAAAACGTCTGGCAGAGTGGTTTTGTTGGGTACGCCGTTAACCGGTAGCCATGTGGCGAGACGCATTGGCGAACAATCGCTGCTGCGGCCAGCTTTGGGACGCAGTGTGGGGGTGCTATGTCAAGGGCTCGCTGAATTGCCACCCGATCGGCAGGTGGGGATGATTGCCGGTAACCGTCCTGTAGGGATTGGCCAGATTACCGGGCGTTTACTGGACGCCAACGATGGAACGGTATTGCTTAAAGAAACCCACAGCGAGCAGTTAAATGATCACGTTGTAATGCCAGTAACACATACACAAATGGTCTTGTCGGCTAAAGTCATAGAAAAGGCGAGTGACTTTTTGAAGTTTGGTTATTTTTAACAGTTAAAAGTAATAAATATTTAAAACTTTAGCCTATACTTCTTTTGTCGCATTCCACTTTATGGCTATGCAGGTTGTAATCGTCGGTTATGCGTTAATTAATGCATACTGTCCATACCTGAATGCGACCAGCTCAGGTCAATGGTTCAGAGTCATGGGTTTGTGTAACCAGGATAGACCAATAACGATTTTCCAGTCGATCATTTATGGGTAATCGATTTAGAGGTCTCTTAAATAGGTGATAAGTGAGTAAAAAATACCCTGTCCCAGAACATGTCCGGCAGCACGCCTGGCTGGATCGGGACGATTATTGCCATCTATATCGCCGTTCAATTGAGGATAACGAAGCTTTCTGGTCGCAGCAGGCCAGGCAATGGCTGGACTGGAGCAAGCCGTTTACTCAGGTTAAGGATGTGTCTTTTGCACGTGATGATTTGCACATCCGCTGGTTTGCTGATGGTGAACTGAATGTTTGCTATAACTGTGTGGATCGTCATTTGGCCGACAAGGCTGACCAAACAGCAATCATCTGGGAAGGTGACGAACCGGATGTCCAGCAGATTATCAGTTATCAGTCGCTGTACGATTCGGTGTGTCAAATTGCCAATGCGCTGTTGGCGATGGGGGTTAAAAAAGGTGATCGTGTAACGTTGTATCTGCCAATGATTCCCGAGGCAGCCTATGCGATGCTGGCATGTGCAAGAATTGGTGCGGTCCATTCGGTGGTTTTTGGCGGCTTTTCACCCGAAGCACTGGCAGGCCGGATTATTGACTGCGACAGTCGCTGGGTGATCACTGCCGATGCCGGTGTGCGTGGTGGCAAGGTGATTCCTTTAAAAGCCAATGTGGATGCTGCACTGGCCAAGCCTGATGTCAGTGAACGGGTCAATAAAGTGTTGGTGGTTAAACACCTTGATGTTGAGACCGATTGGCACCCTCAACGTGATGTGTGGTTGCACCAAGCCGTTGAAAATGTTGCCACCGATTGCCCCCCGGCAGTCATGAATGCAGAGGACCCTTTATTCATTTTGTACACCTCTGGTTCTACCGGAAAACCCAAAGGTGTGCTGCACACAACTGCCGGTTACTTGCTATACGCCATGCTGACGCATCGTTATGTGTTTGATTATCACCCTGGTGATATCTATTGGTGTACTGCAGATGTGGGCTGGATTACCGGTCATAGCTATATTGTTTATGGTCCTTTGGCAAATGCTGCGACGACATTGATGTTTGAGGGTGTGCCCAATTACCCTGATGCCAGCCGGTTTTGGCAGGTTTGCGATAAACATCAAGTGAATATTTGCTACACAGCACCCACGGCTATACGTGCTTTGATGCGCGAAGGCGATGCACCGGTGAAAACCACCGATAGAAGCTCGTTGCGTTTATTGGGTACCGTTGGTGAGCCGATTAATCCGGAAGCCTGGGAGTGGTATTTTCAGGTTGTTGGTGAATCTCGCTGTCAGATTGTTGATACCTGGTGGCAGACTGAAACCGGTGGTATTTTGATTACCCCTTTGCCTGGTGCCATGCAGTTAAAACCTGGTTCCGCAACGTTACCATTTTTGGGAATTCAACCGGCATTGGTTGATGGTGATGGTCATCAGTTATTGGGAGAAGCTGAGGGAAACCTGGTGATTTGCGATAGCTGGCCAGGTCAGATGCGTACTGTATACGGCGACCATCAACGTTTTATCGATACTTATTTTTCAGCTTTTGATGGGGTTTACTTTACCGGTGATGGTGCTCGTCGCGATGTTGATGGTGATTATTGGATTACCGGTCGGGTAGACGATGTATTGAATGTATCGGGTCATCGTTTAGGTACGGCTGAAATTGAAAGCGCGTTGGTTGCGCACCCCAAAGTCGCTGAGGCTGCTGTGGTAGGTTATCCTCATGAGATAAAAGGGCAGGGCGTTTATGCTTATGTGACGTTGCTGAAAGGCATTGAACCTGAGCAGCAACTGATTGATGAATTAAAAAAATGGGTCCGTCAAGCAATTGGGCCTATCGCCACACCAGACTCGATCCAATGGGCGACTGGCTTGCCTAAGACACGTTCTGGTAAGATTATGAGACGAATATTGCGAAAGATTGCAGCAGAAGATACGGCCGAGTTGGGGGATATATCAACTTTAGCAGAGCCTGGCGTCGTCGCCGAACTTATCGCAACGAGGGTCAAATAAGTGGTAAACGACAGATTATTATAAACAATGTCCGAGGACATATTTCATGCAACCAATACCTGAACGTGTAATAGTAGCCGACGATCACCCGTTGTTTCGTAATGCTATCCAGCAAGCACTTAAGCAACTCCATAATGGCATTGAGTTTATTGATGCCAATGATTTCAGCAGTCTCGAAAAACTGATTGAAACAACGCCTAATGTGGATTTGGTTTTGTTGGATTTGCATATGCCTGGAATGCAGGGTTTCTCTGGGTTGGTGTATTTGTGCAAGCGAGTGCCGGATTTGCCTGTGGTAATGGTTTCGGCCAATGAAGATCCAATGATTATGCAGCGTTCCATTGAACACGGGGCGGCTGGTTTTATTCCTAAATCATCATCGGTTGAAAGCATTTTGGATGCCATTAACACCATCTTGCGTGGTGATGTTTGGCTGCCGGAGGCTGCCAGTGGTGATATACCTGGCCGTACAACATCAGAGATAGAGCTGGCCGAGCGGATGAAACAGTTAACACCGCAGCAGTTTCGTGTGCTGGGTATGATCTCTCAAGGCATGTTAAACAAACAGATCGCCCATGAATTGGATGTTTCCGAGGCCACGATTAAAGTGCATGTTACAGCCATTATGCGTAAGCTAGGCGTCACCAATCGCACTCAGGCGGTACTGGCAGCCAATCAACTGGCAGTCGCGCCGCCATTAAAAATGGACTGACCTCAAGGCCAGGCAATACCAATCTTAGATTATTATTGCATGGCAATAATTAGCGCGCAGGTGATCATTTTTAGGGTGTTTGGCTTCAATCAAGATTGGATTGGCGCAAAATATTACGCATCAAGCTGCGCAATGCAGCTGGTTTGACGGGTTTACTCAACAGCCCAAATTTATGATGACTGATTTTGCTTTCCAGCTCGGGGGAGCGATCAGCAGTAATGATGATGACATGTATTTGTGAACCATATTGAGACTGTAAATCGCTGACCAAATCCACACCGTTACGATCTGGTGCCAGATGGTAGTCGGCCAGAATAAAATCGATATTGTTGTTTTGGTTTAGCTGTTCCTGAGCATCCAGGTAATCAAAGGCGGTTTGTACATTACAACCCCAGCCGCGTAACAAGGCTTCCATGCCATGCAAAATTTCTACTTCATTATCGATGCATAGAACTTTCAGCCCCTGTAGTGTGTTATAGGACTGGTTCAAGTCACTGACTGGCTGGTTTTGCAAAGGTGTTCGCGTAGGCATTTGTTTGGCGCGTAACCAGAAGTGGCTACCATGATGCAATCGCGAATGAACGTCCAGCTTGTGGCCCAAAATATTGGCCATACGCTCACTGATCGCCAGCCCCAACCCCAGACCCCTTTCATCCATGCGCTTACCGGCATCCAAACGGTGAAATTCGGCAAATATCGATTGCTGGTCTTCTTCGGCAATACCCACGCCAGTGTCCCATACGCCGATTTCAATATCGGTGCCACGTTTATGGCTGCTGAGTAATATGCCGCCGCTGGTGGTATAGCGTACGGCATTTGCCAATAGATTTTGCAGGATTCTTTGTAGCATTTGCTGGTCGCTGTATACCCAGTAGTCGCGGCAGCGAGTGCGAAGTTCGATGTTCTTCCCTTCACATAAGGGGGCAAACTGTTTTACCAGTTTGTTGAATAACACTTCAACGGAAACGGTGTTCAGTTTTGGCAGCATATAACCCGAATCAAGCTTGGAAATATCCAGTAATGCGGTCAGTAGCTCCTCAGCAGCATCCAGGCTGCTGTCAATACGATCCAGCAACTTTTGCTGAGGGTTTTGTAGTGCATCACGCTGTTGCTGTAACACCGAAACAAATAAACGGGCAGCATTCATGGGTTGCAACAGGTCATGGCTGGCGGCTGCTAAAAATCGGGTTTTACTCTGATTGGCTGTTTCCGCCTCTTCACGCGCGATGATCAGTTCTGTATTGATCTCCTCCAATTCCTGCGTGCGTTCGAAAACCCTTTGCTCCAGCATGACATTGGCCTCTTCAACTGCCAGCTCTGCTTCACGGCGTTGCGAGATGTCCTGTAATACCCCAAAAAAACCGCGCACCTGTTTATCATCATCAAAATCAGGGATATAGGTGATCAGCAAATACAGTCGTTGTTTATCAAAGCGCACAAACTCATCTTCATATTCCTGGCGTATGCCGTTCAGGGCGTTTTGTATCTGTGGCAAACGGTTTTCATATTCCTGCTTGCCCAGTAGCTCGGAAATTTTATACCCAACAACATCCTGCATTGGTTTGCCATGAAAATCGGCATAGGCACGATTGGCAAAGCGCACCACCTGGTTTTTATCGACATAGTTGAGCATTGCTGGTGCATTATCGGTATATAACCGGACACTTTGCTCACTCTCACGCAGGGCTTGTTCATTGCGCTTGTATTCAGTGATGTCGGTGAAAGTTGACAGGTAACCACCACCTGGCATCGGGATACCATGCATTTCAATTTCACGATTGTCCGGCCATTGGTGAACCTCACGATAATATTCACCGTTGCGCATTTGGTGCAAACGACGATTGATTCTGTGCTGAACCTCTGGGCCCGTCATCTGACCCTCACGACTGCAATACCGAAACAGCTCCACCACTGGTTGGCCCTGATAGGGAATGCCTTTGGGGAATTGATACAGTTGTTCATAGCGAATATTCCAACCGATCAGCTGTAGGTTCTCATCGACAACATAAACTGCTTCACTGATATTGTTCAGTGTGGTTTCTAAGATGCGCCGATTAAAACGGACCGCACGAGAGGTTTGATCCAGTAACTGCAGAACATCATTGGCGCCCAACCCCTGGCGTTGCAAGGCGACTGTTAAAACAGTGCGTGCCGAGGCAATACCGATAGAGCCTGCTAATAATCGTTCAGTAAACTGAATCAGTGCCGGTGTAGCCAGTTGACCTTTAAACTGATTGTTATCATGGCCGAGATAAGAGGTATAGGCACTGTGGGTGCGTTCCTTGCCGATAAACCGGGCAATCACTTCCATTAGCTCGTCAATTTTGATTAAGCCTTCTTCAGTTTGTTGTTGCTCACCTGACACACCCATATTTTCGAGTACCCAGGCTTCGCTGCGAGTGCCGGTACTAAAATAGGTAAATAAGAGTATTGTCAGACCATTTAATAGCAATGAAAGACCAACGCGGGTGCTGAACTCGCTATAGGCGAGGGTATGCAGCAGTTCATTCCATAATGGTAGTTGATTAATTTGTGCTAACGGTTGTTCAATGCTAACGAACGAAGGCAAAAACAACACCATAAACCAAGCACTAAAGCCAACAATTAAGCCTGCCCGTGCTGCAAGTCGGTTAACGCGTTTCCAGTACAGACCAAGCACCAATGGTGGAGCAAAGTGCGCAACGGCAGAAAACGATAGCAGACCTATTGTTGTTAATGATTCATTGCGTTCGATTTGTAGGTGATAAACATACGCAGTAAGAGCAATGGCCGGGATGGAAATTCGCCTTGCCAGCATCAAAATACGGCTGATATTGTGCTGTGTCATGTTTAGCAAGGTTCGGCTTCGTAACAACAGCGGCATCACCAGATCGTTGCTGATCATGGTTGCCAGTGCCACGGTTGATACGATGACCATGCCAGTGGCTGCTGAAAAGCCGCCGATAAAGGCAACCAAAGCCATGAAAGGGCTGTTCTCTACTAAAGGCACAGCCAATATATAACTGTCAGGGTTAACATCCTGATTGGAAAATAACATTGATCCACCCAACGAAATGGGCAATACAAATAAGCTGAAGATGAGCAGATATAAAGGAAAGGCCCAACGTGCAGTGCGTAGATCACGAATGGATTTATTTTCCACTACGGCCACATGAAACTGCCGTGGCAGACAGATCACGGCAGCCATTGCGATTAAGGTATTGACCAAAAAACCGGCATCTAAGCTCCAGTCACTAAAGCGCGGGTTGGTTTGCAGGTTTTGCTGCAGGATATTGGCAAACTCTCCGGGACCACCCATAACCTGAAAGATCACGAACAGGCCTATGGCAACGAATGCTGATAACTTCACCAATGACTCAAAAGCAATGGCCCACATCATGCCGCGATGGTGTTCACTGGCATCCAGGTTTCGGGTCCCAAAAAACATCGAGAACAATGCCATGACAAAAGTCAAAATCAATGCAGTAACGCTGGAAGGTAAAGCCTGACTTATGCCTTGATGTTCGGTGATGGTGTTAAAGCCTGCAGTGATGGCTTTTAACTGTAAAGCGATATACGGGATTGACCCGACCACCGATGCGATCGTAACCAATAAAGCCAGCATGCGGTCGCGACCGAAGCGGAAAGCAATGAAGTCAGCGATGGAAGTGATTCGGTGCTTTTTACTGATATTAATCATGCGCTTGAGTAAATCGTAGCCAAGCAGCATCACCAATATCGGGCCAAGATACAGAGGCAAATAATTCCAACCACTTTTGGCTGCTGTTCCCACTGCACCAAAAAAAGTCCAGGAGGTGCAATAAACGGCTAACGACAATGGGTAAACCCAGGGCGTGATTTTGGTTAGCTTGTTTGCCTTTGGACTGTTATCGGCAAAATAGGCAATAGCAAACAACACCAGCACGTAAGCCAGTGCCAGCAGCACAATAAACCAAGGGTTCATTAGCATGATTGCGGTTTGTGTCGATTCATGATGGTGTAAGTCTGCCATGGGTTGGCATTGGGTGCATGTTTTTTGAAAGCGTTGGCTAATGGCTGAGGGGGCTTGAACAGGGCCGGTTTTTACAGGACATTATCCCAATCACAATGGCTTGCCTGGTTTTTCTGCTGGCAAATGGGATTCGATCACATTTTAAAACCCATGTTTTGATCGTCAATCATGTTCTTGAAAACAGGTAATGTACAGCAACGGTATTCCAACATCTTATACAACCACCCGGCATTACCTGGAACTGTTAAAATACTTCTTTTTTGAACAGACAAAGAAGCAGTTATGGCAGGACATAGTAAATGGGCGAATATTCAGCATAAGAAGGCGAAGATTGATGCCAAGCGTGGCAAAGTATTTACTCGCCTGATTCGTGAGATTAGCGTCGCCGCCAGACAAGGCGGAGGAGATCCTGATGCCAATCCGGCATTGCGTTTGGCTGTTGACAAGGCCAACAGTGCCAATATGCCCAAAGACACCATCGAACGAGCCATCAAAAAAGCCACGGGTGAATTGGAAGGTGTGCAATATGAAGAAATCAGTTATGAAGGTTACGGGCCGGGTGGCGTTGCTATTTTGATTGAATGTCTGACCGATAACCGCAACCGCACCGTTTCAGATGTTCGGCATGCGTTTAGTAAACATAACGGTAACCTGGGTACAGATGGTTCGGTGGCGTATCTGTTCGATAAGCTGGGCGTGCTGAATTACCCCCCAGGTACCGATGAAGACAGCGTAATGGAAGCGGCCCTGGATGCAGGAGCAGAGGACATCATTACTTCGGATGATGATTCAATTGAGGTTCACACTACACCGGAGGCCTATATTGAGGTGAAACAGGCTTTGGTCGATGCCGGTTTTGAACCGGTCAATGCTGAGGTGACCATGCGTGCCAGCACAGAAGTGGAACTGGATCAGGATACTGGCCGAAAAGTCATCAAACTGATTGATGTCCTGGAAGATCTTGATGATACGCAAAACGTGTATTCCAATGCTGACATCCCTGACAGTGCATACGATGACTGAGCGTCTCTTTAGAGACCATGTTTTAATGGCAGCATGATGCGTATTCTGGGTGTTGATCCGGGTTCACGTTGCACGGGTGTCGGTGTGATCGATTGTGAGGGTGGGCAGGCTCACTGCGTACACTACCGTACAATTCGCACGGTGGAAGGTGATTTTGCTGAGCGCATTGGCGAAATTTTTCGTGAAATCACCGCCACACTGCAACGCTTTAACCCCGAGCGGGTAGCGGTGGAAAGAGTGTTTGTTAATAACAATGCAGAGTCTTCACTGAAATTGGGCCATGCTCGTGGGGCTGCTGTTTGCGCCATTGTACAAACAGGTTTGTCAGTTGCCGAATATTCACCCAATGCGGTCAAAAAAGCGCTGGTAGGGCGAGGTCACGCTGATAAAGGTCAGGTTGAGCATATGGTCAAAATATTATTGAATCTGCAAGGTAAAATCCCTGCCGATGCTGCCGATGCATTGGCGGTAGCGCTTTGCGATCAACATCATGCGGAAACCAGTCAGCGTTTGTCTCAGGCAGCTGGTGGAACTTGATAATGGATAAAGTTTAATGATTGGTCGTTTACAAGGTCTTTTGGTGTATAAACAACCCCCGGAGGTGATGGTCGATGTCAACGGTGTGGGTTACGAGATAGAAGTGCCTTTGTCACTGTTTGGCGAGTTGCCGGAAACAGGGCAGCCTGTCACTCTGATTACGCATCTGCAGATTACTGAAAACAGCCACAGTTTGTATGGTTTTATACAGCCAGGTCAACGGCAGTTATTCCGCAGCTTACTGAAGATCAGCGGCGTGGGCTCTAAAATGGCACTGGGGATTTTATCCGGTATGAACCCTGCTGAGTTTACCGCTGCGATACAAGCCGCAGATGTGACGGCATTAACCCGAATACCCGGGGTGGGGAAAAAGACAGCAGAGCGTTTGGTGATGGAGTTGCGCGATAAACTGGGTGAAAGCGATAGTGTGGCAACTGGCTCGGTAATGGCTGCTTCTGGTGGGGCTCAGGCCGAAGCCAGGAATGCGCTGGAAGGGCTCGGTTATAAAGCTGCCGAAGCAGAGCGCTTGATTAAAAGCGTGCCCGGTGACGATTTATCCACTGAGGCATTGATTCGTGCTGCCTTGCAACAGGCAGGTAAAAAAGGCTGATTGATCACTATGGTTGAATCTTATACCGCCCCGGATCGCATATTGGAGCCAGCAGCAAGCACCGAAGAACGTGCTGCCGAGTTGTCTTTACGACCTAAAAGCCTGGATGAATATATTGGCCAGCCTGCAATGCGTGAAAAACTGGAAATTTATATCCAGGCAGCACGTCAACGTCAGGAGGCACTGGATCATGTTCTGATTTTTGGCCCGCCTGGTTTGGGCAAAACCACCCTGGCCCATGTAGTGGCCAATGAGCTGAATGTGGCCATTCGTCAAACCTCAGGACCGGTATTGGAGCGCGCAGGCGATTTGGCTGCTGTTTTGACCAACCTGCAGCCTGGCGATGTGTTGTTTGTTGATGAGATACACCGTCTTTCTCCCGTGGTGGAGGAGGTGCTTTATCCGGCAATGGAAGATTTTCAGATCGATATTATGATCGGTGAGGGCCCTGCTGCCCGTTCAATTAAACTGGATCTGCCACGCTTTACACTGGTTGGAGCGACAACCCGGGCAGGCCTGTTGACTTCACCATTACGGGATCGTTTCGGTATTGTCGAGCGTTTGGAGTTTTATTCGGTTGAAGAGCTGGCTCAAATTGTGACCCGGTCTGCAGGCATCCTGGAAATCCCTATTGAACCTGATGGTGCCAGCGAAGTGGCTCGCCGTTCACGTGGTACCCCACGCATTGCCAATCGTTTATTGCGCCGTGTGCGTGACTATGCAGAAGTCAAAGGCGATGGTGTGATTAGCCTGGATATTGCCAAAGCGGGAATGGACTTACTACAGGTAGATGAGCGCGGCTTTGACACCATGGATCGACGCATGCTGCAAACACTGGTTGACATATTCGATGGTGGACCAGTGGGTATTGATAGCCTGGCGGCGGCATTAAGTGAAGAGCGCGGTACGCTGGAAGATGTGGTTGAGCCGTATCTGATTCAGCAAGGCTATCTTAGTCGCACAGCGCGTGGTCGTATTGCGACGGCAAAAGCCTGGCAGTTATTGGGTCTTAAGCCACCGGGAAATGCTGGAGATTTATTCTCCAAGAAAGAATAAGCCAGGTGGGTAGCGTTGAATGATTGATGCACCAATGCAATGCCAATGTTGGTTGTGCAGAAGCTCATTAAACATTTATCGAAAAAGCCTGAAATGACAGTCTAACGATAAGTAACATCGCAATCATCAAAAAACAATGATTCACCCATACAATCTGCACACTGCATGGATACCCTTTAATGAATGATACTTTTCAATGGCCAGTCCGAGTCTACTGGGAAGATACCGATGGCGGGGGTGTGGTGTATCACGCCCGTTATGTCCATTTTTTCGAACGCAGCAGGACCGAATGGTTACGCAAGCTTGGCGTGAATCAAGGCGCCTTGAGTGAGCAACAGGATATTGTGTTTGCTATACATCGAATGAATATTGAATTTCTACGCCCGGCGCGTTTGGACGATGAGTTGTTGGTCAGTACCGTTCCAACTGAGATTGGTGCGGCCAGCATGCGTTTTACACAAGTGATTTCCAAACAGCAGAAAACGCAAGACAGGGGTATGTCTGGCGAACTGATTGCACGTGCTGATGTCTATGCGGCATGTCTGACAGCCAGCCAGTTTCAACCCGTACGTATACCGGTTAATATAAAAAATAAAATAGAAGAAACAATAAATTAAAGAGATAACTTTAAGGAAACTCTATGCAAGATCAAATGGATATTCTGGAATTGATTATGGGTGCCAGCTTGTTGGTGCAGCTGGTCATGTTGTTGTTATTAATAGCGTCACTCGTTTCCTGGATTATTATTTTTAAAAAACGGTCAATGCTGAATCGTGCCAGTGATCATGCCGAAGATTTTGAAGAGCGTTTCTGGTCAGGTTCTGAGTTATCCAAATTATATGATGGCCTAGCACGCGGGGATCGCGCACATATCGGCCTGGAACGTGTGTTTGAAGCGGGTTATCAAGAGTTTTCGCGGATGCGTGAACGTGGTGCCAGTGCCGAAGCAGTGGTTGCCGGTGCCCAGCGCAGTATGCGGGTGGCTGTGACCCGCGAAATGGATCGTTTGGAAAATCATCTGAGCTTTTTAGCAACTGTAGGTTCAACCAGTCCTTACGTGGGTTTGTTTGGGACGGTATGGGGCATTATGACCTCGTTTCGCGCACTGGGTGCAGCGCAACAGGCCACCATTGCCATGGTGGCGCCCGGTATTTCCGAAGCTCTGATTGCCACGGCGATGGGTTTGTTTGCAGCTATTCCGGCAGTGATCGCTTATAACCGCTTCTCCAATCAGGTTGACCGTCTGGCAGTGCGCTATGACAACTTCACTGATGAGTTTGCTGCGATTCTGGACCGGCAAAGCCACCGTTCGGATAAATAACATGGAACAACGCCGCCAACGCCGGAAACCCATGGCCGAGATCAATGTGGTGCCGTATATCGATGTCATGTTGGTGTTGCTGGTGATTTTTATGATTACCGCACCATTGCTGAATCTGGGGGTGGAAATTGAGCTGCCGCAATCCGCTGCAGAACCTCTGGAAACCCAGACCGACGATAGCGTGGTGATGGTTACCGTAACCAGCAATGGTGATCTGTATTTAAATACCGATGGACGTGGTGAATTAATCGACC
Organism: Wenzhouxiangellaceae bacterium; assembly: GCA_965230265.1. Classification (GTDB taxonomy): domain Bacteria; phylum Pseudomonadota; class Gammaproteobacteria; order Xanthomonadales; family Wenzhouxiangellaceae; genus JAJFKX01. Next base: position 1,886,518 of record OZ245999.1, on the reverse strand, counting down.
CCGAATCATTGGTATTGCAAATGGCGGCATTTGTGCGCCGTAATCCGGAGCTGGAAGTGTTGGTCGGTGGTGACACTCAAGCTGCTTATGGCCAGGTCTATCAGGCCATGGTGTTGTTGCAGGAAGCGGGTGTGACCAAGGTGGGGTTGATGAGCGATCCGGAAGAGGGGGCATCAGAAGGAGGGCAAAACTAATTAGCGCTGTGACGGCAGATTCCGGATATACGGAAATATCCGCCGGTATAGAATGGCGTAATGCCATTCTGGGCTCAGTGGTTGTGCATCTGTTATTGGTGCTGGGCATGCTGGTTGCTGCCTGGGACTGGCCCAGTGATCGTCGTCCCAACCGCACTGGTTTAAACATTGAAGCAAGAGTTGTCGATAGTGCTGCATTCCGGCAGCAGGCCAATGAGATCAGTCAGCAACGCCAGCAGGCCGAGCGTGCAGAGCAACAGCGTTTGGAACGTGAACGGTTAAGGGCTGAACGCGATGCGGCTTTGCAGCAGCAACGCGAACGTGAAGAGCAGGCGCGTCTGCAACGAGAACAGCAACAGCAGGCCGAGGTTGCAGAACAGCAGCGTCTGGAACAGGAAAGATTACAGCGCGAGCGTCAGCAGGCACTGGACGCACAGGCTGAGCGTGAACGTCAGGCAGAATTACAGAGAGAGCGCGAGGCTGAACGCCGTCGCCAGGAACTGGAACAGCGTCGCCAGGCTGAAGCTCAACGCCAGCGCGATGAAGAAGCACAGCGCCAACGTGAACTGGAAGAAATCCGCCAGCAGCGCGAACAGGCTGAACGTCGCCGGCAACAGGAACAAGAACGGTTACAGCAGCTGGAAGATCAACGCCAGCGAGAACTGGAACAACAGCGTCGAGATGAGCTAATTGCGCAAGAGCAGGCAGAGCAACAGGCCGCAGCCAATGCAGGGCGTTTAGGAACTTTGAAAGAACAGTATGTAGCGACTATCCAAGCTGCTATAAGAGCAGCCTGGATTCGCCCCCCCAGCGCAATTGATGAAATTGTTTGCGAGGTTCGTGTGGTGCAAATTCCAGGTGGTGAAGTTGTCGATGCAGTGATTACACGCCCTTGTAATGCTGATTCGGCAACGCAACGATCAATTATTGCTGCGGTCAAACGCGATGATTTGCCCTATCGTGGCTTTGAAGAAGTCTTTGAGCGTGAAATCAGTTTTACCTTCAGGGCCGGGCAGGACAGTTAATGATGCGATTACCTATCAGGTTGGAGTCTATGTTGAATAAATATGCTATTTATTGGTTGGCGGTTGTAGTGGCAATAGCCATCAGTGGTCGCGGCTATGCGCAGTTGGAAATCGAGATCGTCAAAAACGAAATCGATGCGCTACCGATCGCTGTCGTTCCTTTTGCATGGAACGCCACAACGCCAGAACCTATCACTGGTATTAATGATGTGGTCTCGGCCGACTTGTTCCGTTCCGGCTTATTCGAGCCATTGGCTGAAAGCGACATGATCGAACGCCCCAGCGACCCAACCGATGTTCGCTTCGGCACCTGGCGTTTATTAAAAGTTGATGCTGTTGCGATGGGGCAGGTGACAGATGCACCTGATGGAGGGTATGTCGCGCGTTACTGGTTGTTTGATGTCAATACGGGTGAGCAATTGCTTGGTCAGGAACTGCTGATTGGTGCCGGTGATTTGCGTTTTGGAGCGCACAAAATAGCCGATCAGATATTTGAAAAATTAACAGGTACTCCAGGTGCGTTTGCCACGCGAATTGCTTTTGTGGTGTCCACCGGTTTTGGTGATGACAGTCGCTATGAACTGGTGGTGGCCGATTCGGATGGCTTTGGTCAGCAGGCCATTGTGATTGACAGCCAACCGTTATTGTCACCGGCATGGTCTCCTGATGGCAGCCAGTTGGCTTATGTTTCTTTTGCGCGCGGCAATTCGACCGTTATCGTGCAGAATATTTTCACAGGGGCCAATCGAACCTTGGCCGAGTTTAAAGGCATCAATGGTTCACCGGCTTTTTCGCCAGATGGCACCAAACTGGCCGTCACTTTATCGCGTACAGGTAGCCCGGAAATCAATATTCTGGATTTGCAGACAGGGCGTTTTACTGCGCTGACTCAACATTGGGCGATTGATACCGAGCCAACCTGGAACCAGGATGGTAGTGAAATATTGTTTACCAGCGACCGTGGCGGTAAGCCACAGATTTACGGTATATCGCCAAATGGCGGAGAACCGCGACGGATTACCTGGGAAGGTGAATATAATGCTCGAGGCAGTCTCTCGCCGGATGGCAAGTTGCTGGCGACTACCCATGGCAACGAAAATATTTACCAGATTGCAGTTTTTGATCGCGAAAATCAGCGATTACGTGTATTATCTGACGGTCGTCTTGATGAGTCGCCCAGTTTTGCGCCCAATGGCAGTATGGTGCTTTACGCCAGCAAGGAAAACGGCAAAGGCGTTTTATACGCAGTTTCGGTAGATGGAAATGTCCGCCAACGGCTGGTGACCAGTGAAGGAGATGTCAGGGAGCCCGCGTGGTCGCCCCTGGTAAGATAAACCCGAATGTTTTTTATAACTGTATTTTTACAGGAGGAGTTCTGATGAAGTTCCCCGTACGTCTGCTTTTAGCAGCAAGTCTGATTCTGCTGGTAGCAGCATGTAAAAGAGATACCAGGCCTGACAATGTTGTTCAGCCACCGGTAGATGACACACCACCTGCGCAGGTTGAAACCAATCCATTGGATCCAAATGATGATACTGATCCGCGCAATTTAGATAATCCGGCCAGTAATTTATCCAAGCGCATTATCTATTTTGATTTTGATCGCTCAGTTATCCGCCCTGAATTCCGTGAAATTCTGGCATCGCATGCGCGTTATGCCAGCTCTAATGGCACTGCACGCATTGTTCTGGAAAGTCATGCAGATGAACGCGGCTCACGTGAATATAACCTGGGCCTGGGTGAGCGCCGTGGTAATTCGGTTGAGTCTGCGCTGAGTGCTGGTGGAGCTGGTGGTAATCAGGTGGAAGTGGTTAGCTATGGTGAAGAACGTCCTACCTGTAACCAAAGCAGCGAGACCTGTTGGCAGAACAATCGCCGGGTAGAAATTGTCTATACCGCCAGGTAACTGACGACAGGCAATAAGCCTGATATAAAAATGAGTAAAGTAAAGTCTAGTTTCAGTCTGGCCAGTGTCACACTGGCCATTGCTTTTTTGATGTTTACATCTGCTGTTAATGCCCAGGCGGGTTCTGACACGCAATTGGTTTATCAGCTGCAGCAGTTGCAGGATGAAATTCGTGAATTGCGTGGCCTGGTTGAGCAGCAGTCTTTTGAGTTGGAAAACCTGAAACGTCGCCAACGGGATCAATACCTGGATTTGGATCAGCGTTTAGCAGATGTCAGTGCTAATCCAGTTGCTGGTAATGCCGGACAGGTAGCGAGTGTAGATACCAGCGCGGTCACGGTTCCTGATCAACCTGCCATTGATACGCCAGCGGTCAGCCTGGATGTGCCCGATGTGCGCCCACCCGTTGTTGATCAGCGCAGCACGACCAGCGTGCCGTTGCCACAAACCACTACCGGAGCGGTAGTTCAGGCCTCACCTGTGGATGAAAAAGCGGCATATGACAGTGCTTTTTCAGCACTTAAGGATTTGCGTTATGCAGAATCCGCACAGTCATTTTTGGACTTTATCGAACAATACCCAAACAGCGAGTACGCAGATAATGCGCAGTACTGGTTGGGTGAATCATTCTATGCTGCGGGCAATTACGATCTGGCACTGAATGCCTTTAATGATTTATTGGCGGACTATCCCAACAGCTCTAAAACCGCTGATGCCTTATTAAAGATTGGTTACTCGCATTACGAGAAAAAAGAGTGGCCACAGGCAAGAGCGGCTTTGGAGCAGGTCAAAGCTCAATACCCAGATACCACGCTATCGCGTCTGGCTGAGAGCCGGTTGCGGAATATGCGTCTGGAAGGTCATTTTTAAAACAGTATGACTGCCGCCACAGCGGCTGTTGAGGGTGCATCGGGGACACGCGCCGAACAGTTAAAAATCACTGAAATTTTCTATTCTCTGCAAGGCGAATCCAGCCTTGCAGGCTGGCCAACAGTGTTCATACGACTGACAGGCTGCCCATTGCGTTGCCAGTATTGTGATACTGCGTATGCTTTTACTGGTGGACAATGGCTGCATTTTGACGAAATTTTAGAGCAAGTGGCCAACCATGGGGCGCAGCATGTTTGTGTGACCGGTGGCGAACCTCTGTCACAGGCTCGTTGTATTCAGTTGCTCAGCCGGTTATGTGATGCTGGTTATACCGTTAGTCTGGAGACCAGCGGTGCGGTTTCAGTGGCCGATGTTGATCAACGCGTTATTAAAGTGCTGGATATCAAAACCCCTGACTCCGGGGAGGTGCATCGTAATCTGTGGGACAATCTGCGGTATCTAAGCGATGAAGATCAGCTTAAGTTTGTTGTTTGTAGCCGCACGGATTTTGACTGGGCGATCGAGCAGGTAAAAACACGAAACCTGATCAAGAAACATCCAATATTTTTCTCGCCCAGTTATGAGCAACTGGAAGCTGCTGAGTTGGCCCAGTGGATACTTGCCGCACAATTGCCAATACGCATGCAAATGCAATTGCATAAACAAATATGGGGCAATCAGCCGGGGCGATGAACAGTAGACGATGAACAGTACAGGCAAGCATCAATCCCGGAGGAAAGCGGTGGTGTTGTTATCCGGAGGTCTGGATTCGGCAACAGTGCTGGCCATTGCAATAGCCGAGGGTTTTGAATGTTATACGCTGGCAGTCGATTATGGTCAGCGACACAAAGCTGAATTAAATGCCGCACGGCAAATCAGTCAAATGCTTGGTGCAATACAGCACCGCCAGGTGGCAATGGATTTGCGAGCAATCGGCGGATCAGCTTTAACCGATGATATTGCGGTTCCGGATGCGGATATCGAAAGTGATGAAATCCCGATCACTTATGTGCCCGCGCGTAACAGCGTGTTGCTGTCATTGGCTTTGGGCTATGCTGAAGTGCAGCAGGCCAGTGCCCTGTGCATAGGTGTTAATGCGGTGGATTATTCGGGTTACCCTGATTGCCGCCCTGCATTTATTGCTGCGTTTGAAGCGTTGGCACAAGTAGCCACCAAGGCAGGTGTTGAAGGTCAGCGTTTGATTGTCCACACCCCTTTAATTGATTTGAGTAAAGCCGACATTATCCGGCGCGGTACGGCGCTGGGAGTGGACTATGCCAACACTGTGTCATGCTACCAGTCAGATTCTGAGGGTAGAGCATGTGGGCGTTGTGATTCTTGTGAACTGCGTAAGCAGGGGTTTGCTGCAGCCAGTCTTTCCGACCCTACGCGATATTACTGATAAAAATGTGACATTAACCTCATCCCGGTAAATTATTACAGCTTGGGGATACAGGCAATTTCTTTAATGACCTTTTTCGCGGGTTTGTTGTCGTGTGCGATGATCACACTCTGCCTGACGCTGAGCTGAGTCAGGGCGGTTGGCGCTTTCCTGCTGGCATTGATAATTACTGGCCGCCTCCCGTCCTGCCTGACGCCACTGTTCGCCGCTACAGCCGCAGATCGCTATCAATGTTAATCCAGCAATGGCTGGTACAAGGGTTTTATGGAGCTTGATGGTTTTCATATTGATGGGCTTATTGGCAGCGATTGAATAGCAAATATGCACTAGTTGAGCGAGTGAATAAATCCAACCTTGGCTTTAGAAAGCTTGTTCTATTTGTCCTGAGCAGGCTATTGCTGATGTTGCAGCCTGGCTGTCTAAGGTTTCTTCTTGTTATTGCGGTAAAACCCGCGCGAAGGGTTCCAATGCCACTCAAACCAACGGGCAAATAAAACCGCTGTCAAATTACACACCAATAACGCAATCAGAATAAGCCAAAAATCTGCCATAGCACCGTACCAGACGTAACCTGCGGCCAGTATAGAAAAGTGCAATAAATACAAACTGAATGAACTATCGGCTGTGGTGCGAATGAGTTTATTAATGATCCCATCATTGTGTATGGCCCGTGAGTGTCTTAACAGCCATAAACCGGCCAGCACAATCACCCCTGTGCCAAACATCGCCAATGGATGGTATGCATGACTAAAAGCTCGAGGGGCGGCAATAACCCAGCCCAATAAAATAATCAAAGCGAATATGCCCAGTATTATGTTGGTCTGGTTCGATGCTGGACGCGGCTTATTCAGCCAATAGCCCAATGCACCGAAAAGCCAGGCATATACAATGCCGGGCGCATTGCCAGCCACGGTGTTGTAGAGTACTGAACCGATAGCCAGCAGCAATAGCGGGTAGCTATACCAGTGTCGTCGAGCATCAGTGAAGACCAACACACCAAACCCTATGTACAACCACCATTCTACGGCCAGTGACCACAGTGGGTAACCGGTGCCGTAAAACCGCCATTGAGTATAGGGGTATTCCTGCAGATGAAGTAGATTGACCAGCCAGGTAAACGCTGAGTTTTCGGTAAAAAAATCCTCGGTAAAAGTTTTGCTGAATAGCGCATCAAGTACAGCAATGAACAATAATGCCGGGATCAAGGTTGCGTATATACGTACTGCCCGTGATTTCAAATAGTGATTAAAGCCGTTTGTGCTGCTTGGTTGTTGACGGTCGCTGCTATAGGCAATCAGATAACCGGAGAGCACAAAGAAAATAACAACGCCAAACTCCTGAAGCTGATAAATATCCAGCCATGCAGGCTTTTCAGTTAAATAAAAATCCAGGGTGTGTCCAATTAAAACCATTTGCGCGGCCAGACCGCGCAAACCATCCAGAAAAAGACTCTGCGAGGGGTTCAGCCGATAATACGGCTGAACGGAAGTGCTGTGCTGGCTATGCAGTTTTTATTCCCATAAGTAACCCAGACTTAAAATATAAATCAAATCTTCTTTTGATGTTCCGGGTGAAGGACTATTGTCATAGTTAAAATTAATTTGTGCAGTACCGGTAAAGCGCTCGCTGATGGGGTAGCGGAAACCAGTGCGTGAGCGAATCACAAAGTCATTAGCGTCTTCCACACTGACCAAACCTTCATGATCGTGGAAAAAATCCAGCCATTCAAACCAGCTGTGCTCGTAGTTCACACCCCAGCGTGCAGCGATGGTTTCTTCACTGGGTGCTATTTCAAAATTCTCCGAAAGATAACCGATACCGACAGTGGCAGATAACTTCAGATCATCGGTGTCATGGAACTGATAACCGATACCAGTGCTGATGCTGGTACGCAGGTCCAGTTGCTGCAGGTCGTTTTGCTGCAAGGTGAGGGCATTGTTCCAGAATACTTTTTCACTGAGGAAGTAATCGTAATTGCTGTACACCGTCCAGTTATCGACAATGGTTTCACCATCGTCTTCGCCGCGATTAAAATCAACGCCAATGGTGTAACGGTCTTTTTCTCCTGTGGAGTTAAATTCCCCATCAAAATGATATTGTTGGGTATCCGCATTACCGGTTGCTGCAGTAATGCCCACATTAAAGTTAGAGCTGTATTTTCTTTTTGGTGCCAACTCCTCTGCAGTTGGCGGATTGATAGCGGTTACGTTTTGTACATCAAATGCCACCGCTTTGAGTACATCGTCACCACTGATTTGAATTTCCCCATTGTCAGAGGCAACCGCTTGACCGGTAATTTGGCTGTCATTGACCAGCTCTGCCGTGATTGGGCTGTCGGTGGTCAGGTTGGTGACGGCTTCCCATGGGATTTCTATATCGCCTCCGTAGGTGGCACTGAAAAACAATATGCCATCAGCCATTTTAACGACGGTACCTGATATGCGATCACCGTTGTTCAGGGTAACTGTATCGGCATAAGTGGCCCCGGCCAGAGTGAATAAGGCAATTGCAACAAAAAGTTTTAGATTTCGCATCATTACAAATCCAGTCAAATTAAGCCGCGCAGCTTAGCATGCTGCACGTGAATAGGTAATAGAGGTTACCGGGTTTAACATTTGCAGTTTTAGTGGGTATCTGTTCGGCTTTGATGTTTGTGATTTAAAGCTCGTCTGGGCTGTTAATAACTGCTGAGCATATCGGCATGGTGGCGCAGGTGATCTTCCATAAAACTGGCAATGGTGAAGTAGGAATGATCATAGCCCGACTGCATCCGAAGATGAACGGGTTGTCCCACTTTTCGGCAAGCTTCTACAAATAACTCAGGTTTTAGCTGCTCGGCTAAAAATTCGTCTTCTGTCCCTTGGTCAATCAGGATCGTTGTATCGCTGGGACGGCGGGCAACCAGTGCGCAGGCATCATAGTTTTGCCATTTTTGTCTGTCTGAGCCCAGATAGGCAGACAATATCTTTTGGCCCCATGGAACCTGAGAAGGCGCCACTATAGGTGCATAGGCAGAGATGCTTTTGAATAACTCCGGATAGCGCAAATGCATGACCAATGCGCCATGGCCTCCCATGGAATGGCCGAATACCCCCATTCGGTCTGGATCCATAGGGAAGTTCTGTTTAACCAGTTCAGGCAGCTCCTGGGCGATGTAGCTGTGCATTTGATAGTTTGCCTGCCAAGGTTTTTCTACGGCATCCACATAAAAGCCTGCGCCTTTGCCTAGATCATAAGCATCCGGATTATCAGGCACATGACTTCCACGAGGGCTGGTATCCGGTGCGACAATAATCAAGCCCAGTTCAGAAGCCACGCGTTGTGCACCGGCTTTGACAGTGAAGTTTTCTTCGGTACAGGTTAACCCCGATAACCAGAACAACGTGGGGCAAGAGGTCTGTTGTGCGATATCCGGAATATAAATGCTAAAACGCATCGGTGTTTTGGTGGATACACTATCGTGTTGGTAAACCTGCTGCTGACCCAGAAAGCTACGGTTACTGCTAATCATGTCCATGCTAAAACTCGATAACGGTTCGGATACTGGCTCCTTCATGCATTAAGTCGAAAGCTTCATTAATGCGTTCCAAAGGCAGCTTGTGTGTGATCAGATCATCGATATTGATATGACCGTCCATATACATATCGACGATTCTCGGTACATCGGTTCGGCCACGTGCACCACCAAAAGCACTGCCACGCCAGACGCGTCCGGTAACGAGCTGGAAGGGGCGGGTAGCAATTTCCTGTCCTGCGCCTGCGACACCAATGACCACACTTTCCCCCCAGCCTTTATGACAGCATTCCAATGCCTGACGCATGGTTTGTACATTGCCGATGCACTCAAAACTGTAGTCGGCACCGCCATCGGTCAGTTCCACGATATGGTCAATCACGTTGCCATCAATGGTTTTAGGGTTAACAAAATGCGTCATACCAAACTGGGTAGCCAGTTCACGCTTGCTGTCGTTAATATCCACACCAACGATTTGGCGCGCACCCACCATTTTCAGCCCTTGAATCACATTCAGGCCAATGCCACCCAGGCCGAACACAACGCAATTGGTATTAGGTTCGACCTTGGCATCAAACATTACTGCGCCGACACCGGTGGTGACACCGCAACCGATATAGCAAACTTTGTCGAAGGGCGCGTCTTTGCGGATTTTGGCTACGGCAATTTCAGGCAATACGGTGTAGTTGGAAAACGTTGAGGTGCCCATGTAGTGCAATACAGGTTCACCCTGATAGCTGAATCGTGAACTGCCGTCCGGCATCAGCCCCTGGCCCTGAGTGCTGCGGATGGCTTGGCATAGGTTGGTTTTGGGGTGCAGGCAGTAATCACACTCACGACATTCCGGAGTGTACAAGGGGATAACATGATCGCCCACCTGAACCGATGTGACACCCGGACCGACATCAACCACCACACCAGCACCCTCGTGCCCCAAAATCGCTGGAAAAGCACCTTCAGGATCATCGCCAGAGAGGGTGAACGCATCGGTATGGCAGACGCCCGTGGCCTTAATCTCTACCAGCACTTCACCCTCACGCGGACCATCCAGGTCCACCTGATCCACCAGCAAAGGCTCACCTGCCTTAACGGCAATTGCTGCACGGCTTTTCATAGCGATTTCCTGTTCTTGTGTAACTGTTGATAATGCTAACACCCATTGACGCAGGGTTCAGCGAAACAGTGGTTTACAGGTTACAATGTGAGAGCACTTTAAAGCCTTTAGAACTTGTCCCCGGAGCAGGTTTGCATTATGATGCGCAGTCCTCGGGGGATACACGTCATACGTGGGTCGTTAGCTCAGTTGGTAGAGCACTGGACTTTTAATCCATTGGTCGTAGGTTCGAGCCCTACACGACCCACCAATCTTTTCAATGACTTACCCATGAGTTTTTAATAATTTAAAAACCAGAATATTCTACAATTGTAGAATATGATATTCCGTATGCTTGATACATTCCTGCGTAAAAAGTTTCAGTCGTCACAAGATAAGAAGAATGCCGAGGTAAAAACCTAAAAGTAGTAGTGCCATGACAAAACCTGAACCCCAGCTTGATCAAAAGCCAATTGCCGCACCTTGCAGGCAGTTAAATACAAGAGCGCCATTTCGATGGCTAGCCTTGGGCTGGCGGGATTATAAGAACAGCCAGCGGGTCAGCCTGATGTATGGTCTGCTGATATGCTTGATCAGCATTGTGGTATCAGTATTGGCGTGGTTTTTGGGGCGCTATTTATTGCTTTTAGCGATGTTAACCGGCTTTGTGTTCATTGCGCCATTGCTGGCGACTGGTCTGTACTCGGTGAGCCGGCAGCTTGTCCGCGATGAAACCCCGCTATTACGACGCACCTTGCTGCGCATGCGTGTTGCGATGCGTGATGCCTTGGTGTTTGCACTGGTATTACTGGTTATTTTTCTGGTTTGGGTTAGAGCAGCGTCCATGGTTCATGTCTTTTTTCCAGTCAATACAGATCAGGGTTGGAGCACGATGTTGTTGTTTCTGGGTATAGGCACCTCGGTGGGAGCGGTTTTTGCGCTGATCAGCTTTTCAGCGGCGGCTTTTTCTCTACCGATGATCGTCGATAGGAAGGTCGATATGATCACGGCAACTGTGACCAGTATCAATGCTGTGTTGCGCAACAAATACACCATGCTGGTATGGCTGGCATTGATTATTGGGTTAACAGCCATCGGTTTATTAACGTTTGGTCTCGGCTTGGTGATTGTTGTGCCGTTACTGGGCTATGCAACTTATCATGGTTATCTTGAAGCCATTGATGCAGCAGCATGGGAGTTGTCTGATGACACTGAAAAACCCTGATTTTAGTCTTAAAAGGTAGCCGTACAGTAATCAGCGCATAAGGTAAAGCCATATAGCCAAACCTGTTGGCTATCGTTAAACTTTGATGATGAATTTTAGAAGCGACAATGAAGGACGAGCCGCCGAGCCGATCCTGCAGGCGATCATCGAAGCCAACCAGGGCAGTGCGCATGCTTATGCGGAAGATGAGTGGTCCAGGCAGCTGGACAAGGCATTCAGTAAAGTCTTTGAAACCCAAGTGCGGGTGCTGCCTTTGGCCACCGGTACTGCCGGTAACAGCATTGCTTTGGCACAGATGTGTCCTCCCTGGGGCAGTGTGGTGTGTCATGAAAAGGCACATATCAATCAGGATGAATGCGGAGCACCGGAATTTTATAACCCAGGCTGTAAACTGGCCGGGTTGTCTGGCGATAACTGTAAGCTGCAGGCAGACACTGTTGCAGAATGGCTACCACATCAGGGTGCGCATGGTGTGCATAACAACAAGCCCTCCACAATTAGCCTGACTCAGGCCACTGAAGCTGGAACGGTTTATCAGATTGATGAGATTCAGGCGCTGTCAGAATTGACCAGGGCCAACGATATGTTTATGCATATGGATGGCGCACGCTTTGCCAATGCTGTAGCGCACCTTGGAGCTTCTCCAGCCGATGTTACCTGGCGGGCTGGGGTGGATATTTTGAGTTTTGGTGCCAGCAAGAATGGTTGTATGGGCGCTGAAGCATTGGTGCTGTTTGGGCATCCAGAATGGTACGAAGGTTTGGAACGACGTCGCAAGCGGTCTGGGCATTTATTGAGCAAGATGCGTTATGTTTCTGCGCAGCTGTTGGCGTATGTCGATAATGGCTTATGGCTGGATTTGGCTGCAAAGGCCAATGGCTATGCCCGACAGTTTACCGATGCAGTGCTGTCACACCCAACAGCGGACATCGCCTGGCCGGTAGAAAGCAATGAAGTGTTTCTGCGTTGGTCTGAGCATAAATTACAGGCATTGCAGGACCAGGGGTTTGATTTTTACTTTTGGCCTGGTAGTGATGACTTAGCAAGGCTGGTGTTTGCCTGCACCTTAGAGCAGCGTGAAGTTGATCAATTGATTGAGGCGTTGCATAAAATTGATTGACCGTGACTGTCGGTTTACGAACCTGCGGTTCTAAACCGACCTACGCATTAGTAGGTCGGCTTAGGCGTGAGCCGTAAGCCGACAAAGCGCTTTATAAGTATCTTTCATAGCCCAGGGTTTGGGCTTTAAAGATTATTGCTCCGCAAAAATCATCGCATCATTCTTGAATGATTTAAACTCCAACGCATTACCTGAGGGGTCCATCAGAAAGAAGGTAGCCTGTTCACCGGCTTGTCCAGCAAAGCGGATACCAGGCTCAATGACCCAATCCACACCGGTTCTACCCAGCTGGTCAGCCAATGCGTGCCAGTGTTCCCACTCCAGAATAATGCCGAAATGACGCACAGGAACCTGTTTGCCATCAACCGCATTGGTTGCCGGGTTATCAAGTTCATCAACCAGGTGTACGGTTAATTGATGCCCGAAGAAATCAAAATCAATCCAGCGGTTGCTTTGTCGTCCGATTTTGCAGCCGAGCATATCGGAATAAAAATCATGAGCCTGCTGCAGGTTATTGACAGGAATGGCCAGGTGAAAAGGGCGTATTGTCATGGTTCTATTGGTCTATGGGCATTTTGAATTTGTCGCCTGAGATATTCAGCAGCCGTTTTCTGTCTGGCTAATGATCCGGCCGCACGCTTTCAGGAACACCTGCCACTTCATGCCAAAAATTGATAATTTGGCAAAACAATGCAGCAGTGCGTTCGGTATCATAACGTGCGCTATGAGCGTTATCGGCATTCCAATCCAGTTCTGCTGCTTGTACGGCACGAGCCAAAACGGTTTGACCGTAGGCTAGGCCTGCCAGTGTGGCCGTATCAAAGCTGCTGAAAGGATGAAACGGAGAACGTTTAAATTTGGTGCGGGCAATCAGAGCGTTTAAAAAGCCTAAATCAAAAGCCGGATTGTGCCCGACCAAAATCGCGCGGCGACAGCCAGAGGCTTTCATGGCCGCGCGAACGGGTACACAGATGTCTCTGAAGGCCTCTTTTTCTGGTATTGCCATACGCAACGGGTGATCTGGGTTTATACCGTTAAACTCCAGTGCCTTCGGGTCCAGGTTGCTACCTGGAAAAGGTTCGATATGCCGGGATATCAATTCGCCAGGGCTCATCCAGCCTTCTTCATCCATCTCAATCACACAGGCGGCCAGCTCCAGTACAGCATCGGTTTGGGCATTGAAACCGCCGGTTTCAATGTCCACCACGACTGGCAGGTAACCACGAAAGCGGTTGCGAATTGTGTACATATAGTCCCTTATCTGAACAGGGCGATGATTACGTCTGACTCAAACAGACAACTGGACATAGAGTAAAGCATGCCTACAGGGATAACCAGTAGCCATCACGAATCTTCCACCAATTCCACACAAAGCCAACATATAAGACCTACATTGCTGCTGCAAACTGCTCACAAGTTTCATAAATCAGGTAGGAGCAGCTTATGTCTACGCGTCATCTTTTTCTTGGTCGAGGCCTGATGGTGCTGGCGATTCTGGGCTTTTGTTGGCAGGCAATACAGCAAACGGTGTTGTCTCAGACCTTAACCGATGAAGACCCCGGTGTTGGCGTCATGATGCTGGGGGATGCCAGCAACTGGGTGCCGGCAGTGTTGCTGGAAACGCATATTGATGCACAGGTAAACGGTCCGGTAGCCAATATCACGTTGACTCAGGACTTTTTTAACAGCCACGATGATTTTGCAGAGGCCAGTTATCTTTTCCCGATGCCGGAACAGGCTGCTGTTTATGCCATGCAGATTGTGATTGATGAACGAGTCATTATTGGCAGTATCCATGAAAAAGCTGATGCAGAGCAGATCTATCAGCAGGCAGTGGCCTCCGGGCAACAGGCAGCGATAACCCAGCAGTTGGGTGCGAATGTCTTGCGCACCAAAGTGGCGCATATTAAGTCGGGTCAGAGCATTCAGGTGGTGCTGCAATATCGGCAGGTTCTGGAGCCAGAAAACGGGCGGTTCAACTTGCGTATACCGACCACATTAACACCGCGTTATCTGGGTCTGCAGATTCCCAGTGATGGCGCTGTGGATGATCGTGTTTCATCTGACTGGGAAACCGACGAATGGACCGCCAATAGCGTTTCGATGGATGACATCCCTATGGAAAATGGCAACTTCTTCAGTGTAAACCTGGATTTGAATGCGGGCCTGCAATTGGCTGAAGTGGTCAGTCCAAGTCATGATATTGCTATTTCACAGAGCAGCAAAAACTATCAGATTGATCTTGTCAGCCAATATGCGCTGATGGATAGGGATATCGTGATTGAGTGGGAAGTGTTGGCCAGTGATCAAACCCAATTGGTGGCACTGCGTGAACGACTGGACAGCAGCGGTGAAGAATTTGGTTTATTGATGCTGATCCCACCAAAATCATCGGCTGTGGCAACATCCGGCGGCTTGCCCCGCGAAGTGATTTTTGTATTGGATCGCTCCGGGTCAATGGGAGGCGGCTTAATGCGCCAGGCCAGTGCCAGTGTTGCCTATGCAGTGCAGCAGTTAAACCCACAGGACCGTTTTAATATCGTAGATTTCAGCGACACAGCCGTGCGCTGGTCACCGCAGACTCGTTTTGGCAATGAGGACAATATTCGAGCTGCGGTTGACTATGTGCAGGCCCTGGAAGCAGGCGGCGGGACCAATATTGCCGATGCCTTGCACAGCGCGCTTGTTCTGCCCCAAAACCCGGGCTGGTTGCGTCAGGTGGTTTTCATTACCGATGGTGCGGTGGCTGATGAACTGGGTGTGTTGCGCATGATCACCAATGATATGGGTGATGCCCGTCTGTTTACCGTTGGCATTGGTTATGCACCCAACAGTTTCTTTATGCGCAAGGCCGCTGAACTAGGGCGAGGAACACAGCATATGATCAGTGATCAGGCTGAAGTAGAACCACAGATGCAAGCGTTGCTGGCGCAATTAAAGCACCCGGTTTTACGTGATATTCAAATGGATTTGTCCGGAAATAATGGTCCGGAATATTACCCGCAAAAGCTGCCTGACTTGTATTTTGGGCAACCACTGGTGGTTGCTACGCGCTTTGAACACTGGCCGGACTGGGTACAGTTCAGTGGTTTTGATGGACAGCCATGGTCGCAACGCATGAACCTGCAGGGTGTTCCATCCGACAGTGATGGCATAGCGAGTCTGTGGGCCAATGCCAAAATTACAAATTTAATGGACAGCCAATATCAGGGGGCAGATGAGCAGCAGGTGAAACCCCAGGTGATCGATTTGGCTTTGCAACATCAACTATTGACGCAATACACCAGTTTTGTTGCTGTAGAACAACAACCCGTGAACCCCGACCCGCATGCTATGGAGTCTGATGCCGTGGCCAATTTGCTGCCACCAGGTATGGCATACCCGGTGGGTGGTTTAGGGCTTAATCAGTGGTATTTGCTGGCCGGTATTGCTTTGCTGTTATTTTTGTTCAGTCATGCTGGAATGCCACGGCGGCAATCGGTACGCGATTAATGGCAAGGCAGCTTATTCGTCTAGGGCAGCTGCGCTGTTGGCTGTTGGCCATTGCTTTGCTGGCAGTGACCAAAGCCGGGTGGATGGATGCCAAGGCATTGGTCGCACAACAGCTGTTGAAACAGGCATGGGAGCAAACCATGGAGAATCACATCAAGGGTCATCCAGCCAATCAACAGGGGCATAAGCCATGGCCATGGTTTGACAGCCAACCGGTAGCAGAATTGGTATGGCCCAATGGCAGGCAGCAGGTATTGCTGGCTGGGTGGTCAGGACAGGCGATGGCATTTGCACCAGGGTTGGAGCTGATGGATGCCAACGCAGCCCGCCTGGCAGCCGATCAGTGGCAGCAGGCTGATACCATTATGGCAGGTGCGCACAACGACACGCATTTTTCAGAGCTGGAAAATGTGAGTATTGGAGCTAGCTTTAGCCTGGTATTTGCCAGCGGTGAGCGACAGATTTATCGCGTTGCTAGCAAACAGGTACGTGATAGCCGTGAGCAGGATTTGCTGCCTGCGGCGTTGACCGGTGGTGTTCATGGACAACTGATGCTGATCACCTGTTATCCATTTGGCGGGTTGAGTACGGGTGGGCCATTGCGTTATGTGGTGACGGCGAACCCTGTCTCTGGCTAATTCTGGCATGGCAGAGTTATTCCGGTGCTCCTTATATGACAAATCACTGCTGCTGTTGTGCCCAAGATGTCGCATAATGCTCAAAGCCATCATTGATCAGAGACTATGCTCAAACTGACTGATTCAGTGGTGTAATTAATAAACCGTGCGGGATGAATAGAAAAACGATGCAGACTATTCTGATTGTTGAAGACGAACCGGGAATCGCTGATACCTTAACTTATGTGCTAGAACAGGAAGGTTTTGCCACTCGCTGGGTGCAACTGGCTGGCGACGCCATTGAGATTCTCCAGCAGGAACAGATCGCTGCTGTGCTGCTGGATATTGGCTTGCCCGATGCCAGTGGACTGGAAACCTGCAAGCATATTCGGACGCGTTGGAATGTGCCGATTTTATTTTTAACGGCGCGCAAAGAAGAAATTGACCGCATTATTGGTTTGGAGATTGGCGCAGATGACTACATCAGCAAACCTTTTAGTCCACGGGAAGTGGCTGCAAGAGTGAAAGCGGTGCTGCGCCGCACGCAAGGCTCAGTCGATGATGAGATTTCTGCTTCGGGTTCTGCCAGTGAACAGCAGGATCAACAGCAGCTTGGTCCTTTTGTTTTGGATTTAACCACTCATAGCATTACTTATCACAATCAATCGCTGGAACTGACACCTTACGAGTACCGCATACTGCGTACTTTGCTGGGTCAGCCAGAGCGGGTATTTAGCCGTGCTCAATTGTTAGATAATTTATCGGATACGCCTTTGCCCAGCTTAGAGCGTAGCGTGGATTCACATATCCGCAGCCTGCGCGCCAAATTGGTTGCGGTTAAACCTGATGAACAACCTGTTTGTACGCGTCGTGGTTTTGGGTATTTCCTTAAATTCGATGTGAGTTAAACGGTTTCAGTACCATGCGCCTGAGTGTTCGCATTTTTATCGGCTATTTTATTCTGGTTGCAGCTGCTTTGTGGTGGTATGTGCAAAGCACGGTTGACGGGCTTAAGCCGGCCTACCTGCAACCCAGTGAAGAAGTGATGGTTGATACCGCCAATTTGCTGGCCGAGCTGGCTGCACCATTGATGATGGCTCGCTTGCCCGACGATCTGCAGCAAACCGAATTGGCCAATTCCATTGACCGTTATCAGTCTCGTCAACTGGATGCGCAAATATGGTCGTACCATAAAACCCAACCTGATCTGGTGGTGTACATTACCGATGCCAGGGGGCAGGTGCTCTACCACACGCAGGCCGATCAAATTGGTGCTGATTACAGCCGCTGGCTGGATGTTAGTCTGACATTGAAAGGTGAGTATGGTGCACGAACCTCTGAAGCCATACCTGGTCAGGTTGCCACTCGCGAGGCTTATGTCGCAGCACCGATTATTGCCCATGGAGAAATTATTGGTGTGTTGTCAGTCGGCAAGCCGCATGCCAGTCTGCAACCATTGCTGGATATCACTCAGCAAAAAGTCGTTATTCAAGGCGTGTTATTGATGCTGGCCGCCCTGGTGTTGGGTGTGTTGCTGTCCTGGTGGCTAACACATTCGATTCGCCGGCTCACAGATTACGCTCGTCGAGTACGAGATGGTCAACGGGTCGAACCGCCGGCACTGAAAGAAAAAGAGCTCAGCTATCTGGCCGAGGCGATGGCTGAGATGCGTGTTGAGCTGCGTGCTGCCAATTATGTGGAACGCTATATCCACAGTATTACCCATGAAATGAAAAGCCCGATCGCCGCTATTCGTGGTGCAGCCGAGTTATTGGGCGAACCGCAGATGTCAGCGCCTCAACGTGAGCGGTTTATTGGGAATATAAATACTGAGATCAAACAGTTACAAAATTTAATTGATAGATTGCTTGAACTGGCTAAGCTGGAAAAGCAAGAGCGCCTGCATGCCCCGGCACCGGTGGATTTAGGGGGCTTATTGCAGCAATTGCAGCAACGTCACGCCGGTAGTCCAAGCGGGCAGCAATGTCATTGGCAGGTACAAATTCCTGACCAGCCCAGCGAGGTGACCGGTGATGTTTTTTTACTGGAAATCGCACTCAACAATGTGTTGGATAATGCTGTTCAGTTTTGTCAGGCGCAAGGTGTGATTGAAGTGGGGCTGACAGCGGATGGAGAATCATTCACTGTTCAAATCACCAACCAGGGCCAACCCATTCCAGATTATGCGTTGTCACGTGTGTTTGATCGGTTTTATTCCTTGCCACGCCCTGGGAGTCAACGCAAAAGCACTGGCTTGGGTTTAGCGATTGTGCGAGAAATTATCACGCTGCATGAGGGTTCAGTCAGTGTGCGTAACTGCCAGTCAGAAAGCGATGGGGATGATGCCTCTGACGGCGTTACAGTTCAGATTGTCTTGCCAAGACTGGTGGTGGCTGATGATATTGGCTAATCTTGCGCGTTTGAAAGTAACAAGCCTGCAGATAGACAAAGGCATAATGGATCAATGAGTGATTTTGTAATACTCAAATTTGGCGGCACCAGTGTCGCTACATTCAGTGGCTGGCAGACGATTGCTGGCCGAGTGGCTGATTGCCTGAAACACGAGCACTATCCAGTGGTTGTCTGCTCCGCTTTGGCAGGAGTAACCAACCAGTTACAGCAGTTGGCGTCGGGCTCGTTTGCTGAGGGTGAATCCACAATCTTGTTACAGCAAATTACTCAGCAACACAAAAGCCTGCTTGGTGAAGCTGGCATTAAGGTGGTCAATGAGCGGTTGATGCTGCAGTTCAAGCGGTTGGCTGAGCTGGTAGGTCAGACCAGTGCTGGAAAAGTTTTATCACCTGAACTACATGCACAATTATTGGCACAGGGTGAATTAATGAGCACCTTGTTGGGGCAACAAATATTGCAACAATTGGGTGTTGATATTCAGTGGCGAGATACCCGTGAAGCGATTCGAATAGACAATATTCCTGCACAGCCTGGCAGCGCAGTGCATTACCTGAATGCACATTATCTGCCAAAACCCGACCCCCGGTTGCAGCAAGTCTGGGCAGACGGGCACGCCAACCATATGGCCGCTATCGTTCCCGGTTTTGTGGCCAGCGATGCAGCAGGTAATACGGTGGTGCTTGGACGCGGTGGTTCGGATACCACTGCCAGTTATTTAGCGGTATTGCTAAACGCTTCAAGGGTGGAAATCTGGACCGATGTTCCAGGCTTGTTCAGTGCCAACCCACACCAGGTTTCCAGTGCACGTTTATTGCGGCATTTAAGTTATCTTGAGGCTCAGGAAATCGCCTCTGCCGGTGGCCGGGTATTGCATCCACGCTGCCTGCGGCCACTAAAGGATGCGCACATACCACTGCATGTTTATTCTACCCGTCAACCGGATGTGGAGGGTAGCCAGATCTCCGATGAAGCCCGGGATTTTGGTGCACAGGTTAAAGCCATTGTCTGCTCATATGGCATCACATTGATCAGTATGGAAACACTGGGGATGTGGCAGCAGGTGGGTTTTTTGGCAGATGCGTTTGCGGTGTTCCAGCGATATGGCCTATCGGTGGATTTGATTGCCACTTCGGAAAGCAATGTCACGGTCACGCTCGACCCTGTCGCGCAGCTGGCTTCCAGTGAAACCCTGGCCGGTCTGGAACAGGCATTGAGTGAGTTTTGCCGGGTTAAAATTCAGCCTGATTGTGCTGCTGTGACCATGGTGGGGCGTGGTATTCGGACCATATTGCACCGCCTGGGCCCGGCCCTGGAAGCTTTTGAAGAGCGTCGTATTTACCTACTGAGTCAGGCTGCCAATGATTTGAACCTGAGTGTGGTGGTGCCCCGTGAGCATGCCGATACACTGGTGCGGCAATTGCACGAAACTTTAATTCCCAAGCAGCCGCGTATTCCCGATGAATCGGTATTTGGTCCCAGTTGGGAGGCCTTGCAAATTCATGGCAGCGATCTGCCTGAAGCTTTGCCTTCCTGGTATCGACGCGAACGCCAACAGTTGTTGCAATTGGCGCAACAGCACGATGCGGCCTATGTTTATCATTTGCCGACCATTGAGTCGCAGGCTTTGCGGTTATTAAAACTGCAGAGTATCGATCGCGTACTGTATGCGATGAAAGCCAATAATCACCCGGCGATATTAAACAGTTTGCACAGCATGGGTGTGGGGTTTGATTGTGTGTCGATGGCGGAAGTTGGGCATTTGCAGAATGAAATTACGGACTTTGCGGCAGAGGAAATTTTATTCACGCCCAATTTTGCGCCGGTGGCCGAGTATCAACAGGCGTTTATGGCGGGCTTGACGGTGACGCTGGACAATTTATTTCCATTGCAACATTGGCCGGAATTATTACGCAACCGTTCGGTTTTTTTGCGGGTTGATCCAGGCCAGGGGCACGGTCATCACCAAAAGGTTAAAACCGCAGGGAGTCACTCCAAATTTGGTATTCCAATGCAGGAGCTGGAACAGGCCCGGGCTTTATGCCAGGAATTGAATGTCACAGTCAATGGCTTGCATGTGCATATTGGTTCTGGTTTGACAGTACCGGATAACTGGCGGCGCAGCGCAGAACTGTTGACCAGCATGCTGGCTGATTTTCCGGATGTGAGCGTGATTGATCTGGGTGGTGGACTCAGCGTGCCAACCAAACCGGGTGACGGTGAGCTTGAGCTGGAGGAGCTGGACCGTTTGCTGCTTGGGGTTAAGCAGTCGGTCAGACAATCGGGCCGGTCTGTACAATTTTGGCTGGAACCAGGTCGTTTCTTGGTTTCCGAAGCAGGGGTGTTATTGGTAAGGGTCACACAGACCAAAGGCAAAGGCGATGTGCGCTATGTCGGGGTAAGCAGCGGAATGAATTCATTGATTCGCCCGGCACTGTATGGTGCCTATCACGATATTCAAAACCTGAGCCGTTTGGATGATCCGGTACAGCACATGGTCAATGTGGTAGGGCCAATCTGTGAAACAGCGGATATTTTGGGTCTTGATCGCATGCTGCCTGATTGCCAGGAAGGCGATGTGCTGCTGGTGGCCAATGCCGGTGCTTACGGTCGGGTGATGAGCAGCTATTACAATTTGCGTGATCCAGCGATCGAAGTTGTACTGAATTGATATGACTGATTTTGATCCGGGTGCGTATCAACGGTTTATCTTTGATCGCTATCAGTGGGATGCAGCCAGTGGTACGTTGAGTTTGCATTATGTATTGGAGGCAGATCAGCAGCCAGGCATTGCGTTTACCGAGACAATTCGTTTTCCTGAAGCGCCGAGTATTCAAACCGATCGACAAGTTGCTTTAAACAAGGCGTTTGAACTGCTGCACTGGGTAGCGGGTGTCAGTTATTGGAAAGTCGCCTGCCCAGGTGAGTGGCAGTTTAAACAGCGACCGCCAAACGCTGAGCAATTCACATTTTTGAATGAGCTTTATCAGCATGGCCTGGCAGAGTTTGGCTTTGTCAATCAAATCGACCTTGCTGATTGCTTGCAGCAGGTTAAAGACAAAGCGCATTGGGCAACAGCAAACGATAAACAATCAGTGCATTCTCTGCAGATGAGCAAACGCTGCCTGGTACCCATTGGAGGCGGTAAAGATTCTCTGGTTGCTATCGAGATGCTCAAACAGCTTGGACTAAGCACCACCGCAACTGCGGTTAGACCTGCGCGTTTGATTACCGAAGTTGCTCAGCAAACCGACCTGCCATGGCTGCCCATTCAGCGGCAGGTAGCGCCGATGTTAATTAAGCTCAATGAGCAGGGGGCATACAACGGCCATGTGCCAATTACAGCCATCAATGCCTGTATTTTATTGGCTGCTGCCATTATTTATGATTTCCGCTGGGTGGTGTTTGCCAATGAAGCATCAGCCGATGAGCCGACTCGTCATTTGGGTGAAACCGTTGGTATCAATCACCAGTACAGTAAAAGCTCAGCATTTGAGCAGGCATTACAGCAGTATATCCAACAATATATTGCTACTGATCTGCGGTGTTTCTCATTGCTGCGACCAATGACAGAACTGGCGATCTGCCAGCGTTTCGCTGATTTAAGTCAGTACCATTCAACATTTTCCAGTTGCAATCGCCAGTTTCACCTGGATGGTGCACGCATTGCCCAACGCTGGTGCGGGCAGTGTCCCAAATGCCGGTTTGTGTTTCTGGCATTGGCCGCGTTTATGCCCGCACAAAAGCTGCAGAGGATTTTTGGTAAAAACTTGCTGGACGATAAAGATCAGATTGATGCTTTTGCCGATTTAATCGGATTGGGCGAAAAGCCTTTTGAATGCGTGGGAACCATTGCGGAATCGCGTGGGGCGATGGTTATGTTGAAAGGCAGGCAAGATTGGAACAATGCCATTGTCGTTCAGGTGCTGAATGAACGCATTGCTGATGCCATGGATGTTAATGAATTGCTGCAGTTGAATGCTGAGTCAATTAAGCGGCTGCCTGATCAGTTTCGGCAGTTATATTCCGATTGATTATGCGTTTAAGCGAGCTGCAAAACCAAAAAGTTGCCGTGCTTGGCTATGGCAAAGAGGGGCAGGCAATCTGTCGGGTATTGCAAGATCGTGTTGCCAATGCCGAGGTCAGTGTTTTGTGCGAAAAACCCTTGGCTGCAGGCATTGACTGTCCTTATCCAGTAAAAATTGCACCATTCACAGCAGGTGCCTTAACTGATTTTGATGTACTCATTAAATCACCGGGCATCAGTTTGTACCATCCAGCGATTCAAGCGGCTCAGCAGGCCGGTGTTGTTGTCAGTTCCAGCACCAATTTATGGTTTGCCGAAAACGCATCGACAAGGGTTGTTGCAATCACCGGGACCAAAGGAAAAAGTACTACCGCTGCATTAACAGCACATGTCCTTCAGCAATGCGGCATGCGGGTACAGCTGGCAGGCAATATTGGTTTGCCATTGATTGATTGTCTGGATATTCAGGCTGACATCTGGGTATTGGAATTGTCCAGTTTTCAGGTGGCAGATTTGCAGGCGGAACCGGAATTGTCGGTATTGGTCAGTCTGTTTCCAGAGCACCTGGATTGGCATGGAACAACGAATCAGTATTTTGCGGATAAATTGCGTTTGCTGTCGTTGGCAAAGCAAGCTTTGATAGAGCAAGGCTTGTTTGAGCAGCTACAACAGCATCAGCAGATGGCCAGTTTATTGCCTGCCGGTCAATCAATAGCGACGTACAATAAGGCTGCCGGTTGGCAGGCAGTAGAACGTGGTTTGCAATATGCTGGTGAGCATCAATTAACAGGCGAACAATTACCTGTTCGTGGCAGACATAACCATGTTAATGCCTGTGCGGCCTTAACCATTGCGGCACATTTTAAGCTGGATCCTGTTGCCGCATTAAAGGCAGTGCAATCATTTAAGCCTTTACCGCATCGTTTGGAAACGGTTGCCAATATTGATGGTGTGACTTATATCAACGACAGCATTGCTACCACACCGATGGCAACGGTGAAGGCATTGGAAGCGTTTTCCGATCATCCTGTGGTATTAATTGCTGGTGGGTTCAGTCGAGGCCTGGATTGGTTGCCAGTGGTTGCTCTGGTTCGGCAGCAGTTGTTGTCCAGCCAAAGATCGCCATTGAAGGCTGTGTTGGCTTTGCCTGACAATGGTGGCGAGCTATTACAGCAGCTATCGGCATTGTTTACAGAGCTGGATCAACCTGCATGCCATCTGTTGGCTGTGGCCGATCTTGAGGCTGCTATCAACAGCGCCAATGAAATTGCCGCAGATAACGATGTGGTATTGCTGTCACCTGGCGCAGCCAGTTTTAGCCAATTCGATAATTTCGAACAGCGCGGAACAGTATTCAAGCAGCTGGTTGAATACGGAAAAGTCAAAAATACGGATCATAAAAAACATGGATAACCGGTTTGGAAAATAAGCCCGGTTAATGACGGTTGATAATCGCCTGGTTTTTGTAGATGACTATATGATTGATGCTTTAATTACCACGCTGAACCACAAACTGGCATTTCTCCAACAGCTCATTGCGATAGATATTGTCCGGTAAGGCCAGCAGGACTTTTTCTGCCTGATTAATTAATAATTCTGCCTTGCGTTGTGCCATTTTTGCTGCACCTGTGCTGAGCAATAACGCATGGACTTCTTTTAATGACTCGCGTCTGCCGTTTTGAATAATATCGTCCAGCCGTTCACGCTGTTCGGCGGTTGCCGCCATACGGGCATAAATCAAAGGCAAGGTGGCTTTACCTTCTGCTAGGTCATCGCCCAGGGATTTGCCCAATTGTTCTTCATCAGCGGTATAGTCCAGCACGTCATCCATAATCTGAAATGCGCTACCCAGCAGTGCACCAAAGCGGGCCATGGCATCACGCATGGCCAGGTCGCCACCGGAAATCACCGCACCCAGCTCACAGGCTGCGCTGAACAAGCGTGCTGTTTTGCTTTCGATGACCTGCAGATACTGGGCTTCATCCAGAGCGGGGTTACCCAGTTGTAACAGTTGCTGGACCTCACCTTCAGAAATAATATTGGTGGTACGTGACAAGATGGCCATCACTGGCATGCTGCCGACTTCTACCATCATTTCAAAGCTGCGTGAATAGAGAAAATCACCAACCAAAACGCTGGCGGCATTGCCCCAAACGGTATGTGCTGCATCTTGACCACGACGACGATCTGATTCATCCACAACATCATCATGCAATAAGGTGGCGGTATGGATGAACTCGATAATTGCAGCAATGCGGATATGTTGTTCACCACTATAGCCGCAGGCCCTGGCGGCCAGAAGGTGCAGCAGTGGCCGTAAACGCTTGCCACCACTGTGAATAATGTATTCGGCAACCTGGTTAATGAGAACCACATCACTATGCAATGATTGGCGGATCAACTGATCCACTGCCTGCATATCGTTTTGGGTGGTTTGATTTTCTTCCAGCGCTTTACTGGCGTTATTCCTGGCGGGCAGGGCGGTAACGTTATCGGATGACATAGACATGCACCTATTATACGTTGGTTTAGATAGCTTCTGCACAGTCAAAGCAAGCGTTTGTTTACAGCGTTGTCATTGATCAATTGATCATTGCCGTAGATAGCAGCAATGGCCGTAGAGTCAATCAGCCAAGACATTGCCTCAGTTGATAACAATATGGAGCCAGATTTAAAGCAAGCAATGGTCTGCTGGTTGCTTATGTATAAGCAGCAGTCTGAAAGGGCGGTGATTTATTGGTCTTTTTGTTTGGGTAAACGTCCTGCCTTGCGCAGTGATTCGCGCAACAGATATTCCATTTGCGCATTGACGCTGCGTAACTCGTCATCTGCCCACTGCTGCAACGCGGCAAAATGCTCAGGGTCCAGGCGTAGGGCAAAGGGTTTTTTATCACTCATAGGTAGTCAGATAGCAGCGGCCGATGTACTCAGCCGCTATTTTCATTATTGATGAATCATTTTGCAGGATGACACCGTTGAGATTAATACAGGCTGCCGGTATTCACCACAGGCTGGGTGTGTTCTTCACTGCATAATACCACCAGCAGGTTACTGACCATGGCTGCTTTGCGCTCCTCATCCAGTTCGACTAACTGTTTGCGGCTCAGCTCTTCCAGTGCCATTTCGACCATACCTACAGCACCTTCAACGATACGTGAGCGGGCAGCGATAATGGCGCCAGCCTGTTGGCGACGCAGCATTGCCTGGGCGATTTCCTGCGCATAGGCCAAGTGGCTGATACGCGCCTCGATCACTTCGACACCAGCTTTATCCAGGCGGTCCTGAATTTCTCCGCGCAATGAATCTGACATGGCCTGGGTATGGCCTCGCAGGGACGGTACATCATCGTTATCACTGTCATAGGGGTAACTGGATGCCAGGTTACGCAATGCTGCTTCGCTTTGGATACTGACAAACTGTTCAAAATCATCGACTTCGAAAACCGCTTCTGCAGTATCCACCACTTTCCACACCACCACTGCGGCAATTTCAATGGGGCTGCCGGAGTTGTCATTGACTTTCAATGTTCCGCTTTCAAAGTTTCGGATACGCACAGAAACACCACGACGCGAGTAAAACGGGTTGGTAAACCGCAGGCCGGATTGGTGTGCAGTGCCTTTATAAGCACCAAACAGCTGTAAAACCTTGGCTTCATTGGGGTGCACCATAAACAGGCCGCGCCATAACACTGCCAGAACAATAAAGACCAATACGGCCAGCAGCGCTCCAACCTCATTGTGTTGAATGACAGAATGAATAAACCACGAAATACAGGCAATTTCAGCGGCCAGCAATAGAAAAATGGCGATGATACCGGAAGGCGGTTTGCGTTCGATTTCGCGAATCATGAATATCTCCTTGGTTTATTATGATATTAAAATCATATCATAATAGATTACATATCCACAACACCTGCGCTAAACCTATAAGCAGGC
The DNA here is from genome assembly GCA_965230265.1 of Wenzhouxiangellaceae bacterium. Taxonomy (GTDB): domain Bacteria; phylum Pseudomonadota; class Gammaproteobacteria; order Xanthomonadales; family Wenzhouxiangellaceae; genus JAJFKX01. The sequence continues at coordinate 1,859,689 of OZ245999.1, read as the reverse complement.
TATTTGTTTGAGTGCTTGACAACAACGGTTGCTTAATAGAGGAGACAGGCAGAAATAAAAGCCAGCCAAACCGATGGGGTGGTACTGTGAGAGGCAGGTATCAGCTCAGCGCTGAGCAACGGCATTCACTGATAAAAAGCCCTGTTCAATTCTTACGCTTAGCGAGGCCAAGCATAGGCTTGCTATGGTAAACTTTCTCTCTTTTGATAAACCAAAGGCAAACGCATGTCACGCGGGATTAATAAAGTTATTCTGGTTGGGAATTTGGGCAGAGACCCGGAAACCCGTTATACCCAATCCAACACGGCTGTTACCACTTTAACACTGGCTACTTCTGAGTCCTGGCGGGATAAAGCGACAGGCGAAAACCAGGAACGCACAGAGTGGCACCGGGTGGTGCTGTGGGGGCGCCTGGGTGAGATTGCCGGTGAGTACCTGCAGAAAGGCCGTCAGGTCTATATCGAAGGCAAATTACAGACCCGTAAATGGCAGGATCAATCCGGGCAAGATCGCTACACCACGGAAATTGTGGCCAGCGAGATGCAAATGCTGGGGGGGCGTCAGGGCGGCAGTGCGCCATTGGATGATGGCGGTTTTGGCGGTCCTCCGGGCGATGGTGGTTCAGGTGGTCCTTCAGCTGGTGGCAGTCGCGCTCAATCGCAACCCAGTGCACCAGCTGATAGCGGTGATGATTTTGTGGATGATGATATTCCGTTTTAGCACTGATAACACTGACACAGTTTTCCAATATGATGACTAATACCTGGCTGGTTACCGGCGGGGCGGGGTTTATCGGCAGCCATTTTATACGCGACAGTCTGGCACGTGATGCGGATTTACGTATTGTTAATCTGGATGCGCAAACCTATGCGGCGTGTCCGTTAACGCTGGTTGATATTGATCAGAGCCGTTATCAGTTGGTGGCTGGCAGCATTAATGATGCTGATCTGGTTCAACAGGTATTTGCCAAGCATCAACCCAGCGCGATTATTCATTTTGCTGCAGAAAGTCATGTCGATCGTTCGATTGAAGCGCCGGATATTTTTTTGCAAACCAACGTTCAGGGTACGCTCAACTGTTTACAACAGGCGCATCACTACTGGCAGGCTTTGTTAGGGGGAAGCAAAGATCAATTTCGGTTTTTGCATATTTCCACTGACGAGGTCTATGGCAGCCTGGGGCCTGAAGGGGCGTTCTCTGAAGACACGCCTTATCAGCCTAATTCACCATATGCAGCCAGCAAAGCAGCGGCGGATCATTTGGTGCGGGCCTGGCACCATACTTATGGTTTGCCAGTGTTAACCACCAACTGCTCCAACAATTACGGCACCCATCAATACCCGGAAAAATTAATCCCGCTGATGATTCTTAAAGCATTGGCAGGGGACGCATTGCCAGTGTACGGTGATGGACAGCAGGTTCGCGATTGGCTGCATGTATCGGACCATGTCCGGGCTTTGTGGCGGGTGCTGGAGGCGGGCCAGCCAGGGCGAGTGTATAACATTGGTGGCAATAATGAGCAGGCCAATCTGACTGTGGTTGAAACGATTTGTGCACAACTGGATGAACTTCAGCCGCGACAGACAGCACATAAGCAATTGATTGAATTTGTAACAGATCGTCCAGGGCATGATCGTCGCTATGCCATTAACGCTGAACGAATACAAAAGGAACTGGGTTGGCAACCGCAGGTCGATTTCAGTCGTGGATTACGTGAAACAGTGGACTGGTATATGCACAATAATGACTGGATAGCAGCAGCCCGTGAAGCTTATCAAGGGCAGCGTCTGGGACTGGTGACCACATGAGTTTGGTAGCCAGCCAGCCAGAGGGTGTTGATCGTCGCGGTATTATCCTTGCCGGGGGCAGTGGTACTCGTTTGTACCCGATTACCAAAGTGATCAGTAAGCAGTTATTGCCCATTTATGACAAACCAATGATTTATTATCCGCTCAGCACGCTGATGCAGGCAGGTATGCGCGAAATCATTGTCATCACTACCCCACATGAGCAACATATGTTTCAGGATTTGCTGGAAGATGGTACGCAGTGGGGGTTAAAAATCAGCTATGCCATTCAGCCCAAACCAGAAGGCCTGGCACAGGCGCTGATTCTGTCAAGAGAGTTTTTGGGCGGCAGACCCAGTTGCCTGATTCTGGGAGACAATATTTTCCATGGCAGTGGTATTGCACAATTGCTGGCGACCGCCAATGCACGCAAACGTGGGGCGACGGTGTTTGGTTATCGGGTCAGTGACGCCCGGCGTTATGGGGTGGTGGAAATGAATGCTGATGGCCAGGTGTTGAGTATTGAAGAAAAACCACAGCAGCCTAAATCCAATTATGCAGTGACCGGCTTGTATTTCTACGATGAGAAAGCACCGGAATATGCTGCCAGCCTTAAGCCTTCTGATCGTGGTGAGCTGGAAATTACCGATTTAAATCGTTTGTACCTGGAGCAAAACCGGTTGCAGGTTGAACGAATGGGCCGCGGCTATGCCTGGCTGGATACGGGTACTCATGATTCGCTGCAGCAAGCTTCAAGCTTTATCGAAACCATTGAAGCCCGCCAGGGTTTACGGGTATCGTGCCCTGAAGAAATTGCTTATCGTCAGGGCTGGATTGATCAGCAACAGTTAACCCAACTGGCTGAACCATTAATTTCCAGTGGTTACGGTCAATACCTGCAGGCGGTTGCCGAGAGTACGCCTGAATGGTAGTTGTGCTCCGGCAATGAAAGTGACGCCTACACAATTGCCTGAGGTTTTATTGGTTGAACCGCAGGTATTTGGTGATCAACGTGGCTGGTTTATGGAAACCTGGCAGGCAGAACGTTATCAGCAGGCAGGAATCGCAGCTGACTTTACCCAAGCCAATGTTTCGTACTCTGAGCATGGTGTCCTACGCGGATTGCATTATCAGTTTCCCGAACCACAGGGAAAATTGGTCTATGTTTTGAGTGGCAGGGTGTTTGATGTGGCGGTGGATATCCGTCAGGGTTCACCAAGTTTTGGACAATGGGTTGGCGTGGAATTAAGTGCCGAAAACCATCGACAGTTATGGATTCCAGAAGGCTTTGCCCATGGTTTTCAGGTGTTATCGGCGAATGCGACCTTTGCGTATTTCTGTAGTCGAAAATACTATCCGGAATTTGATGCTTGCATTGCCTATAACGACCCGACGATTGCTGTGAACTGGCCATTACCGGCAACGGGCCTATCGGCAAAAGATCAGGCTGCATTGCACCTGCACGATATAGATTCTTCACGCTTACCCGGAGTATAGGTATGCCACGGGTATTGATTACCGGTGCAACCGGGCAGATTGGCAGCGCATTGGTGACCCTGGCACCTGCACAATACTCCGTCCATCAAGTGGCAAGAAGCCTGCAGGGGCAATCCGCTAATGGTCAGTACAGGGCTGACCTATCAGACCGGGCAACGGTGCAGCGGTTATTAGAGAGTATCAAGCCGGACATAATCATCAACGCGGCAGCCTGGACCAATGTGGATGCGGCAGAGCAACACCAAGAAGCAGCAAATACGCTAAATGCCGAACTGCCGCGATGGTTGGCAGAATATACCAACCAGCAGAATGGTCTCTTGATTCATTACTCAACGGACTATGTCTTCACTGGTAATCAATCAAACGCTTATATTGAAACCGATGCAACCATTCCCGTAGGTGTTTACGGCCAGAGCAAACTGGCGGGTGAACAAGCGATTCTGGAAAGTAATGACAAAGCGCTGATACTGCGAACCAGTTGGGTGTATGGAGGGCCGACAGGTAATTTTCTGGACACGATTGCTAAGAAATTATTGGCAGGTGATGACTTGAAAGTCGTGAATGATCAAATAGGGTGCCCTACATGGAGTCGGGATATTGCCGCCTGTAGCTGGCAGGCCTTGGCACAGTTATGGCCGGTTCAGCAAGAGTTTAATCAGAGTGTTTATCATTTGGCCGGTACAGATCATGGTAGTTGGTATGATTTTGCGATACAGATCGAACAGGGCTTATCGCATCTGGAACTGTTGTCGTATAACCCACGGATAACCAGTCATGTGTCACCCTGTAATACAGATGAATACCCGCGGCCAGCACCGCGACCCGCATTTTCATTATTGAATAGCAACCGGTTTTTACAGCAATTTGGTTGTTTACCGAAAGGCTGGGGTTCGGTTCATCAGTGTTTGCAGACTTATGCGAAAGAAGATAAGGAACAGATTAAATGTTAGTACCCATTATTATGTCTGGTGGCGCTGGCACACGTTTGTGGCCAGTATCGCGTAAGGCTCACCCCAAGCCCTTTATGCGTATGGCCGATGGGCACTCGCTGGCTGAACACACATTGCAGCGGGCGCTTTCAGTGCGCGAAGGAGAGAGCGTATTAACAGTCACTTCACGAGACTATTATTTTCTAACCCGTGATACCTATCTGGGGGTAAACGATCAAGCCGAGCAGTTCGACTTTTTGCTAGAACCCTGCGGACGCAACACTGCACCCGCGATTTTGATGGCAGCTTTACGCATACACGACCGGTTTGGTCCAGATGCACAAATGCTGGTAATGCCGGCAGATCATCTGGTGCGTGATCAGCAAGCTTTCCAAGCAGCAGTCAACGATGCAAGAGCATTGGCAGCCACCGGTAAACTGGTGACTTTTGGTGTTTATCCTACTGAGCCGGAAACCGGTTATGGCTATATCCGCCTGGGTGACTCATTAGGCACTGGTTTTGCCGTTGATGCATTTGTGGAAAAGCCTGATTTTGCAACTGCTGAACAATATGTTGAAAGTGGTCAATACCGCTGGAATGCCGGTATATTCTGTTATCGCTGTGACACGATTTTACAGGCGCTGCAGAAACACCAGCCGGAACTTTACCAGCAAGCGATAACGATCTGGAAGAGTCTGGATAAGGATGTCAAACCTCTTGAGCTACCGTTGGCGGCTTTTTCTGAATTACCTTCTATTTCTATTGATTATGCGGTGATGGAACAAGCCAATAATGTGGCCGTTGTTGAAGGTGATTTTGGTTGGAGCGATATAGGATCCTGGAAAGCCATCAGCGAGTTGTATGCTCAAGATGAGTTAGGTAACCGTATCCGCGGTCATGCGGTGATGGTAGATAGCCAAAACTGTTTTGTACAATCTGAGGAACGTCTGGTAGCGGCTGTCGGTGTGGATGATTTGGTGGTGGTCGATACCGGTGATGCAGTATTAATTGCCAATCGTAACCGGGCACAAGAAGTCAAGCAGGTGGTACAGCGACTCACCAATGCCGACCATGAAGCGGCGACCTTCCATCGTACAGTGCACCGCCCCTGGGGCAGTTACACAGTATTGGAAGATGCCGACGATTGTAAAGTGAAGCGTTTGGTGGTCAAGCCGGGGCAGGTGCTGTCACTGCAGCTGCATCATCAGCGCAGTGAGCATTGGACAGTGATCCGCGGCATTGCCAAAGTGCGTGTTGGTGATGAGGAAACTATACTGAAGCGTAACGAATCCACCTGGATCCCAGTGAAAACGCTGCACCGTCTGGAAAACCCCGGTGATGAAGACTTGCACTTAATTGAGGTGCAGACCGGTGATTACTTTGGTGAAGATGATATCGAACGATTTGAGGATGTGTATGGACGCGCTTAATGGCAAAAATTATTCGGCAATGCCTGTTAAGGCTTTGGGCTTTTTATTTTGTTTGCTGATTCTGTGGACATTTTCTGTGCAGTCCGCAGAAGGTGGTTTGACAGGTAATGAGTTACGCGCCTGGCAGCAGGAAGTCCGTAACTGGCAGGATACCCGCCTGCAAAAGTTGACCAAGCCCGATGGCTGGTTGTCGTTGGTGGCCTTTGAATGGTTGCCTCAAGGTTCCAGTGAGATTGGCAGCGGTGATGATGTGGATATTCGTATTCCTGGCGGTCCGGAATATTGGGGAACCGTTTCAGTAATCGGAGAGAAGGTGGCTTTTCTGCCTGCCGATGATGGTGGCGTCTTGATTGATGGCAAGCAGCAGCCATTGGCACAATTGGTGGTAGACCACCAAGGCCCGGTTACTGTGGTGAGCGCGGGTACCACTAACTTTTATGTGATCATGCGGGAAGAACTCGCCATTCGCGCAAAAGACAGCCAATCACCCGTTCGCACGGAGTTTCATGGTCTGGAATACTTTCCAATCAATCGTGACTGGCGCAAGGTGGCTCGCTATGAACCGCACCCACCAGGGAAAACCATCGATGTAGCCAATGTGCTGGGGCAGGTGATACCGACACCGAACCCAGGAGCACTGGTTTTTGAACATGAAGGCAAACAATACCGTGTTGAAGGTCTGGTGGAAGAGGGCAGTGACCAATTGTTTTTCGTGGTTGCTGATCGCACCAGTGGTAAACAAACCTATGGCGCAGGCCGGACGTTATATGCCGATTATCCCGGCCTGGATGGCACCACCGTGATCGACTTTAATAAAGCTTATAATCCCCCTTGTGCCTTTACCGAGTTTTCGACCTGTCAGTTACCACCGCAAGGTAATCGTTTGGATGTCGTGATTGATGCCGGTGAATTAAAATACGAGCATGAGCTGTAAAAACACAGCCACAACTTGTGCAGGGCTTTTATCATGGGCAGTTTAAATGCCTGAGCTTCCAGAATGGGCCAAAGCAGGGCGTGAGCGGTGGCAGTTTGATGGTTCAACACGACCGGCGTTTGCTGATGCTCCCGGTTTGGGTGAAGAGTCCGTCTGGGATTATCCGCGCCCTCCGAAAATTGTCACTAACCGTCGCAAGGTTACGGTCAAGTACAAAAGCCGGCTGATTGCCAATTCAAACCAGTCATTGCGGGTGCTGGAAACTGCAGGTGGGCCGGTGTTTTATTTGCCACCGGAACATGTGGATACAGATGCGCTTCGTCTGGCTGCACTTCACACTCGCTGCGAATGGAAAGGCGTGGCATCTTATTGGCATTTAATGATTGGTGATCAGCAGCTCAGGCATGTGGCCTGGTGTTACCCTGACCCGTTTCCAGAGTTTGCAGGCATCCAGGGGTATTTCTCCTTTTATCCAGCCAAGCTGGATTGTTTTGTTGATGATGAACAGGTCAAACCGCAACCTGGTGGATTGTATGGGGGATGGATGACTGGCGATGTTAAAGGACCCGTGAAAGGTGATCCTGGCTCTGAATGGTGGTAGACACTCGATGCAAACACTATTAAAAAATATAAAAGCCTGCGAAATCTGTGCTCCTCACTTACCGCATGGTGTTAATCCGGTAATGTCGGCCAGTAGCAGCAGTAAGGTAATTATTATCGGTCAGGCACCTGGTAGCAAAGTACATAAAACCAATATTCCCTGGAATGACCCCAGTGGTGATTTATTGCGTATCTGGATGGGGGTCAATAAAGACACATTTTACGATGCCGACCAGATTGCTTTAATGCCCATGGGGTTTTGTTATCCAGGCAAAGGCAAGTCGGGTGATTTACCACCCCGGCCGGAATGTGCGCCACAATGGCATGAGGCATTACTAAAGAAAATGCCGGATGCTGAACTGATCATATTGATTGGGCAATATTCCCAAAAATACTACCTGGGTAAAAAGGCCAAAACCAATTTAACGGAAACGGTAAAAAGCTACCGTGATTATTTGCCCAGAATATTTCCGTTGCCTCACCCATCACCCAGAAACCGCATATGGCTTAAAAAGAACCCATGGTTTGATAATGAAGTGGTTCCTGCATTTAGACGGCTGCTGGGAAACTGGGTCAAGCAGGATCTGGGGTGAACCATATTGCTTGTATATTGCCTTAACTTAGGGCAACCTAATACTTTAGACCAATAATGGTATGAACTTATACATGCTAAGAAGTTTTTTGTACATTTTGTCGTTAATGGCTTGTGCCAATCTGACCGCGGCAGAAATTGTTATCACCAACTGCTATGCGCATTGGCGTAAACCAGCTTCTAATCTAGTGCATGTCTGCGTAGTGGAACAGGGACAGGAAACATACTCAGAAAGTGCGTATGAAGTGAGTTTCAAAGATATCGGTGAACGTCAGTTTCTGATTTGCCCTGGTGAGTATTGTCAGTTGGATATTGGCATTGGTTTTTGTGAAGCCAACGTGAATAATATCCTCAGCGGTCATTATGAGATGGTTGGTGAGGGGCAATACATCATTACCACCAAGCGTGAGCAACTGCAGTTGACCAAAGGCAATGCCTGTCCTTGATTGTCGGGATCATTTAGCAGGTAGAGAACCAACAAAGTTTTTGCACAAAGCTATCCAATAACTTAACTGATCGTCATCAGCGAATCCGGCTGGTTGTACATACACAAAACCTTTCATTGGGCGACCTGTGAAGTCCATTTCGCATGCATGCGGCCTGGTTAACGCCCGAATATATTGATCCGGTCCTACCCGTGCCATCAGCATTTCACCGACAACGCCACACAGCATATTGCCAGATAGCATAAAAGCAATGCCACCAAACATGTTTTTTTCAATAATGCCGGGCTGATCAATCAGTGCTTCTCTAATTCGCTGTGCAATGCCTTCATCATAGGCCATGGTTTTTTCCTGCTTAAGGTTCCATACTGAGTTTCTTTATGCTCACGCTTGTCATAGTATCTGTATAAGCATCAGGTATTGTAGAATGTCATAATATAACTATATGATATCCATACAAAATAATGCTGACAGTGAATCAGATGGCTGTTATTGTTGAATCACCACTGCCACTGTCGCCTATACTGGCTATGAGTGATAAGAGTATAGGGGCCTAGAGTAATAATGCAGACCGCGCCCATCAAAAACACCCACCTATTGGCTATCGCCGGTTTGTTTTTTATTGCTGGCTGTCAATCCAGCGATCCTTTCGAGTGTTATCAGGCTTTTGAGAATGGTAATTATGAGCAGGCAGCTATAGCCTGTTCAATGGCTTATGAGGCTACCAATAATTTAGATTACGGTGCAAAAGTAGTTGAGTCATATTATTACTTGAAAGATTCTTCTCAAGTCCAAGAGTGGGCAGAAAAGTTATCTGGAACCAAAGTTGAGCCGGGGCTTTGGTATTACCACGGACGTTTGTTGCGATCACAAGGTGAATACTCATCGGCTGATATTGCATTTGCACGTGACTATAGTTTGTACGAAAAAAACCATGACTATACGGGTATGTCAGTCAGTATGTATTGGCGCGGTTATGTTGCATGGGAAACTGCCAAATATAAAAAAGCGCTGGAATATGCCTCGGCATCCTTTGATGCTGCCAGTGAGTCAGATAACAACCGTCGAGAAATTAATGCGCTTTATCTGTTGTTCAGCATTTTTCAAGATTTAGGTTATAACGATAGTGCGGAGCAAATTCTTGAATTAGTAAAACAAAGAATCGCACAAGATGATGCTTCATCACAAATTACTTTTTTAGTTAATGAAAGTGTTTTAAGGATGAGTCAGCAACGTATGTCACTGGCCCGTGATTCGTTACAAAAATCTCTGGGACTGATAGCTGGTAATGAAAGCCCTAGAACTTTCCGAACCATATATATCAACTTAACTGAGACTAGTTTGTCGTTGGGTGATATTCAAAGTGCAACAGCTCATATAGCTCAAGCTTGGAAATATGTAGAGCCAGGTGGCCGAGTGCAGACTCCACTATTGTACAATCAGGCTCTGGTGCATATGGCTAACGGTCATTATCAACTAGCACTTGAGATGTTGCAGTTGGCGCTCGAAAAAGAGGATATTTCCGCAGTATGGCGTTGGCAAATATATTATGAGATAGGTCAGGCGGCCGAGGGCTTAGGTAATGAGCACTTGCAGGTCAGCGCCTATGAGAGTGCTATTCAGACACTTGAAGACTTTAGAAGTACGCTGCTTTTAGATGAGTTGAAATCGGCTTATTTACAGAAAAAGCGCCAACCCTATGAAGCCTTGTTTGCTTTTTACGCCCAAAAGCACGATGTAAAAGAAGCTCTGTACGTTGCAGAAAAGGCCAAAGCAAGGACGTTTTTAGACACTTATCTGCATTCTGAAGAACTACAGCCAGAGCAAGAATTGCCTGGCCAGGTATCAATGGCCAATATGATCGAAGAAGCCCCAGTAAGAATTAATGCACTGAATGAAATTCTTCCTGCGATCAATGAGTCACCGGTGTTTTCGCCAGATGAAACGGTATCGATATTAAACAATATCAACGGGCGGGATATGTTGATTTACTTTGAGGCGCAACAAGGTTTATGGGTTTTTTCAATTACTAAAGGGGAAATTCAGCTAAAGCAGTTGCATTCCAATGTTGCTCATGTCAAACGCCTGGTAGAAGGTTTTCTAACCAACCTTAACGATCACAAGGCAGCAAAACAACTTGGTAAATTACTATTACCAGCAGATATTCTGCCTGTGGCGACAAGCCGATTGTATATTGTGCCTGATTCAGTCCTTGAACGTGTCCCATTTTCTGCCTTGGTATTTGAGGATCAACGATTAATTGAAAACTATATTATCAGCTATGCCCCCAGCGTTAATGGCCTACTCGCTATTGAAAATAATGAAGATGATCTAGAGTGGCAACAGGCAGTGGTGATGGGTGATCCTTTTGATGATCTGCCCTCAGCGCGCTTAGAGGCGATAAATATTGCAAAAAACTTGGGCGTAAAGCCACGCTTGGGTGATGTTGCTACAGCTGAGAATATCTATAACAGTGCGGATACAGTTTTACTGCATCTATCGACTCACTCTGGACAAAAGGCCAATGGTCCATGGCTAGGATTGGCTGACACTAAAATCAGTGTTGCTGATATTTTATCCCAAAGAGTGGCTCCTCGCCTGGTGACACTTGCAAGCTGCGCATCAGCGACCCGCGAAGGCCGTGGTTTATGGAGCTCATTAGGTGCGGCATTTCTTGCAGTAGGCAGCAAAGCTGTTATGGCCTCTTTATGGACGGTCGATGATCAAAATACACGGCAGTTCATGTACAGTTTTTATGCAAAAGATGCTTTGAATGATCCAGCTAAATCGCTTGCGGAAACGCAACGAGAGTTTATTGCAAAAGACCGCCCTGTCTCAGAGTGGTCAGCGTTTGTTTTGCTTGGTTCCAATCACACCTTTAATTTATTGGGGGAATAATATGTTTGTTTTTATTAAAAAATTGCCTTGCTTGACACTTGCTTCTGTGGCTTTGCTCAATGTCGTCGGTTGCTCGCATCTTGAGCCAATTTCAGATGATCTTGATGACACAAATAAGCGTACAGTTACCACTCATGAAGCTTGTGTTAAAGGTAGAAAAAATGCAGATTATGGAGGGCAGGGCACAAGTGTATCTGTCAATGGGGATGAGTTTGAATTGACGATTGACTTACAAATTAACTGTACAGAAAAGGATTGTTCTGTAGAGATTAAGTCATGTACTTTGCCACCGGATGAAGACAAGCAATGAATACTATTTCATCTGATAACCAGCGGTTTCAAGATTTTTTTGGATCTCTATCAAAGGGGTGTTTTGTGGTGGACATTAATGTTTAATATTGTCCATTCAGTGTTTTTTTTATATCAGGCTTTTAGTGTCATGGGAGAATAATATGCCTAGTGCAAGCAGTGTGTTTTTATGTTTTATTGGTGGTGTTTTGGTTGGTGCTATCGGTTGTATTTTACTTTCTGATGATGATACCGATGAAGCATGCGTACAAATTCAACTTGTTGAAAATTTTGACCAGGAACAGCTCATCAGTTCTGCTGGGCAGGAAACGCTGTCATATGCTGGCGAGGGTTACAATATTGATGTAACAGTCCAGGCAGTATGTACAGGCACAAAATGTCCTGAAACAATTCATTCGTGTACTTTACCGCCAGATGGCGATAGACAGTAGGGTTGTATGCAAGTAACCGTTAACAACTTGTCTGTTCAAATATCAGAGACAGCGCTCATGAGTTCAAGAATTGATCCGGAAACACGTGCAGCTAATGCTTTGTCTGAAAAAGATTACAAACAGGTTCTGTCGGTGCTGATGAGTGCCTACGGCGATCAAATTTATCGGTTTTGCATGCAGATGGTTGCGGATAAAAACCTTGCTGAAGATGCACATCAGATGACCTTTGTACAAGCTTATGAAGGTCTAAGTGCATTCAAGGGGGAGGCTTCATTACGAACCTGGTTATTCAGTATTGCCCGTAACCGTTGTCTTGATGCTTTAAAAATGACCCGTCGCCGCGAACGGCGGATCACTTTGGTTGAAGAATTGCCAGAAACATCTGAGAACCAGTCAGCTAACTCTGATGTGTTTGGTAGTGATTTACATGAAGGGTTACTTAAATGTTTACAAAAACTGGCACCGCAGGTTCGTAGTGCAGTATTGATGCGCTTTCAGGAAGAGCGCAGTTATAAGGAGATGAGTCAGATCAGCTCTGATAAACCAGCAACATTACAAGCACGCGTGACACGGGCATTGCCTGTATTGCGTCGATGTTTGGAGCAAGGAGGTATAACCAGTGAGTTATTGTGATCGATTTGAACGCGAGGGATTATTAAAGCTTGAGCAAGGTGAAAGTCTCGACAGGCATTTTGACGAATGTGCTGATTGCATAAAAAGCCAGGATGCTTATAAAAAAATAATAAAGGAACTCAAAACCATGCAGCAGAACTTAAAGGCGCCATCAGGGTGGCAGGATGAAGTTTGGCAAACCATTGCGCTGCGCAAGCAGGGTAAACAGCAGCGTTGGAAATGGGCATTGCCCTCCATGGTGGCTGCTGTAGCCGGCGTTTTTCTTATTTTTGGTGTGTTTTTACCAACCAGCTCTACGGTATCAATCAGTGTTTCTATAGAACAAAGTGATGCAGTGACCCGCGGAGTTAATGCTCGCCCTGGTGATGAGCTTGTCATTGATGCTGAGATTGGTGACGCCAGTATTGCCGAGGTTTTGGTTTATCGCAATGACTATGAACTTGTGCTCAGGTGCAGTGATAAACCACCCTGTTCACGTAGAGGAAAACGTATCAAAGCACGCTTGGAATTGGGGGGCATAGGTAACTATCAACCTGTACTGGTGTTGTCCGAGTCGGCCATTCCCCCGCTAACCAATCAATTGGACGATGACGCTAGAATCGTCCTTGAGTCAGGGGCAAAAGTAGAGCTGGCCGAGCAAGTATCAGTGTATTAATAATTATAAAGATAGTAGCCCATTGGACGGGGTATCGGGATTTGAACCGGTACCCCGTTTTTATTTTATGACTACAGCCTATGTTCGGATTTACGAACCGCTAAACTCGGCCTGGCGTTTTTCAATAAACGCTGTAGTGCCTTCACGCATGTCATTAGTGCTGCAGCACAGGGCAAACAGTTGGGTTTCCATTTCCAGGGCGTCTTGCAGAGGCAGGTCAGCACCTCGTTGAATGGCCTGCAGAATATGCCGCATGGCTATAGGTGCGGAGTTGGCCAGGGTTTGTGCAAGCTTTTTGGCTTGATCCTGCAGTTCAGCTTGAGTGTAAACCTTGCTGATCAGATTCATGGCCAAAGCCTCTTCTGCACTGATGGGTGTGCCGCTTAATGTCATCTCCAGCGCTTTGGCCCGGCCCACCATACGTACCAGGCGCTGTGTCCCGCCAAAACCTGGCATGATGCCCAGTTTGATTTCCGGCAGACCAAAACGTGCATTATCCGATGCCAGCCGAATCGGGCAGGCCAGTGCGAGTTCACAACCACCGCCCAGTGCGAAACCGTTGACAGCTGCGATGACAGGTTTGCCAAGGTTCTCAATTTGCAGCATTAGTTGTTGACCCAGTTCAGAAAAATCTTTCGCTTCCATCGGTGTTAACTGGTTGATTTCGGTAATATCGGCACCAGCGACAAAGGCTTTTTCTCCAGCACCTGTTAAAACGATAACGCGAATGTCTTCTGCATTGACTGCCTGTTCGAAAGCTTCTCCCAGCTCCAGCAAAGTATCCAGGTTCAGGGCATTAAGCTTTTCTGGTCGATTAATGGTGATCCAGGTAATACCGTTTTCTGAATGTGATTGTATGTTTTGAAAAGCCATGGGTGCTCCGCTGATGCAAAACGCTATTATCCAACGCCTGCACGGATATTGCACGGTCGTAGAGGCGTAAATTGTTTAGGTTAAAACAACAAGCGGCCCGCCGTAGCGGGCCGAAGGTCAGGCAAATGAGTGAGAACTGTATCGTTCCCACAAGGGATTAGGAAGGGTTTACATTTTGCTTTCAGATTTGGCCGACACTGATTGCATTAAACCTTGATACAGCGCCAGCCATACAGAGGTATACATGGGCTGCAGGTGCTGACGTGATTCGATGGTTGCGTAGGCTGCAGGGTACAGGCGCTGCACCGTGGGCGATTGTTTTTGAAATCTGCTTGTGCTCATTGTCTACCTCCGCATAACCTGCTTGTTGTTAATGGTTTAGATGCCGTTATTGGTTAATGGTTTAGCCAGATAAACTATCTGGCCTTACCAAACCGCTGTTTAATCTCTTAACTGTTGGTCAATTTCATATTCTTTGGAGGTAATGTAGGTTTCCATACGCTGCAACCTTAACTCCAGGTCCCGAAAGCGGTGGCGCAGTTCACCAAAAAGGTTTTTAGGTTGATTGGAAACATCGCGCCAAAAGCTCTCATGTTCCTTACTGCGGTATAAGTTTTCAGGTCGCGTTGGCAAAATAATTGCCAACACAATGTATGCCAGTATCACAAAGGTGGAAAAGGGGATCAGCGCGATCGCAGTGGCGATACGAACTGCCCGGCGATCAAAATCCAAGTAATCAGCGATTCCAGAACAGACCCCGGCAATCACCCGGTTTTCACGGTTGCGATACAAGCGATGAGGCCTTTTGCGGTTGCTTTCACTTGAGTAGCTAGCGTTGTCGTATTGTTCTTGATCTTTGCGGTTCATGATCTGCCTCTCCAGCCTGGCATATCAGCGTCCAGGATACGTTCCAGGGAATTAATCCGATCCTCCATTCTGCGAGTGGATTCCCAGATTTCACTTAACATCTTCTCATCCTCAGTGGTCAAGCCGCGCGAGCTGCGCATTTTGGCCAGGTAGTGGAATACGATCCAAACAGGGACCACTACTGTTAGTAATAAGATTCCAAAAATTTCAGACATTGTTGATTACTCCCGTCTATGTCCTGATGATTCAAGCTGGCGGCAAAGGGTGTTGATTGCCGCCAGGCAGCATTGATGAACAGCAGGTTACTTTTTGTCGTTGGCTACTGCTTCAACCTTAGGCTCGACCTTGGTTGGCTTTGCCGCTTTGCTGCGCTTGGCCTTTAAAGCGGCCAGATCATCAGCGACCTGTTCATCATTCACCAGTTCGTCGATTTCATCAGCAACGTTGCGTGGCCGGCGACCCATTTCCATGGCTTCGCTGCGAGCTTCAACATCTTCGATGCGACGTTCTGCACTTTCAAAACGGAACATGATGTCTTCGATTTTGTCGCTGTGCACCTGCTCACGGGCTTTTAACGTGGTCGTGGCGTGTTTTTGGCGCATTACCAGGCTGCGCTGACGGTTTTTAGCATCTTGTAATTTGTCTTGCAGGCGGCCAATATCATCATTAAACCGCTCTAGCTGATCTTCCAGTAGTTTGACCTCGTCATGGATGGCATCAGCACGTTGCTCGATATGCCGTTTTTCCATTAAAGCGGCTTTCGCCAGATCTTCACGGTCTTTGTCCAGTGCCAATTCAGCTTTGCGCTCCCATTCCAGCAGCTCTTTTTCATGACGAGCGTGCAAACGGGTGCGTTCTTTTTTCTCGGCAATACACTTGGCCGCGCTGGATCGCAGTTCAACCAATGTATCTTCCATTTCCTGAATCATCAGACGGATAATTTTTTCTGGATCTTCCGCTTTTTCCAGCACTGCATTGATATTAGAGTTGATAATATCGCCTAATCTTGAAAATACGCCCATGCTAATCTCCATTGTGGATTGTTTGGAAAAAGATATGCAATATTTGTGCCAAAAAAGTATTATCTTAAATATCAATTGGTTATTATCGAATAAGAATAGATCAAAAGACGAAAACCAGAATTTAACCGTTATTTGGTAAAATTAGCCAGTAATCTTTTATTCATTAGACTCAAGCAGGCAGGTTTTTCTGGCTTATAAATCGACCCTATAGGTATTGTATCTGAATGAACCTGATTCCTTAGCAATGGTCTACCTGCAACATAGATGATCGATAAAGATGGCTTGTCGCCATCGACATCGTTACAATAGCCGGTTATTTAGAACACATTAACTTTCGGAGAATTTCATGAAACTTACTCTGCGCCTGTCAGGGCTTTGTTTGTTGTCGAGTCTGGTGCTGATGAGTGGCAGCGTTTTTGCTCAAGACGCGGCTCAACCAGACCCTGGTAAATTGGGTTATTCCATTGGTTACGATATTGGTATGAACCTGCGCCGTCAGGATCTGAACCTGGATCTGGAGCAAGTCATTAAGGCTATCCGTGATACCCAAAGCGAAACCGAGCCCAGTGTTCCACGTGCTGAAATGGCCGAAATTTTGCAGGCGCTGAATGAAAGACTGCAACAGGAGCGTTTGGCAGAGTTCCGTCAGCTGGCGGAAGCCAATCAGACACGCAGTAACCAATACTTGGACGAAAACCGTACCAAAGAAGGCATTGTCGCCTTGCCAAGTGGAGTGCAGTATCGTGTGATTGAGAGTGGTGAAGGTAGCCGTCCAGGGCCGACAGAAACCGTAACAGTTCACTACCGCGGCTCACGTATGGATGGTTTGGAGTTTGACAGTTCATTCGCGCGTGGCAAACCCGAGGTGTTTCAGGTAGATAAAGTATTGCAAGGCTGGCAGGAAGTATTGCCGCTGATGCGTGAGGGTGCGCACTGGCAGGTGTTTGTACCGCCTGAGATGGCTTTCGGTCTACGTGGTCAGCAGCCAGTTGGCCCCAACGAAGCAGTCAAGTTTGATCTGGAACTGGTACAAATTGGTGCACCTGAACCAGCATCAGGTTCTTGATCGATCAAGCAACCCAACACGGGGTCGTTTTACGGCCCCGTTTTTATTTGCCCCTTTTTTATTGGGATAACTGTTTTTATGAGCGTTGCATCAGAAGATAGCAATGTTGATAGCCCTTGCATCGGTGTTTGTACACTGCACAGCAGTGGCTATTGCATAGGTTGCTGGCGCAGCATGGATGAAATAAGCAACTGGCTTACTTTCAGTCAACGGCAACGGCAGGCAATGATGCAGACTACTTTGCCTGAGCGTCAACAAGCCTATTTTGACAATATCGAATAAGCACCAACCGCCTCATGGATCTGAGCATTGCATAAACCTATCAACCCTGATTACCTGAACCAGCAACTGTTACCACTGGATAGTCCAGATAGCGATATCCCAGTGTGGTCACACACGCAGGTTTCACCCAACCCCAGGCGCGCTGCGGTATTAATTCCATTGCTGGCGCCCAACAATGTTCTGCCCGATTGCCGTTTATTGCTAACCCGCCGTGCCGAGCACCTTAAAGTTCACCCTGGAGAGATCAGTTTTCCTGGCGGAGCAATGGAAGCGGGTGATAATAATCTGCTGTCGACTGCTTTGCGCGAAACTGCTGAGGAAACTGGTATCCAGGCTCAATTTATCCAGCCATTGGGTATGTTAGGCGAGCTGGACACTATCAGTGGTTATCGTTTGCGAGCTTATGTTGGCTGGGTACGCGATGGCTATCAGTTAAAAAGAGAACAGGCTGAAGTGGCGGAACTGATTCTGGCTGATTTTGATCAGGTTATGACGGCTGATAACTTTCATTGGCAACAAAGAACAACTTCAGCAGGGACCTTTAATTTGCCTGAGATTGAGCTAAATGGTCATCGGGTATGGGGAGTGACAGGCGTTATATTATGGCGACTGATTGAACGATTGTTGAAACCATTGACCTCTGAGCAGTCAAACGCTCAGACAAACCACCAGACAAGTGGATAGACCGAATCAGTGGATTAGGTGATTCGGTCATACTGTTAAACAACAATCACTATACAGTCGCAGAGACAAAACAAAGATCAACAACAGGAGGCAGAGTCATGTATGTATCTACCCGGGCACCCCGCCCCCCATTCATGTCAGTTAGAATGACTTTTATTGCATGCCTGGTCATTGCATCGGGTCTTATCAGTCAGGGCACAGTTATGGCACAAGAAAAACGCAGTCAAGACAGCTTGACCATTTACAGCAGCGCCACGCCGGGTGGTGTTCCGTCTGGTTTGTACTTACCAGGTGCAGGGCGTTATGGCGGACAGATACCGGGTTTTGCTATGGTGCGGCATATACGCGAATACGATGTTGAGCGTGGAACCAGTCACTTACGAGTGGTCGATGTGGCCTCAGGTATAGATCCTACTACAGTGGCTTTTCGGTCACTCAGTCAACCTGATACCCGGGTGCTAGAGCAAAGTTTTGAGTTCGATCTGGTCAGTACCGATAAATTGCTGGAGCGTTATATCGGCCAACACGTAGAAGTTGAACAGGTTCGTGGCGATGGTGTTGATATTATTAATGGTGAGCTGCTGGGGGTATCAGGAGGATTGATGCTGCGTTTATCCGATGGCAGTGTACAAACGCTAAGTCATTATCAAAATGTCCGTTTCCCCAGCTTACCAGATGGCCTGATTACCCACCCAACATTGTTGT
This sequence comes from Wenzhouxiangellaceae bacterium, assembly GCA_965230265.1. Lineage (GTDB taxonomy): Bacteria > Pseudomonadota > Gammaproteobacteria > Xanthomonadales > Wenzhouxiangellaceae > JAJFKX01. The sequence goes on along the minus strand of OZ245999.1, from coordinate 1,841,052 downwards.
GGTTGCTGGATTCACCCAATAGCGGCAATCAGGAAATACAAATCGCTTATCAAACCAGCGGTATGACCTGGTGGACGGATTACAACCTGATTATTGACCCGCAAGACCAATGCCGCATGAATTTGTCTGCCTGGGTGACTTTGGTGAACCAATCCGGTGCCGCCTATCAACAGGCCAAATTAAAGCTGATAGCAGGCGAAGTGAATCGTGTACAGGGGGCTAGTCGTAATAATGTCCGTCGCTCACAACCGGTTGCACTGATGGCTGAAGCTGATAGTGGTTTTGTGGAAAAATCTTTTAATGAATACCACTTATACACACTGGGGCGGCGTATGGATATTCCGCAAAACTCCACCAAACAGGTCGAGTTATTCCCATCAGTTAATGGTGCCCGCTGTGAGCAGTTATTGGTACTGGATGGCAGCCCTCGCTGGTATCCAGGCAATCAGCAGCTGTCCGAGAACCTGACCGGCTCACAGGCGTTGGATGCAAAAATCATTGTTCAGTTTGAAAATACCGAAGAAAACGGCCTGGGTATTCCCTTGCCAGCTGGCCGGGTGCGAGTTTCACAGTTGGACGAAGACGACGGTAATCTGGAGTTTGTTGGTGAGGATGCGATCGGTCATACCCCAAGAAAGGATAAGGTCACTTTGAATACCGGCACGGCATTTGATGTTAAAGGTGCCCGCAAACAAACGGACTTTCGCATTGACACGCGTGCCCGACAGGCCTGGGAAAGCATGGAAATTGAAGTGCGTAACCGCAAACAACAGCCAGTTGATGTGATCGTCAACGAAAATATGTTCCGTTCTAGTAGCTGGGAGGTTACCGATTCCAGCGATGCGTATCAAAAGATCAATAGCAATACCATACAATACCGCTTGAGAATACCGGCAGATACCGTCAAAACACTAACCTATTCAGTACATTACAGCTGGTAGTTATATTAATGTATTGATAGTGGTCTTAAACAGAGTTCTTGACCCTGTTGGTATCAATCGATTTAGCTGGGTTTGGATAAAAGCAGGCCAAAAAAAGAGGCAGCCAAGCTGCCTCAATACCATCAAGGAGTGTGTAACTAACGAACAATCGTTAATTAGTAACCTGTAGACAACACAATGCTCGCACCATTCCCATGAAATCCTATTCCATGGAAACCAATGCCATGCCCACGAAATCCGCGGCCTCTAAAATGCCCACGCCCACGGAAGCCATGCCCACGAAACCCACGACCATGAAAGCGATGTCCGCGAAAACCCCGGTTTCTGAAGCCATGATGGCGACGGTTGCCTCGGAATCCACGTTTATTACCGTAATAGCCGCGGTTATAATAGCGACCGCGATTACGATACTTGTACCCGCTGCGATGGCCATGGCGATAACCTTTGTGGCCATAGTTGTAGCTCTTGTAGTGGCCTTTATGACCATAACCATGAGCTTCTGCCGGGTTGGCGACCAGGCCAAGACTGAAGACCAGGGTCAATGCGCCAATAAAGTGTGCTAATTTCATCCTTTTCATACGTCGGTCCTCCGATTTGCTTCGGGCCAGTGTAGAACGTGCTGTATTAATGCTTTCTGAATAGAGATCCAATTGATGTTAATTGAGACCCAACACGACCAAATTATCGAACTACGTCTGAATAGACCGCCTGTCAATGCAATTAATCCCAAACTTTTGCAGGAATTGCATCAGTTTGTTAATAAAATCCATAAAAATCAAATAGATGCAAAAGCGCTAGTGATCTCTGGCTCGCCTGGGATATTCTCTGCCGGGCTGGATGTTCCCGCTCTTTTGGCGTTCGATAGGGGCGCTATGGCTGAGTTTTGGGCAGATTTCTTTGATGTTTGGAAAAAACTTGCTACTTTGCCGATTCCAGTGGCAGTGGCCCTGACCGGCCATAGCCCGGCAGGCGGCACGGTGTTGTCATTGTTCTGTGACTATCGGGTCATGGCAGAAGGTGAGTACAAGATAGGCTTAAACGAGGTTCAGGTTGGTTTGGTTGCGCCACAGCCCATTGTTTATGCATTACAGCGATTAGTGGGCCTGCGAGCGGCAGAGCGGCATCTGGTAGCGGGCGATTTGATTTTGCCTGATGATGCGCTGAGTATCGGCCTGGTGGATGAACTGGCAGCGCCTGATAAGGTGGTAGAGCGGGCTTTGCAGTGGTGTCGCAAACATTTGCAACTGCCTACCCATGCGATGCTTTCCAGCCGTCAATTGGCACGCGCTGATTTGCACCAGGCGTTTGCGCAGGCTGATGCGGGTGAACAGTTCCTGGACCAATGGTTTTCACCTCAGACGCAAAAGGTGCTGCAGGCATTGGCTGACCGCTTAAAGGGTTAGTTCTGATAAACTGCGCGGTTGTTTATACACTCAAATCGGCTATTTAAAACGTATCCCAATGTCTTCTGCCCCCCAACTTGAGCGCGAAGTTGCGCGACGGCGCACTTTTGCGATTATCTCGCACCCAGATGCCGGAAAAACCACGATTACTGAAAAACTGCTGTTGTTTGGTGGCGCCATTCAGCAAGCAGGCAGTGTAAAAGCCCGGAAAGCGGCCAGACATGCCACGTCCGATTGGATGGAACTGGAAAAAGAGCGTGGTATTTCCGTGACCTCTTCAGTGATGCAGTTCCCCTACAAAGAGCGCATCATCAACTTACTGGATACACCAGGCCATGCGGATTTTTCCGAAGATACCTACCGCACACTGACCGCTGTGGATTCCGCCTTAATGGTCATTGATTGTGCCAAGGGTGTGGAGCAGCGCACGATCAAATTGATGGAAGTCTGCCGTTTGCGCAATACACCCATCATGACTTTTATCAATAAGTTAGATCGTGAAGGCCGTGACCCAATGGAGTTGATTGATGAGGTCGAGCAAGTGCTGGGTATTGCTTGTGCACCGATTACCTGGCCAATTGGGATGGGGCAGCGTTTAAAAGGTGTTTATCACCTAATGACCGATCAAATACTGTTATATCAATCCGGTAAAAATTACGTCACCCAGCAGGCAGAAACCATCGACGGCCTGGACAATGCGCAATTGGATGAAAAACTCGGTGAGAGCATGGCCGCTGAGTTGCGTGAAGAGATTGAGTTGGTTCAAGGTGCCAGCCATCCGTTTGATGAACAGGCTTATTTACAAGGTCAGCAAACCCCTGTGTTTTTTGGTTCAGCGATCAACAATTTTGGTGTGACCCCCTTGCTGGATGCTTTTGTGGAGCATGCACCGGCACCTGGCTCTCGCAACGCAGGTGAACGTGATGTGGAACCTGTGGAAGCCGCACTAAGCGGCTTCGTTTTTAAGATTCAGGCCAATATGGATCCAGCCCACCGTGACCGCATGGCTTTTATGAGGGTATGTTCGGGTTGTTTTACCCCAGGTAATAAACTGCATCAGGTACGCACCGGTAAAGAAGTACGTACCGCAGGGGCGCAGACATTTATGGCAGCAGGGCGTGATGCAGTTGAATCAGCATGGCCGGGCGATATTGTGGGTTTGTTTAATCATGGTGCGATTCGTATTGGAGATACCTTAACTGAAGGCGAAAACCTTTATTTTACCGGTATTCCCAGTTTTGCTCCTGAACTGTTCAGACGTGCACGTTTGCGCGACCCTTTAAAAAACAAGCAGCTTTTAAAAGGCCTGGAGCAACTATCAGAAGAGGGGGCGACGCAATTCTTTCGCCCTCTGATCGGTAACGATTTGGTGGTTGGCGCAGTGGGTATTCTGCAGTTTGATGTGACCGCTTATCGGCTGAAAAGCGAATATAACGTTGATGCGATGTTTGAACAGGTTAATGTGACCACTGCGCGTTGGGTTCGCTGCGATAATGACAGCAAGTTGAACGAGTTTCGACGCAAGAACGAATTACAACTGGCAATAGACCATGCGGGCGAACTGGTTTATCTGGCGACTTCACGTGTGAATTTACAACTCACCGAAGAACGCTGGCCGGATATTACATTCGCCGCCACCAGAGAATTGAGCAACGAATAATATGAATGCCGAGGCGCTGAACAAATGGCTACCCACGGGTCAGCGTAGACAGCAATTACTGGGAATTGCCTTACCGATCATCGGCGGTATGTTGTCACAGAATATTTTGAACCTGGTGGATATAGCCATGGTTGGGCGTTTGGGCGACAGTGCCTTGGCGGCAACGGGCATTGGCTCATTTTTCAATTATTTGTCGGTTGCTGCAGTGATCGGGCTGGCTACTGGGGTGCAGGCGACTGCGGCACGACGAGTTGGTCAAGGGCGAGATGGGGATACGGCATTACCCCTGAATGGTGGTTTATTACTGGGGTTGTTGGTTGGTGTGGTACTCAGTGTTGTCCTGATTGAACTGGCACCTGCCATTCTTAGCGCGCTCAATGACGATCAGCAGGTTCTAGAGCAGGGTATACCTTATTTGCAGGTTCGGTTAGTGGCATTGGCAGCCGTGGGGATGAATTTCTCATTCCGGGGGTATTGGAGTGCTGTGCATATGACACGTTTGTATTTCCAAACGATTATCTGCATGCATGTGTTGAACATTTTCCTGAACTGGGTATTGATTTTCGGCAATCTGGGCGCTCCCGAATTGGGTGTTTATGGGGCAGGCCTGGCGACCACGATTTCAATTTTTGTCGGTTTACTGCTGCATTTCAGTTACGGCTTGCGTTATGCCCGTGAGGCCGGGTTTATGCGTGGGCTGCCACAGCGGCATGAGTTATGGCGGCAGGTTCAGATTTCATTACCATCGAGTATTCAGCAGATGTTTTTTTCTGGTGGTCTGGTGGTTTTGATCTGGATTTTGGGTCAAATTGGCACAGCAGAGGTGGCTGCCGCGAATGTCTTGTTGACACTCGGTCTGGTGTTGTTGCTGCCTGCAATGGGTATCGGTATTGCCTGTTCAACATTGGTAGGCAATGCACTTGGACGTAAGGATGGCCCGGATGCTGAACGTTGGGGATGGCAGTCGAGTGCATTGGTGCTATTGGTCAATACGGCTATTGGTTTGCTGATTATGGTGTTGGCAAAGCCTATTTTGGGTATATTTTTACAAGACCCAGACACATTGCAGCTGGCTTACTGGCCATTGATTATCAGCGCAGCGATTATTGGTCTTGATACAGCGGGTATGGTGTTGGTTAATGCGCTGCTGGGGGCAGGAGCCAGCACTCGCGTGATGATTGTTTCTATTATCTCTCAATGGATTGTATTTTTGCCGTTGGCCTGGTTGGTAGGGCCGCAACTGGGCTTTGGGTTATTGGGGGTTTGGTTGGTACAGGCTGGTTACCGTATTGCTCAGTCACTGGTGTTTGCATGGAGCTGGCGCAGCGGATTCTGGAAACATATCGAGGTCTAGATCGTAACCTTTCCGATAGCGATATAGATATCACAAAGCATTGAGGCAGCATTTGGTTTACTATTAAGCGGTTTGTATAAAACGATAAACATCATAAAACTGTTTCGGATCAGACTTTACCGAATCAGCCAATATTCAGACAATTAATCCGACATCAGACGGATTATTATCAGGCAAGCAACAATTATGGAACAACTAGGGAATATCTTATTCGGTATATTCGGGCTCAGCGTGTTGCTGGCTATCATTTGGGTCGTGGGTGGCCGTCGCAAAAATGTCAGCCCAAAACTGGTGCTGTTTGGTGTATTACTGCAGGTGGTGTTTGCCTTAATCGTTTTACGTACCAGTTGGGGGCGTGCTGTATTTGACGCATTGGGTAATGTATTTGTGGTGATTCTTGGGTTTACCCGGGAAGGCTCATCGTTTATTTTCGGCAGCTTTATGGATGTCGATCAATTTGGCTTTGTTTTTGCTGTACAGGTACTGCCAACGATCATTTTCTTTGCTTCATTAATGGCCGTGCTTTATCACCTGGGCTGGATGCAAAAAGCGGTACAGGGTGTTGCCTGGATTATGACACGCACACTGAAGGTCAGCGGTGCAGAATCATTGGCCGTAGCCGCCAATGTGTTTGTCGGTCAAACCGAGGCGCCGTTGGTGGTACGGCCGTATATCAGTCGCATGACACAATCTGAACTGTTTACCATGATGATTGGCGGTATGGCGACCATTGCTGGTGGTGTACTGGCTGCTTATGTCGGTGTGCTGGGGGGGAATGATCCTGCGCAGCAATTGTTTTATGCCAAGCATTTATTATCAGCCAGTATTATGGCAGCGCCTGCAACTATTGTGGTGGCCAAGTTAATGATTCCTGAAACCGAAGAATCATTAACCAAAGGTGAAGTTAGAATCAAAGTTGAACGTGAGACACACAATGTCATAGAGGCTGCTGCCAGTGGTGCTTCAGATGGCGTTAAGCTGGCACTGAATGTCGGCGCAATGCTATTGGCATTTTTGGCTTTGATTGCCATGCTGAATTATCCATTGGAAATTCTGGGCAATAAACTGGGTATTGAAGAAGCGCTTGGCAAGCCTTTAAACCTGGCACTGATTCTTGGCTATATCTGTGCGCCTTTGGCATGGCTAATTGGTGTGCCTTGGGCAGATGCAACAACAGTAGGTAGTTTAATCGGACAAAAAGTGGTTGCTAATGAGTTTGTTGCCTATACACAGTTAAACCTGGTTAAAGATACCTTAAGTCAACAGGGGTTGTTGATCAGTACTTATGCGTTGTGTGGTTTTGCCAATTTCTCATCGATTGCGATTCAAATTGGTGGTATCGGCGGCCTTGCACCAAATCGAAAAGCTGACCTGGCGAGGTTGGGGTTGAAGGCGGTATTCGGAGGCACGGTTGTCACCTTAATGACAGCGACAATCGCTGGGGTGATCAGCGGATTTTAATTATCAACCTCCGTTAAAGCCGCAGTACATGGCTGGAAAAAGTGTTTAACTTCTTGTTGAGCAAACTGATACAACTCATCGTGCATGGATAATACCCAGTCACTGCTCAATATTGGTATTGAAAAATCGATTACCCAACCTGGCTGATATACCCTAAAGGTAAATTGAGTGATGACACTTTCAGTGTACTGGTCTAGCACGATGTAACCGATATACCATCTTAATGCTCTATGGTTTAATTTGGGTGGGATTGTTTTTGATCTAACCAAATGGATGATACGGGGGTTATGTTGATCAGTAATTTGAAAGTACCGATTAATATGTTGGCTTGGAGTAATGTCACTACTGGTGGTTTGATCCCAAGTGTCAGTCCAGATGGTAGCGTGTTCAGTTAAATATCCGGTTACCTTTTGAGCAGCTATCCGTCTTCCTAAGTTGATCTGTGAAGTTTTTTGACTGAAGTTTGTATCATCAATCAATGTAATATCATCAAAAACAAACTTTTCAGCTTCAAAAAAATTGTCTCTTTCATCCCACCAGGCTGAGCCATTGCCAGGCAAACAAATCACTTCTCCGCTTGGGCTGTGCAGTTCATATTGCTTGGCGGGCAGTGCTTTTTGTAGCCATGTGTTTATCTGTGCAGTGTTGTTGGATTGGAAGTTTTTTAGATCCTCTTCGCCCATGGGGCCCAATAATGGTGAAAGCATAATCAGACAATAATCTCCATTTTGAAGCCGCTGCTTTCTCCACGACCATTTTAAATGGTTTTTATAGGTTGTATCGGTTATTGCCTGACTGGGGTGCCATTGGGTTGATTCTGGGCAAAAAGTGACTTCTGATGAGTGGGCTATAAATTCGTGAGAATAGTCAGAGTTGCGATAATTATCCCAATAAAGCGGGCCGCTGAAGAGGTTCTGTGGATTGTCTTTTTCTTTTGGAAGGTATGAAATTTGCAACCGGTTAAATGGAGGGTATTCATTGAGGCGAGCAATGGCAGAGGGGTTTTGGAGTCGAATAGTTTCCAGCCTGTTCTCATATTCATCTTTTTCAGCCTTTAGTTCCGGAGGTAATACTATTCGCTTGAGCTGTATTAACCCTCCAGAATCATTTGACAAGGTCAGTTTGTGATCATTGAAAGTGTAGCTTGATACATTTTTCAAGATATTTTGTTGTTCTTCAGTAAGAACTTTCTCACGTTGCAAATCACACAATTGAACTTTGGCTGCACAAGCATCGTAAAGTGATTCGCAGGCAATCGAACCAAGCTTTTGGTGCCGGCAATGCCACCTGATATGGTCACACTCAGTCTGCCTGGAACAAGATTGAGAAAACAAGGAACCAGGAACAGTAATATCGCAGAGAAACACAGCGTCATGGGTTAAGTGGCGTGTGTTATTTAGAGTGCCATTGGTGCCGGGGACTCTGCATTGCTTTGTATATTGATTGTTTAAGCAGCTGTAAATCCCGATCGCTCTTGCTTGTTGACGTATCTCTATCGAACCAAGTCCACAGTTATTGAGCTCGATGCTGCTGGTATTGTGATGAATCGCTTTAATCTCCCAGTTTCCGAGTAATGCATTGGCTTCTGCCCAATCATCTGCTGCGCTGGCTATTGGGAGGCAGAGAAAAAACAAGAAAGCACAATAGAGTGTTAAACCCAATGCCCTTTTGGCAATGCTCTGATGATTGCTGTGCCGGCGCATTTTAAAAAATACGAGCCCTATCACTTGCTCGGTCAACACTATGCACTTTGAGAGAAGTGCGGGTAACCATAAAAGTCGGGGTTAACTTTTGCCATATTCCGGGCGAGAACAAGTTACTCAATTGAGTGAATGCAATAGCCGCTCGATATCGACATTACCACCGCTTAAAATAACCCCCACTCGTTTGCCTGCAAATAAATCAGGCTGTCTGGCGACAGCGGCAATAACTGTGGCGCAGGAGGGCTCAATCAATTGTTTCATATGCCGCCATAGCAAACCCAATGCCTGCATTATTTCCTGATCATCGACAACCACTATCTGGTCAAGGTAGGTCTGCATAACCGCAAAATTCTTTTCACCTATGGTGGCCCGTAACCCATCGGCGATGGTGTTTGGTTTTATATCAGTGATGCGTTTGCCTTGACGTAAAGACTGGAAACTGTCATCAGCGCCAGCAGGTTCTGCTGCAATGACTTTGATTGGGTGTTGACCCGCTTGTACCGCAAGGCAGGCACCACTGATCAGGCCACCTCCGCCAACGGGTGCCAGGATGATATCCAAAGCTTCAACTTCTTCAATTAATTCTGCAGTTGCGGTGCTTTGCCCAAAGATAATGCGCCAATCATCATAGGGGTGAATGCTGTGGTGTCCTTGCTCGATTAACCCCTGTAAGGTGGACTCGCGGGCCTGTTGAGTCGGTTGGCAAAAATGAATATTGCCACCATAGGCTTTTACGGCTTCGATTTTTGCAGGAACAGAATTTTCCGGCATGACAATATGCGCCACACGGTTACTGCGGCTTGCTGCTGCTGCAAGGGCAGCGCCGTGATTACCAGAGGAGTGTGTGGCGACGGCAGTGATGCTGTTATCCAGTTGCAAGATGGCATTACTGGCACCGCGGTATTTGAATGCGCCGGTTTTTTGTAGATGCTCGGCTTTGAAAAACAGTTCACAGCCAAAGCGCTTGTTCAGACTGCTGGAGGTTAATACCGGAGTATATTGAACATGATTTTGCAAACGTCGCCTGCTGCGAGTGACTTCCTTCAGGTCAATGGTTTTAGGGCTCATGGTGTACAGATTTCAGACACAACCAGTGGCTATGTCTGAACGTGGTAGTGCAGTATTCTTGAAAATTGGATTACTTCTTAAGAGAATCGCGAATTTCACGTAATAATAAAATATCTTCGCTGGGCTCAGCAGGTTTTTCAGGCTCTTCTTCTTGTTTTTTCTTCATGGAGTTCATGGCTTTGATGGCCACGAAAATAGCCAGTGCAATAATGATAAAGTCGATCAGTGTTTGAATAAAAGCGCCATACTTCATCAATACAGCTTCGGCATCCCCCGTGGCTTCTTTCAATGTGACAGCCAGATCAGAAAAGTTGACTCCACCGATGGCCATACCCAATGGCGGCATAATAATATCATTCACGAATGAGGCGACAATTTTGCCGAAGGCGGCACCGATGATAATACCGACGGCCATATCGACCACGTTACCTTTGACTGCGAACTCCTTGAATTCGGACATAAAGCTCATGCTTATTCTCCAGTTGTTATTGGTGATTGCTACCTAAGTAGTCAAACAATTTTGCCGCTAATGAGCCTTAATCACAAGTTAATATTTGTTGCATTGGTTTACACGCATATCTATAGACAGCGTTTGCAGCGCAGACTTGCGCTGAACGAGTCGGGTTATCGCAAAGTTTACGGCCACAGGTGTAAAATAATGCCCCGTTATTCACTCGTAAGGAAACCTCACCAATGATCGCTATTAACAGCCAGTTTGACAGCGGCAATATCGAATGCGTGGACTGTGGTTCTGCCGATAACATTCAACTCAGGATTCGTGTCGATAACGAATCGCATTTTTATCAATGGTTTTACTTTCGAGTTACCGGTGTCAAGCAAACCGCCTGCCGGCTGCAATTGATCAATGCAGCCAGTTCGGCTTATACCGATGGCTGGGAGGGTTATCAGGCAGTGGCCAGTTACGATTTACACCACTGGTTTAGGGTGCCGACAAATTATGACGGACAGCAATTGGTGATTGAGCATGAGCCGGCTTTCGATAGTGTTTACTATGCCTACTTTGCACCATACTCCAGCAGCCGTCATGCGGCACTGATTGCTGACTGCCAAAGTCACGATCATGTCCGCCTTGAAGTATTGGGTGAAACATTGGATGGACAAAGCATGGATATGCTGGTTATTGGTGAGCCTGGCGAGGATAAAAAGACCTGCTGGGTATTTGCCCGCCAACACCCTGGGGAAACCATGGCTGAGTGGTGGATGGAAGGCTTTTTGGCACGTTTATTGGACGATGACGATGCATTGGCGCAAGTACTGCTGGAACAGGCCGTATTTTATGTGGTGCCGAATATGAACCCGGACGGCAGTCGTCGTGGCCATTTACGCACCAATGCTGCAGGCATGAACCTCAACCGTGAATGGAAAGAGGCTTCCATGGAAAAAAGTCCGGAAGTCTTTCTGGTGCGTGAAAAAATGGCGGCGACGGGTGTTGATTTTGCTTTGGACGTTCATGGTGACGAAGCATTGCCGTACAATTTTATCGCTGGTGCAGAAGGTATTGAGGGCTGGAATGATCGTCTGGCAGGTTTACAGCAATCGTTCTGTGACGCCTATGAACAAGCCAACCCGGATTTTCAGCAGCAGTATGGTTATCCAATCGATGAACCAAACAGCTCCGATTTACGCAAAGCCACCGATTATATTGCCCAGGCGCACGACTGCTTGTCGATGACATTGGAAATGCCATTCAAAGACAATGCCAATCTGCCCAATGAACAGACCGGCTGGTCACCCGAGCGTTGTGCCCAGTTGGGCGCCAGTGTATTGCACCCACTGGCCAGTATTATTTCTGATCTATAGTTTCCTGGCTTAACAAGCTTCAGGGGGAAACCTTAATAAAAGAGCGCGCCAATTTGGCGCGTTTTTTTTGTCCTGTGTTCGGGACGGTCTGCGTTTATACCAATAAGCCAAACGGAAAACCCGATGAACAAGATTCGATTACCGGCGTTACTGATGCTTTGCAGTTTGCCTGCCAGCGGTGGTGGTGATCTGCGCTTGGCGCGTTCTACTGTTGATGGCGGTGGTGGGGTTATGAGCGGCCCAGGCTATCAGCTTAACGCCACCATAGGCCAACCAGATGCCAGCCTAATGAGCGCGGGCGCTTACACATTAACAGCGGGGTTCTGGACACGTGGCGGCAGTGATTTGTTGTTTAAGGATGGTTATGAATAGAGCTAGCAAGATGAGAATAATGATAATACTGATGACATTGCTGCCAGTCTGGTTGTCAGCCGCACCGCTGGGAACTGAAATCACCTATCAGGGTGAGCTGGTGGATGCCGGAATACCAGCCAGCGGTGATTATGATTTTGAGTTTGAGATTTTTGATGCCCAAACTGCAGGTGTGTCGCAGGCAGCAGTGGTGGCAACCATGTTGACCGTTAGCGAGGGCATCTTCGAAACCACTCTGGACTTTGGTGATGCACCGTTTGTTGGCGATCAGGTATGGCTGGAGGTGCGGGTACGCGAATCTGGAGCAGGGGCGTTCACTACGCTGTCACCACGCCAGCAGTTAACGGCCACACCATACGCACTGCATGCCCAGTTTGTCGGTATGGATGCGGTAACCGGTGATGAAATTGTCGATGGCAGTATCGATGGAAGCGATCTGGTTCCTGGCGCTGTGGGAGCAACACAGATTGATGCTACCCAGGTCCAACGGCGGGTTACCCCTGGTTGTAGTGCAGGGCAGGCCATTCGCAGTATTAATCAGGACGGCAGCGTGATCTGTGAAGACGATGATGTTGGTGATGATGATTGGGTCAGTCTGGCGGATGGGCGTATTCAATCGGATGCCGGTGTGCGTATTCAGCCTGATCCAGTAGCAACTTTCCCATTCACAGTCAGGCACGATAGCAGTATCCCTTCACCACAAGTGGCCTTAACCGAAAGCCAGCCAAACGATTTTACCCGACTCAGTTTTTACAATGATGCCAATATCAACCGCTACTGGACCATCGCCGGCATTATTACTGAGCCGCAGACATTGGATCGCTTGAATTTCTTTCATGCCGGCACTGGCGATATCATGACGCTGACATCCGATGAGCGGATGGGGGTTAGACAACCGACGCCACTGGCACCTTTGTCAGTGGGCTCAAACAACCAGTGGAACCCCGGTATTGGTAATGGCCGCGGAGATTTCTATATAGGCAACAATAACCTGGGTCTGTCGATGGGGGTGGCATTGGATGGCGGCGGTGCAGGTGCATCTAGAATCTGGACCAATGGGGGGGCGGAACAGCTATTTATTGGTTCCAGCACACAGGGCGATGTGCTGGCAGTGCGTGATGGTTTTGTCGGTGTGGCCAATACCAACCCATTGGTAGAGCTGGATGTTGATGGGGATGCGCGTATTCGTAACCTTGGTTTTACCGGTAGCGGAACTCGTAACGTGCGGGTTGATTCGGAGGGTGATCTGGTGGCAGCGCCTGAGCCGGTTCGTTATTTTTCCATACCGCCAGCCGCATTTATTAGCAGCGGCAATATGGATTACACCATATTTAATGGTGGAATTTATGGCAACGCTGGCTCTACGGTGCTGTGGGCGCCTGTTCACTTGCCCGATGGTGCGGTGATGACAGAATTGCGCATGTGGTTTATTGATGGCACCAGTAGCGCCAATCTGAGGGTCAATCTGTGTCTGAACACCTTCGGTAGCAATGGTTGTGGTTTGCTGGCCAATCAGGTCACTACCGGGGTGGTGAGTGGGTATCGCAATGTCGCTACCACCAGCATCTCTTCACCAACAATTGAGAATGCCAGCAGAAGCTACTTTGTTCAGGTATTTCCGGATACCAGCTGGACAGGTAATTCGTTGTTACTGGTCAGCGGTGTACGGATTGCCTATCAGATGCCGTAGTGCTGGTATCGCCTATTGATTGCCTTTGAGTAGCTCGCGGCCAATCAGCATCTTGCGAATTTCATTGGTGCCGGCACCGATTTCATACAGCTTGGCATCGCGTAACAGGCGCCCAGTACGATATTCATTGATGTAACCATTGCCGCCCAGTGATTGGATAGCCTCCAGACAAACGGTGATGGCGTTGGTAGAACAGTGCAGCAGGCAGGCGGCCGGATCAACTCTCAACTGGCGGCCAGCATCATAATCCTCTGCAATGCGGTAGGCGAAGGCACGTGAGCTTTGTATGGCGGTATACATGTCAGCGAGTTTGGCCTGCATCACGCCAAAGTCACCAATGGCACGGCCAAATTGTTTGCGCTCACGCAGATACGGTACAGTGTCATCCAGTGCTGCCTGCATTAAACCAATCGGGCCACCCGACAGCACCAGGCGTTCGCTGTTCAAGCCGCTCATCAACACCTTTACGCCCTGGTTGACTTCACCCAGTACGTTTTCAGCGGGGATTTCGCAGTTATCAAATACCAGCTCGCAGGTATTGGAGCCTCGCATACCCAGCTTATCCAGTTTTTGGGCTTTACTGAACCCTGGCATGCCATCTTCGATAATAAAAGCAGTCATGCACTGTGAGCCTGCCTCTTTACCGGCGGTGCGCATGTAGACGATGGCAACCTGTGCTTCAGTACCATTGGTAATCCACATTTTGCTACCGTTGGCCACCCAGACACCATCGCGCAGTTCTGCTTTGCAGCTCATTGAGCCGACGACATCTGAGCCAGCACCTGGCTCTGACATGGCCAGTGCACCTGCCCATTCACCGGTGCATAATTTAGGCAGGTACTTTTGCTTTTGTTCGTGAGTTCCGTTCTTGCGCAAATTATCCAGGCATAAATTACTGTGCGCGCCATAGGACAAGCCCACAGAGCCAGAGGCACGGGAAATTTCTTCCATGGCAATGATATGTGCCAGATAGCCAAGATCGCTGCCGCCGTATTCATCGGGCACGGTAATGCCCAATAAACCTAATTCACCGAGCTTGGGCCATAGGTCTTGCGGAAAGTTATTCTCCTGATCAATGGAATCAGCACGTGGCGCCAATTGTTCTTCAGCAAACCGCCGTACGGTATCGCGTAGCAGTTCCAGTTCTTCGCTCAGGGGAAAACCTATATCCATAAATAACCTTGGGTGTATCAGCTCGGTATTAGTCAATGCCTCTTAAAAGCTACTGCGATGCACGATCCCGTCCAGGGAATCGATGTGAGCGGCCCATAAACGGCAGTTTCAATTTGCCGATAGCATTGATACGTTCTTCTGCCAGGCGATCAGCGGCTTGTGAGCTGGTAATGCCTTCACGTTCAGCAATATTAAAAATTTTGCCAACATTGTAATAAATGGTGCGCATCATGCGCATGGCACGCTCGCGGTTATAGCCTTCAAATTCGATTGACACATTCATCAATCCGCCGGCATTTACCGCATAATCGGGGGCGTACAAAATGCCTCGTGACTCCACCTCGCGACAGGTGTCTTCGTTTGCCAGTTGATTGTTTGCAGCGCCACAAATAATTTTGAACTTGAACTGGGGCAATGTGTTTTCGTTGACGATGGCACCAAGTGCGGTAGGTGAGAACACATCAGCATCGACACTGTAAATATCATCAACCCCGACGGCTTCACAGCCTAAATCCACACACTGTTGAACGGCTTCGTCATTAATGTCTGTAACAAAAACTTTAGCGTTTTCAGCACGCAGCAGCTTGACCAGCTCGAAACCGACATGCCCGCAGCCTTGTACCGCATAGGAATAGTTTCCAACGTCTTCGTTGCCAAATTTTTTCAGTAAACTGGCACGAATGCCTTGCAAAGTGCCATAGGCTGTAAAAGGTGAAGGATCACCACTGCCACCATGCACCTGGTGCACACCCACCACATTGCTGGTTTCCTGAAAGACATATTCCATATCGTTGACATCAATGCCGACATCTTCGGCAGTAATGTAACGACCATGTAATGATTCGATAAAGCGACCCAAGGCGCGAAACAATGCTTCGGTTTTATCGGTTCGGGGGTCACCGATGATGACCGATTTACCGCCACCCAGGTTAAGCCCGGCAACCGCTGCCTTATAAGTCATACCACGCGACAGGCGTAATACATCATCTAAAGCGTCTTGTTCAGTTTCATAAGGCCACATGCGTAACCCGCCCAGAGCCGGACCCAGTGTGGTGTTGTGGATAGCGATAATGGCTTTTAAACCGGCATCTTTGTTATGGCAAAACACCACCTGTTCGTGTTCGGTCTGGTGCATCGTGGCGAACAAATCCATGCATTGTCTCCATAGTTCAAAGCTGGAGAAACCTATCCAAAGCCAATTGGGCTGTGAATAGCGGGTTCCAGGCGTTAGATAATTTGATTATGCCCGTATCTGGGCCAGCACCAACTGGTAGCGCAATCGCCTAGTTTACCGCATATCAGCGCTGCTGGCAGTGCAGATATTCGGTAAACCGATAACCAGCCATTTGTATGAGTCTAAATTGGCGTTGTCAAGATAACCGAAAAAACCTGGCATGGGTGAACTCATGCCAGGTGTTCACAAGGGTCTTTAGGAGAACTGAATGTGACATCATGTCACAATTCACCAATCCATCGACCCTAAGGAATGTCCGGTTAGATGAAGCGCAAACGTACGCTGTTATCGCCTGGAGCGCGAAAACGACGGCGACGACGGCGTTCACGACGCTGTAAATCATCACCATGGTTTTCGCCCATGATGCGCATCATGCCCTGTTGAGACGTTACTATGTTGATTTTACGATTGTTCATTTTTCTTTACCCATCTTAATGAAAGTATGATATTAGGACCTATACTAGTGCCTACGACCTAAGTAGACACAAACCAATAATAGGTCAACAACGTTGCAATAATATGGCATCAAGGAAGAAATATCAATATGGTTGATATAAAAAGACGAGAAGAATTAAATGAAGCATTGGAACTCATGCATTTTGGCTTTCGCAAGTTGATTGAAAAACCCGATCAGCTGCTGGCAGAACGAGGCATGCATCGTATGCACCATCGACTGTTGTACTTCATCGCCCGTAATGAAGGTCTATGCGTCAGTGATCTGCAAGCCATTCTTAAAATCAGCAAACAGGCATTGCACCGGCCTTTAAGTATGTTGATTAAAAAAGGGCTGGTTGAATCTGCCGCTTGCAAAGATGACGCACGTGTACGCAAGCTGAGTCTGACGCGCAATGGCAGGGCGCTTGAGATTCGCCTATCACGTATGCAGCGCAACCAGTTTCGTAAGGTTTTCAATCGCAGCTCCCCGGTTTCAGAAGCAAGCTGGCGCGAAGTGATGCGTAATCTGATCAATGTTGATAGCCTAAACTAAGCAAGACCAGCCGACAAAACTGGGGGACCCACTCCAACTTTTAATCGATACATGGGTATCGAGATGGTTGCTTGTGCAAAACGAGCTCCAGTACTTCCGGGCCATGTGTGTTGATATAGTCACTGCTAAGGTGGCACGATTAGAGTTAATACCTGATGAGGTTTCATTGTATGAATGCAATTCGTATACCCTTGGTGCTGTTAATCAGCATCAGCCTATTTGCCTGTCAACAACATACTGACAAACACGATACCGATAATGAATCTGGACGAACCGAAGCAGCACACAATGCCCAAGACCAGTCTACTGAAACAACCCCTGCTGTGGATGTATCTGCACAGCTGGCACAGGTTTTTGGTGATTACTTTGAGGCCAGTCTTGCACTGAACCCTATCCAGGCAACGTTCATTGGTGACAAACGCTATAACGACCAGTTACCCAACTTTTTTTCGGCTGATTTTCGTCAAAAGACACATGATTTTAATGTTGAATGGCTGAATAAAATCCAGGCGATCGATCGTGATGCATTAAACGAGCAGGACAAGATCAGCTATGACTTGTTTGTCTACCAGCAAGAGCAATCGCTGGAAGGCGAGCAGTTTGCCGACTGGATGTTACCGGTTAACCAGTTTTTCAGTGTGCATAACTTCTTTGCACAACTGGGCTCGGGTGTCAGTGCCCAGCCATTCCAGACCGCTGAAGATTATGACAACTGGTTAAGCCGGGTGGACGGCATGGTGGTGATTAACCAACAAGCCATCGATAATATGCGTCAGGGTATGGCTGAGGGGGTTGTGCAGCCAAAAATTGTAATGGAAAAAGTGTTGCCACAACTGCAGGCACATATAGTCGATGATGTAGAACAAAGCGTGTTTTATGGTCCGGTTAACAACTTACCAGAAGGCTTCTCAGAAGAGCAAAAACAACAGATAACTGAAAAATACCGCGCTGCTATTGCAGATAAAATTATCCCTATCTTCCAAAGCATGCATGATTTTATCCGCGATGAATATCTGCCTGCCAGCAGCGATACCGTTGGCATGTCTTATCTGCCCAATGGCGAAGATTGGTATAACTTCCGCATCAAAGCCCAGACCACCACCGATAAAACAGCCGATGAAATCCACCAGTTTGGCCTGGATGAAGTGGAACGTATTCGCGGTGAGATGGAACAGGTGATGCAGCAGGTAGGTTTTGAAGGGGATTTACAGGAATTCTTTACCTGGTTAAAGGCCAGCGACCAATTCTACTATACCGACAAAGAAGAGCTGCTCCAGGGTTATCGTGACCTGCAGGCCAAGGTCAATGCTTTGCTGCCGAGTCTGTTCGATATTGCACCCAAGGCCGACTATGAAGTTCGTGCGGTAGAGGCTTTCCGTGAACAGTCTCAGGCGGGTGCCTCGTACCAGCCATCATCGCCGGATGGTTCACGCCCCGGCATCTTCTACGTCAATACTTATAATCTGCGTGCGCAGCCCAAATACGGCATGGAAACCCTGTCACTGCACGAAGCCTCGCCTGGACATCATTTCCAGATTGCCATTCAGCAGGAAATCGAAGACATGCCTAATTTCCGTCGCTTTGGCGGTTATACCGCATTTTCAGAAGGTTGGGCCTTGTATGCCGAATCGATTGGTAAAGAGATGGGGATGTTCGAAGATCCCTACCAGTATTTCGGCCGTTTGAGTGATGAAATGCTGCGTGCTATGCGCCTGGTGGTCGATACCGGTTTACATGCCAAAGGCTGGACTCGTGAGCAGGCGATCGAGTTTATGCAAAATAACTCAGACATGGCTGAGTCTGATGTGGTGGCTGAGGTCGAACGCTATATTGTCATCGCCGGTCAGGCGCTGGCTTACAAGATGGGGCAAAGTGTTATCAGTGAATTACGCGCACAGGCCGAAAATGAACTGGGCGATAATTTTGATATCAAGGCCTTCCACCGTGTGGTGTTAACCGGTGGGGCAATGCCAATGGATATTTTGCGACAGCGTGTGAATAGCTGGATTGATGAGGTGAAAGCCAAAAACGCTTAACCTATCTGATATAGATGTCGATAACAGGCGCACTTCGGTGCGCCTGTTTTGTTTCTCACGTCGAAATTTTGAACAGTAAATGGGACGTTGATGACCTGACAAGTTATCGGTAAAGCCGTATATTGTTAACGGGGTTAAAAGCATCTGAACATGGAACTCGACATGGAAGCACAACGGCCTACTCAAACAGCCCAACATACCAGGTCATCTAAAAAACAGCCCGGCAAGCAAAACCACATCAAGAAAAAACAGGCAGTGGTGATTATTCATGGCATTGGTGAGCAAAAACCTATGGATACCGCATGGGGGTTTGTCAAAAGCATGTGGGTAAAAAACGCATCCATCCATAAACCAGATCAACCATCCACTGTATGGAGCAAGCCTGTCAAAGGCGGTTTGTCCACTGAGTTAAGAAGGCTGACCACGGGCTATAACAGCAACAATATTCGCACCGATTTTTTCGAGTTTTATTATCAGCACCTAATCAAAGACACCCGTTTATCGCATGTTTTTCAATGGGCAAAGGCATTGTTGTTGCGTGACCCCGGTACGGTACCGAAACAACTTATCCCAGCTTTTTGGTTGATCTGGGGTTTGGTGGCGGTGGCTGTTGTGCTGATTGTCCTAGGGGTGTTTGATGCCGAGATCGCGATACTGAATGTGAAATCGTTTTTGGGGTTTGTCTCTTTGGGGTTAGCAAAGTATATCCTGACTAAAATTATCGGTGATGCTGCACGTTATTTATTGCCGATGCCCGAGAACCTGGAAATTCGGCAT
Source organism: Wenzhouxiangellaceae bacterium (assembly GCA_965230265.1). Classification (GTDB taxonomy): domain Bacteria; phylum Pseudomonadota; class Gammaproteobacteria; order Xanthomonadales; family Wenzhouxiangellaceae; genus JAJFKX01. The sequence goes on along the minus strand of OZ245999.1, from coordinate 1,821,371 downwards.
CAAATCAGGCAAACCGGTGCCAAGATGCTGAAGGCATTGTCTGACCCTGAACAAAGTGATGAGTATTTCCGCATTATTGTCATGGGCCATAGCCTGGGCAGCGTCGTGGCTTATGACATTGTGCAACAGGCATGGCTACATTATTACCAGGAGTTGGGGGATCAAGGTGGGCGAACGAGTATCGGTAAAGCCCGGGTTGAGCTGGAAAAAATGCTGAATTCGGAGAATATCGACTGGCAGCAGGTGCAGTCAAAACAGCGCGCTTATTTTGATGCGCTGCGAAATAAACCCGGTGCCAATTGGCGCATTGAGCACCTGATTACCTGTGGTTCACCACTGGCCCATGCCGATATTCTGCTGGCCAATGATAAACAGCATCTGCAGGAAAAAATTGACCTGCGAGAACTCGCTACCTGCCTACCGACAGCGGAGAAAATCGGTGGCAAATTATGCTTCAGTTATTCCAGTGATGAAACCGATGGCACCATACCGCATCATGCTGCAGTGTTTGCAGCAACCCGTTGGACCAATATTTACTTTCCTTGTGAGTGGGTGATTAAAGGTGATGTCATTGGCGGGCCGGTGGGGGATTTATTTGGGCATGGCATTCGTGATCTGCCGGTCGAAAGCGATGAGCAGGAAGGTCTGTTACTGCATACCTACTATTGGAAATCCAAATATCAGGATGCTGAGCATGTACAGGCTTTTCGTGACGCATTGGATTTGACTGACAAAAAAATTGAACGGGTTTAGGCTTCAGTGTGCAAGATGACAATGTCACAAACTGGATGGTCTACTAATCAATAACCGCCACGATACGTGCGGGCCCACCACTACCGCCTTTCAGTTTGATAGGCAGAGCAATCACCTGAAACCCGGTAGCTGGCAATTGATCCAGATGGGCGACATTTTCAAACACAGGAACACCAGCTGCCGCCAGTGCCCGGTGTGCCAGGTAGTTAGTTGACTGGCCTCTGTCGATGCTGGCTGTATCTATGCCAATGGCATTGATTTGTCGTTTTTCGATCAGCCATTTGGCCGCCTCCGATGATAGTCCGGGAAAATGCAGCTGCTTGATGGCTTCTGCACCACGCTGGTCAGTACCCAGATAGGCTTTGACATTGGGCCAGCGGCTGCCCCAGCCGGTGCGCAACAGTACGATGGCCTGTTTGGGAATGCTCTTGTGCTGTTGTTCCCACGTCTGCAGATCTGCCACTGAAATCAGGCCATCGGCGTTGCCCGCAAGCGACTCTGAAACATCAACGCATACTGCCTCACCGATTAATTGTTCCAATGGCAATTGATCGGTGGTTAACCCACCTTCCAAAAAGTGTACCGGCGCATCCAGATGTGTGCCGCCGTGCTCTGCAGTCGCAAACCAGTAGGCTGAGTAATAAAACCCCTTATCAGTGAGGCCTTCAGATACCGTCCGCTGTTCAAATAAATCCGAAGTTGGCCAATAGATGGTGGATTCATCGTAAGCGTAGGTTAAGTCGATCAGGGTTTGTTCGGCCTGTAGTGATTGCGCTGACCAGAATGACAGCAACGCAATGAAAGACAAATAATGGAAACGCATGACGATAAAGCCTATAAATATCCAAGTTTAAAGCACCATACAGCACTACGCGGTACAATATAAGGCTATTTGAAATCTGCAGACCGAGATCATTTATGAGTACCACTGCCTCCGATATCCGCAGCAGCCAGAAAGCTGATCAAGACAATCCGTTGCGATTTGTGACTGCCGCTTCGCTGTTTGACGGTCATGATGCCGCTATCAATATTATGCGCCGTTTAATTCAGGCACAGGGCTGTGAAGTGGTGCATCTGGGGCATAACCGTTCGGTGGATGATGTGGTTAATGCGGCTATTCAGGAAGATGCTGACGGAATTGCCATCAGTTCCTATCAGGGCGGGCATGTTGAGTATTTTAAATACATGGTGGACCGGCTAAAACAAGAGGGAGCTGAGCATATTCGGGTATTCGGTGGCGGCGGTGGCACCATTACCCTGGATGAAATCAAAGAGTTGCATAGCTACGGTGTAGAGCGTATCTACCATCCGGACGATGGTATGAATATGGGCCTTGTGGAGATGATTGAGGACGTGGTTGAGCGTGCTGAGCAGGCCCGTCAGCCTGAATACGAACCCAAATCCACTGAGCGCGATGACCATAAAGCAGTGGGGGCAATGATTTCCGCACTGGAAACCGGACAGATGAGTGAAGATCGGTTGAACAGTCTGCGTAAGCAGTGGCAGCTGGCAGCAGGTAATACCCCGGTAGTGGGTATTACCGGTACCGGCGGCGCCGGTAAGTCATCGGTAACCGATGAGCTTTTGAACCGTTTCCTGCAGCATTTTGAAAATATGCGCATCGCGGTATTGGCGGTCGATCCGACCCGGCGCAAAACCGGTGGCGCATTGCTGGGTGACCGTATCCGCATGAACAGCCTGCGTAATCAGCGTGTTTACATGCGTAGCATGGCCACTCGTCGCCAGCATCTGGCCACATCAGAAATGCTGGGTGATGCCACCTTGTTTCTGAAATCGCTGGGTTTTGATTTGGTGATTGTGGAAACTGCAGGCATTGGTCAGTCCGACTCGGAAATTGTCGATCTGGTCGATTTTCCGATGTACGTGATGACCAGTGATTATGGTGCAGCCAGCCAGCTGGAAAAAATCGATATGCTCGATTATGCCGAGCTGGTGGTGTTGAACAAATTTGATAAGAAAGGGGCCGAGGACGCCCAGCGTGACGTCAAGAAGCAGTGGAAGCGGAACCGCCTGGCATTTCAAATGAATGATGATGACGTGCCGGTGTATGCAACCATTGCTAGTCAGTTTAATGATCCGGGAATTACATGGATGTTCAGTAACTTATGCCGGTTACTTAGTGAAAAACTGAAGCTTGATAAGGGCAAATGGTCGGTTGACCTGAACACGGAAATCAAAGAACCCAAGGCCATGGCACTGATTCCCGGTGCGCGTATTCGCTACCTGGCGGAGATTGCCGAACAGGGCCGTAGAATCAATCAGGGCATCGACCAGATGGCGGAAAACGCCAGTCTGGCACAGAGTTATTATGAAGCATTGGCGGCACTGGAAGACAGTGATCTGCCAGAGCCATTGACCTTATACAAGGGCACAGAACATGCTGATGGCAGTATCCAGTTGCTGCGAGAACGTTATAACGAGGCGCTGAAAGCTCTTTCATCTGATGCCATTGATGAACTGCAGCGATGGCCAGCACGCAGGGAAGGTGTAATGGCGGATCAGTTCAGCTATACCGTGCGTGGTAAGGAAATCAAAGGCGACAATTACAAAGTTAGCCTTTCGGGTAACAAAATCCCCAAAATCGCGCCGCCCAAATTCCGGGACTGGGGCGATTTACTGAAGTTCTTATTAAAAGAAAACCTGCCGGGTGCCTACCCCTATACCGGTGGCGTGTTCCCTTATCGCCGTGCCGGTGAAGACCCAACCCGTATGTTTGCCGGTGAGGGCATGCCGGAGAGGACCAATAAACGTTTCCACTATTTATCTGCCGGCCAGCCGGCGGCGCGATTATCCACCGCGTTTGATTCGGTTACGCTGTATGGGGAAGACCCGCATGAGCGGCCCGATATTTATGGCAAGGTGGGCAATTCCGGAGTATCGATTTCCTGTCTGGATGATATGAAGCGCCTGTATTCTGGTTTTGACCTGTGCCTGCCAACCACCTCGGTATCGATGACCATCAATGGCCCGGCACCGATGCTGCTGGCCATGTTTATGAACACCGCGATCGATCAGCAGGTGGAAAAATATTTGAAAGAGCAGGGCCAATGGGAAGTCGCTCAGGATAAGATTAAGTCTTTACTAAACAATAACTTGCCCAGCTATCGTCGCGAAGTGCCTGAACACAATGATGGTTTGGGTTTGGGTATGCTGGGGGTCAATGGCGATCAGTTGCTGGATGCTGAAACCTATAAGCAGATTAAGGGAAAAACCCTGAGTACGGTACGCGGTACTGTGCAGGCTGATATCCTCAAAGAGGATCAGGCACAGAATACCTGTATTTTCTCAACCGAATTTGCCCTGAAGATGATGGGCGATATTCAGCAGTATTTTGTTGATCACCAGGTCCGGAATTTCTATTCGGTATCCATTTCCGGCTATCACATCGCTGAAGCCGGTGCGAACCCCATCAGCCAGCTGGCCTTTACCCTGTCCAATGGTTTTACCATCGTGGAGTATTACCTGGCACGGGGCATGCACATTGATGAGTTTGCGCCGAATTTGTCGTTCTTTTTCAGTAACGGCATGGACCCTGAATACACAGTCATTGGCCGTGTGGCCCGCCGTATCTGGGCCAGGGCGATGCGTGAGCGTTATGGTGCCAACCAACGCAGCCAGATGCTGAAATACCATATCCAGACCTCGGGCCGCAGCCTGCATGCGCAGGAAATTCAGTTCAATGATATCCGTACCACCCTGCAGGCGCTGTACGCGATCTTCGATAACTGCAACAGCCTGCACACCAATGCCTACGACGAAGCCATTACCACGCCGACAGAAGAAAGTGTTCGACGGGCGGTGGCGATTCAGTTAATCATTAACCGAGAACTGGGTCTCAACTTTAACGAAAACCCCTGGCAGGGCAGCTTTGTGGTGGATGAGCTAACCGACCTGGTGGAAGAGGCGGTTTATGCAGAGTTTGAGCGTATCAGCGAACGCGGTGGTGTGCTGGGGGCCATGGATACCATGTATCAGCGCGGCAAGATTCAGGATGAATCGTTGTATTACGAAAGCAAAAAACACGACGGCAGTCTGCCGCTGATCGGTGTCAACACCTTCCTGCCACCAAAGGATGAACAGGAAGAAATGCCCGAAATCGAATTGATTCGAGCCACCGAAGAAGAAAAACAGGATCAGATTACCGGTGTACGTAATTTCCAGAAACGGCACACGGATAAAGCTGATCAGGTATTGGCTGAATTGCAGAAAGTTGCCCGGGAGCGGGGTAATGTGTTTGAAGCCTTAATGGAAGCTGTAAAGGTTGCCAGTTTAGGGCAGATTAGTGGGGCGCTTTATGGGGTTGGAGGGGAGTATCGGAGGAATATGTAAGCATGGTGATAAAAATAGCAAAAGTTTTTTTATGACCATTCTAATTCTTATTTATAAAATTTATTGATGTAATGTTTTTTATTGGAATAGTAATAATAGAATTACTAATTGATAACTTATTTTCGTTTCTCAGTACTCGTTTTTTAATGCAGTAAAGGCAATCATATATCAAATAACTTTTCAATAATTTTCCTGTAAGAAGCAGGTGTATTCACACCTGCTTCTTTAAGCATAGATTGTCTATGGAAAAGGCACGGATGCAAAAGTTGCACGACAGCCGTTGTCTACCCAAACACGATGCTCAGCTCCCACTATGTTAGTTCCCCAGGTTCCACTCCCGTCGGTAGTACTCTCACGGGTATAACAAATCCTGTCAGATACTCTGTCTTGCACCCAAACAGGCGCACCAAATATAGCGCCACCTGGCCGTGGACATGATTCATCTTGATTATTAATGCTCCAACAAGTACTGGTTTCCACTGTTGTTGATTGGCTCAGTTGGACAAGAAACTCACCACGGCAGCCATCATCGACGAAAAGCGCTGCTAGTTGATCAGAGTTAGAATTGCCGGGAATAAAGTCCCAGCGGTTATTACAGCTGGTATCGGAGATTTGACGCGCAAGCTGGGCACCGATCGCAAATGTTGGTAATCTACAAATTTCTAGCCTTCCACGTTGGCTTTCGCAGCGAACGGTCAGTGCATTGGTGGTGTTACCGGTGCCACCACCCGTACCACCCGTACCACCCGTACCACCTGTACCACCTGTGCCACCTGTGCCACCATGGCCAGCGCCATCTCCATCATCCTCGATAATAGCGAGCTGAGCCATTGCTGGCCCACAAAGTAAAAGAAATAAGAAAGTTAATAAAAATTTATGCATAAATAATATCCTTGCTACCGATAAATAACGAAAATTGTTTTTGAGAAATAGGTATCGCTCAAATCAAAAACTGATTTGTGCGGTATTCTCAAATGGTTAATCGTAGAAACTGCATGGTTTGTTACATCGGGTGCCTATTGAATGTGGGTTGGAAAGACGGAACCGTTATTAAATTGAAGAAGAAAACTCGGAACCAGTATTCTTTTTGGAAGTGTCAATAGAAATATCCAGATGCTTCAGGCCAAGCCATCTTTTGGAGCGGCAGATGTATCCTTAAGCTGTTTTTGAAATGCTAAACTAATGATGGTTATAAGAGTACGAGGGCCCTATGTTTACTCAGTTTCGATACACGCTTTTTATCGGTTGTGCATTTGTTCTGGTTTTTGCAGCAACTGTTCAGGCACAGGTTGATTTACCTTTTAATGTAGAACCTATCGCATCGTTTGATGAGCCATGGGCAATGGCATTTTTGCCGGATGGTCGGTTGCTGGTGACCGAGAAAAAGGGCAGTTTGTATATTGTGGGGCAAGATGGTGAAAAATCCCGACCGGTGGGGGATATGCCGGATGTGGACTATGGCGGTCAGGGTGGTATGGGGGATGTGGCTTTGCATCCCGACTTTGCCAGCAATGGTCAGATATACATCAGTTATGTAGAAGCCGGAATTGGCGATACCCGCGGCGCAGCGGTGATGCGTGCAACTCTGGATGTGGATAGCCGCCGCCCTGCGCTGACGGATAAAGCCGTCATCTGGCGTCAGTATCCCAAGCTTGTTGGTCGAGGACATTATGGCCATCGTTTGCTGTTTGATGCAGATGGCTATCTATGGATTTCATCCGGAGACCGACAGAAATTCACCCCTTCCCAGGATATGCAGTCCAGTGTGGGCAAGCTGTTGCGATTGAATGCCGACGGTTCGGTGCCCGATGATAACCCTTTTGTGGGCTATATCGATGAGAACCCTCTGGTGGATGATATCGGCGTTTATGATCAGATCTGGTCACTGGGTCATCGCAATCCACTGGGCATTGCGTTTGATGCTGACGGTCACTTATGGGAAATCGAGATGGGACCGGCCAATGGCGATGAGCTGAACCTTATCCAGCGTGGCGGCAATTATGGCTATCCGGAAGTTTCCAATGGCGATCATTACGATGGCCGGGAAATACCCGATCACGACACCCGTCCGGAATTTATCGCACCAAAAATCACCTGGACACCGGTAATCTCACCGGGGGATATGATGATTTATCAGGGAGGGCAATTCCCGGACTGGCAGGGCGATGCGCTGGTGGCCGGGCTGTCTTCACAGGCATTGATTCGTATTGAACTGAGCGGCGATCAGGCCACTGAAGCAGCGCGTTACCCTATGGGTGCAAGACTGCGCAGCGCTGCAGAAGGCCCGGATGGTGCTATCTGGGTACTGGAAGATGAGCGTGCCAGCAGTCAGGGGCGGTTGTTGAGGCTGACACCAAAATCACCATAGATAGAGTGATTAGAAATTAGTGTCGCTATTGCTTTTGTTTGAGGTATTGATTAACAGTCTGAACAAATAGCTCAGGCTGCTCAACAAAAGGCGCATGTCCGCTTTGCTCGAAAACCGTAAAGGCTGAGTTGGGTAATTGCTGGTGAATGTTATAGCTGTTTGAAGGCGCTAATATGGCATCAAAACGCCCATGCAGAACCAGTGCAGGTGCGGTTATGTGACTAAGCTGTGAGGCAAGCTCGCGTTGCTGCATATCCTGTCTGAGTGCATTGTTGACGGAAATATCGTATGTCAGGCCGGTCACGTAGGAGGTATAGCGATCACCCCAGTCCGGATCAACAAACTCCATCGAAAAAAACAGCCGAATCTGTTCGGCTGCGAACTGATCTTCCAAGCCAGCACGTAATTCACGCCATTGCTCAAATCGATCGGGATAGACATCAGCCAGCAGGCTGACAGCGGAAGTAATATCGGGCGGTGCTGAATCGACCAGAATAAGCTTTCGGACATTGTCTGCATGGGCTGCTGCATAACTCATGGCCAGATAACCGCCAAAGGAATGTCCCAGCAGGTCCACTTGATCAACACCAAGCTGCTTGCGCAATGCTTCAATATCAGCGACCCATAAATCGATGGTGGGTGTTTCAGGCGCCGGTGCAGAGCTGCCGGTGGCTCTTTGGTCATACATGACCAATGGTCTCAGGTCTGCCAGTTGCTCAAATGCACCGGCTGCATTCATATATCGATGATCGGTTCCAGGTCCGCCCGAAATAACGATCAGAGGTGTTTGATTGGGTTGTACATTACGGGTGTAAAAAGCAATGCTTGCGCCATCGGAAGTCTGCAGAAAATGCTGAGGGAAAGCATGCTCGGGTTGTGCTGATGCATTACTGGAAAACGCAATCAGTACGATAAGCAGGTATTTGCTGAAATGTTTGGCTGGCATCATTGCATCAATGGTTTCGAAAACGAAAAGGCTCAAGGGTGAATATTGCGGGACTCGCAGGACAGTTCATTGGTCAGCAACGGTGAAAAGTTAGCAGCACAGTTCCATTTGATCACTGTCCCATCCATTGCTTCACTGGGGCTGAGGACAATCATTTTGTCAGCACCGAAAGATTCCCGAAGCTTGGCAACCAATGCACCGTGCTGACCGAGTTCGACAGAATGAATCTGCTCGCTGTTGGTTTGCTTGGGGTTAAAGCCAAGCGCTTCCAGGTTTTCAGGCCATTGATCTTGCTGCAAGTAGAACTCTGTGGCGGCAAGTTTAACCGGCGTCATATCGGATAAGGCTTCGGCCAGTTGCGAGCGCAGCTTCAGCATATCCTGCAGGTCCATATTGCTATCATCTATATAAGGTTGTGAGCTAAAGCGCCCGGTAACGGCGTTGGCACGAACGGTTTTCTCAGTCAGAACCTCAGCTTCAACCGGGCACTCGGTATCAGAAAAAATAATATTGCCTTCGGCATCTTTGCACTTAAAGTAACCCGATGCGTTTAGTGATGCAGAGATTACACTGAGAAAGCTGATAGCGATGATTATGATTGTAGTACGCATGGTTTACTCATAGTGGTGTTTGTGATCTGGATGAAGCAGCATCCAAATTTAAGTAGATATCTTAAACCAGGCTGGTTACAAAATCTTGTTTTGTATATGGGCTTTTATATAGGCAGAGGCTTATTTCTCCAGTGGAAAAATAAGCCTCTATTTTTTTATGGTTTCAATGATTGTCCTGGTGACCAGTGATCAATTGCTTTGCGGCGGAACAATGATGTCTTCAAACCCATCGATAAAGAAGTTTTCCCCCAGTTCTGGCTGACCGGTAGGTGCAACATAAACATCAATAGAGTTACCAGCTCCTTCAGCGCGGGTGTCGGTAAATATAGCGATACCATTATCACTTAACCGACTGATATCAAGGCTGCTGTAGTCGCCGAACTGGAAGCCATCTCCAGGGGCAGGTGAGCTAACATCCGTTATCAGTTCGGGCTCACTGAAAGTGACGGCGCCATCGGTGGATACCGCATGATAAACATCCACGCCGTCCCGGTTGGGGAAAGCCCTGGTGTCATAAAAAATGATATTAACTGTGCCATCTACCCCTAGATCCAGCCAGGGCTGCCAGCGATCAACTGAATCGACATCATCCACAGGGTGAGGCGTGGTGAAATTCCAGGTCGCTCCCTGATCATCTGAATAGGCCACTGTGACCTGTGCATGATTGGTCGCAGGGGTGCCACCGGAATCGGCAGTCAAATCACTCCAGGCGATATAAATACGGCCATCAAATGGGCCACCGGAATTGTCGACATCAATCGAAGCAATAATGGCAGAACCACGGTTGGCCTGCGATGGGATAAAGTAGTTGAAACTGGCGTTGGTATTAGCGATTACCGTTGTATCGGTAAAGCTGGCACCACCATCTGTTGACATATTAAAGCGGACGGTATTGGTCGCAAATGAAGGGTAAACATGGTAGACCACGCCATTGCGGTCGGTGGTCAGGTCACTGCCGATGCCCAAAGGTTCGCCGGCAAAAGTGAATATACTAAATGTATTGCCCAAGTCGCTGGATGTAGCGACCTGCAGAACATTGCTTGCATGCCAGCTGACGTAGATATTGTCTTGAAACGGAGATTCGGGGCTTAAATCCACATGCAAAAACTCTTTGTCGTTGAAGCCGCCACCAGGCGCATCTATTTCACGGCGTGGGTCACCTGGAGTAAAGGACTCCAACCCATCCCAGGTTTGTCCATTGTTGTCAGATCGATAAAACCATATCTGGCCACCGCCCAGAGTAGCGGTGTAAGCCAAAGTACCATCAGTCGACCATTCGATGGTCGGGTCACAACATTCTCCACCCAGTAAATCGCTGGCCTGGGTCCAGGTATTGCCTCGATCGCTGGAAAAGTACATATCCTGTCCAGAACCATTCACGCCTGCCAGAACAATATCCGGGTTAATTGGGTTAATGGATACGGCGGATTCAGCGGCGCTGCCCGTCGGATTAACCAAAACGTTGCCATCGGGAACCCGCAAATCGTTTTCGATCATCTGGGTAAAGGTCAGGCCATCCTGTAGCAGCACTTCAAAACGATCATCGACACGCCGCAGCCCGGTGTAGATTCTTCCATCAATCAGAAAACCGGCATATCTCAACAGGAAATAGTTATAAGCCGACAGCGGGTACTGTGCAGGTCCGGTGCGTGGTAGATCAGGATAGTTACGACGCAACATCACGCGATAGAATGCTGGCACAGGTGTAAACTGCTGTGCTTCAGTGTCGGACAACAGAGCAAGATCTTCCTGGGTCAGCAGGTAGTTCCGGTCATCCCAGGCGCCGATATTGGCCAGTGCCTGGTAATCAACGCGGGCGTCGACGCCGCGTGCATTATCAATCGGTTGGGCTTGTGCGTTAAAAACAAAAGCAAAAATCAGTAAAAGCAGCAGGCAGGAGTTCTTCATTTTGAGTGGTTTCCGTCGAGTGTTTGCAGGAAAAGTCAATGGCATACTATACAACAGCAGAAATCACTTGAACATTAATACAACATCGCTGCATTGTCGTTTCGGTTGTATTCAACTTGAACGCTTATTGTTTCAAGCGTCACTTTGCAGGACGAAAACAAGGTAAGATATTCAAACACTGAGTCGTGCTTCTGTATGATTGAACCAACAGTATTAAATCAGTATTAGGCATTTACCAGCAGTTTTGATGTTTTTGAATTCCAGAATGAAAATAATGAAGCAATTCAGTGCGGTTTTATTCGTTTGCTTTTTCAACGTAACGTTGGTCATGGCGCAATCCAAAGATGACTTTTTCTCCGACCTGGTGGAGTTTGTGGATGTGATGGTTCCTGATGGAACCCAGATCACCGTTGGTGTTGGGCCACAGTTTGGGCCGGATTACTTTGGTTCAGACGATTATGAAGTTGAGCCTGACCTGGTGTTTCTGGTGCGTTTGGGCAAGGTTTTAACCTTGGGTAACGATGGTGCCGAATTGAATCTGCTGGGGCTGAAGGATTTTCAGTTTGGTCCGGTGGTCAGAACCACTGGAGGTCGCAGTGAAAGCAGTAATCCCGCACTGGAAGGCTTGGGCAGGATTCGTCGCAGTCTGGATCTGGGGGTTTACGCCAGGGTGAATGTTAACGATTACTTTACCGCACGTTTGCGCTATTACCATGCCATTATTCGCAGTGGCAATGGCGGGGTGGTCGATTTGACACTATCGCGACTGTTATACCGAAAAAACAAACTCTCCCTTGGTTTGGGAGTGCGCGGGAGTTGGGCACAGTCCAATCGGGCGCAGCAGTTTTTTGGTGTATCAGAAGAACAGTCGTTCAATTCTGGCTTACCCGAATTTTCTCCGGGGGCATCTTTTCAGGATGTCCGTGTTAATCTGGGCGCGCGTTGGGAGTTTGATAAACATTGGTCCTTAAACGGCTTTGTCCGTTACACCCGTTTGCTGGGTGATATTGCCAATAGCCCAATCGTCGATCCGCTAGGATCAGCCAATCAGTTCGCGGTTGGTAGTAGTGTGTCTTACACTTTTAATTTGAATTAATAACAAAGCTTTCATCGAGAGGCGCGTTTCAGGTTACGCTCTACCCAGCGATCGCCTAACAGTTTTCGCATCAACCCATCAACTGTTCGCAGTATTGCAATGTTGTGGAATACCTTGATTCGTTCAGTGAGCTTGGTGGGTAATGCCCGCAGCGACATAGAGCAACTGATTTCGTTATAGACAACGTAGTGCCAGTACCCGGAAGGAATGTACAGCACCTGGCCATGCTCGAGAGTGACCTGATAGCCTTGGGCCTGGCGCAGTTTAGGAAAGCGCTGATAGTCAGGTTGACTGATATCAATATCAAAAATACTGCTGAACGAAAAAGGAACCCGGTATAAATTTTCGGTTTGACTGGGCGGGAAAAGATAGATGGTTTTGGGGCCGCCAAAATGACAGAGCAATATATCTGCCAGATCGATATCGAAGTGCAGGTTGACTCGCGCATCCTTACCGGCAAAAAACAATACCGGCAAGCGTTTAAAAAAGCTCATACCCAAATCAGGGTATTGAAAGTCAGCAGTCAAGACTGGCGCTTCTTTCATTATTTGCCAGAAAAACATCCTTAGGTCTTTTTCACCTTGTTCCAGCAAGTCAAGAAACTGGCTGAATGGCAGATGTGCGGCAGCGGCATGTTGGTGCTGTTTACCACGAGCAGGCTGGCTGTTGTACAACGGGATAATGTTATCTCCGGCGACCTGACGGAAATAATCCAGATTCCATTTTTCGTAGGCAGGCCAATTATGTGTGAGGCTTTTGATGACAACTGGCAGCTTGGGGACAAAAAAACGCTGCTGGAATGCTTTTTTATCCAGCTTATCAACGCGTGGGATGGGGTTGAGAGTGAGCACTGAGTGATTGCAGGGTTTGAACAGTTCTTTACTGGAAGCAGTCAAGACAAATCATAACGAAGTAAGTGGGTTCTAACAACCTATCAATTGTGCTTTTATCGGTTTGGGCAAGCAATGGTCTGGAACTGTAAAGCTGCAAGCGCTTATCGCATTATATAAAAATACTATCAGCATCGTACGTCAGGAGCTATACGATACAGGCAAAAATAAGCTGCTGATTTTTCAATTGACTAATGGTTCAACCGCTTATTGAGATATTCGTTAATTGTTGTGTCGAAAGCAGCAAATATCACAGTGATCTAAAGACTAACTGCTATATTTAGACGGTTAATTTTCTAAGCACTTGAGTAGTTATTAAAAAAACCTTGTAACTAACTGAATTTACACAAAAGGAATAACCAATGTTTAAAAATAAAACCACAAAACATGTGTTAATTACCGCGGTTGGAGTCACGCTATTGGCAGGTTGCTCTGCGACACAGCAGCATGATAACAATGCTGATGAGTTAGCACGTTACCGTCAAGAACTGGCCAATAAAGAGCAGGAAATCAGTCGACTGCAGGCGGACCTGGAAAGTGAGCGCAATGCCGCTGGTGCAGTTACTGCGCCTGTAGAAAGCATCAATTCCGACTTGTTTCCACCAGACCCTGAACCAGGCCATTGCTATGCACGTGTTTTAACACCTGCCACTTACACCACCAAAACCGAACAGGTACTGGTACGTGGTGAAAGTGAGACATTAGCAGTGACGCCTGCTGAATATGAGTGGACTGAAGAAACCGTGCTTGTCCAAGAAGCTTCATCCCGTTTGGAAGTGATTCCTGCGGAGTATGAGTGGGTAGAGGAGCGGGTATTGGTTAAAGCCGCTTCTAAAAAACTGGTAGAAGTACCTGCCCAGTTTGATCAAGTCCAAGAACAGATTTTAGAAACACCCGCGCGTACTGAATGGAAACGCAGCAGCAGCCCGATTGCCGGCGCCATTCAAACCACCTTGGCCAACGACAACAGTGGCGAGGTGTTGTGTCTGGTTGAGGTGCCAGCGGTTTACAAAACAGTCAGTAAAACCGTAATGGTTAGCCCACCGCGCGTGGAAGAAGTCATTATTCCTGCAGAGTATGACACTGTCCGCAAGCAAGTGGTTAAACGCCCAGCCCAGACGCGTGAAGTGGTTATACCGGCAAAATATGAAACGGTACGTGTGCAGAAACTGGTACGTGATGCTCGTGAAATCCGTAACACGGTACCTGCTGAATACCGCACTGTAACCCAAAGGGTTAAAGTGACTGATGAAGAGCTGGAATGGAGCGATGTTGTTTGTGACATTAACCTGACCCGTGAGTTGGCTGTTGATATGCAACAGCGCTTAAAAGATCTGGGCTATTACAGCGGTCCTATCGATGGGATTTTTGGAACACAAACGATGAGTGCTGTGAACCGTTATGCCAAGGCTGAAGGTTTGGCCCAGAGCAATAGCTATATTCCAACCGATACCATTCGTAAGATGGGGTTAAATATCTAAAACTCTTTTGCTAAGCATGACCATTAAGGCGGCCTGTTCAGGTCGCCTTAATTTTTTGATTAGAAGTTTTATATACCAATAACAGGGACATTAACCTGGCGGTACTGTTTATCAGCCATAACGTGTCGACAAGTGTGGCCGTGTAGACTGTAAAAGGATTCAGAGTCAGTGATTAAACCGTCATTGAAAGGGATGGCCATCACGTTGGTAATGTTTTGTTGACCGAGCTTCTGAACAGATGGCCAGTTTTCAGCCTCCTCATGAACGGCAATGGCAGTTTTCACCCAATGTAAATAAGTCTGAAAACGACCAGAATCGTCCAAGCCCGACGCTAAATGGATAGCACCAGCAGAAATACCGATAAACATGCTGCCCAGTGAGCGATGAATATCCAGCCACTGACGGATTTTTGGTTGCGATAGGTAATCCCAGCCAGGGTTCATGCGGCCGCCGGATAAAATAATAATGGCCGGTTGCAAAGTCAGGTTTGTTGCTTGTTCGTTACCTCTTTTTAAATGATGATGATGGTTAAGTCCCAGGCGATCGAATGCGCCACAGGCGAGGGCATAAAATTCTGGATCATCGTGATTGGCAGCACCAATATATATACCGGTATTGACCGCCTGATGACTGATCTGGCCAAGCAATAGCGGATGCAATACAGGTGAATGAAATAACGGCCTGGAGTCAGCCAAGAGGATATTCACAGCATAAAACCGTTGCCAGTTTGCCAGATCAACCTTGGGTGCTCGGCATTGTTCATGATATGCCCGGAATCACGTTCGGCAGGGTAGCCCAGGCAATGAGACAGGTAAGTGACATCATCAATCTGGCGAGTACGATTACGGTGTTGGTGCCCATAAATATGTACCCTGCTGCCAAGTGAGCGTATTTGAGCATCCAGTCGCCAGCTGCCTGCTACACGGCTGAAATTAAACTCAGGGTGCGGATCGGTGGTGTTTACATGGGCGGCTGGTTGGTGATCTGGCCGTCGAAAAATCAATTCAGTGCGTGGCAAAAAGTGACTAAAGCTGATCACTGGTGCATCGAATGCCATTGATAAACTGTTTGTATTGAGGCCGAGAAAATAGTCAACTATCGATTTTTGTATATTCTGAGGCCAGCGT
Organism: Wenzhouxiangellaceae bacterium; assembly: GCA_965230265.1. Classification (GTDB taxonomy): domain Bacteria; phylum Pseudomonadota; class Gammaproteobacteria; order Xanthomonadales; family Wenzhouxiangellaceae; genus JAJFKX01. The sequence continues at coordinate 1,805,841 of OZ245999.1, read as the reverse complement.
GTCAAAAAATAATCTCGCCACATGTTTTTGGTTTCATCTTTGACGCCTTTTTTTTCCACATACAAGCTGGTATCACCAGCTTCTGGTCCTTCATACCAAGAAAACAATGGCACCACCCAAACAGCATCGTGTTTGTGTCCGAAGCGTATCGGCTCAATGCCAACCCCCAGGGAATGACAGCCATTCAGGATTGCCTCAAACTTATCGATAGAGTCTTGGAAATCTTGTTTGTGCAGCCATAGCTCATGGTTGCCTGGAACAAAAGCAACCGTGTGGAACTTCTGTTGCATATTTTTTAAAAAGCCCATTAATCTGCTGAGATTATCAGTGGCATCACCGGCAATAACCAGCATGTCGTTCTGGTAGGACTCATCACAAAGACTGAGCAACAACTGATGGTTCTTGCTGCTGTCTATATGGATGTCAGAAATAGCCCATAGCCGCTGGGATCTAGACATGCTGGTTAATCATTTTTATTGTTGGCAATCGGGTTATGGCTTAGTCATGGCAGCAGAATTGCCGTTGATTAGTCCGCTGTTAATATGCAACCTGTTGCTTCTGACAATGAGCGGGTTTCCCCTGGGCTGGTAAACAGATCGGCAGCATACTGGGTGAGCCACCTGTCCGTTTGGTCTTTTGCAACAATGGGCACATGCACACCTATGCTTTGGTGTGCTTTGAGGTGGTTTTTTAGAATCAGACGTCCCGCATCGCTGCCCAAGAACCAATAGGGAGGAAAAGCGACATCCAGCTGTTTGGCGTCCCAATGACTTTGGTGAGGGGCGAACAGTTGCTCATCCGGGTCAGCATCGCCGAGATGCAGTACTGTCAAATCATTATCCAAAGACACACGAAAGGCCAGGTTTTCAACCATTGCCGTTCGCTCACCACCCGTATGGGGGATGCGTACTGCTTCGATATTTAAACCGCCAAGCTGAAGCGCCTGTGCAGGATCACCTTCAGAGAGTGTAAAAGCGTGTAACCGTTCATTCATGCTTTTTTCGGCGCCAGCCTCAATGAGAACATCAATAACCTGCTGGCTCGCATAGACATGGACAGTTTTATTGGCCCGCAGAAACTCTAAAGTAGGTACAGGAGAGAAATGGTCACCATGCACATGCGATATCAGTAATGCATCGACATCGTTATATGGCAGTATGGCATCAATCAGAGCTTGGTGGGTGGTTTCCGGGACCAGTGCATATTGACCATAATCTTCTGCATAAAAAGCATCAAACAATACCTTGGTTTCACCTGATGTGACCATGATGCCTGCATTGCCAATATAGTGTGCGCAAGCTGGTTCGCTCAATGTACTGGGAGGATGGGCGCGGCCTTGTGTTGAGCACAGTATTAAAGAACAAATAATACAACTAGCGATAAATTTCATGCAGGTTCTTCCGAAAATATTTAGCAGTAAGCCATGCACTATAACAAACTGATCCGGAGACATTAGCAAGGCATTAAGACAACCCGCAACTGTTAAAGCTGCGGGCAGGCATTGTGTGGGTTAGTCTTCGATTAATTCCAGTTCGCCCAGCTCGACTTGCCCAGGGTTATAAGTATCGATTATTACCTCGAGTTGCTTTTCAGCGTTACGCAGATCTGCCGGCTGTAAGCCGGAAACCGATGGCAGACCAACAGCGCCCAGGGTCAAACACTCACGGCCGATTACGCCCTGGCTGGTGAGTCCGCAGTTGAACCCGGTGCTGGCAGTACGATCACAGCTGCCGCCAACCCGTGAGCCTGTGCACTGTCGTTTTTGTTTGCGGATTAACTTCCGGGCACCGGTGGCAACGGCAAAAGTGCCGTAATGTTCAAAATATTCATTGGCAAGCTCTTTGCCTATAGCCAATTCTGCAGGTGACAATTCAGAGCGAACCTTAACATGGTAATTAACAAAACCTTTTTGACGGGTTTCAGATGCGACATAGGTCCAGGCATAAGCCTTTGGCATGTCTTTTTCTACGCCACGACCAGTCGCGTACATATAGCCAATACGATACTGAGAGAATTTATCGTTGAACTTGGCCAGTTCGTGGTAATACTTAAAAGCTTGTTGGTAACGTTCAGCTTTGTATTCTGCATCTGCAGTTTCTTGCATTTTCTTAAAGGCCAAAACGGCATTGACAGTACCTGCTTCTGAGCCGGTAACGCCTAAAATTGAGTTGCCAAAGTCCAGCTGTGGAATGCCAGCCGAACCTTGTGCATGGGTAGCACCGGCAATACTGAGCAGAATTAAAAGTATATACGCTTTATGCATAATGTATTTTCCCTGGTAATGAAGTGGCTTAATACTAACATTTTCGTATATCAATGCAACCAGTTTTTAGGCGTATCATCATAAGACACGATAGCGGTGATGTTTTCAGACTCATCAAAGTCATTATCAGGGGTGATGGGTTTCCTTAAGAAGTCCCTATTATTGGAATGGAAAATCTGGCAGCATTACCATTAAACGGGTTTATTTGGAGCTATAAGATGCAGCACTATTGGAGATACATGCTCATGCTGCTGTTGTCAGCTGCAGTCAACGGCTACTGTGGTTCAATTTATACCGATGTATCTGCTACTCATTTGCCATTGGCTGCATTAGCAGGCAATAGCATGGATGTGGAAATGGCGGATGTCGATGCTGATGGTGATCTGGATATTTTTATTGCCTGTGAATTTTGTACCAATATCCTGCTGATCAATGATGGCAATGGTATTTTCAGCGATGCCTCAGATGCTGCATTTCCACAACCACAGCCTTCGCATGATAGTGAGGATATTGCCATTGCTGACTATGATCGTGATAACGACCCGGATGTGTTGTTTGTTGCAGAAGATGACCAGATCAATGAACTGTATTTCAATGCAGGCAATGGCAGCTACACGGATGAAACGGCCAGACTGGGTGTTACCAGAACCTCCAATGCAGTATTGGCCGCGGATCTGGATCATGATAACGATCTGGACATTATGATTGGTAATGCGGGTGCCAATGTTTTACTGATCAATGATGGGAATGGCGTCTTTGCTGATCAAACAGCAGCACGCTTGCCAGTAAATAATGAGATTACTCAGGATCTGGAGGCAGGCGATGTTGATAGTGATGGTGATATTGACATAGTGGTTGGTAACGAAAATGGTAACCGTCTATGGCTGAACAATGGCAGTGGTGTGTTTAGCGATACAGCAGCGGGGAATTTTCCATTAGTGGCTGGCGAAGAAACCCGTGAAGCTGATCTTGGCGATATCGACAACGATGGTGATTTGGATCTGGTCTTGGCCAATGTGAGTTTTGCTGCAGGCAGCACTGGTCGCAACCGGTTATTACGAAACAATGGCTGTGGTGGGTTTACAGATATCAGTGCGGCATCACTGCCGGCGTTTAATATTAACTCGGTGGATGCGGACTTTCTGGATGTTGATGGTGATAACGATCTGGACTTATTGTTTGCCACGGCTTTTGACGGCACTTTCCAGGCAATGCTAAATGATGGGGTAGGTAATTATACCGAAGCCACTGATCAGGTTTTACCGGCAACAGCCACAGGCAGCGGTATTGATATTGAAGCCAGAGATGTCAATCGTGATGGTGCGGTAGATCTTTACCTTGGCGTATTTGGTGGTAGCGACTATCTACTGCTGGGCAGTGTGGTAATAGAGACATTGCTGGACAATGGCTTTGAGGGGCAAAGCATTGTCTGCCCACCATTATAGCCCCAAGAAGTCTGAGGCACTGGGTAACTGGCTTTGTCTTTTCAACGGCATAAGACGGCTAAAAAATGCTGATTGTTGATGGTTGTTTAATCGCGGCGGGACTGAATGAAAGGTTTTTATGTCAACAACATTGACTCATAGGTCTGTTATAATACATGTTTTCGGGTGTTTGACCGGTTAGCACCCATTGCGGCACAGCCGCGGAAAACCGCTTGAGCCGTTCGCCCTTTAACATCGGGGCCTCCCGCTTGATTTTAAGCAACCCCTTACACAGCCTGGGCCGGCTCTCGAACGCAGTGATGCGAATCGAATGGCAACACTGGAGCTAAATTCTAATGTCATTTGATACTCTCGGCCTATCGGCTGAACTGCTGCGCGCCATTAGTGAGCAGGGCTATACCGACCCTACCCCTATTCAGAATCAGGCTATTCCTGTAATTATGGCGGGCAGGGACGTACTCGCTGGTGCTCAGACCGGGACAGGTAAAACAGCTGGTTTTACTCTGCCGTTATTGCACCGCTTATACAACAACAAAGCCAGTAATGGCCGGCGTCCGGTGCGTGCACTGGTGTTGACCCCGACGCGTGAATTGGCTGCACAGGTAGAGCAAAGCGTCATCGATTATGGCCGTTATCTACCATTAAAATCAGCGGTTATTTTTGGCGGTGTCAAAATTAACCCACAAATTCAAAAGCTGCAACGTGGTGTCGATATTCTAGTGGCTACACCAGGTCGCTTACTGGACCATGCCGGTCAGCGCACCGTGGACTTATCTCGAGTGGAAATTTTAGTCCTGGATGAAGCCGATCGTATGTTGGATATGGGCTTTATCCATGATATTCGCAAGTTACTGGCGTTAATGCCAGATACCCGTAAGCGTCAGAACTTGTTGTTCTCAGCCACTTTTTCAAAAGAAATTAAACAACTGGCAGATCGCCTGTTGAATCAACCTGAATTAATCGAGGTTGCACGCCGTAATACCGCTGCAGAGCTGATCGCACAGGTTATTCACCCAGTGGATAAAAGCCGTAAACGTGAACTATTGAGCCATATGATTGGTTCTAATAACTGGCGCCAGGTATTGGTGTTCACTCGCACCAAGCATGGCGCTAACCGCTTGGCTAAACAATTGGTGCAGGATGGTCTGCGTGCCGATGCCATACATGGCAACAAAAGCCAGGGCGCACGCACCCGGGCATTGGAAGGCTTTAAAAATGGTCAAATTCGGGTATTGGTCGCTACTGATATTGCCGCCCGTGGTCTGGATATCGATCAATTGCCGCATGTCGTGAATTATGAGTTACCCAATGTGCCGGAAGATTATGTGCACCGTATAGGTCGTACTGGTCGTGCAGGCAAAGATGGTGAAGCGGTTTCTCTGGTTTGCGTGGATGAACAAAAGCACCTGGCAGATATTGAAAAGCTATTAAAACGTGAAATACCCAAAGTTGTATTAGCAGGCTATGAACCAGACCCTACTATTCAACCAGAGCCTTTGAAGAAACCGCAGAATAATCAGCGTCGTGGGCTCAAACATCGGCAAGCAAAGGGGCGTAATGGCAAGTCGTCTGGTCAGAAAAGAAACAGCCAAAAGGCACCAGGTTCAAACAGACCGGGCAAGAATAGTAGAAATAAATCGAAGAACAGGCAGTCAATGAAAGCTTCAAGCAATGTCGCATCGACGAATAACCCTTGGGCTGGGCGGAGTAAATCAGGTTCGGCGTCAGGAGGTAAAAAGTAAACACCAATTGATGAGACACGATAGCGTTTTGCTTATCTGGAAATCCATTTCTTAAATTTGAGGTTTTATTTTTCGCGATTTAAACAGCATAAACACTGCTTGAAAAATAATCAGAGGTTGGTTTCTAATTTAGATGACTGAATCATATCGACAAGCCAATCAATGCGATTTTTTGCAAAAGGGTGAGAATCATATTTCTATATAAGTAATGATAAAATTTATTTTAGTGGTTAAAAAACGCTAGAAAAAGCAATGAGAAAATTCATAACGTTTGTCGCATGGGCGCTTTTGTTAATGGGTTGCAGCGCATTAGAGAAGGGTTCTGGTGAGAGCCAGTTTATAGCGTTTGAGTTGGTGTTTCCGGACAATGCTTTTGTAGCGAACATGTATGGTTTGGCTGTGAAGGTCAATAATTTTTCTCGGCAAGAAGACAATCAGAGTAAAAGGTTTCTGGACTGCTCTAATTTGAGTAAACCTGGTAATGTGCCCAGCCACTGTGCCAGCACTGGTATGCCTCATTATGAGAACCATGAGTTCAAGTTACCGCTTGAGTCAAACGTGTTGAAGATTAAAAGTATCACAGTAAGGCCTGATGATAACTTTAGTATTACCGTTATTGCTGAATCCAGTGACTGCTTGTATTCACTGCATCATGGCAATTATGTGGCTGCTCGAGCACTGATTAGATTGCAGATGCAAAAAGTGATTAAAGGACAGGGCTTATGCCGGGTCTACCCATAGAAGGTTCAATCATTTGCAACAATCTGACAGGCAATTAAGGTTGGGTCAGCAGATAACGTGCAAGATCATCCGCAGAGCAGGCAGCAGTACCTGATAACCACTCACGGATAACGGTAAACTGTTTTTCGGCCAGCTGGATAGATTGCATTCGAATGGGAAAAGTTGGGTCGAATGGTTTTGCAACAGGCGCATTTTGATGCTTGGCTGAATTTTCCCAACGAAGTTCAATCATCACTGATAATTGTCGAATAATTCGTTTATAAGGCGGCGCATTCAGGATGATTCTGCCCAAACGCCGGTTTTCCCAAAAGTGTTCCAGAATAAAAGCCAGTTGGTTGTGGTCAGCACGTCCTATTGCCGAATCTGCAATTGTTTCCAGCATGCCTGTCATGCTGTCTACCAGAATATCGTCTTTATTTTGATAGTGTTGATAAAAAGTCGAACGCGCAATGCCCGCTCGTTCGATAATATCGGCAACCCGAATGTCTTGATAAGGCCGCGATAAAACCAGCTCTGAAAATGCCTGAAAAAGGATCTGCCGCGTCCGCTGTATCCGGCTGTCGGTTGATTCTATGGGGTGAGAGTGATTCATTTATCGGACAATATCAGATGTTTGTCCATTAACGTTTTAAAAAGCTTCCATTGTCAATCCACTTATTGCAGATTGTGCAGCTAATGATCGAGCTGTTGGTCAAAAGCTTGAACATATTGATGATCCATCTTGCTATTGATTAATAATTAAAGAGTACATGATTATGAATACATTATCCGAATCACGATTAATTCCTGCGGCTGGTTGGCTCTGGGTTGTTGGCGCAGTGCTGGCTATAGTGTTTATGTTACATCATCCCAGTACCAGCTCGCATGAAACTGCGAAGATGCTGGCAGAGTTGCGTGATAAAGGCATGCTATCAGCCTGGGTGCATGGTTTATTAATTGTCGTAATGATGGGCTGGTGGCTTGCAGCATACGGGTTGACAGTGCGCTTGGGGCATCATCGTTTACTGCCTGTTACGGGTCTACTGATGTTTAGTGTTGGTATATTCGGATACAGCCTAGCAGCCATTGCCAGTGGTTTTGTTGCGCCGGAAATTGCAGAGATATTTGCAGGTACATCCACTGCACAAATGGAGCAGGGCAGAAACCTGCTACGAATTAGCTGGGTGGTCAATCAGGCATTCGCCAACCTTGGTTTAATAGGCACATCACTGGCTATTCTGGCCTGGGGTGGTGCATTGATCACGCACACGGGTGTTGCACGAGTGACCGGTGTGCTTGGCATTTTCGCGGGTGTGCTGCCAGTATTGTTATTACTCAGTGGTTATCTTCATTTGGATGTTACAGGTATGACGATGGTTGTGGTGCTTCACTGCGTCTGGTATTTGATCATTGGTATTCAGATGTTGTGGGGGCCGTTGCATCAGATCAAACAGTCATGAGCAATCAATGGTTTCGGTTGCTAGAGATATAGCTGGAGCGGGAGACGGGGATCGAACCCGCGACATCAAGCTTGGGAAGCTTGCACTCTACCATCTGAGTTACTCCCGCTTTAATTGGCTCTGAGCAATGTCTGTCATTACATTGAAAGCTCCCAGTTGGGGGCTTTCGATTTTACCCATCCAGTATACCTGGCTCTTTGAGTTTATGCTTTAGGGCTGACAAGTAAGCTATCTGGTAGCTATGCCAGGCAAGGTCTTCATCAGTATGTGTCATATCGACAAGAAGCCACATGCGGTATCATAGGCATTGCCATTTATATTAACCGTCAATGCCCGAGTCATCCTCACACCGTCAAGGCGTTATAGTCGCCTTGTTGACCTTCGCCTTTTGGGGCGTTGCACCGATTTATTTCAAATGGTTGGGTGGGGTCTTGCCGTATGAAATTATTGCGCACCGAATAATCTGGTCAATCTTTTTTGTTGCAGGGTTTTTGTTGCTGCGTGATGGGGTACAGTTCTGGCAGCGTTTGCGTATTCCTAAAAAAACCATTGCCTGGCTGGCATTGAGCGGCACACTGGTGGCGTTTAACTGGTTGTTGTTTGTATGGGCAGTGGTGAATGATCAGGTGCTGGCTACCAGTCTAGGGTATTTTATTAACCCATTGATTAATGTATTGCTGGGCATGCTGTTTTTGGGTGAGCGTTTAACACCAGCACGTTGGATAGCCGTAATCATTGCAGGCTCTGCCACGGTTTACCTGGGTATTTACCTGGGGCAACCCCCATGGATAGCGCTGATGTTGGCATTCAGTTTTGGTTTTTATGGTCTGATACGTAAGCAATTGGATGTTGGGCCGATGGTAGGGCTGTTATGGGAGACCATATTATTGAGCCTTCCTGCTTGCCTGTATCTATCTGGGTTATTCCACAATGAGACTTTAACGTTTCTCAATGACGGCCCTTTAAATATGCTGTTACTGATTTTTTCCGGGTTGGTGACTGTACTGCCATTGATTGGTTTTGCCTATGCTGCCAAGCGACTGAGCCTGACGGTGATTGGTTTTTTTCAATACCTCGCACCTTCCATCAGTTTTCTGCTGGCGGTATTTCTATTCCAGGAAGCCTTTACCTTTGGGCATAAGATTGCTTTTGGCGGAATTTGGCTGGCGCTGCTGATTTTTTCTCTGGATCCTGTGTTCAGAAACTGGCGGCAGCGGATACCGACTTGAATACGGAATTATTGGTTTAAAGCTTGCTGGGCTTGTTCCAGTGCTTCTTGTTGCTCCAGCCATTGCTGTTCCAGCTCAGTTTGACGTGAGCGTAGCTTCCCCTGGTCTTTTAATAGTTGCTGCAATTGATCCGAGTTCTCTGCAGTGTATATTTCCGGATCAGCAATTAGTGTATCCAGTTTTTCCAGTTGACTGCTGACTTGGTTTAACTCCTGATCGGTTTTTTTGATGGCTTTGCTTAAAGGCTGCAGTTGTTGACGCATCTCTGCGGCCTGCTGGCGCTTGGCTTTTCTGTTATCGGTGATTGATGTATTGTCACTGGGCCGGCTGTCAGAGCTTTTGTCGATGGTTCGATAATGCTCTCGCAATTGTTTTTGATAATCACCCAGGCTGCCATCAAAAATGGCCACTCGAGCGTTATTAACCAGTAATAAGTCATCAACGGTGTTGCGCAATAAGTGTCGATCGTGTGAAACCAGCAGCACCGCCCCCTCATACTGCTGCAAAGCCATCGTCAATGCATGGCGCATGTCCATATCCAGGTGGTTGGTGGGTTCATCCAGAATCAGTACATTGGGTTTTTGCCAGGCAATAATCGCCAATGCCAAACGGGCTTTTTCACCGCCGGAAAAGTGTGCAATGGAGTCGGCAGTGGCCTGTTCACCAAAACCAAAACCACCGAGAAAATTGCGTATTTCCTGCTCTTTCGCTTGCTGGTTTAAACGCTGCAAATGCAGCATCGGGCTGGCCTGCATATCCAGTGCTTCCAGCTGGTGCTGTGCAAAATAACCTATGCGGAAATAATCACCGACAACCCGGTCGCCATTGACCAGTGGCAGGTGTCCGGCAATGCTTTTTAATAAGGTGGTTTTTCCGGCACCATTGGGGCCTAAAATACCGATACGATCGCCGGGGCGAATGCTGATACGGGCCTGCTCAATGACGATGTTTTCACCATAGCCCAGATCGGCTTCACGCAAATCCACCAACGGATCAGACAGTTTTTCCCAGCAGGGCAGCGAAAAACTGAAAGGAGAATCCACATGGGCAGCTTCAATGGTTTCCAGTCGATCCAGCTCCTTTAAACGACTTTGCGCCTGCTTGGCCTTGCTGGCTTTATAGCGGAAACGACGCACAAACTGATCAATTTGTTTGATGCGCTCCTGCTGTTTGAGATACATGGCCTGCTGTTGCGCCAGACGTTCTGCTTTTTGTTGTTCCGCAGCAGAGTAATTGCCTTTGTAAACCTGTATCCGGCCTCGTTCGAAATGCAAGGTCCGGCGGGTGATGTTGTCCAGAAAGTCCCGGTCGTGCGAAATCAGCATCAAGGTGCCAGGGTAGCGTAACAGCCAGCTCTCCAGCCAGGCAACAGCGTCTACATCCAAATGGTTGGTAGGCTCATCCAGCAATAATAGATCCGAACGGCGCATCAATGCCTTGGCCAGGTTCAATCGAATTCTCCAACCGCCGGAAAACGATTGTACGGGGTTATCCAGTTGCTCGGTTTTAAAACCCAGACCGGTAAGTAACTGGCTGGCACGGGTTTCGGCGTTATAAGCCTGAATGGTGTCCAGTTCACCCAGAATATTGGCGATGGCATGGTTATCTTGTGCCTGTTCGGCTTTGGTAAGGCTGGCTTGCAAGCTGCGCAGCTCCATATCACCGTCAATCACATAATCCAATGCGCTGCTGGTGGTGTGACCAGTTTCCTGCAGCATAATGGCGATCCGCCAGTGTTTGGGGATATCTAGCTCACCGGTATCAGCACTTAGCTCGCCCATCAACAAGGCAAACAAACTGGATTTTCCGCAACCATTGCTGCCAATAACACCCACACGTTCACCTTGCTGAATAGAAAACTCAGCATTGGAAAACAGCTCGTTAGCCCCTCGACGCAGGCTTAGATCGGTGCAGCGAATCATCAGCGGGCATTGTATAGATCGGTCTAATTCAGCACAAATACCGGGGTGCTCAATGACTCATGATCACATTGCTGCTGTATGAGGTATTGCTGTAGAAAGCAGATGATCAATGTTGCTGTGCTAGCATGCATTGGCGCTCGAATTAAGTGGTCAAGAATACAATCATGGATCAATTATTTATTTTGGTGGTATTGCTGAGCTGTGTGGCATTGGCACACTGGTTGGCTGATAAGCCGGTGGGGCGGGCCATTGGCGGGGCGATTCTGGTGATTTTGCTGGTAGCACTACTGGCCAATATAGGAGTGATCCCTTCAGCCTCCAATGCGCCGCCGCTATACGGGTTATTGATCTCTGTGGGGGCACCGGTATCCATTTTCTTTTTATTATTGCAAGTGCGTATATCGGCTTTAAAACAAGCTGGCTTGCCAATGTTGTCATTATTCGTTGTGGGCGCACTGGCCACGATGAGTGGTGTATGGTTTGCTGGCTGGGTGACTGGTGGCAGTGATTGGCTGGGTGAGTGGTTCGGGCCATTGAGCGGTATGTTTACGGCCACCTATATTGGTGGCGGTGCCAATTTCAATGCTTTGGCTTTGCATTATAATTTTGTTGAACAGGGTAACTTGTTTGTGGCAGCGACCGTGGTTGATCATGTCGTGACAGTGGTGTGGATTACTGCTTTGCTGATTATGCCCAGATTGATTCATGGCGTTATGCGCAGCCACCCGCAATTAAATGACCCTATTATTGCTAGCCAGGCAGAGCAGCAAAACCATAATGGTGATCGGCCTGCTATGGGTGACCTGGCGATACTGTTGGCAATGGCTTTTGCAGCGCACTGGATCTCGCTGCAGCTTAGTGCCTGGTCGGCTTTGTTGGGTTTTTCCACTCCCTCCATTTTGATTTTGACAACATTGGCTCTAATTGCTGCACAACTGCCCGTAGTGCAGCGCCTGAAGGGTACACAAATGCTGGGCATGTATGGTGCTTATTTATTTTTAGGAACTTTAGGCGCTTACTGTGAATTATCAGCAATGATTGAGTTGGGTCAGCTGGGGCTGCTGTTGTTGTTGTTTGTTGGTTTGGCGGTATTGATACACGGTTTGATACTTTTTGCTGGTGGTGTTTTGCTGCGACAGCCGCCAGAGATGGTGGCTGTGGCGTCAGCGGCCAATATCGGTGGTTCTACAGTGGTATTGCCATTGGTACAAACTTTTAGGCGAATGGATTTATTGCTACCGGGCATATTGGCTGGCAGCTTGGGCAACGGGTTAGGGACTTATCTGGGCTTTTTGGTGGTCCGGCTGGTGGGTTAATGAGACGATGAGTGCTTATGGCTCCAGAGGTGGGCGGCTGCATCAAGCAAAATTTTGAGGAAAACCAATAGCAATAAAGCCCATATTGGCTGTTTTAGCGCGATGACAAGCCATGCACCGAGAATGATTGTTAAATGTAGAATCACCACTCGGCCATAAGGCTTAAAAAACAAACTATCAACCGTTTCTTTGTTTCTCTCACCGCCCTTATAAAAATGCCAATAATAAGAAAAGCCATGGCTTAGCAGCAGTGCCATGAAAGCCCACCAAAAATCACTGTTGGAGAAAGTGTCTGCCAGCCCATAATCACCGGCAATTGGACCGTTATCGAAATCGATAACAAAAAAGAAGACCATCACAAAAATACCATGCACTAAGGTGAAACCCCCATAATGGATAGCAAAAAAGGTGATGTTTCTTCGGTCATTTTGATGGCGCGGCCGTTTATCTGGTTGACAGGCTCGCATTTTAAAAATATTGATAACCCCGATAATGATATTTTCCAACCAAAATAACAAAACCAGCTGGCTGACACTCCAGTGATCATTTAGTACCAAATAAATGGGAATCAGGTTGCTTAGAATCAGCAGAATTAAAGCAGGCGAAACATAGCGCTTGATAGCGTTGTTTATCATTATTTTATAACCCTGGCCACATATTCCGGCTGGCCACATATTCAGGTAGCCTTTATTGGTTTTAGGTTACTTTGTTTTTGTGCCTGAGACCAGCAGGCTGAGGAATTTTTGCCAAGCCATTGACACCATAAGCGAATGTGTTGATGTGTGCTGCGATCAAGCATCAAATGGCTTACACTGAGAGCATGCAACGATTAGGAACATCAAGGTTAATTTTACGGGACGTATCGACTGACGATGCGGTCTTTATGCTGAAGATGCTGAATGACCCACGGTTTATCCGCTATATCGGAGACAGGGGCGTGCGAAGCACTGGCGATGCGGAGCAATACATCAGCGAAAATATGCTCGCCAGTTATAAACAATATGGTTTTGGTATGTATGTGGTGGTGCGCAAAACAGACCCACAGAACCCGCCTGCACCAATCGGTATCTGTGGTCTGGTGAAACGCCCTGGTTTGAATGATGTGGACATTGGTTTCGCATTTTTGCCCGAGTTCTGTGGCTATGGCTATGCCATTGAATCAGCGAAAGCTGTAATGCATCACGCACAGTATGATTTGGGCTTAAATAAAGTGGTCGCCATTACTTCACCAGATAATCAAAATTCAACTCGTTTGCTGGAAAAACTGGAATTTGAGTATGTCAAAATGATCGGCTTGCCCAATACAGATGACCAGGTCAGGTTGTATTCCTGGCTGCCGGCAAACGAAAGCGAAATGTGTTGAGTGCGGTATATTGGGTATCGAATAAAACAAAAGGAACCTGCAGTGGCTGTGGAAGAAACTAGATCGAAAACCTGGGTTATTTATTTGCTGGTCATTCTGGCGATATTTGCCATGTGGTATTTTTTGCCGGTCACAGAGTGGATTACAGCGTTGAGAGAATGGACCGCCAATCAAGGGGTGTTTGGTGCACTGGTGTTTGCCTGCGTCTATGCGCTCGCATGTCTGGTGTTTTTCCCAGGTTCTGTTTTAACACTGGCAGCCGGTCTGGCATATGGATTGGCAGGTTTTCCCATCGTTATCGCAGGTGCAACGGTGGGGGCATCATTGTCGTTTTTGGCGGGGCGGTATCTGTTTCGTGACCGAGTACAGGGCTGGGTTTCGGACAATCCCAAGCTTAAAGCGGTTGATCGGGCCGTTGAGGAAGATGGTTGGAAGGTGGTGGGGTTATTACGCCTGTCACCAGCCGTGCCATTTAATCTGCAGAACTGGTTTTTTGGTATCACATCGGTCAGGTTTTGGCCTTATACCCTGGCGACATTTTTTGGAATTATGCCGGGAACATTGCTGTACCTATGGATTGCCTCACTCGGGGGAGAGGCAGCCAGCGGAGGCGCTTCAACCAGTACTTTGAAATATGTTTTTTTTGCTGTAGGTATTGTTGCCACTATAGCGGTAACCTGGATTGTTGGCCGTAAGGCCAGCCAGAAATTGAAAGAGTATGGTGTTGAGGAAAAGCAGGCAAGCAAAGATGAAAACTGACCGGTTGCCAGCGGATAAGAGAAAACGATGAACCCTGTACTCGCTGACGTTGTAAATCTTTTACAGCTCGAACGTATCGAAGAAAATATCTTCCGTGGCGAAAGCCGGGATATTGGCAGTCCACAGGTGTTTGGTGGACAAGTGCTGGGGCAGGCTTTGTCAGCGGCACACAATACGGTTGAAGATCGGATTCCGCACTCTTTGCATGCCTATTTTTTAAGGCGCGGTGACTTTAATGCACCCATTGTTTACCAGGTGGAAAGAGCCCGTGATGGCGGCAGTTTTTCCAATCGGCGAGTAGTGGCGATTCAACACGGCAAACCGATCTTTAATATGGCAGCGTCGTTTCAACATGAAGAGCAAGGCCTGGAGCATCAGGCAAAGATGCCGGATGTTGCTGGGCCAGAAGGATTGCAAAGCTCGTTTGATATCAAGCAGGCGCTGCTGGATACCGTGCCCGAGAAGATGCGTCGGTATCTGGCTCATCAGCCACCGTTTGAGTTTCGCCCGGTCACGCCGCCCAATTTTCTTGATCCGGTAAAGCAGCCACCGATCAAACATGTCTGGATGCGAGCCTGTGATGGCTTGCCGGATGAACCGGCATTGCATAGAAACTTATTGGCCTATGTATCCGACTATGAATTGCTGGGCACAGCCACTTTGCCACATGCGTTAAGGTTCGATAAAGGCAATGTTGTAATGGCCAGTCTTGATCATGCCATGTGGTTCCATCAAAGAGTGAAAGTCGATCAGTGGTTGCTATACAGCTTCGATAGCCCGAGCGCACATGGTGGACGTGGTACATCGCGCGGAATGATATTCACAGAAGGCGGAACACTGGTAGCCAGTACCGCACAGGAAGGTTTAATCCGTGTGATCAATCGTTAGGGTATTGGGATTGCGATTGATAGCACTGTTTTGACAGTGCTTCGAGTAAACCTAATGGTGTTTTGTCGTCGTAACGACTATCAGTCTCTGAAATTTTTATATTGCAGTGGCAACTTCAATTCTGCACCTTTTAGCAGGGCGATGGCTGATTGCAGATCGTCGCGTTTTTTACCGGTAACGCGCAGCTGTTGATCTTGAATGGCAGTTTGCACCTTGATTTTGCTGTCCTTGATCATTTTCACCAGCTTTTTGGCTGTAGGGGTATCAATACCTTCATTAACCAACAGCATTTGTGTGGCGGTTTTGTTCTGAACCACCGGGTCTTTGGCCTCCAGGCAATACAGATCAATACCTCGACTGGCCATCTTCTTACGTAAAATGTCCATCATTTGCTGCAACTGAAACTCTGCTTGTGCATGCATGGTGATGGTGTTGTCTGCCGCTGTGAATTTTGCGCCGCTGCCTTTAAAGTCAAAACGGGTGGCAACCTCGCGATTGGCTTGATCAATAGCGTTGCTTAGTTCGTGTTGGTCTACTTCTGAGACGACATCAAATGAAGGCATAATGGTTCCTGGCTCAAACAATACTGGATAAATGGTAGCGGCAGCGCGGTCATTCAACTGGCGATGTATTGAGTAAACCGGCAGCAGTCAGTTCTTCGATAAAACCAAATTCACCCGAATGATCCAGTCGATCGGTATACAGCACGCCATCCAAATGGTCACATTCATGCTGTACCACACGGGCATGGAATTGTTCAGCAGTGCGCTCTATTGGTTGGCCAAACTGATCAAAGCCTTGGTAACGAATGCGCTGATAGCGCGAAACTTTACCACGCATTCCAGGTACGCTTAAGCAGCCTTCCCAATCGCTGGATTGACCATCACTAACCGGTGCAATGACCGGGTTGATAAGCACAGTCTGTGGTACCGGTTCAGCTTGCGGATAACGGGGGTTGGTGCCCACACCAAAAATAACCACTCGCAAACCAACACCAATTTGTGGTGCCGCCAGACCGGCACCATTATAATGCGCCATGGTGTCCAGCATGTCGGCAATTAGAGCATGCAGCTTTGGTGTATCAAACTGATGGACCGGCTGAGCTGTTTGGCGTAGAGATGGATGACCTATTCGTAAAACCGCTTTAACGGGCACAGTCGGCTCCGGTAAACAAAACGTTATTATAGTTCAGATGAATAAAGCTTCTTTTCGATATTGGGTGATTTTGCTCGGTTTGGTTGCCGGTTGCAGTGTGGCTGCTGGGGAGGCGTGTTTACCAACGGCACTGGAGCAAATCAATACATCTGCCAATGAGCTGGCAATCACAGCCGGGCCGCTGGCAGGGCAATTTATTTTTGAACGGCGTGATGGCGAGTGGGGGCAGCAGGGGTTCAATAGTGAATTATTGGTTTATGACTGTCAATCGGAGAAGGTCAAAAGTTTATCATTGGCTGGATTACAGAATGCTGGCGATCCTTATTTTGATGAAAGCGATCAGACCTTATGGCTAACATCACAGCGTGTGAGTGAAAATTCAGAAACCGGGGCGGATATTTTTAAAGTTGGTTTTACCGATTCGGGTTGGTCTCAGCCGATACGTTTGCCTGCACCGATAAATTCCTCGGGAGATGAATACAGCCCCATACCCAGATCGGGGAAGCTTTATTTTGCATCCGGTCGCGGTGGTGATGGTAATTTATACGTGGCTGAACAAAACAAAGATGGCTGGCAGGTTAAGGCGTTGAGTTCAACACTCAATGCCGATACCGGTGAATGGAACCTTTGGGTATCTCAGGATGAACAATGGCTGGTTTTTGAAGCCTCCGGGCGCTTGCAAAATATTACGGTATCCGGTGATTTGTATATCAGTCAGCGTATGTATGATAACGCCTGGTCATTGCCAAAGCCTGTGCGCCGGATCAATGCTATTGGTTCGCAACTAAACCCGCGTAGAGTTGGCAACCGTTTGGTTTATGCCAGCTCGGCAGGGCGTAAGCATACCGATCTGGTGATGATTGATCTGGATCTGATAGTCTCCATGTCATATGAGCAGTGAATTAGTTAACGATTGTTTCGATGATTTATTTAGTCAATTAAATAAAATTGAAAATTAATCAAAAAATACTTGCAATTAAAAAACTATAGGCGTAGTATCCCGTCGCTATGAATAAACACATGCAACATCATTATTTAAATTCAGCGCCGATTTCGAGGCCCGAGTGCCCGAAATTTATACGCGCGGATATGATTTTGTAGCCTTCATCTTAATGGAAGGCTGCACGGCCTTCCATGAGCTTTTAAAAGCCCTGGCAGGCCATTGCCGGGGCTTTTTTATTTCCCCGGCCGGTTTTATGGCCGGATATTCCTGCCAATAAAACCCCAGGCACCTAAGTGTGTTTGATATCAGCGGCGCAGGTTCTGTATGCCTGCCTGGTGCGTAACCGCTGTGCGGTCAATGTATACCGATATCGAGCATGGCTGGATGCACCTTTGAGGTAGCTCATATGGGTAGAGCAGACGACTCATAATCGTTGTGTGGCGGGTTCGAATCCCGCTCTCAAAAATGGCCTAAGACGCCAATGACGGTAAAGGCAAAGCCTTGTGGTTCGAATCCACAATCCGGGAGCCTAAGCTTCCACAAAACGCGGGAAGCCCGGCGGATGCCGGATGCAGTGTTGGCTTGTTCAATATTGCTGAAAGCTGAAGCAGCGCCGGCTGGGCCTGGTTCCCGATGCGACCGTTTGGCGTGGTTTAAATGACGTCGAAAACGGGTTGAGTATTGCCGTTGAATAATCAGCGCTGTGCTTAATCAAGTTCGATTGAATTAAATCATTAAAAGCGGTTCCATCGGTGTTAATTTCTGGGGCGAATTCACTGTGAACCCGCCTGATTGGCGTGGGCTGACCGCACCAATATGTGCTGCTGGATAACCCAGTCAGTGTTTTATTAATGATTGATATTAATTGATCGGAGAAATTATGAGGTAAAAATTATGTTTGGTTTGTATCGTATTGTCATTGCAGAAAATGAACGGGTCTTGCAGTTCCGTAATGGTCAGCTGGAAGATATTTTAACACCAGGGGTTCACTGGGCTTTCGGTCGTGTGAGCTTTGAGCGTTGTGATGCGGGCGCATTGATACTGCGGCATCCGCAGCTGGATGTTTTGCTGGAGCGTCATTCAGAACTGTTTGCAAAGCACGTGGAGATTGCCAACATCAGTGATACGCAGGTTGGTCTGGTGTACCGTGATGGTAAATTATGGAATCTGATCAGACCCGGTACACGTCAGGTTTTCTGGAAGGGTGTTGTTGATGTGCAGGTGCAAACCATTGACGTAAGCAAGACCTTTGAAATTGAACCTGGCTTGACCAGAGTGTTGCTGGAACGTGGCGCAGATATTTTCCCAACCGTGTTTCGCAAGTTGGTGTGCAGCAGTGAAGTTGCCCAGAACGAAACCGCACTGTTGATGGTCGATGGCCAGTTGCAACGCAGCTTAAGCCCTGGCCGGTATGCGTTCTGGACCTGTTTGCGGAAAATTGAAGTGTTGAGTTTTGATAATCGTGAGCAGCTGCTGGACATCAATGGCCAGGAAATGCTGACCAAAGACAAGGTATCACTGCGGGTTAATTTGTCTGCTGCTTTTCGGGTAATCGATGCAGAGTTGTTGATTAGCAAGGTGAAAAACCACGAGGCATTTATTTATCGTGAATTGCAGTTTGCCCTGCGGGAAACCGTTGGTACTCGCACACTGGATGAATTGCTAAGTGATAAGGATGCCATCGGTACGCTGGTTAGCAAACAAGTGGCACCGAAAGCCATCGAAGTTGGGATGCAACTGCATTCTGCCGGGATCAAGGATATTATCCTGCCTGGCGAAATGAAGAGCATTTTGAATCAGGTGGTTGAGGCAGAAAAAGTGGCTCAGGCTAACCTGATCAAGCGGCGTGAAGAAACTGCAGCTACCCGTAGTTTAATGAACACTGCCCGGTTGATGACCGATAATCCAACGCTGTTGCGTTTGAAAGAACTGGAGGCGCTGGAGCAGGTGACCGACAAGATCGGATCGCTGACGGTATTCGGTGGTTTGGATGGCGTTTTGAGCAATCTGGTTCAGATTGAGCAGGGCAACACGCAAACGACCAGTCGGATCAGCACCAGTTGATAGTCTTTGATAAGACCCAAGCGAATTAAAACCCGTGGCACTGCTGCGGGTTGTTATCTATTAACAATACTGTAACCATTAACACTGTTCTTTGATTGACACCTGCTTATCTATGATCATGGTTTTCACCCGCCAGATGGCCCGTTTTATTGACTGCTTTTTGCCATTGATGGTGGGCGGCTTTGTTTGCCTTGTCAGTGTATCAATAGCAGCACAAAGTATTGACCTTGGAACAGGCAGTGCTGAACGCCTTTATCAGCAGGCTGAACAGGATAGCGAAAACTTTTATAACCACGCTAACCGGGCCTATGAAGTCTATATTCAAGATAACCCCGAGAGGGACACGGTAGCGGTTCAGATCGAGCGTTGTCGTCTGGCGGCATTGTTTGCTTATAACGATGAGGGCTATACATGGGTTCAAGCCGCAGAAGACATCAACACGGATTGTTTTGAGCAAATACAAGAGGCTTACCCAGAACACCCGGAAATTGATATCCGGAATATAGAGACCGCTTATGGGGAAGATGCGCTGGAAATTTATCGGCAATGGCAATCTGCCGATATTTCCGGATGGAGTAACGAACAAATCAACCGCTACACAATTGCGGCTGCTGATAACACCAGCTGGCTGGATGATGAGTTGGCCGGCAAGCTGGCAGCAGAAGCCTATGAGCTGGATCGATCAATGGTGTACGAAGGGGTAAGGGCCGCCAAGTATTATTTCTCTATCGGTGAGGCCCCGCAGGCGCTGGATATCCTTTCTTCTTTGCAATACAACGATGACAATAATTGGACAACGCGTCTGGCGTTTG
The DNA here is from genome assembly GCA_965230265.1 of Wenzhouxiangellaceae bacterium. Taxonomy (GTDB): domain Bacteria; phylum Pseudomonadota; class Gammaproteobacteria; order Xanthomonadales; family Wenzhouxiangellaceae; genus JAJFKX01. Next base: position 1,785,760 of record OZ245999.1, on the reverse strand, counting down.
AACACTTGGTTAACCATGGGTATCTGGGTGAAGCTGAAACGCTGTATCAAACCATGCAGGCCGACTATGGCATAACGCCATCAAATGATGATCTGATACGTCTATATATGGCGCAGGGTAAACAGCAGCAAGCCCTGGATGCCATGTCGAGTTATTTGCAAGATAACTATGACCCGCTCAAAAGTGGCAAAGCGCTTCTGGAGTTTGCTTTACAGCAACCGTACCCAGAGCAAGCCAACCAGGTATACCAGCTGTACCGCCAGCAAGGTTATAGCAGTGATCCATTGTTGTATTACCGTTGGCAACTCAAGCGAGTTTTCCCTGAAATTGCTTTTACTGTCAAAGATTTTCTATGGTCACTGAACTGGGTGTTATTGCTGTTGTTTTGCGCGGCTATCCCACTGGTATTAATCCTGCCGGTTCATTACCGCAGCTTATTGAAACAGCGCAAAGGTTGGCAGACCAATGCATTTATCGGGACCTGGAACCTGAAGCATGCATGGTGGTTATTGACGGTCTATCTGTTGGTTGACTTTATTACCTTGTATATCTGGTCATACCCAGAGCTTGCATCGTTATTTCTCCCGGATATTGAATGGTCAGCCGATGAGCTAACTCAGCAGGCAAAAGCGCACACACTGTTCTTTGTGGATGTTTGTATGCTGGCTGCTGTGTTGCTAGTAGCCAGAGGTAATTGGCGATTGTTTGATACGGGCGAATGGTCCTGGGGCAAGAGTGTTGGCTTGTCACTGGTTTTGTATATTTGCTTGCGAGTGGTGGCAGTATTGGCAGAAGGTTTTACTGCAGGTGCTGCCGGTATTGGGCAAACCAACCAAACATTCACCGAAGAATCTGTTCAGTCCATTTACAATTTGTATGGGCTGTGGGCAATGCTGTTGTCGGTGGCGGTGATTACGCCGATTGTTGAAGAGTTGTTGTTTAGAGGTGTGCTGTTATCGGCGTTGTCTAAGCACCTGAACTTTTTCTGGGCAAACAGTATCCAAGCGGTGCTGTTTGCGCTGGTCCATGAGGATACCCAGTTATTTATCTTTTATACGGCATTGGGTTTGGTTGCCGGGTATTTTGTCAAGCACTCTAAAAGCCTGATGCCGAGTATCCTTTTGCATGCCATCAATAATGCGCTGGCCTGTCTGGCGCTGGTTTATCTTTGGTCCAATGGGGGGTGATGACAGTGGCATCAGCACTAGCAGATAACGCTTATTGCAGCGGTTTTACCGGGGTTTAGGCAAAGTATTCAAATAGTGCCATGTTGTGAGTCATTTATTCGTCTGAATTGATTGCGACCTTTTTCGCGATTTCGACATCTATACCTATAGCCAACAACAATAGTGAGCGGGTGCTTGGGTTCAGAAGCTTCCAAAAAACCACCGACAGCAACAGATAACCACCAACAGCAAGAGCAGGATATGATTTTTCAGGCTCAAACAGGTGATCAGGTAGCAATGCAGTGGTTGTATCAAAGATATTCCAGGCAGGTGTATAACCTGGCGCTGCGGCTGTTGTGTCACCAGGCGGATGCTCAGGATGTGATGCAGGACAGTTTTGTGAAATGCTTTAAATGTTTGTATCAATACCGTAGCGATGCACCATTTTGGTGTTGGCTGCGAACAATTGTCAGTACCACTGCTTTAATGAGAATGCGTTCTGACAAGCGCCGAGGTATAGAGGTTGATATGGAAGATGCCTTGCATAGCCCGGAGTTAGCCAGTTCGTTAAAGGCCACCCAATATACCCAGTGCAATGAACTGGAGGTGGCTTTGCAGAAACTGCCGGGTTTATCGCGGATGGTGGTTTGGTTATACCATGTAGAAGGTTATACGCATGCCGAAGTGGCACAGTTGATGGACCGCAGTGTCAGTTTTTCCAAATCTCGTCTGGCAAGAGCGCATATTCAATTAAGAGAACTATTGGGTCCATCCCCATCTGAGTCCGAATCAAATACTGGATCAGTGTCAGCTCACCCATCACCCCAAAATCATCATCTGAACAGCAATGTGCTGTTTGAGGCAAATTCATGAACAAGCCTACCCATTCATCAAGCAAGCCATCGACCGCTGATTCCACCAAAGCTTTGCAGGACTTCCTCTCTGGTGATGATGAGCTGCAATCCCTGCGAGGATTGAAAACGGCCTTACAGGGTCTGCCGCTGAAGGCGGTTCCAGAAACTGCCGGTTGGGAGCAGATATCACAGCAGTTGAATCATGACACCCTCGCTGGCCCTGCAAGCATCAGGAAACGTAAAGCCAGCCATGGCTGGTTGCGTGCTGATGAATGGATTGGTATTGCGGCAGCATTGCTGGTGGTGATTTCGGTGGTGTTTTATCGGCCACCGTTAAGCATTTCCCCGCAACCAGTGCAGGTAGTGGAACAGGGCGGTGAGCATCTACGGCAACTGGTTGAGCGCTCACAGTTTTTGGAAAACACGCTTAGGGCATTGCGACAACAAGACAACGGGCAGGTGTTATCCGGCTATCAGGCAGTCACCACCGATGAGCTAGAACGTATGATTGCTTTTGTGGATTTACAAATAGCAGCCTCGGAAGTCAGCCGTAACTCGGTTGGAGACAATGAGTTGATCAGCAATGAACGTACCGGCCTATGGCAACAGCGGGTCGCGTTACTGAGTGAATTGCTGATCAATCAATACGCCGGGCGTTATGGCGGTTTGAGAGCCAGTTCAGATACCGAGCTGGATACTGATACAACCAGCCTATTGAACCAGCAGATTTAACCGGAAAACAACCGGGTAATTTTTTAATCACCACTCATTTATTTTATTGATTATCTTAATGAGGCAAACGCATGACAGACAGGACGATTCTAAATATTAGCAGTGTATGGGTCATCGCTTTGGCGACGGTGCTTTCAGCACCATCAATGGCTCAAGATGGTGGCCATGTCCAACATGAAGCTGAGCAGCGGCAAGCGCTGTTAGCGCATCAGGCGGCAATACACCAACAGGCTCGTGAACAACTAAAACGTCGCCATGAAGCACTGGCAGACGCTCGTGCTGAGCAGCATGTCAGAGTGCAGCAGATGCGCCAGCAGGTCATGACAGATCGAGAGCAGGCTCATCAAGCACGGATGCTGCAGGTGCAAAATCAGCAACAGGCTCGCGAACAGGCAGCACAAGTGCGAGAACAGGCAGAGCAACAACGTGAACGGGCCCGCCAGGATAGGGAGCGAGCACGAGCTGACTACGAGAGTGCGCGTGAAGAGTTGCGGGCTGCCGCCAATAAAGTCGCTGAACTATCAGCTGACCTAACGCCGGCACGTGGCTACGCTTTTCGCTTTTTGAGAGATGCCAACCGCGCTATGTTAGGTGTGAGTATTTCTGACAACGATGAACAAACAGGTGTGCGCATTAATTCGGTTAGCCCTGGTGGCCCGGCTGATCAAGCCGGTTTGCAATCCAAAGATATTTTATTGGCTATTAATGATGTACGCCTGGATGATACTCAATTGGACAGTCCGGCCGGTAAGGTATTGGAAGTCATGTCAGAACTGGAACCAGGTGATGAAGTCAACCTGGAGTATCAGCGTGATGGCGTGATTGACGATGCGGTGCTGGTGGCAGAACGGCGCTCACCGCAAAGTTTCGCGCCGATTGCACCATTGGCACCTCTACCAGAGAATGCACCTCTGGCACCAACTGCGCCCAATGTGATTTTTAATGCTCTTGGCGGCAGTTTTGTTGGTGGGTTGGAGCTGGTCAATTTAAATCCTGATCTGGGACGGTATTTCGGTACCAGTGAAGGGTTGTTAGTCATCAGCGTGCCCGATGATTTTTTTCCGGCTGATATACGTGGTGGCGACGTGTTGATGCGAATTAATGGTCGTAAGCCAAATGACCCACACCATGCTTTTCGTATCTTACGTTCCTACGACACCAGTGAAACGGTAACGCTTGAAATTTTGCGTGACCGCGATGACATTGAAGTCAGTTTCGAAGTGCCGGAAAGCTCACACCCTTTTAAAAGTCTGAGTATGCTGAAAGGGCATAAAATGTTCAAAGCGCTTGAAGGCCTGGATTTAAGTGGTGGCTTTCAGATAAAAGGCTTAGAAGCTTTAAGCGAGATGGATCTGGACGACTTGGAAAGCCTGGGTTTATTAAAGGATTTCTCTGGGGAGCTGGGTGAGGCTTTAAGCAATGACTTTGAGGTGCTGATGGAAGATGGCTTTATCAACGGGCTGCATTTTGAGTTCAGCACCGATGAAGATGAAGTACAGCCTGATGTTGAATTTGAGTGGATCGAAGCCGAGCAAGTTGAGGATGACTCTATTATTTAAATGATAGCTGTAGGCTCGCGACACAAGCAGGCGTAATGTCCTGCTTGTGTTTATCCAGTGAATACATCAGCAGCATATTCATTGGTCGTATTTCATATTAATTATAATTTATAAATAAACCTTCCAAGTATTTGATAAATAAAGTTAATACTTTATTGGTATTATGGTTTTTGACCATCGACCCTTTGCATTGATTGATGCATCGGCGTATTGTTTTGGAAAGCATAACAAACAACACAATCATGAAAAGGGGCTTCGTTTCCTGATGCCAGGAGGTTTGTGATGAAAGTTTTTTGTTTGCTGGTTTTGTTGTTATGCGTATCTGCAGTTAATTCTGGTGTGGTCAGTACGGGTAATGGCTGGACTTCTGTGACCGTTTTTGATGAGCTCCCATTAGAAGCGAAGCTGGGGGTGTTGGAAGATATTCCAGACCCTCATCTTGCCGGTATTGTTTTATGGAATGATGGAGCAAATAATCGGCTCGATGCTCTAATGATGCCCCCACCGTATGATGGCACAGGCTTAATGACAACCGCTCTGGATAACTCTGCAACATTGTTTTCTCTGGGTGATTTATGCACCGAAGGCAATGTGGTGGTAGCGCCTTATATTGATAATTTTAATGTTGAGTATGCCCGCTTTAATGGTTCCAGCTGGTCAACGCTTTCCATTCCATTTACGCAAACCGATAATTTTGATAGCGCTGATTGCGCCACCTCTGAACAGGGTATTTTTGTCAGTGCACATAATGATACCAATGACTCACTGCTGATTTTTCTTTCTATCAATGGTGGGTTGAACTGGAGTATTTATGAAACCATTACAGGTGGTCCTGGAAGAACGATCAGTGGCCCGTTTGATGGTGCGGTACGCGACCAACTGGCAATGAATCACCATGGTGATGCGGCCAGTTTGTATCAGTTGGATAATGGCATGGTGCGGGTAAGTACTTTTAGCACTACAAATAACCCGCCCAGCCGAACCGATACCGATATAGTCAATTTACCTCCGCCTGCTGGGTTTACTTTTGTCAGGGAGTCTGGCGGTATTGTGATTGATACCGCATCAGGTATGCAGGTGCGCTTCACTTATAATGCCGATGGCGATGCACGGACTGCGAATATTCCTATAGATAACCCTGGCTTATTCACCACTGGCAATTTGGGAACTATCGATAATAACGGTATGTTTTTTAATTTCCAAAGTGGTGCTTTGGTAGGTATTGTTGATGAAAACGATAACTCGTTAAAAACCAATGTCTTGTGGGGGGATTATTTCATTGTTGAAGACCCCTTTGTTGGTGGGCTAGTAAGTATTGACCCTGAGTATCCAGCACAAGGGTTTGGTGGGCCCGTTGATGGGTGTGTTGTACACAGGACCAACAGTAAAAGTTTTGATACGAGATACATTACCGCAGGCCCTAATAATGATACCGTGATTAACACACGCATTGGAGAGAACTTTTTTGCAGACGGTTTTGAGTCGGGGGACACTTCAAGTTGGACTTGTAGCAGCCCGTAATGGGTTACGGTGATTAAAAGAAGGTTAATACCATAATCATTACTCATGGTGATGATTTCAGGTAAAATCCGTCGTTTGCCTATCCAATATCAATCAAGGAGTTTACATGAGCGATTTAACTGCAGTAATGCAAACCAGCAAAGGTCCGATTAACCTTAAGTTGCATGCAGACAAAACACCATTGACCGTAGCAAATTTTTGTAACCTGGTTGAAAAAGGTTTTTACGATAACCTCAATTTCCACCGTGTTATTCCTAATTTTATGATTCAGGGTGGATGCCCTAACGGCACAGGTGCAGGCAGTCCGGGTTACCGTTTTGAAGATGAAGTAGATACTGACTTGCGTCATGATGCGCCTGGTAAGCTGTCTATGGCCAATGCCGGGCCAGGCACCAATGGCAGTCAGTTTTTTATTACTCATGAACCGACACCATGGCTGGATGGTAAACACACTGTATTTGGTGAAGTCGTTAGCCAGGCTGACCAGGATGTGGTCAATAGCATCGCCCAGGGTGATTCAATTGACAGTGTCACCATTGAAGGCGATACCGCTAGTGTATATGCCATGGTTCAGGATCGCGTGGATCAATGGAACAAAGTGCTAGGCTAAATGCACTGACCAGAAAACCAACAGGCATTAGCTAATAGCAATCAATACTGGAGTGATCACTGGTTATTCCAGCATTGATCACCTAGCATAGATAGGTGTTGGCACGTACTGGAGATCGAGATGGCAACAGATACATTAAATGGTAGCTGTTTGTGTGGTGCAGTGGCTTATGAAATTAAAGGCGAAGCAGCCAAGTTTTACCATTGCCATTGTCAACGCTGTCGTAAGGCCAGTGGTACCGGACACTGCAGCAATATTATTATGCCCGAGGCGCAGAGCATTAGCTGGACACGTGGTGCAGACCACTTGACACACTACAAAGTGCCCGATGCGATTCGCTTTTCTACCTGTTTTTGCAAAACCTGTGGCAGTTTACTGCCACGCGAAATTCCCGGCGGTAATATGGTGATTATTCCTGCAGGCTCATTGGATTCTGAAACAACCATCAAGCCACAGGCGAGGATTTTTTGGGACTCACGCAGCGATTGGTCTTGTTCGGATGCCAATACACCAGTGTTTTCGGAATACCCTGAATAATCAAGGGCAAAACTGTCAATCGTACGTACATAAATTGGTCATCAGGCATTAGTTGCATGCTCGATGCTATTTGCGATAAAGGCGTAACACCTGCAAGGTTTAGCTAACCACTTTTGGCATTGCGATTGAAAGTTGTGATGCTATCGTCTTCAAAGCCGATAGCATAAATAGGCGGAGCCATCACTGGTGACTTCAAATTCGGCAAAAGGATTTGACTCAACAAAACCAACAGGACTGATTATTTGTGCATTAGCGATAGTGGCCAAACAAAATAAACATAAACTTCTTAGTAAAAAGCGCATGCGATCAACCCCTTTTTATCCATTAAGCGGCTTGGTAGGTGAGGTGCGGCTTTACAAGCATATCGTAACTGGGCGCAACAAAATTGCGCCCAGTCATCACAATAGAGTGTCTAGCGCTTATCAACAGCCCAAGCACCAGGACCATGTGCAACCAGACAAAGCATGCCACCCATTACTGCCAGGTTTTTCAGGAAGCTGGATAACTGGCCAATATCAGACCATGCCGGGTGGAAGAAGAAGGTGATTGGAATCAGCAGCAGAAATATCGCCCAGGCCGCCAACCGTGTTTTAAAACCGAATAACAACATTAAGCCACCGCCGGCTTCAATAAGAATCGTGATTGCAGTTAACACGTCCGGTAATGGCAACCCTTTACTGGCAATGGCGCCGGAGGTTCCACTAAAGCCACCGCCAATAAAACCGAAGGCTTTATCGAAACCATAAACAACAAAAATTAATGCTAACAGAATACGGCCGATGGCCTGTATCTTAGAATGCTGCATGAGTTCTCTCCCGATTAAATAGAATAGTTCAAGATAATTATTGAATGGGTAAAATATATTCAGGCTGATTACTTTTGTTTTATGCGATAAAAGCCTGTGTGACCGACTATAGCAAAATGGGTGACAGGCGGCATTTTTTTGCGGACAATGATCATGATTAGTTGGCCTGCCATCCCTGCATAATGCTTGCTGATGGGGCAATCCTATTGGATGATTGTAGAACGCCTAACCAAACACTCAAAGCACTGGATATCTGATGCACCGATTACTACCTGATTCTTCGCACCGCCTGCAGCTGTTGCAACAAACCGCTTTGCTTATCGATGATTATTACCAGCAGTTGCAAAACTCATCAGTGACGCCCGTGCTTACAGCTACTGAACTGAGAAAAGGATTACAAAGCATTGATTTTGAATCAGAAAAAGACCTGGGTGAAGTGGTCGAAAGCGCCTATCAATCGCTTCGTGATGGTGGAATGAAAGTTGCTCATCCAAATTATTATGGCCTCTTTAACCCCGCGCCAAGCTTTGCCGGTGTATTGGCTGATCTGCTGGCAGCAGCATTAAACCCGCAGGTTGGTGCTTACCATCACAATCCTTTTGGTGTGGAGATGGAGCGCCATTTGATCAAGTATTTCGCTGGGCGTTTCGGCTTGCCGGTGGAGCAGGCTTATGGCAGCTTCACTACCGGTGGCTCTGAGGCTAACTCTACAGGCGTATTGCTGGCGTTGACGCGGCAGTTCCCTGAATTTACCCGGCAGGGATTAAGAGCATTGTCCGGACAACCGGTATTTTACTGTTCTGACGAATTCCACCACTCTTTTGAAAAAATTGCTCATACCTGTGGCTTGGGGCGCGACGCTGTGCGCACTATTGCTACCGATGATGGTTACCGGCTGCGCGTGGACCATTTGCAGAAGGTGATTGAAGCTGACCGAGCCAAAGGAAATTTACCGTTTATGGTGGTGGCGACTGCTGGTACCACCAATGCAGGCATTATTGATCCGATGTCTGCCATTGCAGAGGTTTGTCAACGCGAGCAGTTACATTTGCATGTGGATGCGGCCTGGGGCGGGGCAGTTATTTTATCTGACAAGCTCAAAGGTAAGCTGGCCGGTATCGAGCATGCTGATACCATCACATTTGATCCGCATAAACTGTTATCGGTGCCAATGGCTGCTGGTGTACTGATCGCACGCGAGGGCCGCTGGCTGGCTGATACTTTTCATCTGGAAACGGCCTACGTACCGGAAAGCAGCGAGGTAGGCATGGATAACTACCGGCTTAGCTTGCAGTTTTCCCGTCGTCTGATTGGTTTGAAGCTGTTTATGACCATGGCCAGTGTTGGTCGTCATGGCTATGCCGAAACCATCGAACATCAGGTAGCGATGGCCGGTTATCTGGCGGAACAGCTACAGACACGCGATTGGCGTTTGGTGACCGAAGCTTCTTTAGCGATTGTCTGTTTTGAAGATGCTCTCGCAGACGGCTTGAATCGCGAACAACTTGCGGCACATCAGGCAGCCATTGTTGATGCTGTGGTGAATACAGGTCGTGCCTGGATTTCTATCACTCAAATTGCAGGGCGGCCGGTTATACGGGTGTGTGTGACCAGTTACTTAACCGAAACAAGGCACATTGATGAGCTGGTAGCGTTGTTGCATCAGGCGAGACGAACAACACCTCTGACTTGATTAGCCGAGCTGACCAGACTCAGTGTTATCCAATTGTTTTTGATACGGCTCAGCTTCCGCTAAGCGATCAGTTTTTCGGTATAATTCGATGATAAATTTATAACAATTTCTAGTGTATCTGGACTGGATTGACTTTGCTTCGAACAATCGATCACAAGCGGGCACTAGCAGTGATTCAGCTTCTCCAAATCGACCCTGCTGCATAACTATATTGCCTAAACTATAGTTTACTACCGCGATATGCCAATGTTCCGGTGCTAACTTTTGCTGATAAATAACCAATGCCGAACGCATTTGCATTTCTGCTTGAGGGTATTTCTCTTGACGCGCAAGCATGGTGGCAAGGCTGGAGCGTGCCGTGGCTAAATCATTACTGTTTTTACCACGTGTGTTAATCCATATAGCTATGACTGTTAAGTACATTTGCTCAGCAAGTTCAAATCGCTGCAAGGCTGATAGTGTCAGCGCGACCACATATTGCCTGATCGCAATCTGATCTAGATTATCGGGTGCAATTTTTTGTTGAATTTCCAGTGCTTGGTATGCTAATTCCAGTGCCTGTTCAAGCCTATTGGTTTCTCGATAGAGCAGGGCCAAATTTCCGAGCGTTGTGATGAATTTGGTATGTTCGGTTCCTATGGTCTGTTCCATTAATTGTAAACTGTTCTTAAATGCAGCTTCGGCTTCTTCAAAACGACCGGTATTCTGTAATAATAAGCCAAGCGTATTCTGAATAAATGCTACATCAGGGTGCTCTTCACCCAGTGTCTTTGTGATGATGGCAAGCGCCTGGCGATGATGGTCTTCAGCTTTTTCATACAATCCTTGTTCTGCAAGTACTGATCCCAGGTTATTATTAATTGATGCACGAATGATATGCATTTTCTCTAAGTAGTTATTGCATATGGTTAAAGACTCCAGGAATGTTTGTTCTGCGTCTTTATAGTTATCCAGATAAAAGTCTGCTAATCCGAATATCTCAAGTGTTTCTACGAGCAGTTCAGGATTCTTGTCTTGTAATGTTCTTGCAATAGCGACACTTCGTTCACTGACTTGTCTGGATGTTTCTAATTGGCCACTGTTCAAGTGCGCCAAGCTAAGTATATTAAGTGCAAATACATAATCTTCGAGATATTGCTGTTGATGGGGTTTAAGAATATTTAGAGATTTTTGGGCGATGGATAAAGCTTTATTATTTAGCCCTTGATGAATATATGTATTGGCTAAGGTATTAAGAGTTTCTGCTAATTCTGGGCTTTGGTCAAGATATAGACTTTGTTTTATGTTGATGGCATTTTCGGCCAGTGTAGCAGCCTCTTGAAATAAACCATGTTGTTGGTAAAGACTGGCCAGGGTTGTCATTAGTTCTGCCCGCAGCTCAGGTTGGTCAAGCAAACTATTATCTAATTGACGGGCACCATGATCCAAAACTGCCTTAGCAGAGATATCAATCTGTTGTGAAACATTGGGGTCGAGCGTGTCGAACATGTTAATTAGGAAGTCACGATTTTGCTCTGCTCGTTGAGCATTTAGCTGTGCCTGGTCGCGCTGTTGCAGGACTCTTATTTGTTGTGCAGCTAATAACACTACCGCAAGCAATATGCCAGCCGCGGCCCAACGATGGCGAAATAGCAATTTAGTACCACGGTATAACCAGGTATTGCGGCTGGCGCTGACCGGGTGTCCATCACGGTAGCGCTGTATATCATCCGATAATTGCAGCACAGAACGATAACGCCTGGTGGGGTCTTTGCGCAGTGTTTTTAATACGATATTGTCCAGGTCGCGAGACCAGCGAAGTTTGCTTCTGCTATTAAGCTTTGATGGTGCTTCAGGCTCATGCTCACAGATGGCTACTTTTAAGCGCAGTGGATCAGTGTTGTACTCATCGTAAGGGCTTTGTCCAGCAAGGATTTCAAACAGAATCATACCCAGTGAATAAACATCACTGGCAGTGGTTAAATGTTTGCCAAGTATTTGTTCGGGGCTGGAGTATGCCGGTGTCATTGGATGCATGGCGGTTTGGGTCAGTGCGGCGCTGTCGTCACTGAGTCGTTTAGCAATGCCAAAATCCAGCAGTTTTGGCTCGCCTTCCTGATTTATCAGAATATTGCTGGGCTTTAAATCACGATGAATAATCAGATTCTGATGAGCGTAATGAACAGCAGCACAGATTTTCTGGAACAATCCCAGACGCTGATTAAGATTTAGCTGATGCTGACGGGAATATTCAATAAGGTTGCTGCCATCCACATATTCCATGACATAAAATGGGGTGCCATCCTGGCATTCACCACCATCGAGCAGCCTGGCAATATTGGAGTGTTCCATTTTGGCCAGTACTTGTCGTTCAAAATGAAAGCGCTGAAGGGTAGAGTCTTTTTTATGGAAGCCCTTCATTAATTTGATGACAACGTCTTTATCAAACGCCTGGTCATTTCTGCGGGCTAAATAGACTCTGCCCATACCGCCTTCACCCAGGCTTTTGGTCAGCTGGTATTTGCCCAATTCTGATTCGATCAAAGCCAGTTCCAGCATATCGATAGCCGATATCGGCTTATGAGTACTGTGTTGTTGGGGTTGATTGGAAATGTCCAGCAATTGACGCACTTTTTCAATGACTACAGGATCAGCTGTTTGCTGTTCAAGCCAATGGTTACGTTGGTGATGGGGAAGCTGGTTCGCCTGTGTGAACAATAGTTGTGCTTGTTGGAACTGAGTATTGCTCAGGGTTGGATGCTGTTGATGCTCTTCTGTCATGACTAATGCTGGATATTGTTTCTTTTAGGGAACGGCGGTGTTGTCATACGGTCTTGCAACCACACCAGGCCGAAATTCCATTTTCGAGAGATGGTTGCTGTGCTAACCAATAGAATATCGGCTGTTTCCCGAACAGTTAGCCCCATGATTAAACGTAACTCCATAACGCGGGTTAATGTTTTGTCCAGAGACTCTAGTTCTTGAAATACTTTGTCGAATTCAATCCAATCGATCTGTTGATCGCATGCTGGGAGCCGAATATCATCCAGAGGAATATACCGAGTATTGGCACCTCCTCTTTTTGCTGCATGACTGGCTCGTGCGCGATCGACCAATAGTCTGCGGATAACGTTGGCCGCGATCGCAAAAAAATGTTTTCTGTCTTGCCACTGGATGCTGGCTTTCTGGCTGAGTACTAAAAACCCTTCGTGTACCAACTCTGTGGTTTGTACTGATGCGTTGACATCTCGTAACCGGTTCGAAGCGATGACTTTTAAGGCTTGATATATTTCTGTGAATAGGACATCCCCTGCTGAGGCGTCACCGTGGTTCCAGTCTTTTAGTAGCTTTGTAAGGTCTTGCTGACCTGCGGCATTCAATGTGTCAGACATACTTTATTTGCCCAGATTGCCTCACCTTTGCATCTGCCGGAAGCTAGTAATAGCAGATTTTAATGAGGAAGTCGATGATAATAAATGCCTGCTTGCTGGTTGAAACTTTATGATTGCCGAGTTTTTCAACAAGGTTTAAACAAAATAACTTGAGGCTGTTTATTAATAATTAGAATCTTGACGTATTTAGTCCAGTGTTGATGAAAGTATCAGGATTTATAACATTCGTTATGTTACTAAATTGTTGTGAGGGCAAGAGAACTGTGTTTAGGAATCAGTAAGTACATTTGTCTGGTCGGTATTATTTGTGCTTATCGAAAAACATCTCCCAAAATGTAGTGGTGATTTCACTGACAGTACTGCCCTCTGCATTGGTCAGTAATGCAAACCCTACATTGTGTTCACGTGAAAAGGCGATATCGGCTCGGAACCCGGATACCCAGCCACCATGATAAATCAAAGTTTCATCACCCCAACGATATACACGCCAGCCCAGGCCATAATGTGCGTCCGTTAAATGGTCACGCCAGAACTTGCGTCGTAAATCCCCGCGCGTGTGCAGGCGCGGTGCCGTTACGCTGTCCACTACACTTTTGGGAATGACAGCAGGGTTTGCGCCCAGTTGGGCCTGTAGCCAGCGAGCCATATCCAGGATGCTGGCATTGACGCCTGCGGCGGGGCTGATGCGATAGTAAGTGGGTAATACCGGAACCTCTTGCCAGTTTGAGCCCCGTTTGCGGTGGGGGCGGGCATAGCTGTTGCTGCTCAATAAATTATTCAGGCCCACGGAGGCCGTTTGCATCTTTAGCGGTTCAAATATATGTGTGCTCAAATTTTGGGTATAGCTGGTCTGGCTGACATTTTGAATGGCCGGTTCAATCAGGCTGAAAGCCACATTTTGATAGGTGTAACAGGTGCTGGGCGAACACACGGGTTTAAGGCTGGCGAACTTAGGCAGAATCTGTTCTACCAATTGGCCTTCTTCAATTAAATGATCGTAGGCATGTCCGATAATGCCAGTACTTTGGCCCAGTAGGTCTTCCAGTGTGATTTGTTGGGTATTACCGTTGATTTTAAAATCCGGCACGTAACGGTTGGCAGGGTCTTGCCAGGTGAGTTTGCCTTGTTCGACCAACAGCGCAGTCAGCTCTGCTGCAAAAGTTTTGGACACTGAAGCCAGACGAAAAACGGTTTTCGCAGTTACCACATCGCTGCCATCAACAACGGTATGCCCGGATGTACCCAGGCCGGCAATTGCCTCTGGGGTAACAATCACAAATGCCCCACCGGGAATATCAGCATCATTCATTAGGTGATGAAACTGATGTTCAAATGTGCGAATCAAGGCGCGATCAATATTGGCGTGTTGCGATGATTGTTTGAGCTGTAGTGCTGGTGCGACCGAGTCAGCGGTGACAGGTAATGTCAGGCAGATAAGTATCAGGCCAATTATTAATTGGGTTATCAAGGAAAATCTTTCGATCATGCTGGTATTCGTCTGGTTTTTCCGGTTTTGGTTCAGATTTGCTGGATGGTTAAGCGTTGACTATGCCAATCTTACCGGGTGGGCTTATCAACACTTAGCCAATCGTGTTCATCGGCAATGGCCAACACTATAAAAATCAATATCAGACGAGTAAAGGTATGCCCATCAATATCAAACAATGGTTGTTGCAGCGCATGGCCGTATGTGGTTATCAACAATAACAGGCCAAAACTTATCAATACCCAGCGTACTTTAAAACCGATCAACAGCAATATGCCGCCAGCCAGTTCCCAGTACGGGATAATGTGACCGAGCATCAACAATAACCATTCTGGAATCCAGTGCTCAGCAAAGCCCTGCACGAAAAATTGATTGGCATGATTGGCACTACCCAAGGTAAACACTTTCCAGAAGCCTGCCATGCCAAAGATGATGCCTAACATCCAACGGGCAATAAAACGAATGGGCGCAAGGTTTTCGATGGCAATGTTGTGATTCACGATAAGCTCCCGTTTGGTGGTGTTGGTTTCATTCGCCCCAGGTGGTTGTCTACGCCCCAAGCCGCTAGAATGCCAGAAGTTTTTGTTAACGTAAAACACAGGGAAAATTCCATGCGATACCGTTTATTGACACTATGTTTATTTTTAGCGCTGACATTGTTGGCTACGGCAGTGACCGCGCAGCCAGTAGCAGAAGAGGAAAAGCGTCCATTTTTGCAAAATATTGAAGCTGCTATGCAGTCCGACATCCGCACGGAGGCAGAGATAGAGCGCGATGCCAATCGCCTGCCGGAGCAGACACTGGATTTTTTTGGTATTGATGAAAACATGCGTGTGCTGGAGTTGATTCCAGGTGCAGGCTGGTACACCAAGTTACTCGCCCCTGCCTTGCGCGATACAGGCAAATTGTATGTCGGTTTGGGTACCGGGCGTTTGGAAGCTTCTGAACTGCTGAATGAACCTGGTTTCGAGCAAGTTGAGCTGTTAAGCATTGATGCACAGATAGGCCGTAGCGAAGACGGCCGGCTGGCGACCATTGGTGCTTTTTCTTTGGGCGTAACTGGCTTGGATGCAGCGTTGACATTCCGCAATGTGCATAACTTTGATGCCGCAGGCCGCGCCAGTATGAATGCGGCGGTATTTGCTGCTTTAAAGCCAGGTGGTATCTATGGTGTGGTCGATCATACCCGTCGGCATATGGAAGCGGATAACTCTGAGAACCGTCGTCGTGTTGATCCGGTGTTGGCCATTAAGGAAATCCAGGAGGCTGGCTTTGAGTTTGTGGATTACACCACTTTGCACTCACGCCTGGATGATGAGCTGCGTTATGAGGTCGGCCGTAAAACGGTGTCAGGTAATACCGACCGCTTTACTTTTTTATTCCGCAAACCAGCAGAATAAATAGATCGGTTATTTTGAATGGCCCCGGCGTGTCTGAACATCACGCCGGGTAGAATTTAAGCTGCCGTTCAACTCAAGCGGGATTCATGCGAACATTGACGACATGAATCATTTTGAATCTGAAGTCATTCAAGCCAGCAACGTTCAACTACGTTACCCTGCAGCAACTGATCAGCCGCCTATTCTGGATAAGCTCAGCTTTAATTTATTGGCGGGGCAGCAGATGGCATTGCTGGGTCGCAGTGGTTCGGGGAAAACCACCTTGCTGCACGCCTGTGCAGGGTTGTTGCCGGTAAGTTCGGGTAACCTGAAAGTCTGTGAACAGTCGCTGGATCAGATGAATGAAACACAGCGTACCGCTTTTCGACGGCAGCATATTGGCTTAATCTTTCAGCAATTTAACCTGATTCCCACCCTAACGGTGCTTGAAAACCTGCAGTTTGTTTGTGCTCTGAACCAACAAATGACGCAGGGGGATGAGTTGCTGGAGTTTTTGAGTAGCCTGGGTATTGCCGACAAGCATGATCGCTTTCCTGCACAGTTATCTGGTGGTGAGCAGCAGCGAGTGGCTGTGGCCAGAGCTTTGGCACACAAACCTGCTTTGGTGCTGGCGGACGAGCCAACGGGGAATTTGGATCTGGATAATGCCCGGTTGGTGATTGAACTATTGATTTCGGCCTGCAGAAGTCGTCAGGCTGGTCTGGTATTGGTCACACATAGCAGTGAATTACCCGATGGCCTGGATACAGTCGCCCGTCTGCAGCAAGGCCAGCTGGTGTTCGAATGATGGTTACAAAACCACAGTGTCTGAATTAATCATTACCAGAGCAATGAGTGCCCAGCGGTTGCGTTGGTTGTCATCCTGGCGTTATTTCCGTGCGCACCCATTACAGCTTGTGCTGGGTATTTTAGGCGTCAGCGTTGGTGTGGCGGCGATTGTTGCCGTCACTGCAGCACGGCAGGCAATCGAGACTTCATTTGGTCGTAATCTGCAACTCATGCAGGGCACGAGCACACACACTGTGGTGGCGCTACAAAGCCAAATAAGCCTGGATGATTATTACCGAATTCGCAAGCGTTTACCCAGCGTGGCGATGGCGCCGGTAATACGTGAACGTGCCAGATTGCAAACAACCAATCATCAACAAGACAGTCTACGGGTAACGGTACTGGGGGTTGATGTAATCAGTGAGGCGGCATTCTCCAAAGAGGCTACCGGTGCTTCATTGGCGGCAAGTTTGTTACCGAGTACAGATGATATTGATATGGCTGCATGGCTGGGTGGAGAGCCAATGGCACTGGTCAGTCCCCGATTGCTGGCGACTGATGATACCCGGCAATTGACACTGCAGTGGGCTGATCAAACAATCGCTTTGCAGCTGGCGGGTCAAACCAACCCTGACAGCGTATTGGCCGAGAATGTCATTGTCGTCGATATAGGCGTGGCTGCACGGTTGTTCAACCGTGATGGCATTGACAGTGTACGCCTACAAATGAATAGCCAACAGGCTCGACAACTGCTGGAACATCTGCCGCCTGAGTTGGAGTTGCGTCCTAGCAATGCTGACCAGTCCGGAATAGGAGCAGCATTTGGTTTAAATCTGCTGGCAATGGGATTGCTGGCTTTGTTAATGGGCGTGTTGATTGTATTCAGTACCTTTCGTTTGCTGCTGTTGCAACGCAGTTCATTGACACGTTTACGGCATGCCCTAGGCAGCAGTCCGGCATCTCAGGCCTATGATGCATTGCGGGAAGCTTTATTGCTTGGGCTGGTTGGTACAGTGGCGGGCTTAGTGATGGGTTTGGGGCTGGCGTATTTGGTGATTGGCTGGATACAACAAACGCTATCGGATTTATGGGTATCAGGGTTTAACAGCAGTATTCAGATAACTGCGAAAATGCTGGTATTGAGTGTGCTGGCAGGTATTGGTGGAGCATTGTTGGCGGCAACACCGTTGGTGTGGAAAGTTTACAAAACAGGTTATATCGGCAGACCTCCGGTCATGGGTGCCCATCGCTGGCCGGTTATTGTTGGTATTTTGCTATTGCTATCGGGGGTGGTTTTATTATTCACCAATGACCAGCTGTTACTGGCGCTGGCAGGATTATTTGCTGTCACCATGGGCTATCTGTTGTTATCAGTAGCGGTGCTTGGTGTGTTGGCAGGTATTTTTCGTCATTGGATTGATTGGCGGCGTATGTTGGGGGTAGTGGCTGCTCGCCGTTTACAAGCCAGTCTGGAACATACTGGTCCTGCTCTGATCGCGCTGGTATTGGCAGTGGCAAGCATTGTTGGTATTGGCAGCATGATTAATAGCTTTCGCCTGAGTGTCAGTGATTGGATGGATGTTACCTTGAGTGCCGATGCTTATATTGGTGCGGAAGGTAAAGATTTACCAGACAGCCTGCAGCATGATATCCAGCAGTGGCCTGAAGTGGCTGCAGTGGGCTGGTTGCGTACGGAAGCTATTCGCCTGACGGATTACAGGGCTGAGCTGAGTATTATCGAGCTACCTGAACAGGGACAGCAATCGTATCGGATGTTATCCGGGCAAAGTGTTTGGCAGGCACAAAACCATCAGTTAGTCCCAGTGATGGTGGGGGAAACCCTGGCAGCCAGACAGGGTATCGAAACCGGCCAGAGCGTCCGTTTTGATATCCCTGCATTGCAAGCATCTGTGGATGCAAGGGTAGCAGGGGTTTTTCAAGACTATCGAGCAGGGGCAGGGCGCATGGTGGTTTTACGCTCGGCGCTGGTATCAACACCAATGTCAGCGACTGGTTTGGGCATTTATTTAAAACCGGCCCAGCCGGAAAGTTCTTTAGAGCGGGTGCAGCAAAGACTAAATAGCCTGCCTATGACCATGGATTGGTTCCCGACGGACGACATCAAATCTGAAACACTGCGGATTTTTGATCAAACCTTTTTACTCACCAATGCTTTACGCTGGATTGTCGCGTTGGTGGCATTGATAGGTGTCAGTGGGGCGTTGTTGGCTTTGCAATTGGGGCGTCGTCATGAACTGCAATTATTGCAGCGCTTAGGCCTGAGTGTGACAGAGCAACGACGGCTGATGCTCTACGAGTCGAGTCTGTTAGGTATTCTGGCCGTATTGCTGGCGTTGCCTTTGGGGGCTTTATTGGCGTGGATGTTGTGTGAGGTTATCAATCAGCGTGCATTTGGCTGGCATATCGCTGTGCGCTTATTACCAGAACATTACCTGCTGGCTGCAGTTGTGGGTTTATTGGCTACCTTGTTGGCAGCTCTGTTGTGTATCCGTACCAATCGCGCAGCGTCATCGGCAGACAATGGTTGGGTGACGAGTCTATGAAAATGGTCAATTTTTTGATGGGCGGTATGCTGGGTGTGATGATGCTTGCCTGTGATTTTGCCTCGCAGAATAACGAACGCAGTGGTGTGGAACTGCTTTCCTTGCCGGCAACCGAAGGTTTTCTAAGGGCTGACCGTCCACGTCAATTCAGTTTTCCGAGGGATCACGGTAAACACCCGGGGTTTCGCAGCGAGTGGTGGTATTTAACTGGCAACCTTGAATCTGCAGGACGTCGGTTTGGTTATCAGGTGACTTTCTTCCGCTTTGTTATCGATCCCAAAGAACAGAGCGAATCATTATGGGAATCGGATGCTGTTTGGTTGGCACAGGCTGCATTGACGGATGTGGACAATGGCGTGTTTTTAACCAGTGAGCATCTAAATCGTGAATTAGCTGGGTTGGCTGGTGCAACCAACAACGGATTGGATGTCCAGTCCAATGGTTGGCGCTTGTATCAACCAGTACCGCAAGGCCCTTACCAGCTGGAGATTCAGGCCGATGAATTTAGCCTGTCAATGATGTTGGAATCGAGCAAGCCGGTGGTGCTGCAGGGAGATAACGGTTTAAGCCAGAAAAGCGCGGATGATCCATTAAATGCTTCTTATTACTACAGCCAAACCCGTTTGCAAACCAATGGTGAGTTACGGTTGTTCAATCAACAGCAGGTTGAGCAGCAACTGATAGTGACAGGCGATAGCTGGTTTGACAGAGAATGGAGCACCAGCGCTTTGAATGCCCGCCAGGCAGGTTGGGACTGGTTTGCTCTGCAACTGGATAATCAATACGAGTTGATGTTTTATCGTCTGAGATTAAGTGACAGTAGTGCTGATGCTGCCAGCGCAGGCGTATGGGTTGATCCGGTCGGTCAGGTTACCCGGCTCACCGTCGATGATGTTCAATTGAAACCACATGACTTTTGGCGAGAACCAGAGACGGGTAAGCGTTATCCAGTCTCCTGGACGATGACCATCGAACGATTGAACCTGGAATTAGAGATTAGCGCTGTAATACCCAATCAACACTGGCGGGGTTGGGTCAGGTATTGGGAAGGTGCTGTGGATGTACGAGCCCGCTTGATGGGGCAACCGACGCCTGGTTATGGTTATGTTGAGTTGACAGGTTATTGATTGCATGGTTGTTCGTTGGCAGGCAGTTGAATTCGACAGCTTAACCCATGGCCCTCTATACTCGTGATACCGCAATGGTGGACTACTATAACAATCCGGGAGTTTATCAATGAATTGGAAAATTATTTTTATCGGGGGTGCTGCTTTATATGCTGCACAGTTTTTGATGTCCTTTTTGACTGGGCCACTGATTCATGAAGGTGTGCTAGACAGCTTATATATGGCCAATGCCAGTTTTTGGCGGCCTGAACTGGTTCAGGACCCGCCTGACATGGCGGCATTAATGCCGCGCTGGATTACCACTGGTTTAATTTGCTCATTTATAGCCGCAGCGATCTATGCGCTTATTCGCAGTGCATTTAATGGCGCCGGCTGGCTGAAAGGTTTGAAATACGGTTTTGTGCTGTGGTTCCTGGCGATTTGCCAAATGGCCGGCTGGTCTGGCATTTTTAACCTTCCCGATGCAATTTGGGGCTGGTGGGCTGTTGATTCCTTGGTGTATTGCATCGTTGGTGGTGTGGTATTGGGCTGGGTCAGCCAGACACTGTCACCAGAGAGTTAAAGCATCATTTTTTAGCAAAGCCCGGTAAATTGCCGGGCTTTTTTGTATGCTAATCGTAGCATTTAGAGCAGGATTTAATATGAAACGACTTGTCGCAATAGTGCTGAGTACTTTGGTTGTATCAATAGGGGGTTCGATCAGTGGCGTACTGGCTGGAGAGAGTAAAACGCATCACGTCAGTAAAAAAATTCAGACGGCGATAGACGGGGGGCACCGTAGCCAATCGAACAAGGCACGTGATCAATATCGCCATCCATTAGAAACGCTAGAGTTTTTTGGTTTACGTGATGATATGACGGTCATGGAAATCTGGCCAGGTGCCGGTTGGTATACCGATATTCTGGGGCCTGTGGTAAAGGGCAATGGCCAATTGATTGCTGTGGCTTATGAGCCTCATCTGGAAACTGAACCGGAAAATCCAAGTTATCGTTTTAATCTGGATCGGCAACTGCTGAGCAAGTTGTCTGAAAATAAAGAGGTGTTTGGTGATGTAAAAGTCACAGGCTATGTGGACCCGGCTCAACAACAGCTCGGTAAAAGCGAGACGGTTGATTTGGTTGTGACTTTTCGCAGCGCGCATGGCTGGGTTGAAGATGGTATCGCTGAAGAGGTATTTGCCGATTTTTACGATGTGCTAAAGCATGGCGGTCACTTGGGTATAGTGCAGCATCGTGCAACAGCAGGCAGTGACCCTAAGCAAACCGCGCCCAATGGCTATGTGTCAGAAGCGACCATCATTGAATTGGCAGAGCAGGCCGGTTTTGAGCTGGCCAAAAAATCTGAAATCAACGCCAACCCCAAAGACACGCATGATCATCCTGAAGGCGTATGGACATTACCGCCATCGTTACGCCTGGGGGAAACAGATCGGGCAAAATATCAGTCAATAGGTGAAAGTGATCGGATGACTTTATTGTTTCTGAAGGGGTAAATATGGCAGTTAATGTCTATGCAGTGGTTGCAGCGGGCATTAGGTTGCTTGCCATTTTTCTTGCCTGGCTGGCGTTAAAGCAACTTGGTAGCGCCTGGCTAATCCAACGAGCCAACGGTGATTGGTTGCAGTTCCCATGGACTTCTTTTGGGGTCATTATGCTGCCTGCGGTGGCCGCTGTTGTTTTATGGCTGTTTCCATACACTCTCGCCAAAAAACTCGCGCCAGGTTTGGACAAAGGTGCTTTACAGGGGGCGGTAAACCACACGGCTATTTTCAGAATTGGTGTGGTTTTGCTTGGTATTTGGATCTTTTATCAAAGCATTGGTGATGTGATCTACCTGATCGTTATTTCACAGGCTTCATCTGAAGTAATGTTGCTTCCGGGTGACTTTACAATTAAGTTGGTTATTGGCCTTCTGGGTCTGGCTTTTAGCGTTTGCCTAATGTTTGGTTCGGGTGGTTTGGCAAAGCTTTTTTCCTGGCTTCGCAACTTTGATGCCAGTGAGCGGTGAACGAGCGCCATTGAATTTTACGTTGCAAGTTGTTGTAGGGCGGTCAGGTTCGTTGCGTCTTGCTGCTGTTCAACAATATTTGGGCTAGTTTATTCTCAAACACACTTTATAATTGGTACATCAAACACGTTGATGACTGCTATGCCCTCAAATATTAACAACAGCATTACCAACCAAGCCCGTCGTTCCATGATTCCCTGGATTGTGCTGGTGATCCTTGTGGCTGCGCTTAGCCGATTATTGCCGCACCCTTGGAACTTTACACCGATTGGCGCAATGGCGTTGTTCGGTGGCGCATACCTGGGTGATCGAAAACTGGCATTGATTGTGACGCTGGCTGCTTTATGGCTGAGCGATTTGCTGCTGAACAACTTTGTTTATGGCGCATACTTCGATGGTTTTGTATTCACTTACCCGGACGCATTGTGGACTTATGCAGCATTTGCCCTGGTGGTTCTGTTAGGGCATGTGGTATTGAATAACCAGCGCACGGTCACGCGAATTGCCGGATGCAGTGTGGCCAGTTCAACGCTGTTCTTTTTGTTGTCCAACTTTGGAGTATGGGCCAGTGGGCAACTGTACCCACAAACGTGGCAGGGGCTGGTGGCCTGTTACACTGCAGGCTTGCCATTTTATGGCAACAACCTGCTGGGTGATCTGTTTTACTGCACCATATTGTTTGGCGGGTTTGCGCTGGCATGCAAACGCTGGCATCAATTACAGGCAGTCTGATTACCTGTCACCTTTGCTGAGTTAGGACCGATCTCCGGGCTTTCGTCCGGTTATTCAGTTTGCATATATAGCTGGCTGTCAGCACACAGCCTGTTGCATAATGCCTGTCAGCGATTAAGCGGATATCAAGCGGAGTATGGCCATGACTGAAGTCGTCTTCGAAGAACAACACGCCAGACAGATACATCGCATTTCAGAAGCACTGGATGCGGGCACGTTAGCGCGTGTTCGTCGCATGATCGCCACTTTATCGGGGGCGGAAGTTGCCGAATTGCTGGAGTCTTTGCCGCCCGTTAAGCGTCAAGTGATTTGGGAATTGGTGGATCCAGAGCTCGATGGTGAGGTTCTGGTTGAGGTCAATGACGAGGTTCGCGTTCAATTAATCCGTGACATGGATGACACCGAACTGGTCACTGCCATCGGTTCGCTGGATATCGATGATGTTGCGGATATTCTGGAAGATGTTCCAGATGCGGTGGTGCGTGAAGTCCTGTCGTCGATGGATCGCCAGAACCGTGACCGACTGGTGCAGGTACTGCAATACGATGAAGATTCAGCCGGTGGCCTGATGAACCCTAATGTGGTTACGGTTCGTCCGGATGTCAGTCTGGATGTGGTACAGCGTTATTTGCGTGCGCGTGGCGAGCTGCCAGAAATGTCGGATCAGTTATTTGTGGTTAACCGCAATGGCAAATACCTGGGCACTTTGAGCCTGGTGGATTTGTTAACCAAAGATACTGATCAGGCAGTATCCGATACCATTAATCAGGAAATCAGCGCCATTCCTGTGACCATGTCTGCCAACGCGGTGGCACGCGAATTTACCCATTTTGACTTGATCTCAGCACCGGTGGTGGATGCGGAAAACAATCTGCTGGGCCGGATTACCATTGACGATGTCGTTGATGTGATTCGGGATGAAGCAGAGCATTCGGTATTGGCAGTGGCCGGGCTGGATGAAGAAGAGGATATGTTTGCCCCGGTGTTTCGTACCACTTTCAGACGCACAGTATGGTTAGGGGTTAATTTGCTGACGGCTTTTCTGGCTGCCTGGGTCATCGGTCACTTTGAAGCAACGCTGGACAAAGTAGTGGCATTAGCCATTTTGATGCCGGTAGTCGCCAGTATGGGTGGAATTGCCGGCACCCAGACATTGACCTTGATGATCCGCGGCATGGCCTTAGGGCAGATCGGTTCGGGTAATGCTTATTACATGCTGCGCAAAGAGCTATTGGTGGGGTCCTTAAATGGTCTGATTTGGTCTCTGGTGGTTGGTCTGGTCGCAATGCTGTGGTTTCAGGATTTATCACTGGGCCTGGTGATCGCTTGTGCAATAGCCATCAACCTGATTTGTGCTGCCTTGGCAGGTGTGGTGGTGCCAATGGTGCTGAAACGATTATCAATCGATCCGGCTCTGGCAGGTGGTGTGGTCTTGACCACAGTCACCGATGTGATAGGTTTCCTGGCGTTTCTTGGTTTGGGCACACTGCTGCTGTTGTAATGAAAATACTTTTTATCACTCTAGAGCCACCCCTGGAGGCTGAACTGGCCGCGCGTGGCAATATGGTACGTGCTGCGCATTTGCTGCAGGCTTTGCAAGCGCATGGGCATCAGGTCGCACAGGTGTTTCGCCAACCCTACGATAAATCGCCCGTACCGGATATTCGCAATATGTATCGCAACAGCGATGAGCTGGTGCGACATATCGAGAGCCAGCAGCCTGATGTGATTTTGTTTGGTTATTGGATGTTAATCGCGGATTTGCCTGCAGATATTGATATTCCCATGGTCCTGGATTTTATTGCGCCCAGGCCGTTAGAAGCTTTATATGAGCCAGTAGAAACGCGTGATCTATCATTGCAGAAGCTATTGGATTGCCTGGCACGTGCAGATTATTTTTTGGTGGGCAATCAGCGTCAGGCCGATTTATTAATTCCCTATCTGATTCAGGCCGGTTTGGATGTGCGCAGTAACATTCCGGTTGGCGTGGTGCCCATAGCAGCCCAGACAGCTACTGATCGATCCAAGTCAGCACCAGATCAAACCATGTTATTGATCGGGGGTGGAGTAGAGTGGCCGTGGCGGATACAGCAAGGGTATATCGATCAGATTGACACGTGGCTGCAACAACACAATACCGGTAATGAAAAAAAAGCCCACCTGGTAATGTTCGGCGGCGATTATCCAAAAATTCAGGATGTTGGTGAAGACGCGCTCGATGGTCTGCAATTGAGTGAAGCCGTACACAGCATGGCCCTGCATAGCTATGCCGATTACACGCGTTTTTTGGAGCAGCGAGGACATATTGGTATTGAACTGGCAGAGTTTAATGTCGAGCGTTATTTCAGCCAATCATTTCGCGCCATGGAGTTTTTACGCCATGGTATGCCGATTATCTGTAACGATTTTATTAACCTGGCAGCGTATGTGCGCGACTATGAGGCGGGCTGGACGGTGTCAAAGCCTGCTGATTTACCTGACGTTTTGCAGGCCATAACCAGCGATTCAGTGGAGTTCTGCAGGCGTTCCAACAACGCTCTGCAGTTGGTGAAAGAACAGTTTCAGCCCAAAGACTGCATTGATCCGTTATTGGATTATTTGCGTAACCCGATTCGCACACAACGCCTGGCCCAGTCTGAAAATGCAACAGCAGCAGGCGGAGGGCTGGCATCAGAGGTTTCTGCAAGCACGGTGTCTACATCAGAATCCGAGTTGGTTACTGCAGATGTGACAGTATCAGAATCGCTGCCACCCGATGCTGATCCGTATCTGATGTACAGTGCTAAACGCAGCCTGGGTAAACCCAATGTGCGAAGTTTGTACCGGCAATTGCGCGCACGTATTCCTTACCCCTATCCGTTGAGACAATTGCCCAAGCATCTTATTGGTGCTGTTGAGGTGCGTCTGGCCCGGTTGTTTTCACGCAAGGTGAAAACCGATCACCCGGGTAATGTAGTGATTGTGACACGTGCGGATATTTATCCCACTGATCATGGTGGTGCAGTAAAAATTGTAGAGACCGCCAAAGCTTTGTCATTAACGGGTCGTGATGTTGCAATTGTCACCAGTGAAAGGCATCGATATTGGTTATACAAAAACGGCCAGCGACATGAGCGGAAATTACCGTTCTGGCAAAAATTCACCAGTCTGCCGGAACGGTTCAGCATGTTATTGCACTATGCGCGTGAGGTACCACGCAGCAATGCATTTTTGTATATGCCGCTCAGTGATAACAGTTTTACCTGGCGCACTTTGCATGTGGCGAAAAAAATTAATGCGAATATCTATCAGGCGGAGTTTCCCGCCTATGTGCGACCGTGCTGGCTGACCAAACGAATTCGTGGCGGTAAGGTGATTCTGGTTGAACACAATGTAGAGTACGAGCGCCTTAAAAACCAGGAACCCAGTCTGACCGATGATCAATATCAACGCTTAAAACGGCTGGAAATTGATTTTGCCAATTTATCTGATGCGGTCATTTGTGTATCGGAAAACGATCGTGAAAAACTGGAAGCCGATGGTGTTAAACGCCAACTGCTGCACCTGATACCGCATGGCGTGGATCTTACAACTTTTGATAAAGCCCAGCCCAGAGATATACGCAGCGAATGTGGCTGGGATAAAGATGACAAGGTGCTGGTATACCACGGAACCTATGAATATCCGCCGAATTTAACGGCGATAAAAACCATGGCAACAGAAATATTGCCGCGTCTGCATGCACGCGGCCTGCAACCTAAGGTAATGGCCGTTGGGAAAATGATCCCCAAAGACTTTATTCATAAAGATGTCCATTTCACTGGCAGTGTGGAAATAGTTGCTGAATATCTGAAAGGGGCAGATGTGGCAGTGGTGCCGTTATTGGATGGGGGCGGGACACGCATGAAAATTATTGATTATTTTGCCTGTGGTGTGCCTGTGGTCAGTACCAGTAAGGGGATTGAAGGTATACCGGCACGACCTGGGCTGGAAGCCTATATTGACGATGACTGGGATGTGCTGGCCGATCATATTATGCGTTTACTGACCGAGCCTAAAACGCACCAAAAGCTGGCGGGCGCTGGCCGTAAATATGCACAAAAGCTGGACTGGCGCGAGCTGGCGAAAACCTATGTGGATGTATTTACACAATAAATCAGACGTTTCTTTACATTACGCTCATTTAAATGGATCTCATTATGAAGACTAAATGCTCAGGGGCATTGTTGTATACGTTGTTGACTCTAACAGTATTAACAAGCATTACAGTCCAGGCACAACAGCTTGTTGCAGTGCCGCCATCACAGCCGGTGACAGCCGGTGAAAGAATTACCATAACGGTTTTATTTCACAATATTTTTGATGCAGCAGCAACACTGCCGGAAAACCTTGAAGCCAGTATCGACTTGCAGGAAAAATCACTCAACCTGATACTGACACGTATACCAGGCAGTGCAAGCCGTTCTGCGCAAAGCCCCCAGATCAGACAGGCTGATTATCAGGTACGGCTTCCAGAAAGTTTTGTACATGATGGACCGGTGGCTGTGACGATTAAGCATTTTGATGGTCCGGTAGCACATTTGCTGGCTTATTCACCGGTGCGTGAAGATCAAAGTTTTGCATTTTTAAGTGCGGTCGAGAGCGAAGATGATGATTTGAAAAACAATGATTTTCTCGGCAGTATCCAGGCTTATCATCCCAATTATTTTCTTGCAGGTGCAGATCTGGATGATGCGAAGTTTCAGCTCAGCTTTAAGTATCAGTTTATTAATCCCAATAGTGTTATCGCTGAAGAATATGATTGGTTACGTGGCTTTTATTTTGCCTATACACAATTGTCGCTATGGGATTTAGAAGCTGACTCATTGCCATTTGAAGACACCAACTTTTTGCCGGAATTGTTTTATCAGTTCAGTGATGTCAATTTGCCGATACTGCGTGAAGCCAGTCATGCAGATTTGCAGGTTGGCATACAGCATGAATCCAACGGCCGTGACGGTGATGATTCTCGCAGTCTGAATATTGCCTACATTGAGCCCGCTTTATACTTTGAACTGGATAATGGTTATGAGTTATCACTGGTGCCGCGGGTGTGGAGTTATTTTGGCAGCAGGCAAGGCAATGAAGACATCAGTGATTTTCGTGGTAACGCCAGTTTGACAGCAACTTATGGTCGCCGTCAGGGCTTTCAGCTAGAAGCGTATTTGCGTGGCAATCCGGGGACGGGTAATGGCGCTGTACAACTTGATTTTACATACCCGCTGACACAGGTAACCAATAACACATTGGGTTTTTATCTGCATGCGCAACTGTTCCGTGGTTTTGGTGAAAGTCTACTGGATTTTAATCAACGCGATACCCGTTTCAGAATTGGTTTAGGTCTGGTTCGGTAATCATCTGCGGCAGCATAACAGGGCAGATGATTGTATAAAACAGCTCGTGCTATCAGGGGTAGAGTTATTCCTGTTTAAATGCTGAAAGTCGTTCAGCCAGGCTTTGCTTTTTATCTGTTTGCTGTATAAGCGATTTTTTATCGGGGTCAACCGCGATACGTATATTTTCCCGCAGGGTGAAATGCTCTGGTGCGATCAGGGTGTCAATTTTCCGACCAGGGAAAACCTGCTCAGCTGTTGTCCGGATATGCTCACAATCGCTTTGCGATATATGCTTGGGGCATTCTTTCTGATCGCCCTTTACCTCAATGATTTCTTCATGTGTCCAGATGACTTCACCGGTGTCTGTGTCGTAGGCAATTACGGTACCCACGGAGATATTATCAATGTTTGTATAGTTCATAATGGTTTCCTGTTAATTCCAGTAATGCACAATGTGACGGGCGTGTACTCGATTGTTGCTGGTGCTGGCGGTACGGAATGTAATTTGTGTGACGTTGCCACGTTTAATTCTCGGTAATGGAGGGTCGAAGTTTTCGGTCACGCCATTGGAAACAATCCGTGAGATACCCGTTTCTGCAAAATGACTTCTGCCGTTGGTGCTTAACAGTGCTATAGCTGCTTCGGCTGTAATGTCGCGGTTATTGGGGTTTAACGTATAAGTGTGTATACCGCCGTTGGCTGTTATTGAATACCCAACCCATTGGGCAAATATGTTCCCATGCTGTGTAGGCATAATTTTGCTCCTCAGATAGATGACTGATTAGCAAGTTGTTATATGACTTATCAATAATCGGTGTCATCGGATCACAGTCACTGATATAAAATACCAACCTGCTTAAATCATAGGCGACTGCCGGGTTGTTAATACAACAAGCGCATACAAATGCGCAGTGAATGATTGTGATCAACCGGCTAATTTCGTGGCAGAACCGGCATTGGATGCATAAATAGAGTCTGGATAATACCTTGGTAGACAGTTGCATCCAAAGCGGTTTCTTATAACGAATTTAACCGGTTGGTTTTAATAAAAAGTATAATTAAATCAATAATTAATATTGATTTTTTGCATCCACGGAATACCAGGCCCTCGAAGTATCAGCACAACATCAAATGCTGTGATGTTTTGTTTTTAATTGTTTGAGAGGTTTATTGCTATGAACAAATTTAATCGTTTAATAATCACTTTGCTTGTCTCTATGCTGCTGACTGTTAGCAGTGCAATGGCAGGTCATAATGGCAGCAAAAAGGATATTGTGGATACTGCCGTGGAATCAGGTTCTTTTAATACCCTTGTCGCAGCAGTGCAAGCTGCCGGTCTGGTTGATGCATTGAAAGCTGATGGTCCGCTGACGGTTTTTGCTCCAACCGATGAAGCTTTTGCCAAGTTGCCTGCAGGAACCGTTGAAAATTTATTAAAACCAGAAAATAAAGACCAACTGGTGGCAATATTGACCTACCATGTTGTGGCTGGAAAGTATAAGGCCGGAAAAGTCATTGAGAAGCACACATTGGAATCATTAAATGGGGATAGTATCGAGATCAGTGTCCAAGGCAATAATGTGATGGTGGACAACGCCAATGTTGTCAGTACGGATATTAAAACCAGTAATGGCATTATTCACGTGATCGATAGCGTTATTATTCCCGAATAATTATAGGCTGCTTTTATCGTATCGAGGCAACCTATGGTTGCCTTATCAATATTAAGCTTTATTGATATCTGAACGTTCTTGTAAACACATCATGGTACCGACCATGTGTGATACCAGTTTTTGCTTGTTATCGCTAAGCATATAGGCGTCACCATGAACAATGGTTAGCGTGCGCCCAGGTTTAATGACTGTGCCAATGGCAATTAAACGTTCACCTTTGGCCGGTGCCATTAGGTTAATCTTGAACTCTACTGACAGCACCTCGGCGTGGGCCGGCATAAGACTAAAAGCGGCATAGCCGCAAGCAGAATCGATGATGGTTGTTATTATGCCGGCATGTAGAAAACCATGCTGCTGAGTAAGTTCAGGCTGGTAAGGTAATTCGACCCTAACCAACCCGGCGTCTACTTTGGTTAACTCAGCTCCCAGGGTTTGCATGACCTGCTGTTGTGCAAAGCTATCGATAACCCGTTGCCTAAAATCAGGGTTGCTAGGCTGAAATGTGCGATTCATTTTTGGTGCATGACAAAACCAACACTATACCAGCCAAATCGATGATTCCAATTCGCCAATCAGTTTTTATTTAATACATCATGACCGCACTTTGACCAGATAGCTGGCTGTGATAAAGCCGTACCCGCAAAATGTATTCACGGTTTCTATGCAAACGTGCCCGCAGCAATGCGTTGCGTGCGAAGCCGCTGTCATCATCACCGGTAACAAAACGCGGTTCACCGTCGATAATTTCAAACAGGATGATAACGGTATCGCTCTGACCAAAGGTTTGGATATTGTATTCACGCGAATAGTCGGGGCGGATATAAAAGTTTTTCTGCTCGCCCGGCTCAATCAATAAGCGCTGTGATTCGAAGGCCTTAAGCTCACGATACTGACTGTTGGGCAACGGCGGGTAAAATGCCTTAACGGCCTGGATATCGGTATCGGAAAGCCCGGGTTGTGGTTCCAGTCCATTCTGATATTGCGTGGGTGACGCAATTAAACCAGCGGGAAACCAGTATTGCATAATGGAATCAGGGTCCCAGTTGGTACCTTCGACTTCATTGGCGCTGAGTTTGCGTAATACGTTCCAGCGGGTGGTGTCTTGCGGCCAGAAATTCGGTGAGCCGGAGAAAAAATCCAGTACCGCCTGTTCATTCCACTCGATACCGGAAAAGGGGTTTTGGTGTGCATGTGGAAAGCCCAGAGTATGGCCAATTTCGTGTAAGGCTGTGTCACGACCGTAGGGGGTGGTTAAATCCCAGCCAAAATTCATGGTGCGTTCATCCGGATTGGCGGCAAAGTCGATAATATCCCGGCCCACGTAAGACCAGGAACCATCGGTCTGATCAAAACCGATGCGCACCTCAGCTTCGCGGCGATCACTGACTTCCCGAAAATCCAGTCCAATGCCCAGGTCTTTCCATTCTTTAAATGCATTGCGTACTGCTTCACGCTGTGATTGCGGACCAACCCAGGCGCCTTGATGACCATCACTGGCTTCATCAAAAAAATAGTATTTCAATACGGTACCGTTAACCCATTTTTTCTCTATTTGTCGAATCAGACGTAAACGATTGGGGTTGGCATCCTGTGGTAGCGGGCGCAGTTCAATCTTTGGCAGCGAGCAGGTTCGTTTGACGGGTTTACTGCGGCTGACCTTTTTGGTGATGGTCTTTTTGCCAGCTGATTTTTTCTTGTATTGACTTGTTTTGGACTTGGCCATGCTAAACCTCCATCGGGTTATCTGATCGTTTGCGGTACTCCTGAAAGGTCCTTTTAGGATTCGCAGATACTCTTATGTAGGCGACACATTGTTGGTTTAGACAACATGTTTAATAGAGTGGGGGGCTTCATAGAGTCAATCATGAAGCATCTGAACGGCATCAATGGAGGGGGTAGCAAGGTTTGATAGAACCAGCCATCGACGTGTCGCTCAACGATCGATGGCCTTTAAATATGGCCTGCCCATCTTGTAGACAGGCAGGCAACTAGCGCTATTGAATACCCAAAGCCAGTAGCTCAACTCTCGCTGCTGCACCATATAGCTGGCCTGCTTCTGTATCCAGGCTATCTGGTGGAATTAAATCAGGCCATAACGGATCCAGTGCGTCTAAAATGCTAATGGCGGTTTGTTTAGCCTCTGCAATGTTTTCATTGGGGCTGCTGATTCCAGTCACAATTGATTTTGCCACTGTGGTAAAACCCAGTGCATCTTGATACTCGTGTGCGTTTTCCATTTTTCCATCCACGACGGCTATGGCGTATTCTTCGCCAGCAATTTTGAGTAGGGCTGATGCCAATTGAAGCTTTTCGGCGGCAGAGTGAGCGGATTGATTGACGGCAGCTTCATTTTCAGTAATGGCCGCCGTTAAATCGGCATAGGCTGTGGAAACGGCTTCATTGCTTGCCTGGTTTTCCACGCTCGTCGCCAGATTTTTAAGCTGGTCAGAAAAACCTGCGGTACCACGGGCTGAAAATGCTGGCGCGACAACACTGTAGAGCTCACTTTCCGGGTGTTTCATATGGGTCTTGGCATGTTCAAGATGACCGGCTTTATAAAGTTCATAACCGACGTATAAATGGCCTCTCATCAGCCCAAGCTGGGTTAGGTAGGCAAGGTCATCTTGTTCTAAGTTCAGGCTGTCAGTCGAGCCTTCGCCTTCTCCTTCACCTTCTCCTTCACCTTCACCTTCTCCTTCACCTTCTCCTTCTCCTTCTCCTTCTCCTTCACCTTCACCTTCACCTTCACCTTCACCTTCACCTTCACCTTCACCTTCACCTTCACCTTCAGTGTTCAATTGGTTGGTGGAAGTGACTGGGTTACTGACAGGGTTGGTATCAATGATAGCGGCTTGATCGGTGGCATCTTCACCGATTTGATCGGCATTATCACATCCGCTTAATCCGCTGACACCGGCAAATGTTGCAGCACTGATACTTGTCCAAAGCTTGGTCCGTTTTAGCATGGTTGGTCGAGGCCTCGTGTAAAATAAAATTGATTCGCAATTGGATACTTTGTTTTGACTAACGAACTATCCATCATTAATGTTAATGATTCTCATTATTGATTAAATCGGTTATGGCTATATTCGTCGAAAATGTACTGGATGTCCACTCAGTTGATGCCATTGGTGATGCACTGGCAGACGACGGGTTGTTTGTAGACGGCAAAAAGACCGCTGGCAAAACAGCCCGGTCTGTAAAGCGCAACCTGCAGGCTGATCCAGGTTCAAGCATTGTCAAAGGTGCAGCGAAAATGGTGAAGAAAGCGCTATCCGCGCATCCGGTGTTCAAACAAGCTGCACTGCCGGTTAAATTCGCGAAAATCATGTTTAACCGTTACGACCCGGGCATGACTTACGGTCTGCACATGGATGATGCCATTATTGCCAATACTCGTACTGACCTGTCATTCACATTGTTTCTATCAAGCCCCGAGAGTTATCAAGGCGGTGAGTTGGTGCTAGCAAAGCATGATGGCGATGAAACGGTAAAATTGCCCAAAGGCTCACTGTATCTCTACCCATCCAATAAGCTGCATTATGTTGCACCGGTCAGTTCGGGGCGCCGCCTTGCCGCAGTAGGCTGGGTGCAAAGCCGTGTGCGGCTGGCTGAGCACCGTGACATTCTGTTTGACTTATATACCGCTTTGCAGCAATTGCCTGTTAATGAGCAGAACCGCTCAGCGCGCCTGAAAATCATTCAGGCACAAAATAATATCCTGCGACTGTGGGCCGATTAGTTCCAACCGGCGCGATCAAATACCCGAACTGCTGCTGCCTGATTATTGCCCAGCTCATTGGCATTAATGGTGTCTTCTGCAAAATCACCCAGCTGTGACAATACTGGTGTCATATCGGCATCGCTGACAACCGGGTATTCGTTGTTGCCTTCAACAAAAAAGTATTGAGCACGTTTGTCGGTCAGGTACTCGATGAATTGGATCGCATTGTCTCGGTTGGGTGCATATTTAAGTATTCCCGCACCACTGATATTGACATGTGTTCCAGTAGATTCCTGATTGGGGTGAATAATGCCGATGCCCTTGCTGACAGGGTCCTGGTCTGCGATGAGTCGGGCAATGTAGTATGAATTCACCACGGAAATGGCACACTCGCCAGAGGCAACGGCTTTGATGTTAGCGGTATCATTGCCTTGCGGGCGCCGGTATAAATTGTCCACCACGCCTTTTGTCCAAGCTTCGGCCTGTTGTTCACCGTGATGTGCAATCATACCGGCCAGCAGTGAAATATTGTAAATATTGGCAGAAGAGCGTACGCATATCTGACCTTTGAAGCGTGGGTTGGCGAGGTCTTCATAGTTGTTTAAGCCTGCCGGTTTACCATTGGCAGCGTTGTAAATAATCACTCGGGCGCGTTTGGATAAACCATACCAATAGCCTTCCGGGTGGCGCAGGTGCTGCGGTACTCGCGAGGCCAGTACTTCAGACTGGAAAGGGGCAAAAATGCCACGTTGTTGGGCACGAAACAAGCGACCGGCATCGACGGTGATCAATATATCTGCAGGGCTGTATTTACCCTCGTTGACGATTCGCTCGATCAGCGCATCACTGCCAGCTTCAATCAGGTTAACCTTGATACCGGTTTGTTCTTCAAAATCGCTATACAATGCTAAATCAGTGTCATAATGCCGTGCGCTATAAACGTTGACCTCCTGTTTCGTCCAGCCAGGTGTGGAAAAGACGTAGCCGAGAGCAATGCAGCACAGTAGGGCGGTGTTAAAAAATTTGGTAAGCATAGTTTCCTCAAAAGTGATTATTGTTGGTTTCTGCTGTTCTCGGCAGGAAAAGAATAAAACCCCTCCGCATTTGCATGCAAAGAAACGCGATCTGTAATTTTGAATGTTGTGGACTGCGTGAGTGCAACTCTCAGTGGTTTGGTTGATGGCCTAGCACGTTCGGGCAATAAAAAGGCTATCCAGCCTTCACCAATATAACGCATATCGATAATTTCCAACGGCGAGTGACTGTTTTTTTCCAATCTGAGCCCATTGGGTCGGATAGCCAATTGGCAATGTTCGTTGGTGTTTGGTTGCGTTGCCTGCATGGGCGCTTGAATATCGCCATAAGCCGTGTGAAAACCCTGCCCGGTGATGCCGGCATCAAGCAATTGCGCATCACCGAACAAGGCAGCTACCGAGGGGGCGACTGGCTGTTCGTAAATGGTTTGCGGTGTACCGGCCTGAAGGATTTTTCCATGATCCAGCACAGCAATCATATCGGCCATTTCCATGGCCTCAGAAGGGTCATGCGTTACCAGAATGGTGGTTGCGCCCATCTGCTTTAGCGTATGGCGGGCTGCCTCACGCATAGACCGCCTCAAGGTAATATCAATACTGGCATAGGGTTCATCCATTAATATCACTTGTGGCTGTGGTGCCAGTGAACGCAGCAGAGCAATACGTTGTTGTTCTCCACCTGATAATTGATGTGGATAGCGTTGTTTGAACAATGCCATGCCTGCCATTTCCAATAACGATTCAACCCGTTGTTGTTGTTTTGGTTTGGGTAAATCGTTTAGGCCAAAGGCAATGTTTTCTGTTACTGTCATATGCGGGAACAGGGCATTTTCCTGAAACATTAAACCGATGGGGCGTTTTTCCGGCGGTGGGTTGGTGGCGGCCGATGCCAGTAATTTGCCGTCCAGTTCAATACTGCCCGTCTGCACGGTTTCCAAACCGGCGGCTAAGCGCAGCAAAGTACTTTTACCGCCTCCAGATGGGCCCAGCAGACAGGTAATTTCTCCAGCCTGTGCGGTTAAGCTCAAATGATCAAGGACCTGAGCATCTTGATAGGCATGTGAGATGTTTATAAAACGAAGTGACATAAATTGTAATGATTCTCATTATCATTATTAAGATGTATTATAGCGGCACTATTGTACTGAGCCAAGCTGGCAACGCATGTTGCGGTTTGGTGATGGCTTTTGGGTGCAAACGAAATGACAGATTTGAATCTTAGTTGAAATATGACAACTTTTCTCAGAAAAGTAATCAACCCGGTTAGTGGTGTGTATCTTATTCGTAGAAAATTAAAGCATGATTAAGACCCGCTCAACCTTATCAGCCTGGGGACTGGTCAGTGCTTTGGTTTCAGCGTTGATTGCGGTGCCAATGGTGTTTGTTTTGCTGTCATTGTTGGACCCATCGGACGCGGCCTGGGTGCATATTTGCACCACAATATTGCCAGGCTATCTGAGCAATACTGTGTTGTTAATGCTGCAGGTGGCAATTTATACCTTGATCATTGGTGTCGGTACCGCATGGTTGACCGCGGCGACCGAGTTTCCGGGCAGGAAGCTGTTTGCTTGGGCATTGATGCTGCCACTGGCTGCTCCAGCCTATATCGTTGCCTATGTGTATACCGATTTGCTGGAGTTCAGTGGACCCATACAAAGCACTCTGCGGGCTTTGACAGGCTGGCAGGCGGGGGACTATGCCTTCCCGCAGATACGCTCGTTGACAGGCGCAGCCATTGTCATGAGCCTGGTGCTTTACCCGTATGTCTACCTTTTGGCACGAGTTGCTTTTACTCAGCACTCAGCCACCTTGTTCGATGCCGCTCGGACCCTGGGCGCGACGCCAGCCAAAGCATTTTTTCGTATAGCTTTGCCTTGCGCACGTCCGGCAATTGCGGCTGGCGTAGCACTGGTTTTAATGGAAACGCTGGCTGATTTCGGTGTGGTGGATTATTTTGCTGTCCCCACATTTTCAACTGGAATTTTCCGTACCTGGTTTGCGATGGGCGAAAAAGCGGCAGCGATGAAACTGGCTGCCATTATGTTTTGCTTTGTGATTGTTTTGATCACTCTGGAAAAACGCAGCCGCACTAAAATTGATCATTCTGCGTATGCCGGCGACAGTGCAGGGCAGCGGCTTTCGTTATCTGGTTGGCGTGCGTTGTTGGCATTTCTGGCATGCATGCTGCCCATTGTATTGGGTTGTTTGTTGCCACTTGGTATATTGACCAAACTGGCGATTACCGCAGGTGACCCAATGCTGGGCAACGGCTTTGCCGTTTTCGCTGCCAATAGTGTCAAGGTTGCCGGGGCAGCCACCGTGGTAGCGGTCATCATTGCACTGTTGCTGACCTATGCACAGCATTTGGTACCGACACGGGCAACGGGTATAACCATCCAAATTGCCACTTTGGGTTATGCGTTGCCGGGTGCGATGCTGGCGGTTGGTTTGTTGTCGCCCATCTCTCAAGTTGACCGCTGGTTGGCGGAGTTTCTAGAAACAAATTTCGATTGGCGCACCGGGCTGATACTCACCGGTACAGTGATTACCTTAATTTACGCCTATGTTGTCCGCTATCTGACGGTTGCTTATAACAGCACCAGCAGCGGGCTGGAACGAATTCCGCGTATATTTGGTGAGGTTTCCCGTAGTCTGGGCGCATCACCACGGCGGGTAATCACAGCGATTCATCTGCCACTGATGCGGCGCTCAATTATTGTTGCGGCGATTCTGGTATTTGTCGATAGCATGCGTGAATTGCCAGCAACGCTGTTATTGCGCCCATTTAATTTTGAAACGCTGGCGACCAGAGTCTATCGTTTGGCCAGCGATGAGCGCCTGGCAGAAGCGTCCACAGCAGCGATTACTATTGTATTGATTGGCCTGATCCCCGTGTTGTTTCTCAACCGACTCGCTGATAAAAACCAGCGTTAAATGACACAAACCAACAGGCAGCAATAGCATTTGATGGTGCTATCAGCTCCATTTCTGAAGGCATTTATTCGATGCCGGCAGGATTAAAACGCAGTCACACCATCGGCACTGCCAACAAGCACTTTATCTGCAGGTCGCGAAGCAAATAAGCCAACGCATACGACACCGGTTATTTGGTTAATCTGATCTTCCAGACCCACTGGATCAACAATATTCAACCGGTGCACATCCACAATCCAGTTGCCGTTATCTGTGACAAAGTCATCGCGCCAGACCGGTTCGCCTCCCAGTTTCACCAATTGTCGGGCGACATGGCTGCGAGCCATTGGAATGACCTCTACGGGTAAGGGGAAAGCCCCCAATACATCGACCTGCTTGGTTGAATCCACAATGCATACAAATTGACGACTGGCCGCAGCAATAATTTTTTCACGGGTTAATGCGCCACCACCGCCCTTAATCAAGCGCCGGTACGGGTCACATTCATCGGCGCCATCGATATACATTTCCAGTGGCCCGGCACTGTTCAAGTCGATGACATCATAGCCATAACTTTGCAAGCGTTCGGTTGTTGCTTCTGAGCTGGAGACACAGGCCTGTAACGGGATTCGCTGTTCATTCAATAAATCGATTAGTGCGTTGACGGTGCTGCCGGTACCGACGCCCAGGACTTCGTTGTAGGGCACATACTTTAGTGCCGCTTCAGCAACTTGACGTTTGAGTTGATCTTGATTCATGGCGTCATTCCAATCCCAGTAGATAATCCCAATGCGCTTTGTCTATCGGCATGATGGACAGCCGGCTGCCTTTACGAATCAGAATTAAGCCATCCAGCGCATCGGCATGCTGCTTGATTTCCTCCAGAGGTATCAGACGCTTGAGTTTGCGTACAAATTTAATATCGACCAGTTGCCAGCGAGGGTCATCCGGGTCACTGGTGGCGTCAAAGTATTTGCTGTTGCTATCAAACTGAGTGTGATCAGCATAAGGTTTGCTGGCGACTTTACCGATACCGGCAATACCGGGGGGTTTACAGTTGGAGTGATAAATCATCACTTTATCGCCGACCTTCATATCGTCACGCATAAAATTGCGTGCCTGATAATTACGGATTCCGTCCCAAGGTTCAGTGCCAGCGCTTTTCAGATCATCAATGCTGAAGGCGTCCGGCTCGGATTTCATAAGCCAGTATTGCATAAGATTCTTTTATTTAAGTCAGGTTGTGTGGGTTATAAGCCCGGACAGTCGATTACCCCCTGATCGGTTATTACTCGATGCAGGGGTTGATCCATTGTATCGAAAGGGATCCGTTTTTGCTGCTGCCAATGATAGGCAATACCCATTCGCTCAGGCTGCTCTGGGCTTGCATGGCTTAGCCAGCGATCGTAATAGCCACCTCCCATACCCAGGCGATGACCCAGCGCATCGAAACCAAGCAGAGGAATGAGAAGCACATCGAAGTCAGAGCAGGGTACGGGCTGATCCGCTGATGTGATTGCTGGTTCCGGGATACCAAAACGGTTATCACACATACGCATATTGGGTGTCCAGTCGTAGAATTGCATTTTTCCTTTTACGACCGGGTCGATACAGGGCACGGCGATGCGATGCCCGTTGAGATGTAGCTGATGCATGGATTCGGTAATATCCGGTTCGCCTCCAAAGCTTAAATAAGCGCCGATAATGGCATGCTCATAACTATCGAAATAACTTGATAAATGTTTTCTAATTTTTTGATTTAAAACAGTTTTATTTTTTATCGAGAGTGTTTTTCGTTGCCGCAGCAAAGATGCTCGCAAGATGGATTTTTGGTGGGGTATTGCTTCGGGCGTCACGGGGTTTTATTGGGCGTTGCACACTTTGGAAATACCAGAAGCTGGATAAGACGTCCTCCGCAGATGCCGCTGCAAAATCGGTGACCTTGAACCAAAGGTTCAGGTGGGTTGGAACGAGCAGCCATTAGGCTTTTCGCACCAGGGCGAACATGCACACCGGTTGTTTCGTATATCCATCCCAAGGTCGTTGAATAGGGACAAGGCATCTATGAAGTTACTGGCGTACACCGCAGAGGACGCCAGTTCAGTCTAGCGCTCTACGGGACCGGCATCAAGGTGTCGACTGAGTTTATCGGTCAACATACCCAAACGACCATCAATTTGTTCACTGCGGGTTTTCAGCTCGCGCTCGGCTTTGAGCAAGCTATCACTGATATTCAGCGCTGTCATGATAGACAGTTTTTCCATACTAAGGTTGGGGCCACGATCGCGGGCGTCACGCAGCCGCAGATCCAGAAAGCGCGCCGCGTCCAGCAAATCTTCACGTTCTTCTTCGCTGCAATTGATCCGAAACTCACGGTCAAGTATGCGTACAACAGTTGGTTCGATTGGCTTGGACATTAATTAGCTTCTCTTAAAAATTCAGGCCTGTTCCAGTGATTTCAGCCGGTTGATCATGGCTTCCACCCGAACCCTGGCCTGTTCGTTTTTGGCCAACAGCCCGGCTCGTTCTGATACCAGTGACTCCTGTCGGTTCAGTAATGAAGTATTTTCCTGCTCCAGTTTATCGTTGCGTTCCAGCAGCCGGGTAATCAAATCTTCTAGTTGTTTTACGGTATTGGCTGCGGTGGTAGTAGCACTCATACGCAATTCCTTGGTTTATCCCAGATTGTTATTACTTAGCATTAAGCAGGATAATACCATCTGATAACGGATTCGGAAAACCGGATTGTTGCAACATTGTGTAAGAAATTAAGGACATGCACGAAAAACTGCAGGATTTACTAAAACTAACTGGCGATCAGCAATTCCCCGATAGCAGTGAATTGCACGGTGTTTTATGCGCCCATGCGCTTAAACCACAGCCGCCAATAAGCACTGAAGACGGTGTTGAACCGAGCCCTGCTGCCAATGAGCTGGCACGTTGGCTGGATGTACCAACAGAACAGTTGATAATGCTGGATGCCGCATTGCAGGAGGAGCACGCAGCGTTAATCAATAACAACATGGTCTATCAGCTATACCTGCCGGATGATTCAGTCAGTTTGGCACTGCGTACTCGTTCGTTAGCGGCATGGTGTGGCGGTTTTGTCAGTGGAATTGGTGTGTATGAGGATTGGTTATCCGGGGCACCGGCGGTGGCATCGGAAGTTCACACTGGTTCGGCTGCTGACACATTGAGTGATCAAGATAAAGACTTGCGCGAAGCGATTGGGGATCTCAGCCAAATAGCCAAAGCCAGTTTGGAAAATGAGCGCAGTGATGGCAGTGGCAGCGAAGCTGAAGAGCAGGCTTATGCAGAAATTGTTGAATATGTTCGTGTCGTGGTGCAGTTGATTCAAAATGCCATGCAAGGCAGCGTTGAGCATTCTGATAAAGACAACCAAACCAAAGTGTTGCATTGAAACAATGACAGAATCCATCGATAAGGCTTTGCTGAAAGAGTGTATCCGTCGTCGTGCTGACTTGATGGGGATGATTGGCCCACAGGCTGCGGCAATTATTCCTGGCGCATTACAAAAAATTCGCAATAACGATGTGCATTACCCCTTTCGCCAAGACAGCGATTTTTGGTATTTGACCGGTTTTAATGAACCCGATGCGATGTTAGTGCTACTACCGTCAGGTGGGACAGGCAATGCGCCTTCTCGCAGTATCTTATTTTGTCGTGAGCGCGACATACTGCGTGAGCAGTGGGATGGCCCGCGTGCCGGCCTGGAAGGCGCAATGCAGGATTATGCAATGGATGATGCGTTTCCTATTACTGATATAGACGATATTTTGCCCGGGTTATTGGAAGGCCGTGAGCAAGTGCACTTTCCATTGGGACGGGACAGTGAATTTGACCAAAGGGTGATAGCCTGGACTCGTTATCAGCGGCGTGGCAGTCTTGATCAGTCAGGTGCGATGCCAGAGGAGCTGGTGTCATTGACCCACTTGTTACATGAATTGCGGGTGATCAAAACCCGTTATGAACGACAAGCCATGCGCCGCGCCGCTGAGGTTTCTGCGGCGGCGCATGTTCGGGCGATGCGCGCAGTAAAAAAACTGAGCAACGAGCGTGAACTGATGGCTGAGCTATTGTATGAGTACACCCGCTCAGGTTGTCAGGCATCGTATGAGCCGATTGTGGCTGCCGGTGCAAATGCCTGTGTATTGCATTACCTGGCCAATAATCAGCCCATCCACGCTAACGATCTGGTGTTGATTGACTCTGCCTGTGAATACGCAAACTATGCGGCAGATATTACTCGTACCTTTCCTGCCAGAGGAAAGTTTTCCGCTGAGCAGAAAACCATTTATAACATAGTGTTAGAGGCGCAATTGAGTGCAATTTCCAAGGCAACCACACGTCATCACTGGGATGATGTGCATGATGCAGCCTTAACGGTGATTATTGATGGTTTACTGGATATCGGTTTGTTATCCGGCAGTCGGGAGCAGGCCATGGAAACCCGCAGTTATCAACGTTTTTTCATGCATAAAACCGGGCATTGGCTGGGTTTGGATGTGCACGATGTGGGTGATTATCAGGTCGATCAAATGCCACGTCAGCTGGAGCCCGGCATGGTCATGACGGTGGAACCCGGTATTTATATCAGCGCTGATGATGAGAGCGTTGATGAACGCTGGCGCGGTATTGGTGTGCGCATTGAAGATGATGTGCTGGTGACCAAAACCGGACCGGAAATACTCAGTGAATCAGTACCCAAGGCTATTGATGAGATTGAAGCATTGGTACAGGGTGGATGAGCAGTATGCCGATACCAGAGCAGGTTGATGTGGCCATTGTTGGTGGTGGATTGGTTGGAGCGAGTCTGGCCTTGGCATTAAGTGACAGTGGGTTATCGGTGGCGGTCATCGAGGCTTTTACACCTCAGGCGCCGGATCACCCCGGTTATGATGATCGGACCTTGGTACTGAACCCGGTATCCTGCCAGATATTG
This sequence comes from Wenzhouxiangellaceae bacterium, assembly GCA_965230265.1. Taxonomy (GTDB): domain Bacteria; phylum Pseudomonadota; class Gammaproteobacteria; order Xanthomonadales; family Wenzhouxiangellaceae; genus JAJFKX01. The sequence goes on along the minus strand of OZ245999.1, from coordinate 1,743,166 downwards.
GGTCAGCTGGGCATTGCTGATGTGCTGGAGCAACACGGCATTCCCATCAAAACCATTCATGTTTCTGACCGTGGTTATTTCGGTCGGGTATTGTTACAGTCTGCTGATCACGGTTTAAGCTGGTTTGGCCGGGTGATCGAGGCTTGGCGTCTGGGGCAGGCATTGCTGGAACAGGTATCAGACCATCAATCGCTGCACTGGATTGCGCCGATGCGTTTGCAGGGTCTGCAGTCTACCTCTGAGCGGGTCACTTTATCGTTAATGAATGCAGAGGGTGGCTCTGAGCACATCACGGCGCGGGTATTAATCGGTGCCGATGGTGCGGCTTCAAAAGTGCGCGAGTGCTTATCACTGCCGGCCATTGAACATGATTATCAGCAAACCGCGATTATCTGCAATGCCACACCTTCCAAGTCGCACAATGGTATGGCCTATGAACGTTTCACTGAGACGGGTCCGTTGGCGCTGCTGCCACAGGCCAATCAACGTGTCGGTGTGGTGTGGACGGTACAGACTGAACAGGCAGAAGATCTGCTTGGTGTCAGTGATGTCGATTTTATGGCTGGCTTACAGCAGCGTTTTGGCTATCGGTCGGGGACTTTTCAGCGAGTCGGTAAACGCGCCAGCTATCCACTAAAACTGGTGCGGGCACAAACCAATACCGCACATCGCAGCGTATTAATTGGTAATGCATCACACACCATTCATCCGGTTTCAGCACAAGGCTTTAACCTGGGTTTACGCGATGCCATAGCATTGGCGCAACAGTTAAAAGGGGTATCTGACCCAGGTGAAAAGGCATTATTGGATACTTATCAGCAACAGCGGCAAAGCGATCAGGATGAAACCATTCGTTATACCGATGGGCTGGCCAGGTTATACAGCAATACCAGTGCCACAGGCCGATTATTCCGCACTGGTGGATTATTGGCGCACCAGTTTGTGCCGGGTTTGCAGCGGCGCCTGGTGTTAAATGCGATGGGTTATCGGTCTAAAAACGTTTTGAGTGAGCAGACTGATGTCGGTTGAACGCGATATTGAGGTTGTGATTATTGGTGGTGGCCTGGTGGGCGCGGCTGCAGCCTGTTTGCTCTCGCAACAGGGGCGTCAGGTGGCATTGATTGATCGCCAGCGGCCGCTAACGTGGCAGCCAGATCAGGCGCGCGATCTGCGGGTGTTTGCGATTGCACCAGGCAGCGCCGGGGTTCTTGCTGCGTGCAAAGTGTGGGATTCAATCGCATCTGCACGTGCCTGTGCCTACCAAACCATGGAAGTGACCACGGCCACTGGGGGATTGATGCGCTTTCAGGCACACGAGCATGGCTTGGCGCAGTTGGGTTGGATTATTGAAAATCGTTTGATTCAATCCTGTCTGTGGAAGCAACTGGAACAGCAGGTAGAGGTTTTAGCACCTGCGGACATTAAAAGTCTGAAATCTGGTAAACGATATACACAGCTCGAGCTTGGTGACGGTAGCTGCCTGCGTGCGCGTTTATTGGTTGCAGCCGATGGCGCCCGTTCGTTTGTTCGAGAGCAACTGGGTATGTTGACCAGCACCCGCGACTACCAGCAGCGGGCACTGGTGACTGAATTGAACACCGAGATTGCCAATGACGGTATCGCCTGGCAGTGCTTTTTGGACAGTGGTCCACTGGCATTTTTACCACTCAATGGTGGTAGCAACTCGATGGTGTGGTCGTTGCCTGTAGATCAGGCAGAAGCTGCCCTGAATTGGAGCCCAGATCGTTTGGGTGCAGAACTAACGTTGCTCAGCAATGGGCGTTTCGGGTCGGTAAAAGCAATGACGGATGTGGTCAGTTTTCCACTGCATTTGCTGCTGGCCAAACAGATGCGGCAGGGGCGAGTTGTGTTACTGGGTGATGCTGCACATCAGGTGCATCCATTGGCTGGGCAAGGGGTGAACATGGGGTTTCAGGATGCCGCGGCACTGGCACAATCATTGTTCAGTGTTGATCTACAGAATGCCGATGCAGTGGATACGGCACTGGCCGGCTTCGAGCGTTGGCGAATCAGCGAAAATACCTTGATGACCCGCGGTGTTGACGGCATTGAGCGTTTGTTCGGTAAACAACCGAAGATCGCTGGACTGGGTTTGTCCGTGGTGCAATCGTTGTGGCCGGTTAAAGATCGCTTTATGCAACACGCCTGTGGTTTGCAAGCCAACGCCCCCGATATTTGTCGTCAATGAACTCAACGATGAACAAGCGAACAGCCATTGGTCAGGTTACGCTGGGTGCGGTGTTGATCAGTTTTTCTGCACCTTTTGTCGGGCTGGCTGAAGTATCTGCATCCACGTCCGCTTTTTACCGGATGGCGTTTGGTGCTGCTGGTTTATGGGTTTTATTACTGGTTACCCCTGGCTGGCGGCGTAATTTTAGTGAAAATATCAGCAATGGCTGGCTGGCTTCGCTATTGATCGCCGGTTTTTTTGCTCTGGATTTATGGCTGTGGCATCGCAGTATTCAATGGATTGGCCCCGGGCTGGCGACCTTGTTGGCCAATTTTCAGGTTTTTGTGATGACGCTGGCTGGTCTAATACTGTTTGGTGAACGACCGGGCTGGCGGTTTATGACAGGCTTGTTGCTGGCATTAACCGGATTATGGTTATTGATTGTTCAGCACTGGCCTGGTTTGGATGTTCAGCAACGTTGGGGTGTGGTATTTGGCTTGCTGACAGCCTTGGCCTATACCGGCTATATGCTGAGTTTACGGCATTCACAGTCGGGAGATAAGAAACTGAGTGGCGTGTTGCGATTGTTTCAGGTATCCATTTGCACGACGGTATTGATGGCGATTCTGAACCTGCTGGAGGGGCACAGCTTTGTGATCCCTGACGCACGCAATTTGTGGATATTGATCGGTTATGGTTTGCTGTGTCAGGTGCTTGGCTGGTTAATGATCACTCAAGGGTTACCGGGAATTGCGGCTGGTTTGGCTGGGTTGTTATTGCTGTTGCAGCCAACATTGTCGGTGACCTGGGACATGCTGTTCTTTGATCTGAAATTAGGGGCATGGCAATGGTTCGGTTTATTGCTGGCGTTAGCAGGGATTTATTTTGGCAGCTTGCGAGGGTTTAGACGTAATCGAAAACCAGCAGCGTAGGTACCCTGGCCAGGGATAGATTGAATTGGTGGGCCAAAGTTGGCTGCCAATAACAATGCTTATCACCCTATGCCGAAAGGTAATGGCAATTACTATCCAGCCACGCTAATCTTGGCCGATCAACAACAACACTATCTGGCTTTTACATGATTCACGACAGCATCATCAGCACCATCGGCGGCACACCCATTGTTAAAATCAATCGTATTGCACCAGCAGGCATGCATTTTTATGTCAAGGTGGAATCGTTTAATCCCATGGCTTCGGTCAAGGATCGCCTGGCCTGGGCGATCATCAACGAGGCAGAAAAAACCGGTGCACTGCAGCCTGGTCAGACAGTGGTGGAGGCAACCTCTGGTAATACCGGCATTGCTTTGGCGATGGTATGTGCAGCACGGGGTTATCCGTTTGTGGCAACCATGGCGGAGTCTTTTTCTATTGAGCGTCGCAAGTTAATGCGGGCTCTGGGTGCCAAGGTGGTGCTGACACCCAAAGAGGAAAAAGGCAGCGGCATGGTACGCAAAGCCAAAGAGCTGGCCGAGAAGAACGGCTGGTTTTGGGCCAGTCAGTTTGAAAACCCTGCCAACCCGGCTTATCACCGTCAGACCACTGGGCCGGAAATCCTGCAGGATTTTGCTGGCAGACCACTGGATTACTTTGTGACGGGTTATGGCACCGGCGGTACCATGACAGGCGCAGGTCAGGTATTAAAACTGGCACGTCCTGATATCAAGGTGATTGTTACCGAACCGGCGGGTGCTGCTTTGCTGGAAGGCAAAGACTGGCAGCCTCATAAAATTCAGGGCTGGACACCAGACTTTATCCCCGGTGTTTTGGATAGAGATGTCTATGATCAAAATATTCCGGTCACCGATGAAGACGCCATTCACTGGTCGCAACAACTGGCCAGCCAAGAAGGTATTTTCTGTGGGATTTCTGCGGGCGGCACTTTTGCTGCGGCTGTTAAATTGTCAGAAAGTATTCCGCAAGGCAGTCATGTACTGGTGATGTTGCCGGATACCGGTGAGCGGTATTTAAGTACGCCTTTGTGGGCGGATTTGAATGAGGGCACCGATGAAGTTGGTTGAATAATGAAAGGGTTGTTTTAGAGTTGTTTAGAAATCTCTGGATTTTGTAATAACCTTGTAGCTCGGCTTAGAGTCGCAGGCTTGTAAGCCGACCATCATCTTTCGATTAAACGTTTGTCTTATCATGGTATTTTCGCTGTCGGTTTACGGCTTCGCCTAAACCAACCTACATTCTGGAAATATGTTGTTGATGTAAATTCGCGTGCATTTTGAGACAATCCCGCGCCATGTCTAAGCATCGCCAAAAACCTGTGAACATTAGCTTTGCCGCCACCGATGTGTTGCAAAAAGATTGGTCGTGGGCGTTGCGGATGCAGGCCAGGGCGCGGCGGGGGCAGGGTAAGCTGGCGAATGTTGGGCAGGCAATTGAGCAGCGGCTAAAGCAGTCGGCGCAACAAGTCAAAACCCGTCAGGCCAATATTCCTCAGATCAGCTGTGATGAGCAGTTGCCCATCGCTGCAAGGGCAGAGGAAATTGTTGAGGCGATTCAGAAAAATCAGGTCGTGATTGTGGCAGGTGCGACCGGTTCCGGGAAGTCCACTCAACTTCCCAAGTTATGTCTGGCTGCTGGCCGAGGTACACGAGGGTTGATTGGTTGCACCCAGCCTCGACGGATTGCTGCGCGCAGTGTTGCGATGCGTGTGGCGGAGGAGTTGTCGGTTGAGTTGGGTGGCCTGGTTGGGTTTCAGGTGCGGTTTACTGATCAGACAGCAGATCAGACGCTGATCAAGTTTATGACCGATGGTATTTTGCTGGCTGAAACGCAACGTGACCGTTATTTCGATCATTACGACACCATTATTATCGACGAAGCGCACGAACGCAGTCTGAATATTGATTTTCTGCTGGGGCTGCTGCATCGGATTCTACCCAAGCGTCCGGATCTGCGAGTGATTGTCACTTCAGCGACCATTGATACTGAACGGTTTTCCGAGTACTTCCATGATGCGCCTATCATCAATGTTGAAGGTCGTACCTATCCTGTTGATATTCGCTATCGGCCCATTGCTGAAGAGCGCGGTGACCGGGGGATGTCACTGGCAATTGCTGAAGCTGTAGATGAGCTGACCCGAGTAGATAAACATGGCGATATGCTGGTGTTTTTACCGGGTGAGCGCGACATTCGCGACACCGCCAATTTTTTACGGCGGCGAAATTTAAAATCCACCGAAGTACTGCCATTGTATGCCCGGTTAAGTGCCAAGGCCCAGATGCAGGTGTTCAAACCGGGTAATCAGCGGCGGATTGTTTTGGCGACCAATGTGGCTGAAACATCCCTGACTGTACCGCGTATTAAGTTTGTGATTGATCCAGGGCTGGCCCGTATTGGTCGTTATTCGCACCGCAGCCGGGTGCAGCGTTTGCCCATCGAACCGGTGTCTCAAGCCAGCGCCAACCAGCGCAGTGGCCGTTGTGGGCGACTTGGTCCGGGGGTGGCGATTCGCTTATACAGTGAAGACGATTTCAATTCGCGTCCCGAGTTTACCGAACCGGAAATTCTGCGAACCTCGCTGGCTACCGTTATTCTTCGGATGCTGGATATGCGCTTGGGCGAAATTAACCACTTTCCGTTTATCGAGCCGCCTGCGCAGGTGATGATCAGTGATGCTTTGCAGCTGTTGCGTGAGCTGCAGGCGGTTGAGCCGAGTGGAGAGGGTCCAGAACGTTTAACGGCTGTTGGTCGGCAGTTGGCTCGTCTGCCGATTGATGTGCGCATGGCACGGATGCTGGTAGAGGGTGAACGCCTGGGTTGCCTTTCAGAAATGCTGATACTAACCGCAGCGTTAAGTATTCAAGACCCCCGCGAACGCCCCATCGATCATGCCCAGGCAGCCGATCAGGCACAGGCGGAGTTTGCGCACCCGCAATCAGACTTTATGAGTTATCTCAAGTTGTGGGTGTCCTATCATCAGCAAAAAAAACAAAACGGCAGCGCTGCATTACGGCGCTGGTGTGAAAAACACTTTTTATCCTGGGTGCGCATGCGCGAATGGATGGATTTACATCGGCAGTTGCAACATCACGCCCGCGAACTGGGCTGGAAGGCAACAGCCAGACAGGAATGGGATGCCAAACAGCAGGCTGGTATTCATCAGGCGCTATTGAGTGGCATGTTGAGTATGGTGGGTTTGCGTGATGACGAGGATGCGCATTCGGGGAAAGGTAAAAAATCAGGTCCGAAGAGCTATCTTGGGGCGCGCGCCAGACGCTTTCATATCTTTCCTGGTTCTGCTTTGCATAAAGCCGGGCCGCGCTGGATGATGGCTGCAGAGTTGGTCGAAACCAGCCGGGTATTTGCCCGGGTGTGTGCAGCCATCAAGCCCGAATGGTTAGAGCAGCAGGCGGCGCATATTTTAAAGCACCGTTATTTTGACCCGTTCTGGGATGCCCATAGCGGCCAGGTGATGGGGTATATGCAGTCGACATTGTATGGCCTGCCGATTATTGAACGTCGTAAAGTTCACTATGCACCACACGATCCGGAAACAGCCCACCGATTGTTTATTGAACATGCTTTGGTGAATGGCGAGATCAATATTCCAGCCAAAAAAATGCCGCCATTTATCAGAGACAATCAGCAGCGGGTGGAAAGCCTGCAGCATGTTGAGCACAAGCGACGGCGGCATGATGTGCTGGAGCGTGTGCAGGCAAGAATCCAGTTCCTTATTGAGCAGATTCCAGTGTCGGTTCATTCGGTAAAGGCTTTAATTAAATGGCATGCCGGTTTAAAAAACACCGATCAATTACGGTATCCAGAAACGGTACTGCTGCGTGATCAATCACTGCTGGATCAGCAAGCCGCATTTCCTGATGAATGGGTATGTCAAGGGCAGGTGTTTGATCTGAATTATCATTTTGATCCGAGTGACGCTTATGACGGAGTCACCGTCCAGGTCCCACTGGTCCATTTGAATATTGTGGATGCCAATCAAATATCCTGGCTGGTACCCGGTTTGCTGGAGGAGCGGTTGGCTGCCTTGATCAACAGTTTGCCGAAACCTCAACGACGGGTTTTTTCACCCGCCAAGCCATTTGCCCGCGCTGTGTTTGAACGTCTGCAGTGGCCGGATGCATTAAACGGCGACTCCTTTCCATCCATCACTCAGGTTCTGGCCGCTCAATTGGCTGATATAACCGGTAATCGTGCTGATAATTTGAACTGGGAAGAAAGTGCGCTGCCGGCACACCTGCGGATGAATATTCAGTTGCTGGATGATAGCGGCAAACACATTGACAGTAGCCGTGATTTGCAGGAATTGCGTGATAAGTTCGGCGGCAAGGCCCGGCGGGCATTTATGCGTGATCAGGGCAGTCAATTTGAACGCAATGATATAGAGCAGTGGGATTTTGGTGACCTGCCCGATACGGTCACTACACCGTCGGGCGTAAAAGCCTGGCCTGCACTGACCGATCAGGGTGATGTCTGCGGCCTGCGTTTATTTGATAATCCGGATGAGGCATGGTTAAGCCATCAGGCCGGTTTGCTGGTACTGTTCCGCACAGCGCTGCAAGCTAAAATCAATTACATTCAAAAGAATCATGGTTTTACCCGTGATATGCAATTGCAGGCTCAAAAGCTGGGTGGCTGGCAAGCGATTCGTGACGATTTACTGCATGCCATGCTGGCGGCTCTGTTGATGGATCATGATATTTATACCCAGGCACAATACGAGGAACTGCTGGTGCAATTACAACCGGCACTGGTGCCAGCCTGGCAGCAACGAATCAAAGTGATGCAGCCTTTGCTGAATGCGTATCATCAAGCCAGTATGTTATTGAATAAAGATGCCACTAAAAAGCTCTCAGAAGCCTGGCAGGATGCGCGTGGGCAACTGGACGATTTGATGTATATCAATGTATTTCGCGACCTGGCATGGAATGCAATGCAGCATTATCCTCGTTATCTGCAGGCACTGGTCGAGCGGTTGCAGCGTTTGCCTTTGGATCCAAAAAAAGACCAGCAACGGCAACAGCAGGTGGCGCCTTATTGGCAGCGGTATCTGGATTACCTGCAGCAGGGGGGAGATTACTCCGAGGCGATGGATAATTACCGCTGGTTACTGGAAGAGTTTCGGGTTTCCCTGTTTGCCCAGCAGTTGGGGACACGCAGCAAAGTATCACCACAACGGTTGGATAAGGCGTGGCAGCAAGTGGTCAATAATGGCGAATAGTAAGATAATCATCTGATGTCTGGTTTACCTGAAAAACTGCAAAGATGGCTGGAGGATTTCCAGCAGGAGTTCGGCCATTCTGTTGCTGATTGTGAGCGCGCTTTGCAAGTGATGTTAAAGCAAGGTCACGAGCCGCCACAGGCGATTTTACAGCGTTTGCAGTTGATGAGCCTGCTGTCTGCGGATGAAACCACAGTATGCTGCGCCATTTTGTCTCCATTGCTGCAAGGCATTGAAGCGTATTCACTGTCGGAACGGTTTAAGGAATTCCCCAAAGCCGTTCAGCTGCAGTTGCAACAACTGCACACACTGCAAACCTATGAAGCAACCGTTGATGCCGATACTGCCAAGCGCGCCGAGAGTCTGCGCCGGTTGCTGTTGGCATTGGCGCATGATGTTCGTGTGGTTTTGGTGGCGCTGGTTAATCAATTACTGAGCTTACGGGCTGCGATGGGTGCCAATCGTGAGACTCAAAAAAAACTGGCAGAGGAAACCCGGTTAATCCATGCCCCTTTGGCCAATCGGTTAGGTATTTGGCAGATTAAATGGGAACTGGAAGATCTTGCTTTTCGCTTTGCAGAACCCGATACCTACAGTCGCATTTCTAAACTGATTGCAGAACGCCGTAGTGAACGTGAAGCGTTTATCAAGCAGTTTATTGCTGATCTGACAGAGCACTTACAGGAAGTCGGTATCGAAGCAGAGGTGTCGGGCCGCCCTAAACATATTTTTAGTATTTGGCGCAAAATGCAGCGCAAGAATCTGGGTTTTGACGAATTGTTCGATATTCGTGCGGTACGGGTGCTGGTGAATGAAATCCACGACTGCTATACCGTGCTTGGCCTGGCGCATATGCACTGGACGCCGGTGCCGGGTGAGTTCGATGACTATATCCGGGTACCCAAAGGCAATAATTATCAATCGCTGCATACTGCAGTTTCCGATGATAAGGGGCGTATCGTTGAAGTCCAGATTCGGACGCATAAAATGCACGAACATGCCGAGCTGGGTGTTGCTGCACACTGGCGTTACAAAGAAGGCGGGCCGGGTGACGAAAGCTTTGAGCGCAAAATTCTGGTAATGCGACAGTTGCTGGAAGCCGGCGAAGATGCGCTGGATGATCAGAGCTTGCTGGACAGCTTCCACAGCTTAACCACCGATGATCGAATTTACGTGCTGACACCACGCGGCGAAGTAATGGATATGGCGCAGGGTTCAACGGTACTGGATTTTGCCTATCAGGTGCATACCAATATCGGTCACCGGTGTCGTGGTGCCAAGGTCAATGGCCGGATTGTGCCGTTGACATACGCACTAAAAACCGGTGAGCGTGTTGAAATTCTAACCGGCAAACAATCCAAGCCCAGCCGTGATTGGCTGAAAAAAGAGTATCTGCATAATGCGCGTTCACGCAATAAGGTTCGTCAGTGGTTCAGGCAGGCAGATTATGAACAGAACCATCGTGCCGGTAAGGAAGCTTTAGACGCTGAGCTGGCACGTACAGGCCTGGATAGCAATGATCTGCCCGCTGTGCTGAAGCATTTTCATGCCAAAGATGTCGATGGTTTAATGGCGATGATAGGGGCCGGAGAGTTCACCACGGTACAGGTTGCCGGTGCGTTGGCCCGACATGCCGGCAGCTTGCAAAACCAACCCAATATTCTGGTACGTCGTCGTGGTCAAGGCAATCGCAAGCCCAAAAGCAGCAATATTCAGATTGAAGGGGTGGGTAATCTGCTGCATCAAATGGCCAAATGTTGTCAACCACTGCCCGGTGATCCCATTACTGGCTACATCACGCAAACACGTGGTGTCAGTATTCATCGCCAGGATTGCCCGAGTGTACTGCGCCTGGCCAAGCAATCGCCGGATCGGATGATGCTGGTGAACTGGGGCAACCAGTCGGGCAGCGAGTACCAGGTCAAGGTTCAGATTTTGGCTTATGACCGTAAAACGTTGCTCAAGGATATTTCCGCGGTTATAGCCAGTGAGGATTTATCGGTCGCAGAGATGCACACTTCAGAAGCCAATGATGATGTTCGCCAGATGCAATTGACGATCAGGGTGCGAGAGTTTTCTCAACTCAGTGAGTTGCTCAGTAAGTTGCAGGCCATTCCCAATATTATTAAGGCAGCCAGGGTCAAAAGCTAAACCAGTCAGTGTTGTTAGTTATTCTGAAAATCAGCGCATGGTTTGGTTGCATGGCACCGGTGGTTTTTGCCGCTGTGGTAATGGTCGTTGCCGATGCACAGCCTGGCTATTCACATTTGCATCAATACATCAGTGAATTGGGGGCTGCTGGTGAAATCAATGCCTTTTGGTTGAACTACCTGGGTATTTTCTGGTTTGGCTTGTCGTTGGTGGTTTTTGTGCCGGCGTTTTATCAACTGATTCGTCCAGGTGCACGGGCACTGGCTGTGTGTGGTGCGCTGGCATTAACAGGTATTGGCTTTATGGTCTTAGCGGTTTTCCCTTGTGATGTCGGTTGTTCATTGAATAATCCCTCATCGGTAGCGCAGGTTCATAATAATGTTGCGGTTGCGTGTTTTGTATTGATGATTGCTGTGACGGGAATACTGGGCGTGCGACGGGTCACGGGGTATCAACCGGCGATTTACTACAGTTTTTGCCTATTGGTCACAGTGCTGCTGGTATTTGGCTTTATCAAAATTAGCCTGATGGGTTATCAGGGGCCTTATATCGGGTTATTCCAGCGTCTGTTTATAGGTACATTCTGTATTTGGTTGATGTGTACGGCGTGGTTGGCATTAAGAAAAGCAGCAACCAAACATTAATGTCCGTTTTCAGCTAGTTTTTTGAGCTGCAGGAGACTAGCATGAGAGCATGTCAGAATTACTCTTACAACCGGAAGTTTGTGAACAGGCGCGCTTGGCCCGTGACCGTCGTTTCGACGGGCTTTTCTTTACCGGCGTCCTGACCACCGGTATTTTCTGTCGTCCCATTTGTCCGGCGCCAGCGCCCAAGTCTGAGAATGTTCAATATTTCCGTACTGCAGCAGCGGCTTTTCAGGCAGGCTTAAGACCCTGTCTGCGCTGCAGACCAGAAGCGGCACCGGGCTCGCTGGCATGGAACAATATTGAGCCATTGCTGCAGGCTGCAGTACAGATGATTGATGACGGTTATCTGCGGTCCCAATCGGTGGATCAACTGGCCGATCGGCTGGGAATCAGCAGCCGTCATCTGCGTCGCTTGTTCCAGCAGCATTTAGGTACCACGCCATTGACTTATGCACGCATGCAACAAACACTGTTTGCCAAGCAGTTGCTGACAGAAAGCGACCTGCCGGTAACGGATATTGCCATGGCCGCTGCATTTGGCAGTATCCGGCGCTTTAATGATCATTTTAAAAGTGTGTATGGTCGTAGTCCGCGTGAGTTGCGGAAAAATATCAAAAGCTCAGCAAGCAGCACTAGTGGTTGTCGATTGTATTTGTCCTATCGACAACCTTATGACTTTGCCGGGCTCTTGCGTTTTTATGCCTTGCGAGCTGTGCCTGGGATAGAAGCAGTGACCGACAGCCACTACGCACGGACATTTGAATATGACCTGACCCGAGGCTGGTTTAAAGTAAGTAGGGCATCGCGTAAGCAAATATTGAAAGTTGATTTGCACTGCAACCGTTATGATCAGCTACAACCCGTTATGCAGCGAATTCGAAGAATGCTGGATATTGATGCTGACCCTGGCAGTATTCAGGATCATTTAGGCAACGATGCTCTATTAAAACCATGGTTGGAAAAATACCCTGGCATACGGATTCCTGGTTGCTGGTCGTTGGATGAGGCTTGCGTTCGAGCTGTTCTTGGGCAAAGAGTGACGGTCAAGGCATCGATTGTAATGCTGTCACGGCTTGTCAATCGGTATGGTGAAAGGCTCATGACCCAAGCGTGTCAACATGACAACGATGAGTTAACGCAGTTGTTTCCATCGTTATCAAAATTAAGCAGCATCGATGCCAAGCAAGTTCGTATAGGCGGCGTTCAGGCAGCGACATTGTCACGCTTGTCTGCAGCCAAATTTAATTCTCACATCACGGCTGATCAGTTGTATCAACAACTATTAATGGTAAAAGGTATTGGTGACTGGACTGCGCAATATGTATTGATGCGTGGTTTGGGTTTTCCTGACGCCTGGTTGGCGGGTGATGTGGTCATTCAGCAACAATTGGCGCACAGTGGTGTCAAGGAGATACAGGCGATAACCAATTCCTGGAGCCCATGGCGAGCTTATGCGCTGTTATATTTATGGCAAGCGGCAACGGAGTCTAAAAATGGCTAAGTCTGACAGCAAAGGTCTACACAGCAAAGTGATTGGTTCACCTATAGGCAAACTAACCCTGGTTGCTGATCACCAGTTTCTGCGGGAAATACGTTTCGGTGACGACGATTGTGCCACCGTGCCCCATACCAATGCGGTGCTTGATGAGGCGAGTCAGCAACTGCAGGAATATTTTAAGGGTGAGCGGAAACGCTTTGACCTGCCTTTGGCGCCACAAGGTACGGCATTTCAGCAACAGGTCTGGAAACAGTTATTGACAGTGGGTTTTGGTGAATTGGCCAGTTATCAGGATATTGCCAGTGCGATCAATAACCCCAAAGCTGTCAGGGCTGTGGGTGCAGCCAATGGGCGTAACCCCATACCGATTATTATCCCATGCCATAGAATTATTGGAAGCAATGGAAAATTGACGGGCTATGCCGGTGGCCTGGGTATTAAAGACAAACTGTTAACGCTGGAAGGTGCGGGTGGACAAGCACAGTTATTGTAAAAATTACCCTTGTCTTTTAGAACTCCAACTCCAGTGCCGCACACAGATAATCCACCATTGGAGCTGCAGTTTTACAATGCTGGATAAACACTTTTTTAAAATCAGCTGAGATCACCTGCTGATTGGTCAGCTTGGTGGAGGCAACAAAGTCTTTGCGTTTTAAGTCTTCGATCAAAGGGTCATCTTTCGGGTATCCACGAGGTGGGCGGATCAGCGAACGGCCACCCAGCGTAAAGGTTTGTTTGAATTTTTTTCCGGATTTGAATTTTGCCCAGCTGCGTGGGTTGTTGTGGATGAATTCACGAATACGATTTAACACGGGGCTATCGGGGTGCCATATGCCGCAACCCATAAAATTATTACCAGGCTGAATATGCAGGTAAAAGGTGGGGGCGGTTTGGGTAGCACTGTCCAAATGTTTGAAACGCGCCCCAGCCCAGGGTTTATAGGGTGTCTTATCTTTGGAAAAGCGTACATCCCTGTATATCCGAAACAGCGAGCCACCATTGGCACGGTCATCACCGTAATAGTGCGGGCTGATTTTTTTCAGATCTTTGTCTACGTCATGAATAAAAGCCAGGAAAGGACTACGCACGTCCTCAATATAGCGGTGCTTGTTTTCCAGAAACCAGGGGCGCTGGTTGTTGTTCTCCAGGTCTCTAAAGAATTTGAAGGTTTTATTGGTGAAATAGCGCATGCTGCAAAGCCTTGGGAAGTGCGAAGAGTTTGCCATGATGATAGGGTTAGGTTCAATCTGCATAGGACGGCCAAGCACTGTGAAACGATGCTGCTGAGGAGGTTTTTGGCAATGTTTGGGGGGCTTGAGTCCTGTTGGAAGTCATGGTGAGTGAAATCAGATCCTCTTTTTCCGTTTCACCTATGTGACGTAACACAGTTATATTAATTGGATGATTGCAGGAAAGAGCATTGGTGTAGTAATTCCGGCACACAACGAAGCCGAAGCAATCGGCAAAGTTGTGGCCGCTTTGCAAGCCTTGAGCCTGTATCAACAACCACTGATTGATCAGATAGTGGTGTGTAACAATGCGTCTACCGATAATACCGCCGGGCAGGCTCGTCTGGCGGGTGCTGAGGTGGTGGATGAACCACGCGCAGGTTATGGCTATGCCTGCCTGGCGGGTATTCATCATTTATCTGCTGTGGATATCGTGTTGTTTGTTGATGGTGATCATTCCGTGGATTACACCAGCATTGTCCCACTATTGAATGAAATAAGCGCAGGTGCTGACTTGTGCATCGGCTCACGTTCACTGACCAATAATGAGCGTGGTGCACTAACCCCCCAGCAAATTGCCGGTAATAAGCTGGCTACCTGGATGATCAATCGCTTGTGGGGAGTACAGATCACAGATCTCGGGCCGCTGCGGGCAATTCGACGCAGCGCTTTGCAGCAATTGCAGATGCAGGACACCACTTTCGGCTGGACTGTCGAAATGCAGGTCAAAGCCATTGTCTTTGGCATGGATATGCGCGAGGTGCCAGCCGCCAGTAGAAAGCGGATTGGCCAGTCTAAAATCAGTGGCACGCTGAAAGGCACATTGCTGGCTGGCTATGGCATTATCAGTATGGTCCTTAAACTGTACTGGCAGTATCGCAAGCACCCGCAACCAGCAAAGCCTGTGCATCCGGTCGATTCTTGAGCCTCATGTCTGAAAACGGCATGCATACAGATAGTCAGCAACACTATGATTGCGATATTGCCATCATTGGCAGCGGTATTGCGGGCGGCATGCTGGCATCCATTCTGGCTCGCCATGGCATTAAGGTGACTGTATTTGAAACAGGCAGTCACCCCAAATTTGCGATTGGCGAATCGATGATTTTGGAAAGCTCGGAGATTATGCGTTCGCTGGCGGCAGTGTTTGATGTCCCGGAACTGGAATATTTCAGTGCTGAATATTTTTTGCCGATTATTGGTAGTACGCATGGTGTTAAGCGACATTTCAGTTTTCTTCATCATGCTGATGGCAAGCGACAAAACCCTGCGGATGTTGTTCAGGCGGTTATTCCCAAGCATCCATATGGACATGAACTGCATATTTATCGACAAGATAGCGATTATTATTATGCCGGGCTGGCTGTGCATTATGGTGCCACGGTAAAGACCAATACACCGATTGCAGATATTGATATTAATGATCAACAGGTCACACTGACCACCACCAAGGGCGACACCTGTATCGCTAAATGTGTGGTTGATGCCGGTGGTTTCCGTTCACTGATTGCTGAAAAGTATCAGCTTCGTGATTATGACCTTAAAACCCATACCCGCGGTATTTTTACACATATGACAGGGGTGCCCAGTTACCATAGCCGGGGTGCGAGCAGGCGGAAAATGGGTATTCCCTATTCGCTCGCTGAGGGAACTTTGCACCACATATATCATGGTGGCTGGACGTGGGTAATCCCCTTTAATAATCATCAGCAGGCAAGTAACCCGTTTTGCAGCGTTGGCGTGATGCTGGACCCCAGAATTTACCCACAGCAGCAGCAACTAAGCCCTGAACAGGAATTTTGGCAATTTGTGAACCGGCACCCTGGAATGCAACAGCATTTGGAAGGTGCCAGGCCGGTACGTGACTGGGTAGGCGCTGGGCGTATTCAATACAGCAGCAAACGTGTTGCCGGGGATCGCTTTTGTTTACTGGGTCATGCCGCTGGTTTTATTGATCCGTTATTTTCCAAGGGACTGTACACCACACTGGCATCCATTATGCATTTGGGGCAGGCACTGCTGAAAGCCCATCATGAAGATAACTACTCTCGTCAGCAATTTGCTGCGGTTGAGCGCTGTACGCTCAACTACGTTAAATCCAACGATCAATTGGTGGCCAATGCCATTAAGAGTTTTTCACATCCGATATTGTGGCAGCAGTACAGCGTGATATGGATTTTGGGGGCGTATCTGGAGTTGGTTAAATTAACCACGACACGGATGCAATGGATGCGTGAGCAAAAAGCATCACAATCGAGTGCTTATGAGTGGCCTGAGTTAAAATTAATTGGTGGCGGTTATGCCCGTTTTGAATCACTTTTACAACAAGTGGATCCACTGTTGGAAACGCTCGATTTGAATGATCAGCAGGCGGTAGTCCGTTGTGCTGATCAATTGCGCAAAATCATCAGAAAAAACCGCTGGATCTCCTATTCATTTCGCCAGCTCGCAGAGGGTAAAAACCACCTTCCAGACAGTAAATATACCTGGCGTTTACTAATGACCGAAGGCGGCATTTTGGGTCCCAAAGACTACCGAGAGCACTTTTTCCCTGATATTTCCTTATTGCAGTTAAGCCGGTTTATGCTGTTGGAACGACAGCGCTATTCAGAAACCAGCTTAATCAGAAAACATAAAAGCAAAACATGGTAGTGGAACTGACAGGCTAATGTTTGGGTTTACTTTGTGGTGATAGCGTTCTCATAGCTCGCAGTTGATGTTAGACTAGCGCGCTGAGTCGGAGCGTGGCGCAGTTTGGTAGCGCACCACACTGGGGGTGTGGGGGTCGTAGGTTCGAATCCTATCGCTCCGACCAATTAAATCAATCGCTTACGATCGTCTCGAGGCTGTCCTATCGTAAAGATTGCATAACGTAACTCATCTTTTTCGCGTAAATCGTCGAATTTACTGGAAAAACACGCCAACACCCTATACTTATCTTTAAACAGTTATAACTGTAAAAACGGATTGAGACGATTGTGAACACTAAAGCCGAGAATGTCATGCCAGAAAATGCCACAGCCAGCAATATCAGTTTAATGCCCGATATTGCCAATGAAGTTAAAGCCAAAGTATCCGGGACATTGGACTGGGTGGGCATGAATGAGATCGAAATGCCGGTACGTGTGGAAACTGCGACAGGCGATATCATTCATTGCCCAGCCCGCATTACTGCGTTTGTTAATCTCTCTGATCCGACGGTGCAAGGCATACATATGTCCCGTTTGTATTTGCACCTGGATGAGATGCTGGCCAAGGAAAGTATCAATCCAGTCACATTAAAAAAGCTGGTTAAGTCTTTTTTGGATTCACATAAAGACTTGAGTGATAAAGCGATGGTGCGGATTGATTTTGATTTTCTAACCCGTCGCAAAGCATTGATCAGCGATAACTCGGGCTGGCGCAGTTACCCGGTGAGCGTTATCGGGCAATTAAAAGATGGCGTTTTCTGTATGGAAATGGCATTGCGGATTCTGTATTCCAGTACCTGCCCATGTTCGGCAGCGCTGGCACGGCAATTGATTCAACAACAGTTCGAACATGACTTTGCCGAACAATCAAGTATTTCCCGAGACACTGTCAGTCAATGGCTGCGCAGCGATCAAGGCATTATGGCGACCCCGCACAGCCAACGCAGCGCTGCGGATATGCGGGTCCGGCTGGCAGATGATCTGGACGCTTTTCCTTTGATTGATCTGGTGGACTTGGTTGAGGATGCACTACAAACGGCGGTGCAGACCGCTGTAAAACGCGAAGATGAGCAAGCCTTTGCTCGCCTAAATGGCAGTAACCTGATGTTTTGTGAGGATGCCGGGCGGCGTGTGAAGCAGGCATTGGACAGTGATGACAGAATTGCCGACTTTTGGGCGCGTTGTCAGCATTTTGAAAGCCTGCATCCACACAATGCAGTCTCGGTGGTGACCAAAGGTATTGAAGGCGGGTTCGCGCCGATTGACCGAAGCCATCGGCACTAAATCATCAGCCTAAAGATGACGATGCGTTACATAGTGACTGTTGATTGTTACAACAACAAAACTAATTGCCGCTGCTGATTAACTGCATCCCTACCTGTAACCAGCCCAAGTTTATTCCAATTTGGGTGGCATCTGCATTGGCCCAGTTGTAGGCAACCTGTTTGCCTGTGGATGTGTCGATAACCGCGAGTCTTAAAACCTCTGGTTGATCTGCCCGGTACAGTACCCGAGCCAACTCTACTCGATACCCCAAGCTACGGTCAGCATTGTCGAACAGCTCCAGACTATCGCCTTGGTTATGCAGCACAAATGGCTGCGCGAGCAGCCATTGGTCTTGTTCAGTTTCAGCAGACTCATTCAGTTTTCCGGCCCAGCCTCGATACTCCGACTGACGGTTAAACTCTAGCTTTATATCATCGGCCATGGCGGTATCAGTATTCAGGTCATAAACCCGCTCACCCAGCTCGATTCGGTCAGGGTTCAGTAAAAACTCTTTTAATAAACCTATAGCCTGGTTTTCACGGTTTGGTAGACGACATTGCTGCTGATCGGTGGTGCCGCTAATGCCATCTCTGCTGGGTAGCAGGATGACCTGGCAGCTTTGACCGGTGACATCACCCAGAATGGGTGCAAAATCCAGTTGCAGTTCAGCGCGGGCGGAACGGCTGAACTGCCAGATAAACTGACGCTCAGGCAGGTTTTGCTGAATGTCACTTTGAATGACCAAAAACTGGCCTGGAGTGTCTCGCCGGGTTATTGTCAATGACAGCAGAGGTATCTGCTTGGTGGCGTTGTTTTGTCGTTGCTGCCGGTGTTGAGCAAAATTACTGTATTGACCCGGTAAGCTAAGCCCCAGACGGGTAATGACATCATCAACCGATTGTGCCAGCGGGTCTGCCTGTTGTTCGCCAGGTGCAACACAGGCACTGATACCTATAAACGCTATTAGGCAGATGAGTAATCGGGTCAGCAATGTGTGCATTAGTGGGTGGGTTTCCAGTTATCTGGGTCAATCAACAGCATGGGATCGATTCGCTGATCGCGCCAGTTCATGCGCCAGTCCAGGTGCGGACCTGTGGCACGACCAGTAGCGCCAATAGCACCAACATAATCACCTTGCTGCAGATATTGACCGACCTGAACATCCACTTTACTCATGTGCAAAAAAGTAGATGATACGCCGTGGCCATGATCGATAATGACAGTGCCGCCAGAATAATATAAATCCGGTTCGGCCAAGGTCACTTTACCGGCCGCTGGTGCGGTAACAGGAGATCCTGTCGGGGCGGCAATATCCAGACCAAAATGTGGGCGTTTGGGTTCGCCGTTCAGCACACGCTGGCTGCCATAGACACCGCTGATACGGCCCTCGGCAGGCATCGCAAAGCTTTGTCGCCAGTCGCTACGCTGGTCTCTGGCCTGGCGAGCCACTGCAACCAGACTGCCTTCCCGACTGATTCTTTCCAGCACTGCTTGTGGTGGGTTAACAGTATTGGGCGGCAAGCCATTCACACGCTCAATATCATAAGCTCGTGGAGCAGGGGTTAAGATGCGCTCAATGGGGGCTTGTTGTTCAATTCTGATACTGAGCAATTGTGATTTTTCAGCATCACGCCCAAAACCGAGGACAAAATACCCTTGTTCATCCACCGGTAAACGTACACCATCAAGGCTGACCTGAGCGTTGGGTTGAGTGTGGCCTATCAGCATGCCGCCCTGAACCACAGGGCCGCTCAAGGATAACTCTGATGATGATTGAGAAAATGCCTGAGTGCCAGCAAAGCACAGCATCAGGAAACACACAAAACATGTGATTGAGCCAATTTTTAACATGCCGGTAGTTGCTCCTATTTCGCTATGACGATTGCCGGACCAGGTATCAGTATAGGACCAGTGTCCGGGCTTTAGGGTTGGGGTGCAAGCAACAACACCTGACCGGGCTGCAGTATTGTGTCGTTGGGCAGTTTATTCAGGTTCCGTAAGGCCTCTACGGTAATCTGATGACGATTGGCAATCCGCCACAAAGAATCCCCTGGTTGTACCCGGTATCGACGATTGCCGGATGATTGCCTTACCGGCGCCAGTACCACCAGGTTTTGCCCAGCACGGATACGGTTAGGGTTACTTAAATTATTCCAGCGCTGCAGGTTGCGTACGCTGACGTTGTATTGCTGAGCAATAGTAGACAGTGATTCACCACGGCGGATGCGATGGCTGGTGCGACTGGCGGGTACAAGCCCTTGCTGGAGTTTTTGCAGTTCCGCCAGTGTTTCTGCATAACCGGGTAGCCGGGTATAGGTGGCTGTGCCAGTGCGCAAGATCTGGCCAGGGAAAATTCGGTCATTCCGCAATGAATTGTGCTCGCGCAGCAAAGCCACAGTGGTGCCATGGCGGCGCGCCAGCTGACTAAGTGTATCGCCTGGTTCTACACTGATGGTTTGCCACTCTGGGCTGGCTTCTGGCATGTCGTAATCTTGCATAGCCTGTAGGAAACTATCGGCTTTACCGGCCGGCAGAATCAATCTGTGTGGACCATCTGGTGGTGTGGTCCAGCGATTTAGGCCAGGGTTGAGGGCATATAGCTCACTGATGGGTAAATCGATCAACTGGGCGGCGTAGACCAGATCAATGGGCTGTTCCAGGTTGACGGCGGTGATCAGCGGGATATCGGGTATGGGGGGTAACTTTAATTGGTAAGCGCCGGGGTTGCGAAGCAGACAACTCAAACCATGCAGTTTCGGTGCAAACCCCAGTGTTTCGCGTGGCAAACGTAAATCTTTGGTGTGTAAAGTTCGTACATCGCCGCCATGGCGTGTAACAGCGCGATTGACGCGGCCACCGCCCGCGTTGTAGCCAGCCAATGCCAGGCGCCAGTTGTCTTCAAAGCGGTTAAATAACACTTGTAGGTAATTAAGTGCCGCGCGCGTAGCCGCGTACATATCACGGCGTCCGTCATACCAGGTGTTGATCTTAAGCCCGTAATCACGTGCGGTTGGCGCAGTAAATTGCCAGCCACCGACAGCTGCAGCCGAAGAAAAAGCAAATGTGTCATAAGCACTTTCTACAATCGGCAATAGGGCCAGTTCATAAGGCAAACCACGTTGTTCGATTTGCAGCATAATGTCGTATAGCCAGGGCCTGGCACGGACAAAAACCCGCTGCATGTAATCGTTATGGTTGCCATACCAGTCCTGCCATTCACGCGCTGTACTGCCAGCTGGGCATTCAGGCAGGGTAAAGCCATTAACCAGGCGGTCCCAGATGACTGGGATGGGTTGCTTGCCGTCCGGCTCTGGTGGGCCTTCTAAGCTTGGATCGCTGAACAGATGCCGATTGGCTTCATCAATGATGTCGTAAGGGTTGTCCTGATTAACAGGCTCAACAGGGTCGGGCACTTGCGGCGCTGCTTCTGAAACAACAGCCGGTGTATTGTTTTGTTGTTGCAAAAATGAACAGGCGTTCAGCATGATGGCAACGAGCAGCAGCGCAGAAATTCTAAGCATAATGAATAGTTTAGTCAGCGATTATCGGGTTAGCGCAAACATTCTCAGGCAGCGTCTTTCCAGCTTCTAATGACCGCTAAAACGGCATGCGGTTCCAGTTCCAGACCATGCTCTGATGTTGATCCAGTATCTGAACCTGTACCAGTGCCTTTGCCTAGACTGCGCAAGCGCTGATGGGCTGCGCAGATGACATCAGGATGTCTGCTGCGTAAAAACGGGTTGTAGCTTAGCTCATCGGACAGGGGTACGGGAAGGGTTATCTGATTGTTTTGTCGCATTTGCTGGACTTGCAGGTAGCGCTGCTTCAGCTGCAGATTGTCTGGTTCCACCTTCAGCGCGAAGCGACAGTTGGCCTGGGTGTATTCATGTGCGCAGCATACCAGCAACTCACCAGGCAGCTTGCTTAATTTATCCAATGAGTGCTGCATTTGCTTTGGTGTTCCTTCAAATAATCGTCCGCAACCAGCACTAAACAAAGTATCACCACAAAATAGCCATTGTTCATTCCAAAAAGCAATGTGGCTGCGAGTGTGGCCAGGTATTTCCAGCACTTCAAATTCCAGTAGCCCAGGTTTCAGCGTTATTTTATCGCCTTCGCTAACGATATGAGTCAGCATTTTGATCCGACGGTCATTCGGCCCAAAGACCGGTAACCTGGGAGTATCCGGGTATTGTTTATTGTGCGCACGCAATAACCGATTGACACCACCAATATGATCATAATGATGGTGTGTCAATAAAATGGCCGTTAACCGCAGCTTATGGGCTGCTAAAAATGCCAGTACCGGCGACGCTTTTCCAGGGTCCACAATGACGCACGAATCTTGGTCATGTATGGCCCAGATATAGTTATCAGACAGCGCTGGTATAGCCGTTAATTTAAGCATATGAGTCCTTCATTTATCAGTGAATCCATGGCAATGATGTGTGTACCTGTTATCCTGCACGCATGCTATCAAAGTGGTCAGCAAAGCAAAACCGCCGAAAAAAGCTGCAGCAACGGCCGCCTTGCAGATTGTGGAGCAGTACCATGCTGGGGCGAGCTGTTCTTGCTGCTGAGCAAGCTGCACTAAAACAGCCAAGCCCGAGTATAAATCAGGTGTCTGTGGAATTGGTTGCCCTGGAGTTGCCTGTGGCACTGAAGTCTGAAGGCATAAGCCTACGCGCCGCCGCCAGCTCCTGGCAGGTGCCGTTGCTGGCCAGTCTGGAAAGTTTGCCTTTGGTAAGTCGTAGCGTGGATGTGGTTATTTGGCGCTATCTGGATTTGGAATGGCGTACACGTCGTCGTTTATTGGCCGATATAGTCAGGGTGCTGGTACCTGGGGGAACCTTGATCACAGTGGCTTTAAACCCACTGGACCCGCGAGTCTGGAGTTTGACCGGTATCAGTAATGTCAGTTCTCAATCTGCCGCTAGTGTGAACAGTATTGCTAAAGCTTTAGGTATGCAAGTTGTCAGTCACCACTGGTATGGTCCTGGCTGGTGGCGATTACGGCCATTACAAATTAGCTATCTACAAAAAAACAGATTGGGTGGCAGTGGGCAGCCTTATTTACGCAGAGCGCGGCGACGGGCCGCACAACCTGCAGTGGCATTGAGTCGTTCATCGGTTTATCGGTCAGGTATTAAAGGCTAGAATTTGCACTTTGAAATGCGCATAGCAAAATGGCCAAGGCACTCGAACTATCATGAAGAAAAAAATCGAAATTTATACTGACGGTGCCTGCAGTGGTAACCCTGGGCCGGGTGGCTGGGGAGCCATTTTACGCTTTGGCAAAAAAGAGCGTGAATTATCCGGTGGCGAACATCAAACAACCAATAACCGGATGGAAATGATGGCGGCCATTGCCAGTTTGCAGGCTTTGAAAGAGGCTTGTCAGATAGATTTGTACACCGACTCCAAATATCTGCTGCAAGGGGTCACCAAATGGATGCAGAGTTGGAAACAGCGTGGCTGGAAAACCGCGGGCAAACAACCAGTGAAAAACCTTGATCTATGGCAGCAGTTGGATGAGTTGTTGGAGAGTCGGGGGCATGAAATCCAATGGCACTGGGTACGTGGACATAGCGGGCATCTAGAGAATGAGCGGGCAGACCAGTTGGCACGCTCCGCGATTCCATATTAGTCATGATTGTATAAAGTCACACCAACTGGATTTGAAATATTTGGACCATTCCAATGACCGAACAAAAAAAGCCAATTCGTCAAATTGTTCTAGACACAGAAACCACTGGTCTGGAGCCTCAGGATGGGCATCGTATTATCGAGATCGGTGCCTTGGAACTGATTGAGCGTCGACCGACCGGCAAGCAGTTTCACCGTTATCTGAATCCAGAACGTGAAGTTGAAGAGGGTGCTTTACAGGTTCACGGGCTGAGCAATGAGTTTTTGCAGGATAAGCAGCGTTTCGGTGAAGTGGCGCATGAGCTGTTGGATTTTATCGAAGGTGCGGAATTGATTATTCATAACGCACCATTTGATGTTGGCTTCATTGACCATGAGCTTCAGCTGTTCAACGATGAACTCGGGAAAGTGCAGGACTACGCCGCTATTCTGGATACCCTGATACTGGCACGCGAATTACACCCCGGTCAGCGCAACAGCCTGGATGCTTTGTGTCGTCGCTATGAGGTTGACAATAGCAATCGTCAATTACATGGTGCCTTGTTAGACGCTGAATTACTGCTGGATGTTTATCTGGCGATGACTGGCGGGCAGTCGGCACTGGATTTGAACTTAAAACGTACAGTGCTCAATGATGCCGATCATGCGGATTTACCACCCGTGGTGGTGGCTGCAGTGAATGTGTCTGAAGATGAACTGGCTTTACATGCTGAGCGTATCGCTGCAATTGATAAAGCCAGTGAAAATGGCGCGGTTTGGAAAGCCTGAGAACTTATTCAAAACCATATAGCCGAGTTTCAGTGATGCAGTTTCAGGTCTCAGTCTGTGTATCTGGACTCCAGGATACCAATGGGTGATTACGGGTATCCATCCAGGTCAGGATATCGTAATAGGCACGAATATTGTCCACATAGCGGACCGCTACACTGCCACGCGCATAACCATATTTAAGTGTTTCATAATGGGCCTGACGTGCCAGCAATGGCAAATGCTCGCGTACATCTTCCCAACTGTCTGGATCGCCGCCCATGCGCTGCGTAAGTACCCGTGCGTCTTCCAGGTGCCCATAGCCAATATTGTAGGCAGCCAGGGCCATCCAGGTGCGATCCGGTTCAGTGATTCGATCAGGCAAAGATTGAATAATAGAGCGCAGGTACCGTGTGCCCCCATCGATACTCTGTGCCGGGTCTTCGCGGTCGCTGATGTTCAGATCGCTGGCGGTAGAAAGCGTCAGCATCATAATGCCGCGTACGCCAGTGGGTGAGACTGCTGCTGGGTCCCAGTGCGATTCCTGATAACCAACTGCGGCCAATAAACGCCAATCCATTTCGTTATTGTTGGCAGCCAATTCAAACAAAGCCCTTAATTCCGGCAGGCGATCACGGATTCGTTCCTGAAAGACAATGGTGTTAACCACGTTATAGTCATTATCGGGTGTGGTGTATTTGGTTCGCAATTCTGCCAGTACACCATTTTGCTCCAGCTTATGGAAATAGGCGCGCGCCTGTTGTGCAAGGGAGTCATCATCGTGGCCACGGAACAGCCAGGCCAGTTGATCTTGGCTGGAAAAGTCAAAGGCAGCCTCAGCATTGGGAAAGAAGGGCTGATTGAGAACCAAATCAGTGGAATCGATAATGGTGTAATCCAGTTCTCCGGAACTGACCATCTGCAGTAAATCCTCGATACCTGCACGATCCAGCTCCAACCAGTCCAGTTCTGGAATCTGCTGGCGTTGGGTTTCCAGCTTATCGATATAACTGGAACCAGCGCTGATACCCAACTCGCCATCTGCCAGATCAGCAATAGAGAGGGGCTTCTGTTGGCCTCTGCGATAGATCACAGTGGGTACAGTTTGTTGATAGCTGGGGCCAAACCTGAAATCGCGTTGTCGCTGTGGCGTTATGGTGATGCCTGCGGCGATCAGATCGCCTGCTTGCTCGTGCAAGGCAGGTAGCAGTTCGTTAACATCATTCAGCACTTTGACCTGCAAGCCCACGCCCAGGTAATCGGCAAAGCCCAATACTAACTCGTAATCCAGGCCGGCTGGACCGTCGACATTTTCAAAATAGGTGCTGGAGCTGTTTCGAGTCAGCATAATCAACTCACCACGTTCCAACACGCGTTGTAAATCGGTGGGGCCGGTGTTGGAAACCATCCAGCGTATACCAACCACCACCAGTAAAGTGGCTATCGCGATTACGCCCAGTCGGATATAAAACCTGAGTGGGCGTTGTTGAAGCGGGCCTGATCTAGGGCCGTGTACTGTATCTGGGGAGTCCTGCATCATTCAGGCTCTTGCCGAGTTTGAACCATCATACTTCAAAACCATGACATTGGGCTTTAAATGTTTCAGACCTTGTGTTCAATCACAGGTTCTTGGTTGGCTTTCTCTGTTAAAATTAACGATCGAATCAAGCAAGCTTTAAGGCAAATTCTCATGACACAAGTGCGCACCCGTTTCGCCCCCAGCCCTACGGGTTATTTGCATATTGGGGGTGCCCGTACGGCACTGTTCAGCTGGTTGTTCGCACGCCACCATGACGGTGAGTTTGTATTGCGAATCGAAGATACTGATCGTGCACGGTCTACAGCTGAAGCTGAGCAAGCCATTATCGATGGTATGCAATGGTTGCAACTGGAGTGTGACGATGGCCCTTATCGTCAATCAGAACGTTTTCCACGTTATCGTGAGGTTATCCAACAATTACTGGATAACAAACAGGCTTATTACTGCCATTGTTCGCGTGAGCGCCTGGATCAATTGCGCGAACAGGCCATCAAAGAAAAACGCAAACCGCGCTACGATGGTCATTGCCGTCAGCTGGGCCTGGGCTCCAAACTGGATTCAGGAGAGCAAGCGGTTGTTCGGTTCTGTAACCCATTGAGCGGTAGTGTCAGCTTTAATGACCTGACCCGAGGTCCGATCATCACTGACAATGCTGAACTGGATGATCTGGTGATTGCTCGCCCTGATGGCTCACCCACCTATAATTTTTGTGTGGTGATTGATGACCTGGATATGCGCATCACCCATGTTATTCGCGGTGATGATCATATCAACAATACGCCCCGGCAGATTAATATCTATCAGGCATTAGGCGCTGAGCCTCCTTTATTTGGTCATGTCCCCATGATTCTTGGTAAAGATGGTTCACCTCTATCCAAACGTCATGGCGCGGTCAGTGTAATTGAGTATCGCAACATGGGGTATTTGCGCGAAGCCGTGCTTAATCAACTGGTAAGACTGGGCTGGTCGCGGGGGGACCAAGAGATTTTTTCTGTTGAAGAAATGATCCAATTATTTGATCTGGATGAGGTGAATAAAAAAGCCTCCGTATTTGATACTGACAAACTGGATTGGTTGAATCAGCATTATTTGAAGTCTTTGCCGTTGGAAACCGTCGCCGAACAGGCAGCCTGGCACTGGCAGCAGCATGGGATTGATCCGGTTTTAACCAACGATGTATTGCAGGTGCAGCGAGATAGGATTGGTAATCTAAAAGAGCTGGTTGAGCAAAGCCGGCCTTTTTTCCAGGATTTTGCTGATTTCGATGCCGTCCCAGCGAAAAAACACCTACGCTTGGTGGCCGTGCCTGTATTGCAGGCTTTATTGGAAAAACTAACCGCTTTAAACGACTGGCAAGTCGAAGATCTGTCTAATGTGATTCATGCGGTAATGGAACAGTTGGAGATAGGAATGGGCAAGGTAGGGCAGCCATTGCGTGTTGCTTTAATGGGCCATGGCGCTTCACCTTCTATCGATACCACCTTATGGTTGATGGGGCGTGACCGCAGTCTGGCAAGGATTGAGCGTGCGATTGTATGGATACAGGAAAACCGTCAGTCCGGATAGTACTGCCTGCATGGGTAAGTTGATTAGGATGAGGCTCTTATAAAATGTTGCATCGAATTTGTTCCATCGGTGTTAAGATGGATTTATGTCTGTAGCATCTATCGTCCAGGAAGTTGAAAAGGTCTGCGCTGAACGCGAACTGCGCCTGACACCAACGCGTCGCCGTGTGCTGGAGCTGATTATTTCAGCTGAAGGACCGGTCAAAGCCTACGACTTGCTGGAGTCACTTAGTCGAGAAGACCAAAGCAGTCAACGTCGTGCCGCGCCACCCACGATTTATCGCGCATTGGATTTCTTATTAGACAATCACTTTATACATCGTTTGGAAAGACTGAATGCGTTTGTCTGTTGCGTGCACCCGGAAGAAGCACATACGGGACAGTTTTTGATTTGCCAGGGTTGCGATACGGTGATCGAAGTACCCGATATCAATTTATCCAAAGAAGTGTTGGCGGCGGCTGATGCTCAGGGTTTTGCGGCTGAAAAGCAAGTAGTGGAAGTGTATGGCAAATGCCGCAACTGCCAATAATGACCAATAACACCGGGCATCATAATTATTAATCATTCAAATCCATTCAGGTTTAGTCATGTTCCATAAGCCACTGATCCGCTCTACCTTAATACTTGTCATACTGCTTGCAGCTTGCCAGTCGGTTGATGATAACCCTGAAACAGAGCAGGTTTTGCCATTATTGGCTGAATGGCTGACAGGTGAGTTTGATTCCAGTGCGCAAGCTCAGCGTGATGAGCGTTTTTTTAATATCCGATTGGCCGCTGCGATCATCTGGCCAGAGCGTGAAGATGGCATTTGGATTTATCTTGAACAAGCCAGTGCTGAGGATCTTGAGAACCCATACCGCCAGCGGGTTTATCACCTGCGTGAGCCACAACCTGGTCAATATATTT
This sequence comes from Wenzhouxiangellaceae bacterium, assembly GCA_965230265.1. Taxonomy (GTDB): domain Bacteria; phylum Pseudomonadota; class Gammaproteobacteria; order Xanthomonadales; family Wenzhouxiangellaceae; genus JAJFKX01. The sequence continues at coordinate 1,714,897 of OZ245999.1, read as the reverse complement.
CCGATGTCTATACGCTACCCGATCCCGGCTCTGTGATTGGTGGCTGGCTTAAACCAGACAGTCTGGAAGAATTCGGACCAGAAGACCTGCAGTTAAGAACCGGGTGCAGTGTTTATCTGCAGCGTGATAGTGCAGCCCAATTCAGTGGCGGGACTCGCGGTAAAGGTTGCATTAGCACACTGGCTGGTGCCAGCTATGCGAGTTCTGAGGTGGTGGTGGCAGCCGATGCCATTAACTCCTGGGACCGTGGTTTTAATGCAGATGATCAACAGGTTTGGGGAGCGCAAAGCGGTGCTTATGAATTTCGCCGAAAATAGTCACCAATGATGATCAATAAGCTTGTATTTGTTATTTAATGACAGCATTTATTAACCGGTAAAACATTGCACTGATCAGGAGAGTTTTGGTGGACTTTGATCCGGTTATGCTGGCACGACTGCAGTTTGCATTTACGATTGCTTTCCATATTATTTTCCCTGCATTTACGATCGGCCTTTCTGCATACATCGCAGTGTTACTTGGCATGTGGATCAAAACAGGCCGTGAACGCTATCAAAAACTGGCTCGGTTCTGGACCAAAATCTTTGCAGTGTCCTTCGGTATGGGTGTGGTGTCGGGTATTGTGCTGTCTTATCAGTTTGGGACCAACTGGAGTGAGTTCTCCCGGATCCTGGGCAATGTGCTGGGGCCGTTAATCGGTTATGAGGTATTAACGGCGTTTTTCCTGGAGGCTACTTTTTTGGGTGTGCTGTTGTTTGGCTGGGGCAGGGTGCCACGCTGGTTGCAATTGACTGCTGCCATAGCGGTTGCTGTTGGCACATTGATGTCAGCCTTCTGGATATTGTCTGCCAATAGTTGGATGCATACGCCTGCAGGCTTTGAGATGCGTGAAGGTGTTGCTTACCCATTGGATTGGCTGCAAATCATTTTTAATCCAAGCTTTCCCTATCGTTTCGCTCACATGCTGCTGGCTGCTTATATGACCACAGCAGTGGTGGTGCTGGCGGTGGCAGCTCGTTATCGGATGGCCAATAAATTCCCAAGGCAATCACTAACCATGCTGAAAATGGCATTGGGGATGGTCATGCTGTTGGCGCTTTTGCAATTATTCATCGGTGATTTGCATGGTCTAAATACCGCTGAATATCAGCCTGCCAAAGTGGCCGCCATGGAAGCGCACTGGGACTCATCCAAACCTGCACCATTACTGTTATTCGCCTGGCCTGATCAAAAGGCACAAACCAATCAGCTGGAAATCGGTATCCCAAAGCTGGCCAGTATGATTGTCACTCATGACCCGGAAGGGTTATTTCCTGGACTCAATGATTTTTCCAAAGAAGACCAGCCACCTGTGTTGCCGGTGTTTTTTGCATTCAGAATAATGGTGGGTATTGGTCTGCTGCTGATTCTGATTGGTGTGGTAGGAGGCTTTTTATGGTGGACAGGCAGGTTATTGGATGCCACATGGTTTTTACGGCCATTACAGCACGTCTGGCCATTGGGTTTTATCGCCATACTGGCGGGCTGGATGACCACTGAGATTGGTCGTCAGCCGTGGTTGGCGCATCAAGTATTACGCACAGCCGATGCGGCCTCGCCGGTATCTGCAAACAGCATTTTAGTGTCCCTGGTATTGTTCGTGCTGGTGTATGGCGTGGTATTTAGTGCCGGCATTTATTACATCAATCGATTAATTGGTAAAGGGCCAGAACCGGAGGTGCTGGAGCCACCGCAGTCACCAACTGCCCGCCGTCCTTTGTCCGCAGCAGAGTCAGGTCATTTTGAAGATTTAAACCGCAGGCTGCAAAGTAGCAAAACCCATACAGGAGAAGCAGAATGATCGATTCTTTACCCCTGATATGGGGGATTGTCATTGCTGTTGCTGTGGTGGTTTATACCATTCTGGATGGCTTTGATTTGGGTGTAGGGATTTTGTTTGCGGCAGAAAAATCGGAGCAGCATCGCGACGTAATGATGAATTCTGTTGCGCCTTTTTGGGATGGCAATGAAACCTGGCTGGTGTTGGGCGGAGGTGGTTTGTTCGTTGCTTTTCCATTGGCGTATTCAATTATTATGCCGGCGTTGTACATACCGGTCATTGTGATGCTGCTGGCGCTGATCTTCCGAGGCGTGGCATTTGAATTTCGGCATGTTGCCAAACCGCATCACCATTGGTGGGACAAGGCTTTTTTCCTGGGTTCTTTCTGTGCTGCATTTTCCCAGGGGCTGATACTGGGCGGTTTGCTGCAGGGTATTACTGTGATCGATAACCGTTTTGCCGGCGGAACGTTTGACTGGCTCACGCCGTTTAGCCTGTTTTGCGGGGCAGGGGTTGTGATCGGTTATACAACATTGGCTGCCTGCTGGTTGAATATGAAAACCGAAGGTGAATTGCAGAGCAGGATGCAGCATTTGGCGCTATGGCTATTGCTGGGAATGCTGCTGTTTATCATCGGTGTCAGTATTTGGACACCGCTGGCTTTTCCTGATATTGCAGAAAAATGGTTTTCATTGCCTAATTTTTATTTTTTGTGGCCGGTGCCGACCATTACCGGCATTTTGGCATTTAGTATCTTTTACTCACTTAAAAAACAGCATGGCATTTGGCCGTTTTTAGGTACAGCAGGTTTGTTTGTGATCAGCTTTCTGGGCCTTGCATTCAGTACACTGCCATTGATCGTGCCGCCCGATATCAGTGTTTATCATGCTGCTGCTGCACATGAGTCACAACTGTTCAGCATTATTGGTGTGTTGATATTAATGCCTGTTATTTTAATTTATACCGGATTTGTCTATTACATTTTTCGTGGCAAAGTCACTGCAGAAAGCGGTTATCATTAGGACTGGAGCTCGCGCAGAATGCAGGAAACGGTGGTCATGTCAGATTTAAGTGCAGTACGTGTGGAAGACAGTTTTGATATAGCAGCCGTGGATGGTGAGCTCAAGCAGAATATTGATGGTCTAAGCGGAACGCCAAAGGTACAGCAGTTTACATCGGGTGCATCCAACCTGACTTATTTGCTCAGCTATCCGGAACGTGATCTGGTGCTGCGTAGGCCGCCTGCCGGCGCCAAGCCCAAATCAGGGCATTCGATGTGGCGTGAATACACAGTGATTAAAGCCTTGCAGCCTGTGTACCCGGCTGTACCCAATGCACTTTACTATGCCAGCCATGAAGACTCGGTGATTGGCGCTGAGTTTTACATTATGGACAAAGTGCCGGGTGTGCATATCACCACGGAAATCCCGGAAGCATGGGGCTGGACTCTGGAACATACACGTATGTTTTGCCACGCTTTTTGGGATAAGCTCATTGAACTGCATAAAATTGATTATCAAGCGGTTGGGTTAGAAAGCTTCGGGAAACCACAAGGCTATATTGAGCGTCAGATCAAGGGCTGGAATGAGCGCTATGAAAAGGCTTTAACAGCGGACGCTGAAACGTTTGAAGATGTCCGGGAATGGCTAGATAGCAACCGGCCACCAGAGGAAACAGGCCACAGTGTGTTACATGGTGACTTTCGTATTGATAATTTGATTCTCGCTGATGATCAGTTGCGGTCAATTAAGGCCGTACTGGATTGGGAAATTTCTGCGCTGGGAGATCCGCTAATGGATCTGGGGGCAGCGCTGGTCTATTGGATTGAGCCACATGATCCGCAGTCACTGAAAGTCCTTAAGAAGCAACCATCTGATGCACCGGGGATGTTTACACGCAAGGAAGTGGTCCAATATTATGCTGAACAGACTGGCATCAAAATTAATGACTTCACGTTTTACTATGCCTATGGAATATTCCGTCTGGCGGTGATTGCGCAGCAGATTTATTATCGGTATTACCACAAGCAAACCAGCAATAAAGTATTTGCCATGTATGGACCGGGAGCGAGGGCGCTGGGGCATTATGCGCGGCAGATTATCAAGCAGGGGATGGAAGTTTAAGCCTGCAGGTTTTTCTTGACCCTGCAGGTTTTTCTTGACGTTTGTCTTTACGGGAATGGTTGCGAGATTTCAGTGGTGTTTTATTACAATCTGCGGCCATCAATTAAACCTTGTCAATTATGCTAGTCTTTTCAAATGACAGTAACATCGCAGCAGCAAACCATGAACCTTGGCATTTCTGAAAAAGCGGCCCCATTATTAAAAAAAATCCAGCAAATTATCACCGATGATATTTTGCCGGTTGAATCTGAATACTTTGCCGAGGTCGGCAAAACCGGTGACCGCTGGCAGCATACCGATCGCCAGATCGAGATTCTTGAAGCGCTGAAAACCACTGCCAGACAGCAACAGCTATGGAACCTGTGGCTAACAGATAATGAACAGGGCGCAGGCTTATCGACGGTAGATTATGCCTATCTCGCAGAGGCCATGGGTTGGTCGAGGCTGGCAGCAGAAGTCTTTAATTGCTCGGCTCCTGATACCGGAAACATGGAGGTATTGCTTCGTTTTGGTTCGGAGGTTCAGCAACAGCAATGGTTGCCGGGTTTACTGGAGGGAAAGATCCGCTCGGCATTTTGCATGTCTGAACCACAGGTGGCCTCATCGGATGCCACCAATATCTCGATGCCTGCTGTGCTGGAAGGTGATGAGTGGGTGCTGAATGGGGAAAAACACTGGATTTCAGGCGCTGGTGACGAGCGCTGTAAAGTCTATATCGTCATGGTTAAAACCGATCCGGATGCCGATCGACACGCGCAGCATTCCATGATTGTGGTGCCCGCCGATACACCGGGAATTGAAATTGTCCGTCCCATGCTGGTTTTCGGTCATGATGATGCGCCGCATGGGCATATGCAATTGCGCTTTACCGATGTGCGTGTACCTGAAGATCATTTGATCTGGCAACGTGGCAAAGGTTTTGCAATCGCGCAGGGTCGTCTGGGGCCAGGTCGCATTCATCACTGCATGCGAGCACTGGGGCAGGCCGAGCATGCTTTACAGCTGATGGTTGAGCGGGCACGCTCACAAACGGCTTTTGGCAGGCCGTTGGCCAAACTGGGTGGCAATAGTGATGTTATTGCTGATTGCCGCATGCAAATAGAAATGACCCGACTGCTGTGCCTGAAGGCAGCGTGGATGATGGATCAGGGGGATTTAAAAGCCGCCGCTCCTTGGATTTCCATGATCAAAGTGCAGGCACCACAGACCGCATTGAAAGTGGTGGATGAAGCCATTCAGATGTACGGTGGTTTAGGGTTAACTCAGGATACGCCCCTGGCAGAAATGTATACCTGGATTCGTACGCTGCGCTTTGCTGATGGTCCGGATGCAGTACACAAAATGGTGGTGGCAAAGCACGAATAATCCAATCAAACGGTTACGGAATACCAACGAAAAAATTGACTGGGAGGTTAATATGAAAACGCAATACAAATTAATGATGGCTTTAATAGCGATGTGCGTTTGTATGCTAACGATGACAGCACTGGCACAGAACTTAACTGAAAATAATGCCGGCCCCGTGTGTAGCAATAACGATTATGCACTTTGTTCTCACGCGGCATGCCAATGTCTTGACGATGATGGTAACCCGGGGGAGTGCAAGGAGTATCAGGGCACAGATGCGGGTTGGGCGGTTTGCGATTGCCCGGTGGTGAAAACAGGCAACACCGGGGAAAATGTTGCTTATGATGCCAACTTTGCCACACTCGATTGTCAGGAGCGTGCAAACCCGACGTCTGCAGGTACGGCATTTCCCACTTATGTGGAAACAACAGCGCCCAAAATCTACTCTACATATTCTTTTGGTGACAGCCTTAATAATGGCCTTTATGGGACCTTGAACGACGCCAGCTTAATGGTCTGTGATTCACCGGATATGATGACATTGTGCCTGGATATGCCGTGTCGTATTGATGAGAGTGGCAGAGCCATTTGTTATTGCCAGAATGTCTCCATCAACCCCAATAACCCTAACAGTGTTTGCCCTGGTGGTGGCTGGAATACCTTGGGAGGCAATTGCGAACAAGGCAATTGTGACCCGGGTAAAAACAAAATCTGGTCAGCAGCCTGCATTGATCAAACCCTGGTAGGTATTGCTGATAACACGGTATATATCCGCTATAACCTCGATAATGATTTCACTGATATGCCAAAATATTGTTCTAATTGATCGCTGTCTGGATTCATCATGCAAAAGAATAAAACCGTTGAAGACTTTATTGATGCCAACCCTGAGTGGCGCGATGAGTTGGTTTTATTGCGCAAAACTTTTCAGACCACAGCAATGACAGAAACCATCAAGTGGGGTATTCCCACTTATACTGTGAATGGCAAAAATGTGGCTGGGATGGGCGCTTTTAAAAACTATGTAGGCATTTGGTTTTTTCAGGGTTCGTTTCTGAAAGACAAACATAAAAAGCTGATCAATGCCCAAGAAGGTAAAACCAGAGGGATGCGGCAATGGCGATTTAACTCAATCGATGACATTGAGCCAAAATTAATCCAGGCGTATTTGCAAGAAGCCATAGCCAATCAGAAAGCGGGTAAGGAAATTAAACCAAAGCCCAAAGCCAGACTGAAAACGCCATCAGAGTTACAGGCTGCACTGTCAGCCAATGCGAAGTTACAGCAAGCTTTTTCTGCGTTGACGCCCGGCAAGCAGCGTGAATACAGCGAGTACATTGCTGATGCCAAGCGGGATGCCACCAAGTTAAGACGGGTTGAAAAAATTATACCAATGATTTTGAATGGCGTTGGTTTGAATGATAAATATAAGAATTGCTGATAGAAGAAGTTTTTTGATTTAAGTCAATAACTGAATAGCTTTAAAGCCTATGATGTAGTTACCGCTGAAAAGAACAGAGGTGGCGACATGATGGGTGCTTTTGAATCAGATACAGTTGTTGTACCAATCGATTTTTCCAAAGACTCGGTGCAAGCTTTGGAGAAAGCTTTGCAATTGGCAGATAAACCTGAGGATATCCATGTACTGTATGTTTTGGAGCCTCTCTCCGCCATGGAGCCCGGGATTGTCTGGGGGGCAATGAGTGACGAAGATCGCGAAGACAAAGCATTTGAGGCTCTACAACAAAGATTGTCAGAAAATAAATATACGGGAATCAAACTGGTTGTTGAGATCGGCAACCCCGGACATTGTGTTGCCGATTATGCAGAAAAAGTATCTGCGGGTCTTATTGTTGTTTCATCGCATGGGAAAACCGGTGTTTCGCGTTTAATGTTGGGTTCAGTGGCCGAACGCATTGTACGTTTTTCGCGTTGTCCGGTATTGGTTATAAAAAGTACTGCATAGTGTTTTATTGTCTCGATTTGTGACCAATCAAGTTGGTTTTATATTTGATAAGCCTTAGCTGATGAGCGTATATGGCCCACCACGTTTTAAGGCACGCTGATAAGCAGGGCGTTGATGGATTCGTTCTAAAAACCATTTCAGGTTGGGGTGGCCATCCAGGCCACCACGTGCGGCTGCACCTTCCAAGGGAAAGCTAAGCATCACATCCGCAGCAGTAAACGCATTACCTGCAAACCATTCACTATTTTCCAGTTCGGATTCCATAAAATCCAGATTGTCCTTAATCCGTGGATTAACAAATTTCTTCATCACCCCCAAGGCGATCAGCGATGCAACCGGGCGCAGAGGCAAGGGCATGGGCGGTTTGGATAGCTTTAGAAAGACCAGCTTCATTAACAACAAAGGCATCACGCTGCCTTCGGCATAGTGCAGCCAATAGGTATATTTCAAACGCTCATCACTGCCGGGTTCAGGCGCCAGCCTGCCAGCAGAATAATGCTCGATCAGATACTCTATGATGGCCCCGGTTTCGGCTATTGTCTGTTTGCCATTATCGGTTTTATCGACGATCACCGGTGATTTGCCCAAGGGATGAATTTTTTTTAGTTTTGGTGGTGCCAGCATGGTTTTTTTATTGCGCTCATAGCGTTTTACCCGATATTCGAGGTTAAGCTCTTCCAGTAGCCACAGGACACGTTGTGAGCGGGAATTTTCCAGGTGATGTACCGTGATCATAGTGTAATCTCTGAGTGATTGGTTCTACAGTTAGCTGTGGACAAAGCAAAGCACGAAAGTCGTTATATTCGGGCACCAGACTCTAAATGCAATCACACTGGATAGGCCGTGTTATCTTTGGACAACCGAGAGTTTATGGTTAACAAGCGGGACCTTGAATAATTGAGTAGCAGACGTGATGACAACCCTTCCCATTTACCAAGTTGATGCTTTTGCGGATCAACCTTTTTCCGGTAACCCGGCAGCTGTTTGTGTATTGGATACTTGGCTGGATGATTCGGTATTACAAAATATAGCGACCGAGAATAACCTGTCAGAAACAGCCTATATTGTCCGCAATGATGCAGGTTATGATCTGCGTTGGTTTACGCCCAATATGGAAGTTGACCTATGCGGCCATGCGACTTTGGCCAGTGCCTATGTGGTGTTTGAGTTTTTGCAGTCGGAATGGGATCAGGTAAATTTCTATACGGCCAGCGGTCAACTGACGGTTGATAAGATGGATAAGGGATTGCTGAGTATGGACTTTCCCTCCACCGAGGGAATACGCATTGATACTTTACCGATTGTAGAGCAGGCTTTGGGAGTTATTCCCCAGGATGTTCGATTGTCACGAGATCTGCTGGTGGTGCTGGAAAGTGAGCAGCAGGTTATGGAGCTGCAGCCTGATTTTGAAAAAATCAAACAGATTCCGGAAGCACTGGGTGTGATTGTTACGGCTGCGGGGCAGCAAACCGATTTTGTCTCACGTTTTTTTGCGCCTCTGGCAGGTGTTCCAGAAGATCCGGTGACCGGTTCTGCGCATTGCACATTGATTCCCTATTGGGCTAAACGCCTGGGGAAAAACACCTTGCGTGCCAGACAAGGGCTGCTGCGTAGTGGAGAATTGTATTGTGAATACCAGGGGGAAAGGGTTTTGATTAGCGGTTTTGCGACTTTGTATTTGTCTGGGCAGATCAGTATTGGATCATGGTAATCGTTGCATGATCGGCGAAAATAGCCATTAGTCTGCATCGGTGACAGTGAAACCTTAGCCAAAACCGCTATAATAAAGGCCTTAGCGAGAGTGTCACCTATTATTATCAACTCAAACAGCTGTTGATGTGTTGGCTGGATTGACTTGATTCAGGAAAAATTCTTGCAAAAGCTTGAAAGCAAAAAGAGTAAATCCGTTTCCTAATACTTGTTGCAATGAATCTGCGGCTAGTACTGCGGACGAATTTACTTGGGCCAATCAATTTCTATATACGAAGGAGAGTATCGGGTGAAAAATCCAATTATTGCGCTGTTATGCGCTTTGCTGGCAGCAACCGTTTTTATCGGCTGCAGCAGCCAGTCCAGTCAAACGGCCGGTAATGCGCCTGCCGGTCATGATCGTCAAGGTACTGGAACAGTGCCTTTTACACCGGAGTTTATCCAGCCACGAGTCGTTCGCATAGCGGATTTGCCACCGACTGTTCAAGCGAACGCACCTCAGCCAAAACCTAAGTCCGGGGTTTCCCGGCCAGATGGGATCATTCCCGAAGCCCAGGCTGCGTTGCTGCGAGCCCAGTCTCTGACATTGCCGCCCAATCCGAATATTGAGGTACTGGCGAGCCCTGATAGCAATCAAAATACTGATGGCGCCAACGTCCCAGAGATCTTAAATGGATTCGATGCGACTGAGTTTTTCAACAGTACGCCTGCAGATCATGAGTTTACGGTTGGTTTGAATTTTGTGATTGGTGTGACCAATGGCACCTTTGAGATTCTTGATAAAAATGGTGTCTCACAAGGTGGTGCGGTTGATTACGATATTTTCTTTGCCGGTGATCCTAACTGTGCTGCAGGTACTTTTGATCCCAATGCCTATTACGATGAAGAAGAAGAGCGCTACATCATTGGTACTGCGGGTGCCGGCGTGTATTGTTTTGCGGTCAGCCAAAGTGAAGATTTGACGGCTGGTGGTACTTTTAACTTATATTCTTTCTCGACAGTACAGGTTGGGGCTGACTTTTTTGATTTCCCTCATCTGGGCGTTGGTAACGAAGCCTTATTCATGGGCGCCAATATTTTCCAGGGCGGTTTTGATCGAGCTGATGTATGGGCAATTGATAAATTTGCTGCCTATGCAGGTAACCCATTACCAACACCGATTCGTCAGACTTTGGATGGCACTGCTGATACACCGCAGCCGATGACCATTCATGGCGCGGCCCAAGGCACTTTGCCAACGGATAACACCCACTATTTCATTACTGATTTTAACTTTAACGGTGATACTTTCTCACTGTATTCCTGGGAAGACCCTTTTGGTGCAAATGTAATCACCAATACAGGTGCATTTGACCTGGGTGCTTTCACTGGCGTCAATGCCGGTTTCCCTATTGATCAACCACAAATGGGCGGTGACGATATTCAGGGCAACGATTTTCGCCCACAGGACGCTGAATTCAGAAATGGGTTCTTATGGATGGCGCATACATTGGCCTGTAACCCTGGTAGTGGTACCGTTAACTGCGTTCGCTGGGCACAAATTGATCCGAATGATGGCAATGGCCCAGTGATTGTTCAGTCCAGTGTGATTGGTGTTGACGGTGAGTTTTTGTCTTTCCCTGATGTGGGTGTGAATCATTGTGATGACATGACCATCGGTTTTTCCCGCACCACGCCGACATCCTTTCCTGGTGCATATATTGCTGGTCGTTTGGGTGATGACCCATTAAACACTACACGTCCAATCCAGGAAATACGTGCCGGCGATGTACCTTATCGTTCTTTTGAAGCTGCACCACCGCGTCGCTGGGGTGATTACAGTGAAGCGACCAGTGATCCTGATGGTATCCGTACCTGGTTCCTGGGTAAATATTCATCCGGTTCTATTGGCGGCTCTACCAATTGGGCCACCTGGGTTGGTGAGTTCACCACCGATTGTGATGGTGGTGTCGAATTGGGCGAAGAATTCTTTGAAGATGGTTTTGAAGACCTTCCGCCACCACCTACCGCATAACTTTTATATCAATCATTATTGAATGATTTAGGGCCGGTATTGATTACCGGCCCTTTTTATTGAATACCTTGTTTAGATGTGATGTATCTCTAGTCAACCTCACTGGCAGCAAATTCCTGATCCAGTTTTTCTATTGCATCACGAGGCACAGATTCGGCTGCCTTGCGGTAGGCGTCGTTGGCATCGTCAATGCGTTTATCTCCATATAGCACATAGATACCATTGCCATATTCAATTTGAGTAATTGGCGCATCTGGATTGAGTTTTAAAGCCAGCTCCAGGTGTTTTATGGCCTTGTCCTCGCTGGCCCCATAAGTCATCTTGCCCACCAGCTTGCCGACTTTATCGATGATTTCTGCATGGTATAACCCCAGTGCCACATGGACTTCCGAGTGCTCGGGGTTAAGCTCAGCACAGGTTTTAAGGCTGGCACCGATTTTGCCGCCCAGGCCTTGACTCAAGGCTTTGGTAACAGAAATGCTCTGTGCAAAACGGCCTAATGCAAAAGCATGTAGATAGTGTGAGTTGGGGTCATCCGGGTACTCATCCAGTGCTTGTTCTGCAATTTCTACAGCCTGTTGGTAAATCTTTTGTTGCACACTTTCGTTGTCTTCTAGATGATCAGCATAAATAACCATGGCTTTGCAATGTGGCGCATAAGCCTCCAGGCCGTGCTGGGCTGCTGCTTCTATGGCATCACCAAAGCGACCGGCGTGATAGTGCTGCCAAATGCTTTGCAATGATTCATCGTCTGGCCAGGCCTCTCCATCGCCTTTGTGCAGTGCAGGCCAGAGCTTTTTGAGCTGCTTGAGATCGTAGTCATAATCGCTGTTGTCGTGGGGGTAAGATTTCCAATTACTCATTAGCAGCTCCTGATGGCTGATTTTTAGTGTGAATACTCTAAATTCTGATTATATCTTGTACATCGTGACTGAGCATCTACATCATTTCATAGGAGTTTTTAAGATGGCTAAGAAGAAAGCAACCAAAAAATCAGCAGACAGCAATAAAAGCATTCTGAGTGGCGTTGATCCATTGGTAGAGTACGGCCGTGAAGTATGGCTGGCTGGCCTGGGCGCACTTTCAATGGCACAGGAAGAAGGTGGCAAGATTGGCGGCAAAGTCATGGCCAAAGGCAGCAAGCTGTTTGATCAACTGGTCAAAGAAGGCAGCAAACTGGAACAAACCACCCGTAAAAGCGTCAACACCGCAGGCGATGATATCCGTGGTGGTATCGAAAGCCGTGTAGACCGTGTACGCAAAACGGCTGCCAGCAACTGGGACAAACTGGAAAATGTTTTCGAAGAGCGTGTTGCTCGTGCATTGGGCCGTTTAGGGATTCCTACTGCTGACGAAATCCAGGAGTTGATTAACCAGGTGAATGAACTGAATCGTGAAGTTCGTACCCTAAACAAGAAGCAGGCCACTGCAGCGGTTAAAAAAGTCGCTAAAAAAGCCAGCAAAAAAGTAACCAAGAAGGCTGCTTAAACAGTAACTTTAGTTGTATTCATGATGTCTCCCCGAAGGTAGCATTTCCCCGAGTGTTACCTTATTTAAGCCCGGGCGCCTTGCCCGGGCTTTTTTTTGTTTAACGTCTTTGTGCTTTTAATCAAGAATCAGTGTCCGCATTGGCGGGCTTGCGATCACAGCTTAAACGCGCAGACTCCTGCCAGTTTTGACCATCGGTCAAACCAGATGACTCGTACTTCCAGTCGAAATGATCGGCGCTGATATTGTGGAAGGTGATATGCATCAAGTGTGATGGAAAGTTGCCTGAAGCAGGGCGTTCTGCATAAATATGCAGTTCCTGGTTTCGGTATGCTGAACGGTATTGCTCCAGGTTTGCATTGCTGGTGGTGGTCCAGATGACATTCCAGATGTTGTTTTCGGCATCGTAGGTTCTCAAATTGGTGCCCATAGCTGCGCCAGCAGGTGCTTGTTTTGATGGTTGCCAGACATCCTGTACGGCATAGCCATCCAATATGTAATACCAGCTCCAAGTGGCAATACCGGGTGATTTTTGCCAGCTTCCATCCTGTTGCCGATTTTCGCCCTGGCAAGCCCAATGACCAATCAGTTGCCCGTATTGTTGCTGTATTTGTTCTGGTGCGTTGGGGTTTGGCGTATCAGTAACCAGTGGAGCGGTGGTTAGTGCGTGACAGCATGTGGAAACGACAAACATGGCAAAAGCAACAGTTCTCATGGTTTAGACTCTTCAACTATCTGACAATAAAAAGGTACGACTGGTATCGTATTTTGTCAACAGTATGGTTTTACCAGTTGGGCTATTGGTGGGTCATTTTTTGAATGTGGCACTTATTGCAAATACAATTTTGCCAAGCTTTCTATTTCATCGCGCTCTTCATCCGGTAGGTATGCTGCAACCTGACTGATCACCTGCCATACCGCCAGGTTCGGATTCTGCGCCAGTTGATCCGGTGTTACCGCACTAAAGCCCAGCCAGCAGTTCAGCGTCAACAGAATATTGCGTGTCAGTGTCGCTCGTTGTAGAGGGTTGGCTTGCAGGACACCAGCTTCGGCCATGTGGTTGATGAGTTGCTGGGTGGTTTGCTGCTGCAGCTCGAGCAGGGCTTGATAGCGTTTTTTTAGCGCAGGATAGCTACCACACAGTTCGTTTAAATCCCGATACCAGAAGCGGTACTCGATTTGTCTTTCAAACATTAAATGCAGAAAAAACCAGATATCTTCAGCATTCGGTAAACGCGTGTCGGGCAGTATGGTCGCTTCGAGCATGGATTGCTCAAAACGTACGAACAGATCGGTGATGATGGCTTCACGGCTGCGAAAATGGTAATACAAATTACCGGGGCTGATGTCCATGTCGTCAGAAATGTGATTGGTGCTGACATTGGGTGCACCAAACTCGTTAAACAAAGCCAGCGCAGTATCTAAAATACGCTGGCGAGTATTACGCTTGGCCACTTGCGCCTGCCTTTGGTTTCAACTGTTGATAAGGAATTAACCTTGTAAACGCTGAACCAGATCAATGTATTGTTGTTGCGCTTGGGCCTGATCGGTGCCTTTGAGTTTTGCCCATGCGTCGTATTTGGCACCGGCAACAAAATCAAACAGGCCAGGCCGGTCACCGGAAACATCGCCATCGCTGCCTTGTTTATAGAGTGCGTACAGCTCTAACAGGGTGTCATTGTCAGGGCGTTCGGGCAGTGACTTGGCAGCAACGGATGCGGCCTGAAATTGCTCATTAAGATCACTCATGGTGGGTTCTCTACAGGTCAAATGTAATGTCAGTATGCCAGAAGGCAGCCTCAGGTTTAATTCGATACAGGTATTGATCGTTGAGTGTAAAGATATTTATCAAAATAGGCTTTACAGCTATAACATATGAAACCGCTGCTGTGATTGTGACAATTAAGGCTAGTTTTTCCAGACAGATTTCTTACAATGGTGGTATAACAACTGATTATTTACCATTAGGCGGCGTATTCGAACGCCAATACAGGAGCATGGCATGACCTATTTTGTGACCGGCGGTACCGGATTTATCGGGCGTAACTTGATTGATCAGCTGATCAAGCGTAAAGGCACGATCTATGTACTGGTTCGGCGCGGATCCAGCAAAAAATTCAAAGCGCTCAGCGAGCGTTGGGGGGACCAAGCCAAGCGAGTGGTTGCGGTAACCGGTGATCTGACCAAAAGTAACCTGGGTATTAAACCTGCCAAGCTGGATGAGCTGAGTGGCGAGGTTAAGCACGTTTTTCACCTGGCTGCAGTTTATGATTTAAGCGCAGATATGCAAAGCCAGGAAGCTGCCAATATTGATGGTACTCGTCATGCCATGCAGTTCGCCGACAAAGTGAGTGCCAAGTGCTTCCACCACACCAGCTCCATTGCTGCTGCCGGTTTGTACCGTGGCGTGTTCCGTGAGGACATGTTCGAAGAAGCTGAGAACCTGGACCATCCCTATTTCAAAACCAAACATGACTCTGAAGGATTGGTACGCAACGAATGCCCAATACCTTACCGCATCTACCGTCCAGCTATCGTAGTGGGGCACTCTGAAACAGGTGAAATCGATAAGATTGACGGCCCTTATTATTTCTTCAAAATGATTCAGAAGATGCGCAAAATGTTGCCGCCATGGATGCCTACTCTGGGTCTTGAGGGCGGACGCATGAATATTGTTCCAGTCGATTATGTGGTCAAAGCCATGGATCACATTGCACACAAGCCGAAGCTGGATGGCAAGTGCTTTCATTTGACTGATCCCAAGCCGCGCCGTATCGGTGAGGTATTGAATATCTTTGCCAATGCTGGCCATGCACCGCAAATGACCATGCGTATTGATTCACGTATCTTCAGTTTTGTACCCCAGGTGGTCAAACAGGGTTTAAACATGTTGCCGCCAGTACGCCGTATTACCGGTCAGGTTTTGAAAGATCTCGGTATTCCACGCGATATGCTGGGCATGATCAACTATCCGACACGGTTTGACAGCCGAGAAACTGAAGCCGCGTTAAAACGTTCGGGCATTTCCGTGCCGCGTCTGGACAAATATGCATGGGTGTTATGGGATTACTGGGAGCGTCATCTTGACCCTGATTTGTTTATCGATCGCAGCTTGCGCGGGCATATCTCCGGCAAAATAGTGATGATTACCGGCGGTTCATCGGGTATTGGTAAAGCCGCAGCACAAATGATGGCACGGGCCGGCGCTAAAGTACTGGTGGTGGCGCGCGGTGAAGAAGCCTTGCTGGAAACCGTTAAGGAGATCAAAGAACAGGGTGGCGATGCATTGCCCTATCGGGCTGACCTGTCTGATATGGATGATTGTGATCGGTTGGTGACCAAGGTGCTCAAAGACCATGGGCATGTGGATGTGTTGGTGAACAATGCCGGGCGTTCCATCCGTCGTTCTTTGTCGCTGTCTTATGATCGCTTCCATGATTTTACCCGTACCATGCAACTGAATTATTTTGGCAGTCTGAAGTTGATTTTGGGCTTGCTGCCTGTCATGGAAGAACGACGCAGCGGGCAAATTATCAATATTTCATCGATTGGTGTTTTAAGTAATGCGCCTCGATTCTCAGCTTATGTGGCATCCAAAGCCGCACTGGATGCTTTTTCCCGCTGTGCTGCTGCTGAATTTAATGACACCGGTGTCGGTTTTACCACCATCAATATGCCACTGGTGCGCACACCGATGATTGCACCGACAAAAATGTATGACAACGTACCGACCATTTCGCCGGACGAAGCAGCAGAAATGATTCGCACAGCCGTGATCTACCGGCCACAGAGAATCGCCACCCGTCTGGGCATTTTCTCACAGGTGTTGCATATGCTGGCGCCGAAGGTTTCCGAAATTGTTATGAATTCTGCGTTCCGGATGTTCCCTGATTCTGCTGCGGCCAGAGGCCTGGCAGGGCGCAAGGACAAAGAGGTCCGACCTTCGCAAGAACAAATTGCCTTTGCTTCGATTATGCGTGGAATCCACTGGTAGTCAGCCAGTACTTTGCATACTGATTGAGAATACCACAATCACCAGAGCATGCCGTCTGGTGATTCAGGTATAAGCATAACCCTTAAGCTTGTGCGTGTTGGTAAATGGCTTTTAACATGGAAGCCAGACCATTGCTGCGAGTGTGGGATAAGTGCTCGCTCAGTCCCAGCTCTTCCACAAACCAGGGCTTGGAAGCAGAGATTTCGGCAGCTGAGTGGCCAGAATAGATTCGCAGCAGCAGCGCGATTAAGCCGGAAACAATTAGGGCATCGCTGGTAGCCCGGAATATCAGGTTGTCACCATCACGCTCAGCAACCAGCCAAACCTGTGACTGACAGCCATGCAGTTTGTTGGCTTCGGTTTTTTCTTCTTCAGGCAAGTCAGGCAAGGCTTTGCCGCAATCAATGATGTATTGGTAACGCTCGGTCCAATCGCCGAGGAATGCAAATTCATCAACGATGTCCTGTTGAGCCTGATCAATAGAGGTGGTCATGAGTTTATCTTTAGGTTTGGATAAAAATTCCGTTTAGACGGGAATGACAGTTAAGCCTTAGATGGTGGCAGGCGGGTGATTATTCTACCCGCCAGGTGGTTCCTTCCGGGCCATCTTCGATGATCACGCCCATGTCGGTCAGTGCATCACGCAGCTCATCGGCCTTGGCAAAGTCTTTGTCGGCACGGGCGGCATTGCGATCAGCGATCATTTGATCAATCTTTTCAGCATCGACATCGGACTTTTGTGCGGCAAACCAGGCAGCTGGTGATTGTGTCAACAAGCCCAGCAGCTCACCAGCCGCTTTGATTTGACCCGTTAATGATCTGCGCTGCTGGTCATCGTTGGCATTGGCCAGTTGTTTGCCCAGGCTGTTTAACTCTGCCAGAGCAATTGGTGTACTCAAGTCATCGTCCAGTGCATTGGCAATGGCAGCTGGAATATCTGCAGGGTCAGCATCGTCAACGGCATGGTCACGCAGCGTGACATATAACCGGTCCAGCGTTTTGCGTGCCTGCTGCAGTGCCTGCTCTGACCAATCCAGCGGTTGTCGGTAATGTGCACTGAGTAAGACATACCGCAAAACTTCACCGGGCCACTTTTTCAGCAACTGGTGTACGGTCAACACGTTACCGAGTGACTTGCTCATTTTGCGACTATCCATTTGCAAAAACCCGTTATGCATCCAATAGCGGGCGAAATGACTTTTGCCATGCGCACAACGGCTTTGTGCGACCTCGTTTTCGTGATGGGGAAAGACCAAATCCTGACCACCGCCATGGATATCGATAACCTCGCCCAGGTGCTTGGCGGCCATTGCCGAGCACTCGATATGCCAGCCGGGGCGACCATAACCCCATGGGCTGTCCCAGCCAGGTAGATCGTCTGTGGACGGTTTCCATAAAACAAAATCACCGGGGTGGCGTTTGTAAGGTGCAACATCCACTCTTGCGCCGGCAATCATTTCACGCATATCACGGCGAGACAATTGCCCATAGTCCTCAAATGATTCCACATTAAACAGCACATGCTGCTCGGCTTCGTAAGCGTGATCTTTATCAATCAACCGTTGAATCATGGCAATAATCTCTGCCATATGTTCGGTGGCTTTAGGGGCGATGGTAGGTGGATTGACACCAACGCCACCCATATCGTCAAGATAAGCCTGGGTATAACGTTTACTGATCACGTTAATGGGAACATTCTGCTCGGCCGCCGCTTTGTTAATTTTGTCATCTACATCGGTAATATTGCGCGCATAGATAACTTCTGGATAGTGCCGTTCCAGTACCCGGCGCCACAAATCAAAAATAACTGCAGGTCGTGCATTGCCGATATGTGCATAGTTATAAACCGTCGGCCCGCACACATACATCACTACCCGTTGTGGGTTGATGGGCTCAAATATTTCTTTTTTTCTGGTCAGTGTGTTGTAGACGAAAACAGCCATGATCGGGGAATTTTAAAAAAAGAATAAATTGTAACGGTAAGCTGCTGCGAATACGACCAGCCTGTACTTATTGATGGCTGATTACGCTGCCATCTGGAAATAATAGCAGCACATGATTTGACATTGCCCGCTGTGTGATTCACCCTTTAAGCCACTCTGTACCAATAATAATAGTAAATCCCAGAGGGAGTCAGGTCATGCATTTATCCGTTCGTACGCTCAGCGTGGTTACGCTGCTGGCAATCCTTATTTTTTCCACCGCACAGGCGGGTGTTCAGGGCGAGCCTGGTTTACATACCGGGGGCTGGAATGATTCAGTCAGCATTGAAATACCTGCTGGTATTGCCGGGGTCGCACCAAACTTATCAATAGCACATAGCCATGGTCTTCGGGATGGCTTGCTGGGTTCCAACTATAGCTTGCAAGGCCTATCGGTAATCACACGGCGTTCGGCCACTGGTGGTGTGCCCGAATTGGGCAGTGATGATGTCGAGTCATCGTTTTACCTGGATGGTGAGCTGCTGATACAAAGAGAAACCAACCAGTTCAGTCTGCAGGCAGCAACGGCACATCAATTGTTGCTTGACTCAAATAATATTATCGGCAGTGATCGTACCGGGCAAACCAGTATTTATTATGAGCCGGAAAACTATACCGGGGCTCGTCTGGAATATGACAGCGGGCGCAATATATGGATTATGCGCCGCAATGGCTGGCTGTGGGAGTATGGCAGGCAGGCAGATGCGGGTAAAGAAGCCACGGTGATTAACGAGCTCACGTTAAGCAGTGGTGATTCTGGGCTTGGTGATATCACCGCAGTTATGTTGTGTGCAGAGTCCAGTGCTTTATGCAGCACGGTGGCCTGGCACTTATCCCGCACTGTTGACCCTTATGGCAACGAAATTATCTATGACTATCAATTATTGCCGTTGACCAGCAAGCTGCAGGATCAGTACGAAGATCTGCACCATCGCTGGCCTGTGGTGGAAAGCATTCGCTATGCAAAACAGCGCCAGAGTATTACATTCGGTTATGAATACCGACCCGATCCCCGTCTGGACGCTACAGGCGGTGTACCGGCCATTCTTAGTCACCGTTTAAATAAAATCCAATCCTGGGTAGATGGAAAACTGTATTCGCATTACCAGTTGAGCTATCAGGACGACAAACCTGATGCGCCGGATTTGCCCAATACCATTTTGTGGAAAATCGAACGCAAGGCGACCGATGCCAATACTTATCGCGCACTTCGTGTGCTGGAAGTGGATACCGAGTTGCCTAGCTGGCCAGAGCTAAATGATGCCGCCTATGTGGCGGCGGTGACCAACCCAGGTGGCAATAGCACAGATGTAAGACATGTGGTGTTTCCGCAGGGGGCTAACTTAAACGGTGATGGCGTCACCGACTTGCTGGTGTTGACCTGGCATTGTTCAGGTTTGAGTTGTACCAGTTATCACCGGGTTTATCTGGCTACCCCGAACGGTGATGAACACTTTATTGGTGCTGATCAGGCCAGTGGTGATGACCTGGATTTAATCAATGCCTGGAATGATGAGTTAAATGAGCACCTGGACAACACGTTTTTGCGTGATGGTCGGGGTTATTTATTGGCTGACCTGGACAATGACTACCACCTGGATCTGCTGGTGGAAGACGATGATGGCGGGTCACAAAATTTAGGCAGTGTTAATTTGGTCAGCCACCGCGGTGGTGATCGTTTTGTGATTCGCGCTATTCCTGAACTGAATGCCTGCAAAGTACGTTATGGGCAGTTGGGTGACATCAATGGTGACAGCTACCTGGATTTGATTCGGGTGGTTCACGATGAAACCGACCAATGCCCACGTGCCAGCAAGACCCGATGGGTAGCCAATACCAGGCATGCACCTCATTTTGACTGGGATGATCAGCAATTGTTGGCCATGCCGATGGATCAGGAGCAATTGCCCAAAGCCTGGACAGCGATTGTTGGTGACAGTGATGTAAACCTCGCAAGTGTGAGCGCGGCGGTGACGGACGGTCGTTCTGAAACAACATTGATCGAGACGACATTAAGACGCTTGCCAATACTGGCTTGCCGGACCCAATACATTGGGCCGCCCAAAGATTTCAGTGACTTTGAAAGTCCCAAAGCGAATTTATCGAATTTTGCCCGTTTTGCTGATTACAACAACGACGGTGTATTGGATGTGCTGTATACCATGCATGGTTGTTATAGCTGGAGCGATTACGCTGGCAATAACGATGTCAGTTATTGGTCACCGGTAGAAGAAAGTTTATATTCTGAAATTCACTATGGTCGAGGCAATGGTTCGTTTATTGCCAGTGGGGTTCATGCTGGGCACCCCCTTTATGAATACTCTGAGGGTTGGGCTATCCCTGGGTCGGGTGATGATGACGACCCCCCGATCATTGATATTGACCCGGGCGATATCGATATCGATCCGGGTGATATTGATATCATTGATATCACTGATTTTGAGATCGGTGATCTGGATTCTGACGTCATTATTGGACCGCGTACACGTTCTGTGGATAGCGACTCAATAACGATTAATCCCCGCAGTACCAATGGTGCTGAAAGTACTCCTACGAGGGTGCTGGCCCGCAGTTCATCGGCAGGTTATCTAATACAGCACCTGTACCAACATACAGTCACTCCATTGAATGCGGACCGTGGGCATTATTCAGCGTTAATGTTGCAGCGTGACCGTAATCATATTGAACCGGTTAAGTTGGCTTATGATCGTGGCTTATCGGATGGTTATTTATTATCGGATGAGCAGCAGATTCCTGCCGATTTTGAAATTTTACCCACCGTTGAGCTGGGCGATCATCAGGCGTTTGGTGATTTTGATGGTGATGGCTTTATTGATTTGCTTAGTATCTCGGTTATTGCTACCAACAGTTTGCCTGGAACCCAGTCCTGGACCACCAGGCTGGCGCTGAATAACAAACAGGTTAGCCATGGACGGACATTAACATCGACGGGCCCCTACGGTGGTATGCAACATTTGACCTGGGGGTTTTCAGCTCAGCAGGAGCACGATAACCCCGACTTACCGATTAATTTGGAGGTGCTCACCGAGCTAGAGGGAGAAGCGGGTCATCGTGCTTATCGTTATGCCGAAGGTGTGGCCAGCTATGGCAAATTCCGTGGTTTTGCTCATGCGGAATTAACCAATGAGCGTGGCGGACGGACCATTCATGGTTATTTTACTGAACCAGCACGTATTGGCCTGCAAAAGTACGGTGCCCGTCTACGTGCAGATGGTTCCATGCAGCATGTGAGTGTCAGCTTATTTGGTATACGCAATGACAGCGGTAATTACAGTTATAACCTGGCACCACCATACTTCAGTCCGTTGATACGACAATGTGAATATCAACTAGGGGCAGCAGATTCCAATGGTTCACAAACCGAATCGCTGGATGGGCTGATCACCCGTTGCTATGACTATGCTGCAGATTCAGGTAATACATGGGTGCCTGAGTTTTATCCTGACTGGCTGCTGGATAAACCGTTTTTGCAATGGACCAAGCCCCAGCCATTGGATCAGTCCATGGATTTTGTGTCTGTCGACAAACTGCCAGAACTGATTGTGCGTCAGCGAGGTGATAAAAAAGTTGACAGACCTCGTTTTACCCCGGATGTGGTTCGCATTACCGATCAAGAAGTTATCGCGGGTATGAGCAGTATCAGTCTGCAACAGGTTCGTCAGCAGTCACCAGTGTCAATCGATACCAGTGCTATCGCCAGTCACATAATGACGCAGCACAGCTATCGCCCATTGCTGAGTGAAGACTGGCAACAGCAGCGGCTGCTACAAAGCTGGCGTCGCTCACCACAGGCATTGCGTTGGAAATTGCCGGAAAATATTACCCTGCCGGGCACACCAAGCCCAGCGAACAGCACGCACTCTGGTGATACCGAGCTGGTGGAGTTTATAACGGATTATTTTTATAGCCATTCTCAACGTCGGCTCGATAGTGAGCATGAATATCAGGATACCAGCTTGATCAATGATGACCGCATCAGCGAATATGGCTGGGAAAGGGTCGGGGTGGGTTATTGGTATCGGTTAAATGAGGTTGTGCTTAGCGATCATCAAGGGCGGCGGTTTGGGCGTCTAAAACGCAGTGATTTTGATCCTGCCGGATTCAATAATGCCAATACTGTGCTGCGCTGTGGGGTGGACGATAACTCATGCTATGAAGAGCAGTATATTTGGGATGAGCATGGCCGCTTGATCAGCACAACGGCCAGTGATGGTGGACAGGCATCATGGGTCTATGACGATATTTGTGGTGCAATTGAACACACTGACCCTGTGCAACGTGTACGCACTTATGCGTTTGATGATTTATGTCGTCAGCAAAGTGAACAATGGTTAACCTCGTTCAGCGAGTTTGACTATGACGGTTTTAACCGTTTACAGCGGACTGACTTTGCTCCCGGTGGAAGCACACCTGAGAGCACAATATACACCCTGCAGGATGATGATCTAAGCATTGTTGCTGATAGCGAATTTGCTGAGCCACGTCTGGCACGCCTGCGCAGCGATGGTCAGTTGGAGTTGACCTATCTGGATGAGTATGGGCGGTTAACGCGCAAACTGTTATGTCGTAATGGTGGGGTTTCAGAGCCGAAGACTATTGATGATTTGGTTTGCGTCTCCGGGACCGAGCTGATTACTGACTGGCAAGCCTATAGTCATGATGGTCGGCGTATTGCACAGGCCCAACCATATTTTTTGGATGAAGTGGTAACGGTGAGTACGTACCACCATGATGAACTGGGTGATATTTATGCCGCTCAGCACCCTGCACACACACCAGTGGATGAAAATAATGGCCCGAAATGGCTGACCACGATGTTTTCCGGTGGCCCAGGGTGGGAAAGTAAAACCGATGCATTGGGTCGGGTGTTTCGTACCGAATTTACCACACTGACCAAAAGTGAAACCGTTGATGGCTTGCTGCAAACCACCGAGCAGGTTGATGCTTTCGGACGCTTTTTGACAATGCAACAGCCCGGTGGGATTACAGAGCGCTACAGTTACGACAGTTACAACCGGCTAGCGTCACGTGAATACTCACAGTCTATTGATTGCTGGGCATTCAATGGGCGACGTTATGTTATGCAGCAGGTCTGTAGAGGACGTTTGGAATATGGTTATGATGCCAATGGCCGTCAAAACCTGACGCGTTTTGCTGATGACAGTGAGCAAAGCACGATATTTGATGACAGTGGACGTCCTGTTCAGCAAGCGGTCAGTGGCAATGGTGAATCGCAAATCTTAAAGCAATGGGAATACCATGATGATGAAGCGATTCCGCGTATTGTCATTACTGATGAAAACCTGAATGAACAAACCCAGATCAGTGCCACGCTGGGACAAATTACCGAAGAACAATTATCCGGTTTAAGCATTCAACGAGAATATGGTATTCACGGCAAGCCGCTACGCATTACTGATGAAAACGGTGTGGTGACAAGTTATGAATATGACCTTTATGACCGCTTATCCAGCGAAACCGTAGCAGGGGTCGAACGCACAGAGTATCAATACAATGGTCAAAACCATCTGGTTCGTCAAACAGATGCCGATGGGGTGGTAGAAACCTGGGATTATAGTTATTCGGGTAAACCTGTAGCGCACTATCTGGGGGATTGGCTACTAGGCAGTTATGGTTATGACGAAGGCGGTCGGAAAACCAGTGTTTATGAGGGTGGCGTTTACAGTCGCCGTGATTATGACCGCTTTAACCAGTTAACCCGACTTGAGTCAGGTTTAAGCTCGAGTACGGCCAGTGACCCTCTGACATTGTTCACATATGATTATGATTCTGGTCACCGCCTGGTGGCTAAGACAATTTATCCAGTGGAAGGTAAACAGGTGGTATTAACCTATGAGCATAACGCCATCGGTTTACTGGAAAATATCTATGATGCTGAAGGCAAACAATACACTCGCACCTATGACAACAATCTGAATATCCATCAGATGACCGACCCTGAAGGGTACGTCGCAACAACGTTTTATGATATGCGCGGCCGGGTGACTGCCCAGGACATTCCCGGTGCTGGTAGAGTTTATTATCAATATCGCTCAGCCGTGGAATTGCCCGATAGTACAGACAGGTTATATGCGGTAACGACAATTGATGGGGAGCGCAAGGAAACCACTCATTACTATGATGCCAGGGAACAACTCATTGTTAGTCAATACCCCGATGGCAGCCGCATCCAGCAAGACTATGCTGGAACGTTATTGTCTGCACGTATTCAACAAGATAAGAATGGTCAACCCTTAAGCGAAACCCGCTATGGCTACCATAATAACTGGCGTCTGGCACAGGTGATTGGGCCAGATAGCAGCGATGCATTTTCTGCCGGCAATGATTTGTATACGGTAGATTACGAATACACGGATGCGGGCCGTTTGAATGTTTTAAATTCACCGGTCGACAGCATAGAGTACGAATATGATTCCGATGGCCTATTGCAACAGGAAACCTATTCGGATCGGCAATTGGTTTATTTCCGTGAGGAAACCTATCCGGAAGTGACCGGTAAAGATTTTATCTCTGGTGGGCAGGTTCGCCATACTGCGTACGAGCGTGATCGCAACGCTCAGTTGATTAAACAACAAATCACTGCGTCTGGTGATGTTGAAACCCGTCAATATAATCGGCACAACGCCTATGGACAGCCCACCCGGACGATCAGCCAACTGAATGGCCGTGCGCAGGTGCGGCATCAGTGGAGCTACACTTTGTCCGGACAATTGGCCAGTCGCGAAACTTTTTTACAAGGGCGTTCAATAGGTGTTGTTAAGTGGGACTATTACGATAATGGTGTCATGCGGGCAGTTCAGGACAGCGCCGGCAACCGCACTGCATATCGCTATGGCAAACCGTTTGATTATCGTTTGGCCGGTGTGGATGATGACGCCGGTTATGTCTATGCAAAAATCACCAATCATAACCGCCGAAACCAAATAACAGCGTTGGTATTGGCTGATGGCAGTGAAGTGGGTTTCACCTATGATGAACTGGGTCGTGAACGCAGCCGCAGTTATCAACACGCTGATGGTCGCCGAACCCGGTTACGCAATGATTATGATGCACTAGGTCGGGTTGTTCGTGAGCGCTGGCAAGCTGAAGACCAAAGTGTTATCACCGATTATGAATATGATGGTAAAGGTCGGTTATTAAGGGAAACCAAATCAAACCCCAACGTAAACATTGAATACCAATGGGATTTAGCGGGTAATTTGCTTGGTAAGCGAATACAACAGGGCGGTACGTTAACTGACCATTATCAAGCGACTTTCAAAAATAATTTATTAGAAACCGCTAATGGCACACCATTGCAATATGATGCCTGGGGTAACGTGCTAGCAGATCAGCAGGGACGAAAGTTTAAACGCTTACCCAGTGGCTTGATCCTGGGCGTAACCACAGACGACAATCAGTTGCAGTTTCTACGCGACAGCGATGGCATTAGCTGGGCGGCAATACAAACCGATCAACGCCAGCCGATGATTGATATATGGCGACAGAATTATGCACGATTGCCATTGGCATCAATAGGTGCTGATGGAAGTCGCAGATTGTTTGTGTCTGGTGACAGTGGCTTTGTCTATGATGTATTGCGCGATGGCTCATCAGCTGCCGATAGCGAAGCCAAAATTTACGATCAGCAAGCCACTTTGCGAACAGCGTTTAGCAGCAGCTTACCTGTGCGTGATGCATTTGGTGAAAGCCTGCAGCAACCGCTCAATCAAGACCCTGACATCAGTGGATTTAATTATCAGGGTATGGCCTCATACGCGGTCACCAGTAACATGCAGTTTGCCCGTTATCGTGCTTATGATCCGACCACAGCCCGTTTTCTCAGTCGTGATCCGGTAGGTTTAAGAGGAGGGTTTAATCGATATGCTTATGTGCATGGCGATCCGGTTAACCTACGCGATCCAATGGGTTTATTTGCTATCCCTAAAAGCAGTTACAGCGATTCAGGCGACACCTCCTTTATTCCTCCAAATACTGAGCCAGGCGGAGGCTGGCCGACGGGCGGTGAGTCAGAAGGGCCCTTTGGTGACCCGGGTTGGGGCAATGATGGTTGCCCTATTACTGCGATGTGCGCAGATACGACGTCGGGTGAGTCTGAAGAACAGGGCAGTGGCAGTTCAGTGGATGCCAGCGAAGCAGAAACGGCTGGCAGTACCGAACCGACCACCACCAGTGATCCAACCACAACCAATCCAGCAGATTTGAATGGTTATCGCTGGGAGACGGAAATTTTTTATGACCCTGCGGATGGGTTCGTTTCCTGGCGGGAAGGCGATGGTGAGTTGCAAACGGCGGATGTGAAATCTGTCGAGCAATTTGATGAGGGAACCCAGCTGATTTTAGAGGATAACCCTTCAGGTGCCACCTCATTGTTCATTATGGATGGGGAAACACCAAAAGATACACCCACCAGCACCAATTTAGGGGATTACACTGATGTGGAAGTTGGCTCCGAAATGGATGTTTCATTTGGTGAGCGCGGTCAAATTCTGGGCGAAATATTTTCAGAGAAATGGTCTGGTTTTACTGACTCACTTTGGGCCACAGCAGATGCTGCCATGAACCCGGTGGATACCTGGATGAACAATACACCCGGCGGCTTGGCTTTACAGGGTGATTGGAGCGGGGCAGGCTGGTCAATGGTGGATACGGCCACCATGCCATATCAGGTGGCCGGTGGAATCATTATGACCGGTGGCCGGGCTGTGGTAGGTGTTGTTACCAATCCGTACCATGCCCATCAGTTTGTCTTTAGTAACGATCGCGAGCAAATCCGTTACTCTGCCAATCAGTTTATCGATAATCAGATTGCAGCAGTTGAAACTGTATCTATGATCACGCCAGCGGGGGCGGGCAGAAAAGTATTAACAAAAGGGTTGTTGAAATCCATACCCAAGCGGCCGAGAAAAATAGGCAGATGCAGCTTTGTCGAAGGAACTTTAATTTATTCTGAATCAGGGGTGCAGGCCATTGAAGATATTTACGCAGGTGATTTAGTGGCTTCAACCGGAGCAGGCGCGATTGATTTGGAGTATCACCAGGTTATCGAATCTTATACACGTCAGGTTGAAGATTATTTACGTATAGACTTTGCGGATGGTAATGACGATGTCATTACTTCATTGAATATTACTTCTGAACATCCTGTATGGATTCAAACAAAAGGGTGGGTGGCCGCTGGAGACATTACCGAAGGTGATATCGCCATCAGTATATTTGGCGAAGAATATCAGGTTGCGTCAGTTCAGTATGAACAGTCACCAAAAAATGTGTATAACATCGCCGTTGATGAGAATGCAAACTACTTTGCGGGTGATATTGGCTTGCTGGTACACAATTGCCAGACTGGTCTCGCAAAACCTGGTGAGGATTTGTATGTAGGCACTTACTCTAAATCCAGGTATAACAACAAGAAAACCGGCCTTAATAGAACGCATACGCCTCATCATGTGGTGCAAAACGCAGTTAGTACGGTAAGCCATAGCAAGGGTATTACTATTAATATGGAGAAAGGTTTGCATGCTCAGACACGAACTTTTCGTCGACCAGTAACACCAGGCTTGAACAAACGTCAACATTTGGCACGTGATATCAGGGATTTAAGAAACATATTTCGCCAGGCTGGCTACGACAGGGCTGTTGTCAATCGACAATTAACTGAGTTGATTAGGCAGAACAAGGAACTATGGAATAACCCATGAGTGTTAAAACCACTACATTAAATAAACACGATGCGCTGCTTTTTTTGCAGGCGCATCAACCAATGCCGCCAGATTCTGAGTTGGATCAGGAGACCATTGATCAATATGATCAGGTGAGGCGCTATTTCATTGAACATCCGGATGTTGATGCTATTGCGCTATTGCTAAATTCATTTGGTGAAGGTGACGGCTTTGGCGTTTACCAGCTGGTTGAGGATGCCATTATTGTACACACACCAGAAGCGGTTATTCCGCACCTGCAACAAGCACTTAAAGCTGCTCAGCCTTCAGTTCAATATTGGTGTGCGCAGATAGCCTCACATTATTCTGATAAACAATTACTGGAGCCTCTGGCTGAACTGATTAGCGATGAAAATGCTGATATTAGGGAAGCTGCAATGATTGCATTGGCGGGTATCGACTCGCCAATGGTCAAGCCATTATTGCAGCAAAGGCTTGCTGATGAAACCGATGTTGATGTGCAGCAGTTATTACAAGATATTTTTGTGGATATGGAGGGTGATTAGCAGGAGACTAACATGGCTTTATTTGGTTTTATATGATTTTCACAAAGATGACTAGTAGCGTAAACTAATTGCCAGTACAAACAACCATTGAGCGCTTATGAGCGATATTGAAAATTATCCAGGTATTGAGTTCGAGCATTACCCCGAGCATTTGCATTATTGCACTGCAGCTCTGGAACAAGCCTTGCAGAAACATGGCTTTGATCGATTGTTGATTCATTCCGGTGAGCCGGCGTTGTGTTTTCTGGATGATCTTTATAGCCCCTATGTGGTTAATCCGCATTTTGTCTGGTGGACACCATTGGGCGCGCCAAATTGTGGTTTGTTGCTGGAGTCAGGCAAAAAACCGGTGCTGTATAACTATCAACCCGTCGACTACTGGCATGCACCACCGCCGGTTGTTGAAAGCTGGTGGGCGGATCATTTTGAAGTGTTGCCGGTTACCGACCCGGAAGCCTGGTTGGATAAAGTCGCTGATCATCCTCACCTGGCGGTCATAGGGGATGCGCCGATACTGGCCAAAGGGTTTCAGAATGCTGCATTGAACCCAACCGGGTTAATTCATGATTTACACGTGGCACGCACCAGGAAAACCCAGTGGGAGCAAGGATGCCTGGCAGCGGCCAATCACCGCGCCGTTCGCGGTCACCGTGCCGTTGCAGATGCTTTTATACCAGGTGTCTCTGAGTTTGAATTGCAGTTGGCATATCTGCGGGCCACAGGGCACGGCGATAATGACACACCCTACGGCAATATTATCGCTTTAAATGAACATGCAGCGATATTGCACTTTACTGAACTTGGCCGTACTGCACCGGTTGAATTGCGCTCGCTGGTGATTGATGCAGGTGCCCAGGTGTTTGGTTATGCCGCAGATATTACCCGTACGTATACGACTCAACAGAGCGGCCCGTTTGCTGATTTAATTAAAGGTGTGGATGGCCTGCAAACAGAATTGTGCGAAGCCGCCAAGGCGGGTGTTGATTACCGTGATTTACACCTGCAGGCACATCACAAAGTGGCTGCTTTATTGCAGGATCAGGGTATTGTGAACCTGTCACCAGAACAGCAGGTTGCCAACGGTTTAAGCAGTGCTTTTTTGCCGCACGGTTTGGGTCATTATCTGGGTATTCAGGTTCATGATGTGGCTGGTTTAGTGGATGATTTTGGGGAGCCTATTCCACGACCTGAAGGTCACCCGTTTCTGCGCCTGACACGCGAACTGGAGCCGGGCAATGTATTGACCATTGAACCTGGCATTTATTTCATTGAACAATTACTGGCGCCATTGCGTGACGGTCAGCATGCAACCCGAATCAACTGGAAGCTGATTGATGAATTAAAACCCTATGGTGGTATTCGGATTGAAGACGATGTGCTGGTCACTGATGGTGAACCACGAAACTTTACCCGTGAAGCGTTTGCAGCATAAGCGGTAATAGCCGATCGGATTAGCGGGCTAGGAACGGTAAACCAGGGCGAAGGTATCTTACTGGTTATCAGTATTACCGGTAATATCAGCCAGTGCACTGTCTGGTGTTTTTGGAATGCTATCGTGGCTCCAGATAGTATGCTCGGCTTGCAGGTGCAAGCGTTTTTCTGGCGTTGCCAGTTGCTGTAGTGCAGGCATGATTTGTGCGCTGTTGAGGGTTTCAATAACAAACTTATCTAAATCGGAGGCGTAGGGCTGGCCCAATAGCTTGCGAATGCTGACGTTTGCCGGACCTAAATTTTCAGGGAACAAATGCTTTCCGGTCAGCATTCGATAATGATCCGAGACCATTTGCAGCGAGCATAGTGAGCAGTAGGCATCATCGATTAAACCAATCACACCGATACTGTCAGGAATCACATCGTCATCACGCTCCCAGTAGCTGGTGACGGTATCTAAAACCCTCTGCATTGGCTGTTCCAGACCAACCTGTCCGGCAGCAGTCCAAGCCACCTGAATGATATAAGGTACCTGGCGAATATAGTCGAGCACAAAATGTGCAGCTGTGGTCAGGCTTTGCTGGTTGGGAGATTGGTTATTGCGGCCGGCTACCGCATGCATTAACTCAGCCATTTCCTCAACAGCAGTTTCAGAATTACAGTTGAGCTGTATTTGAAGCTTGATACTGGCGCAATTCATAATAGGTGGTTGTTCACGAATACCGTCAAGACTGAGTGTTAAAGTCAATAGCGTGATGAGTCATAGCCAGTGTATAAATAAGCTTTGTCTCAAAAAAACGAGGCGACAATTATATCAAACGAGCCGACAATTCAGTGGTCGGGGTGAGAAGATTCGAACTTCCGGCCCCTGCCTCCCGAAGGCAGTGCTCTACCAGGCTGAGCTACACCCCGTAACATACGGTATATGCTAAGAGATTGTTTGGATGGCGACAAGCATGATGGTAAAACGTTGGTTGTTTTTTGTTATCGAGCCGGGCATCATGACCAATGCCTTTGCCTTCGTTGCCTGAATCAATGTCACCTGGCTCAATATCATTATCGGATGAAGAAAATAATGGCTGGGTCAGCTCCATTTTGAGCCCCTTCCAATAATTCAGCGACGCCATTTGTAATGGGACTCGGAGAATTTTTTTCTATCACTTGTGCAGTGATCTGGGCGTTAGCCGTGGTGTTGTTTAAACGCAGTGGCGAGTCACTGGCACCCAATGATCTGAACCTGTTTAAAAATGTCCTGACTTTTGTTTTGTTGCTGCCGGTTGTGCTGCTGGTTGAGGGGTGGCAGGCGAGTGGGATTACTGTCGTCCAGTGGGGGATTTTGTTGCTTAGTGGTGCGATTGGTATAGGCATTGCCGACAGTTTGTATTTCAAGGCATTGAATACTCTGGGAGCGGGGCGAATGGGTATTGTGGCCAGCTTGTACAGCCCATTTGTGATTGTTTTGTCAGTATTGTTTCTGGGTGAGTGGCTGGTTCTGTGGCAGTACTTGGGCTTTATGCTGGTGCTGAGCGGTGTTCTATTGGTGAGTTATCGGCGCCGGAAAGCTGCAATTGACAGTAAACATTTACGAATGGGGGTTATTTTTGGTGCGCTGGCGGTATTTTTGAATGCAGTCGGTGTGGTGATGGTGAAACCGACCCTGGAGCAAGTGCCGTTTTTTTGGGCGGTGTGGATACGCATGTTTGCCGGAGCAGCGGGTTTGGTGATTGTTCTGTGGCTACGTGGTCGTCTGGCTGGGTTGCCACAACGTATGGGTCATCACCAAGGTTGGATAAACACCACGTTTGCCAGCCTGTTGGGAGGAATGATATCGATGATGCTGTGGCTGGCAGGTTACAAATATACCGATGCCTCAATCGCATCGGTTTTAAACGAAACGGCTTCAGTGTTCATCGTATTGTTTGCATGGCTGATTTTAAAAGAAGAGATGAATCGGCGGAAGGTGCTCGGTGTCATGTTGACATTCAGCGGTGTCATGCTGATGCTAAGCCATTGATTGCCCTCTGTTACCAAACCAGGACTGATTTTTGGGTTCATGCTGACCGTTTTGCTGGTAGAACAGTATCAGCAATGCAGCAGTGACTGGCTTGAGTATGCCAGTCAATCCTAATGAGCCTGATGTTCTTGCATCATGATGCGACTAAGTGTACGATTACTTTCGTGATAAACCAATTTTAAAGTAAAAATCATGACACAGGCAAAACCAGTTAAAAAACGGCAAAGGATAGCCCGACCGACTGTTGGTGAGCTTGCTATTTTGCGGGTGCTGTGGGAACGAGGCGAATGTACCGTTCGTGATGTTCACGAGCAACTCAACCCGAATGGCGGTAACAGTTACACCACAACATTGAAACTGATGCAGATCATGCACCAGAAGGGGCTGGTAGAGCGCAACGATAGTCAGCGTGCGCATATTTATAAGCCTTGCAGCTCTCGTCAAGAAGAACAACATGCGTTTGTTTCTGACTTGGCCAATAGGTTGTTCAATGGTTCTGCGACTCGTCTGGCATTGCAGGCACTGGGGCAAACCGGTGACGTCAATGCTGAAGAGCTGGCAGAAATCAAACAATTGATTCAGCAATTGGAAAAATCATCGGTATAAAATAGTGACTACAGCAACACTAATGGATGCTCTTGGCTGGACATTGATTCACTTTGTCTGGCAGGGGATATTGATTGGTATGTTGCTGGCAGCAGCGCTGCTAGCGGGTAACCGCCATCGGGGTGTTACTGCTTCTCGCTACCGTTATGCAGCGGCTTTGGTGGCGTTGGTATTGATCGCCATTGCTCCATTTGTCACGTTTGGTCTGCAATTACTGGACAACCCTGAAAAAATCACCCAAGTTGCCAGCCTTAGTCAGGCACTTGCCAGTTTTAATGACAGTGGTGGTGTCTGGCTGAATATCGGTGATACCTGGCTCAGTTACCTGCTGATCGCCTGGTTTGTCGGGGTAAGCTGGGGCAGTGTCAGGTTACTGGTATCGTGGTTGAGTCTATATATGATCAGGCACACTGGAACCCACCAGGTCCCGTTGTGGCTGGAACAAGATTTCCGGCGTTTACGTCAGGAATGCAGAATTCATCGCCCCGTGAGTATTTTGATCTCCGATGTTGTACGTGTTCCTTTGACCGCCGGTTGGCTGCAACCAATTATTTTATTGCCCGCGACAGCTTTAACTGGCCTGCGACCGGATCAGATTCGTTTGATTTTGCGCCATGAACTGGCGCACATTCAACGTTATGACTATTTGGTGAACTGGATGCAGAACCTGGTGCAGGTGCTGTTTTTCTACCATCCGGTGGTGCACTGGATTAGTCGGATACTCAATGATGAGCGCGAACTATGCTGTGATCACGAAGCCATCCACAACCGTTGCCGTCCAGTGGATTACGCCAAAATTCTGGTCAAGCTGCAGGAAGCGGTTGTTCCTCAGCCAGCGCTGGCGGCAAGTGGAAAAGGCGGTTTATACCGGCGTGTACAGCGTTTGTTGAACATTGAAGCGGAACAGATCGCTTCCAGCCACGATACTTCACGTTCATTTGCCTGGGTTTTTACTGTGTTGATTAGTGCTATGGTGACCAGCGTCGGTATTTTGGGCAGCCCCGAGGGACACGCCTCCTACGCAGATACTCATCGTGCTCCCATCATGCACCCGCTGAGTGATATCCCCGCGATGGTTGAGCGACGCAGTGAAGACCGTGAGCAGTTGATCCGGTACCATCAAAAGACAAATTTTGTCTCTTTCCAATGGCCCAGTGCTTTAGGCCCGAAAGCCAGTGAACGCATTACTGTTATCGATGAAAATGATAACGACCAGGCCGTTGATGAAACGGCCAACCACGTATCACTAACAGTATTGCATCAACGTATGATGCATTCGGTCAAACAGCAATTACCGGATGATGAGGACGCTTTTGTGGATCAAATGGTTGATACCATAAAAGTGGCCAGCGTCAGCAATGACCTCAGAGATTTTACTGATGTTAAAGTGACTGCACGTTTGCCAAGCCTTGATGGTTTGGTGTTTGAAAATAAAAATATCAAAATCCCAGAGCCGTACGTTAAAGTTAAGCCTAAGTATCCCAACCGTTTAAGCGGCTTGTTTATGCATGAAAGAGTGGATGTCGCTTACAGTATCGGGCCTAGTGGTCAACCCATTGATATTACTGTGCTAAGCTTGAATGTGCATCAGGATTTTGCTGATGCGGCAGTCGAGGCATTGAAGCAATGGCGTTTCCCACCAGTTAGTCGTTCGGTACAAAAACTACGGATTAGTCAGCAGTTTAATTTTTTGCAGGTACAAACCAGTATCAATAGTAAATGCTCAGTCACCGGCGGGCGCTTATGCCCTAAAATTGGCAATGCAATCAACCGCATTCAGGTCAATAACCCAAGGCAACACCAACCTCGCACAGGTTCAAGACTCCATTGAGATTGTTAATGCCTGTTGTTAACAAAGCTTAGTCTTAATATCCAGCAGTTTATGCCGACATGGGTTGGCAGTTTGCTGAGGATGTGATTAAACTATTTGGCCATGGATTGATAAGGCACAATTTTGGACTCGATTACTACTCAGGTTTATCCCGCCGGTATTTTAAACACCCTCTCACGTCACGAAGTTGAACGCTTGACTGACGCCAGTCATGGCGATTTGTATGAGCGCCTGCGGATGTGCATGCTGGCGGTATTAAACAGCGATAACCCTAGTGACGACGCCGATCATGTTATGGCGATGTTTGATGAGTTCAGCTTGGACGTGGTGCCAGTTAACCGCGGTATTCGGCTGGATATTCACAATGCGCCGCCCTCAGCTTTTGTCGATAACAAAATTATTCAGGGCATTCGCGAGCTAATGTCAGCGGTATTGCGTGACTTAATTTATTTTCATACCGAAATCGAAAACAACCCCAGTGTCGATTTAAACGAAGGTTCAGGCATTACCAATGCGGTGTTTGAAATTCTGCGTAACGCGCATGTATTTCGGCCGCAAACAGATCCGGATATGGTGGTTTGCTGGGGCGGTCATTCAATTTCTGAGGCTGAATATAAGTACACCAAAGAAGTGGGTTACCAAGTGGGATTGCGTGGTTTGAATATTTGCACAGGTTGCGGGGCAGGTGCAATGAAAGGACCAATGAAAGGCGCGACCATTGCACACTCCAAGCAACGACTCAGCCCAGGGCGTTATTTGGGTATTTCTGAACCAGGTATTATTGCTGTAGAGTCACCCAACCCCATTGTTAATGAGCTGGTGATCATGCCAGACATTGAAAAACGGTTGGAAGCCTTTGTGCGAACAGGGCACGGTATTATCGTGTTTCCAGGAGGCGTGGGTACAGCAGAAGAAATTTTCTTCCTGCTTGGGGTGCTGTTGGACCCGGAGAATGCAGGAATGCCTTACCCCATGATTTTGACTGGGCCAGAATCTTCGCGTGCCTATTTTGAGCAAATCGATGCTTTCTTGAAGTTCACCATTGGTGCCCAGGCACAGGAACGTTATCAAATTATCATTAACGATCCTAAGGCGGTTGCCAAGGCAGTGTATAAGGGAGTGCAAGAAGTGCGAGAGTACCGTGTGGAAAAAAATGACTCCTTTTATTTCAATTGGTTATTAAACATTCCTTATGCATTACAAGAACGCTTCAAACCCACGCATGCCAATATGAACGGTTTGAATTTGCGCTTGGACCAACCCAAGCACAAGTTGATTACCGATCTTCGCCGGGCTTTTTCCGGTATTGTTTCTGGTAACGTGAAACCAGATGGTGTGGCTGCTATTCGTCGCGAAGGTGTTTTCCAGATAAGAGGAGATCAAGAGCTGATGAGCTCACTGGACCATTTACTGGAAGCGTTTACACAGCAAGGGCGTATGAAGCTTCCGGGCAGCCGTTACGAGCCCTGCTATCAGGTGGTTGCATAAGCTGGAGGCGTTTAGTAGCGGCCATCACGCGGTGGTTTTTGTAGATTCTCTTTGCCAATCAGTTGGCTGAAGTACCGAATTGGTAAACCTTTGGTGTATTTTACGCCACGCTCGTCAACAATGCCGTCAATCTGTTCAGCCAAAGCTTGCTTACGGCCGAGCGTCAGATCGGCTTCACCGGCAAAAGCAAAAGGGTCATTGAAGTTCAGCTGTTCCACCCAGGCCAGTTGCTCTTCATTTAAATCGACCTTGCCTTCAAAGGGGTAGCGCAGGGCGTAACGATGATTATCTGTCACCACCACCGATAATTTACAGGTCAAGGGGTTACCGCGAAAATCGCCATCTGGGTGCCGCGACAAAAACAACAAAAAGCGTGCACCATCTTGACCAGGGTAGGTTGCCGGGAAGTAACAGGCATCAGACTTGAACCCCGAATCGCGAACCCGAATGCGGTCCAGCGGGGTTTCGGTTTTATAGGGGATTAGCACGCTCAGATCGGCATAGCCATCGATCGGAAAGCCACGGCGATATTCGTAGCTGGTATACAGCACCTTGGCAATCACGACCACATCTGATGAAGCGGCCAGCTCAGAGATTAATGCATTACCGGCCGTTGATTCATCCCCCGTCGTCTCTGTTGACACTTCGATACCATTGGCTGTCGCTGCAGTCTCGATAACAGTATCCACAGCAGTATCCGGTAATGGGTCATTGGCTGTTTGCTGGGCTATTGCCGTGAATGTCACCAATGTGAGCAGTAATAGCATCATGGCAGCAACTTTGCTGCGCAAAAAAGGCGTAAATCTGCTAATGTTTAAAGTTTGTAACTGTTTCATATCACCAATCAGTCGGCTGGCCTATTGCCTGCCGCATAATAATCGAGACCAATCATGCAACGGATTCATCCTATCATTTTACCTTGTGCGGTATTGCTTGCCGCTGTATTTTTAACTGCCTGTCAGCAACAGGTCGACGCATCAGCCAATAATGCTGGCTCTACAGCATCTGCTGCTGCACCGTCAGACACAATGACAACATCCAATGATGACTTATCCGATAGTACACAGGCATTGACCGCAGAAGATGCCCGACAGTTCGTCGAAGACGCACAAAAACAATTAGAGGCCATTGGTATTGAAGGCGCGCAAATTTTTTGGGTTTATCAGACCTACATCAATAACGATACCCAAGCACTGGCAGCGAGAGTCAGTGAGCAGGGCACAGCGTTATCAGTAAGGCTGGCGACTGAAGCGGCCAAGTTCCGTGATGTTCAGGTCGATGCTGATTTGCGTCGTAAGCTGGATATTCTGGGTCGCGGTATTGTATTGCCGGCACCCAACGATCCGGAGAAAACCGCTGAGCTGGCTGATATCACCACACGTCTGGATGGTATGTACGGCACCGGTGAATACTGCAAAACCGATGACAATGGTGAGCAACAGTGTCAGGTACTGGGCGATTTGGAAGAAACGCTGAAGACCTCACGTGATCCGGCTGCACTGCTGGATGCCTGGCAGGGCTGGCGTACGATTTCACCTGCCATGAAAGAGCTGTATGCCCGTGAGGTGGAGTTGGCCAATGAGGGTGCACAGAATTTGGGTTTCGCCGATGTTTCTGAATTGTGGCGTTCGAATTACGATATGGAACCGGATGCTTTCAGTGAGGAAATGGATCGTTTATGGGGCCAGGTTGAACCGCTCTACAAAGCATTGCATTGCCATGTTCGTAGCGAGTTGAATGAGCAATATGGTGATGACATCGCACCGGCCCAGGGCCCGATTCCAGCGCATTTGCTGGGCAATATGTGGGCGCAGCAATGGGGCAATATCTATGATTTGGCGGCACCGGACATCGAAGCCGAAGACGTGGATGTTGAAGCACTGCTAAAAGCCAATGATTATGATGAAATTAAAATGGTCAAAACCGGTGAAGCCTTTTTCAGCTCACTGGGTTTTGCGCCACTGCCGGAGACTTTTTGGGAACGCTCGCAATTTACCAAACCGCAAGACCGCGAGGTGGTGTGTCATGCTTCGGCCTGGGATATCGACAATAAAGACGATATCCGCATCAAGATGTGCATTAAGATCAACGAAGATGATTTCCGTACCATTCATCATGAGCTAGGCCACAACTATTATCAGCGTGCCTACAAGGAACAGCCATTCTTATACCTTGGCAGCGCCAATGATGGCTTCCATGAGGCGGTTGGTGACACCATTGCTTTATCCATCACGCCGGAATACCTGAATCAGATCGGCTTGCTGGACAACGTACCGGATGCTGAAGGCGATATCGGGCTGTTGATGCGCCAAGCCCTGGACAAAGTGGCTTTTCTGCCATTCGGTTTGCTGGTTGATCAATGGCGCTGGCGTGTATTCAGTGGCGAAGTGGGGCCGGAAGGTTATAACGACTTGTGGTGGCAGCTGCGTGAGCAATATCAGGGGATTGCCTCTCCTATAGAACGCCCTGCTGATGCATTCGACCCCGGTGCCAAATACCACGTTCCAGGCAATACGCCGTATGCGCGTTATTTTCTGGCGCATATTCTGCAATTCCAGTTCCACCGTTCACTGTGTGAAATTGCCGGTAACGAAGCGCCGATTCATCGCTGCAGTATTTATGGCAGTGAACAAGCCGGTTCGCGTTTGAACGCCATGCTCGAAATGGGGCTGTCCAGACCCTGGCCGGATGCACTGGAGGCAGTCACAGGCAGCCGTGAAATGGACGCTACCGCGATCCTTGATTATTTCGCACCACTGAAAACGTGGCTGGACGAACAAAATCAAGGCCGGCAGTGTGGTTGGTAGTTGATTAGATAATTTTATTGTTCCCATGCGACGCATGGGAACAAAATATCAACAAAAGGGTGTCAGACAAGTTTTTTGTTAGAAGTGCAATACCCGTTATTGAATGAAGAATAAGGCTATATTGCCAATGGCCCTTCATCAACCAGAGCCGCCTGCTCGCGCAAATCCAATATCTGCTGCTCCCAATAATTCATGGTGTTAAACCATGGGAATGCCCTCGGGAAGGCAGGGTCATGCCAGCGTCGGGCCAGCCAGGCAGTGTAGTGAATCATTCTCAAGGTGCGCAGGGCCTGCATCAGGTGCAGCTCCCGTGGGTCGAATGTGTGGAACTGTTCATAGCCTTCCAGAATGACCGATAACTGACCACTCATTTCAGCACGGTCTCCAGATAACAGCATCCATAAATCCTGAATGGCAGGGCCGGTTTGGCAGTCGTCCAAATCCACAAAGTGCGGGCCCGCCTCGGTCCATAAAACATTGCTGGGGTGGCAGTCGCCATGCAGGCGGATACGCTGATATTGACCGCAACGCTGATAGGCGTTTTTAATCTGATTGAGCAGGTCTGTGGTCAAGCCGGCAAATACCTCTTCCAGATGGGAGGGAAGCCAGCCGTTGCTCAGCAGGTAATCACGCGGCTCAATACCGAATCGCTCAATGGTGAGTTCCAGTCGATGTTTAAATGACTTGCTGGCACCCACTGCGTGAATACGTCCCAGAAAACGGCCTATCCACTCCATGGTGTCGTCATTATCCAACTCTGGTGTGCGTCCACCTTTGCGTGGAAACAAAGCAAAGCGAAAGCCTTCGTGCTCCAGCAGCGTTTGTCCATCAAACATCAATGGTGCCACCATGGGGATTTCAGTGGCTTCAAGCTCCAGTGCAAAAGCATGCTCTTCAAGAATCATGGCATCTGTCCAGCGTCCGGGTCGGTAGAACTTGGCAACGATAGGCTGCTGTTCTTCAATACCAACCTGGTATACCCGGTTTTCATAACTGTTTAGCGCCAGTAACCGCCCATCGCACAGATAGCCATAACCCTCAATAGCATGAATGATGGTGTTCGGATCCAGGCCGGAGTAGGGCGGTGTCTGGGGTTGCAACGCATCGCCCTCACCGGAGTCGCGCGCTATTTCAGTACCGTCAGAGCCTGGGGCGTGGTCATTATCGACTCTCACATTGCCGATGGCGTCTTCAGGGCTTTCCCGGTCATCATCAAAGTTTTGCCCGTGATCGTTACCAAAAGCGCTGTCATCAGCGATTTTATTGCCGATATCATCGTCAGGTATCGGTTTTTCAGGTCGGTTGTGCATAACTGATTCTACAATGTCATAGCCCTGATGCGTCACACTGAGTTAAACTATCTACCCGACGCAATAGCTCGGAACTGTATCAATGCCTCGTCTTGTTTTTGTCACCGGTGGTGTGGTCTCTTCTTTGGGGAAGGGTATCGCTGCTGCCTCATTGGCCGCTATCCTTGAATCGCGCGGCTTAAAGGTGACGCTGCTCAAGCTGGACCCTTATATCAATGTCGATCCCGGCACCATGAGTCCGTTTCAGCATGGCGAGGTTTATGTCACCGAAGACGGTGCAGAAACAGACCTGGATCTGGGCCATTATGAGCGCTTTGTGCGCACCCGCATGAGTCAGGGCAATAACCTGACCTCAGGCCGAATTTATGCCGATGTGATCGCCCGTGAACGCCGTGGTGACTATTTGGGGGGGACCGTACAGGTGATTCCCCATATTACCGATTACATCAAAGAGCGTGTGCTGGCGGCCGCTGAAGGTTTTGATGTGGCGATGGTTGAGATTGGCGGTACCGTTGGTGATATTGAATCACTCCCGTTTTTGGAAGCCATCCGCCAGCTTGGCACAGAGCATCGTCAGCACACCGCTTTTATTCATTTGACACTGGTGCCGTATCTGCGTGCTGCCAACGAAATTAAAACCAAGCCTACTCAGCACTCCGTTAAGGAGTTGCGCAGCATTGGTATCCAGCCGGATGTGTTGATTTGTCGTAGCGAACAGCCCATATGCGCATCCGAACGGCGCAAGATCGCCTTATTCACCAATGTGCCAGAAAAAGCGGTCATTGCTGCCATCGATTCAGACAATATTTATGGCATCCCGGTAGAGTTGCATGCTGAAGGCCTGGATGACATTGTGCTGGAACGTCTGGGCCTGGAGGCCAAACCCGCCGAGCTATCGGACTGGGAGGCTGTGGTAGAACGTATGCGCAGTCCGCACTCACAGGTAACAGTGGCGATGGTGGGCAAATATGTTGAACACTCTGATGCCTACAAGTCGTTGACAGAGGCCATTGCGCAGGGGGGGTACAATAATGGTACCCGGGTGAATATTCGTGCGATTGAATCTGAACAGATTGAAACTCAAGGGACAGGTTTACTGGCTGACGTCGATGCCATTCTGGTGCCGGGCGGCTTTGGTGAGCGTGGCTTTGAGGGCAAGATCACCACAGTACAATATGCACGTGAACAGCAAATCCCTTATTTGGGTATTTGCTACGGCATGCACGCTGCCGTGGTGGAATACGCCCGCCATGTCTGCCGATTGGAGGGCGCCAACTCTACGGAGAATGATTTGGATACGGAGCACCCGGTGATTGCTCTTATTTCTGAATGGCTGGATCGCACCGGTGCCATTGAGCAACGCGACGATAACAGTGATCTGGGTGGCACCATGCGCCTGGGCGGTCAAAACTGCAAATTGATGCCTGATAGTTTGGCGCATCGCATTTATGGTCAAGACGAGATTACCGAGCGCCATCGTCATCGCTACGAATTTAATAACGCCTATCGGGATATTATTCAGCAGAACGGCATGCAGTTTTCAGGTTATTCGACCGATGATGAACTGGTCGAAATTGTAGAGTTGCCCAAGCACCCCTGGTTCTTTGCCTGTCAGTTTCACCCTGAGTTCACCTCAACCCCACGTGATGGTCACCCTTTGTTTACCAGCTTTATCAAAGCAGCATTGAGTTACCGACAACAACACAAGATCAAAGGTGAGCAAGCCGCATGAGCGTGCCTCAATGAAACTCTGCGGTGTTCCAATAGGCGAGCAGCATCCTTTTTTTTTAATAGCCGGTCCCTGTGTGATTGAATCAGAGCAATTGGCACTGGATACTGCTGGCCAAATTCATGAGATCGGTCAGCAACTCGGTCTGCATTGTATTTATAAATCCAGCTTTGATAAGGCCAATCGAACCTCTAAAGACAGCTTCCGTGGGCCAGGGCAGCAGCAAGGTTTACAGATACTAGAAAAAGTTAAACAGCAGATCGGTATTCCCGTTCTTACCGATGTTCATGAAGACACTGATATAGAAGCCGTAGCTGAAGTGGTTGATGTGCTGCAGACGCCGGCGATGTTGTGCCGGCAGACCAACTTTATCCAGCGGGTTGCAGCAACCGGTAAGCCGGTGAATATCAAGAAAGGTCAATTTTTATCGCCTGCAGAGATGCAGCATGTGGTGGATAAAGCCAAAAGCACAGGCAATACCGATATCATGGTTTGCGAGCGCGGTTTCAGTTTTGGTTACAACAACCTGGTTGCCGATATGCGCAGCCTGGCGATATTGCGTGATACCCATTGCCCGGTGGTTTTTGATGCCACCCACTCTGTACAACAACCAGGTGGTTTGGGCGGTCGTTCCGGCGGTCAGCGGCAGTTTGTGCCGGTGCTGGCACGGGCAGCAGTGGGAGCGGGTATTTCTGGCTTGTTTATGGAAACCCACCCCGACCCCGACCAGGCATTGAGCGATGGCCCCAATGCCTGGCCACTGGGGCAATTAGAAACGCTGTTGAAAACGCTTGTGGGCATCGATACTGCGGTCAAGAAAATCTCATAATCTCTATCATTACCCGCTACAATATGGGTTGATCTACTATTGCTGACCGAATTATGAGTCGAATCAAACTAGTTCACGCACGGGAAATCCTGGATTCACGTGGTAATCCCACTCTGGAAGCCGATGTATTGCTGGAGTCTGGTGCCTGGGGGCGTGCTGCAGTGCCTTCTGGTGCCTCTACTGGTAGCCGTGAGGCCATTGAGTTGCGCGATGGCGATTTACAGCGCTATCAGGGGAAAGGTGTTCAAAAAGCAGTGACGCATGTCAACGGTGTGATTCATGCGGCATTGAAAGGCTTTGATGCGAATTTGCAGCGCGATCTGGACCAGCGTTTGATTGAGCTTGATGGTACCGAAAATAAAGCCAGCCTAGGCGCCAATGCGTTATTGGGTGTTTCACTGGCGGTTGCTAAGGCAGTAGCCGAAGAACATGGTAAGCGTTTTTATCAATATTTGATTCCTGAAGATGCCAGCAAAGGCAGACCGGTGAGTCTGCCGGTACCGATGATGAATATCCTCAATGGCGGGGCACATGCAGATAACGCTGTGGATTTTCAGGAATTTATGATATTGCCCGTTGGGGTTGATAGTTTTGCTGAAGCACTGCGTTGCGGCACTGAAATTTTTCATGCTTTGCGCGGGGTGTTGCTGAAGGCGGGACTTTCCACGGCGGTGGGTGACGAGGGTGGTTTTGCACCTGATCTGGCCTCCAACCAAGCCGCGTTGGATACCATTATGGAGGCCATTGAAATTACCGGCTATAAGGCCGGGCGCGATGTCTGGCTGGGGCTGGATGTCGCCAGCAGCGAGTTTTTCTCTGATGATCGCTATCACCTGGCTGCCGAAGATCGGCATCTGGATGCACAAGGCATGGTTGATCTGCTGGCACACTGGTCCGATCAATACCCCATTCTTAGCATTGAAGACGGTATGGATGAAGCTGACTGGAAAGGTTGGAGTTTGCTGACTGAACGTCTGGGTGATCGAGTGCAACTGGTTGGTGATGATCTGTTTGTCACCAATACCCGCATTCTGCAGCAGGGTATCGAGGAAAATGTTGCCAATTCTATTTTGATCAAACTCAATCAGATCGGCACACTAACGGAAACCATGGATGCCATTGATTTGGCCCAGCAGTCCAATTACGGCGTGGTGGTTTCGCATCGTTCCGGTGAGACCGAAGACACCAGTATTGCTGATCTGGCGGTGGCGACTGGTGCTGGTCAAATTAAAACCGGTTCATTATGCCGTTCCGACCG
Organism: Wenzhouxiangellaceae bacterium; assembly: GCA_965230265.1. Classification (GTDB taxonomy): domain Bacteria; phylum Pseudomonadota; class Gammaproteobacteria; order Xanthomonadales; family Wenzhouxiangellaceae; genus JAJFKX01. The sequence goes on along the minus strand of OZ245999.1, from coordinate 1,670,881 downwards.
GACAGCCAAATACAATCAACTATTGCGTATTGAGGAGCATCTGGGTGATGCCGCACGTTATGCGGGTGCTGCTGCGTTTCCTGTCAGCGTTAATGACAGTGGAGCCAGCGAGTAAAGCTGATGGTTCGGTTGCTGGTCGTCGTGCTGATAGTCATCCTGGTGGCGCTACAGTTTCAACTATGGCAGCAATATGGTGAAGTGCGCGATTTGCGCCGTTTGGTAGAAGCTCAAGTAGAACAAAACGCGGTCCTGCATAAACGCAATAACGAGCTAGCCGCAGAGGTTAAGGATTTGCGTGCAGGCGAAGATGCCATCGAAGAACGGGCGCGCACCGAGCTTGGCCTGATAGGTGAAGATGAGCAGTTTATACAAATTATCGATCCGCCGGATGAAGGCGGATTGCCCTCAGACGGTAATACACAATCGTTCGGAGATAATAACGGCTGATGAGTCAACAATACGATGACAATATGATCTGGGCATTGATACCAGCTGCCGGACATGGCAAGCGAATGGATGAAGGAATGCCCAAACAATATCGTTTGCTGGATGGCTGGCCAGTGATTCTGCATACGCTCGAACGCCTGGCGGAAAACCCTCGAATTGCCGGCTTTACTGTTTGTTTATCCGATGATGATTGTTGTTGGGCGTCAATGCCGGCTGCATTGAACAAACCATTAAATACCTGCGTTGGTGGGGAACTTCGTATGGATTCAGTGCTGCGCGGCCTACGGGCGATGCGGGCATCGGGTGAGGATACCGGTTACGTTTTGGTGCACGATGCAGTCCGTCCTTGTCTTCCTGCCCGTTGCCTAGATGCAGTCATTGAAGCAGGGACCCGTGATGATCATGGTGCGCTGCTTGCTTTGCCCATTGCAGAAACCATCAAACGCGTTAGCGGCAATGATAAGACCGGGCAGCCTGAAACCATTGAGAGCGGTAATTTGCGCTGTGTAACCGAGACCGTAGGGCGAGAAGGGTTGTGGTTGGCTCAAACCCCTCAGGTATTTAAAACCGGCCTATTGCTGGATGCTCTGGAACGCACACTGAATGGTTCTGCTGATATCACCGATGAAGCCAGTGCCATGGAAGCGGTTGGCTATCGACCCCACGTGGTGCTGGGTTCGCCAGCCAACTTTAAGATCACATACGAGGCCGATCTGGAGCTGGCCCGGCAACTGCGTGAGAAACGCCAATGAGTGCACAGCAGGGCAAAGATCAAAATAGCCCGCCAATCTATTTGCAGGGAGTCGCCGGCCAATATGCAGGTCAAAAGGTATCGGTGAGTCAGGCTGTGGTCATGGGTTCTGCTGCTGAGGTAGAGGTGACGATTGATGACCCGGCGATTCATCCTGAACATGTCAGAATTATGCCTTATGAAAACCGTTTGGCCATTGAAAACATTTCCGGCTCAGACGATATTTGGGTAAATGGTGCTGTGGTTCAAAAGCAGGTGCTGAACAGCGGTGATGAAATACGTTTGGGTCGGCAACGCTTTGTGGTCAAAATTCCGGGTTTACGGCCTGATAGTGTATTGCGTGATATTCCTGAGAAGCGTGGTAGTGGCTGGTTGCTGTGGGCAGTGGCAGCGCTGATTATTGTAGGCGCGGCGGCGGCCTATCGGTATTGGTATTTGCTGCAATAGCACTTAATTGTTCGATGTTCAACGGCCTGGTATACAGGTGAAGTTAATCGGCGGCAGGTATCGACTGATCCAATAGCTTACCCCAATGCTCATCATACGGATGGACCTTATCGGTCACTCCGTTTTCATCGACCAGCTCACGGCCCTCATTGGCCCAGGCAAAAATCGAACCTTGCATGTTTGAGACATTGTGCACGCCATATTGCGCCAATTCACGCGCTATAGCTGCAGAACGATAGCCGACAGAGCAATACACCACGACGGGTTTGTCCTGTGTTTTTATATAGTCTGCTATAGCCTCAGCGTGCGTAAGATTGATAGCGCCGGGGATATGGCTGATGGCATATTCGGCCGGTTCTCGAACATCAATCAACAAGGTGTTGCTGGCATATTCCTCGGTAAAAGTATCAATCGAAATATGCTGAACGTCTGGGTAATCACTCAACAGGCTAGCATTGACTGATTCCCAGTTGGGAGTGTTTTGCTGGCAACCGAATAAAAACATCAATAGCATCACCAGTGACAGTGTTTTCAATATCATAATGTAAACCACCACAATGCCAGTACAAACCCACCAATGACCGCATCGAATAGGGCACATAATGGCGGGAACCAGCGGAGAATGGGGGTGGTAATCTTTTGATGATGGTGCAATAGATCCCACCCACCGTGCATAAAGTAGCCAATGGCAATCCAGACCGGGGAGATAAGCAACCCCAGTACTGCGGTGATGAAAACCACGGTCACAAATGGAAGTTCTATTTTCCCATAAGCCGCACCAGCCGGTGTTAATGCGGCACCTCCATAAATGCAGGCAGTCAAAGCCAGAAATAGCGCAAACAGTTCAAGTTGATACTGACCGGCAAAAAAGTGAGCGCTGAGTATAAAAGCCGCTGCCAGCCCGATGGCGGTAATGATGATATTAGGCTTCACACAGGTTTCCGTTTATTGATGGTGTCATTGGTCGCAAGCTTCTGCCGGGTAATACCAGACATCGGTAATCTTGTGGTTCATCAGGCGATAAACCGACATGCTGCATTGCGACTGTTGTTGGTTATCTGCGTTTTGCCATGAAGCTTTTTCAATGGCCTGTACATAATGACCATTACCGATCATGGAAACCAGCTCAGATTGACTACTGGGGTATGCCTTAAAGTACTGACTCATACTGGATCGTAATGCTTCATGCTGCTCAGTTTCTATCAGAACCTGATCAGCAGAAATGTACATCCAGCGAATATCCGCATCTGCCAGTTCCAGCATGGCATCAATGTTTTTAGCATTAAAAGCCTCTACAAACGCTTGGACCACGGTCTGGTTATCTTTGGCGATGGTGCTGGTGCTGACCAACAGGCATAACAGTACAATTGGTTTCCACATGCTTTAATGACTCCGGTGCGATTAACTGTGCAGCTGTTGTTCAATAGAACGGGTTTTGTCAGTCTGAGTGGTTCCAGTATGCAGAGTGGATTTTTGTTCGACCAGCATGAGCAGACATTCATCCTCAGCGATAGGGTTATGTTCTACACCTTTTGGTACCACAAACAATTGGCCAGGGTTTAGCTCAACGGTGGTATCGCGCATTTCCAGTTTTAGGGTGCCCTTGAGAATATAAAACAACTCGTCTTCATGTTCATGGCTGTGCCATGCCAACGAGCCTTTTACTTTGGCAACCTTCAGGTAGTGATTATCCAGCTCACCTATCACTTTCGGAGACCAGTATTCATTTAAATCTTCAGCAAGCTGCAACGGGGACAAAACATCGTTCATGGTTATCTGGGTGAAGTTAGCAACAAACCCGGATAGTAGCATGTAGGCGGGTTGGATAATGCATCAATCAGGCGCTCATATAGTGTGCGGCATGGGTGGTTAAGTGCTGTCAGCGGAATCACTTCAGCAGAATAACGCCTGACATGAAATAATGGCATTTAATTGAGGCGAGCGACCGGCATGCGCACTATTGTTTTTTTAATCTTTTTTATATTACTTAGCCTGGGAATGGGTTGGCTGTCGGGCAGTTTATTTCCGCCTGGTGAATGGTATGCAGGTATGGCCAAGCCCTCCTGGAATCCGCCCAGCTCAGTGTTTGCTCCGGTCTGGAGCAGCTTATATCTGATGATGGCATTGGCGGCCTGGCTGGTATGGCGTGAACCGGTCAGCGGTTATCGGGATATTGGTTTGCGCTGGTGGTTTGTGCAGCTGGTTCTAAATTTTGCTTGGAGTGCGTTGTTTTTTGGGCTGCATCGTCCCGGCTGGGCATTGGCAGAACTGACCTTGTTGTGGGTGGCTATATTGGTCACGGTGCTGTATTTCTGGCGAGCCAGGCAGATTGCCAGTATTTTATTGATGCCGTATCTGTTGTGGGTCAGTTTTGCCTGGGCACTCAACCTGACTTTATGGCGGATGAATGGTGGATGGTTTTAGAAACTGAATTGTCCAGTGTTTAATCTTGAATCGGGTAAAATGTGATAAGCCCTTGATAAATTAGAATTTCTTCTTGATCATCAGGTTCTTCGATCTGCTGACATTGCTCCACCAGCTCGAGCATACGGCGACGTAACTCGATCAGTTGTGAGCGACTGCCTTTGGCAGCCATTTTCAGCATTACCGGCTCTAAATCATCGGCATCGCAGAGATTGCTATGGCTTTGCGGCTGTTGGCTCATTGCCTCAATAAACTCATCGCCGGTAGAGCGCATAATATTGTGTACGGTGCTGTGCAATTGTGTGAGGTCCTCGTTTTCTGGCGAAAACAGACGACGGTCGACCTCATAGCGCGCGGCGGTGGCCTGCAGATAGCGCTCGACAGTGCCGCGCTTGGGTTTTTCTTCCACCACCTCGAGAATGCCATGTTCAATCAGGCTATCGACATGCCGATATAGCCTGGGGGCTTTTTCTCCCATCAAGTCAGCGACTTGCTTGGTGGTACGAGGTTGTTCTGCAAAATGTTGCAGAATTTTTAATTTGAAAGGGTCTGACAACATCCGCGCAGTTTCCAGATTATCGATCGTCAGGGTGCCTGTAGCGGGTGGGTGCTTGCCAATAGCGGTTTTTTTATTCATGCACTCTTGATTATTCACAAAAATGTGAATATTATTGTTTACAACAACGTGAATAATAACAATAGAGGTTAATAATGCCAACATTGATCGATCATTTGTTCGTCCTTTTATTTGCAGTGGCTTTTCCTGTGTATAGCTGGTGGAGTTATCGAAGATTACAGCGACGTATCGCTGCCGGCCGGCCAGTTAAGCGAATCAATCTTTACAGCTGGACGATTGTTGAGCAGTGGACACTGGCAATAATTGGCCTTGTGATATGGGTGACACTAGAACGTCAATGGGCGTGGTTAGGGTTTAGTTTGGAATTGAATTGGATGTTCTGGTTGGCGTTGGCAATGACCGCATTATTGGTTGGTTATTTTGCGTACACCAGTATTAGCGCAAAATCGATGCCTGAGAAACAACGCGAAAACTTGATTCAAGCCATTGAACATTTGCAGTTAGAGCCATTGTTACCAACCAATAAGCTCGAGTTAAAAGGCTTTTATTGTTTGAGTATTACTGCCGGGATTGTTGAAGAATTGTTATGGCGTGGTTTTATATGGTGGTATTTAAGCCTGCTACTGCCGGCATGGTTGGCCGCTGTTATTGTTATCGCTGCGTTTGGGTTTGCGCATATTTATCAGGGGGTTTCGGGTGTTGTTCGCACCGGCATACTTGGTGCCATTTTTCTTGGTCTGTATTGGCTAAGTGGCTCGCTATGGCTATCGATGGTTTTACACGCTCTGCTAGATATGCTTCAAGGTTATATGCTGTTTGTCGTGCTTAAACAACAACAGCCATCAGCGCAACCACAGGGCAGTACTTAATCTGAGTAGCTGATAAAGTTTGACCTTGGTACTGCAGCGTAATCCCGGATATACACTGCTTTTAAGGCTTACGACTATAGATTTGCCCGGCTTTCATGACAAACTCAACCTGGCGCATTAACTCAATATTATCCAGTGGGTTGCCAGGTACAGCCACGATATCGGCATGAAAACCCGGGGCAATCTGGCCTAAGGTTTGCTCCTGGTCCAATACATCTGCGGCCATTACAGTGGCTGCGCGCAAAGCATCTGTTGGGCTCATGCCTCCTTCAACCATATAGACAAACTCCTGGGCATTGTCACCATGGCTGGATACGCCGGTATCGGTACCAAAGGCAATTTGAACGCCAGCCTGGTGCGCCTTGCTAAAGGTTTGCAAGATCTGAGGGCCAATGGTGGCGGCTTTGCCACGCACCACCTCTGGAAAATAGCCATCAACCTTGGCTTTTTCTGCCACAAATTGACCAGCAGACACAGTGGGGATGTACCAGGTGTTATTGTCCCGCATCGCCTGGATAATTTCGTCATTCATATAGGTGCCATGTTCAATGGTCTTCACACCTGCATTAACCGCTCTGAGCATCCCGTCGACACCATGTGCATGTGCTGCAACATGCATCCCATAATCGTTGGCGGTAGCAACAATGGCTTCTAGCTCGTCTTCCGTGAATTGCGCGTTTTGGCCATTACTTGCCAGGCTTAGTACGCCGCCTGTGGCGGTAATTTTGATGACATTCGAGCCATCTTTGTAACGTTGGCGTACAGCTTTGCGGGCATCTTCAGGGCTGTTGACGACGCCTTCTTTTGGGCCAGGGTCTTCAGAGCGGGCATGTGGGTAGCCATTGGTTGGGTCGCCATGGCCGCCAGTGCTGGCCAGGCCTTTGCCGGCTGCAACAATTCGTGGTCCTGCTATGGCGCCGCGGTTGATGGCATCGCGTAAGGCAATAGTCACCAGGTAGCTGTCGCCCAGGTCACGCACCGTGGTAAAGCCAGCGAGTAGATTCTTACGGGCATTGGCAGCGGCGTTTAATGCAAAGCCAGCCTCGCTCCATGTAAATCGATGCAAATAGGAAGTAGGGCTTAACTCATCGGATAAATGCACATGCAGGTCAATCAAACCAGGCAGACAAGTGTGGGTGGATAAGTCCACCAGTTCACCATCAGGCGCCTGCTCGCTGACACTTTCGATGCGGCCTTCAAGCACACTGATGTAGCGATCATCAAGTAGCTGGCCCTGTTCTGCATCAAACAACTGACCACAGTGCAAAGTAGTGGTCTGAGAAAAGCTGGGTGAGCAAGCCAGTAAGATAACGAGTAGAGTACTGATTTTCGTCAATGACATAATATTTCCTTAATAGTCGCTCTATAGCTTAGTCAATTTACTTAAGCTTGGCTGTTGATACAGGTGGTGCGTAATCAGATAACCTGATTAATGACACAGCCTGTGAGTATAACCACTAGCTCACTCCAAGCAACTGGCACTAACAGCCAGTCAATATTGCCGGGTAATTACCAATCGCTTAGCTGGCCAGTGCCATCAGGGTTGATTCGGGTACCAAGGGTTTCCGATGATGAACAGCAACCAAATGATGACACACCATTGGTCCAGGTTTCAGAATAATCTATTGATTAAGCCAGCCAACCTGCCAGCAACATGACTGCCAGTAAGGTCAGCCAGACTGCCAATACCCGCCAGAGTAAATCCATGGCCAGTTTTACCGGTCCCATGCGGCCGGTCAGTTGGTCAGCAAAACCATCATTATCGGCGTGCCCACCTAATACGGCGACCACTGCAGCGGTCAACATAAAACCATGATCGCCAGAAAAAATACCATGCCCTTGCGCTTTATGATGCTTGCGCCAGGCCGAGACCACTGCATCAAAGTCAGCGGCAACCGCCAAAGCCAGGGTCATCAATTGCGCTACCGGCCACTCCATTACCCAACTGAAGCGTTTTAACCAGTCACGTTGTTCTGCATCAATAGGTTGTTTGGTGCGTGCTAGCCAGGCACATAAACGGTATGCAATAGCGCCGTAGATACCAAGCAATGCAAACCAGAAAATCACCGCAAACCAGCGGGTCAGACCTTCACGGAATATTGCCCGGATAAATTGTTCGCAGCGGCTTTCAGAGTCATCTGATAAAGGCTCACGCAATATCGGGCGAGCAGCGTCTTGCAATTCATCCTCGGTATTGGCGTTAACGACATTGCGAACATCGGCGTCCAGATCGCGCGGTCCAATACAATAAATGAGCACCACAATACTGAACAGGAAATACAAAAAGAAACCGACTGCCTCATCAACCAAATAAGCCACCAGCGCCAACACCAGCATTGGGATTAACAACAGTACTGCTGCGCCCAGCAACGCGTACTGACCTTTCAGCTTTTCCAGCACAGGGTTTAATAACTTTAGCAATGGCGGGAGCCACTCAGAGCGTCGAATAATGCTGATGCCCTTAACAAAATGATTGATCGCCAAGGCAATAAGGATGGCAATAATGGTCATAATTTATCTCACTGTGCTATTCGCTATGGACATTGGGTCATGTTAATTAAAAGGGTTAGTCAATATCGCAATGAGTCAGAGGTGTTAGGCATTGATTTTATGCGAAGTCCCAATGCGTATCCTAGCATTTGGCAGGTCTTTTGAAACCAGCCGGAGGTCATGGTCGGGAATGGCTTACCGGTGAGCATATTGTATAGACAAATCAGCCAGTGACTTGCCGGTTTGCTGTAAATACCAATCGGCCAATAGTTGCCAGGAGATAGACAGTTGATAGGGCAACCTTAATTCATCGTCCATAATCGCAGTATGAATATCATCGGCATGCCACCAGCGAGCGTCTTCCAGTTCATCGCCCACTGTTATTGACGGGTCGCTCGCAGTGGCAATAAACCCCAGCATGATCGAGGCAGGAAATGGCCATGGTTGTGATGAGTGGTAATGAATTTCGTCCAGCTGCACACCGGATTCTTCAATAACTTCGCGGCGTACAGCGTCCTCTAGACTTTCTCCTGGCTCAACAAAACCTGCCAGGCAGGAATAACGCTTTTCTGGCCAATTGGGTTGGCGGCCAAGCAGACACTGGTTTTTCCAGGTAACCAATACAATCATCGCAGGATCAATGCGGGGGAAGGCGATATTGTTACAGTTTTTGTCTTCACATTGCAGTCGGTGTCCCGCAGCAGCGATTCGGTTCTTAGTACCGCATCGCCCACAAAACTGGTGGTTGTTATGCCATTGATGGATGGCCAGCGCATAGGCACATAAACCGGCATGCTCTGGATCAAACAGGCTGGCGGCACGACGCAGACCGATCAACTGGTTTTCGTCGTTTAACAAAGGGTGTTGATCAGGCAATTCAACAGAAAAAATACTGTGCTTGACCGAGGTTTCTAAATGCGATTGCCCTAAGAAAACAGTTGATTGCTCACTGGCAGGGTTCTTGTTTAATAATAAAGGGGCATTGGGTTCTGATGTGTCGGCAACCAGGCAAGCACCATTGTAGACCGGTAAAAAGCGCGCATGTTGAGAGTTCAATTGTTGCCGTAGCCATTTTGCGTCCTCTCGCAGCTCTGCCTGGCGATCCAGATTCAATGCCGCGAAGGTATTGCGTGCGGAGCGTTGGTAATGATCCATCATTACAAAAGCAGATTCATAAAGTTCTGTGTGATATGACCGAAGAATCTAAATAGAGAACGATGAACCACAGCCGCATGTGGTATTGGCGTTCGGGTTATCGATAACAAACTGAGCACCTTGCAGGTTTTCAGTGTAGTCAACAGTTGCGCCACCTAAGTACATAATACTCAATGGGTCTACCAGCAATGTCATACCATCACGGTTTATCTTGATATCATCATCATTGACAGTGTCATCGAAGCTAAAGCCATACTGAAAGCCGGAGCAGCCTCCACCACTGATATACACACGCAGATTCAATGCTGGATTGCCTTCACCAAGGATCAACTCCTGTGCTTTACGAGCAGCAGCAGAAGTAAAGTTCAGTAAAGCACTATCAGAGGTTGTGGTACTAGTGTTTGATGGCGGGCTCATGTGCAATAAATGTCAGCAATAATTAGCAATAAGATATGTTGATGATTATAGCGTGTTACAAGTTCCAGTACATGACTATGGCAGGCCTGGATCACCGATAACGATTGGGGGTGTGTCTCTTTTGGGGCTAAATTCCGGATCGCGGTTCACAGGTAAAAAAAAGCGGCCGAAGCCGCTTAGCGATGTTATTAATTGGTTCTTCTTCTTATTGCTTCAACTCTGTAAGCCAATCCCCGAAGATCTGCCTATATACTACCTTAAAGTAGCGTATCTTGACAACTCATCAAGCAGATGATCACAGCGGTTATGACGTACGAACCAATGCTTAAACTGGCCATGGTTGCTTGGTGTTTTCAGCCATTATGAGAAGGTCAAACTGCGACCCTAACTGGCTTTGGGTCCAGTTGGGTGGGTATTTTCTATCCATCAAAGGTATTAGAAAACAGACACGGTGGCTGCAAGTATGAACGATGTTCACTGGCACCCATTATGGCCGATTGTTGTTGCTGGGTAACTTGCCTTAAAGCAAACAAACAATCTGAGTGCCCAGACACAGCCAGTCACAGGTTTTCAAGCACCCAAGTGCGGTGCCTGCAGCAATGGTTTAAGTTGCTGATTTATCAGTAGCGCTCACGCCGTGGCTCGCGTGGGCGCGCTTGGTTAACTTTTAGAGGGCGGCCGCCAACTTCCTTACCATCCAAAGCTTCGATCGCGGTCGTGGCATCGCCGTCATCGGGCATTTCAACAAAGCCAAAGCCTTTGCTGCGACCGGATATTTTGTCCATGATGATTTTAGCGCTCATGACTTCTCCATGTTCACTGAACAGTGCAGCCAGCTCATCATCGGTAGTGCTGTAAGGTAAGTTGCCTATGTAAATGTTCATAATGGCTCCATAAAAACAGAAAATGGGGCAATCGCAGTGACCAGCCATAAACACCAGGCTATGGGCTGACGAGAAGTTGAGAGAGTGCAGGGGGGACAGACTGACAAGATCTAGGCAGAACGCATTGCCGAAAGTGCAGTTATTCAGAATTTGAACTTTTCGTGGCTATAGCCTTACTCATAACCCAACGATAGTATACTCCAGTTATGCGCTGAATGTGTTTTTGCATAAAACCCAGGATATAAACAAACGGCAGACTGGTGTATGCGCCAGAAACCCTCTAACTATAAGGCTCGTAGATGACTGACTACCCATTATTGGTTAACTTTGACCCGGTTGCTCTGCAACTTGGACCGTTGAGCATACACTGGTATGGGTTGATGTACTTGCTGGCGTTCGCCTCTTTTTGGACCCTGGCAAGTCATCGTGCAGGTTTTGGTGATCGCCCATTGAACCGCGAGCAGGTCAGTGATTTTCTGTTTTACGGCATGCTGGGTGTGATTCTGGGTGGGCGCATTGGTTATATGCTGGTCTACGCCACAGATCAGCTGGTCAGCGACCCCATCAGTCTGTTTAAGATCTGGCAGGGGGGAATGTCTTTTCATGGGGGGATGCTGGGTGTGGCGCTGGCAATCGCCGTTTATGCCCGCCGAGTGGGTTGTAAATTCTTTGATCTGACCGATTTTGTTATTCCTATGGTGCCTTTGTGCCTAATGTTTGGCAGAATCGGTAATTTTATTGGTGGCGAACTGTGGGGGCGCATTACGAATGTTTCCTGGGGAATGCTGTTCCCCAATTCTCTGGACAATGTCGACCCTCAAAGCGCGACCTTTATGCAGGCTTATATGGAGGGTGTTTATAATGACCAGGCCAGACACCCTTCACAGTTGTATCAGGCCGGTTTGGAAGGTCTGCTGCTTTTTCTATTGCTGTTTTGGTATTCACACAAGCCCCAGCCGCGAATGGCGGTGACGGGGTGGTTTTTGATGGGTTATGCGGTATTTCGCAGTTTTGCAGAACTATACCGTGAGCCTGATGAACAGCTTGGTTTTTTGGCGGCCGATTGGTTAACAATGGGAATGTTATTGTGCGTCCCCATGTTCCTGGGTGGGCTGTGGCTGTTGGTGCTTGCCTACAAAAATAAAACTTACTATCAGAAGAAACCGCATCGTGCATAATTATCTGCAATTGCTACGCCATGTTCGCGAGCATGGCTATCAAAGGGGCGACCGTACCGGTACCGGTACGATCAGTGTTTTCGGCTATCAATTACGTTTTGATCTCGCCAAAGGTTTTCCGGCAGTAACCACTAAAAAGCTGCATTTCAAATCCATTATCCACGAGCTGCTGTGGTTTTTACGCGGTGATACCAATACGGCATATCTGAATGATCATGGAGTGCGTATCTGGAATGAGTGGGCCACTGAGGAGGGTGATTTGGGTCCTATTTATGGTGCGCAATGGCGTTCCTGGCCAGTGCCCGATGCTGCTGCCATTGATCAGGTCGAAGAATTGATTTCGGGCTTGCGTGAGCGTCCCTATTCGCGCCGGCATATTATCTCTGCCTGGAACCCAGCGCTGTTGCCGGATGAGTCAATTTCACCGCAGGCCAATGTACAACAGGGCAAAATGGCGCTGGCGCCTTGCCATACCTTGTTTCAATTTTATGTGGCCGATGGCAAACTCAGTTGTCAGTTATACCAGCGCAGTGCTGATGTGTTTTTAGGCGTACCGTTCAATATTGCTTCTTATGCTTTGTTGACACATATGCTGGCCCAGGTATTGGATTTACAGCCGGGTGATTATGTTCATACTTTTGGTGATGTGCATATCTATTTGAATCACATCAGTCAGGTCGATGAGCAATTGCAACGTGATCCATTGCCCTTACCAAAGCTGCAACTGAATCCAGCGATTAAAAACCTGGATGAATTTACTGAAAGCGATATTCAGATTGCCGACTATCAAAGCCACCCTGCGATTAAGGCACCCATCGCGATTTAACTTTTTGCATATCTATGGTTAATGATTCACCCTTAAAACAGGGACAGTCGATGACGCTAATAGCAGCTATGGGGCGTGATCGTGAGATTGGTTATCAAGGACAGATGCCTTGGCATCTACCGCGTGACTTAAAGCATTTTAAGGCTATTACAGTAGGGCACAGTGTGTTGATGGGGCGCAAAACCTGGGAGGCATTACCTTTCGCCTTACCTGGTCGGCGCAATGTGATCATTACCCGGCAGCATGATTATCAACCACAGGCAAAACCAGAAGCCGATGTGCATGTTGCCCACACAGTTGAGATGGCCTGTGAACTGGCGGGTAGCGGGGAGTTAATGATTATTGGTGGAGCACAGCTGTATTCTATTTGTCTGCCATGGGCAAGAGTATTGGAACTGACTTTGATCGATGTCAATACTGTTGCTGATACCTGGTTCCCGGATTGGAATGATGGGAGGGGCAAATGGACGGAAATATCCCGTGAACAACATCCACCCGATGAAAACAATGCTTATGCAATGACTTTTGTGCGTTTGGAAAGATTAATGGTGTCAGAAACCGCAGTAAGCGGTTAATATGCTGCGTTACTCTTAAATAGACCAACCTAGTACTGTGCAAAGCGAGCAATTCGAACAATTCAAAGACCAAGGTTATAACCGTATCCCGGTGTGGCGTTCGGTGCTGGCCGACCTGGATACACCGCTAAGTGTGTATTTAAAGCTGGCTGATGGTGCTGACAGCTATTTATTGGAGTCTGTAGAGGGCGGTGAAATGTGGGGGCGCTACTCAATCATAGGCTTGCCATGTCAGCGACGCTACGAATACCACGCAGGTATTAACGAACAAGGAATGTGGCGCGAATTTATCCATGGTCAGTGTGTTGGCGAACAGTCAACCGATAAACCGTTGGACTGCGTCAAACAAGTACAGGCAAGTATTAATGCTGTGGAAATCCCTGAATTACCACGCCTATGCGGCGGGTTGGTCGGCTATTTTGGGTATGAAACAGTGGCTTTTATAGAGCCACGCCTGCGCGGTATTACTGGTAAAGCAGATGAATTGGATGTTCCGGATATCCGTTTGCTGGTTTCTGATGAACTGGCCGTGTTTGATAATCTGGAAGGGCGTTTGTATTTGATTGTGAACGTTGATCCACAAGCCAATAACGATGCCTGGGTGATCGCGCAGCGGCGCCTGGATCAACTTCAGCACCGTTTACGCTGTGGTAGCCCTGGTTATGCGATGCAGCAACGTCGTTATGGTGTAGGTGATATACGCTACGGTTTTGCCGAGCAGGATTTCAAAGCAGCAGTAAAGCGTTGTAAAGAATATATCGCTGCCGGTGATTGCATGCAGGTGGTGATTTCACAACGGATGCAGATGGATGTTGCGATGCCGGCATTGGATATCTATCGGGCCTTACGCAGTCTGAATCCGTCACCGTATATGTTTTTTTTCGATTTTGGTGATAGCCAGGTGGTTGGTTCATCACCAGAGGTTTTGGTTCGCGTACATGACCAGCAAGCCATGTTGCGTCCTATTGCAGGTACCCGGCCACGTGGTGCTGATGTCAATGCAGACCAGGCACTCGCCGAAGAGCTGTTAACAGACCCGAAAGAGCGTGCAGAGCATTTGATGTTAATTGATTTGGGTCGCAATGATTTGGGTCGGGTGGCCGAAACAGGTAGCGTTAAGGTTACCGATCAAATGGTAATCGAGCGATATTCGCATGTTATGCATATTGTCTCTGGAGTGACGGGACACTTGCACGAGGGGCTAACCGCCATTGATGCGCTTAAAGCGACTTTCCCTGCCGGGACCTTATCGGGCGCACCCAAAGTAAGAGCGATGGAAATTATTGCAGAACTGGAACCGGTTAAGCGCAATATTTATGCAGGTGCTGTGGGCTGGCTGAATTGGCATGGAGATGCTGACTTGGCCATCGCTATTCGGACCGGAGTGATAAAAAACGACTGTCTGCATTTGCAGGCAGGAGCCGGCATTGTTGCTGACTCTGACCCTGAACTGGAGTGGCAGGAAACACTCAATAAAGGCAATGCTCTGGTAAAGGCAATTGGCCACGCAGCGGAGGGTTTATGATGTCAGTCCGGCTATTAATGATCGACAACTATGACTCGTTCACCTATAACCTGGTGCAATACCTGGGTGAACTGGGTGCAAAAGTCCAAACGCTTCGTAATGATGCAATTACGATTGATGAAATTGCTGGGCTTAAACCCGATGGTATCGTGTTGTCCCCAGGCCCTTGTACACCCAATGAGGCCGGTATAACGCTTGAAGTGATTAAGAGATTTGCCGGTCAGATTCCATTGCTGGGTGTTTGCCTCGGTCATCAGGCGATTGGTCAGGTATACGGTGGGCAGGTGGTGCGAGCGGGTGCTTTGATGCATGGTAAGACGTCATTGGTTCATCATCATGGAATCGGAGTTTTCACTGGCCTGCCGACACCCTATACCGCAACCCGTTATCATTCTTTAGTGGTTGCCAAGGACAGTATCCCCGATTGTTTAGAAGTCACAGCCTGGACTGAAGATGAATCGGGCAAGCTCGAGGAAATCATGGGTTTCAGACACAAACAAATGGATGTGGAAGGGGTGCAGTTTCATCCCGAGTCGATCTTGACTGAGCATGGTCATGAACTGCTGAAAAACTTTCTGGAGCGCTTGAAATGAGTGTGGCAAATGCCTTGCAGGTATTGGCATCAGGCAGGGATCTGGACAGCCAGTGCATGATTGCGGCCATGCATGAAATCATGTCCGGCCAGGCCGATGATGCGCAGGTTGGTGCCTTATTGATGGGCCTGGTGGTCAAAGGTGAAACAGCGACTGAATTAACCGCTGCGGCGAGCGTAATGCGAGAATTTGCCAAAGGTGTGCAGATACAGGGCGAACATGCACTGGATACCTGTGGCACCGGTGGTGATACCAAAGGCCTGTTTAATGTATCCACGGGTTGTGCCTTTATCTGTGCAGAAGCGGGCATCAAAGTAGCCAAACATGGTAATCGTTCTGTTTCCAGTACCACTGGTAGTGCCGATGTGTTGGAGGCTGCGGGGCTGAACCTGGATTTAACACCGGAGCAGGTGGCGCAATGCATAGCAGAGCTGAATATCGGTTTTTTGTTTGCCCAAAAACACCACCCGGCTGTTGGACACGTGGCGCGAATTCGCAAAGCATTGGGTTTGCGGACTTTGTTCAATTTATTGGGGCCATTAACCAACCCGGCGGGTGCCCCGTGCCAGTTATTGGGGGTTTATGACGCTCGCTGGTTAAGGCCTGTAGCAGAGGCTTTACGTGAGCTGGGCAGCAAGCACGTATTGGTGGTGCATGCAGAAGATGGTTTGGATGAAATCAGTATCGCTTCACCAACATTTGTCGCAGAGCTTAAAGACAAACAAATCAGTGAGTATCAGATCCATCCGGAAGACTACCTGGGCAAACGCTTGCCATTAGATTCCCTGGCGGTCACCGATGCCCAGCAAAGCCTGCAGTTAATTCGTGAGGCACTGCGAGGTAAAACCGGGCCTGGCAGTGCGATGCTGGCACTGAATGCCGGTGCTGCAATTTATGCGGCCAATGTGGTTAACAGCATTGCCGATGGGTACGCTATGGCTGAGGATATACTCGCCAGTGGCAAAGCCTGGCTCAGGCTGGAAACACTGGTTAAACGCAGTCAACAACTGGCAGAACAGGTATGAGTCATATGCCCTCTATCTTACGTGATATTTTGCAGCGCAAGCGCGAGGAAGTTTCCAGACGACATGGGCAAGTATCGATGCGCAGCCTGGAACAACTGCTGTATCAGCAAAATGCCCCTCGTGGTTTTGCTGATGCCTTAAAAAACAAGATTATGAGTGGCCGTAATGCGGTGATTGCAGAGATCAAAAAAGCCTCGCCCAGCGCAGGTTTAATTCGGGAAGATTTTGATCCGGAAACCATTGCCAAACAATACCAGGCGGGCAAGGCGGTATGTTTGTCGGTGTTAACCGATGAATATTACTTCCAAGGGGCAGATGCTTATTTGCAAACAGCACGCGCAGCTTGCGATCTGCCAGTGTTGCGTAAAGATTTTATTGTGTCGCATTATCAGATTACCGAAACCCGGGCACTGGGTGCAGATGCGATATTGTTAATTGTGGCTGCATTAAGTGATTCACAGCTTCAGGACTTTTCTCAGCATGCGACCGAATTGAACCTGGATGTGCTGGTGGAAGTGCACAATGAAGCAGAGTTGGAACGTGGTCTGAAACTGGATCAAATGCTGATTGGTATTAACAACCGTGATTTGCACAAGTTTGAGACCGATCTGGAAACGTCTGAACGCTTGGTTAAACTGATGCCCGAAGATCGGCTGGTGGTTTCAGAAAGCGGTATTCATGAGCCTGAACATATTCAGCGACTAAATGGTTGCGGAATTAATGCATTTTTGGTGGGTGAATCATTGATGCGACAGCCTGACCCAGGCGTGGCATTGCAGAAGTTACTCGATATTTAACCTTTTCAAATCACTGACTGTAAAAATTGTTTTTAGTCAGTAAAACGGATATGTAAGCATTGAAAAAGCCGCGTATTAAGCTTCATGGTTTCAATAACCTGACCAAATCAATCAGCTTTAATATTTACGATATTTGTTATACCGCCAGTGAGCGGCAGCAAGAAGAATATATTGCCTATATTGACGAGGTATACAATGCGGAACGTTTAACCAAAATCCTGACGGATGTCTCAGATATCATCGGTGCCAATATATTGAATGTGGCGCGTCAGGATTATGATCCCCAAGGTGCCAGCGTCACCATGCTTATCGCCGAAGGGCCCGTCGATGAGCGCTTTGAAGACACCGAAAAAGCCACTCCCGGGCCTTTGCCCAAAACTGTACTGGGACATTTGGATAAAAGC
Organism: Wenzhouxiangellaceae bacterium; assembly: GCA_965230265.1. GTDB lineage: Bacteria > Pseudomonadota > Gammaproteobacteria > Xanthomonadales > Wenzhouxiangellaceae > JAJFKX01. The sequence goes on along the minus strand of OZ245999.1, from coordinate 1,653,497 downwards.
CATATTACCGTGCATACCTATCCGGAAAGCCATCCTCAGGGCGGTATTTCAACGTTTCGCGCCGATATAGATGTATCCACCTGTGGGATTATTTCACCATTAAAAGCCTTAAATTATCTGGTGCACAGTTTTGATTCAGACATTGTTACAGTAGATTATCGGGTTCGCGGTTTCACCCGTGATGTGAATGGTCGCAAGTATTATATCGATCATAAAATTCGCTCCATCCAGGATTTTTTTGCTCGTGACACCATTGACCGATACCAGACCATCGACGTGAATGTTTACCAGGAAAACCTGTTTCACACCAAAATGCTGATCAAGGACTTTAATCTGGACGATTACCTGTTTGGCATAACCGGCGCTGACTTATCGCCCAGACAACGGCAGCGCGTAACCCGGCGGCTGAAAAAAGAGATGCAAGAGTTATTTTATGGCCGGAATCTGAGCCGACCTGGAGGCGCTGGCGGATAACCTCACGCACAATACACACAGGGGGAGCTTGGGTAGCTTAAAAACCTATGTCTGAAGTTACCGCTGAAAAACACAGTGGTGAGTCATACGCAATGCGAAAATATTACGATCTATCCAATCGCAGCTGTCTTTTAATACGATCAATCAAGGCTTGTGCAGCACGACGACTTTTAATATCCGATGCCAATACGAACGTTTGGCTTTTTTCGGGCTGGTATCCGCCATAACTGGCGGTGGTTTTGGCATGGTTTTTTAAGACGATGCGCCAGAATTGCTGACTATTGACCTGTGAGCCGGTTGCCAGTTCGATTGACCGAATAGTGTCAAGCGGGAATTGTTTTTGCTTTGTGGTCGGGAATTTGCTGGTCAATATCAACTTGCCTGGTTTGATGGTGAATTCAGTAGAGTGCAATAAAAAGTAAAATGCGCCCCACAGCATTGCCAAGCCTATCAATGCAAAAATAGCGCCAAATAACCAAAAGTTACCGAAAATCAGGACACCGGCACCAATACCACCAAATACCAAGCCAAATGCAGTCATGGCCCAAAATATACCTTTATTGCGGCCCCCGCTGAATAAATAACTGGGGTAGCCGCCCTGATGGCCTGCTTGCACGCCGGTATCTTTCCAGGTTTCTTTTAATCGGGCTTGTTTGCTCTGATGTTGGGCCATTTGTGCGGCAGCCAGTAATGTTTGTTCATCAGGTTCTCCAGCAATCACCGGTACTTCGAAGTCGGCATTAAAATCGACACCGGGTGCTTTGGCATAACAGGTTACTTTCCACAGCCGTAAATCAGATGACTGTTTATAATCAGATAACGCGGCATCATCGTCTAACCTAAAACCGAAGGTAATGTTTTTCTGGCCAGGCGATAAAGCGACGCTTTGCTGGTCCTGCCATAGAATGCTTTCTCGAGTTGAGCGGTTTTTGCCAGTACCGCTGGTGTACTTTCTGATATGGTTCAAGCTAATTAACAATGGCTCTTGGTCTGCAGTCACAGGCAGCGGCGCTTGTAATTTCAGGGTGCCGCGAACGATACCTCCCGGGTGTGCAGGAAATGGATCCATCTCGAATATCGAACGGCCATAGCGTCGCCAGCGTTTGACTAAAATCGTAGCCCAGCTTGCCATGCCGATACCCACCAAAGGGAATAATAACCCCAGCAATGCAAAATAATTCCCCTTATCCAATACTTCTTTTGGAAGGACAAATAGAATAGGTGAAGAGATCAGGTTCCAGATCACAGCAAAAATGATGACAAACCACATCATGCCCTTATTGCTGCACTCGATGCGGTTACTTTGCCATTGTGGTTTGGCTTGCCATTCCCGATCGGGGTTTTCGCGGATAAACTGCTGTTGTTTTTTGATCTTGCTTTTACCGACTACTGCAAAGACCATCACCCCCAGTCCTATTCCGCCGAACAGCAGCGGAAATATCATCATAAAAGCAAACAGGCCCCAGCGCATTTTTCGAATTAATACCGATTTATGCGGTTTTTTCGGGTTGACATAGCCAGGAAACGGTTCGCCATTGACGTGTGCTTTAAGCAATTGATAGGTATCTTGATGGAAGCTGCCGATATTGTCCGAGCCACCACTGAAAGCGACCCGATCATTTTCATATGGCTGTCCCTGATACTGATAACGGTAAGTGGCTATCGTTTGGTAAGTTGTTGAGTCGTCATCGTGATGGGCTTCCAGATCAACCGATAGGATCGTCATCGGAACCTGATCCCAGTTTTTTGAGATTATCGACTTATACAGCTGACTAAAACCAATGACGCCCACACCCATTCCAACCATAAAAAAGATTAGGCCGAATAGAAAGAACAATAGATTAAAGCCGCGTTGCTGGCGCATTAAGTGATCCCGATTATTGTTATTGGGTTATTTTAACCTGCAGAATAATTGTCGTATCCCAGTGGATCAATGTATCTAATCACATTATTGATAAAGTAATAAACGTGCTTATGCCTATTCACAAGACAAACTGGCGTATCGCCCGAGACCGGGGTAAGGGGTAGTTTCAGGTGCTTGATAAAACCTGATGTATGTTGATGCTACAGGTCGGCGGTGTGATTACAGCCTGTAAGCCAGCCATTTCATAATATTTGCAGTTGCCGCCATTGTTGATCTGAGCAGCGGTGGAAGTGTTGATGCACCCGAATCACGTGCCATCTGAGCATGTTCGGCTTCGTCGATTTTCATTTGCGCGACGATTTCGCGACTGCGCTGGTCAGCTTCCGGTAGTTTATCCAGATGTTGATCCAGGTGAGCTTCCACCTGACGTTCGGTCTCTTCTAAAAACCCCAGATTCCAATGGTCTCCGGCTTTACCAGCCGCAACGCCCATTAGCCACGACCCACCGTACCAGAGTAAATTCAGGCGGGAAGGGTGACTGTTCAGCTCTTTGAGCCGCTGTGAACACCAGGCCAGATGGTCTAATTCTTCATCTGCGGCGTGCTGCATTTTTTGCTGGATTTCCCGGTTGCTACTGGCAAATGCCTGACCAGAATACAAAGCTTGGGCGCAGACTTCGCCAGTATGGTTAACTCGCATTAAGCCCGCCGCGTGGCGTTTGTCTGCATCTGTTTGCAATTCATCATCACTGACAGCCGGTGTGGGTCGTTGGTGTGCCGGTGATGGACCCAGAGCAATATGCAGGCCATTGCCGATATGCGTCAATAATTGATCTATGCGATTCATAACATCACGTATAATGCCTTCCACTCTGAAATACAAGTAACGACTACAGGCAAAACAACCCTATGGCTTATTACGATAAACATGTGTTTTTCTGCTGCAATCAGCGCGACTCTGATGCTGAGCGCCCATGTTGCGCCAATTTTGGTGCCCAGGCAGCCCGTGATTATGCCAAGCACCGCATCAAAAAGCTTGGCCTTGCAGGTGAGGGCAAGGTAAGAATTAACCAGGCTGGTTGTCTGGATCGTTGTGAAGAAGGCCCCACCATGGTCGTGTACCCAGAGGGCGTGTGGTACACCTATATCGATCACAATGATGTGGATGAAATCATTGATCAACACATCATAGGTGGCAAGCCAGTGGATAGATTAAAAATATAAAACGCTTAACTATTTGTTTTAATTGTAATTTTTAGATCTTTTTGTGGTTTTGGATCGGGTTTTAAACCGGCTGTTACTGTCGCTTGTATCGGAATAGCCTGATCTGGTTTTAAGTTGATCATCAGCAGGGTTGTTTTAACGCTGGAAACCAGTGGATAACACCTTGATTTATGTGTCCAAAATGGTTGCATTAGCTCATTTTCTCTAGTAACATTCTCGCTCTTTGGTTGGACGAAAATATCATCACCAATCAAACAACGAATAAATTGAATTCAGGAACTAGCAGTAATGAGAACTTTAACCGCCAGTACACCCAGCACCAGTGTGCAAGATGCACAGCATGATTGGTGTCTGATTGACGCCGAAGGCCAAACCCTGGGCCGTCTGGCTACAGAGATTGCACGCCGTCTGCGTGGCAAACATAAAGCTGAATTTACTCCGCATACCGATACCGGTGATTACATTGTTGTTATCAATGCCGAGAAGATTCATGTGACGGGCAAAAAGCTGTCCGACAAAATGTATCATCGTTTTACCGGTTATATCGGTAATTTGAAATCCATGACGCTGCAAAAAGTGCTGGATACGCACCCTGAGCGAGTCATCGAACTTGCGGTTAAAGGTATGTTGCCTAAAAATCGCCTGGGTCGTGCGATGTATCGCAAGCTCAAAGTTTATGCAGGTCCTGAACACCCACATGCAGCGCAACAACCTGTTGCATTGCAATTACACTAATCGATTACGGAATTATTCGTTATGGCAAAGGCAAACGAACATTTTTATGGCACTGGCCGGCGTAAAAGCTCATGTGCGCGGGTTTATCTGCGCCCTGGCAAGGGTCAAATCACTATCAATAAACGTCCGATTGATGAATTCTTCGGCCGTGACACTGCGCGTATGATCTCTCGTCAGCCATTGGAGCTGACTGAATTGACGGATCGTTTTGATGCGCAAATCAGTGTTTCAGGCGGTGGTATTTCTGGACAGGCCGGTGCTATCCGTCTGGGGATCAGCCGTGCACTGCTGGAGTACAACGAAGAGTTGCGTCAGCCACTGCGTAATGCCGGTTACCTGACTCGCGATGCTCGTGAAGTGGAGCGTAAGAAAGTCGGCCTGCACAAAGCGCGCAAAGCGACGCAATACTCGAAACGTTAATCGGCGGGTATATACCGCCGGTTCCCCGGTACTGGGGGATCGTCTAGTGGTAGGACTGCGGACTCTGACTCCGCCAGCGGGGGTTCGAATCCCTCTCCCCCAGCCAATAAAAAGGCCCGCGACTCGCGGGCTTTTTATTGGTCCAGGAGAAAGCGCATCGAGTGGATAGATGGCTGGGCAATAGCTAGAACCGTGAGTTTTAAGTATGAACGTCAGTTGACAGAAAGTTTATGCTCAGTGATGTTCAGAAAAGTAATAACCAATCAACAACAACGATAAGGTTATAATCAGGTGGCTTAATTATCATATTTTAAAATGCTATCACGCATATGAATCTCTACTCATTGTTAACCATTCAGCAACACATGATCCAACGCGGTTGTTACTGTTTTTTGTTGTTAATTGCTGTGCCAGCATCAGCCCAGGTGAGCTTTAATCACAGCCTTAGTGTTTCCAGCGATTACTACATTCGTGGCTTAACGCGTACGACCAACGATTTTTCCTTTCGGTATGGCGGCGAGATTCAATATGACAGCTGGTTTGCTGGGTTGAATTTGATCAATGCCGATTACCCCGGGGTCGGTGTGTTTGCTGATGAAAGCGCTGATTATGAGTACACCTTGTTCGCTGGCTATTTCGGTGATATCAGTGAGTCTGTGTCATGGCAGACACAGTTTGCCTACCACGAATATGCGGGTAGCGCTATTGATGGCGACTATTTTGAAGGTACAGTAACGCTGCACCTGCCATACAATTTAAGCATGTCATACCTGTTAACCAAAAACGAGCATTTGACCAATCAATATGCGCAATATATTGAGCTCGATGCTTTCCAGTCTATCAATCGATATTGGGTTATCAGCGGCAGCTTTGGCTTTGCTCGCACAGATGAAGTATTGAGTTCAAACTATGAATATATGGATGTTGGACTGAGTTTTTTGATCAAGAGTTTTTCTCTTGATCTTAGAAAATATTTTACCTTTGGCAGTGCAGGTCGTTTGCAACCACTGACCAGTGATCGCTTTGTTGTCAGCTTGACAAAAACATTCTGATTTTTTACAGCTTAATGTTTCCTTTGCATTGGGTGTAGGGCTGTACTGTGTTTAAAATGGAACAGGCATCCAGCTGCCCGTCATTGGATGCACTGAGCAATATGTTTTTGGCCTCGATAGGTTTTATGCTGGGGTCTGCCTGGAACATCAGCGCTAATAGGCCTGTAATTTGAGCAGCAGCAAAAGAACTGCCTGTAACAAACTCAAAACCATTGCCTGGGGTAGTGGTTAACAAATCTTTACCAGGTGCATAGATGACAGCGCGAGTATCAGGCCTGCCTACGGTCTGTACTGCAATGACTTCTTGCATATTGGCTGGGAAAACAGCTCTTGAGTTACCATCACCGGCGGCTGCAACAATAACGATATCTTCATCACTGGCTTTTTTGATTAAACGCTCTAACAAGGGGTCGTGTGGTCCGGCCAGACTCATATTGATGATATTGACTTTCTTTTCTATGGCGTGTGATAAAGCCTGTGCCAATGTAAAGGTATTACAGGTAGCGGAGGTTTTGTCTCTTTGATACCTACACGCGCTAAGCCCTAACAAGCTGGCACCTGGCGCTACGCCGACAATACCAAGTTCGTTATTGCCTGCCGCAGCGATCAAGCCAGCCACAGCGGTTCCATGTTTTTCTGCGGTTGCTTTGGACGAATCTTCTGTGAAATCCCGATGGCTGTCTATGCTATGGCGCAGTTCACTATGCTCGCTATCAATTTTTGAATCGATAATGGCGATTTTGACACCACTGCCTTGGGTCACGGCATGGCTGGCAAGTACGTTCAGATCTGCCAGATTATATTGCAGTGAAACATAAGGGTCATTGTAAAGCTGTACTTCTGATTGAACGCTGAATTCATTCAGCAATTGCACAGATTCTATATCAGCATCTGAACCCATGGTTTTTAAAAGCACATCAAGGTCGATACCGGCTGGAACGGTGAGCACTTCGCAGTAAACTTCCAGTGGAACAATTGGCCAGCCTTTGGACCGCTTTAATTGGTACCGCTTGGCGATTTTGTCGATCAGAGCTTCATCCTCGAGCCGCAGTGAATACTCAGCACGTCGCTGCCGGCGGTATCCGGTGGGTTTGCCATATAACGGTGCAGGTTCCGAAATATCTTCTGAATGAATGGTGATCAATATTTCATTGGTGCTGCTGTCAACCGCGTGTGCCATTGGGCAAGCGGCGAATAAAACCAGTAAAGCCAGAATTGTGGAATATATAAAATCAGGTCTCGTCGTATTCATGATGTTTATCTCTGCACTGGTTCTACCAGCCGTAAATCAGCTTTTTCTCTTAGCTGCATCAATGCTTGATCACGCAATTGAGCATTATCAAAGTATAACTGATAAGCATTGACCGAATTGGGCCCGCTAATGGCGGTTGCATTGACCTGATTGGCCAGCTCACTTAATTCAATTAAGTCAGTTTCGCTGTTTGCGAAAGCAATAATAATGCTGTTTTCGGCAGCATGCTGTGTGATATCGGCTGGATCTGACAGCGTAATGAAATCATCCTCGGTGCTTTGGTTGTTGTTGATAACCAGTGCGCTGACAACCAGCACCATACCCAGGGCCGCAAAAGCCGGTGCAGGTGATAGTAACCAACTGAGCTTCTCACGCACTTGTTCCAACCATCCTGATGGTGCATTGGCAGTAGCTTGCTGAACACTTGCCGGCGTGCCGTTTTGCTGGAGTCGAGCCTGCAGTTTTTTAAACGATTCATCAGATGATGGAATCTCAGGTGCATCATCAGCAATCATTCCAGTCAGTTGCCGTAATTCATTCAACTGCATGCGCAGCTCTTCATTTTCAGCCAGAGCTTGTTCAACCATTACAGTCTCCGACGGCGATAAGCTTCCATTGATATACCAGGGTAATAGTTCGGAGGCTATTTGCATTGGATCATGTTTGTTAGTGTTCATATTGAATTCCGATGACGGCGACAAGCTTTCATTACAATGCCAGTGCGGTAGTTCATAGACTTCTTGCATTGGCTTTCGTTTAGTATTCATAAATAATTCCGGTTGTTCATGCTGCAAGTTTTAACTTCAAGCTCTTGCGGGCATGGAACATGCGTGTTTTGACAGTACCTACCGGACATTGCATGACATCTGCGATTTCCTGATAAGAAAAGCCATTGAAATAAGTCAGTTCAACAACGGTTTTTTGATCATCGGGTAAATGGCTAACAGCATGCTTAATCCATTCGCGCTGAATATCTTGATCAAGGGCTACATGGCTGTCTTGAATATCAAAATCTAAACTTTCGCTTTTGGGGCTGGTATTGGACCTTAAGACTTCCATCGTTTTGCGATAAGCGATACCAAAAATCCATGTTGATAGTTTAGATTGTTTCTTAAAGTTTGATGCTTTTTCCCACACGATCATCATTGTGTCATTTAAAGCTTCCTCGATCAGAGATTTGTCCTTCAATAAACGCCAGATATAGCGGTATAGTTGATCATGGTATGCATGATACAGTGCCTCAAAAGCCTGCAAGTCTTGTCGGCAGACTCGCTCGAACAATTGGTTTTCATGTTCTTTGCTTAAGTGATTATTCATGCGCTTAGATAGATGTCATTGAATCAAAGTTATTGAGATCGTTCACAGGTTTTTGTGATAGTTAATGGCCACCATTGGGTGGCCATTAACTTTTTACTTACGGTTACTCTGCTGCTAACTGACCACGAACTTCGCCAGAAGGGACGTCTTCGGTGTGGATGTTAACATAGATGTTTTCGTTGCTCATTTCAGCAATCAGGTCCTGAATTGATGAGCCTGATAATGGTCCAACCAGGCTGGAATCATCCAAAGTACCTGTAATGCTGGGCAGTGGTGCATTGTTGTTTGGGCGGTCGATACCTTCCAGTAGATTGACTACAACAGGTCCATTGCTGCCCGCAGGTCCGAGGTGCAGATGTGCCATGGTGACGTTACGCAGTCCTGAACGGTTGGTAATGCTGGTGCGCAAAGTGACTTCAAAATCAATTTGTGAACCATCTTCTGAAACGGCAAATTCGGCGCTGCCAACAGCACGGGTATCAACAGGAGGTACTTCTTGAGAACCACTCAGTGCGCCGGAGAAAACACCAGCCAGCGGCTCATCCAGTAAGTCAAAGTTAACATGAATCACAGGAAAGCCGGTTACCAGGAAATTGGCATTGCTGAAACGAGGATCAGCCAAAATGCCGCCTTCAGAAACTGGCAGGAAGCCAATGGCATCAATGTCAGATCCAATTGTGCCGATGACACCGTTTTCATCAACACCGGTATCAGGCGCAGCCTGTCCAAAGAAAGCGGTATTGGCAGGTATTTCGTCATTGACCTCAGTGCCGGCATCCAATACTTCTGAACCGGTCACAAAGAAATCATTGGCAACAAATTGGCCGTTGTCATCAAAGATTTTATGGGCACGTGGATTACCGTTGGAAATACAAAAATCATTGCTGGGGATAATCATTGATGCATAAGAGAAATACTGATTGGCAGGGTTGTCTGAATCCAGAGTAAAGATACGAGAAACAGTTTCACCCGGCGCCAATGGGCCATTAGGACCAGCCAAAGTGGCATCTACGCCTGCTGGAACCAATGTAGCGAAGTCGTCGGTGATAGGGCCGGTATTGCCATCCTCACACAAACGTTCCATGGCAAAAGAACCAGGGATAGGGTCATTGGAAGCAGGGGTATTGCCATCGTAGGTATCAAAAGTGGCATCGTGGAAACCGACCCAGTATGGAGTTTGGAAGGTACCATTTAATGGGGCGACGTTTTCAATGCTGACACGGACACGAACTTCTTCGGCTACAGCGATACCGCTTAAACCAGCCAGGACCATAGCACTGAGTGTTGATAGAGCCAGGTTTTTGGTTTTCATGTTGTTACTCCTAAGTTTTCAAAAGTCAGTTAAAAGTCATCAGGTAATGATGAAGTCGGCAATAGGTGAGAACTCGGAGTTAAAAGGTTCAATAGCCTTGTTTTTTTATTAAAAACAGATATTTCGCTTTAATAAAAACAATAAGATCAATGATTTAATGTGTTTTGCTTTAGGTTTGTTGGCCAGAGGCTGGCGCTGCAGGTTAGCAATAAAGCTTATGGCAAGCAGATTGCGAAAGGTGTCTTAAGCGTATGGAGGCGTTTTGCGCAGCATTTGTGATCACCACAGTTTGGTTAACCACAGAAGAGGTGGCTGCTTAGAGCAGCACACCAGCTTAACTGGTGTGCTAACTAATAATGAATTACTAAAACCGCAGGGTTAGAAAATGCAGATTTCACCGACAATCCCCTCGTCACTGATTGCATTGAAATTGAACTGATCTCCTGAAACACCGCCAATGGTTGACGTATCCCCAGCAGGTATTGTTCTATCCGGTGCATTGTTGCGTTGCACTTCAACGGTGGCCGAAGCATAGGTCAACGTTACTCTAATATTTCGAGCAGAGATTAACCTGGTGGAATAAGTAGACGAGCCGTTGAACTGTCGACAGCCGTTTCTTTGATTATCGCCGTCATCGCCGGCAAATAATGAAAAACTCATAGCGACCGTAAACATTAAAAACACAATAGCTGTATTTTTAGACATGATGACCTCCCTGTGATAACCGCACCTTATTAGCCTACATGCTATTGCTTTTAAGTGTATTCCCCCTGAGATGCTTTGTAAACTTGTACTGAGACGGTGTTATCGGTCACCCAATTTGAGTCGCTCGAGGGCGTTGCCGTTGAGTTTAATCAATGAACGAATATCAATTTGGCAGGTTAGGGGAGCTGCTGGCCAATCTGCGGAAGAGACTTAACTGAGTGTTTCATTGAGCTTGAGGCTATTTGTTGTGCTTGATGTACGGTTAATGGGCTCGGAAGTAATGATAATGACCGTTGAGCCCATTAAAAATCGTCCCATTTCTTCACCACGCTGTAGAGTAACAGGCTCAGGGGGTAAGGCTGTTTCCATTACAGATTCACGGGTTCGGTGCTGGTATTGTCCGTGCCACACGGTTTGCATACCACCGACCATCATCGCTCCAACCAATACCATTACAAAGGGTTGTTTTTGTTGATCTTCAAACCAGCAGACCAAGCGCTCATTGCGGCAAAACAGACCGGGTAAATGGTTGGCTGTACCTTGTGAGACTGAGAATAAACGCCCTGGAATATGCACACATCGGGTCAGTGTTCCGGTTTGTGGCATATGAATGCGATGATAATCTTTGGGTGCCAAATAGACAGTAAAAAAATGGTGCCGATTAAATAGTGCAGATTCATTTTTTGAGCACCCCAGCAAACGCTGTAGCGGATAGTCTATGCCTTTGGCCTGTAATAAACGACCGCGATTAATTGCTCCATATTCGCTTAAAACACCATCGCAAGGACTGGTCAAACCTTCGCTATCGGGCAGCGGACGCGCGTTGGGTTCCAATGCGCGTGTAAAAAAGTCATTGAATGTCGCGTAGTCATCGCGGCATTTACCAACGGCTTCCTCCCAATGAATGGTGTAAGCCTTGCTGAACAGGCCAATCAAGCCGTTTTTAATCCAGGGTGTTGAGCAATTGCCCAGCCAGGCAGCCAGCCGGGTGAGCGCATGTTGCGGTAATGGACGCTGTAGTTGCGTCAACAGATAACTAAGCACGGGTTTTTAGATTCACATTGATTGTCACTATATGTATAGCATACCGGTATAATTACCTGTTTCCCTAATGGTGTTATCAAGCCAGCAATTATGAGCACTGATCGTTGCATGATTGAGTTTATTCAGGATGCCGCCCAACGTCTGGAGGATGCAGGTTTATATTTTGGCCATGGGACCGATAATGCATTCGATGAGGCTTGCTGGCTGGCTTGTCATGCACTGCAATGGTCAGTACATCAACCATTACCCAATCGAATGTTAAGTGTTGATGAACAACAGCAAATCAAGCAGCTGATTGATCAGCGTATCAATACAAGGCAACCTGCAGCCTATCTAACCGGTTCAACATGGTTTGCCGGTTTGCCGTTTCAGGTCAATCAACAGGTGCTGGTGCCGCGTTCGCCAGTCGCTGAATTACTTATTAACCAGTTTGCGCCTTGGTTTGCTGCAGAAACGCTGCAAAATATACTGGATTTGGGCACTGGCAGTGGTTGTATTGCCATCGCTTGTGCGCATTACTTGCCCCACTGCCAGGTGACTGGCAGCGATATTAGTCAAGATGCACTGAACCTGGCAGAAAAGAATGCCGATATCAACGCTGTCAGTCATCGTTGTCAATGGGTTAAGTCAGACCTGTTCACGGGGCTGCTTGGCCAACGTTATGATCTGATTATCAGCAACCCACCTTACGTTCCGGTTGAACGCCAGCAGATGCTGGCTGATGAGTATCAGGCTGAACCAAAACTGGGCTTATATAGCGGCGCTGATGGTCTCCAACATGCTGCTGAAATACTGATGGCTGCCAGCAGCCATTTACAACCAGGTGGACATTTGATTCTGGAAATCGGAGAGAGTGCGCAAACATTGCAGGCCCAATTACCGATGGTTCCGTTTATTTGGCCGGAATTCGAGTATGGTGGCGAAGGTGTACTGATTGCCAGTCAGACACTATTGATCGATTATGAACGTGATATAACACACTGGTATCAGTCCAGAAACCAGTCCCGAACCCACGGAGAGTTTGATAATGGGCAGTAATACCTTTGGGAAATTATTTTCGGTTACAACCTTTGGAGAAAGTCACGGTCCTGCGATTGGCTGTGTGATAGATGGTTGTCCACCCGGCGTCAGAATTGATGCATCTGAGATCGAAACGGAATTGCGGCGTCGTGCTACCGGTAAATCGCGACATACCTCGCAGCGTAAAGAAAAAGATGAGGTTCAGGTATTATCCGGTGTGTTCGAAGGGGTATCCACGGGCACGCCGATTGCCTTGCTGATCTATAACACTGATGCGAAAAGTAAGGACTATACTGAAATAGCCAGGCAGTTTCGTCCGGGGCATGCAGACTGGACTTATCACAAGAAATACGGCATTCGTGACTATCGGGGGGGTGGTCGTTCCTCTGCACGAGAAACCACGGTACGGGTTGCTGCTGGCGCCATTGCTAGACAATATCTGCGTGAACACCTGAACATCGAGATTACAGGGTGGTTATCACAACTGGGGCCAATTCGTACCGATGACCACCAGCGTGATCTGTCGATAGTGGACCAGAATCCGTTTTTTTGCCCTGACCCGGACAAGGTGGCTGAACTGGAAACTTTTATGGATGCATTGCGCAAAAGCGGTGATTCAGTGGGTGCGCGGGTTAACGTACAGGCCACCAATGTTCCTGAGGGTTGGGGTGAACCAGTGTATGGAAAGCTGGATGTTGATATTGCTGCTGCAATGATGAGCATTAACGCGGTAAAAGGCGTAGAAATTGGTGCCGGGTTTGAGTCTGTTAACCAGAAGGGTACTGAACACCGTGATGAAATAACACCTGCTGGATTTCTCAGTAACCACGCGGGCGGTGTATTGGGTGGCATCAGCAGCGGGCAGGATATTCTTGCCAGTGTGGCATTCAAGCCAACCTCCAGTTTGCGATTGCCGGGAAAAACCATTGATACTGAAGGAAACCCGGTAGATATTGTCACAACAGGCAGGCATGATCCATGCGTGGGTATCCGAGCCACACCGATTGTAGAGGCGATGCTGGCACTGGTGCTGATGGATCATCACCTGAGGCATCGCGCACAGTGCGCCGATGTTGGTATAATTCAACCAGTAATCAAATAGATAGTAAGAAAACTTCAACGCATATCTAATTTAGATTGATTGAACATGGTTTTGACTGACAGATAGGAAAATAGAATCCAGATGAGTGAATCACCGATATCAGTGAGCACCAGTGCAAAAGGTTTGCGTATTGCCGTGGTTGGAGCGACCGGTTTGGTTGGCGAGACGATGCTAAGCATATTGGCTGAACGTAAATTCCCCGCACATAAAATTTATGCGTTGGCCAGTGAACGCTCAGTTGGAAAAACCGTTGAATATGGAGCGCGTAGTCTGCCAGTCGATGATCTGGCTGGTTTTGATTTCTCAGACATTGATATTGCCTTGTTTTCTGCGGGTGGTCAGGTTGCTAAAGCCTATGGGCCCAAAGCAGCCAAGGCCGGCTGTTTTGTTATCGATAATTCATCGTGCTTTCGGTATGAGGATGATATTCCACTGGTTGTTCCGGAAATTAATGGTGATGTACTCAATACTTTGCAGCCCGGTCAGGGCGGAATAATCGCTAATCCCAACTGTTCCACGATACAAATGTTGATGGCCTTGCAAGGTATTCAACGTCAGGTCGGTATTGCCCGGATCAATGTGGCTACTTATCAGTCTGTATCGGGTGCTGGGCGCAAACAGGTGGAAGTATTGGCGCGACAGACGGGTAACCGCCTGACCTTCCAAAACCTGGATACGGATAAAGCAGCAGAAATTATTGCCTTCAATGTGCAACCGCAAATCGATGAATTGCAGGACAATGGCTACAGCCGCGAAGAAATGAAAATGCTGTGGGAAACGCGTAAAATTTTTGCGGATGAAAATATTGCGGTCAATGCCACCTGCGCACGGGTTCCGGTATTTTTTGGTCATGCCATGGCTGTTCATATTGAAACCCGCGAATCCATTGCTCTACAAGATGCGGCTGTACAAATACGGCAAACACCAGGCGTCAATCTGAGCACTGACCACTCTGACTGGCCAACCCCTGTGACGCATTCTGCCGGGAAGGATGCGGTGTATGTGGCTCGCCTGCGACAGGACATATCACACCCCAATGGTATTGATTTGTGGGTGGTGGCAGACAATATTCGCAAGGGAGCTGCCTTGAATGCAGTGCAAATCGCTGAGCAGCTATTGGCACGTGGTATGTGCCCTGGACGCATTTCATCCGCCACAGAAGTGGCAGCATGATTTATCAATTCTGCAAATCAATAACAAACTGATCATGATCAGAGACATCATTATGAAACCAGCACGACTCAATCAATCAGGTTTAATTGTCAACGGCTTAAAGCGATGGTTTGTCGTTGCTATGACAGCGCTCTTATTGTCTGCGCCTGCATGGGCTGTAGAGCTGGGTTCACCCAGTATCCGTTCGTTTCTAGGACAATCACTGGATGTGCGTATTAATGTGGTTGATGGGACCGATGAAAATATGCAAGGCGCACTGGTTAGTCTGGCGCCCGTTTCTGAATGGGTGCGAGCAGGTATTACCCTGCTACCAGATGATGTCACCTTGCAAGTCAGTTTTGTTAAAGAGGGAGAGAATATTTTTGTGGCATTGCGTTCACAACGACCGATTCGTGAGCCGGTATTGCAAGTATTACTGAGTTTACAAGTAACCGGTCAGCAGGTTGCCACCAAGCCATTCATATTATTTCTTGATCCGGTCCCTGGTGCGGAGAATCAACCTCGTACCATCAGCTCTGGCAGCAGCAGTGCGCGTTTTAATCGCAATACAGCCGAAAATGCAAACAACACTGCCGATAACAATGCTGCAAACGAGCGTGCAAACAATAATCGAGCCAGTCAAACAGCGTCACCGTCACCCGCCCGTTCGGTGACTAGCAGACGTGATCCTCGTATCGATCTGGAAGGTAACCGTTATGGCCCAGTAAGGCAGGGCGAGACCATGTGGAGCATTGCTGAACGGATTTCGCGCCGGGTAGATTTTTCCCCACAACAAATTCTACTGGCCCTGCAACAGGCCAACCCGGATGCACTGGAAGATCCCAGCAATGTTAATACCTTGCGCAGTGGTGTCACACTGACCTTACCGGATACCAGTAGCTTGGCACGCACAGACCGCGATCAGGCTTTGGCGTTGATTGAAGAGCAGAACCGTAGATGGAGGGCTGCCGGGCGTGGTGCGCGTTTGGAGTTGGTCAGAGGTGGCGAAGATACCAGCTTGGGCATTAATGCCGGCGGAGATGGTGTGCTGGCACTGCGAATCTCTCGCCTGGAAGAAGAGTTGATGGCTGCCAGGCGTGAGAATGAAACTTTGCGTAATCAAGTTGATCAGCTTGAAGGTGCGCTGATAGAGCGGGAATCTGAAATTTCAGTCAGCAATCAGGCCTTGGCAGAGATGCAAAGAAATTTGGCTGCAGCGCGTGCACTGCAGGCAGATAATGAAGTGCCTGCTGACAACGATAATGCGCTGAGTGTGCCCTCTGTTTCCACTGAAGACAGCACCGTGGTGAGCAATGATCAAGGCGGCATAGATTTTAACTTTGATGAAGGCCTGGCAGCTGCGGCTGATTCAGGTGCAGGGCTGGCAGAAAATAACGATGACATGGATTTGGCCTTTGACCGTTTGGCACAAACTGATAACGCACAAGCTTTGGCTAATCAGTTGGCAGATGATCAAGCTAGCCTGGATAGCGACACTGTCATTGATGAATTTGCCCCTCAAGGCGAAACCAGCGGTCAGAATAATAGTGTTATTAATGATGACAATGACACACAACCAGCATCTGCAGTAGATGAAAACCCAGCGGCTGAAGCGGGCCGTGATTTATCAGCCAATAACACTGAGACTGGACGGTGGACATGGCCGCTGTGGGAAAGTGCTGGCTGGCGCGAGTGGCAACGCCAGTATAGCTGGCTACCGCGCAGTGGAACTGGCTTTTGGCTATTGGTTGCTATTGTGCTAACCATTATCGCGCTGCCGTTTATTGCCTGGTTGTTACTGCGAGGCAGCGGTCAGAGACAACCGGAAGAGTCATCGGATTTATTGGATCGGCTGGTCACACAAGGTCAATCTCGAAAGGCAGCGGCTGCCCAATCGGCCGCCGCAGCTACGACAGTGGGCGTTTTGGCTGCCGAGGCTATAAGTGCTGCTGATGATCAACGATCAGATGAACATCGCAATGATGCCTCAATCAACGTGGAGAATGAGGCCGAGTTGAAGGATTTGGATCCGGGCGATATGTCTGAATTAAAACCGGAAGTGGTGGAAGGTATCGACTGGGAGAAGAGTGCTGGTTATACCGAACCGTATGACCTTACTGGTGATTCTGCTGATGAACCTGAACAGTTAGACAGCCAATTAGAGGCGTCAAACCATAATGCAGACACCGCAGCAGTAGAGACTGCTGAATCATCCGAGGACAGTTTTGGCAGCGATATCGATGAATGGTCTAAAGCTGATGGGCAATCCGAATCCGATAGGGATGAATTATCTGGTGAACTAAGTTATGCAGATGGCAGCGATGCTGAAACAGTTAACACTGAGTCAGACGCTGAGCTGGCAACTTCCGATCCAATAAAAGACGTGGACGATGATCTGGATTTGGAAGCTGCTTTGGATGAAGCACTGGACGAGGATACCAGCTTAGAAGATTTAACCGATATAGAAAATGATCCGGTATTTAACGAAACCGATGGTGAATTAAATACCAGTGATTCTGATTTGCTCGACAATATTGATAGCACCAGTGATGTTTTATCGCTGGAAGATATCGCGGATGACGACATCAGTATTGAATCACTGAGTGATGAGTTCAGTGATGAATTGGACGATGACCTCAGCCTGGCTGATATTAATGTTGAAGGTGTTGATGAGTCAGTCAGCCATGCTGACATCACAGATGATTTAGATGCGGATAGTATGGCATCAGATGACCAGCCCCTGCGCCTATCAGATGCTGACCGTGAATGGTCGGGTGCTGCTGACAGGCAGGTACAGTATGATGATGTTGACTCTGGCAATGAACTTGACATTGATGCAGATAATCAACCGCAGGAACAAACAGTTAGCGACCAACCTGAACAAGGGCAGGCTGAAGATGAATCACCGATCAGTGAAAACCTGAGTGATCCGTTTAGTGCGAGTTTGGATGATGACACAAGCGATAGCGACATAACCACTGGTCAAACAAATGCCCCGGTCCAGCCCAGCTTATATGACGATGACAGTATAGATGTAAAGCTGGATCTGGCACGTGCCTATTTGGCTATGGGGGATCGGGAAGCCATGCTGACTATTCTGGACGAGGTTGGTGATGCCGGTAGCGAGCAGCAGCAAAAGGAAGTACAGGATATGCGTGGCCTGAGTTCAAGCTGAATCGATTGGCATAGATGACACACGCATACTAAATATATTCGCTAATCATTTATGCGTTACGCTCTAGCCATAGAATATGATGGCAGCAGTTTCTTTGGTTGGCAGAAGCAGAGGCAATCGCCTACCGTCCAGGAGGTTCTGGAACACGCGCTTAGCAAAGTCGCTAATGAGCCTTGTCAAGTAACGGTTGCCGGGCGTACTGACACAGGTGTGCACGCCTGTAGCCAGATTGCTCATTTTGATACTTGTGCACAACGTGATCAGCGTTCGTGGGTGCTGGGTCTCAATTCCAACTTGCCTGAATCTGCAGCCGTACTCTGGTTAACTCAGGTGCAGGACGAGTTTCATGCACGGTTTTCGGCACTTTCACGTCGTTATCAATACCGTATCTGCAATCGCTGGATACGACCAGTGCTGATGCGTAAACATAGCGCCTGGTGTCATCGGCCGTTGAATGATCAGGCAATGCATCAGGCCGCACAGTTATTGCTGGGCGAGCACGATTTCAGTAGTTTTCGCGCCAGTGGCTGCCAGGCAAAATCACCCATAAGAACCATTTCTGCTGTTTCGGTCATCAGGCAAGGAGAATGGGTAACAGTGGATATTACCGCCAATGCTTTTTTGTACCATATGGTGAGAAATATTGTCGGTAGTTTAATGGAAGTAGGTCAGGGCGAGCGTGATGTTGAATGGTTTAAGCAGGTCTTGGCTGCCAGAGATCGAACCTGCGCCGGCATGACGGCAGCGCCACAAGGTTTGTATTTTATTTCGGCTCAATACCCGCAAAAATTTGGCTTGCAGAAATTGACCGAGGATGCGCTAAATACGGCCGGCGTAGAAGTGCCTCGCAGCAAAAAAATGGAGACTTAGGCAGTCATGATGTCTTGCAACTGGGCAGCAGCAGACTAATATCTAAATATCAGCCAGCGATTGGTTTTTGTTCACATCTGTTTATGCATAGCACTCGAATTAAATTTTGTGGTTTAACCCGGCCTGAAGACGCTGTTTCAGCGGTAAGGCTGGGGGCCGATGAGATTGGTCTGGTTTTTGCTGGTGGACCTCGAAATATTTCAGCTACAGTGGCGAACCAAATCATTGATGCCGTGCGGGCACTCAAACACTCGGTAACAATAACGGGTTTGTTTATGGACCAGCCGGCACAACAGGTGGAGGCCATATTGCAGGAGGTTAAACTGGATCAGCTGCAGTTTCATGGTCAGGAAACCGCCGAGTATTGCAGCCAATTTGACATTCGCTGGACCAAGGCGGTAGCCGCAGGAGGGGCAGAAGATATAGCCACGCAAATTAGCGCCTGGCATACGGGCCCGGAAATGGGACCAGTTGCTTTGGTTCTGGATGCACACCATAAAGGGGAGCGGGGAGGACAAGGCAAGGTATTCGACTGGCAGCGCATACCCGTCCAACCGGCGTTACCCATTTATCTGGCGGGCGGCCTGAATGCTGACAATATTGCCGAAGCCGTACTGACAGTAAAACCCTATGCGGTGGATGTTTCTACCGGTATAGAAGATACACCTGGCATTAAAAACCATGCCACAATGCAGCGCTTTATTAGTGAGGTAAAACGAGCCGATGCAAAAATCAACCGACAAACTGGATAGGATTCCAGAAGCCTGGCAATTTGGGCATGATCTATACGATCTGCCTGATAACAGCGGTCACTTTGGTGACTTTGGCGGCAGCTATGTATCTGAGACCTTAATGGCTTCCTTGGATGAGCTGAAACAGGGTTATCTGCGTTGGCGTCAGGACCCTGATTTTGTACGCCGTTTCGCTCAAGATCTGAAAGACTATGTCGGTCGGCCATCCCCTATCTATGCAGCCAACCGCTTGAGCCAAAAGGTCGGTGGAGCACGTATTTTGCTTAAACGCGAAGACCTCAACCATACCGGTGCTCATAAAATCAACAACACGGTTGGCCAGGCCTTGCTGGCAGAGTTTATGGGTAAAAAACGTGTCATTGCCGAAACGGGTGCCGGGCAGCACGGTGTTGCCACTGCCACTATTGCAGCGCGCCTGGGTTTAAAGTGCGTGGTGTATATGGGTGAAGTGGACATTCAGCGACAGGCCATTAACGTATTTAGAATGCGTTTACTTGGCGCTGAGGTACGGGCCGTTGATAGCGGATCGAAAACCCTGAAAGATGCCATGAATGAAGCACTGCGCGACTGGGTAACCCACGTTGATGATACCTTTTACGTGATTGGTACCGTCGCAGGACCACACCCTTACCCAATGCTGGTGCGTGATTTTAACTCTGTCATTGGCCGTGAATCCAGAGAGCAGATGTTAAGCCAGTATGGCGGTCTTCCAGATGCTTTGGTGGCTTGTGTTGGGGGTGGGTCCAATGCCATGGGTCTGTTTTACCCGTTTATTAATGATAAGGATATCGCTATTTATGGCGTGGAAGCAGGGGGTGAAGGAACTGATGAGATCAGCGGTGATGTTAAGCATGCAGCGAGTTTGGGCGGTGGCCGTCCGGGCGTGCTGCATGGCAGTCGCACCTATTTGCTGGATGATGATGGGGGACAAATAATAGAAACCCACTCGGTATCGGCAGGTCTGGATTATCCTGGTGTTGGTCCTGAGCATTCCTGGCTAAAAGATTCCGGGCGTGCTGAATATGTCAGCGTTACTGATGAGGAAGCATTGCAGGCATTTCATCAGCTGACCCGCCTGGAAGGCATTTTACCTGCCCTGGAAAGCGCACATGCCGTGGCTTATGCCATTAAGCTGGCGGCCAGCATGACACCAGAGCAAACCGTACTGGTTAATTTATCGGGTCGTGGTGACAAAGATGTACATACGGTGGCAAACATCGAAGGCATTAAAATATGAGCCGTATCGCTAAACGCTTTTTTGAGTGCCAGCAAGCTGGACGTTGCGCATTAATTCCATACATCACAGCGGGTGATGGCGGTGCAGAGACTAGCTTAGCTGCGCTACAGGCTTTGGCCGATAGTGGTGCTGATATTATCGAATTGGGCATGCCATTTTCTGATCCGATGGCCGATGGTCCAGTTATCCAAAAAGCCTGTGAGCGGGCGTTGGCCGCTGGAATGACTTTAACGGGTGTGTTGGAGTTGGTGCGCCAGTTTCGTCGGGATAACGATACGCCAATTGTTTTGATGGGTTATATGAACCCGGTAGAGCGTTATGGGCATCAGCAGTTTGCCAGCGATGCAGCACAGGCAGGGGTTGACGGTGTGTTACTGGTTGATTGTCCTCCAGAAGAAGCCGAATCCATTCAGCAAATCTTATCGGCACAACAGATTGACCAGATTTTTTTGATTGCACCGACTTCAACTGCAGAACGATTGCAGCGTATTTGTGCTCTGGCTTCTGGTTTTGTGTATTACGTATCGTTAAAAGGGGTTACCGGTGCAGCCACTCTGGATGAAGCCGCGCTGGCAAAACCCATTAAAGACTTACGACAAAATACTGATCTGCCAATTGCGGTGGGCTTTGGTATCAAATCTCCACAAGATGCAGCAACTGTTGCAGCCCATGCCGATGCTGTCGTAATTGGCAGTGCACTGGTTGAGTGTTTGCGCTTGGCCAATGATGCCGCTGCAGATATTGGTCAGGCGGCAACCAATTTTATACAACCTATTCGACAGGCATTGGATGGTTTAAAGTAAGTAGCAAGCTGACTAATTAAGCATCACAGGCTAAACTATCACTATGAGTTGGTTTCAACGAATAATGCATGGCCGCATCCGTACGGATGCGACAGACAAGCGCCGCGTCCCTGACGGTGTATGGACCAAGTGCGCCGCTTGTGAAGCAGTGCTGTATCAGCCAGAACTGGAGCGCAATCTGGGTGTTTGCCCGAAGTGCGGCCACCATGGCAGATTCAACGCCCGCCGGCGCCTGGAAGCGTTTCTTGATGAAGAAGATCGTTTTGAGCTGGCCACTGACTTGGGGCCAGTGGATATGTTGCGCTTTAAAGATGGCAAGCGCTACAAAGATCGCATCAGCGGCGCACAAAAAAATGTCGGCGAAAAAGATGCGCTGATTGCCATGCGTGGGAAACTGCATGGCCGCCCATTGGTGGCATGTGCCTTTGAATTTCGCTTTATGGGCGGTTCAATGGGTTCGGTGGTTGGTGAAAAGTTTTTGGTAGCGGTCAATAACAGTTTGGAACATAACGCGCCTTTGGTGTGTTTTTCTGCAAGCGGTGGCGCACGCATGCAGGAGGGTTTGTTTTCATTGATGCAAATGGCTAAGACCAGTGCCGGCCTGGCTAAAATGCAGCAGGCCAAAATCCCTTATATCTCAGTATTAACGCATCCCACAACGGGAGGGGTAACCGCCAGTCTGGCGATGTTGGGCGATATCAATATCGCTGAACCCAAAGCATTGATTGGTTTTGCTGGCCCTCGAGTGATTGAGCAAACCGTGCGCGAGAAATTGCCTGAAGGTTTTCAACGCAGTGAATTTCTGGTTGAAAAGGGGGCGATTGATATGATCGTGGATCGGCGTGATATGCGTGACCGGGTGGCTGAATTATTGGAATTATTGTTGTCCCGCCGGCCCGTCGAATCGGCTTCAGCTCAGACTGAACAAATATCTGACGACATTGACGATAGCACTGTCTGAATGGCTTGAGCGTCTGGAAGCGCTGCAACCGGATCGCATTGAGCTAGGCCTGAACAATGTTCGAACGGTACTCGAGCAGCTTAATCTGGATTTATCTGACAGTAAGATCATTACTGTGGCTGGTACCAATGGCAAAGGTTCGGTCGTTACCTACCTGGAAGCACTATGCCGGCTTTTCGGTAACAGCACACTGGCTTATACCTCACCACATATTCTGCATTACAACGAGCGCATACGCATTGACAACAAATCAGTGCACGATACAGATTTGGCACAGGCTTTCGCGCAAGTTGATCGCGCACGAATAGATGCAGGTGATATTGCTTTAACTTATTTTGAGTTTGGCACACTGGCCGCTATTGTATTGCTCGCCAAGCATCGACCTGCAATCGCTATTATGGAAGTCGGTCTGGGCGGGCGTCTGGATGCAGTCAATGTATTGGATGCAGATGTGGCTGTGATTACCAGCATTGGGATTGATCATGTTGAGTGGCTTGGTGCAGATCGAGAGTCCATCGGACGTGAAAAAGCAGGGATAATGCGGGCGGGTAAAGCGGTGATTTGCGGGGATCCGAAACCGCCTGACTGTATTGCTGAACTGGCAAAGAAAACAGGCGCAGTTTTGTACCAATATGGAGAACACTATCAGCTTGATTCTTCGGGTGACACAATATGGTTTAATGATCTTAAGCGTGCCACGACCATTGATGGATTAGAGCAGTTGGCTTTGCATCAGCGTATCAATGCAGCAACTGCATTGACAGCACTGCAAATCATGCAGCAAAGTAAGATGGTAAATGTCGATACCCATTGCTCTGAAAAAACCGCGCAAGCTGATCAACAGTCAGCAGTTATTGCTGCAGGCAAATGGTTAATCTCAGCACCTGCCAGAATGCAAAAAATCGCAACCCAGCCTGATGTTTGGCTGGATGTTGCACACAACCCGCATGCTGCCAGAGCTTTGGCAGACAGTTTGCAGCAACAACCCATTGCCGGGCGCACCTATGCCGTGCTGGCAATGCTGGCCGACAAAGATGTGGCAGGCGTGGTAGCGGCACTGGATCCGGTGGTGAATCATTGGTATCTGGCGCCAACTGCCGGTCAACGGGGGCTGAATGTTAAACAATTACAACAATTTGTCGCAAAAAATACGCAATCGCCCGTGACAACGTTACAATCTGTTCCGCAGGCGTTGGAGCAGGCCCAGAGTAATGCACAACAAGATGACCGTATCGTTATTGTCGGCAGTTTTACAAATGCCAGCAAGTTACTTAGCTGTATTGCTTAACCCAATGTTTGGGCAAAGTGAGTAAAATACCTTAAAGCCATAGTAGAGCCATTATGGATCAAGCACTTAAACAACGAATGGTCGGCGCAACAGTTCTGATTGCACTGGGCGTCATTTTTCTACCTATTTTTATCGGTGGCTCCAACGACCCGGAAGTCGCCATTGAAGACGATGAGTTTCTGATTCCGCCACAACCGCAAATTGCCAATAACAATAATGAGCCTGGACGGCGTCTGCCATTGGTGCGGCCCTCGCCAGTGGCACCTGCAACAGACGACAATGCTGCTGCCGTGGATTTGAGCAGTGGTGAAATCCGCTTGCCATTGCCGGATGAATCGATGCCGCAAGAAAATATCGCCAATACAGAGCCAGACGATAACCGCGTAACAACCCCACCGGAAAGCACAGAACGTATTGTTTCATCGGATAACGATGATGCAAACACTGAAGTGCCCGAAGCAACCGCTGAAAATGCAGTTGATACTCCACCTGAGACACAAACGGTGGCGGTGATCGCACCACCGCCAATTAATGAAGACCCCAGCCCTCCAGTCAATACCAGTGATGGCAATGCGCCGGTGAATCTGGACAATCGCTGGCGGGTACAGGTGGCCAGTCTCGGTAACCCGGATAATGCCACACGTTTGATCAGCCAAATCGAATCACTGGGGTTTCCAGCACAAAGTCAGATAATCACCAGCAATGGCAATACCCTGCACCGTGTGCTGGCTGGACCATTTTTTAATGAAGCAGAAGCCAATGTGGCAGTCACTGGCATTCGCAGAGCGGATGACCGTTTGAATCCACAGGTATTACGACCAGAAAACGCAAGTCAATCCAATGCTGATAGCGACTCGACAACAGTTGTGACCAATGTTGCCACTGGGCTGGATCGTTATGCCGTGCAAACTGGCGTATTCTCTTCAGCAGACAATGCCCAGGCTTTGGTAGAGCGGTTGAATAATGCTGGTTATGCAGCCTACAGCGAACGAGTAGATAGCAATGACCAGAGTGTATTTAGAGTTCGTGTTGGCCCTTTGTTGAGCGAATCTGATGCCGGCAATATTGCAGCGCGCATTGAGCGTGATCTGGGGGTGCAAGGCATTGTGGTGGACTACCCCAGATGAACCTAATGGTTTTGGCAGAAGCTGATTGTGATGAGGCCGATTTATGATATGGGTTGACTGGGTACTGATAGCAATTGTCGGATTATCCGTACTGGTCGGCTTATGGCGTGGCTTTATTCGTGAGGTTTTTTCTGTCGCTGTATGGGTTTTGGCGATCTGGGTGGCATTTCGCTATTCAGGCATTGCTGCGGGCTGGCTAGAGGCGTGGGTGGATTTGCCATCTGCACGTGCCATTATTGGTTTTGTTGGATTGCTGGTGATCACATTGATGATTGGCGGACTGGCAGGTTGGTTGTTAGGACGACTGGTTGATTCGACAGGTCTGGGTGGTACGGACCGTATGATTGGTATGTTGTTTGGAATTTTGCGGGGCTTGGTGATGGTTGTGGTGATTGTGCTGGTTGCACGTTTTACCCCGTTTCCTGAAGACCCGTGGTGGAAGGAATCCCGTTTGCTGCCTTATTTTGAACGCCTGGCTGAACACTCAGTACAATGGTTACCGCAGAACTTACAGGATATGTTGGAAAACGCTGAAGCTGACCAACCGCAGTCGCAAGATGAGTTGCTGCATGATCTGCTGGGCGATGATGCTCTAGATATCATTGATGATTCTGTGTCTGAGCCAGATGATAATACCGAAGCAGATAACACCGGAGCGCAATAAATATGTGTGGCATTGTTGGCATTGTTGGTCGTTCACCAGTAGCGAATCGAATTTACGATGCGATGACAATTTTGCAGCACCGCGGGCAGGATGCTGCCGGGATTGCCACTTTGGATGAAGACCGTATGCTGCTGCATCGCGGGCAGGGGCTGGCACGCGATGTGTTTCGACAGGAGGACATCAGCGGCTTGAAAGGGTCGGTTGGTATCGGGCATGTGCGTTATCCAACCGCTGGTGCTGACAAAGCCGATGAGGCACAACCTCTGTATGTCAACTCTCCGCTTGGTATGGCGTTGGGACACAATGGGAATTTGACCAATTCCGAAGAGTTAAAACAGCAATTGTTCAATGATGACCGGCGTCACCTGAACACCGAATCTGATTCAGAAGTGGTGCTGAATGTGTTAGCGCACGAGCTGCAGATGCAAGATGAGCGGCTGGAGTTGTCTGAGCAGCTGTTTAATGCAGTCGATAGTGTGCATCAGCGCTGCCGCGGCGCCTATGCGGTAACAGTGTTGATTGTCGGTAAAGGTTTGCTGGCTTTCCGCGAC
The DNA here is from genome assembly GCA_965230265.1 of Wenzhouxiangellaceae bacterium. GTDB lineage: Bacteria > Pseudomonadota > Gammaproteobacteria > Xanthomonadales > Wenzhouxiangellaceae > JAJFKX01. The sequence continues at coordinate 1,627,397 of OZ245999.1, read as the reverse complement.
CCTTATGGTATCCGTCCAATGGTTTTGGGTAAACGCAATACACTGGAAGGCGATGAACACATGATTGCCTCGGAAAGCGTGGCACTCGATGGTCTGGGTTTTATGCTGGAGCGAGATATACAGCCTGGTGAAGCCATTTTTATTGATCTGAATGGCAATATCAGTACCCATGTCAGCAAGCATGCCAAAGGCATCACACCTTGTATGTTTGAGTTTGTTTATTTTGCGCGGCCTGACTCAATGATGGACGATATTTCCGTTTACAAAGCCCGTTTGCGGATGGGCGAAGTATTGGCGGATCAAATTTTACGCGATTGGCCCGATCATGATATTGATGTGGTGATTCCAATCCCCGATACCAGCCGTACCGCGGCTTTGCCAATGGCCTATAAGCTGGGCGTGAAATACCGGGAAGGCTTTATCAAAAACCGTTATATCGGTCGTACTTTTATTATGCCCGGGCAGGCTGAGCGCAAAAAGTCAGTGCGCCAAAAATTAAACCCGATACCACTGGAGTTTCGCAATAAGAATGTATTGCTGGTGGATGACTCGATTGTCCGTGGTACCACTTCCAGTCAAATCATTGATATGGCCAGAGAAGCAGGCGCCAATAAAGTTTATATGGCTTCAGCTTCGCCACCAGTGCGCCACCCCAATGTGTACGGTATTGATATGCCAGCAGCAGACGAGCTGATAGCCAATGGCCGCAGTATAGAAGAGGTTTGTCATGCGATTAAAGCAGATCGGTTGTTCTATCAGGCTCAGGATGACCTGGTTCGTGCCTGCCTGGGTAAAGTGCAGGCACACGGTTTTGATACCTCGTGTTTTGATGGTGAATATGTCACGGGTTTAAGTGAAGGCTATCTGGAAGAACTGCGCAAGCAGCGTGCTGACCACATTCGCCAGTCTCGTCTTATTGCCTAAGTAGCTTGCAGTTATTTCTGCATCACGACTGAACCGGGGGCATTATCAGCGATTTAAAAAAAACCGCCATTGTCTGGTTACGCCAGGATTTACGCCTGGAAGATAACCCGGCGCTGGCATATGCCTGCAAATACTATCAACGGGTGATTCCTGTTTATATCTGGGATCCAGATGGAGAAGGGAGTTGGCCACCTGGTGAAGCCAGCCAGTGGTGGTTGCATCATAGTCTGGAAGCGCTGAACAAATCGTTACGTAAAAAGCGTAGCCAATTGATTATTCGTGTAGGAGACAGTCAGAAAGAACTCACTCAAATAAGCAAAAGTCAGCAAGTATCAGCAATCTTTTGGAATCGTCGTTACGAGCCGGTTATACGCAAACGTGATGCCAAAATAAGAAGATGGTTCAGGGATGAATTAAACCTGGAGTGTCAGAGTTTTAATTCCGCTTTATGGTGGGAACCCTGGAAAATTAAGAACAACCAAGGCGAACCGTATCGGGTATTTACACCCATGTGGAAAAAAATGCTTGTTGACTGGCGTTTTCCAGAGGTACCAGCGATTCCAAAACCCTTTCCAGCACTGGATAAAGCCCCCCGGAGCGTGCCACTCGATCAATTGGGTTTATTACCAAAGCTGAATTGGGATAAGCAGTTTTATGATCACTGGACACCGGGCGAGCAGGGTGCCTGGGATACTTTGACGATCTTCCGTGAACACGCGATCAAAGGGTATCTGCATAATCGGGATATGCCGTCTGATCCAGGTACTTCTCGCTTATCACCGCACCTGCATTTTGGGGAAATTTCCACCCGACAAATTGTGCGACAACTATGCCCGGATGGCGAACCACCGATGGACCAACAGATTAATGGTTATATTCGTCAACTGGCATGGAGAGAGTTTTCCTGGCACTTGCTGTACAACTATCCTGATATTCCAGAAAAACCACTGCAACAAAAATTTGCCCAGTTCCCCTGGCTGGATGCTGGCAGCAAAGCATATAAAAATGACCTACAGGCCTGGCAGAAAGGCATAACCGGTGTTCCGATAGTGGACGCCGGAATGAGGCAGTTATGGGCAACAGGCTGGATGCACAATCGTGTACGCATGATTGTGGCTTCGTTTTTGACCAAAAATCTGCTGATCCCATGGCAGGAAGGCCAAGCCTGGTTTTGGGATACACTGGTGGATGCTGACCTGGGGAATAACGCCCAGGGCTGGCAATGGGTGGCGGGTAGCGGAGCAGATGCTTCGCCATACTTTCGGATATTCAACCCGGTCAGTCAGGGGCAGAGGTTTGACCCGGAGGGTGAGTATGTGCGCCGTTGGGTTCCGGAACTATCCAAACTTAGCAGCAAGCAAGTACACGCCCCCTGGGAGCTCGATCACTTGATTCTTAAATCCTTTGGTATCGAGCTTGGTAAAACATATCCCAAGCCACTGGTGGATTTGAAGGCGACCCGAGAGCGGGCTTTGGCTGCTTATCAAGTCATTCGTTAAGTAACCGTTGGAACTATAACGCCCCGCCACAATGGTGGATTCTTCTGAGATGCTCATTTCTGAGCGACAAAACAGGGGCGATCATAAGCGTAGGGCTTTCACCATCTTGTTTGGCTATGTCGTTAATGGTTTGGTCCCAGGCGCCATCGCTTTGCATGCCAGCAGAGCGGTGCGCCAAAAAAATATTGCCCACTCTGTGATAAAGAGCAGCATCTTCTTCAGAAAGCCCCTCTAAAAAGGTAGGAGCAGCACAATTGCAAATGGTTTCCTGATAACCGTAATCAGCGCATAAACGCATTGCTGTGTCATTTGCTATTGCTAAAACAGGGAAAACACAAAGACTTATTATTATCATTTTTTTCATTGAATTGGTTCCTGTGTAGTGCCGATAAACTGTATTAAGAGCGCTGTATCATAACAGTCTATGCCCGTACTTCTTATCTGTTTGCGTACAACTGAAGTTGAGTGTCAATGGTTGCTGAATAATTGAAATGGTGGGAAAGTACTTTTGGTGTTAGATCGGACACGATGATGAATGCCTTGTTTGTTATCAATGGATTGGTCAATAAAACAGAGGCCACGGAACAGCTTAGTGGTTTAGTGTAAATAGTGAATGATTGCTGCCCCTTGCGGCGATCTCTGAATTCAAGCAAACTTAAGGCCGAATCGTGCGCTACGATTTCCGTGGTGCTGAGGATTCCATCACCTGTCCAGTTAACAGGGAGCCAGTTTACAGGTGATTTTGTGCGGTGAGCGCTATTGCTAAAGGCTGACTATGAAACCCACAGATACCAATAATCCAGACTACTACCACAAAGTGGTGGATTGCCAATGGGCCTGTCCGGCTCACACCAACGTCCCAGAATACATTCGTCTGATTGCCCAGGGGCAGTTCTCAGATGCCTACATGTTGAACCGTAAATCCAATGTATTTCCGGCGATTCTTGGCCGAGTGTGTGATCGACCATGTGAGCCAGCATGCCGACGACGACGCGTCGATGAAAAAGCAGTAGCCATTTGCCGGCTAAAACGTGTTGCAGCCGATCACCGTGACGATATTACCCACCGTCTCCCCAAAGCTCCGGAACAAAACAATGGCAAGAAGATTGCCTGCATCGGTGCCGGGTGTGCCTCTTTGACTGTCGCCAATGATTTGCTTCCACTGGGTTATGAAGTGGTGATTTATGAAGCCCTGGATAAAACCGGAGGGTTGATGCGAACCAATATTCCAGCCTTTCGCCTGCCAGCGGAAGTTCTGGATGAAGAAATCAACTACATCGTGGACATGGGTGTTGACTTGCGTTTGAACAGCCCGGTCGAAAGCATGAAGGCTTTGCTGGAAGAGGGTTACGATGCTGTGTTTGTGGGCAGTGGCGCGCCCAAGGGTAAAGAATTAAACCTGCCAGCTCGTGATGAAACCGATCGTATTCATATTGGTATCGAGTGGCTGGAATCAGTGGCTTTTGAGCACATCGATTCCATTGGTGAAAATGTTTTGATTATTGGCGTTGGTAATACGGCGATGGATTGTTGTCGTTCATCACTCAGGCTGGGCGGTAAGAATGTCAAAGTGATGGCACGCAAGCCGCGTGAATTTTTTAAAGCCTCTGACTGGGAGCTAGAAGATGCCGAAGAAGAACAGGTTGAAATTGTAATCAACCATTCCCCCAAAGCATTTGTTGTGGAAAACGGCAAGCTGACGGGCATGCTGTTTGATCAGATGGAATATGACATTGATGACAACGGGAAAATTACCGATACACGGGTCATTGGTGAAAAACTGTTCCCCTGTGATGATGTAATTCTGGCCATTGGTCAGGAGAATGCATTCCCCTGGGTTGAACGTGACTTGGGTATCGAGTTCGATCAGTGGGATGTGCCGGTAGTGGATGCCACAACCTTTGAATCCACACGCAAAGGTGTATTCTTTGGCGGCGATTCAGCTTTTGGGCCCAAAAATATTATCTGGGCGGTAGAGCATGGGCATCAGGCTTCCATATCTATTCATAATCACTGTTTCAATCAACCACTGACCGATCGTTTACCGGATACCATGAATCTAAGCAGCACCAAAATGGGCATTCATGAGTGGAGCTATAGCAATGATTACAATCCCGACAGCCGCAATGCCATGCGGCATGTGGATTTGAAGGAACGCTTTAAAAAGATCAATATCGAGGTTGAGTTAGGCTTCAGTACCGAGCAGATGATCAGCGAAGTAGAGCGCTGCATGAACTGTGATGTGCAAACAGTGTTCTTTGACAAGCTGTGTATTGAGTGCGATGCCTGTATGGATATTTGCCCGGTGGATTGTTTAACCATCACCAATAATGCATCTGAGCAGGAATTGCGCAAACATCTAAAAGCACCGGCAGACAACCCCGAACAGGACCTGTTTGTCTCACGTGACCTGCCACAAACCGGTCGTGTGATGGTGAAAGATGAAGACGTTTGCGTGCATTGTGGATTGTGTGCAGAACGTTGTCCGACAGGGGCCTGGGACATGCAGCAATTTAAATTGAATGTACCCTTCGCCAAAGATCATTCAGTTAAGGACCATCAATGAGTGAAGCAATAGATGATGGGCAGGCCATGAGTGATTCGACAATGGCCAGCATTAATGATTTTGTTATCAAATTGGCGAACGTGAATGGCACCGGGTCGGCCAGCGCTAACGGCCTGCTCAGTAAAACCATCTTCCGTATGGGCGTGCCGATTACTGCCAAGAATTTCTTCCCCTCCAATATTCAGGGGTTGCCAACATGGTATGAAGTACGGGTCAGTAAAGATGGCTATCAATCACGCTCGGGGCGAGTGGATGTGATGATTGCCATGAATGCGGAAACCTATCAGCAGGATATTGCCGAGGTCAGTTCCGGCGGTTATTTGCTGTATGACGCCTCCTGGCCAATGCACAAAGCCATGATGCGCGATGATGTCACTTTTCTCGGTATTCCTTTGGCCAAGCACTGTGCCGAAGCATTCGACAGCGCCAGGGTGCGTATTTTAATGAAAAATGTCATGTATGTCGGTGCTTTGGTGGCGTTGCTGGATCTGGATATGGATGTGGTACAGGGCTTGCTGGAAGAGCAGTTTGCCACTAAACCCAAGCTGGTCCCACTGAATATGCAGGCAGTCAAAATGGGTTACGACTACGCCCAAGAACATTTCCAATGTCCACTGCCAATGCGTATCGAAAAGATGGACAAAACCCAGGGGCATATCATGATTGACGGCAATACTGCTGCTGGTCTGGGCTGTGTGTATGCCGGGGCAACAGTGGGGGCCTGGTATCCGATTACACCATCAACTTCGCTGATGGATGCCTTTGACGCTTTTTGCCAGCGCTTCCGGGTAGACCCTGACACCGGCGAAAAAAATTACTGTGTGATTCAGGCTGAAGATGAGTTATCAGCCATTGGTATGGTGATTGGTGCGAGCTGGAACGGCGCACGTGCATTTACACCAACCAGCGGCCCGGGTATTTCGTTGATGAGTGAGTTTATCGGCTTTGCCTATTTTACTGAAATGCCTGCCGTGTTATTCAACGTTCAGCGTGTCGGCCCATCCACGGGTATGCCCACACGTACTCAGCAAGGTGATGTCATGATGTGTGCCTATGCATCGCATGGGGATACCAAACATGTGTGCCTGTACCCGGCAGACCCTGAAGAGTGCTTTTATATGGCGATTCAGGCATTTGATCTGGCTGAGCAGCTGCAAACTCCGGTGTTTGTATTGTCCGACCTGGATATCGGGATGAATGAATGGCCGTGCCCAGAATTACAATGGGATGAAAGCTACCAACCCAACCGGGGTAAGGTAATGGATGCGCAAGCGCTGGAGAATATCGAGAAATTCTACCGTTATCTGGATGTGGACGGTGACGGCATAGCAGCGCGAAGTTTCCCTGGAGTGCACCCTAAAGGTGCTTTTTTTACCCGGGGTTCCGGACATAACAAGTACGGGGGCTATACTGAACATCCACATGAGTATCAAGAAGTATTGGATCGACTGTCAGTTAAATTTAAGACAGCATCGACGCTGGTTCCCAAACCGGCGATTGATCAACAGGCAGGTGTCAACCATGCGGTGATTGGTTATGGCAGCAGTGATGGTGCCATTCGTGAGGCACTGGATCGCTTAGCCGAACAGGGTATCCGTTTGAATTACCTGCGTATCAAAGGCTTCCCATTCGGCGAGCAGGTCAAAACATTTATTGATGCCCATGAGTCTGTATTTGTGGTTGAGCAGAACCGCGATGCACAAATGGCATCGCTGCTGACACTGGAAACAGAGATTGATCGCGATAAGTTAATTTCGTTATTGCATTATGGCGGTTTCCCGATTTATTCAGCGTTTATTGTCGATCAGGTCTCCGAGCACCTGCAGCAACGGAAAATCGCATGAGTTATATCAAAAAACCCGTGGCCAGGCACCCGGGACAAAAAAAGAACAGCCTGGGTCTGACAGCCCGTGATTATGAGGGGGGTATGTCTACTTTGTGTGCCGGCTGTGGCCATGACTCGATCACAGCGGCGTTGGTACAGGCATTTTTTGAACTGGAAGTTGAACCACATAAAGTGGCCAAGCTGAGTGGCATTGGTTGCTCTTCAAAAACGCCGGCCTATTTTTTGAGTGCTTCGCATGGTTTAAATTCTGTTCATGGCCGTATGCCATCGATTGCTACAGGGGCCAACGCCGCCTGTCAGGATCTAATGTATGTTGGCGTTTCAGGCGATGGGGACTCACTGTCTATAGGGTTAGGACAGTTTTCGCATGCTATGCGGCGCAACCTGAATATGCTGTACATCATTGAAAATAATGGCGTTTACGGGTTAACCAAAGGCCAGTTTTCAGCGTCTTCTGATAAAGGTTCCCAATCAAAACGCGGTGTTCCAAACCAATTCGAACCCATTGATCCGGTGCTGACGGCAATCACCATGGGTGGTTCGTTTGTGGCGCGTTCGTTTTCTGGTGATAAACAACAACTGGTGCCTTTAATTAAAGCCGGCCTGGCGCATAAGGGCTTTGCCTTGCTGGATGTTATTTCACCTTGTGTCACATTTAATGATCATGATGGTTCCACCAAGAGCTATCAGTACACCCGTGACCATTTCCGTGCTGTGACTCACGCTGACTTTGTCCCACCAGCTCAGGAAATTACCACACGATATGATGCAGGTTCAGTGCAACCTGTTACTTTGCATGATGGCAGTCAGATTTACCTGCGCAAAGTGGATAAAGATTATGACCCGACCAATAAAAGTCAGGCCAGTGCCTTTATTCAACGACATCAGCAAAACGGGCAGGTGGTGACGGGTTTGTTGTATCTGGATGAAGATGCATCTGACATGCATGCCATTAACCAGACGGTTGAAACACCCTTGCGGGATATTGGGTATGAGGTATTGTGTCCGGGGGGTGGGGCTTTGCGGGAGTTACAGAAAGCTTATCGTTAAACCACCTTTAGACGGCTCGCCACTAACAAATTCGAAAGTATTGTAATGGAAAGTCAGGTTAAACTGATGGCATAAAGTTTGGCGCCCTCATTGAGCCAAGCGTTTTTTTGCCGAGTTCAGTAAGACCACCGAATATAACTTATGAAACCCCAACAATAAGTTAAACCCGTTGCCCATTCCCGACTTGCCGCTTGTTTGGTTACGTTTTGGGACCACCGCAGAACCAAACCACAACCGGGTAGTGTTAGGGTTGTCGGTATCAGGTTTCATCATAAACCAGGATCGGGTCCGTCCTTGAAAGTCACACATCAATAATTGATTGTCTACTCTTTGCTCTACTGTCCATGCGGCGAAAGCGTTGATTGAACCGGTTGCTACCTGCCTGGCTTGTTCGTCAGTGGATGGTTTTGACAGCAGTTGTTTGAGGATAAACCGTTCTACTTTAAATATTGGTGTGCAATAAAAAGCCAAGACATAATCGGCCAGTGTAACGGGCTGATGAATGAATGTTGAGTAGCAATCGACATAAGAGCCGGCAAACTTTGGATCTGATGAATCGCGGTACTTGTTCAATAATGCACCATCGGGGATAGGGCAGGCAGTAGCAGACACAACGATGACTCAATCAGCCCAACTGTGTTGGGACTGGAACCTGGCAAATGTCCAACACTGCAGGTGGTTTATGATGGAAAAACTCGTGGGTTCGGTGACGGCGGTTATCCAATAGTTCACTGAATGCAGAATGATTGGTATTCATTACCTTGATCGGCTGAAATTGATCTTTGCTTAAATCACTGGCCAGAATGGCTTTGACTATTTGGGTTTGGTTTTCACTGTTTGCAATGATTCCATTCTCATCACTTGAACCACGTTTGATTTGTTGCACGATATCCATACCTGTGAGCACTCGGCCGAATATGGTCAGATTGCGATCCAGATAACGTGGCGCCTGACCAATAACGATATAAAAGTCAGTGCTGCCACTATCAGGGTTATTATCCCTGGCCATAGCAATAACACCAGGGCAATGGGTTAACCACACGGTTTTTCCGGTTTTATCACGTGCGCTGGCAAAGCCATCAATAAAACCGGTTTCAGCAGCAAATAAATCGTGTTTTTGCACGCTGATAAACCTCAGTTCATCAGAATATTCGCGCTCAAACTCAGCCGGTAAAGTAGATTGACTTAACTCACGATCTAAATCACTGCCATCTCCACCCTGTGCGACAAAACCATCAATGACGCGATAAAAACGTAGGCCATCATAGAATTTATCTTTTACCAGGCGCTTAAATTGAGCCACTGTTTGCGGCGCAAAGCTCGGGTTTAACTCAATGATTACACGGCCATCGGTGGTATCCAGGTAAACCAAATTCTCAGCCGCTGGTTGGCGCCATTGTGCGTTACTGTTGTTTTCTTGTGCAGTTAAAGCTGCCGAACATAGAACAAAGCCAAAGATAATTATTCGATAGGCTAAATTGAATCTGAGCTGCTGCTTCATTGATATTTTTTCTCCAGGCTAACCGGTGCAGATTATTTGAATAGCATCAATAGTTTAGCAAAGCATGTGAAAGCTCACATCGTCTCAGTGTTTAATGAGATATAATCGGATGAAAAGATACTAAGAATAAAACAAACAGGGAGAGTCATGATGTCTACCTCAAATCAAACCAACAGGAGCCAACAAAACCTTGGTCAAGCAGTGCCTGTTCAACAAAAAAATATCATTTTGTGTGCTGATGGAACCGGTAATACCGGAGGGGTTGGTAAGGACACCAATGTCTGGCGAATCTACGATGCCATTGATGTAAGCAATACCCAAAAACAGATTGCTTATTATGATGATGGTGTGGGTGTTAACAACAACATGCTTATGAAAGCCATTGGTTTGGCTTTTGGTTTTGGGCTCAGTAAAAATATTCGTCAGTTGTATAAAAATGCAGTGATGCACTATAACCAGGGTGATCAGCTGTTTTTATTCGGTTTTTCACGAGGCGCACATACCATTCGCTTGTTGGCGGAGTTGATTTGCACTTTTGGCATTCTGAACCGCAAGGCTTTTGATAATGAGCATGAGTTGGATATCGCTATTAAGCGTTTGCAGAGAAAATTCAAAGCGGCTATCCGCCGTGCCTGGTTGAGAAAGCTGTTTTTTGTGAGCTCTTCTACCAACCAGGCACAATTTCGGCAGAAAACAGAAAAAGCCTTGAAAAGCAAGAATACACAATATGAACAGACACTTAAAAAGCAGGTTCTAAAACAACATCAGAAAAAGCAAAAACCTCGTTTTGTCGAGGTGAAGATTACTTTTTTAGGTGTATGGGATACTGTCAGCGCAGTAGGGATGCCGATTGATGAAATGCGTGACAATATATTCTTTGCCAGTCATGCTTTTGTTGATAACAAGCTTAACAAGCAGGTAACACGAGCCTGTCATGCATTGGCTATTGATGAGCAGCGACATACTTTTAAACCAGAGTTATGGGATCAAACCGATCCGGCTGATCAAGATCGCATTGAACAGGTTTGGTTTACAGGCGTACATTCCAATGTAGGTGGGGGATACCCTAAAGACCAGCTGTCTCTGGTTTCATTAAAGTGGATGATCGAAGAAGCATCCGTGTATGGTTTACAGTTTATCAACTCAAGAGTCACTGAAATAACTAACCATGCGACCCATAGCGGTACTCTGTATGATTCCAGAGCAGGAGTAGCGTCGTTCTATCGCTACAAGCCACGCGATATACAGCTACTGACCGAGCAAACTTTTGGCCGGGCCGGAGTCAAACCCAAAGTGCATATTTCTGCCTACGAAAGAATCCGGGATGCCTCGGCGGACTATTCACCAGTTAACCTGCCAGTAGAGCGGCAGATCATCGGCAGAGATAGAAACAATTTGGCCAATCAATTGGCCAGTCAACCGCCCAGACACTATAAACCAAGTAAATACTACGATGTGCCTTGGAATATTATCTGGTGGCAAAAGGCTTTGCACTTTGGGTTTATGTTGTACTTTTTTTTCTTTATATACCTTGGCTATAACTTAACCAGAGAAAATGATGTCATCAACACTGATCATGACTGGTCTGCTATACGCTGGTTGAAGCTTGGAATGGAGAAGTTAAGTGATCTAAATCCATTTTATATTACCAACAAGATATTGCCTGGGTATGCCAACAATTTGGCATGGTTATTATTGATAGTGGCGATATTTATATTGATATACTTGTTGCGTGCCTCATTTAAGAAGCATTTATATAACATGGGTAACGTATTTTGGAGCTTTCCACCCTTCGATAAGCACCGTGTCGATGCAGAGCGTTTAAACTTAAACATGCTTTATAAAAGCGCATTAATGTTGGCTGCTTTTATGTCGCGCAAAACCGCTTTGACAGAAATTATCATGCCATTTATTAAAAAGAAGGCAATACCGATCATTATGTCGGTTGCCTTTACTTATTTGATAGCGCAGCTGTTGTGGAGTTTTGCTGTTGAGGATTTTGTCAGAGTGCTTGCCGGAGGTTAATGCATTCTTATTGGCTAGATGGCTGTGCTTGCGAGCAGCGCCATAGATAAGAGGTGGGTTACATCGGTCAATATGTGCTTATAGTTAATTTTTTGAAAATTTAAATATTGTTGTAGCGTAATGTGCGGATATGCCATGTAGTGCTGCTGAAAACATGACAGCAATTAGGCAGATGGCAAGAATCTGCGGGCCTTTTTGTAATTCATCAAACTCACTTAAAACAAATATGGCAAACAATGCAGTCGCCAAACCGCGTGGACCAAACCAGCCCAAAAACAATTTGGTTGAAGCAACGGTTTGAGTACCGAGTAAGGAGAGCCAGATGGCCACTGGTCTGGCGATAAACAGTGAAAACAGAACAATACCAATAAATAGCGGGTTGATATATTCAATGGCTTCGGGCAATAAAATGGCACCGATAAATAGAAAGCTGAAAATGGTCAGTATCTGACCATCGGTTTCAATAAACTCTTTGGCAAATTCGGCATGCTCGCCAGCATATCGGCCAAATGCCAGGCCGGCAGCAAACATTGCAATAAAGCTATTGCCGCCAATGAGCTCGGCACTAAAAAACACCAATGCAGCCAAAGCCATAACAGCCACACCAGATAAAGGCGTTGAAATGCACTCACTATCTTGAGACCAGTGCATAGTGAGGCCGCCCAGTGTGCCGATAAGTCCACCTGCAAACAGCCCCAGGCCTATTTGCTGTGCGGTAAAAAGCAGCCAGCTGGATTGTTGTAAGTCGTGTTTGCTACCCACAGCTGCACATGCCAGGAACAGCACCAAAGGCAGTGAAAACCCGTCGTTTAAACCACTTTCTGCATTTAAACTGGTACGGATATCTTCTGGAATGGCTGTGTTGTTGACCACAGCCTGGCCCAGTGCGGCATCGGTTGGTGCCAACAACGTAGCCAGCAAAGCAACCTCGATTATTGGCCAGTCTGGTAATAGTAATGCACCAATGCCCGTACCGATGAGGACCATGAGTGGCAAACCTATTAGCAACATACGTATCGTTAAAGCACGCTGCCTGTTAAGAATCTGCAATGACAATCGGGAAGCATCAGCGAATAGCACCAACGCCAATGTGGCCTCTGCAACCCAGTAAAACAGGTTTGCATCGCCCAAATCAATCATGGTGCTGATGGCCAATACAAAACCCATGCCAATAAAAACCATTGGCATGGTGATTGGTGTTTGATTGATCCGCCTGGAAAGCAAGGCATAAACCAAAATTCCAAGGGCTATCGTAATCAGAGTGATGTGCATGTTGTTTTGTCCGCAGCAGTCGAGCTAGCTTAACTTGTGATGATAGGGCATATCAAACAAGCACTAAGCTTTTGATAGACGATGCTGGAGCATCAAGTATCCGCCTTTACTGCCTTCAGAGCAGAGACTTCAATGCTCTATGATTATGATTGGCTTTGACTGTATTTTGATGAATCTCATGCTCGGCCAAAAGTTGGCAGTGTCTATGGACAGTGGCTTGTTTGAGTGTATAATGTAACTTATAGGTATCAAAAAGGTATTTGTAGGTTATTAAAATATACCTATAAGTATCTCAAAACTGTATGGAGTAAGTGTTGTGACCACTAAAAACCCCACTTCTGTTGCTGAAAGCATTGACCGGCACTTGAATTTGATTGTCTCTGGCTTGTTCATTTTTTCTCTTAGCTATGGTGTATCTGCAGCCGTATATTTGGCTAATGACCCATGGGTTGGGTACCTTGATAAATTCAGTGATATTCTGGCTCTGGTTGGCTTTTTGACCATAGTGATTAGTGTTTGGGTGAAGTTTCGCAACACGACTGCGATTCAGCGACGCAAATTTTTGGATAGCGATAGTTATGTAATTCAGATGTTCGAGAAGGCCGGGATAAAAGCATGGGCAATAACTTTTTTAGCTCTTACACTGCTTAAGATGTTCGACAATTTTTTTGCCGGAATGCCAAAGGATTTTTTTATTGAGCTAATCTCATGTTTAACGGTAGGCGCGTTTTGCGTTGCTTTCTTTGTGCTCAACCGTGATGCCAGCGATGACGAATATGAGCAAGTACAATGACAGTCAAACCCGGCCTGGAAAACCGTATACGCGTTTACCGGGCTGAGCACCGCTTAAGCCAAAGTGAATTGGCAGAGCGCGTCGGTTTGTCACGCAAAACCATCAGCACGATAGAGGTGGGGCGGTTTATACCCTCAACAGTCACAGCACTTAAAATTGCCGACTACTTTGGTGTACGGGTTGAAGATATTTTTCATTTGATTGATGAATAATGGGCTTAACCATGCACAAGTAAAGCTCAATCCGCTTTTGCTGTTGTTTGGATGTATATTGGTTGTTATCAATGGTACCGCTCATAAGGGGTGTCTTAAAACATTGGGTGGTTATTAAAGAAGAGCCTGATTTGCAATACAAATTTGGCGATGCATATTTACAGTATTGTGATTCGGTCAAGCGCTGGTTATAACGCTTTTTTGAGCTGCACTCATTGATTGTATTTTTAACTGCTATGTCGTTTAACGACACGGCAGGCTGGTATTACCCAATATATTTTCTACATCAGCTGCACTTTTACGGTTAGTCATTGTTTTCGATGTGCACAGTTAATTGTCGCTGTGCGTTACGTTTTTGTCGTGTCATGGGTAACCAATAGGGATGGTCATGTTTTATCGTTAAGCAGGCTTTTGGGAGCATGTTATTTGTACTTTCTACAGGCCAAGTCGGTAACAAGCTTACCCATATGCACAATCACGATTCAGATGGAGAGGAAGCAATGAAATACAGCTACCTATTATTAAGTATATTGATCTGCACATTGAGCAATGTAGGAGCTGCGCAGAATAAAGACAAAGATGTGGTTCGTACAGGAAAGGCCGTGTCTTTCGGGCAGGTTGGTAATGTCTTTGAGCAGCAGGTTTTGCGGGACAACAATGAACAGCTTGGTAGGTTGGCACCACCTCGCGAAGGTGAGATTAACAGACACAAGCTATCACCGGCATTGCTGCGTAATGCCAACGCAACAAGCAATGCGGCAAGTTCATCATCGATTATCTCCGGTTTTTCGTTGGGAGCAGCTCCGACAGTTGATATCAGCAGCCCAGGTTACAGCAGCGATGACAATAGCAATTTATTCGGCTTTCGCGTCACACCGCCAGATACCAATGGCGATGTCGGATTGACTCAATATGTACAGTACGTCAACCTGGGGTGGGTGGTCTTTGATAAAGCGACAGGTCAACAGGTAACCAGTCCAACAGCGGGTAATAGTTTTTGGCAGAGCCTGAGTGGCAGTCCATGTCAGACTCAAAATGCGGGTGATCCAATCGTGCTATACGATCATCTGGCCGGTCGCTGGCTGTTCAGTCAGTTTGTTGGTACCAACATACTGGATGGTCATCAATGCTTTGCAATATCGGATGGGCCTGAGTTGAATGCACAAAGCACTTTCACACTTTATGACTTTATCATTAATGCAAATTTTAATGATTATCCAAAGATAGGTTTGACCCAAAATGCCTATGCGATGACCACCCATGAGTTTACCAACCCGGGTTTTGCTTTTGTTGGTGTGACTGAGACAGTGTTTGATCGTGCCGCTATGCTGGCCGGAGATCCCAATGCTGGTTTTGTTCAATTCACAGGCAGCACATCGGGTGATGACCTTGATTTTGGCGTACAACCTGGTCATTTGGAAGGTTTTAATCGCCCCGAAGACAATGGCTGCCATTATCTGGTTCATGCCACCGATACAGAAGCTTTCGGAATCCCGGGCTTTCCAGTAACAGATTTATTGCGTTTTTGGAAAGCGTGTGTGGATTTTGCTAACCCAGGAGCGGCAACGCTCAGTCAGATCGGTAGCATAGTGGTGTCAGAATTTGATCAAAATTTTTGCGGTTTTAACCGAAACTGTATCGATCAGAACTCTAGCGGGAATCAATTGTTAGACCCATTGGCTGGATTCACAATGTACCGCTTTAATAACCGTTACTTCCCTGGTGAGGGGGTGCTGAAAGGTGTGGTAACCACTAACGTTGATGTCGGGGGTGATCGAGCAGGGGTGATGTGGGCAGGTATTGATATCAACCCCAAAACCGATGTTGTTTCTATTGGCGATGGTGGCGCATTGTTGGGTGTTGTCGATTTCAATGACAACCTTAACCGCTGGATGGGGTCTGCTTCAGTAGATCATGATGGCAATATCGGCATTGGGTATACCGTAGCTGGGCCGGGGGTGTTTCCTTCGATAGCAATTACAGTGCATGAGCGTGGGGTCAATAACCCTGGTGAGGTTCAGGCTGAATCATTTTGTGTTGAAGGAACCGGCTCTCATGAAGGCGCCAATCGCTGGGCTGATTACGCCAGCACCAGTGTTGACCCGGTGGACAATTGCGAATTCTTTCATACCAATGAGTACGTAGAAACCACAGGGGCATTTCAATGGAATACACGAGTATGCAGTTTTAAGCTGGACTCATGTTCATTTTTACTGGGCGATATTAATCTTGATGGCGCAGTTAATTTATTGGATGTCCAACCTTTTGTGAATTTGCTTAGCAGTGGTAAATATTTAGATGAAGGTGATATTAATCGCGATGGTGTAATCAGTCTATTAGATGTCAACCCATTCGTTGCTTTAATTACTGGTCAGTAGACCAGAGGTGATTTTAAAACAATTATGCTGGTATGGTCGAAAATCATTGATTCTTATATAAACTGGTTTCGTCAAGGTAATGACTGGCTTTTTTATATGAATGTAGGCACATAATAGAATAAATGATAGGCTGCTATATAGATTTTCCGGCCAATTAGGAGAGCTCATTTTGAACTCTCCTTTTTTATGGCTGATCGCTTTGTCACGATTCACCTGGGTGATAAGTCAGTACCGCACGTGCATCGACATCTTCGGGGTAATAAGCAACCTCTTTAAACTGCTGATTCACATAGCGCTGCACCTGGTCATCAAAATGTGGAGAGTCAGGATCACCACTTTGTCCACCCGCCAGTAATGTTTTGGCTTTTACCCGGTTTCCAAATTCCACCACGGCTACAAAGCTGTTACCTGAGGTGCCGTATAGCTTCTTGGTGTTCTCGGTTCGGTTCGCACCGTATGATGCCAGAGCTCCCCAACGTCCCGACGCCATACCAACAGGCAAGCTGGGTTGTTGGTCATCAAAGGGTTGTTGTATATCGCCGGTGATACGCTGAAAACGGTTAATCTCTCCCCAAGGTGTATTCCAGGTGCCATAGTCAGCATTTAATTGCTCAATGGTCATCACTAAAATATCCAGGCGCTCTTGGGGTGGTGAGTCAATGCTGAAATAATTAATGCGGTCCATGCGTGATAAGCCTTCCGGGCTATTGCCATGCATAAGATAATGGCTGCCAAAAAAATGAGCCAGTGTCATTGCCACAGAATCTGTGGAGACTTGATAATTCCAGTTGCGCAATACACCAATTGGTGCAGCCAGTTCAGGGTGGTTTTGACCGTTTTCGTCAAAAGCTTCAATCAGTGCGGGGATCAGCTCTTCAAAAGCAGGGACAGCAGGGTCATAAGCCAATTCGATCAGTTTGTCTAAGGTCAGATCATCGGCACTTAATAGCACCCTGACTGCATGCACCCCCCGGAAGTTTTCTGGATCAGGTGCCATATAGCTTGGGTAATCTGTTTTTTTTGGGCTGTGTTGCAGTGCCGCGGTAAAAGGGGTGGAATTGGCATTTTGAATCCAGCCATTGGGTGGATTGTGCAGAGTGATGGTTTCAGCAACGGTATGCAAACCATTCCAGTCGGTTGCTGGGTTGCTCCCATCTACCGGTTTGGAATAGTCAAACTGTGGGTCGCGTTTAGGCACAAAGTTACCGTGGAAGTAAGCAATATTGCCACTGGAGTCTGCAAACACCGTGTTATTGGATGAGTTGGTTCGAATTGACATCATGTCGCGGAACTCATCGTAGTTGGCGAGCTTTGTACGAATAAACGATTGCCGTAAAGCGTTAATCGGGTCCCAGTTGATTTTGGTCGCCGTCCATTTGCCATCGATGGTATGGGTTATAGGGCCATGATGAGTGTGATACATGGGGAAGGTTCTTTCAGACAGGTTATCACCGTCTTTGTATTTCAATGTGACTTCAGAGACCGCTACAGGCCTTAGTTCATCACCATAACGATACATCAATTGGCCTTCTTTATCGGTGATGTCTTCAATAAACTCATCAATAAAATCGACATAGGTCGACGTGTGCATCCAGCCAGTATTTTGGTTAAAGCCCTGGTATACAAAAAACTGACCCCAGGTCACCGCGCCATAAGCATTCAAGCCTTGCTCGCTGACAACATGCACTTCGCCACGAAAATAAAATGAGGTATGTGGATTAATCAATAACATGGTATCGCCCGAACGGGTTAAGTCACCGGATATGGCAAAACCATTGGAACCGCGCGGTTCCAGATCGGTGTTCTGCATGGCTATAGCGGTTTCCGTTTTGTTACCGTAAAAAGCTTCAATACCTGCCAATGGAATTTGTTCAATATCACCACCAATAGAGCCTTCACTGAAAAACATTGGCATCCATGGTTCAAAGCGGGTCAGTAGTTTTGGCTTCACTTCAGGGTGTGTTAACAGATAATAATTCACCCCATCAGCAAAGGCGTCACACAGTGCTTTTAACCAATCAGGTGCAGCATGGTAGGCTGCCTTGGCCTCAGCAGTTGTCATATATAAGCGTGCGCGCAGATCGCTGTATATTGCGCTTTCTCCTTCAACTTCCGCTAAACGCCCGGTGGCCCAAATATAATTGCGTTCAACCCGATTAAAATCATCTTCACTTTGTGCGTAGAGCAAACCAAAAACAGCATCAGCATCGGTCTTTCCATAGATATGCGGTACCCCGAAATCGTCCCGGATAATCGTGACATTTTGTGCGCGGGCGGCCAAACGTTCGCGTTCCATTTCAAGTGTAGAAAGCATGTGGTTCGCTGGCATTGCTGAAGCTGTTGAGGTATCGGCTGTTGGTGGTGATTCTGAAGGCTGCTGCTGGCAGGCACCCAATGACAACAGTAGTAACAATAAAAGCAGATAGCGTGAGCTTACAGACATGGCAGTAATATTCCAGTGGTTTCTGTGCAAAAGGCTAGCAGAGTCGTTTGATCTGTGCCAACACGCAGGCAAAGCTTGGTGAGTATATTGCAATGGGTGTATGACGGTTGATTAAAATATTGCCTGGATATTATTGTCGCTGCAGGCGATGACTGGCTATGGTCATGTACCAGAAGTTTTCTATCTCTATATCATTATCGGGATAGGCTGTCTGTATAAAACCCAACTTTGTGTAAAGTTTCACTGCTGCGATGTTTTCGGTTAACACGAATAGTGAACATTCATTGGTCTTAAGTGAATCAATGCCAACCTTTGCCAGGCTTGTTATCAGTGTTAAAGCATGGCCTCGTTGTCGGTGCTCAGGGCTAATCACCAAGCGACCAAAATGACAACGTCCCAAGCGCAGGTAATATTGGCCAAAGCCAATTAAATGTTGCTGTTGATTGAGCAGTGCATAAGAATCAAGATGTTCAAACTGACAATCTGTCATCAACGACTGCAGGGTGAAAGGGTAGTGGTGTTGTGGTCCGCCCCATTGCTTATAGCGGTACTCATCTGGAAACCAGGGCATCATTTCCTGCAGATGTTGTTTTGTGGCTCGAATTAGCTTCACTGCATCTGTTTAATTCTTAATAGCGATAAACACCGGTCACTTGTACGGCCGATAGCAGTTTGGATTTTATATGCAGCTTAACTTTGTCTGGCAGGTTTGCATATGAATGCAAGAAGGATACCCAACAATACAACCAGCAAGCTGTCATAAACCATTTGCTGCATGACATGATGACCAGGCATTGGTTGGACCACAAAGTAAATCATATACATCGGTATCGGCCCGAGGCAGGCGATGGCAAGACCATAACGAAGTCCTTGGCCAAGCGCAGGGCTGTGGTTGACGCCGCGTTGATAAATCCATACGAAAGCACCGGCCATGATGATATGTGCAAGCAGCATAAAATGAAAATACTGCTGAGACTCTTGCTCACTGCGAAACAGGTTGGGCAACTGGGAGTAACCGTCATGCAGCAACATGCCATGCACTAAAAAACTGCCCAGCATCCAAGCAATAAAAATGATAAGCCAGCAAATTAAAAATTGTTTGTTCATGTTCATTACTCAATTATGGTTTATATCTGCAGCTTTAAAAATAAGGCGAGCGCACAGTAATTCGGCAAGCTGTTGATATGCAGAGAGTAGACCAGAAAAACGCTCGTTTAGGGACCCGGTTCGATAGCAGTGGTTATCAAAGCTAAGCCGTGATTTGGTTATAGACTCTCATGTTTTAATTAGTGCGGATTCATCCTAGATTGTGAATGGCTGCTTAGCAAGTGTATTGGTCTTATGCATTGATGCGATAAGCTTGTTATCCGCCTTATTCAGTGTTTGCTGGTCATTGTTTGGCGCAGTGGTTAGGGAATAAGGCGCATGATTCCCAACATTTAGCTTGCAACTGTCTGGCCACTGCGGCAATCTGCAACATTCAGGTTTCTGAATAAATAGACGATGAGCGCTAAACGCCACCCGATTTCCAAAGTAGATACCGCCTGGCTGCGAATGGAGCAGCCAACCAATTTGATGATGATCACCGGCGTGATCGGTTTAGGGCGGGATATTGATTTCAGCCGCTTGGTTGACACCATTGCTTTGCGGTTTCTTGCTTTTCCACGTTTTCGGCACAAGGCAGTAACAACGAGCCGCGGCAGTTTTTGGGAGTTTGACGAAGATTTCGACATATTGGCACATGTTCGGCGCGCTGCGTTGCCTGGCGCAGCGGATAAAGCTGAATTACAGGAATATGTCAGTGAGCTGGCCAGCACACCGTTGGATCAATCCAAACCATTGTGGCAATTCCATCTGGTTGAAAATTATGAAGAGGGGCCTGTGTTGGTCAGCCGTATTCATCATTGTTATGCCGACGGCATTGCATTGATTCAGGTGATGCTCAGCTTGACAGATCCAAGCCCCGAACCGCGGCCCAGCGCAAGTTCGGCATCCAGTTGGAAATCACGACGCGCAGCAGAGTCAAATATCTTTAAACGTTTTCTGGAGCCCGCACGCGAGGGGATTGGCGCTGCTACTCACTGGGGACAGAAAATTGTGGAAGAGGCGATGGGCTTGTTAAAGGACCCTGAGCAGGTGGGGTTTTATGCCGGAGAGGCAGCGGATATAGCTGAAGAGCTGGGCACTGCGCTGACCTTGAGTGACGACCCCCAAACCCGTTTTCGTGGCCGCTTGGGGGTACGCAAACGAGTAGCGTGGACGCAACCATTACCGCTGCATGAAGTTAAAGCGGTAGGGCGTGCATTGGGGTGTACCGTTAATGATGTGCTGATTGCCAGCGCGACGGGTGCGCTGCACAATTATCTAATCAGCTGTGGTGAAGACCCCACAGGATTAGAAATCCGCGCCACCGTACCGGTTAATTTGCGACCATTGGAACATGCCAAAAACCTGGGTAATCATTTTGGCCTGGTGTTTTTGCCATTACCGATTGGTGAAGATAATCCACTCAAGCGTCTGATATTGGTGCATGAATATATGGAGGATCTTAAGCAGTCGCGTCAGGCTGCGGTGGCTTTTGGTTTACTGGCAGCATTGGGCATGGGGCCTCAAGCTTTGCAAAAGCCGATGCTGGACATGATGAGCCGCAAAGCCAGCACGGTTTTGACCAATGTTCCAGGACCACGAAGCTCCTTATATCTGGCAGGTACGGAAATTCAGGAAATGATGTTTTGGGTGCCACAAAATGGCACCATCGGTATGGGCATCAGTATTCTCAGTTATAACAATCAGGTGTTTATGGGTCTAATCACTGATCGCCGACTGGTTCCTGACCCTGAAGCCATTATTGGTCGTTTTCAGCATGAGTTTGAAAAGCTGTTATATCTGGCGATGCAATTGCCCAATGGTGATGTTGTGCCGGAGGATGTGGATGCCTGGTTAACGGAACAGTTGCTTGAGCCTGTTAAAACCATGCCAGCGGCTAACCGACAAGCTAAAAAGAAGAAAAAAGCAGTCAGTCAGCTTAAATCCAGAAAAAAAAATCAGGCACAAAAATCGGTTGCAAAAAAACGCAAAGTATCTAAGAAGAAAGGCACTCAAAAAAAACCTCTCAAGCAGCAGCCAGTTAAAAAGAAAGTAACGAAATCACCTGCTCGCAAAAAAGTACCTAAGGCGACTAAAAAAGCCAAAAAAAAACCTGGAAATAAAAAAAGCGTAGCCAAAAAAGCGAACAAGAAAATAACGCGCAAAAAAACCACCGGCAAAAAGAAAGCCAATAAAAAACAAGAGAAAAAAGTGCGGCTTAAGTCAGCAAATATCAAAAACAAGCCAGCGAGTTACCAGCCTGCCTGGAAGACGCGTGGCAAAAAGTCCAGCAAAAAATTGATAAGAAAGTAGTTTGTTAAGCTTAAGACAGCATCGCTGATAATCAAGAATAATTGTTGTTGCTTGTTAATGGTATGCAGGTTAATAGCATTTTATGCTGCCTGCTTAAGCTTATTGATGGCTTTAATCATCCATAAAAAGGCGTGCAGAGCACGCCTTTTTAGTGTGGGTCAAATCAGTTTTACAAAAGGTCCTCAAAGCCATCAACCAGTAAGTCTTCACTGGCAGGGCAGGCTTGTACCATGACATCATCGACAAACCAACCATCACCAGTGCGGCCGACAGACCCGTCAGTACCCATCCGGAAGCGGAAGCGTACCGTTTCACCTTGATAAGCGGATAGATCAACAATCGAGCGTACGAAATCCTCTGGATCAGCACACCAGGCCTGCAGGCCAACCAGCGGGTTCTGGCCTCCCATGAAATCATTAACGGTTCCATCGTAAGGGTCTGTCAATAATTCAGACGGCATAATTTGAGTCCAGTTGGTGCCGTCGTCAATGCTGATCTCCAGTATAGCGGCATCCCAGCAGGCACCATTCCCAGCATCATCTTCAATGGTTTGGCTGTTTTGGAACGATAACACCATGGGTAACTGGCCACTTGGTAATATCACAGGTGGAGAGACCAGCTGTTGATCTGAGATGCTGTCTAAATCTTCTGCAAACCAGGCAAAGTTACCACTACTGGTTTCCGCACCCGAGCGTTGCCAGGTATCTTGTGTGCCACTGTGGGTCCAGCCGTTATCACCACTTTCAATATCATCTGAGAATATCTGAATGGGTGTGATGCCTGCGGGGCAATCTCCAGGCGCTGGCATGGTAAGAAAAGTAAATGTCAATGAATCATTGCTATCACCACAAGCATTGGTGCCTCGAACTCTCCAGAAATATCGGGTATTAGAAGCCAGGTCGGAATCAACAGCTGCAGTAGTGGTACTGACCGTAGTGCTAAAGACAATGTTGTTAAAGTCCATGTCAGTGGCAACTTCCAGTGTGTAACTTTCTGTATTGGTGCCATTCCAGGCAAATGCAGGGCGAAATTCGACATTCGTTTGTCCATTGGCAGGGCTGCTAAGTGTCGGTGCGTCTGGAACAGCTGCAAATGAAGCCAGGCTCAAATCAATGCTTCTATCATCTGCGCCGCTGGCAGTACCAAGCGTTTGAAAAGTAAAGTTAGCATTGCCTAAACCAGCAGTATTGTTAATGGTTAGCTGACTGTTGCCTGGCAGAGATGGCACCGGGTTAGGCGAGTACACTGCTGTTGCTGGGGCCATTAAGTTTTGAGCGGTCAGAGTAACTGGTTGATCAAAGTCGGCGATGGAACCAAACGTCAGGTCATAGACAGCTGGATCGCCTGCACAGACCGACTGAGAAGCATCCTGGACACCCATGGTAAAGCCTGGCGTGCCACATTCATTAAATCGGAATGCGCCGATACGCAATTGCCAGCCGTTGCCACTGTCAGTGACGTAATATTCGTTGGTGTACCAGAAAGTACAATCATCAGTTGGATCTAAATTCAATGATGAATAGTCGCCCCAGCGCTGACTGCCCGTCTGCGCACCGGTTCCCTCAACGATACTGCCTTCGCCTTGCGGGAAAGTACCCATAGGGTCGGAGGATAAGCGACCACTATAACGAAGGCTTGGGAATACGCTGGTCGCATCCGATGCACTGTATCCCAGTGCGATATTACCGGCTGAGTCCATTGCTACAGAACCCATCCAACGGTGGATGCCATCTGTGGCTCCCGGTGAATAGGTTCCTTCCTGATGGATAACAGGATTACCACCCGGCAAGCGAATTTCCCACCAGCGAGTGCCAGCCACCTGGTTGGGGCCTTCTACGGATTGACTGGTGACCAGGGATTCATGGCTACCAAAATTGCGATAAGCCAAACGATGAATCGGACGCTGCCGATAAGAAAGAATATCAACCAGATTGCCTGTGCCTGGCTGTGGAATACAGCTCCTGCCTCCACCAGGGCAGGGAAAGATGGTGTCAAAGTCAGCAATGGGAATGGTGTCGGTCAAAGTAAACGTTGATGCTGGAGGGTTATCGAAATCTGCATCAAAACGCCAGAAGGTTAATGCATCCTGCGGCGCACCGTAGGGGCCACCGTCATCCATGGAGCCAGCAAAATACGCCGGGCTGCCTGCTGGCGGCATATCGAAACCGTCCAGGTCAGCCGGTAACAGCCCGTCACCAGTATTTTCAGCACCCACGCCAGCAGGTGTCACTAAAAATGAAAGAATGGTCGCGTTGGGGTCGCCGGCAACGACGGCATCACGATCCATGGCATAAGCACCTATGCCGGCAAAAGCACCGCCGTCAAACTCCCGAGTGCTAATGTAATAACCATCTGACCAGATACCGGCTTTCGGGTAGTCCGGGAAATTGGTTCCAGTACTGATAGCGTAACGGAAGTAAGTGCCAGTCGGGTCAGGTGAGCTGGATATTGCCACGCAAAAGAAAAACTGTGGGCCAGCAGAAGTAAACTGACTGAGAAACCAGCGATCAGCGATCTGATCATGTAAAACCACAGGGTCACCGGCATTTTCGTTTTCGCAGGCACCACCAAAGCCACTCCATAAGGTGTTGTTGGCCAGTGGTCCCAGCTGGGATACGCCAGTTTTATCATAAATCTGAAAAAACAGATTGCTCATGACCACGTAGTGGTTGGGTCCGACATCACCAATTGGATCAGGGGGGGAGACGCCAGAGATATTATTAGGGCCATCAAAACTGATTAATGGGGCTGGAATGCTACCAAAACCAAGTTCGGTTTGTGCGGCAGCATCTGGCGTTTGTGGGCCAGCCTCTAACTTACTCGAAGCAGTACCGGGTGGATCGACGATCAAACCGCCACGATCTTCACCGCGGGGAATTGGCTTAGGGGTCATATCACGCAATGGGCGTGATTCGTCAAATTGCACAACAGGTTTAGTGCCTTGATAAATGCCAGAAGGTTGAATGCTATCGCTGGCAAAAGCTGTTGCAGCAATAGTCGTTATCAGGCACGACATAAGGCAATCGATAACGCGTGATTTAGCCATGAGTCTTCCTCTGATCGAATGGTTTTATAGTGTTTTGTAACTTTGCAGTATTCTCTATAACCCAATCATTAGTCAAACCTGAGTCTGCAGATATCGGATCAGAACAGAAAACCCAGTCTGTGTTTAACAACGGTATTTAGCAGTTAGTAGTATGCTTTTGATACTTAAAGCATTAGCGCTGATTACAGAAAAAATGGAACATATTGGCTGAAAGGGCTTGGCGCTACACACATCTGCCTTCTTATCTTTGAATCTTTGATCTTAGAGCGCTCTTTTCGATCAAGAAAATAAATCGGGAAGGGTTTCCTGCCAGCCAAAGCGGCGCATATCGATAGTGAATGAGGCATCGACTTCAACGCCTTCGGCTCGGAGCAAATCACGTTGCTTTTCACGTTCGGCCGGTTTATTGGCGCGCTGGGAAATCCGCCCATCACTGTTGATGACCCGATGCCATGGAATGGCAGGGTCGGTGACTTCAGCCAGTGCATAGCCAACCTGCCGGATATCTTCTGTATGATCGCTCAGCTGTGCGATTTGCCGATACGTTGCTACCTGACCTTTGGGAATACGCTGGATCACAGCGTAAAAAGCCTGGTACAAGCTGCGTTGTGACGGTTCGGTTCGCATGGCTATTGATGTGAAACCAGGTGTTTGACTAACGAGCCAGTCGCAGCCAGGTATCGACCACTGTGTCGGGATTCAGCGACATGCTTTCAATGCCTTGATCAAGTAACCATTGGGCCAAATCAGCATGATCGGATGGCCCCTGGCCGCAAATACCAATGTATTTGCCGTGCTTTTTGCAGGCGGCAATGGCCATGCCCAGCATTTTTTTAACTGCCGGGTCACGTTCATCAAAACGATGGGCAATCAGGCCAGAATCACGATCCAGCCCCAGGGTTAATTGGGTCATATCGTTGGAGCCAATCGAGAAACCGTCAAAATACTCCAGAAACTCATCCGCCAACAAAGCATTGGATGGCAACTCACACATCATGATGATCTTCAGGCCATTTTCGCCACGACGCAGGCCAAACTCATCCATGACTTCGATCACTTCACGAGCTTCATCCAGTGTTCGCACAAAAGGCACCATCGCCCACACATTGCTTAAGCCCAGGGTGTTGCGGACTTTTAGCATTGCTCGACATTCCAGTTCAAAGCAGGCTTTGAATTCCTCATCCACATAACGTGATGCACCGCGATAACCCAGCATGGGGTTTTCTTCATCAGGTTCATAGCGATCCCCACCCAGCAGATTGGCATACTCATTGGATTTAAAGTCTGATAAGCGCACGATGACTGGCTGTGGGTTAAACGCGGCGCCAATGGTAGCGATGCCTTCTGCTAGCCGATCAACGTAATAACTCACCGGGTCTGCATAGCCTGCGATGCGTTGGGTAATCTGCTGCTGCAAGGCGGCAGGCTGGCTATCAAACTCCAGTAATGCGCGTGGGTGAATGCCAATCATGCGATTGATAATAAATTCCAGTCGAGCCAGGCCGACACCGGCGTTGGGAATTTGCGCAAAATCAAATGCACGGTCCGGATTACCGACATTCATCATAATTTTCAGTGGCGGTTCAGGCATGTCACCCAAATCGCTGGTAACCACATCAAAGGCCAGTTGGCCGTCATAAATAAAACCCGTATCACCCTCGGCACAGGAAACCGTGATTTCTGTACCGTTGGTAATCCGTTGTGTGGCATCACCACAGCCAACCACAGCAGGAATACCCAGTTCACGGGCAATAATGGCTGCATGGCAGGTACGGCCGCCACGATTGGTGACGATAGCGGCGGCTTTTTTCATCACCGGTTCCCAATCAGGGTCAGTCATGTCGGTAACCAGTACATCGCCGGCCCGAACCTGGTCCATGGCGTCAATATTGGCCACAACACGTGCTACACCACTGCCGATGCGCTGGCCTATGCTTCTGCCTTCCACCAACACCTCACCTTTTTGCTGCAATGCATAGCGTTCTATACTGGCTGAAGTGGACTGGCTTTTAACGGTTTCCGGGCGAGCTTGAACAATGTACATCTTATTGGTCAGCCCGTCTTTGGCCCATTCGATATCCATAGGCCGTTGATAATGTTGTTCTATGATTAACGCCTGACGCGCCAGTTCTTCGGCTTCCTCATCGCTAATGGAAAAACGCTGACGCAGATCATCTGGCGTGGCTTCTACATGGGTGCCGCCGCCCTGAGCATCATCCAGATAGGTCATTTTTTCCGCTTTGCTGCCTAAATTACGGCGCAATATCGAAGGCCGTTGTTCACGCAGGCTGGGTTTATACAGGTAAAACTCATCAGGATTGACAGAACCCTGGACCACAGTTTCTCCCAAACCATAAGCTGAAGTGATAAATACCACTTCACGGAAGCCTGATTCGGTATCCAGAGTAAACATAACACCGCTGGAACCGACATCGCTGCGTACCATGATTTGGATACCAGCTGACAGCGCGACCAGCTCATGCTCGAACCCCTGGTGTACCCGATAAGCAATGGCTCGGTTGTTGTATAGTGAAGCAAACACTTCATGAATGTGCTTAAGCACTGATTCTAGGCCGCGGACATTTAAAAAAGTTTCCTGTTGACCTGCAAAAGAGGCATCAGGCAAATCCTCTGCAGTTGCTGAACTGCGCACAGCGACTTGTGGTTCGCGACCATGCTGTTCGACCAGTTGCTGCCATGCCGAGGCAATGGCATTGTTCAGGTCCGGCTGGAAAGGGGTGTCCATAATCCATTGTCGGATTTCGCCGCCCGCCTGGTTCAAAGCGTTCACATCGTCTACATCCAGCGCACTCAGGCGCTGCTGGATACGCTGATCCAGGCCAGATTGCGCAAGAAACTCACGGAAGGCATCTGCAGTGGTGGCAAAGCCGCCTGGTACGGAGACGCCCAGGTCACTGAGATTACTGATCATTTCGCCTAAACTGGCGTTTTTACCACCGACACGAGGCAAATCTTCCATGCCCAGTTGGTGTAGCCACAGGATATACTCACTCATTGATTTTTTAGCAACAGGGTAAAACCGGGTATTGTAGCCAATGCTAAAGCGTACTGTCTTTTTTATTTCTGATGGAACCGCAATTACTGCGGAAACATTGGGTCATAGTTTGTTAACGCAGTTTGATGGGCTCAGTATTAATCAGGTACGAGTGCCGTTTGTCGACAATAAGGAAAAAGTCCGTAAAGTGATCAAGGCTGCGGCCAAAGCCGCCAAAGATGACGATCATCCACCGATTATTTTCAATACCATCGTTGATAAAACCCTATCGGCCATGCTTGCCACTGCCGATGCGCACATTATTGATCTGTTTGGCATGTTTATGGGCCAGATGGAAGCTGCCTTGGGGGTTAAGCGCTCACCCTCAGTGGGCATGGCACATGGCATGCACGATTTGGTCAGTTATGAACACCGTATGGAAGCCACTAACTATGCGCTGGCGCATGATGATGGCATGAGTATTCGTTTTGACGATGCAGAATTGATTCTGGTGGGGGTGTCGCGTTCCGGAAAAACACCAACCTGTTTGTATATGGCACTGCATTTTGGGGTGCGGGCTGCCAATTATCCATTAACGGATGATGATTTGGATGATGGTCGTTTGCCTGCGTTTCTGCGTAAACACAAAAAGAAACTGTACGGTCTGACGATTGCTCCTGAGCGTTTGGTTGAAATCCGTGAAACCCGACGACCGGGTAGCCGTTATTCTTCACCCAGGCAGTGTCGTTATGAAGTTGAGACGGCCGAAGCCTTATTAAGAGGGGAGGGCGTTCAGGTGATTAGTACCACGCATTCGTCGATTGAGGAAATCGCGAGCCGGATTTTGAATGATCTGGGTTTACAAAAGCAGCTGTTTTAAATTGCCCCGGACATATTCTGCAAGATGTGTATAGGTATCTGCGTTAATAACAGTGACAGATGTGTTTTAGAGACAGCCATTTGAACAGGCTATAAAAAAGCCCGCATGCTATACGGGCTTTGAGATTGTTGCCAAAGGCTGATTAAGATTGAGGGTTACCATCCTCATCCAGATACTGGATATCTCCCAGGTTCAGCGCCTTAAGGCCGGCATCAATTTCGCTGCGATCACCGACAATCACCCAGATTAAACGTTCCGGATGCAATACTTCATCGGCTTTTTCGCGGACCTGGTCCAAAGTTAATGCCCGGTAGTTGCTTGCCAGGGTTGTAATGTAGTCTGCGGGACGATCGTACACATGATTGTTTTCTAATGTGCCCAGCACTGCACCCGCGGTTTCGTATTGGCCGGGCAGGCTGTTGGTATTGTTGTTTTTAACCTTTTGTAATTCATCGGCTGTAGCCGGATTGCTGTTCAGGTAATTCGCCAACTCTTTTTGTATTTCCGCAATTGACTCACGGGTTTTGTCGGTTTGTACCGGCGCATAGACCAACCATGGCCTTTGCCCCTTGGCGTTTGACATAAAGGTAAACGCGCCATAAGCCCAACCTTTATCTTCACGTAGATTCATATTCACGCGAGAGGTAAAACTACCACCGATGATATCGTTCATCGCGATCACAGCCAGGTTATCTGGGTCGCCGGTTGGTGGTGCCAGCTGCCCGCCCAAAATGACAGTCTGTGGTGCGCCAGGCTTATCGATGACATACACCTGTGCTTGGTCAATGCCACCAACCTCGGCGATATGCTTGGCAGGCACCGGGTTACGTGGTGCTTGCCAGTTGCCAAAATATTTATTCAATACGCCGGTAATATCCGCCAGTGAGGTATCACCGACGACAAACACAACGCCATTGTCAGGGCGAATCCAGTCACGGTGGAAGTGGTTCAGTGTTTGACTGTTAAGCTGATTGATGGAAGCTTCGGTACCCGAACCGGTAAACGGAATGCCATAGGCATGATCATCGCCATACAATAATGGTGGCATAGTCCGCAGCGCAATGCTGACAGGCTGAGCTTTTTCCTGTTGGATTTGCGCCAGCCATCGTTTCCGCAATAAATCGATATCAGCATCACGAAATGCAGGGTTACGCACGATATCTGCATACAGCTCGACAGAGTCATCCAGGTTGCTAGCCAGTGCCGATAAGCTGATTTGGGTTGTGTCCAGGTTGCTGCTGGCAAAAATACTGGCTCCCAGGGACTCAGTTTCACTGCTGATTTCCAGTGCGGTACGACTGTCAGTGCCTTCATTCAACATGGATGCAGCAAAACTGGCTGTGCCAAGTGTGCCACCGGCATCAGCGGCATAACCAGCATCAAAGGACATCCGTACTTCAACCACGGGTACCGCATCGCGCCGGGCAAACACCACTTCCATACCGTTATTCAACCGGCCACGCTCTACTTCAGGGAAAACCAAATCGGGCAGTGTGCCGACTTCCGGTAGTTGGCTGCGGTCTGCATCGGTAGCCACTGTGGAGTAACCATCAAACGGGTACACAATGATTTGATAATAGCCGCTGCTTAACCATTCGCGGGTGATATCACGCAGTTCAACGGGCTGGGCATCGTTAATGCGTTGCAGGCTGTTTAAAAAATAACTGGGGTTACCAGCATACAATTCACCGCGCGCCAGTGCTGCCGCTTTACCACCGCCTCCACCAACTTGTTCCAGCCCCCGAATGACACTTGCATTGATACGGGTCTTGGCGCGAGCCACTTCTTCTGCCGTTGGACCTTCCTGCATAAAGCGTTCCAGTTCGGTATCGATAACTGGCAATACATCGTTTTCACTGACACCCGGCTGCAAGGTGGCCTGTACTTCAAACATACTGGCCAGTTCCTGGCGCTGTAAGCCAACACGGACATTGGTTGCCAGTTGCAGTTCCTGTACCAGTTTTTGATATAAGCGTGAACTTCTACCACCGCCCAGGATCGTCGCTGCCAGCGATAGCTGGTCTGCCTCTGCTGTGATTCTGCCCGGGACAGCCCAATTGCGGTAAATGCGTGTCTGTGGAACCTGATCCTGCATGCTTTCCAGTACGTTTTCTGTCAGACGAGGTACCCAGGCATCACGACGTGTCAGTGGTGGTCCAGCATCAATATCGCCAAAGTATTTCTCTACCAATGGTCGTGCTGTATCAGTATCAATATCTCCAGCAAGCACCAGCACGGTGTTGGCTGCACCGTAGTAAGTCTGGAACCATTCGTGGACATCTTCTATGCTGGCGGCATTCAGGTCTTCCAGAGACCCAATCGTGCTCCAGCGGTAGGGGTGGCCTTCGGGAAATAAGCCTTCCAGTACCCGATATTCCACCAATCCATAGGGTTGGTTATCACCCTGGCGTTTTTCGTTTTGTACTACACCACGTTGCTCATCCAACTTGGCCTGATCAATCACACCCAGCAGATGTCCCATACGATCTGACTCCATCCACAAGGCCATTTCCAATGCGGGGGTGGGTATGGTTTCGTAGTAGTTGGTGCGGTCAAACCAGGTGGTGCCGTTAATGCCGGTAACACCGACCTGTTCAAACGGGCCAAAATACTCGTCGTTGTAATTCTCGCTGCCATTAAACATTAAGTGCTCAAATAAATGCGCAAAACCGGTTTTTCCGGGTTTTTCGTCTTTGGAACCAACGTGGTACCACACACTGACCGCAACCACTGGGGCTTTGCGGTCCTCATGTACGATGACCCGCAAACCATTATCCAGTGTGAATTTTTCATAGGGAATATCAATATCGGGAACTTGTGCGTTGCTGACGCTACTGAGCACAGCCATCAGCATTGTGCCGACAATTAACGGGGTGATTTGTAGAAAAAACCGGTTATTCATAATGTTCCTTGGCATTTGGACTTGCAGTTTGTAGATTAACATTACATTCTAACGGCCATTTTAACGGCTTAAACCAGGCAGCACAGTATCGTTAGTCATGTCATTAAAACGTCACAACTTATTCAGTGTACCGATTTGGAAAAGCAAAATCCCAGAATTGGAGCCCTATGTAGCGTCTTTGCGTAGCCAAATACTGGAGTGGTGGGAGCAAGGTGAGTTTCGCAGGCACCAGCATGGTTATGGTTATCAAACACCCAGTAACCTGTTTGCCAGTGCAATGTTGGAAAAGCTACCAGGGTTACAGGTGTTACAGCAGGCTTTTAGCGAACGCGTGACATCCATTTTAAGCCAGCGGGAGAACCATACTGTACACCTGCCGCCACAGCAGTATGCAAGCATGGCCTGGGTGCTGGTACAGACCAATGAAGAATGGGTCAACGGTAGCTGGCATGATCATGCTCCATCACTATTAAGTGGTTGCTACTATCTGCAACAACCTGAGACCGATAGTGAATTAGAGGGTGCGTTGGCTTTTCAGCGACCGGGAGCTGTGGATGCTTTTGTTCAGCAGGTGCAATATGTAAAACCGCAACAAGGTGATTTTATTTTGTTTCCATCCTATTTATCGCACCGTCCCGAACCTTGTCCATCAGCTAAGGATTTACGAATTTCCATCAATATGGATGCTTATGTACACTGGCTGCATTGGGATGAGCAGGGCAAACCCGCGATTCATCCGGATCGCTACCGGCAAATGCTGGAACAAAGTTTGGAATAAACAAAGTGAGATTGATAAAACCATTGCAGATGTTAGTGAAAAAACCGCTTTTTTGCGGGCGATGGGTACTTTTTATGGTACTGCTGACGCTGCTGTGTGGGTGTGAGTCATTGTTGAAAAGTGATGATGAGCCTCCCGTGGAAATTATAGAAGTACCAATAGAAGAACCAACGGAGGAACCGCAGCCTGAAGTGGAAGAACCACCCCCGCCACCTAAGCCAATACCCAGGTACACTTTGAGCGGGCAGCTTCGGTTAACAGCCGACAGTGACAATATCCTCAATGGTGGTTTGCCTGAACAAGCCGTGGTTTATTTCGAACCTGAACGAACGGTCACTTCTGCACGACCAGGTCAATTTCAACTTGATACCATCAATAAATTATTTGTGCCGGCAACATTGGTGATTCCTGTTGGTAGTGAAGTCAGTTTTTCCAATAATGATGACATTCTTCACAATGTCTTCTCGGTATCGGCAGGAGCAGAGTTTGATTTGGGTTTTTATGGCAATGGTGAGTCGCGTTCCTATGTCTTCGAACAACCGGGTAGGGTGTTGGTGAATTGCAGTGTGCATGACTCCATGAGTGCCAATATCCTGGTGCTGGAGACACCTTATTACACCCAGACAGATGCTGAAGGCAGGTTTCAGATTGATAACTTGCTGGCAGGCTCAGGTGTACTAAAGATATGGCATCCACAAGCCAATCTGGCAGCTCATCCGGTTACTGTCCCCATGGATGAGTCGCTGGTATTTGAACTAAAATTGACCAAGCCACAGATTCCACTTGCCCGACGATAGTACAAATTGAGAAAACGGATGATTGATCGGTTTAACAATCAACAGTTCAGCAAAATAGCTTGCCGATGAATTTAGCTACGCGCCTGTTTATTACGTTTGCAATACTGATTGCACTGTCAGTCGGTTCGGCGATTGGTCTGACATACTGGCTGGGTCGCAATACGGTCGAAAACCAAATCGATAGCGCATTTATTACCAGTCAGTCTGTTCAGCGGTACTTTTTACAGCAGGAAACTCGTGAGCTGGAATTGATTTCCGAATTGATTGCTTCGGATAGGGCTTTTGTGGCTTACATATCTCAGGCATTGAATGTTGGCGAAGACCAGCCGGTGGATATCCGTTCAGTGACGGATTTATTGAATACCAATAGTGCAGAATATGGTTTCGATTTTGCCGTGGTGCTAAGTCCTGACGGTGTGGTTCAGGTGGAAACCGGAGATTTGGTTCGGCTGGGAGAAGATTTATCCGAACGTGAGTTGGTAGCAACTACATTACAATCGTTAAGTTCGGATGCCGGTTTATGGTTCGAAGATCAACAGGTTTTGCAGGTGGCGATAACACCACTATTAACGGGTCGCACCATTCAGGCTTATTTACTGACAGGCAGTCGAATCACCAATGAGTTTGTAGGGGACTTGGCAAGAATCTCAGGTATTGAGTTGGCCTATGCTTCGCTGGAAGCAGACAGAGCCCATATAGCCACCAGCACATTGCGAATCAGCGAAAGCGAAGATTTGGCTGTTTTTTTAAGCTCCGATGAACAGGTGCTGGAAAACCTGCGTACTGGCCGTGCCCTGGAGCCACGCACAGCTCGTTTGGCAGGCCAGGACTGGATTATGCGAGTGGTACCGCTGGTTGATGCCAGTGATAATGCTATGTTGGTTTCGCTGGTGCCTGAAGCACAGTTATTCAAAGCCTTTAAAGACATTTCCAATGTGCTGGTGATTGCCGGGCTGATGTCGATATTGCTCGCACTGGTGGTTTCAGTCACCGCCTCTCGTAGTTTCCTAAAACCCATTGATTCGTTGATTGGTGTGGCTGAAGACGCTACCCGTGGCGAATACCAAAGCCATATTGATGTGGCTGGCAGTACTGAGCTGCGCCGCCTGGAGCGCGCGTTTAACCGAATGGTGTCAGACTTGCGTGAACAGCAGGCTGCGGAAGTGTATTTCGAGGACCTGTCACACAAATACATTACCAGCCAGGTGATTGAGAGCAAGCATGCAGATGATGCAAGAGTTGCTAATAATATGCATACCTTTTTACCTGGGAAAGTGCTCGGTAACCGTTTTGAAATTCTGCAGTTGATTGGCAAGGGCGGGATGGGGGTCGTGTATGAGGCTATCGATCGCGAGCTGGATGATGTGGTTGCAATTAAAACCCTGCGCCCGGAGCTGCTTTATGACGAGGGTAAAATCGATCGACTGAAAGCAGAAATCCGCTTGGCGCGGCGGATTACGCATCCCAATATCGTTCGTATATTTGAGTTTGCGCAAATGGATGGTGTCCCGTTGATTTCAATGGAATACATTCGTGGTATAGGTTTAGAAGATGCCATCCGCCAGTCCGGGCGGGTGAATTATTACGCTTGTTTAAGGCTGGCCTTACAAATCTGTGATGGTATTGCAGCGGCTCACCGGGTAGGGGTGCTGCATCGCGATATCAAGCCTGCTAATGTGATCATTACCCATCAGGCCAAAGTAATGGATTTTGGTATTGCACGTCCGACCGTGGTGAATATTGATGACCCGACTGATGCCCAGCACGGTAAACAAACAGTGATTGAAGGCACTGCCGCTTATTTGGCGCCAGAACAATTGCGGGGCGAAGATGCAGATGAGCGTTCAGATATCTATTCGCTGGGTATTTTATTGACACAGATGTTTACTGGAAAAATCCCACATGACAGTACTGACACCGAGCGTATTTTCAAGTCACACCTGAATAACACCTTGATGCTGCCATCACAATTGTGGTCAGACATTCCACAAACACTGGAAGCAATTATTTTGCAATGCCTGGAGTTATCTCCAGATGATCGCTGGCAATCTGTGGCGGATTTGCGTGAGGCGATTAATTTGTTTCGCGTGGCATAAATAAAACAAGCGCATAAAGTCGATTGCGTTTTCTAACAGGCTGGTTTCAGAGCACTGATGGTTTCTAATTTTTTACACCTG
Source organism: Wenzhouxiangellaceae bacterium (assembly GCA_965230265.1). GTDB lineage: Bacteria > Pseudomonadota > Gammaproteobacteria > Xanthomonadales > Wenzhouxiangellaceae > JAJFKX01. The sequence continues at coordinate 1,591,914 of OZ245999.1, read as the reverse complement.
TAAGCCGCTTACTCTTTGCAGTTTCAATTTTGTGAAACTTCTTGTTCGGGTGCTGTGATTAAAATTAAAAGGCTCAAGCCTGCACTATCAAAATATTCAACCCGGCCGGGCTGTATTCGCCGCTGTTGTTCCAGCTTTAAGGTACGCCACAGTCGATTAACAACGGTGTTTTCTGCTGCATCATTGCCAGGTGTTATCAATAATGGTGTGCGATGCACCAGTTGCATACTGGCAAAACCAATCGTGTCAGAGGTGATACGGATGCGGCCGTCGAACTCAAAGTGAGGCCCTAGGCTTAAGCTGTCATCTGCTGTCAATGGCTGATTATCATGCAGGCGACGTAAGCTGCCGCGCCCGGGAGGCTGCTGCCAGTGGAAATAAGCAACACGCTGGTAGTTGCCGGCAATTTTTTGCCAGGCATCACGCATTGTTTCTGAAGTAAAAGCCTGTTCTGAGGTATTGCGGTCAAGTGTTTGCCCTGACACAGGCTCAGTGGGTTGGCTGCCTGTTAATATTGCCGGCAAAGCCGGTAAATCACGGTAATCATCCAGATCATTGCGATCGCGAAATGCCTGGTCAGGCCGTTGGTGAATAAAGGCAATGACCTCGACCTGCCAATTGGGGTTATATTCTTCTAAATCACTTTGCTGGTTATCAAGCATTTGTGCTTTAAGACCGGTTAAGACCAGCAATAAACCAGCGAGCACGATACGTTGACACAGCTTGGAGCGCTTGGTCAGGACATTCAAGGCAATAGGTAAAACAGAGGGTATTTGAGTCATGACTTATATTTTTTTTCTGGTCGCAGTTTTAATAGCAATTCACGCAGATAGTGTAGCCGTTTTTGATCGTCTTCAATTTTTGCCCGCAAACTAAGGCGTTCACTGCCTCGCAATATATACTCGTTGGGCGCAGTCTGGACCAGTTTGATCAGTGCAGAAGCGTTGATTGCAGGTTGTGCAGAAAAATCGATCCAGCCACCTGCCGGACCCAGTTCAATTCTTAGCATACCCATTGCTGTAGCTTGCAGTTTTATCGTGGCAACTGCGAACAGGTTTTTAATGGGTTGTGGTAATAAGCCGAAGCGATCAATCATTTCGATTTGCAATTGTCGCAAATCCTCTTTGTCTATAGCAGAGCTGATGCGTTTGTACAGGGTCAAACGTGTATGAATATCAGGTAAGTAGTCCTCCGGGATAAATGCAGGTAGGTGTAATTGAACTTCGCAGCCTGAGTGCAAAGGCGCTTCCAGGTCGGGTTCCTGGCCGGATTTTAGTGCCTCTACAGCACGTTCCAGAAGAGCAAGGTGTAACTCAAAGCCCAGCTCTTCAATCTGTCCGCTTTGTTCTTCGCCCAACAACTCTCCGGCGCCGCGAATTTCCATATCGTGACTGGCCAGGGTAAAACCAGCCCCCAGATCTTCCAATTCAGCCAGTGCTTCCAGGCGTTTTTGTGCGTCACGAGTGATGCTATTCCAATCTGGTACCAGTAAATAAGCAAAGGCGCGGTGATGCGAACGTCCTACCCGGCCACGTAATTGGTGCAGTTGCGCCAGGCCAAAGTGATCGGCATTGTTGATGATGATGGTATTGGCACTGGCCACATCAATGCCATTTTCGATAATGGTGGTGGAGACCAGGATATGGTGCTTGCGTGAATAAAATTCACGCATAATCATATCCATTGAGTTGCCTGTCATCTGGCCATGGGCCACTGCAATGGAAGCATCCGGGAACAGTTTGCGCAATTGTGCTGCCATTGCTTCAATGGTGCGCACTTCATTGTGCAAAAAATAAACTTGGCCTCCGCGCTGCAGTTCACGGTCAACTGCATCCTGGATCAGACTGTCATCCCATTGGCTGATACTGGTCTTGACTGCCATGCGTCGTGCCGGCGGGGTGGCGATGATCGATAGATCACGAATACCGGATAAAGCCATTCCCAGCGTTCTTGGGATTGGTGTGGCAGTCAGGGTCAGCAGATCCACCTCTGCCCGCAGTGCTTTGAGCTGTTCTTTTTGACGCACACCAAAACGCTGCTCCTCATCGATAATGATTAAACCCAGGTCTTTGAACTGGATACCGCGTTGTAACAATCGGTGCGTGCCAATAACGATATCAACGGTACCGTTTTCCATGCCTTCCAGTGCTTGCTTGGTTTCACCCACATTGCGCAGGCGTGAAAGCATTACGACATTAATTGGCCAGTCTGCAAAACGGTCACGAAAAACATTAAAGTGCTGGCGCACCAGCAAAGTGGTGGGTGCCAGTACAGCAACCTGGCGTCCTGCATTGGCAGCCACAAAAGCGGCTCTTAGGGCCACCTCGGTTTTACCAAAGCCAACATCACCACAGACCACCCGGTCCATTACTTTGCTGGCGGTCATGTCTGCGATGACGGCATCAATGGCATTTTGCTGGTCGGCAGTCTCCTCATAGGGGAAACCGGCAGCAAATTCTGCATATTGTTTGCGGTCCAGTGGGAATTGAAATCCCTGAGCGGCTTCTCGTCTGGCGTAAATATCCAATAACTCTGCAGCGGCATCGCGAATTTTTCGAATGGCTTTGCGTTTGGTTTTTACCCAGCGATCGTTGCCTAATTTATGCAAGGGGGCATTATCAATGCTGCCGCCGGCATAGCGACTGATCAGATTCAGGTCACTGACCGGTACGTAAAGCTTGTCACCCTCGGCGTATTCGAGCGTCAGAAATTCACCGGTTAAACCGGCCACTTCCAACACACTCAGGCCTTGGTAGCGACCAACACCATGTTGTTCGTGTACGACGGGTGCACCAATATTTAAATCGGTCAGGTTCTTGATAATGCTGGCGCTATCACGGTCGCTGCTGCGTTTACGGCGTTGCCGTATGCGTCCGGCAAACAGCTGTGATTCGGTCAGCACCAAAAGTTCTTCAGACGGTAGCAGCACGCCATCGCTGACAGGCAATACCGATAAGCCCAGCCGGGTTTTGTCGCCTGCCCGGAAGGCATGCCAGTCAGTCAGCGCCTGCGGTCGGATATCAAAGGCGAGCAATGTTTCTAACAATACTTCACGGCGACCGGGGCTATCGGCTGCCAGCAACACCCGGCCCGGGTAGTTACGGATAAAGTTAGCAAAGGCATCTTGGTCGGCTTGATCATGCAGTGGCAGCGTTGGGGCGATTTGGCTGTCGAAATGGGCGGTTTCCCCGGTAGGTGCTGAGAACGCAGAGTGATTATCCGTATCGGCTCCCTCTAGCCAAATGGTGCCATTTGCATACAAGCGCTCCTTTAATGTGGCCAGTGATTGATAGAGCTCGCGGGGTTCCAGTATTGGTCGTGCTAGATCATAACGACGTTGCTCATAACGGTGCTCTACAGCTTCCAGAAAGTGCTCGGCAGCGCCTAAACAATCTTGTTCGGCAATAATCCGCGGGTTATCACCCAGGTAATCAAACAGGCTGGCGGTTTCGCTAAAAAACAGGGGCAAATAATATTCCAGCCCCTGCGGATGCCGGCCATTGCGCAAATCCTGATAGAGGTTACAGTTGCGCACATCAATGGCGAAGCGGTTACGAAATGCGCGGCGGAAATCATCAATGGCAGTTTGATTAAACGGGTATTCGCGGCTTGGCAGCAGCTCTATTTGGTCGAGCTGGCCTGTGGAGCGCTGTGTTTCCGGGTCAAAATAACGAATGGTATCGATTTCGTCATCCAGCCACTCCAGTCGCAAAGGCTGCTTCGTACCTGCTGGAAACACATCCAGCAGTCCACCGCGTAAGGTATATTGTCCCGGTTGATAAACCGTTTCTGAATTTTCGTAACCAGCATCAGCAAGACGTTGCCGAAAGCCATCCATGTCCAGTTGATCACCTTGACACAGAATCAGGCTGCGGCCCTGGATATAATTAACCGGTGCCAACCGCTGCAGCACTGTACTGATGGGGACCACCAATAAACCACGCTGTTGATTGGGCAGAGTGGCCATGGCGTGTAAACGCTGTGAGAGAATATCCGGATGTGGTGAGAACAAGTCGTAAGGCAGTGTCTCCCAATCTGGAAAATGAGCCACTGAGAGTTGTTCGTCATCGCGTAATAGCAATAAATCCTGTTCCAGTGTTTGTGCTGTCTGCGGAGTGGCAGTGATGACCACAGTCAGCCCTTGATGTTGTCTTGCAATGGCGGCGATGGCCATGGCCGTGGCTGGACCATGGAGACCACGCCAATGCATTGAAGCAGCCGTTTTTGGGGGGTGCAGCGGCGAATAAGAACCATCGCCCGACAAGCGAGCGCGGGATGACATGGTTTTGGACATAACAGCGGGTTAGAGGGTATTAATGATCACGTAACGAATTAACCTGTTTGGCTATTGTCTTGTTGTGGGCGGTAATTGGCAACTGGTTTGCCGATAAACAGTAAAACACCCAACAACACGCCGCTACCCAATAACAGGCTTAACCACCAGCTCAGGCCCAAACCACTGGGAATCAAGCAGATTAATATTGCGGTTAAGCCGGTCACCATTGCATAAGGCAATTGTGTACGCACATGCTCAATATGGTCACACTGCGAAGCCATGGAGGACAAGATGGTGGTATCAGAAATCGGTGAGCAGTGATCGCCCCATACTGCACCGCCCAGCACTGAAGCGATGGCGGCATACATAATATGCATGTCTGCGCCGGCAGTCGCCCCTGGTTCCTGAATATTCAGCATGGCCCATGCCAGTGGTACTACCAATGGTAACAAAATGCCCATAGCCCCCCAGCTGGAGCCGGTGGCAAATGCAGTACAGGCAGCAATTATGAATACCAAGGCGGGCAGCAGGCCAACGGGCAAAGTATCACCGATAATTTCAACCAGATAGTTAGCCGTTCCGAGTACTTCGGTAATGTTTCCAAGCGACCAGGCAAGCACCAGAATAATCATGGCAAATAACATGCTGCGCACACCTTTAAACCAGGCTTGGACCGTCTGTTCCATATCCAGAATGCGCTGCCCCATGGACAATAGGGCAGCGATTAATACACCCACCAACGAGCCCCACATTAAAGCCTGGTAAGAATCAGCGTTACCAATGACTTCACGCAGATTGATTTCGGCATTGGGATCATCCGGTTGACCGGTGGTCCATAAGCCGTATAACACTGTGATGACCAGCCCTAAGATGGGCAAAATGGCATTGCGAGCGCGGGGGTGCTCGACGCTATCTGACATTTCCAGTTCGGTCTCTTCACCGCCTTCACTGCCGTTGCTTTCAGAGAGCACTACTCCCGTTTCGCGTGCGCGTTTTTCAGCCTTGTACATCGGCCCGAAATCGCGGCTCAATGTGCAGATAAGCAATACAAACAATAATGCCAATAAAGGGTAGAAACTATAAGGGATGGTGTTCAAAAACACCCAGTAGGCTTGCTGATCAAAACCGGGCAGTTTGTCAGTGGCACCCTGAATTAAGCCGACTTCATAACCAATCCAGGTGGTGATTAATGCAATGCAAGATACCGGCGCAGCAGTGGAGTCAACGATATAGGCCAGCTTTTCTCGCGAAAGCCGCATTTTATCGGACAAGGGCCGCATACTGTTACCAACCACCAGAGTGTTGGCATAGTCATCAAAGAAAATCGCCAGGCCCATACACCAGGTGGTAATGGCAGCCCGTTTGGCATCGCTGGCCCAACCGATGACTCGGCCAACCACACCCTGCATTCCTCCATTGGCAGAAATAATACCCACCATGCCGCCAACCATCATAGAAAATAGAATAATGGCTGTATGGTCACGATTGGCCATGGCATTAAGCACATAGACTTGAAAACTGTCCAATAACCCCTGCCATAAACCGCCCAGAGACTTTCCGGCAATCAACCAGGCGCCCAGCCAAATGCCAAGAAACAAAGCCGGGATAACACGTTTGAGCAGTAATGCCAGCACGATGGCCAACAATGGCGGGACCACAGACCAAAAACCATGATGGTTAATGATTTCTGCATCGGCAGGGTAGCTGGCAACGGTTTGAGCAGTGTCCTGAGCCAGCGCTGAATCTCCACAAATCAAGCCAAGCAACAACAGCCAGCCGAGCCGAGCCGTAATGTTGATCATATTAAATCGGCGCATTAAAGGCTTGCTGGGTTGGTGGTGGGTGAATGACTGTACAACTGAAATGCTCAAACTGCTCTCCTACTGCGATTAGCGCGCCCTGGCAGACAGCAAAAAGGCTGTCCAAATGATGGCTGTTCAGGTAATAGTGGTTGACTGCATTGATGGATCATTTAGTACCCAGTGACCATTTACCCAACCAGCTGCTGTGCTGCTTTAAAGGCCTTCTGAAACCGGGCGTTAAGTTTTTTGTAATTGCTTGGAGACAATGGTTGATTGGCATGCCAGCGTTGCTCCAGCTCACGCAGCTCCGCAGATAATTCCTGCTGTGCATCACGCTGAGACATTCGATCTGCCAGTCGTGCTACCTGGTATTGCATACGTGCTTCTCGATCTTCATCGGGCGAAGGCAGGCCAGATAAAAATTCAGCGGTAATGCACATTTCATGTGCATGCTTATCGTGTTCATGAAGTTTCTGCTGCAAATCATCTGTAGGCAATTCCAGTAGCTCTTCCAGTGCCTGTTGCTGGGGCTTATCCAATGAGTCTTTGCCAGATTTTAATAACACAGCGACGGCATCCTGACGGTGTTGCGCGGACTCGGCACGAACCTGTTGACGTTGTTCGCGTTGTGCATTACGCCTGCTTTGCAAGCGTTGCTCAAACGCTTGGCTGGCTTTGTTGAACCGCTGTTGCAGGCTTTTATCAAATACCTGCTGCTCAGACCAGCGATCTTGCAGACCTTCGACCTTTCCACTGATAGATTCCAGTGTTTCGTCGTCTACCTTGGTTAGGCTTTCCAATTCTTCGCACAATGCTTGATGCTGTGCATGTTGTGCATCACGTTCAGCTTGTTGTTGCTCGCGCTGTTGTTGCTGGCTGGCGAACAAAGGGTCAATGTGTGTACGGAAAGCTTCCCACAGGCTCTGATCGGTTTTTCGTGAGGTGGGGCCGGCAGATTTCCATTGATGCTGCAATTGTTTGGCCTGGTCAATTGCTTCCTGAGGGTCAGTGGCATGCTGTAATTGCTCTGCCTGACGAATGAGTTTACGTTTGCTGGTTTCAGCAGCACTGAAACTTACCGTTAAACGCTCACTGATAGCGTCCTGCAGTTTACGAATCGCATCAGCGGTTTTTTTGCGCTGCTTGGGCGGTAGACCAGGTAGCTCGCGGAATGACTTGCCTAAAATACGTTTGTGCTTAATCAGTTCACGAGTATCAATGTGTTCTTGTGCTAATAGTTTGCGGGTATTATCGAGTAAGGTTTTAATCAGCTCACCGCGCTCATCCTGCACTTTACGGCGATTGTCCATAAAGGGACGTGCCTGGCCCATTGCCCGGCCGCAAACACCATTAAACTGACGAACGAGAGAGTGATCTTTAGCTAAAGGGCGCATGCCGTGTGCGACTTCTTGCTGCTCCAGCTGTTGCCAGGTTACCCGCAGGTCGCGCACCAAAGTGATCAGAGCATCAGCATTGAGTTCATCTTTTAATGCTTTTTCCACGGTTTTGATTAGCCGAATACGTTGTTCGTTGTCTGACCAACGTTGCCATTTGCGCAACTCCCCCAGCTGTTGATCAATGGCTTTTAAGCGGTTGCGAACACTGCGCGAGGTTCGCGCGGGTAATTGCTCACGCAAGGCGTTTAACTGGCTGGTAGCTGCTTCCAGTTGGCCATTGTCAACCACTTCACTGATGGCAGTAATACGATCATCAAGCGCGCTTTGCTGCTCGGCGTGTTGTTGTTGGGCCTGATGCTGTAACTGCTGATGTTTATCAAGACGATTTTTGAGTGCCTCTTGTAAACGCTGATCAGCAATGCTGGTGTGATTCAACTTGCTCCAACTGGCCCGCCAGGTTTGTCGCCAGTTTTCAATGGTGGTGGCCTTGGGGTTGCTGCGCAGCATTTCATCCAGTGCAATGGCCAATTGTTGCAATGATTGATCAGCGTCCTGAATGACTTCAACAGGTGCTTGCTCGGGTGTCTTTGCAGGTGGATTAACCACCGCCTGTGGACCAGCCAGAGCTTGCTCTAAAATGGCCCGTGTGTTTTTGAAACGGGTTTGAATGGTTAAATCAACACCAGATAATTGCTGCCAGCTTTCATCAATGGCTTGCAAATTATCAGCCAGGTCGCTACTGCCAGACTGGTGTGTTGAACCCTGGCCACGAGCCAAAACTTCCAATTGCTGACACAAACGCAAGGCCTGCTCGTCATCCAATCGGGCGCCGGTTTTTACAGGCTGTAGTTTTTCCAGTTTCTGCAGAACTTGGTGATACAGCTTTTTGTTGGTTTTCCGCAATGATTTGGCGATACGTTCCAAAGTGGAAACTTGCTCAATTTGCGCTAAAGCCTGCTGCTGTAATTCAGTATCGGATTCTGCCAATACCCGGTCGCCGAGAAAACCCGCACGTTTAATGTATTTCAGAGCGGCTAAGCGTATTTGCTTGTGCTGTGCCTGGCTGGCCAGCGCTTCGATATGCTTGCTGGGCAGTTGGTCATCCAAAAGACTGCTAACAACCGTTTGTGCAGATTTGGCGATATCGTCTTTACTGAGATGGCACAGTGCCTGTATCAGTCGCTCTCTGGCCAATTGTTGATTGGCCAATTCATTATCCTGTAAGCGGCATTCATTGAGTGTTTCGATTCTAGTGATTCGTTGAATTGCCGCATGACGCACCCTGGCATCAGGGTCGCTGCGGGCAATGCTTGGCAGCTCGGCCAGTAGCTTTTCATCTAGAAGGCGCGCGACAGCTTCTGCGCGCGTATTGGCGTCACGATGTTGCCATGAAGGCCCGAATAAAGTCGTACGTAAACCCACGTTTATATTGATCAGTAATGATAGCAGAGACTGATTGTCGGCAATTCACGAGTGAATTGCCAGTGCTACAGATATTGATCTTGGCTTCGGGCTTAGTCGGAACCTGATTCCAATGGATAACAAGCCAGGTCAGAAGCAAGTTTTAAAGGCCCCTGATAATGCTGGCGCAGTGCATTAAGGTTTTGTTCCAGCTCACGCTCAGCGCGCTGCATGATATGACTGATCACCAGTAATTTGGGTTGGATACGGGCAGCCAACTGTCCCATTTCACTGGGGCGTGCATGTAGGCGGGCAATGCTGTTACTGGTCAACTCAGGAATCGCCAAGTGCAGTATTAAAATATCGCTGCCTTTGGCCAAATCGATAAACCGTGGATTATTGACGCTCATGTCACCAGGGATCGCTACTCGTTTGTCTCCCAGTGCAATAACATAACCCACGGCTGGAACAATAGCGTGCTCAACGCCTACTGCCGACAGCTTGATTTGATCACTGGAAAACCATTGCTGTGCTTCATGCTGGTGCGGAATTTCAATAACGGGTACAGAAAAATGCCCGCCACTGCCATCTGCAATCCAGCTCAGATAGCGGTGACTGGCATCATCGTTTAAAAATGTACTGTTAACGTATTGATTAATTGAAGGGTAAATGATGCTGCCATTAGGACCAAGCAAAGTAAGTGGGCGTTTTCGGCTGCTGAAAAAGCCATTTTTGATTAAAGCCGGTAAATCACCGATATGGTCAACATGCGTATGGGTAATTGCAATTGCATCCAATGATTCGATTTTTGCACCACTTTCTGCAAACCGCAAAATGCTGCCCCCGCCAATATCGACCAGGACTTTGGCCTGGTCTCCTTTCCAGATTAAATAACTGGCACTGGCACGCGCATCATCGGCAATAGGGCCACCAGAGCCAAGTACTTGCAAACGATCGCTGTTTATTTTGCAGTGATTGGCCCAGCTGGGCTGCCAGCAGCATGCGAGAATCAGGCAGCAAATTATTTTTTTTGACAGCATAAGACATCTATCCATGGTTAATCTGAAGTCATCTTACCTTGCTTTAAGTCAATCATGTAAATGGATACCTACAAGCAAAGTGACTGTAGCTGTCATCAAACTCAATATACTCAAGGTATTAGTCACTATGCGGGTAGAAAAATCTTAGAATGAATGAGTTTCACTCCTGGTTACTAAGGGTTGTCATACCAATAAGCTCTGTTAAAGGCGGCAACTGCTGAACAGTGGGCGCTGGTCTGATGTTTGGGCCGATGAAAATTAGCGTGTGAAAAACCACTCAAGTTAAGCAGTATAGGACGCATAACGTCAACACCAGGCAGAACATGGTGTTGACGGCGTATTTGAGGCCTTTGGTTCCGGCTTTAACTAAAAAATTGCGCTTCAACAAACAGTCTAATCAGCCAGATGGATGTTAGTGCGGTCAGGCCAGCGGTACCGGCAGCACCAACCAAACGGCCAATGCCCTGCATAGTACCAGCCTGCAGACCAAGTGCGTGAGCCACTCGGAAGACCACCAGGCATGCTCCCATAATATGAATTACGTTGCTGCCCACACCATTGACTTCCAGTGAGCCAATTAGGATCAGCAATAATGGAACATATTCAACGAAGTTAGAGTGTTTGCGCATGGCCAACAGCAGTTCTTGATTGCCGCCATCGCCAATAGAAATACCGGTTTTGCCGCGAATGCTACCGGCTCTGGCCGATAAAACCAGTGATATTAACCCTAATATTCCAGCATAAAGTGCAGTGACTAAAGGCATAAGCTTATTCTCCAATTATTGGTTTAATGATCATAACGTATTTGGGTTTATTGCTGCTGAATCTTCAGGCGCTTGCATCGATTGACGCCAGGTTATGAAACCGATAATCGATAACACCAAAAAAGCAGCATATAAACCAGACGTTAAAAATAATGACTTGTACCAGTAAATACCGATAGCAACGATATCAACAACAATCCAAAAAACCCATGATTCCAGCTTCTTGCGGGCCATCAGCCACTGTGCGATTAAACTGGAAACGGTGGTAAAAGCATCGCCATAGGGCACATCGGCGTCGGTTAACGATGACATTGAGTATCCCCATATCAAGGTGCCCACCAGTGCTGTGGCTGGCCATATGTATTGCCATTGCCCTTGTAATCGAGTGACTGGCGGCGATGCCCGGTTCTTTCCGCCATGCAGCCAGTAATACCAGCCATAGATATTCATGCCGACGTAAAAGACATGCAAAATAAGGTCAGAATACAGTTTGACGTCGTAGAAAATAAAAATGTACAGCGAAACCTGAATTAGACCCGTTGGCCAGCACCAGATACTTTGCTTAACAACCAACCAAACACAAAGTAGACCAAAAAAAACAGCAATGGCTTCAATCAGGGTCATGATGGCGGTGCCTGCTCAGTGGATGCCAGAGTGGTGATTTTCCATTCACCGGCTTGTTGCTGCCAGGTCTCCAACCATGCAAAAAAAGTCTCCTGAGGCTCTGCCTGGTTGTTATCACGAGCAACTATGCGCACGTGTTTGGTGACAATAACGCTTGCCATTTTGCCATCTGCCGACAGCGTGATAACCGGTGGTTGAATATCATCCCAGGCAATAAAGGTAACACTGTCGAAATAGGGCTGAAATTGCGCCAGGCTGGCTTCACGGCTGGGTTGTGCCACTTGGCCATCCTGCACCAGGCGGAAATCGTCAGAGAAAGTGTTAATCAGTAATTCTGCATCTCGACTGATGTGTGCCAAACGATGCAACTCACGTGTTTGCTGGAGCTGCTCCAAGGCTTGCTGTTCGCTATGTTGACAACCGCTAAGACCCATTAGAATCAGTAGGTAAAATAGTTTCCTCATCTCCAATCACCTAAAAATTTAGTTTGATGCCTAGCTGAACGGTGGCGAGCATGCGAAGCATAAGTCACTCCCAAAAAAGCCCAAGGTTTATTGATAAATGCGAGTTGATATCTTACACCATCTGGTTTGTAGTGGAGCGTCTGAATAGTGTTGCAGCAATGAATTATCTATACTGCATTTTGCAGCAAGTATAAAATCTACGATATGAATCAACCGGTGATAACTCATACAGAATATAAGTCTCACTTTCCGGTCGTGGTGATGCAGCGGGATTTTGAACAAGTATCAACACTCAATAACGATTTGGCTAAGACGGTGCATGATTTAGAGGATCGTTACCGTGATACTGATGAAAATGCTGCCAGGCATGCGCATATAGCCACCGAAGGCGGGTATCAAACAGCCGGCAGGATGAATCTGTTTGATTTAAAACATGCGGCTGTGCAGACATTTCATGAACAAATGCTTAAGCCAGCCATTAATGCTTATCTGCAACATGTATTTGCGGAGGCTGCCTCTGAATTGTCTCCTTATGCATTCGGTTGGGCCAATGTATTACGAAACGGTGACTGGCAGCGCCCGCACTGCCATGCTTCGCAAGGCAATCTGGTCAGTGGCGTATATTATGTGAAAGTGCCAGATGAGCAACCACCCAAAGGCTGTATCGAGTTTTTAAACCCGCTAACGGTCTCTCAACATCACGGTTACAGTCCTTGTCAGCGAATTCAACCACAAGCTGGCAAGTTAATTATGTTTCCGCCGTATCATGTCCATTATGTGCATCCAGTGAGCAGCCCTGAACCCAGAGTCGTGATTGCCTTTGATGTGCTGGCGCATGCGCCGGGGCCACAATTGGTGTTTTGATATTGCTCGACTGTTGTGCCATCAAGTCTTAATGTCTATGCGATAAACGCTCAAAATCAAACTTCGATTCGTCTACCACGTAACAGCGACATATCGCACCGACCACTTGAGTCAACTGTTCAAACAAGGTTTTACTGATAATGCCATTGTCTACAAAATACTCAACAAACCAGGTGCTGTGGTAAAACCATTCCAGTGGATTTTCAATGCGGCTTAAATGCAGGTATTGGAATTCATAGGCTTGCCGGATGAGTTGCATGTACAGCCCTTGTGAGCTGTAGTCCTGTAAATGGCAATGTACATTATTGCGAACGTATGTATCCATTTCATCCGCGCTCAAAAACCTGGCAGCGACCAGATTGGCCATATAGTCCTCAATACGCACCAGCATGCGTTTTAACAGCGTTTGTCCAAGGCTGCCGGTTTCAGCCTGCAGGCGGGTAACCTCTGAAGCAATTTGTGTTTGTACGTTGATGGGTATATCAGCATGGATCTGATCAAACAGTGTTACCAGGGACTGTTCTAGTGCCTGCCTTTTCTGCTGCTGCTCTTCGGGAATGATTACCCAACCCGATTCAGCTGCCAAATGCCCCCATTCGTGCACCGTTCTTGCAGCCAGCATTAAACGCTCGTAAGGCGGGGTAGGTTGCCACAAGCGTGCCTGATTTCTGGTTTGACCCAAATTGTAAGCGACCAGCATGTGGTCTTTATGAATATAGCTCAAACCGCCTTCGGTCATATAGCCGGCAGGTTTGCTCAATTGATCGGGTTGGCGCAGGCTTTTCAGGAACCTTGTGGAATGATCATCAATGACTTTTAAGTCTGCCAGAATACAGGGTTCAGCAGATTCGCTGATCTGGTTGAGTACTGCTCTTAATCTATGCGGTTCAGGCGCAGAATCGGGCGCCCATAAAATGCCATGAGGATCACCATCAACATTGCCGGTAATCACTAATGCTGGTTGCTGAGTATTTAGCCAGTGGTCAATCGTTCTGCCGGCATTAATAGAGACTGTACTGTGCAGGTTTTGGTGTTTTTTAATAACCGATTGAGTGGTCTGCGACCACGTTTGCTGAAGTTGTCCCAATGCCTGGTGTGCTGATAAAGGTATGATTAAACCGGTATCGTGCATCACGCGAGCATTGCTGAGCTGGGTATCAGGCGTATTGAGCTGCTGGTGATAAAGCCCGCGAATTGCTGGCATTGTTCGCGCCAGTGCTTGGAACCCGGCGCTATCAGGGCGAGTGGTTTTCTGGCAGCCCTCGATAAAACTTTGAATCTGGGCTTCTGTTAAGGTCAGGAAATAACCAAGGTTGGCATACAGTAGCGGGTCAATTTTTCCGATTAACCACATGCGCTCAATATGGAAAAACTGGAATACAATAAACTCCAGTGATGAGCTTTTTGGGTTTAAGTCATCGCTGTAAAGTAGCCATGAATTTTTATTATAAGGCTGAAAGTATGGGTGGATTAACTTTGAGTCAGTCGCGACACATATATGTTGAAGTCGTGGAGGGAACCAATAGCGCGGACATTTTTTGTACAACCGTTGGGCGCGTTCAAAGTAAATGCTGTAAGCCTGGTTAAATAAGTCAACACTGTCGGCCGAACAGCTACCATTTGCAATAAGGTGTTGTGCAAATGTATCACTAATGCCTGTTTCAGAAAGAAAATCTATAGGCACAGTAAAGCAATCATCAGAATTGCTGAAATACTCAAACAGAGTATCACTCATGGTGGTTATGCGGCATTGCTGACATTGAGCTTACACTAAAGTCAAAAATAGTTATTGCTGTTAAAATCATCTAGAAAACAAGCAATAGTCTAGTCAGGTCTAAGTGTTTGTCAATGAATGAGCATAACCAGGAAGAGCTCAATATATTTTCTGCATATTTCGTACATGTCGATTGGTTAAACCAAAGAAGCGTACAATATCATGACGATTAATTTCACTGCGCATGGCAACTTGGACTGCTGCTCGTTTGACACTGGAATATATTCCGCTGGCGGAAGGAAGATATAGGTAGCCATCACTGTCTGCGATATTAATGATGCGTTCGCAAGCGGCAGCGTCATGGCTGATCTGGATTTCACAAAAAAATTTACAGCCATGTTTTACATGAACTTTGGCATTATGATTATTACGAAAAAAATCCAGCATTTTTTCAAACCCAATAATCGCAGCAAGCTCTGATGCAACAGTGGGCATTGCAGCCAATGATGCCTCAGTGTGGTTGCAATAAAAGCTGACCAGCTGCTGGTGTGCTTCAGTATCAGATAGCGGTAACCCTCTAAACGCTGCTAAGTAATCACGATTCAAACTAAAAGATAGTTCTACTCCATTATCGTTACACATGTTTCCCTCTAACTTGTGTTTTCTCTTAAGTGCTGTTCCCTGGTTGTTAGAGTAACAACTGTATGTGAAGTTTCCAGGGGGAATTCAGTCCCCTTTGATTATCTTCAGGGTTCATATAATTTGTTTGAATTTAAATTCTTAATTAATAAATATATTTCAAAAGTGGGATTTACAATGGCTATTATTGAGGATTGTTTAGGTACAAGATGCGTGATTTTAAGCGATTATTTCCGCATCAAATGTTCGCCAGTAAGCTCGCTGAATTCCAATTTTTTTATTGAGGCCAATAATGACCAAGTTATTTTTTATTGGAGCAACACATCTTGGTGGGTGCTCAACGATAGCAGTGGCATGGTTTTTTTTGAAGATAAAACCCTCAAGCCGGGTGAGCGGTTACCATTGTTAATTGGTCAAGGGCTGAGTATTGGTGACAATAGGCATAATCGCTGGTGCATGCTTGATTCCAGTCCGCCACGAAAAAACATGGTTTTTTTATCTGACAATGATGAGTGGTGCGTGCATGGAGAGGGCAAGCCACTGTATCTGTGTAATGGTGACTGGGTTGTTACAGAGCGCTACCGATGGCGGTTATGTGCAATTGAAGACGGTCTGTCAGGGCGTGAGTCAGGAGCTATCAAACCGATTCAAGCGGTTGCTCCTGCGGTCTGCTTTGAAGTGAGTACAGATGAAGAGCATGTAATGGCTTGTGTGGAAATAGAATCTGAAACAATCAATTTATATGAACGGGTGCATCATTATTTGTTGGTGCTTCTGGCTCGAATCAAACTGCAGGATTATGACAAAGGCTACGATATTAGTGCTTGTGGTTGGGTCGACATGAATGATTTAAGCAAAATGCTTGGTTTGGATATTTCCCATATTAATATCCAGATCTATAGGGCGCGTAAACAAATTGCCGAAGCGGTATTCTTGGAGGATGATTTGCCGGATATTGTTGAGAGAAGATCAGGCAGTGTGCGCCTAGGGGGTTGGAGTTTCAAAATTTTATCTGGGTCTAAACAAGAAGGGGTAATGAAGTTGGCTTAGCTTACGATCTATGCTGGGCTGTAATGGGGCGTAATAAGGGGTAATGGTTATTGGTTTTCTCGAAATTATTATTGATAGTGTAAGCAGTTTTTTTGTACTGCTTGCAATATTTAAAATAATTAATTTTAGGAGAATAAAATGCCAACTTTTACGCTTAATTTAAGCTTCAGTGATATTGACTTGCAGAATATCTATAACACCGGCAGTAATATTATCATTGCCAAGCCTTCAGATAACGGAGGTCCTAATGTTGCCTGGTTATCTTTTAAACCAATGCCTTCGAATCAAGTGGTCTGGACCGAGAGTTATGGGATTTATGCCTCTAATACAGCACTTGAACATGGGGCGACGTTAACGCAGCTTGCATCTACTGGTGTGCCTGCAGCCGATAATAAAATCTACAATTTGCTACCACCAGGCTTTTTTAGTGCACCTGAGGGAGTTGGTACACCCAATGCCTATACTGCTGTTAATCAGCTTGATAACCTGCCTTCACCGGCCAGTCTGGTATTTGGTTTGTATCAAGATGCTAATGTCAATGGTGTGGATATCCTTGGCAGTGCCGTTTCTGCTGCACCAGTGTTGTTTAACAGCACAGCCGTTATGACGCCATATACCGATGTGTATATCTGGGTTCAATCGCAAGTGGAAAGCAATAGTGTTATCACCAATATCACCTCTCCAATGACTGAGGCCACCTTCGGTGGCAGCGTGAGTGATATTTCACTGAACTATAACCCACTGGGCGGCAATTTTATCCCGGCCAGCTAGCCAGTTGACTTTGTGACGTGTGTTATCCAGTGCAGTCGGTTTTGTGCAGGCTGTACTGGTTTTTATTGATTATATGAGATTGAATGATGAAAAGGATATTGATTATTTTTCTGACATATTTATCTGTCATTATTTCAGGGCATTGCGGCAACAGTGATTCCCTATCGTTACAAGCTGACCTTAATAGCCTGGAAAGCCGATTGGAATGGATTGTGGATCGGGCAGATGCTGATAGAGAGCGAATTAGGCTGATACCAATGATTATGCATATTCGGTCTTTCTATGGAAGCAGCCGTCCGCAGCGCAGTTTTCGTAATCGTGATAATGCGATCATTGATTGTTTTAAAATCAATCGTCAGCCAGCGCTGCGTAGGTTTGATAATAGCTATCAACCGGTGGAATCCGCACCTGAGCTCCGTGGCAATGTTTCTATTGCGGGCAGTCATCGCAAACCGAAGTGCCCATCAGGTGAAGTGCCTATACCGCGCTTGAGTCTTGAAGTGATCCGTGGCTTCGGTAGTCTGGAAGCCTTTTTGCTAAAGGCACCGATTCCGACAGATACCAGCACTGCCAGCCTGGTTGGCGGAGTGAAACATTATTATGCAGCAGCAATACGACGTGATGAGTCAAATCAATTTACCGGTGCTCGATCCAATCTGAATGTATGGCAACCGACTGTTTCCAATAACCGGATGTCGTTATCTCAATTATGGATCACCAGTGGTTCTGGCAGCCGTTTACAGACGGTGGAAAGTGGTTGGCAGGTCTATCCCAGAAAATACCAATCTGTGCGACCAGCGGTATTCATTTTTTATACTCCCGATAACTATTCCAGTGGCTGCTATAACCTAGATTGTAAAGCGTTTGTTGTGGTTAGTGATAAGGTTCCCATTGGGCAGGCGTTGCCTACCGGCATGGTCAGTCAAACTGATGGTGAGCAGAAAGAAATTAAACTGGAGTGGACTTTAAACAGTGAAACCGGAAGCTGGTGGTTGTGGTATGAAGACAGTCAAGTTAAGGATTGGGCTGGGTATTACCCTAAAGCGGTTTTTAACCGTGGTGCGATTACCAAGGCTGCAGATAGTTTACAGGTGGGTGGAGAAGCTACCGGCGAACCTCAGGCCTTACAGATAGGTAGTGGTGAGTTCGCAAGTCAGGGTTATAAAAAGGCAGCCTATCAGCGGGATATCCGTTACCGGCCTGTAGGGGAGTTCGGTTTTGTTTCACCTGAGCTATCGACCAGTGTGGTCACCGAACCTTGCTATACACTGGACATTTTTAATAGCAGCAAACAAGACTGGTACAGCTATATATATTTCGGTGGCCCTAAATGCCCTAGGGAATAAACGGTATACAGCTGTTGATTGAATGAAAATATATAGGTCAATTTAAAAGATTCGCCACACCGCTGCCTAAGGAGGCTGCCGTGACCGCTACAAAACCTGTAGCAGAAGCTAAGCAGCGGTGTGGTGATTATGATGGTCGATATCGGTTTTACCAGTTGGCAAACCGTTACTGGCCTTATTAGCCAGTATTTATCCAGTTTTTAAGCTTATAGGTCGTTAGGCCGTACCAGAATATTGCCGCTGGTCACTGGATTGGTGCGAGCATTGGGTGGGTCATTAGGCCAGATTTGTATAGCGCAATATTCTTCTGAAGTGATAATGCCACCACCACCTTCAAACCCCATGAAAGTACTTCTGTCGGGTTCTTTGCTGTGACGGCCTGTATCCAGTACTCGGAACCAGACATCACGCCCAGGCTGGTGAATTTCTGTGGTGAAGCTTGGATGTTCGGAATTGTTTTTGGTCACCACTGCACCGATCCAGGCGCGACCGTTTTCAGCATCAACTGCCATGCAAGTCACTTTTCCTTCAAAGTCAATTAGCTGATCCTGAAATATCAATGACTGTCGAAATGCACCCCGTACAAAGCCTCTAGGGGTTTGTATTGCGACCATTCTGAAATCAACATCAAAGGTATCGGCAATTAAATAATTACCCCTGCCTACACTGAGTAGAATAGAGCCGTGTCTAAAACTTTCACTGTCAGATAAGCCCAGAATATCCAGGTCAGTCTGGCTGAGAATGTCTGCACCATATTCGGTTTTTTGTGCATGTGCGCTAATAGAAAAAGCTATAAATATAGACAACGTTAAAATCAATAAAAGTTTAGGTAATCGCATAATAATCTCCTGTGACTCGGTTACTTATTGACATTGCTTGTCATTGGGTATGGCAACAATGCCAATGATTCAGTCTAGTCATGAGGCTTATTAGAAAACCTGTTTTTTAGCTGGGGAAAGCTGAGGAAAACAGAGGTTTACAGGCATTAATGCTCTTGATCGAGTCTATCTGACAACTCAAAGCACAGGTTATGCTGGTGTGCTTAACGCAGCACGCTTATACGCTGTTGTCTGGTGGTGGTTTCTAATTGGTTAAGTAGTGTCTGGAAACGGGGTTGTTGGTGTAGTGCTTCCAGGTTGGGCATTACTGACAAATATGTGATAGCGGGGTTGCGTTGTTGCCAGGCTTGTTCAACCAGGTCAAGTGCTGTATCGGTTTGATACAAACGCAGTCGTAAAATAGCCTGATGCAAAGGTGAGTTGAGTAAATTCTGTTCCAAAATACTCAGATAAAATGATTGACTGGTATTTCCTTCAAGGTGTTTCTGCAAGCCTGTTAGTTGCGTTTTGGGTAAACCTTGTAACCGCAATAATTCCAGCAGGGTTTGATTGGCCATGTTGATTTGATTGGCAGCCAGGTAGGCTCGCCATAAGACAGTATGGATGTCCTGTGAATCTGGGGAGCTAAGTTTTAAATGCTCCAGGTCAGCAATGGCTGCATGAGCGTCACCTGTGTACAGCATTAGCAGAGCATTAGCGGCGTCAGCATAATACACAGGATCTAGTAGTTTGATTTCATTCAATTGTTCCTGGGCCTCAGAAAAACGCTGCTGTGCTACCAATAGCCAGGCATAGCGTCGCCGTGCAACATGATCACTGGCATTCATGGCAATGCTCATCTGATAATCGGATTCGGCTTGTAGAAAATCCATATCACGGAAAAATACGATTTGGCCACGGCAGCGATAGGCATCAGCTGCAGAAGGGTTCAGTTCCAACGCACGCTGCACTGCCAATAATGCCGAGTCCAATGCGCTGCTATCCAGTTGGGAGTGTTTAAACAGCAGCAGCAAGGCCTGCGCTTTGCCAAGATGAGCACCAAAAAACTCAGGCTGCTGCGCGCTGAGCCAATTAAACTGTTGCAAAGCTGAAAAGGCGCTATCAGGCGTTTCATGACTCATCAGGTAACGTGCCTTCAGGTAACTATCCAGGTGTTCGAGGGGTAAGGGATAATCAGAACGGCTGTCTGCCGGGTTGTTAGTCATCGCAGGTTGTCCAGCCGTCGCGGTGGTTAATACCGGCATGCTGATGGCGGTAACAACTTCGTTCAGCAAGGCAAAAATATCCATAAACGGTCGATCAAAATGACCTGACCAAAGGTGTTGGTCCTGATTGGCATCAATCAATTGTGCCGTCACCCTGACCTGGCCGCTCTCATGCAATATCGAGCCCTCCAGAAACCAGTCCACACCCAGTTCATTGCCGATTTGGCGAGCGCTTTTTTGGGTATTCTGATAAGACATTACGGATGTTCTTGAAATCACTCGAAAGTACTGCAATTCAGCCAGTTTCTGAATCAGCGCTTCGGTGACTGCATCCGCGAAATAGCGATTGTTATCGTTGTGTGAGTAATCAATAAATGGCAACACAGCGATGGTGGTTGTTGGTGCCTGTTGTAATTGGGCTTTAGTGTTGTTGACAGAGGGTTCCAGCATAATCCAAGTGATGCCCAAAGCCAGAAGTGCTGCTAGCATCAGAGCGGGCAATCGGCGTGATGACGGCCATTTCCATGATGATAATTGCTCAGCCGGGCTTGCTCGCTGGTGTCGATTCTTTGGTGGTTTGTTCTGTATAACTGCAACGATTAGCCGGTATCCAACACCACGTCGAGTCTCAATAAAGCGGGGGTTTTTAGGGTCATCTCCCAGAGCTTTACGAATGGCTGCAACTGCACCGGTTAATACATCTTCACTAACGAAGCGGGTGCTCCAGACACTGTTCAGTAATTGCTCGCGCGATAAAAACTCACCACTGTGGTGTGCTAGCTGCTGCAATACCTGTATGGCTTTAGGTTCAAGGTGAATGCGTTGATTGGATTTGATATGTTTTAGACAGTGGCGTTGAGGTAGAACCAACCAATCCCCCAGGTAGAAGCCCTGTTCCAAGCGTGTTGTCGGTGTCTGCTGTAATGTTGATTCTTGCATCTTGCATCCGGATGAACACACTGGGCGTTATCCGGCTGTTACCTCCATTGGCAATGATCCTTCGAATTCATTCTACAGTATCTTTCGTACTATGTCATAAAATCAATACTGCAATAACGACAAAAGAAGGCCAGGTTGTAAGAGGACAAGTTTATGCAGCGAGAGAAGTGTTCAGGTTCTGGTTAAACCAATGATTCAATAAGCGGCATTGCTCCAGTGCAGAGTCGACACGCATTAGCTGTTGTTTGACCGTTTGGCTATTGTCAATAGTATCCAGGTACCATCCGATGTGTTTGCGGGCAACCCTTAGGCCTTGCTGCTCGCCATAAAACTGGTGCAGCGCTTGTATATGCTCCAGCAGCGTTGCGCCAATTTCAGCCAGAGAAGGCAAGGGGAGTTCATGGCCAGTATCCAGGTAATGGTCGACCTGCCGATAAATCCATGGGTTGCCTTGACCAGCCCGTCCAACCATGACACCTGCCGCCTGTGTGGTTTGCAGGATATAGGCAGCGGTTTGGGGTGAGTCAATATCACCATTGGCAATCACTGGAATATTGACGGCTTTAACCACCTCGCCGATGGTGTCGTATTCGGCCTTGCCTTTGTAGAGCTGTTTGCGTGTACGTCCGTGGACAGTCAGTAGCTGGATGCCAGCCGATTCTGCAAGTCTGGCGATTCGCACTGCATTGATATTGCTTTCATCGGTGCCGGTCCGAATTTTAAGCGTTACTGGAACATCGACAGCACAGGTGACTGCATTGAGGATATCTGCCACCAAATTCTCGTTGGCCAATAACGCTGAGCCTGCCGCTTTTTTGCAGACTTTTTTTGCTGGACAGCCCATGTTGATATCAATGATTTGAGCGCCATGTTTGACGTTATAGCGTGCAGCTTCAGCCAGAAAGTCGGTATCTGCCCCCGCAATTTGAACCGCGATAGGAGCTGGTTCCAGATCATGCTGTCGGCGTAACCAACTTTTGCGAGTGTTGCGCAAACGCGGGTTGGCTGAGACCATTTCAGAAACAGCGTAGACTGCGCCAAGCTTTTTGCATAACAGGCGAAAAGGTTGATCGGTTACCCCTGCCATAGGGGCGACCAGACAGCGCGTGGCTAGCTGATGATCACCGATTAGCAAATGAGGAGTGGCAGCAGGCATGTAACACAGTTTACGTCAGTTGCTGGATGATCGAAAAACCTGCGACATAAGTACCGATGGCTGAACCCAAGGTACATAGGAAAAACACCAGTAATGTACGTGCTACCCGGTTGCGCCACCAACCAGATAACTCAATGACATCGTCACGCAGGCTTTCAAAGTCAGCCACATTGGGCTTGCGTACCCAGGCTTCTACCAGCGCACACACCATACCCGCACCGATGGTGGGGTTTAGTGAAGTAATTGGTGCTGCCACTAACGCACTTAAAACCGTTAATGGGTGTCCTCTGGCGATAATGGCGCCCAGTGCAGCCAAAACGCCGTTGACCAGTACCCATATCTTGACCAGATTCCAGCCCAGTTCCGGGTTTCTCAAAAAACCAATGACAAAACCACTGGCAATTAAGGCCACAATCAACCAGGGGATAAGCTTTGGCCATTTCGCGCTTGGGGGAATGCTTGTCAGCGTTTCACTCACGGTTTCTGCTGGTTGATCATCTTCTCGCAAAAACTCAGTCAAGCCTTGCAAGTGACCGGCGCCAATAACAGCAAGCACCTGAGGGTTATCTTTGTTTGTATTTTCGGCGCGTAAACGTGCAGCCATGTATTGGTCACGCTCAGCAATCAACGCTTTGTACAGAGCAGGAGATTGCTCAGCAAACTCGGCAAAGGCGCTTTCCAGCATATCGCCTTGTTTTAATTTTTCGATGTCTTCTTCGCTAACAGTCTCACGCGAAAATACACTGGCCAATAAACCACTGAATAACATGAACCGATTCCAAAAACCCAAACCACGCCACACACGTTTCATGGTGGTTCCCAGGTCACGGTCGATCAGCTGCAGTGGCAAATTATGCTGTTCGGCAGCCTGCATAGCCGCTCGCATCTCTGCACCTGGCTCAATGCCAAATTGCTTGGCCAGGCGTTTTTGATAACCCGATAGCACCAGGTTAGCCAGCATCAAACCGGCTTTGCCTTTTCGGATCAGTGCGAACAGGTCGGTGGATTGCCATTGTTGTTTATCCGTCAATAGCTGATGGCGGCTGGGGCATAATTCGATAGCAACCGCATCAAATTGTTTGGTGGTCAATAATCCGTCAACCACTTCGGCACTGCGCCGTGAAACATGAGCGGTTCCGAGAATGCAATAATCAATGCCATCGCGGGTAACTTTTTCCCAGGGCTGATCCTCTAGCCATTGCATCACCTCGGCTGAGTAGCCGTGATCGGGTTGATCCACTGTTTTAAGAGTATCTTCAGATAAGTTTTTAGACATAGCGATAACGCCAGCTATCGCTGGTTAAGACATATTGGAGTTAAAAATTATTGAATAACGGCGCCGCTGTTCAACACGCTGGTAATGACCAGGTTATGCTCAAAATAGACACTGTAATCCGGGTATTCCCAGCGAGTAATCGGCGGTTCTCCGACGGCAGCTAAGCGTTGTTGAGGTGCCCCCCAGCGGCTCTCTACAGCCTCCATGCTCAGGCCATTATCCGGCAGGCCCATGGATTTACTGGCAATGACCTCATCAATCAATAAGACCTCTGCTGTAACAGGGGCAGCAAGCCCGCTTAGCAGAAGACCAAACATCAGATGTTTTAAGGTTGGCTTGTTCATGGCAAATCCTTGTTATTTTCGAGCAATATTCTTGACCGCATATATTAACAGAGGCAGGTTGCTAAAGTATGAAAAAGGCCGCGTTAGCGGCCTTTTTCATAGTGTTGCCATGGTGGTTTAATCATCGCCGCCGAAAAAGCCAAGAAGGTGCAGCAAGCTAGTGAATAGATTGTAGATGGCCACAAATAGCGTAATGGTGGCCATAATGTAGTTGGTTTCCCCACCACGAATAATGGCTTGTGTCTGATAGAGAATCAGCCCGGCCATTAACAGGATAAATGCACTGGATACCGCCAGAGAAAGGGCTGGCATATCAAAAAACAGAGCCCCCAGGCCCGCGACGAAAGCCACCAAAATACCAACGAATAGGAATTTGCCCAGCCAACTGAAGTCACGCTTGCTGACCAATGCCAGACCCGACATACCCAGGAACACAATACCGGTACCGCCCATGGCCATCATGACCAGTTGAGAACCGTTGCTGTAAAAATTTGTGTAGGCACTGATAACGGGTCCCAGTGTTGCTCCCATAAAACCAGTCAAGGCAAAAATGGAAAGCAATCCCCAAGCGCTGTTACGCAGTGATGTGGTCAGAAACAGCAGCGCAAAGTACCCGCCCAATGTTACCCATGGACCAAGGTAGGGCCAGTTATTGGCGGCTGCCACCCAAGCCATAATGCCACTGAATAACAGCGTGATCGACAGCAGCGTATAGGTGTTTCGTAACACCTTGTTAGCAGCAGCGGTGGATAAAACATCCTGCACATGAGTGCCGGTTTGTGAGTATTGGCGGACAACAGGTTTATCCATTTAACTATCTCCAAAAGGTGTCTTTATGGCTCTATTCTAACGCGTTAAGCGTTGGAGTGCAGAAGCATCTTATCGGTTCCAAAATTGGTGATTTGGGCAGCATAATCAATAGGTAGAAAGTCATGTTTGTGATGAGTGATCAAGCTGCTTGCTTAAGGTTTTTGGGGCGATTGCGCGATAACTCTCGGTAATCCATGCATTTAGCATATCCACCGGTAGGTCCTCACCTTTAACAAACTCTGCTGTAATCCAGTTGCTTTTGCCAAGTCCATAGCCTGTGGGTTTGGTAAAGGGCATCATCAATACCATTTCAGCCGACTCTGGTAACTTGACCGACATAGAAAAACCACCATCAGTCCGTTGTTTGCCCGATAAGAAAACAAAGGTCTTCTTACGAACCTTAATGGCATCGTGATCCCAGGGGTGTTCCTCGATAGCTTCTGGCAGACTTAATGCGTGAGCTTTGATGAGTTCTACACCCTTGGGGCATAGGTATTTTTTACGCGTCATATTTGGCTCAATGTTGAAAGCAGATGAATGTTTGCAATAAATACAACTGTTTTTGAGCTTGCATTTAATCCAATACTATATTCTATCAAGGCCAGAGTTTTGTTGGCTAAACTTTTTGAGCAGTTTTCGGGTGCGTTTATTTATTGCTGGAATAGTTGTCGACATTTTAGTTTCTTGTAGGAATCACCTTATTTCATTCTGATGGTGTTGGGCCTATTGATCGACACGGCTTGATTGCCCGCAGATGAGCGATCCATGAGCCGTGTTTCTGATGAAATAACGGCAGAAGTTCTGCATCGCTTTTATTGAACACTGGAGTACTTATGGTGGTTATTTCTTGCAGACTATTAAAATGTTATGTTATAACATCCTTGGTGTTAAAGGATAAGCAAAGATTAGGCAGTCAGTGAAATGATAACAACAGCAACAAGGCTCTATGGGTTGGCAGCTGCTGCCGTTGGCATACTTTCCGTTGCAGTTCCGGCTCAGGCACATCAGCAGTGGCTTTCGCCTAACTTTTTTTTTAAGCCAGGCGAAAGTGCCTGGTTAAGTTTCGATCACACATTTGGAGATCAGCGGTTTCAAGCCAGCTCAGGGCCTGGAAACTATTACAACTGGTGGGTTGTGGGTCCAGACGGGCTCAGAACAAATGTGCCGTCTTTGTTTCTGGGGAGGACACGCACCGTTGGTGAGATAGAGCTTACCGATCCAGGTACCTATCGAATTGAAGCAATCGAAAATCTGATGCCATGGACTCAAATAAAAGTTGATGGGGAAAACAGATGGCAGCCAGGTACACGTGCAGATTTTGCAGGTTATGAAATTCTCAGATCCACTGTCTATTTTAACAAGTCGGTATTTTATGTGACATTGGGGTCGATGAGCGAGTCATTGCTGGCTGGCACGGGCGACCCTTTGGAAATTTTGTTGGAGGATCACCCAAATGACTTAAGAGCAGGTAAAAAGACCCGGGTTCGAGTGTTGGCTTTTGGGAAGCCTTTGCAGAACCAAGAGGTTCGTGCGTTTTCTGAGCACAGTGAAGGGCACGATGCTTTTGCGACATGTTCGACCGATGTGAACGGTCTATGTGAGCTTGAGATTTCACCACATGGCCGTTTTTTATTGGAAACCAATACTGAGGGTGCCTACCCGGAAGGGGCCAGTACAGATGGCTATCGTCACAGCTATTCTTTAATGATTGAGCAGAGGGTTGAGAATAATGCGACGAGCGAAGATTGATAGCACAGGGTTTTGGCTGCAACTTGGCGTTGTATTGATTTGGAGCTGGCTTATACCGAATGTGTCTCCGGTAAAAGCCACGCTTCTCGACTGAACGTTATCGACATTTGATGTTATGAATACTAACCAGCATGAGTCAAAGCTGATCAGCTCCAGCTCGACGCTAATAGACGTCTCTGCCGTCAGCTTTTCAACGTTGTGTTTGATCCATTGCCTGGCTATACCGGTATTGGGAGCGATATTGCCTGTAGGTATCGCCTGGTTTGAAAATGAGTGGGCACACCGATTGGCAGTTTTAGCAACACTGCCAATATCCGGTTATGCCATTGCGTCCAGCTTAAGAGCCAGAGAAAGAGTCGCTTTTTGTATTGCTGCTTCGGTTGGTCTTATTCTGCTGATATGTGCAGCTTTTGTGGAATCACTACACGATTTTGAAACGCCATTGACGGTTGTCGGTGCATTAATTCTGGCTTTTTCTCATATTGTCCGGTGGGCTTCGAACCGTCGCAAACGCATAGGCTGTGTTTCGAAAGGCTCATAGCCATAACCGAGCGTTCGTGGCTAAATCACTTCGACAGGTGGTTTTGATGATCAGGTAAATCTAAGCTGGGTTTTGATTCACCACAATAAATATATAAAAAGCCCGCTGATGCGGGCTTTTGTTTGGCGGAGAGGGTGGGATTCGAACCCACGAAGGGCTATTAACCCTTGCTGGTTTTCAAGACCAGTGCATTCAACCGCTCTGCCACCTCTCCGGTAACTTTGGGGTAGGCGCGCAAGTCTAGCGAATTCATCGCCTGTTGCCAACACACAATGCCATGTTTTATCAGAAAAAGTACCTAAAGATGCTCTGTTGAGGCATGCACAGTATGAATTTTAGACATAATTGTGTGTTAAAGGGCAGGCGATGAATATGAAAGTATTGCCCATACTTGGCGCTGCGCTCACGAATAGCGCTCAACACTTATGGTTTGCTCTGGAATATAAAAACTTGTTAATCTGCAGTTAGCAATGGCTAATACCAGCCTGAAGACCCTCAGTTATTTTCCAGGGAGAGTATATGATCAAGGTGATGATCGTTGACGATCATGATTTAGTTCGCACCGGTTTGCGGCATATATTGTCGCAATGTGCTGATGTTGAAGTGATTGCTGAAGCCGCTTCCGGTGAGGATGCTTTACGTGAAGTGCGCAGTTGTGACCCGGATGTGATGCTGCTGGATATTAGTATGCCGGGCTTGTCGGGTTTTGAAGTTTGTGATCGTTTGCATAAGCATCATAAAGATATTCGGGTGATTATTCTGACTGCGCATGCCAAGGAGCCTTATCCTTCTCGCTTGCTTGAAGCAGGTGCCAGTGGTTATCTGACCAAATCCTGTGCGGCTGAAGAGTTACAAAATGCCATTCGCAAGGTCAGTGCCGGGCAGCGCTATATCGGCAGTGAAATTGCTCAACAATTGGCTATAGCGATGCTGCCTGGCTCGAAAGGTTCGCCATTTGAAGATTTATCGGCCCGCGAGATGGAAGTTGTGCTGATGCTGATTCAAGGCATGGCTATGCAGGATATCGCCGATGCACTGAGTCTCAGTCCTAAAACGGTAGCAACTTATAAATACCGAGTTTATGAAAAGTTGGGTGTGATGAATGAGGTTTCATTGACCCGTTTGGCACTAGAGCATGGCTTGTTGGAGGATAGAGAATAACGCTAGGCCCTAAGACCGAGGTCAAAGACGACGGTCTGCTTTTTGGACAATTGATATCGCCCTAACTGTTCTGGCCGGTCAATGGCCGTGAATACCCGGATTAGCCTTCAGTACCGCTTCGCTCAGGTGTGTTGCCGCTGCTCGGAGGTGTTCCAGCAGCCGAAGATTTGCCTGGTTTTGCCGCAGAAGACTCCCCTAGGCTATACAGGCCTTTTACAGCCTCTGGCTTAGCACTTGGCCCATCCGACTTGACCTCACCGGCTGGCTTTTGTGCGGGTGCTGTAGGTGCGGGCTTGGCTGTTTGTGTAGTGGACTGCGCGGGCTTAGCACTGTCGCTTGCAGCCTGGTTTGCCCGGTCAGTTTGATGGCCGCTGGCTTGATTGGGCTTTGTCTCGGCTGGTTGTTGCGATGACTTGCGCGGTTTATCTATGGCGGCTGGACGAGTGTCTAACTGAGTCTGAACCGGCTGGGTATTGTTTTGTTCCGGCGTTTGGGTTTTCGGCCGAGCTTCAGCAGCCGGTTTAGGCTGATTGACAGGTTTATTGTTACTCGTCGGAGCCGGGTTTGCCGGGCCATTCACAGGCTGGCTTGCAGTCGATGGGGCCTGCTTATCCTGTGATTTAGGTTTCGCTGGGGCATCATTTGTCCGGTTGCTGTTAGCTTGTGGCTGTTGTTCATGGCTATTGGCCTGCTGCTTAGCCTGCTGAGGTTGTTGAGGCTTGGCAGTAGTGGCACTATTTGCTTGGTTGGCAGCATTTTTATTACCGCCAGGTTGGTCATTGTTGTGACTGGTTTTTTGTTGCTGGTTGCCAGCCTGGTTTTGCTGTTGCGGCTGTTGTTGACGCGAACGGCGCTTACGCCCGCCGCGTTTGCCACGGCGGCGTGGAGTGCTCTTGTTGCCATCAGTAGCACTGCCATTACCCGGCTTGTTCTGAGCCTGACTTTGAGCTTGATTATGTTTTTTGGCTTGCTTTTTGGCAGCTTTTTTATGCGCTTTCTTATGCGCTGTTTTTTTGCTTGTTTTCTTTCGTTGATTGGTACGTTTGGTGGTTTTTTTAGCACCATTGTTGTGTCGGCTCTGTTGGTTTTGCCTTTTGTTGGTTTTGTCTGCTTTTTTGCGCTTGGGTTTTTGCTTGTTACGCCGTGGTTTTTCTTCACTGGCTGTGTTACCTGTAAAGAACGCGAGAATCGAGCTCCACCAGCTTTTCTTGGCGGTATGCTTTCGCGGTGCGGGGCCGCTCGGGCGTACACCGCTGACGGCCGGTTTTTCTGCGGCAGCAACTGACTTGGTGGTTTCACTGGCGACCACCTCACCTTCGTCCAGGTTAATTTGCAGATAGCTGGGGTCGGTGCTGACTTCGGCTTTTCGTAAACGCTTAATTTCAAAACGCGGTGTTTG
This sequence comes from Wenzhouxiangellaceae bacterium, assembly GCA_965230265.1. GTDB lineage: Bacteria > Pseudomonadota > Gammaproteobacteria > Xanthomonadales > Wenzhouxiangellaceae > JAJFKX01. The sequence goes on along the minus strand of OZ245999.1, from coordinate 1,562,343 downwards.
CATATCCGGGTTAGCCAATACCAGGATAGGTACGTCATGTCTTTTTTCGATGGAACTGATGGCTTCGCGTTTTTCGTTATGCAAAAAGTTAGCCACCTTTGTTGGGGCCTGTGCAAGAATCTGACCAGTGTGGTCTTTGATCGCTTCTTCTTCAATCAGGCGAATCATAGACAATGCCAGTGATTCAACGCTGCGAATACTGCCATGGCCAATACAGCGAGGGCAGACCTGGTAACTGGATTCACCAATCGATGGTCGCATCCGCTGACGTGACATTTCCAATAACCCAAATTTGGAAATTCGGCCCGTTTGAATTCGTGCGCGGTCATGACTTAAGGCATCGCGCAAACGTTCCTCGACTTTGCGCTGATTGCCGCGGTTGAGCATGTCAATAAAGTCAATGACGACCAGGCCGCCTAAGTCACGAATGCGTAGCTGTCTGGCAATTTCGTCAGAGGCTTCCAGGTTGGTTTGAAATGCGGTCTCTTCGATATCTGCACCCTTGGTGGCACGTGCTGAGTTGATATCAATAGACAACATTGCCTCTGTATGATCAATCACCAGAGAACCACCGGATGGTAAGGTTACTTCACGTGCAAAAGCCGTTTCGATTTGGCTTTCAATTTGGTAACGGGTGAATAAAGGTGTTTCGTTTTTATACTGTTTCAGCTTACGCAGGTTATAAGGCATCACCAATTGCATGAATTCCAGCGCACTTTGGTAGACGTTTTCGTCATCAATCAAAATTTCATTAATGTCATCGCGCAGATAATCGCGTAATGCCCGGATAATCAGGTTGCTTTCCTGATAGATCAAAAAAGGCGCTTGATGTTCACCAGCCGCTTTTTCGATGGCAGCCCATAACTGCTTCAGATAATCCAGATCCCATTGCAACTCTTCGATGTCTCGGCCAACGCCGGCTGTGCGGATAATCAAACCAGTATCTTTGGGAATGGTTAGCTGATCCATGATGGCACGAACTTGGTCGCGCTCTTCACCACTTATACGGCGCGAAACACCGCCGCTTTTAGGGCTGTTGGGCATTAATACGGAGTAACGTCCGGCCAGGCTGATATAAGTGCTGAGTGCTGCACCTTTGGTGCCTCGCTCTTCTTTTTCTACCTGAACAATTAATTCTTGCCCCTCGCGCAGAACATCTTTCAGGTTGACATTATTGGGGTTGGTGCCTTGCGGCAAGGGTAGGGCATTGGGGTTGATTTCCTTGAATGGTAAAAAGCCGTGGCGTTCGCTGCCATAATTAACAAAACAGGCTTCCAGGCTATGCTCTACACGGGTAATACGAGCTTTGTATACATTGGCTTTTTTTTGCTCGTGAGCAGGGGTTTCTAGATCAAGATCAATCAGTTTTTGGCCATCAGCGATAGCCACACGCAACTCTTCCGCTTGAGTTGCGTTAATCAACATACGTTTCATTGTATTGTTCCTCGCCATCCCAGGCGACGCTGTTTTCGCGCCAATTTATTGCTTGTGAAAATAGGCTGCGAACTTCCAGTTATCTGCTGTAAGATTGCGTGATACCGGGATGTCATACAGGCCATCAAGTGGTAAAGACTTGATGGCATTAAATTCAGTGTGTCGATAGTAGTACTATCAGACGATTATTTAATACGGTGTAACCTAGAGTTTGTGACCGCTGGTGTCATGAATCATTCACAACTGTGCAGTGATTCATCGCTTTTGTGAAGAAAACACTGCAAAAAGGCGGGTTTGGTGGTAACTACCGTGCATGCGATGATAACAAGTTAATAGCAATCTGGCAACGTCCTTGAAGTTTTTGCATTGATGTTGTTGTCAGCAAAAAATGAACAAATTCAATTGGTTAATGGATAAAAACTCGACGCACACACAAGTTCGGCAAGTACAGGTGGACCGCACCCGTGCGGGTCAGCGCCTGGATAACTTTCTACAACATGCCTTTGGAGGGTTACCACGTGGCTTGTTATACCGTTTGATTCGCACCGGTCAAGTGCGAGTGAATGGCAAACGGGCCAAGGCGATGCAGCGCTTGAAGTATGGTGACGAAGTGCGCCTGCCGCCGGTTAAAAAAACCAGCGAAATGCCGATCAGCATACCGTCAGAGTGGCTCAATCGTATCCGTACAGCTTTGCTGTATCAGGACGATCAGCAACTGGTGTTAGACAAACCTGCCGGTTTGGCGGTGCATGCGGGTAGCGGTTTGCACTTTGGCGTGATTGATATTCTTAGGGTGTTGTTTCCACAGTATCCAGACATTGCCTTGGCGCACCGCTTGGATCGAGAAACCAGCGGGTGTTTGTTGATTGGGTTTAACCGTGAAATATTGTTGCAACAACAACAGGCATTGATTGAGCATCGCATGCACAAGCGTTATATGGCTTTGCTGTGCGGTCAAACCAAGCAACAGGCTTTTGAGGTGACTTTGCCGTTAATAAAAAGTGTCCAAGGTAAGCGCTCACGAATGGTGGTCAGTGATGAGGGCAAGTCAGCGCATACGAAATTTAATGTGCTGGAAAGGTATCGGGACTATACGCTGGTGGAAGCTGAACCTATCACTGGTCGCACTCATCAGATTCGCGTACATGCTGCGGCAATAGGTCAACCAATCGCAGGGGACCCGCTGTATCAAAAACCAAAGGTATTAAGACATCAGCAGACAATGGGTTTAGAAAGAATGTTTCTGCATGCACATCATCTGCAATGGGACCGGGAAGAATTGAACCCATCTGATGATCTATTGGTCAATGCACCATTACCTGCTAACCTGCGCACTTTCATTAACCGGCAGAGCTGATCGCCTATGTTCCAACCTGTTTCGCTATTTGTCGGTTTGCGCTATATGCGTGCTAAGCGGCGTAATCACTTCATTTCGTTTATTTCATTAACTTCCATGATTGGGATAGCGTTGGGCGTAGCCACACTGATTACCGTGTTATCGGTTATGAATGGCTTCGAGAAAGAATTACAGGAGCGTATTCTCGGCTTTGTCTCGCATGCCACCATTGAAGATTGGGGAGGCGAGTTTGAGAATTGGGAACAAGTTGTAGAAAGCAGCCAGCAAAATCCGGAAGTCATAGGGGCTGCACCCTATATTGAGCAGGAAACGCTACTGAAAGGCCGAGGAATTAATGGCGCACTGGTGCGAGGCATTGTGCCGGAGCTTGAGCCTGCAGTATCTGAATTAAACCAGCATATGGTCAGTGGCCAGTTAATCGATTTGCAGCCAAACGAATTTAATGTGCTGTTGGGTGAAGGTCTGGCGCTGCGTTTGGGCGTGACAATTGGTGATTCAGTGACTATTTTTGCGCCACAGGTGCGCACCACACCGGCCGGTATTATTCCACAGGTCAAACGGTTTACCGTCTCAGGTATTTTTGCAGCAGGTGTTAATGAGTATGACACTGCATTGGCGGTTATACATGTTAATGATGCTCAGCGTTTATTCCGATTAAACGGTACCGTTAGCGGTGTGCGATTGAAATTGCAGGATTTATTCCGTGCCCGTGCAGTGGCCAGTCAATTGGCCAATAGTCTGCCCGGTGTTTATAACGTGCGTGACTGGACGCAGCAGCATAGCAACCTGTTTCGGGCTGTGCGCATGGAAAAACTGGTGATGTTCGTGATTTTATCGATGATTATTGCGGTAGCTGCATTTAATATTATCTCTACTTTGATAATGGTGGTGACCGATAAGCAAGCCGATATCGCCATATTACGTACCATGGGCGCCAGCCCCAAAACCATCATGCGAATATTTATCGTGCAAGGCTCATTGATTGGTGTGATCGGTACCATATTGGGCGTGATAGGTGGTGTATTGTTGGCCACCAATGTCGAAACCATTGTGCCGTGGATTGAACGGGTGTTGAATATTGATGTGTTGTCTGCGGATGTGTATTACATCAGCGAACTGCCATCGGATTTGCAATGGGGGGATGTGCTTAAATTCTCAGGTGTGGCGTTGTTGTTATCGTTATTGGCAACGCTATATCCAGCCGCCCGTGCTGCCAAGGTGCAACCAGCGGAGGCACTGAGCTATGAGTGATTTGCCAAACAGTGTTGTGCTGCAGGCCAGTGGTCTGAGCAAACAGTTTATTCAGGGTGACCGGACACTGGATATTTTAAAAAGCATTGATTTATCCATTACAGCCGGTGAGTCGGTTGCGATTGTTGGTGCCTCAGGTGCAGGCAAGAGTACGTTATTGCATATTCTGGGGGGCTTGGATAACCCCAGCAACGGGCAGATAATGCTGGCCAACGAAGACCTGGCCGCCTGCAATGAAACCCGGCGCGGTGAGCTGCGAAATAAACACTTGGGTTTTATCTATCAGTTCCATCATTTACTGCCAGAGTTTACGGCATTGGAAAACGTGGCCATGCCACTTTTGATACGCGGCGATCAGCCGGCCGACGCCAGTAAAACTGCCAGTAAATTATTGAGTGAAGTGGGTTTGGCTGAGCGTATGGCACATAAACCCGGTGAGCTATCAGGCGGTGAGCGGCAGCGGGCTGCGGTGGCTCGTGCAATGGTTACACAACCAGCCTGTATTCTTGCCGATGAGCCCACTGGAAACCTTGATGAAACAACAGCTGTGCGTGTATTTGATCTATTGATAGACCTTAACCGTCAGCACCATACTTCTTTGGTGCTGGTGACTCATGATCTGAGCCTGGCTGGCAAAGCCGATCGATGCCTGGAATTAACAGGGGGTAGCCTGAGGGAGTTGGTGAATTAGTCGTTTAATGATAGTTGGCTGTTGTTGAATAAATAATAAAGCCAGCCTTATTCTTGCTTGCACGTGTTTTTGACTTATGCTAGCCTCAACCAAATATACGAAATAGATCGTATTTAAATTGCTGATAGGGTGACCGCCATGGACAGAGCTGTTTGTATAAAATCGCTGATCTTGTTGTTTTTATTGATACTGATTGTGCCAGCAGCAAACGCACAGTTGGGGTTTGGCAACACTAATGCCGTTCATGCATTGCAGGTATTCCAAAAGCGGGCCGATCGTTTTTATGATGACGGGCGATATAACCAGGCGTTACGTCTCTATAAAAGGCTAAGTCAATACAGCGATAAATTCTCTCAATACCGTTTGGCGTCAATGTATCTGGATGGTTTTGGGGTTGAAAAAAACTTATTGGAAGCTTATGCCTGGTCTTATGTATCAGCTGAGAGCCGCAAACCCAAATATGTTGCGTTCCATAAAGAGATCCGCAGCATGCTCGACGAGGAACAGCTGGCGCTGGCGCGTGAGAAGGCAGGTGAATACATTGCTGAATATGGATTGTTCAGCAATGCGGTCAATGCCCGGCGACTGATTGCGTCTGAGAAAAAGCGCTGCACTGGTTCCCGTGTGGGTGCAACCTGTTCAAATCTTGGCGTTAGTAGTATCGCCTGCAACCTCAGAAACAGCTCTATCCCTTCCAGACGGTGCCTGGGATTTGGGTCGATAGGAATTACTGGAATTGGAATACTGCCAGCTGAACTGCGCAAGGTTGAAAGAGCTTTGGATACTTTTATTCAGGAATACAACCCTGGCCGGGTAGAATTAGGTGACTTAGAACTTATCGATGGGTGACGCAATGTTGGTCAATATGACATTCAGCAGTTGCTGAATGTTTTATTGGCGTTGTTCGAGCCAGCAGTTATTTGATAGGACGGTCAGCTGAATAAAAATCGCATAAAGCTTAAAATGCTATTAAGTTTGAGTTGCGTGGATAAAACGGTTGATTAACCATTCTTTAAAATACCCATTCATTACTGGACTACTGCTATTGACAAAATGGGCAGTTGCCTTGGATGTGCAAATGCTCGACTCTCCAGCGTCAGCGCAAAGCGCTCAGGTGCATTTGTCCAAGGGTACAGATGGCACCATAGTCATGAGCTGGCTTGAGCATAAAGAGGATGAGGCAATACTGCGGTATTCCACCTGGCAATCATCAAGTTGGAGCAGGGCTCAGACAGTTGTCAGTGGCAATGACTGGTTTGTTAACTGGGCAGACTTCCCTTCAGTTTCACCCATCTCAGAAGGTTTATGGGCGGCGCATTGGCTGCATAAAAAACCTGGTGGCACCTATGCCTATGATGTGAATATCTCGATTTCTACTGATGCAGGCAAAACCTGGTCAAAACCAATTACGCCACACAAAGATGGTACGCCTACCGAGCACGGTTTCGTCAGCTTATTTCCTTGGAATAACGGTGTTGGCGCGTTATGGTTGGATGGCCGCAACATGCCAACAGAGCAAGACCACGACCACCAGAACAGTACCGTAGCTTCAAAAGTCGTCACAGAAACCGGTATGACTTTGCGCTCTGCCGTTATTACGGCGGCTGGGGAAGTGACTGAACCACAAATGGTTGATGGTCTGGTATGCGATTGCTGCCAAACCGATATCGCGATGTTACCTGCTGGCCCTGTGGCTGTTTATCGTAACCGTACAGCAGCCGAGGTGCGTGATATTCAGATTGCTCGGGCAGTTAATGGCCGATGGCAAGATCCGGTTCTGGTCAGTGCTGATAATTGGAAGATTGCCGGTTGTCCAGTCAATGGCCCTGCGATTGCAGCTAATGCAGGACAACTGGCGGTTGCCTGGTTTACCGGTGCAGACGATCAGCCGCGTGTACGTATGGCCTATTCACAGAGTGATTTGGATGGTTTTGCGGAAGCGATTGATATTGATAGCAATGAGCCGCAGGGGCGGGTTGATGTTGAACTGCTGGACGATGGCAGTGCCGTTGTGTTTTGGATGTGTCGTTTGAAACAAACTGCGAGCCTGTGCTTGCGCAAGGTATCGCCCACAGGTGAGCTGGGAGATACAGCACACCTGGACGGGGTGTTCAAACCCGGCGGATTTCCACATTTTACTCAAGTGAACAACGCTTTATTATTGGCCTGGGTTGAGTCAGGCGATAATGATGAAGCGCAGATTAAAACAGCTCGATTGACTCTTGATGAGCGGTCGTTTGGCCATTATTAGGTATAACGATTAAAAAAACCGACAGATAGTTTTTCCATAGCAGACCATTCATTCACCCTTGATGATGGACCAGTGCACTGCAATAGTGACCAGAGCGTTGATTTCTGACAGCCACTGGCTGGGTTTTCCTCTGTTATAGCCTGAGCGATATCCACACACTGGGCAGATGCCTGCCATTGCCCAATTGTTATTGACTGATATCACCGCTGAAAAGCAGATACAGGCTTCCACATTGGTTTTGATGTTGAGCTTATGCATCGGCTTGAGTGTTTTGGCATGGCTGCCTGTGTTGCCGGATAAGCCATTCATCTTGGCGGCGTTATTGGCAGGTTTATTAAGCTTAATTTTACTGCGAACACCCATAGTTGCCTGTTTATTAATCAGCGCGGGTTGGGCCTGCTGGCAAGGTCAGCAGGTCTTTAATGCCATTCCGGCAAATTATGTGAATGAACCGATTGAGCTGACTGGTCAGGTAACAGACTTGCCTGAGCAAAATGCTGATCTACAGCAATTTATTTTGAAAGTACAGCAACCCAATTGGCTGGGCGGCAAGCGAATTAGGGTTAGCTGGTATCAAACAAACCCAAAACATCCAATACAAATTGTGCAGGCGGGTGAACAATGGCAGATAACTGGCAGATTAAAACCCGTGTATGGCGCAGTTAATCCGCAAGGTTTTGATTATGCCCGTTGGTTGTTATCCAAGCGTATCAGTGGAACATTGTCTGTACAGCAGGGCGTAAAACTATCACCAGCCAGGAAGGCTGCCACTGATTATAGGCGTGAGCAACTATCGAATTGGATCAAGCAAACCATTCCAGCTGAAAGCGCATCAACAGCCAGTGCGTTGAGTATTGGTGACAGAAGTATGCTGAGTGATCATCAGCGCGACACGCTATTGCGAACCGGTACCGGGCACTTGTTGGCAATATCAGGCTTGCATGTTGGCATGGTCGGAATGCTGGGTTGGTTATTCGGTCGACTGCTTTGTGCAGTGCAACAGCTGGCAATAAAACTGCACCCCAGGCAATCTCTTGTTTATCGGTATTTCGATAATGCCAATCAATATTTGCCTTTGCTTTTAAGCGCATTGCTGGCCATCAGTTATGCCATGATGTCTGGGTTTGTGGTCAGTACCGGTCGGGCTTTGCTGATGCTGCTAATTGCAGGTCTGGCGGTTGTGTTTCGCCGTCGGCTGCCGCCACCGCGCCTATTGCTGGCTGCATTGCTGCTTAGTCTAATAATCAATCCGCTTATTGTTCTGGGCGCAGGCTTTTGGTTATCGTTCACTGCGGTAGGCTGGTTGTATTGGGCTTTTCATGGTCGCAGCTCGAGCATGTATCAGTGGCAATATCTGATGCGTGCACAACTGGTATTGATATTAGGAATGTTACCGTTGCAGCTGCTGTGGTTTCAGCAATTAAGTTTTGTGGCGCTGCCAGCCAACCTGGTGGCAGTACCGCTGGTCAGTTTGATTATTCTGCCGGTTTTATTGATTGCTGTTATTTTACAGATTGCAATGCTGCCGGGAGCCGATTCAATGTTGCTACTGGCAAGTATGCTGCTGGGTGTATTGCAGCAATTTCTGGAGTGGTTATCGACTTTAAATCACGCAGCTGTGGACTTGACGCCAGGCAGTGCCTGGTGGCAATTGCTTTTAGCAGGTGTCGGCGCACTATGGTTATTGGCTCCTAAAGGCATCCCGATAAGACTTGCTGGTTGCTTACTGATGTTGCCTTTGTTAATTCCAATCGATCACAAGCCACCCTACGGGCATTGGGAAATGCAGGTGTTTGACGTTGGCCAGGGGTTGGCTATCGCCATCCGCACACAACAGCATGTATTGATTTATGACACAGGGCCTGGAGATGGGCAGGGACGTGATCGCATCAGATCCGCAATATTGCCTGTATTGCGCCGATGGGGTGGGAAGGTGGATCGCTTGCTGGTCAGCCATGGCGATTTGGATCATGCCGGTGGTTATCAGACTGTGGTATCCAAACTGAATGTGAAAACGGTTATTAGCAGTAAAGCCGCTCTGGGGCAGCCTTGTCATGACGCACAGTCCTGGCAGTGGGATGGTGTGAACTTTCAAATATTGCACCCAGGTCAATATTTGCCTTACCTGGGCAATGACAGTTCCTGTGTATTGAGTATTGAGTCTAAGCAGGGCAGCGCGTTATTGCCTGGTGATATCAGCAAGGCTGTAGAACAACGGTTGTTGAAACTGTACAACGGCCCCAGGGCTGCAGTGCTTATTGTGGGACATCATGGCAGTAAGTCTTCATCATCATCAGCGTGGTTGTCAGCAGTCAACCCGCAGCTGGCATTGGTTAGCGCAGGTCAGTGGAACCGTTTTGGCATGCCGCACCATGAAATTACCGAGCGTTTTGCCAATGCTGGCGTGCCACTGGTCAACACTGCGGTTTGTGGTGCGCTAAATCTACGTACCGATCACTCTGAATGGCCCAAAGCAACCATCGGTAGAGTGCAATATCGGCGCTGGTGGATCACAGCCAATGGCTGCGCTGTACAGCATTAACCCAATCAATTAGGGCTGGATCAGGGCACCTACATGCTACAGATAATGTCTAGATAATGTTTGACATGTTAAATTACGCTTTTTTGATAAGGACGATTGCGTGGCAGAACTGATTCGTGCAGGTGGCTGGTTAATGCTGCCGATACTATTATGCTCCATCATTTCGGTGGCAATTATTCTCGAGCGTTTCTGGGCGCTGCGCCGCAAACGGGTTATGCCGAGTAAGGATTTTGAGAATATTCATGCCTGGGCAGAGCAACATGAGTTGGATCAAAAACACATCGAAGCATTGCGCAACAGCTCACCGACTGGTCGGATACTGGCAGCAGCGCTGGATAATCGTCATCGCTCGCGTGAGATTATCAAAGAAGTGGTGCAAGATACCGGACGGCATGTGATTCACGAGCTGGAAAAATACCTGAACACACTTGGTACAATTGCTGGTGTTTCGCCATTATTGGGGCTTTTGGGGACAGTTATCGGCATGATTAGCGTGTTTTCGGCGATTATCACTTATGGTGTTGGTGATCCAACGCACCTGGCTGGCGGTATTTCACAGGCTTTAATCACCACCGCTGCCGGATTGACGGTGGCTATTCCGACCTACTTTTTTTACCGGTTTTTCCAGGGCAGGGTCGCCGCTTATGTGGTCACCATCGAGCAGCAGGCCATGGCATTGTTGGAAACCATTGATCGCGATGGCTGATTGGTATGCAACTGAATAAAGCCCCCAAAGAACAGCCGGAAATCAATCTGACATCGTTGATCGATGTGGTGTTTTTGTTGTTGATCTTTTTTATGATCAGTACAACATTTGAACAATCCTCGGCCTTACAGATTAATTTACCCGAGTCCAATGACGAACCCGTTGAGCAAGCCGGCAATCCTGTGATTCTGGCCATTGATGCGCGCGGCAACATGGCCTTGAATGATCGGCGCCTGCCCAATAACGATGCAGAAACCATTCATAATGCATTGGGTGATGTTCGCGCCAGTATCCGCCGCTCTGCATTGGTAATCAGTGCTGATGCAGATACAGCACACAAGTATGTGGTCAGGGCAATGGATATGGCTGGGCAGCTGGGTATTACCAATTTGTCCATCGCAACTGTTCATCCGGAAGATTCTCCATAAATACAAAATGCTTGATCAGGCTATGAGTCTGCCTGATCCTCGCTTGTCAGCAATATGCCAAAAAACATGCCTAACTCTGATAATGACCTGACAGCGGTAAATAACCGTGGGGTGTGGTGGCGTCTTCTGCGACAGCTTGGTAGCAATTGGCCGTTATTAATAATTGCTGTTGTTGGCATGGCACTTGATTCGTTGGCACAAGCTGGCTTTATTTATTTATTGCAGCCTTTGATCGATGAAGGGTTTAGTGGTGGAAATGCACTGGGTCAATGGTTGCCGTTGGCCATGTTTGGCTTGATTGTTTTACGAGTAACGGGCAATTTTGCTGGTATCTACAGCATGGAGTGGCTGGGGCGAAAAATCGTTGCCAGGTTGCGACAGCGTTTATTTAATCAGTACTTGATCCTGCCCAAGCGTTTTTTTGACCACCACAGTACCGGTGACCTGGTTTCCAAATTGACCTATAACACTGATCAGGTGGCCCATGCGACCACCAACGGCATGATTACCGCCATCCGTGACAGTTTTACCGTGATAGGTTTAATGACGGTGATGCTGTTACAAAGTCCGACATTGACAGCAACATTGGTTGTGCTGTTTCCAGTGGTAGCAGTTGTAGTGAGTGTGATCAGCCGCAGGTTTAGAAAGATCAGCAAAAAAATCCAGGACTCTATGGGTGGGTTGACCCACATTACCGAAGAGGTGGTGCGCGGTCATGCGATTGTGAAACTGTTTGCAGGCAAAAGCTACGAACAACAACGTTTTGAGCAAATGAACGAGAACAACCGCCGCCTGCACCAGCGCATGATTGCCACACAATTGACCAGCTCATCACTGGTGCAAATTTTCGCGGGCATTGCTTTATTGCTGATCTTGTATTTGGCGACTCAGCAACGTTTTGAACTGGAAATCAGTGCAGGAGTGTTTATTTCGGTACTGGGAGCGATGGTGGCAATGATTGCGCCTCTTAAACGACTGACCAATGTGCATGCATTGATTCAAAAGGCCATTGCCGCCGCCGCCAGCGTGTTTCAAGTCATTGACGAAGCCCAAGAGCGTGATAACGGTCAACATGCCGATACCAGCCGCGGGGATATACGATTTAGCAATGTGTCGTTTTGTTATCCAGGGCGGGAGCAGGCAGCGCTTGTCGATATCAATCTGCAGATTCCTAAAGGCAGTGTAACTGCATTGGTAGGGCGTTCTGGTAGCGGTAAAACCACCCTTGCAGCACTACTGACCCGCTTTTACGCACCCGACCAAGGCACAGTGACGCTGGATGAGACCGGTTTGCAACAGTGGCAATTATCCAGTTTACGTGAGCAAATGGCTTATGTTGGCCAGGATGTGGTGCTGTTTAACGATACTTTGCGAAATAATGTCGCGTATGGCGAGCTACAAAGCAAACCAGAAACAGAAATTTTCGAAGCTATTCAACGTGCACATGTTGATGAGTTTGCCAATCAACTGCCTGATGGGTTGGATACCATTGTTGGTGATCGCGGTCATTTGCTGTCCGGTGGCCAACGACAGCGTATTGCGTTGGCCAGAGCCTTGTTAAAAGATGCGCCCGTTTTGATTATGGATGAGGCAACTTCTTCACTGGACAATATCTCACAACAGTACATCCAGGATGCGCTGGAAAAAGTGATGCAGAATCGTACCGTGCTGATTATTGCCCATCGACTGAATACGATTGAGCACGCCGACAATATTGTCATGATGGTGGATGGCAAGATCGTAGAGCAGGGCAAACACACAGAGCTGCTGGAGAACGATGGCGCTTATGCGGCGCTTTACCAGATGCAGCAGTCGATAACATGATGTGTGGCACCAGTGATTGAACGCTGGCTACAAAATATATGGTATAGCGAGCGTAAGCCGCCTTTTTATCTGCGCATGATTGCCTGGTTGTACGATGCTTATCTGTCCCGGATGCCAGCCATAGAGTTGACCCGCGAACCCAAGCCAGTGGTTGTGGTGGGCAATATTGTTGTCGGTGGCAGTGGCAAAACACCTTTGGTGATTTATTTGGCAGAGCTGGCGATGCAGCATGGATTGCAGGTGGCTGTGATCGCACGAATTTATAAAGGCAGTGAAACAGGCCCGTTCCAGGTAACTGAGCATACCCCGGTTAACGAAGTGGGGGATGAACCCAAGTTATTGTTCAAACGTTTAAATTGCCCTGTTGTTGTTTCTAAAAAAAGATCACAATCCATTGACTTTATTAATAAAAAAGATATTAAATGTGACATTATTATCAGTGATGATGGTTTACAGCATCAGCCTTTGCCCAGGGCCTTGGAGATCGGTATCGTCGATGGTCAGCGTGGCATTGGCAATGGTTACCTGCTGCCAGCAGGGCCGCTACGTGAGCCGTTTGAACGGCTAAAGCGTTGCCAGTGGATCGTCAGTAAGGGGCACTCACAACAACCAGATATGGTCGCTATGCAAATCCAATCTGGTATCGCCGTGAATGTCAAAACCGGAAAGCAGCGAGCGCTGACCCATTTTGTAAACCAACCTGTTATGGCCATAGCGGCAATTGCCAATCCCGATAGTTTCTTTGCCTATTTGCGTTCACTTAAACTCGATATCGAACCGCGTTATTATCCCGATCATTATTTTTACAAGGAAGGTGAAGTGGATGCACTGGCTCAAAAACGACCGGTGCTGATGACCGAAAAAGATGCCGTTAAGTGCGAATATGTTCAGTCAGACGATCTCTGGTATGTGCCCATTAAAGCTGAGCTGCCTGAGGCGTTTAATCTGTCGTTTATTGCCCGCTGCCAGGCGCTGATTGATAATTAAGCCATGAGCAACTGCTGTATTATTATTCCTGCCCGTCTGGAGTCGACTCGCCTGCCGGGTAAGTTACTATTGGATATTGCCGGTCAATGCATGCTGCACAGGGTTTGGCAGCTTGCCTGCGATGCCCGAATAGGGCCCGTTTATATTGCCACTGACAGCCAAAAAATTGCAGATGTTGCCAAACGCTTTGGAGCATCGGTATTAATCAGTGGTGAGCAGGATTCCGGTACCAGTCGTATTGCTGAGGTTATTGATCAGCTATCACTCAGCAATGACGATATGGTGATCAACCTGCAAGGTGATGAACCGCTCATGCCAGCTTCGGTGTTAAGTGCTTTGGCTGATTTTTCTCAATTACAGCCAGCTGCAGCCTACAGTGTCTACTCCATGATTCAGGATAATGCGCAGCTTGATGACCCGAACTGTGTAAAAGTAGTTTGCGATGGCAATAACAATGCATTGTATTTCAGTCGCAACTGTATACCTGCTCAGCGCAGTGAACAAACCGCAGCGTATCGCTTGCATCATGGCATCTATGCATATCGTGTTGATTTGTTGAAACAATGGCCAGCATTAAAACGTGGACCGTTAGAGCAGGCAGAAAACCTGGAACAGTTGCGCTTGTTGGAGAATGGCAAAACTATTGCGATGCTGAAGGCTTCCGAAGCGATACCGGCCGGCGTGGATACACTGGAAGATTTGCAGCGTGCCCGCGAGCAGCTTTCAGGAAACAGAGGGTTTGCCGAGTGACAGGTCTGCGCTGTGGGAGATGATTATGAGTGACTCTGACTATCGAATTCTGGTTGTTTGTATGGGCAACATATGCCGTTCACCAACCGCCAAGGGGTTTCTTGACAAACATTTATTTATCAATCAGATAAATGATAAAGTAAAAGTAAAGTCAGCAGGGACGCATGGCTATCATATTGGTCATTTTCCCGACTCTCGCTCTCAACTTGCTGCACGCCAGGTGGGCGTTGATATTTCCCGGGATCGATCTCGAAAAATACAGACTGAAGACTTTTATCACTATCAAGAAATTCTGGTCATGGACCGAAACAACCTGGCTGATGTGCAATCACTTGCTCCAGCTGATGCCAATTCGATTATACGGTTAATTATGGATGATTTACCCGATTATGGTTTAGATGAGGTGCCGGACCCATATTACGGTGGCGAAAACGGTTTTGTGAAAGTGGTCGATATGCTGGATCAGGTATCGGCGGCTATATGTCAGCGTTTGGTTGACCAGTTCAAATAACAGTGAGTAAAAGCAAGTCCTCATTTGATGGCTCCAAAACAGCCAAAAAACTCAGCACTGAACCCGGTGTGTATTTGTTTCGAGACGCTAAAGGCAAATTGTTATATGTGGGCAAGGCACGCAACCTTCGCAAGCGTGTCAGCAGTTATTTTGATCGTAAACACGATGATTTGCGTCTGGTTCGTATGGTTCGGCAAATCCGCAAAATCGATACGCATATTACTCGCACCGAAGGTGAAGCATTAATGCTAGAGAATGAGTGGATTAAATCACTCAAACCCCGTTTCAATATCAAACTTCGAGATGATAAGAGTTACCCCTGGATTCATTTAACCGGCGATCATGATTTCCCACGTGCACATTTTCATCGCGGTGCCAGAAACGAAGGTGGGGAGTATTTTGGACCTTATCCCAATGCAGGTGCAACGCGCGACACGTTAAAGATTATTCACCGGGTCTTCAAACTGCGAATGTGTCAGGACTCGATATTCGATAATCGCAGCCGACCTTGCCTGCAATATCAGATTAAACGCTGTACCGCCCCCTGCGTGGATTACATCAGCAAGGAGAAATATGCTGAGGATGTTGCACATGCGCAACTATTGCTATCGGGTCGTAGCAGCAAGGTGCGTGATTTACTGATGACTAAAATGCAGCAGGCCAGCCAATCGCTGGAGTTCGAGCAGGCGGCGGTTTTGCGTGACCAATTACAAACATTAACTCAGGTACATGCTCAGCAGTTTGTCACAGCAGAAGGTGGTGATATGGATTATATTGCCCTGGCTCAGCAGCACGGAATGACTGTCGTGCAGATTCTGACCATTCGCGATGGGCGCAATCTGGGTAATCAAACTTATCACCCTGATAACAGTGCAGAAAGCCGGCCGGCCGATATCATGGCAGCAGTTATCGGTCAGTATTACCATGTCCGGGAAGCACCAAAAGCCATCATACTTTCACACCTGCCCAGCGAAGCCGAATTGTGGCAACAGGTACTAAGCGAACGCGCCAAACGCAAAGTTAAGATGATTGATAAACCTCGTGGGATTCGTCTGCAATGGTTAAAGCAGGTAAGACATAACGCAGAACAAAGTATCAATGTGAGTTTGGCTGAGCAGGCGGGGATAACAGAGCGTTTGCAGGCACTGGGCAAAGCATTAAATCTGGATGAGCCTCCCCAGCATATCGAGTGTTTTGATGTCAGCCATACCAGTGGAGAGCGTACTGTGGCTTCATGCGTGGTTTACGATCATAGCGGCATCAATAAAAGCCTGTATCGACGCTTTAATATCAAAGACATTGTTGAAGGTGACGATTACGCCGCGATGCGTCAGGTGTTATTGCGCCGTTATAAGCGCCAGCAGAAACAAGGTGCTCGCCTGCCTGATTTGATTGTGGTTGATGGTGGACTGGGGCAGGTGCGTCAAGCTCTGGAAGTATTAAGCGAACTGGAGCTACAGCATCTACTGGTGATGGGTGTCGCCAAAGGCCGTACCCGTCGCAGTGGCTATGAGCATTGGGTTTTACCCCCTCCGCAACCTGAAGTTAAACCGGAGCCAAGCTCTGTAGCTGCACATTTGATTCAGCAGATTCGTGACGAAGCACATCGATTTGCGATCACCGGGCACAGGCAACGACGTGGTAAGGCCCGCAAAGCATCAGTGCTGGAAGGAATTCCAGGTATTGGCCCCAAAAGACGGCGAGATCTGTTGCAACATTTTGGTGGAATACAGGGGTTACGCAAAGCGGGTGTTGGGGAAGTGATGCAGGTACAGGGGATTAATCAAGAGTTGGCAGAAAGAATTGTGGCGAGTATCAGATAAGTAAACCCGGCAGTGCTGATCTTGTGAGAAAATAATGCTATGTCGGCATTCCAAGCACACCATTGTTTATCAGTCATTGTTCATTTATTTTTCCAGATTTAACATTAAAACGGCTATTTTATATATCGATTTATATTGGCATATGCCAGTTAATCCTGGCAGTTTGGTGAGAGATTTTAGTGATATGCTTGTCATTTATGTACGGCAACTGATAAAAGCTTGTCTACCAGCAAAAAGAAAACAATACCTATAGAGCGTCATAAGTATTTGATTATAAAATAATATATTGCTTATAACAGCGGTTTCAAATGTGGCGATACTGCGTTCAACAGGAGGTTATACTTTGGTTCCTGTGAATAGCTATAGGCGTGCATTGCAAAGCAGAACCTGAGAAGCTTATGGTTTTATTTCAATAGCCGCTTGTCTTCAAACAAATGCCGACGTGATAGATGCTTTATTGTGTGTTTTCTAATGATAAGGAGATTATGGATGAGGCTTAAAGCACCCACTCAGGGCATCGATTTTATTACCAAGGATGTTTACGGGGAGCATTTTCAACTCAGTGATTATTTGGGCAAACGCGTAATGTTGTCTTTTTTCAGAAATGCAGAATGTCCACTATGTAATTTTCGACTTTACGAGTTAACCCATAATTATCAATCGTGGAAAGACCAGGGGTTGGAAGTCGTGGCGGTATTTAGTTCTTCTTCGGAGTCTGTGCGAAACTTTGTTGCACGCCATCCGCGTCCTTTTAAAATGATTAGTGACCCAGGGCTGGAGATATACAACCACTATGGCGTAGAGAAATCACTGAAGGGTATGTGGAAAGCATTGTTCTTCAGGATCCCGACATTGGTGAGAGGAATGTTTAGAGGTGGATATCTGAAGCCGACCAATCATTTCTCATTGGTGCCAGGGGATTTTTTGCTGGATGAAAGCGGGCGTATTGTGGACGTATTTTACGGAGAAGATATCAGTGAACATATTCCCATTGATAGAGTGGAGCGCTTTTTAAATAGTGGCCGATTGAAGAACCATTTTTATAGAGAAAAATTTAAACGTGCCCAGTAAATTCAGCGTTGAGATATTGACACGATCATCTGAGCTTTGTGGAATGCCAGATTCATACCGATGATGTCGATAATCAAAAATCGCTTACTGGTTAACGGTAGCTTCTTGTGCGGTGGAGCTCGGTGCAGCCAAGGGTATGGCCGGCTTTTGGCAATGTGTTGCTATAGTTTGGCCATACCATGTTAATTGATGTTGTTGTGGGGCGCGCCGTACGGTTTCTCCAGTAGCTCGATGAGTCCAGGCAGCATCAAAATGACCAGTGGTACTGACTAACCCCCGCCACATGACTGCAGGGTCGGCAAATTCAGCTTGATCAGGGTCCCAGTAAGATGCCTGTGCGATGTGTTCTGGTAGTTGTGCAGAAACTTCCGACTGGTTTGTAATGGTGATAAAAACCGGTTCAATGGCATGTTCAACGGAACGAGCTGCATCTTCAGGGTGAAACACACCCCAACCAATTCGAATGGGTTCGCCGTACCGTATGCTATCTATCAATCGATCTTTTGAACCCTGCAGCGGTTTACCTGTGCGATCGTGCTGATACAGCAACCGCCATTGCGGCAAGTGGCACTCTAGCGTTTTTACTGATGGCATCTGGTTTGTCAGACACCACCAGCTTTTTACCTTGCGTTCTCCGGTTTGTGCGCGATTATCCATGCGATTGACCAATACACCATTGGTGCCAATTAGCCCTGTCCAATGTTGAAGCTCGCTGCTTAAATGAATTTGTGCGTGCCCGCGCTGTGGTACTTGTCGGTGGATGGACTGTATTTGTGCAAATACTTCACCTTCAAATAAAGATATGAACCCGGCATCGGCCCAATGAATTATTACCGGTTTGCCTTGCTGATCGTCCAGACGCCAACCTACGCGCAAGCTTTGCCCCTGCATAACCGCTTGTTGTAATGCGGTTTTTGAGCCAGCCTGAACTGTGCCATCAGCATTAACAGTGAGCAAATGACCGGTGCACTGTGGTTCAGAACTTATTACAGTTTGTGTGGCATCTTGCGCCTGCAGAAAATCAACAGGGATTATCGCTAAATAGGCTGCCACTAGAACAAGGCGAGAAAAACTTTTCGGATGCGCAAACATGAAATGCTCCGGGAAACGCTGTTAGCAGTCTAATGGAGAGATCTAATTGCTTACAACGACAAACTTTGTGTTGAAAGCGTGTTTACGACAGGCAGCAGACCGATCGAGACAAAGTGTGGGTGTCTGCCGCTTAAATCACCCGGGTAATGAGACTTCGAGCAATTCCAGGTCAGATGAAAACCGCTGCAATGCAAAATGCATGTCTGCAGGTATTACAACCGCATCACCGGTAGACAGCGATTGAGTGGGTTGCTGTGGTAGCTGTAATTCCAAATTGCCTTGCAAGACAAACCAGAAAGCCAGCTCTTTATCATGAGTGATTAACCCCTCAGGTTCTTGGGTGCATTCAATACAGCGCAAAACCCTTGCCTCTGCAAGTCCATCTGTGGCACTGAATAAACCCAGATGGCTCGCAGTCAAGCCGGCAATACTGTGATCTTGCCATACCGCATTGTTGGCGTTATAAAAATGGTAGTGTTGACCATTAAAATCACGCTTGGGCCGTTTTTGTGGTGTTGGTAAATCCATCTCATGATCAAGATAGGTAACATGATCGGCAGGGCAACCTATCTCTATCACTTCTAAACCATCTGAAGCCTCTAAAACCCGGTGTCGAATCATGGGTGGTTGGAGCACACAATCGCCTGCCTGCATAACAAATGGCTCTCCCTGGTCTTCATAAACCAGTTTCACCCAGCCACGGTAGCAGTAAATCATTTGAAATCGGATATCGTGATAGTGCACATTATCGGGTACTGGTCCGCCTTTTGGAATGCGAATATGCGAGGCGATAAAACGACCGCCCTGACGGTCTGGGATCAAGTCACGGTACTGCATCCCTGCACGGCCAATATTCCATTTCGAGTGGTTATCTTGCAGACGCTGGATACTTAGGCTGGGCTTGAGTGCTGGCAGAATCATCGATGATTGAGCCGGGCCAAACTGAATACGCGTACCATTGGGAGCAATTAAATCTGGCCTGGCGGTATCGCTGTGCAATTTTATGCTGGCCGGTGAGCCTTGGTGGTCACGGTTCAGATATAGATGAATTCCATAGCCACTTAACTGTGCGATTACAGGATCATCAGCAGGTGCAATGCTGTCCAATTGAAACCCGAGTGCGTCGAGAAAAAAATCGATGGTAGCCTGCCATTCAGGTGCCGGCAGAATAAGCTCGGCCCCGGTAATGATCTGTTTGTTTTCAGTTGCTGACATCCGGGTTCTCGTTTTTGAAAAGTGACTGAGAGGGTATGGTCATTTTGACACGAGCTATCTGAACGATCAAAGCGCACCGTCCGAGAAATTGCGTTTGGCCAAATGCATCGGCAAAACCTTAGTGAATGTACGGCTTTTAGAATCTGATTATTGGCTTGGTGTATGATGGTAAAACAATAAGCTGTAGCCACCAACGGAGGGTCTATGAAACAGCAAGTATCAAACGGGAAACCACGCAAGTCTATTATCAAGGCATTGCATCTGACAGGGTTGGTTTTGTTATTGCCTGCCTGTGCGGCCGTTAATCCACTGAACACCCAACCATTTCAAGATTATCAATCAGCTATTTCCACGTTGAAAGATGAATCTGATCAAGCTTTACAGACAGTTTATCAAACAGAACTGGACCAGTTTAAAACCAGGGTCTCCGGCGACGATAGCTGCTTGGTAGGTCAGTTGTTACTGAATTTTCCAGATCAACCAGACGACTCTGCTTTTGCCTGGAGTTATTCGCCGGCATTTGGCAATTGTGATGCACAGGCGCAACCGTTGTTTGTGTCTGTTGCAGACATGCGCGAAACATTGGCTGCTATGAATGGCCAGTTACTGGATTATGCCAATTTATTAATTGCGTTGGCCGGCGCCGATGCCAGCACGCAATTTGATGCAACTGCAGAAGCTGGTAAGTTTAATCAGAATGCAAGCGCGTTATTGACTCAGTTGAATGGCCTGGGTGTGAAAACATCGGGTGTTAGCGCTGATGGTTTGGCGTTGTTTTCTACTATAGGCGCCAACTTGGCCAAAGCGTATTTGGAAGGCAAAAGGGTTGACTTGCTGACACAGTTGTTAACCGACGGCGTGAAACCATTAGAGAATTTTTCTGAATTGGCCCAACGCGCCATGCAAATTACGGCCTTAAATGTTAAATCACAATATCAAACTGGCCCTGCAACAGGCTTAGTGCGCAGCATTGCTACTAACCAGGGCGGCAGCATTGATGATCTGCTGAGTTTAAACGATCAGGTCATCAAACAGCTGGCTTTGTACCAAAGTATTGCCAATGGTTATAGTGCTTTGCCCAGATCACAAAAACAATTGATCACCGCATTAAAACAAGGGCAGCAGGTTAACCTTGCCGAACTGATCAACTATGCAACCAGCATCAAACAACAATATCAAAGTTTAAAAAATAGCACTGCCAGCGGCGGGCAGCCGGGAGAAGAATAATGACTATTCAAACCAATGATAAATTGGATTTATTAAAATATTTAATTTTTACTCGTGGAAAATTACAGCATTTATCGATTGAGCTATTAACCATGGGTGAATCTCCTGACAAGGTAGACGCTGCTGAGAAAAAACTGACAAAACAGATCAATAAGTTACGTGCCAATGTTATGCAAGATTGGCAAGGTAACGCCGGCCAGATTCTGGATGAACTAAAGGCATTGAACGACAAAGCGCAAGCCAAAATCCGTGAAATGCGCAGTGCCGTGGACAAAGCTCAATCGCTATCCGATTTTTTGGGCATTTTGGATAAGGGGTTGGCGCTGGTGGCTGGATTGGTGGTTTGATCGTCAAACTGTTTTGCGAAAGCCCACCTATATTTGGTTTTTTATAGTGGGTTAGGAAATGGTCTCACAAAGTATCGCTGCTCCGGGGTGTGCCGCGAGTGTTTTTTGATTTCGTAACATTCCCATAAACACTTCATGGATGTGGGGTAGTAAAATGCCGGTCGGCTGGTATCGGGGAAAAGTATGCTCTGGATGATTTTGGTGTTTTTGCTGATGCTATTGGTGGCTGCCTGGCTTTGGTGGTGGCCTTCATTCCAACGTCGGTATGTGATGCAGCGCCCGTTTCCGAAAAAATGGGCTGAATTACTTAATGAGAATATGCCTGTTTATTCACGTTTATCTGACGATGAGCGTCGGCGTTTGCAACAGCTAATACAGTATTTTTTGTATCAAAAGCAGTTTATTGGTTGTGGTGGACTGGAAATCGATGATGAAATTCGAGTCACTATCGCGGCGGAAGCTTGTTTATTGATTTTGCATCAGCCAAGCACTCAGTACCAGAAATTGCGTTACCTCTACATATACCCACATGCTTATCAGGCACCACACCGTGAAGTGAGCGAAGCTGGCGTGGTGAGCGAAGGGGTGCAGGGCAGGCTGGGAGAGTCCTGGGATAATGGGAAGATCGTACTGTCATGGGATGACGTTGAGCATGGGACTCGCGATTTTGATGACGGTGACAATGTTGTATTGCATGAATTTGCTCACCAACTGGATCAGGAATCGGGTATTGCCAATGGCGCTCCCTTATTGAAAGATAGGGCCAGTTATCGGCGTTGGGCATCGGTGCTGTCGGACGAGTTTAAGCAATTGCAGAAAGAGGCCCAATTGGGACGCCGCCGAGTAATGAAACATTACGGTGCAACCAACCCTGCAGAGTTTTTTGCAGTAGTGACAGAACATTTTTTTGAGCAACCTAAAAAAGTGCAGCGAAGACACCCAGAGCTGTTCACTGAGTTGGTGAGCTATTATGGCGTTGACCCGAATAAATGGTCATAACACACCATATCGGTGCGCTTCTGTTTAAAAACGGTCTGGCTATCAGCAATGGTTTGCAATGCGCCTTTTACACGACAGTATCAGATGATTGGTCATCAATCGTAGTGCTTAGTGACAGGTGGTATCGATAATAAGTCGACTGTGGTAGAACCATCTTCAGCAATGCCAACTCGATATAAGTGATGATAAATCGACTCATCTATTGGCGTTACAACTTGATTGCTTAACAGTTGTGCCAGCTGCGGTGTGGTATTGCTATGTCCAACCACCAGAAAAACGCTGTCCATTGGTGCTGATTGTAAGACTTTTGCAAAAGCTTCTAATTCACCCGGGTCATATAGTGTAACGGATGTTGATCGTGTGCCTTTGATCAGTTTTGCAGTGGTGCGTGTGCGCTTATAGTCGCTGCTGTAAATGGCCGTAAACTCGATCTGGTTTAAAATCTCACCGGCAGTTATGGCACGAGCAATACCTGCCTTTGTCAGTTCCGGGTCACGATCATGTGGGTCACTGGTCTGCTTTTCAGCATGCCGGACCAGATAGACGGTGGTTGCATTTGCATTAACTGTCGCACATGCAATGATCAGTAAAGCAAAACAAAATTGAAGTATTTTCATCATTTAATCATCTGCTGCATATGGTTGAATTATATATGAGCCCATGCCCTTTAACCTAAGGTATAGGGGGTGGGACGCTGCTAAGGCCGGTTTGCATGCCGCGAATGGGCTAATGCATGGCGTTAACAATTGGCTGAAGCTTATTTACTGGTGGATGAGGTGCTCGAAGAAGCGAAGTATATGTTGACTACAGTAATGTCGGTTGGGTAAAAATGCCAGTGCTACTGCAGGATTTTAAAGTATCAAAAATTACATATAAATAGCTTTAATAAAGCTTTATAAGTAATTGATTATTTTATATTAAACCGTTAATTCTATGCTTTAATGACCATGCGCTGGTATCGATCCAATGGATTCAAAGTGACTTGAAATCCGATTAATATGTCACAACTCGTCAGATCCATTGAATCTATGGGTGGCTGTTATTCACCAAGTAAGCGATAATGCATGTCACAACAGAACCTGCTTCAATATGCCTTTAAACACCCCCATCATAATGACGCTGTTTCGCATTGCATTGATTCCAGTGTTGATACTGGCTTTGTATATGCCTTATACCTGGGCCAACGAATTGGCGGTGCTGATTTTTATCGTCGCCAGTGCTACCGATTGGCTGGATGGATGGTGGGCCAGACGCACTGGGCAAACCAGCAGTTTTGGTGCGTTTTTGGATCCGGTAGCAGATAAGCTGATGGTCAGCGCCGCTCTGGTCATTATCGTGCAACAGCAGCCAGATGTTTTACTGGCATTGGCAGCAGCGGTGATTATTTGTCGTGAGATTACGGTTTCTGCTCTGCGTGAATGGATGGCAGAGATTGGCCGCCGAGGTTTGGTATCAGTGGGTATGCTGGGCAAAGTCAAAACCACAGTGCAATTAATCGCCATCGGTTTTTTGTTGTATGGGGAAATGATCTGGAAAATCCCGATATTTGAGATTGGCTTGGTATTGTTGGTAATGGCAGCGGCGTTGACTTTATGGTCGATGTTCATATACCTGAGTGCAGCCTGGCCAACTTTAAAAAGCGAATCGAACTAGCAAAACTGACCGGTCTGTGTGATTGGTTAACCCAATAACCACGAGCTGAAACCGACTAACCATTATCATCCAATACAATACTGTGCTGCGTGAACATAATGATCTACTCAAATGTGATTTGCGATAGTGCTAAATTAGATCAAAGATTTCTTAACATTTTTTTAAAACTTTAATAAAATCTACTATTCAATGGCACAGCCCAGAGATAATGCTCTGATAGCCACTGTTTGAATACTGATACCTAAATATCAAGGATAAAATACTAGTGAGCAAAAAAAATAAAGCCTCTTTGGCGGCAACTGCTGATCGACACTCCTTATATCAAAACTCTGTACAAGATACTGAAGCAGAACTGGAGTTTGTGGCTGATACCTTCAAAGAATTAAATGGCCGAGCATTGAGGCTGCTGCGGGAAGATTTCTGTGGTACGGCCAACACTGCCTGTGACTGGATCAGACGGAATAAAAAAAATACTGCCATTGCCATTGATCTGGATGAAGAAGTGCTGGAATGGGGCAGGGTAAATAACTTTAATCAATTGACTGCGGAACAACAGTCCAGAATTCAACTGATCCATGGTGATGTCATGCACCCGCCAGCAACCGAAGTGGATGCGATTTTGGCAATGAACTTCAGTTATTACCTGTTTTTGGAACGGGACGCTCTGCGCCAGTATTTCCGGCGGGTTTGCCACTCATTGGTGGCTGATGGCATTTTGTTCATGGATGCGTATGGTGGCTATGAGGCGCATCAGGAACTGGAGGAAGAACGCGAGTGTGAAGATGATGACATTGGTGATTTTACCTATGTCTGGGATCAGCATCGCTTTAACCCCATTAACCATCACATGAATTGCCAGATTCATTTTAAATTCCCGGATGGCTCTAAAATCAATCAGGCATTTAATTACAACTGGCGGTTATGGTCGTTGCCAGAGTTACAGGAAATTCTTAAGGAAGCCGGTTTTTCACGTGTGCATGTCTACTGGGAAGGCACTGACGAAGAAACCAATGAAGGTGATGGCATTTATGAAGTTCAGACAGAAGGTGAAGCTGATGCTGGCTGGATATGTTATTTGGTAGCACAAAAATAGTGCTTATAAGCCTGTCGCGTTGGCCGTGACAGGCTATTTGACTTCACCAATTTAATGCAGACTGGCCATCCCTGCAGATTTGGATGCTGCTGGGACAGTGAAATCTTCCTTGCTCACAACCCGCAACCATTCTGCATAGCCCCGGTATTCTGTTTTTAATGCTGGAATAAACTGGACAATATTCAATTCATGCATCACTTGATAATTGTCAGGGTCATCGTTAAGCGCTAATAACAGGCTTTCGATATTTTCATATAACGCTGTCTCAATATGGGGCGCGACGCTAATACTAAGCCCTGGCATTGAAATACTGGTTTTAATAACACTTAATTGTGGATAACTTTTCGCCAGCTCCGTTGGAATGATGGCAGCTTCAACTTCGCCGCCCCACAATTGCTGTACCGAATCATCCCAACTGGTTGAGCTGGAGACAATCTCTGGCTGCCATAAAGGGTTTTTATACCACTGCATCAAAATCAGATAATCAGTACTTGGAGATGGCAGAGTGGCTACTGGCAACATCACCAGATCGTCTGGGGTTTTATATTCCGGGTTCAGGGTGACCAGTGAATAGCTGGTGCTTTGCTTACTGCGTACCAAAGGCGTATAGCCACGATATTGCACCCAATAATCTGTCAAAGGCGCTTCTTCTATAACAATATCAGGCGTATCGCCCCGCTGGGTGAATAGCCAATGCTGTTGAAAATTAATAGGCACAGTGAGTAATATTTTTTTGCCCAGGTTGTCACTGAGATATTCAGCCAGATGGCTATACACAAGATGTGCTCGACCCTGCGGATAAATAGGCTCGGCCACCATCTGTAAAGACTGGGCGCGAATAGTGGAGGTGGCGATGGCCAGTATTAAAATGACCAAAACGCGAGATAATTGTGACAAGCGAATATTGTTGGTATGGGCCGACATAGACACTCCCTAAAACTTAAGTACGACCTAAGTATAGATTGGTGTGTCAGCAAATACTGTTACGAATTGTCAACAGTATTTTGACTTATGTAAGCTGCAATATTTCCGTCAATGAATACAGTTTGGTCTGTGTTGAATTAAAAACCATCCTGGCTAATTGCCCGCAGCCACTCGCCGTAACCGCGATACTCATTGGGGTTAATGGTTTCCAGACCTTCAACATTCAGCTCATACAGAATATTAGAATTGTCTTCATCACCATTAAGTGCCAGTAACGCATTGATAATGCTCTGCCGTAAGTCTTCATCCAGTTCTGGTGATGCGCTAATCGCAATAGCAGGCATTAAAACACTGGTATCGACAATGCTAAATTGGGGGTAATCTTCTGCCAGTTGGGTAGGAATAATGGCCGCTTCGACTGTCCCGCTCCATATTTGCTGCACGGCATCATCCCAACTGGTTGAGCTGGAAATCAATTGCGCCTGACTTAGCGGGTTGTTATACCAACGAGCCAGTACCAGATAACCGGTGCTGGGTGCAGGCATGGTGGCAACCGGCAGGCCAACCAGGTCCTCACGTGTGGTGTAGGCTGGATCGAGCACTGCCAGCGAATAGCTGATAGAGTTCTGGCCACGAACCAATGGCACAAAGTTTAAATAGTTAATCCGATAGTCGGTCAGTGGTGCTTCTTCGATGGCCAAATCGACAACGGCTCCATTTTTAATTGCCAACCAATGCTGCTGAAAGTTTTGTGGGACTGTCAGTTGTACTTCGCGTTGCAATTGAACGCTTAAATAATCAGCCAGTGGTTGGTATATCCGTTCGGCTTGTTCGCGTGGAAAGTCGGGCTGGGCCACCATTTGTAAGGGCTGCGCAAAACTGTTGTTAATTGCCGGGCCGAAACTTAACAAACTGATAAAGCACAACTTGATCAGGTAAATTCTAAATATCGATTTCTTTGTCATCGCGATTTCGCTGGTCAATTTTCCCCTATGGCATATCGTGTGGTGATATTTTTACAAGTTCCATTAGTTTCGTAGCTTAACACTGTATCTATATGATTGTCATGTAAAATAGCTAATCCAATCGTATCAGAAGCCCGCTTGGCTGCAGCCACAATCTGGCCGCTGACAATATTTTGATCGTTGCGTATCAATGTGCCATTTTCTGGCACCGATTGTGCATCAGAGTTCACATCAATTCGCCATAAGCGGCGCTTTACTCGCCCCAGGTAATGCGCTCTTGCGATGACTTCCTGGCCGGGATAACAGCCTTTTTTATAGTCCACTGCATTGAAGTGCTGCATTGCCAGCATTTGCGGTAAAAACTGCTGAGTGGTTTCCGGCCCTAGCCAGCAGATGCCGTCATTAATATCACGAGCAAGATGGCTATTGTTAACATCATCATTGCTATCTATGGTTGATTGATCATTGGTATCTACTGTGATGCATTGCAGTTGTTGCCATAAAGCTTCGGAGTCGTTGTCAGATTCCGTTACGATGATTTGTCTGTCGTTGGCAATGGATAAACTCACCTGACTACGCAGCACAAACATTTGCATACGCTGCAATACGGCATTAATGAGCGTTTTTGATAATATCAATAGAAAATGATCGGTATCGACAACCATCACCAGGACGGTAGCGATGACCTGTCCTTTGGCATTACACCAGCAGCCCAGTTGTCGTTCTCCTGTGGCCAGCGAGGTGACATTAACGCTCAATTGAGCATTTAGAAAAGCGGCTGCATCCACACCTTGCACATTGAGTGCTTTCAGGTAATTAATTGCTTGCATAGCTTGGGCTAAACTCCTGGTTAATGACTATTTAAGTGTGCATATTGAGTCACTATCGCTGGACATCAAACGCTGGTGAATTACAATACTGACATGCAATCGTTTGTAGTATCACCGGCAAAAGCATTCTTAATCATATGATACCTTCCAGCAGTAAAGGTGCAGTGAGCCAGGGTTCCGTTAACACAGTGGAGAAAACAACCACTGAAACCACACCATTGGTTGCTCACGAAAATAAAGACGATACAGCAAAAGACCCCCGGTATATGGCAGAAAAAAGCCAACAATCTATCGAAGTTGGGGGTCGTGATGGTTTGGAACCAACCCGGTACGGCGATTGGGAAAAGAATGGTCGCTGTATCGATTTTTAAACAAAACAACAACCCGATTTCAGTTAAGGCAAAAATATGACAGAACCTACCGCCAAGACCGCGTCAAGGCCCATATCGCCTCATCTGCAGGTATACAAGCCTCAGATAACGTCGGTCTTATCGATTTTGCATCGCATCACAGGCGTGTTGCTTAGTGTGTTCGCCGTCGGCTGGCTGGTGTGGCTGATTTGCCTGAATCGCGGCCAACACCAACTGCAGGCTTTTATAGAATTGGTTAGTAGTACGCCAGGAAAGCTTGTAGTGCTGCTGGCCTGCTGGGCACTTTTCTATCACCTGTTAAACGGGATTCGGCATTTAATCTGGGATGCAGGTTATGGGTTAGAGATGGATACTGCACGGCGCAGTGGTTGGATAGTGGTCATATTGTCGCTGATATTAACGACCGTAGCTGGGGGGTATTGGCTATGAGTTTACGCAGTCCATTGGCCAAGGCGCGCAATCATGGTTCGGCACGCGATGGCGTACATCACTGGTGGCAACAACGACTTTCAGCCGTATTATTGATAGCGCTAACCATCTGGTTGATGTTTGCAGTCTGTGTTGCAATACAGGGTGATTTTTCAGCCACCCGGCAATGGTTGGCTTTGCCATGGAACACAGTGTTTGCTCTCTTGTTCACCATTACCATGTTTTATCATGGTCAATTGGGTTTGCAGGTCGTCATTGAAGACTATATTCATACCCGCTGGCTGGAAGTTAGTCTGTTAATTGTTATCAAACTGCTGGCCTTGCTGTTTTCAGTAATGGGCAGCTTGGCTATTTTACGCATCGCGTTTGGCGTTGCCCCGCTGGCAGGATAAGGAAAAAGCATGAGCAAAGCCTACGAACCGATAGTGCATGAATACGATATTGTTGTGGTTGGGGCTGGTGGTGCCGGTTTGCGCGCGACCATGGGTTTGGCTGCAACTGGTCTGACCACTGCCTGTATTACCAAGGTTTTCCCGACCCGAAGCCATACTGTAGCTGCCCAGGGCGGCATGAGCGCAGCGCTGGGCAATATGGGGGAAGATGACTGGCGCTGGCATATGTACGACACGATTAAAGGCTCAGACTGGTTGGGAGACCAGGATGCCATTGAGTACATGTGTCGTGAAGCTGCTGCCTCGGTGATTGAACTGGAGCACTTTGGCGTACCGTTCTCGCGTACCGAAGAAGGCAAGATATATCAGCGTCCTTTCGGGGGAATGACCACACACTTTGGTGAAGGCACAGCGCAGCGTACCTGTGCAGCAGCTGATCGTACCGGGCATGCTATTTTGCATACCCTGTATCAGCAATCGCTGAAGCACAAAGCACAGTTTTTTATTGAATATTTTGCCATCGATTTGCTGATGGACGATGATGGCACATGTCGCGGAGTGTTGGCCTGGGATCTGTCAGAGGGCCAACTGCATTTATTCAAAGCCCATGGCGTGATTCTGGCCACGGGTGGTTATGGTCGGGCTTATTTTTCCTGTACCTCGGCACACACTTGTACCGGGGACGGTAACGGCATGGTATTACGTGCCGGCTTGCCACTGCAGGATATGGAGTTTGTTCAGTTTCATCCTACCGGTGTTTATGGCGCTGGCTGTCTGATTACTGAAGGTGTGCGCGGAGAGGGTGGTTACCTGACCAATTCACAAGGCGAGCGTTTTATGGAACGCTATGCGCCCAATGCCAAAGATCTGGCATCACGCGATGTGGTCAGTCGCTCTATGACCATTGAAATTCGTGAGGGGCGTGGCGTTGGGGCCAAACAAGACCACATTCACTTAAACCTACAGCACTTGGGCAGTGATGTGATTCACAAACGCTTACCCGGCATTGCCGAAACCGCCAAGATTTTTGCCGGTGCTGATGTCACCAAAGAACCCATACCAGTACTGCCGACTGTGCACTACAACATGGGCGGTATTCCTACCAATTACTACGGTGAAGTGGTCACATTGAAAGACGGTGACCCTGATAGCGTGGTACCAGGTTTGTATGCGGTAGGAGAGGCAGCTTGTGTGTCAGTGCACGGCGCTAATCGTCTGGGGTCTAATTCATTGCTGGATTTGATTGTATTTGGTCGTGCAGTTGCACATCGTTGTGGGGAAACCATGCAACGTAATCAAAAACACCCAGAAGTGAATACGCAGAATCTGGATAAACTGCTGGGCGACTTTGATGCTGTCCGCAATGCCGATGGCAAACTGTCCACGGCAGATATTCGAGACGATATGCAGCAGACCATGCAGGCACACGCCGCTGTATTTCGAACCTCTGAAACCCTTAAAGAGGGTGTGGATAAAATTAATAAGGTGGTTGCCAGCTTTGATGACGTTAAGGTCAGTGACCGCTCCATGGTTTGGAATTCCGATTTGGCGGAAACACTGGAATTGCGTAACTTGTTAAGCAATGCGGTCACCACAATGGTTGCGGCAGAAAACCGCAAAGAAAGCCGCGGCGCGCATGCGCATGAAGATCACCCTGATCGTGATGACAATAACTGGCATAAGCATACGCTGACCTGGCTGGATAATAATGAGGTCAGTATCGACTATCGCCCGGTACACATGTACACCTTAAGTGATGACGTGGAAGTTGTGCCACCGAAAAAACGCACTTATTAATTTTCAGGCAACTTAATTCAATCAATACAGGATAGGCAATGGCCGAATTTACTTTACCGAAAAATTCGAAAATACAAAAAGGCAAGCATTTTACCGCCAGCAAAGATGCCAAGCGGGTGAAAAGCATTCATGTCTATCGCTGGAACCCAGATAGCGGGGAGAACCCGCGAGTGGATACCTATGATATTGACCTGGATGACTGCGGACCAATGGTGCTTGATGCCATTATCCATATCAAAAATAAAATTGATCCTACTTTGACTTTTCGACGTTCATGCCGTGAAGGTATTTGTGGCTCATGTGCAATGAATATTGGCGGCACCAATACACTGGCTTGCACCAAGGCGATCGAAGACTTTAAAGGAGATATCAAAATCTATCCTTTGCCACATATGCAAGTGGTTAAGGATCTGGTTCCTGATATGACCAATTTCTACGCCCAACACGCCGCCGTCAAACCGTGGATACGGACTGAAAGCCCGCCGCCACCTGATAAAGAGCGCCGGCAATCCCCTGAGGAACGAGAAAAACTGGATGGTTTATACGAATGCATCATGTGTGCCTGTTGTTCGACATCCTGTCCCAGTTACTGGTGGAACAGCGACCGTTATCTCGGCCCTGCCACTTTGCTCCAGGCTTACCGCTGGATTGCTGACTCACGCGATGAAGCCAAAGGTGAACGTCTGGATGAGTTGGAAGATCCATTCCGTGTGTATCGTTGTCATACCATTATGAACTGCACCAACACCTGCCCGAAAGGTTTGAACCCTGCCAAGGCAATTGCGGAGATTAAAAAAGAGCTGGTCAACCGGCGCGGTTTATAGCCCAAAATTTTATTGGCTGAAAATGTTTTGCTGTTACTGGTAATTGACCGAAAAATAAGAACATTGATACTAAAAGTCGAGCTGTAAGGCATCAAGGTCTACAGGTCTGCAATAAATGACCATTTTCCTTATAGAGCAGCGAACGCTTACTTAAAGGACATGCCGTCATGCTTAACTCACTATTGCAATGACAGAGTTGATCCAATCCAAAAACCAACTTCGCTGGCGCTGTCGTCGCGGCATGCAGGAAATGGATATTTTGTTGTTGCGTTTTCTCGATCACCACTATGATCAGGCATCAGCACAACTGCAAGCGGCTTTTGCGCAAATGCTGGAACAGCAGGATGATGTGCTATGGGACTGGTTATCCGGCCAGGTTCTACCTGATGACAGGCTCTTTTTACAGCTTGTAAATCAAATTCGCCTGGAACCCTGATTATACTGAGCACATGAATCATCGGTTTTCTGGACAAACTGTGGCCGGTATTTTTTCACAGCCTCCTGGCGAAGCAGATTGGCAACATCGCTATTGGTGGTGGGCTGCTGTACCGATGCTATTAATGTTTGTTCTGGAAGCATTGCAAATCACCCTGTTCAAAACGGCACAGGCGCCCAATGTGAACAATGCAGTGCAAATAATTTTGATGTTGGGTTTTTTTGCCGCCTGGACAGTGGTGCCCAGAGTTATCTGGTTGCAACTCAATAGGCTGCCAACCGATACTGGCTGGAAAGTCATTGCCATCAGGCTGGGGCTTTGCGGGATGGGTTTATCAATGCTACACCTGCTGCTGCTGGCAGGTTTGCTGCGGTTTATGTATTCGGCACCCGGCTGGGGCAGTGTTGATTTAATCCAGTCTTTTGGTGAGGTATGGCTGGCGTATGCAGGGCTTTGGCTATTGGTATATTGTCTGGCGTGTGTCGCTGTGGTGGCACTGAGAAAACGCCTGCAAGACTCAAAACCTATCGCCAGGCTGGCTGTCAGGCATGCGGGCAAGACCCTGTTTTTACCGCCCCATGAAATCATATGGGTTGAAGCCGATGGCAATTATGCAAAGGTTTACCACAATGAACAGGTTTATCTATTGCGACAATCGCTGCGCGCATTGGAGCAGGCACTGCCGGCAGCTTTGTTTATGCGTACGCACCGCCAAGCCCTGGTCAATCTGGAACAAATAAAAAGCCTGCAATCACAAAACGGCAGCCAGTCTTATTTGCTGCAACTTCATCATAACCTGCAGGCGCCTGTCAGCCGCCGGCATCTGCCCGCCATTAAACAGCACTTGCAATAAGGCGCGCCAATAACGGCACTGGCTTTTTAGCTGGTACCGTTATCTCCGCCATTCATCAATGATGGTGTTCATTCACATACTTTAATCTGCCTGTCATCACTGTTTGCTTGTGGTGTAGAGTGCCGCATTGGATGCTGGGGTCATCAAAATCATTGGAAATAGCAGTCATGAATGCAGACAGATATAGACTCTTATTAATTGCATTAAGTGTTGTAACGGGCACTGCAGCGCTGGCCGATAGCGACAAAGTTCACTTTGATACCCCTAAATTTGATGCTTATGAAGCCACTTATAACAGCACATCTTCGGTAACAGGGGAGTTTACGCTGCAGGTCAGACCGGTACCGGGTGAGCAAGCCATCAACTTGATTGACATCATCCCAACACCCAGCGGCACCATCGTTGCGCAACGCAATGTGGATGCTAACACGCATCGTCTGCAAAACTCGGCTGGCCCTTACTTTGCCTGGGGTGCAGAATACATTACGCAAAACTATGCAACAGACAAACGCTATGACTGGGTAAGAATTCCACTTGCAGGTGGTGCGCCGGTACACATCGAAGGCGGACTGGAGCATGGTGCACCGGTATCGGTAATGTTTTCACCGGCACTGGCAGCGGCAATGCCAATGACAGTCGACAGCACTTTTAGTTTGCCGGCCACTGTGCCTGTCCAGGCAGGCCATGTGGAAAGCAGCTTAGTAAGCTACAAGGTACTGCGTCGCGAAGCACTGAAAACCCCAGCAGGGATTGCCTGTGAATGCTGGGTGTTGGAGCAGCAGGGGCAGGGTGCCAGTGTGACCCACTATTGGGTGGACCGTAAAGCACCGTTTGTATTCCGGCGGCACCGCGATGTGGGTGGCGAACGTGAATTTGTTTCCGATTTACAGTCTTATCGAAAGATTGCCCGGTAATTAAGGGCCTGCCCACAGGTTGCGTCAATATCTCTATTCATTGACAGTTGCAATTTATTCTGCGGGTAGGCTTTATTCAGCACCACGCCGTTTGCGCAATATCGCTTCGGTGCGAACCATATCGCCTGGGTTGTCGACATCAATAGGCGCATCAGCGAAGGGCATTCTGATTGGCTGAATATTAAGGTTCCAACGTTTGGATAAACGTTCTCCCAGTTGTGCCAGTGTGGACAGTTTGAATTTATAGTGAATGACAAACCCCAAGCCAAAAGCTTTTAGTAAGCGCGATGGCTTTTTACCAAACTGGCCACCGCCTTCAAATGCTTTGGCCGATTTTAATGCTTCAGCATTCATCAAAGCATATAGGTTACAGCTTGACCATCCACCATCTTTTAAGTCATGAAAGGCACGCTTGCCATCAGGGTAGGCTTTCAGAATCACATCAGCCGGTGTCATGCCGGCTGCAACATCTGGTTTAAGACGGCGTAACTCAGCACAAAAATGTTCAATCATTTCCGGGGTATGCAGGGCATTATCACCGGTAGTGATCATCAGCGGCCAAACATCCCCCATGCTGGTTACAGCAGCAATAGAGGCAAATAAATTTTCGCCACTGGGTAAAAACTCAATGTTGCCTTGCTCCAGTAATTGCGCCAGCCGAGGAACACTTTGCAGCAATTGACGATCTTCAATGGCAACAATAATGCGTCGGCATTGATTGCTGTCTATCAATGCTTCTACCACGCGCTCAAGCATCACTGTGCCATCAAGATCAATCAGGCACTTATGACTGACACCTTGGGTTTTTGCAACGGCATCTTCAGCACCTTTGCGACTGGCAGCCAATACCAGTGCATTCATTTTTTCGGCGGTTTCTAATTCGGCTTGATGGTTCATACTAATCTCTGGTGCAAGGTTTTAAGCGGCATTGCTATTGTAACGTGTGAATGGTGTTTAACGGCATCGCTAAACTGTCAGCGCCAATAATTGACGAACAGATTGCCTACTATTTAATTGCTCTAGTGCCTGGCGTAATTCAACACTGCGGTTTTCACCTAATATCGGCTCGACACAGCCCTGATATTTTTGCCATGATTGGTCTGAGCTTAGCGGGTTGGCCAGGCTGCCAACCGGCATTTTTACACTGGTGGATACCACATCACCATTACTACGCTGGATATGTACTTCGGTTGGAAATTCTGACTCCATTTTATCCACCGGTTCACGCCGGATGGTTTTAAGCAGGTTACGTGTGGTCGGATCTGTGATGGCTTTATCTGAAAAATCTGCGAGTGTGACCTCTCCATTTTGCAAACCAACGGCCAGGTTGTATTCCAGGCTGAATCGGGCCTGCATGGCATCATCAGGCTCCGGATACATTAGATTTGCCAGGTGTGCTGAGGGTGCGCGCACCAGCACGTGATCGACATCGGTCGCTGGGATTTGATGCTGCTCACACAATGCCAGCAAGCCATCCAGGGCGCGATGCACGCTACCGCAGTTAGGGTGGCGTTTAACTTTCAAACCATATTCAAGAATGTGCAATGGCTCGCCGATATTATTGACATCAAATAACATGGTTTGACCATGTTCTGCTTTGCCTTGCATGTGTTCGGCCAATAACTCAATATCCGGCCCCACCATCAATTGCCGCAGACCTTTTTTGCCATGCAGTGTCTGATCGCCGGCTGTGAAGCCTTGTTCTGCAAAACAGGCAGCCTGCACGCCACCTGATGCGGCCATGCCTGCGTGTAACGGTTTGGTCATGGTGCCAAATTGGCTCATCATGCCACCACTAAAGCTGGTGGAAAGCGATACGGCATGTGCTGCTTGTTCAGCGCCTAGCCCCAGCAAACGTGCACAGCCGGCAGCGGCGCCTATCGTCCCCAAAGTTGCCGTGGCATGCCAGCCACGACTGCGATGATAGGGGTTCACCGCCTGACCGGTTTTTCCCATAATTTGTAAGCCAACAATATAGGCATCGAGCACTTTATCTGTGCTGAAATCACGTTCATCAGCCAGGGCAAGTAAGGCGGGAACCAACACGGCCGATGCATGGGCCTTGGCAGGATCAAAATTGTCATCAAAATCCAATGCATGGGCTGCAGTGCCATTGACCAATGCCGCCATTGGCGCCGATAAATGTTGGGGGTGGCCAATCACCTGGCAACTCCCACGGCCCCACTGTTGGGCCAGGTTCAAGGCGATTTTTACTGGAGATTCACTGGCTCCGGCAATGCTAACAGCCAGGGTATCGATCAATGCACTAGCGGCTCTTTCTATGGCCAATGCCGGCCAGTCATCAGTGGCACTGCTTAGCCACTCGGCATAGTGGGTTAAAGGATTACAGGTCATCGGGTAATTTTACCGTATTCCATCGCCTGTTTAATGGGTTTTAATAGCAATATGTCTCAAAATTTATTTAACACGCCATTAAGTGTACCCATAACACCGTCAGTTCGATTAATAATGACTGGCAGTTTCATAGCATTGCTGGCAATGGCTTCAGTTTTATATACCGGCCTTTCGATAGTAGAAAAGGGTATGTTATTGATTACATTATTGGCAATGATTGGGCTGGAATATCGTAAACAACAGAAAAGCAGGCATTGGTGTGCGTTGCAATACGATAACTCGGGCAATTGGTGGTTGGTCAATCATGCTGGCGAAAAGCAAGCTTTGACGCTAGGTAGTGGCTGTTATTCTTCGATGTATCTGGCAGTCATACACGGGGCTTGTTTTGAAGAGAAGCTGATTTTATGGCTATGGCGTTATCAATACCCACCGCAAACATTCCGCCGGCTGTCCCTGTATTTACGTGGTTCTATTGTTGAATCACCTTTTGCCAAAAATATTGACAGGCATCAAGCACGGCTGAAGGGTTCTCAAGTTGAGGATAGTGTCCGGTGTCAGTCAGCTCAACCACGTCAGCCTTGGGGATAAGTTCTTGATATGCAGCAGCCAGATGTGCGCCTGAGATAGGGTCCAGGCTGCCGACCACCAGACGCAGGGGAATAGTGGTATCGGTCAATGCGTGCAGCCAGCGCTGATAAAACTGCTTGCGTTCATGCATATAGCGGCTGATTTTGTGCATAACGTGATTACCCTGGTTATGCTGAATCAGTGACCACATTTGCTCAATATCCCACTGCGTAGGTTGAAAATCTGGTGCCAGGATTGTTTGCATACTGCGTCGTAGTGCTGATTTGCCTAAAAATGGAATCAACACGAAGCCTAAAGGTGAGGCCAATACATGTTGGATGGGCAGTGGCTTGTGTACCCCATGAAATAATCCACCATTTAAAAACAGGCAGGATTCAATTTGGAAACTCAGTTTTTTATCGCGTTGTCTGGCCAATAACTCCTGCGCAACAGAGACACCGTAATCGTGGACCAGCAGATGAGTGTTCTGAATACCGCGCTGCTGAGCAATAAATTCATGTATATCAGCCTGCTGTGCAATGCTGTAGCGTAATTTCTTAGGTTTGGCAGAAAAACCAAAACCCAGCATATCGATAGCAGTTAATTCAAATTGCTGCTGCAACGTTGGCCATAGCAAGTGCCAATCCCAACTGGCTGTAGGGAAGCCATGGATCAACAGCAGGTTAGTACGATCCGAGCTGGCCGCTTGCTGTGGGTGGCGGCAATAGATATCCAGGTTTTGATACTGACAAACGCTGCCTGCTGCACGCCAATCGTTGACGCTTGGTTTTGGGTTTGATGCTACATTCAATGGGTAGGTGCTACTGATGGGTCAAACAATATCCGGGTAAGCATAACAGCTAACACAGCCCCGAGTAACTGCATCACAATGAACCAGGGCACAGAAAGATAATTAATACCTGAGAAGCTTTCTGTTAATGCGCGTGCAATGGTCACAGCAGGGTTGGCGAATGAGGTGGAAGCGGTAAACCAATAGGCTGCTGTAATGTACAGACCGACCAGTGCTGGCACAGCCTTAGGGTTATGACGAATACCGCCCAAAATGATCAACATCAAACCGAAAGTTGCTACCACTTCAGAAAACCACAACGCACTGGATAAACGCTCATGGCTGGAAACCAATAGTGCCGGCATATTGAACATAAGATGCGCACAAACCACCCCGATAATACCGCCGCTGATTTGCGCAGTCACAAACCCCAGTGATTCTTTGATACGGATTTCCCGTCTTAATAAAAAACCCAAGGTCACCGCTGGGTTAAAGTGAGCCCCTGAAATTGGGCCCAAAATGGTGATCAAGACGTATAGCATTGCTCCGGTTGCCACCGCGTTGGCCAATAATGCCAGGCCAATGGAACCATCGGCCAGCTGCTCGCCCATAATGCCAGAACCAACCACAGTCGCCAGTAAAAAAGCAGTACCAACGAACTCGGCAAGCCAGCGTTGAGTAAGGGTTTGCCTGTTCATGCGTGCTCCTGCGATGCTGCTGCCTGATGGATCTGATTTAACGCTATCAGCAACTTTGGATGTTGCTGAGAATGGGTAAATAACTGATGATCCAATGCCAACAGGGCTTGAATTCGGGTGTTCAACTGACCCAGGGCGTAGACAAATGCAGCACGTCTATCGGGTTCGTTACCTGTTACCGCCGCTGGATCTGGCAGCCCCCAATGACAACGTATACCATCTCCAAGCCATACTGGGCAGGGCTTGTTCGCGGCATCATCACATAGGGTGATGACAACCTGCATACGAGCGCTATCTGGGCTGCTGGTATCGTCCAGCATAAACACATCCCAGCTTTTGGATGATAAACCCGTGGTATCGATACCAACATCCTCAAGCACAGTCAGAGCCAGTGGCTGGACTCGTCCTGCAGGGTCGCTGCCGGCACTGTAAGCCTGGAAACCATTACCACCCAGATGATTCAAAAGCGCTTCGCCCAAGACACTGCGGGCAGAGTTGCCGGTGCATAAAAACAGGACATTAATCATGGCGCACATTCCTCCTGCTGGCGGTTGCCGGATGTGTTCCATAGGCCGCATAATTCGGGCTGGCCGGCACAGCAATCGCTGATCAGATATTCAAGCAAAGCGCGAACATTATCAGGGTCGATACGATAATTAATATACCGCCCATCACGAGTGGCAACCAGCAGACCAGATTGCTCCATGGTCGCCAGATAGCCGGATAGGGAAGAGGTTGCCAGATCCAGTTGCTGTGCAATATCACCGGCATGCATGCCATGCTCGCCGGTACGTACCAGTAGTCGAAATATCGACAGGCGATGTTCATGCGCCAACGCTGAAAGTTGTTTGATTGTTTGCATAATATGATATTTCTAGAATTATCGAAATAATAGCATAAAACAGATTGTCTCTGTGTGGTTTTTATGGCTTGTTATGAGCTAAAAATCAGCGTGTTGGATGGTCAAGAATTATTGAACACGGGTAACGATATAGCCCGCTTCGGTCAATAAATCACGGATATTCTCCGGCCCGATTAAATGTCCTTGGCCCACTGCAATTAAAACCTTATCATCGTCATTCAGATAATCGACAATTTCCGGTATCCATGCCCGATTGCGGTATCCCAGGAATGCCTCATAAATTTCCGGGTAATATTCTGCAAAAGCGGCCCTTTGCTGCTCAATCAGCTCAATCTCTGCGCCACGCCACATTTGGTAAAGCAGTTCAAGGTCTTCCAGCGGTGCCTCGGCTTCTTCAATCGACGCACCCAGGTAATCGAGTACAATTTGATGCTGCTGATTGGCATCAATGGCCTGCATAGCCGCAGCAATTGCTTCCAAACGCAGCACGGGTGTTTCCAGCCCTGCCAGTGGTATGTGTCTTATGCGTGCATAGGACAGCAGCCAATCTTCTACACCACGCAGTTCGTCCAGGCCAGTATCCTGTCTTGGTAAAACTGACAACATAAACAGGGTGCTGGGAGCAGATAAGCTTTCCAAATAACTGGCTTGCAACCCACGCTGTTTGCCAGCTTCAATGACAAATTGTTTTTCCTCTTCATCTAAATAATTGAAAAGAGGCATAAGTTTTTGATTTTTATAATCATTAACTGTTGTTCTTGTGGATTGTTGAGCCTTGTTTCTGGCTTTGGGTTGACCGCTGTAATCCAACTCCATCACCAGCAGATCAATTTGCCTCAGTAACCGATTCAATCTGGGCGACACCCATTCGGGCTTGCTTAGTGGTGTCGGCAACCGGCTGGGTGCACTGCGTTGTAAAAATCGTATGGCAGGTGCTTTGCCATAAGGCAGGACATGCACAGTGCCGTACAGCCAAAGTTGCTGCCCGTTTTGTGGGTTTTCGACTTGCCACAAGGGGGGATAACTACGCTCATCAAGTTGCTGCTGGCTGCAAGCATTAAGCAATAGCACCAGCAACAGTGCGGAAATGAAGGTGGTCAATGTAAGGTGTCTAGTTTTCAATGAATATCCTGTTCCATAAGTTACCCTGCAATAAAGTGGTTTTCTGCCTTACCACCCTATGGATATGACAGAGATTTTGGATAGATCATTGCAAATAAAAGGCAAAAAGAGGCTGAACCAAGATGCATGACTGGCTATATCCGCTAATGACAGGCCCATGAGGTGCTTTTCCATACATTGTTTATACAGACATCCGCCTTATTTGATCGGTTCACAGCAGACCTGATTAGTCATCATCATTCAACTTATCTGCTGTACGCTGCTGAAAATCACTGGCATCGTGCCTCTCGTGCAATTGCTGTTCAGGCTCGCCCCAGCTACGGTTCACCATCCGGCCGCGTTCCACCGCACTGCGTTGATCAATGGCCTGCGCCCAGCGTTGGACGTTTTGATAAGTGCGTACCTGCAGAAACTCTTCAGCATCATACAACCGGCCCAAAGCCAATGCGCCATACCATGGCCAGATGGCGATATCGGCAATACTGTATTCATCACCGGCAAGGTAGGTATTATCGGCCAGATGTCTGTCCAGAACATCCAGCTGTCGTTTGGCTTCCATACTAAAGCGATCAATGGCATATTCGATTTTGATTGGCGCATAAGCATAAAAATGGCCAAAACCGCCTCCTAAATAAGGCGCACTACCCATTTGCCAGAACAGCCAGTTCAACGTCTCGGTACGAATCGCCGGGTCTGATGATAAAAAAGCATCAAACTTTTCAGCCAGATACAGCAATATGGCACCCGACTCAAATACCCGTGTCGGTGTTGAACGGCTGTGATCCATCAGCGCTGGAATTTTGGAGTTTGGATTGCACGCCACAAAACCGCTGGAAAACTGATCACCTTCAGAAATATCAACCAACCAGGCATCGTATTCAGCATCAGAATGACCCAAGGCCAGCAATTCCTCGAGCATCACTGTGACTTTGACACCATTGGGTGTTGCCAGCGAGTACAGTTGCAAAGGGTGTTTGCCTACTGGCAGGTCTTTGTCATGCGTCGGACCCGCTATCGGTCGGTTGATATTGGCAAATTTGCCACCGCTTTCCTTGTTCCATGACCAGACACTGGGTGGGGTGTAGTTGGATTCGTTGCTCACATTAGGCTCCGGTTGAGTGTTAATAGATTGTAACGCTTATTGATAACAGTAATCACTGTACAAACCTTTATGCCTGATAGACCAAAATGACCAAGAATAACGTTTAACCCCTTAAAAAATTTCTGGCAATGGTTTTTTTAGCAAAGGGCAATAGTTGAACCATGCCCAATGCCCGCATCAATAGCCAGCCATTGATACCTTGTGCAGTAATGGCTTTGCGTAAGCGTTCGGTAAAGGCGATTGCGCTGGCACCTTCATGATGCCGAGTGCTGCTATATTCTTCTAAAGCGCCCTCAGCGATACATCGAGCCAGTTCCACACTGTCTGCAATACCCAGATTCATACCCCGTCCGCCGACCGGCGAATGACAATGCGCGGCATCGCCTGCAAGCAATACTTTACCCACACGGTATTGTGAAACTTGCCTAATCGAAATATTAAACTCTCCCGCACGGCGGATATTGGTGATTTTTATTGGTAAGGGCAGGGCAGCAAGGGCGTCACTGGTATTGGCAACGAGCCGGTAACGGGCAGTTTCCAAAGGAACAACCACAACCACTTTTCCGCCACCAAGATAACAAACCGTAAAGCTGTTGTTGTTAGGCCAGTCAACAGCATCTATATCTGCAATCGACCAGGTTTCTGGCAAGTCATAGCCCTGATAATCCAGCCCCAGCTTTTGCCGGGTCGTACTACCAACACCATCAGCACCAATC
Organism: Wenzhouxiangellaceae bacterium; assembly: GCA_965230265.1. GTDB lineage: Bacteria > Pseudomonadota > Gammaproteobacteria > Xanthomonadales > Wenzhouxiangellaceae > JAJFKX01. Next base: position 1,520,144 of record OZ245999.1, on the reverse strand, counting down.
AGACAATCATACGCATTTTGATTGCCATAATTGTCGGTCGCCAGAATTTCATCAGCATGCTGCTCAAAATCGATCAGTTCGGTACCGTAACGAACGTTTATGCCATGCTGCCCTAGCGCTTTGATTAAAACAGACTCGGTTTTATCTTGTGCCAATGCCAGCACAAAATCATACTTGGGGTGGGCACCTTTTATCGGCAGTTGCAGTTTGAGTTGGTCCCCATGATAAATCAGCATCTGGCGCAGCTTAATGCCATTTTTTAACAGTGTCTGGCTAACCCCTGCAGCCTCTAGCAACATCAGACTGTTTGGCAAAATACCCACTGCACGAGAAAACGTTGAGCCACTGGTTTTGCGATCTATAATATCGGCAGCTAATCCCCGACGAGCAAGTTCGACAGCAGCAGTTAGCCCTGTCGGACCAGCACCAACTATCAATATCCGTGGATCAGAGTGGCGCATTTAATTACAGTCAAAAATTGCATCTTTTGTGCTTCATGTTGTCATTGTATTATGTATATTGGCTTATGGTATAGCACCAGTTTGTCTAGTATCGCTACAGATTGATAGTCTATTATCGATAACAGTCAGAACGACAATAGACGAGGTTAATATTCGCCTGTTAGTCAGTTACATTTTTGACAATAGGGGACGGTTAACGGTTTGATAAGCGGGGTTCATATTGGAAAGCAGCAACAAAATATATTTTAGCAACAAAGATGTTTCTATCGGTATTTTTGACTGCCCAGTTCACTGCCGAGAGTTTAGTGACGCCCGCCCCACCACTGCCCATATTATCTCGTTTCCAAAACAGCCCATAGAATTCAGTTTAGATGGTCAACGCCCACGAGTTGCAGATGTGACTCATGTCTTATTATCCAATGCCGGACAGACCTTTGAACGTAAGCAAGTATCGAATTACGGCGCCTATTGTCACTGGTTAAGTTTTTCTAATGCGCTATTGCTACAGGCATTGGAATCTCATGGCTTGCTGCACGATGAGGCGATAACCCATCCTTTTCAGATAGAACAGGTTTTATGCGACCAGCAGACGTTTTATCGACAGCGCCTCATCGCCTGCCAGCTGGCTAACCAGACACCGTTGAATACTGATTCCATCAACGAAGCCGCCTATAACCTATTGAAAAGCACATTGGAAAAAATGTCAGCCAATAAACCTGTGCCATTGACTCAAGGGGCCAACACTCAGCTTAGAAAACGGCGGCTGGCAAAAAATTGCATGCGGCTGATTATTGAAAATATCGACACTAAATTACCATTGGAATATATGGCCAAAGAACTAGCCACATCACCTTATCATTTATGTCGTGTATTTTCTGAATATACGGGGCGGACTATTTCAGAACACCTTACTGCACTGCGATTGCGTACAGCACTGGATCGGATTCTTGATCAACCTGCAGATCGCTTGCTGGATATTGCCCTGGATGTAGGGTTTTGTTCCCCCAGTCATTTTGCACATTTATTTCGCCAACACTTTGGTTGCTCACCATTTCAATTAAAGCGGTTAAGACGAGACCTGCTCGCGCGAATCAGACACTGAATTTCTACCAATCAGCGGTGATCGTGATAATGAGCAATATCACGATAGTTTTTTTATAGATAAATGCTAGCTTGAAGGCAGTTAAATCATTGCGTTTAACGAAGAATGGGAGCTGTTGATCAATAACAGGAGTTTACCATGAAGAAGCTACATTATATTTTGTTTTTTGCATTCGTCTCACCCTGGTTGTTACATGCACAAGAAGATATTTGCACCGATTATATCGGCCCAGATGGGATTCCGATAACCGGAGACTGGAATGGTGATGGCAAAGACGATATTGGCGTTGTTTTTCAACGCTATTGGATTTTAGACTTAAACGGCAATGGTGAATGGGATAATGACCAAGGTGATCATTTTTTCCTTGTCGACCAGGAAGGGTTACCGGTAGTCGGGGATTGGAATGCCGATGGAGTTGATGATATCGGTCTGGTTAATGGCAGTCACTGGATACTGGATCAAAATGGCGATTATCGCCTGGACGGTTGTCAGATCGATTTTTGTACCGACTTCGGATTATCAGAGGGCCAGCCGGTCGTTGCTGACTGGAACGGTGATGGTACCGATGATATTGGCCTATTCAACAATGGTTTATGGCGGATTGATCTTAACTTCAGTTATGGGTGGCAAAACCCTCATGCTGACCGTGAATTTACCCTTGGCGGCCCCGGTGATATCCCGGTGGTAGGTGACTGGGATGGTGATGGTCTGGAACAGGCAGGGGTCTACAGTAACGGTATTTGGAAACTGGATATTGATGGCAACCAGGTTTTCAACGAGCAGGTGGATCTCATCACCAATCTCGGTGGTCCATCAGAGTTACCTGTGGTTGGTGATTGGATCGGTACTGGCAAGGCTGGCCTTGGCTCAATGAATGTTATTACTGCCACCTGGAAAAAAGACATTAATGCCAATCTGATCGATGATGGCTGTTTTGCCAACCTCACACCACAAGCCAATGATGATTCAGCTCTGGTCTACCAGGATCGCCCGATTAAAATCAAAGTACTGAGCAATGATCGGCGAGGCGTTGGTGGTGTGCTTAGCGTTAGCAATCAGCTGACACAGTTGCCTGCCAATGGATCTGTGACTGTATTGCCCAGCGGTGAAATACAGTACCTTCCTGATGCTGGTTTCACTGGCGTAGATCAATTTCGCTATCAAGTAGTAGATGTCACTGGCAGCGTTGACGAAGCCAATGTTGACGTTACCGTAAGAGCCAATATTGCCGCGACCCGCACACCACCTGTGTTTTATCGCAACAGCCTAAGGGCAGGCAATTATCGCCTGCTCAGAGGGGACCGCTACAGTCTGGATGGTAATGGCCAGTTACCACTGCAATCGGATATTTTCGATATGCGCCAGCAGGGTTTTAATGCCCTGCATTTATATGCCGAACACCCCAACTGCGGGAATACCCCCGGCCAGCACCTGGCTCAAACCATGCAAATTAATGACTGGGTCAAACAAGCCGGAATGTACCTGATTATTACCATCGGTAATGGTGTCAGTGCTTGCTGGCCTGCCAACAGCGCTCCTAGTGGAGAGCGACACGTTATCAATTTCGCTAGGGATTTTTGGTACCAGTATGCGCAGGTTTTTGCCGATGAACCCCAGGTTATCTTTGAGCTGTATAACGAGCCCTATCATAGAGGCGATGGCAGCGGCTTTTTGTTTGCGCAACCTTCACCACGTAACACGCGCACTGTAGAGGCCGCGATGTTTCTAGAAGTTCGCAAACATGCACAGGATACGCCGGTCCTTTTGTACAGCTATGGCACCGTACATGACGAGGTTGGGGTTGATGAAGATTTTCAGGCGGTGCGTACGCGTGTGGAATCAGCAGGACAGGTATTTAACAATGTGGGTATCGCATTTCATGGTTATGCGTTTCCCACAGATGATCCAGCTGCCTTCGGCAACCTGGCGTCGACGATACAGGCAATCCAAGATACTGGTCACCACCTGGTGATGACCGAGAATCGTGCCATAGGGTCTGGTCAAAATGGTAATCCGGCTGATTGTGATGTGCCGGGTCAAACCACACCATCGGCGGTGCCCTGTATTGAACCTCGGGCAATCGACCTGTTTGAACGTCAGGAAATATCCTGGACTTCATTTATCGGAATCAATAATCTTCGGGGCAACGGTTTTGAGCAGCGATTTCAACGGCAAATAGATTATGGATTGAATGATGCCAGCATTGTCTGGGCTGCAGATTCCGGCACCTGGCCAGCTCGCTCACAACCGCCAGCAGACGGGGCGACCTTATTTTTGTCCTCTCGGGTTAATGACTTATGGGTTTCCACTTCCGCCATGGGGTTCAGCCCTGGTACCGGCCCGGTAGCCGCTGACCGGGTTATTAATGCAGGGTGGGAACGCTTTGAGATAATACGTTTCAATAATCGTAGAGCATGCCTAAAGTCTGTGGTGGTAGAAAACGCCTTCCCTGACCGAAAACCGATTATAGATCCGCGCTCCGGCAGTATGCTTTCGCCATTGTTTGCCGCCAGTGATGACTGCCTATTCCATACGTCATACGAATGGCTAAAACTGCCAGATGGTGATTTTGTCCTGCGTGCTTATCACAACACCCCAACTATCGAACGCAGGCCTGCATGGCGCTATGTCACAGTAGGGCAAAATAATTACTTATTTGATGCCGCTACGTTAGTGACGAATTCAGAGCGGTTTGTTCTTGATATTGAATAAGCGGCATAAAAACGCACCTTTTATATCAAACGGATAAAAGATGTGCGGCCCGCCAGTCTGAAAAGGTTGGCGGGCTTTTTATATCCGTGAGCAATCTTTAAAAGTACAAATACATCAGGTCATGGCGGCCGCGATGTTATTTTCTGTGCTTTCAGCAGAAATATCGTTGGAATGATCGCGTGCGATCAACATATAAATTGAGGGCACCACAAACAGGGTGAACAAGGTGCCAACAAACATTCCACCGACCAGTACCAGGCCAATGGAATTACGCGCTTCGGCACCAGCACCGGTAACCAGCACCAATGGAAAATGACCAGCAATTGTGGCCACTGTGGTCATCAGAATTGGCCGTAAGCGAGTGATTGAGGCCTCGTGAATTGCTTGTAGTTTCTCCAGCCCGCGACGTTGCAGCTGGTTGGCAAATTCAACGATCAAGATTCCATTCTTGGCCACCAGACCGACCAGCGTCACTAAGCCAACCTGTGAGTAAATGTTTAAGGTAGTGGTCCAACCATCCGTCCAAAAACCCAGTTGCGGGCTTGGCATTTTCAGAAAAGTGAAAATCAGTGCGCCAAACATTGCCAACGGGACTGAGCCGGCAAGAATAATCAAAGGGTCACGGAAGCTGTTGAACTGGGCTGCCAGTACCAGAAAGATCAATGTCACAGCCAAAATAAACGCGGGTAAAAACTTATTGCCTTCGGTGCGTAACTGGCGCGACTCTCCGGTATAGTCCAACGTATAGCCGGTAGGCAAAATTTTAGCCGCCTCATCTTCCAGAAAACTCAAGGCCTGATCCAAAGGCACGATGGCCACGCCACTGAGCTTGACCGAGTTTAATTGCTGGAACCGATTGATAGAGCGGGGTACCGTTTTGTATTCGATATCGGCAACAGCGCTCAGTTGTACCAGTTCTCCAGCTGGACCAGTAACATAAATATCCTGTAACTGGTCGGCAGTAAGGCGCTGTGTACGCTGTATCTGTGGAATCACTTTATAGCTGCGGCCATCAATGCTGAAACGATTAACAAAATTGCCACCCACCATAGCACCAATATCTGCGCCGACATCCTGCAGCGTTAGTTCCAGGTCACCAACACGGCTGCGGTTAATCAGCAGCTCTGCCTGCGGCTGGTCGATTTTGACATCTATGGTTGGGGGGAATGCAAACAAACCGCTGAACATGGCCTTTTGCTGTAACTGCTGGGCAAAACCGACCAGCGTTTCGGTATCAGCAGTGGATGCAATCACCAGTTCCACTGGAAACTGGCCGCCGCCGGGCAGGGCGGGAGGGGTAATGGGGAATAGGTTGATGCCGGTTAATGAGGCCAATTGCTGCTGCACATCCGGCTGTATTTCAAAAACACTGCGATCGCGTTCGCCCCAGGGCTTAAGAACCATACCGCTAAAACCAAACGCAGGGCTGATTAACTGAAAAGTAAATTCACTTTCCGGGTAACTAAGGAAGATTTCATCTGCCGCTTCGGTGTAGCGTGTGGTGTATTCCAAGGTGGCATTGGCAGGTGACTCTACAATCCCGAAAATAACCCCCTGATCTTCCGTCGGTGCCAGCTCTGTAGACGACAAGATAAACATCGGAATACTGAGCAGACTGATCACAATCCAGACGATGTATACCGCAGGCCGTGCTTTCAAACTGCCACCCAGCAAACGTGAGTATAAATTTTTCAACCGTTTGAACTGGCGATCAGTAAAGCTGGCAAATCCATGATCTGCTATCCCGCGTTTCAGCATGCGCGAGCTCATCATCGGTGACAGGGTCAGTGCAATCACACCGGAAATGGCCACTGCACCAGCCAGAGTAAAGGCAAATTCCCGAAATAAAGTACCGGTCAAACCACCCTGAAAGCCAATCGGCAAATACACCGCTGCCAGAGTAATGGTCATGGCAATCACCGGGTTAATCAACTCGCGTGCACCAATTAATGCAGCATTTTTGGGTGATTTGCCTTCACTGATATGGCGCTGAATATTTTCAACAACCACAATGGCATCATCAACCACTAAGCCTACCGATAACACAATGGCCAACAATGTCAGCAGATTGACCGTAAAGCCGAACACCTGCATTAAAAACACAGCACCGATCAGCGATAGTGGTATAACAATGACGGGGATCAGTGCGGAACGCAATGAACCCAGGAACAGGAAAATGACAAGAATAACAATGGTCAGCGTTTCTATTAATGTCTTGACGACATCGGTAATGGCCGAGTCAATGTATTCAGTGGCATCATAGCCCACGCTGGCCTGTAGGCCGCTGGGCAGATCCGACTGAATGGATTCCATTTCATCACGGACTTTTTTAATGACATCCAGTGTATTGGCATTGGGCAGTACGAAAATACCCATAAACACAGCGGTATCGCCACTGAAACGAACCTCTGTTTCATAGTCCTCAGCACCCAGAACCACATCGGCAATGTCTTCCAAACGCACCACACCTGCAGTTTCCTGACGAATAATCAGGCGTTTAAATTCGTTGACGTTGCGCAAGTCAGTGTTGGTGGTCAGGTTTAGCTCAATCAGTGAACCTTTGGTGGACCCCGGCGCCGCAAGAAAATTATTGGCAGCCAATGCCTGGCGTACCTGTACCGGCGTCACATTCATTGCAGCCATGCGTTCTGGTTTTAGCCAGATGCGCATAGCAAAGGTCCTACCGCCCAGAATTTCCGCGTTTTGCACCCCTTCAATCGATGCCAGGCGCGGCTCAACTGCACGCACCAGAAACTCCGTGATTTCATTCTGCTGCAGAATACTGGAGCTAAAACTCAGATAAGCCGATGCGAATTCGCTATCAGCCGATACCACATCGATGGTGGGTACTTCTGCTTCTGGCGGCAGGTCATTGCGGACCTGATCAACCTTAGCACTGATTTCCGATAATGCCTTAATCGGATCGTAGTTAAGCTTGAGGCGGGCAGTGATGTTAGAAACACTTTGACTGCTTTGTGACTCAATATAATCGATGCCATCGGCCTCTGCGATGACACGCTCCAAAGGGGTGGTGACAAAACCACGAACCAGCTCAGCGCTGGCACCCACATACACTGTGGTAATGGTGACGGATGAATTTTCAGTTTGCGGGTACTGGCGTACATTCAGTGAGTTCACCGCCTGCAGTCCGGCAACAATGACCAGCAGACTGACGACTATCGCCAATACCGGGCGTTCGATAAACAGATCAGTAAATTTCATTGCTGAAACGCCTATCGATTATCTGGTTGCGGGTACAGCTGAAAGTCCGGCTGAAGGGTATTGTCAATACTAACCGGTTGGCCATTGCGCAGTTTGAAAACACCCGTGCTGACCACTTGTTGACCGGCTTCTAGACCAGATTCAACCGCCACAAAATCACCTTGCTTACGTCCCAAGCGTACAAACTGCTGGCGAGTAACCTGTGCACCATTGTTGTTTTCAATAATGTAAACCGAATCACCATAGGCAGCGTTCAATACAGCCGTGCTGGGGATGGCCAGAATGGTTTCAGGCTGTGGCAGCAGCACAGACACCGCGGCTGACATGCCTGGTAATACCCGGCCATCAGGATTGGGTAAGGTGGCTTGCACAGCCAGATTGCGGGTACTGGCATCGACCTCTGGGTTGATGGTGGTAATGGTTCCACTCAAGGGTACCGGCGCACCATTTTCTACCAAAGCATCGGTAAAGACACGCACCTCCAAGCCATTGCTCAGCTGATTAAAATGCCGCTGAGGCAATACAAAGTTAAGAAAAACAGGATCGAGGGTTTGCAGCGAAACAATAGGGTCGCCTTCTCGTAAAGTTTGTCCAAGATTGACCTGTCGTATACCGAGGCGACCAGAGAAGGGCGCTCGAATGGTTTTCTTCTCTATGGTGGCACGAATGGCATCGGCCTGAGCTTGTGCTTCTTTCATGGTCGCGTTGGCGGTATCAAATGCGGCCTGAGAGCCTGCTCGTGAATCCAATAGTTCGCGGCTGCGCTTCAAATCCTGCTCGGCCAGCACAATTGTTGCCTGCGCCTGGCGCAATTGAGCTTGCTCTGTCGATATATCCTGCTGCACCAGCAACTGCCCGGCCTCGGCCTGTGTTCCGGAGATAAACTCAATGGCGGTCACTGCACCTGCCAGATCGGCAGAAACTGTAACACCTTCAATGGCGGCAAATGCCCCGACCGATCGTAGTTCGGTATCCCAGGTTTGGACGCTGACTTCAATCGCAGAAACGGGCAGGGGAGGTTCGATAAAGTTTTCACCGGAAGCAATCAGGGCACCGATTTGTGTACCCTTAATTCCACCCAAGACAATGACCAGAAGTGCCAAACCAATAATGGTAAAAAATATGCGTTTTTTCATGAGTCTCGTGAGCCAGCTAACCCGTAATAATGGCTAGGTCAATATGGGGATTTGCCCGGCCGAATCAATCTTGAAATTGTAAACCAATCTACACTATTGACGAACAGTTTCGGGCAATTTCGACACTGCTGTAAATTTTGCTGGGCACCAGTTAAGAGCAGGAAGCTCTGCTTATGGTAAGCATGTAGATAAAAAATACATAGATTTTACTAAAAGTTAATGAAGTAACTTATTGTAAATGTTAGTATATTTTTCTTTCAAATATAGATGGGCCTGCGCATAAGGTCCTGGGCCATGGCTGATTCTTGCCACACCGATCTGAGCAAGCTCAGCGATTGAGGGTGTGTCTTTCGTGGCCATGACATTAACAGGTAGGGAGCTGTTTGCACAGATCGTTTTGATCAGATCAATATCGACCACACCGGGCACAAAAAAGCTGGAGGCTCCAGCATCAGCATAGGCATCAGCACGTTGCATGGTTTGATCGATTAAAGCGGCGTGTTTTGAGCGGTCCGTTTCCTGTAAAAACAAGTCCGTGCGGGCATTGATCACCATGGGTATTCCTATTGACTCTGCACGTAACCGGATAGCGGATATCCGTTGGCTTTGCTGTTTAATCGTATACAGGCCTTCACCAGTGACGACCCGATCCTCGAAGTTAATCCCCACGGCACCTGCTTGCAGAATGCGCTGCACATTATCAGCAACTGCTTCTGGCTCAGCAGCATAACCACCTTCAAAATCGATACTGACAGGGAGATCTACACTGGCGGCAATTCTGCTGGTGATCATTTCCACAAACGACAACGGGATTTGCTCGCCATCGTCATATCCTTGAGCTGCTGCCACAGACCAACTGCCTGTGGCGATGGCCTTGGCGCCGGCCTTTGCGACAGCCTGGGCACTGCCAGCATCCCAGATATTAAACAGCACAAGCGGTTTGCCACTGATATGCAACTCTTTAAAAGCGCGGGCTTTTTCTTTTTGATCCATTGAATCGTTACTCTTGGTTCTTGATGATGTTTAAATGGTAATGCCAGAAGAGGGCATATACTGGCCGCAATCGGACATTAACGTTATCACTATTGGTAACGGGCATGGTCAAACTGATACCTAACCCACTTAATTCATATTTCGCTTACGCGAAAGGTAATTATCGACACTGAATCGCCCAGGCCCAACAACCAACAATAAAACAAGACCACCAATCATCGAAATTTCTTTAAAAAAGACTGAATCAGGCAATGGGTGGAAAACAAATGCAGTGATCAAAGTGAATATGATGAGACCGCTTGCGCCCAACCGTGTAAAAAGCCCAATCAGCACAAACAATCCACCAAAAACCTTAACCATATAGCCAATCCAAGTCAGCCAGGCAGGGAAGCCTTTACCGGCGGCGTATTCGACTGGTACCTGTCCTTTGAACAATGCTGTTACGCCCAGCAGATAAACAATGACCAACATGATGCGCCCTATAAGCAGGCCTATATCTCGTGACATATCACTGAACTCCTTTGTGATGTTTCTGAATCAATTTTAGAACATGAAAACGCTAATATATCAGTCGTAAGCAGCAAACTCCTAACCGTTTTGATTGATAGCTATCTCAATATTAAAATTAACTCCAGAAAATAGAGCGAATAGAAATAACAGTAAAAACAGTAGCTTACAATCTATAGCTTAAGTGCTATCTTCATTGCCTCTAGGCTTCCTCTTAGCGTGGAGTCACCTAGATTTTTTGCCAAGCGCTGTAGAACATCTGCAAAGCCATAATCGGGAATAGTATTGATGACAGCTTTTACCTTAGCATTGCTTAGTCCTTTTCGTAAATTCCCTTGTTTAGCCGCAATCCAATCACGCTAATCCGTACCGATAACATCTTTATAGCGAGCCAGAAGGGCTTCGACGTTCTCGTTGTGTATGGTGATTTTGATTGTTTCAGGTACATAGCCGATGTTTCGGTAGCTGTTATATCTAATAACAATACTTCGCATAATGTATATTATGTAAAATGTTATTAAAAACCATAAAGGGGATTTGGTCAGCAGTATGGCGATCTGAGGGCCTTACAAGGCCTGTCTTAACCTGAAAAACCCAAACTTCGTTCAATAACCGCGGTCTCGGTCTGCACCGGGGCTGCCGCCCCAGTACCCCGCAGAGCAAAGGCGCAAGGAGGAACGCATGGAATGCCTTGGAAATTTAACCCGCGATCGAATCATCGAAAAACCACCAGTAGAATTCACAAAGTGGGCCTTGGATATCTACCAGCGCAATGCCTGGCTGTCAGACAGGTTTGACGGTTGGTGTGTGGATAACGGAATTCTGTGGTGCCCTGCCGGCAACAGCTTCAGCTGGGGCGAAATCATGGGCAGCTTCTATATGCGGCAAATGCCGGGGTTTCAATGGGTAATGGAACAGCTTGAAGCTGGCAAGCCTGTCATTCCGTGGGCGTTCCGGGATTAACAGATGGATATATTATAGGTACGTTAAATTGAATACGATTGACAGAAGAATTTGAGTCTTTAATTGAAGCAGATCCCTTAAGCAAGCTCATTACTGAGACAGTTGCTTCTGCATCGGCTTCATTAGAGACAGTCAAGGCAACATCAAAATCTACATAAAAAATAGGTTTTCGATCACTTGATATGTGAATATCTTTTGGATAAAAATCGTAGTGAGGAACGATCGTGCCGTTTTCAATATTTATGTCAGTTTGATCGCTGTTTGATGAATTGTCGTTTATTAAATCTTGTTGTGATTTTTTAATACCCTTAACGATTTGGGTAAGTGTGTCAGCGACAAATTGATCTAATTTCATAGAAGCCTTTAGTAGTTGTGTTAAGGATCAGGGCGGGTTTAACCGCCCTTCACCAGTGATTCTAGTATTTGATAACGAAAATCAATAAGGCTATTGCCTCAATAATTCTGGCTACATTTACCAGTAATCTAAATTTGGAACTAACGTATGAAAACATTGATAGTCTCCAGTTAATTCCTGAACCGATCCAGGAGTTAATACACCTGTGTTTAAAGCCCTCGGCCAGGGCCCTCAGTATGGAAACAGCGCTATCCCCAAAAATGAGATTGCGCGTCGCACCACTAACAGGCGCTTCGCCGGGTAGTTAGTAGATGGTGTGCCACCGGCAGACCTCTTACCCGATCAGATAGGTCCCCGGATACCAGAGCCCATCCGGACTGTAAAGTATCTGTAACCTTCTCTGATTGAATAAAACAATAGCATAGAAATTTGAGCTTGTCTGGATGATTTGATATTTCTTTTAAAATCAATCATTTGTCATCATCTGAACGTTTTGAGAGAGGTGGTGATGTTCTGGTGCCACCCTGACCGAATACCCTGACTCTGGATGGTTTTGACGGCTCGGCCGAGTCAGTTATTTCGGCAGCAGGCGACGGGCCGCCTTGCTGCTCGTAATAACCTGTCTCGGCTTGTTGATCGGGTTTGGTGGGGTCGAAATAGCCGCGTCTGGCGTAGAGCCGGCAGTGCCGCCGGATAACTCTTTTGTTGTCATCTTTTTGACTAAATTAATTGCTGGAAGTTGTTTGTTTTTGCATAGCCTATTAATAAATCAAGCATTTCATTGTTAGATTTTACCTTAGGGAATGAGTTTGTTATTAATTTCACAAAAACAGCTTCATCTTCTAAATACAAATCGACAAACTTCTTTTGCATCTTTTTGAACGTATTTTCTATTGTCTTTTTTATGTTTTTTGGAGATGTATTTAATACGTTTTTACTTGAGTGTTGTGAGGTTTTTTTCACATTTTTCACAGTGTTACCTTTTTCCATAAAGACTTTCCTTTTTAAATAAACATCGATCTCTCCCTGATCTCATACATTGAGTGCAATCTGGTGAGCAATAGGTTCATTTAAATACAGCTTCTTGTGGAATAAGTCGGCGTTTTTGTGGCCTCCTAGAAAACAAGCATATGTAGAGGCAGAGCTTTCTAGTAATAAGCAGAGCCTATAGATGAACAAGCCAGGCGACACAGAAAATTAAACCTTTCAGATATTTAAGCAAATCGAAGCTAGGTTCCAGTTCCCGTGCTATGTCGTGAGCAAAGCGGTACCAGTTTCTATCAATGATGGTCTAAGCATGGGGTGCGGATACAACACCAAAAGCCGCCAATGGAATCACAAGTGAGTCGGGTCTATCGGGAGTTAAAGCCAAACCTGCGCATAGAACCGAGACGTCGTTTAAAGCATAAGCGCCCGGAGGCATTGAGTGAACCCAAACAGACCAATGCGGTATGGTCGATTGACTTTATGCATGACCGGTAAATAAATGGTAAAACGTTCAGAGCTTTTTATGAATATAGCCTAAGCAGAGCCTGGTTCACACCGGAATGCCAATTTGTGCTCCAAGCCCCTGGGCCCCGCTGGCTGCAGTAAATCTTTATCATCATAAGTTGGGTTGTTGACAGCCTTACTGACTTCCACAGCGGCCATTTCATCAGCAGGCGGTGGTACCAATAGTTGTTCAGCCTGAGCAGGCTTGCCGCTTAACCAGGTGTCCCAAGCTTTCGGCTCGACAAGCACCGGTGCACGATGGTGACCAATATCTGTGAGCAATTGATTGGGCTCGCTGGTGATAACAGTGAATGATTCAATCACCTGCCCTGCATCGCTAATGGAACGATCCCACAGACCGGCAAAAGTAAAAAAGGGTTCGTTGAGTGGATATACCCGGTATGGCGTTTTCGGCTGGCTGCGCTGGTCCCATTCATAAAACCAGGAGGCCAATACCAGACAACGCTGCTGCCGCCGCCAGGCACCTGCAAACGTTCTTTTTTTGGATACAGTGACAGAAAACGCTTCGTCGGGCTCACTGCGGCAGTTGGCAGTACTGAACTTGGGTAATTGGCCCTTGGTCCAGGAAGGCACCAGCGGCCAGGTCAGCATAGACAGTCGCTTTTGACCATTGTGCATGAACAAAGCTGGCGCCTTTTCCCAGACGGTTTCACCTGCGCGTTGATAGCTGGGTGGTAAGTTATAACGCTCAATAAGGCCTTCTGGCGCATCCCCAGGAAGCCCCAGATATTCTCGCAGTTGCCTCAGGTAGGCAATAATGGCCAATCTTCCACACATAACTTCAGTAACCGTTATAGTTCTATATGCCCTTAATACATTCGCCAGTATAAGTTGAATAATGGCTGCCACTCCATTGGCAGCCAGTAAAAAGATGGGCCTGCATCCTTGCAGTTTAAGCGCTGTGGACACCCATAATTTACACTGTACCGGTCGTTCTTATTATTATCATGAACACACAGAGAACGTGTGTAGAACACTATATAGAACATACAGAGAACATTCAAGCTTTTTGTGAAATTTGATAAAACTTTTTCCGCAACAAACCAATAAGCGATTAAAGCCACGGTCTGAGCGCTAAAATCGTTGGTCAATGTGACTTATCTCACGTTTAACAATCGGGTAATCGGGTTAGACTCTGGGCACACCAATCATCTTGAGAGACAGAGATATGTCCACTATTCGTATTACCGCTAATATGCTGATACTGACGGTTTCTATTGCGCTACTGCCGGTATCTGCCATGGCTGACTGGCGAGAAGACGCCAATGAACTGGTTCAGCAAATCAAAAACCTGAAAGACGCGCCTGGTGAAATGACAGCTGATGAACGGCTGGAAAAAAGCATCGATTTAGCTTTTGAATACACCATGCTGACATCACCTGAATTCGCTACATTTTTGGGTGATCCACGCTACCAGGATCGCTGGAGCGATGTTTCACTCGAATGGGAAGCCCATGAACAACAGGCCACCCGTACCAATCTGGAGGTCCTGCAATCTTTTCCTCGGGATGAGATGAGTCCGGCGAATCAATTAAATTACGATTTGATCATGGCTCAGTTAGAACAGCAGATTGCCGGTTTTTCGTTTGGGGATGAATACCTGGCGATTTCTCAACTGAATGGGCCACAACAGGATATCGCACAACTGCTAACCCTGATGCGTGCCAGCAGTGTTGGTGAGTTTGAAAACATTCTGGCCCGTTTAGATGGTGTGCCTACCATTATTGATGACAGCATTGAACGTTTACAGAAAGGTCTGCAAGCCGGTGTGACACCTCCCAGAGTCACCTTGCGTGATGTTGCTGGTCAGATCCAGGCACAGATTGTCGATGATGCCTCTCAAAGCGCGTTGTTGCAGGCATTTGCCAATATGCCTGACAGCATTCCCGAAGAGCAGCAAAATGCTTTGCGCCAGAGCGCCTACTCCGCTTATAGCGACAAAGTGAAGCCTGCTTTTGTCAAGCTGCTGCGCTTTTTTGAAAACGACTATCTGCCTAATACCCGTGAATCCATTGGCATGAGCGCCCTGCCCAACGGGCGTGACTGGTATGCCTATCGTGCCAATACCTTTACCACCACGGATATGACACCTCAGCAAATCCATGATATTGGGTTAAGTGAAGTTAAGCGCATTCGTGCAGAAATGGACCGAGTGATTGCTGAAAGCGGCTTTGAAGGCAGTTTCGCAGAGTTCACAGAGTTTTTACGCACCGATAAGCAGTTCTATCATGACAGTGCAGAAAGCCTGCTAATGGAATACCGCGATATTGCCAAGCGTGCTGATGCAGAGCTGGTTAAATTGTTTGGGCACCTGCCCCGACTGCCTTATGGTGTGGTGCCAGTGCCCAAGTATGCCGAAAAATCTCAAACCACGGCTTATTACCAGCCAGGTTCTCTGGAAGCAGGCCGATCGGGTAACTTTTTTGCCAACACTTATGCACTGGATACCCGTCCGCGCTGGGAAATGGAGGCATTGACTTTGCACGAAGCGGTTCCTGGTCATCATTTTCAAATTGCCATCGGTCAGGAACTGGACGAGCTGCCATGGTTCCGGCGCCTGGGTGGTTATACCGCCTATGTGGAAGGCTGGGGGTTGTATTCTGAAAGTCTGGGTGAACAAATGGGCTTTTATCAGGACCCCTACTCCAAGTTCGGCCAGTTGACCTATGAAATGTGGCGTGCCATCCGTCTGGTGGTTGATACCGGCATGCATTATCTGGGCTGGACTCGCCAACAGTCCATTGATTATTTCATGGCCAACACCGGTAAACAGGAGCATGACATCGTTGTCGAAGTCGATCGCTATATCGTCTGGCCCGGGCAAGCACTGGCGTACAAAATTGGTGAGTTAAAGATTAAAGAGCTACGGGCCTATGCCGAGCAGCAGTTGGGCGAAAGTTTTGATATTCGCGCTTTTCATGATCATCTGTTGGGTGCGGGTGCCCTGCCACTGGATGTTCTGGAAAAGCGGATGCATACCTGGGTAGCACAACAAAAAAGTGCTTGATTAGCCGTTTTAGACGGTTGTTGTAGTATGCTTACAGACAGGCAGCACTGCTGCTTGTCTGTCCCTGGGTTTGCTTAGTAATTCAATGAAACGACTGTTTTCGATCAGCACTGTACTCATCATCACTTTATGCATCGCAGACAGTGATCAAAACCTTACCTCGAGCAGCGCCCACCAGCAAACACTCGATAGCATTACGCCACATCACCACTCCGGCAATGGTGGTGGGCCACCAATTGGTAGTGACGTAGATACCTTGGCAAGTCTCTCCCAAATACCATCGGCGACTGTCACCATTAATGAGCTAGAAAATACCCCTCGCATTATTAATGTAGAGTATATTTTCGACCCCGCTGTTATTAATTTACGCGGCTATGAACAAGTCGAGAGGATCTTAACAGCCAACACCGCGATTGCAGGTTATTACCGGGACCAGGCAAACCTGATTATTAATCTGGCGGCTGTACACTTCCCCGAGCAATCACTGTTTAGTACTTCAAATGCACCACAGATTGTCAATGACATGCGTCTGATGCGTGATGCTGGCATGTTGGATATAGCGGCTGAAAATATGGCTTTGTATATCACCGCAAATCCTATTCAATCCATAGCCGGGCCTCACAACGGTTTTGCCAGCATCAGTGGCTTGTGCTCAACAGCCAGCAACACCGTCATTTCCGACCGGGTTATCCCTGGTGCAGTTGGTGGTCCGGCACTTCCACCCAATGCGCCACTGGATCCTTTATATCTGGCAGAAATATTGGCACATGAAAGCGGCCATATAACAGGCGGTACGCACGCCTGCGGCAGCAACGGCATTATGGCGCAGTTTTTTGGTTTCGTTCCACGGATGCTGTTTTCAGAATGTTCCATCAATCAGTTTGAAAACCTGATCAATAACTCGGGTAGCTGTGTCTTTAATCATCAAGCAATAATCGCCGGTTTTGATGGTGCCTGGTTTGACTTGGACCATAACGGCGAAGGTTTTCAGATTGAAATTCTGGATAACAACCGTGCTGTGGTTGCCTGGTACACTTTTGATGCTATCGGTAACCAGCGATGGCTTAGTGGGGTTGGTGAGATAGAAGGTAATCGTATCGTTATTGATCAATTGACCATTGCCAGTGGTGCCGTGTTTGGTGATGGGTTTGATCCTGCCGATGTTGTTCGTGAAGTCTGGGGCAGCGCGATACTCACTTTTTCTGACTGCAGCAATGGTTTTATCAGTTATGTAGAGAACGCCACCGGCACACCGGGCATTCAGACTTTATCCCGGTTAACCAGTTTGGCCAGTGTGCCTTGTGGTGCGAGTGCGGCCGAAACTATCGAACTGGATGTCAGTGGCACCTGGTTTGACCTTACTCATGATGGCGAAGGGCTGATCATAGAACAGCTTGATGTGTCGACGCTGGCCTTCAGCTGGTTCAGCTATGACGGCAATGGTAATCAGGCATGGTTTGCTGGTGTGGCCAGATTACAACCCGATGGCAGCTATTTGGCCGACCAGGTGAATATTACCAGTGGTGGCTTATTCGGCCCTGATTTTGATCCGGGTCAGGTTGTTCGACAGACCTGGGGCAGTCTTATTTTGACTTTTACCGATTGCGAAAGCGCCCTGCTCACTTATGCTTCGGTATTGCCTGAATATGGCTCGGGAACACAGAACTTAACCCGTTTATCGACGCCGGCTGGTATTAGCTGTCAGGGTGTCACTGAAAACCTATAAGCCAAGCAATACTTCTATCAGAATCAGCCTTTTCACAGCAAAACATGGTAACGATTGCAGTTGCTGCTGAGCGAATATTGTTTAGTTAGCCGTCTGGCTCGGCGTCTTTATTCGAGTCCTGGTGTTCCACCAGCTTAGGCCAGTTGGTGCGTTCTTTGGATAACAAAGATTCAACCCGTTCAACAAACAATTTAAAGGCACCTTCTTCATCTTCGTAAGGTGCACTCTGGGTTTGAAAAAAGAGTTTTTCCCTGCGCAGTGATTCGCAAGTGGTTCGATAGTTAATCCACAGTTCCTGGCGGCGATGCATTCCCGATAACCCGGCAATAATAGCGATGAACCCGCCTATCACAGCCACGAGCAATGTCCCCAGCCACATCCACCCGGGAAATAATGCTGTTATGGTGGTAATGACAGGAATTGCAGCAGCCAGCAAAATCTCAGTGATACGCAGCTTTTTAAACTTATTCTGGTTCAGTTTGCTATTGTCGTTATACCATTTGATCTGATAATCAACACGCTGTTTCATGTAGGTGTTGCAATCCATGGTTTCGCGCTTTGACATGGGTAAAGCCTTGGTTTAAAGCTTAAAGCTATCAGTCCCTAACCCGCTATACAAGCTGGCTGAAACCATGTGCTTATGCTGGGTTTCCAAACTGCATTACGACGTTTGCTTTACATTCCGGTATAATGCTCGCTTTGTTAACCACTGTAGAGGTGTTATGGCTCGCGAAGACCAAATTGAAATGGAAGGAAAAGTACTCGATACCCTTCCGAATACGATGTTTCGGGTAGAACTGGACAATGGCCATGTGGTCACTGCTCATATCTCTGGCCGGATGCGAAAAAACTATATCCGCATTTTGACCGGTGACCGCGTCAAAGTGGAGATGACCCCATATGACCTGACGAAAGGTCGTATTACCTACCGGATGAAGTAATTTCCCTCAACTGATCGATCATTAAAATGACGTATTTTATTGGCGTCATTCCTACCAAGCGGGAGCCTTTCAAAGCATACTGACGTTCATGGGTAAGTGTTCCCATTGCTGTGGGAATTGATGTTGTCCCTGACCAATAGGTCAGCCTGTGTAAGATATTAGCTAAGGCTGAAAATCAGCCTTAGCGATGGCTATTTGCCAACGGTTTCCGTTGGTTGATTGGATGACGTGTCAGTTGCATCACTGAGCGCCTTGACCGCCAGGCCATCATCGTCCCTATCCACCACCACGCTGCCACCGTTAACCAGCTTTCCAAACAGTAATTCATCGGCCAGCGCATGTTTAATATGCTGCTGGATAATGCGCTTCATTGGTCTTGCACCCATTTCAGCGTCAAAGCCTTGTTCAGCAATCCAAACACGGGCAGCCGTGGTGACTTCCAATTGCACATTTTGATCGGCCAAAGTGTTTTCCAACTCCAGCAGGAATTTATCGACAACCTTACTCACCACAGCCGGCGGTAGTGAGGCAAACTGAATAATGGCATCCAGGCGATTGCGAAATTCCGGTGTAAAGGTACGCCGGATGGCTTCCATACTGTCTGAAGCATCTTTGCTGCCGGTAAAACCAATGGCGCGCTTGCTCAATTGTGCTGCACCTGCATTGGTGGTCATCACCAAAATGACATTGCGAAAATCGGTACTGCGTCCATTGCTATCGGTTAGCTTGCCATGGTCCATTACCTGCAGCAGCAGGTTAAAGACATCCGGGTGGGCTTTTTCGATTTCATCCAGTAATAACACCGCATGCGGCGCTTTGTTGATCGCTTCAGTTAGCAAACCACCTTGGTCAAACCCGACATAGCCTGGCGGTGCACCGATCAAACGGGAAACCGAATGCCCTTCCATGTACTCGGACATATCAAAGCGCACCAGCTCAATGCCTAAAGTCATTGCCAGCTGTCTTGTAACCTCGGTTTTACCAACGCCAGTCGGTCCTGCAAACAAGAATGAACCGATCGGTTTTTCTGGATCATTCAAGCCTGAACGCGCCAGCTTGATGGCCGCCCCAAGATTGGTAATGGCCTCATCCTGCCCAAACACGACCAACTTCAGATCACGCTCCAGACTGGATAATGCCTGCTTGTCGGAGCGACTGACACGCCGCTCTGGAATACGCGCCATGCTGGCAATAATTAGTTCAATTTGCTCAGCATCAATGCATTTAAGTCGTTGTTCCTGGGGTTTTAAGCGTTCACGTGCACCGGCCTCATCGATCACGTCAATGGCTTTATCCGGTAATTGTCGGTCATGCAGATACCGCACCGATAAATCCACCGCGGCTTTCAATGCTTGCTCGGTGTAGTCCACGCCATGGTGGTCATTGAAACGGTCCTTGAGGCCACGCAGAATTTCAACCGTATCCTCAATCGAGGGTTCAACGATATCAATTTTTTGAAAACGCCGGGACAGCGCTCTGTCTTTTTCAAAAATACCGCGATATTCCTGAAACGTTGTCGAACCAATGCAACGTAACTGGCCGTTCGCCAACACCGGCTTGATCAGGTTGGAAGCATCCATCACTGTACCGGTGGTGGCACCTGCGCCGATAATGGTGTGAATTTCATCAATAAATAATATGGCGTGGTCAATTTTCTTGATTTCGGCCAACAGGTCTTTGAGACGTTGCTCAAAATCGCCACGGTATTTTGTACCCGCCAATAATGCGCCCATGTCCAAAGCATAGATAACCGCATCGGCCATGGCTTCCGGCACCTGCTTTTCAACAATGCGTCTGGCCAGACCCTCTGCGATTGCGGTTTTCCCTACCCCGGCTTCACCAACCAGCAATGGGTTGTTTTTGCGACGTCGGCACAGAACCTGCAAGGTGCGATCGATTTCTGCCTGACGCCCAATCAATGGATCGATTTCATCTTGTTCAGCCAGCTCATTCAAATTACTGGCAAACATTTCCAGCGGGCTTTTGTCCGGTTTGCCCTGCTCTGCTTCTGGCCCGCGTCGATCACTGGTTAAACGCAGCGGGTCATCTGCTTCAGCCTCGTTGTTGGGGCTGATACCGTGGGAAATATAATTGACCACATCCAGCCGGCTAATGCCCTGGTTAGCCAACAGCCATGCAGCATGGGACTGTTGCTCAGAAAACATTGCCACCAGAATATTGGCACCCTGCACCACTTTCTTACCTGATGATTGCACATGATAGACAGCACGTTGTAACACACGCTGGAAGCCTACAGTTGCCTGAGTATCGCGTTCGTCATCAGCAGGCAGTTCTGGCACGGTTTCTGCCAGCACATCGCGCAGGTCACGTTCCAGCAATTCCAAGTCAGCTTTGCAGGCCAACAGCACTTCATTGGCTGATGATTCGCCTAGCAGCCCTAACAACAAATGTTCAACGGTCAGGAACTCATGATGCATCTCGCGCGCGAAGCGATAAGCCGCACTAATACTTTGTTCTAGCTCTTTACTAAACATGGTTTTATGCCGATTCGACGCTGCACTGCAGCGGATGTTGGTTTTCGCGAGAGTAATCGTTGACCAATACTGCTTTGGTTTCTGCTATCTGATAGCTGAATACACCACATACCCCCTTACCGCGAGTGTGTACATGCAGCATTACCTGCGTTGCGCGATCGTGATCCAGATTAAAAAACTTCATCAATACTTCAACCACAAAATCCATCGGGGTGTAGTCATCATTTAGCAGTACCACTTTAAATAGACGTGGCTCTTCCAGTTCCGGGTCAGCCAGAGCCAGTCCCAGATGTCCTTCATCATCAGAGTGATTGGCCGATTCATCGTCTTTAGCAGAACCCAAGGTCTGTAAATTGTTCCGGTCATCAAGATCATTCCACGCGCTGTCGCCAAGGTGGAGACTGGCCGGGTTTAGTAAGTGGGTATTTGATTGTCTACTCATGTCCAATGATATGCTGCTGGTTTTTACTACTATCAATACGCTACTCTTATTTTACTTCAGATACAGACCTTTTTATGCCCAATAGCGTTCCAATCAATCTTTTCAACTCAATTCTCCTCCAGTTATGAGCGATTCTGGCAATACATTTCAAGCCAACGGGGAAAACGGGACCAGCCGGCGTGCAACCCGTTATTCACCACGAGTCACGGTTGCTGCTGTGGTTCATCATGAGGGTCGTTTTTTGATTATCGAAGAGTGGGTTAACGGTAAGGCTGTGCTCAACCAGCCGGCGGGCCACCTGGACCCTGGTGAGAGCCTGATTGATGCTCTGTTGCGTGAAACGCTGGAAGAAAGTGGTTGCATCATCGAAGCTTCGCATCTGATCAGTATCCACCATACCGACGCCGGAAAACCCGAGCAGAGTAAATTACGCTTCAATTTTGCTGCCCGCTTGGTAAAACAGCATAACGATGCGCAGCTCGATACCAGCATAATTGCGGCACACTGGCTTTCACTGGCGCAGATACAGCAGCAATCCGAACGTTTGCGCAGCACTGTGGTTATCCGCTGTATTGAAGATTACCTGAATGATGAACAGCTGCCATTGTCTGTATTGCGTAATGTCCATACATAGTGAGCATGCACATCATTTCTTCCCCCACTTTATCTGATTCTGATGGTCCCGATTTTTTATGCGGTGAGCACCCGAAGAAGATCATGGTTGGTATGTCTGGTGGCGTGGATTCGTCCTTAACCGCCAAACAGGTACTGGATACCGGCATCGATTGTGCTGGCATGTTTATGAAAAACTGGGAGGAAGAGGATGGCCAACATTGCCCGGCAGAAGATGATGCCGATGACGCACGGCAGGTGGCTGATCATCTGGGTTTAAAGCTGTATACCCGCAATTTTGCTGCAGAATACTGGGAGGATGTTTTCCAGGGCTTTTTGGAAGAATACCGTATAGGTCGTACACCCAATCCGGATATTCTTTGTAACCGTGAAATCAAATTCAAAGTGTTTGCTGAACACGCAGAAGACCTGGGTGCCAGCCATATTGCCACCGGTCACTATGCGCAGAAGCGTATCCAGGATGGTGTTCACTGGCTATGCCGTGGTGTGGACCACAATAAAGACCAAAGCTACTTTTTATACGCCATCACACAGCAACAGTTGCAACGTGCCCTGTTCCCTATTGGCGGTATGCATAAACCCAAGGTCAGACAACTGGCAGAAGCTGCGGGCATTCCGGTACATGCCAAACGTGACTCTACCGGTATCTGTTTTATTGGCGAGCGTCGCCTGAGTGACTTTTTAGCCCAGTGGTTACCGCCTGTCACTGGCGATATCTGTCTTGAAGATGGCCGAGTTGTCGGTCAGCACCATGGCGCACAGTATTACACCCTGGGTCAGCGGCAGGGACTGGGCATTGGTGGAGTACGAGGTGCGGCTGAAGCACCGTGGTACGTTATTGGTAAAAATATGGAAAAGAACCAAGTTTTTATATCACAAAATCAACAACATAAATCACTAATCTCTAATCAACTTGAAGCCAGTAAGTTGACTTGGATCAGTGGTTTTGCGCCCGATAAAAATAACGATCAGATCACCGCAAAAATTCGTTACCGCCAGACCGATCAAAAGTGTCAGCTAAGTATCGACAATGATCGCGCCACTGTACATTTTGAACAAGCTCAGTGGGCCGCCATGCCGGGCCAGTCAGTGGTTTTTTATGCACAAGACATTTGCCTGGGCGGTGGTATTATCGATCATTCCAATGCCCAGATTATTCACTAAGTTGCCTAAACCGTGAGCACTGCTTCTATTCATTCTCAAACTCTCGCACTGGCAGGCGTGCTGCAGGCCGCCGCGCAAGTACACGATATCGCCAATACCGGGCAAACCGACCAACAAGCCACAATCGCCAGTTTGCGCAGTGTCTTGAGACTATCTGCTGAATCGGTACAAGAGGCCATTGGTAAACCATCGGAGTTGCGCTATGGCTTGCGCCAATTGCAAGGCTTATTTTCTGGTAACCAACAAAAGTTACCCGCCTTGCAATATGCCATGCTGGTGATGCAATTGGAACAAAGCTTTCGCCGTGATAAACACCGCCAGCAAGCACTGGCCGAAGAGCTGGCGTTAATTAACCGGCATTTGCCGTTGATGGCTGAACAAAACGGCAATGAGCAAACTGCGAAAAATGATCAGCTCAATGATAACGATGCCGCTCTGATACAACCAGAAATCGTCAGTCAGCTGGCCAATGCCTGGAGTGAGCAGGTTCGCGTACTTAAACCGCAAATCGCGGTACAGGGTAAACCTTTGTATTTGCAAAATGACAATAACGTCCATTTGATACGCGCCCTACTGTTATCGGCTTTGCGTTCAGCATGGCTATGGCAGCAACTCGGCGGGCGTCGCTGGCAGCTGATTTTCAAGCGTAAGCGAATATTGCAGGCAGCCAAAGATTTATTGCTTGCTTAGTTAAGTCCTATGCTCCGGTTGATTCGGCAGAATCAACCGGCACAAGCATCCCCGACAATCGCTATAGCATGTTAAAATCCCCTTCTGATTTTTTACTGATTAATGCCGTAGGTTTAAGAATCCATCAAGCTTGGCCTCGTCATTAGTTTGACCAATATTCAATGGAGCAGATCATGTCCACCAAATTCGATTGTCAATCCACGGTTAATGCCAATAATCGTGAGTATCAGGTATGCAGCCTGGCTGTTGTTGGCGAGCAATATAACCTTAGTCGTCTGCCTTTCTCGCTGAAAATTTTGTTGGAAAACCTGCTGCGCCATCAAAACTCTAATTATGTGACGCCGGATGACATTGAAGCGCTGTGTAACTGGGATGCCAAAGCTGAACCCAGTACCGAAATCGCCTTTACCCCAGCTCGTGTTGTACTGCAGGATTTCACCGGCGTGCCCGCAGTCGTGGACCTGGCTGCCATGCGTGATGCCATGGACAATCTGGGCGGTGACCCAGATTTAATTAACCCGCTCTCCCCTGCCGAGCTGGTCATCGATCATTCCGTACAGGTAGATCAATACGGTGATGCCGGTGCCCTGGATGCCAATAATATGATTGAATTCAAGCGAAATCAGGAGCGTTACCAATTTCTGCGCTGGGGCCAGACAGCATTCGATAATTTCAAAGTGGTGCCACCCAATACGGGTATCGTGCATCAGGTGAACCTGGAGTATCTAGGCCGTGTGGTATTTGGCGTTGAAAAAGATGATGGATGGCATGCCTGGCCAGATACGCTGGTAGGCACTGACTCACACACCACCATGATCAATGGCATTGGTGTATTGGGCTGGGGCGTGGGTGGCATTGAAGCAGAAGCGGCAATGCTGGGACAGCCCGTGACCATGTTGATTCCACAAGTTGTCGGCTTTAAGTTAACCGGCAAGTTGCCTGAAGGCGCTACCGCGACCGATCTGGTATTAACCGTAACTCAGATGTTGCGTGAACATGGTGTGGTTGGAAAATTTGTAGAGTTCTTTGGTGATGGCCTGACCAACCTGCCATTGGCCGATCGCGCTACCATTGCCAATATGGCACCCGAATACGGTGCCACCTGCGGTATTTTCCCGGTCGATGCAGAAAGCCTGCGCTATATGAAACTTTCTGGCCGTTCAGATGAGCAGATAGAGCTGGTGGAAGCTTATATGCGACACCAGGGCATGTTCCGCGAGGACGGTATGCAAGAAGCTGAATACACGGCAACGCTGGAACTGGATATGAGCGAAGTGGTGCCTAGCCTGGCTGGTCCCAAACGCCCACAAGATCGTGTGCTGTTAACTGAAGCACAATCCAGTTATAACCGTGATGCCAAGCCGTTGGCTGGTGGCCGCGAGCTGGGTGTCAGCACAGCGGTCAACTATAAAGGCAGCGATTTTGAGCTGCGCGATGGTGCTGTGGTAATTGCTGCAATCACCAGCTGTACCAACACCTCCAACCCAGCGGTGATGATTGGTGCTGGGCTGTTGGCCAGAAACGCAGCAGCCAAAGGTTTAAGCGTTAAGCCCTGGGTTAAAACCAGTTTGGCACCGGGCTCTAAGGTAGTCACCGATTATCTACAGAAAGCCGATTTACTGGATGATTTGGAAGCACTGGGTTTTTATACGGTGGGTTATGGTTGCACCACTTGCATTGGTAACTCTGGCCCCTTACCGGATGAAATCAGCAGTGCGGTCAGTGAGAAGGATTTGGTCGTTTGTTCAGTGTTATCAGGCAACCGCAATTTTGAAGGTCGGATCCACGCTAAAATCAAGATGAACTACCTGGCTTCGCCACCTTTGGTGGTGGCTTATGCGCTGGCAGGCACCTTGGATACCGATCTGAACAATGATCCATTGGGTCAGGATCAGAACGGCAATGACGTCTATCTGAGAGACATTTGGCCCGATGCTGCTGAAATTCAAAACTTTATTGCTAACAGCATCGATGCAGACATGTTCCAATCCAGCTACGGTGAGGTGTTTGAGGGCGATGACCGGTGGAAGTCTATCGATACGCCCAAAGGCAAGATTTTTGATTGGCAGGCCGATTCGACCTACATCCAAAACCCGCCTTATTTTGAAGGCATGACCCTGGATGTTCCGGAAAGCTCGGATATTAAAGGCGCGCGTTGCCTGGTTAAGGTCGGTGACAGTATTACCACCGATCATATTTCACCCGCAGGCGCTATTCAGCCCGACTCTCCTGCCGGACGTTATTTACAGGACAATGGTGTGGGACCAGCGCAGTTTAATTCTTATGGGTCACGGCGTGGCAATCACCAGGTCATGATGCGCGGTACCTTTGCCAATGTGCGCCTGCGTAATCAAATGGCACCCGGTACTGAAGGTGGTTACA
Source organism: Wenzhouxiangellaceae bacterium (assembly GCA_965230265.1). Taxonomy (GTDB): domain Bacteria; phylum Pseudomonadota; class Gammaproteobacteria; order Xanthomonadales; family Wenzhouxiangellaceae; genus JAJFKX01. Next base: position 1,493,701 of record OZ245999.1, on the reverse strand, counting down.
CCACCCATGTTCCTAGCGGTGAGCAAATGAGCATCTATGACGCCGCCATGAAATACATCCAGGATGATACACCGTTGGTGGTCCTGGCTGGTAAAGAGTATGGCACAGGTTCATCACGAGACTGGGCCGCCAAAGGCACGCTACTGCTGGGGGTGAAAGCCGTCATTACCGAGAGCTACGAACGAATCCATCGCTCCAACCTGGTTGGTATGGGTGTACTGCCACTGTGCTTTATGCCAGGTGACAGCATTGAGTCACTGGGGTTGACCGGGAAAGAAAGCTTTGACATTACTGGCTTAAATGATGGAAGAGCCAAACAAGTTACTGTCACTGCAACCGATGATGACGGTAAGCAAACACAGTTCCAGTGTCAGGTGCGTCTGGATACGCCGGTAGAAGTTGAATACTATCGACATGGCGGTATTTTGCATTACGTGCTGCGGCAATTGGCCAGTGATGAACCTTCGGGACAGCAGGCTGCTGCCTGAAGCATCCATCGTAAAGGCTGAGTCAATTTAGCATTTCAGCGTACCGGTATCAGTGCCGGTACGCTGTTAAAATTTACTACGGGTTTGTTGTTGCCATAGCCTCTATCCATGTAACCCACAGTTTAATAGTCACTCTCTGAATACTCGTGAGCTACAACCAATCAAAATATTAAACCCTCAGTTTACTTTACTAAACTCAGCGAAGTTGTACCCGCTCAAAGAGTCTGCCATCTCTTGCTCTTAAATTAGCCCCACTCGCCTGACGATAGCTCGCAGCCACAAACGCTTCAATATCAACACTGACATCACTGGGTGGATCAAATACAATGACATGACCGGTATCAGTATTATTGAAGTTCTCTTCGAAAGTTACAGCATCAACTTCGGGGCCATCGATATACTCAACGATCGCTGCGCCTAGTCCGGGTTCTGTATAGTACGTCATCTTTAGTGACTCAAAAACCAAGCCATCGCATTGTTGAATTAAATCCAAGAAATCGGCCTCGATATCCCAATTACAAACCTCATCAGGTGGCCCAGACGGTGCTGACAAAGTCACACAATCAATAATACCTACTCTTGTTGGGCCTATCGGCTCTATTAATGTCTGATAGTTTATATAAGCAGGTGTGCCCCAAGCCCATATGTTCATCGCTGCGAAAATTGCTGTAGTTGTAGCATCATTGATAATGACCTCTCCCCAGGAGCCCGAAGGGTCGATAACATTACCATTCGATGTGAAAGCGCCTCCTGCTTCATAGTTATTTAACCGATTTGCTTCACCTGAAAGGCTAATATCCAAACCTCCCGGCACACCTACAAACGAGATTAACCCCAATTGGTCATCAACAATAACCGGGTTAAAATCTAATTCCGGTGATACGATGTGCTTCCAAAGAATGGGATGTTCTCCCCAAGGTCTTAAATTACTTCCATTCGCTCCATGCCCATCTACCCCTTGGTGTTGTTCATATTCTGTGCGATAGTCCTCAAAGTCAAAGCCTGTACAATATTCTATTGTCGCGTTGGCAGTGAATCTATGATTAGTAGTAAATGGGGATGAGCTTGCTATTAAACTGACCAGTGAAATAACAATAAATAACAGTATTTTCATGATTTTACCCTTGTTTGAGTGTTGACGTACGAAACTTACCGTAGCATGACGCGAGTATACATGTCAAAACCAGCAGAAATAATACTCCGGCATTGCTTAATTAATACTGTTAAGGGCTTATGTCGTTAAGCTGGTGATCGCTTATATACTTTGTATATATATATTTATTTTGTTGTTTTGACTGATGTATGCAACCAAATATAAATCACGGACTAGTCATCAACTATAGCCATTAAATCTGTCTCAACAAACAGCTTGGGCTTCCTCTTATATCGTCCGGCAATCTGATAACACCTGCTGCGCACGACTCAGATAATAATCCGGCTGATCTTTTTCAGTATCGGCTTGTTGTTTAAGTTGCTCAATGATTGTGGTCAATTGCCTACGGCCTCTGCCATGATGATTACCAACCGATTGCTGACTGCAATCTATCTCAGCAAGGCTGATGGCAACATCCAGCGTTCGCTGATGATCAGGTCCTAGTAATTCCTGGCGTATTTCCAGTGCCTGCTCAAAATATGAGCGTGCTTTGCCAGACTGATGGTTAATCAGCTCAGCATTTCCCAAAGCAAAATAAGCAGCTGCAGTGTTACGGTGCACCTCACCTGACCGGGCCAAAGCATTCTCAAGAGCAAGCGTGGCATGCTGCAATGCTTTATCACCCTGGCCAGCATCAACATAAGCCAAAGCCAGGTCACTATTAATCATACTGACCTCTTTGTGCTCCGGACCGACCACGTCGTAATGCATCTGCAATGACTGGCTAAGTAATTCAATGGCACGGTCGGTGTTACCCAATTTACGCTCTACCGAAGCCAGATTGCCCAACTGAGTGGCAGCAGCCAAACTGTTTTTACTGGGGAAATAATCGATGGATAATTGATAATGCAAGCGGGCTGATTCAAAGTCACCAGAAAATTCATCCGCGATACCCAGATCGTTATAAATTTGTGCCAGGATTAAATTCACCCATGAATCATCCATTTTGGCAAAACGTTCAATACTTGTTGCCCATAACTCGCGGGCCTGTTGCTCGCTTCCTGAAAACAGATACAAACTCCCCAGTTCATAAATATTATTAGCGCTTTCACGACTGTTGGCATCAAAACGCTGGTACCAGTTGTGTGCCAGCTCCAGGCTATTGTTCGCCTCTGCATAGTCCCCATTACGTGAGGCAATAATACCGTTAAAGTGATGGGCCTTAGCATATGACACGCTGTCAGAGTGGCCGATATCTGACCATTTATCCCGAAGTATTTGGGCAATATTTTGGGCTTTATCCATGGCATCAATATTGACGTATACCTGGCCCAATGTCAGCAATAAATCACTTTGGACTTCAGCCGGTAATGTGCTGTCATCGGTCAACAGCTGCTCCCCTGCCCGATCCAGCATGTCTTCTACCGTTCTTGCACTGCCGTCAGCATAAGGGTTGGGGGCGTTCAATAACTCTACCAGTGTTTGAGAAAACTGTTCTGCCTGTTGCTTCTGGGCGTTAGCGATATTGGCTTGCCATAAAGACACTGCTGTTCCAACAATCAGTGACAAAGCCAGCAATGTACCTGCGGTTACTGCCAGCCGATGCCGGCGTAGGAATTTGCGTGCACGATAAGTCCAGGCTTTGCCATGAGCTTGTATCGGTTTGTTGTCGCAATAATCATCACAGTCCTGCAGTAACTGTGTGACATTATCGTAACGCTGCTCAGGTTGTTCGGCTCTTCCCATTTGTAGAATGGATCGCAGCTCGATAGGCAAACGCTGATAGACCTGACTGGTTTCGTCCAGGCTATTGCATAACAGCACCTGTAATAAGGTGCATAAAGAATAAATATCAGAAGCCACTGTCAACGGGCGATGAGCCAATTGTTCAGGGCTGGCGAAGTGACGTGTCATGGCCCGTGGCTGTTCATCTTTGGACTGCTGTAAATGCTGTGCAATACCAAAATCCAGCAGTTTGGGTGTTCCCTCATCGGTTACCAGGATATTGTTGGGTTTTATATCACCATGTACCAGCAGGTTGGCATGCGCATACTCAAGCGCCTTGCAGACCTTCCGAAACAGCATCAAGATTTGCAGCCGTGTTAGCTGCTGTGCATGACAATATTCGGTAATGGACTGACCGGCGACCCATTCCATGATGAGAAAGTCATCACCCTCTTCAGTCGTCCCACCATCCAGCAGGTGCGCTATGTAAGGATGCTGCATTGCCGCTAAATTCTGACGTTCACGGATAAAATGGCTTCGATTGATATCAGTGATACGACCACCACGTATCAACTTAATGGCGCTTTGATGTTCAAAATCCCGAACACGTTCTGCAAGGTAAACTGCACCCATACCACCGCGACCTATCAGCCGCATCAGCTGGTAATCACCGATGACCTGACCAACGCGCTCATTGTCATCCGGGATGGCATTAAAAGGCTGTTCAAATGGCCCAAGGTCGGGGCTTATTTCCAGAATTTTCAGCACTTCATTGCGAATTTCTGAGGTGTACTGGTTTTGTTGCTGAATCCAGACAGCCCGATCATCAACCGGCTGATCCAAAGACTCCAGCAACAATGCCAAAGTGTCAGCATCGGTTTGCAGCTGGTTGACGCCCGCCTGTGACATTTGACTATGTTTGTTGTGAAATTCGGTCAGCCAACCATAGCCTGGCCGCTTTCCAATAACGTTTAACGGTACGTTCTGAACATTGCAGCGTATCTGCAATATCGCTCATTTGTAATCCTGTGAAGTAATGCAATTGGAATACTTCATATAAAACCGGCTGAGATTTTTGCAAACGGTCCATCGCCTGATCAAACAATGCCCAGTCCGGCTCATCCTGGCCTGCACCGATATGCGTACCAAGCTCGGTCAACTGTGCATCACGTTTGTTGCTGCGACGACGTCGGCCACGGTCAATCAATACCTGGCGCATATAGCGCCCCAGAATATTCAGCAGATGCCGTTTGCTTTCTGTATTGGCAGGGTTTTGTAGCAGTTTGACGAAAGCTTCATTGACCAGTTCTGTTGCCTGAATACTGGGTTGTCCGTATTCCTTGGACAGTAGATGCTGCGCGATTAACCGCAAGTCGGTATAAACCGCTATAAATATCCCCTCATCATCGAGGGTCTGCTCAGCAAACCAATCCGGGCGATAACGTATTGGCCAATGAGACACAGTAGCATCCTGCCCAAGCGGTGAAATTGCTTCTGTGGTAACCGCTTCGCTCAAAACAAGCTCCCTGAAAGTTGATCTTATTAGTTTACGAAGTCAGTCAATCACTGACAAGCGCGCCTGAATAAGCCGTGACAATTAATTTGCTGTGGATTTGGCACTTAGCACAAACCATTACGCCATTAGAAGGTGAGAACCTGCAAAGGTTATTTCTTTAATCAGGAGCAAATCATGCAAAACACAACCAGACAACTTTGCCTGTTGGGATTATCAGCACTGGTCATATCCAGTGCTGCCGAGGCAGTGTGTGTTAATCCAACCGTATTTACCGACAGTGGCGCTGATGCAGCCGCTATTGCCGATACCGTTAACCAATTCAGCGACGCATTAGGCCAATTGAACCCTTTTGAACCCGGTTCTGTGGGCAATGGGCGGCGTTCCATTAACTGGGATGCAGCGCCCGATGGTGTATCGGCACCCAATGACTTCGCTGGAGACTTCTTCAATGCAGACTTTAGCCCTAGAGCACGAGGTATTGAGTTCACGTCGCCTGGTGATGGTTTCCAATTAAGCGCTACTCAAGCATCCGGTGTGGGCATAGAGTTCGATAATATTAACCCGAACTATTCTGATGAGTTCACCGTATTTTCTGCAGAACGATTATTCGCCGCTGTCGACTCCACTATTGTTAATGCCCGTTTTTTTGTTGCAGGTGAAAGTACACCGGCAATCAGCAGTGGATTTGGTGCGGTGTTTACCGATGTCGACATCAACGGCAGTACCAGCTTGGAGTTTTTTGATGAAACAGGTGATAGCTTCGCGATATTTGATGTGCCAACCCGCCCTTCCGGTCTGTCATTTGTTGGTGTCACTTACGACGCGCCCTGTATCAGTCAGGTCAAAATCACCAGTGGCAATACTCCTGTTGGCGTGGATGAGTCCAATGGCTTGGATATCGTTGTTATGGATGACTTTATATTTGGCGAACCCAATGAAAACCCGGGTGCTCCGCCTTTTGCAATGAACCTGGGACTGGTCGGTGCCTGGTTTAACCCAGCAACCGCAGGCCAGGGTTTTTTGTTTGATCTGCTGACTGATGAGCGTCAATTCTTTTTTCTGACCTGGTTTACCTTTACTGAAGATGGTGAACAGCAGTGGTTCACTGCAGGTGGGAATTTCGAAGGTAATAGTGCGACGCTGGATCTTATCGAACCCACTGATGGCATATTCAATCAGCCAGATGAAGTCACGCGTACAGTGGTCGGTACTGTTACCACTTCGTTTACTGACTGCCTCAACGGTACCGTTGAATTTGATATTCCCGATCGTGGAGTCAATGGCGTCATTCCAATCACCCGCATTGCCGGAGACCAGATCTGTCAGTCCATTTTAGATGGTGACCTGGTCATTCCGAATGAAGTTGCACAATAATCTGGTGGAGAACATAACAATGAAATTTATCTATTTATTTACATGCTTGACGATTGCGGCATTATTGCCGAAAACCGGTCAGGCTGAATTGGAACCGCTGCTGTTTTCCGGACAGCCAGGCATCATGTTTGACACCAATAATGATGGTAATGTCGATGGTATGGTCACCGCGATGTACGACGCCGATACCAACGTGATCGTCGCTCAGGCCAGTGAAGCCCTAGGTGGTGATGTGGTGATATTCCAGATTGATCTTTCATTCGGCACACAAGTACTTAATGAAATTGCCCAGTTCCCATTGGAAGGCCAACCACAGTTTGTGAACTCAAGATCACCTGATTCATTTCTCACTTTATTTCTCGATACAGTTGATTTCACACCACTGGGTGGAAGCGCCAGCAAATTGCTTGAAAAATTACTTGGAGGTGCAAAATGAGATCGTTTACTTTTGCAACTATCCTGCTGGCAGTGACCGTTATAAGTATGAATCAAGCACAGGCCACTGATGTCTTGTCGGTTTATAGCAGTTTTGGCCGATTCAACACTGAGACCTCCGTCTCTATCAGAGGCTTGGACGATGGCGGCTTTATTTCTGGTGGTTTTCTGGATAACGACCAAAATGGGGCTGTTGATGCCTTCACACTGGAATTATTTGACCAAAATGGTATGACTGGCAATCTAGAAGCAGGCTTCAGCATTGACACCATCAATGGTACACGCTTGCTGAGTTTTCCTATAACCAACAGCAATAATTTCCTAGGGCTATCTGATTTTCTAGATAATTTTCCTGCTAATACCGAAATCGATAGTGTGTTGATACCAGTGACTGACGACAACCGTTTTGAATTAACCATAGCCGATGGCACACCATTGCTCGCTTTTGATCTGGACATAGAGGCTGACGAGAACAATGGTGGTAATGGTAATGGCAACCCGCCACCCTCTGATTTTGAAATCAATCTGGGTTTGGCTGGTGCCTGGTTTAATCCAGCAACAGCAGGTCAAGGGTTCTTAATCGACTTATTAGCAGACGAGCAGTTCATCTTTATTACCTGGTATACCTTTACCCCGGATGGACAGCAGCAATGGTTTACCGCGGCAGGCAATTTCCAAGGCAATCGTGTAGAGCTAAATGTAATTGAAGCCACTGGCGGCATATTCAATGAACCTTCAGAAGTTACACGAGAAATTGAGGGTTCGGTCATTGCAGAATTCACAGACTGCCTGAACGGTACTATTGAGTTTGATATCACTGAATTTGGTTTAACGGGTGTTATACCCATTACCCGGATTGCCGGCGATCAAATCTGCCAGGATTTGACCGATGGTAATTTGGTATTGCCCTAAACCAGGGTGATGAATTTGATGAGCACCTTGTCTGTAACCGGCGGCCTGATAATTGGCCGCCGGATTCACCCGTTATGTTTATTGCTGCTGTTTTTACTCTCTGCAATACCAGCGGCACAGGCTGATGTACATGATATTGAAATTGGTGTGGTCACCTATGGACCTGCTGCAGGTATGATGAGCCGCTTTGGTCATACTGCTATCGTGTTAATCGATTCTGAGGGTAATAAAGTATTTTATGAATTGGCAGCCGGATACACTGCTGACACCGACTTCCAGCTTCCCTGGTATCTGACCCCGGGCCCATTGATCTATATCGCTCAACAAAAAGGTAGAAACAGCGCCTTCCATGTCGCTTTTGCACAGAAACGCTCGGTTGATATTCGGGTATTAAACCTTAACGCCGAACAAAAACAGCATTTTGCATTATTGCTGGCCGATGCCATTGATGAAAACAACGCCTTATTCGAATTTGGTCTTTATACCAATAACTGCACCACCCGTGTACGCAATATGCTGGATACAGTTTTAGCTGGCCAATTGGCGCCACAATTTCAAAACTCACCTGCAAGCATGAGTTATCGTCAATATACCCAGACCAGCTTCGCCTATCAGCCAATGTTGTTGCTGGCCGCTGATTTATTCACTGGTCGCCCTGCTGATGATACTGACTCAGCATGGGATGCTGCAGCATTCCCGATAATGCTGGGCCGGTTATTGGATCAGGCCAGGATTACAGGTGAAAATGGTCTATCTCAACCATTAGTAAAAACACACTACCCACTATTTGCTGAAGCAGTGACCGAACCGGTAACCATCGAACCGCTCACTATCAACCATTGGTTTTTTGCCTGCGGTCTATTGCTGGCCTCTGGTTTATTACTGCATTCACGCACCCATAGCAAACAAAACATAAGCATGCCATTGACCATCTGGTTATCTATCAATGGCGCCCTAGGCTTTTTTATTGCATACCTGTGGTTTATTGGTGGCGAGCCCACCACAAACTGGAATGAAAATATTTTATTATTTAACCCTCTATGTATATGGCTTGCATTCACCCGGCAACCCAAGTGGCAGTCATTCCTCGGCGCCGGATTATTGTTATCCATTTTACTGGCTATCGCCTTAAAAGGTTTTTCCAACAGCCAAGACAATTGGAACTGGATCATATTAACCGTTCCAGTACATGCGGTAACTTTGTACCAATTATTTATCATGGAAAATAAATCGCTGATCAAATGTCCCTATTGCCGACCAAAACACCCTCTGATACGGCTCTTTAATTCCATCACCCATTAAAATTAACTTGGTTTTTTTTACTGACGCATATAGCAAAGTGTTCATCACTTTGCTTTTTGGTATGCAAAATCTGGATAGGCTTGCATATGAGCTGTCTTTAAAAGCGGGCACATCAATGGCGCCCTTAAAATTTTGGCACTATTGATGTGAGATTACGCCACTAGAAAATAACTGAGTTACATGGATGCTCAGTCAGCTGAAACAATGTATATGCCTCAGACAATCGTTCAGCTTTTATTAATGGGGCGGAGATAGGGATATGAAAAATTATCTAAAACACCAAATACTTTTAACAGCTTTACTGCTGATGTTTATCGGGGTCCATACTGTACAGGCTTGCAGCATGAATGCCGCTGGAAAATGCGGAGGCAGTGCCTGTCCAACTGGTGAATCTTGCGTAGCGGTTAGTGAATTTAAATGCGACTGCCAGGCAGATAAAAATCAACTGGATGAAAGCCTCGAAAATCATATGTCCAACGATGCTGAACCGGAAATGTTCTTAAGTGACCCCGGACGCCCTGGCGTTAAACGGTTCTTGGTTGATGCCACAGGTCTGGGTGACGTCAGATGCGGCAACTGTTCTACCAGCAAAGGCTGTAATGCTTTTTGGATTCCCTTCAATGTAAATACAACCTGTATAGCCACAGCTGCTGCCGGCCATCAGTTTGAGCATTGGACGATCAATGGAAACTTTGCCGGCAACAAGTCTCCACTACGTGTTGGCGGAAAACCAGGCACAAAAATAGTAGGTCAATTTGTTCCGGAACCTGACTCAGATGGCGCTGGCGCTCTAGGTACTGAGCACTGGTCTCTGCCTAAGGATGACCCGCAAGTCAGAAACCGCTCACGCTTTGAAGCCAGTGTTATCAATTACGCAGACTCAGCATCAGCAGTCAATGTGGTGATCAATGGCAATGTATTTGACAGACTCAGCCCTGGTGATAGCAGCAACGTATTGGATGTGCCTGTTGGCAGTAATGGCGAAGCCATATTAAGAATAGAGCTGGTTTCAGGTGGTACCGCAGCAAACGGAACGACCCGGCATACTGCCTATTGAGTAACCGAAGCTAACTGTGGTCTACATCAATCAAATGGCAAGGCGGATTCCGCCTTGCCGCATAAGCATAATCTTAATAAAGCTATAAAGGATAAAACTTAAATTTTTGCCCGCCAACGGAGGCTTCATACATTAAACCACCCAGCGTCATCGAAAATACTGCCACGCCACGTTCATAATCTGCATCCAGTGAGGCACCGGCAGTAGCCGCTACTGCAGAGAGTTGAGCATTAAAGGCAAAGTCATCTCTGGTGAAATGCTCCAGCGAGTGCTCATCTTCAAAGAAGATCACTTCACTAAATGCCTGGCCACCCAACTGAAAACCAATGGTGACCTGCGTCAAACTGGTATCGCCGATGTAACGTCCCTGCTCGTACACCTGGCCATCGCCATGGGCCCCGCCAATACCAACAGCACCTTTTCCAACACTTGGGAATATGGCATAACCGTGGGAATGATCAAAAAAAGCTTGCATGCTGGGGTCGCGTTCTATAAACCGGGCAATGGTCTGTTCGACCGCCAACTGCTCGCTGCGTTGATTTTTTGCTTGATGGCCAGCACAACCGGCCAATACACTAAAAAGTAATAATGAACCCAGGCCAGTGACCAGGTAATGTTTAAGTTTCATGGGGTCGAATCTCCTGAAAATTTTGAATATGACCTATCGCTTTAGATCTACAAAATATAAGCTTCTATTCGATGGAAATGACCATAGATTAACTTAGTAATTGTTATAAATATGCAAAATTTTTGAGTGCACTAAAACGGTGGTGTTTAATTAAAAACTTATGGTTTAGCTACCAAGTGCCGGTTTTTTCTGCTTTGGGCATAAGCACTTTAGCAACTGCATCAATTAATTCTTTATGGGTAGTGCGAGCAGCGCCATCAACCTGGGCAATACTCCGCATCATTTCCAACAAAGAGCTGGTTTGTTCACTGGAAAAGCATTGCCTACTGGGCTCCAGTATCTTGGCGACCTGCTCTACAATATCGAACTCATCACGTAGCAGGTAAGCGCTGGAAGCCAGATAGCCTGCGGCATCTTTTTCTGATCAACGCCACGCTTGTTCAATGGTTTTTAATATCGCCTGTTTTTGATTGCCACTGATATCCCCATCACATTTTGCAGTCGTCACTAGCAACAGTGCTGCTGCCTCTAATGAATTATCACAGCTATACAAAGACTTGGCATGATATCGCTGACGCCATTTATGTCGCCGATACCACTGAAACGGATTAAGACTGGATGGATCAAAGCCTGCACCACCTAAACGTCGAACCAATATGAGTATGGTAATGACCGCCCCAACAATGCCTAATAAAATAGGCATACCTAACCTTGTATCTGTATTGGCAGCTCATTGGCTAACGAGCTGCTAATCACACCAGTAGGCCCTAAACCGCTGCTGAGAACTGCTCTTGTTCGGTAGAACCAGACAGTGCAGTAATCGATGATTGCCCACCGGTTATTACTTCTGTTAACTGATCAAAGTAGCCAGTACCTACCTCACGTTGGTGTTTGGTCGCGGTATAGCCATTGGCTTCGGCAGCAAATTCTGCCTCTTGCAGCTCCACATACGCGGACATTTGGCGGTCACGATATCCACTGGCCAGTTGATGCATGCTGTAGTTTAAAGCATGAAAACCAGCCAGCGTTATAAACTGAAACTTGTAACCCATCGCACCCAATTCACGTTGGAAGCGACCAATGGTTGCATCATCAAGGTTTTGCTTCCAATTGAATGAGGGAGAACAATTGTACGCCAGCATTTTATTCGGAAATTCAGCTTTAATGGCCTCAGCAAAAGCGCGGGCCTGCTGCAGGTCGGGTTTGGCGGTTTCACACCAGACCAGATCAGCGTAAGGCGCATAGGCAAGCCCGCGGGCAATGGCCTGTTCAATCCCCTGTCTGGTGACATAGAAACCCTCAACAGTACGCTCATCGGTAATGAAATCATGATCAGCGGTGTCGATATCCGAGGTAATCAAACCTGCGCCCATGGCATCCGTGCGTGCCACCAGGATTGTCGGCACATTCATAATATCCGCCGCCAAACGTGCTGAAACCAGCTTTTGCACCGCCTCGCGTGTCGGCACCAGTACTTTCCCCCCCATATGACCACACTTCTTGGCCGAGGCCAGCTGATCTTCGAAATGCACGCCGGCTGCCCCGGCCTGGATCATCTCTTTCATTAATTCATGTGCGTTTAATACTCCACCAAAACCTGCCTCAGCATCGGCCACAATGGGCGCCATCCAGTCGGTGCTGTTATCGGCTTCTGCATGATGCAACTGGTCAGCACGCAATAATGAATTATTGATTTTACGCACCACATTGGGCACTGAATCCGCCGGATACAACGATTGATCCGGGTACATTTGGCCAGCATTGTTGGCATCTGCGGCTACCTGCCAGCCGGAAAGGTAAATGGCTTTCAGCCCGGCTTTGACCTGCTGCATGGCCTGGTTGCCCGTTAATGCACCCAGTGCATTGATATAGGGTTGATCCTGCATCAGTTGCCACAATTTGTCGGCGCCTTGCCGAGCCAGACTGTATTCCACAGGCACTGTACCGCGCAAGCGTACGACCTCCTCTGCCGTATAGGGTCTCGAAACATCCTGCCAGCGTGGATCATTGTTCCAGATCAAATTCAGTTGTTGAGCAGTGGGTTGTATGGAAGGTGATTGCATGAGAGTCTCCATTCAGCGATTTAATGGTTTATCGATAAGCTATCGGCGCTTAATTAATTGGCGATAAGCAGGCAGTGTTAAAAAGTTTTCCATGGTTTCTGCAAAAACCAGCCAGCGCAGAATCTCAACAGCCTGTTGTAAGCTGGAATGCTGCTCAACGGGTAATTGACTTTGCAACTCGGCAGTAACCGAACTAAACCGGCTGTGCAAATAGCGTTCATCAATCAATTTTTGATCATTGGTTTGGGCATGATGAGTTCGCCACTGCCATAGTTGTGCACGGGCAATTTCAGCAGTGGCTGCGTCTTCCATTAAATGATTAATCGGTACACACCCCTGCCCGTTTATCCATGCGAATAAATATTCAATGGCCACGCGAATATTCCCAATAACACCGGCTTCGGTAATACTGCCTGTCGGGGGTTCCAATAACTGCGAGGCGTTAATGGATTGCTTTTCCTGGGGCTGAATTTGATTGGGACCACGCAGTACCGCATCAAACTCCGCTCTTGCCAAAGGCTCCAGTGCAGGGTGCGCCACCCAGGTGCCATCATGGCCATTTTTGGCTTCGCGTCTTTTGTCAGATTTAACCTTTTTCAGGGCTACCGCATTGGCATGTGGGTCATCTTTTATCGGTATCTGTGCTGCCATTCCACCCATCGCAAACGCACCGTGCTGATGACAGGTCTCTATCAGCAGTTTGGAATACGCAGCCAAAAACGGGGTGTTCATCCCTACCTGTTCCCGGTCTGGTAAGACTTTATCTGAGTGCCGTGAAAAGGTTTTTATGTAACTGAAGATATAATCCCAGCGCCCGCAGTTCAGCCCCAGAATGTAGTCACGCAGGTAATACAGTATTTCATGCATCTGAAATACTACTGGCAGGGTTTCAATTAGCACTGTTACCCGCACTGTACCCGGCACTATGTTCAAGGCCTGCTCCGAGTATCGAATCACATCTGCCCACCACTCAGCTTCGCGATAATGTTCCAGTTTGGGTAGGTAAAAATACGGTTGTGTGCCTTGCTTTTTAAGCGCGATATGGTTGTGATAGAGGTACAAGCCAAAATCGAACAAACAGCCTGGTATCGAAGCGGGCATTGCACTGCTATCCATGACTACATGCGCTTCAGGCAAATGCAATCCACGTGGTCGCACCATTAACACTGCAGTTTTGTCCTTCAGGCAATAGGACTTGCCGGAAGGTGATGTGAAGTCAATCTGATGCCTTACTGCGTCATATAAATTGTGCTGGGCATCCAGCAGGTTCTCCCACGAAGGTGATGTCGAGTCTTCCAGGTCAGCCATATAGACCTGCGCACCTGAATTAAGCGCATTAATGACCATCTTACGATTGGCAGGCCCGGTGATTTCAGTGCGGCGGTCAATGATTTCTTCGGGAATCTTTGCGATCTGGAAATCACTGCTGCGTATGGTTGCCGTGGCTGAATCAAAACCCGGAACCTTGCCTGAATCGAATTCTTTTTGACGCTGTTGCCTGGCGCTTAGTAGTTCATTCAATCGCGGACCAAACTGCTCGACCAGATGCCCCACAAACCGCAGAGCATCGTTGTTCACCAGATAACTGTGCTCCGTGGCCACTGCACGTGTCAGCGTTAACAAACTGGGGATTTTCTTGCTTTGTGCCGACATCAATGGCCTCGTCGATTAACTTAACCATACGGTACGGTTTGGTGGTATATTTGAAAAACTAAATCTTTGAAAATTTAGTATTAAATTTATTAATGATATAAGTAATTGTTTTGATTGATAAAAAAGAAAAGTTTTATTACAAAGGCAACCAAATAAAGCAATTGCGGGCATTTTGTGCCACCGCGCAGCATGGCTCGATGTCCGATGCAGCCCAGCAATTGTTTATCAGTCAGTCAGCGATCAGTCTGCAGATCAAGGCTCTGGAAGTTGACCTGGAAACCGACTTGTTTGAGCGCCATGGGCCACGAATCCAGTTGACTCACGCAGGTCAGGTATTGCTGGAAATGGCCCAGCCACTGGTGGATAACCTGGGTACGCTGAGCAAGCGCTTTCATCAAAAAACCAAAAGTCAGCTTGATACCGGTGAAGTCACCATTGCTGCGGGTGAGTCGACCATAATTTATATCCTGCCCTTACTGGTGGAACGGTTTAAAGCGCTATACCCGGGAATTCATGTACATTTGCGCAACGTGACCGGGCGCGATGGTTTACAGATGCTGCGCGATGACAAGGTCGATTTTGCGATTGGTTCAATGTTGGATGTCCCGTCGGACATCGACTATCAGCCGCTGTATTATTTTTCACCGATGTTGATTACCGCTCAGGATCATCCACTGGCTAAAAAAGAATATGTGGAATTGGATGATCTATCACCTTATGGCCTGATTCTGCCACCACGCCGCCTGACTACCTGGCGTCTGGTCGAGCGGGTGTTTCAATTACATAAGGTGCCCTATCAGGTGGCATTGGAAGTGGGCGGTTGGGAAGTCATCAAGCGGTATGTAGAGCTGGGCTTTGGTATTTCCATTGTCACCAGTATTTGCCTGCGCGATGACGACCCGTTGTTCGCCAAAGACATGAGCAGCTATTTCCCCAAGCGCAGTTATGGTCTGGTCATGCGTCGGGGCAAGTTTCTGTCACCACAGGCGCAGGCTTTTCAGAATATTCTTGATGATGTGCGAATATCCAGTTCGCCATGGCTGACAGATCACTCAAAACGTTAAGCGCCTATGCCTGGCAAGCCCTCTTATCTATTTAATAAAAGATAAGCTGCAATCTACATACAAATCACGGCTCATAATGCTGTTGTAAAAGCCACTTGCTGCGCTGTCACTTCTAGATAAAACCACCAACCTGACTCACCGTCCAGCATATCCCTGTCATCTCCCCCCGCACAACTGCCCTGCCCACCGGGCAGAATACTGCTTAAAGGTTGCCCGCCAATCACCGGCAAATTTGCAGGCAATGGCGTATTGTCAGCATCGATCTCACGTAAAAAACCAAAATTGAGCCCAGGCATAAGCTGTGTTCCGTCAGCATTCCAACCAAAAGCCAGTTGGGCCTGCAACAACGGCAATACCACATCACCCAGGGACGCGCTGGTATCCATCGCTGCAGAAAATAAGCAGGCATCCTGTACAACCGGGACAGGCGGGTTATAACCGCTGGTGGTACTTGCGATTGGTTCCAGACACAAACCGACATCAACATTGGTGGTGGCTGTTGCAACCGAAACAGGCGGAACAATTTCGCAGGCTGACGGTGGAAATGGTATGGCGCAATTACCATTAGCGGATGTCAGCATCTGCCCCACTCCTTGTGAATCAAAACGATCCAAACCGGAAACAATCGATAGATCCAGAAAACCATCGCCATCACTGTCAGTGGTAATCATATCCGCCACCTGACCATTAAACGACACATTGACCACCGGAATCGGGGTATCGGTAAAATCAACACAACCAAATACAGGCACACTGACAAACACGTGCGGATCACGCAGGGCTAACTGTGTATTTCGGTAAGCCACTGCAATACTGGTTTCCATAGAGTCTGCAAATATAAATTCAACCGTCTGAGCCGGTGTATTGCTAATATTGAGAAAGCAGCAAAGCGATAAAGCAGTGAAAAAACGGTGTTTTTTTATAGTCAATGGAGCCATCGGTTAAGCAAATATTCAAAGCCACACACAATAACATGTAAGTTTGCAATAAGTGAGCCTTACAATAAAAGAGCCCTCCCCCAGCACGAGAGAGGGCAGCAGGAGGATTATCTAACTGCTGTTTCGTCAGGAGAAACCTGCCTGGGCGTTGGCGATAAACGTTGCCCGACCTGATACCAGTCTATCTTTCGGGTCAACAACATTACCACAGCCAAAGCAGCAAACAACAACAGACAACCCATTAACAGTGCGAAATCTTCCGAACGCAGGATCGCATACAGCATCCAATACAGCAGGCTAACGCAGCCGGCATAGCCCCAACCTTTGCCCCGGCTTTGCATTGCACTACTCAAGTACATGCCCAGCAAGCCGCAGCAACCCATATTGGCTATTAAATAGGCGCTGACAAACGGCATATGCTCGGATAGTGACAGCAATAACAAATAAAACATCGCCAGCGCACAGCCAGCCAAACCATATTGCACAATGTGTAAACGCAGGCTACCCGTTAATTCAATCAGAAAAAAAGCAGCAAACGTTAAAACAATAAACAAGATACCGTACTTTATTGCTCGTTCAGATTTTGTATAAACATCCACCGGCTGTACATAATCAACGCCAAATGCCGAGTTCATCAAGTCATAACAATCACCACCGGAACAACGTGAGAATTTATCCAGCGCATTGGTGGCAAAAGCGGACACATCCCAGCGTGCACTAAAACCGCTGTCTGAAATGTCTCGTGTGATGGGTAAAAAGTGCCCAAAAAAACGCGGATGTGGCCAGGCTGACTGCATGTCCACAATGGTTTGCTTGCCGACAGCAACAAGCTGTAATGACTGGCTACCACGCAATTGAAATGTGATATTGAAATCGGCAGCAAAAGTCTCCGGGTTGCCAATATCAGGCAGTTTGGCATGCATGCCGGAATTTAATCCGGTCATTTGAGTGCCTGGTTCAAAATAAATGGCTGATCCTTGCCAATCAATATCCGGCGAGCTCCCCAGCCCACGTAGGTCAGTGACGCTCAACACCAAAAAAGGAGCACCCATCGCAGCCACCTCGCCCATCTCCTGTCGATGTTGATTCAAGGCAAACCCTGCAAAACGCCCATTCAATGTCAACTCACTGGTGTAGACCGGAACACTGTAAATTCCCCTGCTGCGTTCTTCTGTTTGTGTTTTGGTATCGACATCCAATTGCTCAGGCATCACATACTGCGTATACCAGCTATCAATAATCTGGGTGCGATACTCTTTCTGCTGTTCGTCCCAAACCTGCTCCGATCGCCTGACCTGATAAGGCACCGCCAACACCGGACCAATCACGGCCTGCGCCCCTGACCAGGTATCGGCAATTTCGTTTTCGACCTGATAGCGGTACTGGCTGCGTTCAGCGATCAAACCATCAATCAAAATCAGTGGGATCATCAAAACCACTGATAACACACTGATAAACAAAACCTTGAAGCCCAAATCTTTAGACATGTGATTGACTCTGATTAACGAATTGTGTGGCCAATATCTATCAATCAGATGTAGATTTGATGTTCAAAAGATGTAGCCTATATGAAAAAACCATGCTCTTTAAAAGAACATGGTTTATAGGGCTTTAATTAGAATTCTGTCTTAGTAGGACAACTTAAAAGCCAATTCAATAGTACTTTGATCAACCAAACCGAGCAAAGGGTCCTCTCCTTCTGTATATTTGATGCCTATAGAAGGCTTAAATGAGCTTCCTTGATCTATGGGTATAAAGCCTAAAGCATAATCCAGTGAAATTCCTAACAGAAAGGAGCTGCCTGGAAAATCCGATCTACGTAAAGTATCTCTTCGTAGTGTTTGAATATACTGCCCATCAACTCTTAGCTTAAAATTTTCATCGATATTATAAGCAGCACTTATTGCAGTTTTAATACCTGTCACTGAGCCATCCACTGCCTGACTTGTTACAGGATTAATAGGACTATTGATAACTTTATCGTGAAATACACTTAAAACCGGCGATACACTTATGCGTGGAGCATACCCACCTGTTGCTAATAAAATACCACCTCCGGTCTCGAAAAGGCTAGAAAAAGGAGCCACATCAAAAGATGCTCGAACCGTTTCCAAAAAATTATTATTACAAGCCATTGTATTGACAGGGTCATCACAGTCTTGCTCTTCCATATCGGCAAATAGTTCTCGGCGGTTATAAACTATAGATCCATCGATTTCTATAACAGTATAAGCATCCGGAGCAGACTCTCCATCCCATGTGTCATAACCCTTGCTAACTGTATTAAATTGGTAAAAACCACCTATACCAATGTTAAAATTATTCTGCTCGTTTTGTTGTTGGTTATTTCTGTGCCAAAGTGTTTCAAAGCTTAATGCTGCCTCATCATCAGCTCCAAATCGCCGCTCTAACTCAAACGCAGCTTTTACTGAATAACTATCACTGCCATTATTATTAATCGTATAAGCGATTGAAGCGGGTTCCGCAGTTGCACTAGATCCTGCATCATTATTATCTCTTAATGAGCATCTGTACTTATTATCACCTATAAAGCATTGCTGTTTTTCAACACTGCTCTGACTGACTCTGTTTGCCTCATACCCCCCTGCTGATACTGATACTGATAATAAAATTAAAATAAGGTATATAAAAACCTTCATTACATACAGCCTATTTCGATAACTTTTTTAACGCTTGTTGTGCTCGATATTGTGTTCCTTGGAATTGGTGGCTTCCCATAAGGTTTTTTAAGCTTTCTATTGATTAGTGTTCTTACACAAGTGTCTGCTTTCCAATCTGATATTTCCAGGTTACCTAAAGTCGAGTTTGGGTTGTTTCTTAAGATGGCTTTAATTTCATCGCGTGTAAGCCTAGAGCAATAATCAATAATATTTAACACATAAATCGGACAAGATATTGAGCTCTGTTCATTAACAGTTTCTTTAAAGTTCATTTATTTTTCCTTATTGGCTTGCTATTTCCTAGTTGTTAAGTACAAATTCAGAATTAAAGCTCTCACCTGCTTTGATTGTGTAAGCTGTATCAAGTCGATGAAGGTGGTATTTGCTGATCACGCAACAATCTCTGCAGCACTGGTAAAAAAGCACCACGGCAATAGGTCGATCAGCAGGTAGCGTTATCGGTACTTGTATTTACCAATATTTCATGTATTCTCAATGCCATGTTGATCACAAACGCCACTTCAGCAATCACCACTCTGCGACGCCGCAGCCGCCGACCTGTGTCCGCGTGGGCGAGTATGGCGTTGTGTTTATAGCGTATTGAGATAACACAAAACACCGGAAAGCCCAGCATTAGCTGGGCTTTTTTTTTGCTTTAAATTTAGTAACTTATGGAAGATTAAGACAATGATGCCTGAAAAAAAACTGCGCCATTTCCTGAGCACAGAAAACTGGTCACAGGCTGAGCTGAGCAAAATACTGCAACAAGCCAGCGCCTATAAAACCCGGCCAATTGGCAAGGCGCTGCGAAACAAAACCGTAGCGTTGGTGTTTTTTAATCCTTCTTTGCGAACGCGCACATCATTTGAAATTGGCATCTTTCAAATGGGTGGGCATGCCGTGGTCTTGAGCCCGGGTAAAGATGCCTGGCCTATTGAGGTAGAGCCCGGTGCTGTTATGGATGGGGATTCTGAAGAGCATGTAATTGAGGCTGCCAGGGTCTTATCACGCTATTGTGATGCCATTGCAATACGCGCCTTTCCCAAATTCCAAAACTGGCAGGAAGACCGTCAGGACAAAGTGATTCAGGCTTTTGCTCAGTACGCCAGTGTGCCGGTTATCAATATGGAAACCATCGTGCATCCTTGCCAAGAACTGGCGCTGATGCAGACCATTCACGAACACCTGGGCAAACCGGCAAAAAAGAAGTTTGTACTGACCTGGACCTACCACCCTAAACCTTTGAATACGGCTGTTGCTAACTCCGCACTGCTAATTGCCAGCAAATTCGGTATGGATGTGACTTTGCTTTGCCCTAATGAAGACTACCTGCTGGATGAGCGCTATGTGCAGGCCGCCAAAGACAATGCTTCGCAATATGGTGGTGCTCTAGCTGTCACCCATGACATAGAAGCAGCCTATGACAATGCCGACTTTGTTTACGCCAAAAGCTGGGGTGCTTTGCCCTACTTTGGACGCTGGGAGCAAGAAAAACCCATTCGTGATCAGTACCGCCATTTCATTGTTGATGAAAACAAAATGGGCATGACCAATAAAGCACTGTTCAGCCACTGCCTGCCCGCACGCCGTAACGTGAAAATGACTGATGCCGTGATGGATTCTAACTATTGCGTCGCGATTGACGAAGCAGAAAACCGCTTGCATGTGCAAAAAGCATTAATGGATCATCTGATGAATGGAGGCACACAATGATAAAGAATATAGAAAAAACCGGTAAGCCATTAATAATATTAGCCTTTTCTGGTGGTTTGGATACCAGTTTTTGCGTGCCATATCTGCAAGAACAGGGCTTCGATGTGATCACCATGTTTGCAGACAGCGGCGGTTTAAGTGAGGCAGACAATGCGGCTATTCATACCCGCTCCAAACAACTGGGGGCTATCGAGCACCACACCGTTGCCATTGGTGATTCACTGTTCGAACAAATGATCACCCCGCTCATTAAAGCCGGTTACTGGTATCAACAGCGTTATCCCTTACTCTGTTCTGACCGCTACCTGATCGCCAGCCATCTGGTCAAATTGGCCAAACACTACAACACCCTTTATGTGGCGCATGGCTGCACGGGCATGGGCAATGATCAGGTTCGTCTGGATTTAAGCATTCGGGCATTGGGCGCATTCAAGATTCATGCACCGATTCGCGAAATCCAGTCACAGCACCAGCATGTTCGCGAGTATGAAAAAGATTACCTGCAGCAACGTGGTTTTGCCGTTGGTCAACGCGAGTCGCGTTACACCATCAATGAAAATCTGTTGGGTATTACCCTGTCGGGCGCAGAAATTGATGACTGGCAAGCACCCGG
Organism: Wenzhouxiangellaceae bacterium; assembly: GCA_965230265.1. Taxonomy (GTDB): domain Bacteria; phylum Pseudomonadota; class Gammaproteobacteria; order Xanthomonadales; family Wenzhouxiangellaceae; genus JAJFKX01. Next base: position 1,472,446 of record OZ245999.1, on the reverse strand, counting down.
TCCGGATAGTTATATCTGGACAGCACCACCAGGTAAGCAGTTACAGGACACCCAACAAATTCAAATCGAGTTTGATCAGGGGCAACCAGTAAAACTGGATCAAACCCGCATCGATGGTGTCGCATTAATGCAAACTTTAAACCATCAGCTGGGCCGCTATGGTATTGGCCGCAGCAGTTATACTGGTGATACCACCATTGGCTTAAAAGGCCGGATCGTTTTTGAAGCCCCCGCACTAACTGCCATAGCGACCGCTCACAAAGCACTGGAAGAAACTGTACTGACCCAGGCGCAAAATGATTTTAAACCTGGCGTTGCCAAGCGCTGGTCAGAGCTGGTGTTCCATGGCGCATGGCATGAACCATTGCGTCATGATTTGCAAATGATGCTGGAATCCACCCAGCAGTACGTTACCGGTACCGTGACACTGCAAATCAGTGCTGGGCAGGTACAGGCAATCTCAATAGACACACCCTACCGTTTGCAAAACCCCAACGCCCAGTACGCTCAACAGGCGGCCTGGGGGCAGCAGGCCGCTGAAGGTTTTATTCAGCTGCATGGTCAAAGCCTGGTGACCTGGGCTGATGTGCACCAGCAAAACCAAGGAAAGGCCAATGGATAAACAACTGCAAAGTACACTCAAACATTTGCAGGCCATGGTTGCGATTGACACTCAAAACCAAAGCGGAAATGCCGATGCCACTGAGCTGTTTGGCTATATCAAACAACAACTGCCCGGCTTTGAGATAACGCAACAAGGCACTGCCAGTAATGGCGATATGACCTTGCATGCGGTTCGCGGTAAGCCCAGTATATTGATCAATGTTCATGTAGATACTGTCCCTGCCGGCCAGCAATGGAGCCAGGACCCGTTAACGCTGAGCGTCACTGCAGATCGCGCGATCGGTTTGGGTGCCTGTGATATCAAAGGCGCTTTGGCCTGTTGGTTAACTGCAATACAGCTGTGCCCTGATGCAGATGCTGCCTTATTGCTTTGCAGTGATGAAGAAGCCGGTGGCAGCAGAGGCATTCGGCAGTTTCTTAACACCGCACCCAATTATCAGCTGGCCATCATCGCAGAACCCACCAACTGCCAGGCAGTCACCGCACATCGTGGTTATGCGTCGGCAAGCGTTCATTTCAGCACAGAACCCGGCCATTCATCCGATCTGCGTGCATTACAGGATAATGCGATACATCAGCTCAGCCGCTTTTGGGTTGATGCTCAAAACCTGGCGAAACACTACCTCAAACAAAAGCATCCGGTTTATTCACAACTCTATGGGATATGCTTAAATGCAGGTCAAATAGCCGGTGGAACCAAGAACAATATTATCGCTGCTGATGCAGCACTATCCTTCGGTTGCCGCCCACTGCCGGGGCAGTCAGCCGTCGGGTTATTGGAAGAAATTCAAAATTTGCCATCGGCACAAGCCATCAGTCAATGGCAAACCCTGGCAGCAGATCCCGCACTGCCCGCCGGCCCGTCCGCAGCCGATGCCACAGCGATGGCCGGACAACTGGGCCTGGTCACAGGGGAACCTGTTTCGTTTTGGACAGAGGCCTCATTGTTTTCGCAAGCCAATATTCCTGCATTGGTCTGCGGCCCTGGTGATATTGGTCAGGCCCATACCGCTGATGAATGGGTGAGTTTAGCCATGCTAAGCCAAATGACAGATATCTATCTCAATTTGTTAAACAATGCCGATCATCTATTGGAGCCGGCGCTATGAACCCTATAGAACAGCAAACCCGCACCACCATTGTTCAACTGCTTAGTCAGCTGGGCAGTCAACGCGAAGTACAGCAATACTTGGAGCGTTTCAGTGACCTGGAGCGCAGCCGGTTTGCAGTGATCAAGGTGGGAGGTGCGATTATGCGTGACCAGCTTGAAGCTTTGGCCTCATCATTGGCTTTTTTATATCGCGTAGGCCTGTTGCCTATTGTGGTACATGGCGGTGGACCGCAACTTGATGCTGCCTTACAGGCGGCAGGCATAGAAAATCAGCGCCACAACGGCCTGCGCGCCACCACACCCAGAATATTGCAGGTCGCCCGTAAAGTATTCCGCCAGCTTAACGGGCAACTGGTCAGTGCCCTGAAACAGCTGAACGTTCCGGCTGAAAGCATTACCAGTGGTACTTTTGAAGCTCTACATACCGATATTAAGCAACTGGGTTTGGTAGGACATATCAAAGCAGTTGACGATCACCACATATTAAGTGCCTTAGAAAATAACAGCATTCCGGTGATCAGCACATTGGGTGAAAGTGATGAAGGTCAGATTTTAAACATCAATGCCGATGAAGCCGCACAACACCTGGTACAGCATTTTATGCCCTATAAAGTGGTGTTCTTAACAGGTCCTGGCGGTATTTTGGATGACAATGATGAAATCATTCCTTCCATTAACTTAACCACAGATTACGCCAATCTACTGCAACAACCCTGGCTACACTCAGGGATGCGACTGAAACTGCAGCAGATACAAGCACTGTTACAGGTTCTACCGCCTTCGGCATCGGTATCAATCACCTCGCCTGACCAATTGCCCAAAGAACTGTTTACCCACAAAGGTTCCGGCACCATGGTACGCAAAGGTGAAAAAATTATTGCACATAATAGCTGGAATGATATTGATCAAGGTCGTTTACGTGAACTGCTGGAAGCCAGTTTTGCTGGCAAGCTGGCCGAAAATTATTTTGATAACACTCAGTTGCTGGCTGTGTATATCACGGAAAGCTACCGTGCAGCCGCAGTCATCACACAAGAACAAGGTTACGCCAAGCTGGATAAGTTTGCCGTTACCGATACTGCCCGTGGAGAAGGGCTGGGAAGAGCCGTGTGGAATGTCATGCACGAACAACACCCTGCCCTGTATTGGCGGGCCCGGCGGCTAAACCCCATTAATGCGTTTTATGTACGTCAGGCTGACGGCCTGATGAAAGGTCCGCAATGGCATTTATTTTGGTGCGGAGAATTTGAGCCTTTGGTATTGAAGCAATTGTATGAACACCTGCAGTACAGTCCTGCAACCATTATCCGTGGGTTTTCTACGGATGCTGATGACAATACCGAAAGCAATGACAAGTTATCTGCTGAGAGTAACGCATGAGCAAGAAAACCATCGCACTGATTGGAGCACGTGGCCACGTCGGACATGAATTAATGCGCTTACTGGCCGGGCATTCAGGTTTTGATTTGGCCTGGGCAACTTCACGACAAAAAAATGGACAGCGTATTGCTGATGACATCCCAGGTTTGAACGGTCGTTATTGCTTGCCGCAGCCACAGCACTTGCCTGAATACCCAGCAGATGTGTATGTACTGGCTTTACCCAACGGGCTGGCAAAGCCATGGGTTACTGCCATCGAAGCTTGTAATCGTAAAGCCATTATTCTGGATCTAAGCGCAGATTACCGTTTTGATCCGAGCTGGGTGTATGGGCTGACCGAAATTAATCGACCGCCAATCGCAGCAGCACGCAAAATCAGCAACCCTGGCTGCTATGCCACAGCCATGCAGTTGGCATTGCACCCACTATTGCCACTTGGCATTGAGAACATCCATTGCTTTGGTGTCTCCGGTTATAGCGGCGCAGGTACTGCGCCATCAGACAATAACAACGCAAAACTACTGCATGACAACCTCAAAGCCTATCGGCTCACCGGTCATCTGCATGAACGCGAAGTCAGCCACCATTTGAATCAGCCAGTACGTTTTGTACCCACAGTGGCAGGCTTTTTTCGTGGAATTCAAATAACCGTTTCATGCACATTATCAAAACAACATAAAGAAAATGACATAATCAATTGTTTTAAAAAATATTATCACAAAGAAAAACATGTCCACTTCGGGCCAGAAATACCGGAAATTAGAATGGTTCGTAACACCCCTTTATGCCGCATTGGAGGGGCAACAATCAGCGCAGACGGCCGGCAACTGGTGATAATCAGTGTTTTGGATAACTTGTTAAAAGGTGCAGCAAGCCAGGCCATACAGAATTTGAATGCAGCCTGTGGGTTCCACAGCAATGAGGGTTTAAACAATGAATGATCGTACCCAAGCGACAATCTGGAAAAAAAACAACAGCATCATCGACCCTGACATTATGGGTTTTATGATCGGTAACGACATTGAACTCGATGGAGAACTGCTGCCCTATGACATTCTTGCCAGTAAAGCGCACGTACAAGCGCTGCACCGCGCTGATCTGCTCAATGCTGATGAAACAGAGCGCTTGTGTGCAGCATTGGATGAATGCCTGAAAGCATTCCAGAATGGCCAGTTTGTCCTAAGCAAACAGTTCGAAGATGGCCACTCTGCCATCGAATATTTCTTGATTGAAAAACTGGGCGATACCGGTAAAAAAGTTCATAGTGGCCGCAGCCGCAATGACCAGGTATTGGTGGCGACCCGTTTGTGGCTGAAGGGGCAATTAAGTCAGCTGCACCAGTTATGTGTTGATTTGGCTTCTCAATTCTTACAGCGCGCCAAACAGGACAATCTGCCTATGCCGGGTTATACGCACCTACAAAGAGCCGTGGTTTCCAGCACGGCACACTGGTGTGCCGGTTTTGCAGAAAGCATGCTGGACAATGTGCAATTGATCGCCGATTCGCACGCCCTGATTGACAGCAACCCTTTAGGCACTGCTGCTGGCTACGGTGTCAACCTACCACTGGACCGTCAGCACAGCACCGAATCCCTGGGTTTTCAGCGTTTGCAGCTTAACCCCATGTATGTGCAAAACAGTCGCGGCAAACTGGAGCTGCATGCACTCAACGCCTTGCATCAGGTTCTGCTGGATACGCGTCGATTGGCCTGGGATATTAGTCTATTTTGCAGCAGCGAATACCAATTTATTCACTTGCCCGATCGCTATACGACAGGCTCTTCAATTATGCCCAATAAACGCAACCCGGACTTTATCGAATTACTGCGTGGTATGCCGGCAATATCATTGGGAGCCATCACAGAAATCAATAACCTATTGTCCTTGCCTTCTGGATACCAGCGCGATTTGCAGTTGACCAAAGCACCGATGATGCGAGCTTTTCGCAGTGGTTTAACGGCAATTAAGTTGCTCCCTGATCTGATTGGTCATTTTGAGTGGAACCAACAAACGATGCTGGATGCTATCGAACCTTCGATGCTAGCAACCGACAAGGCCATTAAAATGGTCAGCCAGGGCATACCCTTTCGGGAAGCCTATCAGACTGTCGGGAATGACCTTTCCCAGCTAACGACGGACAATATTCAACAGGCAGCATTAGACAGTATTGATCAACGCACTTCACCGGGCGCCAGTGGCAACCTGATGTTGGAGTTATTGCATTCACGTTTACAGTCATTGGTCAAAATATAGAGCCATCTGCTAAAACGATGCCGCTATGTTTTAAGTTATGTAGGCGAAGTGATCGGGTTTATCAGCACTGCCAAACTATTGGTGAACCGGTTAACGGCTAGTGGCCTGCGTTATACTTTGCATAAGGTTCAGCGGGGAGCTGAACCTAATATAACCAGTCGGAGTATTTAGCCATGCATTTTTTAGTTGACCTGTGGTTACCTATTTTATTATCGGCCGTTTTTGTTTTTATCTGGAGTTCTATTGTTCATATGGTCATCAAGTGGCATGCCAGTGATTGCCTACAACTTGATGGAGAAGCAGACATTATGGCTGCTATACGTGCTCAGAATATACAACGAGGTGAATATATGTTCCCTTATTGCGCTGACATGAAAGCCATGGATTCTGAGGAAATGCAGACCAAGATGAATCAAGGACCGGTTGGTTTTATGACCATCATGCCAAACGGTCAGTGGCCTATGGGCAAAAGCTTACTGCAGTGGTTTTTATATACCATTGTTGTCAGTATTTTCATTGCCTGCGCTGCGCATTACACGCTCGATTACGGCAGTAACTATTCAGTGGTATTTCATTTTGTCGCCGTTGTCGCCGCTTTGCCTTATGCCATCTCCAATATTCCCGGTTCTATCTGGAAAGGCATGCCCTGGAAAAGCAACCTTAAATTTGTTGTTGATGGCATTATTTATGCACTGTTGACGGCCGGAACCTTTGCCTGGTTGTGGCCCGCCGCAGGTTGATATTTGTTGACACATCAACATTAATATTGACCGCAGCAGCGGGAGCTGTATAAGCAAGCGTATTAACGGTTGACGCAGCCTCTACCGGTATATGCTGGCGTCCGATTACTGCTCGCAGTACAAACGATTGTTGCGCCTGACCAGGCGCAGGTTGGACGTATTGCTCATCGCATCACCAAAATGGATTTGCTGCAACAACTGATCGGCTTTCGCCTGCTGTGACTGCAGCAGGCGTTGATAATATTTCCAGGCACGCTGAAACATCCACAAAGAATATGGGAGCATGACCCGTTCCCCGGCTACGCCTTCAACCATAAACTGGTGTTTACCAATAAAACGCGGAATTTCCTTATCCGGGTTTTGCTGATGCCATTGTTGCAAATGAGTCTCCGTATCCAATAACACGGGCAATTGCTCTGCAGCCATACGTTGAAGCACCGGCAATAAGGTGTCGGGAATCTTATCATTGGCGATAAAAGCGCCTTCAGCGGGTTCGGGGCTGACCATCCGCTCTACCCATGCAGTCACCGCCGGTGCCTGCTCACGCATCATTTTACCCGGATAAGGATCGCGATAAAGATGGGCATAAAACGGACCAATAAAGCCGAAGTCTGCAATGCAGGGACGTTGCCCCAACAAATAATCGTGCTGTTGGAAATGCTGTTCCAAATCGGACAACAGACTCTTGTAGGAACGTTCAATGGCAGCTTGGTTGTGATCGCTGACACCCAGTTTGGAAACAGCATTGTTAAAACGGCTGCCGACTTTTTTGCCCAGCCAGTGTTGAACAAAGCCGGGCCAGCCCGGCAGCAGCATTTTACCAAACTCACCAATCACAAAGCGGTAATTGGTTTCCGGATAGTTCCAGCGATAGTGCATCGCATAGATCAGTAACCATTCATCCCCATAGGTCTCCAGCAACAAAGCCACCAGTTTTTGTAATGGGGTTTTTGGATACACAGACGGGTTGGGAAAACGTTTTTCCAGCTCATCGATAATGACCGTCGTATCCTGATAAACCTCATCATCCGGGGTTTGCAGCACAGGAATGTATTTCACCCCGGTACGGGGAATAATAAATTTCTTGTACACCCGCAATGAAGAATTAATCTCTTCAAATGAAATGCCCTTTTTTCGCAAATACGCGCGCGCCTTGCCCGAATATAAAGAAAACTCAGCACCATATAACCGATAAGGTTGATTCATATTAAAAACTCAATATCAGTGAAGTATTGCTGCCAGTCAGTTGTTGAGTCTGTTTTTTGCCTTCATGCAGGATGCTGACTGTATTAATTTGTTGCCGATAAATTTCCAACAATATCTGATTATCCAGACGCAACCGCGTTTCAGAAACCGGGACTGTCAAAAAAACCCATATAACATTAACATCCAGCTGCTTGCCCACCCAATCTAACCTCAAGGGTGTCACAGCTCCCTGCGGTGTGGGTCGGTTTGAATAAAAACGCAATTTTCGCTGTAAGTATTCATGGATTAGCGCATCGCTTTGCTCAGTATCCACAATCACCACTTTACTGCCCGAATAAGCACTCAGAGCTTCTTCCAGATCCACTGGTGCCAGTTTAATGGCAAGCTCCAGGTTCTGATCCTTAGCGTTGTATTCAATCTCAGTCAAACTGGTATGAAATGGATGTGCCAGCCCTGCTCCACTCAATAACAGACAGCAAATAAAAGCCAGTAACAATAATGAATATCTGACCAGCATTATTTATTCGTCACCTTTCCAGCCATCCGGTTCCTGACGCAGCATCGGATTGGGCTGCTCACTTTGCTTAAATAACTGAAAGCGGGATTTTTGAATTTCACGCGGGAATGAATTATTGCTGACATCCGCATCGGCTGTTTGTAAATACGGGTCCAGTTTGATGCTGGCAATGGGTTTTTCAGTAATGAATAACTTGGTGACGTGCGTTGCATTTTTACGCCAAATTTCTGCAGAAATCATTAATGATTCTGATGTGCCATCCACGTATCCAATCAGTAATGGCAAAGGCGTCACCAAACCACCAATATTGCTGAAATCAACGGCATAAAATAATTTATTGGTTTCCAGCAGCACTTTTTCACGGTCTTCCAAACCCGCCAACAACTCCTCGTATTTTGCATAGTCATAGGGGGTGACATCAAACTCATCGTAGCCGGTATAAAAATCAGCCAGTTCCGGGCGGCGGTCCAATCGTTTTTCAACATCGGCGTAACGCTGTTGGGAAATCGTTTCTGGTAGCGCCTCATCGTCTTGACGCGCCAATGGTTTATCAATGTCCGGGTTGCCACTGTCCAGGCGGAATAAAGTGACTTTATCAATACTCACATCAACATGGTCGGTGCTGTAAAACCAGCCCCGCCAGAACCAGTCAAGATCAACACCTGAAGCATCTTCCAAACTGCGGAAAAAATCCGATGGCGTCGGCCGTTTAAATTCCCAGCGCTGTGAATATTCACGGAAGGCAAAGTCGAACAGCTCCCTGCCCATGATGGTTTCCCGCAGAATGTTCAGCGCGGTAGCCGGCTTAGCATAAGCATTACTGCCGAACTGAAGCAAAGATTCTGAATTGGTCATGATCGGTACCTGGTTGTCGCTGATCATAAACTCAACAATGTCTTTGGCTTCACCACGTCGTGAAGGGTATTCATCCTCCCACTCCTGCTCGGCGATAAACTGCAAAAAGGTATTCAAGCCCTCATCCATCCAGGTCCATTGACGTTCATCGGAGTTTACAATCATCGGGAAATAGTTATGTCCTACCTCGTGAATAATCACCGAAATCAAACCATATTTACTGCGTTCCCAGGTATGGTCCCGCGGATCCTGGCGGACATCCCAATAGGTCTTATCGGCATATGGGCGTGGCTTATTGAAACTGATCATCGGGTATTCCATCCCGCCGACAGGCCCATTGACAGAAATCGCTGCCGGATAGGGATAATCGAATGAATAACGCGAGTACACCTCAATGGTATGTACCACTGCTTCTGTAGAATATTGGCTCCACAACGGTTCGGCTTCATTGGGATAAAATGACATGGCCAACACATCGATATCGCCGCTGGTGACATTCATCGCATCCCAAATAAATTTACGTGATGAGGCAAACGCAAAATCGCGTACATTGTCTGCTTTAAAACGCCAGGTCTGTTTACCGCTCAGTTTGCCAGATTGAGCTTGCTCAGCTTCTTCCGGAGTGACAATAAATATTGGCTTGTCCGCGCTGTGGGCATCGCTCAGTCGCTGTTGCTGGGCACTGGTAAGCACTTCATCGGTGTTTTGCAGTACCCCTGTTGCTGCCACAATATGATCTTCAGGCACTGTGATGTTGACTTCAAAATCACCCAGCTCAAGCGTAAACTCACCGCTGCCCAAAAACTGCTTGTTATGCCAGCCTTCATAATCGGTATAGGCAGAAACCCGCGGATACCATTGGGCGATTTCATAAATATAATTATCATCTTCAGCAAAATACTCATAACCGCCACGTGCCCGTATGGCCACGGCATCGACAATATTGTGCTGCCAGGCAATATTCACCACAAACGACCCACCGGATTCCAGCGGTTCAGGCAAATCAATGCGCATTAATGTCTTATTAATAACGTAATCCAGGTTTTGCCCGGTTTCATTGGTCACATCAGATAACTTGAAGCCGCCATCAAACTCGCGGCGCTCCAGCAAAGTCGCCATACTGCGGTAAGGCAGTTCTTCGAAATTGGGGGCAGTCGCCGTTAACACATCATCGGAATCAGGCTGAAATCGATTCTGGTCCAGATACACCCAGATGTATTTCAGTGAATGTGGTGACAGGTTGTGATAGGTAATGCGCTCACTGCCAATAATGCGCTGCCGCTGATCATCCAGTTCCACATCAATCACATAATCGGCTCTTTGCTGCCAATATTGTGGGCCCGGCGCACCGGATGCCAGTCGCGTTTCGTTTGGCGTGGGCAATTCCTGGCCGAGCTGGGCAAATTTGATCGCACCAGAACCTGGAACATCAGGTTGTTGAGCAAATAAGGCAAGACCAGAAAAAATTAAGTAGACAACCAGCAGGTTTCTAAATGACATTGAGTGTTTCCGTTAAGTAATGGCGATTAAAATCGCCTGATTATGCCACAATAAAATTACCGAACTTCAGACATGATTAGACAGTTGACGTAGCTTGATAGCATTCTGTCGCATTACCCAATAATCATGCGGTTCCGGGATATGAATCGCAGCCCCTGAGGCTTGCAAGGCCATTAAAGCGCTGACCACTTGAGCTTCCGGCAATTGAAAATCCTGCATCAACTGGCGCAACTGCGCCACGCCCATAACCTGCAAACGCGCACTTAATAAATTAAGCAAAGCCTCGTCAGCAGTTGCTGGTGAAACAGACAGTGCATAGTCAGGCAGGGGTGGCTTGCTTACAAGACCGGCATCCACGCAGGTTATTTCGGCAACACGTTGATCAGCCACCCAATAACAAGCTTGATTATCCCTTAATACGACACAGGCACGCATATCCCTTGCCAGTGATTTAAACCACATTGGCCAACGGTGTGCCAGTGGGTTGCTGATGCCTTTGGGGGCACCTTGCTGTGCCTCTGCAACCGTAATAAACCCGGCTTGATTGAGCAGTTGATACAGTTGTTCAGGGCTGTTAACCACTGGCCAGGCTTGCTGTTGGACCCGGCTGATATTCGCATCCGGTAGACTGCGCAAGCGCAATGCGTCAGCAATATCCGGCGTGCGATAACGGGTTTCTACGGTACGCGTACGCCGCTCTTCGGCTTCACCATCATCCAGAAACATCCACGGCTTGCCATTGATCAGTTCTTCGGCCAAAGGTGAAGGTCCATTCAGGTCCATACAACTGACCTGAATATCCCCCTGTTCAATACCAATCAGAATGGATTCCAGTCCTTCAATATCCATGGCCTCAAACAAACAGTCATTGATTACCTGAGTCACCAGAGGATGATCAGGAATTTCGCGCTCGCCGCGAATATTCTCCAGGCAGGCCAACTGATCAGGAAACAATAATGCCAATAAATCTTCTGCCTGATTGCGCTGTTGCTGCGGCTCCAGCTTTTTGCCATTGCGCATCCGTAACACCGCCAGTGACGTATTGGCCGCCCAGCGCCAGCGACTGACAAACAATGGGGAATCCAGCAATGCCTGAATCAATACCTCGCGCACGCTGTGACTTTTCAGGTAACCAGTAATATCTTCCAATGGAAAGCTGTGAGTAGGTCCAAGTGATAACAGCAAACCATTATCCGAAGCGGTGGCCTGCAACTCGAAGTTGAACTGGCGGCAAAACCGTTTGCGCAATGCCAAACCCCAGGCACGGTTGATGCCAATACCAAAAGTGCTGTGAATCACCACATGAAAATTACCAGTGGTATCGAAGAAACGTTCAATAATGACATGGCTCTTATGCGGCAAACCGCCTAGTGCGGCATGACAAGCTGCCAGATAAGCGCTCAGTTGCTGTGCGGCTTCGGGGTTTAAACAACTGGACTGTGTTAACCAGTCAGGTTGCGCCAATTGCTCCGGGATTTTATCAATACTTTGACCCAATAGCTGTGCCATTGCAGCAGATAACTCAATACTGCGCCCTGCCCCTTCACCCAGCCAGAATGGAATCGCTGGCGGCAGACCATCAGCATCTTGTACATGCAGTCCCTCAGCATTGGCTTTGACAATTTGAAAACTGTGATTGCCCAGTTGCACCACATCACCGGGCAGGCTTTCAAAAGCAAAATCTTCATCTACTGTACCGATATGCTGTACCCGGTGACCAGTCCTGTCATCGGCTTTATCGATGTTATGGTGATCGTCTACCAGCCATACATCCTGATCAAACTGTTCAGGGATCGCACCGGCATTCATGGCACACAGACTGCGCAGGCTTTTATCAGCCTGCAAACGGCCTCTGGCACGGTCCCAAAGCAAACGTAACTGTTCCTGACGGCCGCTGTAACCTTCTGCCAGCATGGTCAGTACCTGCGCTAGCAACTGATCATCCAGGTGCCGGTATGGCCAGGCCCGGCGTACCCATTCAGCCAAGCTGGTTTCGGTCTGTTCACTGCAGGCACATTCGGCCAGAATATGCTGTGCCAATACGTCCAATGGCTGCATGGGCACACTGATACTGTCCAGCTGCTGGTTGTACAGACCCTGCAATAACACCCAGCTCTCCAGCAGATCATCACGTGTCAATGGAAACAACCGTGCCATCGGTACACCACCATGATGATGCCCTGCCCGTCCGGCGCGCTGCAGCATGGCCGAAAAACGCTTGGGGGAACCCAACTGACACACCAGATCAATCGAACCGATATCAATGCCCAACTCCAATGAGCTGGTGGCAATCACCAATTGCAGCTGCCCCGTTTTTAAACGCTGCTCAGCATCCAGGCGTAATTCACGACTTAAGCTGCCATGGTGCGTTGCCAGTACTTTTTGTTTGCTGTCCATCAATTCTGTCATGCGCCGCGCCATACGCTCGGCCATGCGCCGGGTGTTAACAAATACCAGCGTGGTTTTTCTTGCCTGTGCCAGGGTTTTGATGCGGGTGCAGATTTCATCCATCTGCACATTGCTAAGCAACGAGCTTAACGGAGTTGGCGTCAGTTCAATATCCAGATCAAGATCGGAACGCAGCCCGGCATCAACAGTCGCACAATCTTGACCACTACACAGCCAGTTTGCCAGTGTGCTCAAAGGTTTTTGCGTGGCCGATACCCCAATGCGCTGCAATGGGCGTGACAACAAGCGCTGCAGGCGCTCGAGCGATAGTAAAAAGTGAGCACCACGTTTATTGCCCGCCAATGCATGCAACTCATCCACCACCACATGACGGATACCCGACAAGGCTTTTCGCCCGTTTTTACTGCACAACAGGATAAACAGCGATTCCGGCGTGGTGACCAGAATATTCGGTGGCTTTTTCAACTGTTTTTGACGCTCGCTGTTTAAAGTGTCTCCCGTGCGGACAGCAGCGCGTAATGGCTCGATTAAACCTGCCTGGGCGGACACACCATCCAATGCAGGCTGCAGGTTACGCTCGACATCATGTGACAGCGATTTAAGCGGTGAAACATACAGCACCCGGGTCGCCCCAGCCTGTTGTCCAGCGGGTGACAATAAGTTGTCGAATAACGGAACAAAAGCCGCCAGTGTTTTACCCGAACCCGTGGGTGCGGCAATCAAGGTATGCTTACCGGTGGCAATGTGCTGCCAGGCCTGTTGCTGCATTTGGCTGGGCGTACCAATAGCCTGTTTAAACCAACACTGGATAGCTGGTTGCAACTCGGTAATGCTGGATACTGAGGCAGGCATAACGTCAGTGTAACCGCATCGACTGATAAGAGGAAAAATTTTGGCACGAATATTGGTTTTTCAACATGTTGCAGCAGAACCTTTAGGCACTTTCGATCCTTTAATTCGTGCTCGTGGGCATCGTATTCGTTACCTGAACTTTTCGCGCGAGCCTGACAGCCAACCCAACAATCAGCGCTATGATGCACTGGTCGTACTGGGTGGGCCGATGATGCCGGATCAGCAGCAACAATATCCGCACCTGCTAACTGAGTGTCAGACCATCGAACATTTTATCAATGCCGGCAAGCCGGTATTGGGTATTTGCCTTGGCAGCCAGCTGATTGCACACACACTGGGCGCCCGGTTGTTTCCAGCTTCACAGTGGGAAATTGGCTGGTATCCATTGGAAATAAACCCCCAGGGACAGCAGGACCGACTATTACAGCACTACCCCAGTCATCAACCAGTCTATCAATGGCATGGCTATACCTTTGACCTGCCACCGGATGCGCAGCACCTGGCAAAATCAAAGCACTGTGAGACTCAGGCTTTTCACTATGCTGAACATTGCTGGGGGTTTCAGTTTCACCTGGAGCTTGATCAGCGTTTAATTCGACGTTGGTTGAATTTACCGCAATATCTGCAAGAGCTAAAAGCTGCTGACACCGGACATTCTGTTGAACAGATATTGCGACATACCAGGCAATATATCGATCAGTCCGTACAAACCAGCCACAAAGTGTTTAATGCATTTTTGGATCTGCTGCCTACCAGCGGCAGCATTATTCTGCCCTCCCGATAAACCCTGCATAGAGCGATAGATACCTACATAGAATTAACCACCGGTTATGCTATGCTGCCAGTATGGTCTATATCCGAGAAACAACCTGGCAAGCCGCACAATCGGCCACTCGACCCGATGAGTTGCAGCAATTACAGGAGGCAATTTACCAGCAGGTAATGCTGCTGCTGCCCGATGATGTATCGACTTCGCAGTACTTTTATTCGCAGATCAATCAGCAGCCACTGTTGCACCTGCATATTCTGGAACAGCACCCTTACACCACTTTCTTGCGGTTAACGCACGAATTGCATACTGAGAAACAACAGGCCTCAGAGCCTGAAGCGCATATCCGAATGTATCATGATCTGCGAATTGCCGAAGTAACCGCATTTGATCTGCGTCGGGGCATTAATCGACTGGCCGGACCAGACCTAAACCCTACCGCGCTGCAGCGCATCCACTGGCGCCAGAACCGGGCTTTACACAAGTGGTTGGACTATTTGCTGCAACAAGGCCATAGCCTGGCCAGCATGCGTCGCCGCTCTGAAGCCTTTATGCCAGAGCGGTTAACGGACCAATCATCCGCCGATGCCCAGCCTGTCAGCCGCTGAATCGAAAAAAATCTAGCCATTAAATGATTGACAGGGTTATAATGACCCATTACTATTTCGCGTTCGCTCGTTCGGGGCTATAGCTCAGCTGGGAGAGCGCTACAATGGCATTGTAGAGGTCGGCGGTTCGATCCCGCCTAGCTCCACCAAACAATGTCCCCTTCGTCTAGAGGCCTAGGACACCGCCCTTTCACGGCGGCAACAGGGGTTCGAATCCCCTAGGGGACGCCAAATGAAGAAGCCCACCGCAAGGTGGGCTTTTTTATTTGTTGTTTCATAGGGTTTTGAAAACCCCTCCGGTTCGACCGATTGGCAGGATAGCCAATCGGGACGCGCTTTAGCGCGCCCGCAGGGTGAGCCTCAGGATGAGGCGAATCAATCCCCTGTCTTTGTCGTTTCGGTTTATTTACTCAAGGGCTTATTCCTTATTTTATAGAGTCATGTCGACCTAAAGTTTATCCAGGAACTTATCACTGAAATTGTCCACTTCTCCATTCTCATCAATATCGTATACACCACGCGAACGAAACAATTTAAGTTTTTGCCTATGAGAGAAATATCGAATCACAATCGCCACAATGCAAGCAGCAACAGAGCAACACAACATAAAAACCGTTAAATTAAATGCCTGAACACCTGGGCCTGATGCATCACCTGGATCACAATGGGTACATGTAAAATTGCCATGATCATCTGCTTATAAAATAAATGCTACCAGTGCTAATAAGGCTAAGGTAAGTTTGGATTTACGGGTACCCTTGATCACAGCAAAAATCCGCATAGTTATCTCCTTTTTTTTGAGCGAGAGGAAGTTGATCGCTTGTCAGACGACCCCCTATAGTAGATAAGATAGAATCGGTATCAATGTTGAATTGGTGTTGCTGAGTGGCATAGAAATATGCGTAAGCCTCAACATCGTTTTGTTCAACAATAAGCCCTTGGTTATAATTCAATGCCAATAAGGTTAAAGCCTGAAACGATCCTGCATTGCGCGCATCGATCAAGTGTTGAATTGCTTCATTTTTGAACTCTGTTAAAAGATCGGAATTGCGAATTAAATTAGATACATCGTTGGGGTCACCAGGGAACCCAAAGTCTTGAAATTTTAATTTTGCCCTTATGTTCCCTTCTCTTGCGGCCCTTATAATCAAATCCCTAAGGTCTTGATTTTCTGCTGCAATTGGGTCTCTTGCATTATAGCCCTTACAAAATCGGTAAGTCCTGGTTTTATTTTCAATAGATTTTTTCTTTATGAAATCGTCACTAGCCGTATTGGAATTAATCTTTTTGATTGCGCTGTCTAAATCACGCTCAGTTATGATGTTATTAAAGGCACAGGCAAAATTTGCCTCAAACAAAAAAACTGCGGCATCATTATCGCCACTATTTATAGCATTCGCTAAATCATCTAATAGCGTAATCAGTGATACCGATGGAAGTGTTGTCGTGCCATCTTGTGTACGAACATACAAACCTTGTGAATAATCATATATATTGCTTGCAGGTGAATGCCTGTTTGTTACATTTGAAGAATCTTCAACAGCACCAGTAACATTTGATTCAACTGGGTTTTCTACTGCGGATGAAGTTCCACTTGCATTACTAGGCGGTTTGGAGAGAGTTTGGTCTCGAGTTGCATCATCATCTCTAGTAGTAAGAAATATAACGATCGCAATTGATAGCACAGCGGTCAGAAATATAATAAGTTTCTTCAATGCACAAACACCCTTTGCGTTGATAATAAAACGACGAGCAACTCTACTTTACACTCTCGCCATATTCCATTTTGTGATATAGAAACCATATCATATACAACAAGAAAACTTTGACTTTAGTAGAGTTTTATCCTGTTCTTTTGATAATCGATGCCAGCTCATGATAGTCACATAGCCAAATGACCTAAAACGCAATTTAACGATTGCTTGATCTCAAATCACTATACTCCTCTATGCTGATTCGCCGAAGAACCTGACCGATGCGAAAACTGTTACTCACTTTATCCGTACTGTTGCTGATACTCAGTGGCTGCTCCTCCCGCTTTGCCTACAACAACCTCGATTGGCTGATCTATTGGTATGTGGATGATTATGTGGAGCTGGACCGGCCGCAGAGAGTGGTTTTTGATGGCTATGTTGATCAATGGCTGGTATGGCACCGGCAACAGGAGCTGGATCAATACCTTCAACATTTGAATGATCTGCGCCAGCAGGTCGCTGGCGGTCCGCTGTCTCAGCAGCAGTGGTTACAGCATTTTGAGCGCGGTCGCGGACATTGGGAACGATTACGGGATCGAGTCAGCCCGGAACTGGTTGAAATTGCCGTGCTGTTGAATGATGATCAGGTGGAGTCATTGTTTGATGAGGTTGCCGATCAGCGTGAGGAAACCGAAGAGGAATACAACGATATCAAGGACGAGGACCGTCTGGATGAAAGCCGGAAAAACCTGCAAGAACAGATGGAACGCTGGATTGGCCGGTTGAGCCAGTTACAAAAAGACATTGTCAGCGACTATGCTCCCCGCATACGCCCCACTTTCCAAGATCGTCTGGCTTACCAAAGACAACTGGACGCCAAAGCCAGGCAATTATTTGATCAACGAGAAACCCTTCCTGATTTTCAACAACAGCTATTGGATATTCTGCAAAATTCCAGCCAATATCAAAGCCAGCAGTTAAAGGAAAACTCAGACCACAATCGAGTTTTATTCGCGCACATGAGTGCAGTCATCAGTCAAACCCTTTCTGATAAGCAGCGCCGGCATATCGATAAAAAGTTAGGGGATTTGGCGGATGATATTGAGGCATTGCTATAACCAATGAGAGAATAACGCTACCACCTATGACAATCAGGTGGTTTTAGGTTAATCACCGGATTGATGATTTGAAACATTCGTAACTCACCCTGGCTTATCCGCCTTAAACAATGCCCATGTAATGGATAACTTGATAAAGCGTGACCATTTGCATTTTCTATTATTGAATATTGGTCATTTTCTTGACCATATGTTCACGCTGATTTTTGCCACCGTGGCGGCACTGGTGCTTTATCGTGAATGGAATATCAGCTATTCCGAGTTACTGATTTATGCCACCCCTGGTTTTTTTGCCTTCGGTCTATTCTCGTTGCCTGCCGGCTGGCTGGCAGACCGTTGGAACCGGGATGGCATGATGAGTGTGTTTTTTATCGGCATAGGCCTGGCTGCTGTTGCCACAGGCTTTAGTCAAACACCATTACAGATAGGTACAGGTTTGTTCATAATCGGTATGTTCGCAGCCATTTATCATCCGGTCGGGCTGACAATCGTAACCACACAGTGGCGCAACATCGGGATACGCATTGCTATTAATGGCGTATGGGGCAATCTGGGTGTTGCCAGTGCAGCACTGATTACTGGTTATCTGATTGATTTGAGCAGTTGGAGAATGGCCTTTATTGCCCCTGGTGTAATGGCCGTATTGATTGGTCTGGCCTATTCTGCTCTTCGCTGGAGCTCAATTCGAACCAGCAATAAGCAAAAAACGATACCGAGCATTGATGAAAGATCAACTTTTTTATCCGCTAATCGTGGTTTGATCATCCGAGTATTGATTATTGTCTTCATCACCACAGCACTAGGGGCGATGATATTTCAGGCCACTACTTTTGCTCTACCCAAAATTTTTGCAGAGCGCTTACAAGAGTTGGCGACACAGCTGTCCGACTGGATAAGTGCTGTTCCCGCTTCAGAACAGCAAGACACGGCCACCGCCCTCGGCTGGCTGGCTTTTGCTGTGTTTGCCATCGCATCCAGCGCTCAATTGATCGTGGGCTATACGCTGGATCGCTTTGGTCCGCGTCCAGTGTTCATCACTGTCGCTGCTTTTCAATTGGTGTTCTTCTCCCTGATGCCAGGGTTAACCGACTGGTTTGCTTTGTGTGCTGCTTTGGGGTTTATGCTGGGCGCTTTCGGACAAATCCCAGTCAACGATTATTTGGTTGGCAAAGTCGCTCATGGAGAGCATAAAGCCCGTATCTATGCTATTCGCTATGTGGTGGGTTTTACTGTCCTGGCAGCCGCCTTGCCCTTGATTGCTCTGGTTTACCAAAACTGGGGATTTGATGTGCTATTCAGGATTCTTGCTGGAATTGCTTCTGGCATATTTGTCATTGTGATCCTATTGCCAAAGCGAGCCCCTGTAGTAACAACCCAATAGTCGTTAACTGTTCTTGATTACCTAACGTTTCTCAGCCACGCCTGGTAGTTCCAGCGTTAATAAAAAAACCCGCTTCAATCCATCGGTCACGTGTCCCTCCATGGCTGGTCCATGATCGATAAACATTGTCCTGATTTTGATCGGTTTTTTGCGCCACCCAACCCAGACACTCAGCAACACTCAACCCTTGTTGCATGGCTGTTAGAAACCAATACTGCGGTGCCGTCAGCATATGCGTATGGGTCAGATAATTCACGCGACACAAGGCGATGTAATTGCGCTGTTCAGGCGGAAAACCGGGGCCTTTATCATCGCGAACCTGGTGGTAGTACCAGGCAACCGGGAAGCGATAATCAGCAACGGTAAAACACGGCTGCAAACGCAAATTTTTATCTTCGGTGTCGATATCGGCAAACGCTTTGCCCTCATTACCCGGCGCATCAAACATCACAAACAAGGTTCGCTCAAACTGCGCCAACTCCAGCATAAAATCGATCCAGCTATCGTTATCGGCTTCCTGGTCGGGCCGGGTTTGTTTTAGGTATTCGGGGAAACGTTTACCCAATTCATACAGTGTGTGGCTTTGCGGTGGGTATGCCTGCAGGTATTCACGGGCAAAATCATTGAATAAAGACTCGCCTAAGGCATAACACAGTGCAGGGAACTGCTCGCACATACATTTAAGCAGACGCAAATAATAACTGCGCTGGTAAATGGCCAGATGCTGAGCACCATTCAAGCGTGAGCTTGAGCCAATATAATGTTCAACCTCAGCCACTGACAATTGACCGGGACTCACCAGTGCCTGGTGCATCCAGGTTTGCAATATGGCCAATGATTCAGTCATGGCTATTGATTCACCGCCTTATCCGTCGTTACTGCTTGCAAAACGGTATTGTCCATCACTTCCGGCACCATAAAATCCACGGGTGTAGAAACCGATTCCGGCAAGGACTGTGTTTGCGGAGTAACCGGCACAGGTTGAAACTGTCCATGCATATACTGCTTGGCTTTTAATAGCTCACAATGGCATTCATCAAACGATGGAATATCTCCATCCCACTCTAGCAAAGTCGATACCCCACCCGTTCGCGCCCATGCCAGTCGAAACAGTTCCCAGACTTCGGGTAGTACCGGTTGGTCATGCGTGTCAATAATGTGTGTACCACAATGCTGATGACCAGCCAGATGAATCTGTACCACATGCTCGAATGGAAAAGCGTTCAGGTAGTCCAACGGATCATTTTCCGTATTAAAGCTGGTGACATAGACATTGTTCACATCCAGCAATAGCCCGCAGCCAGTGCGTTCGGCCAGCTGCCGTAAAAATTCCGGCTCCTGCATCGATGACTGTGCGAATTTAAGGTATGTGCTGGGGTTTTCTAGAATCAACGGACGCTGCAGAATATCCTGAACCTGAGATACGCGTTGGGCAATATGCTCAAGCGTTTCTGTCGTTAACGGCACCGGCAACAGGTCATGCGAGTTCAAACCCAGCACGCCCGTCCAGCACAGGTGATCGCTGACCCACGCCGGTTGTATTTCATCAGCCAAAGCTTTGAGTTTATACAGATAATCCAGATTCAATGGATCGGTGCTGCCAATGGACATGGAAACACCATGCAGCACCACCGGATAACGCTCGGCCACCTGGCGGATAACCCAGCGGGGACGTCCCCCCGAGTCCATAAAGTTTTCCGATATGGCTTCGAACCAGTCTACCGCAGGCCATTCGGCCAAAATATGACCGAAATGGGTATTGCGCAGGCCCAGCCCGAGCCCAAGCCTGGGCAGATCCGCAAGCTGTGAACCAGTTTTATCTGCTTCAGCCACAGCCACCCGCACCACTCATACCACTGGCGCCGCAGGCCGTCATATTGGAGCGTTCTTCATTGTCATCAGACACCCATAAATAAGCGGGGCCGTGTTTGAAAATATCTTCCTTATAGGCATCGCCGCCGATGCGTGGTAATTCCTCCGGCAAATCCGGGTTCTGGGCACGCAATGCCGGCCATTCTTTCTCATGAAACACCTGACGTGCCCGTGCCCATACACTTTTGCCCTGATTGGGACCATTGGTACTAAAACGCTCGGCATTAATTGGTGTCGCACACGAACCCAGTGATTTACACTCGTTGTATCCGGGACTATCCAGTTCTTCTGCTGTGCCATATAAGCCGCAGCCACCTTGATTTTTACAGGAGTTTTGCACATGGCAGGTATGGTCAGGAGTGTTCGCGCAATAGCCCTGCCCCGCGCAGTCATTGGGAACGCCGGGCCTTGGGCCATCTGTCGGACCTGCGGCACCGTAGCGGTCCTGCCCTTTGCAATGGTTCAGTCCCATACAGGCATGCAGTGGCTTGGCAGGCTCCAAAGGCGCACCAATGGTGCTTGGCCAGGTCGGTGCTTGTTGGTATGGATAAGGCTCAGGTACCGGATCACCGGGTTGTAGTGTTTTTTTGGACATGGTTCAGTTCCTTAATTTGGTTTTGTTCAAGTCAATTCGGGCAATCTGCATGCGCACACGCTAATTTTCATCAGCCCAATAAGGGCTGGCATCCGGTAATGTCTTGATGGTGTTAATCAGATAGCCCATGGCACTCAACTGTTCACAGTTGGTCACGGCTTCTGTCAGGTTGAGCAAATGCCGGTAAGCATCTTTGCGTGCACCCAGGTTGTGGTTTTCAAAGGTTGGCGCCAATACATGGCCATCTTCAAACTGAAACCCGCGCATCGCCTGGATTAGCTTATCCAGCACCCAAATCATGGAACGGTGCATGCCCTCATTAAAAAACAGTTTTTGATCACCTGCCGGTACCCGATAAATTGTTTCTGTCAGAATCAGCATGTATTGATATACACCATTGCAGAGGTCTGACAGCGCCCGGTATTCCGGTGGATAGATATAACTGCTGCCGATATACCCCACTGGACGTGTTTTGGGGTTGTCTGGGAAATTAAAGATCACCTTCGCCAACTCGGCATCGGTTGCCGTCGGCTTGATAGGTTCAGGCGGCACAGGCAACTCCGGGAGCACTTCAGTATGGTGTTCATACTCAGGTAACTGTGCCTGTAAACGCAGAAATTTATAGTAGTGCGAATACTCTTTACCAGCAGGATCATCGGTTGCTTCATGTGCAAAGCCCTCGCCTTGATCGCAGATGGTATCAATCGCCTCCAGTGCACTGGCTTTGCTATTGATGGTAATCAGTTCGGCAGGTCCGGCATGACTGTCGGGTTGATTGCCATATTTTGCTACTGCTGCTGCGCTGGGGCAGCCACTGACAGAATCCGGTTGTTCACAGCTGCCCTGCACAGGTGGTATACCCCAGGGATCAAAAGGCTGGTCAGGGTGCAAAGTATCAACATTATTAGGGGAATAGTTAAACCCCTGAATCTGAGTCTCATTGCCGTTGACCTGAAAATCAGCATCGGTAATTTTGCTGGTGCTGATCAGACAGCGGATATAAGAGTAAAACTGACCAATGGTGTCCCAGTTGCGATCTTCAGGCATGGCATCAATCGGTTCCGGGTACTCTATCTGTAGAAAGTGCCATAACTGTTCATAACCGAATTTAGCCAGTGGGATTAGCACTTTTCGATCACCATCTGGCCCGGGTGGGCCAACGGGATTGTGATAAGGCAATGGTGTCGGATAAGGTGATGGTGATTTGCGGTACAGCTGCGGCTGTTGCCCTAGCGAATATAAGATATTCGATGACAGTGACATATGCAGCATTTCTTCCACCGCCACACTCATAATCTGACCTGCAGCCTTATTGGCAAACTTGCCTGTTTCACCCAGTTGCTCACCTGTGGTGTAGGTACGGTTGATGGAGTAGTAGGTATATAAATAAATAGGAATGGTTGCCAGCTCAATTTCCACTGCGGTTTGTAAATTGGCTTTTAACTCTTGCAGCAAGGTCTCACGGTCAAGCTTTTCAAGCTGGGCCACCAAGGCTTTTTCGCTGGGTGTTAACGGAGTGATTGGATCCGATCCATTGGTCATCAATTTTCTCCCGATTGTGTTGTTGATTGGGCAACGCATAACCATAACCGCCATGCCATTGCCACTCGAAACTTATTCTATCGGCGCATTTCCGGCTAACCTTCTGATAACCTGCTGATGGTATTTTGTTAATCAGCAGAAGGTATGCGCCAAGCCGGTAATCTATTACTTAAAAAGGTTTAGTTCGGCTTACGGAACAGCAAAGTCATCCGGTCGCTTTCACCAATGGCTTGATACTTTTCCCGGGTATCTTCACCCCCACGAAATGAAGGCGGCAGTGACCACACACCTTGAGGGTGATCTTTGCTGTCTTTGGGGTTGGCATTGATTTCGCTTTGCCCCACCAGTTCAAAACCTGCGTCGGTTGCCATCGCTATGACTTTGACTTCAGTGATGTAGCCGCTTTCCAGCATCTTCTCCAATGGTGTCCCTGGGTTAGCGCGGTGTTCAACCAAACCCATTAACCCTCCAGGTTTTAGGGCTGCAAACATGCTGTCGAATACTGCCGGTGCGTAATCCCCGTTCATCCAGTTATGCACATTACGAAACGTCAGTACACGGTCAGCACTGCCTGGCGGTGCAATATCGGGGCGTTCTGGAATCGATAAGCTGGAAAAGTACACTTGGTCAAAACGCTGCGGGTCTTCGGCCAGCCAGGCGTTGTAATCATTCTGAATGCGTTTGCGCCAGCCTGGCGTACGCTTGGCGTCCAGCGCATAACCGGCAGCGATGTATTGACCGCAATCTCGAAAATACGGTGCCAGAATTTCTGTCCACCAACCACCGCTGGGCCAGATTTCCACAACAGTCTGCTGTGGTTCTAGTTCAAAGAAAGCCAAAACTTCCACAGGGTGCCGGTATTCATCACGGGCTACATTGCCTAATCGGCGTCGATTATCGCTGACAGCCGCATGCAAACGAGCATGTTTGTCATTGCATTGATTATTCTCAGTAGCGGTTGGTGACACCGTGTTTGGTGCTGCAGCAGTATGATTATCAGCGTTATTCCCTGAATTGCTGTGATCAGTGTTTTGATCTTGCTGGTTGCAGGCACATAAAACAGCCGCAATTAGAACCGATACCGATAATAGCCTAGTCGGTGTCATGTTTCTCTCCCTGAGAACCTGCCCATAAAGCGCCGATAATACTTCAGTTCATCAATGGAATCACGAATATCAGCCAGCGCTTCGTGCTTGCTGTCTTTGTCATAACCTTCAGCAACTTCCGGACACCAGCGCGATGCCAGTTCTTTTAGCGTACTGACATCCAGGTTACGATAATGAAAAAAACGTTCCAGACGCGGCATCAGACGAGCCAGAAAGCGGCGATCCTGACAAATGCTGTTACCGCACATCGGTGAGGTATTCTCAGGAACCAGTGGCGTTAAAAAATCCAGCATTTGCTGTTCGGCGGTAAGATAATCGACCTGACTCTCCAAAACCCGCTGCCACAAACCTGACTGACTGTGAGTTGAGGTGTTCCACCTATCCATTGCCTGCAGTCGTTGTTCAGAGTGAGTAATGGCCAATACTGGCGCTTGTGCTACTTCATCCAGCTCTGCATCCGTTACAATAATCGCTATTTCGAGGATCTCATCATTGTTGCAATCCAGCCCAGTCATTTCCAGATCAATCCAGATCAGCCTCTGCTCCATTAAGCGCATACTATTTCCATTATTTTTATAGACAACGGTAAGCATAGCATTGACAACGCAAGCATCCATCAACAAAACCATTTGCATTGCCTCATGGGGAAACCATGGCCTGGTGAAAGCGGCAGACAGTAAGGCATTAGAAGTCCAATATCAGCGGCGTATTGGCCGACCGCTGGTTGGCGATGTTGTCGATATCGAGCAACAAACCGATCATCAGTGGCTGGTCACCACCATCCATCCGCGCAGCACTTATTTTGCCCGTGGTGATCGCAACGGGCGGCAACAACGCATTGCCGCCAACATCGACCAAAGCATCATCGTGATGGCCGCTGAGCCCGCACCCAGTCGTGATTTAATTGCCCGTTATGTGATTGCTGCTGAAATACTTGGAATGACCCCGGTACTGGTACTCAACAAAATTGATTTGCCAGAACCAGCGGTACAGATCCAACGCGAGCGCCTGGCCCTTTATATAGACCTTGGCTACCAGGTACTTGAATGCAGTGCCGAAAGCGGACAAGGCATCAGTCAACTGGCAGAGCATTTGGCAGACAAGCAAAGTATGTTGGTTGGTCAATCAGGTGTCGGTAAATCATCATTGCTGAATCGCCTGATTCCCGATTTATCTATCCAAACCAGTAGTTTGTCTTCGGCCACCGGTAAAGGCAAACACACCACCACCATTGCACAACTGTATTATCTGCCGCAATCAGGTAAAAACGCCCATGGGCGAGTCATTGACTCACCGGGTGTATGGGAATACGGGCTGTGGGTAATGCCTGCAGATGAGCTTGCCTACGGCTTCCGCGAGTTTCGCGAGCACCTTGGAAAGTGCCGCTTCAACGATTGCCAGCACCAGCAGGAACCTGGTTGCGCATTGCTGTTACAGGCTGAAAATGACGATCGATTCAGACAACGTCTACTGTGTTATCAGCGCCTACTGAACGAACAACAAAGACATATAAAGCCATTTTGATGATGCCTTAAATTAATCATTACTTGAAATACGAAAATCATAGTACTAAGATAACGGTACCCAATAAGGAGAAACCGTTATTGCGAATTTCACTGTCCCAGTTGCCTTGGTGTCAGCTCTGTCTCGGATGGCACTTAATCGATCAATGTTAATTCAGTTCGATATGATCAGCGATCATTAATACTCAGCTTTTATTAGGTCATGCGATTGATGAAATTATCCAATAGCAATCACAGCAACCGTGAGGAACCACTTATGATCAGACTAATCTCAGCAGTACTTGCTCTTTTGATTTTGTCCCCTGTTTATGCAGGACCTATTGATTTTGGTCTTAACGCACCTCGGAATCTTGGTGTGGAGGGCAGTATAGAGGACTTGGCATTTCGGAATTACAACGCAGTTGACGGCGCACAAGGTATTTCTACCGGTACAGTGAATGCCGTACACGCCTTTGAAAAATTACAACAAACCGCCGATGAGCTTTACACGGCCAAAGAATACAGCAAAGCTTACGACGCCTATCTGCAATTGGCCAAGCTGAATGATAAATTTTCACAATACCGGATATCGGTAATGCATTTTTTTGGGCGTGGTGTTAAACAAGATCTGGCTGAAGCCTACGCATGGTCATATATTTCTGCTGAAGCAAAACAAAAAGGTTATGTAAACAATCACGTTTATATTCGCGATTTATTAAATGAACAGGAAATGCAAAAAGGCAAACAGCTGGTCGAAGACTATCACCTGGAGTACGGTACTTTTGCCATCGCCAGTGAAGCCCGAAAACTGATACGTCAAGAGCGCAGAACCTGTGTCGGATCACGGACAGGCGGCAATTGTGATCGAGTAGGTGCTTTTGGAATCAACTGCGGTGTCACCAGTCCCCAGGGTTCATTAGCGCGCACCTGCCTGGTGTTTGGCTCTGTTGGCCTGCCCGGTGTTCCCAGCATGCTACCAGCCGATATTTATGCCATGGAAAACCAATTGGAATTAATGATTGACCACTACAACCCGGGGTTTATAGAATTGGGTGATCTGGAAATTATCGAAGAGTAGCAATCAGCATAACCATAACGTTCAAATATTGCCTCTATCAGGGCTCGGAGCATCCATGAGAAAACATCACCAATATATTTTTATTCTAGTCACTGGGCTGTGTTTATCTATAAGCGTTAATGCACAGCTTTCATCTGCTGATTTGCCAGGTTTTAATTTTGGCAATTCCTTCCAGGGTGCCACTGGCTCTGATGGCGGTACCATTAATGCTGTACTGGCTTTTAAGAAAGTGCAGGAAGCTGCCGACAATTACTATAAGGCTGAAGATTACAGTGCCGCATTCAAACTGTACCTGGAGCTGGCCAAATACAACGATAAGTTTTCGCAGTACCGGGTTGGCAATATGTACGCGCGTGGCCGCGGTATAGAAAAAGACATGGTCCAAGCCTATGCCTGGACCTATCTTTCTGCCGAAGAACGCCAAAAAGGCTTTGTTAATTATCATGTGTCCTTACGTGACAGCATGTCTGCAGAAGAAGTCGAGAGTGGACGGCAGATGGCGGCTGAGTACCTTGACGATTACGGCACCTTTGCGGTTGCCAATAAAGCCCGGAAGTTAATTAAAAGAGGCAAACGCAATTGTACCGGTTCACGGGTTGGTGGTTCCTGCGATAAAGTTGGTGCTACAGGTTTTAATTGCGGTCTAACCTCTCAGGGGCAATTGGGCACCACCTGTCTGACGCTGGGCTCAATCGGTTTACCAGCGATCTCCGGCATGCTTCCGGCCGACCTTCGCAATGTGGAAAAGCAGTTAGACAACATGATCGATACGTTCAACCCCGGAACAGTAACGCTGGGTGATTTAGAGCTTATCGACGATTAGCGCAATCACAAATAATTGTTATAGTGAACGGGCCTGATAATCGGGCCCGTTTTTTTTATAGTCATCAAACATTGGCAGGAGCATAATTATGTTGTTATTGGGTATTTGTGGCAGCTTGCGCGAGCAATCTTTTAATCGAAAACTACTACAACACACTGCCACACTGTTGCATGACAGCATTGAATTTAAACTGGCCGACTGGTCAGGTATTCCTGTTTACAATCAAGACAATGATACCGATCAAAAGCCAGTGTCTGTTGTGACTTTTAAACAAGCCATCGCCTCGGCTGATGGTCTGTTGATCGCCACACCGGAATACAATTATGGTATTCCTGGTGCGCTTAAAAATGCCATTGATTGGGCATCCAGACCGGCCTATAAATCCGTTTTTGCTGGCAAGCCAACCGGTGTACTCAGCGCCTCTATGGGTCCGACAGGCGGCAATAGGGCTCAGGGACAATTGAGACAAATTCTGGCTGGCATGCTTACCCCTGTGTATTCTGCTCCAGAATTTATACTGCCAGCTGCGCACAATGCTTTTGATGATAAAGATCAATTAACCGATAACAAAGCAATACAATCACTGCAACGGTACCTGGATGGTTATATTGACTGGCTCAGCAGCTTCGACAGCGCCGATTAATTACATATACCCGCATAACAAACCAACCAAACAGGTTTCCATACACTGACAAAACCTCAACCGCTATCTGGCAATGGTCCTATCCGATACATTTTGCAGCATTGCCGAGTAAAGCTGTTTTAGCACTTTTTGTGCCTGCAGGTGCTTGACCGTCATGGTACATGTATCTATTATCAATGATTGAACCATACTGATGCGTATGGTCTATCAACATGGTACCGTGGTCTGTCATCAATGATCATGGTTAACGGTCATCATTACTACCCTTAGCTGAAAGTCTGGAGCATGCTATGAACTGGTTACTCGCCCTATTGTTATTTACCGGTACGCTGTTTCTGCTTTACCACCGGTCCTCGTTGATTGTCGTTACCGCATTTACCGCCGTTTTCACAGCCGCTGCAATCTGGCTGGGTGCATCGATGCTGTTGATCGTCATTGGTGCTTTGAGCGTTATTATTCTCGGCACATTGGCCATTCCGCCATTGCGTAGAGCATTGATTAGCAATCATATATTTGCTGTTTTTCGTAAAATCATGCCCTCTATTTCTGACACCGAACGCGAAGCCCTGGAAGCAGGAACTGTCTGGTGGGATGCGGAACTGTTCAGTGGAAAGCCCAAGTGGGAACACCTGCTAAGTGCGCCTAAACCGGCTCTATCAGAGCGTGAACAAGCCTTTATCGATGGACCGGTCGAAGAGCTGTGCAAAATGCTGGATCCATGGGAAATCATGGAAAACGATCGCGACTTATCACCGGAAGTGTGGGAATTCATCAAAAAAGAGCGTTTCTTCAGCATGATTATTCCAGAGGAGTTCGGTGGCCTGGGCTTTTCTGCACAAGGCAATTCAGCCGTGGTCATCAAACTTGCCAGTCGCAGCCCCACTGCAGCAGTAACCGTTATGGTCCCTAACTCCTTAGGTCCGGGCGAACTATTAATGGAGTTTGGCACTGATGAGCAGAAACAATATTACCTGCCGCGCCTGGCTGACGGCCGCGAAATCCCCTGTTTTGGACTGACCTCACCGGCGGCTGGCTCTGATGCTGCCTCTATGGTGGATTCAGGTATCGTCTGCAAAGGTATTTATGAGGGCGAAGAAGTACTGGGCCTGCGTCTGAATTGGGATAAGCGATATATTACCCTGGCACCGGTGGCCACTTTGATTGGCTTGGCGTTTAAAGCCTATGATCCGGATGGCCTGCTGGGTGATCAAGAAGACCTGGGCATTACCTGTGCACTCATTCCAGTCGATACTCCAGGTGTCAGCAACGGTAACCGCCATTTCCCGATTGGCTCAGCATTTATGAATGGTCCAACCCGGGGGAAAGATGTGTTTATCCCCATGAGCTATATCATTGGCGGCCAGGAACGTATCGGTCAGGGTTGGCGGATGTTGATGCAAAGCCTGGCAGCAGGACGGGCAATTTCCCTGCCTGGGCTGGGTACCGCCGGTGCCAAAATGGCCAGTCGCTTGACCGGTGCCTATGCACGTATTCGCCGGCAGTTCAAAATCCCTGTGGGTTATTTTGAAGGCGTGGAAGAACCCCTGGCACGCATCGCTGGTAATACTTATCGCATGGATGCTGCCCGTTTGCTAACACTGGTGGCTCTGGATATTGGTGAAAAACCCAGTGTGTTATCTGCCCTGTTGAAATACCAACTGACGGATGCCAATCGCCAGTGCATTAACGATGCGATGGATATCCACGGCGGCAAAGGCATTATCCAAGGCCCCAACAATTACCTGGGTCACACTTATTCTTCCATCCCGATCGCTATCACGGTAGAAGGTGCGAATATTCTAACCCGCTGCATGATTGTGTTTGGTCAAGGTGTCATCCGCTGCCATCCATGGCTGCTAAAGGAGATGGAAACCGCGGGAATGGATGACCAGAAAAAAGCGGTTAAACAGTTTGATCGCGCCATGTTCGGCCACATCGGTTACACCTTGAGCAATATGGTGCGCTCGTTCTTCTTGGGCCTAACCAATGGTGGCATTACCAAGGCGCCGGTGGATAATGAATTGTCGCATTACTATCGCCGCATCAATCACCTATCATCGGCTTTTTGTTTTATCAATGACATCGTTCTGGTGGTATTTGGTGGTGGCTTTAAATTCAAGGAAAAAATATCCGGACGTCTAGCCGATGTGCTCAGTCACCTGTACATGGCCTGTGCAGTACTGAAGCGTTTTGAAGACACTGGCCGCCCGGAAGAAGATTTGCCTTTGGCACGCTGGGCTTTGCGTGATAGTTTCTATCAGATCCAAGAACAACTGGTCGGCGTAACCCGACACCTGCGTAACCCTTTGCTGGTTTTGGGAACACGCATCATTGCCTTCCCTCGTGGTCGCCAGTACGACCCACCTTCTGATTATCTGGGTAAACGTGTAGCCCGTATTATCTTGGGCAACAGCCAAGCACGTAATCGGTTAATTGCAGGCACTTTTCATTCTGAGGCAGATGATGCCACAGGGCTGGTGAATAAGGCTTTTGTGGCCACACTGGCGACAGCAGATATCGAAAAGCAGATTCGCGCCGCCTTTAAGCGGGTGGTATCGCCTTATAACTGCAAAGAGTTGACGGAAAAAGCCATGGAAGCAGGAATTATCAGTCAACAACAAGCCGATGCCGTTTGTGAAGCACAGCGCCTGGCATTGGCGGTTATTAATGTGGATGAGTTTCCCTGGCCGCCAGAAGATGGTGAGCTCAGCACCACTGATGATTTGCCGCTACAAAAACCCAAAGAAGCCGCATAAACAAGCAGACAAGTAATTAAGGGCTGGCCCTGTCAGCCCTGATTGGTTTTACCTGAAAATAATTAACATTAAAACCCAAAAGGATTTTCATGAACGATAATCACCCTATCCGCAAGGCCGCCGTGCTTGGTGCCGGTGTCATGGGTGCGCAAATTGCTGCGCATCTGGTCAATGCCGGTGTTGATACGCTGTTATATGAATTACCAGCCAAAGAAGGTAACCCCAATGGCCTGGTTAATGCCGCCATCAAACGCCTGACCAAACTCAAGCCAGCACCATTGGGCGTTAAAGCCATTGCCGGACAAATTCAGGCCTGCAATTACGATCAGCACCTGCCGCTGCTGGAAGGCTGTGATTTGATCATCGAAGCCATTGCAGAACGCATGGACTGGAAAAAGGATCTATACGAAAAGATTGCACCGCATATTAATAAACATGCCTGGATCGCCAGCAACACTTCTGGTTTAAGCATGACAGAATTATCCAGCGCATTGCCGGAACAATTGCGCTCGCGTTTTTGTGGCATTCACTTCTTTAACCCACCTCGCTACATGAATCTGGTGGAATTAATTCCACATGCCGGCACCCAGCCAGAAATGATGGATAAGCTGGAATCATTTCTGACCACTTTTATTGGTAAAGGTGTCGTGCGGGCCAAAGACACACCCAACTTTATCGGCAATCGGGTTGGCGTATTCTCCATGCTGGCCACCATGCACCACACCCGTGAATTTGCTTTGGGCTTTGATGTGGTGGATAAACTGACCGGTCCGGCCATTGGCCGCCCTAAGAGCGCCACTTACCGCACCGCGGATGTGGTCGGCCTGGATACCATGAAGCATGTGGTCAGCACCATGCAGAACACGCTGCCTGATGACCCATGGAAAGATTATTACCAAGTGCCAGAGACACTCGGCAAACTGGTCGACGCCGGTGTTCTTGGGCAAAAAACCGGTGCCGGGTTTTACCGTAAAGAAGGCAAAGTCATCAAGGTTCTGAACGCTGTTTCAGGTGATTATGTCGCCAGTAACGCAGAGTTATCCGAAGAAATCCAGGGCATTTTGAAACAGCGTGATCCTGTCAAGCAGATGGCCGCCATTCGCAATGGTGAATCGGTAGAAGCCCGGTTTATGTGGGCAATGTTTCGCGATCTGTTCCATTATTGCGCATACCACTTATCTGATATCGCCGATTCGGCCCGTGAAATTGATCAGGCAATGCGTTGGGGATACGGCTGGCGACTCGGACCATTTGAAAGCTGGCAGGCCAGTGACTGGCAACAGGTTGCAGCCTGGGTTCAACAAGACATCACCGCCGGTAATGCCATGGCCACAGCTCCCCTGCCCGACTGGGTCAGTGACGGCCGCGCCGGTGTGCATTCCCCTCAGGGCTCTTACTCCGCTAGCGACAACAAGCAACAACCACGTTCACAGTTGGCGGTTTATCAGCGTCAGCTGCAACCGGAATTATTAATCGGTGAACAACCCGTTGACACAGAAACCGTTGAGCAAGGCGAAGATTGGCGTTTATGGACACAAACAGGCCAGCAGGATGTCCTGATTTTGAGTTTCCAAAGCAAAATGCACAGCATCAGTGATGGTGTTATTGAGGGAATTCATCGCGGTGTTGACCTGGCTGAACAAGGCTATCAGGGCCTGGTGATCTGGCAAGACAGCGAACCCTTCTGTGTCGGGGCAGATTTAAAAGGCGCTCTGGCACTGGCTGTTGCCGGCGACAACGATGGTCTGCGCAACATGATTGATGGCTTCCAAAAAGCGGTCATGCGACTCAAGTACGCACAGGTTCCAACCATTGCTGCCGTACGTGGCATGGCCCTGGGTGGCGGCTGCGAGATTGTCATGCAGTGCAGCCGCGCAGTTGCTGCGTTTGAATCCTATATCGGTCTGGTCGAAGTCGGTGTTGGGTTATTGCCTGGCGGAGGCGGTTTAAAAGAGCTGGCCATTCGATCCGTGGAAAACACCAAAGCCGGCGACAGCTTTCCTTTGCTCCAACAGTATTATCAGCAAGTGGCCATGGGCAAGGTGGTTGGTTCAGCACTGGAGGCCCGTGAGTTTGGCTATTTGACCGAACAAGATGTGATCGTCATGAATCAGCAGGAACTATTGCATGTGGCCATCAGCCAGGCGCGGGCAATGTCAGATGCAGGCTACCGCCCGCCTGTCAGCCAAAAAACCTGGTCTGCAGCCGGTGATATTGGTATCGCCACACTGAAGATGATGCTGGTCAACATGCAGGAAGGCCACTTTATTTCTGATCATGACCGTGAAATCGGTGACCGGGTGGCCACAGTGATTTGTGGGGGCGCGGTAGATCGCGGCACCGCAGTCAACGAGCAATGGCTACTGCAACAGGAGCAGGAACACTTTTTGGCCCTGACGCAAATGGAAAAAACCCAGCAGCGCATTGAGCACATGCTAAAAACCGGCAAACCCCTGCGGAATTAAGCCGACAACGGAATCAGGAGAAAACACAATGAATGATGCATATATCGTATCCGCGGTCCGCACACCTGTCGGCAAAGCCTTTAAGGGTGCTTTCCGCAATACTCGCCCCGATGATTTATTGGCACATGTCATCCGGGAGGCTGTGGCCGAAGTGCCATCGATGGATCCAGCTGCCATTGAAGATGTCATCATCGGCTGCGCCATGCCTGAAGCCGAACAAGGCATGAATGTTGCCCGTATCGGCTCGCTGCTGGCCGGACTGCCGGACAACGTCCCGGGCGTCACCATCAACCGCTTTTGCTCATCGGGCTTACAGGCTATCGCTATGGCAGCCGACCGTATCCGTTTAGGCGAAGCCGATGTCATGCTGGCTGGCGGTACCGAAACCATGAGCATGATTCCAATGATGGGTCACAAGGTCGCGATGAACCCGGCTGTTTTTGAAGATGACAATCTGGCAATCGCTTATGGCATGGGTATTACTGCTGAAAAAGTGGCTGAGCAATGGAATGTCAGCCGTGAAGACCAGGATCAGTTTTCCTACCAAAGCCATCAGAAGGCCATCACCGCCATCAACAACGGAGAGTTTGAAGAGATTCGCCCCATGACGGTGCGCTCTCACCAACCCGCAGAGGACGGTACCATACGCATGCTGGAAACCGTGGTGGATACCGATGAAGGCCCACGCGCTGACACCTCAATAGAAGTATTGAACAAACTGCGTACGGTTTTTCGCTCTGACGGTAGTGTTACCGCGGGCAATAGCTCACAGATGAGTGACGGGGCTGGTGCTTTGTTGCTGGTCAGTGAAAAAGCCCTTAAACAGTACAACCTGACACCATTGGCACGTTTTTGCGGTTTCTCTGTGGCCGGTGTTGATCCGGCCATCATGGGAATCGGACCAATTGCCGCGATTCCCAAAGTACTACAACAGACGGGCATTGGTCTGGATGATGTGGACTGGATTGAACTAAACGAAGCATTTGCCGCCCAGTCCTTGGCGGTGATTCGCGATGTTGGTCTGAACGCCGATAAGGTGAACCCCTTAGGCGGTGCGATTGCTCTGGGGCACCCGCTGGGCGCTACTGGTGCGATTCTGTCAGCCAAGGCAATCCATGGCATTCGTCGACGTCAACAAAAATATGCCATGGTTACCATGTGCATCGGTACAGGCATGGGAGCAGCAGGTCTATTTGAAGCCCTCTAACCCGGTTTGTGTTCAAGTGTGCTCTCATGCTCGCTGTGAGAGCATTCACCGACACCGCGGTGACGCCCCGGCGTTGCTCTCATATAAAAGCCAATTGAGACTACATCCCTACACCCGAAACCGGTATAATGCACGATTGTCTTGAACCAATCATACTGGAACAATATGAGAATAATCATTGCCGCCAGCCTGCTGCTCGCTGGTATCAGCGCCAGTCAGGCCCAACAGGTATCAGGCGATATAGAAGCAGGTAAAGTGCGTTCCTACACCTGCTCTGGTTGTCACGGAATTCCTGATTACAATAACGTCTACCCGACTTATCGGGTACCTAAAGTTGCCGGCCAAAATTACCTTTACCTGGTCAATGCTTTGCAAGCCTATAAAGACGGCACTCGCACACACTCAACCATGAACATTCAAGCCAAAAGCATGACAGATGAAGACATTGCCAATGTGGCTGCGTATTTTGCCAGCCTCGGCAGTGACAGTGCTGCATCAAGTTCAGGAGGACAACCATAATGATGCGCTTTAATAACCAACTGTTAATAGCCGCGGGTTTTCTCATGCTGGGTACTAATCTGGCTATTGCCGGCGGTAATTCAGCTGCGGGCGAAGAAAAAGCCGTTGTCTGCCAATCCTGTCACGGCCCCAATGGTAATGAGTCAATTACTCCGGATATTCCGGTACTGGCGGGTCAACATGAAGATTATCTGGCCCATGCATTACGTGGCTATCGTTCCGGAGAACGTCAACAGGCTGTCATGAGTACTTTTGCAGGGCAGTTAAGTGATCAGGATATTGAGGATCTGGCTGCGTATTTTGCTGATCAAAGCGGCAATTTGCAGGATTTAAGTATTAAATAATATATACCCCTTATTGTTTTAAACGGGATCGCCATCAGCGATCCCGTTTTTGTATATGCTGCATAATTCCAGTTAACTGAAACCCCAATAATTAATTTGGCTTTTCCCAATTCCCAATATCCCCCTGCAAATAGACGCCTTCAACGCCCTCAACAATTGCCACTGTTGCCACCGGATCCCCTTGATGTCGAAAGTGCTGAGCACTCACTGGTATTAACTCACGCCAGCGGCCACGAACATTGCGATATTCCAATTTTTTATTGCGCTGAAGCACCACAAGGGTATTTTTTTCCCAGCCTTCACGGGGAAACCGGATACTTGAACGCTGATAAGTCCCTGTTATGGTTTGTCGTTGTTGATCGCTTAATTGAAAACGTGTAGGCGGTGGAGGTTTTGCTAAGCCCTCAACCAGCCAGCTTTCCAGCACCTCTCTCATCTGTCGCAAAGGCTGATGATCAAACATCGTTATCACCACAAAAAACGCTCTGCCACTTTCTTTGCTGTATGAAAATCTCGTCAGATAACCATCTGCATCACCACCATGTCCGTAAATGACATGGCCATCCTTAATGCTCGAATAAATACCCAGGCCATAGCCGTAATCCATACCGGTTCGGGCAGCAATGGATGTGGTGGGTGTTTCCATACGGTCAATTTGTGCCGCAGAGAATATTGGTTTGCCTTTGTGCTTGCCACGATTAAGCAACATCTGTAAAAAACGAGTCATCTCAATAGGGCGGACATTCATTGAGCCTGCAGGACGAAACAAAAAGTTCCAGTAACGGATCGGCTCTTTAGGGTCGGTGTTATAGCCACCAACAATATCTTTGGCCACAGCCGGCGTTCTATTCATGGTCGCACTGGCCATATTCAGTGGTTGAAATACATGTTGTTCAATGTATCGATCAAAATCGGCATTACAAACCTGCTCCAATACCCAGCCTGCCACACCGGGACCAGTGTTCGAATAAATATGCTGAGTGCCGGGCGGCCACTGCGCGATACGTGAATCAGGGCGCAGCTTCAAACCATCAGTCAATGACACCGGGTCGTTATATTTAAACTCAAACCAGCTCATATCATGCCAGCCTGCCGTATGCTCCATCAGCATCGCCATAGTCAATGGATGTGTTGCTTCCCAGCGGTTGGTATACAGAGCATCCGGTGTCAGTTGTCGAACCTGATCCGTCAGCTTTAGGCACCCCTGCTCCTGTGCCTTTAACAGTGCTAGACCGGTAAACGCTTTGGAAATTGAACCCAATCGGTAGTAATCCTGATCGGTGACGGGCCGCGGGTCATCCCAAGCACGTATACCCAACCCCTGGTGTACCAACACGTCATTCTGATCAACCATTAGCACATAGGCTGATGCCATCCCATATCGCTCACGGATGATATCGATTTGCCGAACGATTTGATTTAATTCAGGCGCCACAGACCTTTCCGGCAATAATTTATCCTCTCCTGCTGATGCTATGACCGCTGCCCACAGAACTATCCATAACACCATGTTTTTTAGCCACATCATTACTTGCCTTACAACCAATAAAAATTCAGAATGAAATGAAAACCAATGCCAGCACAGACATTATTCAAGATCATGCGTTCAACTGCTGTAACCTTTTACTGATTTAATATGGCAACCCACTAAGCTAAGAGTTATCATAAATGCAAGACTAAAGTCTTCAAACCTTTCATTATGTATTCAATTCATTCGCGTAACCGCTGGCCAACAATGATCAGCCTGATTGCCATTATTTTGGTGTTCTTCTTACCATCGGCTTTGCATGCACAAATTGCAACAGATGTTGAAATCAACGAAGTGTTTTATCTGGGTGGTGCCAGCGAAGACTGGATAGAGCTGCGTAATATCGGTTCAGATACCGTGGATATCAGTGGCTGGTGGTTTTGCACCCGTTTTGCTTATCGAGCATTGTCCAGTCAGACCATTCTTGTCGGCGATGACCTGATGCTTGCCCCTGGTGAGATTATTGTTCTCACGGCGGGGGTGGACATCAACAGCACTGCTGGTGCAGATATGGGCTTATACATAACCAACAGTTTCGGCAACTCCAATAACATGGTCGATTTTCTGCAGTGGATTACACCCAATCGAGTCGGCCGCTCCAACGAAGCCATTGGTCGTGATTTCTGGATTGGTGATATTAATGGACCGGTAGACTTTATTGAGGGTGCGACTGGGAGTCAGTCCGTGTCTTTTTGTGGTGTCAACGGTGGCGGTCACTTATTGTCTTTAGGCAGTGACTTTGTTAATGCTGAGCCCACCATGGGACTGCCAAACAATGTCAGCTGTGATGAAGAAATTTTATTTGATAGCAGCTTTGAGTCGTTAAGAGGATGAACTGTATCTTTTAGGTGGATTCACTGGGCATGGAATTCCACATGTCCATCAGCATTCTCCATTGATTGTCTTCCCCTTTCTGCCAAATAATCACATATTTGCCTTGAAACGGGGGCAATGCTTCACCATCCTGTGCCGCCTGACCGGAATAATAGCCCCAATCGTAGGCGGTATCGCCTTTAATGTCCAAATGCAACGAGTTGCTTTGATGCTGCAAAATGGTTCGACCTGGTGGTAACCGCCAAAACTGTTCTAATGCTGGCTTTCCCTGAATAAAATCACGACCACCAGTCGCAGCAATGCCATCTTGGGTATAAATATCAACTAAGGCATGGATATCACCTTGCACATAGGCTTGTGAGAACCGTTTAGACTGCTCAGCAATAGCCGCCCTGGCTTCAGCCGGGGCTTTGTCGACCTGTATATCGACATCACATGCGATGACCAATAATAAGGTTATGGTGGCAATGATCAGGCACCATAGTCGATGTCTTTTACTCATCTGCTGCTCACTCATTACCTGAGTCTTTACTCAAACGGTTTAAATCCCTGTTGGCTTAAAATATCTGCCGGCCGAAATAACTGGTTATCTTTGATTACCACCCGTACTCGATGCAGATCAGAAATATTCACTAAGGGATCACCATCAACAATCAGCAAATGTGCTCGCATATGGGGTGCTATCCGTCCATATTGTTGATCAAGCCCCATGTGCCGGGCCGACTCCAAAGTGCCCAAACGGAGTACATCAGCCGCCGGTATTCCAGCGTCTGCATAAAACTGTAACTCGCGAATCAAGGTCATACCCGGCAGACCATTATCCGTTCCGGGCAATAACCGCACACCTTTGTCATGCAGCAACCTGACCATTTTCATGGTTGCATCGCCAGCGGCGGCATAGGCTGCTTCGTGACCGGCATTAAAACCGGCAGTGTTGATAAAGCCACGTTTGGTTAATGCAGGCAGATACTCAGCAATATCCCGAAAAACAATCGACACTTCACCGGGTTCATTGCGGAACATATCCTGAAAAATGCTGAGTGTGGGGTCCAGAGCAATCCCTTTGTTTGCCATTAAATCGGCAAAAGCAAGGACACTGTCCGACTGCAGATCAATATTCCCTGCCCTTTCTCCTACTTCGGTAAATCGTTTGGGCGTGCGGGTGTCTATCTCATGCGCACCCAGAAAGTTGAGAAAGACCATGTTAATGTGAGTAATTTCATCAAAACCTGCATTCACAGCATCTTCAGCACTCATTCCAGATGGAATATGTCCAAGCACTTTCATTCCCAGTGCATGGGCGTGCCTGGTGATTGCCGGTACCCACTCAGGCTCAATAGAACTGTACAGTTTGATGCCGTGGAAGCCACGCTGGGCATAAAAATCCACATAGTCAATCGCATCTTGCAAGGTTTCTGCCAGTTTGCCAGTCGGGGCAGCAAATTCACTGTTCTTATCGATAAAGCCCATCGGGTGGATATTGGGCGCAACCACTTTACCTGCTGCTATATCCTTGCGGGCGGTGACAATGTATTCCGGGTCATTTGCCATATCCCGTACATTGGTCACCCCTTGTGCCAGGTAATTAAAGTATGAGCCTGGCTGGATATGAGCATGCATATCCCATAGTGCAGGCATTACAAAATGGCCTTTGGCATCAATAACCCTGGCTTCTTCAGGCAATGTGGATAACTGCTCAGCGTAAACGGCGGTAATCATGCCATTGAGCATAAAAACCGTGCTGCCATCATCTACAGTGCCATCGGCTGGATCAAACACCCGGGCGTTGGTGATGGCAATCAAACCTTCCAGTGGTTCAGTGACCGATTCTGAAAATGCTTTTAGGTAATCAGCGGTTTGCTTGGTCTGATGCTCCTTTAGTGTATCAATATGTTCCGCCCACCCCGTCGGTGTCATACCGAACCAGCCAGCATCAAAGCCGAACATCTCCAGCTCTTCATCCAGCCATAAATGATCAGGCGAAGGGTTCATTCCAGTGATGGCGTATAACGTAATGGTTTTACTCTCACCTTCGATATTCAGTGCTTGAGATAGGACTTTTTCAATGCGTGCTTCACCAGAAGGCAATAATGGCAATACGCCATCCTCATCTCGCAAAATCGCCCGAGCCAGAATCGCTGAGTATTCAGGTGACCAACTCTCCGGCAAATAAAACCCCTGTCCGGTAAACGGCTCATCCCCCTGCTCAACCGAAGAAGACCAGATAGCACGGCCATCAACAACCTCAAAGCGCTCATTAACCTCACCTTTGAAGTAATTCACACCGGTAGACTCAAAGAAAACCGGAATACCATGATCATTTAAGCGCACAGCAGTGGTGGTATCGGGACCGCGGCCACGGTCATTGAATTCGAAGGTAAAGCGGCGCTGGTTATCATTGTCAATGGTGACAATTTGACTACCGGAAGGCTCGCCAATGGTCAACCACTGGTATTCCAGTGTTTGCTCGGCATTAATAGAACCGCTAATGACAAACCCGGTAAGACAACACAAGACGACTCGTAGATTTGTAGCACGCATAACCGTTACCTTATAAAAATCAATCAGTATCATAACCTTCGATTAATACAAAACAAGCACCGAAAGTCACGGAAAGACGTTCAATTTAAAACTTAACGGTTTTTTAGATAACACCCACTCCGCATAAAATGCAGGATGATGTCAGTCATCGGCCACTCAGATTATTAAGTGTAATATGGGTTTTCTCCAGCGGCATGGTCGGTTACATCCTGTACACCTTTAAGCTCTGGGAATTTTTTCAATAAATTCTTTTCTATCCCTTCCTGCAAAGTCACATTGGCCTGTCCACAACCTTGGCAACCACCGCCAAACTGCAACACCACAATCTGATCATCGGTAATATCAACCAATGCCACACGGCCACCATGTAATGCAATTTGAGGGTTGATTTCAGTGTCCAGCATCCATTGCACCCGCTCAGTTAGTGGCGCATCACCGGCAGGCGCTGAACCTTTTAAACCGGGTGCTTTAATTGACAACTGCCCACCGGTTTCATTGGGCATAAAGTCGATACTGGCTTTATCCAGCCAGGCATAACTCTGATCGTCAATATAAATCTGAAAACTGTTACAACGCTGTTGATGATCGTCTTCCTGTAACTCATCTGCCTCACAGAATGTCAGCTCTACATCCGCGGTCGGCAAACCGGGGTTCAATGCTTTAAGACGCAAACCCAGGCCAGGGATATCCTGCTGTTCAATCAGCTTTTCAAAATGGTTGGCGGCGTTTTCAGAAACTGAAATCATGTTTGCTCCGTGTTTAGTTGTCCATCAGGCTGCGATATAAAAACGGCAAGGACTCATCCAGGCGCCAGTCGATACCGGAATGATTGCCTTCAAACTCTTCAAAGTGATAGCAAACATCGAGCGCCTCAAGTCTATGATGCAATTGTCGGGTACCAAACTGAATATGGTATTGATCACGACAACCGACATCCAACCAGAAACCACTCAGTTGGCTCAGATTCTGTAAGCGTAAATCGGGCTGCCGCACTGGGTCAAAACTTAGCCAGTTTTGCCAAGCCTCCTCCACCAACTCACAGGTATGTGACGTAAACGGTAAGCGCAGGCCAAGTGGCTGATCAGGCTGTGGATCATAGCTGGCGGCCAGGCACAGAACCATTAAGGCATGAAATTCATCGTAGCCAGGCTTTTTACGTCGCCAGAACTGTTTAATAAAACGTTCCAGATCATAGTGATAACGTTCAAAAACCATACAGGCTTTGGGAAAATCCGGTAGTGCAACCCGGTCAAACCCAACATCACCGGCATGTGATGCAGCCGCCTGCCAACTGCCTGGCTGATTCATCGCCAGATGTAATGCACCAAACCCCCCTGATGATTTGCCAAACACGGCCCGTGCCTGTTCACCCAGCGTATTGAATTGCTGATCCAGCAAAGGCATGAGTTCATCACGAATCACATCTGCCCATGGGCCAATGGTGCTGGAGTTCACGTATTGATTTCCACCCAATGCGTTATAGGCATTAGGGAATATAACGATTACCGGCCCCATGCGCCCTTCCGACTGCAAACGATCCAAACGCTCGGGAACGGTCTCACCATGATTGCGCCAGGCTACCTGGCCCGGCCCGGCATTGGTATAGGCGGCCAAACAGCAAATAACCGGGTATCGCTGTTGAGACTGTTCGGCATAGCCAGGTGGCAAATACACATCATGCAATAATTCATGCGGCTCGCCCAGCAGGTTATCCCGCAATAAACTGGAATCATGCTTTAACTTGACCAACTGGCCGCGTTGTTCGGGTATGCCCGGTTTTAGATTGCTCACTGTTGATTCAACCATTGCTGTAATAACGGCCGTAGGCGTGGCCCCAGTTGCTGATCGTTTAAAGCCACATCGACAGTGGCATGAACAAAGCCCTCGCGATGACCACAGTCATAGCGACGGCCATCAAATTGTAAAGCGTAGACAGGCTCTTCATCCAGTAACTGGGCAATGGCATCGGTTAATTGAATTTCACCGCCTTGATCTGGTGCAGTCTCATGCAGTAGCGCAAAAATTCGCGGTGACAAAATATAGCGCCCCACCACCCCCAAATTAGATGGCGCATCATCCGCGCTGGGCTTTTCGACAATCTTTTGGATCCGTCCCACTCCATTTTCCATGGATTCCACAGCCACCACACCGTAACGCGATATGTGCTCAGCTGGTACTTGCTCGACAGCGATCACACTGCCACCGGTTTGTTGATGAACGGCCAGCATTTGCGCGATACAGCCTTGACCTTCATACAAAATCAAATCATCTGCCAACAAAACAGCAAAAAATGCGTTACCGACTGCCGGCTGCGCGCAACCAACTGCGTGCCCCAAACCTTTGGGCTCACCTTGTGGAATATATATTCGGTTAATGTTTTCTGGCAGTATTTCCCGTGCACGGCGCAATAAGTCGTATTTCCCGGCTTTGGCCAACCGGTCTTCCAGCTCGTAGGCAGCATCAAAATGATCACTGATAGAGTGTTTGGTGCGATTGGTGATAAACACCAGTGATTCCATACCCGCTGCAACCGCCTCTTGTGTTGCATATTGAATCAATGGTTTATCAACCACCGGCAACATTTCTTTCGGTGTAGATTTGGTCGCAGGCAAGAACCGAGTACCCATACCAGCCACTGGAAACAGCGCAGTCAGTACCTGTCGATTGGAAGTGCTGGATACAGAATTCATGTTTTTATCATAAAGCTTTTAAGTGATACCTTTGAGGCTGTTGGCAAAATCCAAGTCTTTGATAATGGTTTTTAATAGGCTTTCCAACTGTTGCAAGTCATAATGCCTACTGGCTTGCTCTGCCTGTTCAAGTAAATTATTCAGATGTTCGATATCCAGAGCCTGTCCATTGATTTGTGCGCGTGCCTGCATAATTTTAGGGTGTGACGTCGCCTGCAAGGCCTCAGCAGCATGAAACAGCTCCTCATGCAGTTTCTCTCCAGGACGCAAACCGGTATAAACAATATCGATATCACGCTCGGGTTGTTTGCCATCCAGGCGAATCAACTGTTCAGCCAAAAAACGTATGGATATCGGCTCCCCCATATCCAATACATAAATCTCACCACCCTGTCCCAGCATGGCTGCCTGTAAAATCAATGTGCCCGCCTCATGAATGGTCATAAAATAACGGCTGATTTCAGGATGGGTAACGGTCACTGGCCCGCCGCGCTGAATCTGCTCTTTAAATAATGGCACCACACTGCCGGTGGAGTTCAATACATTGCCAAATCGCACTGTGATAAAGCGCGTCTGGCTTTGCCCATTCAACGACTCACAATACAGTTCGGCAATGCGCTTTGTCGCGCCCATTACGTTACTGGGGTTCACAGCTTTATCGGTTGAAATTAAAACAAAGCTTTCAACACCATAGGTCATTGCCGCCTGTGCCAGACGCTGGGTTCCAAACACATTATTCACAAATGCCTCACGCATTTGCCCCTGTAACATAGGCAGGTGTTTATACGCAGCAGCGTGCAAAATAATATGCGGCTTGCGGGTTTCCAACAGGTGCTCTAGCGTAGCCACATCGGTGACATCGCCCAGATGACAATGAAGCATTAATCCGGAAAACTGCTCACGCAACTCCAGCTCAATGCGGTAGAGGTTGTATTCGCTTTGATCAAGAATACACAGCTCGGCCGGCTGCAATTCGGCAACCAGGCGAGCCAACTCACTACCAATCGAACCACCACCACCAGTAATCAACACTTTTTTGCCAGAAAAACCCGAACGCAGTGACTGCCAATCCAGCGCTACTGCTTCACGACCTAGCAAATCCTCCAGTGCAACACTTTTCAGATCATCCAAACGACTGGGTGCTTCCGGGCTGCCCAATTCAGCCAGACTTGGCAGGGTTTTAAATTCAATATCGGTCTGTTCGCAGATACGCACAATGCGCTGCATTTGTTCATTACTGGCAGTTGGTAAAGCGATAATGGCCAGCTGTATCGCCATCTCATCACTCAAACGAGGCAGTTGTTCAATATCACCCAAAACCTTTACACCATGGATACGTGCACCCCGCAAACTGCTG
This sequence comes from Wenzhouxiangellaceae bacterium, assembly GCA_965230265.1. Classification (GTDB taxonomy): domain Bacteria; phylum Pseudomonadota; class Gammaproteobacteria; order Xanthomonadales; family Wenzhouxiangellaceae; genus JAJFKX01. Next base: position 1,428,027 of record OZ245999.1, on the reverse strand, counting down.
TCATCATCCAGAAAGCCCAGTACCTGGTAGGCGCCGCTGCGCTGTAGTTCGCGCAACAAGGCCGCACCGGTATGACCAGCACCAAGAATCACCGTGCGGGCGCGCGCATGGGCTTTACGCTCAGCCCGGGTGGCATCTTTCCAACTGCGAAACAACAATCGAGGTGTACCCAGGAATATCACCAAAGCGACCGGGTACAAAAGAGCCAACTGTGGATAACGCATCAGCATTTGTGAATTGGTCAGCCATAATGCCAACACAACCAATCCGGTGCCTAGAATGGCACCTTTGACCAAGTTCCATAAATCCGGCAGGCTGGCAAACCGCCAAACGCCTCTATATAGGCCAGTTATCCAGAACACCGCTCCCTGAATGATCAATATCAATGGAATTTCTGGTAGTAAAAACGCTTTTAACGGTGTCTCCAACCCTTGAGTACCAGTGACCGATAATGCTCTGGAAATGAGCCAGCCGGCCCAGATCATAATCAAATCGTGAGTAATCACCGCCAATCGCGGGTGTACAATTCGTGCCAGTAAATATTTCAGGTTGAGATTGGACATCGCTATATCATTCAATCCTGGGCTTTACCCCAGAGGTCACCAATTGCACGATTGACCACAATAACGTTAATAACACGAAACAACCCAACACTATTCGTACAGTGTAGTCGGGCCATTGATTGCTTAGCCATAACGATGGGTATATCAGAGCAAGGTTAACAACAAAATATACCAGGCAAACACGGGTATGGCTCCAGCCATGATGGACCAAACATTGATAGGCATGTCGGGTATGCGGCCGGAACCAGGCTTCACCTTGCAGCATACGCATTAATAACGTGCCTGTAGCGTCGACCAAAAACACCCCAGGTATCAACACAGCCTGCATCGGATGCAAGGCGCCACTGCTTACATAGGCGAGCAGCAACCAGCCAATCACAAAACCCAGGCTTAAACTACCAACGTCTCCAAGAAAAATAACCGGCTTGGGGAAATTCCATGGCAAAAATGCCAATAGGCAGCCTACCAGTAACCAACACAGCAGATTCAGACCGGGAACAGGCTGCGCAAAAAGCAATACTGCAACGCCAGCCAGCAGTGTTTGGCTGGCAGTCAAACCATGACTGCCATCCATAAAGTTAAACAGGTTAATTAGCCACAACAATACAAACGCCAATAGCCCGGCAATGACTATCTTTGCAATAGGCAGTGTCGCAGGTGTTAGCCACTGTGCAATCAATGCCGGAGTAAAAACGGCCTGCAAACGTTCTGTGTCCAAACTAATGACAGTTACCACAGCAACTATCATCAACAGAAAAAACTTCAACAACGGCTGCATCGGCTGATGGTCATCCAGCCAGCCAGTTAAGGCACATAAAATAAAAGCACTCAGTAACAATAGGCCATTAGCACCAACAGGCAAGCTAAGCGCACTGCCGGCCAACATCACCAATACAATGCTGGCGCCACCACCACGCGCTATCGCATGCTGGTGCAGACGTCGTTTACCTGGTTGATCACTAAGCCCGTGACTTAGTGCATAACGACGGATGACCGGCATTAGCAAAGTCACGCTCAACACCCCTACCAGTGCCAGTTGCCAATCCCAGATGATGGGCCATTGCCAATCCAGGAACATTATTGCCCCAAAATGCCGCGCACAGGCAATGTGCTGTTCCAGCTGCGACAACTGGGGCAATGCCAGTGATGAGTATGCCCTTCCAGGCCACAGACCCGACACTGGTAGCCGTTTTCGTATTCTTTCAGTGAGTCACTGAGTTGACTGAATACATCCAGCAACGGGAAACTCTGATTGTTGTCTTTTTGACTCAACTGCAACAACGCACGCATTTTACCAACCGTCGGTTGGCGCTTAAGCTCGCGCAGCAAAAACTGATTGGCATCTCCAACACCCTGTTGTTCGCGGGTCAATTCCACTGCAGCAATGACCGCAGAAGTGTCGGTATTTTCGCGCAACCAATCACTCAAGAACTGCTCTGCCTCGGTCAGCTTTCCAGCATGCCGATAAGCACTGATTAACTCCTGCAAAATCAATGGTAAACAATCCGGATCAACAGCAGATGACTGTCGATAATAGTCAGCTGCCTGCGGATATTGTTGATCTTCCATGGCCAGTTCTGCGCGCAGTATCCACAAACGGGCGCAACGCGAATCAACCTGTTCGGCTTGCTTCAACAGTTGTGCGGCAGCCTGCTTGTTTCCAGCCTGACGTTGTTCAGTGGCCAGCTCGCAATAAAAATGCGCAATCATGGATTGACAGGATTGACCACTCACTCGCTGCAATTGCTGTGCCACCTTGATGGCACTTTCCCATTCGTGCTCTTGTTGGAAAATATTCAATAAGCGCTGTAAAGCAGTCTGGGTTGCAATTTCCTGCTCTGCCAGAGTAGAAAATAATTCCTCGGCCCGATCCAGTAAACCGGCACGAAGGTAATCTTCACCCAGCTCCAACAGTGCATGGTTACGCTCTTCAGCGCTCAGTTCGGTTTGCTTAATGATGTTTTGATGACAACGAATGGCATTATCCATTTCACCACGTCGGCGAAATAAATTACCAAGTGACAAATGTGTTTCGACTGTCTCCGGAGTGACCTCAGCCAGCTCTAGAAAAACTTCCAGTGCTTTGTCAGGTTGTTCATTCAATAGATAGTTGATACCGCGGAAATACCGATTCCCGAGATTGTCAGTGATGGTATTGCCGATACCTCCGGTAATGCCCCGTTTACCATTGGTGCGCTTTATCGTGGATTTTGAAACTATAGCAGCCCCACCCAAAGGCCCGCGCCGACTAATATTCCATGTGATACCAATGACAACCCCCGCCAGTAGCGCCAGCAGCACTGGCAACCAATCGGTCATGAATTACCCCGTAGGCCTGTTAACAGATGTGGTGCTGTTGGCTTGCAATGCTGTGTTGGCACTGTTGCCGCTGACTTTTGATTGATTGTTGTGGCTTTGTAGTTCCTGCTGTAAACGCTTCAAACGAAAGCGCATCGGCAAAACACGCAACACCCATAGGCTCAATACACCGAGCAACAAGCCCGTCACAAATGCAATCATAACAACCAGCCCCAATGAGGCCTGCAGAGTGGTCAGCAATACATCAAGGGTGACAAGCTCAGCATTCAATAGGCCAATCAATAAACCCAGCAATACTGCCAGTATGATAACAATTAGCAGTATCCAGCGACGCATGTTAGTTTTCCGAAAAGCCTGCGCCATTATTAACGCGATCACGCAGCTCCTTACCCGGCTTAAAATGCGGTACATGCTTAGCAGGCAATGCCACTGATTCGCCAGTTTTGGGGTTACGTCCAATTCGCGGTTTACGGTGATGCAGACTAAAGCTGCCAAAGCCACGAATTTCTATCCGCTCACCATTGGCCAATGCATTGCTCATCACTTCCAATATGGTGCGCACAGACAGATCCACATCCGCAATCGGTAGGTGTGAAGTATCTGCCAAACGTTCAATTAATTCTGATTTTGTCATGCCTTCCCCATGTATCCAAACTTTGAATGCATTTATTCAAAGCTTTATTAAATAGCCGGTGGTCAGCAGCACTGACCACCGGTTTGATGGTTATCAGAAAAGATTTTACTTCTTATCCATCTGCTCGCGTAACAGGTCACCCAGGGTGCCACCGCCAGCATTATTATCGTTACCACCCTGGTACTCTTCCAGTGCTTCGGCCAACTGGTCGTCTTCCAGTGCTCGTATTGATAACTGCAGTACTCGGTTTTTACGATCCAAACCAATAAATTTGGCTTCGATTTCGTCACCTTCTTTAAGTACCTTGGTTGCATCATCCACACGCTCTGCCTGAATATCAGAAGCCCGTAACCAGCCTTCCACACCCTCAGCCAGCTCAATGCTTGCGCCTTTGGCCTCTACTGAAGCGATGGTACCTTTAACCACAGAACCACGCGGGTTATCGGCCATGAAAGTACCAAACGGATCTTGTGCCATCTGTTTCAGACCCAGCGAAATACGCTCACGTTCAGGGTCTATCGCCAGCACCACAGCTTCCAGCTCATCGCCTTTGCGGTAGTTGCGCAATACGTCTTCGTTGGTTTCCTGCCAGGTGATATCCGACATGTGTACCAAACCATCGATACCACCATCCAGGCCAATAAAGATACCAAAATCGGTGATCGACTTAATGGCACCGCTAACGCGGTCGCCTTTCTTGTGCGTTGCCGAGAAGGCATCCCACGGATTGGCCTGACACTGTTTAATACCAAGTGATACACGACGGCGCTCTTCATCGACTTCCAGCACCATCACTTCAACTTCATCACCAGTGTGAACGACCTTCGCAGGGTTAACGTTCTTGTTGGTCCAATCCATTTCAGAAACATGCACCAAACCTTCCACACCATCTTCGATTTCAACAAAGCAACCATAATCGGTGATATTGGTAACCTTGCCGAACAAACGCGTGCCTGTTGGATAGCGGCGGTTTAAGTCCTGCCATGGATCATCACCCAGTTGTTTGAGCCCAAGTGATACACGGTTACGTTCACGGTCGTAGCGCAATACACGTACTTCCATTTCGCTGCCTACTTCAACCACTTCAGATGGATGACGAACCCGTTTCCAGGCCATATCGGTAATGTGCAGCAAGCCGTCGATGCCACCCAAATCCAAAAATGCGCCGTAATCGGTCAGGTTCTTGACCACGCCTTTTACAATGACGCCTTCTTCCAGGCGTTCTAGCAAAGCCTCGCGCTCAGCACTGAATTCGGATTCCACCACAGCACGGCGAGAAACCACCAGGTTATTGCGATGCCGATCCAGCTTGATAATTTTGAAATCCAGGTCTTTGCCTTCCAAATAAGCTGGATCCCGCACCGGACGCACATCCACCAGAGAACCTGGCAGGAAAGCCCGGATATTGTCCACATCCACAGTAAAACCACCTTTGACTTTACCGCTGATTTGTCCGGTCACGATGTCGTCATTTTCCAAAGCACTTTCCAACTTGTCCCAGACACGGGCACGCTTGGCTTTTTCACGCGACAGACGAGTTTCACCCGAGCCATCTTCTATGGCATCCAGGGCGACCTCTACTTCATCACCGACTTCGAATTCCATTTCACCACGGTTATCCTGGAATTCATCCAAAGGCAGAATGCCTTCGGTCTTCAGGCCAGCATTAACAATCACATTGTTATTTCGGATGGCCACGATACGGGCGCTGATAATACTGCCCGGTTTCAGATTTTGAGCTGCGATGCTCTGTTCAAATAATTCCGCAAAACTTTCAGTCATTTAATTAATCCACGTGCTCGGCCTGCTGGTCCCAAACCTGATCGGTTGCAACCTTACTGCCGGCACCCCGTAATGTTGTATGACACAAGTGTCATAAAGTTAAACAAAACCTGCATGCAATGACGCAGGCACCAAAATTTCCTTTCAAAGAACCCCTTAAAAGCTGAAACCGTTATTCGTCAGTGTCAAGTAAGCCACTGTCTCGGAACAAACGTTTTGTTGCCAGCTCCATCACCATGGATACCACATCAGCAACACCCAAATCGGTGGAGTCAATAATGACCGCATCATCTGCCGGCATCAGTGGCGCATGCTTCCGGTTTCGGTCACGTTGATCGCGACGCCGGAGGTCCTGCAAAAGGATGGCTATACTAACGTTTTCCCCCTTTTCGATCAACTGCTTACGGCGTCTTTGTGCACGTGCCTCGGAGCTTGCATCCAGATAAATTTTAAGGATGGCATCAGGAAAGACAACCGTCCCCATATCACGGCCATCAGCGACCAGCCCGGGGGGTTGGCAAAAATCACGTTGACGTTGTAATAAACCGCGCCTAACAGCAGGCATCGCCGCCAATTGTGACGCCATCTCTCCCGCTTGTTCTGTGCGTAGCTGGCTATTAACCAATTGATTATCGAGCAAAATATCAATATCACCCTGTGCATTGGTGCGAAACTCTGCTGGCATCTTTTGTGCGTACTGTTCCAATTGCTGTTCACCAAGCTGTGCCGGATTGATACCCAACTGCAACATTTGCAAACCCAGTAAGCGGTATAGCGCGCCACTGTCTAGCAAATGAAACCCCAGTTTGCGTGCCACATGTTGGGCAATGGTGCCTTTACCTGAACCACTGGGACCATCAATGGTGATCACCGGTGTATCGGTCTGAACATGATTTTCGTTGCAAGCGCTCATGATCGCCATTCGAGGCTAGCGCCAAGCTGGTTCATGTCGCTGACAAACCCAGGGTAGGAAGTCGCAATTGCATCAGCGTTATGAATAACAATAGGCTGCTCAGCAAGCAAACCCAACACTGCCAGCGTCATCGCAATACGATGATCACCATGCGCATCCACTTCACCGCCAACAACTGCCCCACCCGTTACATCAGCCCCATCAGGGTACTCGGTCACCATGACACCAAGTTGTCGCAATGCATTCACCATCACTGCAATACGGTCGCTCTCTTTGACTCGTAACTCCTGTGCGCCACGAATTCGGGTAACGCCTGTGGCCACGGCTGCCATGGCCATAATCATTGGAAATTCATCAATGCAGTTGGACACCAAATGCTCAGGTACATCCATGCCCTGTAAAGCACTGTGCCTGACATGCAAATCAGCACGCGGTTCGCTGAACGCTTGGGTGTTGGACCATTCCGTTGATCGACCTTCAGCCTGCACTTGTCCTTGCATGGCATTGATCACTGTGAGTAATCCGTTGCGTGTCGGGTTATTGCCGACATTTGGCAGTTTCACCGATGAACCAGGTACCAGCAACCCCGCTTGCATCAAAAAAGCCGCAGAGGAAAAATCACCAGGCACATCCACGTTACAGGCTTGCAGCTGACCAGGATAAATGACCAGCGTCCGTGGTGATTCACGATGGCACTTAGCACCAAACAGCCGCAGCATGCGTTCACTGTGATCACGACATGCTGCTGGCTGATGAATTCGAGTTTCCCCGTCAGCCTGAAGACCGGCCAATAATATAGATGCCTGAATCTGAGCACTGGCCACTGGCATCGCATACTCAATCGCTTGTAAACCCGGTGATACTTCAGCTTGGGTTTTCGGTCCCAGCGTCTGTATCGGCAAACCAACCAACGCATCTGTTTGCGTTTGGTCGGCATACTTAAATTGTGCTCCCATCTGTTGTAGCGGCTTTATAATCCTGCCCATAGGGCGTTGACTCAACGATTCGTCACCCACAAATTTGACCACAATCGGCTGCCCGGCCACTGCACCCAGCAGTAAACGCACACCGGTGCCTGAATTACCCAGATCTAATGGATGGGATGGTGGCTGAAACTGACCGGCAGTGCCCGTGATTTTTAATAACTGCTGCCCATCATTGTGCTGTTCCCATTGTATATCTGCACCCAGCGCCTGACAGGCGTTTAGGGTTGCACGCGTGTCTTCGGCATCCAGCCAGCCGGTAATGCAACTAACACCCTTGGCCATGCTCGCCAGAATAACCGCACGATGTGAAATCGACTTGTCACCCGGCACTGCAATTTGACCCGATAAGGGCTGCGCAATGGGCTTGGATATCAATGACATTATTGGGTCTTAATCCATGAAAAGTGAGCTAACCAGCATTACCGATACTCTGTAAGGCCGCTATCAGACGCTGGTTCTGCTCTGCTGTACCGATGGTAATTCGTAAATAATTGGGTAAACCGTAGTTGTCTACCCGACGGGTAATCACCCCAGCTTTTAATAATGCCTCGTCCCAGGCTTTGGCTGGCTCACCCATGTCGACCAATACAAAGTTGCCAGCTGATGGCAATGCAGTAAAACCCAAAGCGGGTAATGCTTCAGACAAATACGCCACACCTTCCTGATTTACCTGTCTGGAACGTTCAATAAAGGCGTGATCGTCCAATGCGGCTTCTGCGGCTACCAGTGCCATCGAATTCACATTAAAGGGCTGACGAATGCGATTCAACATATCGGCAATCTGTGGGTTGGATAATGCATAGCCAACCCGCAAGCCCGCCAAGCCATAGGCTTTAGAAAAGGTTCGTGTCACCACCAGATTTGGAAACTCATCCAGCCACTGGCTGGCATCTGGGTAGTCGTCACTGGTGGCATATTCCGTGTATGCCTCATCAACAACAACAATGAGATGCTCAGGCACCTGCTGTAAAAAATCACGTAAAGCATCGCTACTGAGCTGACTGCCAGTGGGGTTATTGGGGTTGGCAATAAACACCAGCCGAGTATGCTCATCCACAGCCTCCAGCATCGCCTGCAGGTCGTGTCCCAGCGGCATCACCGGGTGGTCTGCAGGTAGGGCATCGATCATCTTCGGTGTAGCACCTGCCGCCTGTGTAGCGATCGGGTACACAGCGAAACAATACTGTGACATCACCGGCCGGCACTGAGGACAGATAAACGCTTCAACCAACAAAACCAATACATCATTAGAGCCATTTCCCAGGGTGATCTGCTCCGGTTTGACGCCATGCTTTGCTGCTAGTTTTTGTTTAAGCTGATAGCCACTGGCATCCGGATACAGGCCCAATTCACCGACTGCACCCGCCATTGCTGCCAATGCCTTTGGGCTGGCACCCAAAGGGTTTTCATTGGATGCCAGTTTAATGCTGTCACTGATGCCCAGCTCGCGCTCTAATTCACTGATAGGCTTGCCCGGCTGATACGGTTGCAACTGCTGTACGCCCGGCATTGCCAGACGGGTAAAATCAATCATCGACATGTTATTCCTCGAAACTTTGAATGCTGTTGGTTGGTTCAACCGCTCGCGGGTAAGCCCCCAACACCCTCACCAGGCGGGCAATACTGTTTAATTCTGTAATCACTTCAGCAACCGGGGATTGTTCTGCATGCCCATCCAAATCAATAAAAAACACATAATCCCATTTGCCTTGATGCGATGGTCGTGATTCTATCCGGGTCATATTCAGCTTGGCTTTGGCAATTGGCTCCAGTAAACGATACAACACCCCTGCACCTTCATGCCCGGCAACCAATAAAGTTGTGCGATCATCGCCGCTGGGTGGGCACAAAGTACGGCCAATGACAAAAAACCGGGTGCTGTTATCGGGATGATCCTCAATGTCTGAAAACAGTAGGGGTAAACCGTATACCTCAGCAGCAATTCGCCCGGCAATGGCTGCTGCATCACTGACATTACGAACTCTGCGCGCTGCTTCGGCATTGCTGGACACTGGAATACACTCTGCGCCAGGCAAATGCTCACGCAACCAATGCCGACACTGACCCAGTGACTGAGGATGTGAGTACACCCGCTCTATGTCGTTCAGACTGGCGGCATTTGAGAGCAGGTTTTGATGGATAGGTAATTCGACTTCCGCACAGATTTTTAGCGCCGAACCAAATAACCGATCCAGTGTATGAGTAACCATGCCTTGTGAGGAATTCTCAACAGGCACCACACCAAAATCAGCTTCTGAGGTTTCCACCTGCTGAAACACAGCATCAACGGATGATTGCGCAATGGCACGGACAGAGTGACCAAACTGACGTTGGACTGCCTGCTGGGTGAACGTGCCTTCCGGCCCCAGATACGCCACCCGCAATGGTTCCTGCTGAGCCAGACAAGCTGACATAATCTCTCGAAACAAGCGCAGCATTTCCCGGTCACTGAGTGGTCCTTCATTGCGCTCCAGTACCTGCCTTAGTACCTGGGCTTCACGCTCAGGCCGGTAATACTCAACCGGCGGCAAGTGATGTCCTTTACTGTCACGCACTTTGGAGGCCAACCTTGCACGAGAACTGATCAATGCCTGAATTTTGGCATCCAGTGCGTCAATCTCTTCGCGTACTTTATTCAGATCAAGCTCAGCCATAGCGTTGCATAAACTCCCGCATAAAACTCACCAGTGCCATCACACTGGTGTATGGCATTGCATTATAAAGACTGGCACGCAAACCACCTACTGCGCGATGCCCTTTTAAGCCCATTAAACCCTGGTGCTGGGCTTGTTGCACAAACAAGTCATCCAGCTCGGCATTGGGGCATTGAAATACCACATTCATTGGTGAGCGCCATTCAGGGTGGATGGTGTTTTGATAAAAATCCGCTTCATCTATGCTGGAATACAACAACGCCGCTTTGCTCTGATTGGCTTTGGCAATAGCGGCAATGCCACCCTGCTGCTCCAGCCATTGCAACACCAGGTCGGTGACATACCAGGCAAAAGTGGGTGGCGTGTTGTACATCGAGTCATAGCCAGCAAATTTCTGGTACTGCAGCATCACAGGCAAATCAGAGCGCGCCTGTTGTAAAAAATCGCGCTGAGCAATCACCAAGGTTAGCCCGGCAATGCCTAAATTCTTTTGAGCACTGGCATAAACCAGGCTAAAAGGTCGGTAGTCAACCACCTGCGAGGCAATATCGGAAGAAAAGTCCGCAACCAGTGGGCGGTTAAAACCCTTAAGCCAGAGTGGCAAGGAGGGCCAACAAATACCATGAATGGTTTCGTTGCTGGTCAAATGTAAATAACGCAGATGGCGTGCTGATTGTTCAATGGGCAAAAAACTTCCATTGGCCTCAGCCTGGCCGAACATTGCGGTACCGGCATTAACTTCGCAGGCCACTCGATAAGCCTTACGGCTCCAGTGGCCACCCAATAAATAACCGCCCGCACCAAAATTCATCGGCAACATGGTAAATTGCATGGTCGCCCCGCCCTGCATAAACAACACCTGTTGTTGTTCAGATAAGCCCAACAAACGCCGTAGTCGAATTTCACAAGCCTCGACCATATCCATAAAATCGCAGCCGCGATGGCTAATTTCTGCAACGGTATAACCGGCATTAATGCCATTCAACCATTCCTGGCCGATACGCTCACGCACAGCATCAGGCAACATCGCAGGACCTGGGCTAAAATTAATCACTCGATTCGACATACAGACAGTTGTAATCAGTTAATCCGACAGAATATCGGTCATTGTACCTTTGCCACAAACCTTTATTTGGATAAATTTTGTGATATTTAATAATCCAGGCACTGCCACCGATTACAGTGATCAACAGGACTTGCCTTCTGAAGTGAGCGGCCCTGCAAATTTAATTCTGATTATGGGGCGCGCATTATTGACACTGGGCGCACCGGCGCATCGTCTGGAAGCCGCATTGGTCAAAGTCGCTGAAAGACTGGGGCTATCTGCTCAGTTTTTCAGCACGCCTACCGCATTGATGGCGGCACTGGGTGATGGCCACCGCCAGCATACCTATCTGGTCCGGGTAAATCAGGCTGGAACTGACTTTAGCCGTTTGACCGATATTACTGAAATCGTTGAAAAAGTGGGGTTGGGTTCTGGTAATCCGGCACTGGCGGCAGAACAGGTCAGCGATATTCTAAACCGCAAACCTTTATACAACGCCTGGTTGTCCTTCCTGGCCTACGTGATGATTTCCATGCCAACCGCATTAATGCTGGGTGGCGGCTGGAATGAAGCGATATTGGCCGGCATCGCCGGTTCTGCGATGGGAATCCTGGCCATTTTTACGGGTCGATTTACTGCTATTGATCGATTATTTGTGCCTTTGTGCGCCACAGCGGTGTCACTCATTACTTTTTGCTGGTGTGGATGGCAACAACAAACGGCTGTAATGCCAGCGACCATGGCTGGCATGATCGCACTGTTGCCGGGTCTGGGCCTGACCATCGCTACCAGAGAATTGTCCACCGGGCACCTGGTATCAGGCAGTTCACGCCTGGCCGGTGTGCTGCTGGTGTTTGCCACCCTGGGGTTTGGGTTGGCATTGGGCGGCACTATCGCCCAAGCTCTGGTCGGCACACCCCCCAGTGTTACACCAGTCTTGGTCGGTACTGAATACCAAATCTTGGCCACCTTGGTAGCAACCATCGGGTTTGCACTGCTGTTTAATGCTTATTTGCGTGACTGGGCCTGGATTTTGGTTGCTGTGATTATCGCCTGGTACGCCTCAATGGCTGGCAATATGTTATTGGATGCGCCTTTGGGCGCATTTGCCGGCGCACTTGTGGTGGGCCTGGTCGGTAATATTTTCGCGCGTGTGACAACACGTCCAAGCAGTATTCTGCATACACCGGGCTTATTGCTACTGGTACCCGGCAGTGTCGGCTTTCGCAGTCTAAGTGATCTGCTCAATGCCGATATCATCTCAGGGATTCAAACGGGTTTTCTCGCAGTCATTACAGCAGTGGCACTAACCACCGGCATGATCGTCGCCAGTGTGTTAGTCGCCCCAAAAAACGAGTTATAAAAGTGGTAGAAACAGGCAACGCCTGTTCTTTAAGAGGTAGGGTGAACTGAACGCTCGATGATTAATCAAGTTTTCAGAACTAAAAGTATTTCTTCAAGTTCTGCTTTTAACTGCTTGATAATTTGATGACTTCTTGAGATGTCATCTTGAGAAGCCTCACCATTTAACATCTGTCGTGCGCCACCGATGGTATAGCCTTGCTCATACAATAAGGCCCGGATCTGGCGAACCAGTAACACATCATGGCGCTGATAATAACGACGGTTACCACGGCGCTTAACGGGTTTTAGTTGATCAAACTCCTGCTCCCAGTAACGCAGCACATGCGGTTTGACCGCACATAGCTCCCCTACTTCACCAATCGTAAAATACCGTTTGGCAGGAATATTGGGTAATTCTTTATTGGTCCCCTGATCCAACATAACTTTCTACTCGATTACGAAGTTTTTGACCGGGTTTGAAAGTCACTACGCGTCTTGCTGTGATCGGTATTTCTTCACCGGTTTTAGGGTTACGTCCAGGTCGCGTCTTCTTGTCGCGTAGCTGAAAATTGCCAAAGCCTGACAGCTTAACACTGTCTCCACCTTCCAGAGAGCTCCGGATAGCTTCAAAATAATTATCAATAAACTCACGCGCTTCGCGTTTGTTTAAACCCACCTCATCAAACAATGCGGTGGCCAGATCAGCTTTGGTCAATGCCATAACATTCAGTCTCTTATGCGTATGTCGTGGTCTTGTTTTAAACCAGACAAAACGCGTGTTGCATTCTCGTCAGCAGTTTCATCGGTTAACGTCTGGTAATCATCCTGCAAAATCAAGCCGATAGCAAGGCTTTTATAGCCAGATTCGACCCCAGCACCTTGATAAACATCAAACAAAAAAGTTGATTTTAGGTGCTCATCTGCATGTTTTCTAACGCAATCCAAAACTTGTTGCGCAGTAACACTTTCAGGGACGATCAAAGCAAGATCGCGGCGAATAGCGGGGAATTTTGACGATTTTTGGAAATTTGGTACCTGACTGTTACGCACCTTATCCATATCCAGCTCTGCCACGTAAACGGCTGTATCCAGCCCCAGTTTTTTGCGTAAGCCAGGGTGCAATAAACCCATCCAGCCAATGCAAACTGAAGCATTGCCATTGCTTGCAAGCAAAATATCCGCGCTTTGCCCCGGGTGTAAGAACTGGCGCTTACCATCGGACTCGCAAGGCTGGAAAGACAACTCACCCTGCGTTAGGCTGAGCACGGCTTCAATGTCGCCTTTGAAAGCATAAAAATCCAGACCAGCCTGCTTTTCATTGACTTGCCACTGTTCTGGTTGCCGGCGACCACAAGCCGCTAAACCCAGGCGTTGATTTTCTCTATAACCCGCTACCGGTACATTTTTTATATTTACATCTTTGGCAAATACAGTGCCGGTTTCAAATAACCTGACAGTACCGCGCTGCTGACCGGTATATTTACGCAAATTGCGTTGTACTGCAGCAACCAGTCCAGGAATTAATGCCGGCCGCATCACCGCCAACTCCTGGCTGATGGGGTTGGCCAATTCAATCGCTGTTTCAGCCATACCAAATGGTTGCAACCAACTGCGCTCGACAAAGCTATAAGTCATGGCCTGTTGATAACCCAGATCGACGCACAACGATTCCAGGCGTTTCAATGGCAAAACCGCTTCCGGCTTCGGCTGCAGAGATAGGGCTCCAGCAGGTAATTGATCCGGGATATGTTCAAAGCCGTGTATACGCGCGATTTCTTCGATCAGATCAACTTCCAGCGCAATATCCAGCCTTGCCGATGGTGGCGTCACCTGCCAGACATTGCTGTCAGCCTCATCAGGTTCAACCTGCATTCCCAGCGCTGACAAAATAGCGGTTACCTGTTGTGCTTCAAGCGCCAGACCCAGTAATCCATTACAACGGCTCAAGCGAAAACGAATCCGAGGGGCCTGCGGCAATTGATCAGCTTGTTCCAGTACAACTATCGGCCCCGGTTGGCCTCCCGCAATCTGCAAAAGCAGTTCAGTCGCCCGCTCTAATGCCAATAACTGAATAGTGGGGTCAATCCCGCGCTCAAATCGATGAGCAGCATCACTGGTGATGCCAAAATTGCGCGCACGCCCCATAATCATCCGCGGGCTAAACCAGGCACTTTCCAGTAACACGCTGGTGGTATCATCCGTAACGGCTGTATCCAGCCCACCCATAAGGCCTGCTGTCGCTTCAGGCTGATCATCGGCTGTAATGATTAAATGTTCAGAGGTTAAATCGACAGCCTGATCATTTAGCAGGGTTAGTTTTTCTCCTGCATTGGCACGACGTACACCAATTACAGGCAGACTGCCATCGTTATGCTTTAAACGATCCAGATCAAATGCATGCAATGGCTGGCCCATTTCCAGCAAAACATAATTGGTCACATCCACCAAAGGCGATTTACTGCGTAAACCGCAGCGGCGTAGCCTTTCCTGCATCCACACCGGACTGCTGGCATTGGGATCAATATTTTCTATTATGCGGCCAGCATAACGTGGGCAATCGTCAAAATTTTCTATGCTGATTTTAAATTTTGTGTCTGTCTGTGACGCAACTGTCAGCGAATCATCCGGCTTAAAAACCTGACCATTGATGGCGCACACTTCACGCGCAAGCCCTCGTAAAGACAGGCAATCGGCACGATTAGGGGTTAAATCCAGCTCGATCACCGTATCGTCCAGGTCCAGCCAGTCGTGCAGATTTTCACCGATCGGTGCGTCTTCTGGCAGCTCCATTAAGCCAGAGGCATCATCATCCAGACCCAGCTCTTTGCCCGAACAAAGCATCCCCTGCGATTCAATACCACGCAGCTTGGCGGGTTTTATTTTAAAACCACCCGGCAACACTGCTCCCACAGTGGCCAGTGGAGCAACCAAACCGGTTCGGGCGTTGGGTGCACCACAAACAATTTGTACTGCTTCTGCCTGTCCATAATCGACCTGGCACAGGCGCAATTTGTCAGCATCCGGGTGTTGTTCACACTGCGTAATTCTAGCGACCACGACACCGGTGAACTCATCTGCGGCAGGTGTCACGCCATCGACTTCCAAACCCGCAGAAGTTAACGTGTCCGCTAATGTTTCAGGCTGTAAGCTTTGGCCAACAATCTCAGCCAGCCAGTTCACGTTAAATTTCATGCGAACTGCTCCAGGAATGACAACTCATTCTCAAAAAATTGGCGCAAATCGGTGACCCCGTAACGCAACATGGCAAAGCGTTCGATCCCCATGCCAAAGGCATAGCCGGTATAACGCTCACTATCTATACCACAGTTTTCCAACACGTTGGGATGCACCATGCCGCAACCCAAAACCTCCAGCCAGCTGGTACTGGTATTACCATCGGCATCGGTGCGGTGCCAGGCAATGTCCACCTCTGCTGAAGGTTCGGTAAATGGAAAATACGAAGGACGTAAACGCATCTCCAGTGACTGTTCAAAAAAAGTATTGACGAATTGCTGCAATATGCCTTTAAGGTCAGCAAACGTAACCTGCTCTGCCACCAGCAAACCTTCCAGCTGAT
Organism: Wenzhouxiangellaceae bacterium; assembly: GCA_965230265.1. Classification (GTDB taxonomy): domain Bacteria; phylum Pseudomonadota; class Gammaproteobacteria; order Xanthomonadales; family Wenzhouxiangellaceae; genus JAJFKX01. Next base: position 1,412,210 of record OZ245999.1, on the reverse strand, counting down.
TAAACATGGGGGTATGCGTTTGATCCGAATCGCTGCGGTATACCCTGCCTGGTGCTATCACGCGAACCGGCAAGTCCTGCCCCCGCAAAGCGCGAACCTGTACCGGTGAGGTATGCGTTCTGAGTAAACGGCCATCAGGGAAATAAAAAGTATCATGCATTGCCCGTGCAGGATGATGTGCCGGGAAGTTCAGTGCTTCAAAATTATGTTCATCATCTTCAATCTCTGGTCCGGTCGCAACCTGAAAGCCCAAAGACTCAAAAATTTCCACCATGCGATTCATGGTACGGGTTACCGGGTGCAAACCACCGATAAACCGTTGTCTGCCTGGTAAAGTCACATCCAGCCGTTCTTGTTTGAGCTGCTGCTCTAAGGCTGCACTTTGTAAAGTCTCACGGCGGGCTTCTAATAGCTCAACAATTTTGACTTTAACCTGGTTAATCTGCTGACCGGCAATGCGACGCGCATCAGCATCCATTTGACCCAACTGTTTGAGCTGCTGAGTGACCAGCCCTTTGCGTCCCAACCAGTGCAGCCGACAGGCTTCAATGGCATCCAAATCATTGGCAGCGGCTATTTCAGCTTGTGCCTGATCCAGTAAATTATCGGTTGTATGCGTTTCCATGGTTGTGCTGTCCAACTGCTGTGCTAAATCGTGCCTTACTGACCGCTTAATAGCCAATGACCATCCAGTGGATAGTCATCACATTAAACCAGGGGAAAGCCCGGTATACGAGCTTTAGTAGCAGAAACTGACTGACGACACTAAGGCCGATTATGCCAGTTTTGCAGATGCCTGTTCGGCCAACTGACCAAACGCTGCTTTGTCAGTAATTGCCAGGTTAGCCAGCATTTTGCGGTCAATTTCAATTTCCGCCAGTTTTAGACCATGCATCATGCGGCTGTAAGACAGCCCATGTTCACGGGCAGCAGCATTAATCCGCACAATCCATAATGAACGGAAATCACGCTTGCGCTGACGGCGATCGCGGTACGCATATTGACCGGCTTTGGTGACTGCCTGTGTAGCAGTCCGGAAATTTTTACGACGGGCGTTGTAATAGCCTTTAGCACGGGACAGCACTGCATTGTGGCGGCGCTTGGCCTGTACACCACGTTTTACTCTTGCCATTTTCTAATCCTCCTTTACACGTACGGCAGCATGCGACGAACCACACGGGTATCGCAGTCGGCAATGTGGCCGGTAGCCCGCAAGCGTCGTTTTTGCTTGGTGTCTTTTTTGGTCAGAATATGGCTGGTAAACGCGTGGCCACGTTTGAATTTGCCACTGGCTGTCTTGCGGAACCGCTTCGCGGCACCACGATGGGTTTTCATCTTGGGCATAGCTGCCTCCTGTCTATATTTTTAATACTCCAGCAAGCGATCGCTCCGGAAACCTTTCCGGTCGATACTTTCGGTGCTTACCAGCGCTTGTGTGCCGCGATTATACGCGACTGGCTGCTTATTTAACAACCCTATTCACCCAATGGCGAAATGGCTGAATAATGATTAAAAATTCAGACTACTTTTTGCCACTGAGCATCATGCTGACTTGTCGACCTTCCATTTTGGGACGCTGCTCTATCACAACAAGGTCTCCAAGATCGGCTTCGATACGATCAAGCAATTCCATTCCCAGTTCTTGGTGGGCCATTTCCCGTCCACGAAAGCGCAAAGTCACCTTTACTTTGTTGCCATCTTCGATAAAGCTCACCAGGCGTCGCATCTTGACCTGGTAGTCATGAATATCAGTGCCAGGTCGAAACTTAAGTTCTTTAACCTGTACCTGCTTCTGCTTTTTCTTGGACGCCTGATTTTTTTTGGCCTGTTCGAAACGGTATTTGCCATAGTCCATAATTCGGCAAACAGGTGGCTCGGCATTGGGTACCAATTCGACCAAATCCAGGTCGGCATCTTTTGCCATCTCCAGCGCATCCGCAATTTTGTGAATGCCTGCCTGTTCACCTTTCGAGTCAATCACTCGAACTTCCGGCGCATCTATTTCGTCATTCCGCCGGGTATCTTTACTGGTCGCGATGTGTGTTACTCCGTAAGTGTTACTTAATTAATAGTCGGCTTGTCATTATATCGGGCATTCAGCCTGACTGCGATGTTTGTTGCATCACGGTCCCAACTTCGGCGGCTGGAATGCTGCCCAGGTCTTTGCCGTTGCGCAGCCTTACGGCTACTTTCCCGGCTTCCATTTCGCGGTCTCCAACCACCAATAGATAAGGGATTTTCTGCAACGTGTGTTCGCGGATTTTAAAGCCGATTTTCTCGTTACGCAAATCGGTAATCACACGAAAACCCTGTTGTTTCAAATCAGCCGCTACAGCCGAGGCATATTCGGCCTGATCATCGGTGATATTCAACAATACCGCCTGAACAGGAGCCAACCACAACGGGAATTCACCCGCGTAGTGTTCAATCAGCACACCCAAGAAGCGTTCGATTGAACCCATAATGGCGCGGTGTACCATATGTGGGCGGTGTTTTTCGCCATCTTCACCGGTATAGTTGATATCCAGCCGGTGTGGCAAATTCATATCCACTTGAATAGTGCCGCATTGCCATACACGGCCAATGGCATCACTTAAGTGAAAATCCAGCTTGGGCGCATAAAACGCACCATCACCGGCATTTAAAGACCAATCCAGATCCAGTTTGCGGCAAACATTTTCGAGCGCCCGCTCGGCACGGTCCCAATCTTCGTCTGAGCCGATACGCTGCTCTGGCCGGGTCGAAAGCTGAACTTTGACTTCGGTAAAGCCCAGTTCATCATAGACTTCCTTAATCAAAGCGCACATTGCCACAACTTCATCTTCCAGTTGCACATCGGTACAAAAAATGTGTGCGTCGTCCTGGGTAAACCCCTGCACCCGCATTAAGCCATGGCGCGCACCAGAGGCTTCATGGCGAAACACTTTACCGAATTCTGCCATTCGGATCGGCAAATCACGGTAACTTTTTACCCCCTGTTTATACACCTGCACATTACCCGGGCAGTTCATCGGCTTAAGCGCAAAAGCGGTATCTGCAGATTCATCCACCACAAACATGTTCTCGCGATATTTTTCCCAATGACCCGTGTATTTCCAAAAATCCAGACTAAGTACCTGCGGAGTGTGAACTTCTATATAGCCATGATCACGCACTTTTTTGCGCATGTAATCCATCAGCAGTGAATATAGCGTCCAACCTTTGTCATGCCAGAATGGCTGACCAGGAGCGGTTTCTTCAAAATGAAACAGATCCAGACGCTGTCCCAGTTTGCGATGATCGCGTTTTTCAGCTTCCTCCAGGCGCTGCAAATAGGCTTTGAGTTCCTTTTCATTGCGCCAGGCTGTGCCATAAATACGCTGCAGTTGTTCGTTATTGCTGTCGCCACGCCAGTATGAACCTGACAGGCCTGTCAGCTTGAAGGCACCGAGGTGGCGATGGTGAGGGACATGTGGGCCACGACACATATCAATATAGTCATCATGCTGATAAAGCCCCATCGCAGTGACATCCGCCATGTCTTCAATCAGCCGCAGCTTGTATTCTTCGCCTCGCTCCGCAAAGGCTTTAATGGCATCCTCTCGTGCTGTCATGGTTTTGACCACAGTGATGTCTGATTTGGCCAGCGCTTTCATCCGCTGTTCGATTTTAGGCAAATCATCCTGACCAAAAGGCTGATCACGCTGGATATCGTAATAAAAACCATCGTCGATCACCGGGCCAATGACCATTTTTGCATCAGGAAACAACTGCTTGACAGCCTGACCAAGCAAATGCGCGGTCGAATGCCGGATGATTTCCAGGCCTTCCTCATCTTTACTGGTGATAATTCTTAGACTGGCGTCACCATCGATAACATCAACGGCATCTAGCAGCTCACCGTCAACCTCACCGGCCAGCGTTGCCTTTGCCAAGCCTGGACCGATGTCAGCGGCCACATCAAGAACACTGACAGGTTGGTCGAATTGTCGGGTGCTGCCATCGGGCAGCGTAATTACTGGCATGTGTCATTCCTTGCGGATTAATTCTTGTCGAATGGCTCTACGCGAGACTCGTATCTGGCCTACATCAGGCACGCTTTGGACCTGATGATCGGTAAACGAAGTGGTGGGCGATACTGGATTTGAACCAGTGACCTCTGCCATGTCAAGACAGCGCTCTAACCAACTGAGCTAATCGCCCCGCCAAGCCGCGAAAATCTAACAGAAACACGGGTAGCATACAAGGCTTTGTGTAGTGGATAAACTGTGATAGTGACGATTACCTCAAATCATCGATCATACTGTCTCGACATCCGGAATAATTGCCAGCAAATCCGTCACTCCTATATCAATACCGATTTGATTGAGCAAAGTACTGATCTGCCCGCGATGATGGGTTTGGTGATTGAAAAAATGCTGGAGTAAATAAGCAAACGACTTGGCTATTGGCGTTCCAGCCATATCATGGTAATGCAATGTACGTGTGTAATCTTGCTCTGTGGTCTCATTAATTAAATTAACAATCATTGCATCGGTTTGCTGACGCGCTTGATACAAAGCAGCGATTTCAGCGTGCAGAGTCTTTGCCAGATCATCAACTTCATGCAGGTTTTTAATAGAGTGCAACGATTTGAAATTGCTCGGATGATTGAGGAACCGTTTTAGCCACAAGTAATCCCCAACCAAGGTATGGTTCAGTGTTCCGGATATGGAACCAAAATACGCCCCACGCTGACGATGTAATGCCGCACTATCCAGCTTTGTTAGTGAACGATAAATTTTATTATTCATCCACTGGTTATATTGCGCCATTAATTCAAAGTTGTGTTTTAAAGTCATATTCTTTTTGAGCCAATGATGGTTAATCAGGAGTCAACGTGGCATTCCAACCTGACCCTATCAGTCGCATGGTATTGCATTCAATGCTATATCACCACTAAGACAGCCAAAGCCTGTCACCGAAAAATGGATCATACTTGCTCTACTTGGGTTTGGTACGGCTAAGACCGCACCTTTCAGTGGTTTTAATCTCAACGGCCGGCCTGCTTTATATATTCTTGATGAAACAACATTATGCCTTGATTTTGGCCCGTATCAGCGTTCATCATTTGATAGATTTTAGCTATCAATTTATATATTTAAACCTGCATTTTGCTATTGAAATTCGATCCGAATGCCTGCAAAAATACAGCAGAATTTTTGATATGGGTTTATATATTCAATGCATACGCTAAAGCCCGGTGAGCTGGCTGGTTACTTTAATGCACTGCTAACACCAGACAGTGCGTTCTATCGGTTGACCATTATCTACACTGTAGCCATCAGTTTATTAACATTGGCTGTACCCATTTCAGTACAAACGCTAATCAGTACAGTGGCCAACACTGCGTTGGTTCAATCGGTCGTTGTTCTGGCAGTTCTTCTGCTTATTTTGCTCACGGTTTCAGGGCTGCTGACAGCTCTGCGCACCTACACCATGGAAATCTTCAGACGCCGGATTTATGCGCGTTTGACCAGCGATATTGTGTTGCGAGCGATCCACTCTCAGCATCAGCACTTTGAAGAACACAATCGGCATGCCATTTTTAATCGATATTTCGACATCATGACTGTGCAGAAAACCATGCCGATATTATTGATCGGTGGATGCTCGCTGTTGTTGCAGGCCCTGGTCGGTTTTACTGTGGTCTCGCTGTATCACCCGGTTTTTCTAATATTCAATATCGGCATTGTGCTATTGCTGTACTTGACCTGGCGCATATGGGGACCAAGAGCCATCAACACGGGCATCGCACTGTCTCATGCCAAATATCAAACGGCAGAGTGGCTTCAACAGCTGGCTGAAAACAATGGCTTTTTCCGCTCCCGCAGGCATGAAGGTTACGCACTGGAAAAAACAGAGACACTGACAGCTGACTACGTCCAGGCACACGGCAAGCATTTCAGAAAGACTTTTTCTCAGACACTTGTATTGCTGGCCTTGTATGCTCTGGCCAGCGCATCTCTGCTGGGGCTGGGTGGGTGGCTGGTTATCATTGGTGAGCTGACACTCGGCCAACTGGTTGCGGCAGAACTGATCATGACCGCTATTTTTTTTGGTCTTTCTCAAGCCAATATTTATCTCGATAATTTTTATGACTTATGCGCTGCGATAGAAGAGCTCAGCCTGTTTTTACGCCTGCCATTAGAAGAAGCAAAAGGTTCACAAACCATTGACAGCAAACAACTGGCAGTGCGTTTTTGCAATGTGAGCAGCGCCACACGAAATAACGACGCTTTGCATATGGACCTGGAAATACCGAATGCCAGTTATGTATTGGCAAACGCGGAGACACATAAGATACAAAAAACTTTCACGAATCTATTAAAGCGCTATCAACAGCCTGACCAAGGACAAATCCTGCTGGGCGATCAAGACATAACACAGTTACAAAAAATGGAGTTAAGGCAGGCCATCACCGTACTGGACAGGCTCAGCATTGTAGAGTGCAGTATCAATGATTACCTAACGCTGGCCAACCCTTCCAGTCACCGGGCAGAACAAAGGGAGGTGTTGGCTGTTTTTGGGTTGGATCAGATTATTGATCATCTACCGCATGGCTGGGAAACCATCCTGACAAAAACAGCAACCGTGCTTTCTCGAAACCAGACCATGTATCTAAGACTGGCAGCGGCTGTGCTATCAAACCCCCGAGTATTGGTTGTCTCCGATATGTTTGATTCACTGGATAGCACAACCTATCAAAGCTTAATCCAACTATGCATGCGCATACGACCCAATATGTCGCTCATCGCATTTACCCGACATGTGGGTTTATCTATCTGGACTCATCGGCTTGAAATCACGCACAACCGTTCAACCATTACGGCACAGGCCCCATCAATAGTTAACGAGCAACATCCTCATGATTGATAGTCAGTCAGAGCGTTACCACGCAGCTTTTCCAACCTTGCATGCGATTCGTATCCCCCGGCCAGTTCGCGTTATGGCATGGCTGATTTTGCTGGGGCTTGTACTAACCACCGCATTGCTGGCTGTTACCCCCTGGGTACAAACCACTTCTGGAAATGGTCAAATTACCTCGCTAGACCCTCGCGATCGGGTACAGGAGATCCATGCGCTGGTTTCCGGCCGAATTGAACAGTGGTACGTGCGTGATGGTGCACAGGTTAAAGCCGGTGATTTGATCGTTAAAATCATTGATAACGACCCCTTGCTGATTGAACGACTGGAGGCTGAACGAGCCACCCAGGCACGCAAACTGGATGCTGCTCGAATAGCCACACAGACGGCAGAACTGGACTATAACCGACAAGAAGCGCTGTACGAAGAGGGTCTGGTCGCCCGATTGCAATACGAGAATGCCCGGATTCGGCTAGAAGAAATGCGGGTTCAGCAGGCCCAGGCAACATCTGACTTAAACCAAGCCGATGTCAACCTTTCCCGGCAATCCATACAAGAAGTGGTGGCACCGCGTGATGGCACTATCCTGCAACTGATTTCTGGCGATACCGCCACAGCAGTCAAGGAAGGACAAACCCTGGCAACCTTTATTCCCGCCAATGCCAAACGCTCAATCGAGTTGTATATCGATGGTCGCGATATTCCACTGGTCACACCTGGCAGAAAAGTACGTATCCAATTTGAAGGCTGGCCTGCTGTTCAGTTTAGCGGCTGGCCGTCCATAGCCATCGGAACCTTTCCAGGCGTGGTGGCAGTGGTCGATCAATCGGCACAGCTAGATGGACGCTTCCGCGTTCTGGTCACCGAAGCACCAAGTGAACAACCCTGGCCGGAGCAAGGTTTCGTTCGCTTTGGCGCCAAGGCCCGTGGCTGGATTCTTCTGGATACGGTCACACTGGGCTACGAACTATGGAGACGGATGAATAACTTCCCCCCAAACTTTACTGGTCAACCTGCACAGTTATTGAACAATGAATAAGCCATTTAATTTGATCGGCGTGTTCGCCCTATTAATAAGTTACGCGAACTCAGTAACAGCTCAGCCATTAGAGCTATCTACCGTTCTTAACAGCGCCCGCCAACACACACCACTGCTGCTGGAACGCATTGCAGCACAACAAGTGGCACTGGCTGAAGAACGTGGTGCTTATGGAACATTCGATCTAACGCTGGTGAATCAATCACGTGCCCGGGTCAGCGGCTTTTGGGATGGCACCATCACTGACACTCAAATTCAACAACGCTTACCTGGGTTGAACACCCGCCTGTATGCTGGCTATCGCATATCCAGTGGTGATTTTCCTATTTATGAAGACATTCTATTCACTAACAGCCAGGGCGAGTTAAAGGCCGGAGTGGCTTTGTCATTGTTACAAAACCGCGACTTTGATCAAACACGGTATAACCTGATCAGCACTCGGTTATCACGCGATCGTGCCACTTATGAGCTGCAATTAAGCCGTGTGAAGGTTCAATATCAAGCGATGACTCAATACCAGCAATGGCTGGCTTCTGGATTGGTATTAGGGGCTTACCAAAACCTGCTGAACCTGGCCAATGACCGTCAGATAGCTTTTCAACGCCGAGTCTCACAAGGTGACCTGGCAGAGATTTTCCTTAATGAAAATCGTCAGAATATCCTCAAACGGGAAACACTGGTCAATGAAGCCATGCGGGCTTTTAACCATAACTCACAAAAGCTTTCCTTTTATTATCGAGATAATCAGGGCCAATCGATCACCCCTGTGCTGCAACAGTTACCTGATTTTTTCCCAGAACAAAGTGTGCCAGCGTTAACCAACTTGGAAGGTGATTTATTGCGTGCAGAACAGCTAAGGCCTGAAACACTGATCGTCGAAAATCAGATCGAACTGGCACAGGCAGACTTGCGCCAAGGACAAAACCTGATGCAACCGCAACTTGACTTCAATATTGAAGTATCCAGGGATTTTGGAACCGGCAGCATTACACGTGAAGGCACCGACGTCATTCTCGGCCTGACCTTTACGCTGCCACTGGAACGAACCCAGGCCCGCTCTACAGTTGCCAAGGCCAGAGCCAAAATAGACGAATTGGGTTATCGGCAACAGATCATCAATGAGCAATTGGAAATAGAGATCATGAACCTTGCCAATGATGTTCAGGCAGCACGAAGGTTGGTTGAAATTACCGAACAAGAGGTTGAGCAGGCCCAAATCATGCAAGCAGCCGAGAATAAGCGTTTTGATAATGGCGCCAGTGATTTTTTTCTGCTTAACATTCGTGAAGAAAATACTGCCGATGCCATCATCCGCAATATTCTTTCACAGGAGCAGTACCGTATTTCGCTGGCGGCGTATTTTGCGGCAACAGTGAATATCGATCAGCTCGGATTAGAAACCTAGCAACCCGATCGTTAGTACTAATAACGGGTATGCTGGTATCTGAACAGGTTCAGTTACAGGGACTTATACCGTCGAACCTGGACTTGTCCTCATTCTGAAAAACCGGTGGTTAATCCATGCCCGCTTTGCTGCTAGAATCTCCACCGTGACCGACCGACCTGAAAACCATTTTATCCATCTTGGCCTGCACAGTGAATATTCGCTGCATGACAGCCTGATCCGCATTCCCAGGCTGATGCCGCGCCTGGTGGAGCTGGGCATGCCGGCGGTAGCGATGACTGATCATTGCAACGTATTTGCGATGGTCAAGTTCTATCGCGCCGCGCTAAAACATGGCATTAAACCCATTTTAGGGGCTGAGATTCGAATATTTGATGACACTGAGCAACAATCTGGCGGCTATAAATTGGGATTGTTGTGCCAGAACCACCAAGGTTACCTCAATCTTTGCCGCATCCTCAGCTTAAGCTACCGTCAAAGCACGTCTCGTGAACGGGTGTACGTCACCAAAGAGCAGTTGTTTGAATACCATCAGGGGCTGATTGCCTTAAGTGGCGGAATGCAGGGTGACATTGGTCAAAAACTGCTTTCTGTTCAACCTGAACAGGCACGCCGTCTGCTGGATGATTACCAGCAACACTTTGATGATCGCTTTGTTCTGCAAATGAGTCGCATTGGCTTACCGCGTGAGAATGAATATGCCAACCGTATGCTAAGCCTGGCAGCAGATGCTAGCTGCCCGGTGGTCGCTACCAATGAGGTGCGTTTCTTAAGGACCGAACAGTTTCAGGCGCATGAAGCTCGAACCTGTATTCATCAGGGCCGGTTGTTGGACGATAACCGCCGTCCCAAAAACTATACCCCACAGCAATATCTGCGCTCATCCGAGGAAATGGCCGAAGTCTTCGCCGACCTGCCTCAGGTATTGGACAATACTGTCGCCATCGCACAACGCTGCAACCTGGAAATCGAGTTTGGCAATTATGTCTTGCCCGCCTACCCCGCCGCTGCAGATATCGGTTCTGAAGCCTACCTGGAACAGGCATCGCGGGAAGGGCTGGATAACCGCCTGGAAAAACATGGTGTGGCCGACGGTTATACCCGACAGGATTATGAAGACCGACTGGTCCACGAGCTGAAAGTCATCAACCAGATGGGCTTTCCAGGGTATTTTCTGGTGGTTGCTGACTTTGTGCGCTGGGCCAAGCGCAATGACATTCCCGTGGGGCCTGGACGTGGCTCGGGTGCCGGCTCAGTGATTGCCTGGGTGTTGAACATCACCGATCTGGACCCTCTGGAATACGAGCTGCTGTTTGAACGTTTTTTAAACCCCGAACGCGTCTCCATGCCCGATTTTGATATCGATTTTTGCATGGAGCAGCGTGACAAGGTGATTGAGTACGTTGCTGATACCTACGGACATGACCAGGTTAGCCAGATCATCACCTTCGGCAAAATGAATGCCAAGGCAGTGGTGCGCGATACCGGCCGTGTCCTGGGGCATGGTTATGGCTTTGTGGACAGCATCGCCAAGCTGATACCGCCTGCGCTGGATATGACCCTGACCAAGGCATTAAAAGAAGAACCCCAGTTACGTCAACGCTATGAGGAAGAAGACGAAGTTCGCGGGATTCTGGATCAGGCGCTGGAGTTAGAAGGCTTAACCCGCAACGCCGGCAAACATGCCGGCGGTGTGGTGATCGCACCCAGTCACTTGACCGACTTTACTGCGCTGTATAACGAACCGGACGCCAGCGCCGTCAGTCAGCTCGACAAAGACGACGTCGAGGCTATCGGCCTGGTCAAGTTCGACTTTTTAGGCCTGCGTACGTTGACTCTGATTCATTGGGCGATGCAAAACATCAATGCTCGTCGGGCCAACGAAGGTGAGGCCGCACTGGACCTGGATAAAATACCTTTGGATGATCCGGCCAGCTTTAGACTGCTGTGTGCCTGTCAAACCACCGCTGTATTCCAGCTGGAATCTCGCGGCATGAAAGACCTGATCCGCAAACTGCAGCCAGACAGCTTTGCCGATATTGTTGCGCTGGTTGCACTGTTTCGCCCTGGCCCATTGGAATCAGGGATGGTGGGCGATTATATAGATCGCAAACATGGCCGCTCACGGGTGGTTTACCCTCACCCTGCTTTGGAACCGATTCTTAAACCCACTTACGGCGTTATTTTGTATCAAGAACAAGTGATGCAGATTGCCCAGGTGCTGGCCGGCTACAGCCTGGGTGCTGCCGATTTATTGCGGCGCGCAATGGGCAAGAAGAAACCGGCTGAAATGGCCAAACAACGTGTGATTTTTGTCGAAGGCTCTGGCAAAAACGACGTTGATGAAGCACTGGCCAACCGGATTTTCGACTTAATGGAAACCTTTGCCGGTTATGGTTTCAACAAATCCCATTCTGCTGCATATGCGCTGCTTGCCTATCAAACTGCCTATTTAAAAGCCCACTACCCGGCTGAGTTTATGGCCGCTGTGCTGTCCGCTGATTTGGATGACAGCGACAAGATTGCCAATCTTATTGATGATTGCCGACAGCTCGGGCTAGAAATACTGCCACCCGATGTCCTGTGTTCCAGCTACAAATTTGTCGTCGAAAACGGCGCCATTCGATTCGGCCTGGGTGCCATTAAAGGTGTGGGTCACAGCGCCATTGATGCAATTATCGAAAGCCGAAAAGATCATAAAAAACAACCCACTCTGGCACAGTTCTGTTGCCAATTGGATTTACGCAAAGTCAATCGCCGCACCATGGAGGCGTTGATCAAAGCCGGGGCCATGACGCCGATTAGTGATAATCAAGCACAACTGATGGCAGAGCTCGGACCGGCAGTCCATGCAGCGGAACAGGTGCAAAAAGACCGCGAAAGCGGCCAAGCTGGTTTGTTTGGCGGATTATCCGAAACACCCAAACATGAGCCTCCACCATCAGCCGATGCCAGTGCACAGCAGCAACGCTGGACCGAAGCCCAAAGGCTGGGTGCAGAGCGTGAAACACTGGGTTTGTATCTGACCGGTCACCCACTGGATGAACACCGTCAAGAAATCAGTCAGTTTATTACCTGTCCATTACAAAAACTGGATGATCGCGTTCCCAATGATCAAAAACAAAACCTAAAAGACGCCACCATTTGCGCTCTGATTATGGCGGTACGCAGACGCCCGGGGCGTGGCGCATTTATCGCTATCGATGATGGTACCGGCCGAATGGAAGTGGCCGTATTTGAAGAAGTATTTAATCGCGTGGCCGACCATTTGGTGCGTGATCAGATTATTGTGGTCAGCGGCGATGTAGGCGTTGATAATTTTAGTGGCGGCTATCGCATGGTCGCTAAAAATGTCATGGACCTAAACCAGGCCCGTAATAACTTCGTTAAAGCCTTACACATCAATGTCTGCAATCCGCCTAATGACTTTGGCAGGCAACTCAAAGCCACTTTATTACCGTACCTCAATGGCAAAGCAGAGGTTATCGCTGACGTGATGCGCAATGACGTCAGTTCACGCCTGCATTTCGGAGCAGACTGGAGAGTTAAGCCGAGCGCGGAGATGGTCGCTGCTTTGCGAAATTTGGATGTTGTTAAAAGTGTTAATCTGAAATTTTAGTCAATACAAAAATCGTGCCACTTAGTGCATCTATACAATCTAATCGAGCCTAAGTCGCGCAAACGGTTTGTGAGCGCTACGACTGCCCATTCCTTACTACCGACCGTGCGCAATCACCCTCAGCACGCCTGCATGGATCACGCCACTGCAGAACTTTTATTTCGCATGATGGTTCGCAATGCATGAGCCGCTTTTTCATCGTGTGACGGGACAATAACAAGATCAGGCAGTATTGCTTTCAGTTCGCGTATTTTGGCGTAAGATGCGCGCAGCATTTTGACGTCACCCGTTCCCGGCACACGATCTTCCATGATTGATTGTTCTTCATAAGCCAGATCCCCGCTCAGGAGAATTGGCGGCATTCCAACAGATCGAAGCAGCAATGACATTGATCCGGGTGTATGACCAGGCGTGGGCAATAAAACCATGGCCCCGTCACCCATTACGTCATAGCCCACACCAAATGGAACAATTAACGGGTCATTCATCGATTGAAATTTAATCGGCCGCCATTTTGCGCCCGATATCTCTATATGCTCACGTAAAATCCATTCATGCTCAGGATGCGGGTCGGATAGTTGTTCCCACTCACGCTCGCTCACCAATAATTCCGCCTGCGGGATATCGGCAATACCACCGACATGATCAAAATGCAGGTGGGAGAGGATCGCTTTTGTGACCAGCGCCGGCGCAACGCCGATGCGCTCAAGCTGCTTGCCAAGTTTGTCGTCCGGCATAATCTCAAAGCGAAATATCCTGTCCACCAAAAAACGACCAATCGCCTGCGAAATATAATTGGGGTCAGTTTTTAGTGCCGGATCCAGGCCGGTATCAAAGAGGACAAACCCATCTTCGTGCTCAATCAGGAATACATTAATGGGTAAATCCACCCAACTACGAGATGTCAGCACCCAAAGCAAGCGCGGCATCCAGCTACCATAGCGATGCTCTTTATGCTGTGCGCCTGAGCCGGTACTGAAAACATGGACAGATTTTATCTTCGATTTGGATGCTTCTGTACATTTTGATTCAGTGTTGATCATCATTCTACTTTGGCAAATGCGCAAACACCTTGGGGTCAACATTGGCCGCAGTTAAAACTCCGCCCCACAGCGCACCTGCAACCCCAGGGGAGCATACATCCTGCCCCGAAAGGAAGAGCCCTTTAATAGGCGTCTTAGGACGTAATGCTTCTGAAAGTACACGTTTCGGCGAAACATCAAGGCCATAGAATGCTCCTTGATAGTGCCTCGTAACACTAACCGTGGTAAGCGGTGTTGCCAGCTCACGATGAACAACGAGTTTTGCAAGCTCCGGAAAATAATTTTCAAACTGTTCGAACATCCTATCCTCAACAGATTGCTTGAAATCCTGGTAGTCAGCACCTCTTATACCCGATCGTTCTATCGCCCAGTGTTCGACTGTGGACCAGTCCGTCAGGGCAAGCACTTCTCCTGCATGTTTCTGTTTAGAACCCGGGTCATACGCTGGGTCTTTCAATGACGCAAAGGAAACAAAAAAACCGGGCGGCGCTCCATTCGGTGCTTCTTCCCATAAAGCATCTACAGTGCCAGAAGGATAGATCCAATGATTTGATCTGGTGGCGCCCGCAGATTCGATATCGCCTTCAAAACCAAGAAACAGACTAAAATGAGCGACATTAGGATTGAGCGCGCGGACATCTTCTATCCAGTCCTGATGACCGCAATCATTAGGCAGCAGGCACTCCACTGTTTCTCGAGCGCCAATGTTCGAGATCACCGTGCCAGAGCGTATCGTTTCTCCGTCTGCTGTGGTAACTCCTGTGACACGCCCACCTTCCATCAACAATGATGTCACCTTCACGCCGGTGCGTGTCTCGCCACCACCCGCTGATATCGTTGGCAACATATGCTGTGCAAAAGCAGCTCCACCACCAACCGGATACCATGCCCCGCTTTCCAGATAAGAACCGACTGTCATAGCGTGTAAAGCGAAGCTTGCTGTACTGGGACGACCTCCAAAATCTCCCCATTGCGAAGTGAGCGCACGAATGAGGTTTTCATTATCTGTGAGGCTATACGCCACTTCGTTGGTTGTTCGGCCACACCATTTATCAAGTTTGTTGCGCTTCCACCACTTCAAACCGGCATCGAACGGCGCAGGCAAAGACCGTATTAACATCGCTGTCAGCAGCGCCTCTCGCCCCTCACGCATTGCATTCATCCAACCTTCTATTGCTTCGGCTTCCTCCGGAAAACGTGCCTTGAAGTCCAACTCCTGCGCCTCATAGGGACGTGAAAGCCGCAAGGGTTTAGAATCGCCAACATGCAATGTGTCGTAGACTGCCCCCATCGATGCAAACTCAATGGGCTCTGCACACAGCCAGTCAAGCAGATCTTTTTCTGGGTCGCCTGGGGCAAGCCCACCCAAATAGTGAATCCCTACATCCCAGGTAAAACCATCGTGAGTGAAACTGTGTGTCAGCCCGCCGGGCGTATGATATTGCTCCAGAAGAAGAACCTTGTGTCCTGTTTTCGACAAAGCCGCTGCCGCTGCCATACCCCCCATACCTGATCCAATGACAATAACACCCCACTCGTTTTGTGACTGATTATGTTTGGTTTTGCTCATTGTTTTAACCCTCGCTATCGATCCGTGTGCAGAAACATATCGACCGTCTTTGCAGAACCGTATATGTGTTCACCTTCTGTCCCTGTTTGTCTGATATTGCTACGCGTCATGCCGCTAACGTAGTAAAAGCAGATGGTATGTCCCACCCCTCAGTAACTAGACCATTGACAACGCGCCAAACAACCACGGCATCTATGGCAATATAATTGTCTTCAAACTCCATGGTGTCGCGAACATGGACCACAACCAACTCTTCACCAACGGGGGTTGCTGAAACAAAACTAACCTTGAAGGTGCCAGTGGTTTTTCCGGCCAGAGACTTGAAGAAACTTTTCAACCCTTTTATACCGAAGTAATCACCTTGAATATCCGGGAACTTGGGGTTGAAGTAATGCCACACGAAGTCCTGCGAAAACAAGTCAGAGGATGCACTCAAGTCATGAATATCAACCCTGGACAACAACGTGATACTTGGATGTTCTTTACCCATATCAAAGTTGAGTAGTCTCGTAGATAGTGGCTCACACAAAATGGTATTAGAGAGACTATTGGGTATTATTGATTTGAATCAAAAAGCTGACAATAACCGGTACAACTGCGAGTCAACCATGTGGTTACCTAGAGTATCGTCTAAGTAATACTAATAAGTTTTATTCGAAAAAATGACCAAATCCATTTAATCGAATACTTATGGTTCAAGTCTCAAAGTTTGTTGGCCAAATACTTTCTTGCTTCGTATCAGCTTTTGAGTCATCCACTTCTTGGTCCGCCGCTTCTGGCTGATCAACGGCCGATTTAAAGTGTTTTGGTTTCCAGTTTTTTGTTTGTTCGTCAGAATCCATATCACCTTTGCGATACTTGATCTGCATCCCTTTCAAAAAATTACGCAATGCCTGATCTTTGCAAACCCGATAATGCTTATGCCCTTGTTTACGAAATAACGCACTCAATTCATGTTTGCTCATCTCAAATTTGGCTAACTTAAGCATTTCGAGAATATCATCGGCTTTAAGGTTCAGGGCGATTTTCAGTTTGGTGAAAATCATATTATTGGATAGGCGTTTTTCCGGCAGTGGTTGTGGCCCATCGCGTTGCCCGCGTTTATCCGTGATAAGGCCATTCAAAAAAATCGCCAGGGATAAATCATCACATTCAATAAAAACCGGATCATCTTCTTTTTTCAATAAGCCACTGACCTCTGCCCGACTGACTTCAATGCCACCCAAGGCGAAAAGCGCCATCATTTTGTCGTCACCGAAATCAAAAATATAGCGGATTCGGCGAAGTATGTCGTTGTTGGTCATTGGCTCGGCTCAATCTGTTGCCCAAAGAAAAAGGCCGGATGAGCTATACGCTATCCGGCCCTTGCTTATTATTTCAGGCTTATTGGTGCAGATCAATCATCGTCGTCGTCATTAACGGGCTGATCACCAAACAATCTGATTCCATATGAAAAGTTTGCCGAATCGACACTGGATATATTTCCACGGACACCAAACCTGACTGTAATAGGACGTCTGAAAAAACGCCTAATCTGGTTATTGGTTAAACCATACACATCTGCAAGTACCCGCCTGCTGATCAAGCCAGCATTACAGCTACGTGTCAGCCTGGGTGCATTGAATTCAAAATCGCCTGATTCGAGGTTGCGAAACTGAAAAAACGTGCTCAACCCCCGTGGCCCTTCGGTAAATAACTGACCGTTAAAAGGCATCCCGTTATTGGGATCAATTAAACCATTCAGCACATCGCTTTCAATTTGAAAAGTGGGGTTGACGGTCATCAAAGCAAACTCAGATGCACCAGTGGTATTTTGCCAGTTCCAGCTACTGAACATAGTGACTGTAAAACAGATCAATGAATCTGTGGATTTCCTGGGTAATTCGAATACCGCCACATCCATTTCATCAACATTCGTTGTTTGTGAAAGATCAGCAGGCAGTTCAACACAGGGTCCAGAATCCGGTGGCACCATGCTGCAATCGGCCTGCAGCGATACATTTTGGGTTTGCATAACCCCTAGATACGTCATCGCATCACGAAATGAATCAACATCACCGACTTCATCTGCTGTTGGGGTGGGGGCATTTAAGGTAGGCCCTACTCCTAAACTGGGACCACTCGCTAAAAATGCTTGGCTGCGCTGCACCATATCTGCGTCATGCTGGGCGCGGATTTCTGCCGCGAGAGATTCAAATTGTGGTGGAACAGCGTAGGCGGCGGTTACCGCACAAAGCGATAGAATGCCCGTTATGGCTCTAGATAATTGCATACCTCTTCTCCGTAATTATTATTAAAATGCTTTGCTTGGTATGTGCTGGCTTGCTTTTATTTAGAATTAACGAAGCGTACACAAGATAAGCAATAACCATATTAATGCTGGAGGCCGATTTAGACAAGCTGACAGTGTAGGAAAAAAACCCGCTGAGGCGTCAGCATATTCACCTTTACGACACAATACCCAGTGTCAATTCAGGCCTAATCCAAACGGGTGAGCTGATCCAGCAGGCTTTTGACTTGTTGCGTACCGGCATGAACATTGTTCATGATCGCTTCAATGCTTAATTGGGTATCTGCAATTCCAGCGGCCAGATTGCTCACCAGGCAAATGCTGGCAAACTGCATCTTTTTTTCTCTTGCCAGGCTGGCCTCGGGCATTCCGGTCATGCCAATCATATCGCCGCCGTCACGCTTGATTTTTTGCACTTCCGCTGCGCTTTCCAAGCGTGGCCCCTGGGTAGCTGCATAGCATCCACCGGCAAACACTTGCAAACCTGCTGCATGACCAGCGCTTAGCAACAGTTGACGCAAAGATTCATCGTAGGGCTGGGTAAAATCGATATGTTCAACGGGCTGTTCAGCACGATCGATCACATCGAAAAAAGTATGTTCCCTGCCCCAGGTGTAATCAATGATCTGATCAGGCACGATCAAACTGCCCGAGGGCCATTCAGTGTGAATACTGCCCACGACATTAACCGCTATAAGCTGCGTAATACCCAATGAATGCAGCGCCTGTATATTCGCTCGGTAATTCACGGCATGTGGTGCCAATTGGTGAGGGTTACCGTGTCGGGGAAGGTAAAACACCCGACAGCGATTAATCCGACTTTCCGTCACTGCTGCGGATGGAGTACCATAAGGCGTGCTGATAACATGCTGTTGACCCGTAGCCAGCCAATCGGCAAAGCCCGTACCCGCAATTAAACCCAGCTTTTCCATCACTGTGTTTTTCCAGGTTCCTGCGGAGATTTTTCTGCCGGACAATAGGCGCGGATCTCCGGCAGATGTCGCCAATGCTCATAAATATCCATACCGCAACCAAAAACATACTCATCGGGCACATCTAAACCGGCAAAATCCAGCCAGTCACGTGCTAAACCCTGTTGATGCTGTTTAAGCACCAGTGCCGCAGTCCAGACTTGCTTAGCACCTTCTGTGATACACCAGTTTTTCAATGCTTGCATGGTGTGGCCGTGATCAAAGATGTCATCAACAATCAATACCGATTGGTCCTTTAATGCCAATAGCGGTTGCTGTTTCCATTCCAACTCATCACCCTGGGTGCCACCGCGATAGCGAGTCACATGAGCGTACTCGAGGTACAAAGGCAGCTTTAAGCGCTCGACCAACCAGGCAGTTGGTATTAATCCACCACGCATCACAGAGACAACCACCAATTGCCTATTCGAGCCTTTTGCTGACAATTTGGGCGTTATCTGAATACCAATATTCAACGCCCAGCGGTCCACAGCCTGACGAACGGTATCCGCATCAAACAGCAGTTTGCTGGCAGCCAGCAGTTGCTCAGCATCATGAGTCGTATCAAGCAGCATAATGACAGCTAGGACTCAGCACTCCCGTCATCTTGTTTTTCATCTTCAAGCGTTTGTTGTGCCTGTTGAATAAATGGCGTGGCATCCAGTAATCGAATGTCATTGCGTTTACGCAATTGTTCTAAAAACCAATATTTATGTGCAGCACCAAAGGTAATGACAAAGCGCTTACCCTCACCACTGTGATCATCCAATGCCTGCTCAATCAACCGATAGTGCGCCTGGTTAATCGTGGTCCAGCCGCCCGTGCCAAGCTCATCATTAAAGAACTTGTCATAAGGCCTAAACCCCTGCTTGATGATCGCATCGTATTCATCGGTATGGATAAACAATGGATCATCATCCCGCTCTCCAATCATCTGATCCATCTGCTTGAATGCTGCTTGGTGTGCCGCCCAGTCTCGTCTGCGTTCACGGTCATTTTCGATGTCTTCCAATGCCTGACTGCGATAGTCATTCATTGATGTATTCCAGGCGGCAGCCGGGATAATTTCAAAATCCAAGCTATCTGTCAGTGGAAACAATACATCCGTGTATTCCGGGAAACGGCTGACACGTGCTTCACGAATCCTTTTTGATTTTATAAAATCCTGTTGTGCTGTCCGCAAACGATTGGGTGGAATTTCGGTCAACACATAATCTGGTTCAGTCGCTTCCAGCAACTTCGATAACAGCGGTAAGCTGTATTTTTCGCTGTCCTTATGCTCACCATGAATCGTACCCAGCACCACCACCTCATTAAGCTCTGCTTCCTGATCCGGTTTTGTTTGAGTGGGGATAGCAATAATTGATAACGTGCCGCTTACTTCGTTGGTCACATATAAGCGATCCCCTGCTACACGCATCACAATCGGCTGATCGCCTGTCGCAATCCTTGCAACAACTGCTCGTTTTTTCACCTCAATAATTGAAAGGTTATTGCTGCCTGCATTGTTCACAAAAGCCCACAGCCCATCCTCACTCATTGCTATGGAAAATGGTCGCGGACCAATGGAACTGCTGGTGGTAAATTCAACCTCTAACGAGGCGGTATTGACCCACACCACCTTATCGCTGCCGCTGCAGGCAACCAGATAGTAAACCTGGTCGTTGGTCAAAGCTCCCCCTTCAGGTTTTGCACATACCGGTGTTTTGGCGATCTCTTTTTGATTAAGCAAATCAATGACGCTAACGGTATTGGCATCACGATTGGGCACAAAAGCCAGCACGCCATCTCTGGTCACATCCGCCGGATAGGGACGTTTACCGGTCGGATAACTTTTTACTATTTGCATGGATGCGGTATCGAATACCGTAAAACTATCCTCAAACTCACTAACGATATAGGTTAAGTCACCCACTTTTTGGGGCGTAAACAAACTGGGTCCGCTGGCTATCGGCCATTCATTAAGCAACTGCCCGTTATCATTACTCAATTCAACCAAGCGTTCATCACGAAACGGAGCCACCAACCAGCCATTGGCAGTTTGCACCAGATCCAAAGGTGATTTGGCTATCGGCCAACGCTGTTTGATTTGCATCGATTGCAAATCAACGACTGCAATCTCATCATCGCCTGAAACCGCAACGTATGCATGATTATCAGCAATACGGATACCATGGGGCGCATTACCCACTTCAACGGTATGCAGTAACTCAAACTGTGCTGAATGAACCGGCGACATCACCAGAAACATGACAGCCATGAAAACAATTATTCGCATATCTGCGTCCTGCCTAAACTGTTTTGAAGCACCAGCACAGCGCTGGTACCGTGAATCGATGTGCCAGTATACTGATTTCCAATACGAATGATGAATTCCCAGGGTAATACCCACGCTCTTAAGCAGTACCCAATATGCCCAGACAATACAGGCTTGATACAAGGCAGGAAAGTTTTATGTGAATGATTGGTTACCGTGAGCGACTGATCGCAATTAAGCCTGCCTCCTATTCCCTATACTGATTTTAAGCTTCGCAACTTGCGAAAGCTTCAAGATCCGTCAATATGCTATTCATATTGGATGGTCGATTAAAATATTCCTTAGCTTCACCTGTACGACCGTCCGTCAGCTTTAAACGCCAGTCAACCTTGCTATCTAATATGGTTAGAATTCTGAATGCAAAAAAACCTGTTGCCTGACAATTATCATGTAGCTCAACATGCATGACTTCAGCCTGCTCGAAAGGGTCCAGATGAAACTCACCGGTTGTATCGGTGCTGATTCTGACACCGCCTCGACCATTGTTTTCATTTGTGCTCCAGTCAACAGCAACCATAAAGCGATTTTGATGCAAGCAAATGTTGTAACCACCCGGGATACACAACTCAGCTGAATCAGCACGAGGCAAAGTTTTAAAAGTGACTTCTTCGCTCCATTCACCGCGTCCAATGGTATTGCTAGCACGGATGCGAAATGTCTGATTGCTGGAAGGTGACAGGTGGGTTACTTCACAAACGTTGGCCGTTATGGCCCGGCAGACACCACGCCAATTACCCAAATCTTCGCGCCGTTGTATGCTGTAACCGGTAATCGGATGACGATGATCCGTTATCGGCGGTGTCCAGGTAAACCTCAGCGTCGTTGAGGTTCGCGATAGCAAATGCGGTTCCCCGGGGCTTGGCATTTTATCCAGCCCCTGTGCGGAAGTACTATCCATACAGACGATCAATATGACCCCCAGTATGAGAGTCAGCTCTAATATTTTCATTATTATCTAGTCTTACAAATCTAATACTTTAGGTTAGCATAAAGTATATTTATTACTTGTTATGAATTGTCACAAGAAATGCAAGAAAATCCTTCAGTGGCAATTACTCTCTGACCACGTCACGGTTTAATGTTTCTTAGTTTATACCTGTCACTCCTTGCTTTACCATTTTGGCAAGAGCCAATAATGCCTGCTCTAGCCCGTATAGAAAACCGACCGGTGTTGTCTCAGTCAGAAATTTAATGCAACCAGCCTTTGTTTTTGCCCATGTGGGAAAGCCAAACCAAAAAAACAGCAACTGCGATGATCATCACCGGCATAATTACTGCACCAGGACCAAATACCTCAAATGAACGGCTTACGAAAAAGGCGTAATACATCTGCGCTAAAACCGACAGCAGCGAAATAATGAACAACCACTTTGCCCAGCTTTTACGCAACAGCAAACCTATACAGCCCAATGCACCACCAAAGACCGACAATGCAAATACACCATTAACCCATGCTGGTGTCGATTCATACAAAGCACGCTCAGCTTCGGGTAATTCGGCCAATGCCTCCGGTGTCATGGTGACCTGTCCGATATAGGCCATCACACCCATCAGATTCCAAACCAAAGCCAGCGCTGCCACGATCCAAAACCATACGGGTATTTTTATTGATGATTCATCGGTCATTATATTTTCCTCCGCTATAACAATGTCTTACCCAGGCCTCTCTATCAATAGTGGCCTGTTTTTAGTGTAAATGCAATTTCATCCCATGATGGCTGTCCTGAAAACCCAGCCGCTGATAAAAAGCCAACGCCTGCGGGCGCTGTCGATCAGTGGTCAATTGCACCAGCCGGCAACCATGCTGACGGGCACGTTCAATAGCATACTCAACCAGTCGCCGCCCAACACCTTCGGAGCGTTGATTAGCCGCCACACGAACCCCTTCAATCATAGCCCGCCAGCTGCCCTGATAGGTCAAATTCGGAATAAATGTAATCTGCATCACAGCGATGATCTGCTGTTCTTCAACAGCAACAATCAATGCATTATTCGAATCATTCTGGATATTTTGATACGCAGCATAATAACTGTCTTGTAATGGTTGCTCGGGGTTTTCCCGTTGCTGCCCTAGCCGGTCATCTGCCAGCATGCGAACAATGCTGGGTAAATCTGTGCTATTGGCATCACGGAATAGGACTTGATGAACTGTTGACATGCTTGTCACTCTCCCATCTGATTGGCGCAATCAATGCAAAGACTGGCAGCCGGATCAATATCAAGACGTCTGGGATCAATATCATCGCCACATTCAAGACACTCGCCATACTCTCCATCATCAATACGCTGCAAGGCTGACTGAATCCGTCGTATGCTCAACGCGCGGCGACGATTGGATTCAATTGACATCGCCTGAGCCTGCAAGGCATCCATCCGTGATAAACGGCCCACGCGGGTTTGATCCAGTTCTACAACTTTGGCTGACTCCCTGGCCACTTCTTCCAGGCTAAGCAGTTCTTGTAACATTGCTTGAAGTTTGGCTTTCATTTCAGCCACAGTGTAACCGAGAACACTTGTTCACTGGGCTATCAAACTTGCCATCCGGCTCAGGTAAATCACCCATACTTTTATAACTGACTGCACCCATCAAGCTTTTGAGCGTGTGGTTAAGTGTATGATAGCTGCGGCTTTAATGATTAACTCCAGCACACATGCGAACAGACAGCATTAAAATCATCACCGGACCATTACTGGCTACTATTGTATGGGCGCTGTCCTGGTTGTATGGCTTTGATACTGCTATTTCCTGGTCATTGGCAATCGCTGCCTGGTGCGCTGTATGGTGGATTTTAGAGGCGGTACCTATCGCCATAACCTCGATGCTGCCCTTGGCGATATTCCCTCTGGTAGGAATACTGACCCCGCAACAGGTTGCACAAGCCTATGGGCACTCTCTCATTCTTTTATTGATGGCTGCATTCATTCTGGCTCAGGCTTTGGAAGCCAGCGGTGCCCACAAGCGGATTGCACTTGGAATGGTCAATTTGTTTGGTGGACATAGTCCGCGGC
This sequence comes from Wenzhouxiangellaceae bacterium, assembly GCA_965230265.1. GTDB lineage: Bacteria > Pseudomonadota > Gammaproteobacteria > Xanthomonadales > Wenzhouxiangellaceae > JAJFKX01. The sequence goes on along the minus strand of OZ245999.1, from coordinate 1,388,062 downwards.
GCTTGTTAATGGGGTTTATGGCCGCTGCTGCTCTATTATCTATGTGGATATCCAATACGGCCACTACCTTAATGCTGCTGCCAGTCATTCTGGCCGTACTGGATAGCTGTTCTGACAAACGTATTGGAGTACCACTGCTATTGGGCACGGCTTTTGCCGCCAGTGTTGGCGGCCTGGGCACCCCCATAGGCACACCGCCAAATCTTTTGTTCATGAGCGTATACGCTGAAACAACAGGCACCGAACCGAGCTTTTTCGAATGGATGAGTTGGGGTTTGCCGGTGGTACTGGTGATGGTACCCGTTATGATGCTGTGGTTGGCACGTAACCTGGGCTCGCATATAGAGGTTAATTTGCCCAAAGTTGGGCAATGGCGGGTCGAGGAAAAACGGGTATTTGTGGTGTTTGCCATCACTGCGCTGGCATGGATGACCCGCAAGGAACCTTTTGGCGGCTGGAGTGAATGGTTAAACCTGCCGCAGGCCAATGATGCATCTGTTGCGATGTTAGCCGTTATTGCGTTGTTTATGATTCCCAATGGCCGTGATAATGGACGCTTGCTGACCTGGGATCAGGCTGTACGTATCCCCTGGGGGGTATTGATTTTATTTGGCGGTGGTATCGCTCTGGCCAACGGTTTTTCCGAAAGTGGGTTAACCACCATTATTGGTAATGCATTACAGGGCCTAATTGGCTGGCACCCATGGTTACTGGCTTTGGCATTGTGCCTGGTGGTGACCTTTTTAACCGAGGTAACCAGCAACACAGCCACCACTGCCTTGCTGATGCCTATTCTGGCTGCTGCTGGCGTTACCGCAGGACTTGACCCCAAAATCTTAATGATTCCGGCTGTACTAAGCGCCTCTTGTGCATTCATGCTGCCAGTTGCCACTGGCCCCAATGCTGTGGTGTATGGCAGTGGTAAGATCAGGGTTGCCCAGATGGCTCGCGAAGGCTTTGCCCTAAACCTTATTGGTGCAATCGTTATCAGCACGCTGGTGTACTGGATTATTTAAATGATGACAAAACTCAGCTTTATGAAGACCAACACCACGAACATCTGCGCTGATACGCAAAATACTGCGATTAGTTGCACGGCCTTTATCTCACCTCTTACCCGGGAAACCCGTATGCGTTTTACTAAAAATACGTTTTTATTATTAAGCATCGTTCTGACCACTGTTGGCCTGTCTGGCTGCAATTCAACTGATAGCCCTGCACCTCAAGCGGAAACCCAGCAAACCGAAACAGCGGTCACTACTGATCATCCTGATGGGCTTGATACCCGTATTAATGCTTTTTTCGAGGACATATTTGACCGGGAGCTTGCCCAAAGCCCTAACCTGCAAACCAGCCTAGGCATTAAAACCAGCCGACAAGGTGAATGGAGTGATACTTCTGATGCTTATGCCGCCAGAGAATTGCGGGAAAGTAAAGCTGATCTTGCCTATCTCACTGAAAACTTTCCCTATCAGCAATTGAGTGAAGCGGCCAAACTCAGCTATGACCTGTTCAAATATGGCATTGAAAGCAACCTTAGTGACGCGGCGTTTCGTCGCAGCTTTTATGTGGTTGATCAGTTTAACGGGCAGTTTGCCAGCCCTTTAACACTGCTGCAAAACACGCACCGCATTGATACCGTGCAGGATGCTGAAGACTATATTTCCCGATTAAACGGCATCGAAAGATTGATGACTGACATGGTTATTCGCCTGCAGGATCGTGCTGACTCGGGTGTGATACCACCTGCGTTTTCGTTTCCTGCAATGATCACTGATATCAGCAAAATTCTTTCCGGCACACCCATTGATGACTCAGGCACACCCCACCCTTTGTATGCTGACTTTGAACAAAAGGTTAATGCTCTGGGTATTTCCGATGAACAGAAAAATGAACTGATTAATGCGGCCAGTAACGCAATCAAAGGCCCTTTCAGGCGTGGTTATACAGCGCTACTCAACGAGGTTAAACGCCAACAACCGTTACAAGACAAAAACCAGGGTGTATGGGCATTGCCCAATGGTGCCGCATTTTATGAAAACCGCATCCAATCGCACACCACTCTGAATTTAAGCGCAGCAGAGATCCACCAATTGGGCTTGCAGGATGTGGCCCGTATCCATGAACAGATGCGAGCCATTATGCAAGAGGTCAATTTTACTGGCAGCCTTCAGGACTTTTTCGCCTTTGTACGCACTGACCCCAATAACTTCTACCCTGACAGCGACCTTGGACGTGAACAGTTTCTACAAGATGCAAGACAGCAAACTGCTGAAATATTCGCTGTTGCAGGAGATTATTTTCACCAGTTGCCAAAAGCGGAACTGGAAGTGCGTCGGGTAGAACCATGGCGTGAAAACTCAACCAGTATCGCATTTTATAACCGCCCCTCTCAGGATGGTTCGCGCCCAGGTATTTACTACGCCAACCTGGCTGACATGAAAGGCGTACAAAAGTACGTGTTCAAAGCCATTACTTACCATGAAGGTGTACCAGGTCATCACTTTCAGATTGCTCTGGCACAAGAACTGGATGGATTGCCCACCTTCCGAAAGTTTTCTGGTTATAACGCGTTTGCCGAAGGTTGGGCGCTATATGCTGAAAAACTGGCACGCGAGATGGGCTTCTATCAGGACCCCATGCACAATTTTGGCCGTTTGCAAGATGAGATTTGGCGTTCAGTGCGCCTGGTCACCGATACCGGTATCCATGCCATGCGTTGGTCACGTCAACAGGCCATTGATTACTTTATGGAAAATACGCCGATTTCTGAACAAGACATCATTACCGAAGTGGAACGCTATTTTGTCAATCCCGGTCAGGCATTGGGTTATAAAATGGGCATGATCAAAATTCTTGAGTTGCGTGCTAAGGCACAGGCTGAATTGGGTGAACAGTATGACATCCGTGATTTTCATCATGCTGTCATTGGTGCGGGCTCATTGCCGCTGCCCATTTTAGAGCGCCGAGTTAACGCTTATATAGCGCAATAGATGCAGAGCCATTGATATGTCCAGTTCGCTGTCACGTCGTCACTTTTTGCACTTGGCTGGCACTTCTGCAGTTGCCGCCAGTCTGCTAAGTAGAGTCTCCGACATCAGGGCACACGTGGATAAGCGCGCCGAATATGCTGCGCAATTGCCATTCAGTGAACTTGCCGCTGAGTACGGACTATCACCTGAAGTCTCGTACCTTAACCACGGCTCTATTGGTACCATTCCACTCAGTGTGCATCAGGCTCATATTAACTATCTACGTCTTTGTGAAACCAACCCCTGGCTACACATGTGGGGCGGTGCCTGGGATGCTGGCCGTGAAGCGGTCCGCTCACAGGCGGCCGATGCACTGAGCTGTGAGCCGGACCAGGTCGCACTCACTCACAATGTCACCGAAACCTTTAACTTATTGGCTCAAGGCTTACCGTTGGGTGATGGTGATGAAGTCCTGTTCTCCAGCCTGAATCACCCAGGTGCCAGCGTATGCTGGCAGCATCAAGCCAAACGACGCGGGTTCACCGTTAAGCGGTTTGAGTTTCCAGTCACCGATGTCTCTGGTCTGTCCGCGGATGATGTGGTGGCGATATATGCGCGCCATATCACCAACAAAACACGCGCATTGGCTTTTCCACACATTGACAATACCGTCGGCCTGCGCCACCCCCTGTCCGCATTAACCCAAATGGCCAAAGCCAAAGGTGTTAAATACGTATTGGTCGATGCAGCCCAAACCCTGGGCATGCTGCCATTAGACGTTGCTGCCAGCGGGGTCGATGTGTATGCCGCCAGCCCTCATAAGTGGATGCAAGCCCCCAAAGGGCTGGGCATTGCCTATATCAATAAAGCTTTATTCCCTAAACTGTCACCAATGTGGGTGACCTGGGGGCAACAAAGCTGGGCTGGCACAGTACGAATCTATGAGGATTATGGCACTCGCAATTTTCCAGAGTTAATGGCGCTAAGTGATGCCATGCAGTTCCAGTCCGGGCTGGGTGCAAAACGCAAGTTACTGCGTTATCAAGCCTTACGCCAATATGCAATGCAACGTGTTGATGCCACCGACGGATTGATCTGGCGCTCCCCCAAAAACTGGGATATCTCTGGATCCTTATACGCTGTAGGTCTGAAAAAAGGCCATGCGGACGAGGTTGCCAAAACGCTGTTTGAAAAACACGGCATTGTGGTCAGACCATTTGCTACACCCGAATTGAACAGTTTGCGTGTTTCACCAAATGTTTACACCGCCGAAAAAGAAATTGACCGGTTTTGCGAGTTAGCGGCAAAATTAAGCCAATGATCGAGAACCCGTTATTTTTTATTGTTGCGACGAAATAGACCTGGGTTTTTGCTAACAAACTGCGAGATCCAGCTTTCAATAAACGATTGGTATTCACGGCGCAAATACCACCAACCAAACACCACTGTTACCAATGCGCCAAGCCCATCAAGGATTAGGTCCCACATCGTATCAGTAAGACCGGAAGGGTCATCAAACATGGGTTTTTGCATATTCGTACCAAACCATTGATCCATAGCAAATTCAAATATTTCCCATACCACACCAACAGTCACAGCAAACAAAAACGCGAACAAAGCAACAAAACGTGGCCGTAAGTGAACATCGATATGATCACTGCTATTCAATATGTAAACCAACAGTAACCCAATAACCCCCAGCAATAATCCGGACATCGTATGCAAGGCAGCATCCCACCACCAAAATTTTTGATAGAAGCTCTGAATTTCGCCCAAAAATAAAGTTGCAAAAATAAATAAGATGATTAGCACATGAAACTCAATCGGGATTTTTACCGGGAGCTTGTTACGAAACAAAAACGGTAAAGTGATTATGCTCATAATGATGGTAATCAAAAATGCGGTTAGCCATTGTTGGACCAGCAAAGCACCCACGAACTCCACGGCCATAATCAAAAGCATTACCCACACCACGCTGCGATTGATGTGTTCAAACAGCTCGTTATGATTGGACATTAAAGTGGTTCATCAGCAGCATCAAATTAAAATTGACTGATTACTCGAATACCTGCTTGCTCAAAACGATCCATACTGGTCAGGATCGGTATGGCTTGTTCCAGGTTCACTTGCTCGGCAAGTAATCTTTGTGGTTGCAATAGGCCTTGTTCAATCATCATCAACATATCACTGTATGCATATGCCTGCATACCGTGGCTGCCAATAATTTCCAATTCATTGGCAATCAGTAAAGACATCGGAATACTGGTATTCCCTTGGTCCTCGGTCATTAAACCCACTTGGATATGCTTACCACGTTTTTTCAAACTCGCTATCGACTGAGAACAAGTGACCGAACTACCCAGAGCATCAACTGAAACATCCACTCCCCCATCGCTCAAATCGCGCACCACGGCGGCAGGGTCATTGTGCGTAGCAGCGTTGACAGCATGAACGGCACCAACAGATTGAGCCAGCTGTAATGCTGCTGGTTTGATATCCACAGCAATCACTTTAGCACCCAGCGCATTAGCAATCATTACCGCTGATAAGCCAACACCACCACAACCATACACCGCCACCCACTGACCAGCAGTGACACCAGCCTGAGCAACAATCGCCCGGTATGAAGTAGCGAAACGGCAACCCAGGCTGGCTGCTGTTACCTCATCGATAGCATCGGGCAAACGCACCAGATTGATATCCGCATAATCAATGGCGACATATTCGGCAAAAGAACCCCAATGGGTAAATCCAGGTTGAAACTGATTATCACAGACCTGATGATTGCCAGATTCACATTCACGACAGTGCCCACAGCCACCGACAAAAGGCAAAGTGACCCGTTCACCGCCGTGCCAGTTATGCACATCACGACCTACCGCAACCACCTCACCTGCCAATTCATGTCCAGGAACATGTGGGAGCTTAATATCACTGTCATGCCCCATCCATCCATGCCAGTCACTAAGGCAAATACCAGTGGCCTTAACCTTGATCACTGCACCGGTTGATGCGGGTGTTGGATCCTTAACGTTAGTAATACTGGGCGGTTGCTGGAATTGATCGTAAACAATCGCTTTCATCGGCTAGTTTCTCGCTCCCTAGATTCTCAGCCTTATTCAGAACGCCCATATTTTTTAACCATTAAATCAAAATCGCGTTTGATTAATTGCTTCAGGACTTTGTAATCAATATCATCCAGTTTTTTAATATACAGACATGACTTACCGGTTTTATGCTTGCCCAGCTTATCCAACAAATCCTGGACCTGATCAAAACCCGGCATGCAATAGAGAGAAAAATTCTGCGCACGCGGTGAGAAGCCTGTCAGCGGCATATCCCCTTCGCGACCACTTTCATATTTGTAGTGATAACTTCCAAACCCGATAATCGACGGCCCCCACATCACCGGCTCCATTTTTGTGATTTGTTTGAACATTGCCAACAGGGCATCGGCATCTTCGCGCTTCTTGGCATTGTCAATTTTATCCAAAAATGCTGTAACACTGTTATCTGTAGGGACTGTTTTCATTTTTGCCATGCGTGCTTACCTATTCGTGAGTACTTTGCTGCGTATTGGCATGCTCATCAACTCTCAAGCCAAACCGACGATGCCAGATCATAAACAACATCATAGCGCCAATGGTCAAGTGGATAATATAAGCTGCCAACTTCTGGTGCTCATAGCCCATTTCATGAAACACCAGGTGCGTACTGTTTAAACCATGATCTTTGATCGTTTCCAACTGTAGCAAAAGATCTTCCTGCAATGCATCAGACAGATCATAAGCACCCAGTACGCTGCTAAGATTCAAGATCGCAAAAAACAAAAAAATTATAGTCAATAGCCCCTTGAAATGCCGCGGCATCGCTTGCCGGTGTGTTAGCAACCAGCCAATTAAAGAGATCACTACAATGCTGTAAAAATTCCAACAAAATTCAACTTTATCGATTGCACTGATATACAAATCAATGGTGTCCTTAAGTTCTACCATGTTTCTCCCTGCCTATTTATATTTTTACCCCAACACAATATTCCAGTGAGCCACCAGTTCAGCGGAGTCATCCGGGTTATTAACAAACTCCGCCGAAGCTGCCTGTTGGCGCGCCTGACTTCCTAGCCGCCTGAACAAGCCATCTTTTTGATTGCCTGCATAACCGGCAATATACATTTGAGTCGTCAATTGGTCGCCACCGGGTGTTGAGATTCGAAAATGAATATGTGGTGTGCGGCCCGGATAAGGCACAGGTTTAATGGTTCGAAAACGGTATCGGCCATCTGCATCGGTCCTCGTTGAGCCATAAGCCTGGAAGTCTTCATCCAATGGCGCATTGTTACTGTCGTCCGGATGATGGTAGCGGCCATTGGCATCGCATTGCCAAATCTCCACTTTTGAATCGGCCAGTGGCTGACCTTCGCTGTCCAGTACTTTGCCCACAACATTGGCTACCACACCTTTGGCACGGTTCTCATGCCCTGTAATCTGAACAAGGTCATTATCGCTATCCAGTGGCAAGCTGGCTGGGTAAAACGGGCCCGCTGTTTGTCTGGGGGTACTGACCAGCTTGGCCGATGCTGCTATGCTGGCCATGGTTGCAATAGAGCCAATACCCAGTCCAAGAAAATTTCTACGGTCACGTTTCATAATCTGACTCCTAATCAAATACTCCCCTTTTGATAATCATACCCCAAGCCGTTCAGCTATTCCTATTAAACAAAAATACGGTTTGCGGTTAATCGAACTTATCGCTATAGACTATTAACCGGGCAGCAGGTTCTGGATTGGTCAATCAACGATATATGATAAAGTCTTGGCTTATGTATCAACTCCGGCATACCTGTGATGATGCGCGAAACACAGTGTTCCATTGTAAGAATAGGAATTGCTTAGCATCAATCACTTTCAAACGGTTTCGATCAACTGTTGCAATTCGATTTGCAGGCTTATTATTGACAATGCCATTCTTGCATAATGCCTCAGCAAATGATTTTTCAGTGTGTGGCAATAACCCTGAAGCTCGCCAACTGGCAGCGTTAATTATTGATGATCCAGCACAACAGCGCCCCAAGCTGCGCTGTAATGCACTATTAACTGAAATTGCCGTAAGTAAAGTTCGCGATATGGCAACACAAGGCTGGGTCACACATTTGGATCGAGCAGGCGCCAATCATCGAGTATTAAAAGCCGGTTATGAACTGGCCAGTATCTATCCTCGTTGGTTTAATAACCAAGTGGAAGCCATAGCCGGTGGTTTTGCAACTGCCGATGAAATGTGGAAGCAGTTCAAATTATCCAGTGCACATCGAACTCACCTGTTGGCGGAGCATCCTTTTTACTTGCACCAAGATGATATTGGCGTGGCTTTTTATCAAAACAGCACCAGCAGCCACGAATACTACTGGGCCGTCTATGTGGCAGGTAAAACATATACCGGTGAGTTAATACCAACCAAACAGTTACCCTCAAAAAAAGACACCGCTCCGACGGACTCGGATCAGTAACAAAGGTACTTTAAAAGTTACACTACAGCCTTAAACTGACCTTCATGATACCCATCGGCGTTTGAAAACGCCGGGTTTCAACAAACCCAAACTGTTCATACAAAGTAATCGCAGGCATATTCGCCTGAGCGGTTTCGACTTCGGCCGTTTCCCAGTGATAATGATTTAATACAAAACGCAATAGACTGCTTGCCTGGCCTTGACGAAAATGATCAGGATGTACCACCAGGCTGTTAATGTTCAATTGTGGATCATAATAATTAACTTCTATAACAGCCAATAATTTATCGTCATGCCAGCTTCCATAAAACGTTGTGCTGCTGGCCATAATGTCAGCCACTTTCCGTTCCAGCGGTGGGAAGTTAGTAACACCGATTAACTTTGCTTCAACTTTGTAAGCACTATGAAAGACTTCCTGTATCTGTAACGCAATGGAATGGTCGGTGTGCTGGAGACCAGCAATTTGGCTTTGTTGTTTATCGCTGTTTTTCATAAACAGGCATCACTTGGTACAAGCCGCCATTATAGCCAGTCTAGCGCTTTGGCTGATACTTCTCAGCTTATAATCCCGCCGCTGTGCGGCGGGACCTTATCACTCCAACACATATGCAACACTGACTTATAAACGATAGGTAATCAATACCGCCCTGATACCCATATTCGAACCTGTCCAGTTATTGGAAAATACCCGGAAATAATAAGAATTTGTAAGGTTATTAATCGGATTAAGGTTGATTGTGGTATCAGTGGCTGTCCGTATTCCTGCAACAGAACCAGTAGGCTCTAATGCTGCAAGGTCTGCATTACTGATTGATGTATGCGAAGAACGCCGCAATCGAAATGTCATGTTTTGTGACGAACTGTCCAGATACCAGATTTGCACTCTTGTGACTGTCGCGCCATTGGGCAGATAAACAGGTGCGGACAATGCACCGAAGCCAGACTGTATAAATGCATGCCCATTGCCCAGCACTTTCTGAAAATCATCACCAGGCTCTTCAACCGTAAAGGCTGCTGGCGGTATGGCGATGGTAAATTCATTTGGGCCAGGCACTACATCACCGTCTGGTTGAATCATCAATGGAACGTCTCCCCCAGTTACACCTAAATCTTCGAATCTGACAGTGCCATCCACATGCAAATTGGCTTGTGGATTGGGTTCATTGATGCCAGTACGCCCATTGCCATCAACATAGAGCTGATAACCGTTATTAATATTGACGCGCCACTGATCCGCATTCTCATTGAACTCTGTCCATGCCCGGAAATTTCCATTGGTCGAATAGCCATAAAAAGGCTGCTCGAAACCTGTACCAGTGACATCTACAAACATACCACCAAAGGTATCCTGAAAAGGTCCATACACGGCAAAAGTACCTGATCCAATGGTTGCATCAGTGCCGCCAATGGCTACATTTTTCAGCGTCGATACTGTGCTGGCAGTCTCAACCCAATCGGTATCTGCACCAGCCGCCTGGCAATTCACCGAACCATCTTGGTTAATCCCTGCCATGGCCGATCCACCAGAGCAAATACCAGTTACCCGCTGTTGTACCTGCGTGGTGATAATTTCACTGCTGCCGACTGCATTGGGTCCAATATCCGCCGCCGTAATCGTGCCGTTAATAATGCTGGTACTGCTCACTCCATCCATGCCGACAAACTCAGATTGAATCGAATACGGTGTTGCTGTTAGCGATTGCCTTGGTGCCAGGCTGGTAAATGTGGCGGCACTGTCTTCTTTTACCTGAATTTGCAGAAATACTGCATCACCTGTAAATGGGCTATCACCAAAATCCAGCATCACAGTAAACAACCCTTCATCCACATTCAGGTTATTGATAACGGTTATTCCAGAAACTGCAACACCACCCGACGCAGCATTGAACAGTTGAAACTGAAAATCGTATACGCCATCTGCTGGGACACCTGCCTGTTTCAATTCACCCTGATAGGTAAATGCAGATCCCACCGGCATCGCCTGTGCCGCTGAAAAGCAGGTGGCGCATAGAAATAATAGTAAAACCAGGTATGTTTTCATTGTCATTGTTATAACCTCTTACTCATAACCATCTTTAAAAAGCACATCGGTTTCTGCATCAACCCAGAAACCACCCGTCAAAGTGAAATCACCACCAACGTGTTCACCGGCATCTGTCTGGCCGATGGTTGCGTGGAGTTCAAAATCACCGCCTTGCGATGGTCCGCCACCTGCATCAGAAGCAGTGGAGCGGTCGATCTCAAAACCACCACCTGACTGTCCAAAGGCCAATAATGAGGAAAACGTACCGATAATCAGCACCAATAGTGAAAGGTATCGTTGCATCGCTTTATCCTGTCGTTATTATTTTTATCGTTCGCCGGATGCTCACGCCCCAGCCCGGACCCTAGCTCCCATATGTCTTAATAGCGTCCATGTTGAACAGCTCAAATGCTGGACACATGCGGGTTATGACAAAACAGATTTGCCTACACAGCGGTTAGGCGACAGTCGAGAGAAAATGCAACAACGATTTAATTTTTAGTGGTCAAAAGAAAACTGATTAACAGTTAAAGCGCCCTTGGTTAGATAGGAAGCTGAAGTTGATGATTAAAACAAACAACCCATCATTACCAGTACGCGAAGTAAGGCATCAATGAAATGAGCATCAATAACACTGCTGAGAAGGTGGAGACAAATGGCTTACCGATGTGATGGCAGATCATCGATATTAGCAAAAGCCAGCCCTGCTGATTGATCTATTTTTTATTGGTTCGGCATGCAATCTGCAAGCTCCGTTGACTTAATCCGCAAAGATGGATTACGAACCGACATCTTGCCATAGGCCTGATGCAAAAAGCCCAGGTCCACTGAGGTCACTGTGGCAGGTACGTCAAAGCTGACGCTCACTGGCGTCCAGTCAAAAACCCCTAACTTGGGTTCATGTTGAAGGCTGGAACTGAGTAATATTTTCTGACTGAACGGCGAACCTGGTACTGTGCCACGAATGATGATACTCAGACCACCCCCTGCTTCCAGTGCCTGTGTCCAACCATCATCATTCATATCCTGTTTTAACTCTGCCGAAAACACCACAGATCGGCCGGCCACCGCTTTGGGGTCAACCCGTTGGGAAATTAGCATCCAGTGCTGCTCTCCATATTTGTCTATGGTTAGCTCGCCGCTTTTGAAACCAACGTTATAAGCCTGATCACCCGCATGCTGTGAAGCCCCCCATGATTGTGGAAAGAACTGGCCATCACTGATATTGAACTCAGGGTTAACCAGTAGGTTCTTGGTGCATAGCGAAGCATCATCAGCCAACTGCTGAGCCTTGTCTTGCTGCTGTTGCTGTGCTGCTGTTTTTCTGGAATCAGACTCGGATGCCTGACAGGCTGCCAGCATTAATACCAGAAACGCTTGGACAAAAACTATTCTCATCACACCTTTTCTACTCATTATTTATTAACCACTTATATTCGTATTTAAACCGATTTATCGTTCCAGTCTGACCTTGACTTGTGCACCACCATAGCCATGTACCGAGTCATGTGCGCGCACCATCACTTCATCAACGTCAGCCGGGATTGACACATTCAGCAGGCTGCGGGTAAAGGGCTGTTCATTCACATGCGGATGCGCCAGTACCCTGGTCGCCAACAGTGTGCCGTCAACAGTTGTCACTTCCCAGGCATCAGCGTAGTGTTCCCAGCCACTGTCAGCATGTTGAACTTGAACCGAGAACGAACAGGTATCAGCTGTATCGCAATCTGCTTTGACGGACAGCACATCCACTTCACCGGCCATCAGTGTTGAACCTGCCAAAAGTATGAATAAAGCCAAACAACGGTTTTGTATAAACATCACGCTATATTATTTTGTCAATTCAGCAATTCGCTGGTGATACGTTATTGGTTTGTGAAGCAACGACTTTGTTCATATAACGATGCAGTTTTTTTTCGTCCAAACGCCCGTTAATTCTAACACCGGAGCACAAATCCAGGCCATAGGGTTGAACATGATCTATTGCTGAAGCAACGTTATCGGGATTCAAACCACCTGCCAGGTATACCGGCACTGGCGAGCGCTGCACAAACGCTGCACTGATCGACCAATCATGAACCCTGCCGGTTCCTCCCAGTTCAGGAATACCCGCTGAAGGTTTGCCTGAATCCAGCAAAAATGCATCTACATGGTCGCTGTAGGTATCAATCAGCTTTAAGGCGTCTTGGTTTTCCACATGAATAACCTGCACTTTTTTTACTTTGGCTGACAACAGTTGGTTGAGCCGAAGGTACTCAATGGGATCAATATGATTCACTATTTGTACTGTGCTGGTATTGCAGTACTGGACATGACTGGCTATGCCATCGGCATCAGTGCGTGAGGTAAGTAAAAAAGTATCGATCGATTCGGGTATATGCTCAACGATGGATTTGATGTGCTTGTCACCCAAAACACCTGGCCCGGAGGGCATCTGTGCAACCAGACCGAGCGCGTGTGCACCGGCATCTATCGCCAGGTTGGCTTCATGCACAGAGCTGATGCAGCAGATTTTGATTTTGATTGTCACCCGCAAAGCCTAACCTTAGGGCCACGCTGTGACAAGCCACCATTAAAATGGGGATACGGACTCTTATACCTAGGGTTTCAGTGGGTCAGCAATTGTCCCTCTAATTCGTTGAATAGCCGCTTACTCAAACCCGTTGCTATAAAACGCCTGTGGTGGTTGTATTGTCATGGTCTGGTTGGCGGCGACATTGTGTAACTCGGTGACCATACCATTGGTCCACTCCACCTTGACTAGGTCCACTACGGTATTGCCGGCCAATCCAAAATGTGCAGATGACTCGCTTTGGCTTAGGTAATTACTGCCACCGTTGATACGGTTGATAATGGTCCGCTCGCCCAATTGAATACTGACCTTGGCGCCAATACCCAATGTTGGAATATTGTTGGTGCCATCACGGTCCAAAAATATTCTCAGCCAGTTGGCGTTTGGGCCGCTAATATCATTGCGCATCAAAACAATTGGCTGACCACCTGGGAAAAAGATCACATCCTGGTCGCCATCGTTGTCGTAATCAAAGCGTGCCAAACCACGACCGTCACTGTTAAAGCCAAGACCAATCGCCTCACCAACCTCTTCAAAACTGGTTACACCATTCACAGTACGGTTTAGAAAAGCTGAATTCCGACCTATTTCTGCAACATTGACCAAGTCAAAACGTGAGTCATGATCAATATCAAACGTGATTGTTGCCCAGCCGAAACCACCATTGGTGACGCCAGCATTATCAGAATCGTTAATGTAGGTATGTCCACCCTGATTCATGTAAAGGTTATTGGTACCAATGGTGGAAACATAAAAATCAAATAGACCATCCCCGTTCCAGTCTCCAACCGTCATGCCCATTTCGCTGAAATCCATGCTGGTATTGGATGAGTCCGTTGCATTGGTAAAAGTGTTATCGCCGTTGTTGATGTAGTACAGACTGGTGGAAAAATCACCAATCCAGATAATTTCCGGGTAGCGATCATCATCCATATCCACAAAATGCGGCGTATAACCTGCCAGGCCAGCAATGGATGGGCGCAAATCGCTGGCAGCGGTAATATCTGTAAAAGTGCCATCACCGTTGTTGCGCATCAGACAATTCCCGGTCTGCTGGTCGAAAAAGCCACAAATGGCCAGATCCAGGTCACCATCCAGATCAATATCCCCCCAGGCACCACCCCAGCCATCAGGCTCAATGGTGCTGCACTGCTGCACACCAGCACTAACGGCTTCATCAACAAAACCCGAACCGGTATTGCGATATAGCAGGTGCTGCCCCATTTGCGGAGAAGCCGGATCAGGGCCAAAAGAGGTAACGAAAATATCCGGCCAGCCATCGCCGTTATAATCACCCACTGCAGCCGCACTGGACAAATGCACATTTGCAATGCCCCATGCCGCTGCCTGATCAGTAAAAGTGCCGTCCTGATTGTTAATATATAGCTTGTCAGGACCATTGGTGCCGGTTGGATAGAAGATATCCTGCCACCCATCACGATTAAAATCGGCGACCACTCCACCCCCCAATATGCCATTTATCTGGCCAATATGAGTGCTGGCGTTTAACCCTGCAGCAGCGGTTTGGTCAGAAAATGACAAAGTTGGCCCACTGGCCATGGCGGCGATGCTCGAAAGCCAATAGGTAACAATCCCTACACCTATTGCCTGTATGAGTTTATTGTGATCACTGCACATACTCACTCCCGTGATAACAGACTGATTCTGTCTGACTGTATTTTTATGGGTATTACTATAGCTAGATTGAAAGCTTTTTCAAAATATTCAGAGCACTGAATCAATCAGATTGTGTAATGAGAGTGTCGGCTCAGACAAACCTATCTAAACCCTAAACCCGCCTGTTTGGTTTTACTCACTTAAAGCGGCAATGGATGACTGCCATTGGCGCCATTCCCCAACGCTTTGCATCTCCTGCATACTCAAGGCCTCAGAGCGGGGCCTGATGCTTGCCAGGTTAACATGATGGTTATCAATGGTGTTTTCCGCTATTACTGTAGTCGCCAACAGTTTTGAGGCAGAAGCGGGATGACACACCAGGGCGATATTACAGCCGGCATCAGAGCTGGCCCGTAAGCGTAGAGGTACATCGCCGATTTCTGCTCCACCCAGCATATCCAGATCATCAGAAATCACAGCCCCGGAAAAACCCATTTTTTTGCGTAGAATGTCCCGTATCCAATGGCGTGCATAACCAGCTGGTTGCTGATCGACACAGGGATAACACACATGCGCCATCATTACCGCATCCAGCGTTTCTGATAAGTGCAGAAAAGGAACCAGATCATGGCTCTTAATTTGCTCAAAATCACGCTCATCCGTCACCACTTCGTGATGCGAATCTGCTAACACCGTACCGTGGCCAGGGAAATGTTTACCAACTGCGGCCATCCCACTGTCATGCATACCCGCAATCATGGCTGCACCAAGCTCGGCAATCACATTCGGGGCGGCACTAAAAGCTCGATCACCTATCACATTACTGGCCGATTGCACGTCCAGTACCGGCGCGAAGCTTAAATCGACACCATACGCCCGTAACTCACCCGCCATCACCCGGCCATGTCGATAGGCATAATCTTTGGCACGGTCAACATCCTGCTGATACATTTGTCCGTAAATTGCCAATGGTGGCAGCGCTGTGAAACCCTGACGAAAACGTTGCACCCTGCCGCCTTCTTGATCAACACAGATCAGCAGTTCAGGTGTTTGCAGTCGCTTGATTGATTGACACAGCTGGTGCAATTGTTCGGGTGACTGATAATTTCGGGTAAATAAGATGACCCCGGCAACAGCCGGATGCATCAGATTGTTTTTATCTTGCTCGGTTAATTGGCAGGCTTCAATGCCGACAATCAGCGAAGCTTGATCTGTTTTAATCATTGCGTTCGCCAGCAGTTAGTTATCGCTCACGTGTCAATAGCGCCATGGTCTCTACATGTGCGGTATGCGGAAACATATCCATAATACCGATCTTTTCCAGCTTAAAACCGTGGGCATTGACCAATACTCCAAGATCACGCGCCAAACTGGCAGGCTGGCATGAGACATACAGCACTGTATGCGCCTGGCTGGCGGCAATCATGGGTAAGCAGGCTTCGGCGCCGCTACGCGGCGGGTCCAGCAATATACGGTCATAATTTTGATTAACCCAAGCAGTGTTTTTATGGGTCTCGAACAAATCAGCGACATAATATTCAATATTATCCAGCTTGTTTGTTTGTGCATTCAGCTTAGCTCGCTGCACCAGCTCACTGGCCCCTTCCACACCAGTGACTTTGGCAACTCGGCGTGCAATTGGCAGTGAAAAATTACCCAAACCACAAAACAAATCCAATACATTGTCATTGGGCTGCGGCTGTAACCATTGCAGAGCCTGCTGAATCATGGCTTGATTCAGTAAACCGTTTACCTGTACAAAATCCGACGGTTCAAAATCGATCCGAACATTGCCATCATCAATTTCATAGCTTAATTGATGTTTCTCAGGCACCAGTCGATGAATAGTATCCGGCCCTTTGGGCTGCAAGTATATCGCCAGGCCAGTTTCTTTATGGAATGCCCGTAACTGTTGTAGATCAATCTCAATCAGCGGTTCCAGGTGTCTCACCACTAAGCACGCACTGTCATCATCGCAAGCAATTTCAAACTGGGCAATGCGATCTTTGATGCTGAGACTTTCAACCAGCTCGGCCAAACGTGGTAACTGCTCTGCCACTTCCGGGCGTAGCACATGACATTCCTTACAATCAGCGACAAAGCTGCCACGACGTTCACGAAAACCAACCAATACACGTTCTTTTTTATGCACATAACGCACACTCAAACGCGCTTTACGACGATATTGCCAATCATTGGCAATCAGCGGCTCAGCCAGTTGTTCCGGTAAAATTTCCAGTTGGCCAATACGCTGCAGGTTTTCGATAAGCTGGTGTTGTTTAAATGCCCGCTGAGCATCAATGTTCAAATGTTGAAAAGCGCAGCCCCCACAAAAGTCAGCGTGCGCACACTTTGGCTGGACACGGTCAGGGCTGGATTTAACAACGGCCATGGCTTCAGCTTCATCGTATTTACGACGACGCTTTAAGAAACGTAACTCAACCTGCTCACCCGGCAGTGCACCGTGCACAAATACAGCCTTCCCATTGACTCGGGTAACCCCTCTCCCATCATGGGTTAAATCAGTGATGTCGGCGAGGATGGGTTCGCCACCCTGCCGGTTTTTTGACATGTACTATATCGTTTTATTGGCCAGGACCTGATGAGGCATCTGTTATTTTTGTACCCAATTGCCTGAAGCATCCTGGTAATACCAGCCGGATTGAGCTTGTTCAACCCACTCATTGGCAAATGTATTACGAATTTCATCTTCCCATTCAGGGTGACCATTAGCGACCGCAATTTCACGATAAACGGCTGCCCGGTCCTGATTGTCGGCGGCAACCACTCTTTCCAACTTGCTGCGGTCTGCAAGTCCTACAGCCGAACGGTCACGAATCACCAGCATGGCATTGTTGCCATAGCCTATGGCGCCGGCTTCAAAGAATGGCTGTAGTTCATTTTTCTGACGCGCACGCATACGATCTTGAATGGCACGAATGGGTGGGGTATTGATATCAATATTCACTCCTTGCTGCGCATGTGCTGCCGGTACCAAGAATGCGAAAGGATCAAAACCATATTGCTGTATAGAAATGGCAGATGTTTCTCCACCTTCAACAATCGTATCATCAGTCTGCTCTTCGGCATTCAGCACGCCACTGATAAACTGTGTCGCAGCCTGTTCAGCAGCAGCTTCCGGAAAGTACACATTAATGGTGACACAGGCAGCCACCGCCAGGATCATCACGGTTGTCAATAAACGTTTATGCAAGCTCATTACTCACCTCAAAGTTTTTTTAATTTTTGAACCGTACTCAAAACCGGTTAAACCAGGCTTGAACAACAATCACTGCTCAAACTGATCATTAGCCATAATCAATCAAAACATTGATCAGGGCAATGCATCCAAATGAGCACCCTCTTTTTCAATTTTACGCTCCAGTAAGTCTTCACGGCTAACACCCAGCGACAGCGCTGCTGTACTGGCAACATAGATAGAAGAATAAGTCCCTACCAACACACCAATAATCAGAGTAAAAGCAAATGCGTGGATAATTTCACCGCCGAAATAAAACAACGCCATCAACACCAGCAACGTGGTACCTGATGTCATTAACGTACGCGATAAAGTTTGATTCACCGAAGTATTGATCACCTGCTCAGAACCGGCTTTGCGCAATGAACGAAAGTTTTCACGGATACGATCAAACACCACGATGGTATCGTTCAACGAGTAACCAATCACGGCCAGCAGCGCAGCCACAACCGTCAGGTCGAATGATATCTGTAACAAAGAAATAATACCGAAGGTGATCATAACGTCATGTACCAAGGCACAGACCGCACCCAGTGAAAAACGCCATTGAAAACGAACCGAAACATACGCCAGGATACCCAGCAGTACAACCAACATGGCCAAACCGCCCTTCTCAGCCAGCTCGCGGCCAATCTGAGGCCCAACAAATTCCTGCCGGCGCAAGCTGACATCCGTACCAGTCCCCTCTAATGCGGCCAACACATCCTCGCTCAATTCAGTTGCATCTTCGTCTTCGCTACGCGGAGCAAGGCGCACCACCACATCGGTTGGTTCACCAAAGGTTTGCACGACGGCATCATCAAACCCTGCCGCAGCCAGGCCTTGACGAATATTGTTTAACTCGGGGGCTTCAGAATAGCTAACCTCAATTAAGGTACCGCCAGTAAAATCCAAGCCAAAGTTAAGACCACGTGTCACCAGACTGCCAATGCTCAACACAATCAATACGGCTGAAACAACCACCGCCAGGCGGCGTTTGCCCATAAAGTCGATCGTGGTTTGTTTACGAAAAATTTCCATTTGCAATCCTCTATATAGCCAATGCTTTCAGCTTGGCCTTGCGACCGTAATGCCAGTTAACCAATGCCCGTGTCACCATGATCGCTGTGAACATGGAAGTGACAATACCAATGCTCAAAGTGACAGCAAAACCACGAATTGGACCTGAACCAAATGCCAGCAGTGCAAGTGCTGCAATCAGCGTGGTAATGTTAGCATCGGCAATGGTGGATAATGCTTTGTCATAGCCGGCACGGATACTGTTCTGCGGGCTGTTACCGTTGCGTAACTCCTCACGAATACGCTCAAAAATCAACACATTCGCATCAACCGCCATACCCACGGTTAATACAATCCCGGCGATGCCCGGTAAGGTCAAAGTTGCACCGAACATTGACAGTGCTGCAACCAGCAGCACCAGATTCAAAAACAAAGCCACATTAGCGAATAAACCAAATACCCGGTAATAAATGGCCATAAATATCAGCACCAATATGAAGCCGATCACTACTGAGCGGAAACCACGATCAATGTTGTCCTGACCCAGGCTGGGACCAACGGTGCGCTCTTCGACAATCCGAATCGGCGCAGCCAAAGCGCCGGCTCTTAAAAACAGTGCCAGATCAGAGGCTTCCTGGAAGCTGTCCAGTCCAGTGGTTTGGAAGGTTTTACTAAATGGCTCAAGAATATTGGCCACTGAAATCACTTCTTCATGCTGGTTGTAACGGTCGGTCTCAGGGTCATAACGCTGTTCGATATACACCACTGCCATCAGTTTGTTGACATTTTCTTTGGTGAAATCGAACATGCGGTTGGCACCGGAACCATCCAGAGTAACGCGCACCATTGGCGAACCGTTTTGTGGATCAAAACCTGCACTGGCACCAATTAGCTGTTTACCGGAAACAATCAAACGTTTCTGTAACAAAACCGGGGTTCCATTACGCTCAAAATACAATCTCGAGGTGGGTGGAATACGGCCACTGTTGGCCGCCGCTATCGCATCATTTTCCATATCAACGGCACGGTATTCCAAAGTAGCCGTGGCATTAATGCG
Organism: Wenzhouxiangellaceae bacterium; assembly: GCA_965230265.1. GTDB lineage: Bacteria > Pseudomonadota > Gammaproteobacteria > Xanthomonadales > Wenzhouxiangellaceae > JAJFKX01. Next base: position 1,368,060 of record OZ245999.1, on the reverse strand, counting down.
TTTTTTGATCTCATTCGGGTTATCCACACCGGGTAACTGAATCACGATACGATCTTCGCCCTGTTGCTGAATACTTGGCTCTGCCACACCACTTTGATTAATGCGGTTACGCAATGTTGTCAGGTTTTGCTGCATTGCGGACTGGCGCAGCGTTTGCACCATAATGTCAGTAATGGTGGCACGAATCACACCTTCTTCACCACGGGTTTCAGTCGTTATACTCAAATCCGGGTTTTGTCGGCGAATCTCGTTCACCGCATCGGATAAATTGGCTGCATCACGCAGCACTGCAGTGACTGTACGGCCGTTGGCCACCACCGATTGGTATCGAATTCGCTGCTCGCGCAAACTGCTGCGCACATCATCGACAATCGCTTCACGTTGCTGACGTTCGGCAGTGGGCATATCCACTTCCATTAAAAAGTGTACCCCGCCGCGTAAATCCAAACCCAGTACCATCGGATTGGCTTTGATGGCACGGAAAAAACCCGGAATAGCCGGTGACTGAGTTAATGCCACTGTGTTCTGGCGCTCATCCAGTGTGTTTTCCAGCACTTCTCTGGCCCGCTCCTGAGTCGCATTGTCAGAAACAATAACCGTTACTTTGCTGGTATCGCTGGTAATGGATTTGATCTGGACATTCTCCTGTCGCAATGCCTCAGAGACAGCATCCTCCAGACCGGTTGTTACATCCACGCCACTGCTTGAAGTCACCTGCAGGCTGGGTTCAACGTCAAACAGATTGGGTACTGAATACAATGTGCCGAATAACAACACAATACCAATCAATACATATTTCCATAATGGATAACGATTCATAAAATAGCTCTTAAATACTTATCAGGTAACGGTGAAACTGTATGTTCACCCGTGATTATTCTTCGTTGCTTTCGATTGCCTTGGCTGCGGTTTTTCCGGAAGATTTTCCAGCTGACTTCAAGGTGCCTTTGGGCAACACCGTTGAAATGGCATTTTTTTGCAGCTTGACTTCGACTCCTTGAGCCAATTCGATATTGAGAAAGCTTTCACTGACTTTGGTGATGCGACCCAATAATCCTCCATTGGTAATCACTTCATCGCCGGCGGTTAGTTCTGAGACCATCTGACGGTGTTCCTTGGCACGTTTCATCTGCGGACGAATCAACAGAAAATAAAACAATACAAAGATCAGAATCAGTGGGAAAAATGATTGCAGAAAACTGGGCGCTTCAGCCGTTTGCGCCATCGCGTTGTTTATCAAAAAATCCATTGGACAAGTTCCGTTATATGTTAAGTAGCCACACAATGAATTATGGGGCTGAAAGACAAGCGTTCAATTATGACATAGACAGAAACAGCATTCGATAGCTTATGCCAATCTATTGGCCGAGCAGCCTGGGCCCTGGTGTCTGCTGCATCGCTTTGCTTTATGGTATCAAACAATACCGCTATCTGATCCTCAAGAAGCAGCCATCAGACCCGCAAGACCAAAAAAAATAACACTCTTAATTATCAATAGGTTATGAATACAAGTTAAAGCCAAATAATCTATAAGATGCTGTATATACTGGTAACCGCAAGCAAGGCTTAATGCCTTCAACTCAGCTACGCATATCAGAGATTGGGTACCTGTAATGGGGTGATGAAAATAACCATCAGAGCCCTCAAAACCTGCCAGCGATAAGACTTGCGCTTATGCTGTCTGCTGCAATGTAGCGTATAAAACCCCTGATTAGTCTTTTGATTGCCAGATATCAGTAATGGTACCGTCGATTTGCACCACAAAAGTCCATTCTCCGTCTTTACGGTCCCATACGTAATCATACGCGCTAACGCCGCCATAGTTATTTTGAACTTCATAAGTCCGATCAGGCCGACCAAGACTGGCACGCACTTTATCAATAGAGTCGCCAACTGAAACCCGTTCCTCGTAGGTTTGATGGCGAGTAAACTGACTATCAGCAATTGCTGAGAAACAAGCCAGCATTGCAAGTAGCATGAATGCCTTACGCATTAGAACTTCCCGAATACAAATGGTGTGAATTTTATGTGAAGAATTGTAAAGGGTTTAAGCAGAAAAGACAAATGTCAATAATCATTATGGCGCAATACAAATTCGGCTTTACGGCTTTGGCTGCGTGAGAAAAACGAATACCCTTTAACGCAACCCCCGCGTTTCATGATTAAAAATCACCCTTCAGGCTGATCAAGCTTTTTTGTTACCTGCTGACCAGAATGTAAAAAGGGAATCATCCAATGATTCCCTTGATCAATAACCAGCAAGACACTGGTCTCATCGCAGCTTATCTTATTACTGTTAATTACTCGATTTTGATATCGTATCGGCGCAACATATAAACAGATACTGCTTGAATCTCTTCATCCTCCAGCGCTTCCTTGAAGCGTGGCTGATTATGAATGGCAAGCAAAAAGTCAGCCGCATTGTTGTTGTTAATCACATCATCAGCAACCAGACAACCATCATCGCAGGAAACCTTTCGCCTGAATACTTTGCGACCCTGGTCATATAAACGATCAATGCGGCGCTGTTCCGGTGTCTGCCTGGGCGCATCATACCCGCGGCTGGGTGCCGGGCTTGACGACGCTCCGCCTGAAGCATAAGCCTGTCCTGATTGCATCAATGCGGTGACACCAAATAATAAAGCTGCCAGCATCGCACTGATTATTAAAGGTTTGTTAAATATTGTTGCTATCATATCCGCCTCTGGTTTCATTTTGCCTGTGTATTCAAAAACATTCACCCAGTAGACACTGAAAACTGGAAATAACTTACACTTAGACCCATTAGCCCCGATCATGGCAACATGATGTTCAACAGCCCGATTGTAATTTTGATGAATACTGAACCACTATCTCCTACCAATGAAACAGACAATACTCCACCCAGGCAGCAGGCCATTCCCGCAATAGGACGTTGGCTGGGTTTTATTTTATTGGCCATTGGTATCGGTGCTTGGTCCTGGGCTTCCACGCACTTTCCAGAGGTACCACTTAAATGGTTTTATACGGCTTTGGCAATCGCTGTTGCAGGCTGGATACTGGGTTTTATCTATTGCAATAACCAACAGCGCCGGTTTTTATTATGGACAAGTTTGGTTTTGCACCTAATTGGTGTTGCTGGGCAGCCTGTTCTCGAAGACGATCATTACCGATTCTTATGGGATGGTTTTCAATTCGCCACCACCGGCACTCCTTATGGCAAGCCACCTGAAGATTATTTTTCTGATGACACGCTGCCACCCAAGTTTCAACAACTGGTTGGCGATATTAATTACCCGGAAATACCCACAGTTTACGGTGCAACCAATCAATACGTATTCTTATTGGCTTATTGGATCAAGCCAGCCGATATAACGCCTCTGCAAGCTTTACTCGCAGCATTCAATTTATTACTGATTTGGTGCTTGCTTAAACATGCGCCGGTGCGTGCGGTATTGTTATATGCCTGGTCACCTCTGGTGATAAAAGAAATCGCTTTAACTGCGCACATTGATGGCCTGGGAGCTGGTTTGTTATTACTGGCTGCATTCGGTTTATGCGGGAAAAAGCAATTAGCAGGACGTACTGGCGGTGCTGTGCTATTGGCACTGGCTGCTGGCGTTAAAGTTTTTGCCTGGTTTTTAATACCTTTTTTGCTAATGGGGCAGCGACTAAAAATATGGTTGGTTTTTATATTTTCCGGTTTGGCCTTATATGCCCCATTCTTATGGCACAGTGGTTCAGAGCTCACCGCATTGCAAATATTTGCTGAATCTTGGGAATTTAACCCCTCGTTGTTTGCGCTGGCTTTGTTTTGGTTACCACCATTTGAAGCAAGAGTGTTATTGGGTTTGTTATTCGCCGGGTTTTTACTGATCTACTGGTGGCGATATATTCACCAGATACGCTCACTGAATCAATCTGCATCGGTACAACAACCAATACCACGAGCGGAGTGGGTATTTGGTGTCTTGCTGCTGGTTTCACCTGTATTTAATGCCTGGTATATGCTGTGGATATTACCGTTTGCTGTATTACAACGATATTGGTGGCCATGGGTATCATCAATCGCAATATTACTGAGCTACCTTACCTGGCTAAATCTGGAAAACTACAGTAAAGACCCTTTCACCTTACCCTTGCCCGTTACATTACTGGAATACAGTGTCATAGCTGCTGTTTTAGTGCTCGATTACTGGCGCTGGAAAAACAAGCCGATATCAAACAAGACACCGGGTTAATCCTCAATGATTGAAACCAGCATGGCCCGTAGCTTCAACCAGGCATCTTTTATGTCACCAAAGCTGGTACCCTGTCGAATACAGGCATGCAAGTGATTGGCCACCTCCCCCATTTGCACATAACCATACAATGCTGCGGAACCACTCAATTGATGAGTATTGACTATCAATACCTCGCGGCTTTCCAATTGCCCATCCAGCCATTGTTCCCAGGCATCATCCATGTTTTTCAAGCGCTCTCGTAAGCGCTCTTTGTAAGTACTTGTCATGACTCAATTGTTACTATCTAAATTAAACTTTTGATTAATGCTTCTTTGAACCATTAAAGGCCTGATATAAAACCTGTCGTGTCACAGGCTTGCGTAATACAGAAATCTGTGAGTATTCCCCGGGTAACTCGATGGATTCACCTGATAATAATATTACCCAGCAATTAGGCCAATATTGATAAACCTCATCCAGCAGCTCAATTCCCATACCATCTGGCAGGTGTTGATCGAGTATTAACCAATCAGGGGAATCATCAAGCATCACCGCCGGTTGCTGCATGAGTTTACGTATACCGCTCAAACTTGAACACTGACTGGTTTCCAGCCCCCACTGTTGCAACCAGTCCGTTAATGCCAGCCGCCAGTCCAGATCATCATCAACCAAAAGCACACGGCCAGCGATTGTGGGAAACGAGCTAATTCCCGTTTCCAAGCAGGGGTGATCTGCCTGGTTTACTGGCAAGGCGGGTAACTGCAATGTAAAAATGCTACCCTCGCCAACAGTAGACTGCAGACTTAAGCCACCTTTCATGTGTTCTGCCAATTCCCGGCTTATGGTTAAACCCAAACCTGCACCATGCCCGCCACTGGATAAAGCGTCACCACCGCGTTGGTAGGCAGTAAACAAGCTTTGTTGATCTTCAGCCGATATCCCTGGCCCACTGTCCTTAACATGAATATCTAACTGCTCACTATTCAATTCCAAAATAACATCGATACCGCCCTGCTGGGTATAACGAATGGCATTGCCAATTAAATTAAATAAAATTTGACGCACCCGATAATCATCCAACCATAGCTCGCAACTTTCCAAGCCTGGCTGATATTGCAGCTCAAGCGACAAACCCTTGGCTTGTGCTGTCTGCTGCAATAATTGTATGCAGTCATCAGCCAAAGATACCGGCGAGGTGACCTGCGCACGACCTTGTGCCGCTTGCTGTGAAGATTCACCCTGCCCCTGAACCAATAAATTTTCCACCAAGGTTAATAACTGCAAAGTACCACGTTGTACTCGTGTAGTGGTTTCGGTATCCAGTGTTTGTTTGCCATCCAAATTGGCCAATAGTGCCTGTAATGGGTTGCGAACTTCATGGGAAAGCTTATTCAGATAGTGCTTCTGCGCAGAATAAAGACGATCCAGCTCATCGCGCTGCTGGCCTAACTGTTGATGCGCGTGGCGCAAGGTTTCCAAAGTGATCGATTGCTCACGTTGCAAAAGCGCCAGCTCATTGGTTTTTTGTTGCTGTCGCTGTAGTGCCTGGTGTTCTCGATCAGCAGCAGTGAGTGCAACACAGATTGTTTTGCCATGTTGATTAACAGCAACATCGGCAATCACACCACTGGGCAGTTGGACAAACGGGATTTCAATACCAATGACATGCTTTAGTGGATACAGCATCGGCAGAAGTTCGCAAACGTCCGCACCAATCATTAATTCATGTAATCCAAAAGCGCTTATTTGCCCTGCGCTGGCCAATAATGCCCCCTGATCATCTAACAACAATACTGCTCGTTGCGTATAGTCCTTCGCCAAACCGTCAAACTGCTGCTGAGCTAGTTGCTGGTAAGCTTGTGTATCCATTGATCGCTAATTTATGACAGCAAACGCTGCGCCAGCGCGATAAAACCCGCTTCTACGCCTTCACCATTGAGCGCGCTGCTACGCTGTACATCCCAGCCTTGTTCGCGGCGTGCGGCAACCCACTCTGGCGGGGTTTCCCACTGTGCTTTCAGATCCGCTTTGTTGATCATGCAACTGGTCGCAATATCAGGGTTATTGCGTTGCAGTTGCTGGTGTAACTGCACCACGCTATCCAGTGTTTCCAGACGGGTACCATCGGCCACCAGTACACACCCCTGACAACCACGCAGATAATTTTCCAGCAATGCCGGGCTGGCCAACTCACCTGCAATATCCCAAATAATCAGCTTAGTGTCATTACCAAGCTTGTTATCATCTGTTGCTATAAGTGTTTTGGTTTGAATATTAACACCCAGTGTGGTCTGGTAGTCATGGCTAAAACTGTTGTTCACAAAACGCCGACATAAGCTGGTTTTACCGACTGCAAAATTGCCCAGTAAACAAACCTTTTTAACCAATACAGACACCAGCTTAATCGTCCTAAAAATTGCTTAGTTGTCTACTAACTTATGCAAATAAATACGCACTGCTCGAGTATCATTGCCGCTAGAATCATTCACCGCATCTTGCAAAGCGATAACATCAGCATCGATACCCGCTGCAATCATTTGATCTTTGATGGCGATTGCCCGCTGTTCACGCAAAGCAATATTGACTGGTGCATTGAATCGACCATCGGTCAGCCCGGTCAATGCAATGACAAAAGGCCGTTGATTGGTATCGCTGAGCCTTAGTATTGACTGGGTTTCCTGAATCATTGATGTCAGTGCCTCTGCACTATCCGCCGCCAACTGGGTATCACTTTCAAAACGCAGCAGATGACCATTCCAACGCTGCTCCAACAAACTGATCCGCCGCTCAAAAAGACCAGCGGATAAGTCATCAATTTCTGCGGAAATACCCAGTCCAGCCAATCTTTCTCTCAAGTCTTCACGCCATGCAGGGTCGAAATCACCGGATATTTCCAGCACATCATCCCGCCATTGCACTTGAGCACCTGCAGGAGGGGCCAGTGCAACTCTCAGGCTGTCAATATCGACGGGGGGCATAGTGCTAGGCTGTAAACCAAAAGCACCTGCCAATTGTTGCAGCGATTGCCAAGTGGAACGAGGCAACTCTCCGCTGACATTGAACCCTTGTAAACTGCCTGATCTAACCGTGGTATCCAGCTGTAGCTGTGATCTAGCCAGCGGTAGCGCATTGGACAGGCGCTGCAATGCCAAACTGGCAGCAGTTGATTGATAATCTTCCAGCGTAAAGCGAACCTTGGCTTGGTCAATGGCCAATGCATCGATTAACGATTCCGGTGTGGCCGCCAGGGGGTCTCGTAATGCCTTGATATTGATCTGGTCATTCTCAATCGCATCTGTCATTAACACCCAACCCGGTGTTTGCTGGATCTTTTCTACCAATTGATCGCGATCTCTATCCAGCCACCACCATTGCCATAGCTGCCAAGCCAGCACTGCCAATAAAGCCAGTAACAACAACCACAGCATTATCGGTTGCTTTTTACCCTTGCCGGTTTGATCAGAGCTGCTTTCCAGCTGTTTGCGCAATAGGCATTCTGATAGATCATCTTCCAGCCCATCCAGTATGTGATCCGGAGAATCCGAATGCTGATGATAGCTACGCAGCAGCAGCTCATGACCATCGTGTATCTGTTCTAGCTGATGCTGCAACTCTCCTCGTGCCTGTCTGCTGATAGCCCCTTGAATGAGGGCAACCAGAGAAGCGTCACGCCCGGGTATAATCCATAGCGTGTGTTCGCCAATTTCAATACTACGCACCGGATGATCATCATCGGTATCGAATGATTCCTGCATAAACCTCTGGATCGCCGTCAGCATTGCTGCAACCGCATCCCGATCAAGAACCTCGTTCGCATCACGCGCACTACGAGCCAATAACAAGCCACTGTCACGCTGCACCAAGAATACTTCATCAATGCTATAAGCCAGTGTGTGCTTAAGCACGATTTGATTAAATGGAACGCCAGTGCGCCATGCCTCAAAACGCCAGCGCCAACTGCGTGCGCTAAAGCTGTTTTCCATGGTGTGGTTGATGTTTTCCAACAGGCCTTTTAAGGCTTCACTGATGGCCCGCCGAATCGCAGGGCCAATCACCGGGTAAAACATCATTGCAAAGCGCTTGGGATTACTCCGAATAGTGGTTTCTATCCCTCGAATGAGTTGCGGTTTGAGGCTTTGCTGTAGCTGTTTATCATCTTGCAGGCGAGTTAAACTTTCGGGCAGCACTTCCCCCAGAGCATCAATGCGTTGCTCACGGTCGCGCAGCTCCGCTTCAAGATCGTCCAGGCGTTGCTGTTCTCGCTTGAATAACAGTTCACGCAGTTGTTCAATTTCTGCCACGATTCAAGCCACATCCGATCCCGTTGTAAAACTCGACATTAGCTGATTGAAAATCAATACTTGATAGCTAATCAGAGCCCTGAACCAGCTGTGCAGCAAGGTGATTCAATAGCTCAGCCAATTGTGCTTTGCTGACTTTATCTTCAGCCAATTGATTGGTGTTGCTCTGCAGGTTTTTCTGAGCCTCCTTTAAATCCCCTCGAAGCGCTTTATCGCTGTCGCGCAATTGACCAGACCACTGGTCCTCTGCAGCCGCCATCCGGTTTTCTGAATCTTGCCGAAAAGCCCGTAATTCGGCACGCAATTCACGGCTGTCTTCGGACTGTTCACGATTGGCGCTTTGTAATCGATCTTCCAGCTGAGCAAACAAATCATCAAGTCGCTGATCAAGCTGTGCAAAACGTTGATCCAGGCGCCTGGCTTGTTCACCAAACAATAGCTCACGCACTTGTTCAATGCTGCCATCTGGCTTTTCGGTGGCCTTGGGTTTGCCGGGTTCTTTTGCAGTTGTGGTTTTTTTTGCCATGGTCGGTAACCTCTATCCGGTGTTTTTCATAACAAGGTTGGTATTAAACATAGTTGACAATCAGCTAAGTCAGTCTCAATCAGGTTTCATCAGGTGTGTTTGCCACCTGTTCCAAACGATACCCATAGTGATAAACAGCGCTAAGACTCCAACCATTTTCTGGTCGTAAGCCCAACTTGCTGCGTAACCGACTGACATGCGTATCTACCGTGCGGGTCTGCATATCACCAGACAGATTCCAAACGTGGTGCAGCAAAAGGTCTCGTGACAGTATTCGACCGATATTCCGAAAAAAGAACATTGCCAGATCAAATTCCCGCTTGGTTAAATCAATGCCCTCACCGGCATGCGTGCACTGACCGGACTGTCGGTTAAACTCATAGTTACCGACACTCAGCACTGTCTGCAAATCGGCATCTTCAGTATCCAAACCGCTGCGCCTGGCCACCGCATTCAACCGAGCGACCAGCATAGGCTGGGAGACGGGCTTGGTTAAGTAATCATCAGCACCGGCTTGTAATGCATCAACAATTTGCTGTTCCTGATCACGCACAGTGATAAAAATCACTGGTAATTGCCAGCTTAGGTTGTTGCGTACCCACTCAACCACTTGCAAACCGTCCATACCAGGCACTTGCCAGTCAAGCAGCAACATTTCAAAACCATGCGACTTAAGACCCCGCACTAACTGCGTACCATCAGTATAAATATGACACTGATGACCTTCCTTATCCAACCACTCAGAAAGCACGCTTGATTGATCCTGGTCGTCTTCTAAAATTCCGATAATCATTATTTACCTCAGGTCAGCCTGTTCGGCCGTTATCCCTATCTTTACGCTCTATAAAGAGTCTTATATAACTATTTAATGGGTATTATGTAACTATCTACACCTAAAAGGCTAATTTTGAGGCATTGATGCCCTGCTTTACAATGATCCAGGGCATCTAAATATGTCGTATCACAAGCACCAAATGATGGAGAATTATGAGCAATATTGATATCAGTCACACCCACTCACTGAGCATGAAAAAAGCCCGTGTAGTCGCCGAAGACCTCGCCGAGCGATTGGCCCAGCAATACGATCTAGATTATGAATGGGACGCCAACACCCTCAATTTTCACCGTTCTGGTGTAAGCGGCAATATCAACGTGACTGAGGATACTATTGACATCAAGGCCAAGCTGAGCTGGTTATTAGCAGCAATGCGCGGAATGATCGAAACAGAGATTCACCGAGTGCTGGGCCAGCACTTTGAATAAAGACCAATGATACTTTCGCTTAACTGGTTGTTTTCAATCGGCACTTAAACAGCCTGAAAGCTAGATCTATACATCCAGCGCCTGTATTGCCTGTAATACTTCATCTCGCTGCCGCCTAAACAACGCTACACTTTCAACATGTTGATAGCGCACAATACCCTCGGCATCAACCAAAAATAAGCCCCGGCGCATTCCCAGCATTGATTTGCAACCATACTCTGCGGCCACACTCAAATCAGCATCAATCAATAATGGAAACGGCAGTTTATGGTGCGCCTTAAACCGTTGATGGCTTTCCGCATCATCCCTACTGATGCCAACGACGTTGACATCCAGCCCCTGGAAAGCTTCGATGCCATCACGGTAGTCACACAATTGTTTGGTGCAGACAGGTGTTTCGTCACCTGGATAAAAAACCAGTAACACCCGTTGGCCACGCTGTTGCTCCAATGAAAATGGTTTACCAGTTTCATCCGGCAAGGTAAACAATGGGGCTTTATCGCCAATATTGACTGACATTTGCATCCTTATTGTTGGTTATCTGCAAACAGATACGTGTAAATTAGTCAGGGTATTATGCCTTGATGGGCTAGCTTATGGTATAAGATGCCCGCCGTGAAGTTTTCATAAATGACCATTAATCAATACCAATTGCTATGCTGAAACTACAGGACGCAAAACACCAACGCAGCAAAACACAACGCCAGCAAGCCCCGCGTATAGGTTTGGCAATGGCTGGCGGCGGTCCATTGGGTGCTATCTATGAGCTGGGTGCGCTACGAGCGCTGGATGAAAGTATCGATGGCCTATCGCTACACAATCTGGATACCTATGTAGGTGTTAGCGCAGGGGCTTTTGTTGCTGCCAGTCTGGCCAATCAACTATCCACCGCGCAGATTTGCCGGATATTTATGAGCCGCAAGGATGCTGAGTTTGCTTTTCGGCCTGAGGCCTTTTTAAAACCTGCTTATCGCGAATATGCTCGCCAACTCAAACGCATACCTAAAATAACCCGCCAGGCACTGATGGAGTTCTTTAGCAACCCTCTGGGATATGGCGTATCCGAAACTTTTAGCGCCGTCAGCCAGTTATTGCCTACCGGGGTATTTGATAACAACACCATTCATGACTTTATCGAAGAAATTCTGTCCGTCTCTGGGCGTAGCAATAGTTTTAGTGAACTGACTTCCAAGCTGTTCATTATTGCGGTAGAGCTGGACACCGGCGCTGCTGTACGTTTTGGTAGCGATGAAATTGATAATGTTTCTATTGCTCGTGCTGTTCAGGCCAGTGCGGCACTACCCGGGTTGTACCCACCGGTCAATATCAATGGTGTTGATTACGTCGATGGTGCCTTACGTCGCACTTTGCACGCCTCGGTAGCCTTAAATGAAAACATTGACTTGCTAATCGGTATCAACCCATTGGTGCCCTATAACGCACTGAGTGAAAGCCAACAGCAAGAGCTGGTAGATCTGGATGAGAAGCATCGCCTGGGACGCAGCGGCTTGACACTGGTATTGTCGCAAACCTTCCGCGCGATGATCCAATCACGCATGCAGATTGGTATTGGCAAGTATCAGGAGACCTACCCGGATTCGGGCATTATGCTGGTTGAACCCAACCGCAATGATGAAACCATGTTCTTCACCAATATTTTCAGTTATTCCAGTCGTACCAGCTTGTGTGAACATGCTTATCAAACCACTCGACAAGAGTTGCTTCATCGAAAAGATGATTTACAACAATTCTTTGAACCCTATGGTTTAAAACTTAATGATGACTTGCTGGCTGATAACAACCGCACTTTGGCTGATAGTCTGGGCAAAAATCGCTCCGGTCATTCGCCGGTTGGTCGCAGTTTGCACCGGGCCCTGGATCGCCTGCGTCACAGCCTTGATAATAAACTGGTTGCCTGAAACTGGTTATCCACCCCTTTTGCGCTCAGCCAACCATTGATTTTGCTAGATTGGCAATGACGAGGATAGCCATTGCTCAATGATCACCAAACAAAATACGTTATGAAAAATTCCAACTTTTACTCATTATTGCTGCTACCAATCATTGCGCTGTTACTTACAGCCTGTGAATCAAATTCACCTTCCACAGTTGATTCTACTGACAAGTCGTCAAACAGCAGTGGTTCTATCGATCAGTCACACATTACTGTGCTGAAGAACACTGCCATTTATACCGTCAATCCACAGCAGCCTAAAGCGAGTGCCATCGCCTTCGATAACAGTGGTGAAATCATCGCGGTTGGCGAGCAGACAAAATTAGAAGCCGACTATCCCAATGCGCAACATATCAACCTGCAAGGCAAAGGCGCGATAGTACCCGGGTTAATCGACGCGCATGCACATTTAATGAACCTCGGCTATGGCATTATTACGGCCAATCTGGCAGGCACACAAAGCAAAGACGACATTATTCAACGCCTGCAGACCAAGGCCTCTGAACTTCCTGCTGGCAGCTGGTTAATCGGTCGTGGCTGGGATCAAAACGACTGGCCAAACCATGATGGCAGTTTTCCTACGGCTGCTGATTTGGATCAGGCTTTCCCTGCTCGCCCTGTGTGGCTGACACGCATTGATGGTCATGCAGGCTGGGCCAACTCTGCTGCCATGCAGCAATTAAATGATGATCAATTGCGCAATGATCCGGAAGGCGGGCGGATTATTCGTGATCAAGATGGCCAGGCAAGTGGCGTCTTTATCGATGCAGCGATGCAACTGGTTGGTGGTCTGGTTCCACCACCAGACCGACAAACCGAACAATTGGCGCTGCAACGTGCACTGGAACAAACGCGGCAGTTCGGCCTCACGGGGGTACATGAAGCTGGTACGTCATTGCAACATTTGGAGTTATATCAGGATGCTATTGCTCAACAGCAATTTCCGATTCGACTCTATGCCATGGCAGATGGCCTGGGAGCTGCATTGGCATACCTGTGTGAAAATGGCTTACTACAACACCCTAGTGGTTTACTGAATGCACGCTCTGTTAAATTCTATCTGGATGGCGCATTGGGCAGCCGCGGTGCCTCTCTGGTAGAACCCTACACTGATGAGCCTGGTCACCATGGCTTGCTGTTTGTTGAACAAGACAATTTCACCCAACAGGTTGCCGATGCCATGCGTTGTGGCCTACAGATTAACACCCATGCGATTGGTGATAACGCCAACCAGGTGCTGATTAATGCTTATGAAGCGGCAATGCAAGAGGTTCCCAAACATTCCGGACGACATCGAATTGAACATGCGCAAGTGATGCTGATGGAAGATTTTAAGCACAGCGCGGAACTGAACCTGATTGCCTCTGTGCAACCTACTCATGCCACCAGTGATATGTACTGGGCTGAAGATCGTGTCGGCCCGGACAGGATCAAATATGCCTATGCCTGGCAAGATTTCATCGCCGCAGGCACCCAGCTGGCTTTAGGGTCGGACTTTCCGGTCGAAAGCGCTAACCCCTTGCTGGGTTTCTATGCTGCTGTGACACGCCAGGACATTGACGCCTGGCCCGAAGACGGCTGGTATAATCATCAGGCATTAAGCCGTGAACAGGCTTTACACGGTTTTACGCTGGGCGCAGCGTACGCAGCCTTTATGGAAAATGAGGTTGGCTCGCTGCAACCAGGTAAACGCGCGGATATGGTTTGGCTGTCGAAAGACATCATGCAAGTACCATCCGCCGAGATACCGCAAACGACAGTGCTGCAAACCTGGCTAGATGGGCAGTCTGTTTACAGTCAGAGCATATCATTTAAAAACTAAAGTTAGAGTGAGTTCTTATGAATAGATTATCGTACCGGGTCAGCCTGCTATGGATAGGCATACTGATCATCAATTCGGCTTTTGCCCAACCTGTGGACTCCAGCCGCGGCATTGACCCCAGTGTTGATTATCAATCATTAGCCGTCTATGCACCCTGGGATGATCGCAACTACCAGCTAACCGCCAATGACCTGCAAATACTGGCGCCTAATGAGTCTGAACTGGTCAGCCCGGTACCGGTTTTCTTTCGTGTCATGTATCGACAGGAAAACCCCGATACCCCAACCACAGGAACGGTTCAGTATCCTCGTGCTCTGCTAAATTACTATCGCATGCGTTTTGATGGTTATCTGATTGATGGCGAGATTTTCCGGCACGTGAGCTACAGCCCGGACCAGGGATATGAAGTCCAGCTGGTTGCAGGACAAACCCCTGTAGAAATGATTGAAGAAGCCATCCGCGGTTTAACCGGTAATGTTCAGGTGAACAGCACAGGCAATGCAGCCGAATCAGCAGTGGTCTACAAACCCGATGATTCGCAAATTGTCATTGCCGGATTTAATGGCAGCGGCCAGGACATGTACTTTTCCAGCGATGGCGGTGAAACCTGGACCGAGTCTCCTGCCCTGACCGGCAATACCTGTTGCGATCCAGCAATGGACTGGTCAAGCGATAACAGCTTTGCCTATGTCGTCACGCTGGGTGGAAGCGATGTGTGGTTTTACCGCTCTGATGATAACGGCCAAACCTGGGACTCTCTGGAAGACCTGACCCCTGGTGATGACCGGCGCGAACTCGCTGGGCCAACAGGTGCGCTGGATGACAAAGAATACATCCATGTCGATCGCTTCGCGACTTCGCCATTCCTGGATAATATTTACATCACCTGGCATCAAAGCAATATTATGCAGGTTGCGGTATCCAGTGATTTTGGCAACACTTTTAATATCACCAGTTTCCCCGGTGAACCCACTGGTATTGGCAGTGATATCACCACGGATGCCAATGGCAATGTCTACCATTTCTGGCCGGCAACAGGGCCGCGCGAGATCCGCATGAATGTGTCTGCAGATGGTGGTTTGACCTGGTCACCTTCCACTGTTCCATCCGACACCATGGCCAGCTTTGACTGGCCACTGCCCTCAATTGAATCACGGCGTGCATTTTTGTATGTTTCTGCCGATACTGATCTTACTGGTGGTCCGTTTAATGGTCGTATGTATATTTCCTGGACAGATACCACAGAGCCCGACAGCAACACCAACCCGCAACTTAACCATGCTGTTATTCGGGTCGCTTTCTCCGACGACCAGGGTGCGACCTGGACTGAAACCATTCCTCATGCAACCGATGACACCGATGATGTCGATCGCTGGCACCAATGGTTAAAAGTTGGGCCAGACGGCACTGTGCATGTGGCCTTTTATGACACACGCAATTTTGCTGACCGCACCGGTGTAGACTTTTTCACCAGTTTTTCTGAAGATGGTGGCGCCACCTGGTCTGCACCGGAACGCCTATCCGATGTTTCATCGCCGAATTTGCCAGGTGGTTTTGAGTTTGGTGACTACAACGGCCTGGATATCAGTGCAGATGGCGGTATTGCCATCTTTACTGACAGCCGTGACGAAACCGGTGGCGGTGGTGTTAGCGCTGATGTGTATGTCGCACCAGTGGTAATTGACCTATTGGCCGAAGAATTCTTTGCTGATGGGTTTGAAAACCCAATACCAGCCGGGCAATGAAGATGAACTTTAAAGCAGCCATCAACAGTCTTCTGCTGATGGCAACAATAACACTGGCAGGCTGCAGTGACCCAATGCACTCACCAATAGCAGCTGATGATCAGGTTGAGCTGACGCAATCTTTATTAGCGTTTAAGGATAGTTTATCCGGTCAGGAATATTCCGAACTGGTAGAGTCGGTCGCTATCATTCGCACATACGATATTACATCACTATCAGTGGAAGAATATTACGCCAGCCTTGATGGTAAAACGCCTGCTGAAATTATCGCCATGGCCCAAAAAATTCAGGCCAATACACAAACCGACCAACAAGAATAACCGCCTAATAACTTCCCAGGCCCTATCAAGAGCCTGGGTAAATCTGTGCTATTCGCCCAGATAACGCTCCAGCAAACGCCCTGCGACCACTGCCAAATCATGCTCTGTCACCATCCCTAATAACTTGCCATCCTTGGTCACTGGCAGACAGCTTAATTTATTTTCGCGCATAATCTGAATGGCTTTAAGCGTAGTGGTATCCGGATCTATGGTCAGTGGGTTCTGATACATAATATCGCTGACACTGACACTTTCGCTTGACTCGCCTTTGGCAATCAAATGCAAGATCGACCGATGTGATATCAAACCCAATAGCTGACCGGTATCATCTTCTACCGGTATATGCCGAATATGCCGCCACTCCATCAGCGAAGCGGCAAAATCAATAATGTCATCTGGTTGCACAGTGAATAAATCCGTCGCCATAAACTGGCTGACTGTGCGATAACTTTCCAACCAGTCCTGCTGTTGGCTGAAGTTAGCCAACTCCCAGTTATGCACCGGTGCACCGGTCGCCTGCTGCTGGATCATTGAACCAGTCAAACTGCGCAGGCACTCATCATCTGAACCTTTACCCTGCAATGCTTCCATCGATTCCAGCATCCAGCGTGCGCCGGTACGACGCAAGGTGGCACGTTGCTCAATGACATCCAGGTAGCGATCAATATCCGCCGGGTCGATATTCGCACTGGTCAATCCACGCCTTGCCAGCGGCAACAGTTGCTCCAGGATCAATTCATGAGCAGGCAATTGCTGATCATTAAACCAGGTCTGCTGAGCACGAATACCATCACGGGCAGCCGCCATAAAATTGGCTTTAACATCAGAAAAACTGATGTGGTCGCGAATATCTTCTACCTCGTTGCTCAAGCCTGCCATCAGGCCAAAATAAAATGCCGCATTGGCAATCGCATCCAACACGGTGGGGCCGGAAGGAATCACCCGGTTTTCAATTCTTAAATGCGGCTTGCCATTATCGGAAATGCCATAACAAGCCCGGTTCCAGCGGTACACTGTGCCGTTGTGCAAGCGCAAGGCACGCAGTTTAGGGACTTCACCACGCTTCACCATCTCTAATGGGTCATCTTCGGTATCGCAAGTCAGAATCACACGAAAACGGGCAATGTCTTCCTTAAAAATTTCAGCAGCGGATAATTCCACCCAGTGGTCACCAAAATGTACCCGTGGTTTTAAGCCACGTGCCGCATGCGTATCTGAACGTGCATCCACGGAGTGTTCAAAAACAGCGATACGACTCTCATGCCATAGCCGCTTACCCAATAACACCGGTGAATTTACACAGGCTGCCAACAAGGGCCCGGTCACGGTCTGTGCAATGTTGTATAAATGACTGAAGTTTTCGGGGTCAACCTGAAAATGCACCTGAAAACTGGTATTGCAGGCTTCCAGCATTAGGTTATCAACGCTTAAGCGCAATTGATCGATGCCTTTGATGTTGACCTGAAAATCACTCCCGCGTAATTTAAGCAGGGCCTCGTTTAGGGCCTGATAGCGTGGCAAAGGAATCATTGCATCTAATGTCAGTTCACGCTTGCTTAACGTAGGCAAAATACCAACCAGCGCAACCTGGTCACTGTTCTTTGCGGCTGCCTGACGCGCCATCAGATAAACTTCCTGCAGTTCTGCTTCCATAACCCGCAGGCAATCACTGCCAAATTCCAATGGCGACAGGTTGGCCTCTAAATTGAATTTGCCCAGCTCATGGGTAAAACGGGGGTCGTCAATTAAATCCAATGTTTCCAAAGCCCGCCAGCTGGGCAAGTGCGAACGATCCACCAGAAACATTTCCTGCTCAGCACCGATACGTCGTATGCCCGTTTCGAACTGCTGGTTATCCAGCATGTAAGCCATTGCCCGTACTTCATTCAACAATGATTTCATAAACGCTCGGCGCTCATCATCATGTGGTTGGCGGGTAATATCCTGGTCGCCCATCAGTCGGCTCCTGTTGTTATTGGTATTGATCATAAACCGACAACAACTGTTTTGCATCCACTGTAGGTTATTCCTGCCTACAACTTGCCTGTCGGGCCAAGCTATGCCAAGCTTTGGATAGTTTTCCGCAGTAAGGTAATCGCATGCAAAAACCCTGGTTAAACGAATACCAAGAAGGCGTCCCGGAATTTATTGATCTGGGTGGTTTGGAATCCTTGGGTCAAATGCTGGAAAACGTATTCAAACAATACGCTGACCGCAATGCTTACCAAAGTTTTGGGGTCAGCATGAGCTATGCACAGCTTGACCAGCGCAGTCGGGCCTTTGGCAGTTGGTTACAAAGTCAGGGGCTGCAAGCGGGTGACCGGGTCGCCATTATGATGCCTAACCTGCTGCAATACCCTATTGCTTTGTGCGGCATATTGCGTGCCGGCCTGGTGGCAGTAAACACCAACCCGTTGTACACCGCCCGTGAGTTAAAACATCAATTAACGGACTCAGGCGCCAAAGCCATTGTTGTGGTGGAAAACTTTGCCGATGTGGTTGCCGAAGTATTGCCTGAAACTGATGTCGAGAAAGTCATCATCACTGGTATCGGTGATTTGTTGGGTTTTCCGAAAGGCAATCTGATCAATTTCGTATTGAAATACGTCAAAAAAGAAATCCCCAACTATCAAATACCCAATGCCACCCGCTTTAATGATGTACTGAAGGCAGGTAGCAGCCAGTCCTATAAACCCTTCAAACGCGGCCTGGAAGACATTGCTTTTTTACAATACACCGGTGGCACCACAGGCGTGGCCAAAGGCGCAATGTTGACCAACAAAAATATGTTGTCCAATGTTGAACAGTCCTATCAGTGGTTATCATGTGTCGGTCTGGGCAACGATGTCATTATTACCGCCCTGCCGCTTTACCATGTGTTTGCACTGAATTCTAATTGCCTGCTGTACCTTAAAATCGGTGCTAACAACATCCTGATTGCCAACCCTCGTGATATGCCAGGTTTCGTTAAGACACTGACCAAAAACCGCTTTACCGCCATCACTGGGGTTAACACATTATTCAATGGCTTGCTGAATACACCAGGCTTTGAACAAGTCGACTGCAGCCATGTGAAGTATTCTTTGGGTGGCGGAATGGCTGTGCAACGTGCCGTTGCCGAAAAGTGGAAAGCGGTCACCCAAAAACCGCTGGTCGAAGCCTATGGGCTTACCGAAACATCGCCCGCGGCTTGTATTAACCCAATCAGCGTGCAGGATTTTAACGGCTCCATCGGCGTGCCAATATCGTCTACCGAATGCTGCATTATGGATGATCAGGGCAACCTGCTCCCGGTTGGTGAGGTCGGTGAACTGTGCATCCGCGGCCCACAGGTTATGAAAGGTTATTGGCAGCGTGAAGAAGCCACCGCAGAAACCATTACCGATGATGGCTGGCTAAAAACCGGTGATATCGCCAAAATGGATGAGAAAGGATACTTTTATATTGTCGATCGTAAAAAAGACATGATTCTGGTATCCGGCTTTAATGTTTACCCCAATGAAATTGAAGATGTCATTGTCTCGCATCCCGATGTTTTGGAAGTCGGTGTGATTGGGGTACCCGATGAGAAATCCGGTGAATTGGTGAAAGCCGTTGTGGTGCGCCAAAATGATAGCTTGAGTGTCAAAGCACTACGCGAGTTTTGTCGTTCGGAACTAACTGGTTATAAAGTACCCAAATTTATTCAGTTTGTGGATGAGTTACCAAAAACCAACGTCGGCAAAATCCTGCGTAAGGATTTGCGAGATCAATACGGTGACCCGACCTCCGACTGATTCAATCATAGGCAGCTTATGCAGAAACTTTGTATTACAGCGTTAACGTGGCTCTTATTGCAAAGCGCCTGGGCAGTTGAGCTCTCAAGGGATGGTATCGGCAGTGTATTGCTGTTTCCTTACTACACCACCCGCGGAAACAATATCACGCTGCTTACCATTCAAAACACGGGCGATGATGTTGCCGCATTAAAGCTTAACTTTCAGGAGGGTGATAACGGAGAATCTGTTTTATTATTCAACCTCTACCTGGGCCCATTTGATACCTGGACCGGGACGCTTAGTCAGGCTGGCTCACAAACTGTGCTAAGCACACGTGATAGTAGCTGTACCGTTCCACGTTTTTATGATGCCGACAATGGCCGCGGTGAAATCATTCTTGGCGAAACCCTGTTGGCTGATCTGGCGATTCGATCCAATACCGGGCGGCAAAGTCTGGATCGCACCCGTGAAGGTCACATCAATGTGATCGAAATGGGCCGGCTAACCGGAACCATTGCCCAATCGGCGGTCATTAATATTCCTGAAGGTCAGCCATTCGACTGTCAACGCATCGTTAACCGCTGGGATTCATCACTGACTCCGGCCGGAATATGGACCACAGATGCCAATAACGAAATGTTTCCTCCAGGCGGTGACATTATTGGTGAATCCACCATTATCAATGTCAGCTCATCGCGAGCGGCAGCCTATCAGGCCATTGCTTTGAATGATTTCTATGTTCCTGACGATACACAATCGATCAGTCTACATGCTACACCTCAAGCCAATTTACCGACTCTGGCCGATGCTTTTCCAGCCACCAGCCGGGTCAACAGAAAAAACGGCAACCGGTCGTCTTTAACAGCCATTACCGATACCTGGGCCAGTGGTTTAGAGGCTGTGGAGGCAGTATTAATGGCGGCTCAAGCCATCAACGCATTGGCCGCAGAACCCAGCATTGGCGGCGGCACTGAATGGGTTATGACCTTCCCTACCAAACGCGCACATGTGTTTAATGCAACCGAAGATCAAAGGCCACCATTTTCCACCGTCTTTGGCTTAAACGGCAGTGATGGTGCCTGTGAGTCTTTTATTTATAGTTTTATCGATCGCAATACCGATGATCACCCCGGCAGTGACCCATCGAATGGCACCGCTGATCCACCACCTTTGGCATTCAATGAGCTTTGCTATCAGACCAACGTTATCACATACAGCAATACCATCGTCTCCAGCACTGCCACCGAGCATGAAATAAACAATCAACAGTCGCAGTTGTTGGGGTCACGGCTGTTCAGCAGTTTGAATGCACCCAGTGACCCAAACAGCGAACCGGTTCTGATTTCCAGTATTCGTAGAAACATCGATAACAGTGTATTTGCTACCGGTGATTTATTGTATGGCTTAAATTTTGGTAACGACGGATTTCGACAGGTCATTAACCCTGACAGTGGCAATGAATATCAAGGCTTGCCGGTTATCGGCATTAATCTACGCGCAGCCCAATCAGTTGAAAACAATGCGTTTTTTGGAATTATCAGGCCACACCGATACGACCGTATGATCAATCTACCAGACGACTAACACTTATTGAACCGACCGTTCTAGCAGCAATCTGCCAATATTTTGGCGGGTACGGGGTCAGGCGGGTACAGGGTCAGTTTCCACCACGATTATTGTCAGTGCCATACTGTACCGGAGATACCCCACCCGGCTCTATCCAGCCCAGTTTATAGGCACCAAACAAAGACAACACCAGCAACAGTGATAAACCGATACGCCAGCTCAAACGGCGCACTACCCGATCGCTTTGGCCCTTATCTTTGGCCAGGAAGAAAAAACTGGAAAATAACGTATAAACAATCACCAGCAAAAATAATACAATCGCAACTTTTACCAACATGGAAATCTCCATTCACTGCCGCCATATCTATGCCGACACTATGACTTAAAACCAATAATGCCCAGTCTATTACCGTTAAAACCTGCCTATTTGGGATGGTTGCTGTTGACCCTGGTGGTTGCTGCAGTGTTTGTGCGCCTGGGTATCTGGCAACTGGATCGGGCCGAACAAAAGCGGCAGATACTTCAAAGTTATGCCACTGCGGCACAAATACAAGCCCCAAGCATTAATCAAGACACAGCAGTGTATAGCCTGGTCACTGGAACGCTGACTTTATTACCCCAACAGCTGTTACTCGATAACCAAATCCTACAGGGTCGCGCTGGTGTGCATGTCTTAACACCTGCCCTTTTAGATTCACAGCGATTATTATTGATTAATCGTGGCTGGTTACCTCTTGACTCGACACGCACAAAGCTGCCTGAAACGCCCGTACCTGCAATACCCGTCGATATTGAGGGTCAACTGGTTCCCATGCCTCGGGTAGGACGGCGTTTGGGCAAGCAGGCCAGTTTAAAACCAAATCAATGGCCGCAACTAATCACTTATGCAGATCAGGAAATCATCCAGCAGGTTTATCAAACCGCATTGGGTATACCTGATCTGAAAATTTTGCCTATGATTCTACAGTTGGATGCAAATAGTGACTATGGTTTTTCAGGTCGTCAGTGGTCACCGGTTAATTTTGGACCCGATAAACATACAGCCTATGCCTGGCAATGGTTTACGCTGGCCCTGGCCATATTGATTACCTGGTTAGTGGTCACCCGAATATCGATACGCAAAACAGAATAAATACGCCATGAGCAATGTGAAAAAGAACAACCGTATAACCCTGGTGATATTGGCAGTGCTATTTGCCACACCTGTACTGCTGGCCATGCTGATGCACAGTCAATGGTGGCAATATCGGCCCGGTGCCACACGCAATATCGGCGAATTGATGCAACCGCCTGTTGCTATTGAGGGCTGGCCAGATACCAGCAGCGATCTAGCCATTGATTCGACCCCCCCTATCTGGACGCTGCTGGTCACCAGCGACAACGGCTGCAGCAACCGCTGCCAGGAACAACTCACCTGGTTGCGTCAGATACGCATTGCCCAGGGAAGACATGCCGATCAGGTCAACATCCAACTGTCACCATTCAATGACCTGCCAGGTGATCAACAAGCGGCAGTAGCAAATATTAGTGATGCTATTTATATCACCAATAGCCATGAACGAAACCGCTTACAGCAGGCCATCGCTGAGCTTGCAGTACCCGTAACCAACAGTGATATAACCACGTATCTAATCGACCCAGCAGGATTTATAATATTGCGTTACTCCCAATCCAGTGAACCTGGTGGAATCCGTAAAGACCTGAGTCGCTTGCTGACCTGGTCAAATAAAGCACGCAAAGGCTAACAGCTTAAACCATACATTCACGTAAACGACAGTCAATAGGTCACCAAGCTTTGAAACATCTGCTAAACCTGCTATACCGCTTAAGCACATTTGCTTTACTGCTGGCACTGGTCGTTATTGTATTGGGTGCCTGGGTACGCTTATCTGATGCTGGGCTTGGCTGTCCGGATTGGCCAGGTTGCTACGGACACCTCACCTGGCCCAGCCAACCAGATGAGATAAACCTCGCCGAGCAAAACTATCCAGAGCGGCCCGTCGAAACTGACAAAGCCTGGAAAGAGGTCATTCATCGTTATTTTGCCGGCACGCTGGGTCTGGCTGTTATGGCTCTGGCCTGGCTCACCTGGAGAATGCGGAAAAGGTTTTCGGGGTTACCGGTAAAACCTGCTTTGCTTTTGGTTCCATTGATTATTACCCAAGCATTGTTTGGCATGTGGACTGTCACATTGAAGCTACTGCCGTGGGTGGTTACGGCCCATCTGCTGGGGGGGATGCTGACATTTGCCCTGCTATTTTGGATTAACCGCAGCGTTCGACATGTCCGGCGAGAGCACCTAAGCAACGACCCATCGGATGTATACGTAAAACTTAGACCCTGGATAATAATCAGCTTGGTCGTATTAACCATACAGATCTTCCTTGGCGGTTGGACATCCAGCAATTATGCTGCTTTAGCCTGCCTTGACTTTCCTACCTGTCAGCAACAGTGGTGGCCTAACACCAATTTTTCTGAAGCGTTTGTCTTATGGCGCGAAATCGGTGTGGATTATGAAGGCGGCGTACTCGATCAGGCCGCACGCAACGCCATTCACATCACCCATCGGATTGGTGCGGGCATTGTGTTACTGGTGATTGGCTGGTTAGCTGCCCGCCTGATCAGTAACCCCCTCACCCGCTCACATGGCCTGCTGATAGCGGGGTTACTGGGCGCGCAAATTATCCTCGGTATTCAAAATGTCTTACTAAAACTACCGCTTATCAATGCGGTAGCGCATAACGGTATGGCCGCTTTATTATTGGTATCACTGGTGAATGCGTTATGGTGGTCAAAGCATAGTCTTCCATCAATTGACCGATGAGTAAATTTCCACCCACAAATCTGGCTGCCCAATATTGGGAATTGTGTAAACCACGTGTAGTGGCGTTGATTCTATTTACCGCTTTGGTGGGTATGCTGCTGGCAGACCCGTTATACAGCCAATGGCCTACACTGATTCTGGCAATGCTGGGCATTGCCCTGGGGGCTTCCTCTGGTGCGGCCTTAAACCATTTACTCGATCGCCGTATTGACCAACAAATGAGCCGTACTCAACACCGTCCTTTGGCCACCGGTCAACTCAACGGTTCTCAGGTATTGATATTTGCGATTTTTCTAGGGGTGTTATCAATGCTGATACTCGGTCTGTGGGTAAACCCGCTGACGGCATTATTAACCTTTTTATCCCTGATTGGTTACGGCGTTATATACACATTATTTCTAAAATGGGCGACGCCACAGAATATTGTGATCGGCGGTCTGGCTGGGGCTGCTCCACCGCTGCTTGGCTGGAGCGCTGTCACCGGGCAAATTGATCCCTATGCACTGCTACTGGTATTAATTGTATTTGTATGGACACCACCACACTTTTGGGCGCTGGCCATTTATCGTCGCGAGGACTATGCCCGCGCGGCTGTTCCAATGTTACCGGTAACCCATGGTATACCGTTTACTCGATGGCAGATTCTGTTCTATACCGTATTGCTGATTATTGCCACCATTTTGCCCTGGCTAACCGGTATGAGCGGCTTGTTTTATCTGGGGGGTGCACTGGTGTTGAACATTGCTTTTTTACGTTACGCAATACGCTTGATCAAATTACAAGATGAGCTAATTGCCATGCGTTTATTTAATTACTCGATTGTTTATTTAATGATGCTGTTTGCCTTTTTACTGACCGATCATTATCTGACGCTATAAACCTGAAACAATAATCACGACTTTTATCTAACCAGAGACTGCTTCATGTCCAATATCATCATGCCACCAATCCCCGATTCTCCATTACGCAACTTGGAAGGACATTCCAGTTTTATTGATCGACATATCGGGCCATCCAGTGATGAAATCAGTGCCATGCTAAATACCATCAATTGCGATAGCCTGGATGCGCTGATGGATGAAGTGCTACCTGAATCCATTCGCCGTAAAACCGATATGGAACTGCCACGTGCTCGCCATGAAGCAGAAACCCATGCCCGATTGCGTGAACTGGCCAGTAAAAACCGTCTTTGCCACAACATGATAGGTCTCGGCTATCACGACACCATTACCCCACCGGTTATTCTGCGCAGTGTACTGGAGAACCCTGGCTGGTATACCGCCTATACCCCTTATCAGGCAGAGATTTCTCAAGGCCGCCTGGAAGGCCTGCTCAATTTTCAGCAAATGCTGATTGATTTAACCGGTATGCCATTGGCCAATGCCTCATTACTGGATGAAGCGACCGCAGCCGCTGAAGCCATGGCCATGCTCAAACGGGTCAACAGGAAAAATAAATCCAATCGATTCATTGTCGACAAAGGTGTGTTGCCGCAAACACTGGCAGTACTGCATACCCGGGCTGAATATTTTGGTATCGACATCGTCCATGGCGATGCCGAACAATTATTAGACCAGGGCGATTATTTTGGTGTATTGCTGCAATACCCGGATGTCGATGGCCGGGTCCGTGACCTATCTGAGCTGGTCACCAGAGCACACCAGCAACAAGCGTTGGTGGCTGTCTGTGCTGACTTACTGAGCCTTGTAATGCTTAAGCCGCCAGGTGAAATGGATGTCGATGTTGTCGTCGGCTGCGCCCAGCGATTTGGTGTACAACCTGGTTTTGGCGGTCCACATGCCGCATTTTTCGCTACCCGTGAAAGTTACTCGCGAAAAATACCAGGAAGAATTATTGGGGTTTCCAAAGACCGCTATGGCAAACCGGCTCTGCGCATGGCATTACAAACCCGCGAGCAACACATCCGCCGCGAAAAAGCCATGAGCAATATCTGCACAGCACAGGCTTTACTGGCAATCATTGCAGGCTTTTACGGGGTTTATCATGGACCTGAAGGGTTAAAGCAAATTGCCGGACGAGTCCATCGATTAACTCGCCTATTGGCTGCTGGTTTACGCGCCGGTGGCCTGGTGGTCAGGCATAACGAATTTTTTGATACTTTATTTATTGAAATCACCGCCAATGAACGCCGCCGATTGCTGGTTTCGGCCACCAATGCTGGCATTAACCTGCGCAGTGATGATGAAAATGGCATCGGTATCAGCGTTAACGAAGTGACACGTCGTGATGATATTGAAACCTTATGGCAGGTGTTCGGCGTGAATGCCGACTTGATTGAAACCGATTTATCACTGCCCACCAAGCCAGACTTTTCTTCAGCCTGTATTCGCCAGTCGGAGTTTATGCAGCATGAAGTTTTTCAGCGCTATCACAGCGAGACTGAAATGTTGCGCTATCTCAAACGCCTGGAAAACAAGGACATTGCACTAACCCACTCCATGATTTCATTGGGTTCTTGCACCATGAAACTGAATTCAGCCGCAGAAATGGACGCCATTACCTGGCCAGAGTTTGCCGGTATTCACCCTTTTGCCCCCGATGATCAAACTGCCGGTTATCGCGAATTGATTTATGAGCTGGAACATATGCTGGTGGAGTGTACCGGCTATCATGCTGTTTCCTTGCAACCCAACGCCGGCTCACAGGGGGAATATGCCGGACTATTGGCCATCCGCAAATATCATGCTGCGCGCGGTGAAAACCAGCGCGATGTTTGTCTAATTCCCAGTTCAGCACACGGCACCAATCCCGCCAGCGCACAGATGGCAGGCATGCGCATAGTGGTGGTCGGTTGTGATGAAAATGGCAATATAGATATCAACGATTTAAAGAATAAAGTTAAAGAAAATTCTAATCAATTATCCGCACTAATGGTGACTTACCCATCCACCCATGGTGTTTTTGAAGAACATATCGTTGAAGTCTGCGACATCATTCATCAACACGGCGGTCAGGTGTATCTGGACGGTGCCAATCTGAATGCTTTGGTAGGCTGGTCTGCACCTGGTCAGTTTGGTGCAGATGTATCGCATTTGAACCTGCACAAAACCTTTTGTATCCCGCATGGTGGCGGTGGCCCTGGTGTTGGTCCGGTGTGTGTGCGTGAACACCTTACGCCTTACCTGCCCAACCACCCACTGCAACCAGAGCTGAAGGGACAGCTTGGTCCTGTTGCTGCTGCACCTTGGGGCAGTGCCGGTATTTTACCGATTTCATGGGCCTATATCGCCATGATGGGGCGTGATGGCTTATCCAAAGCCACCCAGGTTGCCATTCTAAATGCCAATTACATTGCTACCCGGCTGCAGCCCAAGTTTGAAGTACTGTACAGCGGTCGCAATAACCGCATCGCGCATGAATGCATTATCGATTTGCGTCCATTTAAGGAAAGCTGTGGTATCAGCGAAGAAGATGTCGCCAAGCGTTTGATCGACTATGGCTTCCATGCGCCAACCATGTCGTGGCCGGTCCCGGGAACCTTGATGATTGAACCGACTGAAAGCGAAGGTAAAACCGAGCTGGATCGATTTATCCAGGCATTATTGAACATTCATGCAGAAATCGAAGCCGTTGAAAAAGGCGAATTTGATGCGACCAACAACCCGCTGACCAACGCCCCACATGCAGTCAGCGAAGTCAGCAATGACAACTGGACCCAGCCTTATTCACGCCAACAGGCCGCCTGGCCAGTAGAATCACTGCAGCAGAACAAATACTGGCCACCGGTTGGCAGAGTGGACAATGTTTATGGCGATCGCAACCTGGTTTGTAGCTGCCCGCCAATGAGCGATTACGAGTAACCCACAATGAACCCTATCGGCTTTAAATGTTTACTGGTTTTCCTATTATTCACACTGCCAGCTGCTGTGCTTGCCCAAGACGTTGAAACACCAGACGCACATATTCCACTTAAACAATTTATTGTGCATTTTTCTTTGGGCCCCGCCTGGGATCAGCAAAAGCCACCACAAGCACAAATGGGTTTCAGTGAACATTCTGCCAATATGCAAAGATTGCGATCCGAAGGAGTGATTATAATGGGCGCACGTTATGCACAAATTGGTATGTTAATTATTCAGTCTAGCTCTTTGGAAAATGCCACTGCAATGATTCAAGCTGACCCAGCTGTACAAAACCAAATATTTAACTATACGGTTGAACCGGTCAATGTTTTTTATTCCTGGAAAATAGCACCAGCCAATTCATGAGCCATAACCTGGAACCATAACAATTATGCCCCGGTATATTGCCTTCCTGCGTGCGATTAATGTTGGCGGACACAATGTAAAAATGGCAGAGTTACGTAACCATTTTACCGCCTTAAATTTCAAACACATCGAAACCTTTATAGCCAGCGGCAATGTTATTTTTGAGTCTGAAGAAACAGATACCGCATTACTGGAAGCTAAAATCGAAACGCATCTGGCTACTGCTTTGGGTTACACCGTTGATACTTTTATACGAACAACTCAAAATGTTGCAGGTATTTTAAAATCTCCAACCGTTAATCATCCAGAAACTGCAACCGCAACAGCATTCAGCGTCGGCTTTTTAAAGCAGCCTCTCAATCAACATCAGCGAAAAGCCTTAATGTCGTTAAACAACGATATCGATACTTTCCACAGTCATAAGCGGGAAGTTTTTTGGTTATGCTCTGTAAAACAAAGCGATTCAAAATTCTCTAACGCAATATTTGAAAAAAAGCTCAATATAAGTGCTACTTTTCGTGGCATTAATACTATTAAGCGTTTAGTGAAAAAATACCCAGCGTAACAATACCCTAGCCATCGTCAACAATTACATTCCGCTTAATAAAAGCCGCATAGGTTATTTATACTCCGTTTCTACGCTACTTCATATTTAACCTCAACTTTTTACATGACATACACAGCACATCATAAGCTATACTGACTCATGCATTGATTACTCAATCACGAATATAAAATTACTGGGGCTTAATCCAGGATCAGGGAGGTCATTTTATGAACATTAATACTAAAAAAATCGCTTTATTTCAGTTTCTGCTTATTGCCTGCTTTGGCTTTATTAGCGCATGTAAGCAACCTTCTTCGCTACCGGAAAAACAAACACAAGACAATCACATCGCAACTGGAACAAAACATTCAGAGCAAACTGCCACGCCACCAAATACTGCTTCTACAGCAGATTATTACTGGGTGGAGTTAGGCCCGGACAATCTGATATTGGCCAGAGCAATTATATTGAATGGCCATTGCCCAGCAATAACAATCGATAGCACATCTGCCCAAATGCTTGCCCGCAGTACACCACCACCAGGTTTTAGCAGTGCGGTTTTATGTGAACACCCAATACCCGCAACAGCCCGCTCTGCCAGCATAGGCAATCAAGTTTTAAGCCTGCCCAAAGCCTCACCGACCAGAATTGTGGTCGTTGGGGATACCGGTTGTCGGGTTAAAGGCACAGATATTCAAGACTGCACAGGCAAAGGTACAGGCGAAGTCTGGGATTTTGCCCAAGTCGCTGCTGCGATTTCGGCAAGCAAGCCGGATGTGATCTTGCATGTTGGTGATTATCATTATCGCGAATATGGCACTTGCACTAATCATAACTGTATCCAAAGCAACATTGGCTACACCTGGCCCAGCTGGAAAGCCGATTTTTTTGACCCGGCCAAAAATATCCTGGCACAGGCTCCATGGGTATTTATACGCGGTAACCATGAGGATTGCTCACGCGCCTGGAAAGGCTGGTTTTATTTTCTCGACCCGCACCCATTGCCAAACAACCCTTGGAGTAACTGCCAAGATTACACCGACCCTTATCAGTTAATGCTCGGAAATCAACAAGTCATTGTGATGGATACTGCGGTTATTCCTGATGATTATAAAGCCACACCTAACCCGGCCGCATTGCAGCGTTACACCGCCGAATTTAATACTGTGGAAAAACTGACCGCCAAACAAACATCCAGCTGGTTATCTACACACCGGCCCATCTGGGCGGTAGCCAGCTTTACCGATTCAGGCAAGCCTGCCATCGCAGCGACGGATTTAACCCTGCAGCAAGCCATCGCAGCATCTGCTGCCAAAGCGCTACCCACACCACCTATTAACACTTTGCTAACCGGGCACATTCACTTATTCGAAATGTTGACGTTTAACGATAACCGCCCTACTCAACTGGTGTTCGGAGGTGGGGCAACAGAGCTAGACCCAGCCATTACCCAGCAGCTATTAAACAGTCAAACCGGAATCAATATTTTACAATCTTTGGGCGTTACCCAGCAGGAACTAACCGTTTTGCACGATATCAGTTTTGGTGTGCTGGATAAAAACACATCCAGTTGTGGTTGGCGTGTTGATGTTTTAAACAGCCAGGGACAGTCATTGGATAATTTCACCATCGGCTGTTGATCTAGCCATATTTAAAACTGGTGATTTAAACAGCAAACGCTGACCATCGGTCAGCGTTTAGTGGAAAATGACGGAGTCGGGGTAATGACGTTCTAGTGATATCCGTATCGTAGCCCGGCTTCATCCCCGCCCCGTCCATTAGCTAAGTTATAAAAGTCCGTAATCTGTATTGTTTTGGCTTACATTAGATGACAGTCTATATACAAGACCGTCAAACGCGTATTCGATTGCACTTTGGTTTCAAGTGTCATCGGTATTAGCTAGCAATCACAACCCCAGCATTACACTCAACAGCGTTAAAAAGCCAACCACGGCAACGCCGGCATGTACAATCACCACACCTTTCGGTGCAATTTGCTGCTTAGCGTGTAAAGCAGCCAGATAAAACCCGCCAAGAGCAGCGACAACCAAAATGGCCAAGGCCGCAGTAATCCGACCTGCTCCAGTACCGTTTAGCACCATCATAATTAAAATAATCAAACCGGTGGCGCCTAATAACGCGTGCACAATAGACAGCGGCCATGGAGCCAGTTTACCGCCCAGCACTTGACTGGCAAGCACCAACCCACCTGCAGCGGCCACTGCAAAAATAATAACGGCATAAGTAAGCATATATTGATTTCTCCTCGGTTTTATTGTTTGTTTCTGATTGCATGGTACACCTAGTTATAGCGCTTTTGCAATATTTTTATGTCAAAACTTATATGCATTATTTTGCTGTGCTATTATTCGCCCATGCGAGCAATATCTACTATCGGGCAGCGACAACAGGACTTGCTAAAAGCGTTGCTGCACCAACCCTCCGGAATGACCGTTGACGAGCTCTCTCAGCGCTTGTTGATCTCACGCAATGCTGTCAATCAACATTTGACGGCGCTGGATGCCAGCGGTTACATCCGTAACTCATCACTAACCCGAACCGGCGGTCGTCCCAGCAAGGTCTATACGCTTACAGAAACTGGACGCGAGTTGTTTCCCCGTCATTACAGTATGTTCGCCAATCTGTTGATTGGTTGGGTTAAAGGACGGCTGGGTGATGCTGATCTGGAAAATTGCCTGAGCGAACTGGGTGTACAGGTAGCCCAACAGTTTAAATCGCGTGTCGATCAGCACATTACACTGGCTGATGCCACTCAGGAAGTTGCCGATATTATGTTTGATTTGGGCTATGAAGCCCGCGTCGGTAACAATACATCTGTTTCTACTGAAATTATTGCCAATAACTGCGTATTTCATAAACTGGCAACGGACGCCAATCAGGTTTGCCAGCTTGACCTGTCGCTGATG
Source organism: Wenzhouxiangellaceae bacterium (assembly GCA_965230265.1). GTDB lineage: Bacteria > Pseudomonadota > Gammaproteobacteria > Xanthomonadales > Wenzhouxiangellaceae > JAJFKX01. The sequence continues at coordinate 1,336,076 of OZ245999.1, read as the reverse complement.
TCAAACTTATTGAACGCACAGGTCGAGCATAAAGAATGTATGGTCAAAGGCGGCCAATGCTGTCGATTTGTTATTAGCAGAAAGCAATAACCAAGTATCGGGTCTATATCAGCTTCTGTTGACACGCTACAAAACACTCCTTGACACCTATAAGCGCAGCTGCCATATCCCGGCTAGCTTCTTACACCTGTATAGATAAATCCCCATAGCCCCTACTGCTGGTATTTACCCGTTAAATAAAAAACGGAGGCCAGTGGCCCCCGCTCTGTGACACACAGTGTCAGATATTAAAGTGAATGACTTTACCGATTTACCATCGCATCTTGCGCCTGGTTCAGACGGCTAAGTGCACTGTTGATTCTGAAGCTGCTACCGCTGAATACGGCAAACTTCAATCTAAGCAAGGCACTATGCAATAAAGGCTGCGCATCCTGATTATGCAGGCCGCTCACTGCCTCTAGTAATTCAATCGCGTCTTCAACTTCCGCTATAGCCAGTCTGATATTGACACGGCGGTCGCTTCTACGACTTAAACCCAGCGCTTTGTTTAGCAATGTCTTCGCAGAACTGATATTAAAGTCTGCACCCATTACGCGGATAAAGCGACCAACATTGGCTACCTGTGCACCATTCATAGGAACAATTGCACCAGCAAAATCACCATTACGGAAGTGACGGTTGGTTGCATAAAATGCCACAGCACCTTCAATCGTGTCGATCTGGTGGCCATGGAAGAACGGTGGGTTATCCGCTGCCTCAAATACAGGTGGGATATTGAACCGATCTGATGCAGCACGCAGGTTGGTAAATGGATCGTCAAAAGTAAACGCGAAACCATTATCAAAGCCATTGGCATCACAGCCTTCACTTGGTACGCCTGATACGTCACCAGGCAATAATGGCACTTCAGCAAAACCATTGGTGAAGCAGTTGCCCGCTACACTGGGGTCATTCACTGTCTGTACAATCACATCACCGGCCTGATCAACCAGACGTTCTACCGCTGGTCCAAACACACGGTTATGGCTGGCAATACTGCCACCATTGGCGGCCAGATCAGCCAGGTCGTGGTTTGGTGTGACCGCTGCCGGGAATGGGAAGGTTGGGTTGGTGTTTGCACCACCGTTTAAATGACAGGCATTACAGTTCAATGCTGGACGACCATCGTTTGGATCGGCATCAAATACATTAAAGCCCATATAATTCAAACGACCGCGATCAGCCACTTCATCGGCAAGAGTGATGGCATTCAGATCATCTCTGTCAGCATCATTCTGAACACCGATTGACAGCATAAATGCTTCAATGGCATCCAGTTCGTCTTCTGTGGCAAAGCGGAAATCAGGCTCACGTGGGTTACCATTGCTGTCGGTATCGAAAGCAGAACGTTCCAGGGTTCTGGGGTAATGCTGAACAATAGCGCCGATAACAAAATCACGCAGTGAACCGGTCAGTTCACGACCATTAGAGGCGAAAAAGTCATCCCGGAAACCAGTCGGTGTACCATCACCACTCCAGCCAGTACGCTGCTGGAACACCAGATCGTTAGGATCAACCGGCAATGAGCCATCATCAAACGCTTGTGCAGGTGGTGGGGCCAATGTGGTGCGTATGCTCAATACATGGTTAGGCGCACGCATAACAAAGTTTTCAGTGAACGAACCATCGGCATCACGGAAACCATCCAGGTTTTCTACGATAAGGCCGGCTTTGCGCATCAACGCTGGTCTTTCCATACGGAATTCGTTAAACAGCGCATTCGGTGTGCCATCCTGACGGAATTCCTGTTCTACGATAAACAAAGGATCGCTATCAGGTATTTCAGCAATGCTTTCCAGGCTTAATGCCAGATTATCGTTTTCTAAATGACAGGTACCGCAGTTACGGCCATTACCATCAAAGCCTTCTCCAAAGAACAGGTCACGTCCTTGATTCAGCAGTTCGGAATCAAAATCAGGGAAAAAGCCATCTGGGGTAATACCCGATGCTGTAGCCGTACTGATCAACTCAAAACTACCGTCTTTGGACATAAACGAGTTACGTTGATCAGGATAATGGAAGACTTTCTGGAATAATGAAGTGGTGCCAAATAACACACCTTCTCTGGCTGGGTCACCATCACGCCTTGCCAGAACCATCATATCCAGGTTAAAGCTTGCCAGGTCTTCAACCTTGGCATCTAACCATGCATAGCCATCCTCAAATTTCAGGTCACCCAGCTTGATCATGTTGTCACCGCTTTCTGGCACAACTGAACGACCTTCACCAGGCAGGTTATCGACCATCCAAACATCGGAAATTTCAGTATCGTCCAGGCCGTTAATACGGACACTGACCATATCTGTTTCCATGTTTAGCTGAGCAATACCTTTAGCCTTGCTGAAATCCTGGGATAAACCACGGGTCCATTGCAAGGTAAGCACTGGGCCGGTTGGGTTTGTCGCCGCATAACCTGCAGACCACTTTTCATATGTGGTATGCAGATTACTGGCCGAACCGAGACCGCCGATATCTGCATCGGCTGGTGTTGGTGCGTCAGGTAAAGGTGACATACTGATAAGTGCATAACCGCCTAGAACGACTGCCATGCTGGTGCCTAATCGCACCCATTTCTTCCGTCTTGTTAACATTATAATATTCTCCTCTCCCCACTTATTAGGTAAAAGTACGGATCCATACTACCGTTTTGAAATACCTTAAAGCGGCACAAAGAATCAACGGGAGAAACGTAGGCATCGTTCAGCAAAAAACAGTGAAATGATTTCATAGGTAACATCCTTGACTCTTTGTTATTCTCTTTAAAGCCCCCGAAACTTGACCTTATAGTTTTACCCCAGCTTAATCAATTAACGTGATAATCGTGTATATAAGCCAGGTACTAGCGTCTAGACAGTCAAAATCAGTTGCTATGTAAGCTTTAAATATCACAATATGCCATATGTAACTGATATAACTATATTATCTATATAAATCAATGCGGTTGACCCAATAATTTAACCACGTACATTTTTAATACTTTGGTTTATATCAGTGCATTTAATAGATAAAACTAAAGTATTATATTTTTATTGCCTGTAAATACACTTTTAGTATGTAATGGTTATAGCTCGTCAAAGCATTAGATTCCAAAGACATTGTTATAAACAGCTTGAACTCGCTGCCAATTGCATAGATATTGCATGTGCAAATAAAGCCAATAAGTGGATAAACCCCATATGCTGAGCTATCGCCACGCCTATCATGCAGGTAACTATGCTGATGTGCTTAAGCACCTGATTTTGGTTAAGACCATTGAGTATTTGCTGCACAAGCCTACCCCGGTGTTATACGTTGATACTCATGCAGGTGCTGGTCATTACTGGCTGGATTCGACAATGGCCAATAAAACCTCTGAGTATCAAACAGGAATCAAAAAAATTGTCCTTGATGATCTACCAGGTGCCCAATCGTATAAGCAAATCCTTGCGCCTTATCTTGACAAACAGCAATACCCCGGTTCACCTTTGGTGGCAGCGCATTTATTGCGCAGTAATGACCGTCTGCAATTGTTTGAGTTACACAGCAGTGATCAAGCATTACTGGCTCAGTTATTTGCTGATGACCGACGGGTAAACATCAAACATACCGATGCTTATCTAGAATTAAATCGCATACGGCCGATCAAAAAAACACGCACGCTGGTTTTGATCGACCCTTCTTACGAGATTAAAAGTGAGTACACAAAAGTAGCTACTGCCATCGGGCAACTGTATCAGCGCATGCCCAATGTGCAATTACTGTTGTGGTATCCGGTTATCCGCCGTCAACAAACACAAGCCATGCTACAAGCATTATCCAATGGCGATATTCGTGATGTATGGCGTTTTGAACTGGCTATTGCCCCTGACTCAGAACAATATGGTATGACCGCTTGCGGTGTATTGGCCATTAACCCACCATGGGTATTGTCTGGCCAACTGCGAGAGCTACTCCCTTTATTGGCCAAACAACTGGCACCTGAAACAGGCGATTGGCTGGTCGAATGCTTGGTACCAGAATAAGCTCTAGACCCTAACACCTGCCCAATGTCAGGTTAATAAGCGTGAGCATGACTATAGTCTATTAATCAACAACAAACGACTGGCATCAATGCGTTAAAATAATCGGCCTAAGCACAATGCGTGTTTGCAACAGGAAACGCCGTGTCCAAAAACCTCATTACCTTGCTGCTACTGTGTGTCGCTATTATTCACCTGCTGCCACTCAGCGGCTTGCTTGGCAGCGAGCAGCTAACCACGCTTTATGGTATCGAAATAGACAACCCCAACCTGGATATTCTACTACGTCATCGAGCCGTTATGTTTGGCCTGATGGGTGTCTTTTTCTCTATTGCTGCGTTTAAACCGCACTGGCAACCCATGGCTTTTGCTGCCGCCAGTATCAGCGTGCTTTCCTTTTTGCTACTGGCATTAGTGGTGGGCAATTATAATGCTGCTTTGCGCCAGGTGATGCTGGCTGACGGCATTGCAGCGGTATGCTTGTTAGTTGCCATTATTTTATATCGCCTACAACCTCGATAATCATCAACAATGCCCGACGCACCCATTCTATTAATTTATGACAAACAGTGCCCTGCGTGTCGCTACTATAGTCAATTATTGCGCATTCGTGAGAGCCTGGGTGGCTTGCAGTTGATTGATGCCCGAGAAAACAGTGAAATGATGCGGGCAATTACAGCGCGTGGTTTGGATATCGACCAAGGCATTGTGGTAAAAATAGACAACCAGTTTTATTACGGCGCTGATGCTGTTCATGCACTTGCCATGATCAGTAGTCGTTCCGGTTGGTTTAACCGATTAAACTATTGGATATTCCAATCAAAAAACTTATCGCATTATTTATATCCGCTGCTGCGAGCAATGCGCAATTTTTTGCTGAAGCTGTTGGGCAAAAGCAAAATTAATAATCTGGGCATTGAGGGCAATGACCGTTTCTGATATCCACTTTTAACGGTTATATCTCTCATATCAGCCATATAAGCGGCCGTTCCTGTTCGCACCACTATTGAGAAGATGCTCCGATTCGCCTATCCTCCTGGCTAAAGCAAATTAACGAATGTCTAAAGCCCGCAACCAGGACCAACCATCATCATGACCGAACAAATTAATCAGTTTCTGCTCTTTATCGATAGCTTACTGGGCTCGGCAGCCTATTTTCCATTCCTGCTGTTGGGTACAGGCTTGTTCTTCACATTGTATTTGAAGTTTCCACAGGTCCGTTTTTTTAATCATGCGTGGAAAGTTGTCAGTGGCAAATTCACCCGCAAAGATGCTCCTGGTGATACCAGCCACTTTGGTGCATTAACCACGGCATTGTCCGGCACGGTCGGCACAGGCAATATCGGTGGTGTGGCCCTGGCCATTCATTTGGGTGGCCCTGCCGCAATATTCTGGATGTGGGCAACGGCATTTCTGGGGATGGCCACAAAGTTTGTGGAAGTTACCCTCTCGCATAAATACAGAGTAAAAACCGAAGACGGCACCATCGCCGGCGGCCCCATGTATGTGATGGAAAATGCTCTGAACATGAAATGGCTGGCAGTCATTTTTGCTGTGGGCATGATCGTCTCAGCCTTTGGCGCGGGCAATATGCCACAGATCAACTCGATTGCTGCCGGTATGCGTGAAACCTTCAATATTCCACCCATCTGGACCGGTGCCATTTTATCGGTGCTGTTGTTTATGGTGATTATTGGCGGCATTAAACGCATTGCCAAAGTGACCGAAGCCATCGTCCCAACCATGGCAGCCCTTTATATTATCGGTGCATTGGCAGTCATTCTGACCAATCTTGGCAATATCCTTCCATCGTTTATGTCCATTCTTCAGGATATTTTCTCAGGCTCTGCTGCAACCGGTGGGTTTATTGGCGCTAGTTTTGCTTTTGCCTTTAATCGTGGTGTTAACCGTGGCTTGTTTTCCAATGAAGCAGGTCAGGGTTCGGCCCCCATCGCTCATGCCGCAGCCCGTGGTGATAGCCCGGTCTCTGAAGGCATGGTATCTATTTTGGAACCTTTTATTGATACCATTATTATCTGCACCATTACCGCTTTGGTACTGCTGTCGTCAGGTGTGTGGAGCGATAAGTTTGAAAATAATTTCCAACGCACGGATATGCAGTATGTTGTTGGGGATATCTCTGATCAAGATGAAGCCGGCCTTGGTTTGTTATATGGTCACTTAGTCGGCGGAGACTCGCTGGATCGCTTTAATGGTGTTATCAATGTTGAAAACGGCGTAGCAGTCACCGACGGTTACACACTAATCAACGCCCGCTCGGTTGCTGAAGATGTTAATTACCGTTTTCAGAATGCACCTTACAGCGGCCCGTTGACCATTGCTGATGGCCGCCTGGCCGCCGGTGAAGTAGAAGATCAGATTATCGTCAGTGGCCGCTCGCTATTGCATTCGGTTCCCTTGACCACAGTGGCGTTTACCTATTCACCATTCGGTGAGTGGGGCAAATATATTGTCTCGATTGGCTTATTGTTGTTTGCTTTTTCCACCACCATTGCCTGGTCATACTACGGCAATAGGGCCACTTTGTACTTATTTGGGCAAAAAGGTGTCCTGCCCTATCGAATCTTTTACATTGCCGGATTCTTTATCGCCTCCTTCGCTGACACGACAGTCATTTGGACGCTATCAGCAATCACTATCGTGCTCACCACAATTCCTAATCTATTTGCCATTATATTATTGCGCCGGGATATGCGTGATACGGTGAATAATTACTGGGTGGAATTCAAAAAAAATCCGATTGACTAACACTCATCATCAATCACAATGGCTGGCTATTATGCGTCAGCCATTGTGCTTGTTGGCAGCATTGGTTAAGCAAGCAATAAAGGGGAGCACCTAGATGTTATTACTGCCTCTCAGGGTAGATCTGGATCTACACAAAATACCTTTTGTCACCATTGCTGCGTGCCTGTTGTGCGTTGTGATCTTTTTTCAGCAATACACTAACGAGTCAAGTGTGATAAAAGCCAGCGAGGCATTCTGTAACCAACCGGCAACAAGAATGACGCAGATGGTACTGGATAAAATTGTTGGCCGGCATGATGCGGAAGCCTGCATCTTATTGTTTTGGGATATTCGCCTGGCACCTGACCCTCAGGCCAGACTGGCTGAGCATGTACGGGAAATGGAGCCTCTGGCTGGAATGTCACTGAGCAACACTCATCAGTTTGCAACAAATCTGCTCAATGAACGCTATACCGATTTCACAAATGCCGTGCCCGTCTATAAAACCCAATCGTTATGGTACGACCCACACAGCTGGAACCCGCTGACCATGATCAGTGCTGCTTTCGCCCATGCGGACTGGCTGCATTTGATTGGAAACTTGTTTTTCTTTTTTGCTTTTGCCGCAGCCATTGAAGTCATTGTGGGTTCCTTAACTCTGTTTGGGCTGATTCTGGCCTATGCAGTGGGTACTCATGTTTTTTACTCTCTCGCCATGGTGCCTGTTAGCAACGCACCGCCAACACTGGGGCTTTCTGGGGTAGTCATGGCGATGGTGGCATTATTTGCTTTTTTCTTACCACGAGGCCGTATTCGCTGTTTTATATGGATTTTTGTTTTTATCAAACGGTTTTCATTGCCTATATGGGTATTTGCAGTGTGGTTTATTGGCTGGGATGTTTTTAATTTATTCAACGCTGACGATCAATCCGGCATTAACTTTGTTGCCCATGTCAGCGGCGCCGCACTGGGTTATTTCAGCGGCATCCTTTTATTTCAGCAGCGCCGAAAAGAAGTTCGTGCTATCGCCAGCGGCGAAAGTGAAGATTATTTCTGGGTCGATGAAATGAAACACATCGAATCTTTACAACAAAGCCAGCAAAACGCACTGGGCGCCAAGCGACTGCAAGCTTTGCTGGATAAATACCCTCACCGTGAGAATGATCTTCGTGCGTTGCGCCATAATCTACTAAGACAATTGCCCTATATGCCTGAGCGTGAGGAAAATGCACGTCTGTTAATGTCTCAGCTTATGGACTCTTCCAACCATGGCAAAGCAGTGGATGTCTATCTTGATCGAATTAAGGACGATGCTGCTGCTGTGCCTGAAAGGCCTGAGCACTATTTACCGATATTGAAACTGTTAAAAGCGCGCAGGGAATATAAAATCGCCATACGTATGATTAAAAGCTTCCATAAAAACTACCCCACCAATAACGATACACCCGAACTGTATTTCGAAGCCGTGAAAATTTGCCAGGAAGAATTGCAAAAACCCGAACAAGCCAAGCGTATTGCCGGTTACCTGAACCGCCATTTTCCTATGCACCCAGCCACCCAGCGTGCGATAGAGCTGACCACAAGCTAATTACTGGCCGATACAATCGGCTTCTGTTAACGCAGCTTTAATATGGGCTTTATTTTTTCGCCAGCACCGTCGACGCATTGACCACCGTATCGGATAAAAACGGTACCAAGCTGGGTGCATTGGCGTCGCGCTGATTCAGTGATGGCAACCCCGCTGAGCCAGACGATAAGTTGAATATATCCCACACGGTTTTCACAACCGAAGTATGATCAAAAGGTGCCGAACCTGACGGCGGAGTAATCGTGGTACCTGATGAAATATAAGGAGAGGCGATAATTGCTGGAACACGCCCACCATAAATATTGAAATTAAAGCCATCACCATCAGAATAGTCCCCTACTGCGGGAATATCAGCAAACGGTGCACTGCTTCCCGCGGGCCAGTTAACGCTACCAGGTTGGGTTGCCAGAGGTGGTGTCACATGATCAAAAACACCCCCACACTCATCGTAGATGACTATCAATAATGTCGATTCCCAAACAGGGCTGGATGCAAGCGCCGCATAAACCTCCAGCAAAAACTGTTCCCCATCAGCCACATCAATTGGCGGGTTGTTAGATGCATCCGGATGTAACGGGTAATTGGCCAAACCCGGATGATTACTGTTAGGCGTTAATCCCTGTACTGCATCGGTATAGCTATTGCTATAACGTGGTTCGATAAAAGCAAAAGGCGGCAGGTTTCCATTGGCCAGATCATCCATAAAAGTCGATGGTTTGTTACCCAGCCATTTGGGCTTATTGCTACCCGGCCAATCACTGTCATCATATGTTGCGACATTCTCATTGGTACTACTGGCCGCGGCGGTACTAACGTAAGGTACCGTCAACTGCGTAATTGAATAATCATGGAAATACACTTTCCAATTCGTCTCCCCTCCCGCCGGGTCAACCGCATCGAGCTGGCTGAATATGGATGGAAGGTCGACATAATCCACAAGGTCTGTGTATTGGGTGTCATCAATCAAACTGTAATAACCACCGGTAATATGTTTACCAACAGCGGGCGCTGCGCATTGCGAAAACGCTCGGTTGGTAAAAGTCTGGGTTGGCGCTGGGGCAAACCATTGGTCGCATACTGCGTATTGGTTGGCCAGTGCTGAAGTTATGGGAACCTGAGACGGTGTGAAGTAATTCATTACGTCCTTGTAATTGTAGGCCGTTGGTTTGCTCTGAAAAAGTGTTCCACCATGCTGGGCATAATTCAAAGTAAACCCCTGCATGGCTGTTGCAGGCGGTGTCCATGAATTGTAAGGGTTAGATGATGGTCGGGTGCCTGCACCGGTAATCTGTTGGCCCATATCCGAAAAGTACTCACCTGGATCAATCACTGGAATGGTCGTCGCCGGGTAAGTCGGCCCTTGACCATTGACTTGTGTTGGGGTGGTTTGGTTGGCAACCGGAATATCTGGTTGACCTGATACAGGGTTAGGATTACTTGCTGATTGCCCTACCAGGCCATTCAGTCCGCTTTGTCCAGGCGGCGCTTGATTGAAAGGTGCCGGGTTAGAAGAATCGTATAGCCAGCCAAGCATATTGTCATACGAGCGGTTTTCCAGCATCAGTACGACTACATGCTTAATTGGGCCATTGTATTCGTTGCTCATTTAATTTCTCCCAATTTTTTTATACTCTTATCGCAATTATTCTACCAAGCCCGCACCAGACGCCTGCTGTTTGCCAAAACCAGATGATCATCAAGTCAATATTCAGCAGTTGCAAACGGACAGTCTCTCAGCCACATTCGTTTGGGTGCCAGTACTGGGACGGCAGGCAGGTGCCTCTGAACCCTTTCCATCCAATGCCAAATGGGTTCTGGTGGCCGGGCTTTTGCTTCGCCCACCCACTTGGGAATCATAGTGACATAGTTGCTCATCATAATCCCATACAGCCCAATGTCAGCTATCGAAGGGGTATCTCTTCCAGCAAAAAACGGTCCACCATCCAGGTGCTGAATAAACGCTTTTAATATTCGTCGCCGAATATCAGCGTCACACGCCTGCATATCGGCATTTTCCAAGATACGTCGAATAAACCCTACCCTACGCAAAATAAATGGCCACATCACCCGTAAATGAAACGGCAAAGGCTGAGTACTGTTTAACAATGCTGCTAACCGCCACCCAGCATAAAGCCCTGCGATCGGGCTTTCCCACCGCACCACTCTGCGAAACAGCATTTGAGGAATAAATTGATGACTGATCCAGTGATCAACAGCAAGTATATTTTCACGGTCAACTTTATCCACGCCTGTAATCGGCTTGTCAGGAAAGCACTCATCCAGCCATATACCTAATGGTGTCGAATCCTTACGCCACTCATCACCGATTTCTAGTACGGGGACGCTGCGTTGATCAGTGAATGCTATTTGCCTTGCGGAGACCGGGTCGACAAAAGTGACACTGTACTTTAACCGTTTGTAGATAAGGAAGCTGTTGACTTTCTGCACGTATGGGCTGGTTATATAGCCGTACAGTGTAATTTTTAATTGTTCCATGATATTTGATCAAGATTACGCCCTTGACTTGAGACTAACGTCCATTGGTAACTCTGCTATCACATGAACAGCCGAGCACAGAAATCACGGTGACCAATATTATCGCAATACTTCTAGGGAGTTTTGCCTTCACATCGCTCACTATTAACAAGCCCTACAGGCAAAAGTATCAGTAAAAGTATCAGGACAGACATGGTTCATAAGCCTTACCTTATATGCCCCTATCTTTTTCTTATACCTGCCGGATATTTGAACCATGCCTGTCCCATATGTTTGTACGCTTCGCCTACCTCTTTGGCTTCCTGTAAATATTTGCCACAAACATTCCAACAAAGCAAAGAAGAAAACCCAGGAATATTGCCAAATTTCCAAGACTGGTAATACGACTTAAACCCATGATGACGCAAAGCGTAATGCCAAACCATAGCCAGCCTCGACGCTTGTCCGCTTCGGCGATCAGGTACATCAGGATAGCCGCCGCAACCATGAGCAGAAAACCTGTGCCCATACCTATGTTCCGCGTGCACGCCATAACAGAAGCAAACCAACTGCAGCGGGAACTGCTTGTATGAACAGTATCCGAGGACTTACGGTCATTGCTCCAAAAATACCGGCAATAAGCACACATAACAGAAAAAACACTTTCACAGAACGACCAACTGGACCGAGAGTCAGGCTCCAAGCCAAACCTGCGGCCAGGAAACCATTGTAGAGCCCCTGATTTGCGCCCATAGCCACAGTCGCTTTGGCCAACTCAGGCGTTAGACCAAATGCACGAAGGCTAGTCGGTGACTCCCAAAAGAACATCTCGAGAATGAGTATATATATGTGGAGCAAGGCCAGTAAGGCTATGATGAGATTTGCAAAGCGAGTCATGTTATTTGATTCCTTTCAGAAGTAAGCGAAGCGTTGGCATAACCCATGAGAGTTATCTTACACAATTTTCTGATACCCGGCGGATGTCTGACGATAAAGCGCCAGAATAGATCATTGTACGAATGAACGCCGCAGCCTTTGGCTTAATACAACTTCTCAGCAGTTTGACCAGGCCTAAAACACTGGCCAATCTGGTAAGCTAAAAACCATACATCTACCCCAAACTATCGGCCAGTCGACAAGGACACTCAATATGATCAAAAACTTTATCAACGGCCAATGGACAACTAGCACCGGCACGGACCATGTGGACATCGTCAACCCCGCGACTGGCGAATTGATAGACCAGACCCCACTTGGCGGTGCAGCCGATGTGGATGCGGCGGTAAAGGCAGCCAATGCAGCATTTTCAGACTGGCGGCAGACCCCGGTGATTGACCGGGTACAACCCTTGTTCCACCTGAAAGCGCTACTGGAAACCCATGCCGATGACCTGGCCAAACAAATCACCCTGGAGCACGGCAAAACCTTGGTAGAAGCCCAGGGCAGCGTGCGGCGTGGTATTCAGATGGTGGAAACCGCATGCGCCATGCCTTCTTTAATGATGGGTGATGTGTTGGAAGATATCGCACCCGGTATCGATTGCCAGTCGATACGCCGGCCCATGGGCGTTTTTGCCTGTATTGCGCCATTCAACTTTCCTGCCATGGTACCGATGTGGTTTTGGCCATTTGCCATTGCCGCCGGCAATACTTTTGTGGTGAAACCCAGTGAACGCGTGCCGCTGACCCAGATGCGTGTCTTTGATTTGATGCAGGAAGCGGGTTTGCCTGATGGTGTGTTGAATATGGTGCATGGTGGCAAGGAAACCGTGGATGCTATCTGTACTCACCCTGATATTAAAGGTGTCTCCTTTGTCGGCTCCACACCGGTGGCCAGACACGTGTATACCACCTCTGCCCAAGCTGGAAAACGAGTGCAGTCACTGGGTGGTGCCAAGAACTTTATGGTGGTGCTGTCTGATGCGGTTATGGATAAAGCTGCCGAAACCGCTCTGGAGTCAATCATCGGCTGTGCAGGAGAGCGCTGTATGGCAGGTTCTGTGATTATTAGCGTGGGCGATGAAGCCAAACAACAAATTCCCCAGTTGATTTGTGAAAAAGCCCGTGCCACCCGTGTTGGTGATGGCATGTCACCCGATTCCGACATCGGCCCGGTGATATCACAAGCCTCCAAAGACCGCATCAAAGGCATGATTCAACGCGCTCTTGATGATGGTGCAGAACTGTTGGTGGATGGCCGTGAAGGCGTTGATGATATGCCTGGTTATTTTCTCAAACCCACTGTACTGGGTAACATTCGTCCAGATATGGAAATCGCTCAGGAGGAAGTGTTCGGCCCTGTGGTGATGCTGGCAGAAGCTGATAGCCTGGATGCCTCCATCCAGTGGATCAACAGCTCGCCTTATGGCAACACCTGTACTTTATTCACCACCAATGGCGCAGCAGCACGGCAGTTCAGCTATGCCACAGACCCGGCCATGATCGGTATTAATATTGGTGTGCCTGCACCCATGGCATACTTCTCGTTTGGTGGGTCCAAAGAGTCGTTTTTTGGCGACATCCGCGCACATGGTCGTGCCAGTGTCGATTTTTATACTCAGTCAATGGTCACCATCCAGCGTTGGATAAAAAATTCAAGCATTTGGTAATCGCCCTATTCCAGGCGGTAAAATAAGGAAAGAAGGACAGCGATATAATTATAAGGAGTTATTATGAGCAGCTTACTCATTAAAAACGGCACCGTGGTCACCGCCACAGATCGTTATGAAGCAGATATTTACGTTGAAGGTGAGCAGGTTCGCGCCATTGGTAGAGACCTGGACTACAGTGCCGATCGCACCCTGGATGCACATGGCTGCTATGTGATTCCCGGTGGCATTGACCCGCACACGCACATGGAATTGCCGTTTATGGGGACTTATGCCAGTGATACCTTCTACTCTGGCACTCTGGCTGGTTTGCATGGCGGTACCACTTCAATAATAGACTTTGCCATCCAAAGCCATGGTAAGTCGCTCAATCATGCCGTCGATAGCTGGCATGAAAAGGCGGATGGGCATGCGGTCGGCGATTACGCCTTTCACTGCGCCGTCACCGACTTTAACGAGAACACCAAAAAAGAAATCCCCAGTATTATCAATGATCGCGGCATTAACTCCTTTAAAACCTTTATGGCCTATAAAGGCGCATTGATGGTCGATGATGGCCAGATGTTCCAATTGATGGAAGAGTTGGTCGAGCATGGTGGCATTTTGACCACGCACGCTGAAAATGGCGATATGGTTGAACAACTGGTCAACCGCTTTTTGGCTGAAGGCAAAACAGCGCCCAAATACCATGTGCTTTCCCGCCCGCCCGAGTGTGAAGCCGAAGCCAGCGGCCGGGTGATTGATCTGGCAAACCAAACCGGATCATCGCTATACATCGTACACATGACCTGCGAGGAAGCATTGCAGCGAGTTAAAGCAGCCACGTTGCGCAATCAGAAAGTCCATGTGGAAACCTGTATCCAATATATGGTGCTGGATGAATCGCTGTACTTCCAGGAAGGCTTTGAAGGCGCCAAGGTCGTCATGAGTCCGCCTTTGCGCAAAGCCAAAGACCAGGAGGCATTATGGGCGGGTATCAACCAAAACCTGGTCAACACGGTGGCCACCGATCATTGTCCGTTCTGTATGGATCAAAAAGCCATGGGAATTGACGATTTTTCAAAGATACCCAATGGCATGCCAGGTGTAGAACACCGCATGGAGCTGATGTACTCCAAAGGCGTGGTGGATGGTCGAATTTCACTGAATAAATTTGTTGACACCACCTCTACAGCTGCCGCGAAAATCTTCGGCCTGTTTCCAAAGAAAGGTACCATTGCTGTTGGCAGTGACGCCGATATCGTCATCTTTGACCCAAATGTCAAACACACCCTAAGTGTCGATACCCACCACATGAATTGCGACTACTCCGCCTATGAAGGCTGGGAGCTCACCGGCAAGTGCCGGACCACAATCTTGCGTGGCAAAGTGGTGATCGATGAAGGCAAAGCTGATGTGGAAGAAGGTTATGGTCAATATTTACCCCGGGGTAAATTCAACCGCCATTATTAATGGCACAACCTTTACCAAACACAATAACCGTAAGCATAGAATCAACTGACAAGGAATCCTTATGTCGAGAATGGTAAAAGCCGCCATTATTCAACTGGCCAATAAGCTCGATACCTCTGCATCCTGCGATGAGCATCGTGACGCCATGATTGCTGCCCACATTCCCTATATTGAAAAAGCCGGGGAACAAGGTGTACAGATGCTGTGTTTTCAAGAGATCTTTACCGGGCCCTACTTCTGCCCCTCACAAGACAGCAAATGGTATGACGCCGCAGAACAAATCCCTGACGGCCCTACCACGCAACTGATGTGCGAATACGCCAAAAAATACAACATGGTCATTGTGGTACCCATTTATGAAAAACACATGACTGGCGTGTATTACAACACTGCAGCTGTTATTGACGCCGACGGCACTTACCTGGGCAAGTACCGTAAAAATCATATTCCGCAGGTAGCCGGATTCTGGGAGAAATTTTTCTTTAAGCCCGGCAATCTCGGTTATCCAGTATTTGATACTGCCTATGGCAAAGTGGGGGTCTATATATGCTACGACCGGCACTTCCCTGATGGTGCTCGCTGTCTGGGCCTAAATGGCGCAGAAATTGTATTTAACCCGTCAGCAACAGTTGCCGGTCTTTCTCAGTATTTATGGGAGCTTGAACAACCGGCACACGCCGTTGCCAACGGCTATTTTATTGCTGCCATTAATCGTGTTGGTACCGAAGGCCCCTGGAATATCGGTCAATTTTATGGCTCTTCATATTTTGCTGACCCACGCGGCAAAATAGTCGCACAAGCCAGCGAAGACCAGGATGAAATGGTCATCGCTGATCTGGATTTCGATTTAATCAAGGAAGTACGCGATACCTGGCAATTTTTCCGTGACCGACGCCCGGAAACCTACGATCAACTGGTTGAGCTATAGCAACACCAGTTGTGTGACCCCACTAAACGGATGATAAAACCATGAGCACCGCCAGCAAACCTGCCTCTGGAAAACTTGACAGCCTGATAACAGCTCGTGCTGCTGATGATGCGACCCATCGTTCATCAGCGTTCCCTGATAACCAGACACTGATTGACAAACGCAAGCAGCACTTTATGCCTACTGCAATGTTGTATCACGACAAACCATTGCAGCTGGTTAAAGCCCAGGGTGAATATGTGTGGGACTCAGAAGGCCAACGTTACCTGGATGCCATTGGCGGTATTGTCTGTATTTCCGCTGGACACAATCACCCAAAGATTAAAAAAGCCCTGATGCAAATGCTAGAAGATGATGAAATTCAACACACCAGCACTTTGTATTTGAATCGACATGCCGTGGATTTGGCGGAAACACTGGTCGCTGAAGCGCCTCAAAACCTCAATCGTGTCGCCTTTACCAACTCTGGTTCAGAAGCCAATGAACTGGCATTTATGGCCGCCCGCCAGGCAACCGGTGAAAGCATCGTGATGAATTTACGCCATGGTTATCACGGCGGCACTTCGGGCACGCTGGCGCAATGTGGACATCACAACTGGCGCTTTCGCGCACAGCCCAATGCCAATGCAGTCAGTGCCTTAGAGCCCTACTGCTACCGCTGCCCGTTCAAGCAAAAACCGGACAGTTGCGCTCTGGAATGTGCGCAAAATGTAGAAACCACCATACAAACAGCAACGCATGGAAAAATTGCCGCGATGATTGTCGAGCCGGTAATGGGTGTGGGTGGTTTTATCGCCCCGCCTAAAGCCTATTTTGATGAGGTCACCCGCATTGTGCATGACCATGGTGGCAAATACATCAGCGATGAAGTGCAAACCGGTGCCGGCCGTTGCAGTAACGATTTTTTGTTAAGCAAAGCCCTGGATATCGATGCCGACATCATTACCATGGCCAAGGGTTTTGGCAACGGTGCAGCTATCGGTGGCGTATTAATGCGCGATGAGGTGGCAGAAAGTCTATCGGGTAAAACCTATTTCAACACCTCCAGCAGCGACCCATTCCAAACAGCTCAGGCCAAACTGACCATGGAAGTCATTAAACAAGAGAAACTGGCAGACAATGCTGTTGCCATGGGGAAACGCTTGATGGATGGCTTGCAAGCTATGATGCATCAACACTCAATCATCGGTGATGTGCGTGGCCGCGGTCTGTTAATGGGTATTGAATTGGTTAAGGACCGTAAAACCAAGGCGTATGCGACGGCCGAGGCCGCACGCCTGATGGATATCTGCAAAGACAAGGGACTACTACTGGGTAAAGGCGGTCTGTTTGGTAACGTCATCCGGCTGGCCCCACCACTAAGCATTAATGCACAACAAATTGATAGCATGCTGGAAATTATCGATAACAGCCTGCAGGACCTAGCGCGTGAAACAACAGGAGTGGCTTGAGCGTGTCAGCAGAATATAAACATAACCCCGATGCCGGTTTAAGCAACCCCGATATTGCACCGGTTGCGCGCAGCAAACGCACCTGGAGCACCATCAATTTTTTTGCCCTGTGGGTGGGCATGGCAGTATGCATTCCGACTTATATGATTTCGGCCTCACTGATTCAGGGCGGGATGAGCTGGATTCAGGCCATGCTGACGGTATTACTGGGCAATTGCATAGTGTTAATTCCGATGTTGCTTAGCGGGCACGCAGGAGCCCGCTATGGTATTCCATTTCCAGTGTTCGCCCGGGCATCATTCGGTATCAAGGGTTCAAATATCCCAGCACTGCTGCGGGCCATTGTTGCCTGCGGCTGGTTTGGTATTCAAACCTGGATTGG
This sequence comes from Wenzhouxiangellaceae bacterium, assembly GCA_965230265.1. Lineage (GTDB taxonomy): Bacteria > Pseudomonadota > Gammaproteobacteria > Xanthomonadales > Wenzhouxiangellaceae > JAJFKX01. The sequence goes on along the minus strand of OZ245999.1, from coordinate 1,318,407 downwards.
TGGGGCAGCCATTTACACCATTGCCTTGATTCTCATACCCGGACTGGCCGATGCGCCAACCATGATGCCGGCGTTTGTTGGTGTCAGCCTGGTACAGTTTGTCTGCTTTATGCTTTTCTGGGCCATCAATATTTATTTAATCTGGCGTGGTGTGGAATCCATTAAAGTGCTGGAAACCGTGGCCGCACCATTTTTAATTTTGTGCGGGGTAGGCCTGCTGCTGTGGGCCTATTTGAGCGCTGATGGTTTTGGACCCATGCTGAGTACACCGTCGCAATTTGCCAGCAATGGCGAATTTATGGCGTTCTTCTTCCCTGCCCTGACGGCAATGGTCGGTTACTGGGCAACCTTAAGTCTGAATATTTCTGACTTTACCCGCTATGCCGTTAACCAACGTGCACAAATTAGAGGCCAAATATTTGGCTTGCCGTTAACCATGACTTTTTTCGCGTTTATCGGTGTGGCAGTCACCAGTGCCACATTGGTCATCTTTGGTGAAGCCATTTGGGACCCAGTGCTGCTGGTTAGACGTTTTGATTCGCCTATTGTCGTCTCCTTTGCGATGCTGGCGGTTGTTATTGCCACTTTATCCACCAATGTCGCTGCTAATGTAGTGGGCCCCGCCAATGATTTTGCCAATTTATGGCCTGCAAAAATTGACTTTAAACGCGGTGGTTATATTACCGGCATCATCGGTATTGTGATGATGCCCTGGAAACTGCTGGCTGACCCCTCCGGTTATATCTTCACCTGGCTGATTGGTTATTCGGCTTTATTAGGGCCTATCGTCGCAATTTTATTGACGGATTATTTCCTGCTGCGTCGCTGCCAGCTGGATACCGAAGATTTGTACAAGCACAATGGACGTTACTCATACCGATCCGGTATCAATTCACGAGCCATTATTGCCCTGTTACTGGGGGTGATACCCAATGTGCCCGGTTTTCTGGCTCAGATTGGCGTACTGCAATCAGAAAACTGGCCCATCGCCGTAGCGCTGTATCACTATGCATGGTTTCTGGGTTTTGCCGTTGCTGCCATCAGCTATTATTTTTTGATGATGCCCCATGCCCAGCTAAGGAGAGAGGCCATTGTCTAAAGCCAATCATGATATTGTCGCAGGCCGGTTAAGCCCGGCGCTTATTCAGGATAACTTCAGCGACCTGCATCCACCACTAACCGAGTTGCAGGCCAAAGCAGAAGCTGCACGCTGCCTGTTTTGTCATGATGCACCTTGTATCGAAGCCTGCCCTACCGATATCAATATTCCCAACTTTATCCGCAAAATTACCACTGACAATATTATCGGTTCAGCCAAGACTATTTTGAGCGCCAATATTATGGGTGGCACCTGTGCCAATGTTTGTCCGGTTGAAGAACTATGCGAACTTAAATGTGTATTGAATACCGCAGAAGAAAAACCAGTCACCATTGGTCGTTTACAGCGTTACGCGACTGATCATTTATTTGCTACCGGTGAACAGCCTTTCCAACGGGCGCCACAGACCGATAAAAAAATTGCTGTTGTAGGCGCTGGTCCAGCCGGATTGTCCTGTGCTCACCGTTTGGCCATGCATGGTCACGCCGTTGATGTTTTTGATGCCAAGCCGAAAGCGGGCGGGTTAAACGAATACGGTATCGCCGCTTATAAAATGCTGGACGAACGTGCTGCCAAAGAGGTGCAGTTTATTCTGGGAATCGGCGGCATAACCCTGCATACCGACAAAATGCTGGGCAGAGACATTCAGCTAAGCAATCTGCGCGCTGACTACGATGCTGTATTCCTCGGTCTGGGCCATAATGCCGTTAATCGTCTCGGCCTGGATAACGAAGATATTGCCGGTATGTATAACGCCGTGGATTATATTGAAGACATCCGTCAGCAAGACCCAACCACTTTACCGGTAGGACGCCGGGTTATTGTGATTGGTGCCGGCAATACTGCCATTGATATTGCTGTTCAAATTAAAAAACTCGGTGCCGAATCGGTGACCATGGTTTATCGACGCGGCAAGCAACAAATGGGCGCAACCTGGTATGAACAGGAAGTCGCACAAACCAACGGCGTATTAATTAAAACCTGGGCCAAGCCGGTACAGATTCATACCGATAGTAATGGCTTGACCGGCATCACTTTTGAAACAACACAGATTAACGATGAAGGCCGACTGGAAGGTAGCGGCGAATGCTTTGAGCTGCCTGCTGATATGGCGTTTAAAGCCATCGGACAGTCACTGGACAGCAAGCTCTTGAATGGTGAACTGGATCAGCTGGAGATGCAACATGGACGCATTGCCACCGACCCCGATCGACGCACTTCACTGCCTGATGTTTATGCTGGTGGTGATTGTATTCATGGTGTAGACCTGACTGTCAATGCCGTACAGGATGGAAAACTGGCTGCCGAAGCCATCCACCAGCAGTTAAGCAAGGAATCTTAAATATGGCCGATTTACGCTGCAATATCGCTGGTGTCAGTTCCCCTAACCCGTTCTGGTTGGCCTCTGCCCCGCCCACCGACAAACAATACAACGTCGAACGTGCCTTTGAAGCGGGCTGGGGTGGCGTGGTATGGAAAACACTGGGAGAAGACGGCCCACCAGTGGTCAACGTTTGTTCACGTTATGGCTCCATCGACCATAACGGCCAACGCATGATTGGCCTGAACAACATCGAATTAATTACTGACCGACCATTGGATGTCAATCTGCGCGAAATCGAAGCCGTCAAAAAAGCCTGGCCGGATCGGGCAATGGTGGTGTCGTTAATGGTGCCATGCGAAGAGAATGCATGGAAAACCATTCTCAAAAAAGTAGAACAGACCGGCTGTGATGGTGTAGAGCTGAATTTTGGCTGCCCGCACGGTATGAGTGAGCGTGGTATGGGTTCTGCTGTTGGTCAGGTTCCCGAATATATCCAAATGGTAACCGAATGGTGCAAACAGCACACGCAAATGCCGGTTTTCGTCAAATTAACACCCAATATTACCGATGTCCGACATGCTGCCAGAGCAGCCGCTGCAGGTGGTGCCGACGCCGTCTCTTTGATTAATACCATCAACTCGATTGTCTCTATCGACCTGGATCAAATGGCGCCGCAGCCCACTGTGGCTGGTAAAGGCACCCATGGCGGTTATTGCGGGCCCGCCGTCAAACCCATCGCGTTGCATATGGTGGCCGACATCGCCCGTGATGATGCCACCCGTCATTTACCGATATCCGGTATTGGTGGTATCAGCAACTGGCGTGACGCAGCGGAATTTATTGCTTTGAATTGCGGCAGTGTGCAAGTCTGCACTGCTGCCATGCGTTTTGGGTTTGGCATTATTGATGAAATGGTCGATGGCTTGAGCCACTGGATGGATTCCAAAGGCTACCAGACACTGGATGATTTCCGCGGTCAGGCAGTACCCAATGTGACTGATTGGCAATATCTGGATCTGAACCACAAAACCATCGCCAAGATCGATCAGGATAAATGCATCGAATGTGGCCTTTGCCATATCACCTGTGAAGACACCTCCCATCAAGCGATTTCCAAAACCAAGACGGCTGATGGAAAACGCATTTATGAAGTGATCGATGATGAATGCGTAGGCTGTAATTTATGCAACCTGGTGTGCCCGGTCCCAGAGTGCATTTCCATGGTAGAAGTTGATAACGGTCTGCCCTACAGAAACTGGACACAACACCCCAACAACCCGATGAGCAATCAATAAAACTCGAACCACTCAGGAAACACTTCATGGACCCATTTATGCAAGCTGCGATTGACGAAGCCGCTCAGGGACTGGCAGAAGGCGGCATTCCCATCGGTTCGGTCATCGTCCACAACGGTAAAATAATAGGCCGCGGCCACAACCGCCGTGTCCAGCAAGGCAGCCCCACACTGCACGGTGAGATGGATGCTCTGGAAAACGCTGGTAGACAGCCAGCCAGGGTTTATAGGGAAAGTATCATCTACACCACCCTGTCACCCTGTTCCATGTGTACAGGGGCCATACTGCTGTACGGCATTCCGAAAGTGGTGATTGGTGAAAACCAGACCTTTATGGGTTCAGAATCGCTATTACAGGAAAATGGAGTACAGTTAGAAATCTTGCAGGACGAGCAATGCATCAATTTAATGCGGCAGTTTATTGAGCAGTCACCTGAGCTTTGGAACGAAGATATTGGTGAGTAATCACCATCATCACCTGATAAAAGCAGGTACTCACGTATAGCCCCCAAAAAACCAAAGGTAGATATTCTAAATATATCCAAAGCCGTGTTAAACACTTGATTGGGGCTATTGCACCCGAAACAAACCCACCCATTCTAATGATAAATAATACTTTATACCATTACTTCGCTAAACCATAAATAATAAATATTTAACCCTCTATATATGCAAAATTGGGATATTCAGAATAGTGCGATTCATCAATAAGCAATGAAACAGGCAAATGCTTTAATAAAGCATACTTACTTAGCAATGGAGCAAATTTTTCATTTCCATAATCACTTAAACAACTATAAAAAAGCACCAACAGTTCATAGCTGGAAAGCTGGGCTCGTACTAAGTTTGCAAAGAATCTTTTGTCAGATTCAAAAACATCACCATTGTCTACAAATTTAATAATATTATATAAATAACGAAAATAGTGGCCCAACTCCGCTTCATAGTTTTCATAGAACGAATCATATGCATTTCTAATCTTTTCTAGTTCTGTTTCAAATTGTTCATCATTGCTTTCATAAATATTTTTATATGTCGAAAAGATAAATTTGAAACTATCACGGCCTGTATATACTATATCCTCACCATCTGAATTGGTTGTCTCTATATCAATTGACCTTACGATTTCGTCTTGAAAACTTAGCATTTCAAAAAAAACACGCTCAAAATTTTGCTGAACCAATGTATTATTCTGATCTTTCAGCGCTTGTGAAGAGTTGCGTAGCTCATCACTTTGCAAGCGAATGGTTAATAGCAAAGCTATTAACGCAAGCAAAGCAAAAACTGGGTTTAACAGCCCGCCTACGTAGTCACCAAAAGCACCCCAAACGCCTTGGTCACTGCTGACCGCGCCATTAAATTGCATAAAATAAAGAAACAAGGAACCAATTAAAAGAAAAATTGCCACCGCCCCTATCCACATAAGAGTAGACGGTTTCTCCCACCATTTTTTCTCACTCATATCCCTAAACCCTTATTAATACCTGTTCACAACCTTTATTTTATCTGGTTTCTTATATTATCGCATTAACCTAAAAATCTCTCATTTTTAACGCAAAGCTTTATACATTAAAGTCTTACAAACTCAATAACAATACAACAACTTCTCCTACTTAACTGGCTACTATGTCAACAATACCACTGTTGTCATCACCCAGTCATTTAGCTATTATTGCTCGCCATGATTTTTGAAACCCATCCTCTCTCACCTCATATTGATCAGCATATCGAGTCCGTCTTCTACTTTAAGCACTTTATGCCTGATCATTCTAAGGAACGAGTTGTACCAACAGGGCATATCTTTCTAATTTTCGAGCTGGATGATAAACCCAGAAACACTTTTGATAACCAGACACTGGAACCCAACCAGGTTTATACCAAGGTTTGGCTTTCGGGCATGCATCGCAATTACATCACCATTTCTGCACATGAAGATTCAGAAATGTTGGTGGTGCAGTTCAAACCCTTCGGCGGGCACCCTTTTCTACATAAGCCCTGTGCACAATTCAGTGAACAGGTTTTAGCCGGCGAAACGGTGTTCGGTGATGAGATACTTACGCTGCGTGAGCAACTCTATCATCAAAGCACTTTTCAAGAAAAATTCAATATCATCGAACAATGGCTCAATCAACGTTTCAACCCAGATTTAACTGCACCGCAGGAACTGTTGACACTGGTAACGCGGTTGCAGGCAGAACCTGTCATACAATACCAGCAAATCATTGATAGCTATCCACACACACACAAAACCCTGATTGATCAATTCAAGAAATACATCGGCTTAACACCCAAACATTATCAGCGGATTGTGCGTTTCAACGATATTCTCCAGCATATCCAGCAACAGCAAAACATTGCCTGGTCAGACGTTGCCAACCAATGTGGCTTCTCAGACCAATCTCACTTTATTAAGGAATTCAAACACTTCTCAGGCTTTAATCCCAAAGACTTTATTGATGAGCAATTGAACATGGATGAACCCAATTTTTTCCCACTGGATCGCGAGGGTTAATTTTTTTCTATACCCGTCAGTGATACCACATTACATTGCCATTTTTTACCGGGAACCGCTCTATGGATTTGGCAACCGCATTTCAAAACATCCATTGGCTATCCGTTGTCGTTGCAGCCTTCACTGCCTTTATTGTCGGCGGAATTTGGTATGGACCATTATTTGGGCGTGCGTGGATGACAGCATTTGGGCTTTCCGAGGAAGACCTTGCTAAGCGCAGTGCCCCCAGAACCTTTGGTTTATCGCTGATTTTATCCTTTATCGCCGCCCTGGTTCTGGAAATGTTTATCGGTGTTGATGCCAATCTGGCTTTTGGTATGAGCGCCGGTTTTTTTGCGGGCTTTGGCTGGGTAGCAACCCTGTTGGGTATTTTGTATCTGTTTGAAATGCAGTCACTGAAAGCCTACCTGATCAATGCCGGATACTGTATTCTGGCCTTGACGGTAATGGGCGCGGTTTTAGGCGCATGGTGAGGAGAAAACAATGGAACAAGGATTACAAGAAAAAACCGGCCACTCGTTGGAGCACTGGATTGATGTGGTCAAAAAAACCGGTATCGACAAACACCGCGCCATTATCAACTACCTGAAAGCCGAACATGGTTTTACCTATGGTTATGCCAACTTCGTCGCTTTGAAAACCCTCAAATCCGATGCCGGATCGATTGACGATGCCGACCTGCTGGCCAACCAGTACAAAGGCAAAGAATCACTCAAACCGATTTATGACAAACTACTCGCCGAAATCGACACCTTTGGCAATGACATTACCAAAACACCTAAGAAAGACAGCGTCAGCATTATTCGCAAAAAACAATTCGCTCTGATCAAACCGGCCACCAAAACCCGTATCGATCTGGGACTAAAGCTCAAAGACAAACCGACGACTGACCGACTGGAAAACTCGGGACCGTTTGGGGCAATGTGCACGCATCGGGTTAGACTGACCGAAGTTGAGAATGTCGATAGTGAGCTAGTGAGTTGGCTACAAGAGGCCTACGAAAAAGCCTCTTAACGAGAAAGTTTAAGTCACCATCGATATAGGTAAGTCAATCTATGGCGCGCTCGATGAACTTTGTAAATGGCATCTGACTTATTATAACCAGGCCTGTAGTTGACGTAATACATTCCTATTCGCAGTATCCATGGCGGCTGCCACGCTTGTTGCACTGTCCAGGTTTGCTGATTCACTCACCCGTATTAACTGGTGTCGAATATCCTCTCCATCCATACTGATCCATGTCGCTTTAATCGCTACAATCGCCTCGGCGCCAGTATCCGTTTTTTGAATTTGAAAATCACGAATAGCCACCCGCAGTGTTGGTGCCCGCGCCGGCGACTCCAGCACAATGGCTGTACCGGATTGCTCCAAACTGCTGATCAGCGTCTGTCGGAATAACTCCGGCAGCGGCATTGCCCAGCGTGCTTCTGCAAAACCGGCAACCTTGCCGTCCTCCTGATAAACCCATAAGCGCTGACTGTTCAGTAGACTGCCGCTGCTGATGCTTAGTTTTAGCGTCATCGGTTCCTGCTCTACTGCAGAGTCACTGACAACCGGGTCTAATCTGAACAACGTTACGGGTTTGCTATCAGGTCCAAGGCTCAAACAGCCACTCAGTATCACAAGCCCCAGCAGCATGACCACCAGTCGGAAAAAATTATTCATAATGTGTGCTCTCAAAACTCTGTCTTGCCTGCTGGATTAATTGGCTGCAGGTTGAAATTCAACGGTTTGCTCATCGCCCAGTAAAAAACCGGCTGGATTGTTTTCAAAGTTGCGGGCAACCGATTCCAAACGGTTCACCAATAAGCGGAAGTCTTGCAAAGTAGGCGCAATCTGCCCTAAACCATCCTGGGCAAACTCATCCAAAGCCGGTTCATTGCGATTAATAATACTATCCAATCGCTCCACCAAAGCCCGAGCCTGTGCGGCCGCCTCACGGGTATCACCTGTGACTGCACGCAAGTCTGCAAACATTTGGTCGCCATTCTCAGACCAGGTGGTATCAAAGTCCGCCACCAAATTCCCCACCCTATCCAAAGTCATATTGGCCTTATCCGTTGCTACGCGTAAATTCTCCAGAGAATCGCCGATGGCCGAACGGTGTAAAGCAATTTCTTCAGCGGTGAGCTCAAAATTTTCCAGCATGCTGGAAATTCGCTCAACATTTTCAGTGCTGACTACTCGGTTAACCTTGACCAGCAGATCGTTGATGTTCTCAAAAACCGTGCCGCTGCTGCTTAGCAACGTTTGCAAGTCTGAGGTTTCCGCAACAATAATCGGGATACGCTCATCGGTGACATCCTCCAGCATTGGGCTGGTCGGCGAACCGCCTTCCAGGTCAATAAATGCCAGACCGGTAAAACCCTGATAGCCCAATTGCGCACGGGTATCTGCGCGTACCGGTGTATCAGAGGCAATGCGCACTCGCACAATAACGCGTCCCGGGTTGGTGGGGTCAACATCCAGGTTAATCACCTCACCCACCTGAATGCCGTTAAACATCACTGCACCACGGTTACCCAAGCCTGTGACTGCATCTTCAAAAAAAATGTCGTAATAGTTATAGTCCTGATCTACCGAAAATTTCCCCAGCCAGATAACAAAGAAAAACATGGCCAGTCCGGCAGCAATCGTAAACGCACCTATCAGGATAAAATTGGCTTTAGGTTCCATTTAATCTACTCTCTCAAGCCTGCTCTGTTGCAGATGGCTTCTGTGTTGTTTCTCAATTGTCATTATCGTGGTCATATTGTGTGGTCACCATTCTTCCGCGCGGTCCACTGAAATATTCCTGTACCCAGGGGTGATCATATTTTGATACTTCTTCCATCGGGCCAATCGTCAATACTTTGCGATCTGCCAGTACCGCTATGCGGTCACAAATGGCATGCAAGGTGTCTAAATCATGGGTCACCAGAAACACGGTTAAGCCCAGGGTATCGCGCAGTGTTTTCAGTAATTGATCAATACCGTCAGCCGATACAGGATCCAGACCTGCAGTCGGCTCATCCAGAAACAGTAACTCCGGGTCCAATGCTAAGGCCCTTGCCAAACCTGCACGTTTGCGCATACCGCCAGACAGCTCGGATGGGTACAGCGTGGCAGCATGTGGTGGTAAACCGACCAATGCAATTTTCATGCACGACATCCGGTGCAATAGCTCATCACTGAGCTCATAATGTTCGTCCACTGCCAGTTTGATATTCTCTCGTACCGTCAATGAACTGAACAATGCACCGTCTTGAAACATCACACCCAATCGAAGGTTTGTCAGGTTATTGTTTTCATCCACCATGTCTGCCTGTGGCTGACCAAACAACCTGACGTTACCCGACCTGGGGGTGTTCAAACCCACAATGCTGCGTAACAATACCGATTTACCGGTTCCTGACGCCCCCACGACCCCAAGAATTTCGCCGTGCCGCACATCCAGATCCAATTGGTCGTGTACACGGTTTTCACCGAACTGATTAACCAGACCACGAACCTGGATCACATTGTCGTTATTGTCGTCCTGCAAATTGTCGTGTCCAGTTACATCGATAGCTGTTGCACTCATTACACACCCAATTGTTCAAAAAACAGCGCAAATAAGGAATCAGCCACCAGCACTAAAAAAATGGCCTGCACCACCGATGAGGTTGTGTGCCGGCCGACTGATTCTGCACTGCCGCTGACTTTAAAACCTTCCAGACAACCAACCACTGCAATCATAAAGGCAAATACCGGTGCCTTGCTCATACCGACCCAAAAATGGGAAATATCGGTATTGTCATATAGACGGGTGACAAACATCCCCGGTGAAATATCCAGAAGCAATGCAGCCACCATACCTCCACCGATGAGTCCCATGACCATCGCACCAAAGGTTAACAGCGGCAGCATAATCAACAGTGCAACTACACGTGGCATCACCAATACATCAATAGGATCCAGCCCCAATGTTTTCAGTGCATCCAGCTCTTCGTTGCTTTTCATGGACCCGATCTGTGCAGTGAACGCACTGCCGGAACGGCCAGCAAGCAAGATTGCTGGCAATAGCACGCCAAATTCACGGAAGAAGGCATAACCGATCAGTTCCACGGTATAAATTTGTGCGCCAAACTCACGCAAAATAGTTGAGCCTAAAAATGCAATTACTGCGCCTACCAAAAAGCTCAATAAACTCACAATAGGAACTGCATCCAGTCCGGTTTGTTCCATGTGATAAACCAGTGAAGTCCAGCGCAAACGCCAGGGCTGCAATAGGTTTCGAAATGCAGTGATTACCACCACCCCGATAAAATGTAACAGCAAACGCGCCTGTTTCCAGGTATCCACCACCCATGAACCGGTACGCTCGAACATTTTATCGATGCCACGTGTATGCGGACGCCGCGGATGTGTTTCGGCCTGCAAAGCTTCTGATATGGTGCTGAGCAATAGTTCATGATCAGCACTGGCCTGTTGTATTTTTTCACGCAGCGTTTGCGGATCAGGTTCACTCAGCAGCCGCAATAAAATCAAACCACCAGTGGTATCCAGCTTATTAAGTGCCGCAAGATTCAACATGTTGGTAGCACCGGATGCATGCCGACGTGCCACCCCAATCTGCTTTTCTATCTCGGCAGCATTTGGCAGGGTCCAGTCACCACTGATCTGGGCTTCATATCCCGAATTACCAGCAGTCATTTCAATGGCAGGTTTGGTCATACAATCAGCACTCTAAATCGCTGCCTATTGTACCTTATGATGGCTGTATGACTGATTTTTGAATGATTCCACTCGTACTTGCGGTAACAACAGTTGGCTGTCCACTTTAATACATCACATCAATAGCGGGATGCTCTGGTCAAATTTTGCTGGTTTGAACTGAGTATCTTTATTAATCAAACAGTTGTTCACGCGCTGAGGACCAGTTCCTACCATCAAACAGATCAATTTTTAAGTGTTGCAAATCCAGGCTATCCACGCAGCGTGCATTAACACTCCAGCTTTGCGGATGCGAACGTGGCTGATAAAAAGATTTAACACCACAACGGGCACAAAACAGGTGCCTGGCCTGTTTGGTATGAAAACGATATTCGCTTAGTGTGGATGGGCTGGTAAGCAAACTGAATTTTTCGTGGGGCACAAACCAGTGCAAATAATCATTGCTGCTGCATAACGAGCAGTTACAGCGTAGCACTTCCTGAATTGGCAGCGATTCAAATCGATAGCGGACATCACCACAATGACAGCCGCCGGTATATTGTTGGTATATTACTGATGGGCTTTCGCTATTCATGCTTTATCTATCCGGACAGCTGTCGAACCGCACGCCAACAATACCATGCGCTGGATAGGCCCAGTGTTTTGACAGGTTGCTGCCAAAGTTGTGAGGCCGATTGATGCAATTGCTTGGCGGTCTGCAAACCCAATAGGCGCTGCATCGCCAATAAACGCAGCAGGCAATTATCAACCCTGCCGTTGGCTGCAAGTGTTTTCAATATCATTTCTGATGCCTGCAACGACTGAGCAATTGAATTTAGAATTTCGATCACGGCCTGCGATAGGCCATCATTTTTTTCACTACTGATCTGATTTTCGTCAATCCGCAAAATATAACGAGCACGTAGTGATAGTGGTATCCAGCGGCGAGCATTGATATCGATACTCAAGCGATTGACTTGTTGCAGTAACCAGCAGGCTGTATTGATACTCGCAAGCTTTTTACACTGATCGCTGAAGTGTTCACCATTGTTGTCATTGGTTTGTTGCATGGCAGCAATCAATAAGCCCATACCGTTACCAGCGATCTTACTTGCCTGTTGCCACATTGCTTTAATGTCTTCAGGCGCGTTAGGTTCAATCACAAACTGTAAATCGTTGCACCAATCATTGCTTGTCTGCCAGTCCCAGTTGTTACTAAGCCCTGTTTCCCGCAGTGCAATAAACGCAGGATGCACGCTGGTGGCGTGCTGGCGTAACTCTGTCTGCCACCAGGCCAGTTTATGTCTGACGATATCGGGTTCATCACTGCTGGTCAGTGAAGCCTGTACAGCATAGATCAATGCTTGCCCAGCCAATAATGCCGGGCATTGTTGCTTGGCGATAAACACTTGCAGCAATGGCCACGGAACACCAGCCTGGTCTAAGCGTTCACTGCACCATTTCTCGACGGTGGCTTGCACAGCAACAACAACCGCTATTGCAACTGATCACTGATTGGTGCAGTCACATCATTGCTGGTAAACAGATGCCGTATATCAATTGCGTCAAATTGATATTGTTCACCACAATGCTCACACGCCACACTGACCTCACCTTCCTGATTAATAATGCTATTGGCTTCTTCCTGTCCCAGCTGCAACAACATCCGGGATACACGCACACGACTACAGGCACAGTGAAAGGTTGGCTGCTGGGTAGCAAACAGTTCCAATTGGTCTTCTGGATACAGCCGCTTTAACAATGCTTTTGCATCCAGCATTGTTAACTCATCACCTTGTAAAGTATCCGCCAGGATGCATAAACGTCGCCAATCATCTTCATCCATTTCACCTGGCATACGCTGTAACATCAACCCCCACGGGTGTTTGCTTTCGTGTAACCCCAATACAAACTGTGTGGGTAACTGCTCGGAGTTGGTGAAGTAATGCTGCATAGCCAAACCGATCGTTTTACCCTGCAAAGGTACCACCCCTTGATAACTGACCTGTTGTTGAGGTGGTTCCAGTTGCATCGCCAGCACACCCGATTGAATGGCATCTAAATCAGCGGCAATGCTTTGATCATCGCTAAAACGAACCGTCCCTCGTATTCGCCAGCATTCATTGCATTCCACACTCAACAAATGCGGATTGCCCTGACTGCGGATTTGCAAACTCAAGCGACCATCGGCTTTGATACCACTGCGAACCAAGGTTATGGCGCTGAGCATATCTGCCAGCCAGCGATCCAGTGGCTGCACGTATTGCCGGCGTGCGGTGAGCTGCTGCCAGCTAGCAGGCAAACTCACCAGTGCTCCGCGTACAGGAAACTGGCTGAACGCAAATGCCCGTAACCAATCAACCGGTGTTTGAGCCATTACCGATGTCCACCGGAAGCCAATGATTTTATCCCCAATAAACCTGCCATATCATTAATGTTGCTGCACTGGTAGTCAGCCGCCAATAAGCCTGCCGAACCAGGGTCACCATAGCCCCAGCTGACTGAAGCTGTAGCACAGCCGGCATTTTGACCGGCCTGGATATCACGTTCATCATCACCAATCATAATACTGTTGCTGGGTGCCAGACACAGTGCATCACAAGCCATTAACACCGGTTTGGGTGATGGCTTGGGCTCATCAGCAGTATCACCACAGACCACGATTTTTGCTCGCTGCTGCCAACCCAGTGCAGCAACGATGGGCAAAGTCAATCGACTGCTCTTATTGGTGACAATTGCCCAGGGAATATTGTCGCTATCTAATTGATCCAGAAAAGATGAAATGCCTGGAAAAGGCCGGCTTAACTCTGTGCTGCCATCGGCGTAATATTCCAGAAATTTTTTGCGAATTATCTGGTATTCCGTTTCAGGCACGCTGGGAAACCCCAAACCCAGCATTCCATATGCACCGCGTGACACGCCGGCTCGTACCGTATCAACCGGTAACGCAGGCAAGTCATAATCTGCACGCACTTTATTTAAAGCCGCAGTAAGGTCTGGTGCGCTGTCCAGCAAGGTACCATCCAAATCAAAAAGACACCCCTTAATCACTGCCTGTCGCTGCTCATTCATTATGATTTATTGATCCAACTGTGCATGCAGCAGATAGTTCACGCGTGGTGCACCGCCAACGCGGGCCTCACGAGTGATAGGGTTATAGTGCAATGCACTGATATCCTGCACGGCCAATCCAGCTTTTCGGCACCAGTCAGCCAGCTCTGAGGGACGAATAAAGCGATCGTAGCGATGGGTACCACGAGGCACCAGATTCAAGACGTACTCAGCCGCAACAATACCCAGCGCAAACGATAATGGCGAGCGATTTAACGTACTGAAAAACAGTTGCCCACCTGGTTTTAACAACTTCGCGCACGCAGCAACAATAGAGGCGGGGTCAGGTACATGTTCCAGCATTTCCATACAGGTAATCACTGGAAACTCATTGGTGTGTTCTGCAGCCAGTTGTTCTACCGTGATCTGCCGGTAGTTAACCTGCTGCCCGGACTCCATTAGATGCAGTCTGGCCACCTCCAGCACTTCACGGGTAACATCAATACCTGTTACCTCAGCACCGGAAGCTGCCAAACTTTCAGCAAGAATACCACCACCGCAGCCTACATCCAGAGCTCGCTGGCCGCCCAGTTCACAACGGCTTGTCACATAAGCCAGGCGAGCGGGGTTAACATCATGCAGCGCTTGAAATTCACCCTGCATATCCCACCAGCGACTGGCTAAACGAGCAAACTGTTGTTGCTCAGCCACATCAATATTTTCTGCTGTGTGGTCTTTGGCTGAGTGATTAACAGACTGATTCATCGCAATAACATTTTGTTTGATTTTCGGTAAAATTACGCTTGAGCAGCGTAATCAATATTGACGCGTTTTTGCCAAGCTCGGGCATTACTGACAATTTCATCGACATCCAGGGTCAGTGGCTCACGGTTTTTCAATAGCTGGCGCCCTGCCACCCAGACATTTTGAACCTGCTGGCGACTGGTTGCATAGATTAAATGCGAAATAACATTATGAATAGGTTGTGTTTCCGGCGCGGATAAATCCACGGCACAAATATCAGCCTGTTTGCCAGGTAGCAATGAACCCAGCTGGTCTTCCATCCCCAGGGCTTTGGCGGCATTAATCGTCATCATTGATAAAGCAGTGGCTGCGGGTACCGCTTCTGGATTATTGCTATAACCTTTCGCCAATAAAGCCGCTGTACGGATTTCACCGAGTAAATCCAGGTCGTTGTTGCTGGCTGCACCGTCGGTGCCGATGCAAACATTGACTCCGGCATCCAATAGTTTTGCCACTGGGCAAAAACCACTGGCCAATTTCATATTGGATTCCGGACAGTGCACCACATTGACCCCATGTCTGGCGACAACTTCGATATCCGAATCACTCAATGCTGTCATGTGCACTGCCAACAGACGGGTGTCCAATAGGTTGAGCTTTTGCAATCGTGCCAATGGTTTTAAGCCATGGTCACGCTCACTGTCAGCAATCTCACCGGCTGTTTCCAGTAAATGCAGGTGAATCGGTACATCCATTTCCTCAGCCAGTTTACGGATGCGTAAAAAGGTTTCATCATCGACGGTATAAGGTGCGTGCGGCGCAAAAGCGGTGCTCACCAATGGGTCCCCTTTCAGCGACTGATGCACTTCCAGGCCACGACCAATATACTCATCAACATTTTGTGCCCAGGCGGTGGGAAAACTGATCACCGGCAAACCCACACAGGCACGCATTCCCGATTGACTGGTTACTGCAGCAGTCACATCGGGGAAAAAGTAACTATCGTTATACAGCGTGATACCGCCACGCAGATATTCCAAAATCGCCAGCTGGGTACCGTCATGGACATATTCAGAACCCATCCAGCGCTGCTCAGCTGGCCAGATATGATCATTCAGCCATACCGACAGTTGCAAGTCATCGGCCAGGCCACGCATCAAAGCCATGGCTGAATGTGCATGCATATTGATCAAACCCGGCAGTAAAACATGGCCAGGCATATCCTGCACATCAATATCCGGGTAGCGCTCAGACAATTGGCGGCTTGGCAACACCTCCAGAATACGGTCCTGCTCAACCACTACCGTGTGATCTTTCAGCACGGTGCCTTCCGGCTCAACCGGAATCACCCAACTGGCTGATAATGCAAAACGCCTGGTATTGCCAAGTGACATGCTTGCTCTCTAGTCCTTAACCCGGGCAACATATTCACCAGTGCGGGTGTCCACACGCACCACTTCACCTTCATTAACAAACAAAGGCACGCGAATCACAGCACCCGTTTCCAAAGTGGCTGGTTTACCGCCACCACCGGAAGTATCACCGCGTACACCAGGGTCGGTTTCGGTAATTTTCAGCTCTGCGAAATTAGGCGGTTCTAATGACAACGGCGCGCCATTCCATAGCATCAATTTGCATACATCCTGCTCTTTAAGCCATTGGCTTGCATCACCAACCTGTACTTCATTGGCTTCGTATTGCTCGTAGGTATCACCGTCCATAAAGTGCCAGTGCTGACCATCGTTATACAAATATTCGACACTAAGCTCAAAAACATCAGCGGCCTCTACACTTTCATTGGATTTGAAAGTACGCTCGATCACCCGCCCGGTTTTAAGGTTGCGCACCCGCACACGGTTAAATGCCTGTCCTTTGCCAGGTTTAACAAATTCGTTTTCAACGATGTTATATGGGTCGCCATCGAGTATTATTTTTAACCCGCTGCGAAACTCGTTGGTATTATAACTAGCCATGAATACTCCTGATCTACAGCCAACAGCTGCCCGATTCGGCAAAACCGGCCGCTGTCGAAAAAATAATCCGCTATGGTAGCGCGAACCGCCCATAAACGGCAGCCTTTTGAGCAAATAATCGGCAAGGATTGGCGGCAGCAATTACGTGACAGCACAATTACACCTGAAAAATTGCTGCAGCGCTTAAACCTACCTGGCGATTTATTGGAAGGCATGCAGGCTGGCTCACGTCTGTTTCCACTGCGGGTACCCGAGGGTTTTATCCACAGAATGCAACCAGGTGACCGATCTGATCCACTGCTGCGCCAGGTATTGCCATTGGTGGATGAAACTTTCCATGTGGATGGCTATATCGATGACCCGGTCGGCGATCTGCGTAGTAACGCTGCGCCAGGCGTACTGCATAAATATCATGGCCGCGCACTGCTGATGGTAACGGGTGCCTGTGCCGTTAACTGTCGCTATTGTTTCAGACGTGCTTTCCCCTATTCTGAACAACAAATCAAACCTGCTCAGTGGCAACAAACCCTGGATTATCTGCGTCAGCATAGTGATATCAGTGAAATCATACTTAGTGGTGGTGACCCTTTGGTACTAAGTACCAAGCGCCTGCAAGCACTGTGCGATGGGCTTAAAAATATCCCTCATATACGCCGCTTGCGTATTCATACCCGTTTACCTGTAATGATCCCGGAACGCATCACCACCCGCTTATGTGAGTGGATAGATAGCCTGCCTTGGCCAGTTTGCATGGTCTTGCATATCAACCACCCTCAAGAAATCAACACCGCACTTAAGTTGGCCTGTCAGCGAATTCGCACAACCGGAGCCACCCTTTTAAACCAGGCCGTTTTGTTAAAAGGTGTAAATGATAGTGACGAATGCCAACGGATTTTGTCAGAAAAACTGTACGATACCGGTATCATACCTTACTACTTGCATCAATTGGATCCAGTGTCGGGCAGTCAGCATTTTAAAGTCGATGACCAGCAAGCATTGGCGATTTACGCTAAGATGCGAAGTGATCTACCGGGATATCTATTGCCGAGATTGGTAAAGGAAGTACCTGAGCAGCCATCAAAGCTGCCACTCTAAACAATAGACCCAAGAAGTTGTGTATTTATGTGATGTAAGACTAAAGTTTTATGATATGGTTAGAACCATCCAATGTTCGCCTATCACATAACTGTGTAATAAGTATTCAGAGTGATCTGAAATAGGAAGACAATTTACCAGCGAGAACAACATGAGTGAGAAGCTTAACCTGGACACGGTTCTGGTCATGGATGACAGCCCGATGTTCATGCAACAACTGCAACAGCAATTTGATGGCGATCAGATTCGATTTCTGTTCGCTGACACGCTGGATGCCTTCCGGCACCAGTTAAAAAGTATCTCTGGCAAAAACCATTCACTCAGCACTCTGCTACTGGGTCCAAGCCTTGAGCAACGCCAAGTCAGCAGCAGCCTGCAACACTTACACGCCCAGCAACCTAATTGCCGCTGGATTAATATTGTTGACCTCGATGGTGAATTCGCACTCAGCGCCGAAGATTTACAAGAGCGCTTAAAGTTTCGACCTCATTGCACCTTACTCAGTAATGATGAACATGGTATCAGGCAGGTGTTGTCCAATTGTCTGGTTGCGGTACATCAGGCCGATACCAACGAGGACTTGCAGCACCGCCTACGCGATATCGAAGAGCGCTATGCAATATTGCTGGATACCTCCAGCGAAGCGATCGCATACGTGTTATCTGGCCTGCATATTTATGCCAACCCGGCTTATATGGAACTGACCGGTTTTGAAGATTTACGCGCTTTAAGTGAAAAATCCCTGCTGGAACTGATCAAACCCAATGACCCGCAAGGCAACATCAAGAAAAGCCTGGTGGACCTAGAAAAAGGTGCCATTGAAAAAGCGAACCTGGATGTATCATTGATCGATGCTGATGATGCACCCGCATTACAAGCCATTTTGCAGCCAGCACGTTACAATGACGAAGCTTGCACTCAAGTCACTTTGCGTGAGCGTCCGGTAATTACAGTCAGTAACGAAGGCACACCTTCAGAAATTGAAGGCCTGCTGACACGCCGTGGTTTTATAACGGAAACCCAGAAAATTCTTTCGCAAGACAATGATGGCAATGCCATTGGCGTATTGTGCATCAGTGTGGATGACTTTGACGATATTAAAGATCATGTCGGCTTTGCCAACTCCGATGCCGTTATCAGCGAACGCGCCAGTTTATTATTGGAGTGTCTAAGCGAAGAAACCGACAAAGTCACGCGCTATTCCGAACACGTTTTTGTGGCCCTGGTACAGCGCACTCAGCGCCCTGCAGTCGAGCAGGTGGTTGCACATATTGTCGATAGCTTTTCTAATCGCATTGCCGAAGTTAACGATACTTCGACCACCGTCACCTGCAGTGTCGGCTTTTGTTTTGCCGGCCGCCAAACCAAAAATATCGATACGCTGATTTCTCAATCGGTTCGGGCTGCACGTGAAGCAACCGCCGAAGGCGGCCAGCAATACAAACGTTTCCGGCCTACACTGCAATCGGTTGATGATGGCAACGAACGTGCTCAGTGGCAAGAACGCTTGCGGCATGCCATTGATCAAAACGAACTGAAGCTGGTTGGTACAGTCATCAGTGATATCAATGATGATGAGCAACAAATTCTGGATTTGGATTTATGTTTGCCCGCCTCAGAAGAGGCCGAACAGGCTTGTGGAACACAACTCAAACAGGCCATTGCCGGTTCGGCATTAACGGCCGAACTGGACCGGCATGCAATGCGCATAATGCTGGAAAACCTGCTACAAACCAAGCAAACCATGATGCTGCCGATTACCCCGGGTAATCATGATGCCAAAGCACTGGCAGACTGGATAATAGCCAGCCTCAAATATGCAGGCATGCCAGGATCACGGCTAATCTTCAGCATCAGCAGCCATGATTTACAGCAAAACCTGCAACCCGCCAACATTTTGCGCAAAACCTTGGCTGGTACTGGTATTCGCTGGGCGCTGGATCATTACGGAGCCACCGACAACGCTCTGCAACTGGTCAAGCACTTGCGTCCCGAATTTGTTCGCCTATGCTCTGATAAAGTGCCACAAAATAGTGATCAGGCACGCACTGAGCCATTCCCAAGCCTGGTGAGAGCTGCTCGTGAAGCTGAGAGTCACATTATTGCCTGCTCAGTAGACAATGCTGATTGTCTACCCTCGCTATGGCAATCTGGCATTACTCTTATTCAGGGGCAGTTCCTTAAACAACAGCAGCAGGTTGTCGGCTGAACCACGTTGGCTGAAACCCACTCATCCAAGAGCAACACCAACAGCCATACCAATCAGGGCCAACCTGATGGTTAACCTGATTTAAGGTTTCGATAGACCTTGTCAGCGCTGCATCAACATCGTCTGCGCAATACCTACCGAGGTCGTTTTGCACCCTCGCCCACTGGTCAGCTGCATCTGGGTTCGCTGGTTGCCGCATTGGCCAGTTACCTGCAAGCCAAACAACACAATGGCCAATGGTTAATTCGTATTGATGACATTGATAAACCAAGGGTCGTGCCTGGTAGTGCAGAAAGTATTGTCCAGGCGCTTGCTGATTACGGGTTGGAATCGGACCACCCGATTGATTATCAAAGTCAGCATTTACAACACTATGCCAATGCCATTGAATACTTGCTGCAACACCAAAAAGCCTTTCATTGTGGCTGTAGCCGTGCAGATTTAGCTGCTGATGGATCTTACCCAGGCACCTGCCGTAATGGTTTGCCTGCTGGTAAAACCGCTCGCAGCATTCGCCTGATGGTGCCTTCACAAACACAAACATTCGATGATCTGATCGCAGGGCCACAAACCGATAATCTTCAAGCCAACAGCGGCGATGTCGTGATTGTTCGTGCTGATGGTTTGTTTGCTTACCAGCTGTGTACCGCCATCGATGATGCCGTGCCTAATTTTACCGAGGTAGTGCGTGGCGCAGATCTATTACCATCAACGGCTATTCAACGTTATATCCAAAAGCAGCTAGGGCTCAAATCACCCCGCTATGCTCACATTCCACTGGTATTGGGCAGTGATGGTAAAAAACTGAGCAAACGGGAAAGTGATACGCCGCTTAGAGAACAACAGCCGAGCACAATGATGCGTCGTGCACTTGAACACCTTCAGCACCCACCACCACCCAATATTTCCAGTACCGAAGGTTTATTATCATGGGCTGTACAACACTGGGATATACAACGCCTGGTGTGTTATTAAATGTAGCTTATACACTGTAATCACTGATATGATTCCGGATCTACATCAGTGTAGGTATACTTTGCATAAACCGGCATAGAATTTGTTATGAGCCCAAACTTCCTTGAATATGAACGCCCGATCGCAGATTTGGAGGCAAAAATCCAGGAATTGCGCAGCGTAGATAACGCCAATGCGCTAAACCTTGATGAAGAAATTCAACGACTCGAAATCAAACTGGCCAGTAAGATCGAGCAGGTTTTTGCTAATCTGAGTTCCTGGCAAATCGCACAAATGAGCCGTCATCCTGACCGCCCTTATACCAACGATTATATTCGCCTGATTTGTGAACGCTTTCACGAACTGCATGGTGATCGTGCGTTTGCTGATGACCCGGCCATTGTCGGTGGCCTGGCACAATGGGGCGATCGCTCGGTGATGTTGATTGGCCAGCAGAAAGGTCGAGGTACCAAGGAAAAAATTCATCGTAATTTTGGTATGCCTCGCCCCGAAGGTTACCGCAAAGCCCTGCGTTTAATGCAACTGGCTGCACGGTTTGGGCTGCCTATTGTTACTCTGATTGACACCCCAGGTGCCTACCCTGGTATCGGTGCTGAAGAGCGCGGCCAGTCTGAGGCCATCGCCCGGAATCTGCGCGAAATGGCCATGTTGCCTGTGCCTATTGTGGCTACTGTGATTGGTGAAGGCGGTTCCGGTGGTGCGCTGGCCATTGGCGTAGCAGACCGGGTCAATATTTTGCAGTACAGTATTTATTCGGTTATCTCACCGGAAGGCTGTGCGTCTATTTTGTGGAAAAGCGCCGAACACGCGGAAACTGCAGCCGAAGCACTGTGCATTACCTCCACCCAACTTAAAAAACTGGGATTAGTGGATCAGATTATTGCTGAGCCTCCTGGCGGTGCCCATCGTGATATGCAAAGCATTGCTGGCAACCTGCGCGATACCGTGCTCGAACAACTGGATCAGTTAGAGCAGTTACCCAGTGAAACCATGCTCGAACAACGCTATGCAAGACTCACCTCTCTGGGACAATTTGAGTCCAATCTGCAATAAGTGGTAGTTAAAGCTTGTATACGCATGCTTTAATCCAATTGACCCATGGCAATTGACCCATGGCCAACGTGCCACGTGCTAATACACTGCCACTGATTGAGCATCTTGCTCAGCAGCTAAAGTATGGTCCGCAGGCTAATCAATACCTGGTAGCCTACAGTGCAGGTGCCGACTCCAGCGCATTGCTGCATGCCTTAACTCAACTGGATATTCGACAATCAATCCATGCCCTGCATATTAATCATGGATTGCAAGCACAATCCGATCATTGGGCGCAACTGGCGCAAAGTAATTGCAATGCCTGGAATGTGCCTTTGCATATACAGAAAGTCAGTGTTATTGCCGGTAAACATGGATTAGAAGCTGCTGCACGAAAAGCACGTTACGATGCCATCAAACAACACCTGCAAAACCATACTGTGGTGTTGATGGCACATCACCGTGATGATCAAGCAGAAACCTTATTGCTCAACCTGTTTCGTGGCAGTGGTGTCCGTGGCTTGTCAGGTATCCCCAAAACCCGTCCAATCGCGGATGCAACCATTTACCGCCCGCTGCTGGAGCTGCCCAGACAACAGCTTAGACAATACTGTCATCAACAAAAGCTTTCCTATATTGAAGACAGCAGCAACCAAGATTTGCGCTTTGACCGCAACTGGCTACGACATGAATTATTGCCCTTTATTGAACAGCGCTTTGGTAAAGCCAGCAATAATATGGCTATCAGCGCCCAGCTACTGCGCCAAACCTTCAACATTAACCAACAGTTCATTGAGCAACAGTTGCTGCCATTGCTGGATAAGCAAAACTCTTTGAACTTACAGCAATTAAGGCTGCAACCTGAATTTTTACAGCATGAGTTATTAAGAACCTGGATTCGCAACCAGCAATACACTCCCCCTCCACGTCAGCAGTTAAAAGAATTTATCCGCCAACTAAACACCGCAAAAGCCGATAAAGCACCGCAATTGCTATGGGAAAATCACCAGTTGTGTGTTTACCAACAACGGCTGAGTATACAAAAAGCAACGGATCAACCTGCCTTGAAGGAGTCTCAGTGGCGCCTCCCAGATTGTTTTGTCTGGCCCAACGTTGGGAAATTGGCTATTCAAAACAAAGATCAAATAACACCAGCCAATCAATCCGGTCGCTGGCCTGTGTTCACTGTTACTCAACGCAGGGGCGGTGAAACCATATTGCTTGCCGATGGTCACCACCACAGCTTTAAAAAGTTATGTCAGCAAGCAGGTATCCCACCCTGGAAGCGGTCACAAATGCCTATGGTTTATCACCGCAAAAAACTAGTGGCAATCGCTGACCTATGGTTACACCCTGCACTACAACGTTGGTTACAGCGGCATGCTATCACCTGGCAGTGGTACACGGTAAAATAACCCCATGGCAAAATCACAAGATCAATCCGAAATTAATTTCGAACAGTCACTGAAACAGCTTGAATCGTTGGTTGAACGTCTGGAACAAGGCCAATTGCCGCTGCAGGAATCCATCAATTTATTCCAGCAAGGTATCCATGCTGCCAAACAGTGTCACACTTACCTGAATGAAGCTCAGCAAGTGGTGGAACAGTTAAGCAGTGAAACCCCCATTCCTGCGAAGTCTGAATAACCGCCAATAAACCATTCAGACCACCAAGCCTATGGCTGATTTATAACACCTGTCGAAAAGTCAGGTTAATCCGAGGCTGAACTATGCGCTTGCGTCGGGGTAATGCATGCTGCCAATAGCGCTGTGTTTTACCACGCATGATCAATAAACTGCCATGCTGCAATGTTAAGTGCTGTTTTTGTTGATGATTATCTTTTCGACGCAAGATAAAATCACGTTCAGCGCCCAAACTTAATGAAGCAATCACCGGCTCATTCCCCAAACTACGCTCATCATCACTGTGCCAACCCATGTAGTCACTGCCGTTGCGGTAATAATTCCCCAAAACAGCATTGAACGCGCAGTTCGCCACTGTATTGATCCGCTGTCGAATCTCAGACAAATTGACTGGCCAGGGATTGGCCGACAGTTGGCGACCAGAATAGGCATAACTTACCCCTTTGTCGGCATACCAAACTGTCAGCCGCGGTTCCAATACCTGACGGCCAAACAAATGAATGCTGGTCCGTTGCCAATCCAGGTTATGTTGTAGCCACAGCAGCAGTTCATCGGCCGCTGTTTGATTAACAAAGCCGGAAAAATAACTGAGGTCAATGGCATTTTGATTAAACTGAACTGGAGCTTGCATACATGCCGAACGAGTGTTGGTTTAGATTAAGTGTATGACTGCTTTATTTGGACTATTTCGTTCCGTTAAAACCCAAGCAGAGATTGGAAATACAAGAGAACTGGCCGGAATAAAGACTACTCCGGCTGAAAAACTTATGAGCAGACTGTGATTAGCTGCTAGTTGTATCGCAGTCTGGCTGGAAGCAATTGGTTTTGACGTTCAAGCCCTTCTTCAATCTGTTGGGTGCTTAGTACCCGCTCGAAATCAGACAGCAGATTCTTACTCGGTTTATGTCCTGCATCAGCAGCATAATCCAACCAAGCGTAAGCCTCAATGGGATCAGCAGCAGTACCGCGACCCTGTGCATAAATCACTGCCAGGTTGTATGCAGAAGGCGCATGTCCCTGACGTGCAGCTTCACGATACCAACGTAAGGCCAAGCGTGGGTTGTAGCTGATTGTGCTCAGGCGTTGACCAGCGTCTTGCTGACTGTATTGCCAACCCAGTTGAAATTGAGAGTCCACATCACCCAATTCAGCTGCATGACGTAGTTCAGCACCATGCACCATATAAATCGAATTGCTAAAAGAGGTATCAACCAAAGAACCAGCTGATGCTATAAAAGGGATAAAAATCAATGTGATAGCTAGTTTACGAACCATTACCATCTCCATATATTTGATACTACAGATTTGCCTCATTGCTCATCATGTTCTTCGAGTATACACCAAATATACGAAACATTTCCTTAGTTACTGTCTAAACGAACAACACCCGCCAATGGCGGGTGTTGTTCGTGGTTAACATGACAACCAAGCAGTTGCCACTCACCAGGGGCCTGCTTTATTGACACCCCTGTACTGTCACATCATCAATATACCAGCCTTCATCGCCTGCTGCCCCATCGGAAGCAAAACGATAGCGGAACTGTACAGTCTGTCCAGCCAAAGCAGTGATATCAACGATCGAAACCACTTCCTGATCACCAGATGCAGGTACAGCATCATCAGCACACCAGGCTAACTGTCCGCTAATAGCCGTGATACCCGGTTGAACAGTTACATTGCCATTGTAAGGATCTGTTAATAACACCGAGTCTCCAATCTGGACGAAGTTATTGCCACCATCAGTACTGACCTCTAACAAACCGCCATCAAAGCAAGCATCGGTACCAAAACCAGCATTCGCTTCTATATTTTGGAAGTTCCAGAAACTCAAAGTTAATGGCGCTTGCGCAGCAGAAGGAATGGTAATCGGTGGTGATACCAATAACTGATCTGAAGAAGTCGGTGGGTCAACTGCCAGGAATGAGAACATACCGCTGTTTTGACGCACAGTACTTAATGCCCAAAGCTCTGGCCCGACACCACTGGATGGTGTTGTCCAACCAGGTGCGCCACTTTCCAAATCATCTTGGAAAACCACATTGGGTGTCGTACCTGCAGGGCACACGCCTGGTGGTATGGTTGTAAAGCTGGCCGAGCTTATTGCACCTGGACCACAGTTATTAATTCCACGTACCCGCCAGAACAAGGTAACACCTGAATCAAAAGATTGTGGTGCAACAAAACTGGTATCAGCCGTTTCAGCTGAAACGATAATATCGGTAAAGGCTGCATCTGTGGCTATTTCAACCAAATAGCTGGTTGCTCCAGCAACCGCATCCCAAGTAAAAGTTGGGCGTATGGACGCTTCCGCAGTATCGGCAGGCCCCGTTAATAATGGTGCTGCAACCACACCTGAAGAGGTGGTGATATCAAAATCCAGGGAACGGGTAAGAGCACCTGAAACCGCATCAATATTAAACGTAAACCCACTATCTCCCTGGCTGTCCAAGCCATTGATGGTAAAGCCCGCGCTACCAGGGAAACTGTTGACCGTAGTACTGTCAAATGCAACCGTAACACCTGCAGGTAAGCCGCTGGCACTTAACATAACCGGATCGGTAAAGCCCAATGACTGCACATTGATGTTCGCTTGAGGCGCATCATTCAAAGTACAAGAATTAATCTGCCGGTTAAAACTGGAACTGACGAAGAAACTCGGAGTACCACAATTTGGGAAGTTAAATGAACAAACCCGGTTTTCCCAGTCTGCGTTGGCTGTATTGGTGATGTACTCAACACTCATCCAGAATGTGCACTGATCGTCAGGGTCAATGCTCATCGACGAATAATCGCCCCAACGGCCAGCTCGGCCAGTTGCATCAACAAATTGCTGCACACCGCTACCAACAACACAACTTTGCTCGTCCAGCAGCATCCCTGGTGGCTCACCAGCTGTGCGGCCTGTGTAACGAACACTAGGGAATGTTGTGGCACTGGAAACCGTATAACCAAGGCCAATATTGCGGCTCTGATCAATCGAGATACCGGCCATCCAACGGAAATCGTTATCGGGAGAATACAAACCCTGATCAAGGATACTGGCTTGACCATTGGGTAACGGCTCACTGGTTTCAAAACCGCCTACAAATACGTCATCGCCAGTTGGTAAGGCAATATTGACCCAGCGTACACCGCTAATACCACCGCCTGCATTTGAAGCATGGTTCAAAACCAGCTCGACAGGCAAGCCTGAATCTACCGGATAAGCGCGCGCACTTACCCGATACATGGTATTTCCGGCAAAATTATCCAACTCTGAGCCTGGTGGCGCCGGCGGGGGTTGGGGTACATTGTCAATGGCATTATCAAAAGCTGCATTAGCCGGAAGCACTGACGGCCCCGTTAATGTTGACAAATTGGTATTGTCCCAATCAACACAGAGTTCCCAGAGTAAGTAGCTGTCCAGGTCAGCTCGGTTGTGAGCAAATGGTGCACACATACCAGCAGGTGGTAACTCGGTACTTTCCAAATGTGCAGATAACGCGCCGAATGAGCTGACACCGGCAAATCCGGTATTAGTAAAGCGCACCAACTCGGCAGGATCACCTGCCAGCATGGCATCACGATCAACCACACTGAATGAAGCCTGCAAAAAATTAAACCCGCCTGCACCATCTGGCATAAAGTCATGTGTTGTTAAGTAATAACCACTGCGTGAGCCGCTGGCATCAGTCCAAATACTTAAGTGTGGGTAATCATTAAAAGCAGGACTAAAATCAAACTCATAACGATTATAAGGTCCGTTTGGATCGCCTGTGGTGCTCACTGCATAGCATTGACGATTGGTCGCTGCGCCTGTGAACTGAGAAAATACCCAGCGACCCGCCAGTTTGTCATACAGCACAATTGGATCGCCAGCATTACTGGTTTCACATGGGCCACCAAAACCCGCCCAGAAAGTATTGCCTTCCATAACACCCGGGCCAACAAAATTGCCCGTCGCTTTATCCATGATGACCCAGTCTGTATTGATATATTGAATATAGAAATTCGGGCCCACATCGCCATTGGTATCGGGTGGCAAACCACCGCCAGGTGCATCCGATTGGCCAATACCATCAACCGATAAAATCAAAGGCGGCGCACTACCCAGCCCGCCGCTACGTTGAGCACCGGCGGCGGCTGCACCGACAAGGGTCTGATCCAAATCAGTAGCAGAAGCACCATTGCCTTCGTTATCAAAGTTTGGAAAAACAAAATCTGGTGGTGTAGGCAAACCAGATTCTCCTGCCTGATTAGACGCTGCAATTTGCAATAGCTCTGCTAAAGGAGGAGAGGTATCATTTCTAATCGAACGTGTCACCTCTGGTGAGACCACGTTCTGCGGCGTTTCCGCCAAAGTCAAACCACAAAAACCAATAGCAATAGTCGCTATGAGTAAGTGGCGCATATCCAGGTTATGCATAATATTTACCTCATCAAATTTTGAATATGAATACTTCTAAACTCTTGTCCCATGATGTTTATTATTTACCTGCCAGTGAGCGACGATAACGCACCAGCAACCTTAATAAAGTATTCCTGCTGTTTTTTTCTAGCAGTGAATATTGCGTAACCTGCTCCAGTGAGTTAATCACTGCTTCCGGGTTAACTGCATATATAACGGCAGCTGCTGATTCGACCAGAATAGCCTGATTACTACTCAGCCAGCGTTGTGCCACATGCACATCGCTGGCATTGTCTGAGCTTTCCATCACTTTCATAGCTGCTCGAACCAGGCCACCATACTGTGATCCAAAGTCAATCTGTACCGGTTGATAGGTCAGGATTTGGCGAGCAATTTTTAACTTGCCGTCATCGGTCAATAAAAACTCACTAAAGGCAGGGTTGCCCAGCATCAAACTGCGGCCTGCAGGTGTATAACTACTGTCTCCCAGATAGCTGACAACCTTTTGTTTTTGATCTGGAGTCAATTTGGCGTACAGCTTTGGACGAGTGACCAGCTCGGTAGTAAAGAAATTCTGTAACTGTGGATCAGCTTCAGCCATACCCCGCAAAATCACTCCCAACATTGCCTCTGGGCTTTGCAAGGATTCGTCTATGTTCCATTGCAATAATTTTATGACATCTTCGTTGGGTTGAAATATTGCCGGTGCCGCACCACTCAAACTAATAATGACCGCACCGTCTTTGCGGGGTTTGACAGTCCGCGGAAACCGTTTCACATCCCAGCCTACATAAGCAATGATATAACTTTGCCCAACTGATAATTGAGCACTGGTCAGAGCATCGCTGCGAACTAAAACAGACCCCTGAGCTTCGTTGTGCAGATTGCTCTGAATCTTAAAAGTTAATTTGGAATCAGCACTTATGGCATCCAGCTCAGCTATAACGATATTGGATACATTGGTGCGTAACTTGATACTGGGCGGCCCAAGCTCTGGCCGAGCATAAAGCGAGGTGGTGAAAATGAAGATAGCCAGCAGAATCGAGACAACAACAGCATATGAACGAAGATATACAGCAGCGCATCTCAATTTGGCAAATTGAAACTTTAAAATCAAAGGTTTACGGTTTCCTCTATGAGTTGGCCATTGTAGCACATAATTTCACGTCAATTGACGTAGATAGCCTTAATCAATATTCATTGCTTAAGGCTATTTACACTCTAAAAAAAACTTCACCCGCCAAAGACGGGTGAAGTTTTTATAAGCATAACCTTCGTCAGTGAAGGTTAATCAATGATTACTGGCAGCTTTGCACCGTTACATTATCAATGTACCAGCCTTCATCACCGGTGTTGCCATCAGTACCCATACGGAACCGGAACTGTACGGTTTGGCCGGCTAGTGCATCCAAACTAACCACTGGGATATCAGTCTGATCGCCACTGGCTGCAACACCTGCATTGGCACACCATGCATCAAGGCCAGAAATCGGACTGGCTGCATTATTGGTGATATTTCCATTGTAAGGGTCACGCAATAGGTCAGTGCCCGGTATTTGAGTAAACGTCGCGCCACCATCAGTGGACACCTCTAGCAAGCCACCATCCCAACATGCATCAGGGTTGGTGCCATTATTGGCCTCCATACTTTGGAAGTTCCAGTAAGCCATGGCAATTGGTACTTCTGCTGCAGACGGCAACGTAATAGCTGGTGATACCAAGTATTGGTCAGAGCTAACATCCGAATCAATTGAGCGCCATGAGGTACCCTCAAAGGCCCGTAAGGTACTTTGCTGCCAGGTATTGGTTCCAACAGGTGCCGCAGGCAAAGTCCAATCACTGACATCGCCCTCAATATCATCAAAGAAAACAATATTGGGCGTTGTGCCGCCCGGGCAATCTGCAGCAGTTCCACTAAAGAAACTACCCGTAGTAAAGCTGAATGCGGCAGAAGCAGTGCCTATACCACAGTTGTTAATACCGGTTACTCTCCAAAAATAGGTGGTACTGGCATCCAGTGAGGTGTTTGGAGAGAAAGATGTGTTTTCTGTGGTTTCTGAAATGATGATATTAGTAAAGCCAGCATCTGTCGCTACTTCCAGGAAGTAGCTGCGAGCATCAGGCTGCGCGTTCCATTGGAACAGTGGTACCAACTCTTCGCCAGTTGCATTGTTGGCCGGACTCATAAGCGCCGGAGAACCAACCACTCCAGCAGCATCAACAGACAATATATAATCGCTTGAAGCAGACACCGAAGCAGAGGAACCTGATATCTGGAAATTATAATCCGCTGATGCTAAACCATTAATACCGCCAAGACTGAGTTGGCCCATGGTAGGGAAAGTATTGACCGAAGTCCCCGTACTGAATGCTGAAGTAACACTAGGCGGTAAGTTATCTGCTGATAGAGTCACTGTTTCAGATAAGCCATTTAAAGCAAACAGGTTGTAATCAAAGCTGACATTATTGGCTGTTGCACTACAAATATTGGCCGTTGAATTCACCTGGTCACTAAAGAACGCCGCCGGATCACCACAGTCATCGAAACGGAACGAACAAACACGGTTACTCCAGTTACGCCCGGCAGTGGTGAGTTGATACTCAACCGATGCCCAAAAAGTACACTCATCAACGGGATCAACACTCATGCTGGAGTAATCCCCCCAGCGTCCAGCACCATCGGTTTGAATACCACCGCCGTCAACACAAGTTTGTTCATCACGCAGAGTATTGGACGGGTCATCAAATTTTCGGCTGGTAAAGCGTACGCTTGGGAATACATTTTCAGGCACACTCGAAGCGGTATATGCCAGGCCCAAGTTACCATCACGATCCACTGAAATCGCCGACATCCAGCGATCAACAGTCGTATCTGGTGCATATTCATTCTGATTGACTATGGCGCCCCTGGTACTGGGATATTCAAACTCACCTTCTTCAAAACCACCCAGGAAAACCTCTTCCCTGTTGGGAAAGTCAATCTGTGCCCAGCGTACGCCAGCCTGTCCGTCGCCTACATTCACCGGTGTGGTCACCACATAGTGATCGGGCAAACCAGTTGCCGGGTCGTTCGCACGGTAAGATGCTCGATACAAAATGCGACCAATTGAAGCCAGAGTGTCTAGTGCATTACCGGCGTTGCCACCAGGCTGTACAACGTTACCTGGACCTGGTGTCCAGGTTTCACCCGCATCGACAAGCCGTGGCGAGCTCAGTGTAGAGTTTGCCGTATTATTCCAATCCACACATAAATCAGAAAGGATGTAAGCCTGCAAATCAGGACGAGCCTGAACAAACGGCGCACAGGCATCAGCCCCAGGTACAGTGATACTTTCCAGATGCGGTGGCAAAGCGCCAAAACCACTGATACCGGCAAAAGCGGTGTCAGTAAAACGCACAAACTCTGCCGGATTTCCAGCCAGCATCTCATCACGTTCTACTACCGCAAAAGATGCCTGTTCAAAAGCCTGGTTAGGACCACCAACATCTGAAAAATCGTGCGTTACAAAGTAGTAACCACTGCGTGATCCGGTGCTGTCTGTCCAGATACCAATATGCGGGTAGTCATTAAACTGACCTGGAAAGATAAACTCATATCGATTGTAGGGACCTAGTGGATCGGCAGTTTGCGAAATAGCAAAACATTGACGCCCATCAGGGTTGGCTGAACTAGTAAACTGACTGAATAACCAGCGTTGCGCCAGTTTGTCGAACAATACCACAGGGTCACCTGCATTATTGGTTTCACATGGCCCGCCGAAACCCTGCCAAAAAACATTGCCCACAAAAGGCCCAGCAGCCAGACTGCCATCGGCTTTATTCAAAACAATCCAGCCAACATTCACGTATTGAACGTAAAAACTCAACCCAACATCACCATTGGTATCTGGCGGGATAAAATTACCCAGCCCCTGATCCAGATTATCCTGTGTCCTGTACCCATCGGCGCTAACAATGACGGCAGGCGTGGCCGCACCATTGGTGCCAATATCGGGTGCTCTGTTTGCTGCTGGTGCCCGAAACTTATTGGCCGCCGGGCCATCATCAATTTCCAAAATATTAGGAATAACAAAACCCGGAGCAACAATCGGTGTAATACCGTTTTGTTGCTCTTGTTCATACTCTGCAATTAACTCTTCCAAGGGCGCGGAAACGTCATTGCGAACGGAGGTTGTGGTAATAGGGACACCACGATCAGCTGCGATACTCTGCAAACTAACCAGCAGTAAGAACGAAACCAGTGTGAAAGTACAACGATATTGACTCATTATCTGACTCTGCGTTTTTAATAATAATTAGCTTCTTATTATAGCCTATCTCAATTAAAATCGTAGTAATCGTCTTACCTGTTAATGCAATACTTGTCTGGGTTTGGCCTGGCGTTCAAGCATCCTACGAGTGGTAACATTCAATAGCGAATCTTTTAACCGTTGCTGTATCAATGTTTGTGCACGATTTTCATCAATACGCTTAAGCATCAATACCGCACGCTCTGCAATGGTGGGGATATTCGTTTGTGTCCAGCGACTGAGCATATCCCATTCTGCGGTTAACTGGTAAGCCTCCAAAAACAGCAAGGCATTCAAAATTAATGCAGGCCCCTCACCAATAGGGTCCATATTCACCGACATATAAGACAGTAAACCACGAGCATGTTGCCCTATTTGATCAATTCCAATTCCCTGGTTAAGTGGTTTGCGCAGCTCCAGTATGGCTATCTTGGTACCTGCATTGGCATTGGGGGAAACCAGAGCAGCAAGCAATGCTGAATAATGCTCTGGTTTTAAATAAGGGTACAGTGCATTCCAATTGACTATTTCTCGTACAAAAAATGCTTTAATAACAGGGTCATTGTCAGCCATGCCTGAAAAAATTGTCTGAATCAATGCATCGGGGTCTGATACCGCCTCTTGAGGGTCGCTAAGCAAACGGTCAACCAAACTTTCATTACGCCGGAAAATAGCAGGGTAAGCCCCCTGCACTCGCATCAATTCAGGCCCATTCGCTATACGTATGTAATGTTTGGCTTCGTTGTCACGGACTTTTCTTACTGTTTCATAGGCAATAATATATTCAGCGCCAACTTCCAGATCAGCCGCCAACAGGTTTGTGACTCGAATATCGATTTTTTCTGCTGCCGTATTGTGCAGGTTTTTGATTAAACTGAAATGCAGGTTGGTTTGCTGTTGGTCAACACGCTCGGCAGACTCCAACAAGACAATATTCACATAAGAGACTTCAGTACGCAGCGCGATACTCGGCGGTAATGTTGTTTCACGGGCAATAACAGCTTGCGATAACAATACGATCAGGCCTGTGGTTATCAGCAATCCAGTAAACCAACCCTGTGTGTGTTTATTTGGCCACATTACCTTTTAATGGCTGGAGTCTCTGGTCTGGCAGCTGAGTACTGCTGCTGATTAACCGCACTTAGAATAACCGCAGGCCAGGCAGGTGGCGCAATTGTCCATAATGATAACTGCCTTGGTATGGCATTTATTGCATAAGGTTGCCGAAGCAGGATAGGAGTTATCAGCCGATGTGTCGGTATCGGCAGGGTTATTCAGCGTTTTTTTTTCTGCTTCTGCAGTACCTGAAACCTGGGCTTCGGCTTCGGCACGCTTGGCATCCAATATCAATTGCTGCTGTTCACTCAGTTCAGGTGGCTCCAACATGCCGATACGTACCAGGTGGTGCTCGATCACGGCACCGATCTCAGCCACCAGTGAAGGCATAAATTTGCCGCCGGCTTTAAAGTAACCACCTTTCGGGTCAAACACCGCTTGTAGCTCTTCAGCCAAAAAGGTCACGTCACCGCCCTTACGAAATACCGCCGACATCACCCGGGTCAAGGCCACAATCCACTGAAAGTGATCCATATTTTTGGAATTGATGAAAATTTCGAATGGCCGGCGCTGCTCGTGCTCAGTGCCTGCATTCAAAACAATATCGTTCATGGTGATATACAAGGCATGATCATCCAAAGGTGTCTTGATTTTGTAAGTTGACCCTTCCAGACATTCAAACCCTTCTGGCCGCATCAGCTTTTCATGCATGCGGATGACTTCTGCCTTGGCAGGACGGTCCTCTGCGTTGGTATCTTCGACTTGATTGCTCTGGTCATCCTGTTCGCTGTTGCGTACTGCATAACCAACAATTTTCTGATCGATTTTTGTGCTCATAATGTCTTAAATTATATCTGCCAGGTACGTGGTGCCATCAAGCCATTGAACATGAACTATGCCAGACACCAGCCATGATTTATATAGGTGTTAGAACTTGCCGTAATAACCTTCTTTAAGTGCATCGTACAGATTGGCTGCAGTGTGCATTTCACCATCGTATTCAATCTGCTCGCTGCCTTTGACTTCCACCACACTGCCATCTTCCAGCGTAAATGCATACAGGGTGTTTTCCAGGTCCTGCTCTTTGACCAACACTCCCTGGAAGGCTTCCGGGTTGAAACGAAATGTCGTACAGCCTTTCAGTCCTTGCTCGTGTGCATACCGATAAATATCCTTGAAATCGGTAAATGGATAATCGGTCGGCACATTGGCTGTTTTGGAAATCGATGAATCGATCCAGATCTGCGCAGCCGCCTGAATATCCACATGGGCTTTCGGTGTGATGTCATCTGCAGCAATAAAGTAATCAGGCAACTGCTGTTCGGGGTCATCACTAAACGGCATGGCATCAGCGTTGATCAATTCACGATAAGCCAATAATTCAAACGAATACACTTCCACTTTTTCTTTGGTTTTGCGGCCTTCACGAATAACATTCCGCGAGTAATGGTGGGCAAAGCTGGGTTCGATACCGTTACTGGCATTATTCGCCAATGACAGTGAAATAGTGCCCGTCGGTGCAATTGACGTATGATGAGTAAAGCGTGCTCCCTGCTCGGCCAATTGTTCCACCAGTTCCGGGTTTACCTCGGCCACACGCTGCATGTAGCGACTATAGCGCGCGTGCAATTCACGGCCTTTGATGCTCTGGCCAACTTTCCAGCCATCGGTAACCATTTCCGGGCGTTTGCGCAGCATTTCAGCAGTGACTTCAAAATCGTCATTCATCACTGGGGCCGGGCCTTTTTCCTGACTCAGCTCAAGTCCGGTTTCCCAACCGGCAACAGCCATCTCACGAGCGATGCTTTCAGTGAACGCCAGCGACTCAGCTTCGCCGTATTTGAGCCCCATTAAGGTCAGCGTAGATCCCAGCCCCAAAAAGCCCATGCCGTGACGACGTTTGTATTCAATTTCACGGCGTTGCTCATCCAGCGGTAAACCGTTCACTTCCACCACATTATCCAGCATCCGGGTAAATACCTTGACCACCTTGCGGTACTCATCCCAGTCAAAACTGGCCTGGCTGGTAAAGGGCTTTTCAACAAACCGGGTCAAATTGATTGAGCCCAGTAAACAAGCACCATACGGTGGCAATGGCTGCTCACCGCAGGGGTTAGTGGCCCGAATATTCTCACACCACCAGTTGTTGTTCATTTCGTTAATGCGGTCAACCAGAATAAAACCAGGTTCAGCAAAATCATAGGTGGAAGACATAATCATGTCCCACATCCGCCGTGCAGGCATTTTCCGATAGACCTTGCAGGCCACCAGACCATCATCGCGACTGACATAGCCTTCGGTAATCGGCCACTCTCGCCAGATCACCTGCTCGGGATCATCCAGGTCTACCTCATCAATCTCTTGCTCAGTCACCGGGAAGGTCATCGGCCACTCTTCATCATTGGTGACTGCCTGCATAAACTCGTCAGTAATCAGCAATGAACAATTAAACTGCCGCAAACGGCCATCCTCGCGTTTGGCACGAATGAATTCCATGGCATCAGGATGACCGATTTCAAAAGTTGCCATCTGTGCACCACGACGGCCGCCCGCGGACGACACGGTAAAACACATCTTGTCGTAAATATCCATAAACGACAGTGGGCCAGAAGTATAAGCACCTGCGCCCGATACATAAGCACCACGTGGACGCAAAGTGGAAAATTCATAGCCAATACCACAGCCGGCTTTTAAGGTCAGACCGGCTTCATGCACTTTATCCAGAATGCCATTCATGGAATCTTCAACAGTGCCCGAAACAGTACAGTTAATGGTAGAAGTGGCTGGTTTGTGTGCCTGGGCACCAGCATTGGAAGTGATTCGACCCGCTGGAATCGCACCACGGCGTAACGCCCATAAAAACTTTTCGCGCCAATGTTTGCGCAATTCGGGAGTCGTCTCCACCTCGGCCAGCGCAGTCGCTACTCGTTGCCAGGTGGTATCTACATCGGCATCCAGAATATCGCCATTTTTGCTTTTTAGGCGGTATTTCTTATCCCAGATATCCAGCGATGCATCCTGCAAAGGTATGTCCTTAGTATTCATCGTAATGGATTCTTGACGCGCAGTGCTCATTTATCGTTTATCCCCGCAAATGCTCTAAATCTAACCGGTGTAATAGTAATCGTTCATTATATAACCTACACAAGCTTTTGTGTTGCTTGATTTGAAAAAACACAATATATTGTGTCGGGTCATACCCTACTCCGCACATGATGTCGTGTCAAATAGTTGGCTGCAAATACTTGTTATTGCAGGTTTATTGGTAAGCAAAAATCGCCTAAAATTGATATTGCAATATTTCCCATGCCATAACAACTATGCCAAAAACAACCGATTCTTCACCAGCGCCATTGGATTTACACATCGTACTGGTCGAACCTGAAATTCCACCCAATACCGGCAATATCATGCGTCTTTGCGCCAATAACGGTGCACGTTTACATCTGATCGAGCCCATTGGGTTTAGCCTGGATGACAAACAATTGCGTCGTGCCGGACTGGATTACCGCGAACGCAGCCAGTGGCAGGCGCATAACAACTTGAAACAATTTCGCCAACAGGTCTCTGGTGGTCGCCTGCTGGCGTTTTCTACCAAAGGCAATACCAGCTTATGGGATACACGCTTTAATCCAGGTGATTGTCTGTTGTTTGGGGCAGAAACAAGGGGCTTGAGTGATACTGTGCTGACGCAGGCCGATCAAGTGATTCGACTACCGATGCTGGCTGATAGCCGCAGTCTGAATTTATCCAATACTGTCGCGATTGCAAGTTATGAAGCCTGGAGGCAATTACAACCAGGTTGAGCAAGTGCTGGAAACGACAACGCTGCAAAGATAAGCAACGCCAAACTTTGAACCAATCGCTAATGTTCTTTTTTCAGTTCCCGACTGAGTAAAACCTTGACACCTTTGTGCGGACTCCAGCCCTGATACAAAATACCGTGTACCTGCTCACATATGGGTAAATCCAGTTCAAATTTTTCACTTAAACGTCGCACCTCGGCTGCAGCCTTATAACCTTCTACCACTTGGCCAATTTGCTCAATGGCTTCTTCCACACCAAGCCCACGACCCAATGCCAAACCCAAACGTCGATTCCGTGATAATTCACCCGTGCAGGTCAAAACCAAATCACCCATTCCAGACAAACCCATCAGGGTCTCCGGTTCTGCGCCCATCGCAGCGCCCAAACGCATCATCTCTGATAAACCACGGGTAATCAGCCCGGCACGGGCATTAGAACCCAGTTCCATGCCATCGCAAATCCCGGTCGCCACCGCCATCACATTCTTGCTGGCACCACCGAGCTCCGCGCCAATCATGTCATCACTGTAGTAGGCACGCAGGCTGCCGCCATGTAACAGGCTGGCAATGTGTCGCCCGTAATCCTCACTGGAAGCAGCCACAGTAACAGCCGTTGGCTTATCCAGCGCCACTTCACGAGCAAAAGACGGCCCTGTCACCACGGCCAGCGGACGCTGCTTACCCAGTACCTCAACGGCACTGGTATGTAACAAACGCCCGGTACCAGGCTCGAACCCTTTGCAGGCCCAGCTTACCCCAGTGCTGTCAGATAACCACGGTTTAATCGTTCGCAACAGATCAGAAAAAGCATGACTGGGACAAACCAGCAGAATTTCTTTACTGCCGGTCACTGCAGTTTGTAGGTCTGGTTCAGTTTGCAGGTTTTCGGGGATTGGAATGCCCGCAAGATAACGTGGATTTTCACGAGTATTCTGAATTTGAGCCAGCAATTCAGCATCGCGTGCCCACAATACGGTTCGCTTTCCAACCCGAGCCAATTGCATCGCCAAAGCAGTGCCCCAGGAACCGGCCCCCAACACGGCGATATCAGCAGCATCTATATTGATTTGATCAGACATAGGTCCAGCATTCATTAAAATGCAGTCAATGGCAAGCAACTGGCAGTGCCAATTGCTTAAAAGGATAGATGAGGTTGTCTCTCAGAGCTTATTCTGCAGCCGTTTCTGCAGCATTATCGGCATTGGCCTGCTGCTGAGCTTCCTGCAAGCGTTGTGCATAGATTTGCTCAAAACTGATCGGTTGCAGCACCACCGGCGGGAACCCGGCATTGGCCACCAGCTGGGTGATACTGGCACGGGCATAAGGATACAAGGTGTTAGGGCATAACACGTTGATGACACCGGCTTCCTGTTGCTCGGTCATACCAGTGATCTGGAAAATACCTGCCTGCTGAACTTCACACAGATAGGCCGTCTTTTCATTAATTGAACCGGTAACGGTCACTGTCAGAACAACTTCATGCAGACCTTCGCCCATTGAATCAACGCGCTGCGCCAGATTCATGTTCATTTCCAACTGCCCCTTCTCTTGAAACACCTGAGGCGTATTGGGCGCTTCGAAAGAGATGTCCTTGGTATAAATACGCTGCATACTGAATTGTGCATTCGCAGCTGCATCACTGGCACTGGCCGCAGCCGCCTGTGGGTCGATTATCTGTTCATCAGTCATGGGGGATTCCAAAGTTATATGATTTAAGTACCAGTGTTCAGAGGTGTGGTCGGTACACCATCCGATCAAGTGCTGACTCGAATCAGAAGCAACAATTCAGCCAATTTTATGAACCATTTCGAATCCAATCGGCCTCAGCCGAGCTTTGCACTGATTTTAATACCCGAAGGTCAAACCACTGGCTGTTGGTCCTGCTGCCATTGCACTAACCCACCACGTAACACATACACCGGCTCCAAACCCAACTGGATGAGTTTGCCAGCATTCTGATGTGAAGCCTGACCGGTTTTACAATAAACCAGCACTGGTCGCCCCTTGAGTTTCATCAGTTTTTTATTGCTGGCTTGCAGCTGAGACGGCGGCATATTAATCGCACCAACAATGTGTTTGCTGGCATAATCATTGCTGGCAGATAAATCAACAATCGCGGCATCTTCACGATTGATCAAGCGAATCGCATCAGCGCTGTTGATTATCTTGAACTTGCGCGTACTGCGCATAAACTCAGTGGCAATAAACGCCAACAAGACAGTAAAAAAACTGCCGACCAGAATCGGGTGATTGCTGGCAAAGGCCAGGAACTTTTCCATGCGGGAATCACTTCTAAATAGTCAAACAATGCGTATTATTATCCATGATGAATAACAAACCAACAGTCAATGCATCATTCTCTGGCCGATCTGTGCGTTTATTGGCCATTTATGGATTAATATTTGCCATAATCGCAGGCGGTTTGGTGCAATGCCAGTCCACCCAAACCAGGCAAACTATCAGCCCCAACATAGCCGAGCCTGTCACCTTGGCGCAAACGGATTTGAATGAACTTAGCGGATTGGCGGGTTCTCCCTCCAACCCTTCGGTACTGTGGGGAATCAACGATAGCGGCAATGCCAGCGTGTTGTACGCCATCAATAAACACGATGGCACCGACCTGGGGAAGGTCACACTTGAGGGTGTGGTCAATGTTGACTGGGAAGATCTATCGTCTTTTACACTCGATGGCCGATCCTGGCTATTGATTGCTGATGTGGGTGATAACCAAGCTGTGCGACAACTGGTACATTTGTGGCTGGTTCCTGAACCTGTTGCAGACAACCAGGGACGCTACGATGGCAGTATTCAACCCAAAGCCGATATTGCCTATGTTTATCCGCAAGGCCCACGCGACTCTGAGTCAGTGGATGTCGATGTTGCCAACCAGCAAATTATCATTATCAGCAAACGTGACCCGCTACCGCGAGTTTATCGTCTGCCATTGGTCACCAGCACCCCAGACAACGTCTTGACTGCCGAATTTCTTGGTGAAGTCAGCAAATTGCAGCAACCGACACTTTCTGATGAATTGGTTTTTGGACAATACGCCTCTTCTGTGGCGCAAACCACAGCGCTTAGCATTCGTGATTTAGGTCAAAACGGACAACAAGCGCTATTGCTCACTTATAAACAGGTTTATCTGTATAACAGATCACTGAATCAAAGCTGGGGGCAGGTATTTGCACAAAATCCTCAGATTATTGCCATGCCCCGGCTGCCGCAGGCAGAAGCATTAAGCTTTGATCAAGAACAGAATTTATTCTGGCTAACCAGCGAACAATTGCCTACCCCTTTATATGCGATACCACTGTCAAATTGACCAAGCGGCTTAAGCACCCACCCATGTGGTGGTTTAAACCACACACATCAATTGTGCATAATTGCCTTCAGAGTCCCGAAACCCAGCCATCCATAACTCACCTTCTTCAGTTTTGTGCACCGCATGAGGCGGATGTAAAAACGCTACGCCCTTGGCTTGCAAATCAATATAAGCAGATTGAATATCAGCAACGTTGTAATACAAAAATGAATTGCAATGGTAATCAGGGCTGGACGGTATGCCGATATACAAACGAATACCATTGCAATCAAAAAATGCCATCGACTGTTCGGGTACTTCAAACAACAGCTCCAAGCCGAGAATATCCCGGTAAAAACTCAGGGCGCGGTCATAATCTGATATGGAAATGTGTATCTGGCCAATGGATTGAATGTGACTGGCATTGACGGCGTCTGAATTTGGCATTTTAGATGATCCAGGTATAATACTTAACACCCTTATTATTTAACAAGGTTAAATACTTTGTCAATACCACCACTACCCCCTGGCCTAGCGGATACATCACAAAACCTGTGTGCCAATGCCCTGCATTCATTCGCCATTCGTCTGCTGCGTCAGGCCAGTACAGTCGACCAGCACAGCGACATCAATCCGGAGCGCTTATCCATATTATCGGTGCTGGTTTTTGTCGGCGATCAGACAATATCTCAACTCGCGACAATAGAATCAGTCTCGGCCGCCGCGGTTTCACGAATCATAACCGCTTTGGAAAAAGCAAAGCTGGTCGCCCGTACACGCTCGAAACAAGATGCGCGAGTGGTCACAGTAACCGCTACTCGCAAAGGCAGACAGTTGATGCAAACCGCGCGCAAACGGCGAATAAAATCGGTTGCTGAGCAGATAAGCGCACTGAATGAGCGTGACCATGCCACTCTGTTAAAACTGATACAACGAATAGCTGCCCCCTGATACAGTGCCCTGCCCTACTCAGCCCTAAATCTAAGCAAAAGTACTTATACCGTTCAGGCAGAATGGATTGTTTAGAGAACTACCATTGAATCACGTCACGATTTAAAGGCATCGTCATACATCGACAACCGCCACCACCACGGCTTAGTTCAGCCCCTTCCATCACCACGACCGATGGCTTTCCTGCTTCAAGCTGTTGCTTGTCACTGATAATATCTGTGGCTTCAATTACGCTAAAACCCGCCTTGCTTAGAGATTCCACAGTGTGAATATTGTGCCCGTACCCAATGATATGACCTGGTGCCAGTGCAAAAAAGTTGGCACCGCTGTTCCATTGTTCACGTTCTTGGTGGAAAGGGTTAGCACCACCGCAATCAATCGGTTCCAAATCCAGCCCTTGACTTTTTAAGGCTGGC
The DNA here is from genome assembly GCA_965230265.1 of Wenzhouxiangellaceae bacterium. GTDB lineage: Bacteria > Pseudomonadota > Gammaproteobacteria > Xanthomonadales > Wenzhouxiangellaceae > JAJFKX01. The sequence goes on along the minus strand of OZ245999.1, from coordinate 1,276,575 downwards.
AACATGCCCTGATACTCGCGAATTTTGGAACGGCGATTGCCACTGTAGGAAATATGAAAAGCACGACTGCGACGACTGCTGGTGATCAATGGTGGAAACACCATGCACTTGTCCTGATCAAGCATGGTGAAAATCATATCCAGATGGATGCTGGCACGCTGCTTGGGAATTTCCAGTACGATAAAGTCTTTGGCCTTACCATGTGCCGCAATGGCTTGAATCAATCTATCAATAGCTGACGCAGTGGTACGTTCACTGTATCCAATGAGCACCAAATCATCCCGTGCCACCAGCAAATCACCACCTTCAATGGTAATTGGGCTTTCTGTTGCATCCTGGTCAGCAGGGCTGCTTTCTGTCCCGTCAAAATAAAATCCCTGAGACTGAATATCCGGATGATATTTAAAGATCGCCTTAAGTAATAAGCTCTCCACCAGGCGTACCCTAAAAGCCATCGAGCCAATAATCACACGATCGTGCAGGCACATGGTGGCATCACGCGTGAAGAAGGTATTGGGTAGTGGCGGCAGCGTGTGATGCAAAGGACTGAGATATTTCTCCAGCGTATCCTTTCGCATCGGCGTGCCTTCCAACAACTGCCCGGCCAATGCAGCAGATGACATACCCATCAGATCGTCAAGCACTTCCGGCACATCATACAAACGCACGACTTCGCGCAGCAAGCGCTCACGCACATCGTGATTGTCCAATACGTCGCTAAGCAAGTCGGTCAACTCAACCACATGAGCCAGCTTATTCAACACACCCGTCAATTGCGCGTGCTCCGCGCGTGCCAGCGGCAGGCTGATAATGTCGTCATACAACACCTCAGTGGCTGTGGCCGGTGTCATATTCTCAATTTCCTGCCCTGGCCGATGCACCATGACTGCGTTGATTTTGCCGATTTCGGAGGTGAGATCGATTTGGATGGTCATTATTGTATAGCTCGACTATTTAGTGAATTTTACGGCGAAAGCCTAGCATAGACTCTGCTACTTAGGTACTTCCGTAATGTCGCTGCGAAACAGCAATAAAGTTCTTAATTTCACATAAAAAAACAGCCGGTCACCTTTATTTTTATACTCGTACAACTGCCAGTATAGGTCTTAACTTCATTCTCCAAATTAGAGACCTAGCTCACTCAACCCAGGGTGACCGTCAGGCCGGCGGCCTTGCTGCCAATGAAATTTGCGCTCATTTTCTGCAATTGCCAAATCATTAATACTGGCATAACGTGCTTTCATCAAACCATTATCGTCAAAGACCCAGTTTTCATTACCATAAGCACGGAACCACTGCCCTTGGTGGTTATGGTACTCATAAGCATAACGAACGGCGATACGGTTCTCCGTGAAAGCAAACAGTTCTTTGATAAGACGATATTCCAGCTCTTTATCCCATTTGTTTGTCAGGAATTGAATAATTTCTCTGTGGCCAGTGATGAACTGATCACGATTGCGCCATTTGCTGTCTGGCGAATATGCCAAAGCAATTTTCTCAGGGCTTCTGCTGTTCCACCCGTCTTCAGCCAGGCGCACTTTTTCAGCGGCACTTTGCTGGGTGAAAGGAGGAAATGGCGGACGTTGCACTGTCATGTTTCATACCATATAAATGGTGCCCAGGGCCGGACTCGAACCGGCACGGTGTTGCCACCGAGGGATTTTAAGTCCCTTGCGTCTACCAATTTCGCCACCCGGGCTTGCGGGGTTATTAGCGGACCTGTGGATCCATTGAATCATCCTACAGGTATTGGATTTGGAGGCTAGGCCCGGAATCGAACCGAGGTACACGGCTTTGCAGGCCGGTGCATAACCACTCTGCCACCTAGCCTTGGAATATCCAAGAGTGGCAATGCTAAGCACTCTGCTCGCTCTTGGCAAGGTAAATTTATCAGAAACCCCTAAAAAAACTTACGCAGTGATGAATTCCAGCCTTGGACCTGGCCGCACATCCACCTGTTGAGGGTAGTCCAGTTTCCAGCTTTCGCCATCCAGATGAAAGCTCTTTTCCAGGTGTAACTGAATATGACTGGCTGTCCGGCTGTAGAAACCGGCATCTTCCGGCAGGAATCGCTGCCAGCCAAACGCCAGTGGCAGACTGCGCCACCACAACCCCCGGGTTTCATTGCTAACCACGGTAATCTTCAGCTCTCTCTGGTTATCACCATCTTTTTGCCAAAACGGATTAATCAGCACCGGCAGGCTGTGATTGGTGGTGACCATGACGATTTGCTGGTGATCACCGCTGATGACTTCACCGTCAACAGTAACTCTGGCAAGCCGCGGTCGCAGGATGTGTGTGCCGGCAGGTGTTCCCAGTAACCGGCCAACAATCCAAGCCGCCGTACCCACGCCACCATACATACCCAGTTTGCGATTACGGCTACGGAAAGACCAACACTCTTCAATACCACCTGCCAAACCCGCCGCACTAATTAAAAAACCCAGTTCGCTGGTTTCACAATCTGCCTGGGCATGGTCAATATTAATACGCAGTAATGATCGTTGCTTGCGTTTGTCTTTGTCCCCGGCACAATAATTGGCCAATATCCCTTTCAAAATATCGCGCGGTCGTAATTTGTTATTCAAATCTTTGGAGATCACGTTAGTTCGCCCACCAGGCATGACCGCCAACAATGGCATCTTTTCACCTTGCCACTGGCGCCAGACTTCAGTAATCACTCCCTGTACTGTGCCATCACCGCCATTGGCAATAATTAACCGGGCATCAATTTCGTGCAGTGCAGCGACAGCCTGGCTGATTTCTTTCCGGTTTTGAGCCGGGTATTTGTGTACTTCCGGATAGTCTTTCAGAATATTGCGCATCACCGGCTCTGGGCGACGGCGATTATAAAAGCTCAAAGGATTGGAAATTAACCCGGCAGGCGGACGAGTGCTGGAACAACTGGCGTCATCGCTTTGGCCATGTTCAATAATACTTTCAACTGCATCAACAACTGTACCGGCAGGGTCGTCTTTGGCATCCATTCCACGCCTGACCGCTGAAGCATCTGACAGGTTGTCATTGCTAACCATAAATAAGATTACCGATAAAGTTCAGGCTGACCATAATCAAATCATTCTATCCATAAAGGCAGGCAAGCCCCTTGGCTGGTTCCCGCTTTTCTCGACCAGATTTTCTGGGCAATATCCTAAGTGAATAATGACTATTTTGCAAAGCTATTTCCTTTATAAAACAGCACTTAACGGCGATTACTTATCTATTGGTTTAATACATATGCCTGTGCTTAAACAAGCCATATGAGGGCGCATATTGAGGCCGCGTCAGCCGATTAACTAACGCAAGCTTCCCCGCCGCAACAGCTGCCATAATACCACCCAACCGCCCAACAGCGGCCAACGGCGCGCATAATCGGGTAAATCCACGGGCTGACCGCTGTGACGTTCAATCTTCCAGGCGGCATACTCAACCGCGCCACGAAAGGTCAACAGGCTCTTGATCAAGCGCAACAATGCCGTTGGCTTACCCGCCAATACCCGCCAACGCCAGCGTCGATTGGTGCGTTTTTTGAGTTTTTCAGATATCTGTGTCGACCAGTTTTTCGCCTCGACTGGTTGATCAGGGCTCAACCAACCCAGCGAAGTCAGTACCTGCCAGGTTTGCTGGGTGTAATATTCTGGCCAATAATCGAACAAACCAGCCACACGCTCACCACGCTCAGCACGCAACTCAGTACTATAGCTGCGTGCCAATCCGGTTTGCCATAACTGCCTGGCGCCAAAGTCAGAAGGCATTAGCGGTGCAGTTTGCTTAACGAAGTAAATCAGTGCCTGGCTTAGCCAATGGTAAATCGAATATTGAAGTGCGTTGTCACGGCACCATAAAACCCCGCTGGGTTGAGCGAAGCGCCCCCATAGATAGGGCAATAACCAGCCACCGGTAACCCCCTGCTGAAACTGATTGATACTGATCACCGCATATTTGGCACGCAGTGTGGTGTCCTGCCAGGGCGTTTCCAGGTAAAAAACATTCGGTGGCAGCAAGCGGTTTAAGCCTGCTCTTAGCCAACCCATTTTGGCATCTCGATAACGTTCAACCAAAACGTAAAAATCAGCAATACCGTCGCCTGCATTGCCACTGCGCAGACACGATCCGTAATACACAATGGCAGCAACTGCTTCGCCATGTTCGCCACGTATCGCTTTGGCCAGAGCTTGTAGGTCCTCTCCAGCTGTCGTTTGCGCTTGCAGAGCCTGTAATGCTTCGGGACCAGATTGATTCATTGCAAACGCCGCAGTAACGGCACGGCAATTAATGCCAGTAAAAATACCGGACCAAACGTGGTTATTACCGGGCTGGCGCCGGCCAGCAACCCAACATAACCCAGCGCTTCGTTTAATAAATAAAACAACATACCGACTGCTGCCGCCTGAAATATCCGCTTGGTGGCGCCTTGTGCACGCGTGGCACTGGTTGCAACCGGAATGGCAATAAGCGCCATAATGATGGCTGAAAATGGAATAGCCAGCTGATGCCAGAATGCCAAATCATAGGTCTTTGATGTTTGCCCGCGATCTCGCAGCTCGCGCACATAACGAAATAAATTACTCAAACCCAAGCTTTCGGGTGGAACCGTCAATACACCAATTTGTTCTCGAGATAAAAACGATTCCCAAACCAAAGCATCACGTTGTTGTGCTTCACCCGTTCCGGGCCCGATTTCCTTAGTCCATACATCCTGTAATTGCCACAGGTTGGAATCGGTATTGATATCAGCGGTTTCTGCGTGTACATAACGAACCAATCCACTTTGCTCGGAAAAATCATAAATATTGATATCCGTAGGAATACGACCTAAACGAAACTCTTTGACATTAATGAACTGCAAACCGTTGCGTGCCCAAAACCCCTGATCGCCTGTCAATGAAGACTGCTCGGTTTGACGCACTGCTCGCAGGGTATAAGCATGCTCTTCCAACTTCGGAATCACCCATTCGGCCAATACCAGCATAATCGCAATCACTGCCAACACGGTTAACATCACACTGCGTAGTATTCGCCATATTGAAGCCCCCAATGAACGAATGGCCACCAGTTGCTGACTGGCTGCCAACATTCCCAGGGTAATAATGCAACCCAACAAAACAATCAACGGCAACAAATCAAATATTTTGCCCGGTATGGTCAACGCGGTGAAAAAAAACACATCCGCTGCACGATAACTGCCCTGCCCGATCTCATCCAGCTCATCGACCAATGTAATTAAACTGAAAATCCCCGCCAGCACCACTGCTGCCAGCAGCATACCCTGCAACAATTGCGTTCGAAGATAACGGGTAAAGGTTTCCATCTGTCAGCTTAACTACCTGCCGGTTTTTGTAGTGGCCGTGCACGTAATTTTGAAGCAGGCCAGATTAAACCGATAAAAATAGACAGCAGTAACAACTGTGGCCAAAACACGCCCGGAAATAACGGCACATGCCCCAGCTCCATCCAGGTACGCGCCAGAGAATTCAGATTGTAATAAACAATCATTAAAATAACCGCAAACAACAGTCGGCTGTAGCGTCCGGCACGGGGCGCACGGCGGCTCAGTGGAACTGCCAACAAGGCCAGTAGCAATGTTGATAATGGTGCTGCCAGGCGCCCCTGGTATTCAGCAACTTCGAATGGCACTGTGCTTTCTGATAGTTGTTCAGTTGATGTGGATTTACGCCTGTTGCCAGGATCAGGGTTATCAGGCGGTTCCAGCGTTAATCGCATTTCATTAAAGGCCAAATGCCAATCCTCACTGGCATCGCCACGCTCGGTTAACTGGTATAAATACCCTTGATTAAAATCCATAACCTGCTCACCCTCTTCGGTCACCTGCTGGGTGGCATCACGGGCAAAGATAAATTCGTTACGACCATTAATAGTGCGTGCCACAAACACCTGATGCAAAGTATCGTCTGCACGACTATCAGCAAAAATAACCCTACCGGCTTCATCGCCTTCGGACATTTGGCTACTGTAAAACTGCCCGCCTTCAATACGGCGAAAATCAGTGTCTTGCTCAATGGCCGCATCAATAGCATAGATTTTTAAATAGGCTTGTGGTCTTAGCCATATCGATTCACCGGCAATCAGCAGAGCCGTCAATAAAGCAATACCAGCTACACTGCTGAGTAACATTTTGTCACCACCGCCATTGGCTCTAATAGCCAGTGTTTCTTGAGTCGATGCCAATTGCCCCAGCCCCGTGATAATCGCCAGAAACAATGAAAAAGGCACCAATACTTCCAATGCCACCTGAGTCTGCAAGGCAATGACAGTGGCAAACTCACCAGGCGTCATCGAAACCGCACCACCTGCACCAATCAATTTGCTTGCCGCCCAGGCGAGATACAGCGCAACCAAAAACAATAAAATGCCTAAAAACGGGCGCAGCACAGTGCCGATGATGTACCGACGCAGGATCATGGGATGATAACAACCCAGGTTGCAGTCAAAATCATTGCTAACGGTTTAAATGCTTTTGGCATAGACGTGATAGCGCTTGTAAGGTTGTCCTGAAATGGCTTCGATAATATCGCGCATGCCTTTGTTGTCCTTTAATATCCACGAGAGTTCCACATTCCGCAAACCAAACGGCGTCGAATTGATCTGAAGCTGTTCAATCATTAAAAAAGCAATGGCGCCTGCCAACGGAGTACCATGATACTCCCTTCGCACCCCCATCAGCGGAACCCGGCCATTGCGTACTGTTTGCATTTTCAAGCGCCATAGCAATTTGAAGATTCCCAGCGGAAACAGTTTCCCGCGCAGGCCACGAATCATATCGTTCATGTTGGGCAGCACCACAATAAAGGCAATAGGACGATCTTCATATTCGACTATCTGTACCCAGCCAGGACGGACCAGCATTTTTAGATGCTCGCCCAATTGCTTAAATTCTGCCTCGGTATACGGTACAAACTCCCAATTATCGGCCCAGGCATCATTAAAAATATCACGCATTATTTCCATTTCGCCGGCCCGGTTACGCCAATCCGGTTCACGAATCCGTACTTTGGAACGGTAACCGCGTGCCAAACGGGTCATGATTTTGGGGGCAACAAACATCGCATCCAGCATATAGGCCAATAACTCCTGTACTGGCTGCAGGCCATATTCCAGATAACGCTGCTGATAATAACGAGGGGCATGCCCCATCATCATGTAGGGCGGGGTATCAAACCCCTGAATCAGCAGACCGGTTTGCGCATTAATGGAAGGGTCAAAAGGCCCCTGTAAAGTACTTGCTCCCTGCTGGCTCAACCATTGTGCTGCTGTGTCCAGTAATGCTTTGAATACGCCGGCATCATTCGTTGATTCGAGAAAACCAAACTGACCTATCTGCGGGTTTGTGTGCAATTGATCACGCTGGGCAGTGATTCTGCCCACCACTTGATTACCCTGCCAGGCCAGCCAGGCCTGCAGCTTGGCATGCTGTGACCACGCGTTGCGGCCGCGTAACACCGCATTCATTTCCATATCCAGTGGCTGTACATACAGAGGATCATCACCATAAATTTGCTGTGGAAATGTTAAAAAACGCCTTCGATCGCCGCGCGATATCACCGGTTTTACCGTCAGTTTGAGGTTGCTGGATGTTGCTTTTGTCATGCTTGTCCGTTCAGCAAGTTACCTTTAAAAAGCCTTTTGGCAGGCCATACGCAGTAGTTTGTGGCAAATCTGCCACACGCCATTAAACAGCGAATTATACCTATGGGATTGTTTTTTTTACGCAAATTTTATCTAATTCACATATCTTGCACGGGAAGCAGAGGACAAGCGTTGTGTTTGAGCAACAAAACAGCCCGCACTGTAGTAAAATTGTCAAAAATGCTTGCAACGCGCCTGCTTAGCAGAGAAAATAGCCAATTTATTTATGCGCATTCAATTGGACAATAAGTTGTCCAGAACACGATCTGCCGACAACCAGTTTCGCCGGCAAGTTTGGTGTGGATGCCAGGAAACAGCGCAGTTACAAGGTTTTACAGGCTGTACATGCAATTAATAATCAGAAATTGATACAGGATTGATACATGCATTACCTCGAAAAAACTGGCGTTCTGAGATCTTGCGGCAAGCGCGCTGTCAACGAAATACCCCAGGGAGACACCAGTTTTGTCTAACAACGGCACACCCACAACTCATTCCTTGCCATTATGCGCCGGTCGCTTTCCAACTTTGGCGGCAGCACTGGAATATGCCAGTCAGGGCGAAACCGGTTATAACTTTTATAACGGACGTGGCCAGCTGTACTGCAAATTACCGTACTCACAGCTGCACGTTCAGGCACGTGAGCTAGCCTCTCGTTTGGTCGAGCTAGGCCTGGAGCGTGGCAGCCGTATGGTTTTGGTGGCCGAAACTGGTCCCGATTTTGTGCGTTTCTTTTATGCCTGTCAGTTTGCAGGCATTGTACCTGTACCTGTACCTGCAGCCGTTCACCTCGGTGGCCGAGAAGCCTACATCCAGCAATTGCGCAAACTGATACAAAGCGCACAGCCTTCACTGGCAATGGCACCGGTCGATTATTTGGAGATGCTGGAAACCGCCTGCGAAGATTTAGACGTCACCCATGTCGGCGGCGCCGATTACTACGATCAAATTCCTGCTGGTGAGCAGGAATTAAAACCATTGGGGTCTGAAGAACTGGCTTATCTGCAATATACCTCAGGCAGCACCCGTTTCCCGCGTGGTGTGATGATCAAGCAAAAAGCGGTGATGCATAACCTGAACGGTATTTTGGAGCACGGTCAACAGATGAATGAAACTGACCGTTGTGTTTCCTGGCTGCCTTATTACCATGACATGGGTCTTGTCGGTCTGGTGCTGGCACCAATGGCTTCACAGCGTTCTGTTGATTACATTGGCACACGCGATTTTGCGATGCGTCCACGACTGTGGCTAAACCTAATGTCACAAACCGGTGGAACGATTTCCTTCAGCCCACCGTTTGGTTACGAATTATGCGCCCGTCGGGTGCGTCCATCTGATCTGGAGCGTTTGGACCTATCGGCCTGGCGTGTTGCCGGTGTCGGTGCAGAGACCATTCGCCCGAGCAGCCTGCGCAACTTTGCCAATGCACTGCAGGAAGCTGGCTTTAACCGCCGCGCATTTCTGGCATGCTACGGTATGGCTGAAACCTCTCTGGCCATCAGCTTCGCGCCTTTGGAGCGCGATGTACACATTGAGTATGTTGATGCTGATCGCCTGGGTCACGAGGGTGTTGCTGTATCGGTGGCTAAGGATGCCCAGGATGTACGTGTTAATCAGTTTGTACGCTGCGGCAAACCCATTCCAGATCTGGACATGGAAATTCGCGGTACCGATGGCCAGGTACTGCCTGAAAAACAATGCGGCACCATTTTTGTACGTGGCCCAAGTGTCATGAGCGGTTACTTTAACGAACCGGAAATTACTGCTGAGTCACTCTTACCCGATGGTTGGTTAAACACCGGCGATATGGGTTATCTGGTCGATGGTGAGATCATCATCACCGGCCGCCAGAAAGACATGATCATCATCAATGGTCGCAATATCTGGCCTCAGGATCTGGAATTTTTGGCTGAATGCCAACCTGAAGTACGCCCTGAAGATGCTTCAGCGTTCTCAGTGACCGATCAGACCGGTCAAGAGGTCGCTGTGATGGTGGTGCAATGCCGTCAGGCTGATCCTGCCGTGCGTCGTGATCTGGCTGAGCGTCTGCGTGCCAGTGTTCAAGCCGAAGTGGGTGTTGAGTGTCGCATCGACCTGGTACCACCGCATACCCTGCCGCGTACTTCATCCGGTAAATTGTCACGCTCGGGGGCGAAAAAAGATTACCTGCAACGCCAAAGTATTGAACAGGCAGCGCAGCGTGACAATGCCCGATTGGCTGACGCAGTCGTTTAGAACCACTTGTGCTGACGTGATCGTCAGCCTTCCATAGAGCCTTCAGCTCTGTCTGCACCAATCACTCCACTTCGAATAGCAATCACTGGCGCTACCGGCTTTGTCGGTAGTCAACTGGTTAGCAGGCTACATGCCCGCGGGCATTATCTGCAGCTACTGATTCGCCCCGGTAAACGTTCACCAATACCAACAGACGATCGTGTAACTGAGGTATTTGGCACGCTGGAGGATCAAGCGTCATTACAGACGCTGATCAAAAACACTGATCGTGTGGTGCATTGTGCTGCCAGTGTACGTGGCGCTTATTGGCAACACTTTTATCAGCCTAATGTGCTGGGTACACAAAACCTATTGGCAGCCGTCAATGACTCAAACAACCCAACCAGCATCCAACAGTTCCTATTGATTTCCAGCCTGGCAGCCCGTGAGCCACAGTTATCCTGGTATGCAGAAAGCAAATACCTGGCTGAGCAGGCCTGCCAGCAATTGAGCAATCAAACCTGTACCATTTTGCGCCCACCTGCTATCTATGGGCCAGGTGACAAAGAGATGCTGCCACTACTGAAGATGTTTTATCGCGGCTGGGCACTGCGGGTCACACCCGAGAAACAGCGACTGTCACTGATTAATGTCAGCGATCTGGCAACCTGTATCACACAGCTACTGGAAAACCCGATCGCAGGTACATTTGAACCCAGCGATGGTGAGCCCGGCGATTACAACTGGGAAAAGCTCTATCAGATTGTCAGTAATTATTCCGGTAACGCTACTCACACCATCCCATTGCCTGGATGGGTGTTGAAACTACTCGCCCGAACCAATCTGCAACTGGCCCGCTGGCGTGGTAATAAGCCCATCTTGTCACCCGGCAAGGCGCGAGAGCTATTGTGGATGGACTGGTCAGCCAACAGCCAGCCATTGCTCGAACTCACCGACTGGCAACCTGCCATGCGTTTAGCAGAAGGCTTAAAAGAGCTACCGCTGAGCTAGAGGCCCTGTAGCTGCCCTTGCACTTGATAATAATCCTGAAAGCTCAGCTGAGAACTGGTCAGTAACGAGATACACCGGATTAAATAAGGTAAAATACACGGTTTAGGAAATAACCCATTCCGTATGACCGAATCCACCATCGATACCAGCACAGCCGACGAGCCAATATGGAACCGCGGCAAGTATCATCTGGATAAGATGAACCTGCGCGACCTGACCGTTGCTTATTTTCGCTATCCGGACATCCTGGTCTATATTTTTCTGACCATTGTCGCTGCAGCTGTGGCGATTATTGCGGCCACGCATTGGTTACAGTTGCTGCTGCCGGCACTGGTCGCGATCATCACTTACCCATTGGCCTGGCATTTGTTGCATAAATACGTTTTGCACAGTCAGGCGCTGTATAAAAGCAAATATACAGCCGAAGTCTGGGCACGCATCCATTACGCACACCACCAAGACCCACATGACTTAAGGGTCTTGTTTGGTGCGTTGTATACCACCCTGCCAACTGTAGTGGTTGTCACCATGCCCATTGGCTGGTTGCTGGGCGGAGCTGCAGGAATGGCCTCAGCATTCGCTGCAGGCGTTGGCACAACCTTGTTTTATGAGTTTTGTCATTGCATTCAGCATTTACGTTATGTCCCCAAATGGGGTTGGCTGCAGCGAATGAAACGCTATCATTTGATGCATCATTTTCGTAATGAAAATTACAATTTTGGCATCACCAATTTTTTCTGGGATCGCATTGGCGGCACCTTCAAAACAGAACCCTCCTCTGTCCCACGCAGTGAAACCGTATTTAATATTGGTTATACCGAAGAACAGAAGAAACGCTACCCATGGGTGGCTGAACTGGCGGAACGACAAAAGATTCATGTTCGCACTGTAACCGAGCAAGAGGACATTTCTGCTGATGACAATATTACTGGTAACAACAGAGTTATAGACAATGCATAGTGACAGCCATTTACTCGCGCTAATAGAACGCGAATTGCAACAAATAAAGCCTGATATTCAAGCACTTAGCATGGATACCGACCTGGTATCCGATCTCAGCCTGGATTCTGTTCAGGTATTGGAAATGTGCACTGCCATTGAAGATGAGCTGGACGTATCCATTCCAGTCAATCGCCTGGGTGACGTTCGTACTGCAGGTCAACTGGTTGCTGTACTGCAAGACATTACCAAACACTAAACAGTCTCATCACCACCATACGAATCATTAAAGAGCACCCCATGCAAGACAACACCCTGTTCAGCAAATTACAGCCGATCGCCGACGCCAGACAAATGCTTGACCATGCAGGCATTGACCCGTTTGGTACTGCCATGCAAAACATCATCTCCCCAACTGAGGCAATGATTGATGATCGGCACACCATTCTGGTCGGCACCAATAACTACCTGGGGCTGACCTTTGATCAGGAAGCCATTCAGGCCGCACAAGATACGCTGGGCCAACTTGGCACTGGCACCACCGGCTCACGCATGGCCAATGGCAGTTTTAGCCTGCACCGGCAATTGGAGCTGGAGTTTGCAGAGTTTTACGGGCAACGTGACTGCATCGTTTTTTCTACTGGCTATCTGGCCAATCTGGGCGTGATCTCCGCACTGGGAACAGCGCGTGACGTGATTGTGCTGGATGCCGACTGTCACGCCAGTATTTATGATGGCTGCAAGTTGGGTGGTGCCGAGGTGATCCGCTTTAAACACAATGATGCTGAGGATTTGGCCAAACGCATGCGGCGGCTGGGTGAGCGTGCCAGCGAGGCCTTGATCATCGTTGAAGGTCTATACAGTATGCTGGGCGACCTGGCGCCTCTGAATGAGTTTGCTGCTGTTAAACGGGAATATGGCGGCTACCTGCTGGTCGATGAGGCGCATTCACTGGGCGTCTATGGCGAAACCGGCCGTGGTGTCGCGCAAATGCAAAACTGTGAAGACGATGTTGACTTTACTGTAGGCACTTTCAGTAAGAGCCTGGGCGCTACAGGCGGCTTCTGTGTCAGTCAGCGCAAAGAGCTGGACTTAATTCGCTACGCCAGCCGTCCTTATATCTTCACAGCCTCACCAACGCCATCAACCATTGCATCTACCCGCGTAACTTTACGCAAATTACGCGATGGTAAACACTTGCGCGAAAACCTGTTTGCACGCGCCGCACAACTGCATACTGGATTAAAAGCCATAGGCTACGATGTTGCCAGTGATATATCCCCGGTTATTGGCATTACCATTAAAGGCAAGGAAAACGCTCTGGGTTTCTGGAAGCATTTACTGGAAAGCGGTGCTTACTGCAACCTGGTACTCCCACCTGCCACTCCCAGTGGTGACCCTTTATTGCGAATCAGTTTAAGTGCAGCACATAGCTCACAACAAATTGAGCAAGTGCTGGAAATATTTAAACAATTGGCCCCTATGCTGGAGCAACAGGCTGCTTGATTAAGGTCTTTGTATTACAATGACCAAGTCATGAAAAACAACCTGCTTCCAATGAGTGTGTTGATTTTGGCTCTTATCGCAAAGGGTTTCGCGTGGTTATTATTTTTTGGCATCACCGTTCAGGCACCTGAAAACAACCAGCTTGTCTTTGAAAGCACTATTAAACTCATGCACCAGGTTAGTTACCTAATAACCACCAGTCTTTTATTCATAGGTATTTTGGCACGTTCCAGTTTTGCCTATATTGCACTTATAATAATAATTATTATTAATTTGATATTGTGCTACTTACAGCAATACTGGGTTTATCAGTCTATTACTGACCTAGCATTATTAATCATATTTTCCATAGCCATTTATGCTCACAAATCTGATCCATGGTTTAAAAACACTTAAACTTTTAGGCGCTTTAACAATATGCTTGAGAGCAACCTATTGTTACAAGTAAATAAACTCAGCTTTTCTTACAGACAAGCTTCCAACAGCGTTTTGGACAACCTCAAATTCTCTATTCAGTCTGGAGAGGTTTTTGGATTACTGGGGCCTTCAGGTTCCGGAAAATCGACTACCCAACAAATACTGATGGGATTACTCTCAGGTTTTTCTGGTGAAGCCACCGTTTTTAACCAGCCAGTTGGGTCGTTGGGTAGGTTATTTTATGAACGCATTGGTGTCAGCTTTGAGCTACCAACCTTGTATTTACGACTTACCGCGCTTGAAAACCTGCAACTGTTTGCTGCTTTGTATTCCACTAAAACCTTAAAGCCAATGGATGTATTGGCCATGGTGGGTTTACAAGGTGAAGCCAACAAGCGTGTGGACGCTTTTTCCAAAGGCATGAAAATGCGTCTGAATTTATGTCGCGCGCTACTGAATGACCCTGAACTGCTGTTCCTGGATGAACCCACCACAGGCCAGGACCCTGCCAGAGCCCGAATTACCCGTGATTTAATTCAGGAACTGAAAACCCAGGGTAAAACCATTTTTCTGACCACCCACAATATGGCTGAAGCCGATGAAGTCTGTGACCGTGTCGGCTTTTTGGTCAATGGCCGTGCTGATGTTATCGACAACCCGGCTGCATTAAAACGCCGCTACGGGCAGCGCGTTTTGAATGTGGTTATTGAGAACAATAATCAACAAGAAAATCTGACTTTCTCAATGGACGGACTCGGCGAAAACCCAACTTTTCAAACGCTGCTAAAAACCCAAACCGTCGTATCCATGCACAGTCAGGAAGCCAGTTTGGATGATGTGTTTATTCAGGTGGCCGGCCAAGCACTATGAGCCGCCTGCTGTCGCTGGTGCAACATGATTTTCGGATGCAGTGGCGATACCGGATTATTGCTGCTTATATTGTGGTGATTGGTGTCACAGCGGCTGCGTTGTATTTTTTGGCCTCATATTTGCCTGTTTGGATTTTTGGTTTGACTGTCTATTCGGACTACGCCGCTCTGGGTTTTTTCTTTTTGGGTGGTTTGATGTTATTCGAACAGGCAGAAAACACCCGCTCTGCTCTGGCAGTCAGCCCTGTTTCTGGCAGCGACTATCTGACTGCAAAAATTATTAGTCTAACAACGACTGCCTTAATCGCATCCGTTATTCTGGCTATCGCCAGCCAAAAACCCATCAGTTGGCGCTTATATTTAATCAGTGTTGTATTGATCTCGATTCAATATATTGGGCTGGGTGCTTTAATGGCGACAAAATTTAAAACCATCACCGGGTACATCATCGGTTCGGTATTTATATTTTTACCGATCACCCTTCCCTGCCTGTTGGCTTTTCTTGACCCAATGCCGATAGGCTTTGGTTTAATTCCAGCGACTGCTCAACTTAAATTGATGTTTATCAGTTTCAACGATGCCAGTGTGCCTAGCGGACATATCGCATTTCTACTGAGCATTGCTTTACTGTCAGCAATAGGGTCGGTTTGGTTAGGGCAACGTGCACTTAAACGGCAATTTGGCTCTAAAACGTGAACATTTTCCGTGTCTTTCAACCACATCGCTTGGCCGCTTTATTTCGTGCGGATGTGTACAACATCATCCGTGATCCCATGATGGCCCTGATGTTGGTTCTGGTGATGCTATTACCACTTGCTACCTGGTGGTGGCGGGTTGAGATGGATACTTACGTATTAAATACATTCAATATTGATGGTATCTCTGTCTATGTATCCAGCTTTGTATTATTGCTAACGGCTGTCTTAATGGGCTGGATGACCGGTATGTTGTTATTGGAAGATCGTGATGATGGCCCATTGTTGGCACTGGAAGTCACGCCCATTGGTAAAAATGGTTTTCTGCTGTACCGGACTGGTATCACAGCCTTGTTTGCTTTTCTGGCCAGTCTGGTCATTGGCAAACTATTGCTGAATCAGCACTTTGGATTACAGTTATTTTTGGCGGTACTGATTGCCCTGGAAGCGGTAATCATCACCTTTGCATTATTGGCCATGGCCAACAATAAAGTAGAAGGTCTGGCATTGAGCAAAGTGCTGAATATTGCAGCACTGATTCCATTGATGGCATTGGTTCCCTCGGGGCTGCGTTACCTGGCAGCCTGGATTCCCAGCTATTGGATCGGTGAGCTGTTATATGGTGATAGCCTGCCAGTAGCCACGGTTTACCTATTGGCTTTGTTTATTCATATTGCGATGTTGGTTTTTTTGTATCGCGCAATTCAAAAGCGGCTGGGTTAGCAATCACCAATAACGAAAAAACGATGCCAAAACGGGCTTCCGCTTGTCACCAATGCCTAAGTTTAACAAACGGCTAACGGGGTCGAATACAAAGCGATAGCAACACAATCAGTTGTGCGCAACAACATTCAATCTGGGTAGAAATGAAGAGAGGAAAATTGGAGCGGGAAACGAGGTTCGAACTCGCGACCTCAACCTTGGCAAGGTTGCGCTCTACCAGCTGAGCTATTCCCGCACCGAACGCGATATTTTAGGGCTTGCTGGGCGCTTGTCAAGTCTGTACGACCTGATTTCGCAGATAGGTGAGTTCAGCTTGATCTGCTGCCACCGGTGTAACCCTGTCTGCCAGTATAAGCACATCACTGGCCATAGGCCAGCTGTGCGGCTCAACATTGCCCAAACCACCCTGCAAAGCCTTTGACAGCGCGCCCTGCTCAGCAACAAAGCCATTGCCTATGCCGTGCCAACAGTCAGTTTCAGCAAAGTCAGGTAAGCGATAGTCAGCCGGTGCTATCAACTGTTGCTCGCCCAATAGCATCGGATAACCATTTTGATTGTTGGTAAAACTGGCGATATAAACCTCACCCATGCGCGCATCCAGCGCCGCTACGACCTGTTTAGCGCCACTGCGAATTGCCTGCAGTGCCAGAGCCTGCAAACCGGAAACCGGATACACCGGTATATCCAGGCCATAAGCAATACCCAGTGCCACTGAAAACCCCATTCTCAAGCTGGTAAAGCTGCCCGGCCCGCTGCTCACACATACCGCATCAAGCTGATCACGCCGTATACCTGTTTCTGCCATCAGTTCATCAACCCAGGGCAGCAATAACTCACCATGGCGGCGTGGCGCATGCTGGTAGCGCTGCAAAACCTCGCCACTGGCAGTACTCAAAGCCACTGAGCAGGCTTCAGAAGTCGTGTCGATGGCGAGTTTGATCATGATGCTATTTTATTCGATTCTAGAAAAGCCAGCGCTTCTTGCTGCTGTTCGACCTGTGGCATAGATGGCAGACTGGCAATAAATTGACGGCCGTAGGGTTTGGTCCGCAGGCGAGTGTCGCCGATCACCACCACGCCATAGTCCTGATGGCCCCGAATCAAGCGCCCCACCCCTTGCTTTAAGGCCAGAATGGACTCAGGCAGGGATAACTCTACAAACGGATTACCACCTTCTTCGCGAATCGCTGCAGAGCGTGCCTGCAGCACCGGATCATCCGGCGAAGCAAATGGCAGTTTGTCGATAACCACCATAGATAAGGCCTGACCGGCAACATCTATACCTTCCCAAAAACTGGCAGCCCCCAGTAATAAGGAACCATCGCCACTGCTGTCTTTTTGAGTATCCAGAAAACGCTGTAGCAACTCGCCACGCGGCGCCTCACCTTGAACCTGCAAGTTAAAATCCGTGTACTCATGCAGCCAACCCGCTGCATCCCGTAAAGCACGATGGGTAGTAAACAGTAAAAATGCCCGGCCACGGTTGGCTCTCAACAACGGCAATATTTGCTTTAACAGTGCTTCAGTATGAGCACGATCTCCAGCAGGTGGCAGTGTTTTCGGCAACCATAAGCAGGTACGGTTGGCATAATCGAATGGGCTGTCGATCATCATGCAGCGGCTATCTTGCAGACCCAGACGTTCAGTGAAGTAATCAAACCCGTTATTCACTGTTAAAGTTGCCGAAGTCAATATCCAGGCCGCATTCAAAGGGGCCCGAATCTCATTGAAAACCTTACTGACGTTCAGTGGTG
Organism: Wenzhouxiangellaceae bacterium; assembly: GCA_965230265.1. Taxonomy (GTDB): domain Bacteria; phylum Pseudomonadota; class Gammaproteobacteria; order Xanthomonadales; family Wenzhouxiangellaceae; genus JAJFKX01. Next base: position 1,258,800 of record OZ245999.1, on the reverse strand, counting down.
TCGCATGCAATGCAAAACCACGCATGCGCGGCTCAAACCAACAAATATAATCGCTCTGTGGTTCACGAAATAACAGCAGTGCCGACTGTAACTGCCGACAACGCGCAACAATTTGCTGCAAACCACTGGTCGGTTCTTCCAGTGCTTTTATACTGACTGCCAGCTGTTCAAGCCCCGCATCAATCTCATCCAAAATTGAGGCCGGCACTTGACGTTCCAGTACCTGTTCCAATGCCATACGGCGCTTGACCACTGAAAATGCCAACAGTGATTCTCGCTGAGCACGTTCCAGAGCGTTACCTGCTTCGCGTATTTCATTCAGCAGGCCGCTGCCAGCATTGGCCTCGGTTAAGGCATCATTGAATAAAGCAGTCATCTGACGATGCGAAAAGGTCGTACCGAAAAACTGTGCTGCTACAACAGGTGCCTGGTGTGCCTCATCAATCACAATCACATCAACGTCAGGCAAAACCTCTCCATGTCCCTGTTCTTTTAACGCCAGGTCTGCAAACAGTAAATGATGATTAACCACCGTTATTTGCGCTCGCATCGCCTCACGTCTGGCTTTGTAGACATAGCAATCTTCATACAGTGGGCACTCACCACCCAAGCAATTCTCAGTGGTAGAGGTCACCAGTGGGCGAATTCGGGCATCTTCAGGCAATTCAACCAGCTCGGCGAGGTCTCCGCTATCGGTTCGCTTTGACCAGGCATGTACTTGCTGTAGCTGATGCACCAGCTCTGGACTTCGGACCCTGCCGGTACTGCGGGTTTGCTCCATGCGATAACTGCACAAGTAGTTATTACGGCCTTTAAGCAACGCAGTGCGGACGCCCTGCTGCATCACCTCCAGCGTGGCGGGCAAATCGCGGTGATACAGCTGTTCCTGAAGATTGCGTGTCCCGGTAGAGATCAATGCTGTTTTCCCGCTGGCCAGCAATGGCGCCAGATAGGCCAATGTTTTGCCTGTACCCGTTGCTGCTTCGGCAACCAACGTTTGCTGATCTTCTATGGTTTCACTGATCGCAACCGCAAGCTGTTGCTGACCATCGCGTGCCACAAAGCCTGGCCACTGATCTGCAAATGGACCTTCCGGGCCCAGAATATCTTCGATAGAAATGGTTTAACTCCCTATGATCAAAAGCTGGCTAGAAACCCTCTGGCTTTTTGGCCGCACAAGCCGATGAACTCTGACGGGCCTGCTCAGCACCAGCATAGTCATCCAAAAACTCTCGCGATACACTGATGGTGCGCCAATTGCGACTGCATATCTCCCCTACTTTGGGGCCGACATCATAGGAGCGCGATGCATAATTTAAAGCTTGTTCGTAGCTTTCCTGTTGTAATTTAATTTCTGCAATACGCTGTAAAAGCTCGGGGTCACGCGGCTGAATACGCAGCGCCCGCTCCAGATAAATACTGGATTGATTCAGATCACCGTTCTGCTCAGCCTGATCCGCCTGGCTGACCAGCTCTCGTACGCCAGGGTTTTGCAATGGCCTTACCTGCAGGCCGGCACCTTCTATTTCTGCCGGTTGCCGTACTTCCTGTTCAATATCCACTGAACGTTCCTGAATCGGAACCGGTGGCTGGCTGGAACAAGCCGCCAGGATACCAACAGTCGTTATCAGTACAAAATGGCGTAAAAATAATACTTTGAATTTCATCATCATTCAGTGTTTTTATTGGTTCAATTAACTACGACAAGGGTGCCATTGCTGGGGTTCGTTACCGGTTCGAAATGGTACCAAACCTGCACCCGTACAATTGGGGTCGGTTACCCAGCCACTGAGCCAGTCTACCCAATACCAATCCAGGTCTGATGAACGATAAACATCATTATCGCGTAACGGAATGCCTTTAAACATATGCGCCCATACTGGCATTGCCGCACTGGAGCCGGTAATACCAGCCGGTTGATTATCATCCCGCCCCACCCAAACCACTGCCAGGCGGTCGTCAGTATAGCCGACAAACCAGCTATCGCGTTGATCATTGGTGGTCCCGGTTTTAGCCGCAATTTCTACCGATCGCCCAAGCAGTTGCCGCAGGCGCCAGGCGGTACCGCGGCGTACCACATCGGTCAATGCAAAATTAATTAGCGGAATAGCCTCCCGCTGAGGAAATACATTCAATTGCACCGGGTATCTCGTCAATGCTTCTCCATTGCTATCTAGCACGTCACGCACGGCACTTAGCTGAGTACGGTACCCATCCGCAGCCAGCACCTGGTAAAGACTGGCCACCTCCAATGGGGATAACTCCAGTGCCCCCAATAACAATGAAGGATGAGGCGTGGCATTTTCAGACAATAACTCCAATTGTCTTAACATGGCCGCCAAAGGCTCTGGCCCCAGACGCATGCCTAATCTAACCGTGGCTTGATTATAGGATTGAATCAAAGCGGTTAATAACGGCACATCACCATGATTTTGCCGATCATAATTACGTGGCTGCCATACATCGCCATTGGCCAGTGGCACGCTAATAGCCGCATCACTGATTGAGGTCATTAAATTGTCGCCATTTTGCAGGGCCAATAAATACACAAACGGCTTAATCACCGAACCAATTTGTCGCCGTGCATCCAACGCCCTGTTAAACCCGGCTCTATCCGGGCTATGATCACCCACCACAGCCAGAACATCCCCGGTATGCGGATCAACCATCACCATACCCGTCTGCAAATCTGACCAGCCGCGGCTCTGCTCAACCTGTGCCAAACCGTCGCTGGCTGCCAGCTCAGCCTGGTGTTGCGCAATCGGATCCAGAGTGGTCAAAATTCTCAGCCCCTCACGTTGTAATGCCTGCTCATCGTATTGTTCACGCAATTGACGGCGAACCAGGTCCATAAATGCCGGGTAGCGACTGCTCAAATACCCAGGCTGGGCACGAACGGCCAGCGCTTGTTGCTTCCAGCGTTCCGCCTGTTGTTGATTGAGCAAACCGGTTACCGCAAAACTTTGCAAAATTGAGTTGCGTCGGGTTTTAGCACGCTGCGGGTGTCTACGGGGGTTATACCATGATGCCCCCCGCACCATACCAATCAACAGAGCCATTTGGTGCGGCTGCAGGTTCTGCACCGGTACCCCGAAGTAATATTCACTGGCCCGGGCAAAGCCGTGCACCCCTCGGCCACCCGTCTGTCCTAAATAAACTTCATTCAGATAGGTTTCCAGAATGTCGTGCTTGCTATAACGTCGCTCCAGTGCCACCGCCATAACCATCTCATTAAATTTGCGCCACAAATTACGGTCATTGCTCAAATACAAATTACGCACCATTTGCTGGGTAATGGTGCTACCCCCCTGGCTGATCGACCCTGTGCTAATGTTTTGCCACATGGCACGCATCAAACCACGCCAGTCAATACCATAGTGATGCTTAAAATTACGATCTTCCACCGCTTGCACACCTGTGACCAGTAACGGAGGAAATGCTTCCAGGGGCAATACCGTACGGTCATCCCCACCCAAGGTATGCAAACTGCCAATCTCGGCTGGGTCAAGACGCGCCAGGCTAGCAAGCTGCCCATTAATACGAATGCTTTCCACCTGCTGACCTTGTATCACCAGCTCCAGGCCCTGGGCAGGCTGTATACCATCGGCAAAGGCAAACGCACGGGTGATAACCAAGGCACGGCCATCACGAATACTGTACTGACCCGACTGTTGTGGCTGATCCGATGCTGAGTCAATCGATTGATAGCCTGCTGCTTCCAGCTCAGAGGCCAGCAGTGCGGTGGTTAACGGCATGCCCGTAAAAATGGTCAATGGTCGCGCGTACACTCTGCTGGGCACATCCCAGCGACGTTGTTCAAAATGCACGATGACTTGTGTACTGATTGCATAGATCCAGCACGCTGACACACCCGCCACAAGCCCTGTTAAGCCGGCTATAAGCCTAACGCACCAAACTCGCCAGCGAGGTGTCGATGATCGCTTGGTTTTAGACACTGAGCGACGTACTGACCGACGTTTAGCGGCACCTGCATTGGGTTTATTGGCTTTTTTTGTGGTTTTTTTGGCCACTTTTTTAGCCGTTTTCTTACGTGTCTTTTTAGCCATTGATGGTCATATTGGGGTTATCTTGGTTGATGCACAATTGTTGTCTTGTCGGTACCGGTTCATTGATACTGCATTCATGTTTGACTGTTATGCTGTTATTCAAACGACCAGCCTATACAGCCGAGCAAGAATCGACTCGGCAAGTGGTATCAAACATCGATTTGGGCAATAATAGCAGGCCATTTGTTATATTGAAGTGGTTATACACATAATTAATACAACTTATTGAGATTTCAGACTATTAGAGGCAGATTCCAATGTTCAAAAAACACTTCTTAAGCCTGCTTGCCATTTTACTATGCGGTACAGCTGCATCAGCCACCACCATGGTTTACGACTCCGATGGCAATAGCGATGGTCCCGGGACAGTCTACCTAACCGATAACGCCATGCGCATGGGCGCGGGCGATGGCAACTGGGTACTGTTTGACCGCAGCGCCAACACCATGTTCATCGTTGATGATCAGGCACAAGAATATTTTGTAATTGACGACGCGCAAATCCAAGCTTTGGGAGAAACCCTGGGCAACGTCAACAAACAGATCGAAGAAGCATTGGCTGCCTTACCTCCGGGCCAGCGCGCGCAGGCCCGCGCGATGATGGAAAGCATGATGCCTGGTGGTGGTGCTCCCGCCAGCAGTGCGCCAAAAGACATTGTCGATGTGGGCTTTACCGGCCGCAGTGACAAAGTTGCCGGGATTCAGTGTGAAATCGTTGAAACCCGAATCAACAATGAACTGGAAAGTGAATTATGCATCGCTGATTCTGACGACCTAAACATCAGCCGAGGTGAAAAAGCCACTATAGCAGCCATGGGTGATTTTGCTGAAAATATGCTTAACACCATGCAAGAACATGCTGGCAGCCTGTTTCCAAGCAACTTTTCCTCTGGTTCTATCATTGAAGTACTCGATAATGGCATTCCAATTCGGATGATCGATAAAAGCAACAACGACGTTTCCCAGCTCGAGTCCATCAGTCACGATGCCATCAGCATAGAGCTGACCAGCGTTCCTGCTAATTACGACCGTAAACCATTTGGCCCTGGTTTGTAGATTGTCGATCAACAGCAAACAATAACTGGCCAACCAGCAGATGCACGCCAAAACCGATATCACGCTTCAATCCGGCTACGAGCAAGCTGTGTCAGCAGCCAAGCCCGACCCGGATCTGCCGGTATTGGTTTACTGGTCAACCGACAGCACCCCATCAGGCGCTCCTCATGACACTGGATGGTTCACTTATACCAGCCAATGTTCAGATTTCTCCAGCACGCTGAAAGATGCCTGCCAGCAATACCCAGGCCATGATCTGATTTTGTTGCGCAGTGATATCCGCCTGCCTGATCAACTGCTGCAACGGCTGAGTTTTTGGCGCGAACAGGTGCCCGATATTGATGCCATTACTGTACTCAGCAATGCAGACACTGCTTTTAACCCTTTTGGGCTGGCCTCTGACTTGCCTGAACCACCCGATGCCGCAGATTTGGACGCATTGGTTGCCAACACCAGCGAACAACGACTGTATGGGGTCTGCCGTTGGCCGCAGCACTTACTGTGGTTACAGGCTGATGCAGCCCATAAGCTCAGCAAGCAAGACCGGGAGCTGATTGATACCCTGCCTGAGCGTGTTGGTATCCGCATGCTGATCGCAGACGATATTTTTGCTCGTTGTGTTAACCGCGCCCTGCTGGAAGTAGCACCGAAATACGATTGGGATATGCCGCCTGCACTTCCTGCTGAATACCGCCAACAACACTTACAGAAATTACTGGCCGATGAAGTCTGGGGTTTGGAACGGATTCAACCAGCTGAGCTGCTCACCAGCAAACCGGTAATGTTGCATATTACGCATAGCTGGGGCGGCGGTGTAGAGCGTTGGGTTAAAGATTATTGCCAGCATGATCACAGTCACATACACCTGGTATTGCAATCACGTGGCTTTTGGAAGAAAAAGCAATACGGCACACACCTAACACTGCATCAGCAGCAACCAGATGGGCCTCAGCTGGCCGAATGGTCACTGGTTCCAGGTATTTTCTCTACAGAAATTCGCAACGCTCAATACCACGAGGTTCTCGATCACATTCAGCGCAGTTATCACATCAGCCGGGTCTTGGTGTCATCACTGATTGGTCACAGTCTTGACGCCCTGCGCTGCCCACTGCCCACTTTGCAGGTTTTGCACGATTACTACCCTGCCTGGCCATTGTTGAGTGTTGCTCCCAATGATCACAACGGACAGATTAACCTGGCACAAAGTCTGGAAACCACTGACCATGAACAAATGGAATTCGCTGATCGCGATAGCCGTGACTGGCAGGTTCTAACGCGTAGCTGGATGTACCATTTACGGCATCCGCGTGTACGCATGGTTGCCCCGACAAAAGCTGCACAACAGCAGTTATTAGACATTGCACCCGACGCCGAACGCATTTCTATTGACGTCATTGGTCATGGGCTGCGTGACTGGGATATTGACCCAACGCCCATTGCAGGCAACGAACAAGCAACAGCGAGCGATCAAAACCGGCCATTGCGGGCATTGGTCCTGGGGCGATTACAGCAAGGCAAAGGTCGGGATTTGTTACTGGCGGCTCTACCGCAATTGGATCAGCAAGTACATATCACTGCTCTGGGCTGCGGCAAAGAAGGCTTTGGCTTACTGGGACAGACCAATGTCGACGTGATCATGCAATATGACTGGCAGGAACTGCCGCAATTAATCCAGAACATTCAACCGGACATTGCGCTATTGCTGTCTACAGTTCCAGAAACTTTCAGTTACACACTCAGTGAATTACAGGCACTCGATGTTCCTGTTCTGGCCACACGCAATGGCAGCTTTGCCGAACGCATAGAACATGGCGTTAATGGCTTATTGATTGAACCCGATAGTCAGTCACTGGCCAATACCTTAAATGGTCTAAGTAACAACCCCATTATTCTCAAGCAACTGCATCAGCGGGTACAGACACTGCAACCGGAGGGTATGCAGCAGATGCTGACAGCTTATGAAAAAGTCTGGAACAGCATCGAAACACCACCGCGACCATTGCGACCAACGGTTCGCAAAAATGATGTGACCAGTGCAAAGCTACTCAACCATTCACGCCTTAGTGAGTGGCGCGGACGAGCATTGCATGCAACCACCGAGAAACTGCAAAAAGCGTACGCGGAACTCGGTCTGCGATTAAAAACCATGCGCGCACAAGGTCATGAACTCAATCAGATACGCAGCGAGCGTAATCAACTGCATCAGGCTTTAAGCCATCTGACACAACGTGTAGAACAGCTCAATTTGCACCTGGAAGGTAAAGAACAGTACCTGCAGCAAAGCCTGCATCATATGCAGCAAATGCAGGCCAATATGGATTCGGTACTACACAGTCGCTCATGGAAACTGACCAAACCCTTGCGGCTGGCTAGCCGGGTTTCTTATAACATGAAGCTGCACGGCGCCTATAACCCGTTGCGCTGGCCTCGGCTGCTACGCAAACTACAGCAACGCCTGGCCCGCAATGGCCTGAAAACCACCCTGCGGGGTATACAGGAACTGCCAGACAGCCATAGCGGTGATCAATATCTGGACACCGAGACAGTGCATACTCCGGTGAACTGGCCTGCTGTTTCAGAACAGGCAGCAGGCAGTCTCGTTGCTCCTCACACTCACATTGTATTGTTGGGCCAACAGCAGTTATTACCGCTATCGGCATTGCTTAATCAATTGCTGGAAGCACTAAAAGGTCAACCGGCACAAGTGCATATTGTGCAAAACACCACCGAATCAGAACTCAACGAATACCTTTCAGAGTGCCAGGGGCTGAATCTATACACCTCAACCAAACTGCTTGGCAAAGCCTTGCGGCAAGCCTATAGCAATGGTGAGGTCAGTCAGTTGTTATTGGCTCAAGGCGCTATCGTCTGTACGGTTAGTGGCCTGTTAGCCCTATTGAATACCGCCCGGCACCAACCCAATGCCATGCTGGTTAGTGGCTTACTGAGCAGTTTTGAGCAGCACTTACAACATCCGACAGAAGGCTACAGTCGCTCACCGGCTCTTCTAAGCTCACAGCTGGTTATGTTGCGTGATACCGGTATTGATGGCTTGATGGAATCAAAATTTCCCAGGCAGTCACTGGCTGAAGCACTGCCCGATATTGCCGAATTGGTAGTACGTTACGACGGTATGTGCTGGCAGCAAAACAATGCCCGTTATCAGACACTGGACGACCCACAGGAGCAGATACAGCTTCCAATAACAGAAAAAACAACCACCAAGCCCTGCCTGCTGGTGGTAGATGCCTGGGTGCCCACTCCTGATAAAGACTCCGGTTCACTGCGCATGGTCAATCTGTTAGGGCTGCTGATGGGTATGGGTTGGCACGTTGTGTTCTGCCCCATCAATAGGCGACATGAAGGCCGCTATACCGAAACCCTGCAAAACATGGGGGTTGAAGTCTGGTATCAGCCTTATCTGAGCAATTTCAATGAGTTCTTACTGGGTCATGGTCAACAATTCCAGAGTGTTATTCTAAGCCGCCACGAAGTTGCCGCCGAATTGTATAAAACCGTTCGTCGCCATTGCCCCGATGCTCAAATCATTTTTGACACGGTCGATTTGCACTACCTGCGTGAACAACGCGAAGCCGAACTGGAAGACAGTCTGCAGTTAAAACGGATTGCCGAACAGACCAAACGCCAGGAGCTGGCGTTGATTGATAAAGCCGATTTAACGCTGGTTGTGAGTCAGGCAGAAAAAGAGTTACTGGCGGTTGCTGCACCTGGTCAACGTGTTGAGGTGTTGTCCAATATTCACGAAACCCACGGTTGCCGAAACGATTTTGAACAACGCAATGATTTGCTGTTTGTCGGCGGCTTCCAGCACCCACCCAATATCGATGCTGTTCGTTGGCTGTGTAATGACATCTGGCCACTGGTAGCCGAACAACTGGCTGATGCCAAACTGCATATTATCGGCAGCAAAATGCCCGATGAAATTACCGCATTCGCCAGTGACAGGGTCATCGTACACGGTTATGTAGAAGACCTAGAAGCATTCCACGACCATTGCCGGGTATCAGTCGCGCCCTTACGCTATGGCGCTGGCGTTAAAGGCAAAATCAACAGCGCCATGAGCTACGGCCTGCCCGTTGTCGCCACCACCTGTGCAGTGGAAGGCATGAAACTGGACCATGAAGAACAGGTGCTGGTTGCGGATAATACCGAAGATTTTGCTGCTGAAATTATTCGTTTATACAACGATAAAACATTATGGCAGCAACTGTCCGATGCTGGGCTGGACAATGTCGCTGAGTATTTTTCACTGCAAACGGCAAAAGAGCAATTAGAAAAAATCTTGCCCGCTATTGAGCGAGCTGGTTGAATATTTTTTGCCACCGAAATCACCTCTTTGATTTCACCAGGCAACAATCACCTACTACACGAATTTATCACTTCGTAAGTCGCTAATTGCCTGGCGAATTTCCTCTGTTGTATTCATAACGAGGGGTCCATGTTGAATGACTGGCTCATTGATTTTACGACCACTAAGCAGCAACAAACAGCCACCCGATTTTCCTGCACTTAGGTTTATATTCTTCGCATTGGAAAACAAACCAAGTTGCCTTTCATTGATGCCGTCGACGGAACCAGAGTAAACATACGTCATCAGCTCTAGATCCGATTCAAACCCAAGCGTCAGCGTACTGTTCGGACGAAGTTCAATATCCAGCAATATTGGTCGAGTAGAACGCTCTGGCAGTGGCCCAACAAGATTTTGCTCATGCACCCATACACTTCCAGCTATTGCACGCACTGTACTACCGTCGTGGGAGACTGCAGCCGGGATGTTTACACTTTGGATCTCCTGATAATCAGCCGGCAGCATCTTCTCGGCAGCCGGTAAGTTCAGCCAAATCTGGAAGCCGTGCAGCAAACCTTCCTGCTGCTCTGGCATTTCAGAGTGGATAACCCCTCTGCCTGCGGTCATCCACTGTACATCGCCTGGGCCTATCACGCCTTCGTTGCCCATGTGGTCCCGATGGCGCATACGACCCTCTTTCATGTATGTAATCGTCTCGAATCCTCTATGTGGGTGCTCTGGAAAGCCGCCTATATAATCGTTTGCATCGTCGGAATGGATTTCATCCAATAACAGATACGGATCGAGCGCATAGTGCAATGATCGTCCGGCAATCCGTCGAATCTTTACTCCGTTGCCATCTTTTGTTTCTGTCGCGTCGATTGTCCTTAGTAGTGTTTTCACAGGGTTTCTCCTCTTCTATATTTATCAAGCCGTTATCATTTATAGCGACGCACGATCGTGCGCAGCAAAGAAATCCTGATCGGGTCCGACCGGGATAACGCCTGTTGGGTTGATGGTTCGGTGGCTCGCGTAATAATGCGTTTTGATGTGTGCAAAATCTACGGTTTCAGCAACCCCTGGGGTTTGATAGAGATCGCGCACATAAGCGCTGAGAGCGGGGTAATCTGCAAGCCGCCGCAGGTTACATTTAAAATGCCCCACGTAGACCGCATCAAACCGAATAAGCGTAGTGAACAATCGCCAATCAGCTTCTGTCATCTCATCACCTGTCAGAAACCGCTGCCGTGTCAAGATGCCTTCGACCCAATCTAATGCGTCAAACAGCGTATAAAACGCGTCCTCATAGGCTGCTTGAGAGGTCGCGAAACCAGCTCGGTATACCCCATTGTTGATGGTTTCATAAATTCGGTCATTAAGCTGATCAATCTGTTTACGCAAGGGCTCCGGGTAGTAATCGTCATCGTTGCCTGTGAGGCGATTGAACGCCTCATTGAACATACGGATGATCTCCGACGACTCATTGCTAACGATGGTCTTGGTTTTCTTGTCCCAGAGCACCGGTACCGTTACTCGGCCTTCATAGTTCGGATCAGCGTCCAAATACAGCTGGTAGAGAAACTCAAAGTCACTCAGTGAGTCATTCATTTCCCAACCGTTTTCAAGCATCGTTGGATCAACAACGGTAACACCAATATAGTCATCCAACCCTTTGAGGGTTCTGAAAATAAGCGTTCGGTGTGCCCATGGGCAGGCAAGTGACACGTAGAGGTGATAGCGGCCTTTTTCTGCTCTATATCCTCCTTCACCGGTCGGTCCAGCCACGCCATCGGCGGTTATCCAATTTCTGAAGCCACTTGCCTTGCGAACAAACGCACCATCACTTGAGTCGGTGTCATACCACTGATCGACCCACTTTCCATTCTGTAGTAAACCCATGTCAATTCTCCTAGTCGTCTGTTTTTATTTGGTCAGAGCACGATCTGCGCTGAAGCTACCGGCACCACGTATCGCAAGCCCGATGCTGATCGCCAACAAAGCAAGTGCAAACTCGTAGCCGTTGTTGCTCATAAAGAGGCCGTTTGCCAGGTGGACCGAAACAATGGCAACCACCATGGTTATGGCCAGCACAACCGCTGCTGGTCGAACCAACAAACCGAGTATCAACAGTAAACCACCAAAAAATTCGGCGCTCCCTGCAAGAATGGCAAGCGCATAGCCTGGCTCCAAGCCAATGGAAGCCATCCAACCTGCTGTACCTTCAAGCCCATAACCATCGAACCATCCGAACAGTTTTTGTGCGCCGTGAGCCACAAAAATTACCCCAGCGGCAATCCGTAAAGGGAGCGTATCTGCACCTATTTCGCTTATTTGAGCTTTTTTGATCAAGTTTTTCATCGTTTTTTCTCCGTTGGTCTGAATGAATGCAATCATTGTACTCATAGGGCGCCTTCGAATAAGATATAAAAAATAATCAATATATTCTAAATATTAGAACAATAGGAGCTTGGCTATGAGAGGCCATCGAATAACTATAGATGCGTTGGAAATACTTGATTCCATTGATCGACGAGGCAGCTTCGCCAAAGCAGCCGAGGAGTTGAACAAGGCCACATCTGCACTCTCTTATGGGGTGCAAAAACTGGAGGATCAGCTGGGTTTTTCCATTTTTGTACGTCAGGGGCGTCGTTCGGTCCTTACGCCTGCCGGGCGGTTGCTTCTGCAGGAAGGAAGAAACATTTTGATAGCTACGGCTCGACTGGCTGATCGGGCGAAAGAAGTTGCTACTGGCTGGGAGCCAAGACTGCGCGTGGGTCTGGAATCAATCGTCAACCATCGAGTGTTCTTTCAAGTATTGGCGGCGTTCCAGAAAGAACACCCTGATCTGGAAATTGATATTCGCGAAACCGTTCTCAACGGTGGTTGGGAAGAATTGGAGCAACATCGGATAGATCTGCTGGTTGGAGCACCCGGCCCGGTACCACTACAGAAAGGATTTCGCGCGATACCGATAGGTTTGGGCGACCTTGTACCAGTGATTGCCGCTGATCACCCTGAGGCCAAACGGATTTGGGCGCCTAATACGGTGTTCGACATAGAGTCGCTCGTGATCGTTGTATCTCACGATACGACGACTGATAACGTTTCCAGGCACGCAGGATTAAGCCTGAACAGTTCGCGAAGAATCTTCGTGCAAACCATCGATCAAAAAGAACAAGCGATATTGGCTGGGCTCGGCATAGGTCATCTGCCACGATACCGTATCCAACGACTTCTAAAGGCTAAGCAACTGTTGGAATTGCCTATAGAAGCCGATAACCCAGAGTGTTTTATCGCTTGGGAGATGACGAACAAAGGAAAGGCGCTCTCAGCTCTTTCACGAGTACTGGGGAATGCCCAGTGGTGAAGGCTGAAGCGCGTTTCGATAACCAGGGCAGCTCAAGATCGTAGGCTGCCTTTTGTAGACGCTTTTTAAATGGCCCCTTTTTGAGTATCAAACCGTTATTCAGACCCTAACTGATATATCTGAATCAGGTTGCCGCAGGTATCAACAAATATCGCCAGGCTAACGTTACCTGCTTCGGTCGGCTCTGTGGTGAACTTCACGCCTAAATCAGAGAGCCTGCGGAATTCAGCCTCTAAATCATCGACCTCAAATGCGTTCATTGGAATACCCTGTTCAAACAGCGCCTCTTGAAATGTTTTCGCTGCCGGATTGGCATTCGGTTCCAGTGAAAGCTCAGTGTCCCCTCCTTCCGGAGATTTAACGGAAAGCCATCGAAACTCTCCAACAGGAATATCCTGACTTTTCTTGAACCCCAAAATATTGGTATAAAAATCCAACGCCTTTTGTTGATCATCCACAAATATGCCTGACAATTTAATTTTCATTGTATTTCCCAGTGATTGTTTGTGCCCACACAGAATAATCTAATCCGATACAGCTGTGCTTCTCGAAATTTGCGAATTGTTCTCCCATGCACCACGCATAATTTCCATGCAGTGTGGTGTCAGCACCTCGATTGAGTGCCTGAATTTTTCCCGATAGCCCGATGGAGGCTGACCGAATCGTTGAGAAAATAACGCACTAAAACTGCCCAGGCTGGAAAAGCCGATGGCCATGCAGATGTCTGTAATTGAATCATTGCTATGGGTGAGCAAATGTTTTGCCTGATCAAGACGCACTCTGGTGCGGAACTGGACAGGCGTTTCGCCGAAAACGGCTTTAAATTGCCGGACGAAATGAAAGCGTGACATTGCAACCGATTTCGCTACTTTATCAATAGATACCCCCGCGTCACTGATATTTCGCAGCTGGTCACGGGCGCTGCACAACCGGGTGAGCTGGTCTTTTGTTAGCATCAATCTTTCAATCGGCAAAGAATAAAAACCATTCCCGCTATAGGCCTATTGAAGGTTCAACAGGCACTATCTTAAAAAACCACTAACCCAAATCAGGCCATAGCCAGGCAAATGTTCCTGCTGTCACACCTGCATAAATCAGTGCATCAACCATATACCGAATACAGTTTGACCAGGGTTGCCCCATCCAGATACTGTAAGGAACCTGTGCCCAGCCATAAGTCAGGAACGAGGCAATAAAGACATGCCTGAACACCACCATATAGTCACTGCTGGCAGCCATTGAGACAGTGGCCAAATAACCGATCAAAAATGACCCAAGAATAAAAAACAGAATTTGTTGTGCCAGCAACCTACCCATGGGTGGCATACCATTGGGCATCACGGAGATCATTGCCACTGGCCCGTCATTGAATTTCTTTTGCATAGCTTCCTCACCCATTGCTTTCATGTCAGAACAATGAGGCAAGGTATAGAGCGAAGGTGAAGGTGATTTTGCACCCAATGCAGCCGCCACCTCTGCTTCATTGGGTAATTGCTTATAGTCTGCATTGTGGTACTTGATGACCATGTGGATTATTGCACTGGCAATCCAGCAAAACAGCCCAGCCAATAAAATCGCCAACCATAATTCAAACACGGAAACAGACATAACGACCTCCTAATGCAACTTAATAATTATCCAATAAGTATACATCAGCCATTGTTAGCCCAATGATTCGCATTAGACCGACATATCTGGACGTTTGAAAAACAGCGTATGCTGTGACTTACAAATCTCGCAAACACTCCGGCATCTCAAATGATCCGTCGGCTTGCTGGTAATTTTCCAATACAGCAATCAATGCCCGCCCAACGGCCAGGCCGGAGCCATTCAAAGTATGCACCAATTCGGGTTTGTTGGTTTCCGGGTTACGGTAGCGGGCCTGCATCCGACGCGCCTGAAAATCACCGCACTGCGAACAGGAACTGATCTCGCGATATGCATTCTGACCGGGCAACCACACTTCCAGGTCATAGGTTTTGCGTACAGAAAACCCCATATCTCCTGTACACAAAACGACCTTGCGATATGGCAGCTTGAGCTTTTTCAGTATCGCCTCGGCATGCTGGGTCAGGTTTTCATGGGCCTCGTTCGCATGATGGGGAGTGGTAATCTGCACCAGCTCAACCTTGTCAAACTGATGTTGGCGAATCAGGCCTCGCGTATCTTTGCCATAGGCACCTGCTTCCCGGCGAAAACATGGCGTATGCGCCACCATTTTCAAAGGCAAATCAACCACATCCAGAATCTGACCGGACACCAGATTGGTCAATGAGACTTCAGCGGTAGGGATCAAATAGCGTGGTGGATCATCCTCGGTAATAAACGCATCATCCGCGAACTTGGGCAATTGTCCGGTGCCCAGCATCGCTTCGGCCTTCACCAGGTACGGTGTGTAGGTCTCTGTGTAACCATGCTCTTCAATGTGCGTTTCCAGCATTAACTGAGCCAGCTTGCGCTGCAGCGTCGCCAATGGGCCTTTAAGTACTGCAAAACGTGCACCAGATAAGTTAGCGGCAGCATCAGTATCCAGCCAGCCGTTGGCTTCGGCAATCGCTACATGGTCTTTGGGTTCAAAATCAAACTCGCGCGGCTCACCCCAACGGTATACTTCAACATTATCAGATTCATCTGCGCCATCGGGCACATCATCGGCAGGCATATTCGGCATATCCAGCTGCAGCTCACGCAACTGTTCCAGCACTGCTGATAGCTGTTGTTCTGCTTGCTTTAACTCATCCCCCAGGCTGGCTACCTGGTCCAGTAGCGGTTGAATATCTTCACCTTTGGCCTTGGCCTGGCCAATGGATTTGGCACTGGTATTGCGTTGGTTTTGCAACTCTTCTGTGGTTTTCTGAAGTTGTTTACGCTGATCATCCAGGGATTGCCAGCGATCAACATCCAGCTCATAGCCACGACGCTTTAAAGCAGCAGTGACGATATTTAGATCTTTACGGAGCAGTACGGGGTCCAGCATGATTGATTCATAGTTTCGGCTAATCGGCTATTGTACTGGTTTCCGGACCCACACCCCACCCCCTGTTTAAGCATTGTCATAGCTGCGTGATCAGCACAGCCTTAACTGTTCACATCACTGTGTTAATATCGCCGAATGTGCCTGGTGTCAGCACCCATCTCAAAGGGAATCGAGTAGACATTGACCATGTCGACAGCACAGACTAAATCACCGAATCTTGGCAAGGCTGCCCGGTCTCGATAAACCTAAAAATAGAGCACAGTATCAATGTCAAACCGTTTTAAAACCGTATTTCTGGCGCTTGGGTTGTTGACCTGCGGCAATATCTCAGCCATTGAACTCAATGAAGCCAACATTCAAAACTTTTTGGCTGAAGTTGATACTGCTATAGCCAATCTTGATATTGATGCTTATGAAAACCTGATAAGTGATGATGCAAAATTTATTGTCACGTTTGTTTTTCAAGGGCGTCAGCAGCAATTGCCCTATTCCAAACAAAGATACCTAAAGGAAATGAGAAAAGCCCTGCCTTTAATGCAAGACTATCAATACAACCGATCAAATACTGAGATAAAAATTATCGATGCTCAGGCAATCATTAAGGCAGACATTACCGAATCAGTCGTTGTAAATCGACGGGCCAGAACAGCAGAGTCTGAATCTCAGGTTATCGTAAAGGTTATTAACGATCAGCTTAAAATCACGGAGCTGACTGGTGATCTGGGTGTGTTCAGCACCGGCAGATAACGTTACACATTCAGTCTGTTTCTAAACAAGGCTTAATCACCATTTAATTAACCTTCTAATATATCCACTCCATCAGGTGGCACAAAGCTAAACCATTGCGGTTCAACTGCAATATTTCGCACACCATCGATAAACTCGATTCGTGTGCTCTGCCCCAATGTGTCTTCCAGGGCCATCACCCTTAGCTGCCCACTCTGCATTCCAATCAGAATTCGTGCAAAGTCATTGCTGCTGATACCCGATTCGTTGGCAGCATCGTCACGCGGCAACATTTCCAACCATGACAGTCCACTTTCTACCCCCAGATTGCGTAAGGTAAAGCTTTTATAGAGTTTTTCTGGATCGGTTAGCAGTGTTAATGGTGATTGCGCCTGAGCATCAGACTGTTCGCGCACAGTAATCTGCTCCAGTTCAATATCGTATGACCACACCCTTTGACCATCCGCAACAATCAACTGAGGGAATGGTTCAGTGTATTTCCAGTGCAACAAGTTGGGCTTACTAAGGCGTAAAATACCGCTGCTGGTTTCTTCCAGCCTGCCCTGTGGATCATAAGCACTTTGGGTAAAATCTGCACTAAAACTGTCCAGACCCTCGGTGAAGGACTGCAATTGATTTAATGCATTACCCAAAGCCGGTGCCTGCACAGACTCCGCCTGCACACGGTTGTCACCAGCCAACTCTGTATCGCTATCTTGTGCTGATAAATTAACGCTCAACATCACAGCAAACGCAAGCATTACTTTGCCAATCAATAATTTGTGCATATATCAACGATTCCTGGGTTAATAGCCCGATATTAGTCAGGCCTATTTTATTAGACCAAGCTTAATCCAGTATTAATTGGGCTGATGATCTAATCTTTGGGTGGTGGTGGCGCCAACACTTCCCGCATCCCATTATGTTCAGGCGGGCTGACAATGCCAGCAGCTTCCATCTCTTCAATAATGCGGGCAGCGCGATTATAGCCAATCCGCAATTGCCGCTGGACGCTGGAAATTGACGCCCGGCGGCTTTCTGTAACGATATACACGGCTTTGTCGTACAACTCGTCCTGCTCACCACCAGCGGCTTCTGGCAGGCCGGTTGCACCTATCACCTGGCCATCACCGGTATACTGGGTGTCATTAAGAACCTCATCAAGGTAATCTGGTTCCGCCTGACTGCGCAAAGACTCTGCCACTGCGTGAACTTCATGATCGTCCACAAAAGCGCCATGGACACGTTCCGGCAAGCCGGTACCTGGTGGCAGGTACAACATATCGCCATGGCCAAGCAACTGTTCCGCCCCACCCTGATCCAAAATGGTGCGAGAATCAATCTTAGATGACACCTGAAACGCAATACGACTGGGAATATTGGCTTTAATCAGCCCGGTAATCACATCCACTGAAGGTCGCTGAGTGGCCAGAATCAGATGAATACCGGAGGCACGGGCTTTTTGCGCCAGCCGGGCAATCAATTCTTCCACTTTTTTACCAACCACCATCATCATGTCAGCAAATTCATCGACAATAACAACAATAAACGGTAGATGCTCCAGTACCGGTGGCTCATCATTGGGGTCGGTCGGTTGGAACAATGGGTCAGTAATGGGTTTGCCTTTCTTACGGGCATCATTGAGTTTTTTGTTCAAGCCAGCCAGGTTACGAACACCCAGTGCCGCCATCAAACGGTAACGCCGTTCCATCTCAACCACACACCAGCGCAGTGCATTGGCCGCCTGCTTCATATCCGTCACCACCGGTGCCAGCAAATGCGGGATGCCTTCATAAACAGACAACTCCAGCATTTTGGGGTCGACCATAATCAAACGCACTTGGTCCGGTGTGGCCTTATAGACCAAGCTCAGGATCATCGCATTAATGGCAACTGACTTGCCCGAACCAGTGGTACCGGCAACCAGCAGGTGAGGCATTTTGGCAACATCGGCAACCACCGGGCGACCAGAAATGCTTTTGCCCAGCCCCAGAGTGACTGGCGAGCTGGATTTTTGATACGCCTCTGAATCCACCACATCGCGCAGATATACAATCTCACGGTTCTGGTTGGGGATCTCCAAACCAATGACAGATTTACCCGGAATCACATCCACCACTCGAACAGAGATGACACTCAAACCACGAGCCAGATCCTTGGCCAGGTTACTGATTTGTGCGCCTTTCACGCCAGGTGCTGGCAACATTTCAAAACGGGTTATGACCGGTCCGGGATGTACCTCAACCACCTCCACTTCAACACCAAAATCTGCCAGCTTTAACTCTACCTGCCGTGACATGGCCTGTAATTCGGCTTCGCTGTAGCCCGTGCTTTGTACCGGCGCCTGATCCAGCAACTCCACTGATGGCAGTTCGCCGACATTCATCTGTTTAAACAGTGCCTGTTGTTTAACCTTCTTGGGTTTGGCGGCTTCTGGTTCCACCCTCGGCTCAATACGTGGTTGTTTGACTTTGCGCCGGGCGCGTTTAACAGTATCTTCCTTGCGCACCACCACGCGCTCGGCTTTGGCGCGACGGCCTGCCCACCAATCACGAATACGGCTAATTCCAATAAACAAATTGTCCCAGCCGCGCAGTACCCAGTACCCCACCTTATCCATCACAGTCAGCCAGGAAACGCCAGTGAAAAATGTTAACCCGGTCAGAAAGAAAGCCAGCAACAGCAACGTTGTGCCCAGCAAACCCAAACCGGAAACCAGCGGCGACACCACCATTTGCCCAAAAATGCCCCCACCACCAATGCCAGCCGGTAACCATGGCCCGGCGCTTTGCATATTCAAATGCCCCAGCCCGCAACCAGCCGCCAACGCCAGCAAGAAACCACCAAAATAAATGACCAGCATCCAGTAACTGTCATGTTCGGTCACTGGTTTCTGGCGAATTTGCCGTACACCAACATACAGCAATAGCAATGGAAATAAATAGGCCAGCACGCCAAATACCGATAACAGCACATCGGATAACCACGCACCCGTGCTACCGCCAAGGTTCTTCAGATCAGCCACTTCTCTGCTGTGTGTCCAACCCGGATCACTTTGATCAAAGCTGAACAAACACACCAGCAGATAGATCGCCAATAGGCTGCAAAGCACGAACAGACTCTCTCTGGCACGCAGCATCAGCACCGAAGGTGTGGGACTCTGGTTAGATGTCTGGCGTTTACTCATACGCGGATTTTACTTCAAATACTCTTTGTATCTACAAGATTTTACTATTATTTTGCAATTTTTATAGCTTTATGACTAACGGTTATTGCCCCGCTTTTGAAATCGTCACTGACAAGCCCAAAATTGATCGTCATAATGTGCGGTTGCAAATCGCCGCTAATCAGTGACGCAAACCTTAAACGCACCACAGGACAACGGAGCAGTATACATGACAGATGCACGCCATTTTCGGCTATTGATCCTTGGCTCGGGCCCGGCTGGGTACACTGCCGCCATCTATGCCGCACGCGCCAATCTAAAGCCAGCGGTTATTACTGGTATTCAACAAGGCGGCCAGCTAACCACAACCACCGATGTCGATAACTGGCCGGGTGATGTGGAAGGCCTGCAGGGCCCAGACTTGATGCAGCGCATGCTGGAACACTCCGAGCGCTTTGATACCGAAATGATTTTTGATCATATCAATGAAGTCGATTTTTCCGAAAAGCCCTACCGCATGAAAGGCGACAGCGGTGAATACACTGCCGATGCTGTGATTATCGCCACCGGCGCCAGTGCCAAATATCTGGGGCTGGAGTCTGAGCAGGCATTCATGGGCAAAGGTGTATCGGCCTGCGCGACCTGTGATGGCTTCTTTTATCGGGATCAGGAAGTGGTGGTCGTTGGTGGTGGCAATACCGCAGTTGAAGAAACCCTATACCTGTCCAATATCGCCAGCAAAGTCACGCTGATCCACCGCCGTGATGAGCTGCGTGCCGAAAAGATCATGCAGGACCGTTTGTTCGAGAAAGCCAAAAACGGCAATGTCGAGCTGCTGTGGAATCATACCCTGGAAGAAGTGCTTGGCGATGACAGCGGTGTTACCGGTGTAAAGGTTAAAAGCACACTCACCGATGAAATCAGCGAATTCAATACCCATGGCGTCTTTATCGCTATTGGACACAACCCCAATACCGAAATTTTCCAGGAAAAACTGGCCATGACCGATGGCTATCTGCACATCAAAAGCGGCACCAACGGCTTTGCCACACAGACCAGCATTCCCGGTGTGTTCGCCGCTGGTGATGTGGCTGATCATGTTTACCGACAGGCCGTCACCTCTGCCGGGTTTGGTTGTATGGCCGCACTGGATGCCGAACGCTACCTGGAAGAACAAGACTAGACTTACAAATCAGCGGGGCTGAATTTTGACAGCCGCCATAATGCTTATGGGTTCTCATGGTCTCCTGTGAGAACCCATCACAGAGTCACGCTACAATCCCTTATCTGGCTCAAACATTAAGTTATTCCCATCGACACTCGAACCGCACTAACCGCTAGAACCGCCGCTTCTATTCAGCGCTTGTGTACGTCACAGCAATGGTCACAACTGCATACCAGCAATCACCCATTCACCAGTTACGGATT
Organism: Wenzhouxiangellaceae bacterium; assembly: GCA_965230265.1. Taxonomy (GTDB): domain Bacteria; phylum Pseudomonadota; class Gammaproteobacteria; order Xanthomonadales; family Wenzhouxiangellaceae; genus JAJFKX01. The sequence goes on along the minus strand of OZ245999.1, from coordinate 1,237,705 downwards.
TTTACATGCACTGGAACAGCATGGTGCCGTTGATAACCAATTGGGCTGGCAGCCACAGCATTTAGCAATTTATCAGGCTGATGAATTGGTCGCGGCCTGTATCGGCTATCTGACCAGCCATAGCTTTGGCGATTTTGTCTATGACTGGAACTGGGCCAGGCTTGCACAGATGCAGGGAATCGAGTGGTATCCAAAGTGGGTCATCGAAGTGCCCTATTCACCGGTCAGCGGTGACAGGCTGCACACACAGAACAATTCCAGCACCTTTAAACAGGCATTGATTAACGGGTTAATCCAAATCACACAACAGCAGCAGCTAAGTTGTCTACAAGTCAATTATTGTCAACAACACGAAGCCCGTTTGCTGCAACAGGCTGGGTTTATTATCAACCCCATTACGCAATTGCATTGGCATAACAATCACTATCAAAGCTTTGCTGATTTCTGCCAGGCATTAACACGCAAACGCCGCAAAGAAACCTTGCGTGAACGACGCAAAGTGCAGCAACAAGGCATTACTCATCGTTGGGTGTCCGGCAGCGATGCCACCGACAGCGATATCCATATCGCACATAGCTGTTATCAAAAAACGTTTTGTGAGTACGGTAACTATCCAGCACTCACGGAAAATTTTTGGCAGGATATTTGCCGCAACCTGGGCTCTGCCATTCAATTTTGCATCGCTAAACACGCCGATACTGATATTGCCTGCGCACTGTTCTTACAATCAGACACCCGCCTTTATGGTCGTTACTGGGGCAGCCTGCAAACCATCGATTGCCTACACTTTGAAACCTGTTTCTATCAGGGTATCGAGTTTTGCATTGAACACGGTCTACAGGTTTTTGAACCTGGCGCTGGCGGTGGGCATAAACTAAACCGAGGCTTTTTACCTGAAACTGTGTATACCGCACATTGGATCAATGACCCCTGCTTGAGAGTTACTCTGAAAGAAATAGCAGACGAAGAGCAATTAATGGATCGCGAAAATTATCAGCATATTCAACAGCACAGTCCTTTCAAGCAATGAAAATATGGGTGGATGCCGATGCCTGCCCGGTAGTGATTAAAGACATCCTGTTTCGTGCCGCTGCTCGCACTAAAACCCAAGTCATACTGGTTGCAAACCAACCGATTCGTGTACCTTCATCTGACTGGGTCAGAATGTTGCAGGTCGAGCCAGGGTTTGATGTCGCCGATAACGAAATCGTCAAGCGTATCAAAGCTGGTGATCTGGTCATTACCGGTGATATCCCATTGGCAGCCGAAGTGATTGAAAAAGATGGCCTGGTGTTGACGCCGCGCGGTGAACGTTATACGCAAGAGAATATTCGTGCCCGGCTGAATATGCGTGACTTTATGGACACCATGCGATCCAGTGGTATTGATACTGGCGGTCCTCCACCATTAAGTCACAGTGATCGCATGGCATTTGCCAATCATCTGGATAGAATATTAACCCTGCACAAACAAAACTAAATTCAACAATGTTATGTCATAAGCACAATAGCAACACAGTGAATAACCATGTTTAAGTTACCGACTCTGCTCGTTTTAATATTGGCCTACCTGGGTCTTTGTCCTGTCCACGCTGACCCTGCTCAAAACATTGTTACTGCCACCTCCGATGGTGTACAAATCTATGCCGATGCCTATTTTGGCGATCTGGACAACAGCGCACCATTGGTCTTGCTGTTTCACCAGGCCGGCTCCAATGGCCGGGGTGAATACGCCAGCATCATACCCTGGCTAAATAACAATGGGTTTCGTGTCATCGCATGGGATCAACGCTCTGGCGGTGACCTGTACGGCCACACCAACCGCACAGTTAAGCACTTACCTGAAGATACGGCCACAGGTTTTTGTGATGCCTATGTCGACCTTCAAGCTGCACTTGAGTACGTCATAACAACCGACATGGCGGAAACAGCCATTATCTGGGGCAGCTCCTACTCTGCAGCTTTGGTGTTTCAACTGGCCGCCAAAAAACCCGATCAGATTGCAGGGGTATTGGCCTTCTCACCTGCATCGGGTGGGCCACTGGAAAAATGCCGCGCCCGCCAATGGCTGGATCAAATCACCGCACCCGTTCTGGCCTTGAGGCCAGAATCCGAAATGCAGCGTCAGTCATCCATCGAACAACGGGATATTTTTACAGCAGCCGGCGTTGATTTTCGGGTGGTTAAAAATGGCGTGCATGGATCGTCGATGCTGGTCGACGAACGCACAGAACATGATATGAACTCAACCAGAGCTGCCGTCATTGAGTGGCTGAGCCAATTTAAAAGCGACTGACCTGTTCACGCGTTGCCAATAAGCTAATTTCGGTTTGCTCTTGGCAACGGCTTTACCAAGGCATCCACAACTTTGCCATTTTCGGCCAGAATGGTTTGGATAATTTCGGCGTAAAGTTTAGGCATTTCGCGTTCAAAGGCCGCTTTGGCACCACTCCAGAATGAACCTTCAACCACTTTTCTACCTGCAAAAGTTTCCGTGGTCAGCGTGATGCTGTCACCGTCAAACACGTCAACAACCAGGTTATAGGTAAACACCCCATTGCTGTAGGCATCAAAGTTCCAGTCATTGATAGCAACACGCAGCCGTCTGTCTGCTTCAGAATCACTTTTCAAATCAAAGCCGCGGCTGTTTAACTCTGAGCCAATATCCTGTTTGAGAAGCTCTGCCAATGGTATTTCACCTTCGGTTTTAACATCCCATGGATTCCCAAAACCTGCCCGAAACTTGCCAATAAATGCCGGGTCCTTATCCCCATCCAACACATAAGCGCGGTGCTCATTGACTTCTACTGCGGCAGTATTGGTCTGGACTACGCCGCTTGGCGCAGAAGCCTGATAAGCGGTATCGATTTTCTGCCCCACGACACAACCGGTTAACAGCGCCAGCAGCGCTGACAATATAATCACCTGAATAGCTTTACCCGTATTACTGATTTGCATTTAAAACCTTTATTGCTATCGATAAAAATTGCAGAATAACAAACAGTCCCTTAAATTACCCGCCCGCAGCAATCACGACATTATCGACAATCATGGCCTACCGCTGCGAGCCCACCAAAACGCCACCTTTTATGACTTGCTGTATTTTTGTTGTATTACGAATATCAGTTAACGGGCTTTCTTTCAGAATCAGTATATCGGCGGCTTTACCGGTTTCTATGGTTCCGCGCTCATCTAACACACCCAGTGATTCAGCCCCATTTCTGGTGCCTGCAATAATCGCATCCATGGGAGATAACCCAGCCTCAACCAGCAATACCAGCTCCTGGTGAGTGTGCGGCAATTCACCCGGGTCAGGCTCAAACCAATCGGTTCCTGCGGTTATTTTGACACCGTGCTGATAGGCAACACGGGTAACTTCTGCTCCCCAACGAGAAGCTTCTACTGCCCATCCTGCCTGCTCAGGTGGGATAACCTTATGCAGGGCTTGATAGACATACAGTGTGGCATCCAGAAACACGCCCTGCTCAGCCATTTTTTTGAACAGTGCAATTAACGCCGGGTGATTGGCAGGTGTCTTCGCCCATGCTCCTGCTGTACGTGCTGAATAATCGTGCGGAATTTCATCGGCGGCCTCCCACACCAGGTAGGCTGCATGCGATAGTGAATTAACACCGGCGTCAACCAAATCTCCAGGGCCTGCCGGAAATACTGTGGCATGCGCCCAGACCGGAAGACGCTGATGATGGGCCTCCCGAATAACGCTGCTTGATAGTGACGCATCCACATTGCCATATAACTTAATACCATTAACGCCGGCACCACGTATAGCGGCAATCGTTAACGGCAAGTCAGTTGCACGGGTAATGGCTTGCGCCCATGGTGCGTGACCCGGTGCATAACCAGGTGCAAAATGACCAATCCGGTCATCAGCAAATAACGTCGGTCCACCATACATACCGGCAAATACCAGCGTTGGGCCAATCCATTCACGGTTACTCAGCGCACGATTGATTTCAGCCAATGCTCGCGCGTTTCCTCCCAGGTCACGCACACTGGTCACCCCACCTTGTACAGCCTGTTTAAGGATAATTTCGGCTTGCTTAAGCGCATCCGGAAAGCGCGCCACATGAACATGCGTGTCAATCAGACCTGGTATCACCCATCGGCTATCCAGATCAATTCGTGTCACCACATCCATCGGTTGAGGGTTTAATTGACTGTCATCATCTAATGCTGCAATCACACCGTTGTGAATGATCAGACTATTGACTGCACGAGCATCGGCACCTGTGCCATCGATTAAATTAAAGTTTGATAGCACCAACCACTCGGCAGCGGAAACCGGGCATGCCAAACAAAACAAGCACGCAGCAACACTAACAAGCACTTTTCGATGAGACATATGACTGAATGAAGCATAAAATAAATATGAAACATCATGCATAAAATCAACCGCATCAGCAAACCGTTTATTCGCTAAAATTCAAACAATGATCGCAAATCTCGACAACACACTACCTAATAGTTTTCCTGATGTTGCCGAAGCACTCGAAGAACCCAATGGGCTACTGGCAGCCGGCGGTGATTTGAGCCCTGAGCGGTTGCTGCATGCCTATCGCCGCGGCATCTTCCCCTGGTTTGGTGTGGAAGACCCCATACTCTGGTGGTCACCGAATCCCCGCGCTGTTTTTATCCCCGGGCAGGTGCATTGCTCACGACGACTTGCCCGCAAGCTTCGCAACACTGAATTTAACATCACCATGAATCAGGCTTTTGAACAAGTCACTCGGGCCTGCGCGGCACCACGCGACAATGAACCGGATACCTGGCTGCATGGGCCAATGCAGATTGCCTATGCCAATCTGCACCGGCTGGGTTACGCACACAGTCTGGAGGTCTGGAATATGCATGGAGAGCTGGCCGGTGGCATTTATGGTGTCGCGATCGATCAGGTATTTTTTGCTGAGTCCATGTTTTCTGCACAAACTGATGGCAGCAAAATAGCCTTATTGAATCTTAGTCATATTCTGCAAAAAAACGGTGTGCAATTAATTGATGCACAAATGATGAACCCCCACTTAGAAAGCCTTGGTGCCCAACTGATGAGCCGCACAGCCTTCATTGATAAACTGAACCGCTGCATCGGCGATTTTCGATCTTAACAATCACTTAGATAACCTAAGCTGCATAACCCATTGTACCCGGCTTTTGTCATCCGGCCTTATTCCACACTTACCTTTGCCCTTTCTATATTGATGCTACGCTCAGACTCATAATTGCCGTTAACGCTTCATTTTCTCAATTTTTGAATCAAGCCGTTTTATAAATACTAATCAAAAACCACACCAGTAAAGTATTCAAAAAGCAACCACCAACGACTTTATGAACTGAAAACATGGGCCCAAAAGTTATTCATCACGACACCTAAACCATTGAAAAACAATAACAAATAAACGCACACCGCAATCAGAAGGTTTTCGGAAGGTTACCCTGTAGCGGTCGTGCGATCGTAGTAGCGTGTCAAATCAACCTGACTACAGGGTAACAACATGTCGCAGAAAAAATTGAGTATATTGAAGTGTTTCAGCTATCAAAATGGTATGAGCCATGTAGAGCTGATGATTGCTATCGCCTTGGTCACCATCTTATCTGTCAGCGCCCTGCCTGGTGTTGATCGAATGATGGATCGTAACAAGGTCATGGATACCCGCCATGATCTATTGAACGATTTAAACTTTGCTCGCAATACCGCTATCAGCAATTACCGGCATGTCGTTATCTGCCCCAGCAGCAACCAGCAAACCTGTAATGGCAAAAGCACCTGGAGTGAAAGCTGGATAGTCTTTCAAGACACCAACGCAGACCAGCAGCGCAACGTATCAGAGCGCATACTAAGAACAGGTTATCCGGGTAAAAACATCAGCATAAGCAGTGAGCTGCGCAATCATTTCAGTTTTGCTCCTGATGGAAACAGTGGTGAGAGTGTTGGCAGTTTATTGCTTTGTGTCGACAATAAAATCACCATGGGTCATCGATTGGCGGTTTCCAAAACCGGTCGGGTTAACAGCGAAGATTACCGCTGTAACAGCTGAGTCATTGAGTCAATCAAATAATCATTAAAAATAATAAAAAAAACCAAGAGTACATTACATTATGAGCGCTATTTTTCAAACCACTGATGCACCAGCCACGAGCGACAATCCGGTTGCACAGGTTGGTATGACATTGGCCACCATTTCATATGGCACACCTGACCAAATCAATGCCTTTCTGAAGGACACCAAGCTGGCCACTAAAGGCCAATGGGAACTAAAATGGCTGGCCTCGGATGCTGGCAACCAGGTGATGGTGGTCAAAGATAAGCACAGCCAGCAACTGGCTATCGCCATACGCGGTTCTGCCACAACCGTTTATAAAGAGGATTTTTGGGTTGATTGGTTTGAACAGGACCTGCCCGTATTCTCCCCCATTGACTGGCCTTATGGCGGTGCCCCACCCGGCACTCAAATTGCCAACGGCAGCCATACGGGTTTAAAAAGTCTGTTAAGCCTGCGGGCCAGTGACGGCAGTACATTGGTTGATTTTCTGCGTACCCAGCAACCTTTCAAATGGTTAATACCCGTTATCGGTCATAGCCTGGGCGGCGCACTGGCCTCGGTACTGGCACCGTATCTGCATCAACAGTTTAACCCTGGTAAAAAAATACTGGATTTCTGGCCGGTTACTTTCGCTGGCCCAACCGCAGGCAACCAGGCCTTTGCCAATTGGTTAAATAACGATTTTCTTTTAGGCCAAAGTCGTTATCACAATACTCTGGATGTGGTTCCACACTCCTGGCAGGATTTAAACTGGATAGCCAATTCATTTAACGGCGGCCCACGTTTGCCCCTATTGCTGTCCGGGTTGGTGGCAGGGGTACAAGAGATCCTTTCCGGTCTGGGAGATATCTATGTTCAGCCCGGTCAGGGTGTTGCTCTGACCGGTACCTTGCTGATCAATACATCCTGGTATGACGAAGCGGGCCTGCAACATGGCACCAATACCTATCTTCAGCTGGTTGGTGCACCCGAAGTCTTTAAGCCTGCCGCTCAGCTTAAAAGCCAATTATCGGCCACGCCATTTTAATCGCTCAGCTTGTTGCTGGGCATTATTAAGCTTTTATCCGAACCGTTCTATTCAAACCTCTTTCGAAAAACCGAAAGCTGTAAAAAACAATTCAACATCCAATGCTTCACCTTGGCTGACTATACGACCGTCAATCAATGCTTTGGGCCAATCGACTTTTCCGTTAAAAACGCCTACCGCTGTGTCTAAAGACAAATGTATTTCAGCCACAGTTTGACTATCTTGTTTGGCCAGCACCAACTGACCGTCCTGGTTTTTTACCCTAAGTTTCGAAGCACCCATCGCAAACAAATAACTACCGCGCCAGGTCTTCCCTATCTCAGGCCGAAATACAGTGCGCAGGGGTAACAGGTTCCATTCAGCCACATGATGTTGCTGTTCATTACGACGCTCATTAAACGACATCCCCCACTGAATCAGCTCATATACCGTGCTTTCCAATTGATGTCCCTTGGGCGATAACTGATAGATAGGATGACCACCATCAGCTATGCGAAACACGATTCCATCAGCCACTAATTGGGCAAGACGATCCGTTAATAAATTGGTGCCTATACCTGGCAGGTTGCGCAGCAACTGAGTGAACTGACGCGGCATAATCAGCAACTCACGGACAATCAATAAAGTCCAGCGGTCACCGATCAAATCCAATGCGATAGCCAACGCACAATTTTGCTGATAACTCCTTTTACTCATTGATTTTTTTCTCGTTTAAATATTAGAAATGCCAGAAGTGCTATATGATTTTAAACCAAAAACAGATACTATATGTTTTTAAAGTAAAAACAGGAGTATGACAATGACCACGGTTACCAGCGCTCAATCGCCTTTATTGTTCAATGCATTACTAGCCAATGCTGTTTTCAGTAGCGCTTGTGGGTTATTGATGAGTCTTTTTGCAGATACCATTGTAGGCTGGCTGGGTAATGGTATAGCGGAGCAAATCAGGAGCATCGGTATAGGCTTACTGGTGTTTGCCGGTTGGCTGGTATTGATCTGTAGCCGCCAGCGAGTCACCACACTGGAAGCTTGGGCAATTGTCATCGGTGATGCCCTTTGGGTACTGTTATCGGCCGTGCTGCTAGTTACTCGGTATCAAAACTTCAACACGCTGGGTGTGTTATTAATTGGCGCTATTGCTATCGTGGTGTTTTTATTTGCACTGCTGCAAACCAATGGAATACGTCAATCTGCCTAACTTCAATCAGCTTGCATCGTTCAGCCGAATCACAAACAGCCAGATGTGGAGCTGATTCTGGTCCGCCTGCATACAGCAGATGAGCGCTTTAATTAAGCACAACATCAGATACCAATTTTATCTAGTTGGCAAACTGACGTTTGGAATTCGAAGCAGAATAGATAGTATCTATTCTGCTCCGAGGGTTAAATCACCAACTATTTATGGCTGGAAATCAGTAATCACAAACCCCTGCTGCGATTGCACCCAATCAATCGTTATTTGCTGACCTGCTTCCGGGAAGCCGGGCAAAACATATTGGCCGCTTAATCCCGGGATAAAGGCACCACCCAGCGTAGTAACATTAAAAGTTGCGCTGTCTACTTCGATGCCGTCAGCGAGTAATCGAATGGTATGTAAACCATCACCAAAAATTCCCCAGTTCACTAACAGGCCAAACCCGTTATCAGCATCACCACATTCTCCAATGGTGTCACCACGCGGTGTTCCATAAGCGGTTTCAGCCATAATCGTTCCATCAATTTCCACTTCCACTCTTGTCGCATCGCATACCCAACCGGAAATCGTCGCGATACCACTCACATCACCACCGTCACCCGGGTTCTCCAATAAGGCCGATGATGCTGTCAGTGGTGCTGAAGCCCCTGTAATAATTGCATAAACGCCATTCCTGTTGCTTCTGTCCATAGACAAAGGTGGTGCAGTATCCACCGTTTCTATCAAAGGACAGGTACCATCACCTTCACCGCTACTGGCCACTTGAATACCAAAGAATGTGGCTGGACCAGCTAACTGATCAAACGAAAAAGTCACGCGTTGCCCATTGCTGACTGGTGCCCGGTTGAAATCAAATACCACCGGTACCGAAACACTGTTACCCGAAAAGGTATAACTCGTCTCAGCCACACCGATCACCTCACCATCAAAGGTGTTACCGCGTGCCGTTAACTGATAAACCCCCTCACCTGCTGCGCTTGAATCAAAAAACACATACACCTGATCCAAAGTAAAGCCTGGATAGAAATCAATGTAAAAACCGCGACTCAAATTATCCCCTGAGTCCTCAGCATCATTAGCCACCAAACAATTAACCAGTTCGTCAGCTGATGCCGACAATGAAGTGAGCAACAAACCAATACCCAATAAAACCCGATACGTTATTTTCATAATTTTCTCTCTTTACAGTGAGTGTTAAAGAACGAATAAATCACCTGCTATTGACCAAAGAACTGAAGTTACAATGCTATAAATTTAAAAACCCGGCATCATCTTTGTCATGCCCGCCATGCAGAGAATCAATTCTTCACTTCTACTAAGGCGACACAACCAGTAGCAAAACAACAGCCCATCAAAAAAACAGGCAGTTTTCAAAGTCTGCTTAACCGTTTTATTTCAAACCAGTACCGTCATCCCTCAGTTCTGTCAATTTAAGAAACATCTACAATTGTAGGCAGTGAGTGCTGATGGGTTTAGAGCATTTTTAACCTAGACCAAAGTATAGTCCCGGTTGTGGTGATTAATGCCTGATGCTTTATTGCAGCTTTATCTTTTTGAGGTGATTAGGTTTTTTTAACGTCTCGATGATTGATCTTGCAGCCTGAAACCAAGGCTTAACCCAAACTCAGTTCTCATCATCATCAAAGAATCGTTACACTAGCGTTTTAATGACAAACAAGCTCATCCCTGTGACCAAATCCTATCAATCATCTGATATCGAAGTCTTAACCGGCCTGGAACCGGTACGCCGCCGACCCGGTATGTACACCGATACCACCCGTCCCAACCACCTGGTGCAGGAGGTTGTTGATAATAGCGTGGATGAAGCGCTGGCCGGCTACGCCAAAAACATTGAAGTCATTCTGCACAAGGATGGCTCAATCGAAGTCACCGATGATGGCCGCGGGATGCCGGTTGATCAGCACCCGGAGCATCAATTGCCCGGTGTGGAATTGATATTGGCGCGCTTACATGCCGGTGGTAAGTTTTCCAATAAAAACTATCAGTTCTCTGGCGGTCTGCATGGCGTCGGTGTCTCCGTGGTCAATGCTTTGTCAGAAAAACTGCAGGTCGTAATCAAACGCGATGGCAAAGAGCATCAAATGACCTTTGCCGATGGTGAAAAAACCAGCGAGCTGGAGGTGATTGGCACAGTCGGTCAGCGCAATACCGGTACCCGTATCCAGTTTTGGCCCAATAAAAAATATTTCGACTCTGCCAGGGTTTCACTCAAACAACTGCAGCACAACCTTAAAGCCAAGGCGGTACTCTGCCCTGGTCTGACCGTCACGTTACGCTCGCCAGGTAATGAGCCCATCAGCTGGTATTTTGAAGATGGGCTGACCGATTACCTCAAGTCAGGTGTTGCAGGTCTGGAATATCTGCCGGAAAAACCTTTTGTCGGCGCGCTGGAAGGTGATGATGAGCAAGCTGACTGGGCCATCGTATGGCTGCCTGAAGGTGAGCTGATGCAGGAAAGTTATGTCAATCTGATTCCCACCATCGGCCACGGCACGCATGTCAATGGCCTGCGCACCGGTTTGATTGAGGCCATGCGAGAGTTCTGTGACATCCATAGTCTGCTGCCGCGCGGTGTACGGCTGGCACCGGAAGACATCTGGGAGCGCTTGTCATTTGTGCTTTCCGTCAAAATGGGTGACCCGCAGTTCAGCGGTCAAACCAAAGAGCGCCTGACCTCACGCTCAATTGCCACCTTTGTTTCCGGCGTAGTTAAAGACACTTTCAGCTTATGGTTAAACCAGAATGTTGAAGTCGGTAAAGCCATTGCCGAGCTGGCCATCAGCAATGCCCAAAAGCGCCTGAAAGCCAGCAAACAGGTCAAGCGCAAAAAAATCACCAGCGGTCCCGCTTTGCCTGGCAAGCTGGCTGACTGTACCAGTCAGGATCTCAACCAGACTGAATTGTTTTTGGTGGAAGGTGACTCTGCTGGTGGCTCCGCCAAACAGGCACGTAACCGTGAGTTCCAGGCTATCCTGCCGCTGCGCGGCAAAATTCTGAATACCTGGGAGGTCGAATCCGGAGCTGTGCTAAATTCGCAGGAAGTTCATGACCTGGCCGTTGCCATCGGTATGGATCCTGGCAGCGACAACCTGGAAGGCCTGCGCTATGGCAAGATCATTATTCTGGCCGATGCTGATTCAGATGGGTTGCATATCGCTACCTTGATATCAGCATTGTTTATGCAGCATTTCCGGGCGCTGGTCAGTGCCGGACATGCGTTTGTGGCCATGCCTCCGCTGTACCGTATCGACGTTGGCAAGCAGGTGTTCTACGCACTCGATGCTGAAGAGCGCAAAGGCATTATGGACCGCATTACTGCTGAAAAGCTTAAGGGCAAAGTCACTGAAACCCGCTTCAAAGGTCTGGGCGAGATGAATCCGGCACAACTGCGCGAATCCACCATTAACCCCGATACCCGCCGATTGGTGCAATTGACCATTGATGACCCCAAAGCCACCAACAAACTGATGGATATGCTGCTGGCGAAAAAGCGTGCCGCTGACCGCCGCAAATGGCTGGAAACCAAAGGTGACCTGGCGGTTGTGTAGTTACTCACATGCCCCGGTCATAAGCTAAAGCCATGTGCCTGATTCTATTTGCCTGGAAAGCCCACCCCGATTACCCTCTGATTGTCGCTGCCAACCGCGATGAGTTTCACAACCGGCCTACTGAATCAGCGCATATCTGGCCGGACATTCAACCCGACTTAATCGCCGGCAGGGATTTGCAGGCCGGAGGGACCTGGATGGGCATCACCGGCAATGGCCGCTTTGCAGCAGTCACCAACTACCGCGAAGTTCCGCCAGCAGAATCCGAGCTGAGTCGTGGTGAGTTGGTTATAGACTATCTGAACGGTCATCAATCAGCGCAGCATTATGCTCAACTGCTGCACAGCAAAAGCCGGCGATATGCTGGCTTTAACCTGCTGATTGGGGACCATAGCCAGTTACTGCATATCAGTAATCGCAGCCAATCCATTACCGACATCAAACCCGGTATTCACGGCCTGAGCAATGCCACCTTGAATACACCGTGGCCCAAAGTTCAAACTGGCAAGTCATATTTACAGCAACTGTTATCGGGTCAGTTTGGTCATGCCGACTTGCAGATGTTGCTGGGCAACGAACAAACCGCTGCAGATGACCAACTGCCCGCTACCGGTATCAACCTGGAAATGGAGCGCATGTTGTCCGCAAGTAAAATCGTCAGCCCCAGCTATGGCACACGTTCTTCTACCAGCTTATTGCTTAGCCGCAATGGCCACATCGATTTTTATGAACAAAGCTACGATCCACAAGGAAAACCGGCCAGCAAAGCGCATATCCAAAAATAGACCGGTTTAGAACCGCAGGTTCGTAAACCGACAGCTGCGTATATCTTTTGACCGGCTGTTATCGGATTACGGCCAAAACCCAATCCACCCTACGACAGGGTACTCGCAAAAAACCAAAGACCCACTACAATACCCTATTGCTTTTATCACCCGACACACTCCATGACAGAAATCAGCTCGACATTTACTGACCACGAACGCGAACCCCTTCACGAGTACGCCGAACGTGCCTACCTGAACTATGCCATGTATGTGGTGCTGGACCGAGCTTTGCCACATGTTGGCGATGGCTTGAAACCAGTACAGCGGCGCATTGTTTATGCCATGTCCGAGCTAGGGTTGTCAGCCACCTCAAAACCCAAAAAATCCGCACGCACCATTGGTGATGTCATCGGCAAGTTTCACCCTCACGGTGATGCCTCCAGTTACGAGGCCATGGTGTTGATGGCACAGCCGTTCTCCTATCGCTATCCACTGGTGGATGGTCAAGGCAATTTCGGCTCACCGGATGACCCCAAATCATTCGCGGCCATGCGTTATACCGAATCACGCTTGACCGCCTATGCCAAAACCCTGCTGCAGGAATTGCCGATGGGCACAGTGGAGTGGGTACCCAATTTTGACGGCACACTGAAAGAGCCCGAACGATTACCCGCACGGTTACCCAATGTGCTGTTGAATGGCGCATCGGGTATTGCTGTCGGCATGGCCACCGATATTCCGCCACACAATCTGCGCGAGGTCGTGGCCGCCACCATTCGTTTGCTGGAACACCCACGGACCAAACTGGGACAGCTGTGCGAGCATATTCTGGCGCCGGATTTTCCAACAGCCGCAGAAATCATTACCCCCAAACAGGACCTGTTGAAGATTTACGAGACAGGCAGCGGCAGCGTACGCGCGCGCGCGGTATGGGAAAAGGAAGGCACTGACATTATCGTCAACGCACTGCCCTACCAAGCCTCTCCTGCAAAAATTCTGGAGCAGATTGCTGCGCAAATGCAGGCCAAAAAACTGCCCATGCTGGAAGATCTGCGTGACGAGTCCGACCAGGACAACCCAACCCGACTGGTGCTGGTACCACGCTCCAACCGCGTTGATTGCGAACAATTAATGCAGCATTTGTTTGCCACTACGGACCTGGAACGCAACTACCGGATTAACATGAATATCATCGCGCTCAGCGGCAAGCCGGCGTCGATGAATCTGAAAACCATTCTGGCAGAGTGGATTGAGTTCCGGCGCGAAACCGTTAAACGCCGCCTGGAATTTCGCCTGGATCAAGTGGTGGATCGCCTGCACATTCTGGAAGGCTTATTAATCGCTTTTCTGAATATCGATGAAGTCATCCATATCATCCGCACCGAAGACAAGCCTAAACCGGTATTAATCGAGCGTTTCGAGCTGACCGGCACGCAGGCCGAAGCCATTCTGGAGTTAAAACTGCGGCATTTGGCCAAGCTGGAAGAAATACGTATTCGTGGCGAGCAGTCTGAACTGGATGAAGAACGCCAGAGCCTGGAAGCCATTTTGGAATCGCCCAGAAAACTGCAGCGACTGATCCGCGATGAATTGATCGAGGATGCCGAAAAATATGGCGATACACGTCGTTCACCGCTGGTCGAACGCGATGCTGCACAGGCGTTGAAGGAAAGCGATCTGACCCCCAGTGAACCGATTACTGTGGTGGTTTCCAAGCAGGGCTGGGTGCGGGCGGCCAAAGGTCATGATGTCGATGCCAGTGCCATGAATTACCGCACCGGAGACAGCTTGGCTTTTGCGGTGCCAGGGCGCAGCAATTTGAATGCCGTGTTTCTGGACAGTACCGGTCGTGCTTACACCATTCCAGCACACCAGTTGCCTTCGGCCCGCGGTCATGGCGAACCCTTGACTGGCAGGCTGTCACCACCGGCCGGCAGTCAGTTCCGCGGCGCAGTCGTTGCAGAAGAAGGTCAACGCATCATGCTCGCTTCCACCGCCGGTTATGGTTTTTACACCGACTTTGCCAACCTGCTCAGCCGCCAGAAAGCCGGTAAAAAACTGGTGACAATCCCCAAAGGAATGGACCTGGTCTCGCCCTGTCTGGTCAGCAATCCGGACACTGATTTACTGGTTTTAGTCACCAACAGTGGCTATCTATTGTGCTATCCGCTCAAAGACATCCCCGAACTGGCACGTGGCAAGGGCAACAAACTCATCCAGATTCCACCAGCCAAATTAAAAACGGGCGATGAATATATGCTTGGCGCAGCAGTTTTACCGGAAGGTGGAGAGATACAGGTCTGGTCAGGCAAACAGTATTTGCGTTTAAAAGCTGCCGATTTAGAACATTTCCGAGGCGAGCGGGCGCAGCGAGGACGGAAATTACCACGTGGCTACCAAAACACCACCGTCATCAATGTTATTTAAATTCAGCTTCAATCCAAACCACAAAGGGGCCACTAGGTATGCTATTCGACCCAAACAAAGATTTTTTCCACTTGCCCATCCTTTGGATAACATTGGGAGCCCTATTAGCATGCGCGGCGATCATATCGGCGGTTATCATAATACACAGCCATTTATATTTTGATTTTAGCTACAAAGGCTTAAATAATGCCGTCACAATATTCAAAATACCCTTGAGTTTAATAGCATTAAGCATACCAATTATTGCAATTTATTCTTCAAACCATAAATCCGCTCAAACCAGAAAACAGATGCAGAGCGCCTTTCATCAAAATGTGCTGTTCAACCACCACAGCAGAGTAGAAGAGTTTTGTAGTTATTCTTATGCGTATCTTAAAAACACTTATGAAATAAGCAACCCCAGGGCTGTTTATTATAAGCTTTATCCTCAATCAAAAACAGGCAGCTATAATTTATCCACTGAAAAACAAAAAGAACTTGAAAACCTTATCAACGAAACAAAAAGCTATATTGACAATATCTTAAAAGAAGATAACCCCAGAAGTCAGTTTTTCAGCAAGACCAATAATATAATAGACGAAATATTAAACCTAGAAAAAGAATCCAAAATACACTACAACTTTTCTCTCAAGGAAAAAGATATATTTTATGCGGTCAAACAAATTAGCAAAGGTAAAGAAAGCAACACAGCGATGACACTTACCGATGTCCTTGCAGAAATAATTAACAGATTAAAATTAATACACACACTAATGAATTTTTATTGTGAACTGAATGAAAATAAAAACCTAAGTTATTTATTAAATACAAACATTACCCGAGGGAATTCCATATTTATAGACAATACGGCCCATTTTCCAGCACTCAAAAGCAGACTTTAAATGCGCACAAACTCCCTCAACAAAGCGCTTTTAAATAAAATCTGATCTTCTTCTGTAAATGCAGCACGCACCTGTTTCTCCATTCTTTCCGATATATCTGTTTTAAGTGCATTTATTATCAAGTCTATATTACCGGTGATATCATCTTTATACTCATCAGCATAGCCGCCTTCTTTTTTTAAAATTTCTTGCTTAGCCTCTTGCCAGCTTATTTCAAGGAATCTCATAAAAATGAGTAAATTCCTTGCCGAGATTGCATGGCGGTTCTCGCTTTTGGTTTTATTGTGTATATAAACCCTTAAATAATCTTTGCAAAACAAGCGCCTGGGAAGCTCACATGAGTTATAAATACTCTCAATGTAATGTTTATTAGATGCCAGACCTGTCAAACAAAAAACACCAGAAGCAGAAATTTTTATCTGCGGATCGGACCCCTCCAGCTTTTTCTCAACAGCACCGTAATGCACCAGCTCATGCAAAAAACAATCAAAAGCAATTCCCGGCACGCCAAGCTCAGCAAATACTTTCCGTGCCTGAAAAATATTCTTCCATGGATTACAGCCGCCAAGCTCACTCTCTTCCAGAAAGCTCAGGATCATTAACTTTCCAAACCGCAATATATTATGCTGCAAGTTATATTCAATGCCCAGCCTAACTGGATAGGTATATAAATTTGGCATCGCGCCAGCTTTGTCGGTATGGTCTTGATTGACGTCAATAGCCAAATCGCCCTGATCATCAATCGAGAAAAAAAACGGGCTAACATGCCATAAATACCCACCCAATACCATGCGATCTACAATTGCATAGCTTCTTTTCTTATAGAACTCTTTCCAAACCTCTGGCTTCCTGAATGTTTTCGCCTCAAAATTCCCTAACTCTAGCGCATTTAACGCTTTATTCAGACCTTCTTCCTCTAGCCAGAACTCTTCTTGAGCGTCGTATTTTTTGAAGGCATTTTTTGAAGGTAGAATTTCACTAATAAGCTCAAACACGCAGTAGTAAATAGTGCTGAGCAATCTTCTAATATCATTGCCGTACAGGCCGAGCATATTATCGAAGCTTTTGACAGTCTCGCAGTTCAATGCATCGCTTAAAATTAACACCAACAACCTATGCATGTTAAACGCTATTATGTCAGCTATTTTTTCATCCGATAAATAGGACATATACTTGAATCTACGCGCGACCACAATATACGGGTCAGGTTGATTGATATAAACCTCAGTAAAGTACTGTCTACCCTCAGCAGGAGAATAGTTTGGCCTTATATGCTCCTGATATGTCCATCCGCGCATCATCACGACCCAACAGGCTGGAAACTCATCACGAATAATAAAAGCCAGCACTTCGTCGATCCAGTTTTCAAGGTCCTGCTTGTGCTTGTCTGTTTCCCTAATGGCGTCAAGACCATCAACAGCAAAAAGAAAGTTATACCCCAATGATGTCATGTAATCATATACACAAATAAATACGCTCTTATCGACTTTATTGGTTACCGACCAACTGTCATCAATTTTTTCAACTGCACCAGCAATATCCAATGCTTCTTGTTTACCTTTCTTTTTCGTATTAATTAAATATTCTCTCAACCCTTCAATATCACCAAGAAACTCGTCTCTGTTCAAATATTTTTCGAAAATGATCCTGACAGATTTCCTGTACAACCTTTCTGAAACATTCCACCCTTTCCTTCTGCTAACCAGGCTTATTCTGATCCAAATTGTTTTTTTATTAATTAATTTTTCTGAATACACTGAAAACAAATAATTAATAAAAAATGTTTTACCAACCCCACGATCCCCTAACATCAAGAAAAACCTATCTCTTCTTGAGGTCTTATTGTCATTGTTTTCTTTCTTTTTATACGCGGATATTGCGCCAGAAATCAACCTATCCAAAAACTTTTCAGCGTCTTCTTCTGAATAATTGACTATGTTTCTATTAGTTGTATTCGCCCCCTCTTCAGATGTATTAGCCCATACATACTCTTTTTTGAAAATTTCTTTATTTTTAGGGGTAGCCCTTCTATGCGACAAGGCTTTCTTAAGGGTTTGAAAAAAGCCGGGGCCATCTATCCACTCTTTTAAAGCAGGCTGATCATGGTCTTCACCACATCTGACACCAGACAGAGTGTCGATACATTTAAGAACCCTTGGATTAAAACTAACTTCTTCGAGTATACGATAAGCTTCATCAAGAACTTGTTCTAAATTCAAAACATCCCCCTAAACATAAATCTCGGCCGCGCCCATAATATCTATCACTGTGCGCATGGTCAACAGCTTTACCCGCTATAAATAAAAGAGCTGACTTAAAGATTGGTCAACAACATTGATCACATTGCTTTTAATACCTGTGTTTGCAACGCTTGCTTATAGTTGCTAAGCTTAAAAGTGCATATCTAACAGTATTTACCAGCCATACTTTTATCAGCGTAAGTCTAGGAAAACACCCCTTGCAATAAATTTTTCTTTAGTGAAAATCACTGACTTTGAGTTACACAAATGCGCAAAACTTATCATAAATTATCAATACTCGCCCTTATTATTTTGATTACTGCATGTAACAACACTGAACCTACTAATCAGCCTGCTACAACAGCCGCCGAACCAGCAGCTACGGTTGCTGAAAATAAGGAAAACCCAACGCCTGCAGCATCCAGCATTCCCCAATACGATGCTGCTGCTTTCTTCCAGGCCACCAGCTATATCATGCCCTCCTCTTCCGGGTATGCGTTTGCACCGTCCGGTGATGCGCTGCTGGTAACTTCAGATGAAACCGGCGTATTCAATGCTTATGCACTAAACCCAATGACAGGCGCTGCTAGCGCATTGACTGATTCGACCACCAATGCGGTATTCGCGGTCAGCTATTTTCCACAGGATGATCGCGTGCTGTATACCTTTGATGAAGGTGGCAATGAGTTGAACCATTTATATGTGCGTAACCCTGATAAAACGGTGCAGGATTTAACGCCAGGTGAAAACGTTAAAGCCAGTTTTGCCGGCTGGCATGAAGACAACTCGGTATTTTGGGTGGTTACCAACGAGCGCGATGCAAAATTCTTTGATCTGTACCAATACAACACCGACGATTATGAGCGCAGCCTGATCTTCCAGAATGATGAGGGTTATTCGATCTCTGATATCAGCCCCAATGGTCGCTGGATCGCTTTGCAAAAATCCCGTACCAGTGCAGATTCGGATGTTTACCTGGTGGATTTAAACAGCGACGACAAAACACCACAGTTGATCACCGAGCACCAAGGCAATATCAGCCATGGTGTTTATGACTTTACCGCCGATAGCAGTGCGCTCATCTATGGCACCAACGAACATGGCGAGTTTAATCAAGCCTGGTGCTATGAGCTGGAAAGCGGTGAAAAAACATCGGTTCTGGCGGCTGACTGGGACGTACAATTTTATCTGGACTCACCTTCAGGCCGTTACCGCGTATCTGGCATCAACGCCGATGCCAGCACCGAGCTGACATTGCATGACAATCAAACCAATGCGCCTGTGATTCTGCCAGAACTGCCCGCAGGTGATATTGGTCAGGTGCGGTTTTCCGGTAACGAATCAACGGTGGCTTTTGTGATCAATTCAGACACCTCGCCTTCTAATGTGCATGTCGTTAACCTTGCTGATCAGGAGCACCATCAACTCACCCAGGCTTTAAACCCTGAAATCGACGAAGCCAACCTGGTCAGCAGCGAAGTGGTTCGTTATCCGAGTTTCGATGGCCTGGAAATTCCCGGCATTCTGTATAAACCCAAAAGCGCCAGCGCAGACAATCCGGTACCTGCCCTGGTTTGGGTTCATGGCGGCCCGGGTGGGCAATCACGGCAAGGTTACAGTGCTGCACAACAGCATTTGGTGAACCATGGCTATGCCTTGCTGGCAGCCAATAACCGGGGCTCTTCCGGTTACGGTAAAACCTTCTTCCACATGGACGACAAAAAACACGGTGACGTTGATTTGCAGGATATCGTCTATGCCAAACAATACCTGGCTGACCTGGACTGGGTGGATGGCGACAATATCGCCATTATCGGTGGCAGCTATGGTGGTTATATGGTGGCCGCCGCGCTGGCCTTTGAGCCGGATGTGTTTGATGCAGGCATTGATATTTTCGGCGTCACCAATTGGGTGCGTACGCTCAATAGCATCCCGCCCTGGTGGGAGTCGTTCAAAGAAGCACTCTACGATGAAATGGGCGACCCGGCAGTTGATGGCGAACGCCATCACCGGATCTCACCGCTGTTCCATGCCAGCCAAATCACCAAACCATTGCTGGTGGTACAAGGTGCCAACGACCCACGCGTATTGCAGGTGGAAAGTGATGAGCTGGTAGATGCCGTACGAGCCAATAACGTACCGGTGGAATACATCGTCTTCCCGGATGAAGGCCATGGCTTCCGCAAACGTGAAAACCGCATTACCGCTTCCACCGCCTATGTGGAGTTTTTAGATAAGCATTTGGGCAAAGACAGCGAGTAAAGCCCTTATCCGAAATGTATGTCGGCTTACGAACCTTCGGTTCTAAGCCGACCTACTTTGGATTGATTGTAGGTCGGCTTAGGCGCCAGCCGTAAGCCGACAAACGTCATCATTTGCTGTAAATTACCTCCCATGAAAGTTCAGATCCTCGATTACTCCACCCACCAGGGAGCCGCAACCCTATTCAAACGTTATATTCCTGATGATATAGCGGTAACCACCCACTACATCTACAGTGAAGATTCCATAGCCAAAGCCCGTGAAGAAACGGACATCACCCATGTGATTCATTCCGGGTCCAGCCTGTCCATCAATGAACAATATCCATTTAGCGATCTGGCGCTGGATTATATCCATCGACTGAAGGATCAGCGTATTGGCCAGTTGGGCGTTTGTTTTGGTCATCAATTGCTGTGTCGTGCTTTGGTCGGTCAGCAGGCCGTTCAAGCTTCACCCAACGGCTTTGAAGCAGGCTGGTGTGATGTGGTTTTTGTTGATGGGGCCACACCGATTCCAGGTTTATCAGGTGTGGAAGTAATGTGGCAACACCATTTTGATGAGGTCGTTGAGCTACCGGTTGATTCTGAATTGATCGCTACAGCCGCGCACTCTCCTGTCCAGGCATGGCTGAACCCTTCATTGCGGATAATGGGCATGCAATTTCATCCAGAGTTTGACCGTGACAGTGGCAATGCCTACTTTTTGAATGACCGAACCCTGCTGCAACAACATGGTATCGATGCAGACGTGCTGACCCAGAGCGGCCCATCTGGTCAACACGGTGAATCGATATTCAGTTATTTCCTCAATCGGTTTTAGCCTCGTTCTACAAACCCATTTAAACCCTGTTGGGTATTTCGGCAACTAATCAGTAAGCCGTTGATATTCTCGACTGGATATCAACCAACAGGAACACCATCAAAGGAACGTAATATGCTGAATAAAAAGAAATTTGTTGCATTAAGCGCAATAAGCTGCATTATTTCCACCGTCGTGCTGGCCTATGACAGAGACGAAGACAAACTCCGCGATACACAAACCCTGAGACTGTCTCTGGAACAACTTTCCGAATTTGATATTGATGTTAGCGCAGGTTCACTGACAGTGATTGGTGATAACAGTCTGGATGAGATTGTTGTCGAAGCCAAAATCTACCAGGACAAAGCCGATGACAATTATGAACTCAGCCTGGACAGAATGTCATCGTCCCGTGCCAAATTGATTGCCGACGTAGATAATAACAGTGGCTGGTTATGGAGCAATCAAACCTGGATTGATCTGGATATTCGTGTACCCGCTTCACTAAGCCTTGATATAGATGATGGTTCTGGCCCGATCGAAGTGGAAGGCATCGACGGGGCTGTTGATATTGATGATGGTTCTGGCCAAATCCAGATCAGGAATGTGGTTGGTGATGTTTATATCGATGATGGTTCCGGTTCTATTACTGCCATTGACCTGGGTGGCGATATTGAGATTGACGATGGCTCCGGTTCGGTGCGTGTTCGCAATGCCGGCGGCACAGTCACCGTTTCCGATGGCTCTGGCAGCATCAATGTCGATGGCGCGGCCAATTTTGTACTCAAAGACGATGGTACCGGCAGTGTTGATATCGACAATGTCTCTGGTGACATTGATATGGGTCCATAAAGCCTGATGATTTAAATCGCTGAAACCCTTTGCGCACCCATGTATCACATGGGTGCGTTTACCTGCCTTTGTTTGTTAGCCAGTCATTTGTTAAAACGCTTTGCATACACAACCCTTGCCCTATAACATCATTGTTATGGGTGCTTTAACCATCAAACAACAACACAAATCCCGTTTAATAGCCGGACTTTGTCTGCTATTGCTGTTGACCGCCTGCAGCGAGAAGCGCTCACTAAATACGCTTCAACCAGATGGCGTTATCCTGGCTTTTGGTGATAGTTTGACCGCAGGTTATGGGGCACCGCCAGGCCACAGCTACCCCAGTGTTCTGGCTGAGCTGAGCGGCATGAATATCATCAATGCCGGGGTTTCCGGTGAAGTAACTGCTGAAGGTCTGGAGCGTTTACCGTCGGCACTCAACAAACATCAGCCCCAGCTGGTGATCCTGATGGAAGGTGGTAATGATATTTTGCGCGGCAGTGACCTGCAGCAGACCAAGCACAACCTTGCCAGCATGATCGAGCTGACCCATGCAAGTGGTTCCGAAGTCCTGTTAATCGGTGTACCTCAGAAAAAACTGTTCTCCAATACTGCGCCGTTGTATCAAGAGCTAGCGGATGAATATCAGCTGGTATACGACGGGGATATTCTGCCGGACTTGTTATGGGACAACCAATACAAGTCTGACACTATTCACTTTAATGCTGCCGGCTACCGGCTTTTTTCTGAGCGAATATACGCTTTATTAAAAGAAAGAAACGCTTTATAAAGTTTCAAATCACAATGGGTATAGTTCAACCCTTGAATAATCTGTTTGCCCCACCTGTTATCACCTCAGCCAAAGCAACACATCATTTTTAACCCTGCCTGTTGAATTCCAAATTCAATTGTCGCCTATAGGCTTACTAGCGATAAAAGCGGCCTTCTTGATTCATATCAAGCTGCGTATCCATGACTATCAGTACAAAAGGGTAAATCGAATATGCGTCACAAAAATGAGTCAAGGAAGCTATACCAATAATATTTAAAGAGGAAAACATAATGGCTAAGAAAAAGACTGCTAAAAAAGCAATAACAAATAAGGCAGCGAGCACAGCAAGGGTTGAAAAGACACGCACACATTTTCGCTCACTGATCGCTTCCAATCCCAATTACTTTGGCAACCTGGTTAAAAGCAAATTCAAAGTTGTCAAAAAAATTATCAGCAATACCAATTACGAGCAATTGACCGAACTGGGTTATAACCCGCACTTAAAACAACTGTACGCCAATTTTGATCAAAAGCGTACCGGTGGTTATGGCGGAAATCTTTGCGCCAATGGCACCACCGAATATATCCGTTTTTATGTAAACTTTGGTTCTGGCTGGAAAGATGTCGGACTGGTTGGCACCCAGGTGCACAATATTCCAGCAGGCAAGGATTGTGCGAATAAAAACAAGCATCCTTTAAGCTTTTCTGCTGAGATTGATTATGCCCCTCGCCGGCGCTGGTGCACCTTCCCTCAGCTGCCCCGTGCCCGTGCTATTTTGTCATGGAATGTTGCACCGCCTGCCAATCAGCCCAACTGGAAACCGGTTTACGGCAATGTCATCCAGTGCAATATTCAGATCGACAAGGGATTCCAGTTCCCGATTCTAGTGGATGCTATTAAGACAGCTGTCGATTTACCGGATGGTTTGCTCAAATCCATACAGCCTATATTGGAACAGCCTGAGGCACCGCCCCCAGAGCCAGGTGAAGGACCTACTGCAGAGACCTTTGAGCTGGCCGAGCTTACACCAATGTCTGTTGAGCAACTGGCCAGTGAGTACCAGATGCCAAGTCGCGCACTGAAACCAAAATTCTCAGTAGAGCCATCGCGGTTTGCAGCTGCTCAATACCAGGCCATTAAAAGCAGTGAGGATTCCAGTCCATTGATGTTTGAATCATTGGCAACTTCACTGTCCAAATTTGATATTGATATCGATAAAGTCATTACTGCCATCGAAGACACCACAGGCAATATTTCCTATGAAGAACTGGAAGATGTTGCGCTGGACTGGAATCAGGAAAAACTGACGGCCACCTATAAGGTGAAAAAAGCCTCCGGTTTTTCAGGCAGCCTGTGTACCGCTGGCAGCAACGAGTATGTCTCGTTCTGGGCAGATTGGGATGACAAATGCAAATGGCAGTATTTGGGTACCGTCAGTGTCAAAGCCTATGACTTCAATCAATTACCAAAAGGCGGTCTATGCTACACCGCTGCTTTACCGGTTGACCTTTCTAAAGTTCGTCGGGGTTGCCAGCAACCTAAAGTGGCTCGAGTACGCGCGGTCCTGTCATGGAATACACCACCTTCCAAGTTTGACCCGGATCAGTTGCCCACCTGGGGTAATCGGCTGGACGCACATGTATTGATACCGCCAGGGCCTTCTATCGGTTCAGTACAGCCAATCATGACCGTGGTCGGTGGTATCAGCGTGGCACAGATCGATAACACCAGCGGCTTGACCACTGGCAATGCCAAGTTTGTCGATAACGGCCTGGATGCCGATGATATGGGGCGGCCATGCCCATTTGCTCGCCGCGTAGTGGTTCGCGGACCGGCCTTCCCAGGACAACGCTACCGGGTACAGGTGCGTGAATCAGGAACCGCAGTGTGGACCACACTGACCAAGAAAATCTGGGTAACACCCATTATCGGTTTTGGGTTTTATCACAGTATCGATGGTGACGGCTGGTTTAAATACCTGCCCTACAGCCAAAACTTCGCTGGCGTTCTGGCATATTTTGACACCTCGGGTAACGCCAAGTGGGAAATCCGCTTGCAGATCCAGGGCGTTGCCGGCGAGGCGACACAAGTGGTTCAACTCGATAACACGGCACCAACCGTATCGGTATCCATTACTGATCCAGTGGGTGATTGCGGCTTGATCACACCAGGCACCCTGCTTAAAGGCAATGTGGTGGCTACCGATGCCTATATGGGCAGCTGGAGTGTCGTGATCGACGGAGGCCCAGCAGGATTTGGTCCTGAACCCGTTACTACCGGCGGCAGTGGCAACAACAATACTCTGGCCAGTGGTTCAGAGTGGACCTATCAGACCCCTGCCAATATGGCGCAATGTGGCTATGTGGTGCGAGTGCATGCCCGTGACCGGGCCATTGTGAACAGTGTCAAGAGCAACCACCATCGCAGTGTGGATGTCGGTTTCTGTGTACTGAACAGCTAATCACTGCAAGTTAAAAGCAATAGGATGGGCGTCGATCTTCGGCGCCCTTATTTTTGGTCGAGGATCAATCGGCAGCCATCAGAGGTATTCAGGCAATACTTTCGAACCTGTTTATTCTGCAGCGTTCACCTCTGCCAGCAAAGCCCTGGCTTGATTGGCAGGTGCAAAACCCGCATCCGCCTGCTGCCAAACGATCAATGCATTATTTAAATCATCAGCCGCCTGTTGTGCGCGATTGTTTTGCAGGCGAATTTTGGCTCTCTCTAGCAGGGCTTCCGGATAACTTGGAAAACGCTCCAGAACCTGCTCCAACTGCGCTTCCGCAGCCTCGGTTTCACCATTCAGGCGCATGCTTTTTGCTACCAATGTACGAATCTGCAAAACTTTTATCGAGCCGTCATTGCTAATATCGCTATCGTTTTCAATTGACTCTGCAAAGTACTGGGCTGCCAAGCCATACTGTTGTTGCTCCAGTGCAATGCGCCCATTGATCTGCGCAACCAGATCAGCGGTGAATCGCATTGCAAATTCATCTTTGATACCAGATGAAGCTTGCAACTGATTACTGGCTGCAAAGGGTTGAGCATTGGCGCTATATAGCAGCGCCATACCAAGGTCTCGCACCGCATCCTGATAACCTTGTAAAGTCGCCACTTCGGTCCGCAGCTGCTGCTCTCCCTGCTCTATGGCGCCCATGCGCCCCAGCAAATCCATTGCAGGAATCAGATAGCCAATGATGGCATCAGCTGGTTTTCTGTAGGTCGAGGCCACCCGATAAGCTTCGGCGTAGGCTTCAGACGCTGCCTGATATTGACCCATGGTATCTAGCAACTCAGCCTTGGCCAACGCCACAATGGCTCGTTGACTTTGCGAGGCAGCCGTCTGTTCGGCTTCAATGATATAAGACTGTACAGCAGGTAGATTGCCACGCCGTAACTGTAAATCAGCCATACGAATGCGTGGTGTTACCACATCTGAACGCATTAACATCACGCGTTCAAAATCCTGTTCCGCCTCATCCAAACGGCCCAGATCTAACAATAAAACGCCCCGATAAGCATGACCTGTGTGATCATCCGGCTGAATCTGTATCAATCGGTCTAGCGTTTCCAACGCCTGCTCCTGATCGCCAATCGCCATGGCCAGTTCCGACATCCTGCTCAACATCCAGGTTTGATCCGGCGCCAGGCCGTAGGCCTGTTTGAAAGTCAACAAGGCCAATTTGTAATCGCGCGTTTCCCAACTTAAAGCGTTGGCAAGGTTTAACCAGGCATCCAGGCTTTGTGGCTGGATTTCGGTCCACATGCTGTATAGCGCCACCACTTTTTCAGGCTCACTATTGAGTGAATAAAGCGCACCTTTAATCTGGGTTTTTTCGGTTTCCAGCAAACGGTATCCAGAACGTTGGGCTGCCTGCAGCAGTTGTCTAGATTCTTCGATACCTCCAGCATCACCGACTGCCATGCCCTGCAGCATACCAGCCAGAGAAAATTCAGGGTCAATGCGCAGTGCCTGCCCGTAATTATCCACCGCAAGCTCAAAGTCGTTATCAAACAAACGCCGGTTCAAGCCTTTCATAAAAACCTGCAAGGCTTCTACTGAACCTGTGGTGATTTCTGCAATGGGCAGGTCTTGATTGCCGGTGGCTTCTGCATCGGGCAGTTCGAGCGCCTGATAAATATCGATTGACAAGCGATCCGTCAATGTGAAAATTTCGTCACCCTGTACGGCAACATCCGCCAGTACCTGGGCAGTATCGGAACTGTGCAGCTGTAACTCTACTCGCACATCGCCTTCCTGCAACTCCCGAACAGATCCAGTGATGAAATAGCCATAATCACTGTCCTCGGCAATCTCACGCTGCAAACTCAACGGCAAGTCCAATTGCCCAACAACCCCTGCTCTTTGCAAACGACTGACAATACCCCACTCATTATTGGTATAAATGGTTCCACTATTGATAAACAATGACTGTTCAAGATCGCGCGCCAGCAAAAACGGCAAACTGTAAGCTAGAAAATCAGGCTGCTGCGGGCCCGTTTGTAACACTCCCTGGTCTGCAAGATCAGGGCGCTCCAACGGGTAGATTAAAATTGATTTACGGAACTGCTCATTGGCAACCAAAAAGGTCTGGTCCTGCCCGACCTCATCAGTGACTGTGACACTTTCAGCCGCCACCAGACCAGGCGCAGATTGCAGCGCAAAGACCGCAATAAGTGTTGCAGCGATACCATTGAACGGCAGAAAATAACGTTCCAGCCGTGTCCAGCGATCTGGCCCTTTGGCCCCATGATTCCAGGCCACCACGATTACCGAAGGCAATAAAGTGATCAATAAAATCAAAATGGTGTCAGTGACTCTGGAACTGAGTGCATAACGCGCCACTAACCATTCGGAAAACTCCAGGCATACCCAGGCGGCACCCAGATAAATACCCACAATCTGGATCACTCGACGCTCTAATAACTGTTGCAAAAACCGTGTCTGGCTCATCAGTAAGTGAAATTGTTATCCGGTTATAACCCATTGTAAGACAAAACAAACCTGCAGGTGATCCATCACTGACATTGATTGTTTATGTTGTCAGTTATTGGATGCATTTGATGCAGTCAAAGTTTATAGCCTGTGGCTCGATTTGCGTAGGATACAACGCAAACACCGCGATCAATACAGGTCACAAAAACAATTATCGCTGTGTATTTCAAGCCGAACTTTTAACTTTTTTATTTAAAGTCAATAATATAAGCCCATATCAAATACTCAAGCATATTCCGTTGACAGAGAATTCCATGCAATACTGTTACCCTATTATCCCTGTTCAAGCTGTCGTAACTTTGTGCATATTCTGATTCTGATCATCGCACTTATCGCGCTTATTTATGGCCCGTCACTGTGGGTTAAGCGGGTGCTGCAGCAATACAGTCAACCTGATGACCGTTACCCTGGCAGTGGCGCCGAGTTGGCACGGATATTACTGAACAACCATGGGATGAGCCATGTCAGCGTAGAGGCCACTGATATTGGTGATCACTATGACCCGGTGGATAAATGTGTACGTCTGACACCGGATAAATTCGATGGGCGCTCATTAACTGCAATCACCGTCGCTGCGCATGAAGTTGGTCATGCCTTACAGGATCATACCGGTTATGTTCCGCTGCAGCTTCGCACACGCCTGGTGCAGTTGGCCAATCCGGCTCAAAAAATAGGTGCCGGCATTTTGTTTGCCGCTCCCGTCATTGTATTGCTGACCCGTGCTGTCCCTATAGGCTTACTGATGGTTCTGGGTGGCTTGCTAACACTAGGGTTTGCCACCATCGTCCACTTTGTCACACTGCCTATGGAATGGAACGCCAGCTTTTCAAGGGCATTGCCTATGTTACAGTCAGGAGACTATCTGCATCACAACGATCTACCTCATGCCAAACGGTTATTACTGGCAGCAGCGATGACTTATGCTGCCGCATCATTATTGAGTCTATTAAATATCGGACGCTGGTGGGCCATTTTGCGCCGCTAGTCATCCCTGATAATATATGACTTAAGGATTACTCACCCCATCAATGCTGGATATCAAATTATGTCAAGAATGATTGCACTTTTAATGCTTATGCTTTCTGCATCGGCTATCGCGCAGGACGCCAACGAAAACGAACTGGGCCAATTTTTTGGTTCTTACCCGCAAACCGGTGCATGGTTTGCCAGAGATGGTTCCAATACCGGATTCTTTTTTGATATTCAAAATGGCATTCTGGCTGGCGTATATTTTGGTTTTGACGATGCCGGCAATAATGTCTGGTTACTGTTTAATGGCAGTTTGCAAACGCCAGCGAGTCCCGAATCCGGAATCGACTGGGTACTGCAAACACCATTAACCCGTTCAGCCAATGGCGGCTGTATTGTGGATTGCAATGGCGGTGAAACCCCACCGCGCACCACAGAAACTGTTGGTGATATCCAAATTAACTTCAGTGGACGCAGCAGCGGCTCTTTTAGCATTGACGGCGGTGATGCTACGGCCATCGTTCCTTTGTATTTTGGAACACCGGCGATCATAAGCGAAGTTCCAGAGGGCATATTCGCACAACCGGATATCCAGGGTAGCTGGGTGGTAGCCCGTGGTGCACAGGAATTCGACGATAATGGCGACCCTGTATCTTTGCAATTCGCCGAATCTGCCAGCATTATCGAGATTGGCGAGCAAGAGGTACTGACATCAATGATCGGTCAGATCCCATTGGCACAGGGTGTCGAAATGGTGGTTCGCGCACCTATCGTTAATGATGCAGCGGGCCTATTCCCTTCCAATTCATTCGTTAACTGCATTTATTTTCAACCGGTCTCTGATCCACAGCAAAGAGAGTCCATTGACTGCCAGATCGTTAGCACCGACGAGGCCATCATCCCTGAATTGATGATCACCCGTGATATATCCATTGAGTTAATGAGTGACTCACGCTTTGTCGTTATTATCACCACCACCGAAACCCCTGATAATGGGGGTGCCTTAGCCGATAATGAGATTATTCGTCTGGAAGGTTTCCGGGTAGGTTACGACTGATTGGAACCCCATATGACCATTAAGCGCTTTTTATGCACTTGCCAAGCTCTAACGGCAAGCGCATAAAAAGCCGTTTTATACAAGACAACCCTGAACAACTTTTTTTGCTTCATATCCAGAACCCTTTACATGGTTCACCACAATATATAGAGCTATCCAGCGATAACCACTTACAAAATATCAAGCGTTTTTCCTACATACTCTGCTGACTGACTGAGGTACAGTGGTCAGGCTAATGCGGCCAGTGCTTAATAAGTACCTAGAAGCACTCAATCACAGCCGCAACATTTTCCGCCAAACTATCCCATAACCCTGGCGGTTGACTCAATAATAATAATAATTAACAGAGGTGGGTATGAAAAATACTAATTATAAAAAACAATTACTGGCAAGCAGCTTAATGCTGTTAGCCAGCGCTCCCGTTTTCGCTTTTGATATTCTTCCGGCACAACCCGGTGCAAATACGACTTATCGACTGACCGATGTCTATACTTTACCCGGCGGGCAGCAGCGTTCTGTGTCGCTGAACCCGGCTGGTGTGGAAGAGTTGATATTAGGCGGTACCACAAGTTTTCTGGCAACTGTTCAAGCCGAATTTCCGACCTGGACGTTCACTAGTGCCAGCAGCGATTTAAACGGTTCTTTTAATGTCCAAAGTTATTATGCCTGTGGTACCGGTACCACAGATTGTGGCACCGAACGTGGTGTCCCCGGTACCGTTATCGGTAATTTTATTGACATCACCTATACCGCCGGTGCCGGCGACCCTACTGAGGCGGGCAATGATCTGCACTGGATTCAGCGTATCGCTTCCAATCATGCCCTGGGGCCGGGTGGCGGCCCTGGTGTCAATGTCGACAAGGTCGACAATGACAGCGGTGATACCGAACCAGTACTGGGTGATTGTGATGATGTCCCCTATTACGATTGCGGCTATTTTGCCGGAGAAACTTTTTTTGTAGACCGTCCCAGCAGAACTTCAGACCCTGCTGGCGATAAAATATGGACAGCAGAACTGTATCTGGTTGAACAAACCGCCGCTGAAACCGTCACCATTTATAACGGCGTTCGCTGGGGTTGGGTCAGCACCAACTCTGATGTACGCGCACTGACAGCGCCGCCTTCTTCTATTCGCTTTGAAAATTCGACACCTGCTGTAGGCGGCTCAACCGTTGCCACCGGCATTGGCACCAATGACCTTACCTGGGGCACGGCAGTTGCCGGTAGCTCTCCTAGCAGCCTGGACATATCGCCCAACACTTTTGATCTGACACCATTGATCGGTGAGCCATTTGTACTGGGTACCATTACTTACTCCAATGGCACTATCCAGGGTGGCAGTGGCATTGACTCAATTGACCTGATTGTCGAAACCTCTATCGATGTACCTGATATGGGAATTACCGATCTGGTGATCGAAGATACCCGATTAATTTCTATGATCAATACGGTCAATACCTGCAATGCACTGGTTCCAGGTGACTGCAGTGCATCGGAACTGAATGAAAGTGCTGATTATGTTTCCTTACCTCCAGCACCGGATTTGGTGGATGTACCAGGCACCTTCCCTACATTTGCAGAGCTGGGTAACAATTTCCATGTCCATGAAGAAAGCTCGGCAACAGCCACCTTGATTGGACGCATTACTGAAGTGACCATCGATGATGCCAACAGTGGTAACGGCCTGTTACCACCCGGTCCCGGAGCCCCTGCCCCTGGTGTCTCTGCCCAGCCCAGATTGGTGTGGGAAATACTGGGATACGGTGAAGTCATTGAAGGCGACGGTTTTATTACCGTTGGCCAACCAGGTGTTTCTGTCGATGATGGGGGCGATGTGGATATTGATATCGACATTGACTTCGGTGGACCAGGTGGTGGCGTGGTGACCATTGGTCAAGGCAATGACGGGCTGGGTCGTAATGATGCGCTGATTCTGGATCGATTAGTGGCAATAATGCAGGAAAACCCAAAAACAACCATTACGATTAATGGCCATGCTGATGCCAGCGGCTCTGCAAGCAAAGACCAGGCACGTTCACTCAAATACGCTCAACAGGTTCGCGATTACCTGCTCAAACGCAGGATCGCTAAAAACCGTATCGGCGTTGAAGCCTTTGGCAGCAGCCAGCCAGTGGCCAGCCAGGAAAGCAAGATGGGCCGCATGAGTAACCGGCGGATCGAACTTAAACTGAACCACCCGGGTAAAGCCAGCAAAGGCCCCAGTTTCGATGAGCAACTTCAGACTGTAATGAAAAATTACCCTGCAGTAGCCGAATACATTATCGAATCTGATGCCGCACTGGATGTTTATTCCAGCATTGATCTGCTGGATGGTGATTTACTGGATGTTGTTCAGCTCGATCCGGAAGCCTCACGTCGACTGCAGGATTCCATCCGTTTATCCAAATGTCGCAACAGTGGGCTCTCCGATTGTTACCGTGCCGAATGCACCACTGTGAATGAGCGCGATTGTGATCTGGACTGTGAATTCAAGCGTGGTGTTGAGCGCGCAGTCTGCGATTTTCAGGAGCAGCAGTGTCGTGCACAGGATCGTTTATCGTGTCAGTTTGTCCGCGAACGTTAAGCTTTATTTTGTAAGATCAATGCAAGCAACCGGGCTGGTATTACCAGCCCGGTTTTTTTGGCTATTGGGTTTGTTTTTTCAACCCAGCCAAACGCTGCTGTGTCACCAATGGATAAGCTTTGATCAGCCTGCTATTGAAATCGCTTATAACAACAAGCATTAATGTTGTCTAAACATAAGAGATTTCTGCTTGCCCCATACTCCTGCCGATAAACTCAAGTCAGATGCTGGAACCAACAGTGGCTTCTTCAGCGTATTCCGCTACAGCCGCAGAGCGGTGCAGCTGGTTTGGACGACCAGTCGATTCCTAACCCTCAGCCTCGCTGTTTTAACATTGGTGGCCGGTATCGTGCCGGCCGGCATTGCCTATGTCGGCGCATTGATAGTTGACTCAGTGGTGGCAGCAGCAGATATTTTTAATGTTACAGGTGAAACCCAGCTACAGGCTGTGCTGCAGTGGGTCGGACTGGAAGCCGGACTGGTGGTGGTTCTGGCAGCAGCACAACGTGGGATTTCCGTCTGCCAGTCTCTGTTGCGGGCCCAACTAGGGCAGCGTGTGAATGTGATGATCTTGGATAAAGCATTGACACTGGAGCTGCGTCAATTCGAAAATTCCGAGTTTTATGACAAGCTCACGCGTGCCCGACGCGAAGCATCCAGTCGTCCACTGTCATTGGTCACACGCACCTTTGGTCTGGCTCAAAACACTATCTCTCTGGCCAGTTATGCCACCTTATTGGTTCAATTCTCGCCCTGGGCACTATTGGTGTTGGTGCTGGCAGGCATGCCTGCGTTTTTTGCAGAAGCCAAATTCTCTGGCGATGCTTTCCGGTTATTCCGCTGGCGTTCACCGGAAACCCGCATGCAGATGTACCTGGAAACCGTTATGGCCAGAGAAGACCATGCCAAAGAGGTCAAACTCTACGGTTTGGGGCAAAAGCTGTTGGAGCGATACCACAGTATTTTTCATAAACTCTATCGCGCCGACCGCAGACTGACGCTGCGCCGCGACAGCTGGGGCTTTGCCTTGGGTTTATTGGGCACAATCGCATTGTATGCCGCTTATGCCTGGACCGCAGTCAGTGCTGTCATCGCTCGAATCACTCTGGGCCAAATGACCATGTACATGATGTTGTTTCGTCAGGGGCAATCAGCAGTGTCAGCGAT
The DNA here is from genome assembly GCA_965230265.1 of Wenzhouxiangellaceae bacterium. Lineage (GTDB taxonomy): Bacteria > Pseudomonadota > Gammaproteobacteria > Xanthomonadales > Wenzhouxiangellaceae > JAJFKX01. Next base: position 1,204,104 of record OZ245999.1, on the reverse strand, counting down.
ATTGTCAGCCATCAGTGGCATGTATGAGGACAACCTATACCTTTCCACTTTGTACGAGTTTCTGGATACTCCGGTAAAACCTGCCACTGGTCATTTACTGGCAGGTCCTGAACCGGGCGACGGTATCCGTTTTGAGCAGGTCAGCTTTCACTACCCCGATGCCGAACACCCTGCCCTGGTTAATATCGATCTGCATATTCGCCCTGGTCAATCGCTGGCCCTAGTAGGGGAAAATGGCGCCGGCAAAACCACATTAATCAAACTATTGACGCGATTATATACGCCAACCAGCGGGCGTATTTTTCTAGATGGCGGTGACCTGGATGATTGGGATGAAAAAGCACTGCATCGTCGTATTGGTGTGATTTTTCAGGATTTCACCCGCTATCAGTTAACCGCAGGAGAAAATGTCGGCGCCGGTGATGTAAGGCATTTTGAAGACCAGCAGCGCTGGCGTGAAGCCAGTGATAAAGGCATGGCTACCGACTTTATCGAAAGCCTGCCGGAAGGCTTCCAGACACAATTGGGCAAGTGGTTTATGAAAGGCAGAGAATTATCTGGCGGGCAATGGCAAAAAATCGCCCTGGCCCGTTCATTTATGCGCACTCAAGCCGACATACTGGTTCTGGATGAGCCTACCGCTGCCATGGATGCGGCGGCTGAAGCCACTATTTTTGAATACTTCCGCAGTCTGACCCGGCAGCGTATTGCCATCTTGATCTCGCACCGCTTTTCTACGGTACGTATGGCTGATCAGATCGTGGTTATTGAGCATGGCCGGATTATTGAACATGGCAGCCATGATCAATTAATGAGCAAACAGGGACACTATGCGCATTTATTCTCATTGCAGGCACGCGGCTACCGTTGATAGTTATCGCCGATCACTTGGCAACCAGCAACATGATTAATGATAATAGCCCTTTCAATGATCAACCCGATGAGTTCATCCATGAAAAAGCCAGCAACAAGTAAACTTTTAACGATTATCGCACTGGCTGTTGCGGTAGTACTGGGTTATAGCCAAAAAGACAGTGATCTGATCAACGGGTTTATCCCCAGTGGCCCAAACTCTGATCAAGCCTTTGCAGATGCCTATCAAAACTGGACCAGCGATATTCAATTGGAGGGTTCAGGCACAGTGGTCGCCGTATTACCTGATGACCTGCAAGGTAGCCGCCATCAACGGTTTATCGTCGAGCTGGCTTCCGGCCAGACCATCATGATTGCTCACAATATTGACCTGGCACCCAAAATCACATCACTGACCAAAGGGGACAATGTCTCGTTTTATGGAGAATACGAATGGAATGATCGTGGCGGCGTCATTCATTGGACGCATGATGACCCGCGCGGCTCCCACCCGGACGGATGGATTAAACATGCCGGACGTATATATCAATAGCACCGAGGCTTGGCGATTCTTGGTTTAAACAGATAAGATCAAACTCATCTATCTACAATAATTTTTCTAGTGCCCCGCTTTAATCACAAGACCAGGGAAAAGAAGCAAAATGGAATACTGCTGCCATCAAGAATGTCCTAAACGAAGAATAAGCTGTTCTGAATTCTGCGGAGAACATACCGAGAACAATGCATGGCTTTCTAAAGTGCTTCAGTTTTCAACAGCTGATGTAAAAAACATGCATAACGCTTATATCTCAGAAGTTGAGATAAAAGACGCCATTATAATCAGCGGGAAGTGTTTCACAGACTGCGAAATCAATGACTGTGAGTTTAGAAACATCACCTTACAAGATTGCATTTTTGATAATTGTCGGCTACTTAATATTGAGCTGTATGATACCAATTTCATTCGATGCAAGTTTAACGAAACCGTGTTCGATGAAGCTGATCTGTTCGATTGTAATATGGATAATTGCACATTCGAAAACTGCGAAATCATCAACACGCAAATTGCTGATAATAGCTTTATCAATAACTGCTCATTTGATACGTGCAAATTATCCAATTTTGACTTATTCGAAATAAGGTCGACAAAAGATACAAAATTTAAACAGTCTATATTTACTCGGTGTTGCTTTAATGACTCCAATTTAGATTCAGTTATATTTAAATATGTAGAGTTCTTAAAAACATCTTTCTCTCGCTGTTCACTAAGGGACAGCAAGTTTATCAACGTGGATACTGATTTTCGGGATACCGGACCACCCATTGCATGCGATTTTTATAATTGCAAAATGGAGGAGGAATTAAAGCAATACTTGAGCGACTTTTTTAATAACTTTGACAGTGAAATGAAAATAGATTTCATCAACAAATCTATAACCGAATTGACCAAATTAAAACACCCAAACTACTTGTCAGAACTGAATTATTTTATTTCTGAATACGGAAATATTAACAATATTAGGTTACTAAAAGAAACCGTATTAAATCACTACAATGACCTATACCTGATTGCCGTTAACACCAATAATCTTCAAATGGCAGGAAGCATAATCAATCAGTATACCCACTTACCTGATGAAATCAGGGAGCACCTGCTTCAGCTATCAAACAATAGCAGCAAGCTTAACCATAACAAAGCATCCGTTTCTATTAAATTTTTCCAGACGGGCGAACCTGGATTTAAATCCGTCTACGAAATAAATCGCTCACTTTACAGGGCTTCTTGTTTATCTTGCAAACAAGATCAAATTAAAGTTGAAAGCATAACGCATGGTAGCTTGGTCGAGGTCATATCCGGTGCACTTTCTGAAATTTTTGTTTTTGCTGGATTAATATATGTCTTCACTAAAGCAGCTTTGGTTTTAACCAAAGATAGTATGGAAATTAAAAAAATTTCAGCTGAAACCAAAAAGATCAAACTTGAAAGTGAATTATTGCAACAGGATGTAAACAAAAAAACTCAACAAGAAAATCGAAGCAATCAATACCTAGACTCCATTAAGCATATTGATCAGTTACCAGGATTTGACTATGACAAAGTTGAAAAAGACATGCAGTCAGGGCTTAAAGACAGCGACTTTGCTGCCATTATCACCGATTTAAACATACGTCATGAAGTCCTTGAAATAACAATAGAGTATCAGTCAGAGCAAAATCATCATTCTGAGAAAACCTAGATTTGCATAGACTTCGATGACTTTGAGATAGCCAACAGTGTCAATTAAAGCCTTGAGCTGACTAAAAAGCCAGCACCTCAAAACCGTCAATCAGAAACTCTTCGCTAAACAGGCTATTGACAGCGACATTGCTCTGGATACGACCGTAACCGAAAACATTATTGGGGGATACACCTGCAGTGCCACCGCAATTTTGACTGCTGGTTAACACCAATGCCGTATCACGGGTGATTCTTTCCAACGCATCAATATTGCCAATCAAAGTGGGGTCAGCCGCCATCAGCAATGCCATATGCCCTGCTACATGCGGGCCCGCCATACTGGTGCCGCTGAATACTGCATAGCCATTATTACGAATGGATGAACGAATACTGGTGCCTGGTGCAGAAATATCCGGTTTGGGGCGATTGGAGCCATCAACTGTCACTGGGCCGCGGCTACTGCTGCCGGCAATCGTATCGTTAATGGTGGTATTGGCCACGGTAAATGATGCATCGTAAATCGCCGCTGGCGAACTGACACTGCCACAGCTGCTGCCAGAATTACCCGCAGAAACCACCACCATAATGCCCGCGGCACGAACATTCTCGACCACGGTTTGCATCACCTGTGGATCGGTACAACCTTCCGATGGCGGACAGCCCCAGGAATTATTAATTACATGCGGAGCCATTGCCGGGTTCGGGTTTTGGTTATTCAAATCGGTTGGTGCCATAAACCACTGAAAACACTCGGTATAGGTGGCCGGTGTACCATTGCCGCGATCCATATTGCGGCAACCGATCCAGCGCGCGCCCGGTGCCATGCCGATTCGATTGGTACCACCATCATCGCCAACCATGGTACCCATGGTATGCGTACCATGGTTATGATCGTCACAAGGGAACGGCGAATCGGCACCGCAACTGCCACCACCGCTATGAATTGAGTCGTGCCAGTTATAGTTATGATCCGCCTGCGCCCCATCCCAGCCCCGATAACTATTAATCAACGCCGGGTGATCCCATTGATAACCGGTATCTTCGCCACCAATCACAATCTGCTCACCGGTATTGCCATTCATCCACACATCCGGTGCTCCCACCAACTCCAGGCTGGCTTCGATACCCGCGCCAAACACCTGAGCACCTGCCTGTTGAACCTCAGGAATATCCGCTTTGACAGACGGGTTGGCATGAATATAAGCCACATCTGCACGCTGGCTCAGTGTGGCAATCACTGCCTGTGAACCACGCACCCATAGGCTGTTATTAATCCAGAAACTGCGATGCTCCACACCTTCGCTTTGCAAATAACCCAGCACCGCGCGCTGGGATTCAGCTGCAGTGCTACGCAGCGTTTGTACTGCCATATTGATACGGGTTACCCGGGAAGCCGCCCTGGGTTGCAGACTTAGATCCGCCTGCTGCCGCATTCGCACCATCACTTCGACCGACTGATCGGTATTTAATTTTTGTATGACCCACGGTGCTATTTTTTGTGTTTGTAGCTCAGCAGCCATCACCGAACCGCAGGCCATTAACCCGACCAATCCGAACACCACCATGCTTGCTTTCAACTGCATTGGTTGACACATAAGCTTTTGATTTCCTGTGGGGTTTAATCGTTTAAGGTGGTTATCCTGATTTAGTCTTCATAGAATGTCAATGATTGGCTAACAAACCCCACTGTGGCTTGCCTTTATTGACCATAAAGATCCATTAAACCGAATAAATCGTGTAGATGGAAAATTAAGACATTCCAAAACTCACCATCAAAGATTATATTACTTCACTGTGCACTACAGCGGTATTGGTTTAGCCTCCAGTTCTGCCACCAACCAAACAGGGAGAAGCTCCATGCTCAAAAAATATGGTCCATGGATCATTGTAACGATCAGCTTGTTATGGCTGACAGCGTGCACCTCTACGTTGCCGTTATATACCCACCAGGATAAACAGCTAGAGCAAGGCAATGGCTGGCTGGCCTTACCCACCGAATCTCCGGTGGCAGTGCTTGAACTCGAGTTTGATTCAGGTGTTAATTCGTATCGCTCGCCAGGCTTACCCTATGGTCGCTCATTTGCAATGGTTCAATTACCGGCAGGTGAATATTTTTTGGGCAGTTACCAGGTCAATGGCCAGTTATATCAACCTAAAAACCGAAACAATAGGAAGAATATTCCGTTTATTATAGAAGCGGGCGCAATTAACTATTTTGGCGATGTTGTCGTCGGACGTGTTGAGGGACGACACGATCAAATTTCCTACCGCGTTGAACCTAATTTAGAGAACCTACAAGAGGTATTGAAGAAATACTATCCCGAACTGTCTGATTTGAACCTGAATATTTCTGTGATAGAGGACCGGCCAGAATCCAATTAATCATTGGTATCAACAGCAAAAGATTAACCACACACGATCAACCTTCAAAGGAAGCCTTTAGAACCGTATCCAGTCTGTTCATCAGATATTGCTCGAATAAATTCTGAATCAAAATATCGTAACCTTCGGGTTCAAGGTGAAAACAATCCAGCCCCAAACGCATGGCCTCTATTGGGCTGGGACGGTTCAAATCACCAGGCAATGGAATATCGCCAGGCAGAATCCCCTCATCCGGAAAACCGAAATTAAATTGCATTAAGCCAACATGACTGACATGCTGCACTCTGGGTTGTATGGCAGCAGCATCGGCATAAAAACGCTCAAATTCAACAGCGGCTGAATTTAACTCAAATGGCGATGGCTGGGCCATAGATAGCCACAGAGGCAAGCAAAAAATGGCTGGAATCCCGGTGAGAGTATCCACAAAATTAGGGTAGTCATAAAAACTCAGGATCACCTCAATATTGGGATCCTGCTGCAGAATAAAATCAATAATGACCTGTAGATCAGTATTAATTTGCTGCTGCAACGCCAATGTTTGTTGGGCAGTAAAGTCTGCTCGCCAACTATCCAGAAAATCGTTACCACCGATAGTCAGCTGTACGGTATCAATGCTTGGATTGGCATTTAATGCGTCTGCAATCAGCTGCAACATAGCCGGTGCGGTCCACTCTGCCGCTGTGGAGCCGCTGATAGTGGTTGAGCCACCCACTACAGCATACTGATCAAAACCATTGGCCAGCAAAACTGTTGCATGGGTCTGGTCACCCCATTGCTGATCCGCCCAGCTGTCCCCAACCAGCAAAACCCGGTTGGTTTGCGCCAGCACGGTGGGGTTCAAAAACAGTATCAATCCCGCAATGATCAGTGGTTTTATCGTACGCATAATAGCCAATGCCTGAAGCTATCAGGAATTATACGTGTAGCATTGGGTTTCAAGAAACTATGCCGCTGCCAAAGCACTGATGACTAGCCGCCAGGCATCAAAGCATAAGGCGCACTCATATCGACATTGCCGTATTAATTCGGGGCTGCCCGCCAGCGCCGTGGAACCAGTTTCTGCAATTGCCGCCATACCCAGGTGAATAAACGCCTGGGGACATGTCTTAAATAATCCAGCCAGTTATAAATGGTGGGCAAAAATACCAGGCTGACAACCGTTGAAAACAATAAACCGCCAACAATTGCTCTTGCCATTGGAAAATATGGAGGACCATCGCCGCCTATCTGGGTAGTACCAAAGCACAGAGGCAATAAACCCAACACAGTGGTGCCAACTGTCATCAGAATCGGGCGCAAGCGATCCCGGCCAGCTTGCGCCACCGCTTCATTTCTTGGTAATCCATCGGCCCGCAAGTGATTGATATGGTCAATCAGAACAATGCCGTTGTTAACCACCACGCCAATCAGGATCAATATGCCAATCATCGCCATAAATGAGAATGTTGTTCCCGTCAGCATAAAGAACCAATACACACCGACAACGGAAAACAGTATCGACACAATCATGGTCGCCGGGTATAACAAAGATTCAAAAAGCGCTGCCAAAATAATATAAATCAGACACATTGCCAGCAGGATATTGATCAACATTTTTTGTCCGGTGGTATCCTCCTGAGTGAAACCGCGACCAAGGCGCCAGCCATACCCATTCGGCAGGGTCATCAGCTCCATTTTTTCGGTAATTAACTCACGCGCCCGCTCCATGGTGATATCGTCCAGGTTGGCCTGGATCGTTACTGAGGTTTCGCGATTCAAGCGCTGAATCTCCATGGGACCTGGCCGCTCAATCACATCCACCATGGCCATCAATGGCACCCGTTCACCATTTTGATTGCGCAATGTCAAATCATTTAATGCCGATGGATCGCGTTTGTCGGCATCGCGAAATTGCAGCTTAACCGGAACTTCACCAAACTCACCTTTGTATTCGCGTAAATCGCTGCCGCGCAGGGCTATGGCAATGGCACCCGCCACCTCTTGAGTACTAAAGCCCAGTTGCCTTGCACGTTCACGATCCACCCTGACCTGTACTTCACGTTCACCAGGGTTGCTGGGAACACGCACGCTTTCCAGCCCCTCAACACTGGACAATAAACGCACCACATCATCCGCCAGTGTACGCAGGGTGATGTTGGAGTCTCCCTGCAGAGTCACATTTACCCCTTGTGATGAGCCCGAGCGGTTTTGATCAAAACTGGGCTTGCCAATGGCGATCTTGGGCATGCCCTGCATAATTTCATCGGCAATTTCAGTGCTGGCACGCTTGGCCTCATCGTCATCGGTCAGCAATACTGATGATTGCGCAACACCGGTTTCATCGTAATAGGAGTACACCGCACGAATTTCAAACCGTTCCTGGTTGGCATATAGGTATTCCTCGATGCGATCGACCGATTCCTTAATCTTTGGCAAGGGGTAGTGCGCATCCAGGTTGTACTGCATAAACAACGAACGTGTCTGGCTGGCGGGGAACATATCGCTTTCCACCACAGTGACTGGAATACCTATCGACAAAAACGTCAACAGAATCAATACACCGGTTTTCCAGCGATGCACAAGCGTCCACTTTAATACCCGCACATACCAGCGGCGCAACCGATCCAGCAGTGGCGATGGTTTTTGGGCTCTGGGTTTTAAACGACTGGCCAGCAATGGAATAACGGTCTGCGCCATGGCCAGTGAAATGGCCAAAGACACCACAATGGCAACCGCCACATGCGACATAAAGATTGAAATCTGGTTTTGTTCGCCAAAAATATTTGGCAAAAATACCGCAGCGCTGGTCACCGTTCCGGCCGCTACAGCCAAAGCCACAGCCCGTACACCACGAACCGTTGCCGGCAAAACTTCATCAGGTGTTTTTTCCCGCTCAGTGGCAATGCTTTCACTGACCACCACAGCATTATCCACCAGCATTCCTACCGCAAGCATCAGGCCCATCATCGATAGGATATTCAAAGAAATACCAATAAAATACATCACTGCCAGAGTAATGGTTATCGATACCGGCACCGCCAAAGCCACCATCAATGTCATCGGTAGATTGCGCAGGAAAAAATACAACACAAACAAGGCCAGTAGCGCCCCCAGCAAGCCGGCATTGCGCAACTCTGTTAGTGAGCTAACGACCCCTGCTCCCTGATCTTCCAGAAAGAATAACTTAATACCACGCATTTCCGGGGTTTCACCAATGCGGTTAACCTCTTCCAGTACCCGGCGCCCGACTTCCACCAGATTGGCACCATTTTCTTTAAATATACTCACGCCAATGGCATAGCTGCGGTCCAGGTGTCGGGCATAGTTACGTCGCGCCGAGGTGTAGGTCACATCGGCAATATCAGACAGTCGCAGGCCATTGTCTGCGATCACCATATCGCGAAATTGATCAACACTGGTAAATTCACCATGAGGTGCAACCCGGTAGCGCAGATTGTCTTCGCTGATTAAACCGGCAGATGCGGCAAAGTTGACATTTTGCAGCTGGCCCTGCAGTTGGTTCAGATCAATGTTGTGCGCTATAACCCGGTCGGCTATTAATTCAATTCGGATTTCTTTGGGTTCAAGCCCTTGCAAATCCACTCGAGCAACGCCCGGCAAACGTTCCAGCGGGCGAATTAGGTTGCGTTGGATCATATCGTAGGCATTGGACAGATCACGCTCGCTGGAAATGCGCAGTGTTAATACCGCATTATCGGCAGTATTGAATTTAAATACATTGATGCGTCGAATGTCAGCCGGCAATTGATCGCGAATCGCTTCAACGCGCTCACGCGCTTCCATGGCTTTGATAGCGACATCACTGCCCCAGTCCATCTCCATAAAAAAACTGGCCTGGTTGGCATTCGAGGTGGTATTGAGTTCTTTAACGCCACTGATTGTGGTCAGCACCTCTTCGACTGGACGGGTAATTTCACGCTCAACTTCATCCGGTGTGGAACCTGCATAGGGAATTTGCACCATCACAAACGGAACATCCAGTTCCGGGAAATATTCCAATGGCAGCAATCGCCCGGAAATAATACCTACCACGACCATTGACAGGAAAATCATAATGGTTGTCACTGGACGTCGGATGGCAAATTCTGCAGGTGAGCTCATGTGTTTATTCCAGTTTAAGTTGTGTTGACTCGTATGCCCCTTTATCCATCAGTGGCGGTTGCCGACATTGGCAGATAGTTGCTTGTTACGCTGCTGGTTTCTTTGCGACGATCCAGCAGTGAATACATCACTGGAATAACCAGCAGGGTTAGCAGTGTTGAAATCAGCAAACCACTGATCACTGTAATGGCCATGGGTGCCCGGATTTCTGCACCCTCACCCAAGCCAAGCGCCATCGGTGCTAACCCCAGAACCGTGGTTAAGGTTGTCATCAAAATGGGACGCAGGCGTAATTTACCGGCTTCAACAATGGCCTGGGCACGGGCCATACCATCGGCACGTAAATGATTGATTAAATCGATTAAAACAATCGCATTATTGACCACAATACCGGCCAGCATAATCAAACCAATAAACACCATCACACTTAATGGCATGCCTGTGACAATGACGGCCAGCGCCACACCCACTGCAGCCAGCGGCACAGAAAACAAAATCACCAATGGATGTAACAGCGACTCAAACTGCGATGCCATCACCAGGTAAACCAAAAAAATGGCCAGCCCCAGGGCAAATAACAGCGAACGAGTAGAAGCTTCCAGTTCTTCATTCTGGCCTGTTACCCTAACTGACATGGCAACCGGTACTCGCACATCCTGCAGCAATCGTGTCGCCTCTGCGCCCGCTGCACCCAGTGCACCATAAGCCAGGTTAGCGGAAATCACCGCTACGCGTTCCTGGTCAGCACGGCGTATTTCTGCTGGCCCTTCGGTGACCACAATATCAGCCACCGATGACAAACTCACTGGACGCTGGCTTTTAGGATTAATCACCAACTCACGAATATCATCGACCGATGAACGATCTGCTTCAGCCGCCCGTACCAGCACGTCAATTTTCCTATCACGCCAGCTATAACGAGTGGCAACCACTCCGCGTACAGTATTGACCAATTGATCGGAAATATCCTTGACGGTTAGCCCCAGCGCAGCGGCTCGCTCCTGATCAAAATACACCTGCACTTCCGGATGTCCGCGGTCCATGCTCGACTCAATATCCACAAACCGATCTGATTGCTGCAGGCGAGTGACCACTGCTTCGCTGACCCGTTTTAGGTCATCCAGATCATAACCCACTACCTCAATCTCCAGTGGCTTATCAAAGCTGAGCAGTTCCGGCCTTGAAAAATCAGCTGTCATGCCAGGTTGGCGATTAATCACTTGACGCAACTGGTTGATGGTTTTTCGCTCTGCCGCATCACTTTGATCAGCACTGTCCAGGGCGATTAATAAACGACCGATATTTTCCCCAGATTCTGTGGGATTGGCATCAATGCGATTGCCACTGCCGGACACACCATAAGCATAATCAACCTCATCCAGACTACTGGCAGCTGATTGCACCATCTGTAGGCTTTGATCTGTCGATGCCAACGGCGAGCCAGGTGCTAACTCCAAGGTCACTTCGTAACGACCCTGAGCCAATTGTGGAATCAACTCCAGATCCTGCCGGGTCAACACAGACAATGCGCCGATAAATAATATGGCCGATACGCCGACAACCAGCAGTCGTTGCTGCAACGCGGTTTGCAAAACACTGGCATAGCGTTGCCGCAAGGCATGCATGATGCGACCACCAGGATCATCCATGCTTTTTTTACCGGCGGATGTCATGACTGCCGAAGATGTTTTTTTGCTGCGACGTGATAACCTGGCAGCCAGCATAGGAATGAGCGTGATGGCTACCAGCAACGAAATGGCCAGAGCAAAAGTCACTGTTAACGCCTGATCACGGAATAATTGACCTGCCACGCCTTCTACAAATGCCAGTGGAAAAAATACCGCTATAGTGGTTAACGTCGAAGCAACCACTGCTCCTCCGACATCACGGGCACCATTGACTGCTGCCTGCATTCTGCCTTGCCCGGCAGCCCGATACCGAGCAATATTTTCCAGCACCACAATCGCATTATCCACCAGCAAGCCAGTCGCCAGTGCCAACCCACCCAGCGACATAATATTTAATGAAATACCAAACCGCCCCATTAAAAAGAATGTGGCGACAATCGAAATAGGAATGGATATGGCGATCACCAGTGTGGAGCCCAAATGCCGCAGAAATCCAAAAATCACCAGCATCGCCAATGCGCCACCCAGCAAGGCTGCACTGACCACTGATTGAATCGACTGACGGATAAATACCGCCTGATCATCCACGGTAATAATCTGCATGCCACTCGGTAATGCCTCACGCAGTTTGCCCAAAGCCTGATCAACAGCCTGGTTCACCGCAACGGTATTGGCATCGCCTTCCTTATATACCGCCACTTCCACGGCCTCTTGTCCGTTCATACGGATAATGGCCTGACGCTCCTTGTAACTTTGTTCAACTGTAGCAATGTCTTTCAGGTACACCGGTCGCCCGGTACCGGTGGAGATAATGACATCCGCAATTTCTGACACCGAGTTAAATTGATTGATGGTGCGTACCAAATAACGCTGAGCGCCATCTTCCAAACGCCCAGCAGACACATTGACATTTTCTGCTGATAAGCGCTGGGTTAAATCCGCAACAGAGATATCCAATTGTGCAAGCTTGTCCATATCAATATCGATATGCACCTCATCCTCAAGACCACCACTGATCTTGACGGCGGCTACACCCGCCACAGGTTCCAGTCTTTTCTTGATCTCCTCATCAGCAAAACGGCGCAATTGCTTGAGCTCGTTTTCATTCACTGCGGTACTCGGTCTGGCATCGACATCAAAACTCAGGCCCAAACGCAATACCGGATCGGTAGCAGGGTTAAAACGCAGAATCTGCGGACGAGTGGCTTCCAGCGGTAACTGCAGGATCTCCAGTTTTTCACGCACATCCAGACCTGCCATGTCCATATCGCTGCCCCAGGCAAACTCCAGAATGACATCCGATTGTCCGGCCCGCGAGATTGATTTAACCGTGCGCACGTTTTTCACCACACCCACACTTTCTTCCAGCGGCTTGGTGATCAGGGTTTCAATTTCAGCGGGTGCTGCACCCATAAATTCGGTACGCACGGTCAATGTAGGGTAGGCAAGATCAGGCAGTAGATTAACCTTCATGTCGGTTAAAGAAATAAACCCAAATAACAATAAAGTCACTGCCCCCATAGCGACCGTTACTGGTCGCTTAACGGCAATTTCTATCAGTTTCATGATTCAATCACTTCTATGATTGAGCCATCGCGCAGGCTGCCTTTGCCTGCAGTCACCACAATATCACCCGGTTCCAGGCCATCCAGTACTTCCAGCATGCCGTGCTCTTCGTACCCTACCTGAATGTCACGACGGCTGGCTGCATCATTTTCATCCACCACATACACTGTGTGTTGGCCATCTTCATTCAGCACGGCATCCTTATTGACCAATACCGAAGCATCCCGGGTATCGTAAATAATCTGCACTCGACCAAATAAACCTGGTTTTAAACGGCCACTATCGTCATTGACCTGTGCAGTTACCTTAAAGGTGCCGGTTTCCGGATCAATCACAGGGCTGATCCGCAACACAAAACCACTGAATTGTTCATTTGGAAAAGCATCTACGCTAATCGCCACCGGATGATTAACCCGCAAAGTATTTAATTCGCGCTCTGGCACATGCAATATCGCCAGCAACGGGTCAAAGTCATCGATCTGAAAGACCGCCTGATGTTGTGATACCAGGTTACCCACCTTGAGCATACGCTCAGAAACCACACCGCCGATGGGCGCACGGATATTGGTGTGATCCACGTCCAGCTTGGCCAGCTGATATTGTGCGCGCTGTGATTCAGCTTCAAAACGGGCCCGGTCGTATTCATCATTGCTGATCAATTGTTTGGCATGCAGTTCAGTCGCGCGTTTATAGGCGTTTTCCAGTTGATTCAAAGTGGCACGGGTACGGTTGGCTTCATACTCAAAACGATCTGATTCTAAGCGGGCCACTACTTGACCAGCTTCAACCAAATCACCTTCTTCTGCGAGAATTTCCAGAATCACGCCGGTATTTTTGGCAACAACGACCGCGGTCTCTTCCGCTTCCAATGTTGCAGTGCCTGAATAGGCAGCCGAAACTTGACCAACAATCACTTCACTGGTCTCCACTGGAATGGCCAATATTTCGGTTTCCTCCGACTCGCCATCGTTGGCATCGGCACCGCGACCACATGCAGACAATAACAGTATCGTTACCACTGCCAGCAATAAGACCACAATCTTATATGCGTAATAATGAGAAAATGACTGAAAACGCGGCATTGTTTTTTCTCCGGAAACTTTAAATTCTAACTAGGTGTGTTATTGCACTATAACACTATAACTGCAATTGATGGCAGGTTCTATATGCCAATTGGGCTATTTTATTTATGCAATAAACATGCCATTTAATTCTCGCTATTAATGTTTATTAATCAATCATTTAAAATGATTTATCTTTACTAGTGGTTAAAAAAGCCAATTATTAGTGGCTAAATACCTACCATTTATCACCAACCGCCAATAACCACAGCACATCATGCTTTCGCGGTAAAACCACCAACCTACGTTCGCTTTCGTCGCGAAACCGGTTCACTCTATCGAATTCTATTACCGATTGCCGCCTTCATCATTAAGGCAATGCTATGTTGCCATCACGGGGTTACATAGCGATGGAGACAATGATGAAAAATAATGCTCTGATCCGTGCAACAGCGAGCTATTCGAATAGCATCGGCTTATGCCTCATTATTCTAATATCAATCAATACCGGTTACGCGCAAAATATCACCCAGCAAAACTCGGAACGCAGTCAAACGATTATTGCCAATGCCGTTGAAGCCTATGGTGGTGCTGATCGTTTGATGGGAATGGATAGTTTAATTATCGAACACAATACGGTCGCTCACGCAGCCAATCAAAGCCGTCGTCCGGAACCGCCCTGGGACCGCAATAACAATGCGGGTCTGGATGCCATTGGCTTTGCAGAAGATCAATTCGTCAATCAGACACATGGTAGCGGTGGAGGTTTTGAGTTTGATACCGCCACCATCATTAATGGCGATCAAAGCTACCAGGTGGATTACCGGGCCGGCACTGTCGCCCCCATTTCTGAGCCGGACTTTAATACTGTTTCCGGCCCCTTTATCCGGGTCACTCCTGCCCTGCTGGTACGCCAGCTGAGTGCCCGTGCACAAACCGCCCGCTACCTGGGTGACGTACAGCTGAACAATCGCCCGCACTCAGTGCTTTCTTTTGTGATGGAGGTTGGACCTGCCATCAGCCTGTATTTTGACCAAGAAACCCACCTGCTAAATAAAAGCGAACGGATATTTCCCGGTTTTGGTTTAATTGAATACTACTTTCATGATTATTCAGATATTGCAGGCATTCCATTTAATGGCCGTTTTGATCTGATCGTTAATGGTGAAACCAATTTGGAGCGCCGCATTACCCGCACACAGGTCAATACCGATATTGATTCATTAATGCGTGTATCGGATGATCTAAACCCAATCGCCGCATTGGACCCCGACCCACTGAGCATGCAAACCCTGGCCGATGGCGTGTATTTAATAGGTGGTAATGGGACCTATGCCATGTTTATCGAAATGGATGAATATGTGATTGCTGTGGGAGGTACTGCCGGTATCCCTGATCGTATTACTGAGTTAAGAAAGACGGTTCCTGACAAACCAATACGTTACGGCGTAATGACCCATCACCATAATGATCATGTTATAGGCGTAGCTGCCTATGCCGCCGAGGGCGCAAACGTGATCGCAGCTGCGGCACATGCAGATGTGGTGCGGGCAACCATCACAGATGGGACCGAATTAAAACTGGAAACTGTTGATGATCGCAAAGTATTAACAGACAACCATCGACGCGTAGAGATTATTGATATAGGCCCAACCCCGCACACTGAGCACCTATTGGTTACCTATTTACCCGCAGAAGGCATTTTGTTTGAAGCCGATCACTTTGCCATGCCACGTACCGGCCCAGTCGGCCCAGCAGTCACCACAACCAAGGGTTTTGCCAAGGCCATTGATGAACATCAGTTAGCAGTGAAAACCTTTGTCTCCGCCCACAGCCCAAGACCCGGCACACCGGAAGACTTACAAACTGCAGTGCAAAAACAAGCGGCCAATATTGTCCGCTGATAAAGCCAGCACTACTGGATATAACAGAGCAAATCAAAAACAACCCACTTACTCTTACAGTCACCGACAACAAATGTCGGTGACTGCAATGACAAAAGTAACAGCTCAACTTAAGCTACAATAACGACACCGATAAACCGGTCAATCAGCTTTGCCGATATGTTCTCAAGAGCCTTATATATCCTCATCTTTACCGTTTATACGCTTACCACACAGGCCATTACCCAACAACAGCTTGACGACGAAATCAGCGGCGTCAGTGAGTCTCCGACAACATTGCCCTTACGTGAACCGGTTGCTCGAGCAACCGCGTTTAGTGTGTTGGGTGATAGCGGTTTACTGCTCATTCCTGAGTCAAGCAATGATCGGGTCATGGCGTTTGACCCATTGACTGGCAACCTGATTGATCCTGACTTTATCCCGGCTAATCCAGATAACCTGAATACACCAATACACGCTATTGTTTCCAGCACTGGCGAATCAATTTTGGTTTCCGATCAAGTCAATGATGTGGTGCAAGAATATGATCTAAACGGTGATTATCTAGGTGTTTTTGCGCCTGTAGGTGGTGCTGATATTGGCATTATGGACAACAATCGCGGTGCGTCACTAGCGCCCAATGGCAATTTGCTGGTCAGTGTTGGTGCTGGCCCGAATGAAGATGCTGTGGCCGAGTTTGATATGGCCGGTAACTTTCTCGGAAATCGTATTGCAGGTGGTGCCGATGATCTGGATTCACCTTTTGATGTACTACTGCGAAACAACCGCCTGCTGGTTAGCGGTATATCCAGTGATACCATTCACCAATATAATCTTTCTGGCGCGCCGTTAACACAATTCACAACCATAGACACTTTCCCGGAACAAATGGCAGTCACTGCCAATGGCAATATTCTGGTTGCCAATTTCAGCGGCAATGACGAAGGCGTCGTGGAATATACAACAACAGGAGAGTTCATCGCTGTATACAACCCCATGGGCTTGGGTGGCTACCGCGGTGTGTATGAATTGCCCAACGGCAACATTCTCACAACCAACAGCAACGGGGTACACGAAATTGATCGAGCCGGTAATTTGGTTGAAAGCAAATTAACCGGTGTCAGCAGCCACTTTATCGAACTGATCGGTGCAGAGGCAGTGATGTTGCCGCCACAGCCCGCAGTCCCTGTACTGAATACTTTCGGCTTACTGTTGATTGTCTTATTTTTAAGCATGCTGGCAGTATTTAGAATAAACCGACACCATCATTAATCATCACACCTATGATCAGCAGCCCAATACAATGGCTGATTATTCGTAAACAGACAGCCTTGATGCTGCGCTAAAACCGGCAGGCAAACCGCGACCAATGGCACAATGCACCAGGCCAGCATCAGCCACCAGCGCCGGATCATAGATATTACGCCCATCGATCAGCAGCGGATAATTTAATGCTTTCCTGATGCGTCTAAAATCCGGACTCCAGAAACTTTTCCACTCCGTTACCACTGCCAGTGCATCTGCACCTTCCAGGGCTGCATAGGCCTGTTCAAACAAGCGTAGCTTTCCCTGTTTGATCTGACTGTCATACTCAGCCTCGACCGCCTGCATCGCTTGTGGATCAAATGCCTGCACACGAGCACCCGCATGCCATAGCTGCTGCATCAGCACTCGGCTGGAGGCATCCCGAATATCGTCGGTTTCCGGCTTGAATGCCAACCCCCAAATCGCAATGGTTTTACCTTTTATTTTATCTGAGAAATAATCCTCAAGCTTTTGATAAAGCAACCTTTTTTGATTGTCATTAACCGTTTGAACGGCATCCAGAATAAACGTATCCAATGCATGGTTTTGAGCACAATGACTTAAGGCCTTAAGGTCCTTGGGAAAACAGGAACCCCCAAAACCTGCACCCGCATACAAAAATGCATAGCCGATTCGAGGGTCCGAACCAATACCAATCCGAACCTGTTCAATATCCGCCCCCACCCGATCAGCAATGCTCGCCATCTCATTCATAAAACTGATACGGGTCGCCAGCATGGCATTGGCTGCATATTTGGTTAATTCGGCAGAAGCAATGTCCATTGCAATCAGTTTTTCGTGATTGCGGTTATAAGGTGCATACAATGCACGTAGGGTTTTCTCTGCCCGCCGACTATCCACCCCAATGATAATTCGGTCCGGGCGTTGAAAATCTCGCAAGGCAGCACCTTCTTTTAGAAATTCAGGGTTAAATGCCACATCGATGGTTGTTGCGTTGCCAAGCAGACACTCTTCAATAATCTGTCGGACCTGCCTGGTGGTTCCAGCCGGAACGGTCGATTTAACGACAATCAATTGATACCCTTGCGTTGAATCTCTTATGGCATCGCCAACCGCTTTGGCAACCGCTTTGACATCACTTAAATCTGCACCGCCATCACTTGCATTGGGTGTACCTACCGCAATAAAAATAACATCGCAGTTTTGCACGCATTGCGTTGCAGACACGCTAAAGCGCAACCGTCCGGCCGCCAAATTATTTTTGATGACAGACTCTAAACCAGGTTCATAGATAGGCATCTTGCCCTGATTCAACAAAGCCACTTTATCGGCATTGATATCAACGCCAATCACATCATTACCAACCTCGGCCAGGCAAGCCCCGGTGACCAATCCCACATAACCACAACCAAATACACCAATCCGCATTAAACCAACCTGATTAATCACTTATCAATAACCAAACCTTATTACATCAAAGTGACATTTGCGTGTCATCATTGAAAAAATGGCCACCAACAAATATTGAGTTTTACCGTTCATTCAGGCAAGTTAGCCGGTTATGAGTAGAACAAAAATCCCTACCATCATTATCGGCGCCAATGAATGGATCGGCTTGCCTTCATTGGGCATTAATAAGTTGCGTGCACGAGTTGATACCGGCGCCAAAACGTCGGCATTGCATGTCAGTGATCTGGAAACCTTTCGCAAGCGCGGTCTGGATTGGGTACGCTATCGAGTGGCCATTGGCAGCCCGCGACCTAATCGTTATGTAGAGTGCGAATCACGTCTGACTGATGTGCGCAATGTAAAAAACACCAGCGGGAAGCTTGAAGAGCGCTGCATCATCAGCACTCAGATTTTAATTGGTGCTACCGCCTGGGAAGCAGAAATCTCCCTGACATGCCGCAAAAAAATGCGCTATCGTATGCTGCTGGGCCGCACCGCCATCAGCCGTCAGGCACTGGTTGATCCGGGCCGTCGTTACCTGCAGGGGTTCCCACGCATTTAACAGCCGCTTTGGCACAATAAGGACTTGCTTTTTAGCCACGATTACCCGACCTGAGCACATCATGAAAATTGCTATTTTATCGCGCAGTAAGCGCATATATTCCACTGCCCGATTGCTCGAATCAGCCGAGCGACGTGGTCATGATGTAAAAGTCATTGATACCTTACGGTGTTATATGAACATCGCCTCTCACCGCCCCAGTATGCATTATCGTGGCGAAAAGCTGGAAAAACCCGATGCGGTTATTCCCAGAATTGGTGCCTCAATTACTTTTTACGGCACTGCCGTATTGCGTCAGTTTGAAGTTGCGGGCACCTACCCGCTGAACGAATCGGTTGCCATCAGTCGTTCGCGCGATAAATTGCGCTCTTTGCAACTGCTATCGCGACGCGGTATCGGTCTGCCAGTCACCGGTTTTTGTCACTCCCCTGATGACATTGACGGTTTAATTAAAATGGTTGGTGGCGCACCACTGGTGATTAAATTACTGGAAGGTACCCAGGGTATCGGTGTGGTATTGGCCGAAACCCGTAAAGCGGCAGAGAGTGTGATCGAGGCTTTTATGGGGCTAAAAGCCAATATTATGGTGCAAGAATATATTAAGGAAGCCGGCGGTGCTGATATTCGTTGTTTCGTGGTAGGCAATAAAGTTGTTGCCGCTATGTGTCGGCAGGCACAGCCGGGTGAGTTTCGTTCTAATTTGCACCGGGGCGGCAGTGCTCATGTCATCAAAATCACGCCCGAAGAACGCAGTACCGCAGTACGCGCGGCAAAAATCATGGGCTTGAATGTAGCCGGCGTAGACTTGTTGCGTTCTAATCATGGACCACTGGTCATGGAGGTCAACTCGTCGCCAGGCTTGGAAGGTATCGAACAGGCCACAGGCAAGGACATTGCCGGAATGATTATCGAATTTCTGGAAAAAAGTGTGACCGGAAAAAAAACCAGCACACGCACCAAAGGCGAAGGTTAGTTTTTATTAATCAATAACTTATATTCTACTCTTATAGCCGATCTAAAGACCAGCAGCCCGCTTGACATTTCCCGGTGACGATCAGCAATAGAGTGCCCCTATAACCCCATCAATAGGTTAGAATAGCGGCGATGGAAAACACCCAGGCCAACACCACTGTCCAACCTGAAATTCCCTTTGCCACTGTCAAAGGCGAAGCGTTTACGCGTATGCCAGAAGATTTGTATATTCCTCCGGATGCGCTGGAAGTCATTTTGGAAGCCTTCAGCGGGCCCTTGGATTTATTGCTGTATCTGATCCGTCGCCAAAATCTGGATATCCTGGATATCCCCATTGCCGAAATCACTCATCAATACGTTGGCTATATCGAAATGATGCAGGAAATGCGTCTGGAGCTGGCTGCTGAATATCTGGTGATGGCGGCCATTCTGGCTGAAATCAAATCACGAATGCTGCTACCTCGGCCCGTTTCTGACGATGAGGATGACGTTGACCCACGTGCAGAGTTGGTGCGTCGCCTGCAAGAATACGAGCGTTTTAAGCAAGCTGCTGAAGACATTGATGGGCTAACACGATTGGAACGAGATACTTTTCCAGTCAGTGCTGAGGCTGAAGACCTGCAGCCTGAGCGGCCATCACCGGAAATTGATCTGCGAGAGCTGATTATTGCCATGAAAGAGGTCTTGCATAGGGCCGACCTGTTCACCCAGCACACCATCGAAGGCGAGCCGCTGTCGGTACGGGAGCGCATGTCGATTGTTTTACAACGATTAAACGAGGGCCAATCACTGGAGTTTGAAAAGTTGTTCAGTCGAACAGAAGGACGGATGGGTGTGGTAGTGACTTTTATCGCCATGCTGGAGCTGCTTAAAGAGCACCTGATCGACATCATCCAGAAAAAACCCGGCGCGCAGATTTATTTGCGTGTGGCCGCTGGTGATACGCAAGCCGCACAAACAACATAACAAAGCTTCTGCATTTGCTTGCTGTTTGCTAAACCTTTAACTCTGAACGTATAAAGATTTGAAATGAACCCAATAAACCAGGCCGAAACCGATTCAATAGACGCTGATCAAATTGAAACCGATAGCAATGAAGCTCAACACGCTGAGTCTGGTCAACCTGAACCGGGTCAGGATGACAATAAACCCGATACCCAGGAAAGCCCCGCAGCCCAACCACCGGTTCCAGAAAAATTACTGCAAATTGTCGAAGCAGCCATGCTGGCAGCCGGTGAACCATTAACCATTGCACAACTGTCAAAACTGTTTGCCGAGCACGAACGCCCGACAAACGGCGCACTAAAAGAAACGCTGGCTTTACTGGATGAAAACTGTGCCAAACGGGGGATTGAGCTAAAACAGGTGGCTTCTGGCTTTCGTTTACAGGTCCGTGAGGAGTTACAGCCATGGATTAGCCGGCTGTGGCAGGAGCGACCCAAGCGTTATTCACGGGCATTACTGGAAACCCTCGCTCTGATTGCCTATCGGCAGCCCGTTACCCGTGCCGAAATTGAAGATGTTCGCGGTGTCAGTGTCAGCACCAATATTATTCGTACGCTGCTAGAGCGGGACTGGATTCGGGAAGTGGGTCACCGCGATGTGCCTGGGCGGCCGGTATTGTTCGGTACCACCAAAATCTTTTTGGACTATTTTAATCTCAAAAGCCTTGATGAGTTGCCCACGCTCGCAGAAATCCAAGACCTGGAAACCTTGGAGCCAGAGCTGGCACTGACTCACCCTGAGCAACCAGATAAGCCTGGAGATAAACCTGGACAGGCAGACACTGATGAGCACGCACCTACCGACGATGAAGACCATCCACCCACTGATAATGATCGCGACAATAACGATCTGGAGTCCGAATAGCAGTGGCTGGAAAGCGCTCTTCTAAACTTGCTGCCAAAATGGCTGCCGATAAACCAGCACCATCTGAGCGCATTCAAAAAATCCTGGCACGTGCCGGTTTGGGTTCACGTCGTCAGATTGAAGCTGCGATTAAAGCCAACGAAATTGATATCAATGGCAAACCTGCTGCACTGGGCAGCAGTCTGAATGAAGGTGATCGAGTCGGGTATGCCGGTCGTAACTACCGTGTTATTAGCAGCTCGCCTAAGCAACAAACCTTGTTGTATAACAAGCCTGTTGGAGAAATCACCACCAACAGCGACCCAGAAGGCCGCCGCACAGTCTTTGACCGTTTACCCAAGCCCGATCATGGTCGCTGGATTGCGATCGGCCGGTTGGATATTAATACCAGTGGGCTACTGATTTTGACAACCGATGGAGAGCTGGCCAATGCCATGATGCATCCCAGCTCGATGGTCGATCGTGAATATGCCTGTCGTGTTCATGGCGAAGTCAGCGAGCAGCAGTTACAGGCACTGCGAAATGGTGTCGAATTAGACGATGGGATGGCCAAATTCAGTGATATTGCGATTGCCGGCGGTGGAGAGTCCAATCATTGGTACCAGGTGACCATTCTGGAAGGCCGTAACCGTGAGGTCCGACGTCTGTGGGCAACCCAGGCAGTGGAAGTCAGCCGCCTGCAGCGAGTGCGCTATGGTGCCGCTTTTTTGCCAAAAGGCCTGCGCCGTGGCAACTGGCATTGGCTGAGTGATAAGGATCATCGTATTTTGCGTGAAGATGTCAAACTGCCCCCTGCAGCGCCTCTGCTCACTTTACAATCTGATCGTCGTGGTGGTGGCAAACCAGTAAGAAGCCAAGCTTCTGCAAAAAAACGCCATACCAAAAAACGCCATTCACCTACTCATAGCCAACCCAGCAAACAAGCCCGCAGCAATGTAAAACGCGAGGGCACGCTCAGCGTTGCCAAAAAAACCGGAAGAAAAACGACCCGCTCATCAAAGTGGCCCGCCTCCGGCAAAGGCAAAAAAAAGCGCCGTTAGAAAATCCACATCACCGCCCTTATATCTTCATCATTCCATTTATCGCCTTATCAGGAATTCGTCATGAATGACTCTACCGAACAACTCAGTTTGAATGCTGAAGATTTGTACCGCGAAGAAAGTTTTACCGATCAAAAAGTCGGCACAATCCGCCGGCTTACTCCGGTTGATACCGATGGCAATGATGACAGTAGCCGTTCCGCGCAATTTTTTGGCCACACGCAAGTATTGACCCCAGCAGGTGCATTGCCCATTAATTTTGAACTGGAACAAGCCACTAACCTTGGTGAAGCTGCAGCCGCTTTTGCCGAAGCGGCAGAAAAAGCGCTGGAAAAAACCATGCAGGAACTACAAGAGCTGCGCCGTCAGCAATCATCTTCCATCATGGTACCCGGACAAGGTGGAGGCGGTGGTATGCCGGGTGGAGGTATGGGCGGCAGTGGTATTCAAATGCCTTAAAATAT
Organism: Wenzhouxiangellaceae bacterium; assembly: GCA_965230265.1. GTDB lineage: Bacteria > Pseudomonadota > Gammaproteobacteria > Xanthomonadales > Wenzhouxiangellaceae > JAJFKX01. Next base: position 1,180,791 of record OZ245999.1, on the reverse strand, counting down.
TGCGCCTTAAGACGGTAGATGCTTAACTCAGCTTGAAAACCGATTGGCTGTTTGCCGTTTTGTTTTAACGGCGATATAAAACCTGCCTTAACTCACATTGCATGGCCGTACTACCGTCATGCCACCAACCGGTGTTTCTTCAAATGCACCATCAGTAAGGAAATAGCCGCCGGCGTAATACCGGAAATTCTTCCCGCCTGACCCAGTGTTTCAGGTTTGACCGCCTGGAGTTTTTCACGCACTTCGCCAGACAAACCACGCACGGTCTGATAGTCAAAACCCTCTGGTATGCGTTGATTTTCCCGGTTTTTTAATTTGGTAACCTCCTGTTGCTGGCGTTCCAGGTAACCCGAATAACGTGCTTGAATATCGATCTGCTCAATCACTTGCTCGTTGGTTACCATCGGCCCCAGTTCAGGTACGGCTATCAACAAGCGTTGATAATCCAGTTCCGGACGGCGCAGTAAATCCAGTGCCTTACTGTCTTTGCGCAGCGGCATGTTTAATTGTTCTTGAAACTGTTGACCGCCAGGATGATCTGGACGCACCCATAAGTCAGACAAGCGGGATAATTCAGAATCAATGGCATCGCGCTTCTCACTAAAAGCCTGCCAGCGGTGCTCATCCACCAGTCCCAGTTGATAACCGGTTTCAGTCAAACGCAGATCTGCATTGTCCTCGCGCAGACTGAGGCGGTATTCTGCTCTGCTGGTAAACATTCGATAAGGCTCTAATGTCCCGCGAGTAATCAAGTCATCAATCAATACACCAATGTAGGCCTGATCACGGCCTGGTGTCCAAGGCTGCAGCTGTTGACTTTGCCGGGCCGCATTCAAGCCGGCAACCAGACCTTGCGCCGCCGCTTCCTCATAACCGGTCGTGCCATTAATTTGACCGGCAAAAAACAACCCAGGCATTGCCTTGGTTTCCAAACTGGCTTTCAAACCACGTGGGTCAAAAAAGTCGTATTCAATGGCATAACCCGGGCGGGTAATGTGCGCATTCTCAAAGCCCTTAATAGCCCGTACAAACTGCCATTGGACATCAAACGGCAGGCTGGTGGAAATGCCATTGGGGTACAGCTCTGGTGTCGTTAAGCCCTCGGGTTCAATAAATATCTGATGACGATCACGTTCTGCAAAACGCACTACCTTATCTTCAATCGATGGACAGTAGCGTGGGCCAGTGCCTTCTATCATGCCCTGATACATGGGTGAGCGGTCCAGGGCGCTGCGGATCAAATCATGGCAATGCTCGTTGGTATAGGTGATATAGCAGTTGGTCTGTTGCGGATGATCATCAATACTGCCCAGATAGGAAAATACCGGTAACGGGTTATCACCTGGTTGTGCCTCCAGTCCTTCCCAGTTGACAGTGCGCCCGTCAATACGGGGCGGCGTGCCGGTTTTCAGCCGGCCGACCGTAAAGGGGAGTTCGCGCAAACGTTGCGCCAGTCGATTCGATGGCGGATCCCCTGCCCGGCCACCCTGGTAGTTGGCTTCGCCCATAAACAGGCGGCCACCTAAAAAGGTACCGGTGGTCAGTACGACAGTATCGGCCATAAAACGCAGACCCATCTGTGTTTCGCAACCCACAACACGGCCGTTGTCTACAATCAGATCATCCACCCCCTGCTGAAACAGCCATAGGTTTTGCTGTTGTTCCACGGTTTGTCGAATAGCGGCCTTATACAAAACCCGATCACACTGAGCCCGTGTTGCACGTACAGCCGGCCCTTTGCTGGCATTTAATTTACGTAAATGGATACCCGCCTGATCTGCAGCCTTGGCCATAACGCCACCCAAGGCATCAATCTCTTTGACCAAGTGTCCTTTACCAATACCGCCAATGGCTGGGTTACAGCTCATTTGGCCAATGGTCTCAATGTTGTGAGTCAACAGTAGCGTTCTACTACCTGCACGCGCTGCGGCCAGTGCGGCCTCAGTGCCAGCATGGCCACCGCCAATCACAATCACATTAAAATGTTTAGGAAAATCCATCATATCCAGTTATTACCGGTTTGGCTGATTTGTTTTATATCAGTGCAGATAACAGTTTGATTACTGGAATATTTTAGCTTGTAAAGTCACCAATTGCATTGATTAGCATGAACGGAAAAGCACCAAGCTTAATTCGACCGCTGCCGGTTGTGACTGTTGCAGTAGATTTAAAACAAGAATACCCGGTGCAACCATGACACCGGGTATTACCCAAGCCTGCGATGAATTTGTGCGCTAACTAATCGCGATGGCGTTGGCCACGTTCAGTCTGATTACGGCGACTGTTTTTATTGATTGACTGTGACAGTGTCGCACGGCGACTGCTATTACGATTATCGTTTTGTTTGTTTCTAGGCGTCTGTCTGGCTGCCGGTCGCGGTGCCTGCACCTGACGGCGGTTATTTTGCCGCTGATTGCTTAACGACGGACGACGTGGACTGGCATTACTGCGGTTAGACCGATTGTTACGAACCAACCCAGACTGGTTACGCCCAACCTGACTGCGCCTGGACTGATTACGCCCAGCCTGATTGCGAATAAGCTGAGCACCGTTGCGCTGTCGAGCCTGAGCTCTGCTTTGCAAGGCCTGACGACCAACACTGCCTTGGTTGTTAGCTCGCCGCTCGCGTTCTACTCGCGCTGGTGCACTGCGTTGAATTTCACGAAGTTGCGAACGATTGCGTGCAATCCGGCTGGCCGATTGGTCACTCCGGGCGCGGGTACGATCACGACGGTCTGCAGGGCGAAACCGGGTGCTGTCAATTCGGTTTATACGGTCATTTCGTGGCCGATTAATACGTCCGCGATTCTGATTGCGATCGGCTCTACGTGTATCCCTTGGTAGCTGACCTCGATTCAAACGCTCTCTCAGGTCAAGTGTGGAGCGGTTCCCAGTACGGCCCCGGCGTGAATCCCCTCGCCTATGTTCATTAAGGCTGCCTTGATAACCCTGATCCCGCAGGCCACGACGATCATAGCCCCTTCGGTCACCCCGCCGGCCGTCAAAACCACGACGTGCGGACCGAGCCCGGCGGTTTTCGGATACGTAACCATTGCTTTGAAACCGGTCTGGACCAAAACCAGGGACATAACGTGGATGTCGGTCACGGTGGCGGCCACGACGGTACCGGTCCTTGTAGTAGCCTGCGTGACGTCTGTTGTACCCGTAGTCGCGGTAATAACCCGCATAACCGAATCGACCGGAGCGATAGTGACGGCGGTGCTTGAACCCATACCGATAAGGGCTGTAGTGATTGAGTTGATAGCCTAAATACGGTGTTGAATACACCACCGAGAAACCGGGTGCATAGCCATAACCACTGTTATAGAACAAATCCAGGCTGCTATAAGGGTAATAATAGGCATCCGGGCGATAACCATAAGAAACACCGGTATAACCACCAGAATAGTAGCCATCGTCGTATCCACTACCATAATACCCACCGGAATAATCTGAACCGTGAGTGTAATAGCCATCGTCATAATCATACGGCTGGTATGTCGCACAACCACTGATACCCAGCAATATCACCGACAATACTGCCAACACTGACAAGCGTTTGTTAGCAGACCTAGACAAATACCTGGAGCAGGCACGCAAATAAACTTGGACTGAATCTTTCATGTGTCGGATAATGCACCACTTTTCCTAAACCGAAGCTGAATCTGGAAGCCTTATGTCCGAGACCCCTGGTACTGCTACTGGCGCTACCAATGAAATCACTGGCAGTGCATGGTATGTCGGCCTGCTGTACTCACTGATCACTGTAATCACCTGGGCAACCCTGCCTTTGGCGCTGGCAGTGACTTTGCAAACACTGGACGCCTGGACCGTCACCTGGTTTCGAATGTTCATTGCTGCCTTGCTATTGGGCGGCTGGCTCGGTTTTCGTGGGCAACTATCAGCCAATGCCAAACCATCCTGGTGGCAATTGGTTAAACGTTACTGGCCAGGTCTGCTGGTGGCCGCATTGATGCTCAGTGGCAACTACATTTTTTATCTGATTGGCCTGGACTACACCACCCCAGCCAATTCTCAGGTATTGATTCAACTGGCTCCTCTATTTCTGGCTTTGGGTGGCATGGTGTTTTTTGGGGAACGTTATAATGGTCGGCAGTGGGTTGGGTTTTTGATCTTAATTTCTGGCTTATTGCTGTTTTTTCGCAACCAGCTGGCCGTGCTGGGCGGTAACGACAAATATATACTCGGTGTGGTGCTGGTCGTGCTGGCCGCGATAACCTGGGCAGTTTATGCACTGGTTCAAAAGCAATTGATGCGTCATATGAACTCCATGCAAATCATGTTGTTTATCTATTGCTGTGCAACTGTACTGATGTTGCCAATGGCTGAGTTTCCCAACCTGATGATACTGGATGCCTCAGCCTGGCTATGGTTGATATTTTGTGGTTTAAACACACTGATTGCCTACGGTGCATTTGGCGAGGCCATGCATCATTGGCAAGCCTCTCGGGTCAGCGCTGTCATCGCGATTACCCCTTTGGCAACAATTGGTGTTATTTTTACAGTATCAGTAATAACGCCTGACCTTGTTCCCCCAGAAAGGCTGGACATGTTGAGTCTTATCGCAGCTGTTATGGTCGTAGCAGGTTCCATGATCACCAGTTTGGCTGGCCGTCAGCGTCGTATGAAACCCAAACCATCGGCTATAACACACAGCCCATCAAGAGATTAATTTTAAGGACACACAAACCAATGGCTAAAAATACTTACGAATTACAAGGTTATACACTATCGCTGCGGCACATTATGATGGTCACGCCTGTGTTTACTGCAAAGGATGAAGAAGGGTTTCAGTTTAATCTGCGGATGACAGATATGCGTTTGCCGTTTAAATACCCCACCCGACAAGATGCCACACTGGAGCGTGAGCTATTGGTGAAGGCCATTAACCAAATGGACGATAACAAGACTATCGATTGATATAGGTATCAGGCTATCCTTTGTTCAGCGCATTGGATACCACTTCAAACACATCCGGAGATAATTTTTTTGTGCCGGCAATTCTTTGCAATTGCTGGTGCATCGCCTGTTGGCGGTCTTTGGTGTAATGCCGCCAACGATTAAAAGCGCCGGCCAGACGAGCCGCAATTTGTGGGTTTAAACGGTTGAGATTAATAATCTGATCAGCAATAAAACCATAACCACTGCCATCAGCTGCATGAAAGCCGGTCGCATTGCCATGTGCAAAAGCACCAATAACCGAACGCACTTTATTGGGGTTTTTGATACTGAATGCCGGGTGTTGCATTAAACGCTCAAGTTCAGCGACCGGCAAATGATGGCGTACAGCCTGAATGGTAAACCACTTATCCATCACCAATGGGTTGTCTTTGTAACGTTCAGCAAAATCTGCCAGACACTGCTCACCCAGCCCGGAATCGGACTCTACCAATAATCGCAACGTCACCAGGCGGTTGGTCATATTGTCAGCCGTAAAGTAGCGCTGCTGACAATAAGCGGTCATCTCAGCTTCTAACTGCTTATCTGAACACTGCATCAGATAGCCCAACAGCACGTTATGTAATTTACGCTGACCAATCCCAGCAGTATCCAGTGACCACTGTCTGGTCGCCTCTGCTGCTTGATGCATGCGATCGATCATCATCTGCCTGGTCTCTGTTTGAATGGTTAATTGACTGGCAAAACCTTTGATGGCTGCATGCACAGCGTCAACGTCAATCTCACTTAACTGCTGCTCCAGATAATCCTCATCAACCGGCGACAGCGCAAGTGCCGCCAAAGCAGGGTCCAGCCGTTGGTCTTCCACAATACGGTGCAAAGCCTGTATATAAATACCGTCTACCTGAACCTTTTTACCATTCACCTGGCCATCAAACATCTCCTTAAGAATGTCCAGCTGCAAGCGTTCAGCAGCATCCCAGCGATTAAAACTATCGCTGTCGTGCGCCATTTGTCGTGCAAGATCAGTTCGATTGTTGTTGATATGCAGCTTGACCGGTGCCGAAAAGCCACGCAGCAGCGACGCCAGAGGTTTTTCAGGGATACCTGTAAATACAAACTGCTGATCCACTTCAGTGAAGTGCAACACAGTGTTTTTTTCGCCCGGGGTACTTATAGCATCCCCTTGCAATGGCAAATCATTGCCCTGGTTATCCAGCAAACCCATTGCAATCGGTATCAATAAAGGTTCGGCTTCAGGGTCGCGGTGTTGCTGTCTAAGCTTTAATGTGCAGGATTGTGCCTGCTCATCATATTGCAAATCGGCGTAAACTTCTGGGGTACCAACCTGGCTATACCAACGACCAAATTGACTTAAATCAGCATCATTGGCATCGGCCATGGCTGCCAGAAAATCATCACAGGTCACTGCCTGCCCATCGTGTCGCTGGAAATACGAATCCATGCCCTTACGGAAACCATCCCGGCCCAACAGGGTTTGATACATACGAATTATTTCCGCACCTTTTTGATAGACCGTTGCGGTATAAAAATTATTGATTTCCAAATATTCATCAGGACGAATGGGGTGTGCCATCGGACCATCATCTTCCGCAAATTGATGTGCCCGCAGACCGCGAACATTATTGATTCGCTCCACCGCCGATGATTGCATATCGGCAGAAAACTCCTGGTCACGAAATACGGTTAAGCCCTCTTTCAAGGTTAATTGAAACCAGTCACGACAAGTCACACGGTTACCTGTCCAGTTATGGAAGTACTCATGGCCAATCACACCCTCAACCGCCTGAAAATCAGCATCAGTGGCAGTGTCCTGATCAGCCAGCACATAGCGTGAGTTAAAGATATTCAGGCTTTTGTTTTCCATTGCTCCCATGTTGAAATCATGAGTGACCACCACATGGTAAATATCCAGGTCGTATTCCAGATCAAAACGCTGCTCATCCCAACGCATCGCATTTTTAAGCGATTGCATGGCATAGTGGCAGTGTGCTTCACTGCCATGCTCTACCACAAAACGTAACAACACTCTGCGTCCATTGACGGTAGTGAAATACTCATCAACATAGGCCAGATCACCAGCAACCAAAGCAAATAAATAACTGGGCTTGGGGAATGGATCATTCCAGCTTACCCGGTGACGATTGCCGTCTAACTGTTCATGATGGGTTTGGTTACCATTGCATAGCAACACCGGGTAATGCGCCTGATCCGCTTCGATGCTTACTTGATAGCGACACATCACATCCGGGCGATCCAAAAAATAGGTAATCTTGCGAAATCCCTCAGGTTCGCACTGCGTCAATAGAAAATTACCCGAGACGTACAAACCTTCCAACGCAGTGTTATGGGCAGGTTCAATGGCCACCTGAATTTCCAACAATGCACGCTCACCAATATCAGGAATGATTAAACATTCTTCAGCGACAGTGTATTGCTGCTCACCCAGCACGCTGCCATCCAGGCGCAATGACAATAACTCCAGATCAACACCATCAAGCCTAATGCCTTGATTAGCAGTCTGTGCTGTTGAATTGCGGCGCACCTCAAAGCGGCTGCTGACAACAGTGCGTTGCGGATCAATCACGACTTCCAATTGCAACTCATCCACCAAAAATTCAGGTGGCTGATAATCATTGCGGCGAATCGGATGCTTTTGTGGTTGACCTTCTTTCATGCGTATCCTGGTGATGATTGATATTTACTGTTGATCTAATAGCTGGCGCAGAGCTATCGCCTGTGCCTGACTGATACTGTTTTTGTTTTCCGCCATTTCTACAACAATGGCTGCCACACTGTTCAGAGCTGCAGCTTGTTGCTCAGGCAGTTGGTCAATGGATTTTAACAGTCGCCCGGTGGCCTGTGTGTCACCACGTTCAACAGGGCCGGTTAAAGCTTGTAACGCACCGTGTTGCTGAACAGCCGATAAACTTTTCTGAGAAAGATCAACCAATAATTGCCTTGAATCCTCGGCACTTAACCCGGCCTGCTCTGCCAACTGCCCGGCAAGGTATTGCAATGCACAGGTGAAATTACTGGCGCACACCATGGCAGCATGATAAGCCGCTTTATCCAGATCAGCAGGTGCCTGCAGACAATGCATTCCAATCCCGCTGAATAAGGCTTCTAATTCATCACCAATAGCACCTACATTGGCACTGATCATGCAGTAGCTACCATGTAATTGTTGCAAAGCGGTTTCTGGCTGGGCAAATGCCAATATTGGATGTGCCGATGCAATAGCAATGCCCCGCTTTGCCAAAGCAGACAATACCTGATTATCCAGCTGTCCACTGATATGAAACACCAACGCCGGTTGCTGTATGCCTTCTAACCAATCAGCCAGCTTACCGGCAACATCCAACAGATCACCATCGGGCACCGCCAGCATCACCCAGTGTTGTTGATCGACAGACTTCTCAGCAAGCTTTTGAAAAGCCGGTACCCAATCAATGGTTGGCACACCCGCACCAATATTTTGGCTTGCCTGTTCTGCTGATTCCAGGCTGCGGTTCATAATCAAGCCAATATCGATCAGATCAGCATCATGCCAGGCCCGCGCCAGTGTCATACCGGCACGCCCTGCGCCCAAAATATGCAGTTGCTTATTCAAACCGATAGACTCTCTCAATCATCATCTAGGTGAATGGTCACTGGCCACTGCAATTGACTATAAGCCAGAGCGCGAATCACTGTCAGGTGATGAAAGTTCATCTGGTGATCGCTCATCATCGTTCTCATCCTCCCAGGCATAACGCTTGGTCGGCGGGCGATCCCATTGACGGTACATAATCGACAGGACGACACCCAATACAAATCCGGAAAGATGCAGCTCCCAGGATACCGGCCCCGAACGAGGCACCAAACCTGACAATAGTGACCCATACAGAAACCAGATCAATAATGATACGCCAATCGAGCGCATATCACGGCGCATAATTCCACCAACAAAAACATACGCCAGCAAACCATAAATCAAACCACTGGCACCAATATGTACATCCGGACGGCCGAACACCCACACCACCAGCGAGCTGCCAAAGTAAATCACAGGAATAACCCGAATAGCCGAATTGGGGTATAAAAATAAAATGGCAGTTCCAGCCACCAATACCGGTAAAGTGTTGGACAACAAATGCTGCCAAGAAGCATGCAACAAAGGCGTCATAACCAAGCCAGTCAGCCCCGATTTGGTTTGCGGCAATAGGCCAAATCGGTATAGATCCAAACCCAATAAGCGATCCAGTACAAATACCACCCAAATCAACACCACAAAGCCAGTACTGACACGGACTGCGGTCATAAAGTTACGCCTCGCCCGGGGTGAGCTGGTGTATTCTGGATCAGGTATTTCCACCCGCATCTTTAGTGACCCTCTTCCTGCTTAGCATCTGCCTGACCAATTGCCTGGCCAATTACTTGTCTGGCCAGTTTGGCCACTTTTGCTGCATCGTTTTTGCGTAAACCTTTCGTCGGAATAGGTTGTTGGATATGGATTGATGCTCGACCCGCTCTAGGTAATAAAGCGCCTGAGGGCATCAACTCATAGGTCTCTTTGATGGCAATGGGCAGTATCGGCATTTGTTGAGTGATAGCGGTTTTAAAAGCGCCCATTTTAAACGGCAATAGCTCACCCTGCTTACTGCGGGTACCTTCGGGAAAGAACATCATACCTTCGCCAGGTTCCAATTTGGCAGTGGCTTTATTAATTGCCTGAATAGCCAGATCCCGATTACTGCGATCAACAAACACATACCCCATAACCTGACACCCCCAACCAATCAAAGGCAAATGTCTTAGTTCGCGTTTGAGCACCCAGCGCAACTCTAAGCCTGACCAACCCAGGATTGCCAAAATATCCAGCATGCTTAAGTGATTTGCGACCACCACATAGGCTTGCTTAGGGTCTATGTGTTGCTTGCCCGTGACATTGACGCGCAAGGGCAACAGCCATGATAAACAGCGTGCCCAGCGAAAAATGACAATTCTGGTCGCTGCCCTTCTACCTGCTAGAAATCGAAAGGTGAACACCCCCAGCACTGCCAGTATGGTTACCAGCAATAACCAGGGAACAAAAACCAGCAATAGCCAGATACGGTGCAGAAATATCCAAAGCCCATTCATGGGGCTGCATTATGCGAGTTTTGCCATCTGATTGACAGCCCTGAGTGGTTTTCTTGTTCTCTGGGAAATACCCACAAGGCACATACCGTACGCAGTGCATCTCAAGTGATTGTTTGAACAGATTTGTGACTTATTCACAGTGCATTGTGGAAAAATTTGATTAGGGCTGCTCACCGCTCACCTTGATCACAGAAGTGTTGCAGCCAGGCGTAACAATTTGCTTAAAAATATTTGCTTTACCAACAAAAAGGGCGCCCTGTGGGCGCCCTTTGTATCGCATTATATTCAATCAATCAGGCAGCTTTTACTGACTGTGATTCACCTTTTATCATCCGAGCACCACTGGTAGATTGAATCTCAATCTGACGAGGTTTCATTGCCTCGGGTACTTCACGAACCAAATCAATATGCAATAAGCCATTTTCCAAACGGGCACCATTGACAAGTACATGTTCAGCCAACTGGAAACGACGCTCAAAAGCACGATTGGCGATGCCACGGTATAAATACTCATGTCCATCATCATCACTGTCTGCCTGTCTTCCAGAGACCTTCAACACATTTTGTTCACTGATGATTTCCAGCTCAGACTCGGCAAAGCCAGCTACAGCCATAGTAATTCGATAGGCATTTTCGTCGCGAACTTCGATGTTATACGGGGGGTAACCACCAGAATCATTGCTAACAGCACTGTTTAACTGGTTAGCCAAACGATCGAAGCCAATCGCGGTGCGAAACAAAGGGGAAAAATCAAAAGTTGTCATAACCATATCCTCCAAAAAGCAATAGGTTTAAAGTTTCAATTTGCCAAATGGCCAAATTGGTAGCCCTAATCAGCGACTACATCACAAAAGATAGGATCAAATTGCAGGTTTTCAAGCTAGAATAAATCATTTTCTTGCATGGCAGTGTACTATTGGGGCTGTTATTTAAAGCAAGGACCCCGTAATGAAAGCTAGATTAACAGCAGCTTTATTGCTGCCATGTCTGATCATGCTGTTGATGATGGCCGGATGTGAGCAGCATACTGCAGACCACTCCAATCCAGCGCCCAGTAATGAGGCTGTTAACCCAACCGATGCCAGCCCATCATCAGATCAGCAAACCGCTGATGACCCACTACTATCGGGGATTATGCTGAATGCGATTGACCAATCAGTCAAACCAGGTGAAGATTTTTTTACTTACGCAAATGGCGAATGGCTGAAAAATACTGAAATACCAGCCGATAAATCCAACTATGGCAGCTTTACCGTTTTAGCCGATGAAGCCGAAGCCAATCTGAAAACCATCATTGAAGAAGTCAGCAGTCAAAACAACGTAAAGCCAGGTTCGGCCGAGCAAAAAATCCGCGATTTTTACCTTGCGTATATGAATGAGGCATCAGCCAATGCCAAAGGCTATGAACCATTGGCCCAAGAGCTGACAGCTCTGGATGCAATCAACAGCAAACAAACTTTATTCTCGGCAATGGGGAAATTGCGCACCCTGCGTATCAATCAACCAGTCGTAACCTTCGTTAATCAGGACTCCAAACAAGCCACGCAATATGCCTTATACCTGACCCAATCAGGCCTGACCTTGCCGGATAGAGATTACTATCTGGAAGATAACGAACGCTTTGCCAATGCCCGTGAACTATTGAAACAACACGTCAAAACACTGTTTGAATTAACCGGGCAAAGCAACCCTGCAGACAGCGCCGATGCCATTTTGGCATTGGAAACCGAACTGGCCGAAAATCATTGGAGCCGAGTGGATAATCGTGATCGTGACAAAACTTACAATAAATTCAGTTTTGCCGAACTGCAGGAAATGTCACCCGGTTTTGACTGGCTGGCATTATTTGGCGCGGCACAAATCCCACCTCAGAACTCAGTGATAGTACGCCAACCTGATTACATTCAGGCACTGCCCGGAATCATTGAAAACCACTCATTGGAAACCTGGAAAGCCTACCTGAAATTCAAGTTGCTGGATGAATACGCCGCTTATCTTAGTGAGCCTTTTGTCGAAGCTGATTTTGCTTTTCAAAGCAAAGGCCTGCAGGGTATTGATCAACAGCGCCCCCGCTGGAAACGCGCCATTGAAAGTCTTGATGAAAATATGGGCGAACTTCTCGGGCAAATCTATGTTGACCGACACTTCCAGTCAGAAGCAAAACAACGCATGGTCGCTTTGGTCGAAAATCTACGCGAAGCATATCGAAATTCCATCATCGGGCTTGATTGGATGGGTGAAGACACCAAACTCCAGGCGCTGGATAAACTGAACAAATTTAAACCCAAAATTGGATACCCGGATGTATGGCGTGATTACACTCAGTTAGTCATCAGCCCCGATAACCTGGTCGACAATATCAAGAATGGTACTCGCTTCGACTATCAACTGGACCTGGCCAAATTGGGTAGCCCCATTGACCGCAATGAATGGTTTATGACGCCACAAACGGTTAATGCCTACTACAACCCCCCCATGAATGAGATCGTATTCCCTGCTGCTATTCTGCAGCCTCCTTTCTTCAATTTATATGCAGATGATGCGGTCAACTATGGTGGTATTGGTGCTGTCATTGGCCACGAAATGGGCCATGGCTTTGATGATCAAGGCAGTAAATCAGATGGTGACGGTAACCTGCGTAACTGGTGGACTGATCAGGATCGCCAGGAGTTCCAGAACCGTACCCAGCAATTGGTTGATCAATATGCAGGATACGAAGCCATTGATGGTGAATATGTCAATGGCGAACTGACACTGGGTGAGAATATCGGTGATTTGGGCGGCCTTAGCATTGCCTATAAAGCCTGGCAAGAATCACTTAATGGCCAGCCTTCACCTGTGATTGATGGTCTGACCGGACAACAGCGTTTTTTCCTGGGCTGGGCACAGGTCTGGCAGCGTATTTATCGTGATGAAGAACTCAAGCGCCGGCTAAATGTCGATCCACACTCGCCCAGCAAATTCCGGGTAAACGGCATTGTTACCAATATGCCCGAGTTCTACGAAGCTTTTGAAATTAACCCGGATGATCAGATGTACACCAAACCAGAGAATCGGGTAAAAATCTGGTAGCTGGTCGCTGATATGCTATTAAAAAAGGCGCCATATCCGGCGCCTTTTTTATTGCCTTTTTGCTCTAATATCAACCACCAAAGCGGTAATTCAAACCCGTAGTCAATACAATATCTGAACTGCGCTGGCCAGAAATAATGGTATCGGTGTCGCGTCGATAGATTAATTGCAGACGGCTGCTAAAGCGTTCGCTCCATTGATAACGAATACCACCACCAAAACCAAAGCTCAGATTTGAGCTTTCACTGTTTACGCCTGAATGATCGGTCAAACCAATCGCCAACAGGCCAAATGCTCTAAAACCGGAGTATTGGTCGGTATAAACCCGGCCTAGCAGGCTGGCAGTATTTAATTCAAAATTATTGTTAACTGCTGGCGGTAGTCCATCGATATCTGAGAAAATACGTTCAACTTCAAAGCTCAGGCTAAAACGTGGAGCAAAAAACCTCGAAATCGACAGCGCCACCAATGGCCCATCATCGATTCCAGGCCGGGCATTGTTATCCAAAAAACCATAGCCAGTGTGCACGGATGCTTCCCAGTAGTGTTGCCAGTCTGAAGCTGCTGGTTCGCCTGTGTCAGTAGAAAAGTCCTCACCGTATGCTGATTTCGCAGCCATGGCGACGGTTAATGCTATTACCCCCATAAGCAATGGCCTAATTATTATTGTCATCTATTACTCCCAGTTTGATGATCATTATCATTACAGTTTGTCATCATTTAATGGCGTAATCATAAACAAAAAGTGCCAAAGCATAAAAACCCATACAACCAAAGTATTGCTATTGTGTTTTACAGCCACCCATAAAAAAACCGCAGCAGTGCTGCGGTTTTTTATAAGCCAGTGTTGACTACTTATTTACTGGTAATCACCAGTTCAGTACGACGGTTCTCAGCTCGACCTTCGCTGCTGTCATTGCTGGCCACTGGCCGACTTTCGCCATAACCCCGAGAGGTCATCCGGTCAGCAGCAATGCCTTGACTGATCAGGTAATCACGAACCACAGCAGAGCGGCGATCAGACAAGCTTTGGTTGTAGCTGTCGGTACCGATAGAATCGGTATGTCCGGCCACTTCAACCTTAACCTGGGTATGCCGCTTCAAGGTAGTCACTGCATCATTCAAAATAGCAAATGATGTTGGTGTCAGCTCTGCTCTATCAAATGCAAAGTTAACGCCCGGCAAATCGATAATGACCTGAACTTCACAGCCATCCATATCCACTACAGCACCTGGCCGCGAATTAGGGCATTTATCCTTGCTGTTGCGTACGCCATCATTGTCATCATCACCATCAACTGGTGGTGGCGGTGGCGGCGCTGCTGCAGGCGCCGGTGGTGGTGGTGGCGGTGCAGGCAGACTGCCAAATTTGTAGGTAATACCTGCAGTAAACAAGAAATCATCGTAACGGCCTTCACCAATGGCCGAGTCATTGCCTACATCAGAACGCCATGCAGCCTGCAAACGAGCGCCGAAGTTGTCACTGATTTTAAAGCTTAAGCCAGCCACTGGTGAAAAATAAAAAGCGGTGTCTTTATCGCCGCTGATACCACCAACATCAAATGCCTGGCGGTAGGTTGCACCAGCACCTAAACCCAAATAAGGACGCACATTATTCTCTTCGGGGCCGAAGTGGTAGCGAGTGAACAAGCCTACTGATTTGGCATTGAACTCATTGCCAAAAAAGCCTGGCGGAGGTGTCAGGTCTGACTCAATTCGGTCCAATTCGAATTCCACAGAAACATTTTCAGTGAAAAAACGGCCAAAACCGACACCAAAAACAATATCATTTTCTACATTAGCGCGGCCATCATCCAACTCTGCGAAACCGCCAAACGCGCTGACATACCAGCGATCGTCATAGTCACTTTGCGCATGCAACGCGCCACATGACAGAGCAATTGCTGACGCAAGTACAGCTTTTTTCGCTGCATTTTTCATTTTCAGCCTCCTTAATGACTGACACAATTAAACAAATCTTAACTTATTATATCAATAATATGTGTGCATTATGTAAGTTTTTGTATCTAGCTGAAAACAATCGCTGGCAGCGGTGATTGAGGGGTCGGTATCAGCAGTTTGGCCTGGTTGTCATCAAAACCAAGCCAACGCTGAAAAAACAGTAGAAGAGCGCTTGTTTAGGAAAAGCTTAATCAGACGCGACGAACGTCACCCATTTGACGTTGGCGGTGTTCCCAGCGCTCTTGTGCGTCCAGGCTCAAAGTCGCTATCGGGCGGGCTTCCAGACGAGCCAGGCCGATATCTTCACCAGTTTCTTCGCAATAGCCGTATGTTCCATCATCAACCCGCGCGATTGCCTGATCGATTTTGTTGATCAATTTGCGGTAACGATCACGGGTACGCAATTCCAGGCTGTTTTCAGTTTCCCGGGTAGCGCGTTCGGCATCGTCACCCACATCGCGCACTTCATCACGCAAGTTGTTGATGGTCTCCTGTGACTCTTCCACCAGCTCTTGTCGCCATGTCATCAGCTTCTGACGAAAGTACGCCAGTTGCTTAGGGTTCATGTATTCTTCCTTGGGTGAAGGCTTATAGTTTTTCGGTAATTCAATTTGTTCGGGCATAGTTTGGACTCCGGATCAGTCTGTCACTTTTTACCAAGCGGCAAACTTTATAACTCATGTCGCTAGCTGCGGCAAGCGCTGGCCTGATATAGTGGCAATTTGTTCAATTCCAAGTAGGATTCTGGCAATTAAGTGGTTTCTGCGTAAATTGATCCGCGTCTATCAGTATTGGTTCAGTCCTTGGGTAGGTCAGCATTGTCGCTTTACTCCCAGCTGCTCTCGCTACGCCTATCAGGCGATTGGCCTGCATGGCAGCCTATATGGCGGGTGGCTGGCAGTATGCCGTATATTGCGCTGCCAGCCGTTCTGTGAGGGTGGTTACGACCCTGTCCCTGGCAGTTCGAGCCCTGACAGCCATACGATCGATACAGAAACGACACCTTCTTCAGATCAGGATAACAACACTCATGAGTAACAAACTGTTAATCAAACAGGCAAGGGTCGTCAATGAAGGCCGCCAACAAGTTCAGGATGTGCTAATCGGTCATGACCGTATTGAACAGCTGGCTGATTCCATCACTGCACCAGCTACTGCACAGGTGATTGATGCCGGCGGTCTATTGCTGCTGCCGGGTATGATTGATGATCAAGTGCATTTTCGTGAACCAGGCCTAACCCATAAAGGCGACCTGGCTTCCGAGTCAGCCGCAGCAGTTGCTGGTGGTATTACCAGTTTTATGGAAATGCCCAACACTTCCCCTCCAACTACTGACCGGCAAGCCCTGGCCAATAAATACGCTGTTGCAGAAGGACGCTGTGCAGCCAACTACGCGTTTTATTTTGGCGGCAGCAACGATAACATCGAAGAGCTTAAACAGTTAAAGCCTACCGAAGCCTGTGGCATCAAAGTCTTTATGGGTGCTTCCACTGGCAATATGTTGGTTGATGATGAGCAAATCCTTGAGAAAATTTTTGCTGAAGCAAAAATTCCAGTTACTACCCATTGTGAACATACCCCGACGATTCTGGAAAACCTGGAGGCCGCTACCCAACGCTACGGTAAAAACATTCCCGCCGAAGCACACCCGGAAATACGTGATGTCAAAGCCTGTCTGCGTTCTTCGCAGTTGGCCGTTAATCTGGCCAAAAAACATGGCACGCTATTGCATGTTTTACACTTGACCACTGCTGAAGAAATGGATCTGTTTACCCCTGGCGATATGCTGGGTAAACAGATCACCGCTGAGGTGTGTGTTCACCACCTGCACTTTACTGCCGATGATTATGCCACTTTGGGTAACCAGATAAAGTGTAATCCCGCAGTCAAAGCACCACGTCATCGTGAAGCTTTGTTGGAAGCCGTCAATGATGGCCGTATTGATATTCTGGCCACCGACCATGCTCCCCATTTACGCAGCGAAAAAAATACCGGTAACTACGTTACCGATGCGGCTGGCTTACCCCTGGCTCAACATGTGCTGCCATCCGCCTACGAGCATGTGCATGCCGGGCGTTTGAGCATCGAACGTTTGGTACAAATGACAGCGCACAACCCAGCGATACGTTTTTCGGTCGCCGAACGTGGCTTTATTCGCGAAGGCTATTTTGCTGATCTGGTGTTGTTACAGCCCGATCAAAACTGGTTGGCAGAAGACAGCCAATGCCTGTCACGTTGCGGCTGGACCCCTTTTGCAGGGCAACGTTTCAATGCTGCTGTCCATAGCACCATTGTTAATGGCCAGCTTGTCTACACAGACGGCAAAATACATAATCGCAATGCCGGACAACGTCTGGTGTTCGCGCGCTAAACAGTTTATGCAGTCAGTGCTAAACTTTCAGATCACTATAAACATACAGCTACAAGCCGAAAGCCAATTAATCTGGAGTTAGATATTTATGAGTTTAATGCAGGGAAAACGAGTGCTGATTGTCGGTGTGGCCAGCCCGCGTTCAATTGCCTGGGGCATTGCCAAGGCAATGCACCGTGAGGGCGCCGAAATGGCGTTTACTTATCAAAACGATAAGCTGCGATCTCGGGTAGAAAAAATTGCCGAAGAGTGCGAATCGAATATCTGTTTGCCCTGTGATGTGGCTTATGACGATCAAATCGACAGCGTGTTTAGCCAACTGCAGCAAACATGGGGCCATCTGGATTGCGTGGTCCACTCAGTGGGCTTTGCGCCACGCGAGCAACTGGATGGTCACTTTGCTGACGCCGTCACTCGAGAAGGTTTTGCGATCGCTCACGATATCAGTGCCTACAGTTTTGCCGCACTGGCCAAAGCTGCACGGCCATTGATGCAAGGGCGCAATGGATCTTTGTTGACCTTATCTTACCTTGGTGCCGTACGTGCCATGCCCAGCTATAACGTCATGGGTCTGGCCAAAGCCAGTTTAGAAGCCTGCACCCGTTACCTGGCGCAAAGCCTGGGGCCAGAAGGTATTCGTGTGAATGCCATTTCAGCGGGCCCTATCAAAACCCTCGCAGCGTCCGGTGTTGGACAATTGCGCAGCATGCTTGATCACGTTGAGCGCTGTGCACCATTACGACGTAATATCACCACAGAAGAAGTCGGCAATGTCGCTGCATTCTTATGCTCTGATTACGCTTCCGGTGTGACCGGTGAAATTACCTATGTCGATTCTGGTTATAGCATATTGGGTATGCCGGAACTGGGCGGCAGCGCAGCCTGATAAGCTTAATTGGTTTAGACCAAGACTCATACAGATATAAATCTTTTTGTTCGCACCTTAGAGAATCATAAAAAAACCGGCATGCTCTGCCGGTTTTTCCATTGAGTTTGGCTGTCTGAATATCGCGTTACTATAAGCGATCTTCATAAACTGTAATTTCATAATTGTCTCGCAGCTGAGCCAGCAAACCGTTTTGCTCTTCCGTCACTAAACTGCGTTGCAACTGCTGAGAAATGCGCTGACGCTCAGGCTCTGTTGCGGTGCTAGCGTCACCTGAGGTAATGCCATTCAAGCGCACCACAGCCCAGTCCTGGCCATTTCTGGGCACGACCTGTGTCACTGCTGCACCCTGCTCACCTAAATTCATCCCAAACACAGCCTGCAGGAAGGTTTGCCCCAGTTGAAAGTCGGTACGTGTCAGGTTATCCACATGCACCAACTGCAAATCGGGTTCAGCGGTTTCATCGCTGGCTTGTTCTGCTATAGGCGCTGAATCAGTTGTTTCAGCATTCTCCGCCGCGTCAACATCAACGATAACCTCATTATCAGCATTAACCGCGGCTTCAAGACTGCCGTCGGCAATGGCCGCTTCCAGCAGAGCTGTTGCTTCAGCACGCGCCATTTCACTGGCTTGCTGACGTTGTAGAATATTGCGAACCTCCACTTCCACTTCTTCAAGCGGGCGCGGTGTCGGGGGGACGTGCTCTTTGATCCGTGCTACCAGAATATGGTTCGGTCCCAATTGAATAGGGTCGCTATTGGTCTGCTCCAAAAGCAATAAATCAGAAAAAGCGGCTTCGATAACTTCTGGACGTGCCGCAATACCACTGCCACCTCCACGGGTAAACAGTTCGGTTTCCTGTAAATCCAGCCCCAGTTCATCAGCGGCGGGCTGCAATGCATCAGGTTGCTCAAAACTCAAGTCGACCAGCTCATCAGCGATATCCAAATACTGACGTTCGGCCATTTCACTGCGCGCTTCTTCTGCTAACTCTTCGCGGGCTTCCTCAAATGACTTACCCGTGGAAGGCTCGATGTCTCGCAACAGAATGACGTGATAACCGAAGCCGGTACGTACAGGATCAGAAACTTCATTCGGCTCAAGCTCAAACAGTTTATCTTCAAAAGCCTGGACCATAACACCCGGTTCAATCCAACCCAGATCACCACCGCTGCTGCCAGAGCCCGGATCCTGCGAAAACTCTTCTGCCAATGCCGCAAAATCTTCACCATCACGTGCTCGCTGGGTCAATGACTCAGCCTGTTCCAATACAGCAGCATCATCGGCATCATCTTCTATGGTCAACAGAATGTGAGAGGCCTGACGACGTTCGGTGGTCAGGAAACGGTTTTTCTGGTTTTCATAGCGATCACGCAGCAACTGTTCGTCCAGTTCATCGGTAATGGCAAAGTCATCGGCATTGACTTCCAGGTAGCTAAGCGATACCTGCTCCGGACTCATAAACTGCTGGGTGTTTTCGTTGTAATAGGCTTCAATATCGGCTTGCTCAACAACCGCCTCATTGACATGAATACCGGCGGGAAACAGCACATAATCAATATTCCGTGTCTGGTTTTGCAACGCCAGCATAGCGTTGATTTCCTGATCAGTGGGACGCGCAGAAACCTGCAATGATGCCGATAGCGTTTGGCTCACCAGGCTGCGCCGTACATCAGCCAGATAACGGGCTTCATCCATGCGCTGGCTGGCCAAGGCCTGCTGATAAACCGCTTCGTTAAATACGCCGGCCACCTGGAAACCTGGGACGTTACGAACGACTTCTGTCAATTGTGAAGGCGGTATCACCAGGCCACTGTCATTGGCATACAGTTGTAATAGACGCTGGTCAATTAATGCATCCAGGTGTTGACGGCGCGCCAATGGCTGACTGAACTCAAATTCATCAAAATTGCTGCCAAACGCTTGACGCAAGCGCTGACGATAATTATTGAAACTGGTTTCGAACTCGGTACGGGTAATATCGCTATCCCCCACCCTGGCTACGGCATCGGCTGTCACAGCCTGATCAAAATTCTGCGCGCCAAAAGGAATCAGTAGGATTGCCAAAAAGCCGAAAATAATAATGGCAACAATGCCGGTTATGCGTTCGCGTATTGCATGTAACATGTCTTGTACCTAGCTATTAAAAAAAAAGGCGTCCATCGGACGCCTTTTGATCATGGCGGAGTGGACGGGACTCGAACCCGCGACCCCCGGCGTGACAGGCCGGTATTCTAACCAACTGAACTACCACTCCTAATCTGGTGGGTGCTGACGGGATCGAACCGCCGACCCTCGCCTTGTAAGGGCGATGCTCTACCAGCTGAGCTAAGCACCCGTCTAAAGGTCAATGACCTCCAGGCAGCGAGCTAGTTTAAAGAATCTTTCAACGCTTTGCCAGCCTTAAAGCCAACATTTTTTGATGCTTTAATTTGAATTGTTTCGCCAGTCTGAG
Source organism: Wenzhouxiangellaceae bacterium (assembly GCA_965230265.1). Classification (GTDB taxonomy): domain Bacteria; phylum Pseudomonadota; class Gammaproteobacteria; order Xanthomonadales; family Wenzhouxiangellaceae; genus JAJFKX01. The sequence goes on along the minus strand of OZ245999.1, from coordinate 1,159,979 downwards.
GATTACGACCTGTGCGTGCACCACGCTCACGTACACTAAAGGTACCAAAACCCACCAATTGAACGCTGTCACCATTTTGTAATGCGCCTGAAACAGCGCCACAGAATGCTTCCAGAGCACGACCGGCTTCGGCTTTACTTAAGCTACAACCCTCTGCGATACAATCAATTACTTCAGCTTTATTCATTACTTAACTCCATAGATCTCTGTTTGTTCTTAAGCTTGCCTGTGTACTTACGATGACCATTTATTTTATTAGCAGCATTCCCTTAGTGCCTGCCATCTTGCGGCAGGTACAGCAGCGGCAAGCGGAATGGGGATACTATCCCAGCACTACAGTGCCTTCAAGCAAAATTTTTACACATTTCTAACCTATTTGTCGGTTTTTTTTTCGAGTCAAAATAAAACAGATTGAGTTCAATCAGTTAGCTCGTTTGTCTCGATTTTATAGCAACTAAATCTAATGTGAACGGATGTTACTACTATCGGCTATTTCATCATTTCCAGCGGTTGCTGCAGGTGTTGCAGTGCTGGTTTTCAGCGGCCTGGGCACTTCCACCAAGGCAATTTCCAGCACTTCGTCAATCCAACTGACTGGCCGGATAGTCAATTTATCCAGAATATTGTCAGGAATTTCGCTTAAATCCTTGCGATTATCTTCAGGAATAATCACCGTGCGAATACCGCCTCGATGGGCCGCCAGTAGTTTCTCTTTCAACCCACCAATCGGCAACACCTTGCCCCGCAGGGTAATTTCACCGGTCATTGCCACATCAGCCCGAACCGCTATTCGGCTAATGGCTGAGACCAATGCCGTGCACATCGCTATCCCCGCGCTTGGACCATCTTTTGGTGTAGCACCTTCCGGTACATGAATATGCAAATCCTTGTTTTGATGAAAATCATCGGCCAGACCAAGAATTTCCGCGCGCGAACGCACCACCGTCAATGCGGCCTGAGCTGATTCTTGCATCACATCACCCAGTTGCCCTGTATGGGTCAGTTTGCCCTTGCCTGACATCAAGCTGGATTCAATTTTGAGCAGCTCACCACCCACTGATGTCCATGCCAGACCATTCACCTGACCAATCTCTGGTTTTTTGTCAGCGCTGTCATAACGGAATTGACGTACCCCTAGATAACTATCCAAATTGCGCACGGTAACCTGACGCCTATCACGGTCTTTATCCATTACCAGCTGTTTCACCACCTTACGGCAGATCTTGGCAATTTCACGCTCTAGGTTACGTACCCCGGCCTCACGGGTGTAATAACGGATAATATCGGTAATGACGTTATCACTGACCTGCAATTCTTCTTCTTTCAGGCCATGCTGCTTGCGTTGTTTGGGCAACAAAAAGCGAGACGCAATATGGTGCTTTTCATCTTCGGTATAACCAGGTATCCGAATCACTTCCATACGGTCCAGCAACGGTGCTGGAATATCCAGGGAGTTGGCGGTCGCAATGAACATCACCTCTGACAAGTCATAGTCAACTTCCAGGTAATGATCATTGAATGCATCATTTTGTTCAGGGTCAAGCACTTCCAATAGTGCCGATGAAGGATCACCACGAAAGTCCATCGACATTTTGTCAAGTTCATCCAGCATAAACAGAGGGTTCTTTTTGCCGGCACGTGACATCGACTGCAAAATGCGACCTGGCATTGAGCCGATATAGGTACGCCGATGACCACGGATCTCTGCTTCATCACGCACGCCGCCTAATGACATGCGAGCAAACTCTCTGCCCGTGGCACGCGCGATAGATTTTCCTAGGGAGGTTTTACCCACGCCTGGCGGCCCAACCAGACATAAAATCGGGCCTTTCATCTTTCTGACACGTTGCTGTACCGCCAGATACTCAACAATACGCTCTTTTACTTTATCGAGACCGTAATGATCATCGTCCAGAATCTGCTCGGCCGCACGCAAGTCTTTGCTGACCTTGCTACGCTTCTTCCACGGCAGCCCAACCATCCAGTCAACGTAATTGCGTACCACGGTTGCTTCAGCCGACATCGGTGACATCATCTTCAGTTTGCGCAGTTCCGAACGCGCCTTCTCCAGCGCTTGTTTGGGCATTCCCGATTTTTCTATTTTGCTATCGAGCTCTTCCAAATCATCAGGTGCATCATCCATATCACCCAGTTCTTTCTGAATGGCTTTCATTTGTTCATTCAGATAATACTCACGCTGGCTTTTCTCCATTTGGCCTTTGACACGCCCGCGGATACGTTTTTCCAGCTGCAGCATGTCCAGCTCGCCTTCGATCAGCTTCAACAAACGTTCCATACGCTGTTGCACATCAGGCATTTCCAGCAGTTCCTGCTTATCTTCCAGACGCACATTCAAATGCGCCGCCACGGTATCGGCCAGACGGCTATTGTCATCAATACCGGCCATGGTCGTTAGCAATTCTGGAGGAATCTTGCGATTGAGCTTGATGTAGCGTTCAAACATGGTGGTCAATGAACGGGCAGTGACCTCTACGGCCCGTGGATCTTCTGTTTGATCCGGTTCCAAAGATGACCACTCGGCAGCCAGATAATCCCCCTGCTCCAGGTAATTATCCACACGCACGCGCTCAACACCTTCAACCAGTACTTTGGTGGTGCCATCTGGTAAGCGCAACAACTGTAAAATAGTGGCCACAGTCCCAGCGCTATAAAGATCTGCCGGTGCAGGGTCATCAACATCAGGGCTGCGCTGAGTAACCAATAAAATCCGTTTGTCCAAGTCCATGGCTTTTTTAAGCGCCTGCATGGAGCGATCACGACCAATAAACAGTGGTATCACCATAAAGGGATAAACCACCACATCGCGTAAAGACAATACCGGTAATAAAGTGGCTTGTTCAGCCGGTTGGTTTTTCTGGTCAGTTTTTTCGGTCATATCTCAATTACTATAGAGGAACGCAGTTGTGATAAACAATTGCTGAACCTGGATTATGGATAAGGAATTCATTTAAACGACTTATCAAAAAACATGTATTGACAGACAGTTTACGAGATTCCCTGTGTTGATTAGGAATATGGCGCTGACACGTGCTGATTCAAGCAAACGAGGTACATTACCTCATGCCTGAAGTACATAAACGCCAATTTCTGAGGGTATTCAAAACAATACTGGCCAGAGCATTAAACTCTGGTGAGTATCTAGTCAATTGGAGGCCCAGTGCAGCTTAGCCGCTTTCGCCTGCGGCTTTATCCTGCGTTTCATAGATCAGATAAGGCTTGGCTTCGCCTTTAACCACGGCCTCGTCAACCACCACTTTAGTGACTTCATTACTGGATGGAAGGTCATACATGCTGTCCAACAACACATTTTCCAGAATAGTGCGCAAGCCACGTGCACCGGTCCTGCGCTCCATAGCCATCCTGGCGACTGCATGCAATGCATCGTCACGAATATCCAACTCACACTCTTCCATATCGAATAAACGACGATACTGTTTTACCAGAGCGTTCTTGGGCAAGGTCAGAATCTGTACCAGAGCGTCTTCATCGAGCTCTTCCAGCGTCGCAACGACAGGCAAACGACCAATAAACTCAGGAATCAAACCGTACTTAATTAAATCTTCCGGCTCAACCTGGCGTAGCAATGCACTAAGATCATCACGCTCTTCACTGCTGCGCACTTCGGCCCGGAAACCAATACCCGTTGCAGCTGAGCGCTGTTGAATCACTTTGTCCAGACCGCCAAAAGCACCGCCACAAATAAACAGGATGTTTTTGGTATCAACCTGCAAAAATTCTTGCTGAGGATGCTTACGCCCCCCCTGAGGAGGCACAGAGGCAATGGTTCCTTCGATCAGTTTCAGCAAGGCCTGTTGCACACCTTCACCGGACACATCGCGTGTGATTGACGGGTTTTCGGCCTTACGGGAGATTTTATCGATTTCATCGATATAAACGATACCCGTCTGGGCTTTATCAACATCATAATCGCATTTTTGCAGCAGCTTTTGGATGATATTTTCAACATCTTCACCCACGTAACCGGCTTCGGTCAGTGTCGTTGCATCAGCAATGGTAAAAGGCACGTTCAGCATGCGCGCCAGGGTTTCCGCTAAAAGAGTTTTACCGGAACCTGTGGGGCCGATCAGCAGAATATTGCTTTTCGCCAGTTCTATTTCATCTTTGCCTTGCTCAGCCTGCATGCGCTTATAGTGGTTATAAACCGCCACTGACAATACTTTCTTGGCTTGTTCCTGCCCAATAACAAACTCGTTCAGGAAGTCATGAATTTCACGCGGGGTGGGTAAGGTTTCGTTTTGATCCTGGTCTTTGTCTTCCAGCTCCTCACGGATAATGTCGTTGCATAATTCAACACATTCATCACAGATATAAACGCTGGGACCAGCGATTAGTTTTCGAACCTCATGCTGGCTTTTGCCGCAAAAGGAGCAATACAGAATTTTGCCGTCGCCGGATTGTTTGGATTCGTCGCTCATGCTGGAAAGTAGGTGTCAGGTTCCTTGAAGTTAATCTAGTCTGAATTCTAGCATTGATTTTAACCGGATAAAGTCATTATCCCAAAAGTGATTGGTCAATATTACCGAAAATTCCATCTGTGCATAGACACTTGCCAGAATAATACTGGTTGTTACATCACTCGAATTCGTATGTGGTTTGTCGGGGGTTAATCCTGACTTGATGCTGCCTGTACGGAAGAACGATCACTAAGTACAGCATCCACCAAACCGTATTTACTGGCATCTTCAGCCGACATAAAGTTATCGCGATCAGTGTCTTTTTCAATGGTTTTCAGCGGTTGCCCGGTGTGATCAGCCAGAATTTTGTTGAGCTTTTCGCGCATCAACAGTATTTCGCGCGCATGGATATCAATGTCCGATGCCTGCCCCTGAAAACCACCCAGTGGCTGGTGAATCATTACCCTAGAATGCGGCAGGCAAAAACGTTTATCTTTGGCGCCCGCGGCCAGCAATAAGGCTCCCATACTGGCTGCCTGCCCAACACAAATCGTGCTTACGTCAGGTTTAATAAATTGCATGGTGTCGTAGATCGCCAAACCGGCTGTCACCACACCACCTGGGCTATTAATATAAATGCTGATGTCTTTTTCTGGGTTGTCAGATTCCAAAAACAGCATCTGCGCCACAATCAGATTGGCCATATGATCATCAATGCCACCGACGATAAAAATCACGCGCTCCTTAAGCAAACGTGAGTAAATATCATAGGCACGCTCACCGCGGGCGGTTTGTTCAACCACCATCGGCACCAGATTCAACGCATGAGTCGGCATCAAGGATTCAGACATTTTAATTTCCACCCATCAATTGTTTGAACGGCATAGGCTCGTCGGAGCAATTGGCCTGTTCAGCCACCCAATCAACCACCTGCTCTTCCAAAACGGTCTGACGTACTTGGCCATACAACTGTTCATTGCTGCGATACAGTTCAATAACCTGTTGTGGTTCATCATAAGTGGAGGCAATTTCGGCAATACGCTCAAACACCCGGTTTTCATCCAGTTTAATTTCATTCTGGCGGGCAATTTCACTGAGCAATATACTGCCGCGTACACGAACTTTGGCATTATCCATCAAACTGTCAAGGCCAGGGACCTGATTGACATCGCCACCGCTTTGTTCAATTTCCTGTTGCATACGCTGACGCAGGTTCTGGGCTTCTTGCTGTACTAAGCTGTCAGGCAGTTCCATATCCGCATGTGCATCAGTCAGGCTTTTACCGACTTGCTCATTCATCCAGCGACGCTCGGCAATACCGCGTTCGCGTTCCAGATTGTTTTTGACTTCTTCTCGCAGTTTCTCAACACCGCCTTCAGTAATGCCAAAGCTGACTGCAAAGTCATCATCCACTTCAGGCAGTTCACCTTGCTCAACATGGGTAACATGCATTTCTACAGAAGCTTGCTTGCCGGCCAGCTCTTCATCACGGAATACCTCGGGGAAACTCAATTCAACCGTTTTGCTGTCCCCCGCTTGCATGCCAATGATGGCTTCTTCCATTTCAGCAAAAACAATACCGCTACCAAGAATGGTGCCAATACGTTTATTGCCCGTCTCGGGAATACGCTGACCATCAACAGTGGCTGAGTATTCAACCAATACACGGTGCATATTTTCTGCAGGAGAATCCGCTGGCTTCCAGTCGCGACGCTGCTGCTGCAAAGTGCTGATCATGTCATCCACATCGGTTTCGGTGATATCCACTTTAGGGCGCGTAATTTCAATGCTTTTAACATCCACTGTGTCCAGCTCTGGAAACACTTCCAGTTGTGCACTGAAGTTCAGCATTTCGCTGTCTTTTCCAGTTTCTTCAGGCTGCAGGCTTTTTAGTGCTGCAACGCGCAGTTCGCCTTCCTGAATGGCTTCACCCAGGCTTTGCTGCATCACTTCTTGCATTACCTCTTCGCGCACTTGCTTGCCATAACGCTGGTTAATCACGTTCAAAGGCACTTTGCCGGGACGAAAGCCTTTTAGTTTGACGGTACGGCCCAGCTCGGCCAGTTTCTTTTGAACTTTGGAATCGACTTCAGCAGCCGGAATACCAAACTCCAGTTTGCGTTCTAGGGCGCCAGTGTTTTCAATATTGATCTGCATAGCGGTGTTGGAATACCCATTTATATAGTGTCAGTAATCATGTCATTACACGCCAAAGGCTTACCATGGCGCAGCCAGTGTGATGTCTGGTGGGCCATCAAGGACTCGAACCTTGAACCAATTGATTAAGAGTCAACTGCTCTGCCAATTGAGCTAATGGCCCGCGCCATTCAACACGACACAGCGACTACAGAATTTAATCTGCCATCGCTGTGTAAATAAAATGGGGTGGACGATGGGGTTTGAACCCACGACCGCCGCGGCCACAACGCGGTGCTCTACCACTGAGCTACGCCCACCACTGAACGCGATATTTTGCCACAAAATGAACAGCAATTCAGACTGGGCAGGTGACAAGCTGCGTTGTAATGAATTGGTCGGGGTGGAGAGATTCGAACTCCCGACCCACTGCTCCCAAAGCAGTTGCGCTACCAGGCTGCGCTACACCCCGACCGTAGGGCGCACATAGTATCGACACTGCGTGCCTAGGTCAACGAAAAATGGCCACTAAATTGAATTTTTTTTCATAATCACATTGACACATTCAATGCAGCACCTGATAATGGCCGGCTTCGCGCCCGTAGCTCAGCTGGATAGAGTACCTGGCTACGAACCAGGCGGTCGGAGGTTCGAATCCTTCCGGGCGCGCCATACTCCTTTGACAAAGCCACCTTTCAAGGTGGCTTTGTTGTTTTAAAGCGCTCAGTTCCACCCAAGCACTCGCACATGGTTCCCCAGCCCTAATCATTTGAGCATCACATCAAAGTATTGTTTACAGACAAATATTCACCCGTATTTACTACCGTTAGTCTGGTTTCTGTAAATCCAATGAACCTTTTTCAAGCTGATCCGCACTCACCAATTAACCGGCTGTTTGACAATCAAACAGATCTGTTTTGTACCAGTCAATCATTTTATGTAAAACACTGGTCATACCATAGGCTAAGAAACGCCTCTGGTCTTTCATATTCAAGTACATACCTGCTTTCACGCCTTTTGGATTACACTTTTGTATTATGCTGGCGGTTAATCAATTGGTGCAGGCAATAGACAATACACCTACGAAAAAGGATTAAATGTAATGAGAAATTATCGCAATAGACTCTTGGTAACACTATTTCTATTGACCATGGCAATGAGCAGCCACGCTCAGCAGACCACGACAATATTTTTTGATAATAACGGCGCAGAAACCGGTATCACTACCCCTGGCACCACTGACTTCAGTTTTGGCGGGTCTAACTGGTCGGGCGGAATAGTCGCTACAGAGGGTTCTCCCCCACTATATGCCTCTGGGTCATTTTCTTACGAAGTGGTGGGTGGCAATGCCATGGTCACCTTCAATAACCCGGTCAGCAATGTGCGCTTTTTTTACGTCCATGGCAATGGTTTTGCTCCAGGTACTGCAACAGCACGAACAGCCAATGGCACTGTGGTAGATACCGGAGACAGTGATCAAGCCACCAGTTTTGGTAATCCCGATCATTTTATCGACTTCAGTGAAGATTTACCCATTTCGTCCATTGAGTTCACAGGCGGTGTCATCGATAACTTTAGCTTTACTGTCGCCGCAACACCTCCTCCACCTGCTGATTTTGACTTTGCTCTGGCTGAAGGTGCCTGGCAAAACCTCGACACTACCGGTGAAGGCATTTTGTTTGACTTCAGCCCCAGTCTGAATCTTCTGTTTATGGCCTGGTTCACATTTACCCTGGAACCTGTTGCCCCTATCGAACCACCAGATGTCAACATTGGATTCGATGGCCAACGCTGGATGACAGCTTTGCTGACACTAGATGGTGACACTGCAACAGGTGAGTTGCGTTCCCGACAAGCTGGGGCCTTTGATATGCCGCCGACAGCAGCCGAGTCTGGCCTGCCAGTAGGAACCGTCTCCATCCAGTTTTTGGATTGCGACTTAGCGATAGTCACTTATACCATCGATAGCGCAGGCGGTATCAGCGACAGCTTTGAAATTGTACCCACAGAGCTGGTTATTAACCCTGATGGGTTCAGTTGCGGGCCCGAATAGGACGTTGGACGTCAACGCTATTAGATAATCACCACCCAACAGCAGACGAGCCACCATGTGCTCGTCTGCTGTTTCAATAATTTACCCCGCATGGGCATCAATGCCATTTATTTGACTATGCCATTAAAAGCATAAGACGACATCACTTCAAACTTAAACCCATCTGCAATACACTCAAAGTGATTCACCTGACTGACACGACCAAGCAGATTCACTGCAGAGAACAACCCGATGACTAACGATTTGCCAAATCTGGATTTTCCAGAACACGAGTTCGACAACGCACTGGAACGTGGTAAACAACTGGTGCTTCAACGTTATTCTCAGCTGGACAGCCCAGGTCATCCTGGACATTCACAAAGTGAAGTTTTTAACTGGTTTAATGAACGATTGCCTACCGAAGGAATGGCTATTGATACTTTACTGGACGAGGTAAAAACCAAGGTCATCGACACACCAACCATGAATATCGGGCCACATATGTACGCCTACGTGATGGCTGGCGGTAATCAAATTTCTATTATTGCGGATTTGTTGGCCTCGGCCGTCAATCAAAATGTTGCCAAATGGCACCTTGCCCCATCCATGACGGAGATAGAAAAACGCGTCATCCAATGGGCTGCAGAGTTCATTGGTTATAACCAACAGTCTGCAGCAGATGAAACCGGTGGTGCCATTGTCAGTTCCGGATCAGCAGCCAACCTAACGGGTTTGACCGTTGCCCGTAATATCTTTTTTGAACGTGCCAATATTCGTAAAACTGGTTTATTCGGGCAAAAACCTTTTATTGTTTATGCTTCAGACCAAACCCATAGCAGTGTCGATAAAAGCATTGAATTGCTGGGCATTGGCAGCAATCACTACCGGAAAATCCCGATCAATGCTGATTATCAGATTGATACTGACGCTTTGCTGCAGCAGATTGAAATTGATCGCCAGGCCAACCTGCAGCCTTTTTGCATTATTGGTAATGCCGGCACCGTTAACACAGGCGCTATTGACCCGCTGGACACACTGGCAGACATCGCCGAAGCGCATCAATTGTGGCTGCATGTGGATGGGGCTTACGGTGGTTTGGCTGCATCTTTGCCAGAATTAAAAGCGCATTTTAAAGGCATAGAGCGTGCTCACTCAGTGGCTTGTGATTTTCATAAATGGCTGTACCAGAGCTTTGAAATCGGCTGTACCCTGGTCCGCGATTGGGACCAATTAAAACGCACTTACCATACCGTTGCTGACTACCTGGACAGCAGCCAAAACCCCTCTGGTCGACTGGACATTAACGAGCACCATTTTCAACTGTCTCGTAATGCCAAAGCTTTTAAAGTATGGATGTCTTTCAAAGCCTTCGGCAGCCATCGCCTGCAGGCCATGATCCGTAAAGACATTGATTTGCGTATTTATCTGGATAAACAGATTAATCAAGCACCCGATTTTCGCTCATTCAACAGTGGTGATCTGGCCATCGCCTGTTTTGAATACACCGGCACTGAAAACCACAACGAAGATTTAATCGAGCAGCTGAACACTTTGATTATCCCTGCTCTGGAACAGGATCGTCGAGTTTTTATTACCGGGACCCGTCTCCATGGCAAACCTGTTATTCGTGCCTGCATTATTAACCATCGAAAAACCCACGAACACATTGATTATCTGCTCAATGTCATTCGGGAGGTTGGACAACAAGTTGAAGCTCGACTAATGACCCAATATTCAAATTAAACAATTTGATGCTGCAGGGCCGGCTGGTTGACAGTAGCCAGCATGCTCAGCGTATTTTTTGCTCACCATACCGCAAACAAAAGCCAGGTTAAAACGGCTGTTCCCATCTGATCATAGGCACTATTGGGCCCTATGGCACATATGCCGGATTGGAAAATGCGCTATTCTACAAGGCTGTTTTATCTATTAACTATCATCAACAACTCTGTATGAGACAATATTTAACACACGGACACACCTAATGAACAAATTATTACTGGCAACCACTATTGCCCTGATCTTAAGCGCCTGCGGGCAAAACACAGAGCCTGAATCTACTCAGGCAGTCTCTGTATCTGCTTCCACAGACAATGACACACCCGCACAACCAGTTGATAACACGGTTGAGCTTAATCAGCCCGAGTTGGGTGATTGGGGAATCGATCTGGAACAAATGAAAACCAGCGCCGACCCTGGCGATGACTTTGCCCAATACGTAAACGGGCAATGGCTGGACACTTTCCAGATACCTGCTGATCGCGCTAATTACGGCATTTTCACGGCCTTGCGTGAGCGATCTACTGAGCAGGTCAATACCATTATCGAAGAACTGTCTGAAGGCACCCCTGAAGCCGGTACGCTAGAACAAAAAGTCGGCGATTACTATGCTACCTGGATGAATGTGCAGGCGCTGAATGAAAAAGGTGCTACGCCTCTGGCCCCCTATCTGGCAGAAGTTGCAGCCATCAGCAATGAAGAACAACTGATGCATGCCTTTGCCAAGCTTTATGCTACCGCACCATTTGGTGTCGGCATTCTGCCTGACCCGGCCGATACCACTAAATACACCCTGTTTGCCGGGCAAAATGGGCTGGGTTTGCCAGATCGTGAATACTATCTCAGCGAAGATGAACGCTTTGTCGAGTTTCGCCGTGCTTATCGCGATTACGTGATCAAAATCCAGGAGCTGGCTGGCATTGAAAATGCTGCCGAAAAAGCCGATGCAATCATTGCGCTTGAGACCCGTTTGGCTGAAGTTCATTGGACCCCGGCCCGCAGTCGTAACATCCAGGAAATCTATAACCCCATGTCACCGCAACAGTTGGCTGAATTAGCACCAGAGATTAACTGGAGCCTGATCCTGGGAGACAATGGTCTTAGTGATGTTCCCAGTATCGTGGTTGCACAACCCAGTGCTATCCAGGAAAGCGCCAAGATCGTTGCTGATACCCCATTGCAAACATGGAAAGACTACCTGGCCTATCACTTTGTTAGCGATAATGCCGATATGCTGTCAGAAGCTTTTGACCAGGCTAATTTCGATTTCTTTGGTAAAACCTTAAACGGTGTCGAAGAACAGCGTGAACGCTGGAAACGCGGCTCGGATCTGGTTAACAACAACCTGGGTGAAGCGGTTGGTCAGATCTACATAGATAGACACTTCCCACCAGAAGCCAAACAACAAATGGATGAATTGGTTGTCAATCTGCGCGCTGCACTGTCTGATCGCATTGATAACAATCAATGGATGGATGAGGAAACCAAAGCCAATGCACACGCCAAGCTGGCTACCTTTGAACCTCGCATTGGTTATACAGAAAAGTGGATTGACTATTCCAACTTGAATATCGAAGCAGATGATATGCTCGGCAACTCACTGCGCGTGGATGAATTCGACTGGCAGCGTCAGGTATCGCGTTTGGGCGGTCCGGTCGACCGGGATGAATGGCCATACCCACCACAAACAGTCAATGCGTCATACAACCCGCTGTTAAATCAAATCACCTTCCCTGCAGGTATTTTACAGCCACCATTTTTTGACCCCTATGCTGATCCAGCGGTTAATTATGGTGCTATCGGTGGTGTAATCGGACATGAAATTGGTCATGGCTTTGATGACCAGGGACGTCGTTTTGATGAAAGCGGAAAAATTCGTGACTGGTGGACTGCCACTTCCGACGGTGCTTTCAAAGAGCGTTCCGACAAACTGGTTGAACAATACAATGGCTACTCGCCGATTGAAGGCATGCACATTGATGGCGAATTAACCCTGGGTGAGAACATTGGTGACCTGGGCGGCCTGGAGATGGCCTATTCTGCTTATCAAAAATACAAACAACAGCATGGTGAGCCGCCCGTACTGGACGGTTTCACTGGCGACCAACGCTTCTTTATGTCCTGGGCGCAGGTTTGGCGTGCCAAATCCCGTGAAGATGCTTTGCGCCAGCAGTTGCTGACCGACCCCCACAGCCCTCCAGAAAACCGGATTAACGGTGTGGTGCGCAATATAGATGCCTGGTATGAGGCCTTTAATGTCACCGAAGACGATGACATGTACCTGCCAAAAGAAGAACGTGTATCGATTTGGTAATTACCATCAGATCACACTTAAAAGCCACCCATTGCGGTGGCTTTTTTGTACCCCGTCGATTCCATTATGAAGGGAATCTAACGGGCCAATCAGATACCCTAAAACGCTCGCTGGGAATTAAAACGCCAAGCCCGGTATAATCCTAGCCCAGCAGCGTGCCCGTAGCTCAACTGGATAGAGCATCGGCCTTCTAAGCCGAGGGTTGCAGGTTCGAGTCCTGCCGGGCGCGCCATCTTAAAATTGGTGTTTTGAAATTGGTCTAACACTTTGAAAGGCAATGATATTTTAGGTGTTCGAAAGCCTTGAGTACGGCTATACTGCAGTTTTTGCGCAAAAATCAATTTCAGCGCCGCGCGTTTATCTTCTAACTTATTGGAATTCCATAGTTTTTTAGGGTTAGTGAGGAACCGCAAGGCGTGTTCGAAAAGCTCTTCAAAAGCTGGTTTTCTTTGCCCTGCCATCGCCATTTGTTCTGTGAGCATGGTTTTCTCCTTTTCGAGTGTTTGTAGCTTTTTCTCGTAGGCTTTAATAAGTGAGTCGCTGCTTGCATCCATGATACGTTCAATAAGCTGTTCAGCCTTACGATCAATCGCTTTGATATTGGCTTTAAGCTGTTTGATATGTTCACTGGCTTGCGCAGATTTATGATCCCAAATGGTTTTGAATAGGGTCTTGACCAGTTCATACACGTAGTGTGTAGGCCGTAGCTCTGTGAGCAGTTCATCAAACTCTCCCTCAAGTCGATCTTTCGGGATAGATTTGCCTTTGCTGTCACAGCCACGATGCTGGCATAGATAATAGGCGTAGTATTTGGATTTGCCTTTTGACCAACAGGCCGTCATTGGCTTGCCGCAATCATCGCATTGGATAAAGCCGCGTAACGGGAAATCCTCACGCGTATCTAATCGCACAGGCACTTGAGCGGTTTCTTCCAACCGATCTTGTATACGTTGGAAGTCCGTAAAGCTGATGAGGCCTTCATGTTGTGCCTTGCGTAGGGAAACTTCCCATTGAGGGCGCTCGATATATCCGGCATAAAGCACATTAGTGAGAATTTCTTTGATGCGCTGGAATCGGATTTGTCCATCGGGCAAATCTTTTGGGTAATCCGGCTGAGCTTCCAAAAAGCGTTTAAACTCAGCCTGTGTTTGAAACCGCCCCGATGCCAAGCCTTCAAATCCTTCTTGTAAAATAGAGGCAATGGGTTCATCCCGAACCAGAATCTTACCGTGGCCAGTTTTAGCTTCGTGCCGATAGCCCTTGGGAGGCTGAAACGGCCAATAGCCGTTCATAATTCGCGCTCGCATACGGTTTAGGGTTTGCTCAGCGTTTTTGTCACGTTGATGCTGTGCGGCAGCAGCAAGCATGTTTTCAGTCAAGACTTGATCTGCACTATCTCCAAAATCCATTGAGGGCGAAGCTAATCTACCTCCAGCCTTGGCAATCAATAGACGCAACTGGATGTGGGCATTCATGCCGCGAGCCATACGTGAGAGTTCATCAATGATGACGTAAAGACGCTGTTTACGGTGTTTGCGGACATAGGCCAGCATGCTATCCATCCCTGGGCGACGGACCACTGCACCTGTCATGTCATCAGAAAAGACTTTGACAACCTCAAGGCGGTTGTAATGCGCATATTCACGACATCGTGTTTCTTGCGAGGTTAAACCGTGTCCTTGTGTTTTTTGTTTGGTGCTGGAGACGCGCGTATAAATAACGGCTTTTTCAACGAAGCTCATACTGAACGTCCTTCTTACGTTTGTTTGGTTGAGAATGTGTCTTGAATCCTAGACCTAACTTGGACGAAGCACTAGTGCTATCTGCAGCATTCTCACGAAATTTTGCTTGCATGGTGAGTTGAACCGAATCAAAGCCAAACGCCCGGTCCGCAATGTTTTCTAAAATATCCCAGATCAATTGAATATACTCACGCTTTTGATCATCGGTCAGATCAAGTTCTGCGAGCAGTGGCAAATATGTATCAAAATCTGGTTTCATGGTAACCCTTATGCCGCACAACACGAATAAGTTGTAGTTGTGCGTGTGTTTACACCTAAGTTAAGCTTGGCATGAAGGATTTATGGATTACCAGATAAAAAATATAAGATTCTAGAATCTTATAAATAAGCGGGGAAAAATGGCATTTGATCCACTTAAATTAGGACTTGAGTCTCACTACACACCGGCGCAACGCCGGATTATTCGTCGTTTAATCCAAGAAGATTTCGATCACTCAGGCCAGAAGCTCCCCACTTATATGAAGCTTGTGGGTAAATTGCTCATTCCCGCAGGCTTACCCGATGAATGGCTTAAAAAGCTGTTGTATCAGACCTTGGCAACGATGCTGAACGGTACCTCAACACCCCGTTATGAGTTTTGGGCGTGTTTGCACTTATATCTCACTAAAAAATACGGCGATATTGGTATCAGTGAAACAGGCCCAGCTGATATTGCCGTGATTGGTAAAGCCCTCATACGGTTTGGCGGGGTTGATGAGATTGACCAAACCCCAGGTACATTCAGGCTGCATGAGCATGCCGCCATTCGACTGGCATCTGGTTCCGGCTATCAGCGTGTCGCCATTATTCATCGACAAGAGTCTCTTGATGAAGATAGCGCGGCGGTTTATACAGTCTATGAGGGCGCAGCCGTGGAACAAGATGAAGACATTTTTATCGTGATGCGCAACTTAACGACACGGGCGTTAAAAACCATCGAGAAAAAACGCACTGACTTAACCGAGCTGATTGATCCAGACATGACAACGCGGTTGGATCAATTATTGGAGGCGACATGACAATCAAAACGCTACAAGAACTGGATGCGCATATTGCGAGCCTCAGCCCGGAAGAATTGACCGCACAGCAAGAAAAAACCAAAGACAACTTCCAAGCGATCTTTGATCTAGTGAAGACAGGCGATAGTGTTGGCGTGGCTGTAGCCCTACAAAATGATATTAGCCCTGAGATCACTGATGATAAAGACATGACACCGCTGCATTATGCCGCCGGGCATGACACGCGGCTGATTGGCGAGGTACTGATCCGTGAAGTCAGTGCCGCCCCGTGGATGCGGGACACATTTGATCGCCTGCCGCTGGACATCGCGCAGGAATGCGGCCATGGCACGCTTGGTCAACAGATCGAATGTGTCACTTACCCGAAGATTTATAAAGAACTGGATACCTCACCTGAACAAGAAAATTTGATTGAGCAATATGATCAAAAACGACAGGAGCTGGATAATCCTCGCACAGACCCGGCTATTACAAAGCAGCTTAACCCCAAACACATTACCGAACCTCCAATGCTCAATCTCTCTCAAGAGCGTGATGCCAGAAGGCGATAATCTTTATCTAACGGGTATGAGCGATAAGACTCTCTAAATTCACGAGTATCAGAACAGTAATACCTGACTTTTCAATTTACTTAAGCATCATATAAACTGAAGATATTCAATGCTTAAAGTTAAGGGGGTAAAACATGCCTGACAAGTTTATACGCGGTGTCGTAAGAGCCGTAAAAGCAGCAGAACGGGATCGCGTTCGTGCACACAATGCAAGAGTACGAGAACAAAATCGCGCCATTAAGCAGGCAGAACGAGATAGAAAAGCCAGAGAGAGAGAAGCCAAAAGGCTACAGCTTCAGCAAGCTAAAGCACAAAAGGAATACGAAAAGCAAGTCAAACTTGATCATATTGCTGCCAAAGAGCAAGAAGTTGAAGAGTTAAATGAAGCGCTAGAACAGCAAAACTTAGATTTAGATAAACTTCTCCATGACACACTCGATTTTGACGACTATGTCGATTTAGAGCAGCTCAAAAAAACAGCAGAAAACACAGCTTTTGACCGACCTGATCTTGAAGAGCCTATTTCTGAACCTATAAGGCCTGACCTACCCAAAAAACCTATCTATTCAGAACCTCCAAGGCCCAAAGGTTTTTTTGGGGTTAAAAAGAAACACCAGGCATTAATCACTAAAGCTAAAGTACAGCTCATTGAGGAACTCAAAAAATGGCAAAAAAAATGTGAAAATGTCGAAAAGCAACATGAAGAGAATCTAGTTAAACATGCAAAACAAGAACAAGATAGGGTCATCAAATTAGAAAAAGAGAAGAAACGATTTGAGGCTGAATTAATTGAGCACAACCAGAATATTGATAACTTCATCAACAACCTGGGCTATGGAGACACTACAGCTATTGAGGAATACATAGCCATTGTAGTAGAGAACTCAATCTACCCTGATCACTTTGATGTTGAACATGAATTTAAGTTTGATCCGGAGAGTGCTGAATTGACAATGCGTGTAGCTGTGCCAAGCCCAAGCAAATTACCAGCAATCAAGACATATAAATATATCAAAACCTCAGACACCATAAAATCGACACCCTTATCTAAGAAAGCTCAAAAAGACCGTTATACAAGTGCTATCTATCAAGTAACACTTCGATCATTTCATGAAGTGTTTGAAGCCGACAGACGAGAGCTTATTAAGTCGATATCATTAGAAGTAGGAACATCAGAGACAGATCCCGCCACAGGAAAATACGGGTTCATTCCTTTTGTTGCAGCTGCTACCCAACGAGATGCTTTTTTGGATATTGAACTCGGTGGTGTTGTGCCTCTTGCAACATTGCAACACCTTAATGCTGCTTTATCCAAAGACCCTCTGGGATTGGTTGCTGTTGATACAAAAGGTATCAGAAAATCATGAGCAACCACTCTCTGAAGTTTAACCCACCTCCAGGTTGGCCCAAGCCGCCCGATAACTGGAAGCCACCTGAAGGCTGGAAACCAGATGAAAGTTGGCCTTCTCCTCCTGAAGGTTGGAAACTGTGGGTATCACACGAAGTAGATGATGCTCCAAGAACTACTGAAGCCTCCGGTGAATCTTCAAGCCCGAACACTAAAAAACTACCTCTTAGCCGGGAAGAATTAGAAGCAGAGAACCTATCGTTACATGCAAAGCTAAAGGAGATACAGGATCAATTAGATGAAGGCGGTATTATTAATCTTAATGATGAACAGGTTCTCCAGTCGGTAGGCATCTACCGTTACCATCACCCGCTCGAAAGCGCCGCAGCATATAAAGACGAGCTAAAAGCTCTCCAAACACAAATGGTCGTTTTGATCAAAGCTCAAGAAGCAGTAAAGGTTTCTAGCATTTTTACATTTGAGAACTCACTGGCAAAAGGCCAAAAAATGGCCAGAGACCTCGGTAAGTTGATGCTAAGAGCATATAACGCAGAGTCTGATAACTGTATTCGAGCATTACGTGCTGGCAATGTCGAAACAGCAAAGAAACGCCTAGAAGTCTCTTTTAAGGCAGTTGCCAAACTAGGTAGCATGATGGAGATACGCATAAGTGATCCTTATCATCAGCTCCGCATAAAAGAAATTGAGCTTACATCTGATTGGCTGATGAAAAAGCAAGAGGAAAAGGAGCGAGCACGAGAAGAACGAGCGCGTATACGTGAGGAAAAGCAAGCTGAAAAAGAACTTGCCGCAGAACGTGAACGATTGAACAAAGAAAAATCTCATCTTGAAAATGCAATCAAGGCACTCTCAAGCTCCGGTGAAGAAGACACTGAGCTTCAAGCAAAACTGGCAGAAATCCAAGAAGCTATAGATCAAAACGATTACCGTATCGCGAACATCCGCTCTGGCTATGTGTATGTGATCTCCAATAGAGGAGCTTTTGGTGAAAACATAGTCAAAATAGGTCTAACAAGAAGACTAAACCCTCAAGAGCGAATTATGGAGCTAAGTGGGGCTTCTGTGCCGTTTAAATTTGATGTTCATGCCCTCTTTTTCTCAGAAGACGCTGTGACCCTCGAAAATGAGCTTCATCATCATTTCAAAGAAAATGCATTAAATCTTGTAAACCAAAGAAAAGAGTTTTTCTTCGCCAAGCCGTCCGATGTTAAAGATGTTTTATTGGAGAAAGTTGGGAGCCTTTTAGAGTTTACCGAAACTGCTGAATCAACCGAGTTTTTACAGAGCCGGAAATATTGGAACTCATCTGAAAGTATAGAAACCTAAAAAACGGAAAGATATAAAGCCCTTCACTAGCACTACTTCACAAATGCCGTTCGGTGTCCATGTTTTTGTGCAGCACTCTTTGGACAACAAGTGCATCGTTTTCAACTGTGTAAAAAACGGTGTGATGTTCAACTTGAAACGAGGCATAGCCCACACGAATATCTTCACGGGATCGGCCTAACCCGGGATGCTCGATTAATTGGTCAATGAAGCCATCAATCTTCATAAGATAGTATCTTGCCTGATCTCGGCCCCAGGTCTCATAGGTGTACTGCCAAATTTTGTTTAAATCCCGCTCAGCCGCGGGACGAATAACCTTTTTAAGCATTCAATCCTGCTTTTTGTTCGGCTTTTCGGATAATCTCATCCATATCTAATGGCCCGGCGTCGCCGCTGTTCTCACCATCAATCAAGGCTTGACGCAGGGTTTGCAGTTTTTGCTCATGTTCTTCGAGCAGGCGCAAACTGGCACGAATAACCTCACTGGCAGAACCGTAGCGACCCTCCGCCAGTTGCTGATTGATAAACCCTTCAAAGTGATCGCCAAGTGAGATACTGGTATTTTTTGCCATGATCAAAACTCCTTTCTATTACCAATTAGTACCATAAATTGGTAAATACAACAATAAAAATATGGCGTCTTGACACCTCTCTCAACTAAGAGCCTGTTTTCATAAGCTAGACTCTCGCTGTTAAAGCCGCGATAATGGAGTTGAGTGTCGGGGCGTAGTAACCCCAGGTCAACAAAATCCTAGACGTGCGTTTTATGCTCTGTCTTTTACAAGCATGTCTGCCTCCATGTCGGGAGGCGGGCGGAATACAATAGCGCCTGGCGTGAATACGTCCGGGTTCGGTTACCTGAACTTACTAACCTCCTGGCACCAATTTTATTGGTCACACTTAGGAGGTATTCCCATGCGTTATTTATCACCGCTTATCCTTACTGCCACTCTGGTCGGTTGTTCAAGCAACCCACCCGATAACGCGGTTATTTTAAAACTGCTTCAAGAAGAAGCAGATAAAATCAACCTTCGAGCTTCCACACAAATCTTCAAGCTAAATCGCAGCACCACTCTGGTAGAAATGACAATACCCGGTATTGAAAAGAGTGATTGTGAGCATATTGACGCAGATAAATATCCTCATGAGGATATTGAGCCAAATACCTATGGATGTGAAGTTGCGTATGAAGCCGAGTTTGTAACCCGTGCCAATAATGGCGAGACCAAGCATAACAGCGGAGTTAAAGAACAAAGCATTTTCTTCGTGAAAAGAGGTGGTGATTGGGTGATCTTGATGGGGTTTGAGCCGTTTTCTTAAAGCAGCCAAAGGCCTGGCCAAGGAAGGCCAGACATCTTACAACTAATCCAGTTTAAGAGCGAAAAAACTCAAGTGTTGTGGGTATATCCTGTCCATCACTATCACCTAAGTGAACATCCGGCACCCAAACTTCTAACTTTGCAGCTAGCTTTACTAATTTCTCTACTCCTGCACCACAAACAAAAGCTACTGGATATATGTAGTTTGTGCCTACAACCAAATTAGAAAAAAGGACCGCAACAATACCGCAAAAGACTAGCTCAATGAGCATTATCATTAGAAAAATTGGCCTAAAAAATAGTTTAGCCCGTTTCTGCTTGTAAAGCCTCTTCCAACGAAAAAACTCCCTAGCAAGGCCACCAGCCACTCCTGTAAAAAAAATCAAAACAAGCTCTTGAGTCATAATTATCTCCAAAAATTAATATTACTCATCATCTGCAATCGAAATCGCCCCACTCGGGAATTTCACAAAGCTAAGCGTATACCCCTTAGATGAAAATGATCTTGCCAAATTACCTACTGTTGCAACTGTTTGATTTTCCTTAGAAGATATATTTATTGTAGATGCTCGGCGAGTGTTATTAGCGCCGAAAATAACCTTAAGGACGTTTCGTGCATCGCTAGCCTGAATAGTACCAATAGTAGCTAATGAATTCGTACCCTCTAAAAGATGTTGCGAATTGCAGACTAATCCTATTATATCTACCTCTCCAGGTAACGGTGATATGTCACTGCGCGATATAGTGTCTGTCATACCAGGTAACCTGACAGCCCTCCCATCATTAGTAGCCTCACCGATAATCAAGATAGTTTTACCCTCTCTAGCGGCTATGCTTAGCTTATTAATAATTTCACCCTTCTTTATACCTCTAGGTAATGGTGAAAACCCATACCGTGATAAATCTTTACTAATTCTACGGCCATTTGTTGCGTAAAACTCTGCCTTCGCAGAATAAAACCCCCAATCTAATGCGTCCCGGCGTCTGAGTGGTAATAGATTAAGAACTTCAAACTTATCTGGATTCGCTTCATTGAGCTTCATAATGAGACGCGCATCATTTGCATTTGATGGCAATCTTGAAGAATTATCATTTATCCGGAATATTGGAGGGCGATTTCGGCTATTAAGAATTGCTGTATTTTCTATGTTTATATTACCGCGCACAATGATAGTTTTTACATCAAGGTCTGCAATAAACCTCGATAGTGGGTGATCAGAGCTTGACAGTTGATTTGAAGTAAGTAAGTTTTCACCTTCCCTATCTAATTGAAGAACAGCTCCTTTTTTCGCATCCCAATCAAGATTTCTGATCTGCTCATGAGAAGCAAACCCTCTTGCATTGCTATATATATACCAATAGGGGTGACTCGGCTCCACATTTCTCCTAATGGTTTCATATGAAGTATTAGATGCACGTGCAAAGGCCCTTAATTGCTGCTCTCCCTCTATTCTCGCTACATAAAGATATGGTTTATTTTGTGTTAAGCGCTGAGAAAACATTCGATCTCTAGAACTTTCATTAAACGTAAATTCTTGTATTGCAATACCCCGTGGAATAGAACACCACATTGCCTCTGCCGCCCATACGACAGACATCATAAATATTGCACATAGTATTGGCACTGATATCGCTTTTGTAAGCTTACTTAAAAACACTTTTGTTGATAGCATTACAGACTCCTAATAACCGTTATAATCCAAAGTCACTCAAAAGCTTGCTCTCTCTCACCATAGTCAGTTTCATGCTCTGATTCGATTGGCTCAGCTGTCGAGTCGATCATCAAGTTGATCCAGCTTAGGATCATTTTGGCTTTATAGGACTTGAGCATGTATGGCGTGTCTTCCCCCCAGGGGCCATAAATGATACGTAGCTGTGAATAGGCTGGGCCTTCTTTGGAACGCCGATCATAACCAATCGCTACCCCTCCGTAATACTGGCGGTTGAGCAATAGGTTGCCGAACTTAATACCCTGTTTCGTTGCAATTACTTTGACATTAGGATAAGCAATAAAATGTAGCCCCAAGACTAAGCCCAATAAACCTAGAATAAGCAAAACCGCAATATTTGCTTCACCCCCTCGTAGGTTACTGAACGCAGCAAACATCCCCATGATAAAAACAATTAAAAATACAAAGATATTGGTTATATAAGACGTGACTTTCCATCCAACACGAGCTGCCTGAAATTTTAATACGACTTCATCAGCTGTGTGCTTTTCAACGCGACACTCATCCGGCAGCAATCGTGGCTGCAAATGAAGCTGAGCACTCGTTATACCCTCTGTCGTTTGATTTCCAGTTTGCTTTTGCTGTTCACGATATTCAATGAAGTCTTCTTTGAGCCTCTTAGAAAGCTTAACTGTTTCAGCCCAGGCTTTTTGGGTGTTCGTTTTAACGGTTTCCTGCCAGTCCTTTTTGTCACTCATTTGGTAAATACTCCCTGTAAATAGTGTGGTAATACGGCAGGCGTTTCATGAAGATCGGATCAGCACCGGGAAAGATCACCAGCTGATTTTCTGACTGCCGTGAGAAAAAATATGCCACCTCATCAGGTGAGAGCAGCGGCGCACCCTGAATGGTTTTGCTCTCGCCGCTAAACCCTTGTAAAGCTTGCCCCGTGCTGATCTCGCCTTCGTTGATCGACAGAATCGATGACTTACCTAATCGCTCCGAGATGTATTTCAGTGTCGTCATATCATTGACACCAAAAAATTGAACAATCCCCGCATTACCCATGAAAGTTTCCCAGCGCTCTTTGTAGAGATGTTTCAACTGATTCAGGTCTTGCCAAATCGACCATAACCGCACCCCAAACCCTGCGACGAGGCCAGCGGCGGTTTCCAAGGCCGACATATGTCCCAGCGTATGCATTTCATCCAGCAGCATCAGTGCCGGAATGTCAGGCACGGTTTTGTCTTGCTCCACAGCTGTCAGCAATTGATTCACAAACAGCCGAAAGAATCGGCTATGCCTGTGAAGTCGTCCTGCGGGAAGACACAGATAGATTGACTTACCGCCCAGTTTCCAAGCTTTTAAATCTGGGCAACGGTGATTACTGGAGAGGGTTTTGGCCATCGGTGGCGAGCTGAGAAAGCCAATATGTTGACGCACCGTGGCCATGATCGATGCGCGTTCACGATCACTGAGGCTGATCAACAGACTGGCCGCTTCTGCCGGCACACCATCCGCCACATCGTCATAGACGATCATGGTTTCCAGCAAATATTCCAAACATGTATCTAAAGCGGCTAGCTCTTCATCTGTGAACAAGGTGCTTTTGTGTTTCTTCTCCATCAAGTCAGGCCGTGAGATGTAATACAACATCTCCCGCAACGTATTCATATCCCGGTTTTCGATCCCACCGGCAGCGCCAATCCAGGCGATAAAGCCCCGCAAGATAATCCTCGCTGAGCTATTCCAAAAATCATTTTGGTCTTTCGGGCTGGAGACCACCAAGGCATCGGCAATCGAGTCACAATCGTCGATAAACTCATCACTCTCAGGATCAAGGAGTGAGATCGGATTAAATCCGGCGCGGTATTCCTCTGGCACATCAGCTGCACCAAACGGGTCAATCACATAGACCTCATGACCCAGACCACCCGCGAGAATATCACGACCCAACCCGCGTCGTTCGGCTGTCAATGTCGCATTCTCGCCCTTGGGATCGAGCACCAAGACCGAACCAGGATAGACCAACAGATTAGGGACAATCGCACTGGTGCCTTTCCCGGCACGTGATCCGGCCACCGTCATCAAGTGTCGGTTATCACTGACACCAACGCGCTTGCCATCTGATAGGCCAAGAACAATCTTCTTGGGGTCATAACTCCAGAATGCAGATTGCCCCAATGTTTGTGGTGACATCCACAGCGCCCGCGGGGCCGCCCCGGTACGAACATGCGTCCCCGGCACACCGCGCGGTAATTTATCGAAGTTCACAAAGACTCCCCTTATTTCCCCGTTACCTCTAACTATAGCGTCGTCAACCCATAGGATCAAAAAACCGGGCTAATAGCCCGGTCTCTGATCCAGTTCTAGTGATATATCGACATCGGCGTATCCCTCAGTCTCACGACTGAGGATTTCTCGCTCGATGGTTTCTAACGATGCTAAGCAATTACGCCGTAAAGAGCTGTCTTTGGCACTTCGTGCCAGACGTTGGTTCAATCGCTGATAAAGAGCATATAGCTCAGCTAATGACAATGTTTGTAAGTCAGAGCGTGTGATGAGTTTCATGAGAGTTTCGTCCGTTTTGTTCAGGAAGCCCCGATCCGCCGGAGCCTTTTCACAAACCAAACAAAGGCCTCCGACGAGTGGGGGCTTCAAAGCAGGTAGAAAACAGGAATTGGTAACACGAATGGTATTCTGAAATTGATCCATGTAACCTTTGCGTTAAGGAGGATACAAACCATGTCGAAAAAGCTTGGGAGAAATGAACCATGCTGGTGTGGTTCAGGCAAAAAATACAAAAAATGTCATCTTCATCGAGATCAGCGGGAGCCAATTAAGCCTTGGGAGATAGATAAAGAATTAAGAAAAGCATTTTCATACGGCACATGCTCTTCACCTGATAGTTTCCATGATGATTGCTCAAGGAAAATTATTCGTGCCCATACGGTTCCTAAAAGTGCCAGTCTAAAAGCGATTGCTAAAGATGGACATATCTATGGTTGCGTAGCGAGCATGGCTTCCCTGCAAAAGAATGATGGGACGCTAACTCCAGAGCTGATTGGTATAAACAAGGCGTCCACATTTACTGGTTTTTGCTCAGTTCATGACAACAAAATTTTTTCACCATTAGAAAACGAGCCTTTTCAAAAAACACAACAACAATGCTTTCTTCTTGCTTATCGTGCTTTTGCCAGAGAAGTTTACACAAAAAAGGCAAGCGCCAAACTTGCTGAACTACGTACAAATCTTGATCAAGGCAGGCCAGCTGAAGACCAAGTACGGTTGCAAATGGAAATGTCCACTATGAACAGTGGTACAGAGTTAGCCTTAAAAGACAACGCGTTTCACAAGCAACAGTTTGATGTCTTACTCGAAGCAAACCGCTATGACGATTGCTGCGCTTTAGTTTTTTCATTCGATGAGCCACCACCTGTCATGGCGTCAGGCGCTTCAAATCCAGACTACGACTTTAACGGTAAACAACTGCAGGATTTAGATGATTATTCTATACATCCTGATTTGATAACAATGTCCTCTTTTTATGATGGCAGAAGGGGGTATATCGTATTCTCTTGGCTTAAATACTGCTCAAAAACTAACGAGCAATTATTGAGCAGCTTGATACAAAAACCGCGAAAACTGCTAACCATGTACTTTCTCCAATATATGTTTGCCAGCATGGAGAACTGCTTTATTTCACCGCCATGGTGGGAATCACTCAATGATCACCAACAAAATAAGATCATTGATTTAATGATGGTTGATACTCATCCTACATATGGCACTATTTCTGATGTTATCTCATCAGTCCTATTAAATGTTCCATTCCCTGAAATTAAAGATATAAAGATCATCAACTGGACATACTGACATCATGAACAATATTTCAATAGTTGAGGCAGAAAAAATCTGTGACCAACTTACAGAACTAGCTGGTTCTGCCCCAGGTGAAGACACCTCAAAGCTAAACCAAGCAAACACCCTCTTGCGTGAAGTTGAAACAAGAGCAGCTGGTTACGATAAATTTCTTGCTGTGAAAGTAAAACTTAACCTCGTTAGAGGCTCTTTTACAGTTTGGTTTAGCCCTAGAAAATGGAATAAATTTGGTGATAGTGGGCAATCTGCACAACTTTACCTTTTACAGGATATTGAAAAGCTGAGGCACGCATGTCAGGAGTCTATTCCAGCATCAAATTAAATAACCACCACGATCAGCGCCCTATTTGACACCGCTATAGTTTTGGAAGATCAGTGAGGGGAAACCCTTACCTTTTTCCGAGCGATTTTCCTACAGACAGCGTGAGCCTAGTTTGGCACCATATCTCTTGTCAGTCTTGTCTGCGATCAACACGGGTGGGAGTCGTGGCATAACGCCGACCGATACTTAGAAGCTCTGGCCGATTTGATTGACACGTTAGAGCAGAACAACAAGAAGGCTTCAAACGCCCCCTTATTAAAGCCCGGCTTGCTGGTAGTCGGGCTTTTCTTTTACCTAATGGTTCTGTCGTCGATATAGCGTTTCCATGCAAAAACGGCGCTAATCCCCGCTAATATTACCGCAACAGCAGTACTCGCCAGGGCTATGTTGGCTTGGGCTGAAGCCACGCATAAAACAAACGCACACAAACTCAATATAAACGCCAGTGATGCGCTCCAAATAGAGTACGTGTTTCTCATTGAGGGCTTAATATCATCCATGATGGTGCTGCTGTGTGTTAGGGGTGTTTAGACTACTATATCAAAATTTAACATATAGCAATTGACTGCTATATACTAGAGAGCACTTTGTTGGGGGAATCTTCAGAGTTTTTCTTACAAAGGGTTATTTTACGGCATCCAGGGAATAGCACATGGTGTGCGCAGATGCCAGGCAAGGAGCTACTTAAGGGTGGTTCAAGGAGATTCAATATGGCTTTTCCCAGTTTCTCATTCCGCAAGCGGAATGTTTTCATTTACAGCATCTTGATGCTTTTTGCTTTAGCAACACACGCACAATCTTTCCAATTTGAGAGAGAGGTACGTACCGGCTGGACCTTAAAGTTTGAGATTGACAATGAAACCTTCGATACAACAATCAATTACACCGGCTCTACCGGTGAAACATTGATCGTTCAAAACAATTATAGCAACCTTGAAAGCCCGACAAAAACCTATTCATTTAATGGTGGGCAAGCTGAACTAGCAATAAGCTCTATTAATGGACAACGCATCTTTGAAGCCAGCCGGTCCTCCGGTTTCGTAGAAAGCGGTGGAACGATAGATTTTAAAGAATACCAACCACTTGTTGATGAATATCAAACCGCCTTGTTTCAAACACTGATCGGTTTGAATAGCGACCGGCCAAACACCATCGACCTGCTTTCTATGTTTTACCCTCATAATAATATGAACACCAGAGACAGTGACAGTGGTGCTGCTTGTGCCAGTGTTGTTTTCTCGTATGTTGCCGCTTTGATTAATGAAGAAATTCAGTGCTCAATACCTTTTAACGGAGCCGCTTGTACAGCGGCCGTATCTACAGCCTTAGCCGCTCTCTCCGCTGTTATTGCGGTATGTGTTGATACGGATGACGACGGAGACGGAGACGGCGGTGGTGATGGCGGTAGCGACGGAGGCGGCAGTAATGGCGGCGGCGGTAGTACAGGCGGCAACCCCACCACCATTGAAATTCAAGGTGGTGGCAGTGGAGACACCGGCGGGGATGGTGGATCAGGTAGTTTCCAATGTGTTTACGATGGTGAGGCTATCGTTTGCACAACCCATCTAAATTAACCAACGCGCGTAAAAAGCTGAGACAATCTCAAGCTGTTAACAAGCCCCTGTTTTCCAGGGGCTTGTTTTATTTAACCGAGGATTAAAGTTAGTCGCCATCATCAAATATAAACGCTCTGAAAACAGGCTTCCCATTTTTAATTCAGTAATTAAAACTAACCGTTAACACGACCAGCCAACTCATGCTCAAGACGCGCATCAGCTCATAACTGACGCTGTGGTGTTCGTGACGCCTCAGTCATAGCTCCGTTACCCAGCTACACCCCTTTGGCTGACCTGACCCTTTAACCGTTCTACCTGTCCGCCTGAGGACATCGTGTCAATGGGTTTTTCCCGTGAGCCGAGTCTAATCCTGAACATCAGGAAGACTCGCTACACGGTCCCCCACAAAACCTCGTTACCACTCATTGACACCCCTCAGTCAACAGGTGATCCGAACGACAAGGCTCAGCCACAGGGGCGAGCCTCACTCAACAAAAGGAGCATGAAAATGACAAGACGTCGTAACCAAAAGCCTGATCAAAGTAACCAACCTGATTACATCGCCCGGCAATACCGCATGGTACGAACCGATAGCGGATGGCAAACTCGTAAAGAACGTATCGGTGTCGCCTGGGACGGCGATAACGGGTCCATCTGTTTTCGGCCCACAGGCCAGCAATTGATTGAAGGCGATATCTATTTCTATCCAACAGATCAATAGATATAAACCAAACCAGATCATCATTACTGATGGGAAGTCTCTGAACAGAGGCTTCCCATTTTTATATCGGTACTATCTGTAATACCGATTCCGGTCGATTTATGACGGACGATATACTCTTTCTACTTATTTGGGGAATGGAGTCGTATAACGCCGATAAACCCATCCAGTGATGATTTCACCTTCAGCGGTTTCACCTTCAACATATAGCCATGATCGAGAGGCATCTCGACCTGGCTCCTGTAGAAAAATCAGCGTTCCTGTTGGTAATTCACCAACTTCTTCAGATGCTGTTTTAGGTTTAGCACGGACTGTCAACGGGTCATCCCGCGTCGATACCACACGACAGTAACTCGGCATACCCAAGCAGGCTCTAATTTTTGAGTTTTGGATTTGTACAGTATGAGCGGCTTGGATTTCTGGTTGCTTTTCATCCCTAAACCATTCACGAATTTCATCCGGGTAGACAGCCTGAATGAAAGTTAATACCAAGGAAATAATTGAGATTATTAGTGCTAAATATTCTCTAGCTGATTGCGAAAGTAATTCAAAGTCGTTGTCTGTCTTTGAAGCAGTTATGATCTCAGCTTTTATCTCAGCACTTTTTGCTGAGAGTTCAGAGTAATCGGCTTTTACCTCAGCGTCATGAATGTCCTCGTCATCACTATCTTCTTCCTCAAAATCTTCCGGGTCACGATGTGAAGGTAAGTTTTTCAGACCAGCAACAGCATTAATGAACTCACGATCTTCAAACAATGAAGCACCTAAAACACTTGCTTCAATGCTTTGAACGGCGCTTGAGAGAACCGAACTATCAGACAGTGCTTTAGCTATACCTTGCACTTCTGAACTTGCAGTGACTCCTAAAATATCATTTGAAAGGTGCTCTAAAGCACTGCGCGCCAAACGTTCTTCACGAACCAAGTGAGGCATAAAACTTTGGTGTTGCTCTAGAAATGACGCGCTGATTGAACCTAAAGCGTTTTCTGCCAGTGTTTTTACACTTGAAGACTCACGCATCATAGCTGCTGCATTACTCACACCTTCCAGTACTTGACGTTGCACAGAGTTTTGTTCCTGAAAGAGCCTTAAATCTGATGACTCGAGTATGCTCGCAGCAATGCTGTTAACCCCTCCAAGTTCACGAAGAAGCCTATCTTGCTCCAAAAACATTTTGCGAAAACTGTCATCCATCACATCATCCTTAATCTAAAGTCGATAGCGGTGCATACCGAAATATAGAGTGCCCATTCTTACTCTTGAGCGTTGATGCCTTTATTGGTGAGTTTGGACCATTAAACGACAGCACATGTATATCCTCATGTGATAAAAATCCGCCCTGAATATCACAAGGTTCACTTTTCTCACTGGCGGCCTTGATATATTGAGATAAGAATTTGGCAATCTGCTGCGTTAAGCTTTTATGTTCTTGTATCCCTTCGCCACCAATATCGAGTACTTCTAGAAGTCGGTGGCCTCTATCTTCTTGTGCGTATTTTATCGCAATCTGGTAGGCAGACATGAATGGTCGCCCCATGTGGTGACCCTCATCATACTCGGCCACATTTTCTAAAATTCGACGTAGTATCCCAATATCAAACATTTTTACTCCCCTATAGTCTGAGCTAAAAACCAAACTGCTTAGTCATATGCAGAATTGCTAAATGCCAATATTCTCTGGTATTACAGGTACTACCAATAATAACCTATTACCGCAGTCTGCAAGATGTGTGTGGTACTACCACACAATCTTGACAAGGGGGCTGCTCAAGCCGCGCCCCCGTTGTATCCCCCAAGGCTACTGGCCCATCATTGGCATTGAGCCAATAGGGGCCAGGTAACCGTATCGCCGGTTAACCACTTGCAGGGAGACTTCGCTCTCCCTGCACCCATCGACCATTCCTGGGGACCAGAGCTTGGAGATGTGCTTCTCCATCTGGGCTGAACCTTGCACCAACCGTCCGCCGATTGGATGCCGCCAGCGTTTACCCGCTGAACCACGACCAACCCTGCGCAGGTTGGAAGCGTCATTGCCAAGGCCTTAGGGCGCTGCCCCCAGCGCACGTCAACCCATCCCCCAATCTTCCGCATTCGTTTCTCTGGCACTCCACTCATTTGTGCAGACCGGGTGGTTCCCCCTGAGTTTAAACACTCCGTGGACGCTTGCACCCCCAGACTTCGCCAGCCGGGCAGAGGTCATGCGCGACCCAAGCGCTTTTTGACCTCAAAACCGATTAGGAGCAAGACCATGACAACCAATATCACTGACACTCCCAGACTCTATATCGCTGACCTTGCCGCTTATAACGCCGGGCATCTGCACGGTGTTTGGATTGATGCCACGGATGATCTAGATGACATCTGGGATCAGATCAACACGATGCTCGAAGCTTCCCCGACACAGGACGCAGAAGAATATGCCATTCATGATTATGAGGGGTTTGGCGGCTATCGTGTTGAAGAATACGACAGCATTGACGAGCTGCATGAGATTGCCTGTTTTATCGAAGAACACCCAGTGTTTGGGGCTGAGCTGCTCAATCACTGCTCAGACCTGAAAGAAGCCCAAAAGATGGCCGAAGAATCCTATAACGGTTGCTATACCTCTCTCGCAGATTACGCTCAGGAACTGACTGAACAAACCGGCGACATCCCCAGTCACTTAGAATATTACATCGACTATGACCGCATGTCCCGCGATATGAAACTCTCCGGTGACATCTTCAGCATCGAAACCGCACACGACGAAGTACATGTGTTTTGGGGATGTTGATGGTGGTTAACTTCCAACTAGGAGGGTATTACATACTCCTAGAGCTAAAAACAGTAAACCTACCTAAATCAACTCTAATATTGTAAGCTCTATAGATCTTACAATAAGGGGCGGCCACATGGGCATTGAACGTGTCATCATCAAAAACTACAGAGCACTACGTTCAGTAGACATACGACTCAATAGCAGCCTTAATGTCATTGTCGGCGACAATGAAACGGGCAAATCTACTTTGTTAGAAGCTATTAACTTAGCTCTGAAATGCCAACTAAACCGCAGACCAGCAAGTTATGAACTGCATCCGTTTTTGTTCAATCTTGACACAATAAACGAGTTTGTTACCAATCATAAAAATGGTATTCCATGCCCACCACCGGAAGTCATGATTGAATTATATCTAAGCGATGACTTAAAGTATTCTGATTTAGTAGGCACTATCAACTCAAAGAAGAAAAACTGCGCGGGGATATGCCTTAAAATTCTACTTGATACTGAAAATTTCAGCGAAGATTATGAAAGCTATATTAAAGACCCTGAAAGATTGACCACAATACCAATTGAATTCTATCAAATTGAATGGTGTGGGTTCGATGGACATCCTATCAAACACCGTAGAAACATCTTAAAGTCAACTTTCATTGATCCATCGGCTATTACAAGCAGTTATTCAGCAAATAAGTATGTTCTTGAAATTGCACGGGAGAACCTAAATTCAAAGCAAAAAGCCGATCTTGCGTTAACTTACCGTTCATTAAGAGATGTCTTTACAAATGACTCTAGCGTGAGAGAAATCAATGAACACTTATCTCAAAAAACTGGTGTGGTCTCAGACAAAACTCTGACCATGTCGATGGATATGACCGCAAAAGGAAGCTGGGAAGCTCATATAACACCACACCTTGATGGTATTCCCATGCCATTAACTGGGAAAGGCGAGCAAAACTCAGTAAAAATCAAACTTGCAATCGAAGGAGCCGATAACTGTCAAATTATATTAATGGAAGAACCAGAAAATCATTTGTCACATACCAAGCTGAACCAGCTCATTAATCATGTTGCAAGCAAATCTCAAGACAAGCAATTAATTGCTTCGACCCATAGTAGTTTTGTTTTGAATAAGCTTGGCCCAGATAACGTACTAATGTTTAATGGCAAATCTGCAATATCGATTAGTGACCTTCCAGATAGCACAAAGCGCTATTTTATGAAGTTGCCCGGACATGATACTTTAAGGATGATCTTATCTGCTAAAACAATACTTGTCGAAGGGCCGTCAGACGAACTCATTGTTCAAAAATCTTTTCTGCTTAAGCATAAATGCATGCCTCTGGAAAAAGGCACCGAGGTCATCTCTGTTAATTCCCTTGCTTTCAAACGCTTCTTAGATATTGCCAAGTCACTAGAGCTAGAGACTACAGTTATTACTGACAATGATGGCAATATTGAAGCGATACAAAAGAAATATGAAGACTATACAGACACACAGAATATCAATATTTGCTACAGCAATGACGAGGATCACCAAACGCTAGAACCTCAATTGCTGAAAGCCAACGGTCTCAGCGGATTGAACAAACTACTTGGAACCGAATATCAAGATGATGATTCGCTTTTAGATTATATGATATCCAATAAGACAGAAGTCGCGTTAAAGATTTTCGATAGCGATAAACCTTTTATTGCACCGCGCTACATTCTAGATGCAATATAATAATACAATAACTATTGCATCTGCCGGGTCAGGTAAAACTTCATTAATAATCAATGAAGCGTTTAGTAATTCTGATAAAAAATCAGCGATTATCACTTATACAATCAACGGGAAAGAGGAACTGCTAAGAAAAGGCTATAGCAATTTTACCCACATACCTTCACACGTGCATATTAGCACTTGGTACACTTTTCTGCTTCGACACTTCATTAGACCATACCAAAACCTATTGTATAGCGATGGCCCAAAGATAAAGCAAATAGCATTTATCAGAGGCCGTTCAGCTCAATGGTCAAGATCAAGTGACATTGCCCAACATTACTTTTGCAAGCCAGGAATGCTGTATCTCGATAAAGTATCTAAATTTGCTTGCGAACTCATACAGCAAACAAACGGGCTGCCCTTAAGTAGGTTTGAGAAAATATTTGACTATCTTTACATTGATGAATGTCAAGATTTAGCAGGGTATGATCTGGAGCTAATTGAGAACTTGCTGAAATCTAATACAGATATCTTAATGGTCGGTGATAGTCGTCAAGCTACCTTCTCAACGAACGATTCGCCAAAAAACAGCACTTACAACAGGTCGAGAATCATTAAAAAATTTGAGGAATGGGAAAACTCAGGCCTCTGTAAGATTGCAATTCAAGCCCATAGCTATCGTTGCACCAAAGCAATTTGCGACTTAGCCGACAATCTGTTCCCAGAGCATCCTCGCACTGAATCACTGAACCATCATATTACAATTCATGATGGGGTATTCGCTATCCGAAAAAAAGATGTTGAACGATATGTCCATGAGTTTTCACCTCAACCACTACGTTATAATCGAAAAACAAAAATTGAGTACGGCAACCCTTTAAATTTTGGCGATGCAAAAGGGATGACATTTGAGCGCATACTAATCTACCCTCATGGAAAGCTACAAAAATACCTATGCACAGGTGATCTTATAGATGCTGGAAAAGAGCTTCCAAAGATATATGTTGCGATCACCCGAGCAAAGCAGAGTTGTGCGTTTGTAGTAAACGACAAATACAAACCAGGCTTAGTGCCTCTTTACTATTCTGATTAGTTAGTTGAATTTATGGATAAGAATTTAGTACCGCAAGAAGCGACTGAAATAATCGAAGCTTCCAATGCTCCTGCTTTACTTCAAGCAATAAGGCCACAATGGCAGGCTAAAAGCTTAATTAACCGCGTTAAGCGCTTGCTTGAAGTAGACCCTAGCAGTGCATGCCAAAGGCTACTTAATGCTGCAATTCATGACTTGCGAGAAAAAGTATTAATTGCGGGCATTGATATTGCGAATGAGGCTGCAAAGCAAAACAAACTTCCACCTGTGAGCAACCAGGAAAGTGTTGAAAACTATCCAACTTCACGCCTGATCGACCTCACATATAGAATGGGACTACTTACAAGACCAGAATGGAGGCGTATTTCACGTTGCTATGAAATTAGACGTGACCTAGAACATGAAGATGATGAGTACGAAGCAGGGATAGAGGACTGCGTATATATTTTTAAAACATGTGTTGATGTTGTTTTATCTCGCGACCCTATTCAGCTTATAAAAGTAACAGATTTCAAAGATATTATTGAACAAGCATCAGCAGTTGTTCCTGACAGGGTCGTGCTAGAAGACTATGAGTGCGCTCCTAAACCTAGACAAGAGGAAATACTTAAGTTTCTTATCTCTCATGCCTTGAATAAAGATGTAGCTGACCTAGTACAACAAAATGCATATGTTTGCATTTCATACGTAAGGTCAATAACCCATCAATCAGTCCTCGTAAAAATTGGTGAACATCTTCAAGATAAATCTGGCCGTAACATATCGCATAGGTTAGCACGTGTAGCTCAAGCCGCTGGGGTTTTTGTCTACTTGCGCAAATCAGCACGACTTGCTCTATTCGAGGATATATTAGAGCAAATGAAACAAATAGGTTATAACTGGTCTGCTTACAGACAACATGGTGAGTTACTTATGTCATTTTCTGAGCTTGGGGGGCTTGAAAGTTGTCCTAGCGAGGTTAGAGAAAAAATACTGAAATGGCTAATATTAGTTTACGTGGGTCAACCTGGTGGAGTTACACAATACGGAAATGTAAGGCATGTGTACTATAGCAATACAGCAGCACCTCATGTGAAAAAAATCTTGTCCAAGTCTCATAATCTTATTAGAGATGAGTTAATTGAACTCAGACAGGATAAAGAAGTTGATAATGCTCTAACCACAGAACATATAGAGCGCAGATATGAAAAGCTAGTTGATATTGTTGAAAATGCCTCAGTTGATTTAACGTAATTACCTACCGCTCCAATCCTCTGCCCTTCGGCTTCGTCGGCTCAACCCTTTGCACCTGGGTTTTCTGTTGTTGGCTACGTTCAGCTTGTGGGTTAAACGCCTGTTTCAGCTCTTTTGACGCACCCTTGCCACCCGTTTGATTGATCCGCCGATCTGCTTCGGTCTTGATCTCACCAAGCTTTTGCACGTTTTTGGCGTAATTGGAACGGGCTTCCTGGATGTTGACGGCTCTAGCACCTGCGGCCATTGAGCCTGTCGGGCGAGGGGCCGGATAAGCGTGTTTGGGCTGCATGTCTTTGACGACCGCTTTGTGTCGATTGATCAGCTGTTGATCGCTGAGAGTGCGAAGATCATTGAAGATCGGAGTAAGTGTTTTGCCCTTGCCAGTCTCGCCCACCCTTCATTCCCGCTTTTAACCAAGCACCTAGGATAGCGAATATTGAGGCACTGTGCAGGGTCGCCTGATCTGAAGACTCGCAAATACGAGCACGACTAGAGGGCTTTACACTGCTTTGATCGTGACAGGTGCAACCCTCAATATCCTGCATTGTTTTTCGCCTGAGGTGGCTTGTAGCCTTGTCAGATGTCGCTCTAACTCTGGTTTGATTCCGGTCGATATCTTGCCGCTCTTGGCGGCTCCGTCAAGTCAGCCTTACGGTGTTGCCTGCACGCACTGCGTTTATTTGCCAACAGACTGGACGGTTCCGCCGATTCAGACCGGACTCCCGAAACGCCCATCAACCCAGGAGTTCGGAGCGGATCATGACGTTTTTAAATACAGGCGACAAAACAGTTCAAGTGCAGGATATTGAGGGTCAAACCTATACCATTGATCAAGAACAACTGCTGCAAGCCGCTCAACACTGCATCCGCGAACGATTTGCGTCAGATCAGGAGCCACTGACCAGTCCTGATCATGCAAGAGAGCTGATCCAAGTACTGATTGGTCCTTACGAGCACGAGGTGTTCATGGCGATCTGGCTGGACAGTAAGCACAAAATCATCCATCACGAGGTGATGTTTCGTGGCACCATCGATGCATCAGCCGTCTACCCAAGGGAAGTCGTCAAAGCAGGCCTCAAACACAACGCTGCCGCCGTCATCTTCGCCCATAATCACCCAAGTGGCGATACAGAGCCATCAAACGCTGACATCGCCATCACCAAACGCCTGAAAGATGCACTGACACTCGTCGATATCCGAGTTCTGGATCACTTAATCGTTGGTGAGCGCGTTACCTCAATGGCGGAGAGGGGGCTGGTTTAAGTTCATCTCTAATTACCTGGCCTTCTATGTCTCACAAAAGGCCAATTAATTGCGCGCCCTTTGTTTTTCTCTAACCATAAAAAAATTAACATAAAAATTACCAACATAATGACCACGAAAAAACCTTGGAGCTAATATTTTTAGTTGCAAATGATATATCTATATAAAATTTCGCATACTCAGAAAAAGCACCTATAACCACCATAAATATTATATAATTTACTTGTGAACTTAGCGCCAAAAGAACTTTCTTTAAGTTTTCATTTTCACTCTCTTGATATGAAATATATTCACTAAGCGTTTTCTCTATCCCCTCAAGCTTTTCTAATATTTCTTCAAAATGTTTGTTTTGTTCTTCAGAATTTTTTTCATTTATTTTATATTCGACAGCAAAATTTGTAATCGCGGCTATACCAACAATGGCCGGAACGATCTGAGGTGCAACAAACAGCACTCCACCAATTGCAGTCGCAACTGCCCCAACAGTACTTAATGCTACTTTTCCTTCAGGCAATGTAAATTTAGGCTTAAACCAGGAAAACATAATCACGCCTCCGCCTGCCTGTTGTTAAGCACATTTGAACAATCAAAGCGAACCATCCAGTTGCTTTAGAAGTGGAGCAAATATATAACCAGCTTGTCCATCTGGAAGCTCAATCTGATACCAATCAATGCTCTCTTTTACTTTACCAATCACTTTTACTTCAATCTCTTGGTCGTTAATGGTGCCTATTTTTCTGGCGAATTTAGATGGTGCTGAGCGAATAACAACATTCATTCCAGATGTTTTGAAAAGGCCATTAATATCGATTTGACTTCCATCATCTTGTTCATCTATATAAAAGTTATAAGCTATATTAGGTGGTGAAAAAACTTCTGCCTCATTCTCTTGAAGCTTCATTTGTCTATCCATTGTTTTCGCAGCAGCATTAAAGACTACATCACAAGTCAGGCTGTATAAAATATAAACTATTATAGGAATTATAATTAAATGAAAAAAATAGGCTGGCTGTTGTATTTTTTTAACTTTTATAGCACCAACAGAATCTATATCTTCTGTTTTTCTTAATGCGGCCACTTCCATTTGACGAAGCCTTAAGTTGTCACTTGAGTTCTGTATAAAATGCACATTTTGTATAATATCACCGCCAACATAGAACGAGTGTCTAACATAATCATCATTATAGTCATATCCATCAAATCTAGAACCCGTATAGAGACAAGACCATTTTGGGTCATCAATATCTGGCCATTTATCTTGGTGAGAAAAAACTTTAAAAGCTGGGCTTAATATAATGTATGATATCTCACCATCCTCATTGATTTGCATATCAAAAACATAGCCCCTGTAAATCAAACATCTAGGGGCTAATTCTTTTGGATCACCATCAAGAGCACTCTTTTCTTTGATCGTTGTCAGAATAACTGCATCAATGATAACTTTATTTTTTGAAGCACTTTTCCTCTCCAATAAACTTTTAAACCAGATATTTGAAAAAAAACCATCAGAAAATCTTTTGAAAATAGCCCAATCCCAAATAGGTATTTTTGTATTCTTTATTAAAAATAATAGATTTTTAAATGGCTTGTCTTCAGATGCTGATTCGGTAGACCTTTTTTCATGGTTTATAAATGCTCTTTTTGATATAAAAAAGCCAAACACTTTAGACATAATTGTTGTTATGCAAGTATAGAATGCCAGCAAACAACCAAATGCTAAATATATTTCTATGACATCAACCTTATTAGATTTAGACATATAAATATATATTTTCTGTATGTTTTTAAAAACTTCTATATCTTTAAAGAATAAGTAAGCAATCATCACACCAAGAGTCAGATGAATAATTACCGCCGCGCTCAGTATCTGCGAAAGAGTATTTGTTCTACGCCAATGAGTATCAGAGTATGAAAATTTTGAGGCGTTTTTGTGAAGGGAAGTATGAAATAAAAAACCTGGTAAAAGAAAGGTAAGCACCAAAAGCGTTATGAAGGCAGCTGAATCCACTTAACAACCCCTAGAATTAAGCCCCTAGAAGATCAGTTTAGCCAAATGTTTTAGTAATACTTTCAATAGTTGAATCGTTCTCCAACGTATATGGAAGCCTTTCATGGAAGAACAGGTTTCTAACGTATTTTACCACTTTATTAAAGGTTCCAGTCGTAGTTTTAATTTCAGGTTTGATATCCCCACCTGATTGAGTAGAGTCTTGTCCAGTTTCCACCTTATGCATCTCCATGTGAATATTCAGCAAGCTTATACTAATTACCTGCTATGAGTTTCGATCCCGCCTCGCACGTAAATTTGAGCGCTTTTTGTTAAAGGATTAATAGAGCGCTTTTTGAGACTACTTATTAGACTAACTTTACACTTCCTTTGATTGTGGTGCAACTGCATAATTTTACAGCTAAATTTACTTACCTGCCGCGCATGTTTGATTATTACATTATCACGCTCTTTCTGATCCCGTTTCAGCGCCACCTGTGCCTCACGCTCATTCTGCTGCCTGATCTGCTTAGCGCGACCTGAGAGCCAATCCCAAAGGCCACGCAGGCCTTTGTGGAGACGAGCTTGGCGGATTTGGGTTTCTTGTGCCCAGCGTTTGGCTTGTTTGGCTTTGAGGTGCTGGCGTTCCAGTTTGTGACGCTTGATCATCTCGCGTTTTTGCTTGAGCAGGGGTTTCAGCTCTTGTCTGTGCTTTTCCTTGAGTTCCTTGAGCATATTGCGTACATGCGGCCTGAGCATAAGGCGGAATTGCTGTTTGACTTGCGCAACAGATGGTAGGTTGTGCGGGTTGCCTAGTCGCGCCCTGACCTGTTTGGTTTTGACATTCGCCCATCTGGGCAGCGAATAGACTTCGCCTTGATAATCCACAACCACAAACCCGCGCTTATCGCCCCGTGCAAGCTTAAAGCCTTTTTCCTCTAATTCAGAATTGAGGGATTCGGCGCAATCAGAGTTCACCCAAGCTGTTTGAATCGCTTGTTTGATCTCACGCGGATCACGCTCTGTTCTGAGGGCTTGTTGCCATTGATCTTGGGTGAAGTTGAGCGGATTGGTGAGATTTGGGTCCCGAAATCCCAGTGGCAATTCCCAGCCATGTTCCAAGAACAGTTCTTTCGCGATCGTGTTGAGTTTGTTTTTGTACCAAGAGAGGTTGATGGCGGTCATGGTATCCGTATCTATACGGCTCCAGATGACGTGTGCATGACGTCTATATCCACCGGGGCCTTGCTTCTCATGGAAGACGATGGCACGAGGCTGCCCTTCTAGTCCAAGTTTTTTCTCTATCCGGTCTGCTGCATCTTCAAATGCTTCGACTGAAGCCGTTTCTTGCTGTGGCGGATTCAAACTGACGGAAAACAAAAACTGTGTGCATTTTGTGGCCTTGGCGATGGCATGGGTTTCGGCGAAGGCTCCGTGTAGATCATCCGCCATGAAACCGCGCAGCTCATGAATCTCAACATGGTCGTTTTCATCTTTTAGCAGATGATGCGCCAACTGCCGTGCACCGCCGCGTTGATTGCCCTTGATGATCATGACTAGACCAAATGGGTAAATCCAGCTGCCGCACGGCTAAAAGTTTGAGACAAGGATTCGTTCTTCGCCTCATCATCAGGTCGGATTCTCATACCCAATGCGCGCATCAACATGACGCGCATTGAGTGAATATCGCCACAAGCGCTGATCAGCTGACGCTCCACGTCTGGCTGCAACGGCAAATTACCGACATGCGCCGCTTTTGCCAGCTGATTCATATTCTGGGATAGTCGAGAAGACCCCAATAGCGCCAGCAGCTGCGCGAGGGCTTTATAGTCCTTGATTCTTGGCTTGCGCTGTCTGCGGGGCTTTACAGGCGCATTATCGTCGAACAGCCGCTCCTTGATATAGGCGGACATGGACATGCCATGCGCCCGTTGCTCAAGCTCAGCGCGCTCTTCCAATGTCAGCCGCAGTGAAAACGGTGCGGGACGCTTCCCAGGGCCAGGGAATGACCCGAGTCCTGGCCCGTTCATGGTCCCCTCCGACCCATACCGGGCTTACATACAGGGGTATGTTCTGGCTCTTCATCCTCAAATTCGTCTGATTCTTCATCTAATGCATCAGATTCATCACCGAGGGCATTTTCATAGTAATAACAGTGAGTTAGCTGATCTTCCCAGTCTGCTAATATCTCAAACAGCGTGTTCGAAGTCTCTCCTTCGATGTGCGCCACTTCTTTTGCCAATCTGCATTACCGATCAGTTTAACGAACCATTGCCCTGCCCCCGCAATAACAAAAGCACCTTCACCCACCATCCTGCACCCCAGGTTCATGGTGTTTACAACACTGCAGTAGTGATCTGATCGTCACTTATCTCTCTAAAAACTCGTACTGCCGTTGATCCAGCACTCTGCGGTTTAAGCCAATGAACTTGATCGACCGGCCGTCGTCTGAACTTTTCAATAACTATGGTTTTTGGCAGTTTTTTTAATTCACTTTGATAACCAGGTTTGCCGATCAGATTGTCATTCGAGTGAATTAACTCACGGCATGTCATTTACTAAACACTTAAGAGATATCAGTAATCATGCGGAAATACCTTCTGGCAAGCATTGTTTGTTTTTTATATTGTTTCCCGGCACACAGCAAGTTGATCTATCGATGGCAGGATAATTTTTCATCACAGCAGCAAGCAAAACTCAAAACATGGGTTGACGAGACTTATGCCAGCGTAGTGCAAATGGTGGGGCAACCTCCTTTTGATATCACGATCTATATGCATCGTACGCGCTCCGGTAGCAACCCGGTACCCTGGGCCAACACCAGACGAGGATGGCGCCAGGGTGTGGACTTTCATGTTGATCCCTCGTTCAGCCTGCAGGCATTTCGTGAAGACTGGAAAGCCTCCCATGAGCTGAGTCATCTGATTTTCCCCTACTTGGGCAACAGCTACTCATGGTTTGCTGAAGGGTTCGCCAGCTTTATGCAGTATCAGGTGATGCAGCAAACCGGCATTATTGATGAACGTGAGGCTTACGATCGTTACTTGAGCCGTTTTTCTCGAGCCGAACGGCGCTATGATTATGACCACCTGCCCTTTGCCAAAGCGGCCACAAGACTGCGCTCGAGTGGCCGGTTCCCAACCATGTACTGGGGCGGTGCCGCCTATTTTTGGCAGGTTGATAATGCCTTACGAGCAGACCATCAAACCAATTTAATTGAAGTACTCAATGCCTATACCGAATGCTGCCGAACTCGCCGGCATCGAATCAATGGTTTAATTAAAACCTTGGATCGCATCTCCGATTCTCAGCTGTTTAGCCAAACCTTGCAAAAATTCCAAAATACACCGGGTTTTCCGGAATATCAGATTCAGGCTCACGGAAATAAACCCAGATAATAGGTGGCCACATGCCAATGATATTGCTGCCATCAGCAGGCATAGCCAAAATCTGCGCCGACAAACCAGGAACTGACATCTTCCTGTGTCTGATTTATGATTGAAACATCATTTGTTTTTGATTGGAACATTATGAGCCGTAAACTTTTGGCAGCACTAATATCGACAACGTGGCCGCTGGCCGCACTGGCCGATATCGGTGATGATCTGAACCAGGTGGGTGGTCGAATCATGACGCGATTGCACGATCTGGCCTCCTATGCGCCATTGCTGCTGATCGCTGCTGCTGTGGTGTTGCTGTTCTGGTTTATTGCCCGTACGGTCAGCAACTCCAAATGGCTCTTCAAACATATCGATAACGTGCTGCTACGCGGTCTGCTGGCCAATGTCGTGCATACGCTGATTTTTATATTTGGAATACTGGTCGCCTTGGAAATTCTCAATGCCACTGCACTGGTGGGTGCAGTCCTGGGAACTGCAGGTGTGGTCGGTTTGGCTTTGGGCTTTGCATTCAAAGATGTTATCGAAAACTATCTGGCGGGCATTCTGCTGAGCATCCGGCAGCCTTTTTCGAACGATGATTTTATTGCTGTCGATGGTCAACAGGGAAAAGTCATTCGCATGACCTCACGCGCCACCATATTGATGACATTGGATGGCAACCACATTCGTATCCCCAACGCGACCGTGTTCAAAAATACCATGACCAATTACACCCGCAACCCATTGCGGCGTT
This sequence comes from Wenzhouxiangellaceae bacterium, assembly GCA_965230265.1. Lineage (GTDB taxonomy): Bacteria > Pseudomonadota > Gammaproteobacteria > Xanthomonadales > Wenzhouxiangellaceae > JAJFKX01. The sequence goes on along the minus strand of OZ245999.1, from coordinate 1,117,587 downwards.
TTGATTTTATTATCGGTGTAGCCACCGATGAAGATCTGCTGGCAGCACAGCAACTGGGGGTAACGACTCTCAGTGAAATGCGCAGTACATTAAGCGAACCAGCCCCATCTGCTCTGTTGGAACCACCGGGTGATTCCAGCGTTGGCGTGCATTTTTATGCCTGGGTTAACCAAAAGGAAAACAGCCTGAGTAAAACCAAAAGTGAAGCCATTCGTTTGGTTGGCGGTGCCTTGGACAATGCTGGAATTGAGATGCCAGTACCCATTCACAAAGTGCGCTTTGATCAGCAATGCATGCCCACTACTGAAAGCAAAGAAACAGACCCGTCAGAGCATTCAGATAATCAGGCGCCTTGTGAAGCAAAACCCAAACAGCCCATCGCAGCCGAACAGGAAACAACACCTGTTGATGAAATTGATGATCAAATTGCAGATGAGCGTCGTCGCCAAGAAACGGCTGATTCTGATAACGATCAGGGGCAGGATCTGCTCAATGAACAGGCGCCGAAAGAATAAGCAACATGTTATCGCTGTTTCCCTTTGCGTTACCTGTTTTTTATTAAAAACCTTACCGTTTCGGTTTAAAGGTCACTCAATCAATTTTGAATATTTATTCTGAAAATGCTCCAAATCACGCTGATTCTGAAAGTGCTGTTCAGCTTCTGCATATATTAATTGGGCATGTTCGATCAATGCAGAACGGTAGTTTTCGGAAATCGGCAATTGACATAAACTGATGACCGTTTCCATCAAGCGTTGAGTCACACCCACATTATTGCGGGCATTTTGACGGATAGGGTTAAATGCCGCATTCAAAATACTGCGATAGCTATAGAGTTTAACCACTACTCTCAGTGTATCGTTGCTATCGAAATAATAGGGTTTAGGCAATCGTTTACTGGCCACCTCTGCCAATGCAGCAGCCAAGCGGTCAACACAGTTAATCGCGGTAAATGAATCATTAATACCCGGCGACAAAGCCCGTAGCGCAACTTCCACCAATTGATCAATGGCAAATTCGGCATCCTGAATTGCGGTTCGTTGCACCCCCAGCTTTATTGATTTTGAAAATTTATCCAATAACGGCTGCTCAAGCGGTTTTTGGGCCCAGATCCGTAATAACGGACTGCCCTTGATCAAAAAGTCACCGGGTTTACACTGTATATGCACCAAAGCATCGTGCTCAGAAGCCAGCATCACCATGCTATCCAGTTCTACCAATTGCAAATACCCACTGGAGTTTGCGGTCAGTTGGTATTCTGCTGGTCTCTCAGGCAATTCCTTATCAATGTTGCCCGAGCGTTTTTTTGCCTGACTGGATTGGTCGTCCTCACTTAGTAATATTCTGGAGAAAACGGTAACCACTTCATTGGACACCTCCTCCAATACCCGAGATACCTGGATAAACACCAATACGTGATGAATAAAATAGATCAGTAATGCAAAGCTGATCACGCCAAGTATTAACCCCAGCATAACTGAGCTATATGGCACTGCATTAACCGTTTGTCCGCTGATAGTAGCCAGTATCAACAGGCAGTAGATAAAAGTACCGATAAACGCACCAAGCACAATTTGTGTTCGATTGTGCTTCATAAAGTTTTCCAACAACCGCGGCCCCATTTGGTTTGCTGCCAGCGATAACACAACAACGGTAATAGAAAACACCAAGCTGGCCACACTAATGGCAGAACCGGCAACTGTGGTCAAAATGGCTTGCGCACCAGCAGCGTCCGTCCGATACGCCACTGGTACCAAAGACTTATCAATGCTGCTTAGATAATAATCCAACCACCACATGACAGTCGCCATACCCACAGCCAATAAAGTCATAAGCCCTGGAAAAAACCAATAACTGGATTGAAAGCGGCGCACCCATTTTGACCATTTAAAATTCATATTGGTTTTGCCTGCCGCGATGAATTAATTGGCTGCCGGTTTTGTTATTGGCGAATACGCGACAATTTCAATTTCAATTTCAACCAGGCCTTTATCGGGAAACAGTGCGGTGGTACCTACTGCAGTCCAGGCTGGATAAGGTTCATTGATAAATTCATCTTTTATCTCTGCCACCGCATCAATTTGTGTCACTTTATCAATCGAAATATGGGGGCTGTCGAACACATGGTAGGTATTGATTTTAACGACATCATCAAAGCTCGCGCCAGCTGCTTTTAAGGTTCTTTCCAGCGACTGAAAACGTTTGCGCAGATCGGCTTTAAATGCCTGTTTACCAATAGGTTCATCACTTTCATAAGCACCTACCACAACCCCTGAGAAATATACAAAATCACCAGCCCGATGAGCAGGTGCAAAATGATACTTGCTGTCATACCAGCTTTTACCTGCCTCATCAGCGATGATCGCAGTTGAGTTTTTGCCTTTGATATTTAAATCCTGGGCGTTGACTGATAATGATATTGCGATGCTGATAAGGCTGACTAAGCAATATTTCATGTTTATATCCTGTGTATCAAATGATTTAAATCATACTGTCACTGATTCCAGTGTGCTTTTATTTTATTCGATTTATTGTTTGTGCCACTTTGTTCCAGCAAAAATGGCCTGTGCTCATAACCCATGCTGCTGCAAAAACGACTCTCCGCCCAACTGCCGAATCTGTCGTTGTATCCACTCCCTGCGTTCACGCTGGTTTTGGCCGGGCTGAAACAATGAGTATGTTTTGGGGCTGGGCAACAGCGATGCCAGGGCTGCTGATTGTGGTTGACTGAGTTGACCTGCGGTGCTGGAAAAATAGTGACGACTGGCAGCCTCAACGCCATAAACCCCAGGCCCCAGCTCCGCAATATTCAAATAGATTTCCAGAATACGCTGCTTGGGCAACAACATTTCCAGCCAGCCGGTAAACCACGCCTCCAGTCCTTTTCGGGACCACTTGCCGATCCGTGATTCACCTGGCCATAAATACAAATTGCGTGCCACTTGCTGAGTAATCGTACTGGCGCCGCGCAGGCCCTGGCCTTTGCGCGATTCACTCAGTGCCTGCCGAATAGCATTGACATCGAAACCATAATGTTCAGGGAAACGCTGATCTTCAGAGGCAATCACAGCCATTTTCATGCTCCATGCAATCGCATCGGTATCGCGCCATTGCTGGCTAACAGCAACATCACGCAACCACCGATCCTGCAACATATAACTGCTGGTGGCTGGGCTAAACCAGCGTAGCGGCAACACCAGTAGAATCGATAATACGATAGCGAATAAAATCAGACGATTGATCCATCCGGCCAGCCGGCGGATCAATGACTGTGATGCTTGACCAGCGTTCGGTTGACGGGGTTTGGAACGGCCTTTACGGTTTTTTCGACTGGTTTTTTTAGTGGTCTTTTTGGCCACCTTCTTACCGGTTTTGCGGTTGGCGCTCATGCCAAAGGCAGCCGTGCGCCCTAAAACGGATTGGCAGGTGCCCCAGCCGATGGCTTGGTGGTTTTATTCACTGCAAAGCTTTCGCCACAACCACATTCATCGGTGACATTGGGGTTGGTGAAGGTGAACAATTCGTTTAAACCCTGCTGTTCAAAATCGATGCGAGTCCCATCGACCAACTCCAGACTTTTAGGGTCGACCACAATGGGAATACCGTGATCCTCAAAGCGCTGATCATCGCTGTTGATTTCACTGGTGATTGAGGTTACATAAGCCCAGCCCGAACAGCCGGTCCGCTTTACACCCAGACGAAATGCGCGCGCATGACCATCCTCAGCCTCCTGACTCAGGAACTGATGAATACGGGCGGCGGCTTTATCACTAAGGGTTATGGACATAAATTCATCGCTATCAGTGCTTATCTGCTTCAGATATTTTATCATTTACGCTTTTATCAAGCAGCAATCTGCTTGCAAATACCCATTTGAGACAATCCATGACCCAATCCGTTTACTCCATCCGTGATTTGCTGGCAGGCAAAGCTGAACTACAAACCCAGGTCACCATCCAGGGTTGGCTGCGTACCCGGCGCGATTCCAAAGCAGGGTTATCGTTTCTGCAGGTCAGCGATGGCAGCTGTTTCGCCACCCTGCAGGTCGTTGCAACCAATGAACTGTCTAACTATGAAAGCGAAATTCTACAAATGACCACCGGTTGCTCTGTGCAATGCACAGGCACGCTGGTGGAATCACAAGGGCGCGGCCAGAGCATGGAGATCCAGGCCACTGCCGTGGAACCGGTTGGCTCTGTTGAAAACCCGGACACCTATCCCATTCAACCCAAACGGCACAGCTTTGAGTTTTTGCGTGAGGTGGCCCATTTGCGTCCACGCACCAATACTTTTGGTGCGGTAGCACGGGTGCGGCATGTCGCGGCACAGGCTATTCATCGCTTTTTCCATGAAAACGGTTACTACTGGGTCAACACACCGCTGATTACCGGCAGCGATGCCGAAGGCGCGGGACAATTATTCCGAGTCAGTACTCTGGACCAGATGAACCTGCCGCTTACCGATAAAGGCGCGATTGATTACAGCAAAGACTTTTTTGGCCAAGAAACCTTTCTGACCGTTTCCGGGCAGCTAAACGTGGAGGCTTATTGTCTTGCGCTCAGCAAGGTTTACACCTTTGGCCCCACCTTCCGCGCTGAAAACTCCAATACCACCCGACACCTGGCAGAGTTTTGGATGATCGAGCCTGAGATTGCATTTTCTGATCTGGATGACCTGGTGGCTTTGGCGGAAGATTTTCTAAAATATGTGATCCGCGCCGTACTGGTTGAATGCCCGGATGATATGGACTTTTTTGCCCAGCGTATCGAACCCGAAGCCATCACCCGCCTGCAAGCGCTGATCGAACAGCCGTTCAAACGTGTGGACTACACCGAGGCCGTGGATATCCTCATTCAGTCCGGTAAAAAGTTTGAATTCAAACCCGAATGGGGAATTGATTTACAAACCGAACATGAGCGCTTCCTAACCGAGCAGCACTTCAAAGCACCCGTTGTTGTGGTGAACTACCCGGATGAAATTAAAGCGTTTTATATGCGACTGAATGACCAGCGTGACGGTGAGCCTGGCAGGACTGTCGCAGCAATGGATGTATTGGCGCCTGGAATTGGCGAAATTATCGGTGGTTCACAGCGCGAAGAACGTCTGGATGTACTCACCCAGCGCATGCAGGCACATGATATTGATCTGGAGCAATACAGTTGGTACGTCGACTTACGCCGCTATGGCACCGTGCCGCATGCCGGTTTTGGATTGGGCTTTGAGCGTTTAATCAGCTATATCACTGGCATGGCCAATATTCGCGACGTCATTCCATACCCACGGGTACCGGGGAATGCAGGGTTTTAATGGCCTAAACCGTAACAGCCTTATTATGCATTGACGTGATCCAGGGGTTAATCGATAACCCCTGGGTGAGCTCCAAAAGCGATTATCTGATTGGTATCAATTTCAAACACAATTTGCCAGTCACATTACCGCCTGAAGAATCTGCCGAAGCACAACCAACACCATCTTGTGCTGAACATTGCGCACCTGAGCAGGTAACGCTCGGCGCAGTTCCACAGCTGGCGGTGCAACTGGCTCGCACTGCTGTACCATTAACAATGCCGTCAGACAGTATCTCTGTGAGAATAATCTCTTTGGATAACTCATCATAAAACCGCTCCAGACTTTCCAGGTCTCTTTGATTTTGGTCATTTAATTGCTGCAAAGCTTGCACAGTCTTTTGATCTGCGGGGCTGATAGAATGGCTTTGTGAAAAAGCATTAAAGCTTAGAAAAAAACCAATCAATACAATGATTAAAGATATATTTTTCATAACGTACTCTCTATTTTTTTAGATTAATGTCGATGCGGTGCTTATTTATCGAATCCCAATCGCGCCTGGGCCACCACATAGTTCTACCGATATATCTGCTCCGCCCTCACCATCGTGAGATGCTGCGCCACAGCCGACGTTATCCTCTGCATGGCAGGCAATATCACCGCTGCAAGTCACCGATCCCCCATTAGGGCAACTAGCAGTGCAAGAACTTCTAGTGGCAACACTGTTTTTCATGTTTTCCAATAGAAGATCAGTCAATATGACCTGGGAAGACAACTCGTTATAAAAAGCCGCCAGGCTGTCGAGTTGCAATAACCTCTCATCATTTATTTTCTGTAAAGTCTGTATATCGCCTGAGAGTGTGTGACTGCTTGACAAGCTTTGTGAAAATGCACTGGAAGCCAGTAAACAGCCGATTAAAATCACAACGGTTTTGAAATTTTTCATTGTTTCTCCATTCATCAAATGGTGATGCCATACACTTAAAGATTTCCCTGCTAGCCATACTGATTAACAAACGCATGCGGGCATCCTTCAGCACAATGTTTGCAACCATATATGTCGCGCCTTCCTCATGGCTGCTTAATGCTTGCAAAGCCAGCCTTGTAAGCGCGTGCAGACATCGAAACACAGATCAAAAAAATCACCATGACGAAAACTGGACCGTTTATTGACAATTGCTATCAAAGGCCGATAACCACATGGACAGATAACAAAGGATGCTTTAACGCAACCTAAAAAAACCCTTTATTATTAAAAGGATAGCCTGGTCATAACTTTGTCCGTATTTGGTCATGGGGTAGCTTTTAACCTGCAGACAGCAGGCCATGAATGGAATGGTAAAGCGGTGGCGCAGCACCATTGAGTATGCGTTTGACCTGCTTACCAGTGATGCGCAGGCTGCTTGGGGTTTGGTTCTGAATCTCTATCGACGATTGTTTATTGACACAGATTGCCCTTGGCACAGCATTTATTGAGCATGGAGCACCTAAAGCACATCAACAGCAAGATACGCAAGGGTGACAGGTGGGTACATCACTGAACCCATTCACAGGCTTTTACCAAGCCATGATCAAGCCTGATAAGAAAACTAGTTGGCGGTTATGTCAGCCTGGTTTTGTTGCCACACCTGCCAGACATTCTCCAATACCAGTGGCTGTGCCTCGGCAGTAGGATGTAAGCCATCATTTTGCATCAATGCAAAGTCCGTACCCACCCCTTCCAGTAAAAACGGCACCAACGGAACATCGCTGCGCCGAGCAACCCTTGGATAAATTTCAGCAAAGCGTTGTTGATAAATAGGCCCATAATTATCAGGAATCTGTATACCAACCAGCAGAACCTGTGTGCCTGCCTGTTGAGCAAGCTCAATCATCTTAACCAGGTTATCTGCCAACGCAGCGGTTGATAAGGCACGCAAGCCATCATTTGCCCCCAGTCCCAGAATCATCCAGTGTGGTTGATGTTGTTCCAGAATACCTGGCAGACGGGTCAAACCACCGGCACTGGTTTCACCGCTGATGCTGGCATTGATAACCTGCCAGTCATCACCTAATCGGCTTTCCATTAGGCTTACCCAACCTTTTTCGATGGGTATATTGTGTGCTGCACTCAGACTGTCACCCATGACCAATAGCCGATTCGAGGCACTCTCGACTTGCGCTACAGTGCATTCAATCCCAAATAGACTGAATGCAAAAAGCAAACCAAGAACTGTTTTGTTGCGAATTGTCATAAGATTGATTAACCGTTTAGTAAACCGATTTGTTTTTCATTAGGGCCACTACCTCATGTCTCAAGCTTCCACTACCGAAAACCCCAGTGCAATACACCGTTCAGATCCGGTGATTCTTGCTTGTCAAAGCCTGTCACATAGCATTGTCAGTAGTGAGTATACGCTGTCTATTCTTAACGGTATTGAAATGCAGCTCAAACGCGGTGAATCTTTGGCCATTTCTGGTGCATCAGGTTCCGGCAAAAGCACATTACTGGGGTTGCTTGCAGGGCTTGATGTTGCCACCGCAGGTGAAATTTTTATGTTTGGGCAAAGCTTATCGGGCTTGGACGAAGAAGGCCGAGCCGCTTTGCGCCGACGAAGAGTGGGGTTTGTGTTTCAATCCTTCCAATTACTGCCCACACTGACCGCACTTGATAATGTACTGCTGCCTTTGCAACTGACGGGTGTTGGCAATGCCAAAGACAAAAGCATCGATGCATTAAAGAGTATCGGCCTGGGTAAACGTTTAACACACTACCCTGCTCAGCTTTCCGGTGGTGAGCAACAACGTGTGGCTTTGGCACGTGCCTTTGCCGGTGAGCCTGAATTGTTATTTGCAGATGAACCAACCGGCAACCTGGATCACGCCAATGGCCGGCATATTGCCGAGCTGCTGTTTGAAATGAATGCGCAGCGTGGTACTGCATTATTACTGGTCACTCATGATTTGAATATGGCCGATCACTGTCAGCGCCATCTGCAATTGCGCGACGGTCGTTTACACAACAGTATCCAGCGAGCCGCCTGATGCTTGCCCTCAGTCTCCGTCAAACCCAGCGTGAATGGCGTGCTGGCCCCCTGGCATCCGTTTTCTGGGCGCTAACCATCACCCTTGCCGCATTGACTGCTGTGAATGTCACCAGCGATCGTGCACAACGGGCACTGAACAACCAGGCAGGGGAACTGCTGGCAGCCGATCTGGTGTTGAGCAGTCGCGAGAGTATACCGGCTGAAATTGAACAAACCGGTACCGATCTTGGCTTAACGATGGCGCGTACCGTCAGCTTTCCAACCGTGGTATTTGCTGGTGATACTTCTTTGCTGGTGGCTGCCAAGGCGGTCAGTGACCGTTACCCCCTGCGTGGACAGCTGAAAACCAGTGATAGGGCTTTCCAGACAGGTACTGCAACCCAATCATTGCCGGCAGCAGACGAAGTCTGGGCTGAATCGCGCATACTGACCGACCTCGGTTTACAAACCGGTGATTTACTCGCAGTCGGTGACCAGCAATACCGGATCAGTCAAGTGCTGACTTATGAGCCCGATCGTGCTGGCGGTTTTGCGGGTCTGTCACCACGCCTACTGATGCGTACACAAGCCGCTGAACAAGCAGGCTTATTGCGTAGCCAGTCACGTGCCACCTGGCAATTACTGGCGGCAGGTCCTGCAACAGCAGTGCAACAATTTGAAGATACCACCAGTCAATATCAGGGTATCCGCACCACTACACCCGAACAGGCTCAAGCACAATCCAGTAACGCCTTGGCACAGGCCACTCGTTTTTTGAGTCTGGCCGCACTGTGTGCAGTTTTGCTCGGCGCTGCCGGAATGTTACAAGCTGGACGGCGCTATGCTTTGGCACAGCAACAGCCGGTGGCTTTGCTGCGTAGTTTTGGATTGTCTTGGCGGGAAATACTGAGTTTGAAACTGTGGCAATTGCTGTGGCTGATGGTTGCTGCCTGTATTGCCGGTATCGGCATAGGTCTGCTGGCACAAATGTTATTGGCTCAACAGCTGTCATCTATTTTGGCGGGTGAACTACCAGCTGTCTCCTGGGAACCTATCATCGAAACACTGATGATTGGCGCTTTGTTACTGGGCAGCTTATGTCTGCCACGTTTACTGCAATTGCGCCATCAGCCCAGCTTGTCCATTCTTAATGAGGTTGATATCCATACCGATCGTCACTGGCTGATTACCTATCTACCTGCTTTTATCACCCTGCTCGGCTTGTGCGCCTGGCAATTGAACAACTGGCGCCTGGCGGGCATTGTCATACTCGGTATTGTGGTGCTTGTCATTGCTTTACTGCTGGTGGTTAAGCTGCTGTTGTGGTTGATCCAGCGTTTTCGTGGTATTGGCATGCCTGAAATACGCCTGGCACTTTCAGGGCTGCAACGACACCAGCAAGCCAATACTCTGCATATGACCGCATTGGGTCTGGCATTGATCGCATTGTTGGTACTTGGCTGGATACGCAACGACATGATTAGCCAGTGGCAAACCAGTTTGGCGCCTGATACACCCAACCGGTTTTTAATTAACATCCAACCAGACCAACAAACTCCCCTGCAAGAACTATTGCAAGCCTCGGATATCCGTAATTTGGAGTTTGGCCCTATGGCAGTGGCCCGCATAACCCAGATCAACGGGCAACCCGCAGCTGAGTGGCGCCCGGATGCAGACCCGCCAGGGCGCAGAGATGGAACGGTGAATATATCCTGGCGGCAGGATTTGCCTGCGTCCAACACGTTGATGGCCGGTGAGTGGTTTGATGCCAGTGATGAGCCGGTACAAATTTCATTGTCATCGGACTGGGCCGAGGCTTTGGAGCTGAAGCCTGGAGACAGCATGACTTTTCAGGCAGGCGAACAAACCATTGACGGTATCATTACCAGCTTACGCTCGGTCGAGTGGGACTCCTTCAATATTAATTTCTTTATCCTGTTAAACCCTGAGGCTGCTACTGATTTAAACTTTCAATGGATAGCCAGCTTCCACCTAGCGACAGAGTCAGCCGGGGTTCTGCGTGAAATCGCCAATCAGTTTCCCAACATCACCATTTTTGATGCCGAGGCATTGGTTGAACGAATTGCCGGTTTATTGGAAAAACTGGTCAGAGCATTGGAAATTGTATTCTTATTCACCTTGGCTGCTGCATTGGTGGTGCTGGTCAATGCGGTACAGTCCGGCCTGTCTGAACGTCAGAGAGAAACTGCAGTATTGCGCTGCCTTGGCGTAAGGCAAGGCGTTCTACAACGCGCCTGGTGGATGGAAAATATTGTCCTCGGCAGTTTAACCGGATCACTGTCTGTCGGTATCGCTGCGGCTGTTACCTGGTGGATTAGCCGTGATGTACTGGATATAACCTGGCAACTGCAACCCTGGTTAACCGCTGCTGGCCTGATCACTGGTTTGATCCTACTGCCGGTGACTACCTGGCTGGTCAGTCGTAGTAGTTTTAACATTGCCCCGCTGGCAGCACTCAGGACAAATGATTAATGAATCTGCACTCGTCTGAAACGAAGGCATCAATGCCATTAATTCTCACATTGCTTTCATTAATGTGAATTTTAAGTGTTTGAAATACCTATAAAAAAACATTCAAATCTTCACATGAAAGTCACAAATTATTTACAGCCTATTAACCAATAAGCGGTTATTATTTAAACCGTGAGTTAGCTGGTTACTCACGATGCAAGGGTTTAAATAAGACAGGCACTTAATAATAAATAAACCCTTGAGTCAGTGGTTGCAGGGAACAGTCTGGATTTTCACTCCCTACCAGACTAGCGACCTCGTAAGTATCCTGGGCCGAGTAGTAGCGGCCTGACAGGCACTCGAGAAAACTGACTATAACAAACCCGGCCGCCCTGGCCGGGTTTTTATTAGCCACCAAAACCTAGCTCAAAATGAATCACTCAATAAAAAAGCCCGGCTATTGCCGGGCTTTCCTGTAATCGCCTCGGAGAAACCAAACTCAGCGACTACTGCGCAACTCTTCATCAAACTGATAACGACGATCGGTTACGATCGCTTCCAGGACTTCAATGCGACGTTTCAGTTCATCGATTTCCTGATCGCCGGCATTTCCAGCAGTATTAGCCGATTGGCGTGATTGATGCTTGTTCTTTTTAGTACCATCATCGCCCCACATAAAATCCCACCAGTTTTGGCCTGGTTCACCACTGTTCCACTCTGGTGCAAACCTTTTCTGCACAGCATGCATCAAAATACATAAGCCCCATACTGCAAAACCAAACAATACCCAGCCAAATGCACTAAACATGGTTTCTTCTCCTTTCAGCCAAAACTTTTCTGACACTTAAGATAATCAGTCATCAAAGGCTAAGACAGTGCAAGAAGTCACATACGATTTTTACAATGAGCAACCTGCATACATTCACAGTATTCCTCAAGTGATCAGTCGCTCACGACATTAAGAGCCTTAAAACAGGCCTATTCCAAGTCAGCAGCCGACACCTTTTGCTATAGTCAACACCCGTTTAACCTGGATACCGATATGCGCCTGATCATTACCGCCGCTGTGTTTACCCTGTGCTTTCTTGACAACCTATCGGCGAGTTATCCCTTAGAGACTGTTTTTGATCAATCACCACTATGGCCGGGTACGCAATATCAACAGACAACACCTGATCATGAACAGGTCCTGGGTTATCCGGTTGGGCACCAAATTAGCTCACATGCGCAAATCCGTCAGTATTTTGATGCTTTGGTTGCTGCGCATCCGGATAGAATCCAACTGTTCCCTTATGCCCAGTCCTGGGAAGGCCGGGAGTTGTTTTATGTGGTGATCGGCAATCCAGACAATATTGCCCGACTGGATGAGATTAAAGCCGATATTCAGCGCATCGCTGACCCGCGTCAAACACCAGCCAATGCAGCCAACCGCATACTTGATCACTTACCCGGCACTGTCTGGTTATCCTATGCGGTACACGGCAACGAAATTTCCTCATCTGATGCGGCCATGTTTGCTGCCTATCATTTGCTGGCGGCTGACAACGATGCGCTGGTCGACGGTATTCTTGCCAATACTCTGGTGTTTATCGACCCATTGCAAAACCCGGATGGTCGCGATCGCTTTGTTGGCAACTTCCGGCAGGCCAAAGGGCTGCTGCCCGATACCAGCCGATTTGCTGTTGAACATGATGAACCCTGGCCATCAGGCCGAGTGAATCACTATCTTTTTGATCTGAATCGTGATTGGCTGGCATTAACTCAGCCAGAAACACAAGGACGGGTTGCTGTCATCCAGCAATGGTATCCATTGGCATTTGTTGACGCACACGAAATGGGCTCAGATTCGACCTATTTCTTCGCACCAGAGGCCGTGCCATTCAATCCACATTTAGTACAAGATCAACGTGAAAATTTGGGTCTATTTGGGCGTAATAATGCGCGTTGGTTTGACGAATATGGCTTTGATTACTTTACCCGGGAAGTATTTGACGCTTTTTATCCCGGTTATGGCGCTAGCTGGCCCTCTTACTATGGCGGCATTGCAATGACTTATGAACAAGCCTCACCACGTGGTCTGGTGGTACGCCGCAGAGATGGCAGCTTATTGACCTATCGTGAAGCCGTTCGCCATCATTTCGTTAGCTCTATCGCCACGGCAGAAACGGTTAGCAATCACCGGCATAAACTGTGGCAGGATTTTTATGACTACAGGCGCAGCGCCATTGATGAAGGTTCCCGCGGCAATACCCGGACCTTCATTATCCCAACGCAACCGGACCAGGGCGGTGCAGACTACCTTGGCAGGTTAATGGTGCAACATGGTGCAGAAATATGGCGCAGCAGCCAGGCTTTTTCTGCCTGCGGTAACGATTATGCGGCTGGCTCAATGGTGATTCCGTTGGCTCAACCCGCCAAGCGCTTGTTGCGCACCATGCTGGATAAGCAAGTATCCATTGATCCGAAATATATCGCCAATCAGCAAAGCCGGCTGGATCGAGGGCTCAACCATGAAATTTATGATGTCACCGCGTGGTCATTGCCTTTGATGTTTAATATTCAGATGGATACCTGCCAGCGGCCAGTCTCCATCAGCAACATGAAGGCACTGTCAGCAGACCGCAATAATGCAACCAGTCTGACACCACTTGCTCAAGCCGATGTTGCCTATGTCATTCCCGGTGGGGACCGCCGCATTGCCAACGCGCTGAGTTATCTGTTCCAGCAAGAGTTTAAGGTTAAATCCACGCACCAGGCCTTTACCCATAACGATCGCCAATACCCTTCTGGCAGTTTGATTGTTCCGGTTAAAGGCAATACTGATGATTTGCATGCCAGCCTGGTCAATATGCGAGCTGAGCTGCAGGGGATTGAGATTGTTGCCCTCAATGACAGCTGGGTAACCGATGGCCCCAGCTTCGGCAGCTTTCAAACGGCGAACCTTACCGCGCCCAAAGTGGCTCTGGCCTGGGATGCACCGGCTGATGTGTATTCCCCCGGGGCTGTGCGGTTTGTCATCGAAGGCCAGTTTAACTACCCGGTTACTCCCATTCGAGTCGACAATCTGGCACGTACGCCATTGGATGACTTTGATGTCTTGATTCTGCCAGATAGCAGTCCGTTTTTTGGTGGCTATGGATCAAGGTTACGTGATAACGCGCTGGCGTCACTAGAAGACTGGATACAACGTGGCGGCACTTTGGTGACCTTGGCAGGAGCAACCTCGTGGGCCGCTGATAAAGATGTCGACCTGCTCGCTATCCGCAGTGAACAACAGGCCCGTGATGAAGAACCTGATGACCCAATTGATTTATCCGCTGACTCACAACCTGGGCGCGTTATTGAAGAAGATGATCAATACCAGCAATTGGTACTGCCCAATAGCCAGCCACCACGGGATAACCCTGGTGTATTGTTAAAAGCCATTGTTAATGCAGATCACTGGTTATCTGCAGGTGTTGCACCAGCGCTTAACGTATTGGCCCGTGGGCAACGGGTATTCACCCCGATGCCGCAAGATCGTGGCACCACCGTTGCTCGTTTTGCCAATGCCGATGATTTACTGCAAAGCGGTCATCTGTGGCCTGATACTTTGCCGCAGCTGGCTTACAAGCCTTTTGTTGTGGTGCAGTCATCTGGGCGTGGCATGGTCATTGGTTTTACTGAAGATCCAACAGTACGAGCCTATTTGAACGGTTTAAATGCGATTTTTATGAATGCTGTACTGCGTGCGCCATCGTATAGCGGAAAATTGCGATAGGTTAGATATCTGGCCCAGTGGTAAAAGAGCCAATCACTGGGCCTGCTGAATGCTAAGCCCGCATAAACGCGACAGCTTTCAGTTTTAATTGGGATGGCTTAAGGCGTTTACTCACCCTATAGGCCATTGTCTATTGGTCTGTCCATGCTGGCAGACTATAGCAACTCCTCCATTGATTGATCTCCAGCCACGCTCAAGTTACTGATCCCAACACCAATCAACCTCACCGCCGGAAACCCACTGCTTTCACACCACTCCTCAAATAACTGTCGTGCCTGGGCAAATATCTCCTCGGTCGTGTTAATGCCATGCGTCAACGTCCGTGAACGTGAAATCGTAGCAAAATGACGGTCTCTTAGTTTGATGTTAACGGTACGCCCTATTAATGATTTTTTTGCCGCCCGTTGAGCAACTTCAGCTGCATGGATATGCAATGTTTCCAGCAAAGGCTCCTGCTCATTTATGTCATGACTGAAAGTGGTTTCCCGACTGATCGATTTATCGGCGCGCTCGGCTTTGACCAGGCGGTGATCAACCCCTTGCGCCAAACGGTAATAATGCTGCCAACGTTGACCAAGCAATGTTTCCAACACCTCAGAGGGCGCCTTACGCAGCTGGCCAATGGTCAAAATACCAGCCTGCTGTAAACGTGGAAGTGTTTGCTTGCCTATGCCCCACAATCGCCCAACCGGTAATGGATCGAGAAACAGATGCGTTTTCTCATACGCCACAAATGTTCGCCCCCTTGGCTTACGGTAATCTGAACCCAGCTTGGCCAATAATTTGTTATGTGCCATACCCACCGATGCAGTCAAACCGGTGTTGGCGTAAATGGCCTGTTGCAGGCTACGGCCAGTTGCTCGCAACGCATCATCCCGGGTTTGTTTATCGGCCAAATAGTCGCTGATGTCCAAAAAAGCCTCATCCATCGATAAGCCTTCAACCTCTGGAGTAAACCAATGAAAGATTTCAAAAATTTTCCGGGAGATCGTTTTATAACGCGCCATTCGCGTGCGAATAAAATGCGCATGTCGGCATAAAACCCTTGCTCTGGCCATCGGCATTGCCGAATGTATTCCATATCGACGAGCCTCATAGCTGGCGGTCGACACCACCCCCCGCAACCCTAAACCACCAACAACCACCGGGTGACCTTTCAGTTTGGGGTTGTCCAATTGCTCGACAGCCGCATAAAAGGCATCCATATCCACGTGCAAAATCGATCTAAGCGCTTGATTGCCCTGATCATCGGCACTGTCACGCTTAGTGGAATCGGAAATGTTGTTCTCAGTGGCCATACCAATAGCACTCTAGCCTGTTTTTCTATACATGACATCCACAGCATGATGATCGAGCAGTATTTGCGGCCAGGATTGCGTTACACTTTAGCTTGTACCTGTTTTTACTCCGCCTATAAACCAAGAGCAGTCATCGTCATGTCTCAATCATTTGCCCAGCTTTTTCCCAGCACCCGGCAGCTTTGTTACCTCAACCATGCCGCCATGGCACCATGGCCAACGGTTGTCAGTGAAGCCGTTCAGGCATTTGCAGAAGAAAATGCACAAATTGCCGCATTAAATTATGAAGACTGGATGGCGCGGGAAGACGATTGCCGCTCACGCTTTGCCGAATTATTAAATGCACACAGCGATGACATCGCCCTTTTAAAAAACACCACTGAAGGCCTATCAATGGTGGCTCAGGGGTTACCCTGGCAGGCAGGCGACTCTGTCGTCATCCCCGATTGTGAATTCCCATCCAATTGGCTGCCCTGGGCCAACCTGGAATCCAAAGGTGTTGAGCTGCGTAAGGTTGATATCCATGTCGATGAACCTGAGCAAGCTCTGTTATCTGCCTGTGATGAAAGCACACGATTACTGGCGGTCAGCGCCATCCAATACGCCGATGGCTTACGCTTACAACTGCAAAACCTGGGTGGCTTTTGCCGCCAAAATCAAATTTTATTTTGCGTCGATGCGATTCAACAGTTAGGCATGCTGCCGTTGGATGTACAGGCCTGTCATATCGATTTTTTAAGTGCCGATGCACACAAATGGTTGCTCGGCCCAGAAGGCCTGGCAGTGTTTTACACACACCCATCAGTGCGCCAAAAACTGCAGTTAAGCCAGTCAGGGTGGCGACAAATGGATAACCCATTCCAGTTTCAACGTGAATCCTGGGAGCCTTCGGAAACCGGTCGTCGTTTTGAAGCAGGAAGCCCGAATATGCTGGGCATTGTCGCCACCCATGCTGCTCTGGGTTTACTGCTGGACATCGGCATGGAAACCATTGCCAAGCGAGCACTGCACAATGCCAATTATTTACGAACCGCACTAAAGCAACGCGATGACTTAGAACTGCTTGGTCCACAAAACCACGACCGATGCAGTGCTATCGTTAACTTCAAACCACTGAACATCCGTCCTGGTGAGCTGTTGACCCAACTGCGG
The DNA here is from genome assembly GCA_965230265.1 of Wenzhouxiangellaceae bacterium. GTDB lineage: Bacteria > Pseudomonadota > Gammaproteobacteria > Xanthomonadales > Wenzhouxiangellaceae > JAJFKX01. The sequence continues at coordinate 1,100,614 of OZ245999.1, read as the reverse complement.
AAAAACCATGTATTGACAGCCAAACGTGGTGAAGGTCTTCGCCTATCACCGCACTTTTATCAGGAAACCGCTTTACTGGATACCGCTTTAAACCATATCGAAACCCTATTAAACAACGCCCGTTAATTAAACGGCTGTGTGGCTGGGTTATTACAGGAATAGCCACCTGTCGTTTGTTTTTGTTGTGGAAATTTGGCCTTGCTTAATAAATAACTCATCACCATAAATTCCGAACGAAATGTCAGTGCATTCTTATTGGTCGCCACGAACCCGCAAGGTCTGGCATGGGCGTGACAATCCTGGCAGCTGTAACTGTATGGCTGATTGGTAAACGGATTAACCAACTGTGTATATGACTCCAGTGCTGCGTTAATCAGGCGATCGCCATTGGGCTGTGGGCAAGTTACCGGATCCCATTGCTGTGGTTTAGAAAAATCACCGGTCTCGCGCATGCGACACTCCGCCCTTACGTGCTGGGTATTAATCATCTGATAGTACTGCAATGGCGAACCAGCATAGCGTTGCTGGAATTGATGATTAATGGCGCGTACATCGGGGGGTATCGGTGTTGCTCTGGAAATATTGTTAGGCTGCCTTCGCTGACGCTCAGGCAGTTTATCTTTAGCGGTTATCACCGGTGGCAAATCACCTGCAAAACCACGGTTTCCATAAGGCGGCCATATATTTTGCTGAACAGGATTGCTAATACCAGGGTTTAACGAAGGCTGGATATGTGCAGGCGTTTGTGGGTCTAAAATGGCGACATTATCGATTTGCTCAAATGTCGAAGCCACATGGCTCAAACGGGTTAAACGATGAACATGCAATGCCACCAGGCCCACACCTGCCGGTGCTCTTTGGCAATGTGTGCGATCCGGGCTAAGTACAAAACCAGGGCGGGTGTAATACCGAGCCGGATCGTCAAACTGGGGATCGAGCACCCGCCAGGCAGCCTTGGTTTCCAGCATCCCTGGTTGTTTGTCGTTATCAGCAGGTAACGCAACAAAAGCCCCTAATGGAGGCTCTGATTGTTGCTCGTATTGCGCCTGTTCACTGGCGGCAACAGCTGTCAGTTGAACGTTTGCATCAAAGTACCGATGCTCACGAACATATTCAAAAAATGTCCGGTTCATAGTGACCTGATAGCGCACATAACGACCATACTGATCAATCAATGGCGCGACCGGGCCATCTTTAATGGTAATGTTGGGCTGATTGATATCGTAAAGGATAATATCCCGACTGACTGAGAAACCTTTGCACAACTTTTCTGCATCTGCCACGCTCATACCTGCAGGCAAATAAGGGATATTTTGCCAATCAGGATAGTTGTCCCACAACTCTGGCAATAAAAACACTTCCTGAGCTTGTGGCAAGGTTTCCCATACCAATGGTGAATCGCTTGCAGGCATGGTTGCTTGCTGGTCAGGCACACCTCGTTCACCCGGCTTCGCGGCCCAGCTCAAAGCCACGAATGATTCCCACATATAGCGCAGGTAAAACGCATCCGGCTTATTAACAAAAAAACCCTGTGCATCTTTGGTGAAATTAACAACGGGCAGAGTATAGGGCGTATCCGATAGTCTATCTTGTGCCTTTGCCGGCCCTAATACCGAATTGAATAAAACCAGAACTGCCATCAAACCCCATAGATTTTTCCTTATTTTCATTGTTCTACTCCTTGAGCACTCAATTAAAGTACTGCAGTACAAGCGCCGTTATAATGACACAAATCACACACACCAGCAGTCCGATCATGGACTGAAGCCATGGCTTACAAGCAGATAACAAACCCAGTGCAATCAATAATGAAACCACTAACGATACTGGCAACGCATACATTGCCAATACCAAAACAATCAAGGGAACCCATCCTTGTGCAGTAAAAAACATGACAGCAAAAACCGCTGCTAAAAACAAGCTGGGAATAATAGATCCAAATAATGCGGACCTGAGGTAAAGGTTCTTGATCATCGCGATTTTCGGTTGAGCTTATTTCAAGCCGGAACTTTGACTACACTAATTTCTTGTCCCTGGCCTTGCCCGGTTCCAGGCGATATTCGAGCCCACATAGGCAGCGATAAACTGCGGCACTGAAGCCACCAGAAGATATCCTGCCGCCAGCCACCAGAGCACCATGACATCTTCAACAAAAAGCACTGAACTCAATTGCCCGATGGCCATATACACAACCCAACGCCATGGAGCGCGTGGAAAGCTATAGCCCAGCACATAAGCAAAAAAAGTCATTATAGGAACACCGATGATGTAATACAGCTTGGCATCCCAAGCGATATCACCTCCGGTAACAATCGTTAACCCCAGACAGGTCAACAAACCGATTAAAGCTGCCGCCCCACCGGCAAACCAACTATTGCCAGAATCTTGCATTATTATTCTCCCGCTTGTCAGTACTTAGCCCCCAACCCCATCCTTTGGCAAGCCACTGTCAGCTTCTCCCATGTGTTCTTATATTCTAATATTTCTATATCGACCGCCACTCACCAGTCAGTATCAGCAAAGCAGCCACATCACCATTGTTTACCCGTCTAAAAGCCTGTTGATAAAACCTCATAAAATTAATCAGCAGCCGCCTGTACAGCGGCTTCGAGTTCTGGCTAGACGTCATCACATCGTCTGCGTACGCATATCCCGGTTTAACAAACCAGCCAAATGTGACTCAATTACTTTACGAGCATGAACACCATCCTGACTCTCAGAAAACCGAATACCGATTCCTGCACGACGATTACCCTGTGCACCCGCTGGCGTAACCCATACGACTTTTCCTGGAATCGGCAGACGCTCATCTATGTCTTCTAAGGTAACCAGTACAAAAACGTCATCGCCCAGCTCAAACGCTTTACTGGTAGGTACAAACAACCCGCCATCGCGCACAAAAGACATGTACGCACTGTACAGCGACTCTTTATCTCTGAGTGTTGTATTTAATATTCCGTGTTGAGCCATGCTTAGGTTTTTCCTGCTTGTGATGCCACAGACTGCCATTGTAGCAACCATTCCTGAAATTGCAGATCGTGCCGCAAACCGCTGCTGGCACGTTGCCAGCCTTGCAAGGCAGTCTGATATAAATCCTGCTGCTGACGAGCACTGATTTTACTCAATAACGGCCATTTTGTCTGACCGGTAATGCCCTGGTGTAACCAAAACAAAATCCACTGCCAGCAGTCACGCGGTTCATATTCCTGCCAATCGCTGACCATCGCCAAGATACTTTGTTGGCCGATGGCAAGCCCATCCAGTTGCTGAAAAACATTGCGTACTGTCTTCAGTTGCTCAGCATTTAGAATCTCTTCAGCCAGCAAGGGCGCACCACCTGCCAGGCGCAGTGATAACTGAATATCTTCGGCACTGTGCTCAACCATATTCTTTAAGTAATCAGCCGCATCTGAATCACCAGGTAACGGCACATGCACTTGTTGGCAACGACTGCGTATGGTTGCCGGCAGACGCCCTGGGTGTGCAGTACACAATATCAAGATGGTTTTATCACCGGGTTCTTCCAGTGTTTTTAAAAGCGCATTGGCCGCATTGGTATTCATGCGTTCGGCATCTTTTATTAATGCCACACGGTAACCGGACATACCGGCAGAAAGGTGCAGGCTATGAATTAATTCGCGCACCTGATCAACCTTGATTTGCTGGCTGTCTTCGGGGCGTTCCAGCACCACCAAATCTGGGTGACCGCCACCATTTAGCATTCTGCAGGCTTTACATTCACCACAGGCCATGCCTGTTTCATCCAGTGCTTGGCACAACAGGCTATGCACTGTTCGAGCAGCCAGTTCCAACTTGCCGACACCGTCTGCTCCGGTAATCAGTAAGGCATGAGGAATATTCGCATTGGCCTGGCTATTCAGATAGCGCTGTGCCAATGGGTTCCAACTATCGGACAACCATGGGTAATCGGTATTGATCAGTTCCTTAATCATGCTCGCTCAGCATCACTTGGATAGCGCTAATGGCCTGCTCAGCTACTTGCTGCTGGGTTTGCGTGGCGTCAATGACTTTAATGCGCTGTGGAAATTGCTCAGCGCGTTGCAGGTAAGCTTGTCTTACCCGTTGGAAAAAAGCCAGTTGTTCGCTTTCAATACGATCAGGTTTGTCATTGCGCTTGCGTGCCAAGCCCTCATTCACGGGAATATCCAGTAACAAGGTTAAGTCGGGCTGCAGATCTGGATGTACCACCGCTTCCAGTTGCGCAATGATTGACGTACCCAGCTGACGTCCGCCTCCCTGATAAGCAAAGCTGGCATCAGTAAAACGATCACATAAAACCAATTGACCTGCTGCCAATGCCGGACGGATGGTTTCTTGCAGGTTTTGAGCACGTGCGGCAAACATTAATAGCAATTCAGCCTGGGTACATACAGCAGATTCGTTTTGATGCAGCAACAAATGACGAATTTCTTCTGCCAACCTGGTACCACCCGGTTCACGAGTGGTGATGTAAGCAATACCCGATTGCTCCAACCAGTTTTTGATGCGTTGCTGCAAAGAACTTTTACCGGCGCCTTCACCGCCTTCTAGTGTGATAAATAAACCTGCTGACATGATTAATTGTTACGTCGTTTTTTTAGGTAATTCTGCACGGCCCGGTTATGTTCGGCCAAGGTAACAGAGAACACGTGACCACCATCGCCACTGGCAACAAAATAGAGCGCATTGCCATCTGCCGGGTTGGCAGCAGCATGAATGGCTGCACCACCGGCCAATGCAATCGGCGTGGGTGGTAGGCCTGCACGAGTGTAAGTGTTGTAAGCGGTATCGGTTTCCAGGTCGCGCCGACGGATATTGCCATCATAGGCTTCGCCGATGCCATAAATAACCGTCGGGTCGGTTTGCAGCAACATGCCGCGCTGCAAACGTCGGGCAAATACACCTGCAATCTGTTCACGTTCTGCTGCCAGCCCCGTCTCTTTTTCGATAATTGAAGCCAGTGTCAACAGTTGATACGGATGCTCCAATGGCAACCTGGCATTATTTACCTGTAACCAAGCCTGTCGCAGAGTATCAATCAATGCCTGATGAGCACGCTGCAAAACGGCCAGATCACTCTCACCTCGTTGAAAGCTATAGGTTTCCGGTAAAAACAGCCCTTCCAAAACAGCGTATTCATGAATTTCATCGCGTTGCTGTATGCCACTCAGTAACCATTCAACGGTTTCCGCTGTACTGATCTTATCAAGCAATTCCTGGGGAGTTAATTCGGCGCTGTCATTCACCAGTTTGGGTTCTGTTGCCAGCCTGGCCAGCAAGTCGCGAGTGGTCCAACCTTCCACAATGGTGATGCGATGTTGAATCGTCGCCCCGCGTTCTAGCTGGTCCAGCCATTGTTCAGGTGTGGTTTGTGCCTCAATCAGGTATTCCCCGGCTTTAAGCACCGGTTGTCGCAAACGCCCCAGTAATCGCCAATGCCAGGTCACATTGGTATAGCCGGCAGAGTGCAATTGCTCAACCATTTGCGGGTAATTGGTACCCTCTGCCAGAATAAAACTCAACTCATGATCACTGCGGGTATGCAGAGGTTTCTCCAGAAAAGCCTGGTAGTCACGCCAAAACCATAGCGCAGCCAATACTGCAATCAGTACCGCAACGACAAATATGCTGAGTAGCCAGCGCAACATTACAAACCAAGCACCCGAATGGTTTGTTGCAGTGCCCTTACATGCTCAATGGGGTAAACCTGCCCGGCATGGCGCTCAATAGCCTGAACGCCACGTACCGAATTACACAATGCCAAAGCATGCGCCTGCTGAATATCGCCTGGAAGCATTGATTGCTCACTGATCAGTTGTTGATCCAATAACCATTGTCGCATGACACCATTCACTCCGGAGTCATGCAGTTTTGGTGTGACCCAATATTGACCATCGTACACCAGTAAATTGCTGCTGATCGCTTCAATAACACGCTGCTCAGTATCCATCAATATCAGTTCGTCCACCCCCAATTGTTGTGCTTGCCGCGCTGCCAACACCTGCTCCAGGCGGTTCAGATGTTTGATCCCGGCCAACACTGGTTGTTGTGCCAGTCGCAGTTGAGCCCAATCGGTCTGCAGGCTGCTGCTGGCTCGTTCAGGTATTGGCCGTAACCTCAACAGAATATCAACGCCATTAACACCACTGGCAGAACCATAAGCAACCAGTGATGATGGCAATTCAGATATTGTCTGTTGTTTTCGAACCAATGTAATCCGAATCACTGCATCGGTATCAATTAACCGCTCTAAACATTGCTGATGCAACTTATCCGTATCGGGTATTGTTAACGCCAATACTTCGCAGGCATGTTGCAAACGTTGCATATGCAATGTCCATAATGGCGCCTGTCGATTTCGAAAAGCGACCGTTTCAAACACGCCATCACCGAATGCCAGGCCACGGTTCCAGATTGCAGTATCGACCGCCTGGCCATTAAGCCACAACATCAATCCGCCCCTTCCGCACAGGGCCTATCAGCAGGTTCGATCATCTCCAGCGCCCTTAACATTCCTGCAGCCTTGGCTTCAGTTTCCGCCAACTCAGCCTGTGGCTCAGAATCAGCAACAATGCCACAACCAGTCCGCCAATGCAGGGCACCATCCTGCCATAACATGCTGCGAATCAAAATGTTCATATCCAGGCGGCCATGGCGGCTCAGGTAACCCATTGCGCCGGTATAAAAACCACGTCCAGTATCTTCTAACTCAGCAATAATTTCCATACAGCGAACCTTGGGGCAACCAGTGATAGTGCCCCCCGGAAATACCGCTGCTATCGCTTGTCCGGGAGTAATCCCCTGGCGTAAACGACCTCGCACATTGGAAACAATATGGTGCACCGAAGCATAGCTTTCTTTGACCATTAACTCATTGACTTCGACACTGCCGGGTTCACAGACCCGCCCCAAATCATTGCGCTCCAGATCAATCAGCATAATATGCTCAGCACGCTCTTTGGGGTGCGCCAGTAATTCATCGGATAGCCGCAAATCATCTTCTGCATCACGTCCACGTGGCCGGGTGCCTGCTATCGGTCGTGTTTGAATCCAGCCCTGGTCGATTTCCAATAGGCGTTCTGGTGATGAACTAAGCAGGACACCATCATCGAACCGCATCATCCCAGCAAATGGCGATGCATTGGCACGCCGCAGCGCGCGGTAAATATCGATAGCAAAGTCCGGATTGTCTATGGCTTCTAAATCTGGCCGCGCATGCCAGCCACGTGATAAGTTAACCTGAAAAACATCTCCTGCGCGGACATACTCCTGAATTTTCTCCACCCCCTGGCAAAAGCGCTCTCCGGAACCGGCCGTAATCTGCCAGGTATGCGACTGGTTGCGCGATTGATCTGCTGCTGCAGTCGTTTGTTCTATGTCACCCATTGGTTCCAGCAGAGCAGTCAGTTCTGCCAAACGTTCTGCCGTTTCTGCAACCAGCATTTGACGATTGGTCTGCCGATCCAGAATGATCGCACTGTCACAACGCCAGGCACTGGCTACAGGTTGGGTATGCTCTGGTGCCTGCAATCGCAGCTTGGGTTCAATTTGTTTGGCCAACTCGTAACCCAACAACAAAAACCAACCACCAATAAAAGGCAAATCACCATGCTCAGCTTGATAATGCTCGCTGAACTGTTGATCCAGCTGCTGCAAAAACGATGGCTGATCCGGCTGGCTGAGCTGCTCAAAACTCAACGCCAGCGGTGTTTGATCAACCGCTGCCAGTAACATTGAATAACGGTGCTGATCGTGCGTACCAATAGCGGTATCGAGTAGAAAAGGAAAAACCTCTGGATAACATTGATGAATATCAATCAACGCTATATCAGTACTTAACTGATGAGAATAATAAGGTTGATGCGATTGGGTACTAGACATGCCAGTATCCACAGGCAAAACGGGCAAACGTTTGAGTAACCGCTGGTCTGCTGATTAACCGTTTACTGACTAAGCGAGTTTTTTGAATAGCAGCGTACCGTTAGTACCACCGAAACCAAATGAATTGGACATTGCAATATTGATTTCTCGCTGCTGGGCAGTGTTCGGTACATAATTCAAATCACAACCTTCGCTGGGGTTATCCAGGTTGATGGTGGGCATCGCAATTCCATCACGCATACCCAGTATGGTGAAAATGGCCTCAATACCACCAGCTGCACCCAATAGATGACCGGTCATCGATTTGCTGGAACTTACTGGAATGTTATAAGCATGCTCTCCAAAGCAGGTTTTTACCGCGTCACTTTCTGCCTGGTCTCCAAGTGGGGTGGAAGTACCATGTGCGTTGATATAGTCCACCTGTTCCGGGTTAACTCCAGCATCACGCAGCGCATTGCGCATGCTGCGTGCAGCGCCATCACCACCTTCTGGTGGCTGAGTGATATGATGAGCATCACTGCTCATGCCAAAGCCCGCCAGTTCAGCATAAATTCTGGCACCACGCTTTTTGGCAAACTCAAGCTCTTCAAGCACCATAACCCCTGCACCGTTGCTCAATACAAAACCACTGCGATCTTGGTCCCATGGTCGACTGGCCGCTTGCGGGTTGTCATTAAAAGAAGAGCACAAGGCCTTGGCCGAGGCAAATCCGCCCATTGCCGTGGGAGTGGTGGCATATTCTGCACCACCAACCAGCATCACATCAGCATCGCCATAGGCAATCATTCGTGCTGCCTCACCGATATTGTGATTGGCAGAGGTACAGGCTGAAACGATACTGAAAGTTGGGCCTTTAAGCTGATATTTGATCGAAACCAGTCCAGCGATCATATTCACGATAGTGGCTGGCACAAAGAACGGTGAAACCTTACGGGCACCACCATTACGATAGGTTTCATGGGTGGCTTCAATGGTTTTGATGCCACCAATACCCGCACCAATCAATGCACCCATGCGTTCAGTATCGTATTGATCAAAATCAATCCCGGCATCCTGCACGGCCTGAATAGTGGCGGCAACGCCATAGTGAATAAAGTTATCGTATCTGCGTGCGTCCTTACGGCCAACCCAGTCAACCGGGTCAAAATCCCGAATTTCACCGGCAATCTGACAACTCAATGCCTCATCACTGAACGCTGTCAGCGGCCCAATACCACTGCGGCCATTGACGATGTTATCCCAGGCGCTGTCCAGGGTGTTGCCGACCGGGGAAATAATCCCCATGCCAGTTACTGCTATTCGACGTTCACTACGCATACATTTTCACTACTAGACGATTGATTGGTAATTCCCGGTAACCGGGAATGCGCTGATTAAGAGGCGTTACTCTTAACGTAATCAATGGCCTGCTGAACGTTAGTGATTTTCTCAGCTTCTTCGTCGGGAATTTCGCATTCGAACTCCTCTTCAAGAGCCATCACCAATTCAACCGTATCCAACGAATCCGCACCAAGATCATCAACAAAAGAAGCACTAGGCGTTACTTCATCTTCTTTAACACCCAATTGCTCGATAACGATCTTTGTTACGCGTTCTTCAATATTACTCATAAGTTTTGCTTCCTGTTCAGTTGCAAGGGTTTTAGTAATCACCGATGTCATTAACCAGGGTTAACTGGAACAGACTGGATCAGCGATTGCTTTAACTAGCCAGCAGTATATTGTAGTGAACTGCCGGGATAACTGCCAGACACCAAGCGTCTCGAAATGCTCAAATGCCTGCTCATAATAAGTGATAAACCGGTGTGGAACACCGTCTAGTTCATATACATGCCGCCATTCACATGCAAAGTGTTACCGGTGATATAACCAGCTGACTCAGAGCACAGGAATGCGACCGCAGCAGCGATATCGTCCACCTGGCCCAGGCGGTTGACCGGGATATCACGTAACAGGCTTTCGCGTTGACTGTCATCCAGTGCATCGGTCATATCGGTTTCAATAAAGCCTGGAGCGATCACGTTGGCGGTAATACCACGACTGCCTACTTCGCGTGCCAGCGATTTGGAAAATGCGGTAATACCGGCTTTGGCAGCCGCATAATTGGCCTGCCCGGGGTTACCCATGCTGCCAATCACCGAAGTAATCGATACCACTCGCCCCCAGCGGGCTTTCATCATGCCGCGCAGACAGGCTTTACTCATACGAAAAACTGAGCGCAAATTGGTATCGATAACAGCATCCCAGTCATCTTCACCCATCCGCAGTAGTAGCTGATCACGGGTAATGCCGGCATTGTTAACCAAAATCACCGGTGGTGACCCGGCCTGCTCATTAATACTTGCCATCGCAGCAGTGATCTGGTCAGCATCATTAACGTCCAGCTGCAGGCCATGACAATTCTCTGAAATTGCCTGTAGACGTTCACTGATGGACTGTGCACCACTGGCAGATGTTGCCGTGCCAAACACTGTATGTCCTGCACGTGCCAATGTGTCAGCAATGGCTGCGCCGATACCCCGGCTGGCACCAGTCACCAGTGCGACTTTTGTTTCGGAATGATTGTTACTCATGACTTCCCCGAAATATTAGCTGCTAAAGCAGCATTTCGTTAATGTTTATTCAGGCGCCTGATCCAAGGCAGCCAGCTCCCGCAAACTCTCAGGTTGCGACAGCGAATACATGGGGGCTGACCGGCCATTCCCAATACGCTTGACCAAACCGGCCAGCACTTTTCCTGGCCCGCACTCGGCATAGTTTTCAACGCCTGAAGACTGCAGCGCCAATACGCTGTCAGTCCAACGCACCGGTTGGTATAGCTGCGCTGCCAGCACTTGTTGGAGCTCACCAATATCCGTATGTGTATCGGCATCCACGTTATGCACTACCGGGATTGTGGGCGATTGCCAATTGAGCGCCACCATCTCCTCTTGCAGTTGTTCGGCTGCTGGCTGCATTAGGCCGCAATGCGACGGTACACTGACCGGCAACAGTTTGGCCATGCGTGCGCCCGACGCTTTGGCCTGCTCAATGGCTTGCTTAACCGCTGCTTGCTGACCGGCAATAACCACCTGCCCTGGTGAGTTGAAATTCGCCGCAGAAACCAACCAACCGCTGTCATCCTGCTGATTCGTCACCGCTGCGCATAGGTCAATGACCTGTTGATCATCCATCCCGATAACCGCAGCCATGCCGCCCTGCCCCTGAGGTACAGCCTGCTGCATCAGTTGTCCCCGCAAGGCCACCAGCTTAATAGCGTCAGTAAAACCCAAAGCTTCGGCGCACACCAACGCGGTGTATTCGCCCAGACTGTGGCCTGCCAATCGTTGCGGCCTGGCTGCACTAACTGAACACCAAGCACGCCATGCAGCAGTACCTGCTGCCAACAAGGCAGGCTGAGTGTATTGTGTTTGATTCAGGCGCTGATCGCCTTGCGACTGAGTCAATGCCCAAAGGTCATATCCCAGCACATCACTGGCCTCGGCAAACGTTTGTTGAACGACCGGAAATTCTGCGGACAGCTCAGCCAGCATACCAGCTGACTGTGAACCTTGTCCGGGAAATAAAAAAGCTGTGTTTTGCATAAATAAACGCTATACCCTGACTAAACTTTGCTTGATAAAGCTTTGATAATGAATTGAATATTGTTTAATCAATTAATGATTGGCTAGTAACGAATTAAGGCAGCACCCCAGGTAAAACCACCACCAAACGCTTCCAGCAACAAGTTTTCACCACGCTGAACCTTTCCGCTGCTAATGGCTTCATCCAGCGCCAATGGAACCGAGGCTGATGAGGTATTGCCATGTTTGTGCACGGTTACAATGACCCTTTCCATAGGCATACTCAGCTTCTTGGCGGTGGCGGAAATAATGCGCAGGTTGGCCTGATGGGGAATCAGCCAGTCGATCTCCGATTGATCCAAATTATTGGCCGCCAGGGTTTCGTCGACTATCCGTCCCAGTGTTCGTACCGCGACCTTGAAGACTTCATTGCCTGTCATCAGAACTTTTAACCCGCCATTGGGTTCATCTTTGAAACCTTTGGAGACACCAACATCGGCACATAGTAAGTTGGCGTGACCTCCATTGGCGTGGATATGTGTCGACAGAATGCCGGCTTCATCGCTGGCTTCCAGCAATACCGCACCGGCGCCATCACCAAATAACACAGCCGTACCGCGATCGGTCCAGTCAATCATGCGAGTCAGCGTTTCGGCACCAACCACCAGTGCCCGCTTAATGGTTCCACTGCGGATAAATTTATCGGCCACCGATAATGCATACACAAACCCTGAACAGGCCGCATTAACATCAAATGCGCCACACTCTTGCATACCCAAACGGTGCTGCAACAAGCAAGCGGTACTGGGGAAAATCAAGTCAGGCGTGGTGGTACCGACCACCAGCAGGTCAATGCTTTGTGGATCAACCCCACTGCGTTCAAATACGATACGGCAGGCCGCTTCTGCCAGGTCACACGTGGTCTGCCCCTCAGCGGCGACATGCCGCTGTTCAATACCGGTTCGCTCCCGTATCCAGGTATCACTGGTATCCAGTATTTTTTCCAGATCATGATTGGTGACGACTTTTTCCGGTAAGGCACTACCGCTGGCAATAATTCGGGAAAATGGCATTGTCTAGGAAACCTTATAGTACATAGCAAATGACGTTTTGAATAACGGTCTCAAAACCATACAGTACCATTATGCATCAACCGGCGTAAGCTCACCACGCACCGGGATGGCACGTGGCAATCTTTGATCAATTCAGCAGGCTAATTTGAGAGAGGTAATGAGGTTATTCGTCGTCCAGATCTTCGACGATGGTTTCGGCCACTACTCGGCGGCCTTTATAAAAACCTTCCGGTGTAATGTGATGCCGACGATGGATTTCACCGCTGGTCGGGTCAGTCGACAGCGTTGGCATTTTAATAGCATCATGCGAGCGGCGCATACCGCGGCGTGATGGGGTTTTTCGACTCTTTTGAACAGCCATTGTAAATTCTCCTAATTAATCTTTGTCGGCCAAATCTTTTTTCAAAGCGGCCAGACCAGCGAAAGGGTTTTGGTCCTGTTCACCAGTATCAATATGTTGCTCGTCTGTTGACTGCAGCTCTTCTGCTTGCGGGTTAACCGGCACCAGCGGTAAAGCCAGCAACAACTCTTCAGTCAACAGCGCATTAATGTCCAGTTCTATGTCCTTGCAGGCAAATGGCTCATAGTCTTCGGCCAGTTGCTCTGCCTGCGACTCATCAATAACCAATACCACCTGGGATTGGGTTTTGACCCTATGCTGGAAAGGTTGCAATGAACGCTGACACGTCAACGTGACATCCGTCTGCAAATCCACATCCACAACCACCAATGGTTCTTGATCATCCATGGTGGGATGAAATGCCAATTGATAACTCAATTCACCATCGGTTCCAGCCAAACGGTCATGAACACCGGTAAGTGTTTGAATCTCAACGCTTCCTTGCAGCTCAGATCGATTCGCTGCCAGTTTGCGTGCATTTACCGTACGCTGCGCGGACATAAGCGGTCAATTGTAACGATTATTTAAACCAATGTCACCATATTAAAGGGTGATTTTAGCAGCATACAACGCAGAGGTACTATTGCTCTGAGGGTGTCACTCTAGCTATTCCTCAACGCCTGAACCCAACTGTGCATTTAAACGGCTGGATAACTGGTCTGCCAACTCCACCATTCGTGCTGTGGCTGGCTTGGTTTCTAAATTGATTGGCCTGCCTGCCAGTGCTCTTGCCTGCGGACTGACTGCGGCATTATTGCGGTTGAGGGTGTTGCCAAGACGATAGCCTGTAAAATCAACGCCGCCACTATCCTGAATAGTACTAATCGGGTCGTCACCTGCTTCAGTGGAGCCGACTACAGACTCTTTGTAAGCTTCAAAAACCCAAAACTGACTTACCCCCACTCCTCCAACATTATCAGCAAGGATAACCAAATCGCCTAGCTCAAATCCATCCGGCGCAAATCTTGCTACAGCATTACTATCAGGCCGACTAAGGAGTTCCCCAGCTATAAACGGTATCCCATCAATATCCACACCAACACTGTCAAATCGAATAATCTCCGAAACTGGGATAGTCACGCCGTTATTTCCGTCAACAAACGCCGTTACCGTCCAAACTGAGAGCATAAAATCCAGCGCGTCACCAAACCTGAACAACAGCATTTCATAAGGCTCTGTGGTCCCTCGTAAAGTCACAGATGCGGTTATATTACCTTCAGCATTCGGTACCCCAGAGAACACAACCCGCAACATATCACCGCCGATGTTGCCGGAATTAGGGAAATAAGGACAATCAAAACAGGCACCACTTTCAGGAATGGTCAACGGCGCTTCAAATACTTCACTGCCATTTACGTCCAATTCAATCTGATCCACCGCAGTGGCCCACTGTGTTTGGCCATCATCGGTAAAGTCAAACAAAGCAATCGCGGTAATATCTGCCTGCTGATTCACATTAAAACCACTGCCCGGCTGACTGGGGTTGAAATACCAACCATCAAGAAAATCCTGGGCACTGGTATTCACCGCATAAATCACACTAATAAACAAAACCAACTTCTTGAAAAACATTGCAATTCTCTTTGGGGCTGTAGGTTGTCAAGCGTCGAAATATAGCATAGCCAATGCAATATTCCTGTTATTTGTCAAAATGGCTGCAGCATAAAAAATTTCAATCTGCTCAAGGCAAGATTACAATGCGCGCATGCTCAATCAATCTTCAACACCCACTCTGATTCTGGCCTCTTCGTCGCCTTATCGCCGACAACTGATGCAACGCCTGCAACTGCCTTTCACAGTCATCAGCCCGGATATCGATGAAACACCGTTACAACATGAAACACCCATTGATTATGTACAGCGGCTGGCCCGGGAAAAAGCCCATGCCGGCGCAAAGTTAGCTGGCTCGTCCGATACCTTATTGATAGGTTCCGACCAGACCCTGGTGCTGGATGGAGACATTCTGGGTAAGCCTGGTTCGATTCGCAATGCCCATGCGATGCTGTCGCGTTGCTCCGGCAAAAGTGTGTTTTTCTATTGCGGATATTGCCTTTGGCACAGCGATCAGGGCGAGTTGGAAACCGGCATGGTGCCCACCGAGGTGTGTTTCCGCGAGCTGAGTGAGGACGAAATAACCCGCTATATCGAGCGCGACCCGGCACTGGATTGTGCAGGCGCATTTAAATCAGAATCCTTGGGGATCAGCCTGTTCAGCGCACTGCGCAGTGACGACCCTACTGCATTAATCGGCTTACCATTAATTTCTGTCAGCATGGCTTTACGCACATTCGGACTGCAGATTCCTTGATATAATTGTCTGCTGGGAATTTACCCATATATCGTTAGCAAACATAGATTAATGAATACGCGTATTCGTTTATTTCATTCCAACCCCGGAACCCAAGCATGACCTCAGAAACCAGTAAGAAAACGACGAAAAAAGCTTCCAAGAAGAAGGCGTCGAAGAAAACCGCGAAAAAGGCCAGCGTCAGCAAGGCCAAAAGCGCACCAGCCAAGTCTGCTGCTGCAAAAGCAAACAACTACCGGCACTGGCGACTCGAAAATGACATCGATAATGTCATTTGGCTCTACATTGACCGGGCCGAAGAGTCTACCAATGCCCTGAGCCGCGAGGTTCTGGAAGAGCTAGGTAACATTGTCAGCGATCTGGAAAAAAGCCCGCCTGCAGGCCTGGTGCTGATGTCTGGCAAGTCCGGCCAGTTTATTGTGGGTGCCGACGTCAGTGAATTTGACCAGGTCACCGATTTGAGTGCTGGTCGTCAATTTCTGAATCAGGTACATGAGCTGTTTACCCGCATTGAAAAACTACCCTTCCCTACCGCGGTAGCACTTGAAGGCTACTGTCTGGGCGGTGGCCTTGAACTGGCTTTATGCTTTGACTGGATTATCGCCAAGAATATCGACAACACCCGGATTGGCTTCCCGGAAGTCAACCTTGGTATTTATCCGGGCTTTGGCGGTTCCGCTCGTTCGCCACAACGTATGGGTGGCCAGAAAGCCATGGAAATTATGCTAACCGGGCGCATGCTGCGTGCTGGGGCTGCCAAAGGCATGGGGCTGGTTGATCAACTGGTCGGCAAGCATCAGACACTGCGCTGGGCTGCTCGTCGCGCGGTATTGCGCAAGCGCAAGAACAAAGGCGCCGGCCTGACCGGCAAACTGACCAACATGGGCCCGGCACGCAAAATGCTGGCCAATATCATGCGCAAGAAAACCGCCAGCAAGGCCAGTAAAAGCCACTACCCTGCGCCTTATAAGCTGATCGATGCCTGGGAAGACTTTGGTGACGATCAGGCAGCCATGATTCGCGCCGAAGTGGAAAATGTCCCTGAGCTGTTAATCGGTGATACCTCACGCAATTTACGCCGTGTATTTCGCTTGATGGAAGCATTAAAAGCACAAGGCAAAGCCAGCAACTTTACCGCGCATCGTGTGCATGTGATTGGTGCCGGTGTCATGGGTGGTGATATTGCGGCCTGGTGTGTTTTAAAAGGCCTGGAAGTGACCTTGCAGGACCGCGAGATGAAATACATCGAACCGGCGATCAAGCGCGCCAAATCATTGTTTAGGAAAAAACTACGCACCGATGCCAAAGTCAAAGCCGCACTGGCCCGTTTGCGCCCGGATGTCCGAGGTGATGGTGTTGCCCGTGCCGATGTGATTATTGAAGCGATTTTTGAAAACCTGGAAGCCAAGCAGAAACTGTTCAAGAACCTGGAGCCACAGCTGCAGAAACATACCGTGCTGGCCACCAATACCTCGGCGCTGCCATTGAACGAACTGGCCAGCGTGCTTAAAGACCCGAATCGCCTGATCGGCCTGCATTACTTCAATCCGGTCGCCAAAATGCCGCTGGTGGAAGTGGTTTTCGACGACAAGCTGACCGACTCCAGCTGGGTAGAGAAAGGGGCAAGTTTTGCCAAGCAAATCGGTAAATACCCACTGCCAACCAAATCCAGTCCGGGCTTTTTGGTCAACCGTGTGCTGGCGCCTTATATGGCCAAGGCCATGGAGCTGTACCAAAACGGTATACCCAAAGAAGCCATTGACAAAGCCGCTGTTAAATTCGGCATGCCGATGGGGCCTGTGGAACTGGCCGATACGGTTGGGCTTGATGTCGGTTTATCGGTTATCAAAACCGTCGGTATCGACGATGACGGCAGCAAATCCAAGTTTCTACAAGAATACGTGGATGCCGGCAAGCTGGGTAAAAAATCCGGTCAGGGTTTTTACACCTGGGAAAAAGGCAAACCGCAACGCGATAGCGAAAAAGTGGAAGGTCACGATCTAACCGGCATCGCCCGTGATTTGTTGAAGCCCTATCTGGATGAATGCGTGGCCTGTTCCAAAGATCAAATTGTGGCCAACGACGACCTGCTGGATGCTGGTTTGATTTTCGGCACCGGTTTTGCGCCGTTCAGAGGCGGGCCGATGCATTACCTTAAACAAGATGAGTCCATATCAGCAGGAGAAGCCGCATGAATGGTCAAGCCACAAGAAGAGTCGCCGTTGTCGGCGGGGTGCGCATTCCCTTCTGCCGCTCCAACAGCATGTATGCCGATGCTACCAACCTGGATATGCTGTCCGCCAGCCTGCAGGGCCTGGTGGAACGCTACAATCTGCAAGGTCAATTGATTGATGAAGTCTTCGGTGGTGCTGTTACCACCCACAGTAAAGACTGGAATCTGGCACGGGAAGCCGTGTTGAGTACCGATTTATCGCCCCTGACACCAGGCATTACTGTACAGCAGGCCTGTGGCACCAGTTTACAGGCTGCCTTAATCGGCGCAGCTAAAATTGCCACCGGTCAAATTGACAGTTTTATTGCCTGTGGTACCGATACCACCAGCGATGCACCGCTAACAGTCAACCGCAAGCTGGCACAGCGTTTAATCAAACTCCCGCGGGCAAAATCTTTCGGCGCCAAAATGAAACTGTTCAAAGGGCTTAGCCCTGCTGAATTGGCTCCGGTGCCTCCCGCCAATGGCGAACCACGCACCGGCCTGTCGATGGGCGCACACTGTGAACGCATGGCACGCGAGTGGAATATCTCTCGCGAGGCACAAGATGAATTGGCTTTTCACAGCCATCAGAATGCTGCCAAAGCCTGGGATGAGGGCTTCTTTGATGACATGGTGGTGTCATTTGAAGGTGTGATCCGTGATAACAACATCCGCCCAGACACCAGCCTGGATAAAATGGCAGCACTGAAACCGGCTTTTGACAAAAAATCCGGCAAAGGCACGCTGACCGCTGCCAACAGCACCCCATTAACCGATGGTGCATCTGCAGTACTGCTGTGCTCCGAGGACTATGCAGAAAAACACAAACTGCCGGTACTGGCCTACCTCACCCATGGCCGCAGTGCCGCTGTCGACTTTGTCAATGACGAAGGCTTATTGATGGCACCAACCGTTGCCATGTCAGAAATGCTGCAACAGGCCAATCTGAGCCTGCAGGATTTCGATTTTTATGAAATCCACGAAGCTTTTGCTGCGCAAGTATTGTGCACCCTCAAAGCTTGGGAGTCGGACGATTACTGTAAAGATCGTTTGGGCCTGAAAGCCGCCATGGGCAGCATTGATAAAGCCAAACTGAATATCAAAGGCAGCAGTGTCGCCGTTGGTCACCCGTTCGCCGCTACCGGTGGTCGAATCGTTTCGACCCTGGCCGAGCTGCTGGCAGAAAAACGCGGCAGCAAGTCCGGCACTCGTGGTGTCATTTCGGTTTGTACTGCTGGCGGTATGGGCGTTACAGCGATCCTCGAAAAAGCCTGATCATTGTAGGTCGGCTTAGCGCCTCAGGCGCGTAAGCCGACAATGCTCTAGAAAAAGGTTTTGTTGTTGGCTTACGGCTGCGCCTAAGCCAACCTGCACCAACCTCCGCTGCTTCATCTGTTAATATTCCGGGCTTGTACCCACAGGCCCGCAAACATGACCATCCCAAGCTTCAATGATATTTCTCAATGGCAGGTAAAACCAGACTCTGACTTATCCAGCTGGCCCACCGCCCCAGAATCCATCGCTGACTTTGAAAAAGCATTACGCAAAGCCCGTAAACGCATGGCCGAAGAAGCCGCCAAACTGCAGGCCAGTCGCAGCCATTCACTTTTACCATTGTTTCAGGCTACCGATGCTGCAGGTAAAGACAGCGCGATTCGCGAAGTTTTTGCCAACGTTAATGTCAATGCCATCAGCACCCAGGCCTTTAAACGTCCAACCCCCATCGAGTTACGACATGACTTTTTATGGCGCTGTGAACGGGTATTGCCAGCGCGTGGACAAGTAGTGATATTCAACCGCAGCTATTATGAAGAAGTCACCACAGTGCGTGTCCACCCCGAGTATCTGGGGAGCCAATACCCTGGTGACAATCCGCCTGAATTACATAATATGGACGCTTTCTGGCAACAGCGGTTGGATGCCATCAATGCCTTTGAAAAACACCTCAGCAACAGCCGAACCATCGTATTAAAGTTTTGGCTGAACCTATCCAAAGACGAGCAAAAACGCCGCTTTCAGCGACGTTTGGACAAACCGGAAAAGCGTTGGAAATTCAATGCCGATGACCTCCGCGAACGCCCTTTCTGGGACCAATACCAAACGGCGTATCATCAGGCCCTAAAGGCCACCAGCACCGACTACGCCCCCTGGTTTGCAATACCCGCAGACAATAAAGATTACGCCCGCTGGCAAATTGCAGAAACCATTCATGCGGCCTTAAAGCAAGTCGGCCTGGAATGGCCAAAAGCCGATTATGATTTGCAGCAGGCGCAATCTATTTTAAATAACAGCTAATACATCAACCATATCATCGTCTGCATGCACCTGCATGAGGCTATTTATACTGTGCTAATAAACCCGACAAACTTACACTGATGGTTTATCCTCACAGTATAGATAGAGCCTTGCTCATCGTTATGACCAGCAACCAACAATGGCATTTTTATAAGCGCCCCAAACCCGTATGCCTGTGGGTGTGTCGTCATTCAGTAAAAACTATACCAACGGGCAAAAATTACTGACCGCCCCCACCCTTTAAAACATTATTCTATTTCCTGTTGATCAAATGACCGATCAACTCTGAATGTCGGCGTTTCAAC
This sequence comes from Wenzhouxiangellaceae bacterium, assembly GCA_965230265.1. GTDB lineage: Bacteria > Pseudomonadota > Gammaproteobacteria > Xanthomonadales > Wenzhouxiangellaceae > JAJFKX01. The sequence goes on along the minus strand of OZ245999.1, from coordinate 1,080,575 downwards.
GCCTGAAACTCATCAATCACTTCTTGCTCAAACTCGTCTGGCCATCCGATATTCGAATGCCATGAATACTCAATATTTTCTGCCTTCCAGCGGCGGTGTTTAATGTCCCAGGAGTTGCAATGATCAAAAAACCTAACGTAACTTTCTGGAAATTCAGAACGTGCTATCAAATGAGCCTTCGTTGTTAAAAGGTTTTTAATATTGGCGTTTCTGGGCAAAAACTCATTTTCTGTCCAGAACAACCACGTTTTCAGATCTTCATCTGAAATCGGAGACTCCTCCGAAAAGACATAATTACGCCCCAGCGTTTCCAACAAATCATTGAATGCCCTTGCCCCCTCATACAGTGCTGCCGCCATGGGGCCGTACAGCTCTTCAATCTGTCTTTCTACAAAGTTCAGTTCAGCTTGATATCTTCTTCGATCCTGCTCTCGCCTTGAGGTGAGCCAATGGTTTGCATACCAGCCGATCGCGCCAGTTAACGTCGCTATAAGAGATGTCCACAGTGCATTCATAACAAAACCCAGGCTATGCGTTTGGCTATTCTTGCACTGAATCAATCTGCAGCACAATATCCCCATTATCTGCCGATCCGATTTTCAACTGAGCGCAGATGCTTGTATGAGTTTTAAATTCAACAAACTCAATAGCCACTTCATAAGGATTCTGCCGCAGTTCTACTTGAAAATCTTAAATCAAAGTCAGGGCAATCAATGATTGCCCTGCGATTATTTAATCTTAATAAGCTGAACCGTTGACCACTGACTATTCAGCCTATCAATAATTCACAAAAAAGGTCTGTGGTGCCAAGCCCCACTCTCTGAATACCGTGGGTCTTGAAACACCCAGTTCGTTGAAAATGCGAATGGGTAAGCGATCATCAGGCTCTTTATGATCGAAAATGGTAGACCCTCTGCCCAGCCAGTGCATGGTCACGTTATAACCGGATTTTTCCTTGCCGAATAAATCCGTTTGCGTGGTTGGCACTGCTTCAACCCAGTAGTTTTTATTTTTCTCCATATAACTGGTCCAGTCACCACGCTGACTGAAATAAGTCCCCTTAGAGGAACGCATGTGATTCCAGCGTACTTTGGTCAGGTCTTTATACAATGAAATCTCCAGCTGTTTTTTCGCCTCTTTGCGCATTTCCTCATCATTGGCAGGCCAGGCAACCTCTCCGCTTTTAATGTTTAAACCCATGGTTTCCAGTTTGCCCCAGTCGTTGTAAACATCAATGCGCCAGTTCTGGATGGCAGTAATCATGTCATCAAACAATTCGGACACCTTGGTGCGTGCTTCAGCCAGTGCCACGTTGAAATTGCCAACACTGGGTCCTTTGTCAGCAGCCAGTTGTTGAAACAATACTTTCAGCGCCCCCGAAACCACTCCCGCACCTGTAAACTTGAGCCCGCCGACAGCACCGGCGATGGATTGCAACGCTGCATTCAGCAGCAACTGGATCACATTGCTCTTATCCAACCCCACAATAGCGCCCACGTTATCGACCAAACCAGCATTGGAGATAAATACATTCTGCACAAAGCTTTGAATGCTGCTGAAGTAGTTTCCAGCGAGCTGTCGATAATCAATTTCAACGCGCAACTGTGTCAATACCGCATCCCAGGCATCCTGCGGAATATCATCGGGCCTGGCTATATTGGCCAGCGCAGCCAGTGTTAGCAAACTGCTGTGTGGATCAAAACCAAGCCTGCCTGCGATATAACTAAATGCCCGTTGCTGGTCGCCACTGAACACAGGGAAATTGACGCCACTTACGGTGCTGATAAACCTGAATGCATCCAGCTCGACCGGCAAACCGGTTAACTGTTCACTGCTTAAAGTAGACACCGCCTCGAGACTTTGCAGCATGGTATCGCCAGGGTTCTGGCGCAACATATGCTCGGCGGGTAATTCTTCTAAAACAAAGTTATTACAGCCGTCGTAAACCAGCACGAAAGGATAAATCTGGTTACCTGGCCGGCGACTCCCGGTAATCGGGCCAGCCTGATCACTCAGTTTGAATGGCTCAGCCCATACCCCCCAGCGGTTTCGCTCAAGTTCTTCAAAGGATCGAATCCTGAAATCATGCCTGACTCGGCTGACAGGGTGAGTGACCAGCTTTTGGCCACCATTGCCATCATCAATGACATCCAGGTACTCGCCATCTCGAGTCTGAATACGCCAGATCCCATTGAAGATCATGTCGATAAACGTTTGTTCTCCCGGTCGAAGTTTTCTTTTCATTGTGACTTCCTAAAATAATTATGAATATTGCTCGCTGTAAATTCGCAAAATCTATACTGCTCTGAATCACAGTACTTAACCTTCCGAAAACCTGCCGGTATTGTCAGCCGATCAAGGCTATCGACCCGTGTTGGCTTTTATTGCGTTATCAGTGTTAAGCTGAAATCAGGGACAACAGGGATGTATTAATGGGAGATTTCAAATGACGCTGGCTCACCTTGGGAGTGACCGGTGTTCTATTTATCTATTTCGGTCATTAAAAGCCCAGCCTGCCGTTGGCCGGGTTTTTATGCATGCAACAACATATATCGTCTTGTTTCCCGGGTATAACCATTAAAAATAAAATGACTAGGAGACTCACTTATGCCTGAGAACCATAAAAAATGGAATTTTTTAATCATCACCACCGACGAGGAACGCTACCCCCCCATCTACGAACAAGAGACCATCAAACAATTCCGCCAGAAGCACTTACACGGCGTTGCGGCGTTGCGCGAGAACAGCCTGGAGTTGCATAAACACTACGCCGCCAGTACCGCTTGCAGCCCCAGCCGCACCAGCATTTATACCGGCCAATACCCTTCTTTGCACGGGGTAACACAAACTTCCGGATTGGCCAAACAATGGTATGACCCGGATATGTTTTATCTGGACCCCAACACCGTACCCACCATGGGTGATTATTTTCGTGCTGGTGGTTATCGCACCTTTTATCGTGGTAAGTGGCACCTTTCTCACCCGGATATTGTGCTCCCCGGCAGTGTTAATGTCATGCTCAGCACCGATAACAATGGCAACCCGATTCCACGGGCACAAGAGTTGTATAAAGCGGCCAATAAACTGCATGACTATGGCTTCGATGGCTGGATCGGCCCTGACCCACACGGTGCTGATCAAGCCAATATGGGCATTAACCGTGACCCAGGCTTTGCCGATCAAGTTATTCATCTGCTGGATGCTTTGGATCGCGATGACAGCGACCAGCCCTGGCTGACTGTGGCCTCTTTCACCAATCCGCATGATGTGGTTTTTTTCGGCACTCCATGGCTGAGTTTTGGCTATAACTACGATTTTCCGGATTTTATTAAAGACATTAAATTACCGATGCCACCGACCCGCTGTGAGGATTTATCCACCAAACCCAAAGCCCAAAAAGACTATGCGGATAAATACGGCGAGATGTTCTTCCGCAACCCCACCATTCCGCAATATTTCCAACTGTACTATTACTTGCAATACCTGGTCGATCAGGAAATTCATAAGGTTTATCAAAAACTCAAAAGCACCCGTTTTTATGAAAACACCATCGTGGTCTATACCTCCGACCATGGTGATATGCTGGGTGCTCATGGCGGCATGCATCAAAAATGGTATAACGCCTATGAAGAAACCCTGCATGTACCGTTTATTGTTTCCAATCCGACACTGTATTCCGGTCACAAACACAGTGAGGTTTTAAGCAGTCACGTCGATATTATTCCGACACTGATGGGAATGGCGAGTATTGATCAACAACAAGCTGCCAAACAGTTGCAACCCAGTCATTCTGAAGTGCATCCATTGGTAGGAGCGGATTTGTCCGAGCTGATCGAAAGCGGCGGTGACAATGGCCATGGGGATAAAGCGCTGTACTTTATGACCGACGATCAAGTCAGCGAAGGCTTAACCGACGTCAATCCCCGCGGGAACCCTTACAGCCCCATCACCGAGCCCAGCCACCTAGAAACGGTTATCACCCACTTGCCCGATGAAAATGGCGAAATCAAACTTTGGAAATACACCCGCTACTTCAGCAACCCCCGTTTCTGGTCCAGCCCCAGCAATCCCGATCAGAGCGAAATTATGCAACCGGAGGGTGGCCCGGCAGAGTTTGAACTGTATAACATGACCGATGACCCGCTGGAGGAAGTGAACCTCGCTGGAACTTGCGGTCAAAAACGGGCCCATGAGGCTGTCATTAAGGCTTTATCGGCAGTGATGATTGAGCAAAGGATAAAAAAACGCCTATTGCCCAATGGACAGGTAGGTGATATTGAGAGCTGAACCTTTAATGGTCTTTTCAAAACTTTAAAACATTATTGCCATGTTTTACACATGGCAATAATGTCAGTTTTTATTCTAGCGAAAGAATGACAGATAGTCTTTATTACAAATACTTGTTAGATCAACAATGCGTGATTAAACTCAAGTGCCATGTTCGCTGGCTTTAACGTAAAAGATTACAAAAAAATCATGCCGCTCGTATCGCAGACTCTAAAGGAATAAATATGGACCCCATACTGATGACCAAGGCCTTTGGAGCCTTCTTTGCGATCATGAATCCGTTTGTTAACTTGCCGGTCTTTTTGTCGCTAACCAGCGGTTACTCTGTATCAGACCAGCGCAGCCTGGCGATCAAGATCACTTTATTTTCGGTGATCATGTGCAGCATTATCCTGCTTGCAGGGCAACAAATTATTGGTTTTTTTGGTATCACTATTGACCAGTTCCGAATCGCCGGTGGGTTTGTTCTCGGACACATTGCATGGTCGATGTTAAATGGTTCTGAGGTTGCTTCTCATCACGGCTCAGAAAATGAACAAGATCATATGGCAGCTCTGCAGAGCATGGCGTTTTACCCGATTACCTTTCCCATGATCGTCGGCCCTGGAACAATAGCGACACTGATCATTTACGCAGGTCATACCAAAAATACAGCAGAATTGATTAGCATCGCGGCTGTGGTTGCAGCGGTATTACTGTTATTGTTTTTAGTGCTGTTTTTTGCTTCATTTTTTGCAGCAATGTTAACCAGCACCATGCGCGTCATCATGACTCGTCTGATGGGCATGATTTTGCTGGCCATTGCCGTTGAAATGATAGTTGCCGGCATTAAAGCCGTGTTACCAGGACTGGCTTAAGCAATACAATTTGAATTGTGAAGCGTTTCAACCCGATGTGGGTCGGATTAGGCAATGCCGTAATCCAACAATGAATAGCCCATAATAATTATAAAAGTTAAGCTGAAACAGCTTTATCGGCTTACAAGCTATGGCTCTAAGCCGACCTACCCTGCGGTCATAAGCCTGCAGCTTCCACGGTATTCTGCAATAACATCGCCACCGTCATCGGCCCCACACCACCGGGTATCGGCGTATACCAACTGGCTTTTTGTTTGACAATTTCAGCATCCAGATCACCACATAAAACACCGTTGCTGTCACGGTTCATGGCCACATCCACCACAATACAACCTTGCGGTATCCAGTTGGCATCAACAACATTACGAATGCCTACCGCCGAAACCAGTATTTCTGCTCGTTCAACGTGTTCCTGCAGATCATGAGTGAATCGATGACAAATAGTGACTGTTGCCCCGTCAAGCAATAATTCCATTGCCATTGGGCGGCCAACTATATTGGAGGCACCAACCACAACGGCATGCTTGCCTTTGGTATCAATACCATGGTGGTGTAATAACGCCATAACACCCCGTGGTGTGCAAGGACGTATACCCGGGTCACGCAATACCAGACGCCCCATATTCATGGCGTTAAAGCCATCCACATCCTTGCTGGCATCAATGCTTTCCAATACCTGTTGACTGTTGACAAGTTCTGGTAACGGCAACTGCACCAAAATGCCATGGATACTGGTATCGGCATTCAGTCGATCAACCGTTTCCTGCAGCTGTTCAGTGGTGGTATCTGATGGTAAGTCAATTTGTTGTGTATAAATACCGGTATCTTCGCAGGCTTTGTGTTTATTACGAACATACACTTTTGATGCGGGGTTATCCCCCACCAGCACCACTGCCAACCCCGGCCGTTGACCGCCATTTTCCACATGCTCATCAATTTGTGTCTTGATACGCTGACGAATTTTGAATGACAGCGCCTTGCCATCCAAAATACCTGGCTGAGATTGATTGGTCGGTTGTTCTGAACTCATGGGTTAATGATCACATAACTAACGAGCTGACGCACATATCGGGCATTCAGGGTCAGCCAGAATTTTGGATTCTGCAAACTGCATGCTCAGGGTGTCAATACGCAATAACCGATTGACCAATGGCTGGCCAATTTGTAAACACAGCTTGAGTGCTTCGGTCGCCTGCAGCACCCCTGCAATACCCGGTACAACCCCCAGCACGCCTGCTTCAACACAGCTTGGACCATCGCCCGCTTGCGGAAAGACACAGTGATAACAAGGCAAGCTCTGTTGTTGATCATAGCCAGGCCAAAATACCGCTATCTGAGCTTTAAAAGCCTCCACAGCCGCATAAACCAATGGCTTGTCCGCCAACACACAAGCCTGATTAACTGCATAGCGGGTGGCAAAGTTATCGCTACCGTCGATGATCACATCAAAACCGGCAATCAGTGTTGCCGCATTATTGTTGTTGATACGTTGATCAAAAACGCTTAACTTAGTCTCTGGGTTTAGGGCTTGCAATTGTTTCTGTGCGGAGTCAATTTTCTTCTCGCCACAGCCAGCATCGCGATGCAAAACCTGTCTTTGCAGGTTGGATAATTCCACCCTGTCATCATCCACAATGCCCAGCGTTCCAATGCCTGCGGCAGTTAAATACAAGGCTGCAGGACTGCCCAGCCCACCAGCGCCTATCAGCAACACTTTGCTGTTTAATAATGTCTGTTGCCCAGCAGGCCCGATTTCCGGCAATGTTAAATGTCGCGCATAGCGGTCACGTTGATCATCGCTAAGGTTTGAGTCATCTGCGAAACCCAGCGGCAAATTCGCCTGACGCCAGGCAGCCAAACCACCTTGTACGCTTTGCACCTGCTGATAGCCCTGCTCCAATAGCTCTGCTGCTGCCAGCAACGATTGGTTACCCTGCGCACAAATGACTAACAACGATTGCTGCTGGTTAATGTTTTTTTTGCGAAGCTCAACCAGCAATTGATGACGTGGGATATTAATCGCATTATTTGCCATTCCCGCTGTGCATTGATCGGCAGCACGTACATCAATTAACAAGCTTCCGGATTGTTGTTGCCGGTAGGCAGTGGCAACATCCACTTGATCAACCGTATTTTGTGCCTGCTGTAACTGTAGCTGAAACTCGGCATCGCTAATGGTTGGCTGCCCAACCGTGTTATGGGCAGCGGGTTTCATCGGCGTTTGCCTTTAACAAACCGTTTCAAACGCTTGCGTTTGTTCATTTGCCGATCAGTCAGCTTGTTTTTACGACCCGCAAAAGGATTGGCACCATCACGCAGCTCCAGGTGCAGCGGTACACCGGTAAGCTTGAACGCCTTGCGCATGCGATTCAGTAAAAAGCGCTGGTAACTGCCCGGTAATGTAGATGTCCGGGTGCCATGAACCACCAAACGCATGGGCGATCGGCCACCCAAGTGTGCGTAACGCAAACGCGCTGTGCGGCCTTGACTCAATGGCGGTGGATGTTCACTGGCTGCTTTTAGCAATACCTCCGTCAGTTTGTGACTGCTGATATCCTGTGACGCGGCACGATGTGTCTTATGAATCGCTTTGAACAGTTCTTTCAAACCACTGCCATGCAGTGCTGAAATCATTACCTGAGGGACAAAATCCACAAAGACCAGACGCCGGCTGAGCTCGGTCACAATCCATTTGCGTTCATCGGGCTGCAGACCATCCCATTTGTTGATAGCAATCACCAACGGCGTGCCCATATGCAGTACCTTACCAATCAGGCTGCTGTCTTGATCGGCCAGGCCCTGATGCGCATCCAGCATTACCAGTGCAATATCTGCATCAGAAATAGACTGTAAAGTTTTGATAATACTTATTTTTTCAACGACCTCATGCACCCTGGCCTTGCGTCGTATTCCGGCAGTATCGATTAATACATAGTCCTGTCCACCGCGATTCAGACGTACCTGAATACTGTCACGGGTGGTACCAGGTACATCCGTGGCCAGAACCCGTTCTTCGCCCAACAGACGATTCACCAGCGTCGATTTACCCACATTGGGACGGCCAATCAAAGCGATGGAAATCGCATCATCATCTTCATCGTTTTGCTGATCGGTCAAACCAAGGGTTTGCACACGATCGCTGATGATCTCTTCTAATTGCTCCACACCCCGTCGGTGCGAAGCGGCAATGCCCACCGGCTCACCAATGCCCAGCTGATACCAGTCACCGATACTTGATTCCCAGTCCACACCATCGGTTTTATTGACCACCAACAGTACTTCGGTACCATAGCGGCGAATATCAGCCAGAATTTCTTCATCACTGGCGTGTAAACCGGCTCGGGCATCGACCATAAATAAAATCAATTGAGCCTCAGCCAGCGCCAGATCAACCTGCTCACGGGCCAATGCATCCATGCCTTCGGCTTCGGCAACAATACCGCCGGTATCCACCAGCAGATATTGCTGTTCGGCTTCGGTCAGACAAATGCCGTATTGGCGATCGCGGGTGACGCCCGGCTGGTCCGCGACAATGGCGTCACGGGTGCGGGTTAATGCATTAAATAAAGTGGATTTACCGACATTGGGTCGGCCGGCAATGGTAACGACTGGAAGCATTCGATGTTATCCCGAGAGTTACCTGGGTATTGTGTCGCAGATCAGTCGCCTGCCGACACGATATCCGGCTTAAATAGCCGCCCCGGCACGATAAGCGTGCAGGCTTCCATCTTCACTGAGTATGTATAGCGTGGTACCAACCGCCAATGGCGCAGCGCGTACCCCAGCGCCGTCCACTTTGGTACGGGCTACAAAATTACCACTGACAGCATCAACGAAATGCAGATAACCTTCAGCATCAGCCACCGCTAAATAGTTCAGATAAAAAGCCGGGCGTGTCAATCCACGGTTAAGCAGCTGGTCTTGTTTCCATAAAGTGGTTGAATTCACCCGATCAACCAACCAAACCTGACTCTGACGATCGGACAAAGCCAATTGTGTTCGTGCCACACTTAAGCCATTGGATGAGCCTACATCCTTCACCCATAAAATACGACCAGCATCCAGAGTCAGCGATGCCAAACGTCCTCTTGAAGACGCAACGTATAACTCATTGGCAATAATCGCCATATCACCGTCAATATCTGCCAGACGTTCCAGTTCGGTTTTGCCTTCCCGGGCACTGACTGTCTGCTCCCATATGACACTGCCATCACTGACGCGCAAGGCCACGACCTCACCACCATCATATCCGATATAGGCCACGCCACCGCGCACGGCTGGATCACTGGTACCACGCAGCGATAACAGCGGCACACCTCGGTCATACAGCCATTTGCGTTCACCGGTCTGTGCATCAAAGCCAAAAATACGACCATCAATACAGCGCACTATCACCAAACCATCGTGCAATACCGGTTTGGCCAGGACTTCTGAAGATACCGGCGAACGCCACAGTACTTCGTCATTGGAAGTATCAAAAACAAACACTTCCCCATCCAGTGTTCCGACCATCAGTAAGTCGCCGGAAACCGAAGGGCCAGCAGAAATGCGCAACCTGGATTTAATTTCGTGATCCACAGCGCCGCTGTCTGCATCAATAATGGTAATTCGACCTTTTCGATCAGCGGTGTAAAGCTTACCTGCTGAATAAACCGGTGCAATATTCACTGGCACATCGTTGGCTGATGCGCCAATAGAAGTACGCCATACTCGTTCTACGGGAACGGTTTGATCGAATTCAACCAATTCTGCTGGCGCATTGGAATCATCACTATCGCTATCAAACCAACTACAACCACTGAGCAAGCCAAGTAACAATAATGCACTCGCTGCCCATCGTATCCGACGCAAGCTGGAATCTATTCGGATTGACTCAGTATTCATTGATAAGCTGCTCACCGACAAATCATTCACCATCATCAACTTCGGTGATTCCTGGGGTACCTGCATCGACCTGGATAGTTTCGGATGATCCATCGCCTGTGGTCACTGTCACATCAGAGTCAGCATTGATCACTGTTGGCGTGGTAACCGAGCTGGTATTTTGATTGTTGACCCCATCAAATACTGGAGGGGTTTCAGTGGCTGCAGCATTCTGCAGCAATGAATCGACATCGATATCACGCAGATCAGCCAAGCGCAATTCCAGCATCCGGTCTGGTGTACCACCCAAATCCTCTTCGGCCTGTTCAAAGGCAGCCAGTGCTTGTTCACGTTGGCCCAAGGCAATATAACTTTCACCACGTATCCGTGCTGCCATCGCCTCTTGCCCAGAATCTGCAGGCAAACCGCTTAAGGTTTGCAATGCTGTCTCAGGCTGCTGTTGCGCTAGCTGAGTGCGAGCCAAACGCAAGATAGCGATAGCGCGAATTTGCTGATTATCGCTATTGTTGATAATGAATTGATATTGCGAACTGGCGGCTTCCAGGTCATCGTTCTCAATTTTGTAGTCTGCAACCTGCAAGGTGGCCAGAGCTGCGTACAAATTATCAGAATAATCATTTTGCAAAGTAGCCAACGCATCCAGCATTTGGCCTTCATCGGTTACCGGTTGCTCACCCGTTTCCGGATCAGCCGCTGCACCGGCATTGGCTGTTATCTCTGCAATCTGGTCATTCACCACAGCATAAATTTCACCCGCGTTATACGCATGCTGCGTTTGGCTGGCCTGCCAGTAGCGAAAACCAAACAGCCCGCCAACTGCCAAAACCACGCCGAGTAAAATGCCGCCGCCGTTGTCCTTCATCCATTGTTTGACGCGTTCGCCTTGTTCGTGATCGTCGTAAAGCTCAACTGCCATATTGGCATGCTCCTGTCGTAATGTTTGTCGATAGCCGAGTATTATGATTTGTATTCAGATCAAGTCCAAGTAGTTTCGGTTCACTAAAATGCTTTGGACCCCGTCAATCTGTCTTGTATTAAATCATTTACCTGGCAAATTCTGTGTTAACCAGACGGGTAAATCAGTCAGTTTGACACTGCTTTGATCGCGTTCGCTGCGCAACCATTTAACCGTCACTTCACCTGCTGCCCACTCATTTGAGCCCAGAATCAATGCGATCTGCGCCTGCGAACGGTCAGCCCGCTTAAACTGTGCCCGCATGCTGCCCGCCCCCATATTGCTGAGCAGCTTTAATCCGGGGCTTTGGTCACGCAGGTTTTCGGCCAGCGCCAATGCCTGTGGATACAGATCAGAGTCAGCAATAATCAAGTAAACATCCGGGGGGTGTGCGTAGTTCTGCGTCTGCTGCTGCAGCAACTCCACCAAACGTTCCAAACCCATGGCAAAACCCACACCCGGAGTATCCTGACCACCATGCATTGATACCAGGCCATCGTAACGGCCACCGGCACAAACCGTCCCTTGCGCACCCAAGTCATCAGTTACCCATTCAAATACGGTGTGCGTGTAATAATCCAGACCACGTACCAAACGCTGGTTGTGATGCCAGGCAATACCCATTGCATCCAACATACTGGTCAATTGCTCGAAGTGTTGACGGCTGTCATCACCCAGATGTTCAAACAGCTTTGGTGCAGCCTCAATTAACCCCTGCATGTCGGGGTTTTTGCTGTCCAATATCCGCATCGGGTTATTTGATAAGCGACGCAGGCTGTCTTCATCCAGTTCATCTTTGTGCTCACTTAGCCAGGCACGAAGGTGTTCTCGATATTGTTGCCGCTCTTGTGAGCTTCCCAGGCTGTTAATTTCCAGGCGCAGGCTATCCATAATGCCCAGTTGTTTCCATAACCGAGCGGACATAGCCAGCAATTCAGCATCGATATCCGGCCCGTTCAGCCCAAACACCTCTGCACCTATCTGATGAAACTGCCGCATACGTCCGCGTTGTGGTTTCTCATACCGGAACATTGGGCCTGAATACCAGACTTTCTGACCTGGTGTGTGCAGCAAACCATGCTGCAGCATCGCCCGCACCACACTGGCAGTACCCTCCGGCCGCAAACTGATACTTTCATCGTTGCGATCGTTAAAGGTGTACATTTCTTTTTCCACGATATCGGTTGCTTCACCGATGGAACGGGTAAACAAACCAGTGGACTCCATGATTGGTGTTGCAATATAGGCATAACCATAACTGGCCATTACCGCTGCTGCAGTTCGCTCCAGGTGCTGCCATACCGGCGCATCGGCAGGCAAAATGTCTGGCATACCGCGCAGGCTTTGGATTTTTTCTGACATGATTTACCTATCTGTGAATTCGTACCGATCCCGGTAGCTGGATGATCACTACCATTCAAAGGCGTACCATCGCCCCTTATCCAATGATCTTTGATTAATGCTGTACGGTCAGAACCCTATCAGGCGCCTAAATAACCGCTTAATCAGTCCCCATCTGTCGAATTGTCATCAGCCTCAACAGAACGATTACTGGCCAGTGTCGTGCTGGCAACATTACCGCGAGTGTACGGGCTTAGATCAATATGTTCATTGTTCAGGAACAGCTCCACTGCCGAAGCCTGCCCGAACAACAGCTTAAATGGCCCTTTGCCAGTATAGGTTTTTATCCGCCCAGCACTGAGCAAATCGTATTCCAGCCGTTGACCATCGGCTGCAGTAATTTCCACCCAGGACTCATTTAGCATTTGAATGCGCAGTTGATCCATCTCCGGATCAATGGCTTCTACAGCCAACTGACTGTCATCAGACAGCGAACCTGCCTCGGCACTCGATGGTGACTGGTCTAGTGTCTCTTGCTCTGGTGGTATCAGGCTATTTTCCTCGGCACCCTCTCGATCAACAGTCAGACCAAGATCAATAATTGGCTCGCTCGCAGCCGCTGGTTGAGAGGCTGTCTGATCATTGTCTTGATTGCTATCGTTGTTGTTATTGCGCAGAGATAAAAACGGTGCAGCCGAAGCTTGTAAGTGAGAATCGGCAGGCTGTCTGGCATTGGCCGATTGATTGTCATTGGCACCTCCGGAGTTGGACACACTCGATGCAATCGGTTGTGCCTCTGATTGTGATGACACCAAACTTTCATCAAACGATAAACGCACTGCACCCTGGGTAAACCACCACACCAGTGGTGCAACCACAAACGCCGTAACCACCAGATAACTGGCAACCTTGCCCGTACTCTCCAGCCAGGAATAATCACCACCGCTGGGTAAAGCCGGTCGCAATGTTGGTGTGCGCTGGGCCTGACCTTTATCCAACTGAACATTGGCACACAAACTGTCTTCATCCAATTCGAGCAATCGTGCATAACTGCGCAGATAACCTTTCAGATAGACCATCGGTATATTGTCGGTGTGGTCATTTTCCAGTGCTTCGATGACACTGGCAGGCAATTTGAGTTGACGACCAACCGCTTTATGGGTCAGCCCTTGTTGCTCCCGTGCCGCACTTAACTGCATCCCTATTGAAAGTGCTAGCTGATCAGGTTGCTGGTTCATCATTATCTACTTCCGTCGCTTGGGCGGTGTTGGGGAATTGCTGCTGCAGTTGACGGGCATATTCAGCGGCCTGCTCGGGCCTGCTGAGTGATTGCTCGATACGGTAACCCAGTAATAAACTGGCAGCAGATTGTGGTGCCCCGGCTTCATAACGCTGGAGAAAAGCGCGGGCACTTAAAAAGTCCTGTTGCTGGTATTTGATTTCCGATAGCGAATACAAAGCCACCGGATAATCGGGTAAAAACTGTATAGCATTGCGCAGATGCTGTTCTGCGGCAACCCAGTCGGGAATACGTGCTACACAACGCCCGGCATTGGTCAATGCCACTTCCGGGGTTTGATAAAACACATTGCTGGCGGCCTTTAAAAAATGTTCTTCCGAGGCTCTGTATTGCCCGGTGTTACATAAAAACGTCCCATAATTATTGTGTGCACTGGCATCATCGGGTTTTGCCTTAATGGCAAGCTGGTGATACTTTTCTGCCTTTTCGGTATCTCCAAGCTGCTCATGCAGTAAACCCAGCGTGCTCAACGCTACTACGTTTTTGTTATCGTACTGCAAGGCTTTTTCAAGCTTTTCCAACGCCAGCTCATAATTACCTCGACGCATATAACCTGCACCGAGTTCTGTATTAAGGCGTGATGCTTCAGCACGGCGTGAATCAATGCTGGAACCCGTATTGCCAGTCGCGGCGCAACCGGCCAATAAACAAAATGCCATACTGATCACAATCAGCACAGCCGGTTTTAAGCTCGGCTGTCTAACCGTTGCAGTCATAGACTGGTTCATGCGCCCGCCTGCACTTGCAGCTGTATCCGTTCACGACGACGCGTACGGTCACTGAAATCGCCCGCCAGTTGACCGCAGGCGGCATCAATATCATCGCCACGTGTTTTACGCACGGTCGCAATAATGTTCCCACGCTTGATAATATCCTGAAAGCGTTCAATACGATCTGGTGTGGAGCAACGATAGCTTGTGCCGGGGAATGGGTTGAAAGGGATTAGGTTCAACTTGCTGGGTACCCGCCGTAACAGCTTGACCAGTTTACGGGCTAACTCAGGATGATCATTAACACCATTGATCAACGTATATTCAAAGGTCACCGAACGCTTGTGCTTGCCTTTAACAAACCGCTGACAGGCAGCCATTAACTCGGCAATCGGGTATTTCTTGTTCAACGGTACCAGCTCGTTACGCAATGGATCTTCAGGCGAATGCAAAGATACTGCCAATGCCACATCGATACTGTCATTCAACGCATCGATTCCAGGCACCAAGCCAGCAGTGCTCACCGTTACCCGACGACTGGCCAGGCCATAGCCCAGATCATCACGCATTAGCTCCAGCGCAGGTAAAACAGCGTCCAAATTCAACAATGGTTCCCCCATCCCCATCATCACCACATTGGTAATTTTACGCTCGCCATTGCGTTGATGGCCCAGTGAATGTGCGGCTTGCCATACCTGACCAATAATTTCAGCAGTACTCAGGTTGCGGTTAAAACCCTGTGCACCGGTAGCACAAAACGAGCAGTTCAAAGCGCAACCAACCTGAGAAGAAACGCATAAGGTTCCCCTGCCTGGCTCAGGAATAAAAACCGTCTCCACAGCATTACTCTGGCCAACATCAAACAACCACTTGACCGTACCGTCTTTGGATACCTTCTCGCTGAGCAATTTGGGTAATTCTAGAGTGGCTGACGCCTGTAGTTGCTGACGCAGACTCAGACTCAGGTTGCTCATGGCGGAAAAATCCAGCACATTCTGGTGGTAAATCCACTTCAAAACTTGCTGGGCACGAAAGCCACGCTCACCAATACCTTCAAACCAGCTCGCCAATTCGGCAGAGCCAAGGTCTAAAAGGTTTTGTTGGCGTACGGCCATATCCATTGTGGTTAAGTCAGTAGTCCTTGATGACCGGGCTGATGATCAGCGACTGGAAATATCGCTCGGCTCAAAAAAGAAAGCGATTTCAGTACGCGCATTTTCAAGCGAATCCGAACCATGTACCGCATTGGCATCAATGCTTTCGGCAAAGTCTGCGCGGATAGTCCCTGGTGCGGCCTCCTGAGGGTTGGTTGCTCCCATAAGGTCACGGTTACGACGCACAGCATCTTCTCCTTCCAAAGCCTGGATCATCACCGGGCCGGAAGTCATAAATTCGATCAAATCGTTGTAAAAAGGGCGTTCTTTATGAACGGCATAAAAACCGCCCGCTTCCTCAGCTGTAAGGTGCTTCATTCTGGCAGCAACCACTCTTAAACCGGCTCTTTCAAAGCGGGTATAGATTTCCCCAATCACATTTTTAGCCACAGCATCAGGCTTGATGATGGACAGTGTTTGCTCTGTCAAAACGAATTCTCCTCACTGGTTAATTAAAATATCAATAGGTTAGGCCCTGATTAATAGAATTAACTTTAACTTAATCAGAGCAATTAATCATTATATTTTAATGCTTTAGCGCAAGATGCTCAATGCTTATCTACGATTTACATCAATTATTTTTTCACAACAAACACTATCAGCAAAGATTCGAAGAGATTGGGTTTTGCCTAATGCAGTAACCGAGGTGAGTGGTTGAAACACTGTTTCCAAATAAAAAAACCAGCGATGCTAGGGGGTAGCACCGCCGGTTTTGTCAAGAATTCCCCAAATTCTTTGACTTACCTGACCAGCTCAGGTGTCACTATAATCTCACAATCAGCATTTTTTTCTGTCAGATAACACAGTTATAAACTGTAAGATAAAGCCTTGGTAAAATGTAAGAAATTTCCTACATTTGTAGGAAATCTTTAAATTGCCGCCACCAGTAATAACTTTGTGCCCCCACCAGTCCCAGCCAGCCATACACTGAAGGCAATTTGAACGGAGCAAATAACTGCTGTTGATTCTCACCTTTGGCAATCGCAGCCGCGATAATTTCACCTGCGACGGTGGTCGAACAGACTCCATGCCCACCAAAACCTAAAGCGTGCCACAAACCAGGCTGGCTTTGCTGAATGCTGGGCATTTGTGGTCGGGTATAACCCATCAAACCGCCCCATGCAGCATCAACCTTTACTGCTGATAAAGTTGGAAACACCCGCAACAAATCCTGTTTAAGCCACTCAGCAATGCGGTCAGCTGACGGCTGGGCAATAGCGATACGCCCTCCCCACAACAAACGCCCACTGTTGGTTCCATCCAGCACTAATTTACGGTAATAGTCAAAAGCGAAGCGAGTATCATAAACAGCAGCATTACCGGGTACACAACCATCCAGAGCTGTTCCGATTGGTTCAGTTGTCATCACATATGTGGCCACTGGTAGCACCCCTTTGGCCATTGGCATTGCCGGCACTTTTAACCCTTCAATATAACCACCGGCACAAACCACGACCTGTGAACAGCGAACATTTTGACCATTACTCAATGCCAGTGCCCAACCGTCCGGGCATTGGTGAATCGCTGTCACCGGACTGTGCTCGTAAATCCCAACACCCTGTGCAGTCAATCGTCGGGCCAGACCATGCAGGTATTTCAATGGGTGAAAGTGTGCGCCATCTACCTCAAGCAACCCGGCACCATAGCGAGGGCTGTCAACCCACTGCCGTAAAGTCGATGCAGACATGTACTCCCAGCCAGCCTGCATTTTTTTATTCATAAAATCTAAATGCTGCTTTAATGCCCGCTCTTTGTTAAACCAGTCAGCAAGCACAATACCCTGCTCAACCAGGTCACAGTCAATTTTGTATTGGCCAATCCGTTGTTTGATTTTTCCCTGCGCGCTACGTGTCAACTGGTATAGTTCACGGGCCCTATTCTGGCCAAGTTGTTGCATTAACTTATGTTCCGGCAATGAATAACCGGCCATAACAAAACCACCGTTACGACCCGATGCACCATAACCTACCGTCTCGGCTTCCAGCACAACAACGTCCTGATAACCACGTTCTACCAGTCCAATAGCCGTTGCCAAACCGGCAAAGCCCGCGCCGACAATAACCACCTGTGCCTGCAGGTCAGTTGCCACACTTTTACCAGCGTATCGACTGCCCAGGTTCAGTGATTGGTCATACCAGCAATCTTGTAATGGCCAGTGTTTAGCGATGTTCATCAGTTACCAATGCGTCATATCGATATAAAAATTGTGTAACATCAATACTCCAATACCGGTCCAGATATGGGTCAACCCCGGCAAAGATTAAAACCTGTCTTATGGGCATATCTTTATAGCCAATACTAAGGATTTGATAACCAGGGCGATGCTATACTTTGCTCACTCTGCACGAATCCTTAAGCATCGGCAACTGTTGTTGATCAACTTCCCGGGAATACCGTGCAAAACGAACATTTGAGGTAAAACCAATGGGCAAAAGCTCGAAATACGCTGCCAAGATACCGGATGAAAACGGAATTATTCATTACACCGAAGATGAGCATGAAGTTTGGCACGAATTAATCACCCGACAGATGGATATTGTCCAGGGACGCGTATGTCAGGAGTTTCTGGATGGCCTGGAAATGCTGAACTTACCCAAAGACCGGATTCCACAACCTGGTGAAGTCTCCAAAGTGCTGATGGAAAAAACCGGCTGGCAGGTGGCACCGGTTCCAGCACTGATCAATTTTGACCGGTTTTTCCGGTTGTTGTCTGAAAAACGTTTTCCAGCCGCTTCTTTCATCCGCCACCGTGAAGAAATGGATTATCTGCAGGAACCGGATATTTTCCATGAGATTTTTGGCCATACGGCCATGTTGACTCACCCTGCATTTGCAGATTTTACTGCTGCCTATGGTAAAGCTGGCATGAATGCCAGCAAGCAGGACCGGGTTCTGCTTGCACGTTTGTATTGGTTTACGGTGGAGTTTGGCTTGCTGGATTCACACAATGGCATTCGCAGTTACGGTGGCGGCATTAACTCGTCACCAGGTGAGTGCGTGTATGCCATTGAGAGCGACACAGCCATGCGCCGTCGTTTTGATGTGATGGACGCACTGCGCACACCCTATCGCATCGATATTTATCAACCAATCTACTACATCCTGCACGATTTGAGCGACATGTATGAACTGGCCAATATGGATTTGATGAGCCTGATTCGCCAGGCACGGGTTTTGGGTGAGTTTGAGCCCATCTATGAACCCAAAAAAGCTGCTTGAATCTATCAATAACATTGAATGAAAGAATAAACATTGCAAGGAAAACTGAATGAGTGATTTATCTGATAAAAAATGCGTGCCCTGTGAAGGTGGCACCGAACCGTTAAGTCAACTTGTGGCTGAAAAACTGCTGTCTCAAGTAGAAGGTTGGCAAATGGCAGACGATGGTAAATCAATCCATCGTCGATTTGAATTTAAAGGGTTTTACAAAACCATGGCATTTATCAATGCCATGGCCTGGATAGCCAATCAGGAAGTGCATCACCCGGATTTTTCTGCTGGCTATAATTTTTGCGCGGTAACATTTACCACACACGCCATCGATGGCTTATCAGAAAACGATTTTATCTGCGCCACCAAGGTAAATGAGCTGCTGACGGGTTAACCTTAAGGACCACACAATGGAACTGTCAGCTAAGCTTATAGTCTTATATACGTTAGCTTGAACCACCAATAGGTACTGCACCATGCAAAGCTGGAAAATACTTGCCCTTCTTGTCATCAGCGCAGCCTTTACAGGCTGTGCAACTGTTCCTCAACCGCTGGCCGGTGACTACCCAGGCATTCCGCCTCAAGCGGTTGCCGATAACGGCAACGTGGGCGTACCGGTACGTTGGGGTGGAACCATTATTGCTACCCATACCGAACAAAACAAAACCTGTATTGAAATATTAAGCCGTGAACTGAATTCCAGCGCACGGCCTATTTTTGATGACAGCACGGAAGGCCGGTTTATTGCCTGTAAAAATGGTTTCCAGGATCCGCAAATTTTCAGCGAAGGTCGCGAAGTCACTGTTACCGGCCGGGTAAGTAATGTTGAGCAACGCAAGGTCGGCGAATACGAATACCGTTACCCCGTCGTCAGCACCGACGTATTGTATTTATGGCCAGAACGCTTTGCCGGTGATGGTTATGGCGGCGGGTATGGATACGGCTACGGGTTTTCACCCTATTACGCTTTCTACAGCCCGTTTTATCATCCATTTTCTTATCGTTACGGTTTTTACGGTTTCGGCCATCCTTTCGGGTTCCACAGTTCGTTCTTTTTCGGGTCACGCTTCGGCTTTGGCCACCGGTTTGGCTTCAGACGCGGGTTTGGCCACGGTTTCCGACGCGGTTTTTACGGTGGTCGAAGAGGTTTCCGGGGACGCGGCTTCAGAACGGGCAACCGGGGTGGTTTTCGCGGTGGTCGCGGTGGCGGTGGCAACCGCTCAGGCCGGATAAGCCGAGGTGGTCGCATAGCCAGTGGTGCAGGTCGAAGTTCAGGTGGCGCTCGTGTCCAGCGACGATAAACACCTGTAATCACATAATCACTAGTAAACCCTGCCTTGCGCAGGGTTTATTGCATGTGCCACTACAAAATATCAAGCAACGATAAAACCATCTGGCAACATCCATTAGACTATGGATATGCGCATAGTCAGTCACAGTTGTTCCAACACCGAAATCATCTGTGCGCTTGGCTGTGCGGATTATCTGGTCGGCGTGGATGACCATTCTGACTACCCTAAGGCGGTTGTCTCTGAACTACCCAAAGTTGGTGCCGACCTTGATGTCGACCCCAATAAAGTCGCCGCCCTAAAACCCGATTTGGTTATTGCTTCTGATACCGTCCCAGGCCACGATCGTGTCATCGAGAACCTCAAGAAAACCGGCGTGCCGACGATGACTATCGCACCTCGTAAACTCAGTGATATCAGCGATAACATCCAAACCATTGCTGACGCTATTGGTGTATCAAAAAATGGCCGGCAACTGGCGCAGCAGTTTCGCGACCAGCTTGACCAATATACTGCCAACCCAATTAACCAGCGCCCGAAAGTACTGGTGGAATGGTGGCCCAAGCCGGTGATCGTACCAGGCAAGCATTCCTGGGTCACCGAATTGATACACTTGGCCGGAGGTGTTAACCCATGGGCCAACGAGAATTGTCAAAGCCGGGAAATCAGCACAGAAGAAGCACGGCAGATCAACCCTGATTTTATTGTGATGTCATGGTGTGGTGTTAAGCAAAAAAACTATCGGCCGCATATCGTTAAACGCCGTGCAGGCTGGCAAAATATCAACGCCGTAAAGCTCAATAATATCCTTGCTATCAGCGAAGCCTATCTCGGCCGCCCAGGCCCACGATTGATCACCGGATTACAGAAAATAGCTGCCGCACTGGCCCTACACCATCACGCTTAAACCTGTTGAGTAACAAATTACCGCTTTGGTTGATACACACCGGAGCCAATATGTGCTACAAATAGATTGACCATTTGGTAAGTTTATATTTGGACAACGACTAATGCGCAGATTCGGGTTTATATTCTGTCTCCTCATTCCCGCTTTGATGCCCTTGGCAATACTGAGCGGTAATACCCTTGCCGCAACCAACCAATTTGCCGGGGCCAATGCCGCATTATGGCTGCCACTGTTTGTCTTATATGTCGTTCTGCCGTTTACCGACTATATGCTGGGGCGTGACACCCGCAACAACCGTGTGCTTGGAACACCTGCTGTATATGCCAGTTTGCCGGCATTATGTGCGGTGATTCAGTTTGCTTTGTTGTGGTATGTGCTGGATTTTGTCGCCCATACTGAATGGTTAAGCTTATCCGGTTGGATTGGGTTGATTATTTCCTTCGGCATTGTCAGTGGCATCAATGCCATCAATGTAGCGCATGAGTTGATCCACAAAAAAAGCCGAGCTGAATCCTGGCTGGGAGGTTTACTGCTGTGCAGTGTTGCCTATGCTGGCTTTAAAATTGAACATGTCCGAGGCCACCATGTATGGGTCTCAACGCCCAAGGATCCTTCTTCTGCCAAAGCTGGACAAACCCTGTTTCACTTTCTACCGCGCTCTATCTGGAATAACACGCTGAATGCCTGGCGATTAGAAGCCAAGCGGCTGCAATTATTTACATTGCATCCCTGGCATTGGCGCAACGAGATGCTGTGGTGGTACGTCATCACTTTGTTAATCGTTTTATTGATCGGCTGGCAATTTGGCAGTATCGGTATCCTGGTGTGGTTCGGTCAGGCATCACTGGCCATCATCTCTTTGGAAATTATCAATTACGTAGAGCATTACGGGCTGCGTCGCAAACAACTGGACTCTGGCCGCTTTGAGCGCCCTACCCCACAGGATTCATGGAATTCAGATTATTGGCTTAGCAATCAGATGTTACTGCATTTGCAGCGACACTCAGACCACCACGCCAACCCGCGTGTGCCTTACCAAAACCTGAAAAGCCATGCTGATGCGCCGCAATTACCGGCAGGTTATGCCACCATGTTTTTGCTGGCTTTGGTGCCACCACTGTGGTTTAAAGTCATGAACCCACGCTTACCCGATAACACAGCCATCTGATGGCCTGCTCCAGATCGGCTGATTAACCTGTCATAGCCGACAGGCGCATCAACCAGCTTGCTCGCACAGAAGCACGCAATGTGATCATTCCGTTGATCAACGGTCTTATAGATTAGCTTCTATAGGAATCCACCATGTTTCGGATCTTTTTGCCCGTAATGACGATACTCTCTGTGTTCTGTACAGCAGCATCCAGTCAAACCAGTGCCTCATTGCCTGAGTTGGCGTTCAACAGCAGCCCGCAGCAAACCGCTACCATCGAATTGTTTACCTCTCATGGTTGCAGCAGTTGCCCACCTGCAGATAAATGGTTACAGCAATACGTTGATCACCCGGGCCTGTGGAGTGAAGTCGTTCCAATGGCATTTCATGTCGACTACTGGGACTATTTGGGATGGGATGATGTTTTTGCTGACCGGACTTATACCCAACGGCAGCAAAATTATGCTCGCAGTGGCGATATCGGCAGCGTCTATACACCCGGCCTGGTTGTCAGTGGCCAGGAATGGCGGGGCTTTTTCAGTCGGCGTAAGCTGGATCTGACGCCGGGCAATGCGGTCGGTGTATTACAACTTAAAACTGACCGCAAAAAAGCCACTGTCTCATTTGATTCAATATCCCAAAACTTGCATCCGCGCTTAACCGCACATGTGGCTATCCTGGGTTTTGGTATCGAATCGAATATCGGCGGGGGCGAAAACCGAGGCAGACTTCTACAAGAAGATTTTGTCGTATTGGGTCACAACAGCACCCAGAGACAAGCTGGGGAAGGTGAATGGACGCTCAACGTACCCAGTGCGGTTCCAGCCAAAACCGAACGTCGCGCGATTGTCGCCTGGATCAGTGATCGCAATAGCCCTGCACCTATACAGGCCACTGGCGGCTGGTTACCAGAGTCAGGTTAAACCCAATTAATGCATCATAATACTTCTGGTAGGTTGGCTTAGAGCCTTATGACTTTATCCGGTTCATAGACTATCGATACCCAATATAGCCGGCACATCATACTTACTTGACCATGCCTGCCATGCAGCCAATGCCCAGGCTTTGATACGTTCACAATGCTGATCAGCGGTCGAGGCTGCAGCGACGTCAAGTACGGTTAAAGGGTATATAGACGGTGATTCCAGCAACGGGAAAGAACCGCGCTGGCTAATCTTTTTGCGAAGTGTAACCAGGGTCAGCTGGTCGTCCAAACCCTGTTCAAAATACCCCCACAAAGTGGCCAGATGAACTGTCACAGACTGCCTGGCCTGTGGGTTATCCCCTCCCGGGTGTTGTACCGCGTAAGCATCCACCGTCAACTGATGCACAGCAAAATAAGTCGGGTCATTGTATTCCTTGGCCAAGACCTCTCCATACGCCGCCCAGCAACCTGGAACAGAGCTCATATAACGATGGATGGGGCCGGTGATATCGGGGAACATTCCCCGACATCCACAGCATTGAATCATAAAAGCCTCTAGCAGCTGCTCATCCGAACGGATTAATCATCAGACAAGGTTGCGCAAGACAAACCTGCATTAACCATAAACATGCCGGCCTGAGCGGCTTCTTCCATTGTCATTTCACGTGCCAGTTTTTCAGCCAGCTCCTGGTCTTCAGTCAAAGTCGCATACAACAGGCGTTGGCCATCAGCAGACAAATCTTCCTTGGCCTTATCTGCCATGCATTCGCAGCTTTTTTCACCCCAGTTCACAGTTTCATTGCAGGCATCCACCAACTCGGCATTGCTGATGGACGAACCTCCACAAGCAATAAGGCTCATCGCCGCGATAAGGCCCAAAATAGTCTTCACTCTCATCTCATACTCCCAGATAGGTTTTTAATCGTTATAAGTTTTCTTCGACCGGTCTGCCGTCCTGCTTGTAAACCACTCCGCCTTTCATCACGAAGTCCACATTCTGCAGCAGGGCAACATGTTTTAGCACATCACCTTTAACCGCAATGATATCAGCCAGCCGGCCCGGCACAACAGTACCCCATTGCTCTTCTACGCCCATAAATTTGGATGGCCAATAAGTGGCTGCCTGGATGGTTTCCATGACCGGAACGCCCATCACATTCACCCAAACTTCCATTTCATTCCAGGTGGACTGGCAATGGAAAGTCATTGGCACACCACTGTCTGTCCCAACCAGCAACACCACACCGGCATCACGCAGTTGCTGGAACTTACGAATTAAGGTTGGTTTGCGTTTGGGTGTTAGCTGGAAATACAGTAAACGCTCGGGGTGAGTGATTGACTGCTGAATATCGGCAATGGTGTCGGCTTCCAACCCTCGGTGCCAGCAGGTGTTATCCAATGCTTCACGGTTATCGCGGGTGTAATCATAATTCCATAAGCCTTCTACTGTTGGCGTCCAATACAAAGGCCCTCCACGAACACGGCCGGTGGCAGTACGCTCACGCAAGGCCTGCATCACACTTTCCGGGTATTCGGGTGCCGCAGCCAAACCAGTGTGTTCAAAATTATCCACGCCAATTTCCAGACCACGCAGAATCTCTTCGGGACGATGCGAATGTCCCACCACTTTCATATTGAGTTTATGGGCTTCATCAACCACCGCTGCGGCTTCAGCCAGTGTCATCTCATCCTGATCAATTAACTTAATGACATCCATACCTGCATCGTGCAAGCGGCGCACCTTGGCCCGTGCATCGCGTTCACCTTCAATCCCCCAGCGAAAATTTTCAGTGCCCGGATAGGCTTTGTGTTGAATGAAAGGGCCTGAAACAAATAACCGTGGTCCAGGCAAAACACCTGACTCAATGCGCTGTTTA
The DNA here is from genome assembly GCA_965230265.1 of Wenzhouxiangellaceae bacterium. Lineage (GTDB taxonomy): Bacteria > Pseudomonadota > Gammaproteobacteria > Xanthomonadales > Wenzhouxiangellaceae > JAJFKX01. Next base: position 1,055,729 of record OZ245999.1, on the reverse strand, counting down.
ATCGAAATCGATTCGGCCAATGGCGCGCCCAGATCACGGGCCGTGGTAACACCTGCCAATAATAATTGCACCGCTGAGGATGGCATAATTTCATCTTCCAGGCGATCTTTGTATGCCACATCCCAGTGCTCATAGTCGGAATGCCCGTTGATCATTAAATGTGCATGCATTTCCCACAAGCCGGGCATTACCGTCATACCTTCTGTGGAAATCAACTGATAGCCATCAGGCACAGCCAGCTCGCGCTGTGTCCCTGTGGCAACAATAGTATCTTCTTGAATCAGAATGACACTGTCAAAAATTGGCGATGCACCCAGACCATCCACCAGCGTACCACCAACCAATGCAGTATTCTGAGCTATAGCCACATTGGTGCTCAGCACTAAGCCGATGATGAAAAATCGTATTAATACCATGACCATTTAAAATCCTATGCCGTCATATTATCGATCGTAATCAGGTTTTATAAATTCTCTTCTACCGGCTTGCCATCTTGCTTGTAGACCACACCACCTTTCATCACAAAATCGACATTCTGCAATAACGCAATATGTTTTAGCACATCGCCTTTAATCGCAATAATATCGGCCAAGCGGCCTGGCACAACAGTCCCCCACTGCTCTTCCACGCCCATAAATTTGGATGGCCAATAAGTGGCTGCCTGGATGGTTTCCATGACAGGGATACCCATTACATTGACCCATACTTCCATTTCGTTCCAGGTGGACTGACAATGAAACTTCATAGGGATACCGCTATCAGTGCCGATCATCAACACCACGCCGGCTTCACGAAGCTGCTGAATTTTTCGTTTTAATGTCGGCTTGCGTTTCGGTGTTAGCTGGAAATACAGCAGACGACCAGGGTGTTCTATGGACTGGCTGATATCCGCTATGGTGTCGGCCTTCAGACCACGATGCCAACAGGTATTATCCAATGCCTCAGGGTTGTCACGCGTGTAGTCATAATTCCACAAGCCTTCAACAGTGGGCGTCCAATATAGCGGTCCACCACGTACCCGACCGGTCGCAGTTCGTTCTCTGAGCGCTGTCATCACACTCTCCGGATACTCCGGCGCTGCAGCCAGACCGGTATGTTCAAAATTATCCACGCCAATTTCCAGACCCAAACGAATTTCCTCCGGGCGGTGTGAGTGACCAACCACCTTCATACCCAGTTTATGCGCTTCATCAACAACAGCGACAGCCTCTTCACGGGTCATTTCATCCTGGTCAACCATTTTGATGACATCCATGCCCGCTTCGTGCAAACGGCGCACTTTAGCGCGGGCATCACGTTCACCATTCACACCCCAGCGGTAATTCTCTGTACCTGGATAGGGTTCGTGCTGAATAAAAGGGCCGGAAACAAACAACCGTGGACCTGGTATTTCACCAGACTCAACACGTCGCTTGATCGAAATAGACTCATCCAGTGGCGCACCCAAATCACGGGCCGTGGTGACACCCGCCAACAACAACTGAACAGCCGATGCAGGCATAATCTCATCTTCCAGGCGATCGGCATAAGCGGGATGCCAATGACCATAATCGGAATGGCCATTCAACATCAAATGCGCATGCATTTCCCACAGTCCTGGCATCACCGTCATCCCTTCAGTAGAAATCTGTTGATAGCCATCCGGCACTGCCAGCTCTGTTTGAGTACCGGTCGCAACGATCGTATCACCGTTAATTAGAATGACGCTATCGCGTATTGGACTGCCCCCCAATCCGTCTACCAGCGTGCCGCCAACCAATGCCTTTTGTTGAGCAGCGGCAGCCGTACAAATCAATAGCAATAAAAACAGACAATAGCGTAGCCGCATGGTTTTCTCCTAAGTGTTTGGTCAAACAAAATCCCAGCAGGAGCATAGCATCGCTGATTCAAAAACCAAATTAAGGAACCTCTGATTTAATCTGCCATGGTCGCGTTACTGCTCAAAATTCGCCAAGACAAGGCGCCGTTGTGCAGTGTAATAGCAGGCTATTGCCAAACAACGCAACGCAGTATTGGCGGGTTTTTAGCGTAACCTCTTCGGGGAGCGGTCTTTTTTGGCGCATTACAGCACTTTATCAACTCGACGTAGCTGGCTATACCATTGTTGACAAAGACACTGCACTGCATCCAAAAAAGACTCGCTCGCGACCGTGGCAGATTAAATCAGAGCTTCCTTAAGCCTGCAAATTGAGTGATGCCAACATGACAGGCATAATGCGCACTGGAAACCTTAATCAACTCTTGGCAGATTTATGGCAGGCGCAAACTCTCTTAAAGCTATTTTCTTTGCTCTGGGCGCGAATTCCGCTATTGCGGTCGCCAAACTGGTCGCAGCGACCATCACTGGTTCTGGTGCAATGCTGGCGGAAGGTATTCACTCACTGGCCGATGCTGCCAATCAGGTGTTGCTGTTGCTGGGCATGAAACAGTCCAAGAAACGCCCCAGTCCGGCGCATCCACTGGGGTATGGCAAAAACATCTACTTCTGGTCGTTTGTGGTAGCCATTATGCTGTTCACAGTAGGTGGCATGTTTTCTTTATATGAGGGCTTTCATAAGCTACATTCCCATGAACCACTGAATCAGCCCTGGATTGCTGTGGCGGTATTGGTGTTCGCGGTGATCGTAGAGGGCATTTCATTGCGTGCCTGCATTATCGAAGTCAACAAAGTCCGTGGCGATCGCAGCTACTGGCGCTGGTTCCGCGACAGCCGCCAAAGCGAGTTGATTGTCATTTTTGGCGAAGATCTGGCTGCTGAACTGGGTTTGGTATTTGCCTTAATGGCGGTATTGCTAACCATCTTCACTGGCAACCCGATCTATGACGCCCTGGGCACGCTGGCCATCGGCGCGCTATTGATCATTATCGCCATTCTGATCAGTATCGAAATCAAGGCACTGCTGGTTGGCCAAAGTGCTGACCCGCACTTGGTCAAAGGTGTCCGTGAGTTTGTCGATGAACAGCAGGAAGTAGAAGAAGTCCTTAATATGGTCACACTGCAAATGGGTGCAGATGTCATGGTTGCACTTAAGGCAAAAATGCGCGAAACACCTGACCAACAAACTCTGATAAACAATATTAATGACATTGAACGACGCTTGAGAGCACAATTTCCACCCATCGTATGGTTATTTTTTGAACCCGATATTGAAAAATAATGACCGATACAGGCCAACCCAAAGTCGGTTTTGTTTCGCTCGGTTGCCCCAAGGCACTGGTTGATTCCGAACGCATTCTGACTCGATTGCGGACCGATGGTTATGCCATCGCACCAAGTTATGACGAAGCCAATCTGGTAGTGGTCAATACCTGTGGTTTTATTGACGAAGCCAAAGCGGAATCTATAGAAACCATCGGTGAAGCATTGCAGGAAAACGGCAAAGTCATTGTCACCGGTTGTCTGGGGGCCAACCCGGAAGAAATCACTTCAATCCACCCCAGCGTGCTGCATGTCAGTGGGCCGCAGCAATACGATGTGGTACTCGATTCAGTACATCAGCATTTACCCATCGAACACAACCCTTTTATGGATTTGGTCCCGGAACCCAAAGACGCAGCACCCGGCATCAAACTAACACCCAGGCATTACGCTTACCTGAAGATTTCCGAAGGCTGTAACCACAAATGCAGTTTCTGCATTATTCCATCCATGCGCGGCAAGCTGGTCAGCCGGCCATTGGGCATGGTCATGAAAGAAGCCGAACAATTGGTTGACTCGGGCGTTCGCGAGCTGCTGGTCATTTCTCAAGATACCAGCGCCTATGGCGTCGATACTCGCTATCAAAAAGACTGGTGGCGCGATACCGAATATCAGACCCGTATGACGGGGCTATGCACAGCTATGGGTGAGCTCAGCCGCGAAACCGGTGTGTGGGTAAGGTTGCATTATGTCTACCCCTATCCACATGTGGATGATGTCATCCCACTGATGCGCGATGGCCTGATCCTGCCGTATCTGGACATTCCCTTTCAGCACGGCAGCCGTGCCACTCTCAAGCGCATGCGCCGACCCGCGGCCAGTGAAAACAATTTGGAACGCGTCAGCAAATGGCGGGAAATCTGCCCAGAGTTGACCATCCGCAGTACCTTTATCGTCGGTTTTCCAGGCGAAACCGATCAAGAGTTTGATGAGCTGCTGGACTTTATCAAACTGGCACAACTGGATCGGGTTGGCTGTTTCCAATATTCACCCGTGGATGGTGCTGCTGCCAATGCGTTAGACGGCGCCATTCCCGAAGACGTTAAACAGCAGCGCTGGGAAGTTTTTATGCAAACCCAGGCTGAGATCAGTGCCGAACGCCTGCAAGCCAAAATTGGTACCCAGCAACAGGCCCTGGTGGATGAAATTGAAGATGGCCAGGCATTGGCAAGAGGCTATGCCGATGCACCGGAAATTGACGGCCAAATATTAATTGCCAACGCTGCCCACCTGCAGCCCGGCGATCAGGTAACGGTGGAAATTGATGGAGCGGATGAATACGATCTGTTCGCTTCGCTGATCAACCAGCCAGCCTGATACACATCATGCAAAATGAATCTGCGCTACTTTTGCGTCTGCATCAGCAGCAACAACTGTCCACACCACTGTTGCTGATCAACCCGCCTGATTACCCATCCATTTATCATCAACTGGATATCATTGGCGCCCTGCACGATAACTATCAACATTACACCCACTGGCAGCAAAGCGATATTCCCACAGACTTTGCCTGCCACCTGCCTGATAAAGACTACATCGAACAGACCAATGTAACCGTCATTTTATTTTTACCCAAAGGCAAACAACGTCTATTGGCACAGTTGCAATTGCTTGCAGGTCGAGTGCCGAGGGGTACTCGTTTAGTCATCATTGGCGCTATAGACACCGGCATTAAAAGTACCGGTAAAAAAATGCGTGATTATTGCGAACAGATTCAAAAAACCGATACTGCCAGACACTGCCAGGCCTGGTCTGGTTATTTAACGGAAAGACCAAAAACTGAACTTGAATCGTTATATACCAGCTGGCCGATAGTGTTTGCAGGTGACAACCTGGAAATCAGCAGTCTGCCTGGTGTGTTTTCTGACGGGCGACTGGATACCGGCAGCCAATTATTGATCGAAACTCTGGAAAAGAACCTGGATGATCTGCCAAAGCAAGGCAACGTGCTGGATTTTGGCTGTGGCTCAGGCGTATTGAGTGTCATCACCCATCGGTTGCTTCCTGAAACACATATCACTGCTGTGGACAGTGATGCTTTTGCTTTAAAAGCCGCTGAACGAACCTTTCAGAGAAACAACATACGAGCCCAAACACAACCCACTGGCTCACCCACCGATTTAAAAGGTCAGTATTCGCTGATTATAAGCAATCCGCCGTTTCATCAGGGTACTAGCCAGTCAACAGCAATAACCAATACATTTATTCAGCAATTGCCCGGTTTGCTTGAACCTAAAGGCCAAGGATGGATGGTGGCTAACCGGTTTTTAAATTATGAAGAAGGTTGTAAACAAGCGGGTTTAAATGTTGATCGCCAAAACGAAAATCGCTCTTATAAAGTATTAAAAATAAGCGGTCATTCCAAAACGTTTTTTTAAGCCATCACGCTGAATAACGCTGACCATATAGACCTGCATTTATTTGTAGACGTGATAAAACGGCTTTTAAGAATCTTCCCCACTTTCAAACCAGCCCGAAGTAATCGGATACCGTCTGTCTCGTCCAAAGGCTCTATTGGTTATACGCACGCCAGGCGCACCTTGTCGGCGTTTGTATTCATTGCTTAGTACCAGCCCGGCAATTCGTCGAACCTCACTTTCTTCGAAGCCTTTATCAACAATTTCCTGAATGGATAAATCCTGTTCCACATACAATTCCATAATCGCATCCAAACGATCATAGGGCGGCAGGCTATCCTGATCGAGCTGATTCTCGGCCAGCTCGGCTGACGGTGGGCGGTTAATAACGGCTTCAGGAATCGCTGCGCCGCATTTATTGCGCCATCTGGCAAGCTGATAAACCAGGGTTTTGCTGACATCTTTCAGCGGCGCATAACCACCACACATATCACCATAAATGGTGCAGTAACCAGCGGCCAGTTCGCTTTTGTTGCCTGTTGCAATCAATATTGCACCGGTTTGATTGGAAATGGCCATTAATAACAGACCGCGCGCACGGGCCTGGATATTTTGGTCGGTTAAGCTTTTAATATCATCCTCAAAATGACGCCCCAATAATGATGCAGCCGATTCGTGCATCGGCTCTATTGGTAACACCTTCAATTTAGCGCCCAATAATTCAACCTGCTCCTGCGCCAGGTCATTACTCATATCGCTGGTATAACGCGATGGCAGACTGACCGCGGTCACATTCTCACCACCCAGAACATCAGCAAGAATAGCCAGACACAATGCCGAATCGATGCCACCAGACAGACCCAGAACAGCTGTACTGAACCCGTTTTTTTTCAAATAATCGCCTACACCAAGACAAATGGCCTGATACACCTCGGCCAGATCCCCTTCTCTGTCGACACATACACCCACAGAGGTGGTTGCCTCAAAAGACAACTGGTCGTGACGCAGACCGGTACCGTTTTGCCAGGCTTTTGTTTCTATATCAAAATCTGCACAGGCAATGCTTTCTTCGCAGTGCACCGCATTCAGGTGAGCCGAGTGTGGCGATAGAAACAATGAGCGCCCATCGAACAGCAATTCATCCTGCCCGCCAACCAGGTTGCAATAAGCCATTGGCAAACCGGTTTCGTTCATTCTCTCGGTCAATGTTTCCAAACGTCGACGATGCTTGCCACGCCGGTAAGGTGACGCATTGGGAGTCAACAGTAATTCTGCACCGGAATGCAATGCCTGACTGATCGGCTCTTTTTCCCAGCAATCCTCACAAATCACCACCGCAATACGGCAGCCTTTGACATCGATAATTAACGGATGATTGCCGGGTGAAAAATAACGCTTCTCATCAAAAATAGCGTAATTGGGCAGACACTGTTTGTCGTAACGGCCCTGCAGCTTGCCATCACGAATCCAACTGGCCGAGTTGTAAAGCGTGCCATCGCTGTCCAGCCAGGGATGCCCCAGCACCAAGTTAATACCATGGATTTCAGGGATAATATCTCTGACCCGTTCATGCGTTCGCTGCATAAAACCGGGGCGTAATACCAAATCTTCGGGAGGATAACCGGTTAAAGCCAATTCGGGTGTTAATAGAACATCGGCTTGTAAATCATCGCGGGCATGTTTGACTGCCGCCATAATTTTGTCTCGATTGCCGCTGATATCACCCACGGTGACATTTAATTGCGCCATGGCGATTTTTAGTGGCATAAATACAAGCCCTGTTTTTTAAGTGATCGCGCGCCGCCTATGCGACGCGCTTAATCATTATACGCAGATGCTAGAAGCAACCTGCAATCGCTTCACCCAGTTCAGCGGGTGAACGTACGGTGGTCACACGCGCCGCTTCCAAAGCCGCATACTTGGCTTCGGCAGTGCCTTTACCGCCTGCAATAATCGCACCTGCATGACCCATGCGCTTACCAGGAGGCGCAGTGACACCGGCAATATAAGCCACCACCGGTTTGGTTACATTATCAGCAATGAATTCTGCGGCCTGCTCTTCAGCATCACCACCAATCTCGCCCACCATAATCATGCCTTCGGTGGCCGGATCATCCTGAAACATTCTCAAACAATCAACAAAGTTGGTGCCGTTAATCGGATCACCGCCAATACCAATACAAGTGGTCTGGCCAAGGCCTGCCTGCGTGGTTTGGTAGACTGCTTCATATGTCAAAGTGCCAGAGCGTGAAACCACGCCAATTTTTCCAGGCATATGAATTTGTGCGGGCATAATACCGATTTTGCACTCGCCTGGAGTAATCACGCCTGGGCAATTAGGGCCGATTAAACGAGTCTCCGGGAAATCTTCCAGGGTTGCTTTAACCCGCATCATGTCCATGACTGGAATGCCTTCGGTAATGGCAACAATGACTTTGATACCTGCATCGGCAGCTTCCAAAATCGCATCTGCGGCATACGGTGGCGGCACAAAAATGACCGAGGCATCTGCACCTGTTTCAGCCACCGCTTCACTGACGGTGTTAAACACTGGGCGATCCAGGTGCATGTTACCGCCCTTGCCTGGTGTGACACCGCCTACCAATTGGGTGCCGTAATCAATCGCCTGCTGCGAATGGAAAGTGCCTTGTGAACCGGTAAAGCCCTGACAAATGACTTTGGTGTCTTTATTAATTAAAACGCTCATGCTGCCTCCCGCGCTGCGGCAACGACTTTTTTCGCGCCATCATTCAAATCACTGGCAACAATCACTGCAAGCTCACTGTCTTCCAGCATTTGTTTGCCTTTATCCACATTGGTACCTTCCAGCCGAACCACCAGAGGAACATTAATTTCTATATCGCGAGCGGCGTTGATAATGCCCTCGGCAATCAAATCACAGCGGACAATACCACCGAAGATATTGACCAGAATGGCTTTGACCTTGTCGCCGGATAAAATCAGTTTGAAAGCTTCTTTAACCCGCTCGGCATTGGTACCGCCACCAACATCCAGGAAGTTAGCGGGGTCACCACCATTCAGTTTAATCACATCCATGGTGGCCATGGCCAAACCAGCGCCATTGACCATACAAGCGATATCACCATCCAGAGTAACGTAGTTCAGGTCGTGCTTGCTGGCTTCCAACTCTGTCGGGTCTTCCTGACTTTCATCCCGCATGGCTGCCAATGCCTGATGACGGAACAGTGCATTGCCATCCGCATTGATCTTGGCATCCAACGCCAGTAAATCACCATTGCCATCAATGATTAATGGATTGACTTCCAGCAGACTTAAGTCCTTTTCAGTGAACAATTTATACAGTGCGTGCATGATGCGTGTCAGCTGATTAACCTGGCGAGCATTCAAGCCCATACCAAAACCCATCTGGCGACATTGGAACGATTGCAAACCTGCCGTTGGGTTAACGCGAATGCGGATAATTTTCTCTGGTGTATCATGCGCCACCTGTTCGATATCCACACCACCTGCCGCAGAACCCATAAAGGCCACGCAGCGATTGGCGCGATCAATCAGTGCGCTTAGATACAGTTCCTGGTCAATATCAACCGCTTCGGCGATCAATACCTGATTAACAGGGAATGACTGTCCACCGGTTTGATAGGTGCTGATACTCATGCCCAGCATGTTCTCTGCTTCCGTGCGCAGCTCTTCCAGGCTGCGTACCAGCTTAACCCCGCCAGCTTTACCGCGACCGCCGGCATGCACCTGGGCTTTAACAACCCACATGGAACCACCGATGGTTTCTGCTGCCGCAACCGCAGCATCCGGACTGTCAGCCACCTTGCCAGCCGGCACTGGAATGCCATACTGGGAGAACAACTCTTTGGCTTGATACTCGTGAAAATTCATAAACTAACCTTACATATTGGTTTGATGTTCTACAAAAAAAATGCACCCACAAAGGGCGCTGGTGATTGTATACCGCCCCCTTCCAAGTGAAGCCGGTATTGCCACCTGCTATTTTACGCCATTCGCAGCAATTCGTTAACGCAGGTCTTGGCCCGGGTCTTGGCATCGACCCGTTTGACAATGACCGCACAGCTTAAACTGTGGCTTCCATCATCAGAAGGCAAGCTACCCGGAACCACCACAGCCCCTGCTGGCACGCGGCCTCGTATAATTTCGCCTGACTGGCGATCATAGATTTTGGTGCTTTGACCAATAAACACGCCCATTCCAATCACGGCGCCTTGTTCCACACGCACGCCTTCCACCACCTCTGAGCGCGCGCCGATAAAACAGTTATCTTCAATAATGGTTGGGCTGGCCTGTAAGGGTTCCAGCACCCCGCCAATGCCGGCCCCGCCAGAAAGGTGCACATTGTTACCAATTTGCGCACAGGAACCTACCGTCGCCCAGGTATCAACCATTGTGCCGCTACCGACATACGCACCTATATTCACATAACTGGGCATCAACACCGCGTCTTCGGCAATATGCGCACCACGCCGGACAATGGCAGGTGGCACCACACGAGCGCCGGTAGCGCTAACATCATCATCACCATTAAACCTCAGCGGCACCTTGTCAAAATAATGCGTGATGTCACCACTGATAGTGACATTGGCATGCGCGCGAAAGTACAGCAAAATTGCCTGTTTCAACCACCCATGCACGACCCACTCACCGCCTGCTGATGGCTCTGCGACACGTATCTCACCAGCTTCCAGACTGTTCAGGCATACACTCAAAGCATCCAATAACTCTGTGGATACATTGGCAGGTGTCAGTTCGTTCCGTTGCTGCCAGGCAGCTTCGACAATGTCTTTATAGGGTGTCATTTTATTCATGCTCATATTCTAACTTGATCCACTCATGCATGAACACCAAATCCGTGCCGATCTGCGTATTTAAGCGATCATAATTAATGCCAATCAATCACTTTTAGCACAACATGATGCGCTAAAAACAATCTCAGATAATTAGCCCTTATTGTCGAATAACCATGGGTTATCTGTTTATCTTGACAAGCATAAATTTAGTCTCTAACGTAACCACTACTCATCGAGACCGGCTGAGGGATAGGCCCTTTGAAGCCGGGGCAACCATTGATGCTAACCCCATCGATACAGGTGCCAACTCCTGCATTGTCCAACAGGATAATGAAAGATGAGACCTGCCGTGTAAGGGCTGGTCGTTTTCTACGGCTTTCCCGAGGTCGGCAGCCTCTTGTTTAAGCGTGATGTTTGAACATGAGGAGAGTCGTGGAGTTTCTCGTGAGTCTTTTAACAGGCTTAATGGAGACTCACGATATGTCAATCGCTCATCATGCCTTGCCAAGGGCAGTCAACACACCACCACCGCTTGCCAGTTGGCACTGTTCCAGTTACCGCATACCACTTGGCGGCAAACACAACGCTTTCCAGTTAGAGCACGGCTTTAGTCTGCGTGAAGCACAACTGGCCATTAATGATTATCAACCGTCCCAACCAAAACAAGCGCTTAGCGATGCACCCACTTATGTGGTGTTAGGCGGTATTTCTGCACATCGTTGGTTATTCGATGACCCTGGGTATTCAATTTCTCAGAAAAAGCCCGGCTGGTGGTCCAACATTGCCGGACCCAATAAAGCGCTGGACCCTACCGAGATTCGTCTGATCAGTCTCGATTTTCTAGGCAGCGGTGACAGCAGCAAACCTGCCACAGTGGACCAGTTGATTGTGACCCCCAATGATCAAGCACACGCTTTAGCTCATGTATTGGGTGCTTTAGGCATTGATTGTCTGGATGGCATTATCGGCAGTTCTTATGGTGGACATGTTGCTTTGTCGTTTGCCAGACTTTACCCGCAGCGCCTGAACAAAGCTCTGGTGCTATGCGCCGCTCACCAAACCGCAGTATTAACCAGTGCCTACCGCAGCATTCAACGCCGTATCGTGCGCGAGGCACATCATAATGGTGTTACTGAATCAGGTTTGCTTATCGCTCGACAACTGGCGATGTTGGGTTTTCGCAGCGCGGCTGAATTACAACAGCGTTTTCATGGCCAACCAGAAATCAACCAGCAGCAATTACAATTGCCGGTAGAAAAATACCTTCACAACCGTGGACATCAATGGGCCAAAGCAAACTGTGCAGCCGAATTTATCTGTCTGTCACAATCTTGTGATTTGGTCCAGGTTGAGCCCGGAGAAATTAGCGTTCCACTGTATTTGGCTGCTGCTGAAAATGACTGCATTGTGCCTTTCAGCGATGTTCAGACACTGGCTGAACAGGCACCCAATACCCGCCGTTTACAAATCATCGAGACACTGACCGGACACGATGCCTTCCTTACCGAGACTGAGCAGGTCAGCTGCGCCATTAAACACTTTATTTATCCCGAACAAACTGCGCTACAGCCAACCGTTCAGCAGCAAGTAACCACAGACACAGGAGCCAGCACATGAGTCAGCAACAATCAACATCACGGCATGCTGCCACCAAGGCAGTTCGCGCTGCACTGGACAGCGATACTCAGCATGGTGCCGTGGTGCCTCCTATGTATTTGTCATCAACGTTCAGTTTTGCAGGTTATGATCAAAAACGCCCTTATGACTATACCCGCAGCGGTAATCCCACTCGCGATTCTCTAGCCAGTGTGTTGGCAGATCTGGAAGGTGGGCAGCATGCCTGTGTCGTGTCCAGTGGTATGGCTGCCATTACATTGGTCTGCCAATTGTTAAAGCCCGAAGATTTGCTGGTGGTACCCCATGATTGTTATGGCGGCAGCTACCGATTGTTTACTCAGCTGGCACAACGTGGTGCATTTCGGCTTAAGGTTGTCGATCAAGGCGACGCTACGGCTCTGGATCAGGTGATGCAATTGCAACCTGCCATGATTTGGATAGAAACCCCCAGCAATCCTGTGCTGCGCATCGTCGATATCAACGCGATTGTTCAGCAGGCAAAGCAGTGTGATGCACTGGCAGTGGTTGATAACACATTTTTATCGCCGGCTGGTCAGCAACCGCTTAAGCTCGGTGCCGATATTGTGGTGCACTCCACCACCAAATACCTGAATGGTCACAGCGATATTGTCGGTGGTGCAGTAATTGCATCCAACACCTCTCTGGGTGAATCACTGGCATGGTGGGCCAACTGCCTGGGTATTACCGGCGCACCTTTCGATGCCTGGTTGACCTTACGCGGTGTACGCACTTTGCATGCACGTACCCGCATACATGCCGAAAACGCTGATGCAATTGCGGCTTTTCTGGACAATCACCCGGGTGTTCAACACGTTTATTACCCTGGCTTAAAACAACATCCGCAGCACCAGCTGGCTCAACAACAGCAACAGTTGTTCGGCGGTATGCTCAGCTTTGAACTTGCTGATGAATACTCGTTACCTGTATTGCTGCAGGCATTGCGATGTTTTTCCCTGGCAGAAAGCCTGGGAGGGGTTGAAAGTTTGATTGCACACCCTGCCACCATGACGCATGCAGCCATGGCGCCTGAGGCACGTCAACGAGCCGGTATCAGTGACCGCCTGCTGCGCCTATCGGTGGGCATCGAGCATATTGATGACCTGATTAATGACCTTCAGCAGGCTCTCAGCACTGCTGGGCTTAAACAAGAGGCTGCCGCATGAAATCACCACACGCTAATGGTTCGGCTTTTTATGGCAAACCGGTAATCAAACTTGGCGGTGTCACCGTTGCAGATGCCGACAAGGTGCAATACACGCTCAAGCATATTGATTGGAACGAACAGCCTTTGCTGGTGGTATCTGCACCGGCAGGTGTTACCGACATACTGTTTGAAGCTGCCCGTAAACAGGGCTTCCGACGCAGCGCTTTGTTATTTCCAATCCGCCAGTATTTCGCGAAATCCGCGTACACTTTGCTGGGCAGGCAAATAGGTCACCAGTGGGTAACCACCATCGATGAGTGGTTGGAACAGCAGGCGCAACATGCTGATCAAAGCCGTCTTGTTGCTCGTGGCGAATTGTGGAATGCCAGTCTGATTGCCACTTATTTGCAAACCCGGGGCAAACTCGCCAAAGCGGTTGATGCCCGCAAATTTATACGCTTTGACACGAACACCAAACAGGCAGTGGTTAAATCAGCACTGATGGTCGCACTGGACACATTAGATATCCCGGTGATAACCGGTTTTATTGCCCGCGATCAATACCAACAAACCTGCACCCTGGGTCGTGACGGCAGCGACTATTCAGCAGCGTTGATAGCCGTGGCCTTATCTGCCAGTCGTGTCGACTTTATCACCAGCACTCAGGGTATTCGCAGTGCCGACCCTCGCCGACTGGAAGCCAATGGGGTCATTATTCCAGCAGCGAGCTACCGCTGTGCTCAGCGCATTACCCAATGGGGTGGTGGTGTTTTACACCCTCGCACCATTGAAGCCCTGCGCACCAAGCAAATTCCGGCACGTCTATTTACGCCTGGTCAGGCACAGATAGCGACACACATTCAAGCACAAACTGATTGGCCGTCAACCGGCTTAGGTATTTTCCATAAGCCAGACACATACCGTTACGTTGAGTGGTTAATCCCCTGCGCCAGCAGGCGCATTGCTGTACGTATGACCAGGCGACTACAACATCTGCTGCCATTATCGAAAAAGCTTCGCCATGTCAGCTACCGACAACAGGGTGACCAGGTCTATATCCGTTGCCTACGCAAGCGCCAAACCTTATGCCTGCAGGTACTCCATGATCTGCTGTATGGCACACAACTGGCCAACGACAGCATCGGGCGATCTATCCCAAGCGTCAATGTCATTCTGTATGGCCCTGGCAAAGTAGGCTCTGCCGTAGTGCAGCAGATACGTGAGCAAAACTTGTTGTGTCGGATCGAAAATGGCTTTTCACTGCAACTGCGAGGCATCGTTGATTCCAAAGGTGCTCAATGGATTGATAGCGAAAACCACAGTCGGTGCATGTCCCACGAGTGCTTCGGCGAATATATGCATCAGTACCTAAGTAACAGCCGTTGCATCATCATTGATACCACCAGCAGCCCGGATGTTGCTAGCCAGCATCTGCAATGGATACAACAGGAATTTGCCGTGATCACTGCCAATAAGCTTGCTCTTAGCAGCGACCAAAAAGATCACTTAACCCTTACTCAACACCCTTTGTATACCGCCAGCACCACAGTAGGCGCAGGTTTGCCAATGATCCAGACACTAAAGCAGTTACACAGCAAAAATAAAGTTCCGCAAGCATTCAGCGCGGTGCTGTCTGGCAGTGTTAATTACCTATTAAGCAGCATGAATAAAGGCACAGGTTTTGCCCAGGCTTTGTCTCAAGCCAACAAACAGGGGCTGGTAGAGCCTGACCCAGCAGCGGATATATCTGGCCTGGATACGGCCCGTAAAGCCATCATTCTGGCCAGACATTTGGGTGATGCATTGTCTTTGGCCGATGTAAAACTAAAACCATTACCCGGTGAAGCAGAACTGGAACGTTTGAATCACAAGGCCCGCCAGCAACAACAGCGACTGGCTTATTTGGTGAATTGGCGGCCGGGTCACCTGGAGGTAAAACTTGAGTCCATAGCCAACAATGATCAAAAAGCAGTTGCCGGTGTTGATAACGTCATGCTTATCCATACCAATAGTGGTGACACTATCCGTATCGCTGGACCAGGTGCAGGCATTGATATCACTGCAAACCGAATATACCGCGACTTATTACAGCAGGCGCATGCTTTAACTGCACCAATCGTCAAGCCATTACGTCGCGCAGCAGCATGAATAATCGGTTCAATATAAGTCAGCAAAATGTTGCTGTTTTACAACGGTGCATCCAGTGCCTGCTGCAAGGTTGCTTGCAAACTCGCGCAGGCCTCTTTACTTAAAGCTTTATTGGCATAGTCTGACAATAAAAAACTATCCTCAACATGCTCACCAAAAGTGGCAATACGAGCATCATGTAAGCGGACCTTATGCTTAAGCAACACGCTGGCAATGCATGATAATAACCCTGGGCGGTCAGTACACCTGACCTCCATTTTGGTTAAATTATTGACCCTGGAAAAGTGGATGATTGCATTGCTTAAAAATTCACGCAGGCGACGGGGTATGCTGAAATGAACCGTCTCAGGGGTAGTGAGTGTCCGCAAGTGCGTGCTCAGCTGTGCTCTTAACCGCTGACAATCGCTGCCATTTAACGGTGATCCACTGGCATCTATTAATTGGAATATATCGACTGCCAAATCGTCTTTGGTGGTCTGAATGCGGGCATTGAAGATATTGCACCGCATCTTATCCAGTTCGCCGATAACCGTTGCAAAAAAACCATCAAACGACTGACCAACCACCAGCAGCTCTGTGATTTCTTCATCTTCAAGGCTGCGCAACTCGACCAGCGGCCAAACCGAATCATCCCGCATCAACATCGTTTGAGTGACCCACAACAGTTGATCATCATCAAAACGTTCAAAAATTTGTTCGGGAAACGATCGCCATAGCCCATCCAGTGCATCAACATTCACCTGCTCAGCCACCAATTGACTAAATACCATCGAGCGGGTTTCCCTGGCTTTCTGTGTTTTTGTCAATGGACGACTCAAGCCCTGCTGGAAAGCACTGGCGGTTCTTTGATACAGATCCCAGAGCAGCATATCTTTCCAGGAATTCCACAAATCCGGATTGGTGGCAGCAATATCAGCAACCGTTAACAGGTACAAATAATCCAAGTGTTCTCGGTCAGCCACATCCAATGCAAACCGGTGAATAATATCCGGATCACTGATGTCTTCGCGTTGTGCCGTACGCGACAGCAGCAAGTGGTTTTCAACCAACCAGCTCACCAGACGTACTTCGCTTTTGGCGAGGTTTAAACGTGCGCCAAATTCTCTTGCGTCCTGTGCCCCTAATTCGGAATGATCACCACCACGTCCTTTGGCAATGTCATGAAACAGTGCTGCTAAATACAACAGCTCGGGCTTGTCGATGCGCTGAAACACCTGGCCGGCATGGGTAAACAGCTCCGGGTGTTTTTCGTAGGCAAAACGACGCAGGTTACGAATCACAAACAATGTGTGCTGGTCAACAGTATAAATATGAAACAGGTCAAACTGCATTAACCCGGTCACCTTGGAAAAACCCGGAATCAATCGTGCCAGCAAACCATAGCGGTTCATTCGTGCCAGCTGGGAATAAACACCTACTGGCTGACGCAGGATGTCCATAAAACGTGCCAAACAACGTGGGTTTTGGGCCAATTGTTCGCCATGCGTTTTTAGTGCTTGACGTAACCAGCGAATGGTACCCGCACGCACACCTTTGATACTGCTATCAGCCTGCAGTTGCAAAAACAAATCCATAATGGCCAACGGTCGATCATCAAATACACTTGGGTGACAGGCTTCGATGTAGTCATCTCGCACCTGAAACTCACTATCCAACTTGCGGACCTTGGCACCGCTGATCAGTAACTCTTCTCGATATTGCTGCAACAAACGCTCATTTAATCGCTCTACACTGGTAACCGTACGATAGTACTGCTGCATAAATTGCTCTACGCCACGCGTTGCCTGCTGACTATCCTGATAGCCTAACTTGGCTGCCAATTGCTTTTGTTGGGCAAACAATAAGCGTTCCTCGGGACGATCAGTAATACAGTGATTAATCCAACGAACCCGCCATAGAAAATCACGCGCGTTAATCAAATCATTGTATTCATCTCGCAGTAAAAACCCATGCCCTACCAAAGTCGTCAGATCAGCATCACCAAACTGCCGCCGTGCTACCCAGGCTATGGTTTGAATATCACGTAAACCACCCGGGCCTTCTTTGAGGTTGGGTTCCAGTTTGTAGGCAGTATCATCAAAACTGGAGTGACGTTGTTCCTGCTCTGCCAGCTTGGCCGCAAAGAAGGCTCTAGCAGGCCACATCTTATGCGCAGAAGTTTGCTGCAGCATTTGCTGAAATAAATTTTCATCGCCCGCTAATAAACGTGCTTCCATCAGGTTGGTGACAACCGTGACATCCTGATCCGCCTGTCGGCAACATTCCTCAAGGCTTCTGACACTGTGCGACACTGCCAGCCCGGCGTTCCATAACACACCTATCCAGGTTTCCAGACGCCGGTTGGTCTGATCATTATCGCTTTGGTTAAGCACCAGCAAATCAATATCAGAATACGGGTGCAACTCCCCTCGACCAAAACCTCCAACGGCAATCAACGCCAGTGATGGCTTTTCATTTGAGCTACGGGAGCCACCCAAAAAGGGTTGCCAGCTGTTACGCAAGACATCCGATACCAATTCAGCCCGACGGGTGACTAACTCAAAAATGGGCTCATTATTTTGAAAGGCTTTGTGCAGTTGTTGATCAGCCTGCTCAAGCTGATGCTTTAAGGATTCGGTTAATCGTTCGAGATCAGCTGCATTATGAGCAGGAGCAACCATCATTAATTAGCGCTGGGAAGCTCAACCACTGTTTATCGATATCAAAGCGGGTCACCGGGCAAGCAGGTCAGTACCCGATAACCATCAGGCGTCACAGCAATGGTATGTTCCCACTGAGCGGAAAGGCTGCGGTCTTTTGTTTTGACGGTCCACCCGTCACCCATTAAACGGGTTTCCTTACGACCAAGGTTTACCATCGGCTCGATAGTAAATACCATGCCTGCCTGCAGTTCTAAACCCGTGTTCGGACGACCATAGTGCAACACCTGTGGGTCTTCATGGAAAGTTCGGCCAATGCCATGCCCGCAATAGTCACGTACCACCGAACAATGCTCAGCCTCGACATAAGTCTGAATGACATGCCCGATATCCCCCAGGCGCGTACCGGGCCGGACCAGCTCAATACCACGGACCATCGCTTCGTGGGCAATCTCACAGACCCGTTTGGCGCGTACCGGCACTTCTCCAACATAAAACATTTTACTGGTATCGCCATGCCAGCCATCCTTGATCACAGTCACATCGATGTTAACGATATCGCCTTTTTTAAGCTTTTTTTCGCCGGGGATGCCATGACAGACCACATCATTCACTGAAGTACACACTGATTTAGGAAACCCACGGTAATTTAACGGGGCAGGAATGGCTTGCTGTTGATTAACAATATAATCATGACAGATGGCATTAATTTCTTCAGTAGTGACACCCGGCTGAACATGGGGCGCAATCATGCGCAGCACTTCACCCGCTAAACGGCCCGCCACAGCCATCGACTCTATTTCGGCCTCGGTTTTGATTACCGCACCGCGTTGCATGCGTTCCAGCATGGTATGTATCCGTAGTAAATGGTTTGGCTATTGTAATGGATTCAATTCGAGCATGTTACAGGCTCGATATCCGTATTGACCGGTGTCCATCAAAACAGCGGCTTTCAGCGCCGATTATGTCAATGATCAACGGATATGTCTTTTGGCACAGGTTTTAAACGTCAATAAGCCAGACAATATCCCGCATAGTGCCGATAACCGCATCAATAGAGGTCAGTTGTGAGTAAACAAGCCACCAATCATTATGTTCCTGCAATATCTCGGACAAAACCATCGTTTTTTCGACGGTTTTTGCCTTTATTGATTTTATTGGGCAGCATTTTTTTATTAGTCATTTTTGCCAGTCTTAGACAGCCACCGCCTGCCGAGGAAAAACCACCTGTTGCACAACTGGTGGAAACCGTCACCGTAGCTCCCGAAAGCCTGACCTATTCAGTCGCTTCACAGGGCACTGTAGAGCCACGCACGGAAACCACCCTGGTACCTGAGGTCGCAGGGAAAATAGTCAGTATCTCTCCAACATTTGTAGCTGGTGGCTTTTTTCAGGCCGGTGATGTGTTAATGGAAATTGACCCCAGTGACTACCAGGCTGCATTGATCAGCGCAGAAGCCAATTTAGCGAATGCAGAAGCACAATTGGCTGAGGAACAGGCACGTTCTGAACAAGCCAAAAAAGACTGGGAAAGCTTAAATGGCCCAATTAACAGCAGCGGTAAACAACCCAATACTCTGGTATTACGTGAGCCGCAACTGGCACAAGCCGAAGCCAATATCAAAGCCATGCGTGCTTCATTGCAAATGGCGCGCCGGGATATGCAACGCACCAAAATCAAGCTGCCGTATGCTGGTCTGGTGAAAGATCGGCAGGTGGACTTAGGGCAATATGTTTCTCCTGGAACGGTTCTGGGAACCACCTTTGCGGTGGATGTGGCAGAAGTTCGCCTACCGTTAACAGAAAGCGATTTAAACTATGTGCAGCTACCTAACACCATGCAGGACGGTGCTACACAACAAACCACACCAGTCACCTTAACCACTTCCGGCAGCCGCAGCGCCCAAAGCTGGAATGCTCAAATTGTCCGCACAGAAGGGGTGGTTGATACTGCCACTCGCGTGACCTACGCGGTAGCAGTCATCGAAGATCCTTACGGTTTGCTAGGCACTGATCGCCCAATGCCATTGCGCATGGGGGCTTTTGTCAATGCGCAAATTCAGGGCGTTTCCGCCTATGATGTCATCAGCCTACCCCGTGCCAGTTTGCGTGAAGATGGCACTATTCTGGTAGTCGATGCGGATAACAAACTGGATGTTCGTAACGTCACCATTGATCGGGCAACCCCTTCCAACGTTTACGTTCGTGCAGGACTGGAATCTGGTGAGCGAGTGATTACCACCTCAATTGCTGCACCAATACCCGGCTCTCCACTAAGAATTTATGGCGAAGAAGATACGCCTGCAACAACAGTTGATAATGAATCAACAGAAAACCTGGCTCAATTGAACGACGATACCACCACTGCTGAGAATGTATCGATAAGCGATGAGAACAGCAACACTGCGGCAATACAGCAGGCTGATACAGACCTTGACAATATAGGCATAGATGCGGCTTCAGAAGCCACTGCTGAAACAGTATCGGAAACCGTCACCGAAGCCGTTAACTACTAAACCCTGGATAAAACCCGGTCGGTCAACAGAGAATTCACATGCAACAACGTAACTGGTACCAATCCATCATTGCCTGGTTTGCTGAAAACCATGTCGCCGCTAACCTATTAATGATTTCTTTGCTGGTGGGTGGTTTATGGTCAGCACTGACCATCAAAAAAGAAATCCAGCCCAGCATTGACCCGAATCAGGTCACTGTGCGGGTGCCCTATCTTGGTGCCAGCCCCACGGAGGTAGAAGAAGGTGTTCTGGTCAAGGTTGAAGAAGCCATTCAGGACATTGAGGGCATCGACAAAATCACTTCGTTTGGCCGCGAAGGTACCGGCACCGTGGTCGTCGATGTCAAACAAAGCTACGCCGCCGAAGAAGTACTGGATGAAATTAAACTGCGGGTGGATGGCATTTCAACGTTCCCTGGCGAAACCGAAAAACCGGTGATTACCAAAAGCCAATGGACTCAGGAAGTGATGTGGATTTCGGTGTTTGGCGATGTCAACGAAGGTACGCTGAAAGAATACGCCAAGATTGTCCGCAATGAACTGGTACAGCTGCCTGGCGTCACCCGCGCTGAAGTTGTCGGTGATCGCGATTATGAAATTGGCATTGAAGTCAGTGAACAAACCTTGCGTAAATATGGCCTGACCATGGCAGAAGTGGCCCAGGCGGTTCGCTTTGGTTCACTGGATTTACCCGCAGGCTCTATCGACTCTTCCTCTGGTGATATTTTGCTGCGCACCAAAGGCCAGGCCTACACCGGTACCGATTTTGAAAATATCGTCGTACGCACCAACCCCGATGGCACACGCTTGATGTTGTCGGATATTGCCAACGTAGAAGACGCCTTTGAAGAACGCGAGCGCTATACGCTGCATAACGGCAAACCAGCCATTGCTATTCGGGTATTGTCGGTGGGTGATCAGAGTGAACTGGCGATTGCTCAGACAGTACGCAATTATATCGACAGCAAACGCAGTAGTTTGCCTTCAGACATCGGCGTGGATTACTGGGCGGATATTTCCTATTACCTGAAAGGTCGCCTGGATATGATGAACAAAAACCTGCTCAGCGGTGCTGCGTTGGTGTTCCTGGTATTGGCACTGTTTCTAAGGTTAAAACTGGCATTCTGGGTCATGGTCGGTCTACCAGTGGCCTTTTTGGGCACACTGTGGTTGATGCGTATTCCTGAGGTCAGCATCAACATGTTGAGTTTATTTGGCTTTATTCTTGTTCTAGGCATTGTCGTCGATGATGCAATCATCATCGGCGAGAGTGTCTATACCAAGATCAGAAAAGACGGGCATTCGACCAAAAATGTGGTCGACGGCACCATGAAAGTGGCGATTCCGGCAACCTTTGGTGTATTAACCACGGTTGCGGCATTTATGCCGATTTTATTGGTCTCGGGCATTTCCGGGCAGTTTTTCTCAGCGATTGGCTGGGTGGTTATTTTGGCATTGTTTTTCTCACTGGTGGAATCCAAACTGATTTTGCCCGCGCATTTGGCGCATATGAAAATCAAGCCCATCAGAGAACAGCGACAAACCTGGTTACTGCGTGTACAGCGGCGCTTTGCTGAAGGCCTGCAAAATTTTGCAGACCACCGTTATGTCCCCTGGATCAGGTCCGCTATTAAAAACCGCTACCTGACAGTTTCAATATTTGTCTCTGCATTAATACTATCGCTCAGCTTGTTAATTGGCGGTGTTTTACGGGTGGTCATTTTCCCTGATCTGGCGGGCGATTTTATCCAGGTCAATATCGAAATGAACGAAGGCAGCCCGGCCAGCACCACTCACCGAGCATTGGATCGATTACGATCCACCCTGACCGAAGTGGATGAAGAGTTAAGCGCCGAACAAGGCGCACCAGCAGGTTCGGTGGTTAACACCACTTTTATCTGGTCTGGCCGTGATACCACCGGAACCTTGTTGGTTGAACTGGTTAAAGATGAAAATGCTTTGGTTTCCGCCAAGGAAGTCGAGCGTCTGTGGCGTGAAAAAATTGGTGAAATTGCAGGCGCAAAAACCCTGAGTTTCTCATCAGCCGGTGGCCCCAATAGCGGGCCTGCTGTGGCCTTCAATCTGGTCGGCAGCGACCTGCAACAGTTGCAGGCAGCCGCAGGGGAGTTGGCCAACAAAATTCGTACCTATGACGGCGTATTTGATATCCGCAACAGCTATGAAGGTGGTAACCGCGAAATTAAACTGAATATCAAACCCGAAGCTGAAAGTCTGGGCTTAAGCTTGAATGACCTCGCACGTCAGGTTCGACAGGCATTTTTTGGTGAAGAGGTACAACGTATTCAACGCGGTAAAGATGAAGTCAAAGTCATGGTTCGTTATCCCAGAGAGGAGCGAAACTCGGTTGGCTATCTGGAAAACATGAGAATTCGCACACCCAATGGCGATGAGGTTCCATTTGATACTGTTGCTGAAGTCGAGTTTTCCTCCAGCCCAACGGTCATTCGCCGCTTTAACCGGGAACGCGCCATATCCATTTCAGCCGAAGTCGATAAGGACGTCGCAGAACCCGGAAAGATTGCCAGCGATATCCGTACAGAATATCTGCCGGAACTGCTGGCCCGCTATCCCGGTATTAATACCCGCCTGGATGGTGCCACTGAAGATCAGCAACGGTTATTCGCTGATTTGCTGGCCGGTTTTGCTTTTGCTGTATTTTTGATTTACGCCTTGATGGCGATTCCACTGCGTTCTTATTTCCAGCCATTGCTGATTATGTCGGTGGTCCCTTTTGGCATCATTGGTGCGTTGATTGGGCATTTGGTCATGGGCCTGGATGTCAGCATGCTATCGATGTTTGGCATCATTGCGCTTAGCGGTGTAGTCGTCAATGACAGTTTGATTCTGATCGACTTTGTCAATCGGGCACGACGCAAAGGTGTACCCATTTATGATGCTGTGGTTAATGCCGGACGCAGCCGCTTCCGTGCAATTTTGCTGACGTCCATGACCACTTTCCTGGGGTTGGCTCCAATTGTATTCTTCGAAACCAGCCTGCAGGCCCAAATTGTCATTCCAATGGCCGCCTCACTGGCATTCGGTATTGTTTTCTCAACCGTCAATACGCTGTTTATGATTCCAGCACTGTATATGATTGGTGAAGATTTCAAAGCCTGGTTACGTCGCCAACGTGATCGCATGATGGGACGCCCCGTTGAAGATCGCCGTGATCTGCAAGCCAGTAATCAGTGAATGAGTGCTTAAACTTTAAACTCACGACCGCTGAACCAGGTGACTATCCAACAATTACTGCAACAGGCGCAACAGCGCCTGTCGGTTGCACCGGGTTTGCAGTCAGAAGATCAGTACAGTGCAGCTCGTGAGGCACAATTATTATTGGCACATACACTAGGCTGTCAGCGCAGTTACCTGATTGCCTATCCAGAGCTGGAACCAGCAGATAACAATCGCCATGCTTATCTGCGGCTAATTGAACGCCGCTGCCAGGGTGAGCCTGTTGCTTATCTGATAGGGCATAAAGAATTTTATGGTATTAATCTGGAGGTGAATACCAATGTGCTGATCCCTCGACCAGAAACCGAATTACTGGTTGATCACGCATTGGAATTGTTACCTGATGACGGCAGTGCGGTTGATCTGGGAACCGGTTCCGGAGCAATAGCGATTGCGCTGGCCAAATCACGTCATCAAGCACAAATTATCGCCACTGACCTATCCACTGATGCGCTCACACTGGCACGCAGCAATGCCCAAAAGTATCAACTGAACAATATCCTCTTTTATGATGGCCACTGGTTCGACGCCCTGCCCCACTCTATCAACCAACTGGATATGATTGTCAGCAACCCGCCATACGTTGAAGCCGGTGATCAGCACTTGTCACAGGGCGACTGCCGATTTGAACCGACCATGGCACTAACGCCAGGTAAAAACAGCACCAGCGCGCTGCAAAGCATTATTGAATTTGCACCCAAGTACCTGAAGCATGGTGGCTGGCTATTACTGGAACATGGTTTTGATCAGGCAGAAGCGGTTAGACAATATTTCCAGCAAGGGCCATGGGGTGAAATTCGCAATATCGTTGACCTTGCAGGTCAGCCCAGAGTCTCTCTGGGAAAAATGATGGACTGACAAACAAATTGTTTAACCTGAGTTGACCACAAACAAAACGGGCCCTGGAAAACCCAGGGCCCGTTAAAACAATCTAAGCTGCCGAAATCAATAGTGCGAACGTGAGACCAGCTCATACGGAACGCGAACCACATCATCAGGCTCATAGTCTGTCTGCAATTCTCCAATTCGGCCATCGTATTGATAAGTGACTTTATATCCGGTGATACCTTTTTCATAACGGTATTCATTGTATTCATCACAGCGTTCCTGAACAGAAACGCCACCCGGGCCGCTGTTGGAACGATCAATATCATGAGCAATCGCACCACCGGCCACAGCGCCAATCACTGTACCTGCACTGCGATCGTAACCACCATCAATGGCACTGCCAATCAAGCCACCAATGATGGCACCAAAAATTGGCGCAGCAGCTGACGGGCGGCGACCGCGGTGGCGAACCGTTTCTTCGTAGCACACCACTTTGCTTTCCGGTACTCGCACATCGCCATGCACAGGCTCATAATCAAGCACATCGGCATAGACATAACGCCCGCCCTGATGACTGTCATAAGAACCATAGGTTGCACAGCCGCCCAACATCAACAGGCCCAATAACAGACTGAATAATGGCAGATAGCGTACAAACGCGGTTTTATCTCGGTTCAACATGTTTCCATTCTCCAATAGAATCGAATTTGATGCGAATATCATAAGCTGGCTGCATGAATTCAACCTGAACCAGGCTCTGCTTTAACGTGTAATAAAGCGCTGTAAGCCACAAGACGTGCGCAGCTTGCTGGACTAATGCTATGCTCCATGACGTGCTAAAAACGTTAAACAGTAAAACATCGGGAGTTTTATGAGCAACCACAACACAGAATCTATCCGCAATTTGGCTTTGCTCGGTCATAGCGGTGCAGGTAAAACCTCACTGCTGGAAGCCTTATTGGTTAAGACCGGCACTATCGGTGAGGCTGGCAGCCTGGAACGTGGCACCACTGTCAGTGATCACGGACCATTAGAAAAAGACTACCAGCATTCACTGTACTCCTCTCTGGCCAGCATGGATTACGAGGGTATTCACCTGAATATCATCGACACGCCTGGATTGGTGGATTTTCGCGGTCAGGCCCTACCGGCCATGGATGCCGTAGAAACCAGTGCCATTGTGATTAACGCTCAAAACGGTGTGGAACTGGCAACCCGCAGAATGCTGCGTCGGGCACGTTTGCGTAATAAATGCAGGATGATAGTGATTAATAAGATTGATGCAGAAGGCATCGATCTGGAAGCCCTGGTTCGCCAAATCAGAGAAGAGCTGGGCAATGAATGTCTACCTGTCAATTTGCCTGCGGACAATTATTCCAAAGTACTGGACTGCTTCTTTAACGAAGAGGGTGAAACCGATATTTTTTCGTTGGATGCAGCCCACTCGGAAATCACCGATCAGGTCATTGAGGTCAGTGAATCATTGATGAGTCGCTACCTGGAAGGCGAACAATTACCCAAAAATGAATTACACGATGCCTTTGAACAAGCACTGCGCGAAGGCCACCTAATACCGATCTGCTTTGTATCGGCCAAAACCGGCGCAGGTCTGGGACAGTTTCTGAAGTTATGCAAGCGACTGATACCAAACCCGGCAGAAGGCAACCCCCCACCGTTTATGAAAGGTGATCCTGATGATATTGAAAACGCAGAGGATGTTCAGGCCACACCAGACCCTGATGCGCATGTCATTGCCAGGGTCTTCAAAATTATCAACGATCCATTTGTCGGCAAACTGGCGGTTTTCAGAATCTATCAGGGCACCATCAAACCAGAGACTGAACTGTTTATCGGTGATGGTCGCAAACCTTTTAAAGTCAATCATTTGTTTGCCTTGCAAGGTGAAAAGCACTCAGAAATATCGCAGGGCATACCGGGTGATATTTGTGCGGTAGCCAAAGTGGAAGAACTGCAATATGGCGCGGTACTGCATGACTCTCACGACGAAGACCATTACTTCTTGCAGCCCCTGGACTTCCCGCAGCCAATGCTGGGCCTGGCACTGGAACTGGCCAGCCGTGGTCAAGAGCAGAAACTGGCCGAATCATTGCATAAGCTGGAACAAGAAGACCCTTGTTTAATCGTTGAGCACAATCAGGAATTGAATGAAACGGTGTTGCGTGGTTTGGGCGATATGCACCTGCGGGTAACGCTGGAACGCCTGAAAAACCAGGCAAACCTGGATATTAATACCAGACCACCCAAAATTGCCTATCGTGAAACCATCACCCGCAGCGCTGAAGGCCATTACCGGCATAAAAAGCAAACCGGTGGTGCGGGCCAGTTTGGCGAGGTGTTTTTAAGGATCAAGCCACAGGCGCGTGGCGGAGGCTTCAGTTTCGTTAACAAAGTGGTCGGCGGCGCTATTCCGACCAATCTGATTCCGGCAGTGGAAAAAGGGGTTCGCCAGGTATTGGAAGAAGGCGCTATTGCCGGTTACAACGTGCAAGATGTTGAAGTAACGGTTTACGATGGCAAGTATCACCCGGTCGACTCCAAGGAAATTGCTTTTTTAACTGCCGGCAAAAAAGCCTTTCTGGATGCCATCCACAATGCCCGGCCTCAAGTACTGGAACCTGTTGTTGCTCTGCATGTATTGGCACCCGATCAATACATGGGTGATATCACCGGCAGCCTGGCATCACGCCGCGCCAAAATCAGTGGCACTGAGAGCATGCGTGGCGGGATGATGATGATTGAAGCTGAGATTCCATTAAGTGAATTACAAGATTACCAGGTCGAACTGAAAAGTTTAACGGGTGGTCAGGGTAGTTATGATATGGAGTTTAGCCATTACGACCCAGTCCCTGCCACTGTGCAAAAACAGCTGGTGGATGCTTTCAATAACCCAGACTCAAACTAGCCAGGTTCATTGCTATGAGTTCTCATGCCAGGCGTGGGAACTATGCAGTCAGCTGATGCAAAAACAGAGGCTTAAATTAACTTGCCTGGGTTTAAAATTCCATTCGGGTCAAACTGCTGTTTAACAGCGCGCATCAAGGCAATTTCTTCTTTGCTGCGACTGTACGTCAGCCATGGTTGCTTCAGCAAACCCACCCCATGTTCCGCAGAAATACTGCCAGCATATTTTTGCACTGCAGCAAATACCAGCTCGTTGACTTGCTCACACTGTGCTTTAAACGCAGATAATTCCATCGACTCAGGCTTAAGTACATTCAAATGTAAATTGCCATCGCCTATATGCCCGTACCACAGCACCTGAAAATCAGGGTATTGCTGTTTAACCAGCTCATCCAACTCTTCCAGTAACTCGGGCACCGCACTGATACGTACTGCAATATCATTTTTATAGGGTTTTTGTGGTGCGATACTCTCACTGATGCGTTCCCGATACGCCCATAGTTGTGTGGCCTGCTCATCACTCTGGCTGATAACGCCATCGGTGACCCAGCCCATATCCATGGCCTGTTCAAACCACGCCATCAATTCAGCTTCAGGTAATTGATCAAACTCCAGCAAGGCATAATAGGGTGAACCATCGTCCAGTGGCGGTGATATTCCAGCGTGCATGCAAACCTGCTCAACACAGGCATGGCTAAAAAATTCAAAGGCAGACAAATTCATCTGGCCACGTGCCGCGGCAAACAATGGCATCACCACCTGATGATCACTCAAGCCAACCAGCATGACATCCCGTAATGGCGGTTTGGGCCATAACTTTAATGTGGCTTTGGTAATAATACCCAGCGTACCCTCGCTGCCTATAAACAAATGACGCAAGTCATAACCTGTGGCATTTTTGATCAAACCCTGATTGAGCTCCAGTACTTCCCCACCACCAGTAACCACTGTCAAACCCAGAACCTGTTCACGGGTTAGACCATAACGCAATACCCTAATACCACCAGCATTGGTAGCAATGTTGCCACCAATTTGGCTCGAACCTGCCGAGGCAAAGTCCACGCCATAAAATAAACCTGCCTGACTGGCGGCCTGCTGCAACGTCGCCGTGACCACACCTGCACCTGCTTCAACACAGCCTTCCGTCAGATTGATATCAGCCAGCGAGCGACACTTCTCCATACTGACCACCCACTCGCCATCGGCAGCCACCGCGCCACCACTTAAACCGGTACGACCGCCAGAGGGCACCAGCGCAAAGCCATCTGTGCGAGCCCGCAAAATAAGTTCACTGACCTGTTCAGTATTGCGT
Source organism: Wenzhouxiangellaceae bacterium (assembly GCA_965230265.1). GTDB lineage: Bacteria > Pseudomonadota > Gammaproteobacteria > Xanthomonadales > Wenzhouxiangellaceae > JAJFKX01. The sequence continues at coordinate 1,026,976 of OZ245999.1, read as the reverse complement.
GGAAACAACACTGCCGAAGGTGCAGGCGCACGTAAATGCGTCCAATCGCGGCCATAGGTCTCAAGGCTGGTTTCATCCAGTCGCACTTCCAGGTTGGGTAAGTGCTGTTGAAAGTATTGCTGATTGATGGTTTGCATAAAATCCTTGGTTGCCAATACTGCCTTTACCTTGTCAAAACAGTGAATGTCAGCTTATGGTTTTGATTTTAATCGCCGGCAGGTATTGAACTGAACAGCGCTGATCGGGACAATGCACAATTCTGACCGATAATGGCAAGCATGCACAACCATTCAAACCCAACAGGACAGCATTCCTTACACAAAGACAAAATCGGTTTTCTACTGCTGGAAGGCGTACACCCGCGTGCTGTTGAGGTTTTGAACAACGCTGGCTATCGAAACATCGAGCAAAATAAATCCGGTATGTCGGGTGCAGAGCTTAGTCATGCACTGCAGGATGTGCATTTCCTAGGCATCCGCTCGCGCTCGCAAATCACCGCTGAGATACTTTCAGCCGCACCAAAACTAACAGCCATCGGTTGTTTTTGTATTGGCACCAACCAAGTGGATTTGGATGCTGCCCAGTCACACGGTATTCCGGTATTTAACGCCCCCTACTCCAATACCCGCTCTGTTGCCGAGTTAGCACTGGCAGAAATTGTGTTATTGCTGCGAGGCATTCCGCAGAAAAACGCAGCCGCGCATCGCGGTCAGTGGCTTAAAACCGCCAGCGGCAGTGTAGAAGCGCGTGGCAAAACACTGGGTATTATTGGTTACGGGCATATCGGTACGCAATTGGGCATACTCGCAGAGGGTTTGGGAATGCGGGTCAAGTATTATGATATCCAAGCCAAACTGCCACTGGGTAATGCCGAACCCCGTGAGAGTTTGCATGCATTGCTGGGAGAGTGTGATGTGATCACATTGCATGTGCCAGAAACCGAGCAAACCCATAACCTGATCAGCCCAACCGAAATACAGGCTATGCGACCCGGTAGCTTTTTGCTGAACCTGTCACGCGGTAACGTGGTGGATATTCCAGCATTAAGAGTCGCACTGGATAGTGGCCATATCGCTGGTGCGGCCATTGATGTCTACCCCAGTGAGCCGAAAAACAATCAGGATGAGTTCACCAATGAATTACGCGGCTTAGATCAAGTCATCCTGACACCACATATCGGCGGCAGCACCCTGGAAGCTCAGGAAAATATCGCCAACGAAGTGGCCAGCAAGTTGATCCGTTACAGCGATAACGGCTCCAGCCAGTCAGCGGTTAATTTTCCTGAAGTCAGCTTACCGGATAATGCTGGCACGCACCGGATTATGCATATTCACAGGAATGAACCCGGTGTTCTGCAAGCCATTAACCAGGTATTTTCTGACAACCAGGTCAATATCGCAGCGCAGTACCTACAAACCCGTGATCAACTGGGCTATGTGGTGATGGATGTCGAAACCACTGATATCATGCCGTTACTTCAACAGTTAAAACAAAACCCATCAACCGTTCGCTGCAGAGTTCTGTATTAATCAGCACCAACATTACGTCAAGTGATATAAGCCCCTGAAGCAAGGTCAACAGTCATTCTGCAAGCCAAACCTATCGTGCCCTGCACTATGGGTTTATTTGTATCTACTTTGTAAGCAAGTTCACTTTAATAGTGTCTGTTATAGCAATTCGATACAGGTCAGAGATCCATGCGTTTAATTGCGACCCTATTTGTACTCACAATGAGCTTCAGTACTTTTGCCGAAACACTTGTTGTTACCAACAATAACGACAGTGGTGCTGGCAGCCTGCGCCAGGCTGTGCTGGATGCTGTCGATGGTGATGAGATTGTATTTGATGCGAGCTTGTTCGACTCAACCATCGTATTCAATAGCACCATTGCCATTACCCAGGATATTCAGATCACTGGTTTACAGGGCAATGTTATTACCCTGGATGGCAATAATGTTACACGTCACTTTGCGATAACCGGCGGCCAAACCGTGACAATCAGCAACCTGACGCTGGTCAATGGCAATGCTTCGCCCGGCGGTTCGATCAACCTCGCCAACGGTAACCTGACCATCGTTAACAGCATGCTGATCAACAACAACTCTGCAGGCAATGGCGGCGCTATTGATAATAATGCCGCTTCGACGCTAACCTTGATCAATTCCACGCTTTCGAACAACACCACAGGCAATTTTGGCGGCGCCATCAACAACCCGGGAACGTTAACCATTCGCAATTCAATTTTGAGTGGTAATGCCACAGGTAACGATGGCGGCGCCATTACCAACCTTGGCGGCACATTGGATATTGCCAATTCAGTGGTCATTAATAACACCGCACAAAATTGCGGTGGCGGTATCGGCAATATAGGCACCATTACCAATGTTCAAAACACCATCGTCAGCGGCAACATCGGTATGGGTCTTGGAGGCCTGCCGCCTGCTGATGATTTTTGTAATCTGGGCGCACCAACTGCAGTGACTTCAGCAGGCGGTAACCTGATCGGCCAGGTCTCCGCTACCGATGGCACCGTGGGCGTATTTGATCAACCTAATGATCAAACCGGTACTCCGGGCAATCTATTGGATCCCATACTAGGATCACTGACTGATAATGGCGGCCCTACTTTGACACATCTCCCCCTGGAAGGCAGCCCAGCCATTGATGCCGGTATCAATGCCAACCTACCAGCAACCGATCAACGTGGCCTGCCACGGCTAGTCAATGAGATCGTTGATGTTGGTTCTGTAGAAATACAAAGCAGCGTTCTTGGTGAAGTCTTTTTTACCGATGGTTTTGAAGGTATCAGTGGCTAATTATAGAAATAGACCCATCCATAAAAAGGTGGTGTCTGCCGCATGACTCAAACGCTCGAGCTATACATTACCAAATCTCAAAAGTAAGATTTCTGATTAATAGCACATAAAAATGAACAACATTGGCATCGTCATGCGGTGCTGACGCCATTTATTAGCTGACCATCCAAATAGCCTTGCATCACATCAATGCTGATATCGATAATCCGTTCTACTGCAGCATGCGTATTAAACGCATTATGTGGTGTGACGATTACGTTAGGAAGGTTCATTAAAGTATGATTAGCGTGGTAAATATCTGATGCTGATGCAGGCACCTTTTGGGTTGGGTCGCGTAGATAACCCTCATCGGCTAACACGTCAAGACCTGCTGCGCCAAGCCTGCCAGACTGTAATGCTTTGATCAGGCTAAAAACATCGATCACTTCCCCACGTGAGGTATTGATTAATATCGCACCCTTTTTAACCTGGTTAAACTGCACAGCTCCCAGCAGGTGGCGAGTTTCTGAGCTTGCTGGTATATGCAGACTGATGATATCGCTTGTCTGCAGCAAGCTATCCAACCCAACATAGCGTAAATCATAGTTATTGCATAATGCAGCGTTCTGCTGTGGATCGTGACCGATAATTTGCATGCCAAACCCATGGCCAATTCTAGCCATGCTGGAGCCAATATTGCCGGTACCAATGATGCCTAGGGTTTTGCCGAATAATTCTGCCCCACGTAAGTGAGCATGCCCGAACCTGCCATGGCGTGTCTCATATATCGCAGGCTCGAGTTTCCGCGCCAAACTTAGCAGTAACCCAAATGCGTACTCCGCCACAGAGTTGGGACCATAATTCGGCACATTGCACACAGCAATTTTCCGTCTATAGCAATACTCAAGATCAATATGATCAACGCCGGTTGAACGGGTAATGATTAACGCCAGGTTCGGCAGTTTATCCAAGGTGTCCACATTCAGGCTTGAACCAATAAATGTACTGATCACCCTGCAATCCGAATAGTTATTGACATTATCGCTACTTAAGCTTTGATCCGTGATAAGAATATCCATGGCACCCCTTAGCACCTGAAACTTACCTATGAATCGATCTTCTAATTCGAAAATCGCAGTACGAGTTTTCATGGCTTTGATAAACCTCGGAACTCGACTAGGATGGATAAACCGTTGCGATACTTATTATGTGCATTTCAGCCCCCATTTCCGGTCTTTTATAATGTCCAGGTCTTTTGGATAAGGTGTTTTTTCCAGTGTTGTCATAAACCAGTCAGGTTTAAGAATTAACATATCGCAGGGCAAGCTATGCAAGATATCCTCTGCACTGCTGCCAATGAATATGCGTTTTAACGGGTTCCGCGCAATCGACCCCATAACCACAAGGCCAATTTTATGATCTTCCACAAAACGGCAGATCGTTTTGCGTGTTGGCCCTGCTTCCAAATGAATTTGCTTCTCCGAAAAATTGAATTCCCGGACGAGCTCATCCAAAGCTTGAGCATGAATGGTTTGCATTTGTTCAAGCAATACACCCGCGCTAATGCCAGCAGCTTCTACTCCTGGAGTAACCATAAAAGCTGGAGCTGGATTATAAGTGTGGATCACATCCAGGCTGCTTTGGGTCTGTTCACTGACAAGCTGCGCCAATGACAGAATTTTCTTATCCAATGAAGCAGGTTTGTCATGTTCATGTGACGGGTCAACGGCAGCCAGAACTCGACTGCCCACTATCGGAACCAATGACCTTACCAGCCACAATGGACAAGGACATTCACGGATGAGATTCCAATCAGTGTTATTCAGGCCAACATCATGCAGTAGCGTGTGCTGGTGTACATCTTTGACAACCCAGCGCGGCTGATCGCGCAAGACTTTTCGAACAATAGCTTCATGCAGTGGTGCATCACAAACCACATCAATGCTTACGTCAATATCATGCGCGCGAATCTTATCGGCTATTCCTTCTAGATGTGCATGTATTTTACTGATAGGATCAAATAACATTTGATGAAATATTTCTGTTTTCAATACTGCAGAGGCTATACCTAGGGACTTGTGGTGGCAGGCAAATAATTGTAGGTCGGCATCAAAACATTGCGCCAACTCAATCGCCCGTTGCACAATGTGATCAGATGGTTCATAAGGGTCAATAATGACAAGCAACTGGTTACTGTTTTGCATAGCTAGCTCCAACATCAATATCGCCAGTTTAGTATGCAAATAACCGCTTTAGTATGCGTATCTACCTATACCAAATAGTGGGAACTACTGACCTGTTAGAATTTTATTCGGCCAGGCTTATATATTCAAAGCTAAAGGGTCGCATCATCGATCTGTATCCAGCATTTGCTGAATGTGTTTGAGTAACTGCCGGGCAATAAATGGCTTTTCCAGAAAGTCAACAACATCGACATGCCTATTGTTAACCACAGCAGACATATTACCGTAGCTGGCTATAAATATTGTTGGAATAATAATATTTTTTCTTTTTAAACGCTGTAATAATTCCAGCCCGCTAATACCTGGTAATTGTATTTCCACAATCAAGTAGTCAGGTTCTAGCTGACTGAGTTGATCCAGAAACTGCTCAGCAGAGGTGTGGTAAACAATATCTACATTTAGATGTTTCAACAACAAAGAAAGACTTTCGGTTACACCAATGTCATGATCTATAATGTGTACTTCTCGTCTCGTGCCGATCATCCAGATATTGTCATAATGTTAATTGGCTAAGCATAGTAGATGCTAAGCCAACATTCTGAATGAGTTAAGCTGCGTTTAATATACGTAAATTTACTTATGCTGACTATAAAACAGAAACAATCATTGTTGGTTTTTTATTGCTTCTACATTAACAGCCATTCTCACCAGTTGCGCTAATGACCGAGCCTGCATTTTTTCCATCACACGTGCACGATGAATTTCCACTGTTCGCTGGCTAAGACCAAGATCAATAGCGATAACCTTATTTGCATCACCCGCAACAATTCGACTCATCACTTCCTGTTCACGTGGAGTCAGTGTGGCAACCCGGTCACACAATATCTTTTGCTCAAGCTGTTGACGTTGTTTATCTTCCTGCAGTTTCAATGCCGCATTAACTTGATCTAACAGCTCTTGGTCTCTAAACGGCTTTTGCAAAAAATCAACAGCGCCATTACGCATTGCTTCAACAGCCATCGGAATATCGCCATGACCGGTGATGAAAATGAGTGGCAAGTGGCAACCTATTTGCTTCAAGTGTTTTTGTAGATCAATACCACTCATCCCTGGCATGCGTATATCCACCAAAAGACAGCCGCTTAAGTCAGAACAATAGTTGTCCATAAACTCATTGGCTGACGCATAGGTAGTGGCGGAAATGTTGACGGATTTGAACAACAGGCTTAACGCATGACGCACGCTGGCATCGTCATCAATAATATGGACTTGTTGCTCAGCTGTTGTCATCGGTTGTTACCTTAAGGTTTTCGGAAATAAGCGGCAAACTGAAACCAAACACTGTGCCTTGGGGGCTGGTTTTGATTAATGACAGATTGCCGCCATGGGCGTGAATAATTGAGCGGCTGATCGACAACCCTATGCCCATACCATAAGCCTTCGACGACGAAAACGGTTCAAATAACTTTTCCTGCATATGCTGTGATATACCACTACCGTTGTCTTCCACCAATACCTGTAACGTACTGTCATCAAACAGCCTGCTACGGATAGTAACGGTTTTATCACCCATTGCGTTGTCACTCAACACATCGATGCTATTGTTGATTAGGTTCAAAAGCACCTGTTGTATTTCAATAACATCAACAACCACCGGTGGCAGCATACTATCAAGCTCGGTTAATAATGTGATGTTGTGAATACGGGCATCGGCCGCACTGAGCTTAACAACATCATCGATGAGCTCATTAATGTCGGTTTCTGAGCGCTCATTATCCTGTTTGACTGCCAGGTTTCTTAGACGTTGAGTCACATCACCAGCTCGAATAGCCTGCTGGTTGATCAAGCGCAATGTATCTTTGAGATCATGCATATCACTGTCCACACTGTCCAGCATACGTCGGCAGACCTCAGCGTAGGTTGCAATTGCCGTCAGCGGTTGATTAACCTCATGAGCAATCCCGGCAGTCATTTCGCCAAGCACGTTCAAACGCGCTGCATGAGTGAGCAGTGTCTTATGTTCCTGCAATTCCATCTCGATACGTTTTCGTTGGGTTAAATCATGCAAGATACCAACAAAACACCAGCTGTCATCAATATGACTTTCGCCAACAGAAATATACAACGGCAAAGTCGAACCATCTTTATGTCGTCCCAACACTTCCCGTCCGATACCGATAATTCTGGCTTTCCCAGTGCTCTTGTAAGCATGTAAGTATCCATCATGTGCTGACCGGTGTGGCTCTGGCATTAATAAATTGACACTGCAACCCATCACTTCATCAGCAGCATAGCCAAACATTTTTTCGGCAGCATGATTAAAGGTCACAATTTTACCGTCTTGATTAATCACAATAATACCGTCAACTGCCGCATCCAACAGTGTTCTGAGTTGAATGTCAGTGCTCTGCAGTTGAGGATCAACATCCATGCTGCACATCGGTTTTCACTCCATACTTTTTGAGCATGATATTGCCTTCTATTATACGCTCGCCCATATCAGTTTCACATTGATCTAAGTAGATTCCCTAATGCGATTAATTGGTTGTTCAATTTAAGCTGGTCCTATTATTTTGAAACCATTTGATCGTGATAAATCATGAAAAACATACTGTGCATTGTCGACCCAGAATCCAAGCTTTCAATCTATCAACAACCTGCTGTCGTCAGAGGCGAGTTTTTGGCCAAATGCTTCAACGCTCGTCTGCATTTACAGGCCCTGGTTTACAACGAATATCTCGTTGACAAACTTTACCATGATGCAGATCAGGTCAAACAGCAGCAATCAGATTATATAGCCAATTTACAGCTTGGCTTTAATGATGCAAGCGAAAAACTGATCGCCAATGGAGTTGAGGTGAAATGCGACGTGTTGTGGTCCCACTCACACTCTGAAACAGCGCTCAATAAAGCAGAACAAATCAACGCTGACCTGATCATTAAAGCCAGCCCTTATCACCCACATTTGAATTGGCCATGCTTTTCAACCAATGACTGGCGCTTGATTTCCCAGTCTTTGATTCCGGTACTGCTGGTGCGGTCAGAAAATATACAAACTGGCCAACCGGTAATTGCCGCTGTCGATCCCACCCATGAGCATGACAAACCGGCGGTACTTGATCATGCCATCATGGAAATGGCACAAAAGATGGCAACAGCCACTCACAGCGAGCTGCATGTCTTTCATAGCTATTATGATTCTTCAAGCTTTCTAGGGCCAACTTGCAACGTCAATTATCTGCCCGACTATACAGGCAATTATGCCAACCAGGCCAAGTTACTGCGAGAAAAACGCCTTGCTGATTTTCTCGCGAGTTATTCGCTCGATCTGAACAACGTCCATTTGCAGCTTGGTAGCGTCAAAGATCAGTTACAGCAATTGACTGAGCAGTTGCAAGCAGGACTGGTCGTGATGGGAGCGGTTTCCAAAAGCCAATGGAAACGATTATTCATTGGCCTGACAGCAGAAAAAGTTCTGAACACATTAACGTGTGATGTACTCGTGATAAAAGCCAACCCAGCGCAACCTGATGATCAGTCATTTCGTAGATAAGCACGATTCGCCATCACATAAGTAGTTTCGCGGATAACAAAACTGACAAGACGCCCGCAACTATAGGTATATCAGCAATACCCAGGAGGCAAACAATGCAATTACAGCCATTTTTCAGTGATTTTTTTGACAACTACCAAAGGTTTTTTAAACGTGGCTTTCCTTCACTGCACGATGATAGCAGGCTGCTTCAGACCATGGAGTGGACACCCAGTGCGGATATCTCCGAAACCGATAAAGAGTATATCGTTAAGGCAGATTTACCTGGGGTTGAGACCAAAGACATATCCGTGTCGTTGGATGACAATGTCCTGACGATCCAAGGTGAGCGCAACTATAACCTTGAACAAGACAGTGAAACGCCACATCGAGTCGAAAGTTTTTATGGGCACTTTTGCCGTAGTTTCACATTACCCAAAAACGTCAAACCAGAGGCGATTAAAGCCACCAATAAAAATGGTGTGCTGAGTATAAACCTACCCAAAACCACACCCAACAGATCTAAAAACATAGCCGTTAAGGTTAATTAACGGCAAATGCATCGACACGCGAATTAAGCCCGCCACGGGCTTAATTCCAACACCCATAGCAAGGATTAAAATGAATAGACCAATACAACAAATGACCACCAAACAAATACAGATGCTACACACAAAACTGATGCAGAAAAAAGCCGAATTGGATTTGCGTATGGAGCAAATTAATCGCACTCAACGCCAGCCATTACCGGCCAATTCCAGCGAACAGGCTATAGAGCTGGAAAACCAAGAAGTTTTGGACTTTTTGAGTCACGAAGCAGCCACAGAATTGGATAAGGTTAACCAAGCAATCCAGCGCATGACCGAAAGCAGTTATGGTCAATGCAATGCCTGTGGTATCGAGATCGCCTATCAGCGCTTAGATGCCTACCCTTACGCCGAGTTATGCTATCAATGCGCAGCTCAGCAGGAACAATAAAACCTGGCTCTGCATGGGCTCATTAAAAACCATCAAACCACCTTATCAATGCAGGCCATATCACTCGCCGATTAACTTAACAGCCAGAGCCGCACCGACCAGACTATCATCCAAACCACTCATTTTAAAACGCTTCGCGGCGCCCATTTGCGTGCTGAGGTCAAACACTATCTACATTGCCACTTGAACGGCGTAGCGCTTAGTACCCAAAACAGCTCAACACCGACCAAAATGATGGTGCTATGACAGTGTGATCAGTATCGTATCATTCAGTTACTTAACCGTTGGATACCCTCATATTCAGTGATTATTGCTTGTAACTCATCGGCAGAAAGGCCTGCTGGATTACGAACAATATAATCAATTTTTTCAGGTTGCTTATGATGATCCATTTGTTTTCGAATATAGCCAACAAGCTTCGGGCCAGCGATAATTAATAACGCCTCGCATTGACTGTCAATGTACAACTGCTGCATTTTTTGCAAGGCCTGTCTGATGAACACCATGTGATGATGTTCAATACTATCAGTCGCAGGTTGCATTGCATGTCTGCCTGCACCGTAACGGTCAAAGCTTCTACCCTGGCGGTCTGCATCGATGTCGATATTATGTTTGACAATCACCTCAGGCTTAATCTCGCACAGCGAGTGCAGTTCAGCAAACCGCTTTGGTTGTTTATAGAAACATGCCTGCCGGCTGTTCATGGCCAGAATCAACAGGTTTTTTTCTGGTATCAATGACATGCAAATTACCTTTTAATCACAACTTCTTATATATATAAAAAAGAAAACAGGCGTTTCAACTCCTCTTCGCCGACAGGTTCGTTACCGGTAGTAATACGAAGCCTCTGAGCCACACTGTCCCAACAAAAAATAACTGGCTTTTCATTTCTTAGCATATCAACCAGGCGTTCAAAATCAGCATTGGGTAAATTTGCAATTACCCGATCACCATCTTGAACCGGAGGCTTATCATCACTATGATCTGAAAAGAAAAGACAGGCCTGCAGTTTGTTGCGATCACCATACAGATAAATAGCTGCACTGGGTTTATTGGGGTCTTTATGGTTTGGTGAGAACAGTTCGTATTGGTAACGGCGAACATAGGCATTGTTTATCGACATGATCGTTCTCCGTCAATTTAGATCATTGATACAGTAGTTGTTATATGCTGCTTTGAGCAATACGTAATTGCCACATACCAGTTATGTAAAAGAACTAATTATTCCGCAGAGATCATTTCACTACACTGACAATAACCATAATCAACAAAGTGATCGCTAATGCCAACTATTCTCGTACCTGTAGCAGACCGCCCAGAATGCACTCATGCTCTGAATGTCTCGTTAGATTTGGGTAAACGCTTAAATGCCAGTGTTATTGGCTGTCATATCCTGGCCCATCGTGATTCAGATAAAAGCCTGTCATCCAGCTTTAGTGCTGAATACTTCACTACTGATCATTCATTGTTGGGCAAAACTTGGCAAAGCCGGTCAAATATAAAATCATCAACCGCAGCAAAAAAACTGTTTAATCACTTGGTTTTGGCCAAGGACTACACTATGCGCAAACGCCTTACCTCTTCTGCATGCGCTGTTTGGCAGGAGCAGTTCGGTTCGCCCGACAAGATAATGCGGATCGTCGGTCCGGTTAATGATTTAATCGTTGTGACACGACCTGCCAGCAAAAAAGCTGATATCGCCAGATTATTTATGTTATCAGCTGTAATGGCCAGCGGGCGTCCAGTGCTGATATTGCCACAGAGAAAAATAAAAACGATTGGCAAACGAGTTTTGATTGCCTGGAACCAAAGCGCAGAAGCAGCACGCGCAGTCGCCAGCAACCTGCACTTATTAAAAGCTGCCGAACGCGTTAACATCACCGTCTGTGGCCGCGAAAACCAACTGGGTCCCAAAGCCAGTCAGCTGCGTGCATATCTAACCAGCTGGGGAATCAAATCCAATGTTATTAAAAAGCCAGGAAAGAACACTGAAAAAGAACTGATTGATGCTTTCCAGGAATCACAATCGGATGTGTTATTGATGGGTGCATACAGTCGTCGGCGCTGGCGCGAATTGGTGTTTGGCGGGACATCACAATATATGCTGGAGAAAGCATCTATACCGGTATTGATGATGCATAGTTAGTCGAGCTCTATAACTTCCATGTAGTTTGGAATAATAGCGTCCCATTGCAATTTCTCTTCAATTTTGAATTTTAGTGATGAGATGGCTTCATACTCACCGTGAACCAGAAACGTTTTGATTGGCGGCCGTTGAAACTGTTCCAGCCAATCAACAATTTCCAGATAATCAGCATGAGCCGACATATTATCCATAGCAACAATCTCTGCATTCACAGGGTACAGCTTGCCATGGATTTTGATATCAGTTTCACCGTTCAGCAATCGAGAGCCACGGGTACCGGGCGCCTGAAAACCTACCAGTAATATGGTGTTGCGTGGGTCAATAATATAGTTTTTTAAATGATGCAGTACCCGGCCACCAGTTAGCATGCCGCTGGCAGAAATAATGATAACAGGCTGATTATTTTGCAGGTGTTTCAAGTAAATGGCTTTAGAATCTTCTGACTTGCGTGTATAGATCACACCGTCAGTAATGGCCTTGCAGTCATCCATCGACAGGTGTTGTCGGTCGCAATGCCGCTGCAGCAGCTCGGTGACACTGATAGCCATTGGGCTGTCCAGATAGACCAGCAGATTGGGAATACGTTGCTGCCGTTTAAGTTGATTGATGTAATACAGCAGGCTTTGTGCCCGACCAACAGCAAAGGCAGGAATTAGCAATTTACCGCTGCGAGCAACGGTTTTCCTAATAACAGCTTCCAGTATGTCCAACGGGTCATCCTGAGCGTGACGTCTATTACCATAGGTTGATTCTAAAATCAGGTAATCAGCGTTTGCTACTCTGGCTGGTGGCTGCACTACTGGGTCATTAGGGCGCCCTAGATCACCAGAAAACACCAGATGCCAGTTATTGGCATAAATATGCACACATGCAGCCCCCAGGATATGCCCTGCCGGGGTGAATTCAAATTTGATGCCTTGCTTTAAAGCATGAAGCTTATTGAAATCCAGTGGTACAAATTGCTGTAGTGACTTAACAGCATCTTGTTGAGTATAAAGCGGCAATGCTGGGCGATGTCGGGTATACCCATAGCGATTCGCTCGAGCAGCATCTTCCTCATGCAAATAGCCGCTATCAGGCAGCAAAATGGCACATAATTCTGCACTGGCTGTGGTGCAAAAAACCTTGCCTTTAAAACCATTTTTCACCAGCAGTGGCAAATAGCCACTGTGATCAATATGCGCATGTGTCAAAATCACCGCGTCAATAGACGCTGGCACTACTGGTAATGCTCTCCAATTCAATTCACGGAGTTTTTTTAGACCTTGGAACAGCCCACAGTCTACGAGGATTTTTTGACCATTGGTTTCTAGTAGAAACCTTGAACCAGTCACTGTTTGAGCTGCACCAAGGAAGGTTAATTTCATAATTGAGCCATTATTCCCAGGCGATCACAACCAAAACAATTATTATTTTTGAGCATAAAGTTAACAATTTTTATATAAATATTTCTATACGTTGCTAGCACCTTATAATTAAAAACACCAATACATCTAAGCATTAGAATTTATTTAGCAGGATAAAGCTATCAGTAGATACCCGTATGCAGTTCAAAGCTTATTACTATTAAACTGGTAATCCAATTATGTAGATTGATTTCAATAAATTCAGCAAACACCCATGCCAACATCGTCTGCAGCCCATTCTTATTCAGGCCAAAAAAACAATGTGCTTGATAATGCTTATGGACTTGAAAGCAAGCTGATCTTGAGCAAGCTCAACGTGGAAATAGACGCTGGACTCAGCTCGGACGATATTGAATACCGGCAAAAGCACTATGGCTTGAACATAATCAATCGCGGTGGCCATAAAAGCAGCTGGCTGATGTTGTTGGATCAGTTACGCAGTTTGTTGACGGTGCTATTGTTAAGCGCCGCCGCTCTTTCTTTTGCGTTTCAAGACTTGGCCGAAGGCATTGCCATTGTCATTGTCATTGCACTTAATACCGTTATCGGCTTTTATACCGAACGCAAAGCCATTCGCTCAATTGAAGCGCTGCGCCACTTGGGCACCACTCTCACGCTTACTCGGCGGGACGGTCATAATAAAGTGATAGCGGCGGAACAAATTGTTCCGGGTGACATCGTGTTACTGAACGCAGGAGACGCCGTCACCGCTGATTTGCGGATACTGCAAGCGACACAATTACAATGCGATGAATCATTGCTGACCGGTGAGTCGACCCCGGTCAATAAACAAGCCGATGCCTTAATTGAGCCAGCACCACTGTATACCCGCAACAATATGGCTTTTAAGGGAACCACAGTGCTGCGCGGATCAGCGACTGGTGTGGCCGTTGCCACTGGCATGCACAGTGAATTAGGCAGGATATCCAGCCTGACCAGTGAAGCCGCTCCGGAGATGACGCCGCTGGATAAGCGCCTCAAGCACTTATCCCAGCAACTGATCGGCGTAACCTTGTGTCTGGCTACCATTATTACCTTAATTGGTATCGCCGGTGCCCGTGAACCTATATTAATGATTAAGACTGGCATCGCCCTTGCCGTTGCAGCGATTCCAGAAAGCCTGCCCATTGTTGCTACTTTCGCTTTGGCACGCGGTATGTGGCGGCTGGCACGCCGCAATGCACTGATCAAACACTTATCAGCAGTGGAAACCCTAGGCTCGGTAACCACTATCTTTACGGATAAAACCGGCACCTTGACCCAGAACCGCATGACGGTGACTGATTTATTATTGCCTCAGGGCGAGGTACGGTTTAGTGCAGGTCGGATAGATAGTCCGCCAGGCAGCAGCGCTGCCATCATCAGGGCACTGCGGGTCTGTGCCTGGTGCAACAATGCCACACTGGCTACTGATGAGCATGTCAATGACAGCAGTGGTGACCCGATGGAACAGGCGCTGTTAGCCGCTGTGATGCATGCCGATATACCGTTGCCTGATCAACACAAAGTCGGCGAGCAGCCTTTTGATCCGGATACCCGCATGATGATTACTTATCATCAATGTGGAGAAAAAGTGATTGCTGCCGTTAAGGGCGCTCCTGAAGTGATTCTCGCACAAGCTGAACAATTGGCCAGTGATGATGGCGAAGCAATGTTGAGTGACAGTCAAAGAAACTTTTGGTTGGACAAAACCAGTGAATTGGCTGCCAATGGCTTACGGGTTCTGGCCCTGGCGGAAAAAAGCGGCGAGGATATTGCATCTGTAGACAGCCACGAGTTGGTATTTCTGGGCCTGGTCGGTCTACAGGACCCTCCGCGGCTGGACGCACGTGCAGAAATCGAAAAGGCTCAACAGGCTGGTATTAATGTGGTAATGGTGACCGGTGATAATGCGGTGACCGCAGCCAGTATTGCCGCTGCGGTGGGCATATCTCAAGCGCACAATCAACAAGCCATAGAAGGTACCAAGGTAAAGCCTGCTGAGCAGTTAAATACAGTCCAAAGACAGGCACTGCTGGATACAGATGTGTTTGCCCGTATCAATCCACAACAAAAGCTTGACCTGATTTCACTGTATCAGCATGCCGGACAGATTGTAGCAATGACCGGCGATGGCGTTAATGATGCACCGGCTTTACAAAAAGCCGATATTGGTATCAGCATGGGAGTGCGTGGGACCGAGGTGGCCAAGCAGGCATCCGACATGATTCTAAAAGATGATGCCTTTGGTTCGATCACAGCAGCGATTGCCCAAGGGCGAACCATTTTTTCCAATATCCGGCAATTTGTCGTGTATTTACTGTCTTGTAATATCAGTGAGATTTTATTGGTTACCCTGGGTGTCATCAGTGGATTGCCATTGCCACTGTTACCATTACAGATCCTGTTTTTAAATTTGGTCACCGATGTATTTCCAGCATTGGCACTGGGCGCTGGGGAAAGTGATGAGCAGGTACTAAAACGTCCACCGCGCTCACCCCAAAGCCCCATTATCGGGCGGCGGCATTGGCTGAAAATCTTGCTGTATGGCAGCATCATTACCGTCTCTGTGTTGATCGCTTTTTTGTGGGCACTGCAGCAACCGGACAAACAGCAATACTATCCAACCACGGTTGCCTTTCTGACTTTGGCATTTGCACAAATGTGGCATGTATTCAATATGAGTGGCCACAAAGGCAGTATTAAAAATAACCATATCGTGCGCAATCCTTATATCTGGATCGCGTTGGTTATATCCGCCGGTTTGCTGGGCATGGCCATCTATTCGCCGCTATTGGCAGCAACACTGGTATTAAGCACACCTGACTTGACGACCTGGGGGGTGATTGTCGGTGCGAGTTTGATTCCATTGTTGATCGGTCAAATATTTAATCCGGATATTTCGTAAAGCCTGCCAGTGCAATTAACCGGTCGTGCAGGATGCAGGGAAATAAACCAACTGCGCAAAGGGTGAAGGCTAACTACGCGCAGTGATGCGCACGCCATCAACAATGCGATTGCTCGGGTGCAAAACAATCTGCTGACCGGCAATCAGCCCGGAGACCACCTCAGCAACAACACCATTGCGTTGCCCCAGTTCTACCTGCTGCAGACTGGCCCTGCCATCTTGCATAACAAATACGGCCCAGTGCTGGTGGTCACGAAACAATGCTGTCAACGGCACTGTGAGAATGTCATTTTGCTCCCATATGATCACACTGACATCGACCTGATAACCATGTCCGAGTCTAGTCCGGTTCTGGTTGCTACTGACAAAATCAATAATGACGTTAACCCGTTGCTCTTCGATACCCAACGCAGACACTTTGGTAAAACCGAAGGGCTCAACATAGCGTACCCGCCCATGCAGTGCCTGATCGCCTCCCCAGCCGGTCATAACGACTGCCTGGCCAGCCTGGATGCGGACGGCATCGGTAGACAGGAAGTCAGCGAACACTTCCATCTCTTCAGGGTCGCCAATCTCCATCAGTGGATCACCAGCGCTGACGACACGCTCACTGAAATTAATAATCTGTAATATCCGCCCGTTGACCGGGGCAGTTATTGGTACACATTCACATTGTCCATGTTGCCCTTGCGTTTGTATAGGTGACAATAAAGCTGCCCGAGCCTGCTCCAATTCAAACATGCGCATCTGTAACCCGGCGCGGGCTGTTCCCAGTCCGGCATTGCGGGTTCTGTAGAGGCGCTCAGCATCATCCAATGCACGTTGCGCTATGGTGCCGTCAGCGATCAGCTCACGTGCCCGGCGCACTTCCGCACCGGCATAGTCCAATTCAGCTTCTGCCTGTTCCACCAATGCCCGTGCCTGATCCAGCGCTGACTCGGCAGTTTGTATCGCTGCCTGGGATTGCGCCTCGCTGCGCAAATCGAGAAATGTCGGGTCAGCAGGTTCTATTTTGGCCAGTACAGTGGTGTTGGCGGTGACCTGATCACCCGTGTGCGCATCGATCCTTAAGACCCGGCCGGAAACCGGCGCTGAAAGCATATAAACATCGTGAATGCGGGTTTTGCCTTCGGTATCGACAGTCACGGTCATCGTGTCAGGCTCCAACATGACCAAATCAACCCTAATAGCACGTGGCAGAAAGGCAACCAGCAGCATACACAGCAGTACTATTGCAATCGTTGCCCAGATAGTCATTCGCTTCCAGTTTGCAGTCATAATTTACTCACGGGTTTTTAATACTTTGATTAAATCGAGACGTTTTATTCTGCGCAGCACGATCAACGCTGAAACAGCAATCGCCAGCAGCGTGATCAGCATTGCCCCACCATAGGTTGATGGTTCAACCACCAAAGGTATACGGAACAACTCCGTGTTGAAGGCTGCGGTCATTAGATTCACCAGTCCATAGCCAAACAAACAGCCAAACGGCAATGCGATGATGCTAAGCAATACAATTTCACCAAGCAGAATGTAGGCAATTTCAGCACTGCGAAAACCCAGCACCCGCAGTGTGGCCAGTTCGCGCCCGCGCTCAGATAAAGCGATACGTGTACTGTTGTAAGCTACGCCAAAGCCAAGCGCACAGGCCAGAATGGAAAACATCGAAATAAAGATCATTAAATGCTCTACGACTTTGCTGTAAAACGCATCAATAGCTGCCTGGCGCAACATCACTGCTGATATGCTTGGCAAGCCTTTAACCTGGCGGTAAAACTGTGCGCTGTATTGGGTATCAATCAATAAACTGACATGGTTCGTACTGCGGCGCTCTCGGAGCAGTTGATGCAAGGCATCAATGTGCATATACGCGGGCATACCAAGATAGGTTTCCAACAATCCGGTAACTGGTAATTGCACCAGTGGCCTGCGGCCCTCGCGCAGTTTGACCCAGACAAACTCACCAGCGCTAACCTTTAATTTTTCTGCCAGGTTTGTACTTAAAACCAGTCCACTTTTTGGTATGTCAAGGTTTTTATGTTGGCGCTCATCATAAGCAGGCTGAAGCTGTGCATTGCCACTGATGCCGTAGATGGCGCCGCGATGGGTGACCGGCCCGACACTCAGATCTGCACTGATCAGGCGCGCTGGCTCAGTGGCCAAAACACCTGGCATGTGAGCGAATTCATGGGTGATACTACTTGCCTGCGGCTCTGACAAACCAATGCTGACGTGCTGGTGCTGGGCGTTAAAGAAATAGCTTTGAGCAAGATAATCCAATGAATCTTCCCACTGCAAAGCCAACACCAATAAGGCCACGGCCGAGGCAATGCCCACACTGGTCAACCCGGAACGCAATGGCCAACGGGCAATGTCACGTAGCATGATGCGTGTTGGTTGATCGATCCAGCGCACCATGCGATGGTTCGCCCAGCGGCTGCGTTGGAAAACAGCTGGTGACGGTGGCACCATTGCCTGCGCTGGCGTTAACGTCACGGCATGCTTTACCGCGCCGGCGGCGCCTGCCAGTGACGCCACCAGGCTCAATCCACCGGCCAGTGCAAACGCTATCATGCTGGGTCGATACAGCAATAACGGAAATCTGAAAAGGTCCGCATAAATTTGCGTGTTTAGGCGCCCCAACCATGCCCCCAATAAAAAGCCGATCACCATGCCTACCGTGGCTATCGCTGTTACCAGCAGCGCATAATGTAAGGCAACTTCACTATTGTGGTAGCCAAATGCTTTTAACAGGCCGATCTGGCTGCGTTCTATGGATATCAATCTCGCCAGCACCATATTGGTCAAAAACGCAGCGATCAGTAGAAAAATACCGGGCAAAATCACTGACATGGTTGCCTGTTGCTTGATCTCATTCATGACAAACCAGTTGGAGATCTGATCGGCGCGTGCCATCGCACCATTGCCACCATAATCATCGAGCAAATCATCCAGTGGCTGAGTAACCTGCTCTGCCTTCACCCCAGGCAGCAGTGTAAGGCTGATTTCATTGAAGGCGCCTTCCAGGTCAAAGGCTGCGGCCAAGGCTGAACGGCTCATCCAGATCACACCAAAACGCAGCTCATCGGGTAACAGAGCGCCAGGTCCCAGGTTATAAATAAATTCCGGTGATAATGCGATGCCAGTGACTCGAAGCCTACGTTGGTGACCGTTTAAAACTGCCCGTAACTCATCTCCAGGCTGTAAGCCGTGAGCTGTTGCAAATGCTTCATGCAGTATCACTTCATCGTGGTGTGAGGGGGTAATCCAGCGCCCGGCACGCAATGCCAGTTTATTTAGGGCAGGTTCGCGATCATCCGGTATCGAGACCAACTGCCCCATGACAGGCTCAGCAAAACCTTCAACATCCAATGTCGCATAGTGAACGATGCGGGTTTCTACTGTATGCACACCGGTAATATTCTGGACGCGGTTGGCTAGCTTCTCCGGTGCCCTTTTAACGCTGGCAAACACCTCAGCGAATTGATAGCGTTGATAATAGGCTGTGCTGGTTTCGCGCAATGCTTCAAGCGTCGACAACGACATTACCAGCACTGCCACACCAGATGCAATCACCGCACCAATAGCCAGCACCTGGCCCCGCAAGTACCATAAATCACGCAATAACTTGCGGCTTAGCGCACGCATCACTCACCAGGCCAACTGATGCGGCAAACACCGTTGGGCATTGCGTTCCACATGAGTAATGCAGCCATCACCGATGTATAAAATCCGATCCGCCATGCCACCAATAACAGTATTGTGGGTAATAACAGCCGTTGTGGTCCCCAACTCCCGGTTGATTTGTTCAATGGCTTGCAGTACTAAAACACCAGTTTCACTGTCCAGTGCACCAGTAGGCTCGTCACATAATAAGATTTCCGGCTGTTTCGCAATGGCCCGGGCGATGGCTACTCTTTGTTGTTCGCCACCTGATAACTGTGCAGGAAAATGGTCCATCCGTTGTTCCAAGCCCACCATAGCCAAAGCATCCTCTGGCTGCATAGGATCTGGGGCAATTTCGGTCACCAAAGCAACATTTTCACGTGCGGTTAAACTAGGAATCAAGTTATAAAACTGAAACACAAAGCTAACGTGGTCGCGCCGATAACTGGTCAGCGCTGGCATGTCTGAATGCGTTAATTCGTGCTGACGGAACATCACTGAACCACTGGTCGGGGTATCAAGCCCGCCAAGAATATTAAGCAGCGTTGATTTGCCCGAACCCGATGTACCTAACAACACCACCAGTTCACTTTGATAAAGGGTTAAATCCACGCCCCGCAAAGCATGAACCTGAACCTCACCGCTCTGGTAGGTCTTGGTCAGATTATGCGTCTGCAAAATAATTGCCGTCATACCTGATAACCATGTATGCGTGCACTACATCATGCAATCCGTAAATACCGAGATATTGAAGAGATCACAAATGCCATTCAATGTGACTTAGTCACCAGCAAGTAAGACCGCGTTAAGTTACGCCGTCATTAATGCCAATAACACGCAAACTGTGCTGTGGTTTTAATTAGAAGTCACGCAGGCAAATAAACTAAGTTTAAAAAAACAAACGCAAGTGTTTATTTAATTGGTGCCGGCAGGGTGACTCGAACACCCGACCTACGCATTACGAATGCGTTGCTCTACCAACTGAGCTATGCCGGCATCGCAGATTTTTGGCCTGCCTCTAGACACTTGGCAGAACCGGATAAACCCTGGGCGCGCAGTATACTGTTTTTTACCAAGCTGGGCGAGCCGATTACCCGGTATACCTGTTTGCTTATTTATAGATTGGCTGCAAAATAAGGCTGTCCATCAATGCTTGGGGTGTCACCGGACAGTTGATCACAGAGTAGCTGCGCTGAAGCAGGCGCCATACCCAGTCCATTTCTGAAATGCCCGGTATTTAACCACAACCCTCTAATACCCGGCATCGGCCCGATAACAGGAACTTCACGATCAATGGCTGGACGTAAACCAGACCATTTTTGCACCAATGGTAGCTGGGCAATAGCTGGAAACATGGTTTGGCAAGCCGCTTGAATTTCACTCTGTGCGGTGTCAGTACAAGTCTCATCAAAACCGGCATCCTCGACTGTACTACCACCAAGAATATGCCCATCCCGCCGTGGGATAAGGTATTTACCACCACCGGTCACCATATGTGCCAGCAAACCTGGAGCCCCCTTCCATAGCAGCATCTGGCCGCGCAATGGTCTAACTCCCAGTGTTGGTAAATCGCTATTGGCTAAAATAGTGTCGCTCCAGGCGCCTGCTGCCAGTATGACCTGATCACAATTTATCTGCTCACCACTGTCTAGCTGGAAAGCCGTAACACGCTGATTTTGGATCAATAAACGCCGGACTGGTGAATGTTGGTACACGCAAACTCCCTGTTTGGTAACCGCCTTCAATAGCGCCTGCCCCAACCGAGGGTTACGCACCTGTGCAACATTTCTAAACCACCAAACCGGCAACCCAGGTGAATCGGGTAACCAATCACAAAGCTGACCAACCTCAATAGCGTTCGCGTGCGTTTTTCGCCACTGATCGCTACTGGCGTCAAATGGCCCCAAATACAGTAAACCATTATTGATAAATTCTGAATCCACACCGCTGATCTGCTGCAGTTCGGCAAGCATCGAGGGGTACATGGATAAGCTGTTTATAACCAACTCGTTTACTGCAGATGGGTACCCCCACGGCGGTACGGGGCTGATAATACCACCGCCTGCCCAGGATGAACCCGAGAACGCCTCTGCTTGATCATATACAGTGACCTTATAACCGCGCTTACACAATAGCCAGGCAGTCATTAAACCAATAACACCGGCACCAATTACGCTACAATTCTGCTTGAAATCAGACATTTATCAAAAAATTTACACCGTTCATCAGGTATAGTTACCGCTGGTCGGAAGTTACTAGCACCAGCATCGATTGATCGCTGAGGATAATGATATGAAAATACGGCAAAAAGCCCAACCCGTTAGCATAATTAGCTCGGGGTTCACCATCGTGGAAATGATGATTGCTATCGCAATTATCGCGGTTATCGCTGCACTGGCCTTACCCAGCTTATCTCAATTTTTTGCCCGTAACGACTTGATTGGCAGTACCAACGAATTAATCACTGGCATCAGTCAGGCACGTGCAGAGGCCATATCGCGCTCCAGCACTGTAACCCTTTGCCCCAGCAGTGATGGCGCAGGTTGCGATAATGGTGACTGGGAAAGCGGCTGGATTGTATTCGCTGACAACAATGCCAATGGCGCGCTTAACGCAGGCGAAGACATTGTTGCGGTCAGTAGTGGTGCCGGTACCACCAGTGTCGATATCGCAGGTTTTGACGCAGGCTTAAGCTTTAACGCGACAGGTATTTTATCAACTGCTGTGGGTGGTAATATTCTACTTTCGCACCCTAGCCTTCCCATTTCCAGACAGCTTACCGTGAGCAATCTAGGTCAGGTTGAATCAATAGAAATTCATCCATGAGAATAACAATGCACAATCATTATAAAAATAAAGGATATTCCCTGCTGGAGGTGATGGTCGCCGTGGTGATCATGTCGATTGGCCTTACCGCATTGGGCCTATTACAGGTAGCCAACGTTCAAAACAGCTATAACGCCAATAACCGTGCTGTTGCGGCCATGGCTGCACAGAGCATGGCCGATCGCATTCGTGCCAATTTGTCGGCTTATGAAAGCGGTACATTTGCGAATGTTGCTGGTACCGCAGGTGTTTTGGGCGGGTGTTCAGATGGTAGCGGTGCAACCACCTGCACTGCTCAGCAAATGGCCCAAGATGATTTAGCTCGCTGGCAGGCAGAACTGGCTAACACATTGCCGGAAGGTGGTGGCGTGGTCTGTGTTGATGATGGTCAGCTAGACGATGGCAACCCGGGCGCTCCTCAATGCAGCGGCAATGGCAATACCGTGGTTAAAGTTTTCTGGCGCGAGACCGCCGGTTTTTCCAGCACCACCAATGCCGATGATGTCAATAACCAATGGCAGGCCTTTGGCATTGCGGTGTACCCATAATGAAGCACCGCTATTCATCATTATTGCACTCGAACTCGCTGAAACCCTTCGGTTTCAGCGTTGTTGAGCTAATGGTTGCGCTGGCAATCACTGCTTTCCTGTTGATTGGCCTGGTACAAATATTTTCCAGTGTACGCGCCAGTTATAGCCTGCAGGAGAGCCTCGCACGTGTCCAGGAGAACAGCCGCTTCGCGAATAGTTTTATGGGTCGGCACTTGCGCGATGCTGGTCGATTCCCTTTCGCTGAACACGAATCAACAGCGGTTGATTTAGGGTTTACTTTTCCATCCGTACTGGGCAATAACCTGCCTCCACCGATTGATGTTACAGGCACCAGTGATGGCGGCGGGACGGCTTCTGACGCAGTTCGGGTCAATATTTTCACCGACCGTGACTGTTTCGATAACGCGAATGCAACACTGACTGCCGCTGGAGCACCTGCCACCTGGCATAAGCAAATCACCTTCAGCCATGATGCTGTTGATAATGAACTGGAATACAGCTGCGCATATGGCGCACCTGCTCTAAACATTAACCCACCGGTTGTCGTTGCCAATCAGCCGATTTTGAACAATGTTGAGACCTTGCAATTCCAATACGGCGAAGACCTAAACAATGACACCAGTGCAGACCGCTATGTATTGGCCAATAATTGGGCTGCTCCTGGCAATATTGTTGCCATACGTATTGGGCTGATTTTGACTTCCGAAGCATTGGGAACACTACCAGAAGACGCTCAAACCATTGATTTAATTGGCACATCATTTGACCCGACAGCAGAACGCAGATTGCGTCGGCCTGTCGTGCTAAACGTTAACTTGAGAAACCAGACTTTGTAACCTTTTAACCAACAACTGCAAATCCAGGGAGTGGATTTTATGAACGCATTACCTGCGAATCCAGGGAGGATTATCGTGAATACTCAACGCGGCTCGGCCATGTTTCTTGGCCTGATGATTTTAATTGTACTGACTTTACTGGGCGTGTTTGCGTCCAGCAGCGGCATTATGCAAGAACGCATGGCTGGTAATTTCCGTGACTCTACCCGGGCTTTTGAGTCAGCAGAATCGGGCACACGGTGGATCGAAGCATGGTTTGCTTCTATTACTGACCCAAGCCAACAACCTTTCTGGTGTGAATCGGGCAGTTGCACGACCAATGACACCGTCTGGCAAGTCGGCCAGCACCCCAACGATATAGCCAATCGCGACCAAGTATGGTGGGACAGCAATGCCATGGAGTTTGGCATCAACCCCGGAACCGGTCTATTTGAGACCACCAACGCCGGCGTTAGTCAGTCCCCTGACTTATCAGAAATTGCTTCCGATCCCAGGATGGTGATCGAGCACGTTTATTGTCGTGGCGACACCCTGGCAGATTGTCCTGGTGGTAACGCCATTCAGTTCTATCGAATTACCTCACGGGCAACCGGCGGCCTGGATAACAATGTTGCCATCGTTGAATCCACTTTCGCCCGCCGCTACGAGTAAGCAAGGAGCCTCTAATGCGCATCAAAGGATTGATCGAGCAACTCAAAACACTGACAATCATTACCAGTGTTACTTTTATCGCCGGAATGAGCTCACCCTCTTATTCCGACACCTTAGACCTGCCTGACGTACCACTGTTTGTCGGTGTGGATACAGTACCCAATGTTTTTATTGAGCTGGATGATTCCGGCTCAATGGATTGGGAAGTTCTGGCTGGACGGCATTTCATCTCCTGTAGCTATGCAGTGAACCCCAATGGTCAGACCTGTGCCGGTTTTACCACCAGTGACATCATGCGTTTTCCGCAAACCATCGGTAATTTTTTGCAGGACTATTACTACTACTCGGATGTGCCTGACCATGCCTATGATCATTCATGCCCGGATATTAATGACTTCCAAAATGGTGCCAATGCCTCTATTCGCAATTGTCTAACAGCGGGGTATGACCCTCTGCCCGATGAGTGGCGTTTTTTCTCATCGGATTTAAATCTGATGTTTTTTAATCCGGCTGTTGAATATAAACCATGGGTCGGATTCAGTAACGCCGACTTTACTGCGGCTCGCTCCAACCCCCAACCAGGTACGACAGGCTTTACGGATACCGCCGATTTAGGAGGGTTCCAGTTTGCGATATGGATAGACGACCATGGTTTCTCTGGCGGCCGCCCTGACCCTTTGTTCAGTGATATGACCGATGGTCCTAATGGCATAGTTGATTTATGGGACAGCCATATTGTGGTCACCATAAACTCTGGTTTTGGCCTGTCTTGCACCATGGGCCGCTACGAGTCTAATGGCGGCGACCCAGCACGCCCGGTACGGACTGAAAGCACTATGGGCATCACTGAATGTCTGGCTGCAATTAGCGATACAGGCGCGAGCATTCTGGGATTACGGCAAAACATTGCCAACTGGTATCAGTATGCACGTCGTCGTTCCTACGTAGCCAAGGCTGCCGTGGTCAATGTTTTAGATGAAATTGATGGTCTGCGTTATGGTTTTAGCGTCATCAATAATCATGAAAACCTGTTCGTACAATTCCCTGCTGCTGATGTTAGCGATTTCACTAGTCACAACGAAGATTTGCGTGACGAATTATTGGACTATGTATGGACCGCCAGTGGTACACCTCTACGGACCGGACTAGAGCGCACCGGCGAATATTTTGATACCGACAATTCAGGCTTAGATGATGATTTCGACAGCCCTATTGTTGAGTCATGCCAGCAGAATTTTAGTGTGTTGTTTTCAGATGGTTTTTGGAACGGCGCCAACCCGTCATCGACGATCGGTGATCGGGATGGAGATGGGGCAACTCAGAGTGGTAATGACATTATCACCTTGGCAGATGTTGCCTTTGAGTATTACGAACGCGATTTAGCGCCTGGTCTGGACCCCAATGTCCCCATCGATACTTTTGATCGCAATAATGATCAGCATATGGTCACCTATACCATCGCATTTGGTTTAAATGGTAACTTACAGGATACCGATGATGATGGCTTCCCCAACCCGCCTCTTGAAATTGACTCAACGGAATGGTGGGATGAATCCATCAGCTCTAATCTACGCCGCGTAGACGATTTATGGCATGCGGCCTTTAACTCTCGTGGCCAGTTTATTTCCGCCGAGCGTCCTGAAGATATTTCACAAGCTCTCAGCGATGCTATTGGCAATATTGAAGCACGAACCGGTACTGCTGCCTCAGGCTCTACCAATGGTGGCTCCATCAGCACCGAAAGCCGTATTTATCAGGCCATTTTTCACAGTGGTGATTGGCATGCTGACCTATTGGCTTTTAACATTAACAACGACGGCAGCATCGATACATCACCCGTTTGGAATGCAGGTGAATTACTGAATGAAAGAGGTGAGAATTATTTTGAAAGTGAGCGTGTCATCGTTACCTATAACCCAGAAAGCGATTCGGGTGTTTTATTTGAATGGGACAATTTGACCAGCACTCAACAAACTCAACTCAATACCAATCCCAACCTTGGTATCGATGATGATCGAGGTGACGAACGCTTGCGCCATATTCGCGGTGTTGATGATCCGGATCAGCCTTTCCGCGAACGTGAGAACCGTTTAGGTGATTTGGTTAATTCTGATCCGCAATTTGTCGGTGCGCCGAGGTTTTTCTTCCCTTTTGATGATTATCAGACGTTTTTCAACAATAACCGCAGTCGAAAACCAGCTTTATACGTTGGTGGCAATGATGGCATGTTACATGCATTTGATGCTGATAGCGGTGAAGAGCTGTTCAACTATATTCCTAATGCAGTAATCAAAAAGCTCAATGAGCTAACCGACCCTGATTACCAACATACTTTCTATGTCGACGGTTCACCTGCCTATGGCGATGCTTTTTATGGTGGTAGCTGGCATAGCGTGTTAGCCGGTGGTTTACGCAGTGGCGGTCAGGCCGTATATGCTCTGGATGTTACCGACCCTTCTCCCAATATTTCTGCAGCCGATCGGGTTTTATGGGAATTTTCTGATGAAGATGACGCTGATCTGGGTTTGACCTTTGCCAAACCCAGAATTGCCAAAATGAACAATAATCAATGGGCCGTCATTATGGGTAACGGCTACAACAGCACGGTCGCCGATGGCAATGCTTCTGATGACGGTGATGCCGCACTGTTTATCTTATTTATTGAGGCCGGCATTGGCGGTTTTGAGGCCAGTGATTTCATCAAAATCGAAACTGGTGTTGGCAGCCTGACAAACCCCAATGGATTAGGCCCGGCAGGTGTTGCAGATGTGAATGGTGATAGTCGTATCGACTACATCTATGCCGGTGATTTGGAAGGCAATTTATGGAAGTTTGATGTCACCTCCAGCGACCCCAGCTCATGGGATGTTGCTTTCGGTGGGCAGCCATTATTCACGGCCACCAGCAGTGCTGGTGATACCCAGCCTATTCTTTCTGCGCCAATAGCCATTGCACACCCACTGGGTATTTCCCAGGGCGCGCTGATTCTGACAGGCACCGGTAAATATATCGAAAATGAAGACAAAGACCCCAACAATAGCGGCACTCAAAGCTTGTATGCCGTATGGGATAGAGATGCATCTTTGCAACGTGATGAAGGAGAAAATGGCTTTAGTCGCAGCGAGTTTGCACAAATCCAGTTGGCCAATACTGGTGTTTTCCGGGTGGTCAATGAAAACGCTTCCGATGTTCCTCAATGGTTGAATGAAGATGGCAACCCGATCGATCGTGGCTGGTTTGTGGATTTACCAGAGCTGGGAGAACGTGTAATTCGAGAGGTTCTGGTACGCAGTGGTGTCGTGTTCTTTGTCACGCTGATCCCTTCAGAGGAGCCTTGTATACCCGGTGGCAGTGGTTTTTTAATGGCGCTAGATGCTAATACCGGCGGCATACCTAACCCGGACCAACAAGAAAACCCCGTACCATTTGATATCAATGGCGACGGTGAATTTGATGAAGGTGACTTAATCGGTGCCGATCAAGTGCCCATCGGCCTGGTTCAAAATGGCATCCCCAATCTGCCAGCAGTCATTTTTGACCCAAGACCATTGTGTGAACGTAACCCTGAAGCTTGTGAAGTCGATGAAGATGGTGATGGTGTCCCTGACCCAGCCACAGCTGTGCCCTCCTTCCCGCCACCGCTCAATGGTGCGCGTGGGTGCGGCAGCGACGGACAGCGTATTTATTTATATACCACCACTTCTGATGGTTCCATCAGTGAGGCAACTGCCAGCCTGAATGGTATCAATTGTGGTCGCCAAGGATGGCGCCAATTGCGGTAATTGATAACCATCAAAGCGATTGCAATGAACAAACAAGTCGATAAGGAGATCATCATGACACCACGAATAATGTTACTAATCATCCTATTTAGCAGTTGTTGGGTAACCTTCAGTGCGCAAGCACAAGATAACCAACGCTCGAGCAACAAAGTGGTTGAGCTCAACAAAGAGGAAGGGACTTTGGATATGAGCGCCAGCCGCCTGTCACCAAACCGACGTGGTTTATTTGCTGGCGTCAATTTGGACACTCAAGGTATTGTTATCAGTGGCCGAGAATACCCAGGTGCTGCGCATGAAATCCCGGCTTTTGTCGGCAGGATGGTCAAACCCGTGTATGCTATTAGTGCTAATACACCAGTGCGCTTTCATGTAGACAGTGCCGGTGTTGTACGTGCTGTATGGATTGATGGAGAATTACAGGAATGAAGCATACCGCCAGTCAATGGCATAAAGCTGCGGGTGTAACAATGATTGAACTGGTGATCGTGATGGCCGTATTGGCCATCATTGTTGCCATTGCGATACCCAGTTATACCGCCTATACCTTGCGTGCCAATCGTACCGATGCCCTCGATGAACTACTGCGACAGGCTGCTTTTCAACAACGGCAACACACCATTACCAACCAATATGTTGCAGTAGCTAATTTCGCCAGCAGCCGAGGCAGCTACCAAATCCAAACCGCCATTGCCAATGCTGGCCAGAGTTATACCTTGATGGCGGTACCCCAGGCGCGTCAAACTGATGATACCTGCGGCACACTGACACTCACCAGCCTGGGGCAAAAAACCGCCTCAGCTGGAGATAACCAACTCTGCTGGGCCGGTCGGGGCGGTTAGGCAACTCAATTACCGAAATATAACATACCAACAAAACCGGACTACCTGTCTGGCTTTCACACTTAACTGCAGTGCAGATTGACCTTTTGATTTTATAGAATCTGCTTAAAATCATAGCCTTAGCGCAAAAACCTACCGTTCGTCACCCATATTTACCGTTGGTCGGAAGTTACTCGCATTCAACTGCCCTACCCATTCAATATACGCTCACTGCAAAATTATTTTTGATTCTAGTAACGGACCAACACGCTATCTATAGCGTGTGAAATGCAGTTAAAACCACATGGATGTGCTGTTTGGCTATTGGAGCTTTCTATTTGCCGGCACAACCCTTGTGTATGCCCGCCTCATGTCAGCTCCTCTACCAATCAACCAGTTAAATCCGGTATCGCGCACCAGCAATTCAACCTATGCCGGCATTGGAGATTAACTGGTAAGGCACAGCCCGACCTCATCTAACCATGATGTGGTGCGGGCTGTTTAGTGATTAATTTCAATATTGAGCAATTGGTAATATGAATACACTGACTCCATTGCGCAGGCAGCGCGGTTCGGCCATGTTCCTTGGCCTGATGATTCTGGTGGTATTAACCTTGCTGGGCGTATTCGCCTCCAGCAGTGGCGTGATGCAAGAACGCATGTCGGGTAATTTCCGCGACTCCACCCGTGCATTTGAAGCGGCGGAGTCGGGAACACGCTGGGTAGAGTCCTGGTTTGCCTCACTGAATGATTCTTCCTTGCAGCCTTTTTGGTGTGTTAGTGGCACCTGCACCGCAGCAGACCCGATCTGGCAAGTCGGCCAGCATCCACTGGATATGGCAAACCGTGGTCAGGCATGGTGGATAACCAATGGCATGGAGTTTGGAATCAACCCAACCACCGGTACGGCCGTTGCCGCTAACGGTGGTTTTAGTCAAGCACCGGATTTATCTGAAACGTCGGTCGATCCACGTATTACCGTTGAGCATGTTTATTGTAAGCCTGATTCCTTCTCTGGTTGCTTTGGCGGTACCGGTATTCATTTTTACCGGATCACCTCAAGAGCAACTGGTGGCCTGGCCAACAATGTTGCCGTGGTTGAATCCACTTTTGCCCGACGCTACGAGTAACCTGGAGCATGACCATGTCTATAATTAAACGATTAAATGTCTTGCTGTCCACTGCAGCAATTACTTTTTTTGCGGGTTTCAGCTCGCCCAGTCATGCGTTGCTGAATATTCCATCAGTTCCTCTATTCGTCGGTATCGACTCAGTGCCGAATGTGTTTATTGAGATGGACGATTCCGGTTCCATGGACTGGGAAGTGTTGACCGGCCGGCATTTTATTTCGTGTAGTTATGCCGTCAACCCCAATGGACAAATTTGCCCAGGGTTTACCGCCAGTGACCGGATGCGCTTCCCGGAAACCATCGGTAACCTTCTGCAAAATTATTCGTACTATTCCAACACCAATGACCAAACCCTTGATCAGGGTTGCCCGGATGTTAATTCAGACGTCAATGGTATCGCTGCTTCGGCACGAAACTGCCTGGATGCTGGCTATAACCCTTTACCCGATGAGTGGCGCTTTTTTTCATCGGATTTGAATCTGATGTTTTTTAACCCGGCCGTTGAATACAAACCATGGGTCGGGTTCAGCAATGCAAATTTTACAGCGGCTCGCGCCAACCCTCAGCCAGGCACAACAGGCTTTTCAGATACTGTGGATTTAGGCGGCTTTCAGTTTGCCATCTGGATTGACGACAAGGGTTTTAATGGCAATAACCCATCTCCCGAAGCCATTGATATGAACGATACCCCAAACGGTATTGTGGATTTATGGGACAGCCATATCGTGGTCACAATGAACCCGGGGTTTGGCATAACCTGCACAATGGGCAGTTACGAATCTGATGGTGGTGACCCGGCACGCCCGGTACGAACCGAAAGTCCTATTTCTATACTGGCCTGTCTTGATGCGATCAGCGATACCGGGGCCAATGTTTTGACATTGCGCCAGAATATTGCCAACTGGTACCAGTATGCCCGTCGTCGCGCCTTTGTTGCCAAAAGCGCAGTGGCTGACGTTTTGGATCGTATCAGCGGCCTACGTTATGGTTTGAGCGTGATTAATAATTTTGGTGATCTGTTTGTGGAAATGCCTGCAGACGATATTACCGACTTCTCAACCCATAATGATGCATTGCTGGAAGGTCTGCTGGATTATGTTTGGACCAGCAGAGGTACACCTTTACGTCAGGGGCTGGAACGCACCGGTGAATACTTTGATACCGACAGCTCTGGTTTGGATGATGACTTTGACAGCCCGATTGTCGAGTCCTGTCAGAAAAACTTTACAGTGCTGTTTTCTGATGGTTTCTGGAATGGTGACGCGCCAACTTCTACAAGCATCGGCGACAGTGATGGTGATGGTGCCACCGAGGGTGATGCTGATGTCGTCACACTGGCAGATGTCGCCAACCATTACTATGAAACTGACCTGGCACCAGGGCTGGCGCCCAATGTCCCGGTTGATGCTTTTGATAACAACACCGATCAGCATATGGTGACGTATACCATTGCCTTTGGTTTGCGCGGCAGCCTTCGCGACATCGATGGTGACGGTTTCCCTGACCCCGAATTGCAGGAAGACTCGACCGAATGGTGGGATGAAACCATTAATGGCAACCTGCGTCGCGTAGATGATTTATGGCATGCGGCTTTTAACTCTCGCGGCCAGTTTATTTCTGCAGAACGTCCTGAAAATATTTCTGACGCGCTAGTAGATGCCATCGGCAATATTGAAGCGCGTACCGGTACGGCGGCCTCCGGCTCCAGTAACGGTGGTTCTATCAGTACCGAGAGCCGGGTCTATCAGGCGATTTTCAACAGCGGCGACTGGCATGGTGATTTTCTGGCTTTTGACATTAACAATGATGGCTCATTGAACACCGACCCAACCTGGAATGCCGGTGAGCTGCTTAACCTGCAACCCAACAGTTATTTCGCCGGCACGCGTAAGGTATTCACCTACAACCCTGATGAGTTTAATGGAACCACATTTTTGTGGGGCAACCTGACCACAGCACAGCAGACACAATTGGGAACCGACCCTAATGACGATACAGTCGTGGATCTGCTGCTGGGTGAAGCCAGGGCACAACATATCCGCGGTGTTGAGCCCGAAGACATTAATGTGACCGGCCTGGTCGGTACACCGCTGTTCCGCGAGCGAGACAACAAACTGGGCGACCTGGTTAACTCTGATCCTCAGTTTGTTGGCGCACCACGGTTTTTCTTCCCGTTCCAGAATTACCAAAGCTTTTTTACTGCCAACCGCAATCGCACGCCAACCATTTATATCGGTGGCAACGACGGCATGCTGCATGCGTTTAATGCGGATACTGGGGCAGAGCTGTTCACCTATATTCCCAACGCAGTCATGGAAAACCTGAATGAGTTAACCGATCCAGGGTATAACCATCAGTTTTATGTCGATGGCCCGCCCATTTATGGCGATGTTCGCTTTGGCGGCGCCTGGCACAGTGTATTGGCCGGTGCCTTGCGTAGTGGCGGTCAGGCTGTCTATGCCCTGGATATTACTGACCCCGATACCTTTAATGCCAGTGATGTTCTGTGGGAATTCACCGATGCCGATGACTCAGACCTCGGTCTGGTATATGGTACGCCACAAATTGCGCGTATGAACAATGGCAAATGGGCAGTGATTTTAGGCAATGGTTTTAATAGCACCAGTGCCGACGGTAATGTTTCAGCAGATGGTGACGCTGTATTGTTTATTCTCTTCATTGAAGACGGACTGGATGGTTTCAGTGCTGGCGATTTTGTGAAAATAGAAACCAGTAGCGGAACCCTAACTGAGCCTAATGGTATGGGCCCTCCAGGTTTAGCCGATATTGATGGTGACGGCAGTGTCGATTACATCTATACCGGCGACATCAAAGGCAATCTGTGGAAATTCGATGTCACCTCCAGCGATAACACAAGTTGGGATGTTGCATTTGGCGGGCAGCCCTTATTCACTGCCACCAATACTGAAGGCCTGCCACAACCGATTATTGCCGCACCCAATGCCATACCGCATCCACTGGGCAACTCTCAAGGTGCACTGGTTGTTGCCGGTACAGGCAAGTATATCGAAGCCCAAGATGCTGACCCAACCATTGGTGGCACTCAAAGCTTATACGCCGTCTGGGATCGTTCTGCCTCTTTGAGCATTTCTGATGCAGAGGGTGGCAATGGCTTTAGTCGCAGTCAGTTTGCCCAGATTCAAATTGGTACCAGCGGCAGCTTCCGGGTTGTCAATGAAGGCGCTTCGGATGTTCCGGATTGGCTAAACGATGATGGTAACCCTGCTGATCGCGGGTGGTTTGTCGATTTGCCTGCTGCTGGTGAACGCGTTATCCGGGAAGTCCTGGTGCGCAATGGTGTCATCTTCTTTGTCACATTGATTCCATCAGAGGCACCTTGTGTGCCTGGTGGTACAGGCTTTTTGATGGCACTGGATGCCAATACCGGTGGTATTCCCAACCCCAGTCAGGAAGATAACCCGGTACCGTTTGACGTTAACGGTGATGGCGAGTTTGATGAAAACGACTATATTGGTTCCGACCAAGTGGTTATCGGTTTAACACAGTCAGGTATTCCCAATCTTCCTGCCGTTATTTTTGACCCAAGACCGTTATGCGAACGTAACCCAGAGGCCTGTGAAGTTGATGAAGACGGGGATGGTGTACCTGACCCGATCACTGCTGTACCCTCATTCCCACCACCGCTGAACGGCGCACGTGGATGTGGTAGCGACGGTCAACGTATTTATCTGTATACCACCACTTCTGATGGTGTGATCAGTGAAGCCACGGCCAACCTGGACAATATTAACTGTGGTCGACAGGCCTGGCGCCAACTGCGCTAGATTCTGTAATGAATTAGCCACTAAAATGATCACCATGAATAATCAGCCTTTGACCAGGCATACATTAATCAGGAAACAGATAATGAACGTACGTACAACACCAAGCGCTCTGGCAATGATTCTGGCAGTCATTTGCTGCTGCATAACCGCCCCACTGTCAGCCCAAAACAGTGGTCGCCCGCTCGATCAGGCCAATCAGGAGGGCAAACCGGTCGTTGATTTGAGCGGTGGTACTTCAGGCAGTATGGATATTGCAGCCAAAAACCTGCCAGCTAATCGCCGAGGTATATTTTCTGGCATTGATCTGAACACCTACAACATTATTATCAGCGGCCGGGAATACAAAGGTGGCGTACATGAAATCCCGGTGGTTATCGGACAACAGCTAAAACCGCTCTACGAATTAAGCGCTAACACGCCCATTCGCTTTCATGTTGATTCAGAGGGTATAGTTAGAGCGGTATGGGTAGATGGTGAATTATCGGAATGAATAAACGCAAGCACAATCATCACCGTTTGGGCGCCAGAAGCGAGTCACAACGTAGCATGGGGTTTTCCATGATTGAATTGATGATTGCCATTGTGGTGCTGACGATACTGTTGGTTACTGCTGTAGCCAGTTATCGTAACCAGGGTTTGCGGGCCAACCGCACCAATGCCATTGATGAGCTATTGCGCCAGGCTGCGTTTCAACAAAGACAATTCAGTAACAATAATCAATATACAGCTGTCGGTAACTTTCTTACTGATAACGGTGGCTATCAAATTCAGACGGCAGTGCCTGCGGGTGGGGCTACCTACGTTCTTTCTGCAGTACCCCAGGGCAACCAGGCCAATGACAGTTGTGGAACTTTAAGTATTAATAATGTTGGTCAAAAAACCTCGACCATTGGAGACGACAAGCAGTGTTGGGCTGGTCGTAATGGTTAAGCGACAATCAATAATCAGATAATAAATGTCGCTATATTGGGAGTTAGAGACCGGGCTAAACGCCCGGTTTTTTTATGTCGGGCATTACCCCCCCTCGAGCAAACCATCATAAGACTCGGA
This sequence comes from Wenzhouxiangellaceae bacterium, assembly GCA_965230265.1. Taxonomy (GTDB): domain Bacteria; phylum Pseudomonadota; class Gammaproteobacteria; order Xanthomonadales; family Wenzhouxiangellaceae; genus JAJFKX01. The sequence goes on along the minus strand of OZ245999.1, from coordinate 991,933 downwards.
TCGTGCTTATTTTATGCGGTAAAGTATTTATTGCTTGGCTGTTCGACCTTCAAAAAACGTATCCAACAGCAATAACCCTACGCCGCAACAAATCGCTGCATCGGCAACATTGAAAGCAGGCCAGTGCCAGCTGTTCACATGCACATCCAGAAAATCCACAACATAACCCAGCCGTACCCGGTCGATCACATTGCCAATGGCTCCACCAAGAATCAGAACAATGCCCGTACGCAAGCGCCATGCACCAGCCTTCAAACGCATCACCCAAATCAGTAGACCAATGGTCACTGCGCTGGCCAGACCCACAAAAAACCAGCGCTGCCAACCTGCTGCATCCTGTAAAAAGCTAAACGCAGCGCCGGTATTATGTACCAGTACTAAATTAAACCAACTGGTCACAGGGCGAACTTCATAGAGCTCAAACCGAGTGGTAATCGACCATTTGCTCCATTGGTCCAGAATAATCACCAATGCACTGATTAGTAACCCAGCACTGGTGCGTTGCCAATTAGACATAGTTACTCTCCGTTCATTGATCTAGAGAATGCTTTAGAGCAGGCAAATTAAGCATTAACCCCATACTCGTACTTCACCCTCACCGACAACATTGTCATGACAACGCGTACAAATTTCCGGGTGTTCGGCGTATTGTCCAATAGTCTCAACATATTGATAGCAACGCACGCATTTGACATTACGGGTAGCTGTCACTGTCAGCGCCAAGCCACCTTCGGGGAAAGTATGCCGTTCAGCATCGGCTGGTGCCTGATCTAGTGATTGGATATTCGCATCAGCCACCAGCAATAAAAAATGCACTTCATCTTGCATTTCACGCAAACTATCCAATAACCGACCATCGGCATACAAATTCACCGATGCCATCAGAGAGTTACCCAATTGCTTGTCATTGCGCAATGTTTCAATCAAGCGTCGTACCGGCGCCCTTACTACCAGCAAATCATCCCAACGCTGACGCTCTGATTCAAAGGCTTGCAAACCGGTATACCAGGTGTTCAGCAATGCACTGTCGGTGGCCTGGTTTTTGCCTTCCCTGCCTGGCAGGTTCTGCCAGATTTCCTCGGCAGTAAAACACAACACCGGTGTTAACCAGCGCACCATTGCTTCTGTGATATGCAGCATTGCCGTTTGTGCTGAGCGTCGACCTGCACTGTCTGATTTCATCGTGTACAGACGATCCTTGATTACATCCAGATAAAACCCGCCCATATCCACAATACAAAACTGGTGAATACGCTGGTAAACAACATGGAACTGATAATCATCATAAGCGGCAATAATGTCCTGTTGTGCCTGCCAGGCACGATCAATGGCCCAACGATCCAGTGGCAATAACTCATCCATAGGCAATGCATCCCGGGACTGGTCAAAATCGTGCATATTGCCGAGCAAAAACCGACAGGTGTTGCGGATTCGGCGATAGGCATCGCCAACACGATTGAGAATTTCATCTGAAACCGTCATTTCCTGACGGTAATCGGCCGCTGCCACCCACAGCCGTAAAATATCTGCGCCCAGGCTATTCCACACTTTTTGTGGTGCCATCACATTGCCCAGTGATTTGGACATCTTGCGGCCATCAGCATCGACCGTAAAACCATGCGTCAACACTTGACGGTAAGGTGCTTTGCCATCCATCGCCACCCCTGTCAGCAAAGATGACTGAAACCAGCCACGGTGCTGATCCGAGCCTTCCAGATATAAATCAGCAGGCCGTTGCAAACCCTCGCGGGCTTCCAGCACACACCAGTGGCTAACACCCGAATCAAACCAGACATCCAAAATATCGCGTACTGGCAGCCACTGTTCAGTATCCAAGCCCAAACGAGTGGCAATATCGTCAGCCGCCCAGGCATCAATGCCCTGCTGTTCAACCAGATCAGCCACTTTACCAATCAGCTCCACCGTATCCGGGTGCCGTTCACCGGTTTGCTTATCAATGAAGATCGGAATCGGTACGCCCCAGGTACGCTGGCGAGAAATACACCAATCCGGCCGGTTTTCCAGCATGCCATCAATGCGCCCCTGCCCCCACCCGGGTACCCAGCGTACTTGTTTAACAGCATCGCGGGATAATTCACGCAGGCTTTTACCTTGTTTGCCCGCCTGATCCATATTGAAAAACCACTGTGGTGTAACGCGGAAGGCAGTCGGCGTTTTGTGTCGCCAACAATGCGGATAGCTATGCTCAAAGTCATTGGCATGCAACAGCGCGCCGTTTTCTTTTAGCCGTTCCACAATCAAAGGATTGGCTTTCCAGATATGCTGACCTGCAAAATGTTCAGTATCGTCAGTAAATACGCCATTGGCTGCTACCGGACTGAGTATATCCAAGCCATAGGCCTGACCAGCGATAAAATCTTCCTGACCATGACCAGGTGCTGTATGCACCGCACCAGTGCCTTGCTCGGTGGTGACATGATCACCCAAAATCACCAGCGATTGCCGTTGGTAAAACGGGTGCTGCAGCTGCAGACGATCCATGACTGCGCCAGGTTGCGTGCGACTATGGCGGATATCAGTGAGTTGATAGCGCTCACCCAACTCACTGGCCAGCTCTGCTGCAACGACAACGGCCAGTTTGCGATTGCCCTGCTGGCCTTGTAACACCAGATATTCAACCTCTGGATGCAGCGCTACCGCAAGGTTAGCTGGCAAGGTCCAGGGGGTGGTTGTCCAAATTGGGATTCCAACTTCAGTATCACTATCAACTTCAACATCAAAGCCTGACAATAAAGCCTGCTGATCCACAGCCGCAAACAACACATCAATCGCTGATGAGGTTTTATCCTGATATTCGATTTCTGCTTCAGCCAGCGCTGAACCACAATTAAAACACCAGTGCACCGGTTTAACGCCCTGGTGCAGATAGCCGTTGTCAATCATTTTAGCCAGTGCACGTAGCATGTCAGCTTCGTAGCTAAAGTCACTGGTGGCATAACGGTTATCCCAGTCGCCCAATACCCCCAGACGTTTGAAGTCATCGCACTGGCGTTTAATCTGAGTGGCCGCATAATCACGACAACGCTGCCGAAACTCCGCAGCATCAACCTTGTGGCCCACCTTGCCTACCTTCTTTTCCACCTGCAATTCAATCGGCAAACCATGACAGTCCCAACCTGGTACATACGGTGCCTGGAATCCACTCATCAAGCGTGACCGGATGACCATGTCTTTTAAAATTTTATTCACTGCGTGACCAATATGAATATCACCATTCGCATACGGAGGGCCATCGTGCAAAATAAACAGCGGCCGGTCGCTGGTGGCTTTTTGAATTTCCTGATAGCGATTCTGCGCATACCATTGCTCCAGCATTTTTGGCTCACGCTGTGACAAATTCGCCTTCATGGCAAATTCGGTTTTGGGCAAATTGATGGTGCCTTTGTAATCCATATTTATTCGTAATCCGTATTCATGTTGATCTGAATGAGTTCTGGGCAAGATTAGTTCTATTTAATATTAATCGCGCCTGGTCAGCATCTTTCCGCATTTGCCGGGTCATCAAATCCAAATCGGCGAACTGCTGCTCATCACGCAGATGCTGGATAAAATGCACCCTGACCCGCTGACCATATAGATCACCGGACCAATCAAATATATGCACTTCCAGTAAATGCCGGTTGTCGCTGACCGCATCGTTTACACTGGGTCGATAACCAATACTGGCTACGCCATTATAACGTGGCCGAATGTCACGGTCTGGCGTTGCTGATGGCTGATCCAAGCAGCGATTATGCGTCTTTTTGTAGCACAACTCTAGCGGTTCCAGACTCACTTGCACAGCAAATACCCCGGTTAGCAAACAGTGCCAGCGACTGACATCAATATTAATCGTAGGAAAGCCCAGTTTACGGCCCAATTGTTGGCCACTGATCACTTTTCCACTGATCACGTAATCATGGCCAAGCATCTGTGCAACATCGGCAACATCACCTTCTTTTAATGCAGCGCGAACCCTGCTGCTACTGATACGATCCTGTTTATCGGTTACCGTCTGATGAGCATGGACTTCAAAACCATATTGCCTGCCAGCGGCTTGAAGCGTCTGAATATCACCCGATCGCTGATGACCAAAACGAAAGTCTTCGCCGATCACCACATGCTTGACTTTTAAGCCATCAACCAGCACCCGTTGAATAAATGCCAGTGGTTTTTGCTGTGCCAGCGCCTGATTAAAACGCAACAACCACAATACATCGATACCCAGTGCCTGCAGCTCTTCAATGCGTTGTCGGTTACTGGTCACCCGCCCCTGTGTACGCTGCGGAAATAAGACTTCAATCGGCAACGGTGCAAATGAGACTACGCCATAGCCACCTTCGCCAGCCAATTGCCGGCACTGAGCCAATAAGGCCTGATGCCCAATATGCACACCATCAAAATTACCAATGGCCACTGCCGCAACGGTAGCTGGTTGCGCGTTCCAGTCACGTAACAACTGCATTTCAGAGCGACTCCACCATCAACATCGAACGCCGCACCCCCAATAACCACAGCAGCAGCATATATACCATGGCACCACCACCCACTAAAGCAGCCAACACCAAGCCCCGTTGCCACCAAAAACCGGCTAACCAGTTATCCACAATCGGCAAGCCATTGATGACCCAGTACAAACTCACTCCCATTAGGACTGCACCCAATAACAATTTCGACACAAAAGCTGCCCAGCCGGCAGGCTTAGACCAACAACCGGATCGGCGCAATTTATGCCATAGCAAGCTGGCGTTCAGATAAGCCGCCAGCGAACTGGACAAAGCCAGCCCTAGATGTAAACCTGGCGTCGTGGCCAGTTTCTGCCAAAAACCGGACGAATCTTCAGCCGTCAACCACTGCATTAACAACAATATCAACAATACATTACCCAACATATTAAACAGCATCGCCAAAATACCGATTTTGACGGGTGTTACTGTGTCCTGCCGGGCATAAAAACCTGGTGCTAGAACCTTGATGGCAACAAATGCCGGAATACCGATGCTATAGGCTATCAAAGACCAACTGGCCATTTGGGTATCAAAAGCAGTGAATTCGCCATATTGAAACATTCCTGCCAATACCGGTTGCGCCAATACTGCCAGACCGACTGCTGCCGGCAAACTGATCAGCATGGCCATCTGCATGGCCCACCCAAGCGTACCAGCGAATGCTTTATTGTTATCGTCACTGTGATCATTGCGATTCCGAATAGTCGCCAGCCGCGGCAAAACCACTGTAGACAGCGCCACCCCGAAAACCCCCAAAGGAAACTCAAACAAACGATCTGAGTAATATAGCCAGCTGACACTGCCCGTCAGTAATAAAGAAGCCAGCAGGGTATCCAGCAAAATATTAATCTGTGCCACTGATGAGCCAAATAAGGTCGGCACCATCAAGCGCATGATTTTGCGTACCCCTGAATGCGCAAAACCCCAGCGCGGTCTTGGGAACAAGCCCATACGCTGCAAACTCAACAACTGAAACAACAATTGCAGGACACCTGCAGCGAACACCCCCCAGGCCAATGCGGTAATGGGTACTTCCAGTTTGGGTGCGAGCAACAATGCAGCGCAGATCAGGCTAATATTTAACAGCGCAGGTGTCACTGCAGGCAGCCAGAATCTTTCCCAGGTATTGAGTACGCCAGCAGCCAGCGCTGTCAGTGAAATAAACAGCAAATAAGGAAAAGTAATACGCAACATATCGCTGGCCAACAGGTATTGACTGCCATCAGGCTCAAAACCCGGAGCGAATAAACGGATTATCCACGGAGCAGCCAATACGCCAATCGCGGTTATCACCAGCAATATAGCAAGCAAGCCGCCAAAAACACTGTCAATCAGCTCACGCACTGCACGCCGGTCATTTTGCTCTTTGTACTCTGCCAATACAGGCACAAATGCCAGCGAAAAAGAACCTTCAGCGAACATCCTGCGCAACAGGTTCGGGATTTTGAATGCGACGAAGAAAGCATCGGTTGCTGCACCCGCACCAAAGCTGCGTGCCAGAACCACATCGCGCACAAAGCCCAACACCCGCGAGATCAGGGTGCCGCCGCTGGTACTGGCAGTGGATCGGAACAAGGAGGCCATGGTTAGATTATATGTTGGCAGGCTGCGGATTAAGTAGCTAGTTTAGCGATTCAGATTAATGAGTCAGTGTAATGCTTAGATACCGGATACACCAGAAAAATGCTTAACACCAAGTCATAACCGGTGATTGCAACAACCGGCTTTCAATCACAGCCACTGCGTGGCAACTGTTACCGCCAAAGCATGGTCATTCGGGTATATAGGCTAAGATCAAGATAACGCCTGCAAACAGGGTGTGATGGTCGCTTAAAACCTTGATTGAACGACAAAACCTCGGCATAATAGTCGGCTTTTTACACCATCCTCAGGAGAGTATAAGCCCGTGGCTAATATTGCATCTGCACGTAAACGTGCGCGCCAGGCTGAAGTTAACCGCAAACACAACGCCAGTATGCGTTCTGCGCTGCGTACCAGTATCAAAAACGTAGTCAAGGCTATCGACGCCAAAGACAAACCAGCTGCAGAAGCAGCTTACAAGCAAGCGGTACCAGCCATTGATAGAGCGGTCAGCAAAGGTCTGATCCACCGTAACAAAGCAGCTCGGCACAAATCACGCCTTAACCAGCACGTTCGCGCGCTGTAAGCCTGCAAGTTTTCTGACTTCACGAATTTGTGAAAAGCCGATCTTCGGCTTTTCTTCTGATGCCAATCGGCATCCGATCCTGCTCGTTCTTACTTGATCACCCAGTGCCTTTCTATTGAGGTTTGAACATACCCGTTATCACCAACTAGTTGCCTGTCTTTTAATTCTGTACCCCGCTCAGTGCCGCTTGAAGCCGCAGCAGAAGCAGTATTGTCAGCATAGTCGAGACAATTGGAGATTTCCCTACTCTTCCTCTGGCAGGGGCTCGTAATAACGTGGATCCAGCAATTCCTCTTCATCCGGCGCATCCATACTGATTAACTGCTCCATTATGGCGTGCTGCAAAGGTTTTAAGCCGTCTCTGCTGACTGCCGAAACAACAAAACAGGGGCCATCCCAGCCCAGTGACTCCAGCGTTTGTCGGGTGACTTCACTGGCTTGTTGTTCATCCAGCGTATCGGCTTTGTTTAATACCAGCCAGCGAGGTTTGTTGGCCAGCTCTTCACTATAGCGATGAATTTCATGCTCCAGCTCACGCACTTGATCAGCCGGAGTTTGCTCATTCAGCGGTGCTATATCTACCAGGTGCAACAACAAGCGAGTGCGTTCCAGGTGCTTTAAGAACTGTAGACCTAAGCCAGCGCCTTCTGCCGCACCGGCGATTATGCCTGGAATATCTGCAATCACAAAGCTCTTTTCCGGTCCCAGACGCACCACCCCCAAATTCGGGTATAACGTGGTGAAAGGGTAATCTGCTATCCGCGGACGGGCCGCAGAAAGCGCGCTGATTAATGTTGATTTACCGGCATTCGGCAAACCCAGAAGACCAACATCTGCCAGCAGTTTTAGTTCCAGACGCAAACGTAGCGAATCACCCGGTTTGCCCTGCGTGGTTTTTCGGGGTGCCCGGTTGGTCGAAGACTTGAAGTGGATATTGCCCAATCCGCCACTGCCGCCCTCGGCAATACAAAAACGTTGTTCAGGCTCAGTCAAGTCAATAATCAGCTCACCGGTTTCGTCGTTATAAACACTGGTTCCAATCGGCACCATAATGGTGACATCCTCACCGGCTTTACCATACATCTGCCGGCCGCGACCGGATTGACCATTTTCGGCATCAAAACGTCGGGTATGACGAAAATCCACCAAGGTATTCAAACCACTATCGGTCATTATCCAGACACTGCCACCTGCTCCTCCATCGCCACCATCAGGCCCTCCCAGAGGAACATACTTCTCACGCCTGAAGCTACCGGAACCATCACCGCCTTTCCCGGCAGACACGTTTATGATGGCTTCATCAACAAATTTCATAAAAAATTATGTCCAGCAACAGTTAGCAAAAAACTTAACCAGGTAAGTTTAACGAATTGTATTTTAAATGAATCTAATAGGAGCGAACTGACCAGCAGGCATTAAAAAACCCGGCGACGCGCTGGTGTACGAGGCCGGGCTTAGACTTCTTGACGTTTCAACTCTGGGTTCGTCAATCCGCGATTATACTGACAAACTTGCGTTTAGGGAATCCCTTCTGCACAAATTGTACTTTACCGTCAGACAATGCATACAGTGTATGGTCACGGCCCAGGCCAACATTATCGCCAGCATGAAAGCGTGTACCACGCTGACGTACCAGAATATTGCCTGCCTCTACCTGCTCACCACCATAGCGTTTCACACCCAGGTATTTAGGATTCGAATCGCGGCCGTTACGTGTACTACCGCCAGCTTTCTTATGTGCCATTGTTCAGTTCCTCGTTCAGGCTGAGATATCAGTAATCTTCAGCTCAGTGTAATGTTGACGGTGCCCCTGCGTAGTACGCGAATGCTTACGACGGCGAAACTTAACAATTCGCACCTTGTCCAGGCGACCATGGTTCAATACTTCAGCTGATACTTTGGAACCACTCAACAATGGGGTGCCGACAGACACCTTATCGCCATCAGCTACCATTAAAACTTCATCCAGGGTAACGCTGCTGCCCGGCTCTGCCTTGATACGCTCTACACGTAATACATCGCCTAGCGCTGCTTTATATTGTTTACCACCGGTCTTGATTACCGCGTACATGCGATGCTCCTACAATTCGTCCGACCAAAGAGCGAGAATGTTAGCGAAATATGGGCCTTTGGTCAATGTTTTACGATGAAATTTTAGTATTCTTTTGCTGTCGCGTAATAAACCTGAAACAGCGGCAAAGTGGCATGCTATGCATGTGCATGCTCCCTGCCCCACTTGGGCTACAGCTTATCTTTAAAAATCATAGAGTTACTCAACAACCCTATAATCACGCAGGGTCACGATTTCTTCACCAGAGGTTGGATGGATACCGACTGTAGCATCAAAATCATCTTTGCTCAGACCAGCTTTCACAGCCACCGCAAAGCCCTGTACCATCTCTGCTGAATCCATGCCAATGATATGTAAGCCAACAACCACATTGCTGCTGTCATCCACAATCATTTTCATAAAGGTCTTTTCCTGAATATCCGACAGGGTATGTTTCATGGCACGAAAACTGGAGGTATAAATTCGTAACTTACCGAATTTGTCTTTGGCCTGCTGTTCGGTATAACCCACTGTACCTATCGGTGGCTGGCTGAATACCGCAGATGGTACCAGTGCATGATCGGCCTGACGTGGGTTGTTAGCAAACTCGGTATCGGCAAAAGCATGCCCCTCGCGAATGGCTACCGGTGTTAAATTAATTCGATCAGTGACATCACCCACTGCAAAGATATTGGCCTGTGTTGTGCGAGAATCGGCATCGACAGGAATCGCGCCTTTACCATTCAGCTCAATCCCGGCTTTGTCTAAACCCAAATCCCATGTGTAGGGCTTTCGTCCGGTGGCGAACATCACCTGATCGGCCTCAACTTCAGAGCCATCTTTATAAACCACCCGCAGTTTGCCATTGGGTTTACGTTCCAGGCTGCTAATCTCGCTTTCCAACTGCACATTGATCCCTTTATCTTGTATCTCAGTTTGCAGGTGATCACGAATATCATCATCAAACCCGCGTAGAATTTTGTCGCCACGATAGGCCAGTGAAACCTTGCTGCCCATGCCATTAAAAATACCGGCGAATTCAACTGCGATATAACCACCACCGGCAATAACAATATGTTCCGGTAGCTGCTTAAGATGGAAGGCTTCATCGGAAGTAATGCTTAATTCAGAACCGGGAAACTGTGGTGTAAACGGACGACCACCGGTGGCAATCAGAATTTTTTTACCATATAAGGTTTGATCATTGACCTGCACACGATGCTTATCCAGCAATACGCCACGCCCCATATAGGTGGTGACGCCAGCATTATCCAGCAAGCGATGATAAACCTGATTCAGACGATCAATCTCTTTGTCTTTATTCTCAATCAGTTTGCTCCAGGAAAACCGGGCATTATCAATATGCCAACCATAACCTTCGGCAGTGGCAAAATCCTCGGCAAAGTGTGAGGCATAAACCAATAGTTTTTTGGGCACACAGCCACGGATCACACAAGTCCCCCCCATACGACTCTCTTCACAAATAGCGACTTTGGCACCATGGCCCGCAGAAATACGTGCCGCACGAACGCCGCCAGAGCCACCGCCAATTACAATCAGGTCAAATTCTTGCTGGTCAGTCATTAGTTACCTTTTTTGCTTGCTGAAGTTTGAACGGCTTATTATAGGTAATTGATGCAGAACTTAGTTAATGCCTATCTGGAAACCTGCTATCAGGTACGGCTGCCTTGTGGCTGGACTTGCTTACATGTCGGACAACAGCAGCTCGACCCTTTACCGGTAATTTACCGCAATAATAGCCGCGCCGAAGAAGTTGATTTGAATCAGCTTGAATGGTTAATTATTACTGCTTGCAACCCTCAATCGAAACAGCTTAAAAACACACATAATTTTATTCGTCATCGTTTATTAACCCAACAATTACAAGCACTTGGTATGTCATGCTACCCCAGCCGGGCCATCACTCATAAAGCACAAACCTATTGGCCAGATGAATATGGCTGGTTAGTCATTAGCGACAATTGGCTGCCTGTATTTCGCCTGGCACGCCGGTTTAAACAAAATGCGCTAATCACACACCATTCCTGTAGCACGGTACATTTGTGTATGATGCGTGATCAAAATACAAAAATAAGTCTTTCGGAACACCCATACATTGACCTTGTACGCTAAATTACCACTAAACACTTTGCCAACCTTATGACTGACGCAACCACACCAGCTCTACTGATTGCCAATAAAATCAGTTATGAGCGTTTTTATCGCAGTGTCTTTGGCACTGTGAGCCTGCGTCTGGACAAAGGCAATTGCCTATTACTAACTGGCGTTAACGGTGCGGGAAAAACGACTTTGCTAAAAGTTTTGGCCGGGGTTCTGCGACCAACACATGGTTCCATTGAAAGAGCCGATCAGCATTTTGTTGGCCACCAGCTGGGTTTGCATAGAGAGTTAACGGTGCAAGAGAATCTTCGCCAATATTTGAGTTTATGGTCATCTGCATCACGCTCTGCCAATCAACAAATCGACGATGCTCTGGAAGCATTACAAGCCTTACCATTGGCCACACAAAGTGTTGGCAGCTTATCTGCGGGCCAGGCCAAACGGGCGGCATTGGCTCGTCTATTGCTTGTACCTCGCAGCTTATGGCTACTTGACGAGCCTTTCGTGAACCTGGATCAGGCCAGCATCGATTTATTGCTGCAACAAATTCGACTGCACTGTGCCCATGGCGGCAGCGCTGTAATCGCCAGCCATGCATTGGGTTTGGCCGACCTACCAGGCAGCCAGCGACTTAAATTACCCGTCGTTAGGCCTGAGCCGCGCCCCGCACAAACCCAGACGCCAGGACTGCAGACATGAACCGCCTGCTAAGCATTGCCGGGCATGACTTAAAACTGGCTTTTCGACGTCGTACCGAATGGTTTCAACCATTATGGTTTTTATTGCTGGTGGTGGCTTTATTTCCTTTAGGTATCGGCCCGCAAGCCAATCTGCTGAGCCAAATTGCAGCAGGTGTAATTTGGATTGCAGCTTTATTGTCCAGCATGTTGAGCTTAGATGGTTTGTTTCGTGAAGATGCGGTTAACGGTCGTTTAGAACAGTGGCTGCTATTGGATGCCTCATTACCGGCATTGGCTGCTGGTCGCATACTGGCACATTGGTTAGTAACAGGTCTGCCTGTGATTTTGATCAGCCCATTACTGGCCGCCTGGATGCAATTGCCTTCGCATGCTTTGGGGGTATTGCTACTGACTTTGTTATTGGGCACACCCACACTAAGCCTGCTTGGCGGGCTGGGCGCAGCATTGACGCTGGGTAGCCGCCGGGGAGGCATGTTGCTGGCTTTATTGATTGCACCATTGAGCATTCCAGCACTGGTGTTTGCGACCAATGCCGTAACCGATACGGCTGCAGGTTATGATGCCCAGACTCAATTGCTATTATTAGGTGTTATCCTGCTGTTTGTGGTCACACTGGTACCATTTGCTATCGCAGCGGCTTTACGGATTCATTTACAGGAGTAGTTTTGGCTAACGACGCAACCCAAAAATTATCAGTCTGGAAACGCTTTAAGGTCTGGTTTCACCGCTGGGGGTCACCTGCCTGGTTTTATCGTGTTAGTGGGTTAATGATTCCCTGGCTATGGGCCGGTTTTTTTCTATTGGCGATTCCCGGGCTTATCTGGGGGCTGTTTATTGCCCCACAGGATTATCTGCAGGGCAACAGTTACCGTATTATTTTTATTCATGTGCCCAGTGCATGGCAATCGATGTTGATCTTCGCCATCATGGCAATACTGGCCATTATTGGCAGGGTCTGGCGAATCCGCGTAGCTGAAACACTGGCGATGTGTTGTGCGCCAATTGGAGCTGCTTTTACTTTTATTACGCTTGTCACTGGCAGTCTGTGGGGCAAGCCCACCTGGGGCACCTACTGGCAATGGGATGGCCGTATGACCTCAGAGCTGATACTGCTGTTTTTATACATCGGTGTTATCGGCTTATATCAATCCATCGAAGAGCCCCGCCGAGCCGCCCGTGCAGCAGGGTTGTTGGCCATTGTCGGTGTCGTTAATCTGCCCATTATTCACTATTCTGTTCAGTGGTGGACAACATTGCACCAGGGTACAACGATCAGCCTGATGGGTGAATCTAGCATCGATAGCAGCATGCTATGGCCTCTGCTGCTAATGGTTTTTGCAGTAAAATTCTTTTTTGGTGCCAATCTTTTGACCCGAGCACGTAATACTTTACTACTACAAGATCGTGAGAAGGGTTGGGCTAAAGAAGTAACCCATTCTGGTGCGTCTATATGAACCTTAAAGCTTGAGGTATAGTCTAATGCGAGGTAAAAGCAATGAGTTTTGAATGGCTATCCGGCCCTCATGCGCCCTACATTCTGGCCGCTTATGGCATTAGTCTTGTAGCGCTAATATACGTCGGGTTGGCACCCATTTTTGTTGGCAAAAAACAACGCCAGCAAATTGCTGCCATGCATCGGCACCAAAACCAATAAACAACATGGACGAACAAACATCATGACTCCCACCCGCAAACGACGCCTCACTGCCGCCCTGTTTATTCTGCTCGGTGTCGGCAGTGCAACTGCATTACTGTTATTTGCTCTTGGCGATAACCTGTTGTATTTCCAAAGCCCCAGCGATGTGGCCAGTAGTAATATTCCCGAAGGCAAGCGTTTTCGTTTAGGTGGGTTGGTCGTACCAGGCAGTGTTGAGCGCGACCCCGATTCATTGGCAGTCAGTTTTCAGGTAACCGATAACAGCGAAAGCATCACCATCAGTTATGAAGGCATCCTGCCCGATCTATTCCGCGAAGGCCAGGGCATTATTGCCAATGGAGCCCTGACCGCACCCGATCATTTTACTGCTCACGAAGTGCTGGCCAAGCATGACGAAAACTATATGCCACCAGAAATCACAGACGCATTGGAACGTGCAGGTCACCCGGTAAATTCCAAGGAAGCTGGCTAATGCTGCCAGAACTTGGACAGATTTGTTTGATTCTAGCGCTGCTGCTGTCATTGGCACTGGCAATTTGCCCGCTGATAGGGGCCAGTAACGGCCAATTGGCACTGCAACAACTGGCACGCCCTTTAACTTACGGTATTGCTGCATTTATTGCCCTGGCCTTTGCACTGCTGACCAGTGCATTTATCACCCAGGACTTTTCTGTGGCCTATGTGGCCCGCAACAGCAATTCATTGTTGCCATTGCAATACCGAATCTCTGCTGTCTGGGGTGCGCATGAGGGCTCGCTGCTATTGTGGAGCTTGATACTGACACTGTGGACTGCAGCAGTCGCTACATTTAGCCGCAGCCTTCCTGAGGATTATGTGGCTCGGGTATTGGCAATACTGGGCTGGATCATCGCCGGTTTTTTGCTGTTTATTCTATTTACTTCTAACCCTTTCGACCGATTATTACCCGCCGCACTGGATGGTGCAGACCTGAACCCTTTGCTGCAGGACCCCGGATTGATTATTCATCCGCCCATGTTGTATTGCGGTTATGTTGGCTTCGCTGTTCCCTATGCCTTTGCGGTGGCTGCCTTGATGAGCGGCAAAGTCAATCGCGACTGGGTACGCTGGTGTCGCCCCTGGGCGCTAATTGCCTGGGCACTGTTAACTGCTGGTATCGCTCTAGGCAGCTGGTGGGCATACTATGAGCTTGGTTGGGGCGGCTGGTGGTTCTGGGATCCGGTGGAAAACGCTTCGTTTATGCCATGGTTGGTGGGTACCGCCTTGTTGCATTCTCTGGCAGTGACTGAAAAGCGTCAGGCTTTCACCAACTGGACACTGCTATTGTCAATCATGGCATTCTCATTGAGTTTGCTGGGAACATTCCTGGTACGTTCAGGCGTGTTAACCTCGGTACATGCTTTTGCCAGCGACCCAGAGCGCGGTATCTTTATTCTTGCTTTGCTGGGTGTGTTGTGTGGTGGCGCATTGGTTTTATTCGCATTGCGTGCACATACCATCCAACAGAAAACCCGGATCGGCAACTGGTCACGAGAAGTATTGTTATTGATCAACAACGTGTTCTTTGCTGCCAGCGCCGGTATGGTGCTGCTGGGTACCTTATACCCTCTATTAGTGGAAGCAATGGGTGGCGGAAAAATATCGGTTGGTCCACCCTATTTTGGCTTACTGTTTAGCCTGCTAATGATACCGGTAGTCATACTAATGCCTTTTGGACCATTTTCTCGTTGGCAAAAGGACCGTTTCAGCAATGTCTTCCGTAAGCTGGTCCCGGTATTGGGCCTGTCGATATTGCTTGGTGTCATTGCTGCAGCAACTTTGGGTAATTGGCATTGGCGGGCCATTATCGGTGTCAGCGGCGCGTTGTGGCTGATGCTGGGCAGTATTTACTACATCATTAACCGTTTACGCCAATCTGCCCCAATAGGCCGCTGGGAATACGGTATGGCCTGTGCACACTTTGGCGTCGGCGTGTTTATTGTTGGTGTCGCGCTGGTCAGTGCCCAGGAACTACAACGTGATATGCGCATGGGCGCAGGCGATGAGTTGCAACTGGCCGGGTACCGGATTGAATTTGATGGTACACGTACAGTGCAAGGCCCAAACTATATTAGTGAGCAAGGTGTTTTTCGGGTGTCCAAAAATGATCAGCAAATTGCTGTATTGGAACCGGAAAAACGCCGTTACCATGCCACTGGTTCAATCATGACGGAAGCGGCCATCGACCGCGGGTTCACACGTGATCTGTATATTGCTCTGGGTGAACCACTGCCGCCTGAGGGTGCAACAGAAGAAATTCCTAACTCGCCCGCAGGTGCTCCCAGCCAGGTTTCTGGAGACTGGAGTGTGCGAGTCTATGTGAAGCCTTTCGTACGTTGGATATGGTCTGGCGCCCTTTTTATACTGTTTGGCGCTATACTAGCCGCTAGCGACCGTCGTTACCGCAGGAAAAATCAACATGTTAAAACGACTGTTTCCGATCATCAGCTTTCTCGGCCTGACCGTGTTGCTGATTATCGGCCTGAAGCACTCTGAGTTTAAGGAAGTCATTCCGTCGCCGCTGATTGGTCAGCAGGCGCCGAGTTTTGAACTGCCCACATTGAATGATCACCGTATGGTGAACAGTTCCAGTTTGCGCGGAAAACCTTATTTATTAAACATTTGGGCCAGCTGGTGTCCGGGCTGTAGGGTGGAACATGAATTAATCACCTCGATTGCCGATCAAGGCATTATCCCGGTCTATGGTCTTAGTTATAAGGATGCAGAGCAAGATGCCAGTCGCTGGCTGGAGCGTTTTGGTAACCCTTATACCGAAGTGTTGATGGATAAAGCCGGTAAGGTAGGTATTGATTATGGTGTCTATGGCGCACCGGAAACTTTTGTCATTGATGCCGAAGGGGTGATTGTTCACAAGCATGTAGGCCCGTTGGACATTAAAACCTGGAAGAAGGAACTGCTTCCATTGATCATGACATTGGACCAACCTCAGAGTTAATCCAGATTATTTTCGCTTGGGTATGACCCAAGCGCCCTAAAACCATTAAACCGCATGGCATTTTTGCCACTGGTTTGTATGCTTTGGCTGCTGTGATGCCTATGTTCATTCCTAAAAGACCACTATCTCGATTGTCATACTTATGGACTTGTGTGACTTTCGCTGCTGCGATGCTAATAGCCCTGCCTCTGGCCGCTGTTGATGTCATGCAGTTCGATTCTCCGGAACAAGCCGAGCGATTCCGCAATCTGACTGAAGAAATCCGTTGTTTGGTTTGCCAGAACCAAAGCCTGGCCGATTCAGATGCCCCACTTGCACAAGACCTTCGTGATGAGGTTCTGGAACAAATGAGTTTGGGAAAAACCGACGACGAAATTCGCGATTATTTAGTGGCTCGCTACAGTGACTTTGTGTTGTACCGACCACGTGTTAACAGCGCTAATCTAGTATTATGGTTTGCACCATTGCTGATGGTAATAGCCGGTTTCTGGATCATTTTCCGACAATTGCGCAGGCGCAATGCGCTATTAACAGAAGCGCTTAATACCGATGACAACCAGGACCAATAAGGACTAACTATGTGGATATTTGGCCTGTCTGTGGCGGTACTGATCAGTGTCGCATTATTGACTTTGTTGCTGCCTATGTTGGGTCGAAAACAACCCAACGTTTCTCGCCTGCTGGATGAATCATTGGCTGCTGGTATTATCGACGCCGAACAACATGCCAGCAGACTTGCTGAGCTCAAAAATACTCAGGCAGAACCCGCCAGGCCTTCCTTAGGCTTTCGAGTTCTACTGATTATTGCCATTCCAGCCGCTACATTACTGCTTTATTTCCAGATCGGGTCACCTGAAGCACTCGACCCCGGGCAGCGTATACCAGCCTCTGGTGCTCAAGGCGTCCAGCAACTTCAACAAGCCTTGGCAAAAGACCCTGACAACCTGGAAGGCTGGTTAACTCTGGGGAGCACATTGGTTAGCCAGCAACGCTTTTCCGAAGCGGTACCTGCCTACCAGCAAGCCCTGAATATTATTCCGGAAAACCGACCTGAACGAGCAGTCGTGATGGCTGATATTGCCGAAGCAATGATCTTTTCCAGCGGTTCTCAGGATATTCCACGTCAAGCCCGAGAATACCTGGAACAGGCAGTTACCATTGATCCGCATTTACAACGTGGCTTGTGGTTATTGGGTGTCGTGGCGTTTCAAGATGAAGACTACAATTTAGCTGTTGAGCGTTGGCAGCGCCTGTTGCCATTGGTAGACAGTGATAGCGTGCGCCAATCGGTTGAGCAACAGATAAGCCAGGCTCAAGCACGTTTGAGTGGAACACCAGCCAGTCATCCGGCTGCTAACCAGGCACCGCAAGCGGTTACTGGTGTCAGTGTGACGGTTACTGTTTCGCTGGCTGGCGAGCTAAGCGCTCAACTGGCTCAACAGGCAGGCCCACCCATCTTGTTTGTATTTGCCCGGGTCGCTGGTAGTCAGCAACCACCTGTAGCCATTAAACGCTTACCGTTGACCGATATGCCCCTGACAGTACAGCTAACCGAAGCCGACGCTATGCTCCCCGGCAATACATTGGCAACATTGACAGCAGACAGTCTTTTGCAAATTACCGCCAGAATTTCATTTACGGGCAATGCCATTGCCCAACCAGGGGATTGGGAAGGACAAATTGAAACCACAATGGATGCTGATAGCATCGTTTTACCGTTACTTATTGATCAAATTGTGGAATAACCCCAGTTTACCCGGATTTAAGGATTAACCGGCCATCTCCGGCCAAACAAACAGGAGCTACCATGCAACGTTTATTGACTCTTTTCATCTTAATAACCTGCACTATGTTATTGAGCGCTCAATTATTTGCGCAAAATAATTTCGACGATACTCAAATCGAGTCCACGCAACTGTCTGACACCGTCTATATGTTGACTGGTGCAGGTGGCAATATTGGCTTATCCATTGGTGATGATGGCGCCTTTATTATTGATGACCAGTTCGCACCACTGAGTGAAAAAATAATGGCTGCCATCAAGGCTATTGAAGATCGACCGGTGCGTTTTGTGATTAATACTCACTGGCATGGCGATCATACTGGCGGTAATGAGAATTTCGGCAAAACCGGTAGCATCATTATTGCTCATGACAACGTACATCAACGCATGAGTACTGATCAATTTATTGAACGTTTTAACGCCGAAGTACCCGCTTCACCCAAAGACGCATTACCGGTGGTCACCTTTAATGACCAGCTCAGCCTGCACCTGAATGGTGAATCTGTGGTGGCTTATCATCAAAGTCATGCACACACAGATGGTGACAGCATCATTCATTTCCCAAACAGCAATGTGATCCACATGGGGGATACCTATTTCAATATCGGTTATCCGTTTATTGATACTTCCAGCGGCGGTAATATCAATGGCGTGATTGCTGCCAATGCTTTTGCACTGACCCTGGCTGATGACGACACCAAAATTATCCCAGGCCATGGCCCGCTGGCCAGCAAGACCGATCAGCAAGCCTATGTGCATATGCTGATCCAGGTTCGTGATGCTGTAAAAGCACACGTAGATGCTGGTAAAACCCTGGAAGAAACCATTGCTGCTGAACCAACCGCTGATTTGGATGAGCAATGGGGCGGCGGTTTTATTGATGCAAAGTCTATTGTGACCTTTGCTTACAATAGTCTGAAAGACTCTGAATAAGCGCTCTAAAATTCCACTCTCGTTCCCATGCACCAGCATGGGAACAGCAACAGGCCGCGGTTAAATTTTCACCAATATCTAGAATTTTCTTTCATTAAAAGCCGCATATAAATACCAACCCAAGCTCTACAAAAATTGACTACCGCGTCTTTATTACGCAAGTTAACCATTATTTATTCTGCTATTGGTTTTTATGACAATAAACGTCGATCAGCGACCAAACTGATTAACCATACGCTATAGAATGGTCTAACACGAAAATTACACCTATTGAGACCATCAATAGTCTTGAAATAAATAATCAATTTCACCCTCTACATCAAGTTCGTTAATATCGCGTTAACACTCAAAGGATAGAGATCGCTGTAATGATAAGAAATGTATTAACAACAGCATCAGGGGCACCGGTTGCAGATGACAATAATAGCATCAGCGCTGGTGAACGCGGTCCACTGACCTTTGACAATTTTCGGCTGTTTGAAAAGCTGGCGCATTTTAATCGTGAGCGGATTCCTGAACGTGTTGTGCATGCCCGTGGCACCGGCGCTTACGGTACTTTTACGCTTGCAAAGAGCCTGGGTGATTACACCATTGCAGATTTTCTACTGAGCGCCGGTCATGTGACAAAGGTTTTTGTGCGCTTCTCTACCGTCAGAGGTGGCCAGGACTCCAATGATTATGTGCGTGACCCACGTGGGTTTGCAATTAAGTTCTATACACGGCAAGGCAACTTTGACCTGGTCGGCATCAACACCCCAGTGTTCTTCTTGAATGATCCGCATAAATTTCCTGATTTCATGCATTCACAAAAGAAAAACCCCCGCACTAACCTGCCAGACCCATCGGCTATATACGAATTTTGGGCAAACCATCCACAGTCATTGCATCAGGCCACAATATTGATGTCAGACCGAGGCATTCCATTTTCTTATCGGCATATGCATGGATACAGCTCACATACCTTCAGTTTCTGGAATAAACGCGGCCAGCGTTTTTGGGTGAAATGGCATTTAAAAACCGACCAGGGTATTAAAACACTGACCGATGAACAGGCTGCAGCCATGGACCCATCTGGCACTCAAAGAGACCTGATTGAAGCCATTGATCGCAAGGACTTCCCCACATGGTCTGTTAAGTTACAGATCATGTCAGAAACAGAAGCACAACAGTACCGAATCAACCCGTTCGATCTGACTAAAACCTGGGCCCACAAAGATTACCCTCTAATTAATATTGGCACATTGGAATTGAACCAAAACGTCAATAATTATTATGCTGAAATCGAGCAATCTGCATTTGCACCCAGCAATTTGGTGCCTGGCATCGGTGCCTCGCCTGATAAAATGCTGCAAGCCAGGCTGCTAGCTTATCAAGATGCTCAACGCTACCGTATCGGCGTCAACTCGCATCTATTACCCGTCAACCAGCCACAGTGTCCAATCCATCATTACCAGCGTGATGGTGCAATGGCTGTCGATTCTATTAACAGCCACAGTTCTGGTGTCAATTTTTATCCAAACGATAGAATCAATGAAGGCGTACCCCATCCTGCACCTGCCTATAAAGAGCCTCCATTACCACTGGAACAAGATGCCTGGATTAAACCTTATTCACAGGATATCGAAGATTATTATTCACAAGCTGGTGACTTATTCCGTTTAATGAATGAAGAGCAAAAAAATCAACTGGCCAATAATATTGCAAGTGGGCTTGTTTTTGCTACTGCCTCAATACAAAAAAGAATGCTCGAGCAATACCATAAGGCCGACCCTGATTACGCAATAAGAGTTAAAGCGGCTATGCAGCAATAACTGCGAATCATAAATTAGCGATAACCAGTACAACCAACCTCTTTCCAACCTAAAAGCAATTATAGGTACCGATATATAATTACAATATTTTAACAGTTAATTTTAAATCATCAGGCTTAACGTAATTAACCAGAAGCACATATCCATCAGTGATGGCTTTTCAATTTCTAACCCTAAAGTACTATTCGATATTTCACATTAAATGGCTTTTACTGTGGTAAATTAAAAGTCCAATCTGATAAATAGTATTGAGATTCCCGTCTCGTCCTAAATACTTTTTCAGATTTCAACAACCTCAATATATCCACATTAAATTGCAACGCGTTTTTGCG
This sequence comes from Wenzhouxiangellaceae bacterium, assembly GCA_965230265.1. Taxonomy (GTDB): domain Bacteria; phylum Pseudomonadota; class Gammaproteobacteria; order Xanthomonadales; family Wenzhouxiangellaceae; genus JAJFKX01. The sequence goes on along the minus strand of OZ245999.1, from coordinate 970,896 downwards.
TCTGTAACTCCTGAGAAATAATAAATTTTTACTAATAACTAAACGAGGTTTCGTTATGGATAATAATACGAATAAAATCGTACAGCAGCCTGATGCTGTTAACGACAACATGGAAAGCTCTGATAAAAATACGAGTTCAGCTTTAAATTTCAGTAGACGTCAAGTACTGGCCGGCGGGGCCAGCGCAGCCGTAGTAGCAGCGACCACTACCGGCTTCAGTGGCGAAACACTGGCAATGGGTGGCTCTGGAATGCACCCAGTATTTGGTGACAGCCGTGCTGATCGTCGCCTGGACTCTTTTGAGCTGCGTGTCGATGCTGCAGAATCTTATCTAACACTCAACAATGGTCCGGATGTGCAACCAGTCAACGGTGATGAGGGCCTGTATGCCGATTTTCGCGGCAGTTATTCAAAATCGTTGTTGCACAACAATGTAGGCGAAGTCGATCCTGCCTCTTATAACTCATTTTTGAATGCGCTTGATAGCGGCAACCCTGCAGCCTTTGAAAGCATTATTGTTGGCAACCCTGGCGATGCAGATCGCGTCCGTCTGGTCAGCCCACAGGCGGCCTATTCATTCGAGATGTTTGGTGTCGATGGCCAGGATAACCGAATGCCAGCAGCGCCGACATTTGCCAGCGCAGAGACCGCTGCTGAAATGGGTGAACTGTATTGGTACGCATTGACCCGTGACATAGCATTTGTCGATTATGACAACAGCAACCGCATCAACAACGCTGTCAATGATCTGAATACCTTCTCACGCTCGGATATTTTCCCGAATGAAGGTGGTGCAGTAACCTCGCAAACCATTTTCCGTGGCGCACTGCCGGGTGCTACAACTGGTCCCATGGTCAGCCAATTTCTACTGCAACCTTATGCTTTCGGCCGGCTGGAAGTCGGTGACGTTGGTGCAATTGCAGCCGGTCGTCGGCCGCGCTTTGGCCAAACCTACCGACCACCACGGGCTGGCAACCGCAATAACTTTATGACTGACTTTGATGAGTGGTTAAATATCCAAAATGGCGGTGCCCCCAGTGAATCTACCCGTTTTGCCTTTGCACCACGCCATCTGGCGAGCATGCGACAGCTCAGTGAGTACGTGCATGTGGACTTCCCTGTTCAGTCAGGTTTACAAGCTGCTTTTATTCTGCTGGGTTTCGGCGAAGATGCGCTATGCCCCAACAACCCGTATACCTTCGCCAACAGTATCACCCAGCAAGGTTTTGCCAGTTTTGGTCCAGCTGACATCACTCACATCATCAGTCACGGTCCTCGTTTGGGGCTGACAGGGGCCTGGTATCAGAAGTGGCTGGCACATCGGCGTTTGCGCCCAGAAGTATTCGCCGGCCGTATCAATGTACACCTGCGTGGTCTACGTGATTACGACATTAATCAGGAAATCCTAGACTCTGAAGGACTGGCACGCATTATTGCTGGCAATGAAACCGGCCGCTCTCGCAATCGTGCCTTGTTGCCTATGGGCTACCCGGAAGGCTCGCCGGCGCACCCAGCCTATCCTGGTGGTCATTCCACTTTTGTGGCGGCTGCAGCAACTATTTTGAAAGGTTTCTTCAATGAGGATTTCGAAATACCCAATCCAGTTCAGGCCGATCGCTTCGGTTTCCGTTTGCTTCCTTATAACGGCACCTTGACAGTTGGCGGTGAGCTGAACAAGCTGGTTGGCAATGTAACCCATGCCCGAGATGGCGCTGGCATGCACTGGCGTTCAGATGGACTGGGTAACTTCATTGGTGAGACTCAGGCACTGGGTGTCTTGCGTGATTACAGCCGCACTTACAATGAGATGTTTGATGGCTTTGAGCTGACACTATTCAGTGGTCAAAAAGTTCGCATTCAAAACGGTGTCATGACCAATATATAAAATAAAAATTTAACACTCACTTGTATATTGGTGTATTTTCCGCCCGGCACGTACGGGCGGATTTTTTTGGATTAAATTTTTATTAATTTAACACAATATTTATTATTTACGTTTTTCATTATAGAAAATAACTATTGCTTCTAGATAAACAATCAATTTCACAATTGCCCTCAAAAAAAATATTATCAAAGAAAAATTCCAAGGAAGGCATGGATAATGAAAAAAACCATCCTGACGACTTCCACAGGCGCACCCGTCGCAGACGACAATAACAGCATTAGCGTTGGGCCGCGTGGACCTCTGACTTTTGATAATTTCAGATTGGTTGAAAAGCTTGCGCATTTTAATCGAGAAATGATCCCACAACGTGTAGTCCATGCCCGTGGCGCGGGGGCATATGGCACTTTTGTTTTGGAAAGCGATTTAAGCGAATACAGTATCGCTGACTTCCTAAATGATGCAGATAAAAAGACACCGGTATTTGTTCGCTTCTCGAATATGATCAGTGATCAGGGTTGTGGCGATTACAACCGTGATATCCGTGGGTTTGCCGTCAAATTTTACACCGGGCAAGGCAACTTTGATCTGCTTGGTAGTAATTCACCGGTATTTTTCTTGAATGATCCCAGCAAATTTCCTGACTTTATCCATTCGCAAAAAAACGACCCTGCTACCAATTTACCCAACCCTGCTGCAATGTATGAATTCTGGGCCAATCAGCCCCAGTCATTACACCAGCTGACAATACTCATGTCGGATCGGGGCATTCCTTACTCTTTCAGGCATATGCATGGTTATAGTGCCCACACCATGAGCCTGTGGAATCAGGCTGGCCAGCGTTTTTGGATTAAATGGCACATTAGATCCAACCAGGGTATTCGCAACCTGACTCAACAGCAGGCCGCCAATAAAAACCCTTTCGGTGCACAGCATGATTTGGTCAATAACATTATGCAAGGCCATTTCCCGAGCTGGTCGCTACAACTACAAATCATGCCAGAAGCCGATGCCGAGCATTACCGCATTAACCCCTTTGATGTGACCAAAGTATGGCCTCATAAAGACTATCCGGTTATTCATATTGGCACATTGGAGTTACATACCAATGTTGAGAATTACTTTTGTGAAGTTGAGCAAGCCGCATTTAATCCTGGCAACCTGGTCCCCGGTATTGGCATTTCACCCGATAAGGTTTTGCAGGCAAGAGTAATCACTTATCAAGATGCGCAACGTTACCGTCTAGCTGTCAACGCCAACCAACTGGCTGTTAATCGCCCCCGCTGCCCTGTCAATCATTATCAGCGTGATGGAATATTGAGTGATCATCAGGGTAACCCAAAACACATGAATTTTTATCCCAATGATCAGGCAGATAAAGGCGCACCACAACCTGATGCCCAATACACTGAGCCTCCTTCTCGTGTATCCGTTGATACCTGTATCAAGGCGTACACTCACAATGACGATGACTATTCGCAAGCAGGCGCACTGTTTCGATTAATGCAAAAAACCGAACAAGATCGATTGGCAGCCAATATAGCCGAAGGGCTAGTGTACGCAAGCGATTCGGTGCAAAAACGCATGCTGGTGCAATTCAGTAAAGCAGACCCTTACTATGCGAACAATGTTTACCTGGCCTTGCAATCCAAACAGAAAGATTTAGCCAACCCGACAAACCCAGACAATGGCTTAAAAGAAATCAGCCATTTGCCTGAATACCAACATCCATCAACAGCTACCGACGCGGCTTGATGAAGAAACACCCATACAGTTGTGTTACTCGGCAGGGGCTCAGTGAAACATTCTGAATCGAATCAAAATAGCCTCGTTATCTGATGCAGGCTTCGTGATGCTATCGATAACAATGCATCCAATATATCCAGGCTTTTTTCAGGCCTTTGTCTTTAAACTATCCCATGGCCCAGTTATCGCAAGTGTTATCCCTGGGTTGTAAATATTCACAAACAGCCACTGTCCATCTGGTGAAAAACACGAACCGGCCCACTCTGTATCTGGCATCTCTTCAGACAAGTCATAGCCTCCTAACTCACCTTTGATTTGGTCATTGATCTGCGCCAGGTAGCTATAGCTGCCATCTTCATGCAGCAGCATCAAACGTTGGGCATTGGTTGGGTCGGTCACCCGATCCTCGCACAATAGCAAGCCGCCATGTGGATTAACAATCATATTGTCTGGACCGGATATTTCATCATGGCCTGGTGAGTTATAAATCAGCTCCAGAGTCTGTGCCTTGGTGTCGTAGCAAAATACCTGACCGGTAGACGCCGAGCCGCCAAGCTTGGACGTGAAAAACACCCTGTATCCATCAACATCAATGCCTTCGAGTGCAATAAAGCTGCAAGCCCCCTGCTCAAAGCCTTGTTGTTGCACACCACGGACATCGTGGGTCCCTGGCGTATTGCCCTGTTCTGGCTTATCGATATCCACCCATGTGCAATCCCATATCTGCCCAAGTTGGTCGGCTTTGCTCAGATCATTGGCACCCGCTACTTTCAGCATTTGCAAACGCCCGCCTGCAGCCAACTTACCGGGTTGGTCTGGGATAAAACGATAAAAACCTGCTTTAGGAGAAATGTCTTCAGTCAAATAGGCAATGCCACTGTTGCGATCAATGGCCACTGCTTCATGAAAGAACTGGCCCATGGCTTTTAATGGACGGGGTTCGGCAACGCCCTCGGCAGGCACTTCAAATAAGAACCCATGGTCCTGGCGTGCTTCATCCATCTGAGCCCAGGCAAAACGAGCGCGATCATCAGCACTGAGTTGACTGGGCGAATACACCATTTCTTCGCAGCTCAACCAGCTCCCCCAAGGGGTGACGCCGCCTGCACAATTATTAGCCGTACCACTCAAGCTGGTATAACTGCGCTTCAGACTGGGCATACAGGCATCTACATGCATCGTTACTGTGCCACCGCCGACCACGTCATAGGCCTTATCAGGTGCACCAAACGGGCCACTGGAACCACGTCTCTCATGGTTGCGCACCAGGGTAATCTGCTGATCATCAGCCTGTACTACGCCCATGCCATCAAAGCTGTCTGGCATTTTCACCCCATCATCCATTTCCAGACCCGCGTAAGCCAAACTGCGATAGTAAAACCCTGGCGGCAATTTGATCAGAGGCAAACCGGTTACCGCATCATTGCTTAGCGCCAGTGGCCCATAACCCTTTCCCAGTTGCCAACCACTGTTACCCGTCAATGCATAGCCGCGCAGCGTAGCACTCAGCGCACCGGTGCCTAATAGCAATGCAGAATTTTGTAGAAAAGCTCGTCTTTTTAAATTGGTCATACTGACTCCAAAATGCTATGCCCCGTACAGCCTATAAGATGATGATTGATGGTTGCTTTACATACCGGGCGGCAGCATGCCTTTGGGCAGACGGCCTTGCATTTTTTTCATCATCTTGCCCATGCCACCTTTGGAAAACTTCTTGAACATTTTTTGCATTTGCGCAAACTGTTTCAGTAATTTGTTGACATCTTGAATCTGGGTTCCAGAGCCATTGGCAATCCGGCGTTTGCGAGAACCGCGAATGACATCCGGAAAGTTGCGCTCCTGTGCGGTCATGGAGTTAATAATGGCCACCATACGTTTGCTGTCATCCCCGGCTGCAGCCCGCTGACGCACAGCCTCGGGTAATTGCCCCATACCTGGCAATTTGTCCATCATCGCACCCATGCCCCCCATGTTTTCCATTTGCAGCAGTTGCTGACGAAAATCTTCCAGATTGAACTTGGTACCACGACGTAATTTATTGGCCAGCTTGTCAGCTTGTTTTTTATCGACCTTACGCTCAACCTCTTCCACCAGGCTAAGTACATCGCCCATCCCAAGTATCCGCGAGGCCAGACGATCCGGATGAAACGGTTCCAGTGCATCGGCTTTTTCACCCATGCCCAAAAACTTGATGGGTTTGCCGGTAATCGCCCGTACCGATAATGCCGCACCTCCGCGTGCGTCACCATCGGCTTTGGTCAGCACCACACCGGTCAATGGCAGGGCATCATTAAACGCTTTGGCTGTGTTGGCAGCATCCTGGCCAGTCATCGCATCCACCACGAACAAGGTTTCGTGTGGCTTAACGGCTTGATGAATATCACGAGCCTCGCTCATCATCGCCTCATCCACATGCAGGCGACCGGCAGTATCCACGATCAACACATCAGCAAACTGACGTTGGGCTTCTTTTAAAGCCGCTGCTGCAATTTTATGTGGCTTCTGATCAGGTGAGGCTGCATAATAGCTGGCACCAACCTGCTCAGCCAGTAGCTTTAATTGATCCATAGCTGCCGGACGATAAACATCGCAGCTAACCACCATGACTTTACGTTTTTCCCTTTCTTTCAGATACTTGGAAAGCTTTCCTACCGAAGTGGTTTTACCTGCACCCTGCAGGCCGGCCATCATCACAACCACCGGTGGCGATGCCTTTAAATCCAGTGGCTCGGTTTGTTCGCCCATTACCTGGACCAACTGCTGGTGTACCAACTTGACCAGTGCCTGACCGGGTTGCAGACTGCTTAATACTTTCTGACCAATGGCTTTTTCGCGTACGCTAGCGATAAAATCCTTAACCACTGGCAGCGCCACATCAGCTTCCAGCAATGCCACACGCACATCGCGCAGTGCTTCGCGCATATTGTCCTCGGACAGTTTGCCCTGGCCGCGCAAAGTTTGGATCGTAGCGGAAAGACGATCAGTTAGATTTTGAAACATAAGGCCTATGAATGCGATATCAGAAATCAATAGACATTATAACGGCGTATTGGTTTGCAACCCAGAATTCACTGTACAGCGCGGTTATGGCAGGATAAACAAATGACAAGTCTAATCGCGATTATCTGTTATGCTCTGGCCTGGGTGCTGTTGGCGCGTTTCAACACACAACCGGATGGACCTGACGCACCCAAAACATCCAACTGGCAACGGATAATACCGCTGCTATTGGCCGCAGTTGCAGTCGTATATCACTTGTTGACACTTAACCGGCAAATGCTGCTGCCTGACAGCATTGATGTCAATATCATCAATCTGTTTGCTCTGCTGGCGGTGTTGATTGTGATTTTTAACTGGCTGATTAGCCGCGCCCGCGAACAGGAATTGCTGGAACTGGCGGTTTACCCTCTGGCGGCACTGTCATTGGTTTTGCTGGATTTAATAGAGTTGCAACCCGTAATGCTCAGTAACCTGGGGCCATTGGCAGCAACGCATATCACCAGCTCGTTATTGGCTTATGCGCTGTTAAGCATTTGCGCGCTTATCGCTATTCAAATTGCTGTTCAGGATGCCATGTTGCGTCGTCATCGAGCCGTTCGACTGCTGCAAAAAATACCATTAACAGGCCTTGAGCAGCTGCTGTTTCAATTGATTTTTATTGGTGTACTGCTGCTAAGTGTTTCACTCATCAGCGGCATCTGGTTTATCGACGACTGGACCGATCAACACCTGGTTCATAAAACCATATTATCGATGCTATCCTGGCTGGTCTTTAGCATACTGTTATTCGGGCGCTGGCGATTAGGCTGGCGTGGTGTATTGGCTGTTCGTTTGACACTGGCCGGCATGGCATTGCTTGTCCTGGCTTACTTCGGCAGTAAATGGGTGCTGGAAGTTGTGCTCAACCGCAGTTGGTCTGCGTGAGTGAAGCCCTTATATCTGATCTGGTATTTGGAGGTTGGCAGCATAATCGCTACACTGTAAGCCTACCAGACTGCATCCCAATCCATAGATTTTTTGACAGCGCTTGAACGCAAATATTAAAAACCATCAAAAAAAACCAATAAGCCACTGAAATGGAACAGTTATCAACACAGTTTCTGTTCACGGTTCTGGTCATTCTGATTATCCTGTCTGGCTTTTTTTCCAGTTCGGAAACCGGCCTGATTGCACTTAATCGCTACAAGCTCAAGCATCAGGCCAAAAGTGGTCATCGTGGCGCAAAGTTGGCAAAAACCCTATTGAACAAACCCGATCGTTTGATCGGCCTGATTTTGTTTGGCAATAATCTGGTCAATGTATTGGCCAGCTTTATCGTTTCGATGCTGACCTTACGCCTGCTGGGTGATGGCAGCCTGGCATTTTGGGTATCAGCGGTCGGTTTTACTTTTGTCTTGCTGATATTTGCTGAGCTGGCACCCAAAACAATGGCGGTGGTCTTTCCAGAAAAAATTGCCTTTCCGGCATCGTTTGTGCTCACGCCGCTGCTCAAGCTGCTATACCCCATCATCATGATGATCAACTTCACTGCCAACACGCTGCTGCGCCTGTTCGGTGTTGATGCCCGTTCAGGGACGATGGAGCAACTCTCACGCGATGAACTGCGCACGATTGTGTCAGACAGCCATCGCGATGTCTCAGATGATCACCAGCAAATGCTGCTGAATATTCTGGACCTGGAGCACGGTCGTATAGACGATGTCATGGTGCCGCGTCAGGAAGTCATCGGTATTGATTTAAAAGAAGACTGGAACACCATCCTGATGCAGCTCTCCCAATCGTTATACACGCGCCTGCCGGTCTACGAGAACGATCTGGATAACCTGGTCGGCCTGCTGCATATTCGCACTGTCTTGGCTCGACTGTCACAGGGGCGTTTAAACTTTGAAGATCTCAAACGTTCGGTACGCAAGCCCTACTTTATTCCCGAGGGCACCTCATTGACACAACAGTTACTGGAATTCCAGCGACTGGAAAGACGCATGGGTATGGTGGTCGATGAATATGGTGATATACAGGGGCTAGTGACGCTGGATGATATTCTGGAAGAAATCGTCGGTAATTACACCACCGATGCCCGCGATGTAGGCAATAAAGAAGTCCGCCGTATGGAAGATGGCGCGTGGCTGATCGAAGGCAGTGCTTCACTGCGCATGCTCAACCGCCAGTTCGACTGGAACCTGCCAGCAGACGACGCCACCACTCTCAATGGTTTGCTATTGGAATTACTGGAATTAATTCCCGATGGCAAAGTGGCGCTGAAAATTGAGGGTCTGGTTTTTACAGTCGCCGAGATTGGCGACAACAGCATCCGTAAAGTACTGGTGAAAGCCTATCAACACGGTAGTTAACCCTATTCTGACTGAATACGATTGCCACAGAACTACTGCTTAGTCACACCACAGTGTAACAACCCTGAAAATCTATAACCCTTGAGCTGTCTCAAAAACCAGAGTCACTTTTGTACAGGCTTAGTGGCTCTCATCCACATTTCTGCGAATCAAATAAAGCACTGCTCCTACAGCCAGTGCAACCAAAGCAGCCAGTAAATTATCCACTGTGGCGCTGGCCAGCAGTCCTAAAGACAAAATCAAAGCCAGTATTGGAATCAATGGTCCACCTGCCAACTTCAATGTGCCTGATTTATCAGCATAACGTCGCTGCAAAATTAATAATGCCGCAGTGGTTGTAATATAGGTGGTCAAACGTGCAACAACTGACAACAATGCCAACTGCACAAACGTCCCGGACAATGCCAGCGCCAATGCCACCAAGCCCTGTACGATGATTGCTACGGCTGGTGTCCGATAACGCGGGTGTATCCGGCTCAGTGCGCTCGGCCCAAAGCCATCCACTGATAACGCATAGACATAACGCGGCCCAAACAACATGGTGTTGTTGTTTGTTCCCATAATTGAGATGGCGGCGCCGACAGTCAACAGTAAAGCCGCCCAGTTACCGGCAAACAACCCCGCGGCCTCTGCCAGCGGCGAGCCTGACTCTGCCAGACCAGGCAAGGTGCCTAAAGCCACCAGCTGTACCAATGTGTAGATCACCGTAATAGTGATAATCATCGTAATCAGTGCAAATGGCACATCGCGTTGGGGATTTTTGTACTCCCCAGCTGCAGCCGGGGTATTCTCAAAACCCGCGTAGGCAAACAGCAATAGCAATGCTGCTTCACCAAGAGTATCCAACGGCGGCAGATTAATTGACTCTGCCCCAGACCAATCAATATAAAACGCACCCATCAAAATAAACACCGCCAGCGGTAATAGTTTGATGATCACAAAAACCACGCCGGTTCGCGCAGCAGCTTTGACGCCAATCACATTAATCCAGGTCAAAATACCCAGCGAAGCAACAATAATCAGGACCTGACCAATAGATGTTTCTGCAAACGGCCAGAAATGCCCAATCGCCTGAGCCAGGCCATTACTCAAGGCTGCAGCCGAGGCTATACGGGTCAGCCATGTCATCCAACCACACTCAAAACCGATAAACGACCCGAACGCCTCACGAGCATATAAATAACTGCCGCCAGGCTGATCAAAATAACTGGCCGCCTGCGCATAACACAGCACCAGCAAACCCACGGCAACACCCGCAAGCAGCACCGCCCAGATACTGGCCCAGCCCAATACTGCTGCCGCTGCGGCCGGCAGTAAATAAATACCACTGCCAACCACATCATTAATGGCCAGCCCGACAATCTGCCAACGGGTAACCACACGTTTCAATGCTGGCTTTAAGTGATTCATAGCGACTCCTAATCGATCAGGTCCAGTGCCTGCTGCAGGCTTCCTGCGCCAAGTAGCTGACAGCCTTTCAATGCTTTCAACCCACGCTGATTGGCTTTAGGCAATAGGATTTTTTTTAACCCTTGCCCCATCGCCGCTTTTACTCTTTCTTCGCCATTGGGTACCGGGCGCAATTCACCGGAAAGACCAATCTCACCAAATGCCACCAGATCATCAGGTAATGTCCGGTTGCGCAGGCTGGAGAGTATTGCCAGTACCACGGCAAGATCGCTGGCGGTTTCACTGATTCTCAAACCACCCACAACATTCACATACACATCCTGATCATGCACCGCAATACCGGCGTGCCGATGCAGCACAGCCAGCAACATATTGATGCGTTGCGCATCCACGCCAACGGCCACCCTGCGCGGGTGTCCCATACTGCTGGTGTCTACCAGTGCCTGCACCTCCACCAATAAAGGACGGGTACCCTCACGGGTGACCAATATGCAACTGCCAGGTACCGCAGATTCCCGCTGGGCCAGAAACATTGCAGAAGGATTGCTGACTTCGCGCAAGCCTGCATCGGTCATCGCAAACACACCCAGCTCGTTGACTGCACCGAAGCGGTTCTTGATGGCACGAATCACCCGAAAGCGGCTGCCGCTGTCGCTTTCAAAGTACAAGACTGTATCAACCATATGCTCTAGAACACGCGGACCGGCAAGATGCCCTTCTTTAGTCACATGCCCAACCAGAAATACTGCGCAGCCGGTTTGTTTGGCATAACGAACCAGCTGAGCACTGGCATCGCGAACTTGCGAGACACTGCCTGGAGCAGATTCCAGGGCCTCACTGTAAATCGTTTGGATTGAGTCGATGATCAGTAAATTTGGCTTGGTCAATGTCGCCTGATTAGTGATCCGTTCCACCGACGTTTCTGTTAGACAATCCAGCTGTTCTACCGGCAAATTCAATCGACGAGCGCGCATAGCCACTTGCGCTGCTGACTCTTCTCCGGTGACATACAAACAGTTCTGCTGTGCCGACATGGCCGCCAGAACCTGCAATAGCAGTGTTGATTTACCAATGCCAGGATCACCACCAATCAACGTGACTGAGCCGGGTACCAGACCGCCACCTAGCACCCTGTCAAGCTCTGTCAGGCCTGTTGTATTGCGTGGCTCATTGCCTGCCGTGACCTTATCCAGACGGACAATTTCTGCACTGTCAGCACCAGCAAAACTGGCACTGCGGGCAGCTGTTTTTGCGCTGCCAGCAGGTGCTACACGGATTTCCTGCAACGTATTCCAAACACCACACTCACCACACTGACCGGCCCACTTAGGATAATCGGCGCCACATTCGGTACAAACATATTGGGTTTTTGCTTTGGCCATTTTTGGATTGTCGCATATCTTTTGCAGCAATGACTTATGGATGGTTCAGATCAAACCGCCAGCCGCTATACTAGGAACTGATTTTTCTGACGTGTACTGCCAGCCTTTGCGGTTGCACTGGTTTTTATAGGAATAACTCCAACGAACAATATGGTCAGACCCAAACAAGAGTTTATCGGCTCATCGCCTGCTTTTTTGGCGGTATTAGAGCAAACCTCGCGGCTGGCGTTGCTGAATCGCAGTGCTCTGGTGATCGGTGAGCGTGGAACCGGTAAAGAGTTAATCGCCGAGCGTTTGCATTTTCTATCACCCCGCTGGGATCAGGCTTTTATCAAAATGGACTGTGCCGCCCTGCCCGAAAGTTTATTGGAGTCAGAGCTGTTTGGTCACGAAGCCGGAGCCTTTACCGGTGCGATGAAGCTGCGTCGTGGTCGTTTTGAACAAGCCGATCAGGGCAGTTTGTTTTTGGATGAGCTGGCCAATATGCCAGCCACTGTACAAGAGAAACTATTGCGAGTGATTGAATACGGTACTTTTGAGCGTGTGGGCGGCTCAAGGCCAGTTCAGGTTGATGTTCGTGTTATTGCAGCTACCAATCAGGACCTGCCCGAACTGGCCGCACAAGGCCTGTTCCGCGCCGATCTGCTGGATAGACTGGCGTTTGATGTCATCACCCTGCCACCACTGCGAGCAAGGCGCGAAGATATTTTGCAACTGGCTGATCACTTTGCCGTTAAGATGTCCAGCGAGCTTGGTCGCGACTTATTCCCTGGGTTTAACCATACAGTAGAACAAGCCTTATTAAACTATTCCTGGCCAGGCAACATCCGTGAATTAAAGAATGTGGTTGAACGTGCGGTCTATCGCATGGAAGCACCTGATGAACCAGTCAATGAAATTGAATTTGACCCCTTCGATTCACCCTGGCGGCCGGGCACAACCCATACACAAACACCTGCTACACCGGCAACTGAAACACCAACCAGCTGGCCTATCGATTTACAAGCAGAAGTGCAGGCTCATGAAATACTGCGTATAGAACAGGCATTGATCGAAGCGCGTTACCACCAAAACCAGGCAGCCAAACTGCTGGGCTTAACTTATCACCAGTTCCGAGGCTTATTACGAAAGTATGATATTACGGTAAAAAAAGCATCTGCTGGCCAATAAGAGCTTTAGCAGCGACACCCATTACGGAATCTGTACTTTAAATCGCTTCAAAATGTACCCGTGCCTGCACCTGGCAAACCAGTTCATAAGCAATCGTCCCAGCCGCAGCCGCTATAGTCTCCACTGCGATGTGTCTGCCCCATAACTCCACCTCATCACCAATGTTTGCATTGCTGTCTTCAGGCAAGGCGATGGTCAACATATCCATTGATGGCATACCGGCGATACCGCATTGCTGACCGGCCACCCACACTGGTGTGCCATCTGGCACATGTCGGGGGTAACCATCACCGTAACCAATTGCGACCACACCGATTCGGGTGTTTTTCTGGCATCGATAACGAGAACCGTAGCCAATCAGGTCACCGGGTTTACAATCTCGTAGTGCAATCAGTTTACTGCGTAAATACATCGCCGGTTTAAGTTGGTGATCTGACCCGATTGAGCCAGAGAATGGCGAAACACCATAAAGCATAATGCCTGGCCTTACCCAATCACGACGGGCCTGAGGCAAACACCAGGTGGCCGCAGAGTTAGCAATACTATGTGGCGCTTGCAAGCTACTGGCGATTTGATCAAAAGCCTGTATCTGAATTTCATTATCAATACGTGGTGATTCCGCATTGGCCAAATGTGTCATCAATACCACCGGCTGCTGAACCCGTTGCTGCAACCGGTGATATAAACCCTGTGCATCTTGGGGGGCAAAGCCTAAACGATGCATACCGGTGTCTATTTTCAACCAGGCGTGTTGTAACAGACTGGATGTTTTGCTGTTTAACAGATCCATCTGATGGCCGGCATAAACCACCGGCGTCAGGTGCTGTTTTTGTATTGCCACTAACTCATCGTTGCTATGAAACCCTTCCAGCACCAGCACCGGTCCAACAACCCCGTTGTTGCGCAATCGCAATGCTTCTTCTACTGTCGATACTGCCAGCATATCCGCTGGTTGGCTGGCAGTAGTCAAGGCATTGGCCACTGTCAATAAGCCATGGCCATAACCATCGGCTTTAACGACTGCTGCAATCTTGCTGGTCGGCACACGCTCACGCAGCACCTGCAAATTGTGCTGAATCGCCTGGGTATCAATAATGGCAGTAGTGGAACCGATCATGCCTGGATAATTCAATTGGATTTATATAAACAACAGTATGATCAGGGCAAATTACTGTATATATCATCAGCATGACTGTAATTTTGGAAGCGCAAAAACTCACCCTGAAATAACAGCTCAAGAATACCTGTAGAGCCATTACGATGCTTTCCGATAATGACTTCGGCCAAGCCTTTGGATGGGGTATCCGGGTTATAAACCTCATCCCGGTAAATAAATAAAATTAAATCGGCATCTTGCTCAATAGAACCCGACTCACGCAAATCAGCCATAACCGGGCGTTTGTTGGGACGTTGCTCTAAAGCACGATTAAGCTGCGAGAGTGCTATGACCGGGACATTGAGTTCCTTTGCCAGCGCTTTCAAGCCTCGAGAAATTTCAGCAATTTCGGTGGCCCGGTTTTCGCGGTTGTTCGGCACCTGCATTAACTGCAGGTAATCGATCACAATCAAACCGATATCATGCTCGCGTTTCATCCTGCGTGCACGTGCCCTGATTTGTGCCGGTGACAGACCTGGTGTTTCATCAATATAAACCGGTGCCTGTTTTAGCATTCTGAAAGCCGAGTTCAAACCATCCCAGTCGGTATCTTCCAGTTTGCCGGTACGTAAGCGTTTTTGGTTAATGGCACCTAAGGATGAAAACAACCTGAACACCAGCTGCTGGGACGACATTTCCATACTGAACACACCAACCGGAACCTGATTACGGATCGCAGCACTTTCGGCAATATTCATCGCCAGCGTGGTTTTACCCATGGCCGGGCGTCCGGCGATGATAATTAAATCAGAAGGCTGTAAGCCAGAGGTTTTCTCATCCAGATCCGTAAAGCCAGTGGGCACCCCTGTCACATCACCTGTTTTTGTACTGAGCTCTTCAATCAACTCATAAGATTCTTTCAATAGGCTTTCGACATGTACAAAATTGCTGCGGCGTTGGCTGCCTTGTTCAGCAATCTTGAAAATTTCCTGCTCGGCTTTTTCCAGAATGGTTTCTGCAGCGCGACCATCAGGACGGTAAGCATCACCGGCTATCTCGGTGCCAATATCAATAAGCTGACGCAGCACTGACTTCTCGCGGACAATATCAGCATAAGCAATAATATTGGCCGCACTGGCAACATTGTTGGCCAGCATGGTCAGATACGAGCCACCAGCCACCATGTCGGCTTTATCACGTGATTGAAACCACTCAGCAACCGTCACCGCATCACCACTTTGCCGGTTTTCGGTCAGGTCAATAAATGCAGCATAGATTTCGCGATGATCTTCGCGATAAAAATCCTCAGGCGCAATACGATCAGCAACCTGTTCGTAACTACGGGGATTTAATAGTAGACAGCCGAGCAGAGCCTGCTCGGCCTCAATGGCGCTAGGTGGCTTATTAACTTCAGAAAACGATGATGCGTGCTGAATATCCGCCATGAGGACGGTTAATCGTTCTGCAGCGCAACAGGCGCATCCAATTTAGCCACCCCGGTATAATCCTGGCGATGCCTGATAATCAGACTTCTTCACCAGTCACCACAACTTTGATGATCGATTCGACATCAGCATGCAGTTGTAGCGGGATTTCATATTCACCAGGAACACGGATCGGGCCTTCGCCCATAATCACTTCACTCTTGGCTACCGGATAACCTTTCTCGGTCAGATGCTCAGCCAGTTCTCGCGCTCCAATAGAGCCGTACAAACGACCTTCCGGGCTGACATTGGCAATAATCTCTACCGTGTATTCAGCCATGGCGTCCTTGCGTGCCTGTGCAGCTGCCAGCTTTTCAGACTCGGCCTGCTCCAATTCTGCCTTACGGGCTTCAAAAGCCTCCAAATTAGCGGCAGTTGCCGGCACTGCTTTACCTGTTGGCAGTAAATAGTTACGGCCATAGCCGGGTTTCACATTAACCTTGTCACCCAAGCCGCCAAGGTTTTGTACTTTCTCAAGTAAAATCAATTCCATGACAGTAACCTCAATGATTATCAGTGTATGGCAGCAAAGCCAGGAACCGTGCACGCTTTACCGCAGTCGATAACTGACGCTGGTAACGGGCTTTGGTACCGGTAATGCGACTGGGCACAATTTTTCCGGTATCACCAATAAACTGGCGCAGGATTTTCAGGTCTTTGTAATCAACCTGATCAATGCCTTCGGCGGAAAAACGGCAATATTTACGACGTCGGAAATTTCTGGCCATGATTACTGCTCCTCTCCACTATTGTCTTTGTCATTATCCACATTGTCTTCGTCATTGCTGTCATCGCGGGTAACAGCACGGCTTTCATTGCGTTTACGACTGCGCTGATCTTCTTCTTCAGACTCAATCATAATACTGGATTTTTCAGTGACTGCATCGGTTTGACGTATTGTCAGGTGACGTAGAATGGCATCATTGAAACGGAAAATACCTTCCAGCTCATCCAATACGGCCTGATCACACTCTATGTTCATCAAAACATAGTGCGCTTTGGCGACTTTAGCAATTGGATAAGCCAGCATACGCCGTCCCCAATCTTCCAGGCGATGCACTGTACCTTCACTGTTTTCGATCAGAGTGCGGTAACGGTCAACCATACCGGGCACTTGTTCACTCTGGTCAGGGTGGACCAGAAACACAATCTCATAATGTCTCATTGTGACTCCTTATGGGTTCACTGGTAACTTTACGGCTACCGGAAGCCTCCCAAATGTATAAACAATGGTGAGGCAAGGAATACCCGCCTGAACGGGACCGCGTAGTATGCGCAATTACTGTACAGCTTGCAAGTACCATAAAGGTTTAATCTTTCTCTATAGGTCGCATATGCGTTAGCTGGCATATCCGTTATGATAAGTCAATCACTATGCTGTATCACAAAGGGAAGTGATTATGAACTATCAATATAGACGGTTGGGGGCATTTTTAGGGATTTTAGGGTTACTCATCACAACCGCCTGTAATAATGACAACTCTCCTGCAAACCTTAGCGATACCGGGAGCATCACTAATGCCGTACCCGATGATACGATACCGAATTTAGAGCTGCCCAAATATAAGAATATATTTACCTATTGCGAGGCTCGGGAAACGCTGGATAAACCGGGGGGTGATTATACTGGTTCGGCACTGCCTGAAGTCGTCAATAACAGCTTGCAACAACAACTGGCACAAGCCGAAAAGCTGCCTGAAAAATGGGACCCAGAAACCATCCAATGGCGCTGTATGGCTAACAAAGTTTACGCTTGTACGCCTCTGAACGGCAAGGGTTGCGACATCAAACTGGATTTCAGCCGTGCTGGTAATCGGGATATGCAAGCCTATTGCCAGCAAAAACCCAATAGTACGCTTATTCCAGACAATGTGGTCTCCCAAGCGTCGGCTTATAACTGGTTGTGCGACGGAGAAAAAGCCGCTGTAAAAAGCCAAAGGAGTAAAGCTGATCAAGCAGGTTTTAATGCCGCCATGTGGTTTTTAATTGAAAACCCCGATACTGAAACCACCAATAACCCCTGATATCTGGCTGCTTAATCCATATTCACAAATAAAAAAAGCCCGCTAATACGGGCTTTTTGATTTGGCGGAGAGAGAGGGATTCGAACCCTCGATAGGGGTTAAACCCTATACACGCTTTCCAGGCGAGCCCATTCAACCACTCTGGCACCTCTCCATAAACTTGATTATTCCCGGATATTTCGATCGATAGCCGGTTACGCCAGCACGGGATGCGAATTATACCTATCCCATGAGGCATTCGCCATACGCAAAGCCGCTTCTGCAGCTTATAATTAAGACAACTAAAGTGTTGATGGAGTCCTGCTGTGCTTTTGGAAAGCCCAAGATTAATCTATTGGTTATTGCTATTAAACTTTGTGTGGCTATCAGGATGTACCGCACAAAACCTTATCGAACAACCAAAGATTCAAGACAACAACGATCTAAACACCGTCGTATCAGCGGCAGATTCATTTTCCTCTCAGTTTCCAACAGAAGATATCCTGATCGTATTCGACCTGGACAATACCTTGTTAACCATGGACTCTGCGTTGGGCTCGGTTGCCTGGTATGACTGGCAGGCAGACATGGCGGATCTAGAAGGCTGTCAGCCGGGCGAGCTGGTCAACCGGTTTGCTGCACAGGGGCTATTGTATTTTCTCGGCAGCATGCAACCCGTTCAGGATGATACTGCTGATATTGTCCATGCTCTGCAGCAATCTGGGTATCCAGTAATGGTTCTAACAGCACGTGGCCATGATTATTACCTGTCCACTTTACGTGAGTTAAACCGCAACAATTTAAGCTTTGATGCACTGTTGGCACCACCAGCCGGACAACACCCCAAACCATTCACACCGCCTGAAGCGGCCAGGCCAGTGAGATACCAGCAAGGTGTGCTGATGGTCGCCGGTCAACATAAAGGCCAGATGCTGATGGATTTATACTCGCACCTGAATCTGCCTCTACCCAAAGCAGTGGTAATGGCCGATGACAGCCTGGAAAATCTCGAGAACATGCAAACAACCCTGACACAGGCAAATATTCCATATCGTTTATTCCGCTATAGTCTTGCTGACGCTAAGGTAGGTGCTTTTGATGCAGCCAGCGCCACCTCGCAATGGCAGCGTTTGTCACTAACCCTTAATGACTTACGAGATGTTATCGCAACCAATAACTTACCGGCACCTGAACAGCTTCTCAGTTGCCATGCCGCAGACTAGTCTTGCTTATGAGCATATACTATCCAGGCCATTAACCCTGGTCTTGCCCATCAGCTGGTCGTTTTTATCGTTTGATTAATGATGTCCCCAGTTGCCAATATCGTCATCATTTTGCGGGGACATACCCAATTGCTGTTCGGTAGGTTCAACACCCAAACCGAGCACGCTACGGTTAACATAGGCGAAATAGGCGGTGACCTGATTAATTTCCAGAATCTCCCCGTCATCATATCCAACTGCTTTTAGCTGAAGAATATCGTCTTGTTCAACCTCAGAAGGGGCGGTCGTCAATTTTCGAACATAACGAAACATCGCTTGCTGTGCTTCGTCAAAAGGTTCACCGGGCAATGGTCTGGACAGTGCCTTATCCAATGCTAGTGCCTGATCTTGGCTGTCAATTAACCGGAATAACCCTGCAGTGTGATGCTGGTCACAATAGTCGCAGCGATTTAAGCGGCTGACATAAATGCCAACGCACTCCAATAGCCAAACTGGCAGGCTATTCCGGGCAT
Source organism: Wenzhouxiangellaceae bacterium (assembly GCA_965230265.1). Lineage (GTDB taxonomy): Bacteria > Pseudomonadota > Gammaproteobacteria > Xanthomonadales > Wenzhouxiangellaceae > JAJFKX01. The sequence continues at coordinate 951,637 of OZ245999.1, read as the reverse complement.
GGTGCAAAGTCGCTTTGTAAAGCATCATATGTGCTTCCAACGTGTGCGGTCTTAAACTGTGAATCTGCAACACATTGTCAACCTGGCCATTACTGTCCGCCAGTTTTTCATACAAGCCCTGTAACCGCTTATCCAGCTCGTCTCCAGATTTAACTTTAATCCAGCTCATAGCTTCACTTATCCCATCATCTGTTGTACTACCCGAAGTATGCCAATAATCTGGCTGGTAAAAAATAAATGGACAAAAAAAAGCCCGACCAGTGGCCGGGCTTTTTGAATAAATTCGATTTTTAGCTTAGCTTTCTACGCGACGAATCAGGAATGAACCAACAATCATCAACAGCAGAGCCAAAGCGATTATGCTCCACGCGCTCATTGCAGGTACAGCTGGCGGTGGAGGCAGTAATTCAACATCAGGCTCAGGATGCATAAAGCACTGCGCTGAATTACTTGGAATGCTAGCTGGAGAATCACAAGCAAAAGTCAGCCCATCATCGGCAGCCATATTTTGAATACCGGTGGTAGAGCCTGCGCCTCCATCTGGATTGCGATCATCATGCTGGAAAACGATTTCGAAGCTGTTATCGTACAAAATGGTCTGAATGTCGAATACAGCCGCGCCCCCGCCCCCAGGGAATTGTGATACTTCGTCCCATTGGAAGATATGGCAACCCAGATCAGCACCAGGGAACTGGCTGGAAGGGCGTGGACATGAATCAAAATACTCAAAGAAGCCCTGGCCAATGCCGGCTTCTAAATCCAGATCATCATGCAGTGGGTAGATACGCGCACCACCACCAGTACTCGGCGTAGCTGGTAGCGGACAGTCATTGGATAAGTCAGGACCGGTATCGGTAGGGTCAGTGGACAGGTAACCATTGGCTGCCATAACCAGTTCGGTCAGGTCGTCACCATAAAAATTAAATGGTCCCTCAAGTGCCACCGGTGCTGAAGCAGTGTCATCACCATCAACGATCATGGTACCCGTTCCAGAAATATCTACAAACTGGAACCCACAACCACCCCCGTCTATAAAGGTATAGCCGAAGTTGTCAGGGCCACCACCACCGCCAAACAGTGGCGTTACTGAACCACCGGAAGGTGCTGGGTTTTTAGGTTCCTGTGCTAGCAACGGCATAGCTACAGCCAGCAGAGTTGCTAAAATTACAAGACTGATTTTTTTCATTACAATATTCCCTGATAATTAATAGTTATGGGGATGAACACTCACTTCCGCGAATATTAACATAATTTTGCTATACAAAAGCCAGCAACGCCGCCAATAATACTAAAGTATTATTTTCTACTCAAACCCATCCATCAAGAACGTTTCAGACAAGCGATAACGTAAAACAATGGTTTGATTAACCGTGGTGACCGCAATTTCCTGCTGCTCACCATTAGGCCAGGTAACCTCCGCACTAACGGGCATCCGCTGCCCCAGACCAAAATGCAGTGCTGGTTGATGTGTAGCCCCAATACTGGAGCCGATTGATTTGTAACGCATCAACACCGTTCCATCGTCCAATAACAACTTAACACGGGTACCAACCGCTGCTGGGTCAAATAACGCATCTGCAGATACCTCAAACTGTAACCATTGGTTCGTTGAACCGCTGGTATTTCGATACAGTCTGTAACCCTGATCGTAATTGCCCAGAACAAAATCAATCCGGCCATCTTTATCATAATCAGCATAAGCAGAGCCCATCGAAGTCCCCTGATCTGAGGCACCACTGGAATCAGATACATCTTCGAACTGCCCTGTTCCCAGGTTTCTAAAAACCCGATTGCCATCACTGGTGATTTGATTAAACAAGGATAGGTAAACATCTTCGAAGCCATCATTGTCCATATCAGCAAAAAAATTGCCCCAGCCGATAGCATTCATATTGATACCCGCCTGGTCAGTGACCTCCAGGAAAAGCGCCTGCCCCTGTGCAATCTGGTTCTGCAATAACACCATTTCTGAAATACTGGTGAAGTACAGATCAAAATCGCCGTCATTGTCATAATCGCTAACACCGATACCCATTCCAAATACTGGTCTGTGCGCACCAGAACTTATGGAAACATCGGTAAAACACCATTGACCACAACCCGCTCCATCATTGCGCCAGAGCAGATTACCAAACAATTTATCATTGACAACATAAATATCCTGGTCGTTATCATTGTCATAATCCAGGAAAGTAACGGCAAAACCAGGCCCCCCGATACGCTGCATATCCAACATATCAGAGATATTGATAAATTCAGTGCCTCCATTGTTCATGTACAGCAGATCATTGCGCTCCAGATCAGCTTCTGTCACGTAATACCAGTTGACAATATAGACATCCAAAAAACCATCACCATTGAAGTCAGCCCAGGCCGCAGACTCACCCCGCCCCAGATGCTGATCCAGACCAACGGCTGCAGTCACATCAACAAAGCCTGTTCCGGTATTGCGAAACAAGGTATCGGTATGCTGGTTCATCACCATCAAGTCCATCAGACCATCGTTGTTATAATCGACAAATATTGCCCCCCCACTTTCACGGTTGACCAATGCCACCTGACTGCTGAGTGGTGATACTGAAAACGTACCATCACCCTGATTGCGATACAGAGTGTTGGGGCCAGAGTTATCTGTTAGATACAGGTCCAGCCAGCCATCGTTATCATAGTCACCCCATGCTTGCCCGGTTATCAGGTAAGTGGCGTCATGTTGTTGAGCGATACCTGCCTGAGCTGTGACATCTTGAAAGCTGATCACCGATTGTCCCGCAAACACCCCTGCTCGCAACACTATATAAGCAAATAAAAAAACAGCGATAAACAACCTATTCATCAATCAATCCCTATCATTTTTACGTTTTTATTATTGACGGTTTATATAAACCTGTACAAATATCATAACCTTAAACTGTATACCCGCCCAAAAAAAAGCCCCGGCCAATGGCCAGGGCTCTTCATAAATTATTAATTTTGCTTAGTTTTTAACGCGGCGAATCATTAACGACCCTACCAGCATCAGAACCATTGCCATTGCAATCAAGCCCCATGCACTCATGGTAGGTACCGCTGGTGCATCTGGCAGCACGTCAACACCAAACTCAATAGCGTCACCCGGTGCAATGCTTCCAGCAGTGTCACAGGCAAACAGGGAAATATTAGGATCAATATTGTCTAAACTCGCTGCAATCGTAGCACTGCCCCCGTCCAAGCCAGCGCTGCCTGCTTGGTATTGATAAACCACAGTACCATTTTCATAGGCAACTGATTGGAAAGTACCAGCAGTACCACCAGCAACACCATCACCCGGGAAGAAATCAAACTCTTCGTACTGAACAATAAAGCAACCACCACGACCAGCCGGAGCATCAACTGGGCAATCGGCGAATGTCTGATGGAATACCGCAGCGCCATCATCACCAGGATCAAGGTCATCCCAGTAAGCAAACAGTGCCAAATCTGGAGAGGTACCGGCGATTGGTGGGCAGTCATTGCTGAAATCACTGCCTACTGCAGGATCAAAGCTGATAAAACCGTTTGAACTGATAAGATAATCGGTTTGAGATGTGCCAAAAAATGGGAAGTCAAATCCAATTGCAATAGGTGCGGTAACTTCATCATCACCCAGTAACTCAGGTGTTCCTGTGCCAGAAATATCAACAAAGTTGGCTGGTACTGGTCCTACACTAACAAACTGAGCATTGGCATTGCCTGCCATAAAAATAACAGCGCACAATACCATGGCTGCTTGAACGGCTGAAAAACGATTTTTATCCCACATTACGCTTTCTCCATACGGGGCTTGAGTTGGTTTAAACATAGCTTCACACTATTTTAACACGGATAATTGGATTCGGTCTAGCCCTTTTGATCATGCTCCAGACCGGCCCATCATCTTGAATAAACAGACACTTCGATTACTCAAAACCGTTATCGAGAATCGTGGCTTCCAAGGCATCGACAGCGATAAACTGCTGTCCGGTGATATTGGTTAATTCGCTGGTAAAACCATTCGGCCAAATCACGTTAACACGATACGGGCCCTGGGTGTCACCCAAGCCAAAATGGGCTTCAGCAAGATTAGCGGATAAGAAATTGTTACCCGCCTGAATTTCACGCAATTGCTGTCCTGGCTCTGTGGTGTTTTCAGAGTGGAGATAAACTTTGGCGCCCACTCCATAAGTATTCGGTGATTCCCCTTCGAGCCTGACATTCAGGAAATCACGGTCAGCGGCCTGTAAATCATTGCGATATAGTTTAAACGGCCCCTTATGATTGGATATTGCGATATCAATATCACCATCTTTATCAAAATCAAAACAGCTGACACCACGGCCCTCGCCATCATCGTCTATACCAAAAGCTGCTGCACTTTCAGTAAAGGTGCCATCGGCATTGTTCATAAATAAAACCGCCGGTGTCTCATCATAACGGCCATTGGGGGAATCAGGGTTGGTGTTGCTGGCAAAGTAAAAACCATTCACATGAAACACATCAAGATGCCCATCCAGATTGGCATCGAGTAAACATGTGCTCCACCCCCAATGCCCCTCTATCAAGCCCGACCCTTCTGATCCATTCATAAAGCTGCCATCGCCGTTGCCATAAAAAATTCGGTTACCCGGGTTTGGCATACCAATATTTGAAGTGAAAAAATCAATATTGCCATCGTTATTCACATCACCGACACCAATGCCCATTGCATTTTTGTCATTAATAATAAAACGGTCAGTGACATCGACAAATTGACCATTGCCTTGATTGATCAAGATCAGATCGGTACCGATATCGCCGGAAAACACGATATCCATCAGGCCATCGTTATTGAAGTCAGTAAAATTGCCGGCAAAGGTTTGATCCCGCCCACCGACGGGAAAAGTATCGGGGTCAAAAATCTGAGCTATCTGGGCAGTTAACGAGGCATCTATAAAGCTGCCATCACACTGGCTCTGCCATAAATGCTGCGTCGAGCCCAAAGGGGTTTTGAAAGTGGGGCTGGGCCCATCTGGAAGCAATGAACGGGGAATCAGCAAATCCAGACACTGATCGCCATTAAAATCACCGAACGCTCCACCCCAGGCATTCGGCGAAAACTCCACCTGGTAATCAGATAAAGCCGTAGGGAAAACATCAGTAAAGCCATTCTGGTTATTAACATCATTGTTCAGCAAGCGAGGTGATTCCCCCAGGGCCCCACCCAAGAACAAGTCCAAATCATGATCACCGTCATAGTCAACAAATACTGCCCCGGCTACCCGACCTGATAGCGTATTCAAACCAACGCTATCGGTAACGTCTGCAAAACTTCCGTTGCCCAGGTTTCTAAACAGTTTGGACTGCCCCGCATCACCACCAATCACAAATAAATCAGGCCAGCCATCCTGATCGTAATCACCTGCCGCAACACCGCCGGTTAACCAGGTAGAAAACAAATGACTGGCGCCGGCTAAACCAGGAATATGATTGACCGTATTATCGATGGCATTGGCAACATCAACCACAGTTTGGGTTGTCTGATGTTCCAGAGTAACGCCGGCACTATCGGTAACGTCAGTGAACTGTGCATTGGCATCTGACATCGTCAGGATAGCCGTCGCTAAAACAGCAGCAAGTACGAAGAAAAGATAAGCCTGTAAGGCATTTTTCATACTTTAGTTCCCCAAAAGTAATAATGATTGTTGCGTTAAGGATATACCAACAAACCCATTTTGTTAATGCTTAAAGCGCCGCTACCTATTATCAATATCTGCATTGACCGGCAAGCGTTTTACCTATTACCAACTGCACTAAAACCGAGTTCAACAGCCCGCATCAGAGTACCAGCCGACATCTCATTATCAACTTTGATCCACTTCGGGACGCAAATACGGAAACAACAAAACATCTCGAATGGAGGCTGAATCGGTCAGCAGCATCACCAGCCGGTCAATACCAATACCTTCACCGGCGGTCGGCGGCATGCCGTATTCCAGTGCCCGGATATAATCTGCATCAAAATGCATGGCTTCGTTGTCTCCAGCCTCCTTGGCAGCCACCTGGGCATGAAAACGCTCTGCCTGATCTTCCGGGTCATTCAACTCGGAAAAGCCATTGGCAATTTCGCGGCCGGCTATAAATAACTCGAAGCGATCGGTAATTTCCGGGTTTTCATCATTACGGCGTGACAGCGGTGAAACATCAGTCGGATGGGCTGTGATAAACGTGGGTTGAATCAGGTTTTCTTCTACCTTGTGCTCAAACAGCGTCATCAACAACTGCCCCCAACTCCAATGACCATCCATATGAATATCATTTGCCTTGGCGACTTCACGCAGTTTCGCAGCATCATTGATCGCCGAACCTGATAATTCCGGCAGTGCCTGCTGCACCGCATCTGCCATGGCAATCCGCTTAAATGGCTGGCCGAAATCCACACTCATTCCTTGATAATTAAATGACAGCTCACCGACCACCTGCTGTGCCAGCCCACGAAACATTTCCTCTGTTAAATCCATCAGGTCATGGTAATCAGCATAGGCCCAGTAAAACTCCAGCATGGTGAACTCAGGGTTATGCCGGGTAGACACTCCCTCGTTGCGAAAATTGCGGTTGATTTCATAGACCCGGTCCAAACCACCCACGATTAAACGCTTTAAGTGCAGCTCAGGAGCAACACGTAAATATAAATCACAATCCAGCGCATTATGGTGTGTCACAAATGGCCGGGCCACTGCGCCACCAGGGATGGCATGCATCATTGGGGTTTCCACTTCCAGAAACTCTCGGCCGGGCGCTTCCATAAAATCACGGATAAAACGAATTACCTGTGAGCGCTTAACAAAGGTGTCATGCACTTCACGGTTAACAATCAAATCCACATAACGCTGGCGATAACGGGTTTCGGTATCCGTCAAGCCATGAAACTTTTCCGGCAAAGGGCGCAGTGACTTGCTCAGCAAGCGTAGCTGAGTGACTTTAATCGACAACTCACCGGTATTGGTGCGGAAGATACCGCCCACCGCGCCCAGGATATCGCCCACATCCCAATGCTTGAACGCTTCATAAGCAGCCTCGCCGATGGCATTGCGTTGCAAAAACAACTGAATCGTTCCACTGCGATCCTGCAGCTGCACAAACGCCGCTTTGCCCATCACCCGCTTGGCCAGCATCCGTCCGGCAACCGCGAACTTTTCATCCACCGATTCAAGCTGTTGTTTATCCTGGTCCTGAAAGCGTAACTGCAAGTCTGCTGCCAACACCGTTGGGCGAAAATCATTTGGATAAGCATTGCCCTGCTCACGTAAAGCATCCAGTTTGGAGCGGCGCTCAGCGATCAAGTGGTTTTCGTCATGATGCTGGTCGTGATGGTCGTTGTGATCAGTCATAAATATTAATCAAAATTAAAAATGGTTTATTGCCACAGGTTACACAGGTTTTTGAATGATTACACTCAATGGGTTGGCCATGAATAAAACCAGGTAATGCCAATCTGGCATTGCAAGCTGCACACCAGTGCAAATTACAAGCCCTGCTTCAAAGATTCCTCTACAAATTGATCCAGTGCCCCATCCAGGACCGCCTGGGTATTGCCGGTTTCCACCCCGGTACGTAAGTCTTTGATGCGCGATTGATCCAACACATAAGAACGAATCTGACTGCCCCAGCCAATATCCGATTTGGCGTCTTCGGTGGCTTGCTGTTCAGCGCGCCGGGCATCCATTTCGCGTTCATATAATCTGGCCCGTAACTGCTTCATTGCATAATCTTTGTTCTTATGCTGGGAGCGATCATTCTGGCACTGGGTCACAATACCTGTTGGCAAGTGGGTAATCCGGACGGCCGATTCGGTCCGGTTGACATGCTGACCACCGGCACCGGAAGCTCGATATACATCGATGCGTAAATCGGCCGGGTTGATATCAATTTCGATATTGTCATCAATTTCCGGTGATACGAACACGGATGCAAATGAGGTATGTCGACGGTTGCCAGAATCAAATGGTGACTTGCGTACCAACCGGTGTACACCGGTTTCTGTCCGGCACCAGCCAAAGGCATAATCACCTTCCACACGGATGGTTGCGCTTTTAATCCCGGCCACATCGCCAGCCGAGGCTTCAATTAACTCGGTTTTCCAGCCCCGAGTCTCACACCAGCGCAAATACATGCGCAGCAACATTTCAGACCAGTCCTGTGCTTCAGTACCCCCTGAACCCGCCTGGATATCAATAAAACAGGGGTTACCATCCATTTCACCGGCAAACATCCGCTGGAACTCCAACTGTGCCACTGCTTTTTCAACCCGCAGCAAGTCACTCTCGACAGTTCCCAGAGTATCTGCATCGTCTTCCATTTCAGCCAGCTCCACCAATTCACCTGCATCGGTGATGTCCTGCTCGGTGGTATCCAGCGTCGTTACTATTTTTTCCAGCCGGGCACGATCCTGACCCAGCTGCTGGGCTCTGTCCGGATCATTCCAGACATCAGGGTTTTCCAACTCCCGGCTAACCTCTTCTAACTGCTCTGCCTTGCCAGCATAGTCAAAGATACCCCCGTAAATCGGTAATGCGTTGCAGCAAATCGGCAACCTGGGCTTTGATAGGTGCAGTTTCCATAGTGGAGTTCTCGGTTTAATAAAAAGCGCTATATTGTAAGCAAGCACGAAACAATCTGCTATCTCTATTTGATTGTCTTGGGTATAGTATTTTCCCAATTAACATAAACTGACAGCTCTATGAATCCCAGTCTAATCACTCGTTGTTTAATCCTTTTATTCATATCACTTACTGCAACTGCGCAAGCTGCAGATGAGAGTATATTGATGGAAAGCTGGGTAATCGATATTAAACCCAGTGATAAAACCGCCTTTGAATTGGCACTAACAACCAATCTGACTGAACGTAAGCAGAACAACGAAGCTCGTGACTGGTGGGTATATACTCCAATGACCGGAGAATATTTGAATCGTTATGTCATACGCAGCTGTTGTCATACCTGGTCTTCATTCGATCAGCATCGGCAATGGTCTGCAGAGCATTTTCCACAGCAGCAGTGGGATAAGCTGTTGCAGCAATTTGCCAGCCATTACAGTCACAGCATCGGTAAAGCCGATTTTGCCAACAGCCGCTGGCCTGAAGGCTTGCTGGTTCCAGCATTGATAGGCATTACTGAATACCATGTTAAGCCGGGACATGATGGTGCTTTCCAGGCAGCCAAATCAAAGATGAGTCAACTGGCCATTGCCGGCGAATGGCAGCGGGCGTGGTTATGGGTAGAAACCGTTACCGGTACAAATATTGAAACCCTGATGGTGTTACACCCTAACTTCACTGATATGGCACCCCTGGAAACCGGTATTTTTGATGTGCTCAGCCAACAGCTGGATTCCGATGAAAAAGCGGTAGCGCTATTCGATGAGTTTTTCAGCCATGTCTACCATGAGCAATACCAGATTTATCAGGCACGCCCGGATTTATTTACGGTGCCCGATTAATACAGTGCGGTACATAGCCGCCTGAGCATATGATTTACTCAAGCAATGACATGCTCAATTAATAGTTGTACTGACTCTCTACCGCGAAAACGATTAACCTGTAGCCGATAGGCCAAGTGCACACCGGCAGAGCCTTTGGGAAAGTTTTCAATATCACGGTTAAAGGCAATGGCCTCTTGTACCACGGTACTGTTTTTTTGCTGCAGCAGCAAACGTACATGTTTGGCAGCCACCACCTGTCTGTCCAGCACTTCAAACCAGCCATCAAATAAAGGTTCAGGAAACTTCTGCCCCCAGGGCATAGCACTTTCCAGTAGTTTGGCCAGCACAAGCGAAAAATCCTCGTTGTTTAATTGGCCATCAGAAACCACGATTTGCTGAGGCAACACGAAGTCATCCGCAATGTCTGTCCATGCCGCTTTAAACGCATTTAGGTGTTGTCGGGGCAAACTCAATCCGGCTGCCATCGCATGACCACCAAAACGCTGCATCATTTCAGGGTGTAGCGCATCCAGGTGTGCCAGCGCATCACGGATATGCACCCCAGCCACTGAGCGTGCCGAACCTTTCAATACATCGCTGCCCTGGTTTTCAGGTGCTAGAGCAATCACAGGGCGATGCACGGCTTCTTTTACTTTACCCGCCACCAAACCAACCACCCCCTGGTGCCAGCTTTCATCAAACAAACACAATGCCTTGGGTATCTCTTGCGTTTTCAAGTCAGTCAATAGTTCGGTAATTTGTTGATCAGCAACAGACTGCATATCCTGCTGAACTTTGCGACGTTCATGATTAATGCTGTCCAAAACAGCAGCCAGCTCAGCAGCCTGATCTTCATCAGTACTTAACAGGCATTCGATACCGATACGCATATCTTCTAAACGGCCTGCTGCATTTAAACGCGGCGCTACCCGCCAGGCCAGATCAGTCGCTGTGCACAATCGATAATTGGCCCCGGCCACCTTCAATAAAGCATGAATACCAGGCCGAGCCTGGCCCGCACGAATTCGCTGTAAACCCGCCTGTACCATTATCCGGTTGTTGTGATCCAGCGGCACCATATCAGCCACAGTGCCCAGGGCCACCAGGTCCAGTAACTGGCCCAGAACCGGTGCTTTTCTTTGTTGGCTAAACCAACCCCGCTGCTGCAACACGGCACGCACCTGGCTTAATAAATAAAACACGACCCCGACACCAGCCAGCGCTTTGCTGGGGAATGGATCCCCTGGCAGATTAGGGTTCACTATGGCTGCTGCATCCGGTAAGGCTTCGCCTGGTAAGTGATGATCAGTAACAATCACTTGTTGCCCATAACTATTGGCCAGTTCTACACCACGTATGCTGCTGATTCCGTTATCAACAGTTACCAACAATTCTGCAGCGTCAGTCTGAATCGCTTCAACCAGTGCGGTACTTAAACCATAGCCAAACTCAAAACGATTGGGGACACAATAATCCACTTGTTGAGCCCCCATTGAGCGTAACCCCAGCATTGCCACAGCACTGCCGGTTGCTCCATCCGCATCAAAATCACCAACAATCATTATCTTGTGATTCTCGGTTATCGCTGCTGCCAATAACCCGGCAGCCGTTTGAATTCCTCCAAACTCAGGCTGTGCCAGTTGTTTTAGTGATAAATCAAACCGCTCACTATTGGTTACACCACGTGTCAACAATACTCGTCGCAATACCGGGTGTATGTGATCAGGCAATTGGTCATTGATCGGTTCGTGTTGGTTGGCTGCTTGTCTAAGCTGGAGTTTCATTGTATGAGGGCCTGTTCGCTCTAGCTGTTCTGGCATAACTGTAGGATTTTTGCTGTTCCCCGGGCCATCATTTTTTTATCTGAATTTAGCCAGCGCTGCCAAGCTTTAGGCTTGCCCAGTTGATCAACACAATCAGCATTGTGATAAAGGTAAATTGAAGCTTGTTGCTGTAACAAATCGGCCATTATCACATCCAGCTGGTTGAGGTTTTTTTCCAGGCTTAAATGTCTTTGAATACGCCACTCTATAATGATTTTATCGGCTGCAGATACTGCTTGTGCGATCCACTGTTGGATCATTTCGCCAGATGGTTGATGTGTGAATGTCACATCCGCCCAGGAACACCAGCCTGCCAGCTCTGCGCTCATGGCCAGTACAGTGTCAGGAACACTGGCCGCTGCTTGATCAGGCAAACGCCCTGCCCCCCAAAACCACAACGAATTTAATGCTGGCAAACCCTGCTGTTGCCGCTCATGGTTGACTGGATGCTGATGCAATTGCATCTGGGCTTCGCTTTGCAGGCGTTGCCAAATATGACGATCAGGTGACTGACTTTCGCCACGTAAAAAATCTTCCAGTGGGTTGCCCAGAGCCGCATCAGGAGCGCCAAAGCCTCTGGGCAGTGGCTGATCAGAGCACACATACCATCGTTCATGCGCCTGATATCCCTGACCTCTCGATAAGTGCAATCCACCGTCATCAAACAAACCTTGCAAGCTGCTCAACAAACAATCGGCTTGCTCAACACTCAAACCATGATTTTCGATCGCCAATAAATGCACCCGGCTGATATCAGCATGCATGACCACAGGATCGGCCCTGAGCCAATAGCGTTGACCGGCATCTGCATTATCATATTGGCGCGCATAAGCTGCTAATGAAGCGTTTTGACCTAAAACAGGCAACCAGTCCAGTTGTGCCATTGGCAACTGGCCATAGGCTGTGGCCTTGAACAAGCTTGGAACGTATCGCTGTAAAGCCTGCGAGTGCTGAATCAGCTCATTCAGTTCGGGCAGCCAAATGGCAATATGCTTGCTGCTCACCACCAACAGCAAATCATGAGTGAGCCAACATAAGATGAATACTTATAGGCCTGGCACTAATCGGAGTAGCTGACATCAACAATTTCGAACTCACGCTCACCGCCTGGTGCCATAACGGATACTTCATCCCCTTCCATTTTGCCAATCATAGCGCGAGCCACAGGGGATAATACGGAAATCAAACCTTGCTTAATATCCGATTCCAGATCACCGACAATTTGATATTCCACCTCGTCACCGGTATTGATATCTGCCAGCGTAACCTTTGCCCCAAATACCACTTTATCGCCAACATCCAAGGCAGCCACATCAATAATCTGCGCATTACTGATACCCGATTCCAGCTCCTTGATACGACCTTCAGTAAAGCCCTGCTGTTCGCGTGCCGCATGATATTCAGCATTTTCTTTCAAATCACCATGAGCACGCGCTTCAGCAATCGCTTCAATAATTTCCGGGCGCTTAACTTTTTTCAGATGTTCCAGTTCTTTGCGCAATTTCTCCGCGCCCGTTTTGGTCAGCGGTGGACGTTGTTCCATAGTTTTTCCTCTAGGTCCTTACTTTGAACCGTGCAATGAGCGATGCAGCGTTTGCAGGCAGCGCACGGTTTCTGTTTGTTGATAATCCATTGCTGTCAGCGTCGCACGCGCACCGGCCAGTGTGGTGGAGTAGTTGATTTGTTGTTGCAATGCTTCGCGACGAATCGAATAAGAATCAGCAATCGCCTGACGTCCTTCGGTGGTATTAACAATAAATTCGATCTCACCGTTCTTAATCATATCAACGATATGCGGTCGTCCTTCTATCACTTTGTTGATCGGTTTGCACTCCAACCCTTGAGACTGCAAAAACTCACACGTGCCCTTGGTGGCCACCAGTTGGAAATGACGTTCGATTAATTCGTAAGCCAATTGATGCAGACCGGGTTTGTCAGCATCGCGCACACTCAAAAATGCCCAACCAGCATCAGGTAGATCGACATTGGCACCGGCATGCGCACGGAAACTGGCTTCCCCAAAAGTTTCGCCAACCCCCATCACCTCACCAGTAGAGCGCATTTCCGGGCCAAGAATCGGATCAACCCCAGCAAATTTAAGGAATGGAAATACCGGCTCTTTAATCGAGTAATAATCCGGCACTATTTCGTCCTGCACGTTCTGCGCTTTCAAGCTGATACCGGCCATACAAAGCGCCGCAATTTTAGCCAGTGGCAAACCGCAGGCCTTGGATACAAATGGGACTGTCCGTGCCGCACGCGGATTGACTTCCAATACATAAATATCATTATCGCGTATAGCAAACTGGACATTCATCAAGCCAACCACACCCATCGCCTTGCCCAGTTCCACCACCTGTTCACGCAAACGGTTCTGGATATCCTCAGGCAAAGAAAACGGTGGCAGGCAACATGATGAGTCTCCCGAGTGTACGCCTGCCTGCTCGATATGTTCCATCACCCCGCCAATCACAATCTGTTCACCATCACCAATGGCATCCACATCCACCTCAATGGCATGATCCAGAAAACGATCCAGCAATACCGGCGCATCGTTAGAAACTTTGACTGCAGTGTGCATATAGCGCTTTAACTCGCTACTGCTATGCACGATATCCATGGCGCGCCCACCCAGCACATAAGAAGGTCGAACCACCAGCGGAAAACCGATCTCGGCGGCCAACTCGATCGCTTCTTCTTCATTACGCGCGGTACGATTGGGTGGCTGCTGCTGACCCAGTTGCTCCAGCATCTGCTGAAAGCGCTCACGGTCTTCTGCCAGGTCAATATTGTCCGGGCTGGTGCCTATGATCGGTACGCCGGCTGCTTCCAAAGCACGCGCCAGTTTTAATGGTGTTTGCCCACCGAACTGAACAATGACACCTTCAGGTTTTTCCAGCTCAACAATATTGAGCACATTTTCCAGCGTCAGCGGCTCAAAATACAAACGGTCAGAGGTATCGTAATCGGTGGATACTGTCTCCGGGTTGCAGTTAACCATAATGGTTTCAAACCCGGCCTCACGCAGTGCCAAAGCGGCATGCACACAGCAATAGTCAAACTCAATGCCTTGGCCGATACGGTTGGGTCCTCCACCCAGTATCATGATTTTTCGCTGACGGCTGGGCTGTGCTTCGCACTGCTGCTCATAGGTTGAGTACATATAAGCCGTATCGGTTGGAAACTCTGCGGCACAGGTATCCACACGTTTAAATACCGGGGTGATATTTTTTTCAATCCGCAGCTTACGGACCTGATCTTCCGACATATCCAGCAAATCCGCCAAACGTGCGTCTGAAAAACCATCGCGCTTAAGCTGCCACCACGGTACCGAATCCAGTGATTCGATATGTCCGGTCTGCAAGCGCTGTTCCTGTTCTATCAATTCTTGTATCTGATGCAGAAACCATGGATCAATGCCAGTCAGAGCCTGAATTTCATCGACATCAAGCGCATGTCGAAAAGCTTCAGCCACATACAATAGACGGTTATTGCTGGCTTCTTTCAATTCCAGTCGTAATTCAGCCAGGCCGTGTTCGCTATCGGTATCAATCTCGATAGGGTTTAAACCATTCAAATCAGTTTCCAAACTGCATAAGGCTTTTTGCAATGATTCCTTGAATGTGCGGCCAATGGCCATGGCTTCACCCACCGACTTCATTTGGGTGGTCAGGCGAGAGTTGGCTGCCGGGAATTTTTCAAACGCAAAGCGCGGAATTTTGGTGACAACATAATCCAGTGCCGGCTCAAATGAACTGGGCGTTAATCCACCGGTAATATCATTGCGTAACTCATCCAATGTATAGCCCACCGCCAGCTTGGCAGCAATTTTAGCAATCGGAAAACCCGTCGCCTTGGATGCCAGGGCAGACGATCGGGATACCCGGGGGTTCATCTCAATGATGACCATCCGCCCATCCAATGGGTTCACACCAAACTGCACATTAGACCCGCCGGTATCCACACCAATTTTGCGCAATACTGCGATACTGGCATCGCGCATACGCTGGTATTCTTTGTCTGTCAGGGTTTGTGCTGGCGCAACCGTGATCGAATCGCCAGTATGGATACCCATGGCATCGATGTTTTCAATCGCACAGATAATAATGCAATTATCCTGGCTGTCCCGTACCACTTCCATCTCGAACTCTTTCCAGCCGAGCACGGATTCTTCCATTAGAATTTGATTAATCGGTGACAGGTTCAGACCATTGCTGACAATGTCATCAAATTCCTCGCGGTTATAGGCGATACCACCACCACTGCCACCCAGTGTAAATGCCGGGCGGATAATCGTGGGGAAACCGATATCCTCCAGTTTTTGCTGGGCGTCTTCCAGTGTTTCGGCAACATGTGACCGAGGGGTTTCCAGGTCAATTTCATGCATGGCTTCGCGAAACAATAAACGATCTTCGGCCATAGCGATGGCATCACGGGAAGCACCAATCAGCTCAACACCATGTTGTTCCAGCACACCGTGATCGACCAGATCCAGAGCACAGTTCAAACCGGTCTGCCCGCCCATGGTCGGTAGCAGGGCATCGGGTTTTTCCTGCTCGATAATTTTGGCGACTGTCTGCCAACGAACTGGCTCAATATAAACCGCATCGGCCATATCCGGGTCGGTCATAATGGTGGCTGGATTGGAGTTGATCAAAATCACCCGATAACCTTCTTCCCGCAGTGACTTGCATGCCTGCGCACCGGAATAATCAAACTCGCAAGCCTGACCAATAACAATCGGGCCGGCACCAATAATTAAAATACTGTTGATGTCACTACGCTTGGGCATGTTTACGACTCCTGTCCAAGTGCTTGTCTGTGCAACTGCATCATCTCGATAAATTGCCTGAATAGCGGAGCAATATCATGCGGCCCGGGGCTGGCCTCTGGATGCCCCTGAAAGCCAAAGGCGGGGTATTGGGTGTGCTTAATGCCCTGTAAGCTGCCGTCAAATAACGACCGGTGCGTGGCTACCAGTGTATCGGGCAAACTGTCTTCATCCACAGCAAAACCATGGTTTTGGCTGGTGATCATGACCTGTTGATTATGCAAATCCTGTACCGGGTGATTAGCACCATGATGACCAAACTTCATTTTCTTGGTTTTACCACCACAGGCTAAGGCCAGTAGTTGATGACCCAGACAGATACCAAAGATGGGAAGGTTTTTTTTCAGCAATTGCTGGATACGATCGATGGCATAAGCACAAGGTTCAGGGTCACCGGGGCCGTTGGACAAAAAGATACCATCGGGTTTGTGCGCCATAACGTCTTCTACAGAAGTTGTTGCAGGCACCACATCCACATTGCAGCCGTTATCCACCAACATTCTCAATATGTTGTATTTGATTCCGTAGTCATAGGCGATGACGTGATAGCGTAACTCGGGATGATGGCCTGCATGTCTGTGTACCCAGTCCAGGCTGGCTTCACGCCAGTGATAAGGCTGGTGGCAGGTGACTTCACGCACCAGATCCAACCCCTGCATTGATGGGCATTCCCGGGCACCTTGTAGTGCTTGCTCCACATCCGCAGCCTTGCCAGTATTACCGGTGGCTACGATACAGCCACCCATGGCGCCCTGATCGCGTAATTTTCGAGTCAATGCGCGAGTATCAATATCAGCTATGCCAACGACATTTTCATCACGTAGAAACTCTGGCAGGCTATAACGCCCACGCCAGTTGCTCCATTGATCGGGGCAATCGCGTACGATCAGACCGGCAGCCATCGCGCGGCTGGACTCCATGTCTTCATCTGTGACCCCGGTATTGCCAATATGAGAGGCTGTCATGGTCACCAATTGACCACTGTAAGAAGGGTCTGAGACGATTTCCTGATACCCCGTCATCGCGGTGTTAAACACCACTTCTCCCGCTGCAGCCCCTGCCACGCCGATAGAGCGACCTGAGTAAACAGTGCCATCTGCCAATGCCAAAATTGCTGTTGCCGTCATGCCTCTGCCAATTTATTTAATGATCAAAACATTTGTTCAGCTCAGCCGAAATTACAGCCTGCTCAAGGGCGGGCTGGAAGTTGCGCTTAGCCAAGCTGTGATTGTACTGCTGCGGACAGACTCTGACCAGCCCAACACGACAAAACCGTCTGTACGGGTATCAACTCAGACAATCATCGAAAGTATAAAAACCCGCTGGCTGAGCGGCCAGCCATTGTGCAGCATGTATGGCGCCACGTGCGAAGATTGCGCGATCGGTAACACGGTGGGTTAATTCAATCCGCTCACCGTCAAGTGCAAATATTGCGGTATGCTCACCGGCGATATCTCCGGCACGTATAGCGCTAAAGCCAATCTCTGCAGATTGACGTTGACAGTCTGTACCTTGGCGAGACAATCTGGATACTGCATCAAAATCCACACCGCGAGCATTGGCAATCCGTCGACCCAACTCCAACGCAGTACCGGAGGGCGCATCTTTTTTGTGTTTATGGTGGGCCTCACAGATATCACAGTCTGCCTGATCACCCAGTAATTGCGTTGTCTGCTCGGCCAGGCGGTAAAGCACATTCATGCCCAGGCTCATATTGGCTGACCACATAACCGGAATCTTACGTGCTGCCTGCTGCAAAGCTTGATGGTGCTGAGTAGCCAGGCCGGTGGTTCCACTGACAAAGGGCTTACCCGCATTGAACGCTTTATCAAGGCTATTGGAAAAACCCGCAGGGCTGGTGAAATCAATAGCCACATCAGCCTGTTCAAGCGATTGATGGACGGTTATATGCTGTGCATTGCAAAGCTGTGATATCGCCTGCCCCATACGTCCGGACTGGCCGAAGATATAAATAGCGCGTTGTTCATTCATTATCGAATAGATTACATTCAACAGACATCCAGTATATCCAATGATGAACCATTAAATACGCTTGGATAAATAGCATGCGGTTTACCCTTTGCTGGTAACCGCTGGTGACATCACTTTATCCTGTCACCCGGTCAAAAAAATCCCTGACATTGTCCATCCACGAGCGGCTGCGTGGATTATGATCGGTGGTGCCGCTGTCAAAGGTATCCTGGAATTTTTTCAGCAGTTCTTTTTGCTCGCTGTTTAATCGTATCGGTGTTTCTACATTGACCCGACACAACAAGTCGCCAGTGCTGTGGCTACGAACCGATTTAACGCCTTTACCACGAATTTTAAACTGCTTGCCTGATTGTGTTTCTGCCGGGATTTTCAGCATTACACTGCCTTCCAAAGTTGGCACTTTAATCTCGCCGCCCAAAGCTGCCGTGGTAAAAGGTACCGGAATATCACAGTGCAGATTATCGCCATCACGATCAAACAACCGGTGCGGCAACACTCGTACTTCTACATAAAGGTCACCCGCTGCACCACCACGGGCACCTGCTTCACCTTTACCTGCCAAACGAATACGATCACCGGTGTCGACACCGGCAGGAATTTTGACAGACAAAGTACGGGTTTCCTGTACTCGCCCCTGGCCATTACAGGTTTTGCAGGGATCAGCCACACTTTGACCGGCGCCCCGGCAGCGTGGGCAGGTTTGTTGAACCGAAAATATGCCTTGCTGCATCCGCACCTGCCCTGCCCCGCCGCAAGTACCACAGGTTTCCATTTTGCCGCTGGCCGAGCCTGAGCCCTTGCAGGTTTCACAAGCAGATAACGATGGTACCCGAACCTCTTTTTCTACACCAAAAACGGCTTCTTTTAAATCCAGCTCCATGGCCAGACGCAAATCGGAACCACGATTACGCGCCTGGGCACCACGACCGCGTGCGCCACCAAAGATATCACCAAAGATATCCCCGAACACATCGCCAAAATCTCCGCCAAAACCAGCACCGCCAGGCCCGCCTCCCGGCCCTCCCCGCACAGCTTCGTGACCATATTGATCATACATCTTGCGTTTTTGAGGGTCTTTCAAAATCTCATAGGCTTCTTTGGCTTCTTTGAACTTCTCCTGCGCACTCTCATCATCCGGGTTACGATCCGGATGGTGCTTCATGGCCAGCCGCCGATAAGCTTTTTTAAGCTCGGCGTCGCTGGCGTCTTTGCTGACACCTAAAATGTCGTAAAAATCTCGGGCCATTAAAAGTCATCTGAGTTATTTAAACGTTGTTTGGGAGTTGGGGCTGAAAGGTGGGTATATCAAGTTTTTTCGCAGGGACAGATTTAGTGAATATATGCCGTTTAAGATAGCTTCTGGCGCAAGTTCTTTTGAATAGATGATACTGACTATCAGTGTAATTTGTTGAATTACGCCCAAATGCTATGAATCAGAAATAAACCCTCAACCCCACTCATAAAAAAACCCGGCGCTATGACCGGGTTTCACAAGTTTTACTGATGCCGTTTATCAGGATTTGTTTTCATCATCCACTTCAGTAAATTCGGCATCAACAACATCATCTTCTCCGCCTTGCTGAGAGGCTTCAGCTTCGGCGTCGGCTTCGGCCTGACCTGCCTGTGAAGCTTGCTGGTAGAGCGAGCTACTGGCTTCCTGCAGTTCGTTCATGGCCGCTTCAATGGCATCTTTGTCTTCGCCTTTGATGGTGTCATCAACTTTAGCCAAAGCTGCTTCCAGCTTGCCTTTGTCTTCATCAGACAAATTATCGCCATGCTCTTTGAGCATGCTGCGGGTGGCATGGGCTGCACTGTCAGCGGTATTACGGATGGTAACCAACTCCTGGAAACGTTTATCTTCGTCCCGATGCTCCTCGGCATCACGTACCATTTTGTCAATTTCTTCATCCGATAAACCACTGCCTGCCTTGATTTCGACTTTCTGCTCTTTGCCTGTGTCTTTGTCTTTGGCAGACACATGCATAATGCCATTGGCATCCATATCAAAAGTCACTTCAATTTGCGGCACGCCGCGCGGTGCTGGGCGAATACCGGTCAAATCAAAACGTGCCAGCGATTTATTCGCCGCTGCCTGATCACGTTCACCCTGCAACACATGCACAGTCACTGCACCCTGATTGTCATCAGCTGTTGAGAACGTTTGCGATGCCTTGGTTGGAATCGTGGTGTTCTTTTCAATCAGCTTGGTCATCACGCCCCCCAGGGTTTCAATACCCAGTGACAATGGCGTTACGTCCAGCAACAGTACGTCTTTAACATCACCGGCCAGTACACCACCCTGAATAGCCGCACCAACGGCCACAGCTTCATCTGGGTTGACGTCTTTACGGGGTTCTTTGCCAAAAAACTCTGTGACTGCTTCTTGCACCTTGGGCATTCGTGTCTGACCACCGACCAGAATCACTTCATCGACTTCAGCGACTTTAAGATCAGCATCATCCAGTGCAGTGCGACAAGGCGCAATGCTGCGCTTGATTAAGTCTTCAACCAGTGCCTCCAGCTTAGCCCGGGTCACCTTAATATTCAGGTGTTTCGGACCTGAACTATCCGCCGTGATATACGGCAGGTTCACTTCGGTCTGCTGACCGGATGACAATTCGATCTTGGCACGTTCAGCCGCTTCTTTCAGTCGCTGCAGCGCCAATGGGTCATTGCGCAGGTCCATACCCTGATCTTTCTTAAATTCATCAATCAGGTAATCCAGCAGGCGGTTATCAAAGTCTTCACCACCCAGGAAGGTATCGCCGTTGGTGGCCAGCACTTCAAACTGATGTTCACCATCGATTTCGGCGATTTCGATAATGGAAATATCGAAGGTACCACCGCCCAAATCATAAACCGCGATTTTGCGATCGCCACCTTTCTTATCCAAACCATAAGCCAGAGCAGCTGCGGTTGGTTCATTGATAATACGTCTTACTGTCAGGCCAGCAATTTTGCCTGCATCTTTGGTTGCCTGGCGCTGTGAATCATTGAAGTAAGCCGGTACAGTAATCACCGCTTCACTCACTTCCTCGCCCAGGTATTCCTCAGCGGTTTTTTTCATTTTCATCAGCACGCGTGCAGAAACTTCTGGAGGCGCCATTTTTTTGCCATCCGCTTCTACCCAGGCGTCACCATTCTCTGCCTTGACGATTTTGAATGGCACCAGGTCTTTGTCTTTCTGAACCACTTTTTCATCATATTTACGGCCAATCAAACGCTTAACCGCGTACAAGGTATTGTGCGGATTGGTCACTGCCTGACGTTTGGCTGGCTGGCCCACCAGTACTTCATCATCCTTACTGAAAGCGACGATGGATGGCGTGGTGCGATCACCTTCGGAATTTTCGATGACTTTGGCATTCCCACCTTCCATAATTGCCACACAGGAATTCGTGGTGCCCAGGTCAATACCAATAATCTTACTCATCTTTCGTGTTTCTCCATTAATATTCATTAGCAGACAACCTTTGTCAGCAATGGCCAATCAGGCCCATCGCATGGTTGCCCCAGTCATGTCTAGTTTGTGGGGTTGTCAGTGGGCAAATTCAATTGCCTCACTGAATTGATTGCCATAATTACCTGGTCAAATAATCAATTGCACACGGCTGTTTTTATGCAGTGACTGACCTGTTGTCACTGATCGGCTGCTTTGGCCACGATGACCATTGCAGGACGCAATAACCGATCGTGCAGTCGATAGCCCTTTTGCACCACCTGCAATACGGTATTGGGTGCCTGCTCTTCACTGGGTTGCATGGTCACAGCCTCGTGGTATTCCGGGTTGAACGCTTCGCCCTGTGGGTCAACCACACTCAAGCCATGATCAGCCAAAACCTTATCGAGCTGCTTTAGCGTCATCTGCATGCCTTCACGCAAAGGTGTCACCAAACCAGCCTGTTGATCTTCGCAGGCTTCTCCTGCCTGGCTGACATCCAAACCACGTTCCAGACTATCGCGTACACCAATCAGCTCACGCATAAAGCTTTCCAAAGCAAATTGGCGACGTTTTTCAAAATCACGCTGCATTCGCTTACGTACATTTTCTGCCTCAGCCTGAATACGTAGTGCCAGTTCTTTGTGGCGATTCAGTTCAGCTTGAAGACTTTCCACTTCTGAGGCCTGATCATCATTGACCTGCTGTTCAGCTGCATCTTGATCTGCAGCATCAGCTGCGGTTGACTCATCAGCGTCTTTGATTGCTTCATCCACACTGGTTTCATCATTGGCTGCTTGTTTATTGTCCTGATCTTTCATAATCGCGTGCTTGCTGTATCTATAACTGAGTGATGGCGGCTGATATGGGGTTAGCTGGTATGGCTTTCAAAGGTTACGCCATAATGATTTTGACCGATGAATGTTGCCGTGATGGTCAGCAGGCGACTACACTGTGCGCTGATCACAACCCATCATTGTCGAACATAGATCACCACTTAAGCTGATTGCCCGGATATGTTGCACTCTTTACACGTTCGCGAATTTGCCATCATTGACGATTTGGCACTCGAGTTTCGGCCCGGGTTTACTGTCATCAGTGGTGAAACCGGGGCAGGCAAATCCATTTTGGTTGATGCGCTGGGTTTGATCTTTGGCCAACGGGCCGATAGTTCACAGGTCCGACACAATGCGCAACGCGCAGATTTAATTGCCAGTTTTGATCTGCGCCACGCACCACGCGCTGATGACTGGCTGCGACAACAGGAACTGGATGCCGCTGGAGAGTGCCTGATTCGCCGCACGGTTAAAGCCGAAGGCGGCTCACGTGCCTATATCAACGGTAGCCCCGTCACCATTCAACAATTGCAGCAGTTGGCGGGTTTTTTGATTGATTTACACGGTCAGCACGAGCAGCAGCGTTTATTACTGCCTGCTGCACGCCTGGCCCTGGTGGATCAAGCTGGTGTTCGAGCCACAACGTTAACTGACTGCGCCGAAGCCGCCGTGCAGCATCAGGTGCTCTTGGCAGAGCTGGATGCATTGAGCAATAGCCATCATGAACAATATGAGCAACAAATGGAGCTGCTGCAATACCAGGTTCAGGAACTGGATAGCGTCAGCGATTTACTGCGGCAACTGCCTGAACTGGAACAAAGCCAGCAAACCCTGAGTAACGCCGAGGAACTGCTGCAGACCACCCAGATAACACTTAGTCAGCTGAACGATGATGCCGGTATTAACTCGTCTTTACAGCAAGCCGTCAGCCGTCTACAAAAAGTGGCCAGGCATGCACCTGAATTGAGTGAAGTCAGCCAGATGTTGGATGAAGCCAGCATTATTGCCAACGAGGCCAGCAGCAACCTGAATCATTACTTGGATAGCCTGGAGCAGGATCCGGAAAAACTCTCAATCATCAATCAGCAATTAGGGCAGTTACACGACTTAGCACGCAAGCACCGTGTTGCAGTCACCGAGTTAGAGGAGCACCGGCAGCAACTGCATCAACAACTGGAGACCATGGGCAAAAGTGATCAGCGTCGCACAGAACTCAAACAAGCCATTAGCGATGCCATAGATAACTATCAGGATAAAGCACAAAAACTCAGCCAGGAAAGAACCCATCTTGCCAAACAGCTATCCAAATCTGCACAAGACACTTTGCGAACATTGGGCATGAATGATGCAACACTACGGATCACCGTCACTACACAACCAGAGCGCCCACCTTCGCAACGCGGTTATGACACTATCGATATCCAGTTCAGCGCCAACCCCGGACAACCAGCCAAAGCTTTGAGCAAAGTGGCATCGGGTGGTGAACTATCGCGTATCGGCCTGGCCCTGATGGTTGCTGCACAAAACGATGATGCTCTGCCTGCCATGATTTTTGATGAAGTCGATGCCGGTATCGGTGGAGCCACAGCCACCACTGTTGGCCAAATGCTGGCCCGGCTGTCAGATGGACGCCAGGCCTTTTGTGTCACGCATATGGCACAAGTGGCTGCCTTTGCAGACAATCATTTACAAGTCACCAAAAAAACCTCAGAGGGTTCAACCAGCACCGAACATCAATATCTACAGGATGATCAGCGTATTGATGAGTTGGCAAGGATGTTAAGCGGGAAAGTGACTGATTCCAGTCGCGAACATGCACTGGAGTTAATGGCTGAAGCCAAAAAGAAGTGAACCTGTAAAACCTTTGATCACATGCAAGGCTATGGCATCTTTTTGATGATTGTCATCACTATCCCTCAAAAGCCCCATAATGCTGCTTGCCCGAATCTCCAATCTCATCCCAACCCGCTTTAGAGTCAACCCAGATATGATGAATCACTTTGAGCGCCTGCCGCCCATTATCTGCAAGCAAACCAGCAGGGATGAACATCCGCTGGTCATCATTGACCCCCGGTAATGGAGAGCCGCACACACTGCAGAACCAAGTTTCCCAATCTGACCTAGGTTTCTTCCAGGAGCTGATTTGCTGCTCACCACGTACCCATCGGAAATCATTATTATTGGCAATCACAACCGCAATTCCATTGCTACCTGTGGCTTTCCGGCAAATTGAGCAATGACAGACAAAAATACCGTAGGGGTCCGTGCGTATTTCAAATGCAACCGCTCCGCAGTTGCACTCTCCAGATATCACTCAAACACTCCCATTGGCATATAAAACTCAGCACAGATTGAATCTGTCAATAGCACTCAGATTACCCGGTTATTTTTTTGGTCGGACGTACATCACCAGGCTATGGTCTTCCAGCTTATAACCATACTCTTCAGCGATTTCATGCTGCATACGCTCAATATCTTCGTTGACAAACTCAATCACTTTACCGGTCTCTACACAGATCATATGATCGTGATGGTCACCACTATCCAGTTCATAATAGGCCTGTCCCCCCTCAAAATTATGCTTAACCACTAGCCCTGCCGCCTCGAACTGATTGAGAACCCGGTAAACCGTCGCCAATCCTATATCTTCACCAGACTCAATCAGCGCACGATACACATCATCAGCGGTCATGTGCTTCTCACTGGATTCACCCAGAATTTCAAGCACGCGCAAACGCGGCAATGTTACCTTTAAGCCAACTTTGCGCAAATTGTGTGGTTGCATAGTTATTTTCCTGATCGTTTTACTGGTGTCGTGGTCAGAGGTCATTGTATCATCGTCATATCCACTAACGGCTAGTTTGAGCACCTTATGCAAATCTTTTATCGGCAACTCACCAAAAACTTCGGTCAGACTCTATCTGTTTGTTTAATGGCACTGATACTCAGCGCCTGCGGCCTGGTTTATAAAACCGATATTCAGCAAGGCAACGTACTGGATGGTGATGATATTGAACGGGTTGAACTGGGTATGAGTAAACGCCAGGTGCTGCTACTGCTGGGGTCTCCTTCCATTGCCGACCCATTCCATCAGGATCGCTGGGACTACGTTGCCACCTATGCTCCCCGTGGCGAGAACCAAACACTGAAACAACTTCGCCTGACTTTTCAGCGTGATGAATTGACCGACATCACTGGTGATTATTTGGATGGGTTGACTGTCGCCGGTGATGCAGCCGAAGCATTAACCGATGGTACAGATGAAATACCTGAGCGGGTAAATGAGGACCTATCCAACATCCCCGACCTGCCGACTACACCCAGCGATGGCGACGGCAGCGGTGGTTAATACCCCCAAAGGCTCCCATGCAGAAGCATGGGAAGCAACAATCAAAAGGATAAACTAAATAACGCCAGCAGCACTTAGGAATACCACAAATACCAATACAGGTGCCACGTAACGCAACAAGAATCGCCATAGTTGGTACTGGCCATCACTCAACTCAGACAACTGTTCGCGCGTCACCACACGACTCAAAGCCCAGCCAACAAACACGCCAATACCCAAACCGCCCAGCGGCAGAAGAATATTCGATGAAATATGTTCAATCCATTCCTGTATATCGCGGCCGCCAGGTGTAATATCTGACCAGATATTCTGAGCAAACACGCTGGCCAGTGCGAGCACCCAGGTTGCCACACCCACTGCTACCGATGCGGTAACACGGGTAAAACGCTTGGTTTCGGATAGGTACGCTACCGCTGGCTCCATCAACGAAATTGCAGAGGTCCATGCGGCCACTGCCAGCAGCACGAAAAATCCGAAACCGAACAGACCGCCGAACGTCATCTCCGCAAATGCATAAGGCAAGGTAATAAAAATCAGACCTGGACCGCCTTCACCCGGCGGCAATGCATTGGCAAACACGATCGGGAATATTGCCAGACCCGCTAACAAGGCGACGCCGGTATCTGCCAGTGCAATAACACCGGCAGTGCGACCAATTCGAACTTCGCGTGGCACATAGGCGCCATAAGCCATAATCCCTGTCATACCCAGTGACAGACTAAAAAATGCCTGTCCCATGGCTTCCAGTATGGTACCGCCATCAACCTTGGAAAAATCCGGTGTAAACAAAAAACTGACAGTCTGTTGAAAATAACCGCTGGCCACGCCGTAGCCGACCATAACCAACAACAATGCGAACAGTAACGGCATCAGTACCCGTACCGCTCGTTCCAAACCTTTTTCAACACCCATTGCCACCACACCCACTGACAGCATCACGAATACCGTCAGCCAACCGATTAACGCAGCAGGATTAGCCAATAACGCAGTGAATTTGGCAGGTGGGTCAATGACCGCATCAGCACTGCTGAACATCTCGCCCAGATAATGCCAGCTATAGGCTAATGTCCAACCAGCCACCATGCTGTAAAACGATAAAATCATCCAGCCAATCAATGCGCCAAGCACCCCAACAAACATCCATTTCCAGGTGCGCTGGCTGCGTTGTGCCAGCATTTTCAAACTGTTGATCGGGCTATGCCGGCCAGCACGTCCAACCAGGATTTCCGACATCAACAACGGCAAACCCAATGCCAAAATGCAGACCAAATAAATCAATACAAACGCCCCACCACCGTTTTCAGCAGCCACATAAGGAAAACGCCAAATATTTCCCAGACCAACCGCTGAGCCGGTCGCCGCCAGAATAAAAGCCATTCTGGACGACCACATACCATGACCGGATACCTGGTCACCGCCTGGGTTTGGATTGTCTGTCTTCAACATGTTTTCTGTCTCCCGATGGTTGGGGTTAAATTGTATCGATTGATGATCACTTTACCTGTGCCTTTTTCTCAGCCCGTAAACGCCGTGCTTGTTTAGGGTCCATCACTAACGGTCGGTATATTTCAACCCGATCGCCAGATTTAAGCACAGTATCGGCTGGCTTAAGAGCGCCAAATATACCAACATTGTCGCGCAATTCATCTGCACGTGCTTGCAGTTCAGGGTATTGCCCCAGTAAACCTGATTGCTCCACCGCTTCCCACAAGGTGCTGCCCGGTGCCAATTGTAATGCAATCAGCGCCTGTGTTTGTGGTTGTGCATAGACCACTTCTACCGCGACTAAATCATTACTCTCAATCTCGCAGGCTTCGCCAGTACTAATTGCTTCAGAATTCATTATCCGGTACTCCATACAGCTGCTGCGCACGTTGGCAAAAATCCTGCACCAGACGGTTGCCTACTCGTGCGAAACCTTGGCGGAATGCACTGGCCAGCAATGAGCGCTGTAAGCTGAAATCCAGTAACAAGCTCACCTTGCAGCCTGCATCACCAAAGGATTTAAACTGCCAGCAGCCCTCCAATTGAGTGAATGGCCCCGACTCCAACTGCATATGTAACTGCTCAGCCGGTAGCAATGCATTGCGTGTGGTTAATCGTGTTTCAACGCCTGCAATGCGGATAGACAGGGTTGCCCGCTGTAATTCATCGGTTTGCTCCAACACCATCGTTTTGGCCACCCAGCTCAGAAAATCCGGATAACGTTTGACATCCAGTACCAGATCATACATCTGTTGTGCGCTGTACCGAATCAGGGCACTGTGCTCAATATGTGTCATGCAAAACCGCTTGGAAAAAGCGCATGATACGCAAACCGGGGCGATATTTGCTACTCTACGCGCCCTTTTAATCGTTGACATTACCCTTAGATATATTCAGACATGAGCGGCAAGAAAGGCAAAAAAACACCCGGCAATCAAATCGCCTACAACAAGCGTGCACGTTTTGAGTATTTCATTCAGGAAACGCTGGAGGCCGGAATCGCACTGCTAGGCTGGGAAGTTAAAAGCCTGCGCGCAGGGCAGGTCAACTTCAACGAAAGTTATGTCCTACTCAAAGACGGTGAGGCATTTTTATTTGGCTGTCACATTACCCCCCTGGCAACCGCGTCAACCCACGTCAAAACCGACCCTACCCGCACACGCAAACTGCTGTTGAATAAACATGAACTATCCCGTTTAATCGGTGCTGTAGAACGCAAAGGCTACGCGCTGGCACCGGTCTCCATGTATTGGAAACACGGTCTGGTCAAAGTCGGCATCGGCCTGGCCAAGGGCAAAAAACAGCATGACAAACGCAAAACAGAAAAAGACCGCGATTGGGACCGCCAGAAAGAACGCATCATGAAACAAGGCTGACTGTTGCTGTTTCAAGCCAGTCTAATTGAACCAAAACTCACTCTGGTCAGTCTTAGTCAAGATTGTTATAGTGGCAATCCCAATCACCGGGGACGTTCTGGCTTCGACGCGGATAGTGAGGTTCTCTGGTGCATGCCGAGCATTGTGGTAGTCTCGTAAAACCTCTACAAAAACTTTTAGTTGCCAACGACGACAACTACGCACTAGCGGCCTAAAAACCCGCTTTGCCCTTCACCTGACTAGCCTGTGAGTCAGATCCTGAAGGTCACCCTAACAGGATCGCCGCTTGATGTGTTTCAGGTCAAAACGGTTAAATTAAACTGATAACTGGCTGATGGACTGCCCTGCCCTTCGGGCTGAAATCAGCGAGAAAAAATAGACGGGATAAGCATGTAGATCCAAGAAGTGATCATTTGCGGACGCGGGTTCGACTCCCGCCGTCTCCACCAATATAAAAACCGTCTTAGACCGCTGGAAACTTATAAGGACCAGTGTTCTAAGGCGGTTTTCTACATCTAACACAATCTCATACTATGTCTTCATAGGTCTTAATCTGTCTCTGTTACGTCACAGATTAGTCACAACCTCTACAAGATGCTTCAGCTCATGATCGACTGGGCTAAGGTAAAAATACCCCTGAAGCACGCTCATCTTTTACCTACAGATATGATTATGCGTATTTCACCAGATGGAGTTTCTAAGTGGTATACACCTGCACAAGTAGAGGTTAAAGGATCATACGACAATAATGTCTATGTAAAACCAGACGGCTTAGACAGCTTGATCATAGATGGAAACCCTGCAAAGTTCTTCCAAGGTCACAACATATTCGGCACAGATAACATTATTCCTCTTATCCGTGATTTTATAACCGAAATTTGCAAATTAATAAATTTTTCTCCTACTGCAGAAAACCAACATGATTGGTCAGTAGGAAATTATGAAGCACTACGCATCGACTGTACTCATTCATTCAAAATAGGAACCAACAATAACCATGTTCAAGAGTGGCTAAGATCAGCTGGGCAAAGTGCATCCCATAAGTACCAAGATAAACGATCTTTCGGCGGTGAAAGCCTCTTATTCGGACCAAGGTCCAGAAGATATAACACGACTTTGTATAACAAACTACTGGAGATTAAAAAACACCCAATATCAAACAAGCTCAGTCAACAACATAAGATTCAACTCGAGGATTTTGTACAAAATATATTAAGGTTCGAAGTTAAATTACGTTCTCTACAGCTAAAGACTAAAAACCTCCGCAAAATATCTAATTGGGATGAAACAACATCCATGAAAATAGTTCAGGAGCAAATTATGAATATACGAATGAACCAAAAAATCAGACTAACAACCGAAGACAAAAAAGACTTACCCCCTCGTCTACTTGCAGTTTATAAACTTTGGAAAAATGGAGAGGATCTTCGATCAATATACACAGCAGATAGTACTTATTATAGATATCGCAAAGAACTACTAAACTATGGCATTGACATCAGAGCCCCTCGACCACAGCCAGGGCAAGTTATACCTATCATGCGTTATCTCACTGCAGAACACACAGTAGAAGCACCACAGCACCTTGTTGACTCAGACCTATATTACAAACCAAAGGTGGCGGCATGAATTCTCTAAGCTCACTGTATGGATATTCTGCAGAGTGGATAGCCAATTCAACAGGCGTAACAATCCGAACAGCTCAAAAGTATGCTTCAGGTGGCAAGATTCCAGAGCCGACTAGACGATTACTACACTTAAAGGCAACGAGAAAAGAACTCGGCTCTGATTGGAAAGGCTGGGTTATTCATGGCGACACACTATATTCACCTGAAGGTCTAAAGTACTCACCTGGCTATCTGAGATCGATGCAATACTTATATGATCTCCACCTATCAGTAGATGTTTACAACGAAATACGTGGTCAAGTAGGCGACTGGGTTCGTAATCAGCTCGATGCACGAAAGGATATTGATGTTTGGTCATCTGCAGCAAAACTTCCTACTGAGCATATGTCTCGTTACTTAATCGACAAGTTAGGACCTATGCTTTTCACCAAGTCAGAAGCTATTTCCATGATTGGTAAGCAAATAACCATTGGCGAAAATCACATAGGAGTGGCAACAGGCGAAATCGGCATTGTTGAATCAAAAAAGTACCTTGATATACGAGACAAAATAACACGTGGTTTTGCATTAGTAATCAAGTTCCCCAACTCCGAAAATCCAGACAACAGATTCACTATGGTTAAGTGGGAATTCAAAGACGTCTGTAAACCATATCTTAAGAGCATCACTCAAACCGCACAGCGGTGAGAACGAGAGAGATAGAAGCGCAAGCAAGCGAGCAGATTCCATCTGCTGCTGCTGCGCACTACTCTCGTCAATCGCGCGGGTGTAGGGCTGCGAAAGCCCTACGATTACAGGTAGGCCCATTGTTAAAGATCCAACAGGTGTCAAACCTACCCATGAGCATCTTCATAGCCTTCACGCCAGCATTGCTGACCTTTTACTGAAATACATATGTGCAGTGTCTGTAATACTGCACATTACTCCCAATATGGGAATAACCATGACCAAACCACATTACTACTTCAAATCTTCCCTACGAAGGCCCAGGCCTTGTCTAGACCGTTACAGACAATTGACATTCAATTGAATGTTGTATAAATTACTATCAAATTTACCGGCACCGAATATGAAAGCAACACATCTATCAAACTTCTGGCAAATGCCAGACAACACTAGGCTCATGAAGCGTCAAACATCTGTCCGTTTAGCTGTCCATATAGAGGCCAAGATTGCAGCACTCTGTGATCTATACCCTGGTAAGAGCAAATCTCAATTAATTAATGATTTGTTGTCCGCCGCTTTAGATGATCTTGAGTCTGGCTTTGAGAAGGTTAAAGGAAATCATATTGGCCAAGATTATGACGTGGCGAAACAACAGCAAACCGAACTTTACTATGACGTAGGTCCAAGACGAGCATATCTTGACTCAGTTAATAAGCACCTGGCTGTTTATGAGGCAGAGTTAGGCAATGACTCTCCCTCTTTATATTCAACAGAAATATTTGTGGAGGAATACGAATGAACTGGGTAACTATCAAGAAGGCTGCTAATGAATCTGGCTATACCCAAGAGGCTATTAGGCAGAAAATCAAAAAAGGAGTTTTGGCTAGGGGCAAACATTGGCAGAAAGCTCCAGATAGCCGAATTGTAATAAACTTGAAGGAGTTTGATAGTTGGCTAAGCGGCACCCGGGCGTAAGAGTACGAGGTAACAGCATTCAGATTGACTTTACTCATGATGGCTGCCGTTATCGAAAGACATTAAAGATATCTCCTACTCGGAAAAATATTGAATATGCAAAGATGCAGCGCGATGCGATATTGTTTGATATAGCTCGTGGTCAATTTGATTTATCCAAATACTTCAGTTCACCCACCTATGACCCTCGAAATGACATCACAATGTTATCTATAGGCATTCTCTTAAAAGATATGCTTAAGCATGAATACAAAGATGTCGCTAAAAGCACTATAAGGGACTATGTTAGTTCGATTAACTACCATCTGATACCGTCTTTCGGACATTATCGAATCTCTGAGCTCAAATCATCAGATGTCCTTGACTGGGCAAGGGAACTACCAGTATCTAATAAAAGGAAAAATAACATACTGATTCCATTGAGAAAGCTATTCTATATTCACTATAGTGCTGGCCGTATCGTTGAAAACCCAATGGATAGAGTCAAAAACTTCCCACTTAAAACTAAACCACTAGACCCCTTCAATTTAGATGAAATAAACAAAATACTCGACTCTGCAGACATACCAACAAGAGCCCTTTTTCAGTTCGCATTTTGGACCGGCCTTCGCAGTTCTGAACTTCTTGCCATCCAATGGGGTGATATCGATTTGGACGTAAGATCAGCATACATCCATCGAGCTATCGTACGAGGTGTTCACAAAGAGCCTAAAACGAAATCAGGTATACGCCGAATTCAATTGATCTCACCAGCTGTAGAAGCCCTGAGACTTATTCCTGACACTGTATCCGACCATATGCGTGTTTTTTGTAACCCATCAACTAAGCAGCCCTGGTCAAGCTCAGACCAAATACGCAAGACTGCATGGATTCCACTACTCAAAAAATCTGGCGTGCGATATCGCTGTCCCTACCAAACCAGACACACTTTTGCTTCACAGATGCTATCTGCCGGCGCCGACCCTACATGGCTTGCGAACCAAATGGGACATAAAGACTGGGGCATGATTAGGCAGGTATACGCTAGATGGATGCCCGATTCTAGACCTGATATGATTAAGCAAATAGAGTCTAGACTGTCACAAGCTAGTCACTCGGAGTTATAAATGATTGATTTTGAAAGAGATCGCAAGAGTTCGACTCCCGCCGTCTCCACCATTAAAAAAACAGCCTAAACCAGCAACTGGTATAGGCTGTTTTTTATTTGGAAAATCAATACGCTCAATCAAAAATCATACCCAGGCATCCAGCTATTAGGAGAAATGGTCTACATTGTCGGCGTATTTTTAAAGCAAGCGATTGGCTATCAGTGCTGCAGCGATTTCGTTTTCAGTCAGCTGCTCACTGGGTATTAATATAAAAACATCCAGGCCACGGGCAATTTCAGTGCCGTAAATTTTTCCACTATACCAATAGGTTGGCCAGTAGCCCTCAAGGATAATGCGTTCCTCATAAATCGGCCCACGATCAAAATAAGCAATCTCAAAAAAGTCTAATCGCTTTTAGGCTCACCCTTACCATAGTAACTACTGCAACAGCGTCACATTTTCAGCGGGAACCCAGCCCTCACGACCTTGAGGATCACGGATAAGCATCCAGCCATTAACGGTTTGTGCCACTACATCTACGATGATACCCGACGTCAAAGAAAACTGGGTAGCACCACCGGCAACAGGGGCGCTAAGGACATTCAGCGAAGCAGCAGTTATTACTGCGCGTTTACCTGCATCTTGCGTTGTTGCAGCGGTTTGTGCTGCAACTGGCTGTGTATCACCATGACGTAGATATTCTGCTGGTGTTACCGAAACAACATAATCCACCGATTTGTTGATCACATCACGCAAGGCTTTTTCACGTGGTGTGTTTTGCCAGGCGCTCAGCCCGCCGCCAAGCGCGCCACCACTGCGAAAATAACCACCCGCTGCAGCACCTACATTAAAATCGCGTGCGGTGCCTTCTACACTGGTTGCAGCCAACACCCGGCTGGTGCGAGCATCCACAACACGCAAATCAATAGCCATATGGGCAGAGCGTGTACCGCCTGTAACAGCGCCCAGCACCCTTCCACCAAAACCGCCCAGCCCCCCTTGCGCACCTCCGGCATTACCTTCAAACTCAGTTACTGCAGCAACAATCAATAGTTCCGCACCTTCAATTTCACCAATCGCAGCCTCTGAACCCTGTCGAATACGGCCACTGGCCCCCAGGTCCTGCTCGTTCAATACAACATCAAGACTTTCGCGTTCCAGAACAATATAACGGCCCGAATTGACCAGTGCAGTGGTCAGCATATCAGCCATACCATCACCAATTTGTGGGTTATACCAGCTGCGGCTGTCGGATGACTTATTTTCAAAACGTGCCACTGCGATCCGAGCCTGTGGGCCATCATAAGGCACTGCCTGGGCATCGTTAAGAGACTGGCCATACGTCTGTGCGGAAATGGTAGAGGGGCATGCTACCAGCAAGATTAAGCTGCTGATCAGCAGACCTGACATTTTGGTAGATAGGATCATAATCACTCCGTAATTTATTTATTATTAATTAACAAACGTGCAGCCGGGCCTACGCAAGCTCAGTCTAGGCGTTGGTATTTTGTATATTTCTCGCTGTATTGTTATTGAAACTCTGCGTTTAACGCAACCTGTCCGCTATGGCACTCAGTGTTTGAATCAAACCTGTCTGCCGTTTATTGATGATTGCATTATCGCTATTGCTTTTTACATTTTGCGCAAATGATGTGAGTTGGCCAGCCACTCCCGCATCACGCTCACCATCTTCCAATCGTGATGCTGCATTATCCAGTGCAGTTGCCAGATTTGAAGCCAATGCCGACGGCAAGACATTGTCACGTTGCAGCTGATCGATATAAGCACGGGCAACAACCGGTTCTGCCGGCCAACTGATGCGTGTCTGCTGCTGCGGATTAACGGTTTCGCCCTGGTTGGCTATCAGCGCTGCAGCGATTTCATTTGCGGTCAGGTGCTCACTGGGTATTAATGCAAAAACATCCAGGCCACGGGCAATTTCGGTGCCATAAATTTTTCCGTTATACCAATAAGTTGACCAGTAACCGCCAAGAATAATACGTTCCTCATGAATCGGCCCACGATCAAAATAAGCAATCTCAATTGGATTACTAGAATCGGTGAAGTCGATCACCGATACTCCACCCTGATACCAGGCCTGCACAAAAATATCCCGCCCAGGAACCGGTACTACAGAACCGTTATGTGCCACGCAGTTTTCCTGCTCAACCTGCGGGGCCGGTAGTTTGAAATAGCTCTTGAACTGGAGTTTTCCATCAACGATGTCATAAATCGCATCAGCCCCCCAATCTTGTGGGTCATAGGCGCGACAACGGGCCCGACTACCGCCACCCCACTCATCGGTAAACAATACCTTGCTGCCATCATTATTAAATGTTGCCGAATGCCAATAGGCAAAGCCGGTATCGACAGCTTCATCGATACGGTGAGGCTTGCGGGGGTCAGAAATATCGAAAATGATGCCATTGCCGGAGCAGGCACCAGCCGCAATACCAATCTCCGGGAACACCGTAATATCATGGCATTGATCGGTCTGGTTGGTTTCCTGAGTATCCTCACCATGATCCCCGCCTTGCCATAATCCAGCCAACCGGCCTGTTTCCGGGTCGGCAAATACTGCAGGGCTGTCAATAATACGGGCTTTGGATGGGTCATCCACCGGAATTTCAATCACATCAATGCGAAACAATGCCGTCCGATCGTCCCCGGGGACCTCACCAATACAACCTGCCAGTTCTTCCTCCTCACGTACCGAAGAAGTTCCAGAGTTGTAGACAATCAGTTTGCCGTCCTCTCCAGGTCCAGACACCACCGAGTGCGTGTGTGAGCCACGACAGGTTTGTACCTGGCCTACCTGTACCGGGTTTTTCAAGTTGCTGATATCAAAAATACGCAAACCACGAAAACGATCAACGCTAACATCTTCGCTGATTCCCTGTAATCCGCAGTCAACCCGGCCACGGGTTTGTTCCACCGACATAATCAACAGATCACCAACCACGGAAACATCACCCTGCCCGCCTGGGCACACCACTGAACTGAGCAACTCTGGAACGCCATTATCCTGCAGATCATAAATATTGAAGCCGTGATAATTGCCGGCCACCATCTTGTCACCAAAAAAAGCCATATCGGTATTGGAAAAACTTAATAATGGTGAACGTTCGCTCCATTCAGTATCGTCATTGCTTTGGCCATCATCTTGTTCATCCCTGGCCGGGTCATCTGCAGCATCTACAGAGTCAGACTCATCCTCATCCGGCGGGACAATCGGTGGCAGGCCCGAAGGGTTCTCCGGGTCGAAAAAACCGGCAGGCTTGGGCAGTGATGCCACCAGCTCCAGGTTCAATATCGCCTCTCCGGCATTTTCAAAGCCCGGGCTCAGGCTGGCCCGCGCATCGGCAGACAACGACACCAGCAGTGCATTCATCCGCTCAATTTCGCTGGTCTGGTCATTGACAATATCGTCGGTAAACTGGAACAACACCGGATCATATGCCGACCCTGGTTGCTCGTGCAGTTCTTCGACCATGGTCACTGCCCCCTCATGATGCGGAATCATCAACTCCAGGAACAGCCGATCAAAATCAGTCCCCTGCAACTCAGCCAATTGGGCCATTTGCTCGGGTGATGCCATGCCAGCCATTTCGTGGGTGGTATGCATGGCATGATGAGCCGTTGGCTCAGGCACCTGCTCGCCACGCTCTCTAAGCCATTCTTGCATAAACATAATTTCATCGGCCTGTGAGGCATTGATACGCCCAGCAATATCGATCAACTCTTGCCGGTTGGTGCGATCTGCGACCAATGAGGCCATCTGCACAGCCTGGTTGTGATGCGGAATCATATCCTGCATAAACACTACGTCATCGGGTGAATAACTGCTATTGGCAATCTGGGTGGCCTCAGCTGCACTCAGCTCACGCCCCGACTCTCCGGGTGCTCCTGGTTGAACAATAGGAACAGCTTGTGCCATCAGGTTATCGGTAAAAACAGGCAATACTGCCAGGATGCAAATGCTCAACCGTTTTCGAATTGAGGAATCAGAATGTAGCTTCAATGGATTATTTCCTATTGCAGATGTGGTTGTCTTGCTTGACCAGTTTTCTGGCTGAACGAAGATTACCACATTCACCAACACACCATCACGCCTGACTAAAACTCAGCAACGAACCAAAATTAAAACCTTATGACAATCAATTGAACCTTTTAATGACTGATTGGCACATATCTGCAGAAGCCAGCAATCACTGACTTATTGGACAGCTGGAAGCAGCAGCAAACCAATAAGCAGTATCACCCAGCAGGTGAACTAGTAAAGGTAACTATTAGGTAGTGAGATGGGTAATACAGCATTAACAATCG
Source organism: Wenzhouxiangellaceae bacterium (assembly GCA_965230265.1). GTDB lineage: Bacteria > Pseudomonadota > Gammaproteobacteria > Xanthomonadales > Wenzhouxiangellaceae > JAJFKX01. Next base: position 914,372 of record OZ245999.1, on the reverse strand, counting down.
TACCAGTTAAAGACATGCGGCATGCTGGCTTGTTGCTGAGTTATGCACAAACAGAATACAAAAATAAAGCCAAGGTTAATTATTCCGGGCTGCCGGTTTCACTGTATAGCCATACCGGCGACTGGCTGAGTTATTTGCAGCAGTTAAATCAAACCTTTACCCAGCAGCAACACATTCAACACGACATGGAATCGTTGCCTGATATGCAGGATTGGTCCAATTTCCTGGCGCTCAATAAACGGCATCAGGTGGTTACTTTGCGTCTGCCTAAGTTAGCCAACACAGACCTGTTGCTGCAATTGATTAAATGGTCGGCCTCAGTCAAACGGAAAAAGCCCTCCCTGGTGGTATTTATCGCTGTCAGCCCCGATGTATTTGCTGATTCATCAATTCTGCAAGCCATGCTTGATGCCGGCAACAAAGTCAGCAGCTACCATCATGATGGGCAACATAAAGTCGAACACGAGTCTCGACACAAATTTTGGCAACCCCTTCGAGCTATAGCCACTGCAATCGCGCTGGCTGCCATTTCTGGGCTATGGTATTGGGCGCAACCAACAGTCAATACAGCAACTGATTCCAACACCATACAAATCAGTCATTACAGCAATACAGACAACATCGAAGCCAGTTGATACGCAGAGCGAGACAAGCTACGCTGATTAATCAAATCAACGCGATGGTTAACAATTACAGACAATGATAAAGACAAACTATATATGGCAATACCTACTCGAGAACACCTCGTGTCTTTTTGTTGCCCATAATAACGAGCATATTTATTTTGCGAAATAATACTCTCACCCAATAAACAATGGTTTTATATTATTTACGCTCCGAAAAATAAACCTGTAACGAATCAAGCCTCAAACCAAACCCGTGAATTCCAAACGTAAAGCCAACTGTGTATACGATTTAAGTTTCCCTTTTCATAAGCGGGAAAGCGCAGCAGATCGACTGGCGAATATAAGTTCGTTTATGGCTGCTCAACAACTACCAACTGAATACCTGATACAAGGCACTGCCACTGAACAGTTTGAGGCAAAAATTGCTGATTTATTTGGTAAACCTGCTGCAATGTGGTGTTCAACCGGCACCCTGGCTCAAGGTATTGCTGCACGAATTCACTCTGACAACCATCCTGACCAGCCTCTGCTGCTGCACTGCACCTCGCACCTGTTGCTGCATGAACAGGAAGGCTATCACCATGCTCATGGTCTTGATGCCAAAATCATCGGCACCTGGCGCAAACCCATCACGGCAGACTTGCTGTCTGAAAATGCTGCCTGCGCTTTTATTGAACTGCCACAAAGACACAGCGGTGGCCGCCTGCCCACCTGGGAACAGCTCACAGAACTCAAGCAGAGAGCTGCCCAGTTAAAAATACCATTGCATATGGATGGAGCAAGAATCTGGTCAAGCCGGCCCTACTATAACCATCGCCATTTAAGCGAAATAGCCGATGGCTTTGACTCTGTTTATGTCTCTTTATACAAAGACATCGGCGCCATCGGCGGAGCACTGTTGATTGGTGAACAAAGCTTTATTGAACAAGCACGAATCTGGCGGGCACGACTGGGCGGGTTGCTGATTGAACCGTGGCCGATGATTTATGATGCCTTACGGTTGCTGGAGCAACGGCTGCAGCAAATACCAGAGTTTGTTGCACGAGCAAAACAACTGACTGACTTAATACAATCTATGGGTACTGCCAAAGTGGATCCACAGCCGCCCCACACCAATCAGTTTCATGTCCTTTTACCCTGTAATTTCAAACAGGCTGAAGCAGCCAGAGATTGTGTTGCTGATAAAACCGGTGTGTGGCTGGCCAGTCGTTTCTGGAGCTATGAATCTGATCAACAATGCGCGATGGAAATGACCGTTGGTGAAAAAGCCTGTGATATTCCCGATCAGCTATTTGCAGATGCCATGACAACCTTATTGGCCGCTATAACGCGGCACCATTGATTACACTTCGTGCCATCGAGCGATTCTCTGACAAATGAATAAGCCATTTTCCACTGGGATTCGGTATTTGATACAAATAATATAAAAACCAGCTATTACAGGCCCTATTATCACCATCATGACACCCAAATTTATCCCAGTATTTTTGATCGCACTGTTATCCGCTGATGTCTTCGCACAAGATGCCACATTGCAGCAATGCCAGCGCTATAAAGACCAGACCGACCGCTACCAGCAGTTACGGCGTCAAGGTGGCCATGGTGAACAGATGGATCAATGGAAAAACAAAATGCGTGAATACCAACAGCAGTATCGAGACGGTAACTGTCATAAGTATCGTCATCAATTAAAACGCTAATCAACGAACCTCTGATTTAATCCCACAAAAAACCCGCCTGCATACCTGTGCAGGCGGGTTTTAAAGCTTGTTGAAACCGGCCAGAGTCAGTTAAGTGACCATACATAACAGCTCGAACCACTGCATAAACGTACTGTCCAGTAATGCTATAAGGGTTTATCCAAAAATATCGCCTGCCCCATGGCAGGGTCCAGCTGATAACCCGCAAAACCAAATTTTTCATACGCACTGCGGGCCACTTGGTTGCCTTCCAATACTTCCAGGGTTATTTTGCAGCAACCCTTTGCTCGAGCAAGTTGCTCAATGTGTTCCAGCATTTTCAGGCCCAAACCTTTATGACGAAACTCACGAACCACCACCAGATCATGAATATTAATGATCGGTTGGCATTGGAAAGTTGAGAACACTTCAAAGCAATTGGCCAATGCCGCAGGCTGCCCATCCACATACGCAATCACGCTAAAGGCATGCGGCAATTGAGCCAGCTCACTGGCCAGATTCGCCTTAACCTTATCACTCAGCGGCTCGCCACCGCCCATCGGGTCGGTGGCATAGCAATTGAGCAGCATGCCGATTTGTTCAGCATGCTCCGCATTACGATAGTCTGCGGTAATAATCTCAATCGTCATTGCTTAAATTCCATTAACGGCGACCAGGTGTCCAAGGGGCACCTATAGATTCCAGGGTTTGTTGCAATTGCTGTAAATCCGCTTCAATCCGCGTCAAAGTATCGTCGACTTCAGCGAACTCGGAAGTGGCAATAAGCAATGAATCACGGTGGGTTTGGGTGATATCGGCCTGACTCTCCCATTGACCAAACATGATGTCACCTAGGCGTGCGCTGATAGGCAAAGGCACTGGCTCATAGCGACGCGCTATGGTGGCATCGCCATTCAATTTTATCTGCAAATCTGCCAAACGAGCCTCAATGGAACGAACCGCTTGGGCCTGCTGTTCAGTCGCTGCCGGTGTTTGTGCAATGGCCTGTTTAACATGGGCGATGCGGTTGCTAATTTCACCCGCTATTTGATTCGCCGCTGATACCTGACGGTTCAACTCCGCTACCTCTTGCTGGAAGGTCAATACCGATCGGCGATCATTGCTGACCAAACCGCCATTAAACAATGGCTTAAGCGTAAAACTTTGCGAGCTGGTTAACTCTGTTAGCTGACCGTCAACCCGCTGGGCGATACTCACAGTATATTCTCCCGGCAACGCCACCGGACCTGACGGAGGCGGGAACCATGGTGGACGATTACCGCCACCACTCAAATCAACCGGATCAGTGGTCGGATACCTTAAATCCCAGCTTAAACGGTGCAGGCCTTTGCCTACCGGCCCTGTCATGCGACGAACCACATCACCTGCCGCATCTCGAATTGTCACAATAATGTTGGGATCTTCTTCGCGGTCTTCAGCGCGTAACGCTTCCCAGCTTGGATAAGGGTTATCACCGCCTTCTTTGGCTGCTTCTTTCTCGGTCTTACGGCGCTGTTGCGCTTTGGTCTGTAAACCCTCGCTCAGGTAATAACTGATGGTAGCGCCATGGGCGGGGTTATCAGCAGCATATTTGCCATTACCATAATCACCTCTGCCGCCCCATCCGCGTCGATCATCGGGGGTAAATAGCCAGGTATCACGAATTGGTAACAGCGTCGCGCCATTGGCCAGTTGTTCTGCACTCAGACGCAATGCTGAATAATCATCAAGGATATACACACCCCGTCCAAAGGTGCCAACAACCAGGTCCCCTTCGCGACGTTGGATTTCCAAGTCACGCACGGCAATGGTCGGCAGGCTGGTTAATTCGTGCCAGTCGCTGCCTCCGTTATTGCTGAAATACAGACCAAATTCAGTGCCAACAAACAACAGGTTGGGGTCAACATGATCCTGTGCCAGTGTGTGTGCAGTACCGCGTTCGGGCAAATTATTGCTCATCAAACGCCAGCTGCGACCGCGGTCACTGGTTTTAAATACATAGGGTTTAAAGTCACCGCGTTTGTGGTTATCCAATACGGCAAAGGCCACATCAGCATCATGCTCCGAAGCGATAATATCCTCTACCAGTGATTGATCGGGAACACCGGAGAAGCTATCAACTCGCCGCCAGTTTTCACCACCATCTTCTGTCACCTGAATCAAACCATCATCGGTGCCCGCGTAGATCAGGCCCTCTTGCAGCGGGCTTTCGGCCACTGCGATTAATGCGCCATAGATTGAAGTCGATGCGTTTTTGGCAATGGCATCGACACTCCATATACGCCCCATGATTTCCAGCTCGTTACGATCCAGTTGCCGGGTTAAATCCGGACTGATCACCTGCCAGCTATTGCCCCGATCATCAGATCGGAACAAACGCTCTGCGCCGAAATACAAGCGGGCGGGATTATGAGGCGAAACGATTAGCGGTGAATTCCAGTTCCATTTGTAATTGTTCTCTCCGCTGGGCGGACGCGGGCCTATAGAGACCCTTTCTCCTGTGGTTTTGTCCATACGGACCAAACCACCGTGCTGATATTGAGCGTAGACGATGTCCGGGTTCTCTGGATCAAATTGTGCCTTAAAGCCATCACCAAACTGTGCTACCCACCAATCCGCATTGGTGATGCCATCGGTAAAACGCGTACGACTTGGGCCACACAGGGTGTGATTGTCCTGAGTGCCAGCACAGACATTATAAAACGGCACGTCATTATCAGGTGTTGCCCGATAGAACTGCGCGACCGGTAAATTACGCATATGCTGCCAGGTCTGCCCCCGATCCCAGGTTTCATAAATACCACCATCACCGCCAATGTACACATGGGCAGTATTGCGAGGATCAATCCAGATGGCATGGTCGTCCACATGCCGGTTAACAAATGACAGGTTTTCCCAACTCTTGCCGCCGTCTTCAGATTTGGCCGTAAAGGTATCCACAGAATAGACTCTGTCTGCATTCAGTGGGTCGACAAACAGCTCGTTGTAATACTGCCCGCTGGATGTGCGGCGATTGGAGCGTTTTTCCCAACTTTCACCAAAATCTGTGCTGCGATAGACCCCGCGGCTGCTCTCATCGGCTTCAATAATGGCATACAACATATCAGGCTCTGATGGGGCTGCAGTAAGGCCGATACGCCCCAAATCGCCCCCTGGCAAACCGCCTGACAGTTTGCGCCATGTTTGACCGCCATCGGTGGTCTTGTGAATGCCCGCCCCTGGTCCACCATTAATCAATGTCCAAACCCGGCGCTGACGTTGATAACTGCTGGCAACGATCACATCCGGGTTATCGGCATCAATAACAAATTCATTGATTCCAGTGTGCTCATCGATGTCCAGAATCCGTTCCCAGGTTTCGCCACCATCGGTGGTTTTATATAAACCACGATCTCCGCCCGAGTTCCATAAAGGACCTTGGGCTGCCACGAAGACCGTATTGGAATCTTCTGGGTGGAAACGAATCATGGAGATATGACCCGAGTCTTGCAAGCCAACATTTGACCAGCTCTTGCCACCATCAACTGACTTGTACACGCCATCACCATAACCCACACTGCGCTGGCTGTTATTTTCACCACTGCCCACCCAGATGATGTTATCGTTCTGAGGGTCAATTTCTACAACGCCCAGAGCAAATGAACCTTCGTTGTCAAACAAGGGTTTCCAGGTAATGCCATTGTTTTCTGTTTTCCACAGACCGCCACTGGCTAGGGCCACAAAAAACACCTGCGGTTGATCAGGGTAAAAGGCAAAATCCGATACCCGCCCACCGACCAGTGCCGGCCCGATATTTCGCAGCGGCATACCCGCCAGTGGGTGTTTATCACTGTCCTGGGCAGCAGCCGGAACTGCCTGTAGTAGTATCAGGCCAATACCTGCCAGCAAACCATTGATTATTCGTTGCATGTGAGCACCCTGCTTTTGTTGTTATTAACCGGCGATGAGTTTACCACCCACCTACCTGCTAATCACAATAACCCCATTGTGATGCGATAACCGGATGGTTATCAGCGGCAAGGCCCGTTCATTGTCTGATACCCGGTTATAAAGATGTTGATTTTGTGAGTTTTTGGATACCCTAAATTATGATTGTGTTTTGCGGCAAAAAGCCTACTTAGCCTCATTCAATAAACTCATCACTTCTGCCCCCAACTGAATATCATCCAAATGCCCAAAACTCTTGCGGCGCAAACGCCCATGCTGGTCTATCATGATCAAAGTGGGAGTGCCCTGCATTTGATAACGTTGCATGGTTTGTGGAATTGAACCATTGTCTGACGGGCGATCAATCCCTACTGGAAAACTAATCTTGTATTCATGGATAAACGCTTCCAGGCTGGTTCTGCTCATTGCCTGATGATGTTCAAATACAGTGTGCAGACCCAGCACAGTCAACTGCTGACCAGCAAACAGTTCGTGCAGTCTTTTGGCTTGCGGAATTGAACCTTCGACACAGCCACGGCATAACATCTGAAAAGCATAGGCCACCACCACCTGGCCTTGCAGGTTTTTCAGATGCAAGTCGTCATCCGTATTTAACCAGCTATCGATTGACCACTCAGGCGCAGCTTGAAGCATCGTCATAACATCCGTCTCTCATCTCGATGAATCCTAAGCCCCTATTTGTAAAATGATTAAATCTCGAGGTATTTACCATTGTCTTTTAACCACCGACGTTGTTGACGGTACTCAGGCAACACTCGCTCTACCTGCTGCCAAAACAGCGGCGAATGATTGTGCTCCAGCATATGGCATAACTCATGCACTACCAGGTAATCGACCACCGCCTCCGGCGCCATGATAATTTTCCAGTTAAACATCAACCGACCAGATGCTGAACAACTGCCCCAACGTGACTTGCAGGTCCTGATCGTCAGCTTTTCCGGCTCAACACCTATCATCAATTTAAACTGCACAACTTTATCTTGCAGTAGGCTTTTTGCCTGCTGACGGTACCAATTAATCAATACACCACGAATTGACTCAGCATGTTGTTCTGATATGGGTAAATGAACCTGAACATTATCACCCGATATGCACACCAAAGGCTGGCTGGCTGATCTGATGGCCAATCGATAGTTTCGTCCCAGATACCGCAGTAACTCGCCTTCAGTAAATGACCGTTGATTGGCGATGATGACCTGCCGTTGTTCTTGCAGCTTCTGTTTTATCCAGCCCGATTTTGAATCGATGAATGCTATGACAGCTGCTTCTGGAAAGCGCAAAGGGACTCTTATTGATACCTCCCCCTCGCGCACATTAATGGCGGCCGTTTTACGACGTGAACGGACTAAACGTGCAGTGATGCCACTGGATTGAACGGTTTTAACGGAAGCTGCAGGCATTGCAATATGATACAAAGCTTTTTGTTATTGATGTCATGACTTTTAAGCTTCTATGCTATTGGAGCGCTATATGATCTGCCATGAAAGTAATCAGTAAGTATTTGCTATGCACCAGACCGCCATTCAACAAGCTGCTGATTTCATTCAACAAGCCGATGCTTTGTTGATAACCGCTGGTGCCGGCATGGGCATTGATTCAGGTTTGCCGGACTTTCGTGGTACTGAAGGCTTCTGGAATGCATATCCAGGTTTACGTGCTCATCGTCTGGCATTTACCGACATGGCCAACCCCCGTGCATTTGTAGAGCACCCTCATTTGGCCTGGGGATTTTACGCGCATCGACTGAAACTCTATCGTGAGACACAACCACACTCGGGCTTCAAAATTTTACTGAACTGGGTCATTGATAAACCCAAGGATAGTTTTATATTTACCAGCAACGTGGATGGCCAGTTTCAATCTGCCGGGTTCAGCGAAAAGCAAGTTTATGAATGTCACGGCTCCATCCATTATTTACAGTGCACTACAGAATGTGGCATGGGTATCTGGTCCGCAAAGCAGCTGCAACCGATCATCGATACCGAACAGTGTCTGTTAGTTTCAGAGCTGCCACGCTGCCCGCAATGCAACGCTCTCGCACGCCCTAACATTCTAATGTTTAATGACTGGCAATGGGATGAGTCACGCAGTGGTCAGCAAGCCCTGCAGCTGACAAAATGGCTACAACAATGCAATCGAGCTGTATTGATTGAGGTAGGTGCAGGCACCGCTGTACCAACGGTTCGCTATTTCAGTGAGCAAAGCCAATATCCAGTCATCCGCATTAACCCTGACGAGTCAGCCATTACCGGGCCACATATCAGTTTACCGATGGGAGCATTGTCAGCGCTTCGTGCTATAAACCGCTGTTACTGATATCAATCGCCTAGCGACCCAGCTTGACAAACTTCAAGGTAAATCGATCACTTTCACCAATATCAATGTACTTTTGTGGGTCCTCACCTTCTGGAACACGCAGATTAGGCGGCAGTGTCCACACACCATTTGGATGGTTACCTACATCTTTCAGATTGCCATTAACCGGACTTTCAGCTACCAGCTGAAAGCCACTGGCTTCCAGACGACGTATAAACCATTGCTGGTTGACATAGCCATTTTCTGCTGTGACATCGATCTCATCGATCAGGTTGGCCCGATGCTCAACCACACCAAACACCCCTCCTGGTTTAAGCATTCTACGTACTTCGCTGATGACATCAGTTAAGGCGCCATCGTTCATCCAGTTGTGGATATTTCGAAAACTGAGCACCATATCAACACTACCTGCCTCGGACAGCGGTTCGGTTTTCCCAGGTTCAAAGGGTTTGATCTGGATATTACCAAACCAATCGGGGTTGGATTCGACCTTGAGTTGATAGGCCCGCAGTGAATCTTTGAAAAAATTGGCAAACTGATGATCGGTATCCGGATTAAAGTGTGCTGCAATTAACTGCCCCTCTTTTTCCGGATCCATATACGGTGCAATAATCTCACTATACCAACCACCACCTGGCCATAACTCCACCACTGTCATGTCCGGTCGCAGGCCAAAAAACATCAGGGTTTCATGAGGATGGCGGTATTGATCACGTGCCTTGGCTTGTTCGCTGCGGTAATCGTCTTCCAGAATGTTGTGTAAATCATCATGATGTGCAGTTGCCGGTGCAATAATCACCAGCAATAAAACTGCCAATATTCCCTGTAAAAAACCACACGAAAACGGGTAGTGGCTCCGATTGACGGGTAACAACATAAGGCCTGTCCGCAAAATTAACTGCGACAATTGTCGCCCCGGCAAGGCCGGAGCGTCAAATCGAAGGTATTGGCTGGTCAGCCAGCTACCGGACTGATCTTATAAGGACTACTTGCCCAATTTAATAAATTTGATGGTAAAGCGATCGCTTTCACCAATAGCAAGGTATTTTTCAGGCGTTTCACCTTCAGCCAGCTGTAAATAAGGCGGCAAGTTCCACACACCATTGGGGTGATCTGCAGAATCCAGTGGATTGGCATTGATTTCACTGTAGTCAAGCGACTGAAAACCTGCCTCATGGATTTTTTGCACCAGCCATTGCTGGTTAATGTAACCATTTTCTGCCAGCGGATCGGGGTTTTGATACACATTGGCACGGCTGTCAACAATGCCAAAAAAGCCTCCAGGCTTAAGCATGGCGTGAACCTGTTCCAACACAAAACCGATGCTGCCGTCGTTCAACCAGCTTTGCATGTTGCGAAACGATAACACCATATCGACACTGCCATCTCTTACAATGGCATTGGTAAATGGCGGCTCAAATGCATGAATGTCGACTTTGCCATACCAATCCGGGTTGGTATTGATTTTGGTTTCAAAAGCCAGGTAAGCGCTTTGAAAGAAATTGGCATAAGGGTGGTCAGTTTCAGGATTGTAATGCGCCGCGATGTATTTGCCCTCGTCCTTGAGGTACGGTGCCAGTATATCCGTATACCAACCACCACTGGGCCATAACTGTACCACTGTCATATTCGGCTCGATACCGAAAAATTCCAATGTTTCCTGTGGATGGCGGTATTGATCTCTGGAACGGGATATTTCCGTTCTGAAAGGGTCGCTGATGATGGATTTCAGACTGGCAGAGTTCACCTGCCCAATTGCTTGACTGGAACCAGCCAGCAGAATCAACATTATTAGACTCGTCGTAACGAGCAAAATCTTCACTGATCTCTTCACGGGTAACACTCCCTTGTCACCTAGTTAAGTTATTAAGCTACATGTCAATAGTAACTGTGGTTAATAGTACCATTGGTCTGGTACAGGATATATTTTATCTCCGTTGTTTATGTAACTCTTTAGTTGTAATCCTTAAAGTAAATTCATACGTTTGGCCCCATTATCACAACTGCGTTAAATTAAACGACCTGATAAGTACGGCGATGCTTTCAAAGCAACTCCCTACATGTAACAATGACCCTGTACCGATCAAGCCCTAATCAACCCATATGCAAAACCTTCCGGCCGCCCGAACATTGATACTTGATCAACCACTGCCCTTATACCGCGGCGGTCAAATAACCCCGGTCTGCCTGGCTTATGAATGCTGGGGTCATCTAAATGAGGACAAAAGCAATGCGATCTTACTGCTCACCGGCCTATCCCCGGGGGCACATGCAGCATCCTCTCCAGAAGACCCCGAGGCAGGCTGGTGGGAAGAGATGCTGGGTGCAGGTAAACCGATTGATACCAATCGTTATTTTGTTATCTGTGTTAATTCACTGGGCAGCTGCAAAGGTTCTACAGGGCCTGCATCACTCAACCCAAAGTCCGGCAAACCCTGGCGCTTGGATTTTCCAGAATTATCGCTGGAGGATATCGCAGAAGCTGCTTGGCAGGTTGTTGAGTCGATGGGGATCTCGCAGCTGGATTGCCTGATCGGCCCCAGCATGGGCGGAATGACAGCTTTGGCATTGCTGAAACATCACCCCCAATGCAGCCGGCGCTTAATCAGTATTTCCTCAGCCAGCGCTGCCAGCCCCTTTTCAATTGCCATTCGCTCTTTACAGCGTGAAGCCATAGTCAGTGATCCAAACTGGCAGAACGGTGAATACACCGATGATCGCTGGCCGGTTTCCGGTATGCGTCTGGCACGTAAGCTAGGCATGATCAGCTATCGGTCTGCTGCTGAGTGGGTCGAGCGCTTTGGCCGACAGCGCCAAAATCACTTTCCGGAAACAATATACGGTATGAACTATTCGGTAGAGTCTTACCTGGAAGCACAAGCGCAAAAATTTATTGGTCAGTTTGACCCGGCCTGCTATGTTTATTTGTCTCGTGCCATGGATTGGTTTGATGCCGGTGACCAACATCATGGTGCTGTTGCAAAAATGTTACAGCAAACTGAGCTGCAAGCCGCACTGGTCATGGGTGTGGACACCGACCTGTTGTTTCCACTGGCGCAGCAGCAAGCCATTAAAGACTCGCTGCAAGCTGCCGATATCAATACTGAACTGCACGAACTGGATAGTATCCAGGGCCATGATGCATTTTTAATTGATATGGGCAATTTTGGCCCACCTGTGGCACAATTTCTCGCATGACTCCAGACTTCCCCGGAAAACAACTTTTGGTCGACCGCCTACGCTGGGCTACCCGCGGTGACTGTCCGCATGGCATCACCAGTTGTTTGCGCCAGGCACTGTGCGATCTGATCGATGAAGATGCTGTGCAGTTGCCCGATGACTGTCTGCAACCTGCCACAGACGGTTATAAACGCACCATGCTGCACCATGACGATGAAACCGGTTGTTGCGTTATGGCAATGACCTGGGCCCCCGGTCAGGGCACCTCCATTCATGATCACAGTGGCATGTGGTGTGTGGAAGGTATTTGGCATGGCAGTATCGAAGTCGTCCAATATGAACTGATGGCACAAAAAGAAGGCCGCTATCGCTTCGAACCACGCACCACCATGCGGGCTGGCAAAGGCAGTGCCGGCAGCCTGATACCCCCTCATGAATACCACACCATCTGCAACCCCGATGAACAGGAAACCGCCGTATCCATTCATATCTATAGTGGAGAGATGACCCGCTGCAATGTCTTTACGCAACGTGATGATGGCTGGTATGAGCGCGAAGCAAAACAACTCAGCTGTCATTAATCAGGCTCACCAAATTCGGCTTATAAATACCTCCAGCTGACTCTGACAGCTCTACAAAACAGATCTCCTGCTTTTAACTCTGGCGGAAAATTGTAATGCAAACCGCTAATAGCAGGTCAATTAAAACGTAACATACATCTTAAATGCCACTTTCCTGTGGTCCGCGTATGCTTATGAATAATTTTGAAAAACCGCAACTTAGTTTAACGGCGTTGGTGGGTACTCCGCTTCGAATACGTGTAAACACCGCCCACCAACGCTTTTTAAATTTCGAAAGCGCTGTACTAATCACTTAGCATTCTGTAGCGCATCAAGCTCTAGCTAATCTCGATCGACCGGTTGACTCACCAACCACTAGCGATTTACCGCCATCTACGCTAAACTGCGCGCCCTGCCAATTCATATTGGTAAACCACTCAAAACCCATGCCGGGGTGGCGGAACTGGTAGACGCGCTGGATTCAAAATCCAGTTCTGGCAACAGAGTGGGGGTTCGATTCCCCCCCCCGGCACCATTCATCACTAAAACTTGGCCACCACTCCAATTTCACATGTTTCAGTGAGCACATCCGCTACCGGTGCATCGCCATTTCAGTAAGTCATCTGTAAGCCGAGTTTACCCTTTTCCACGCTATAAGCGGCTCCAGCCTCAAACAATTCTGGCGAGAATAAAATATCCCCACTGTCTCATCACATTGCAGGTAGAACCAATAATGAAATTGCTGGATAAGTGGGTTTAGAGCCTTGTTCAGCAACAAGTTGGCTATCAGCACAGATCAATACTTACTTTGACTTGAGTATTAACTAGAATTTCACTCTTTTCACCAGTATGATTGGCTACAACACCTGTCTAGCGTAGAAATAGACGGACAGTAGGGATGAGATCAGTTCTTCATTGCATTTAATCGGTATCTATATTCTCAGGGGTAAATAGTCATGAATGACGACACTAATGGTAAAGGTGACTCTAATGACCCGAGTTGGGAGGAAATCGCCAGGCATTTAGAAGCCGGCGATTCAGCATACAAAAAGTTTCTCCCCTCCTTAGAAAAACTTGCCAAAGCCATCAAAAATGGCAGCTTAGTTGCTGAAAAACTCTATTATCTCAAGGTTTCCGCTACTTTAGGTGCCATTCTAAAAAGGCACTATGGAGGCAGAAACTTTGTGCTCGATATTCTTCAAGAAACATTAATACAAAGTCTGATCGCATTGAGAAATGGACGAATTAAAGACATGGACAAGACTGCCAACTACATCAGAAGCATGGCTTTCAATATCGCCAAAAAGTTTCTAAAAGACGATTACAAACATGGTAAGCATGTGGACTTAGACTCATTCAAACACCTGTCTGGCCTCAGCAATGACCCCATGAAAAACTATGAAGAGGAAGATGTTCTACGATTTGCCCATGAAACTCTTCAAGAACTACCAACTGAGAGAGATCGCCAAATTCTTAAACTTTATTATTATGAAGGGTTAGATAAGCCAGAGATTTGCGAGAAACTCAAACTGACGGCTCAGCACTTTGACCGGGTATTGCACCGAGCGAGAAAACGCTTGATCAAAAAAATGGCGGAAAAGGATGATGACGCTGCCAACCGTGCCAGCAAGGCTCTGGAAGAAAACCGGGACAAAATCAAGGATGATGACAAAAAGGGATAAGATGAATACGATAAATCAAGAAAGCCTAACAAAAAAGACGAGGATGATTGATATGATTGTCTTGCTTAGTGTAGTCAAAAGGAGCATGCCATGAAATCTTCCAGACCCAGTGAGAGGATGCTTCAAAATTATGTTCTCGATAAACTTTCAGCCGAAGATGAAGAAACGGTGGAAATATGGCTGTTAGATCACCCCGAAGCTATCGATGATCTTAATGCTGACCTGGCTTTTGCACAATATTTAAAGCAGTCACCGAAACCCCAGAACAGCCCAAAGGTCCGTTTCGGTTTTTTTGACTGGCTAATGAGACCGCAATTTGCAGCAGCGTCTGTTACAGCATTAGCAATCGCATTGGGCACTGGATACTGGCTTGGTAAAAACATAAATGATAACCAAATTGACAATACTATAGTGTCATCAGTTGAACGCATACCATTAGAGATAACAAGAAATAGCAACAGTGATGAATTTGACAATGAAGTCAATTCAAGCAACGGCTCATTAATCGCCATCTTTGAGATCAACATAAGACCTTGGCTGGGTCAATATCAAAGTTTTAAAATACAAGTATCAAACAATACAAGACAGGAAACTTTCAACACAGAACCAAATTGGAACCACATAATTGAAGCGGGAGTAAACATCAAAAATTTAACTGGCAATACATTAGAGCTAAAATTATATGGGGTAAACAATAACCAATTGGATAAAATCATCAACACTTACCGAATAAAAATCAATGATACCGCTTTGGTTGAAAAATGATATTTTATAGATGCAACAACAAGAGGGCTCGAGATTAGCTATAACAAGCAACACCCAGTTCATAAACACTTGTAATAAAGCAAACCCAAAGCACCTCTATCGTTACACCCACCCTAAAATCGCTGATATCAAAAATTTACTTCTAACTTTTGATAGTGATTAGCGTTGTTATAAATACATACAGTACACTAAAAGCCAAATATTATTTGGCTTTTTATTCCACATGTTCGTTTATCCAACTTGAAATTTCATTATTGGTAAAATCCAAAAAACTACCTGCTTGATTACATAGCCTCTTAGTTATAATACCGCATAATTCACCGCTGCTATTCAATACAGCTCCACCACTATCACCAGGCTCAGTAACAACACCTTGATCAGAGCGCAAGCATCGTTGGCCTTCTGCCTCCGTTATACTGCAACCCAGCTGCATGGCAAGTATAGAGCAATCAACCAGATTGAATGTCCCTGACATCAACTGCCCCATCCCGCCCCATGCAATAAGTGTAAAAGCCTCACCTTCAGAAATTGAGCTGGCCATAGGCCTAATCCTATAGTCATTACCAACAGGTTGCTCAAGCTTAATTAAATCCAGATCATATTTATCATTAGAAATAACTTCAACAAAACTCACTTCTCTCTCAGATGGAGAATCTAAAGATATGCCACCGAACAAAGCATATCCTCTTTCAATAGAATAAGTATGCTTTGTTGTAACTATGTAGTGCGGAGCAATCACCACACCAGAACCTGGGCTCGATGAGCCCAGACTAGGAAGCACCCTATTGACCCATCCATAAGTGGGATCCTTTAACAAACTGCCATGCTGTAGCACCAAAGTGGTATCTTTAAATGCCATTTTAGTTTCAGTCACCTTAAGCATTAATTCACCCCTCTCATTGCATGCCATACGCCATCATGCCAGACATCTTCTTCATCAGAATCATGTGAGACATCGTGGTAACGGCATTGCAGCAAAAGCAAACCCTCACCGAACTCGCTAAGGCTAAGCTCCACATAGAAATCCTTAATACCTTGCTCAGGAATGTCCATTTGAACGGTACCAAGTAACCTTTCAATACCAGTGCTTGACTGTGAAAACGTAAGCTCAATATTTTCCCAACCGGGAGACATTCGCAAATGGGATGGAAGCCTAGATACAAAGCTCCTTGCTGTTGTATCGCTTTCTTTAATAATTTCAAACATTTGAGAACGCTCAGCTTCACAAACACCCTTTGGGGATTGAGGAAACCTGGGATCACCTACCTTTACAGGATCTACTTTCCAAATTTTACAAAAATCATCTATGCTAAAATCTTTAGGTTCTTCAGGATATGACATAATTTAAACTCCAAACAAAAAAAAGCGTGCATAACGCACAACCTTATAAGTATGAGTTCAAGCAAAAATGTCTCACCTGCTAATCATTTTTCTTATCCCGCTAATTAACATTGAATACGCACACCACAGTGAATCCAATTGCAACATAATCAGCAAAGCCATCTATAACATAGACAGTTCTGCCTCGAATTCACCATGGCCAGGAGTGTTAAGCCTCTCTTTATACATCGACTCAGAAGATCGACTATGTTTTCAAACACTGTACAAAGACCACCCAGAACAAAACACGATAGAGAAAAAAGAGGTAAGTATTCATACATATGAGGGCTTTTTAAGGTGGTACACAATCATTAAATCAACAAACGTAGAAAATAGTAATTTTACTATATTAATTAATTTTCTCTCAGATTTTATCTTAAGCAAAAGAAATCGCCACTTAACAAACTGTAATATTGCATACAATCTTGCCAATATTGGTCATAGAAAACTTGCAAGTATTTTTTTCAACAAAAGCTTGATAAGAAATAATAAAAAAGGCCTTCTAGAACTAATTTGTTTTATAAGAAAGGCAGAAAACCACGCCGCATTAAATCAAGATAAAATTGCAAGAAAATCGTTTCTTTCAATCATTGAAAATTCACATGAAATAAATTCAAACAAAATTCTAGCTTATGCTCATAATAGCCTTGGCGCATACTATCATAATCAAAAAAACATACTTATGGCCGAAAGCCATTACAGAATTTCAAGTAGTTTATTATCATCAAATGGCAGTATATTAGAAGTTTTCAAAAGCACACATAATTTTGCCGGCATCTGTTACTACAACGCCGATTTAGACTGTGCCAGGAATGAGCTTAAAAATGCAATAAAGCTAGCTGACCACCAGAGCATACCTATAAGACTGAAGGCAAACAGCATAACGAAGCTTGCCAACCTATATAATGACACTGGGCAGTTCAATCTTGCATTTGATCATTATGATAAATCAATAAAGATGCTTAAAGACCAGGAAAAAGCGGACAAGCACTCGCTAGAATACCTGGGTGACGCACAAATCGGGCTATCAAGAACCTACTTTGCTTTGGGAGCATATGGAAAGGCGATTGAAATTGCGGAGCAGTCGAGCGCTACATTTTTATCCATCAATCATAACAGCAAGCTGGTAGAGAGTTATCTCAATCAGGCCAGTATATTAAAACAACACCATAAAACCGATGAGTCTTTGAGACTTCTTGAAAAAGCGTATACGCTAGAAATCATAGACGATGAAGAAAAAAAGCAAACTCCTTTATTAGATGAAATACGCTTAGCATTATCATCAGCATACATTAAAAGAGACCATATAAAAGCTTCTCATTTTTTAGATTTAGTAAAAGCCAATACACCACCAAACGATAGGATAATGGCTGAATGGTGGTTTATTAAAGCTGCAATATTTGAAGAAAAAAAAGAAGAGCTTGAGGCTTTTGAAGCCATAAAATCAGCAATCAGAATAGCCAACACAACCTCACAAAAAATACTAGAGCTAGACTCAAATATTTACGCTGCAAGAATATTATTAATACTCAATAGACATGCTGAGTCTGAAAAATACTTGCGAAATGCCATGATACTGTATGAGAATCTTGGGTTATTCGTCATAGGCGTTGACATGGAAAGAGCATGGAATGAACGCCGTCATAAGTTGGTAGAGTTAAGACTTCGATTAAGGGAACAAAAACAACCCCTCTTCAAGTTTGATGCACTTAAAACACTTGATACACTTTCGCTTGCCGACTCAGCGCAAGCACAATTTCTTACAACAGCCTCCTTTAACCAAAGCCAAAAAAGCCAAGAGATTCGACAGAAACTGCGATTACTACGTGAACAAATACCTTTTCATTTGCCAAAAAATCAAAAACTTCTAGAAGAGATTTCTATCCTTGAGCTTGAATTACAAGTTAATACTCCTAAAACACACCTGAACAAGACAGTTAATCTAGATATTGATTTCAATATCTCTAGAATACCAAGCAAAACAGTTATACTTAGGTATTTTGTAGGTGAAGAAAGGTCATACCTTTGGAAAATAGATAATGAAAAAATTGAATACTATATTTTACCTGACAGTTTAAAAATCAATAAATTTGTTAATAGCTTATTAAATAATATTAGCTCTAATAAAAAACCTTTTAGTAATATTTTAGAAAATATTTCTCACGAAATTTTTCCAATAGGAATTGATTCATACAACAGAGCCATAATAATACCCGACAGGCTACTTTGGCGTTTGCCATTTTCTGTATTACTTAGTGATAAAAAATATTTAATAGAAAAGCTGAACATTGAATATGCACCAAGCTTAAAGTTTGCAAACATTGCTGAAGATTCTTATGCATGGAGCACAGCAAATATAGATATATTTGCTAATTCATCAGAAACCCGACCATCAATCAGCAACAATAACAACGAGCCTGCCTTTAGCACACCAGCTTATAACTTTTTACCACACGTCAACTGGGAGTCGACTACTATTGTCAATATTTTTGCAGGCAGATCAAATACTTTATTTCAAAAAAAAGCAACAGCACAAAATTTTTTGCGCTCAATCGAAGATGGCACAAATATTATTCACTTTGCGGGGCATGGCTATAACAACACAAAAGACCCAAACTTGAATGGCTTATTATTTTCTAAGTTTGATCATACAGATGATGATATTGGTTTCTTTTTTCACTCTAGACAATTGCACGGATTACAATCAAGTACGAAACTAATTGTGCTGAATGGCTGTGGGACTGGTGTTCATGAAAGCATAACTTCAGAAGGAGGCATTGGTCTTTCTTATCACTTTCACGCAAGCGGTGTTGAAAACATTATTTCAACAAACTGGGATATTTCGGATGCAGCATCTGCTGATTTTTCTTTTAACTTTTATAACTTTTTAATGGAAGGAAATAACGTATATGAAAGCTTGAGACTATCAAAACTCCACTTTATCAATAACAACTATCATCACCCATACTATTGGGCTGCTTACCGTTTAGATAGGAGAAAATAAGCTTATATCTGGCTTTTTTTAAAATTTTCGCCAGAAAGATTTTTTTATCATGATAAACCAATAATCCAGAAACCATTGAGCATATATTTTAAATATAATTATGCCATATTATAAGAAGATGCATAGAATAAAAACATCCCCACCTCATGCGCGTGGCGCACGCACTAACCCTTCTGGCCGGTTCGAATCACTGAGCATTGATGCCTCGGTATCCAGTGGTTTTGGCTTTGACGAAGAACAACCGGATTTCCCCAAAGCCAAACTGCGCACCCATTACTACCAGGACCATAGCAAAACTGTACTCACCTACAACAACAGCCCAGATATCAGACCGAGTGTCATGCTGAACCCCTATCGTGGCTGCGAGCATGGCTGTGTGTATTGCTTTGCTCGGCCCAGCCATGAGTATCTGGGGTTGTCGGCCGGATTGGATTTTGAGAGCAAGATCTTTATCAAGTCCAATGCGCCTGAACAATTACGTCAGGAACTTAACGCGAAAAGATACCGCCCTCAGCCCGTTTCTATCAGCGGTAACACAGACCCTTATCAACCCATAGAGCGTAAACTGGCACTCACCCGACGCTGCTTGCAGGTGATGGCTGAATTTCGTCATCCGGTTGGCATCATTACCAAAAACCACATGGTGACGCGGGATATTGATATTTTGCAGGAGCTCAGACGGTTTGATGCCATTGCTGTCAACATCTCATTGACCACCCTGAATGCTGAGCTGACAAGGACCATGGAGCCACGCACATCACGTCCCAAAGCCCGGTTGAGAGCTATTGAAAAACTCAGTGCTGCTGGCATTCCAGTCAATGTGCTGATGGGCCCTATCATCCCCGGACTGACGGATCATGAAATCCCCACATTGTTGAAAGCCGCCGCACAGGCAGGTGCACGATCAGCAGGCTACACCATGCTGCGGTTATCGTATGGTTTGCGCGAGCTGTTCACAGAGTGGCTTGATACTCACTATCCATTGAAAAAGTCACGAGTATTGGGCCGTATTCGTGATATACGCGGAGGCAAACTCAACGATACCCGCTGGGGCGTTCGTCAAACGGGAGAAGGCCCCTACGCCGAACATATCGCACAGGTTTTTGCAGTACACAAAAAGAAACATGGGTTACACAAACCTTATCCAGGCCTGTCGACCAAGTCTTTTAGACGACGGCCTCAGGACGGACAACTGAGCTTATTCGATGAGTAACAGACTGGTTGCTGCTATGTTCAGTTAGCTGGAAATATCACTCGATAAACCGACAGGCTATCACCACCAACGGGAACCAGCAGCATCTGTCTTTCATTAATGTACTCAATACCAGAAAAAAACCGATTCGGTTGCAAGATCGCTCTGGGCGCTTCCCCGTCTACCTTATGTAATAAGGGCCGTGCACCGATGGCAGTAATAAAATAACCGCCCCGCCCATCGGTTTCTATGCTTTCCAAATCCATCAGCTCATCTGACTGGCTTAATTTAACCAGTCGTTTGTCTGCCAACTCTGCAGCATGCAGCCAGTAACCTGCCACCATCACATTCTGCTGGCCAGCATATAGCCCATTGGCATCCCGAAGGCTGTCACTCACTAACCAGGGCTGCAAGCCTTCAGCAGTTAATTCATAAATGGCTTGACTGAAGGAGCCGGATACAAACAATCGCCCATCTGGATTAATGCTGATGTCATTTAAACCAGGGTTATCATCTGGCGCAGGGTAACGCTGGTCAATCCTGCCAGTGCCAAGGTCAATTGCCACGACCTCATCAATATCAGCAACGTACAAAGTCTTCCCGTCAATTGCCATACCGGTAGGGCCGTTCAACCCATCAACCCAGTGTTGTTCCAGCAGCTCACCCGTCAGCGATAGTCGTGAGAGATAACCTTCACCGTTTTTGCTGTAACCATTGACATTGGAGACATACAAGCAATCACATGCAGCATCATAGATAACAGACTCTGCAGACTGAAAAACCCCAGAAACAGACCATAAGTGTTGCAATACAATCGTATTGGAACGCGGCTGATGCTCTACACAGGCAATCAATGTCAGCATGACCAGTAAACTGGCTGGAAGAGTCCATCGCATGATCAAAACCCAAAACCTTCCGAATAAATCGAGCCTTATTGTACCCCTGCCCCATCAAACCCGCTGTCTGGCTCCCGTCCAACCGGCACATCAGGTAAACTGATGCGATCTTTTTCATGGAGCGTGGACATGACCAAAGTCTGGATGACTGTTTTGATTATCGGTGCAGCATGCGCCATCGCAGTGACTGGTTTTTATCAGTCGGGTATTAACCCTCAATCATCCGCTGAACAACCAGCCGATGTGATTGGTGGCAAACCTGGTAATGGTGATTATTGGGCCACTCGCTACACGTATCCGACATTCAACTTTGATAGCCAGTGGTTGACTGAAGCCAAAGTTGAGCACGATCAAATGCAAGAAGCACAGCCGGGTGGTCTGAAACTGGCGGCTACCCGCGGTGGCTCGGCCTTACCCACCGATCGCTTTACCTCACTGGGTCCACGCCCATTAAATGGAGGCACTGCTGGCCGCACCAACGCCATTATCTCAGACCCCACTGACGATACTGTGGCCTATCTCGGTTCAGATGGCGGCGGCGTATGGAAAACCACCAATTGTTGTGACGCCAACACCACCTGGACATCACTCACTGATGACCCTTTGTTCAACTCAATAGCGATCGGTGATTTGGCATTTGACCCGAATGACTCAGACATTATCTATGCGGGAACCGGCGACCTGCGCTACGGCTCTTTTTCTTTTGGCAGTGCGGGTTTGCTGCGCAGCCGTGATGCCGGCGCAACCTTTGAAATTTTGGGTGAAGATGTATTCGGACCAGCCCTGCCCCTACCGGCTGGTGAATTTCCACAATACCAGGCCATCGGCAAAGTTCTGGTAGACCCGCGTGATAGTCAGACCATTGTGGTTGGCACCAAAACCGGCCTGTTTCTTTCCTACGATGACGGCGCTAACTGGACCGGCCCATGCTTTACCAACAACTTCACCACCCAGCGCCAGGATATGACTGGTTTGCTGTTACTGGACACTGGCACAGAAACTGAAATTATGGCCGCGATAGGCACACGCGGCGGCCCTACTCCGGTTCAACCTGACCTTGATCAGAACGGTGCAAACGGTATTTATGAATCCACCATTCCAGCCAGTGGCTGTCCGGTAAACTGGCAATTGCTCAGCCGTCCGGACAATGGCTGGCCAGCGGGAACCGGCAATGGTCTGCCCAACGGGCCTCTGGGGCGACTGGAAATTGCCCGTGCTCCAACCGATCCCGACATACTCTATGCCGAAGTCGTCAGCCCAGTCAGCCTGCAGTTTCTAGGCGTGTGGCGCAGCACTGATGGCGGTGCTAACTGGCAGCAACGCAACGCCAACTTGAGCGTTTGCGGTGTCGGCGGTCAATCCTGGTATTACGCAGGCATCACTGTCTCTCCGACCAATCCAGATCAGTTCTTCTTCAGCAGCCTGAATTTATTCCGATCCGATAATGCTGGTGATAACCTGGTTGGCGTGAGCTGTAATGATGGTGTCCATGTAGACCACCATGCACGCACTTATGTGAACAACGATCCATCCCGATTGCTAATCGGCAGCGATGGCGGCATTTACTATACCGACAACGCTGATACTGCAAACCCCAACGCAATCAGCTACACACAACTCAACACCACCCTGCCAACCATTGAATTCTACTCGGGTGACATCACTGCCGACTTTGCCACCAGAAACAACCGCGGTGCTGTGGGTGGTGCGCAGGACAATGGCTCGTCCGTAACCAGCTGGACTGGTCCGGTAACGGCAAATAACTGGAATTCGGTTCTGGGTGGTGACGGTGTGTTCTCACGCATAGAACCGGTGCTGGAACAGCGCTGGTATGTTGAATTTCAGAACGGCAATATGTTT
The DNA here is from genome assembly GCA_965230265.1 of Wenzhouxiangellaceae bacterium. Taxonomy (GTDB): domain Bacteria; phylum Pseudomonadota; class Gammaproteobacteria; order Xanthomonadales; family Wenzhouxiangellaceae; genus JAJFKX01. The sequence continues at coordinate 891,284 of OZ245999.1, read as the reverse complement.
GTCAGCCAAAATGGTCCCAATGGAAACTATCAAGCTGTTAATGGCCCATGGGCTGGAGATAATTTATCGTTCCTGTTTCCATTTGAGATTTATAAGCATGACTGCCCAGCTGGCACCGGCTGCCAGCATTTGATCGCCGGCAGCACACGCGTTTGGGAAACCATTACCGGTGGTCTAAACAACGGCAGCTGGTATGCCAACAGCCCGGACTTGACCAAGGGCACCCTGGGCAACCGTTCATTCATTAACCAGTTGGCATTCTCATTCAGTGATGAGAACGTTGCCATTGCAGGCACTAACGATGGCAATGTGTGGATTGGCTTTGACCTGGGTCAGGGAGCCGCCAATACAGCCACCTGGGTAGATGTTACCGGTGGCAATGCAGTACTGCCTAACCGTCCCATTCTGGACGTGGTCACAGACCCGGTAGACCCAATGATCGGGTATGCAGCGGTTGGCGGGTTCAATGACAATACCCCTTCCACACCTGGCCATGTTCTGCGTGTGGTCTGCAACAGCGATTGCTCGAGTTTTACCTGGGAGGACAAATCCGGCAATCTGCCCAATATCCCAGTCAATTCCATCATGACCAACCCCAACCTGCCTAATCAGGTATTTGCTGGTTCAGACTGGGGTTTGTATTTCACCAACAATATTACTGCCGACTCACCGGTATGGATGCGTTTTAATGAGGGGCTGCCTTCGGTGATGATTTGGGATATGGCCATTGACCGCGGCGCCAGCACACTGGCTCTGTTTACTCGCGGACGCGGTGCCTATGCATGGCCACTGCCGCTTGGGGCGGAAGAATTTTTCCAGGATGGTTTTGAAGATATTCAGTAGAAAACAATCAATCTGATAGGAGAATTGGCATTAAAAAGGGTGGGCCCGTACCACGACCCACCCAGTGCTCCCCGGAGGCTTCCCCGTAGCCACTACCGGTTTATTGTTGTTGGTTTCCGGTAGCCCACCTCTGTTGTTGGTGGTGCGGTCTTTTATTGTCAGTCCCCCTTAATTCCTCCCATTCCCTAAACCCTGTTCAAGCGGGGAACGTTTGACCCGTTTGACTCAAGGTGTGCACAGTGTCACAAATGGCCTGATCACTAACCTTCCGGTAACCTTCCGATTAAAAAACTATATTTTTTTCAATTACTTATGATTTTTTTAACCTTGTACACCTGTTTAATATTTTCATCCAATTAGCTAGCCATAACGCCTAACTTATGCACAATTCGCTTTGACTGACCACTTATCATCACTGTTGTACTGACACAAATTGTCTACGCGGTAAAAAAATATAAAATCGATTAGTCAATGCCTGACCTGGCAAGCTATACTGGCTATCCTGGATTGATCAGGGAGTTGCAGACAGGTGTTGGAATCGATTTCATATTTCCGTTTGGGTGATTGGCTGGTAAAGCCCTCGGAAAATGCTTTCGAGAATGGCGATCTGCGTACTGTCGTAGAGCCGCGTGCTATGAATGTGCTGCTAACCATGGCACAAGAGCCCGGTACGATATTTACTTCCGAACAACTGTTGACCGCATGCTGGGCCGGAACCTTTTATGGTGATAACCCAGTCCATAAAGCCATCGCTCAGCTGCGCAAAGCACTCAAAGACCGCGCCTCTGAACCCGCGTATATCGAAACCATCCGCAAACGTGGCTACAGATTAATTGCTGCAGTCTCATTCCCCGAACAAACCACCAGGCCATCAAATAAAGTCTGGGCGTCTGGCTCGCCCTACCTTGGTCTGGAAGCTTTTGATAAACGTCACGCCGATGTGTTTTTTGGTCGCGGCGATGCCACAGCCGAGTTGATCAGGCAAATCAAGCAGCAATTAGAAGCACGTAAACCGTTTGTTTTAATTTTGGGGCCCAGTGGGTCAGGTAAAACGTCACTTATTCACGCGGGGATACTGCCATTATTAACTTCAGAACACGGTATTGAGGAAGTCCGTGCTCTTGATTCAACGACGATGGGCATGGGTACATCACAGGCCAGTGAGCCGGTAGCCGCATTGGTGGACGCTTTATTGATGTGGCGGCTGGGTAATCGATCGATATTTAACCTTGCCCACCGCGATGATTTATGCGAGGCCATCCTTTCCGGTCAATACGATGCACTGATAGAGCCCATACAGCGCATCATCAATCAATACAGAGACACCCATCACCTAAACAACACCGATACCCATACGGTGTTGACGTTGGTCATCGATCAGTTCGAGAAGCTATGTACCAACCCAGATATTGATGACCAGCAAAAAAATGCTCTGCTGGATACCATTCAGTATCTGACTCAATCTGGTTTGGTGCTGGTGCTGGCTGCATCTCGCAACGATTTTTACCCTGAAATCATGCGCCTGAAGCATGTTACTGATCTAAAAAGCGGTAACGGTCAATTTGATTTACTGCCACCGACTTCTGGTGAGATTTCAGAAATGATTCGCAAGCCGGCAATGGCTGCCGGTTTGAGCTTTGAACAAGACCCGGATTCATTGATTAAACTGGATGACCAAATACGCGATGATGCCATTACCCATCCAGATATTCTGCCGTTATTGCAGTACACGTTGAATGAGCTATACCTCAATCGCACTCAGGATAACTGCTTGTGTTTTGATGCCTACAGCAAGATGGGTGGCTTACAAGGGGCGTTAAGTCAAAAGGTAGCCGCAGTTGTTGATGGACTAGATAGCGAAGCACAAAGCTGTCTGGATAGCCTGTTAGGCCGTTTGGTTATACTCCGCGCCGATGGAGCGATATCATCACGTCCCGCTGACTGGAATCAAATTACCGACGTTAAAGAACTCGAGTTAACACAGGCCTTAATTGACTCACGTTTATTAACAAGCGAACTCAGCAATGACCGACATACGGTATCGGTTACCCACGAAGCCTTATTTACTCATTGGCCACGTGCACAACACTGGATCGAAAAAAATCAGGAGCTATTGCGCAGCTATAGCAATGTTTCCGCGGCCGCAATGCGCTGGTATGAAGAGGGCCAGTCGAATGACTATTTGCTCACTGGTAGCAAGCCGCTATCGGAAGCCCGGTTATTGGCAGACAGCAACAGGCTGCAGTTAGAAGAACAAGACAAAACTTTTATTCACGCCTCGCTTAAACAGGCAAGCAAGCGCAATGGCCTGCGGCGACTGGCTATTGGGGCTGTGGTGGGCTTGGGTATCACCGCCGGCATTGCTGCCGTCATTGCTACAGACGCACGCCGTAATGCAGAACAACGACAGGCACAGGCAGAAGGTTTGGTCGGCTTTATGCTGGGTGATTTAATGGACAGACTGCGACCAATAGGCCGCTTAAATCTGTTGGATGTTGTTGGCGATGAAGCCATGCGTTATCTGGAGTCACAACCCGCAGAAGCTACCGGTTCAGAAACTTTGCTGCTACGTGCTCAAGCTTTGATCCAGATTGGAGAAATCCGGATTACCCAGGGTGACTTGAACAGTGCACGTGCAGCATTTACTGAAGCCGCTAATATTTTAGACACCCTAATGGATAACTGGCCTCATAACGGTCCTGTTTTGCTCCAGGCAGGTAATGTCAATTACTGGCTGGGTTACCTGCACTATCAGCAGAACAATTTAAGCGCTGCAGGGGAAAAATGGAGTAACTATAAATCTCATGCCGAACGGTGGGTCAATCTGGAACCCGATAACTTACAAGCCATCACTGAGCTTTCATACGCCTGGAACAACCTGGGCACACTTGCCAACATTGAAGGACGCCTGAGTGAAGCCACTGAATACTTTGAGCAATCAACAGAGCTTAAACGACAAAGAGTCACCAGTAAGCCGGATGATGTTGCATTAAGTATCGATCTGGCCAATGGCTATTCTTGGATTGCCCGAACTGCACAAACAGGTGGCCAATTGGATAAGGCACAGGATTACTTCCAACGTGAACTTGACCTGTTAAGTAACTTACACCAAATAGCCAATGATGATAATCAGGTTTTGTATCGGCTGGTAGTTGCCAAACAAAATGCAGGCGTGATTACCAGCGCACAAGGTGATACAGAAAAAGCGGTGGATATTTATGAATCAGCAACACACCAGATTCAATCACTTGTTAATACGGACGCCAGTAATAAAGAATGGCAAACTGCGCACGCTTATCTGGCCAGCCGACTCGGCTTAGCCTATTATGAGTTAGGCGAGTTATCTAGCGCTGAACAACAGCTCGAACTTGCTCAAGGTGAGATGCGAGAACTCATTGCATCCAATGATAAAAATGTTGAGTGGGAGCGCTCATTACATAATGCCAACTATCGTTTAGCGCAGACCAAACAAGCCATGGGGCAACAAAGCGCTGCCAGTAAACTACTTAATAATGCTTTCAATAGTACCCAGCAACTATTTCAAAGCAACGAAAGTGACTTATTAACGCGCACATTACTGGCAGACATTCTTGTTACCAAGGGCGAATGGCTATGCGTGTTAGCACCAGATAATGCCTTTGAGCTATGGCAATACGCACTGGATTTATTACAGCCAGTTGCTGGCGATACCAAAGATACTCGTATTCTTGTTCCCTTACTCAGGGTAAAATCAAACTTAGGCCATGACACCACCAGCATCACCAAATTATTCCATGAAATGGAATATCAACCACTCTTATTGAGTGACTACTTCAATAATAATCGGGAGAACTCTCTATGTCAGATCCAATCCAAGTAGAACTAACTGTTGCCTATGTAGCCAGTGGCGGCAATGCGCGTAACGGAAAATACTCGTATAGTTACACCCCAGATTTTGTTCCAGTCGTCGACGACGAAACAGTACTGCAATATACATTGAGTGATGAAACTGATAAGCGTTTTGTTATCCGTAGTTATGCTATCTGTGATCCAACCAATCAGTTATATGACATTGAGCTTGGAGACGGCAAACTCATTATGAAGAACAGATACACAGAGCAAAACCAGTTAATATCATTATCAATATTGGTCCATGATACAACATTGAATGACATCATCGACTGTGACCCAGAAGTCACTAATTTACCACCACCAGAGTAACCTATCACCATAAAACCGTTACCTGACTATGTTTCTAACGGAGCTCCTATCTCCTCCCAAAAATCAATAAGGAACATCAAGAGTATAATAAAAAAACGCCGGGCAATGCCCGGCGTTTTTACATGCTTAAGTTCTAACCAATCAGATTAATTAGAACAAATGCTCACATCATCGATTCCAGCCTCGATAATATCGCCTGGGCCTGCACCATCAGATGCCTGCATCCGAATCTGTACTTGCGAGCCCGCTGGAATTGCAGCAGTTGCCGGTGTCCATGCAGCATTGGTTTGAGTATCACCAATACTGACAATCGGCGTAAAGGTACTACCACCATTGGTAGATACTTCCAGTGCGAAGAAATCATCGCCTGGATCATCACCACCATCACGCTGACCATGGAAATAGAATGCTTCCAAAGTTGAAGCTTCATTGACCGTGAATACCGGCGATAACAATATACAGTTACCACCATCGACATCAGCATTACCCAATGAGGTGTTGGTTGCAGTAAATAATGCAGAACCTGAACCTGTGGTGTTATCACCACCGACCTGGGTTATAACACCGCTACCGGTTTGCTGGCTAGGTGTGCCCAGAACAAAGTCACCTGTGGTACAAGTTGCTGCCGCACCGTTGGTCCAACCAGCCGCACCATTTTCGAAGTCTTCTTCAAGACTGCATTGGCCTGGAGGTGGAGTGTCTTCGAACACGCGTACACAACGGAACCGGCTTTCATTGTCTTGTGCACCGGCATCTTTGTCGTTAACAAACACCAGTCTGAAGCCACCACCAGTCGCAAATTGGCCAACCGGAATACTGTAACTCTGGAAGGCACCGTTACCGGTGTATTGTGGTGTGACAGTATTACCGAAGCCTTGTGTACCGAATACTCGTTGTACCAGACCACCGGTTAATGTGTTGTCATCGTCCATTGCAATACCGTGGATCTCACCTTCTGAATCACTGGCAAACTCAAACTCAACAACAGTGTTTGCTGTCAAGGTAAAGGTTTGCGTAGATGCACGCCAACGGTTACTGATCATCTGGAAGGTATCACCACCGTCCAGAACATTCAGTGGACCGGTACCAGCATCCTGAGTGGCAAATGCTGTGGTAGCAAAGTTATTGAAGTCAATTGAACCGGCTGGACAATTGCCACCGGTTGGTGGATCCGTCACCGTTACCGATTGCGTCTGACTATCAGTCGCACCATCATCATCTGTCACGGTCAGTGTCACGTTGAATGTACCTGCATTGCCATAGGTATGACTGGTTGTCGCACCGCTGGCATTGGCGCCATCACCAAAGCTCCAGGCAAAGTCAACGATACTGCCATCACTGTCTGAACTGCCATTGCCATTAAAGCTACATGACAAATCGGTACAGCTAGAAGTAAAGCTGGCTACAGGTGGTTCGTTAGCTGGGGCATTTTCGAATACACGAACACAGCGGAACCGGCTTTCATTGTCTTGCGCACCGGCATCTTTGTCGTTGACGAAGACCAAGCTAAAGCCACTGCCAGTTACGGTTTGACCTACCGGAATGCTATAACTCTGGAAGGCACCGCCACCGGTATATTGAGGTGTGATGGTATTACCAAAGGTTTGCGTACCAAATACCCGGAAAACCTGACCACCGGTCAAGACATTGTCTTCATCCATACCAATGCCATGAATTTCGCCTTCTGAGTTACTGGCAAATTCAAACTCGACCACGGTATTCGGCGTCAATGTGAATGTCTGAGTCGATGCTCTCCAGCGATTGCTGATCAGCTGGAAGGTATCACCACCGTCCAAAACATTAATCGCACCGGTACCGGCATCCTGAGTAGCAAATGACGTGGTGGGGAAGTTATTGAAATCAATGGAGCCTGCTGGACAGTTCGATGGCTGTGGCTCGGTCACCGTCACCGCCTGTGTCTGACTATCGGTTGCGCCATCATCATCGGTTACTGTCAGGGTTACATTGAAAGTACCTGCATTGCCATAGGTGTTACTGGTTGTTGCACCACTGCCATTGGAACCATCACCAAAGCTCCATGCAAAGCTGACAATGCTGCCATCACTGTCTGAGCTGCCATTGCCATTAAAGCTGCAAGACAAATCATTACAGTTGAAAGTGAAGCTGGCATTGGGCGGCTGATTAACCGGTCCACCACCGCCACAACCAGGAATACGGAACGAACATACACGTGTCGTCCAGTTAAAGTTGCCTGTGGTTTCTACATACTCGTTGGTGTGCCAGAAAGTACAGCTATCAGAAGGATCAACACTGGTACTGGCATAATCGGCCCAGCGGTTGGCACCGGTGTGACTGCCTGAACCATCCACACAAACAGATTCTTGCTGTACGGTGCCTGGCGCATCTACACCACGCTCATGAACAGTCAGATAAATAGAAGGGAATGAACCACTGCTAGAGCGGGTATAACCGATACCGATATTACCATCCTGATCAAGCGAGGCGCTTCCCATCCAACGGTTTAATCCGTCATTAAAATCAATGACGCCCAGTAAGTCACCATTATCACTGAGACTGGTTGCATCATTGATCGGATTGATATCAATACCTGCCCAGAGAACGCCGGCACGATCACCACCGACATCGATATTTCTGGTAACCACACCTTTTAATACGCCTTCACTGGCAAAGTAACGGGTATTAAAACGATACTGAGTATTGGCTGCATTTGGATCTAAAAGTTGTGAACCAGGTTGATCAATACAATCACGACTGAAACCACATAAATTAATATCAAATTCAGGCATGCCAATGCTATTAACCTGATTTAATGTTGAGCTACCGGGGTTATCAAAATTGACACAGGTTTCCCAAACCCGAATTCTGTCTGAGCCAGGTACGCCAAATGCTTGAGCATCGGTGCTATGCACTGAATAATGACAAGAACCTGCTGGCGGAGGTGGGCCTTCTAAGTGCGCAGGCATCGTGCCAAATTCAAGGTCATCGCCACTGGTGCTACTAGAGAACTGAACAAAACCGGCATTGGGGTTTCCTGCCAGCATTTCATCACGATCAAAAATCGTTAAATTCGTACCTTGGAAACTCAGTCCAGGGTTAGAAAATTCATGTGTCGTCATGTAATAACCATCTGGCCACATACCAATGTGTGGATAATCATTAAACCCGCCGGGGCTGACGACAAAGTCATATAAAGTATAAGGCCCGGTTGGGTCTTCGCCATCAGAAATAGCGACACATTGATGGCCATCGGGTACGGAGGTACCAGTGAATTGACTAAAGAACCAGCGACCCGCCAGATGATCATAAAGTACTATCGGATCACCCGCATTGAGTGTTTCACACACTCCGCCAAAACCTTGCCAAAAAGTATTGCCAGGGAAAGGACCCGCGGCTACAGAACCATCAGATTTGTTGTATACAATCCAGCCAAGATTGACATATTGGACGTAATGGTTGAGGCCTACATCACCGTTGGTATCGGGAGGAGTGATACGAGGCTCGCCTACTGAAGCATTACTGTCATTGGAGTAGCCAGGTATACTTAATATTGCATTGGGTGCACGTACCGAAGCAACGCCGCTATTTGCCTGAGCTGTATCAGTTGCACCAGGAATATTTGCAGGTGCCGGCGCTATTTTCAAAAAGTCAGGCACCTGATGGTCATTAATTGCGCCTGGATTACCGGTTACTAGAATACCGGCATCTTGATTTTGTTGCCTGATATTCAACAGTTCCGGCAATGCCGCAGAGCGACCGCTACGAACCGCTGTAGCGTTTCTAACGCCATTATCAGCAGCTCCACTAATACCTTTGCCATCACCATCCTGGGCGATGGATGCAAAAGGCATTAGTAAAGATGCCATGCACAGGGCCAAAAAGCCCATTATCGTTTTCTTCATCGTAATCAACCTCCATGAAGTACTGGTATATTTCATTAATACCAGCTCTAATGTAAAGCAGACAACATATCTGCTTTTTTAAAAAACTGATTGCAATTATTTGGTATTATCTTGCCAATACCGATGTGAAAATGAACTTTCACATCGTTTTAATCTTCCATTAATTACTATCTTAAGTATTTCGGAATATCCTATGCTTACTTTTAAAACAGTTTCAGTAACATCCATATTGTTAGTATTGGTTCTCAGTCTGGCTGGGAGCAGTGGTATTTCTATCGCTGCTGAGCCTATTAAACCGCCATTCGAAGATGCCTTGAAACAACGATATGCTATCGTTCTCGCAAAACAAGCCGAGGCCGATACTAGCACAAGTAAGTTCAATATTCTGCGAACGCTATGGGACCCAAAAAAACAGGCGCATGTAAATAGTGACGTCACTGTTAGCAATTTCTCTCATATATATGAAAATATTCAAGAAAAAAATAAACATCAATCGAGTTGCTATATTTTAATTATTAGTAAATTCCAGAAACACCGGTTCTTCCGAGATGAGATTGTTGATAACCCAAATGGTATGTCAATCCAGACTTTACCAGCTGTAGGACCAGGTATTTTTGATTGCAGTGACCCGATCACCCGGTTATGGAATAACGTCATTAATGATGACCAACAACCGGCTAAGCCTGTCATGCTGCATGACCTAATGACCCTGGCTGAATCACCTGATCTGCAAAGCCGTCGCATTGCAGCTTTTGAACTTTCTCTGCATGGTGATTGGATGGCAGAGGCCAATGAGAAGAACGTTACACATTTACGCCGTCTCATGAACCAAAGTTCGATAACAGCCGAAGCCAATGAAATGCTTATCCAATCCGCTAAAGGTTTACCTGAGCCACTATATCAGGACTGGTTCAGAAGTTATTTGCTGAGTGTGCTACAAAACAACCCGTCACCTTATGACTTAGGCAGTTTTACTCCCCTGTTGGTACGCAACAGTATTTTGACCTTAAAAGATTTATCATTAAATCAAAAGTCAGACTGGGATTTACTGATGCCGTTTTTATACAGCAATGCACCTGGCGTATCAAAAGCTGCCATCTCCGCATTGGACGCCATAGATGCATCTCGATTTAAAAAGGACAGTATCGCTTTATTGGCAGACAGCAATAAAGTAGAGCGCTTACATACCGAAACCAAACGCGCACTGGAAGCACATCTACGTCAAACCGCAACCCTTTAATTACTGCATTATTGACTTCTAGGGTCATTACGCGCCAATTGGCGGTAGGGGCGAGCTCCACTACCGTCATGGGTTTTAATCCAAATTTCCACACGCCGATTTTTACTGGCTATCGTTTGATTGCTGGTAGTAACAGGCATGCTGTTGCCGTAACCTCTAACACGAGTCGGCGGTGCACCACGTTCAACCAGCACTTTAGCAACATTGTCTGCACGTTCTACTGACAATATTTGTCGGTTTACATCACTGCCCTCAGCAGTATCTGCAAATCCAAAGACCATGACATCACTAATAATATTGGCATGGTTCTTAATATAACTCACTACCCGGTCAGCATCCGCTTCTGCACCAATGGCCAATGCAGAAGTATTATCTGCAAAGCGAAAATTCATTGATAAACGCTGCGCTTGAGTGGTCAGATTGCGATATTCATCGGGTGCATAACTGGCAACAGGCGTTGGTGTTGCAAACAATTCCAGATTCACAAATGAGCGAGCGCTTATCATCCTTTGACCAGCTTGTGATTGTGCAATAGCAACCAACGATTGCGCCATCACATTATCTGGATCGGGAAGATACAAGTACAAACGACGCGATAATGGATACTCTTCAGTCGCAACTGTCATTTTATTAATGGGGACAGGCTCACCTCCATTATCAATGGCAATCGCTTTGGCGCCGTCAATGTGTGTCAGGCTGGTAAAACCGATCGCTTGAGGGGTTTGTGTAATTTCACGACTTAACGCCCTACCCGAAACAAATTGATCAGCAGTCTCGGTCAGCGCCTGCCCCTGCATAACCATTTCAGAAAATACCGCGGCCGTTCCTGAATCAAATGCGTGCGTCAATACCTGAATGCGATCTGATGGATCAGTGGGTATCTGTGGAGGTGTCTGCAATTGTACCCAGTGTGTCAATTGACCCGAAAAAATCCGTGCTAACTGGGTCATATTCAAATGAGTCACTGGGTTATCTGGATGAACCACGATCGCGATGCCATCCATTGCCAATAATTGCTGATGACGCTCATCGTCCATATTGCCAAAAAATTTGAGATTACCCAGCTCTACAGCATTAATAGGACGTGAGGACATCACCAGGTCGGTTTCGCCCAATGCCAGTGCTGCAAAGCCACTGGCTGAACCTTGTGAATCAATTTTGATACTGGCAGGCGTAGAGCCAGAAACCGCTGCTTGAACCCACAGTTGATGTTTGGCTGTCCATTGCCGACGTATGTTCGCAGCGCCACGCTGCTGTAGCCATAATTCAACCATTGCGGGCATCAGCTCAGCGCCGATGACATTGGAGCCAGTAATCGTTAAGGTATCGGTTTGTGTTTGGCCGGCACTTGCTGCCACCAATAAAAAGGCGCATAACAACCTTTTGGAGAACAACCTATTCCGCATAACAAATATCACTTCCATGTGTCAAAAAAATTGCACTCCCGGTTTGTTGCTAATGGTTCCCACCGAGAATAATGCAATGAGCTTTATCTGTAGCATACTAAAAAAACACAGCTCTATGCTGCTGCCGTTCTTTTTATCAAGCAATTATTGTTCTTGTATTTGATGAAATACCAGCCAGGCAATAATTTCAGGATAGCAAGATTAGCTGATTGCAGACAGGCATAAATGCGTTAAGGCTTATCAATTCGAATCAACAATGATTACTCTGACCACCATTGAAGCCAGCTAAAACCTGGCAATAAAAAAAGCCTGAATCAATCAGGCTTTTTTACACGACTCTGCAACGATTTATTCAGTGGCATCCAGGTCTATGTCTGGACGGTCAACCAACTCAACCAAAGCCATAGGTGCTTTATCACCTGCACGGAAACCGCACTTTAGTATCCGCATGTAACCGCCTGGGCGCTGTTCATAGCGTGGCCCCAATTCAACAAACAATTTACCTACTGCTTCTTTATCACGCAGACGAGCAAAAGCCAGACGGCGATTGGCTACGCCATCTTCTTTGGCCAAGGTAATTAATGGTTCAGCCACACGGCGCAACTCCTTAGCCTTTGGCAAGGTGGTTTTGATGACTTCATGCTTAAACAATGAAGCTGCCATGTTACGGAACATGGCTTTACGGTGTGAGCTGTTACGATTCAGCTTTCTGCCGGATTTAAGGTGACGCATTCTATTTCTCCAACGGCATCAGGCGCCAGGTAATCCTGCCGGCGGCCAATTTTCAATATCCATGCCCAGGCTGAGCTCGTGTACTTTCAGTACTTCTTTAATCTCGGTCAGAGATTTTTTACCCAGATTCGGGGTTTTTAATAATTCAACTTCACTGCGCTGTACCAGATCGCCAACATACAGAATACTTTCTGCTTTCAAGCAATTGGTTGAGCGAACGGTCAGCTCCAGTTCATCAATAGGACGCAGTAGCACCGGATCCAAAGTTTCACTGGTGGTTTGTTCAGCTTCTTCTGTACGCGCCACAAAATCAACGAATACAGATAACTGGTCAGCCAAAATATTGGCAGCCCGCTTAACTGCTTCCTCGCAGTCAATGGTGCCATTGGTTTCCAGGTCCAGAATCAGACGGTCAAGGTCAGTACGCTGTTCAACACGTGCTGCTTCGACACTGTAGGACACTTTCTTTACCGGGCAGTAGGAGGCATCCAGCAACAACTTACCAATGGGCCGGCTTTCCGCCTCACCAATATTAATCTGTGCAGCTGGCTGATAGCCTACACCACGAGTGACAGTAACCTGCATCGCTAGAGTAATGTCCTTGGTGAGGTTACAGATGACATGGTCAGGGTTAACGATTTCTACATCGTGTGTGGCCTGGATATCACCCGCTGTGACCGGACCAACTCCCTTTTTCTCCAGAGTCAATACAGCTTGCTCACCCTCGTGCATGGTCACACCAACCTGTTTCAGGTTTAACAAGACTTCGATGATGTCTTCTTGTACCCCTTCTACAGCTGTGTATTCATGCAATACGCCATCAATTTCGACTTCGCTAATTGCTGCACCCGGAATGGATGACAGCAATACGCGGCGCAAAGCGTTACCAAGTGTATGCCCAAAACCTCTTTCCAATGGTTCAAGGATAATCTTTGCGTGGGTATCAGAAATCTGTTCTACCAACGCTGCTTTGGGTTTAAGCATTGTTTCTGTGATGTGTTCTAATGCAACCGACATAAGGTTTTTCTCTCTCAATCCATGGCCGCCATCAGGCAGCGTAGAATGGGTTATTTCGAATACAGCTCGACGATCAGGTTTTCGTTGATTTCAGGTGGTAAATCTGCACGATCTGGCAGAGCTTTCAACTTACCTTCCATCTTGTCACCATCCACTTCAATCCAATGCGGAACCAGATCCAGCTCCTGACTGAGAGTGATCGCTTCTTTGACGCGCAGCTGCTTTTGAGCTTTCTCACGAACGCCTACAATATCGTCCGGGCTCACCTGAAATGACGGGATATTAACCACCCGACCATTAACCACGATGCCTTTATGACTGACCATCTGCCGTGCCTGGGCACGGGTGACTGCATAACCCATCCGATACACAACATTGTCTAAACGGCCTTCCAGCAAACGCAGCAGGTTTTCACCGGTTGCACCCTTCTGCTGGGCAGCACTTTTATAGTAGTTACGGAATTGGCGCTCTAAAATTCCGTACATACGACGTACTTTTTGCTTTTCGCGCAACTGCAGTGCGTAATCAGATTGCTTAACACGGCGCTGAGTGCCATGCATACCTGGTGGTTGAGTCAATTTGCACTTGGACTCCAGGCTACGAGCTGGGCTTTTCAAGCCTAAATCGGTACCTTCGCGACGCGCAAGTTTACAAGTTGGTCCTGTATATCTGGCCATTATAAATCTCCTATACCCGACGCTTTTTGGGTGGACGGCAGCCGTTGTGTGGTATTGGCGTGACGTCAACAATGTTCAAAATTTTGTAACCGATGGCGTTTAAGGCACGCACCGACGATTCACGTCCAGGGCCAGGTCCATTAACCCGTACTTCCAGGTTTTTAAGACCGTAATCCAATGCTGCGCGTCCTGCATTATCTGCTGCTACCTGAGCAGCAAACGGCGTACTTTTACGTGAGCCACGGAAACCCTGACCACCAGCAGTCGCCCATGACAGTGTATTACCCTGTCGATCAGTGATGGTGATGATAGTGTTATTAAACGAAGCGTGTACATGCGCAATGCCGTCGGTGACGACCTTACGTATTTTTTTACGCGTCTTCGTTGTTTTTGCCTTTGCCTTTGCCATGCTTGTTATCTCTTAATTGGCACAGTTGCCAGTTAGTAATATGCTAGTTAATCTGTTGTCAGATCCGCTATAAACCGCTACTTAGCGTTTGATAGGACGACGCGGACCTTTCCGAGTACGTGCGTTGGTTTTGGTCTGCTGACCTCGCACCGGAAGACCACGACGATGACGCAGGCCGCGATAGCAACCCAGATCCATCAAGCGCTTAATGTTCATTCCAACTTCGCGACGTAAATCGCCTTCTACATTGAAGTTGGCGATCAAATGACGAATTTTTTCCAGTTCCGGCTCACCCAAATCACGCACCAGCGTGCTCGGGGCAATGTCGGCATCAGCGCATATCTTGCGCGCACGGGCCGGACCAATACCATAAATACTGGTTAAAGCGACCCAGGTATGTTTCTGGACCGGTAAATTTACACCTGCGATACGTGCCATCGCTATACTCCAAATTCTTGCTGACTACGGTCAGCCGTGACGGGCACTTTTTGCCCGGCGAAAACAGTCAATTATAACAAATAAGTCAAACATCTTGCCAGTGTTTAATCGCTGACAATCAGCCTTGACGCTGCTTGTGTTTTGCATCGGTCTTGCAAATCACGTACACCACACGACGACGGCGTACAATCTTGCAATTGCGACATATTTTTTTAACAGAAGCCTGTACTTTCATATTCGTTTCTCCGTGCTCACTCTAGCGTCGGACCACACCGCCACCGCGGCTGTAGTTTTTCAGGTTGGCTTTCTTAAGCAAGCTATCGTATTGGTGTGATACCAGGTGATTGTTGACCTGGGCAATAAAGTCCATGATCACAACAACCATAATCAGCAATGAAGTGCCACCGAAATAAAACGGAACATTCCATTGCAAAACCAGGAAATTGGGCAACAAACACACCGCGGTCAAATAAATCGCGCCGACAGCAGTCAAACGGGTTAGTACTTTGTCCAGATAATCGGCAGTCTGATGACCTGGACGAATACCGGGGATAAAAGCACCAGACTTTTTAAGGTTGTCAGCTGTTTCACGCGAATTAAATACAATCGCGGTATAGAAAAAACAGAAGAACACAATCAAAAAGCCATAAATAAACATATAAGCAGGCTGACCAGGGCTCAGTAACTGATTAAGGTTCTGTAACCACAAGGTATTGCTGCTTTGCCCAAACCAGCTCGTCAGCGTTGCCGGAAACAACACCAGGCTGGAGGCAAAGATCGCCGGGATAACCCCGGACATGTTGATTTTCAATGGCAAATGCGATGTCTGGTTATTGTAGGCCCGCCGCCCCTGGCGCTGTGCATAATTAACCGTAATCCGGCGCTGCCCGCGCTCTACAAAAACAACAAAAGCAGTCACTGCCACGGCCAATACCAGGAAGAAAATCACTGTCAATGGGCCTAATTGGCCGGTACGGGCCAACTCTAAAGTACCGGCAATGGCAGACGGCAGACCAGCAACAATGCCGGCAAAAATAATCATCGAGATACCATTACCAATACCACGTTCGGTAATCTGCTCACCCAGCCACATCAAGAACATCGTGCCTGCAGTCAATGAAACCATTGCCGTGAACACAAAGCTGATACCTGGGTTAATCACGATTGGCAAACCTGCGCCCGCTACCTGCTGCTGCATGGCAGAAGCCATTGCCACTGACTGGAAAATCGCCAGGATAACTGTGAAGTAACGGGTATATTGGGTGATTTTGCGACGACCCGACTCGCCTTCTTTACGCAGCTGCTGTAATTGCGGCACGGCAGAAGTCATCAACTGGAAGATAATCGAGGCCGAAATATAAGGCATCACACCCAGTGCAAACAGCGAGAACCGACCCAGCGCACCACCAGAAAAGGTATTAAAAATATCCAGAATAGTGCCGCGCTGCTGATCCATAAATTGCAATAAAGCATCCGGATTAACACCTGGGACCGGAATAAAGGTACCCAGACGGAACACCAGTAATGCTCCGACCAAAAACAGCAGGCGTTGGCGCAACTCGGTCAAACGACCGATATTACCCAGCATGCCAGCAACTTGTGAGGAGTTACTGGCCATTATGCTTCGACCTTGCCGCCAGCTGCTTCAATGGCTTTCGCCGCACCTTTGGTTACACGAATACCACGGACAGTGACTGCACGATCAATTTCACCGGTATTAACCAGTTTCACGCGTTTAATCGCATGGCCAATCAAACCGGCAGCACGGATACTTTCCATATCCACGACATCGCCTTTGATCTTACCTAAATCGTATAAGAAAATCTCATCAGTAACCCGTGCCAGCGCACTGCTGAAACCAACTTTAGGCAAACGACGCTGTAAAGGCATTTGACCACCTTCAAAACCGACCTTGTGGAAACCACCGGAACGTGATTTTTGGCCTTTATGACCGCGTCCACCAGTCTTACCATGTCCAGAGCCGATACCACGGCCTACACGTTTGGCTTCTTTTTTACTGCCCTCTGCGGGCTTAAGGTCATTCAGTCTCATGATGTGTACTTTCCTTTCAATTTTGGGGCGCAGAAACTTTAAACGGTTTCCACTCGCACTAAATAATTCACTTTGTTAATCATCCCGCGTATTGCAGGAGTGTCTTCCAGCTCCACGGTTTGGTGCATTTTCCGCAGGCCCAGGCCGCGTACAGACAAACGGTGTTTGCCAATACAGCCATTGGGGCTGCGCACCAAAGTAACCCGGACTCTGCCAGTGGTTTTTTTGGTTTTGCTTTCAACCGGTGCTTTTTCAGCAGCCACTTTACTGGCCACTTTTTTGCTCGCTGTTTTCTTGCTCGCAGTCTTTTTACTGGCCGTTTTTTTACTGGCAGTCTTTTTGCTGGCCGTTTTTTTGCTAGCGGTTTTCTTGCTGGCAGTCTTTTTACTGGCCTTTTTCTTGGTGGCCTTCTTGCTTGTCTCAGACATGATTTTCCATTACCTCTTCTACCGGCTTACCGCGTTTGAATGCAATTGATTCAGGTGAAACCATGGCTTGCAAACCTTTAACTGTGGCGCGAACCAGGTTAATCGGGTTGTTTGAACCATTGCTTTTGGCCAGTACGTTATGTACGCCAACTGCTTCCAATACAGCACGCATCGCACCACCAGCAATAACACCGGTACCTTCAGATGCAGGCTGCATGTAAATACGTGAGCCGCTGTGCCGGGCCTTGATCGCATGCCACAAGGTCCCGTCCTTGAGTTGTACCTTGATCATGTTGCGACGGGCTTTTTCTACCGATTTCTGAATGGCTGCCGGTACTTCTCGGGCTTTGCCATAGCCAAAACCAACGGTGCCGTTACCATCACCGACTACACTGAGTGCGGTAAAGCCGAACTGACGGCCACCTTTGACCACTTTGGCTACGCGGTTGACGGCAACCAGTTTTTCGATCATGCCGTCGTCTTTGTCCATATGATGCGATGCAGACATTTGTTAATCCTATCGTTATGTTCTATATCAATTGCGAAGAAATTATTAGCGCGGTTTAGAATTTCAAACCCGCTTCACGTGCGGCATCTGCCAATTGCTTCATACGCCCGTGGTACTTAAACCCAGAGCGATCAAAAGCCACGCTTTCAACGCCAACAGCGATGGCTCTTTCAGCAATCGCTTTACCCACAGCGGCAGCAGCCTCTTTGTTTTGAGTGCTCTTTAAACTGCCACGTATGTCCTTTTGCAAGGTCGAAGCAGCCGCCAGCACCTCACCACCATTTGGGGCAATAAGCTGTGCGTAAATATGCTGTCCACTACGATGCACACTTAGACGCGCTACACCCAGTCGTTGGATACGCGATCTGGCTTTACGTGCGCGACGCAAGCGTGCCGTTTTTTTGTTAATCATCGAACCAGTCTCCTGCTCAGCCGTTAGGCTTTCTTGGCTTCTTTCATGATCACGCGCTCATCCGCATAGCGCACACCTTTGCCTTTGTAAGGCTCAGGTGGACGATAGGCCCGGATTTTAGCCGCGACTTGTCCTACTTGTTGCTTGTCAATGCCTCTGACAATCACTTCTGTCTGGCTGGGGGTTTCGATATCAATACCCTCAGGCACGGTGAACTCCACCGGATGTGAAAAGCCCAGACTTAAATTCAGGCTTTTGCCCTGCATTGCAGCACGGTAACCAACGCCGCGCAGTTCCAGCTTGCGCTCGAAACCATCGCTGACACCGGTCACCATATTGCCGACCAGGGCACGGATGGTGCCACGCAGAGCCACTTGCTCCTCTGGGCCGGTCACGGTAATGACCTGATCGTTCTCTTCCAGAGCAAAGGCTTCAGGCAACTGCAAATCAAGGCTACCTTTGGGGCCTTTAACCGTCAGTTGCTGGCCATCCAGCTTGTACTCAACGCCTTTGGGCAGATTGAGTGGTTTTTTTGCCACGCGTGACATGTGTGTTCTCCTATCGGTTCCGTATCGTGCTTAGGCCACGAAGCACAGTACTTCGCCACCATGCCCTTCATTACGGGCTTTGGCGTCGGTCATAATGCCTTTTGATGTGCTGACAATTGCCACACCCAGGCCACTCAACACCCGTGGCAAATCGTCCTTGCCGCGGTACTGGCGCAAGCCGGGGCGGCTGGCGCGCTGCAAACGGTCAATCACGCCCTTGCCTTCCAGGTATTTCAGGCTGATCGTCAGCATGGCTTTGCCATCAACATCATCTACCTGAAAGTCCGTGATATAGCCTTCTTCTTGCAACACTTTTGCAATACCTACTTTGGTGCGCGAACTGCGCATACCAACAGTCGCTTTACTCACTGCCTGGGCATTACGAATGCGGGTCAGCATATCGGCGATTGGGTCATTCATACTCATAGCGATAACCTACTTTATGTTTCTATAACAGCCGGATTCAATAAAACCGAACTTACCAGCTTGCCTTGCGTAAGCCAGGCACATCACCACGCATGGCTGCCTCACGCAATTTGTTTCGACTCAAGCCAAATTTACGGTAGTAGCCACGTGGCCGACCAGAAACCTGACAACGGTTGCGCTGACGTACCGGGCTCGAATCGCGCGGTAAGCTGGACAACTGCTTAATCGCTTCCAGCTTTTCAGCGAAAGGCGTATCAGCATTTTTAATGGTGGCGCGCAGCTCTGCACGTTTGTCGGCGTATTTATCAACCAACTTGGCACGCTTGAGTTCGCGTTCGATCATGGAAACTTTAGCCATTGATAATCCTGTGTTTTCGTTTTGCCGTTAACGGCTGCTTATTTCTGTTTGAACGGGAAGCCAAACGCCGCGAGTAACGCACGTCCTTCTTCATCCGTTGCTGCACTGGTGGTAATGGCAATATCCATGCCACGCATTGCCTTAACTTCATCAAAGTTGATTTCCGGAAAAATCGTTTGCTCTTTGATACCCAGGTTGTAATTACCGCGACCATCAAATGATTTGGGGCTCAAACCACGAAAGTCTCGAACACGTGGCAGTGAAATACTGATCAAACGGTCCAAAAACTCATACATCTGATTGCTGCGTAAAGTGACCTTGGCACCAATTGGATAACCATCACGAATTTTGAAACTCGCTACCGACTTGCGGGCACGAGTAACAATCGGTTTTTGGCCGCTGATTTTGGCCAATTCCGCTGTAGCGTCATCCATTATTTTCTTATCGGCAACGGCTTCGCCGAGGCCCATATTCAAAGTAATCTTGGTTACACGAGGAACCTGCATAGGGTTGGTATAACCAAACTGTTCAACCAGCTTGGGGGTTACCACGTCTTTATGCATCGTTTGTAAACGGGTCGTCATGGGTAAATACCTTCCTGTTCGCCTAATCTACGGCGCCTTAAATATCGACAACTTCGCCGTTGGAACGAAACACCCGCACTTTGCGACCGTCATCCAACAGTTTGAAGCCAACCTTGTCTGCTGCACCCGTGGCCGGGTTATACAGGGCCACATTGGAAATATGAATCGGCGCTTCCTTTTCCAGAATGCCACCCGGCTGCTGCCGGTTAGGATCTGGTTTGGTGTGCCGTTTAACCATATTCACGTTTTCCACCAACAGGCGGTCTTTGGTCAACACACGAAGCACATTGCCACGCAAGCCTTTGCTGCGTCCGGCAACTACAATCACTTCGTCACCTTTACGGATACGTTTCATAATCTAAAGCTCCGTTCCCTGCCTACAGTACTTCTGGTGCCAGGGAGATAATTTTCATAAAGCGCTCGGAGCGCAATTCACGCGTCACCGGGCCAAAAATACGGGTACCGATCGGCTCGAGTTTGGCATTCAGCAATACCGCTGCATTACCATCGAAACGGATCAGCGAGCCATCACGGCGGCGTACACCTTTGGCGGTACGCACCACAACAGCGTTATACACTTCACCTTTTTTCACACGTCCACGTGGAATGGCGTCTTTCACAGTGACCTTAATCACGTCACCGATGTTGGCATAACGGCGCTTGGAACCGCCCAACACTTTAATGCACTGCACTCGACGTGCGCCGCTGTTATCGGCCGCAGACAAGTTGGATTGCATCTGAATCATGACTGTTCTCCTTACTGTGCGCGTTCAATGACTTCCAGCACCTGCCAGGACTTGGTCTTGGACAGTGGCCGGCACTCTGCGATACGCACGGTATCGCCCTCGTTGCAGGTATTTTCTGCGTCATGGGCGTGTACTTTGGTATTGCGCGTCATGTATTTGCCATACAAAGGATGCTTCACGCGGCGCTCCAATTGAACCGTCACGGTTTTATCCATCTTGTCGCTAATCACCAGGCCGACTTTACTGTGCTTGACAGCGGCACTTTGTTGGACAGCTTCACTCATGCTGTTTCTCCTTCAACCTTGGCACCCTGATCGACACTGCGATGCTGGCCAAGAATGGTTTTAACGCGCGCAATATCTCTGCGCACCTGGCGCAAGCCATTGGTGTTGGTCAGTTGCCCGGCACCATGCTGCATGCGCATCTTGAATTGATCCTGCAACAGTTCTTTTAACTGCTCATTCAATTCATCAACGCTTTTTGTACGTAAATCTTCAGCTTTCATTACATCACCGAGCGAGTCACAAACGTGGTTTTAACCGAAAGTTTTGCCGCCGCACGGGCAAATGCCTCGCGTGCAACGTCTTCACTAACGCCCTGAATTTCATAAATCATGCGGCCAGGCTGAATAGGCGCAACCCAGTATTCAACATTACCTTTACCTTTACCCATACGAACCTCAACAGGTTTTTTGGTAATTGGCTTGTCCGGGAAAACCCGAATCCATAACTTACCGCCACGTTTTACGTGACGAGTAATCGCACGACGAGCAGCTTCGATCTGACGCGCGGTAATTTGGCCGCGGGTGGTGGCTTTTAAGCCAAACTCACCAAAGCTGACTTTATTACCGACATGTGCCAGACCACGGTTGCGGCCCTTCATCTGTTTTCTGAATTTGGTACGTTTAGGCTGTAACACGACAAATACTCCTAACGTGAAGACCGGCGTGAGCTGTCCTGGTCTTCTTTACCAGCCTGCTCCAGGTCAAACACTTCACCTTTATAAATCCATACCTTGACGCCCAATACGCCATAGGTGGTGTGCGCTTCGACAACACCATAATCGACGTCGGCGCGCAGCGTATGCAATGGCACCTGGCCTTCGCGATACCATTCGCCACGAGCAATATCGGCGCCGTTCAAACGACCGGCAACAGCGACTTTGATACCCAGTGCACCCAGACGCATGGCACTGCCTACCGCCCGCTTCATGGCACGACGGAACATCACACGTTTTTCCAATTGAGCAGCAATACCTTCTGCAACCAGTCGAGCATCCAGTTCCGGCTTGCGGATTTCTGAAACACTGATGGTGGTTGGCACGCCAGTCATGGCACTGACATCAGCACGCAGGCGCTCGATATCCTCACCTTTTTTACCAATCACAATGCCTGGACGGGCGGTGTGGATAGTAATCCGTGCAGCCTTGGCCGGACGTTCGATATGCACACGACTAACGGCCGCATCAGACAGTCGCTTCATGATGAATTCGCGCAAGCGCAAATCTTCATTCAACTGCCGGGCAAAATCACGCTTGCCTGCAAACCACTTGGCATTCCAGTCTTTGGAGATGCCCAGACGTATTCCGATTGGATGTACTTTTTGACCCATAATCTTTGACCTTAGCTCTCGCTAACCACCACAGTAATGTGGCTGCTGCGTTTCAGAATCCGGTTATAACGACCCTTCGCTCGTGGCATGCCACGCTTTAAGGTTGGGCCTTCGTCTACGAAAATCGTTTTGATTTTCAACTCATCGATGTCCGCGCCATTGTTATGCTCGGCATTGGCAACTGCTGACATCAACACTTTGCGCACCCAGTGGGCTGCCTTTTTGTTGCTGTGCTTAAGCAACTGTTCAGCATTTTCCACCGGCAAACCACGCACTTGATCTGCAACCAGGCGTACCTTTTGTGCAGAGATACGGGCGCCTTTTAATACTGCTTGTGTTCCCATAGTGCTCACCGTTATTTCGCCTTGCGATCACCGGAGTGACCGCGGAAGGTACGGGTGGGTGCAAACTCACCCAGCTTGTGACCCACCATGTTTTCATTAATCAAAACCGGCACATGCTGACGTCCGTTGTGGATTGCAATCGTTAACCCGACCATGTCAGGTGCAATCATTGAACGTCGCGACCAGGTTTTGATCGGCTTCTTGGAATTAGCCGCGATGGCGCTTTCCACCTTTGCACTCAGGTGGTGATCGACAAACGGGCCTTTACGTAATGAACGTGGCATAACTTTCCTCGTTATTTCCCTGATTTGCGACGACGCACAATCATGTTATCGGTACGTTTATTGGTACGGGTTTTATAACCTTTGGTTGGCGTACCCCATGGAGTGACCGGATGACGACCACCAGAAGTACGACCTTCACCACCACCATGTGGATGGTCAACCGGGTTCATCGCAACACCACGCACTGTCGGGCGAATGCCTTTCCAGCGATTACGGCCTGCTTTACCCAGTTTTTCCAGGTTATGCTCATTGTTAGAAACTTCACCCAAAGTGGCGCGACAACGCGTCAACACTTTGCGCATCTCTCCAGAGCGTAAACGCAAGGTGGCGTATAAGCCTTCTCGAGCCACCACCTGTGCAGAACCACCAGCGCTGCGCACCAGTTGTGCACCTTTGCCGGGCTTCATTTCCACACAATGCACGGTAGAACCTACCGGTATATTGCGCAGCGGCAGACTGTTACCGATTTTAATCGGCGCCTGATTACCGCTCATTACCTCATCACCGACACGCAATAAACGCGGGGCAATGATGTAACGGCGCTCACCATCTGAATACAGCAGCAAGGCAATGTGTGCGGTCCGGTTAGGATCGTACTCAATGCGTTCCACACGTGCCTGGATACCATCCTTGTCACGTTTGAAATCAATCTTGCGATAACGCTGCTTGTGTCCGCCGCCCTGATGGCGTGTAGTAATACGACCGGTGTTATTACGGCCACCACTACGTCCCTGCTTTTCCAGCAATGGGCGATACGGCGCACCTGTATGCAGGTGATCGTGTTTAATTTGCACCAGACCACGACGGCCAGGTGATGTAGGTTTTGCTTTGCTAATTGCCATTGATCAAACCTCAGGCTTGTTCGCCGTCTACCAGCTCAATGCTCTGCCCCTCGGCCAGACTCACATAGGCTTTTTTCCAGCCTTTGCGGGTACCGGGGCGGCCACGAAACGCTTTGCGTTTGGCAGGCATGCTGACGACCTGTACTCCAGTGACTTGTACATCAAACAAACCTTCTACCGCTTGTTTGATATCTGTCTTGGTTGCCGCAGTGGCAACCTGGAATACATATTGATTACTCTGCGCACTGGCACGGGCTGTTTTTTCAGACACATGCGGACGCCGGATCACTTGGTAGAGATGATTTTGCATCATGCCAACCACTCCTCAATTTTGTTGATGGCAGCAACGCTCATCACCACTTTATCGGCATGTACCAGGCTGACCGGGTCGATCGCAGCAACATCCATGGCGTGCAAGCCGGGAATATTGCGACTGGCCAGATACACGTTGTTATCGAGATCATCGCTGACCAAAATGCCGCTACTCACATTCAAATCAGACAACATGCTGTGCATATCTTTGGTTTTAGGTGCGTCCAGCTTTATGTCATCCACGATGACCAAACGCTCCTGACGTAACAACTCAGACAAAATGGCACGCATTGCGCCCTGGTACATCTTGCGATTGACCTTTTGCTTGAACGAACGTGGCTTGGCTGCAAAAGCACGTCCACCTGTTCGCCAAATCGGGCTGCTGCGAGTACCTGCTCGTGCATTACCTGTACCTTTTTGCCGCCAAGGTTTGCGACCGCCACCGGCTACTTCTGCACGGGTCTTCTGAGCCTTGGTACCTGCACGGGCACCAGCCAGATAAGCGGTTACAACCTGATGTACAAGCGGCTCAGAAAAATCGCGACCGAACACGTCGTCCGATACTTTGATTTTGCTGCCGCTGTTGGTTGCCAGTTCCATTATTCTTTGCTCCTCAATATTGATTGACGTTTATCGTTGGCTATTAAAACTAAGCCAAACGTACAATCACTCGACCACCTGCTGCCCCGGGCACTGCACCCTTGATCAGCAGCAAATGCCGTTCACTATCGACACGCACAATTTCCAGGTTCTTGGTGGTGCTGCGCACATTACCCATTTGCCCGGCCATTTTTTTACCTTTAAATACACGGCCAGGTGTCTGGCACTGCCCAATAGAGCCTGGCGCACGATGCGACAGCGAGTTACCGTGGGTGGCATCTTGCATGTGAAAGTTATGCCGTTTAACGGTGCCAGCAAAACCTTTACCTTTGCTGATACCGGTAACAAACACTTTCTGGCCTGCTTCAAACTGCTCAACGGTGATATCGCTACCCACTTCAGGTACTTCATCACCCTGAACATCATCCAGGCGCAATTCCCACAGGCCCTTGCCTGCCGCCACATCCGCCTTGGCAAAATGTCCAGCCAATGGCTTATTAACCAAGCCGGCCCGCTTGCTGCCGCTGGTTACCTGAACCGCTGAATAACCATCGTTTTCCGCTGTTTTTACTTGAGTCACCCGGTTTGGGTTAGCCTCAATAACGGTGACAGGCACACTGGCACCGTCTTCCTGGAAAACACGGGTCATACCGCATTTTTTACCGATTATTCCAATAGTCATTTGACTTCTCGCTTAACTCTTAAACAGTGCTGCCAGCAAAAATAATTGCTATCAAGACAGTTGAATCTGTACGTCCACGCCGGCCGCCAGATCCAGTTTCATTAATGCGTCCACCGTTTTGTCATTCGGATCAACAATGTCCATCAGACGTTTATGGGTACGCATTTCATATTGATCACGCGCGTCTTTATTGACATGCGGAGAAATCAGCACGGTATAACGCTCGATTTTGGTCGGCAATGGAATCGGGCCACGTACCTGCGCACCAGTGCGCTTGGCAGTCTCAACGATTTCCTGTGCAGACCGGTCGATCAAACGATGATCAAACGCTTTTAACCGGATGCGGATTTTCTGGTCAGCCATGTTAGTGCTCCAAATAAATTATTAAGCTAAAACTTAACCGTGAATCTTACTGACTACGCCTGCACCCACTGTGCGACCACCTTCACGAATCGCAAAGCGTACGCCTTCTTCCATCGCAATCGGGGCAATCAGCTCAACACTCATCTGAATGTTGTCGCCAGGCATTACCATCTCTACGCCATCTGGCAAATCCACCGAACCAGTCACATCCGTGGTACGGAAATAAAACTGTGGACGGTAACCGCGCAAGAACGGTGTATGACGACCACCCTCTTCTTTGCTCAATACATAAACCTCTGCATCAAACTTGGTGTGCGGCGTAATCGAACCAGGCTTAGCCAATACCTGACCACGCTCTACTTCTTCACGCTTGGTACCACGCAGCAATACACCGACGTTGTCACCCGCCTGACCTTCATCCAGCAACTTGCGGAACATCTCCACACCGGTACAAGTGGTCTTGGTGGTATCGTTGATACCTACAATTTCAATCTCTTCACCCACCTTCACAATGCCGCGCTCAACACGACCGGTAACCACCGTACCGCGACCTGAAATTGAGAACACATCCTCAATCGGCATCAAAAATGGCTTGTCGGTGTCACGCTCTGGCTCAGGAATGAACTCATCCATTGCTGCCACCAACTTCAAAATAGAAGGAACACCAATATCGCTGTCATCACCTTCCAGTGCCTTCAGCGCAGAACCCACAACAATCGGCGTGTCATCGCCTGGGAAGTCATAGCTGCTCAGCAACTCACGCACTTCCATTTCCACCAGCTCAACCAACTCTTCATCGTCAACCTGGTCAGCTTTGTTCATGTACACCAAAATATGCGGCACACCCACCTGACGCGACAACAAAATGTGCTCGCGGGTTTGGGGCATCGGACCATCGGCTGCTGATACCACCAGTACCGCTCCATCCATCTGCGCCGCACCAGTGATCATGTTCTTCACATAGTCAGCGTGTCCCGGACAGTCCACATGCGCGTAGTGACGAGTGTCTGATTCGTATTCAACGTGAGCTGTAGCAATGGTAATACCACGTGCACGCTCTTCCGGCGCATTGTCAATCTGATCATACGCCTTCGCCTCTCCACCACGTGCCTCTGCACATACCTTCGTCAGTGCCGCTGTCAGCGTGGTCTTTCCATGGTCTACGTGACCAATTGTGCCCACATTCACATGCGGCTTCGTACGTTCAAATTTTTCCTTCGACATTGCCGTATTCCTCGTTATTAACGGTCAAATTAAACCGGGTCAATTTTGTTTAACTCACTTTCTTGATCACTTCGTCGGCAACACTGTTAGGTGCTTCGGCGTAGTGCGAGAATTCCATTGAGTAAGTCGCCCGACCCTGCGTTTGCGAACGCAGATCAGTGGCATACCCAAACATTTCAGACAGTGGTACATTGGCACGGATGGTTTTACCCATCGTGGTGTCTTCCATACCCTGAACCAGGCCGCGACGGCGATTCAAATCACCCATCACGTCGCCCATATAATCTTCCGGCGATACCACTTCGACTTTCATCATCGGCTCCAGCAATACCGCACCTGCTTTTAGTGCGCCTTCGCGAACCGCCATCGAACCGGCTATCTTGAATGCCATTTCGGATGAGTCGACTTCATGGTATGAGCCGTCATACAACTCAACTTTGCAATCCACCAATGGATAGCCAGCCAGCACACCGTTTTGCAGCTGTTCCTGAATACCCTGATTAACCGGATTGATGTACTCACGGGGCACAGCACCACCCACAATCGAGTTAATAAATTCGTAACCTTCGCCCTGTTCCTGCGGGAACATCCGAATCTTGACGTGACCATACTGGCCGCGACCACCGGACTGCCGGACAAACTTACCTTCCGCATCCACCGATTTGCGAATGGTTTCGCGGTAGGCCACTTGTGGCTGTCCCACATTGGCTTCCACTTTGAACTCACGCTTCATGCGATCAACGATGATATCCAGGTGCAGCTCACCCATACCGGAGATAATTGTCTGTCCGGATTCTTCGTCGGTGGTGACCCGGAAAGAAGGGTCTTCCTGCGCCAGCTTGCTCAACGCGATACCCATTTTTTCCTGGTCAACCTTGGTACGAGGCTCCACGGCAACCGATATCACCGGCTCCGGAAACTCCATTCGCTCCAAGGTAATAACGTCACCCGGGGCACACAAAGTGTCGCCGGTGGCAACGTCTTTCAAACCCACAGCTGCTGCAATATCACCAGCGCGGACTTCTTTTAACTCTTCACGCGAATTAGAATGCATCTGCAACAGACGCCCGATTCGCTCTTTTTTACCTTTCACCGGGTTGTACAAGGTGTCACCTGAACTGAGCACACCCGAATACACCCGGAAAAATGTCAAGGTACCCACAAATGGGTCCGTGGCAATTTTAAATGCCAGAGCAGCAAATGGCTCATCATCATCGCTTTTACGTGAGCCTTCACCGTCATCTTCCAAAACACCTTTAATAGGCGGCACATCAATTGGAGCCGGCATCAGTTCGATAACTTTATCCAGCAAGGCCTGCACACCTTTGTTCTTAAAAGCGCTACCACACAATGCTGGTACGATTTCCAAACGCGTGGTACGAATCCGCAAACCTTCAAGAATTTCTTCCTGGCTGAGCTCATCACCTTCAAGGTATTTTTCCATCAGCGCGTCAGAACTCTCCGCCGCCGCCTCAACCATCAAGTCACGTGCTGCCTGAGCATCAGAGAGCATTGCCTCAGGGATATCACGAGCCTCATAGGTGGTTCCCATGTTTTCGTTGTCCCAATAAATGGCCTTCATGCGCAGCAAATCAATCACGCCTTCGAAATTTTCTTCAGCTCCGATCGGCAACTGCAATGGCACCGCTTGCGCCCCTAAGCGGTCATGTAACTGCTTAACCACTCGCTGAAAATCAGCACCGGCGCGATCCATTTTGTTAACAAAAGCCATCCGCGGCACGCTGTATTTATTGGCCTGCCGCCACACAGTTTCTGATTGTGGCTCTACGCCACCGACTGCACACAGCACAAACACTGCACCGTCCAGCACCCGCAGACTGCGTTCCACTTCAATGGTGAAGTCCACATGACCCGGGGTATCAATAATATTGATCCGGTGCTCCGGGAACTGCTGATCCATACCAGACCAGAAACAAGTGGTCGCCGCAGAAGTGATGGTGATACCACGCTCCTGCTCCTGCTCCATCCAGTCCATTACCGCGTTGCCGTCATGCACTTCGCCGATTTTGTGCGAAATGCCCGTATAGAACAAAACACGCTCGGTCGTGGTCGTCTTACCTGCATCAATATGAGCCATGATGCCGATATTCCGATAACGGTCGATGGGGGTTTTGCGCGCCACGGTTAATGCCTGCTTCCTTAAAAATAAGCTCAGCTTTACCAGCGATAATGCGAGAAGGCTTTATTGGCTTCTGCCATGCGATGCGTTTCTTCACGCTTACGCACAGCCGAACCACGCTCTTCGACCGCATCCATCAACTCGCCGGCCAAACGCTTTGGCATGCTTTTTTCGCTGCGCTTGCGGGCAGCGTCAATAATCCAGCGCATCGCCAAAGTGGCGCGACGACGGGGACGAACCTCTACCGGCACCTGATAGGTCGCACCGCCCACGCGGCGAGACTTAACCTCGACCACAGGGCTGACTTTTTCCAGTGCGTTTTCCACTGTTTCCAGTGGCTCGCCTGGTTTCTTTTCAAGAATTTCATCAATAGCGCCATAAACAATGCGCTCGGCCACAGACTTTTTGCCGTCCTTCATCACCATGTTGATGAAGCGGGTGATCATTTCGCTCTGAAACTTGGGATCAGGCAAAACGTCGCGGGTAAAATTGGAATGTTTACGTGACATATTGGTCTCTCTGCTTCGCTACTCAGCCTGACTTAACTTTTCGGCTTCTTGGTGCCGTACTTGGAACGACCCTGACGGCGATCATTAACGCCTGCAGTATCCAAGCTGCCGCGGACTACGTGATAACGCACACCGGGCAAATCCTTTACACGACCGCCGCGAATCAGCACCACCGAGTGCTCTTGCAGGTTATGGCCCTCACCACCGATATAAGCGGTAACCTCAAAGCCATTGGTCAATCGCGCACGGGCAACCTTACGCATCGCCGAGTTTGGTTTTTTAGGCGTGGTGGTGTACACACGGGTACATACGCCGCGTTTTTGCGGGCAGCTTTCCAGTGCGGGCACATTGCTCTTATACACTTTCGGCTTACGTGCTTTGCGAACCAATTGGTTAACTGTCGCCATAACCCAGATATCCTCAATAACGGTTGTCAAAAAACCCGATACAGACCAATGCCTTAACGGGCGCAGGCTTACATAGCCCGCATATTCAATTACACTTTGTTCAGCAAACCTTAGCCCGGAACAATTCGGCTGCAATCACAGCAGCTGTTGATATTTTGTTCTGGTTCAAACATGTAAAAACCCGAAAGTCAGGCAGAAACCTGAATTCCGGGTAATTTCGCATGCCAGTCCACGCACTGGCGGGCATCGGTTCATGCGGTCATGTTTGCCGCCATGCATAATTAAAGCACTTTGGTTTGACCACATCTCGAAAGCATCAATTAGCGATCTAGCAGGAAATAATAGCGCACTTTTACTGCAAAGCCAACCCCTTGCCCCACTTTTTCTTTTGTTGACGGGCATAGCGCCACGCTATCGAGGGCTCTCTGAATGCTGACATCTGGTCAAGCCGGAACCTTACAGCCAGCAACGCTGCCGTAGGATAGCTATTTTGTGTGTTGCGCTCTACCATGCGCAAATGGATTTTGAACACACCGCACACGGCGTTCTACGCGATATTTTTGGTTACACCCGCTTTCGTGGTGACCAACAAGCCATTATCGAGACCCTGCTGGATGGCGGCAACGCCATGGTTTTGATGCCGACCGGCGGTGGCAAATCGCTTTGCTATCAAATACCTGCCTTATTGCTGGAAGGTGTAGCCATTGTTGTCTCACCTTTAATTGCATTGATGCAAGATCAGGTCAGCGCTTTGCAGCAGTTAGGTGTGGCCGCAGCATTTTTGAACTCCAGTCTGACAGAAGAAGCAGAAAGGCATACCCTGCAGCGACTGGCTGGAGGCGAATTGAAACTGCTCTATATAGCACCAGAGCGTTTATTAAGCGGCCCAATGCTGGCCCGGCTGCAAACGCTGAAAATTTCACTGCTCGCCATTGATGAGGCTCATTGTGTCTCTCAATGGGGACATGACTTCCGCCCGGAATATACACAACTGGGCCGATTGGTTGAACTGTTTCCGGAAATTCCACGGGTGGCTTTAACCGCTACCGCAGAACAACATACCCGTAAAGACATCCAACACCATCTGGGCTTGCAGGATGCCTGTGAATTTATTGCCAGCTTCGACCGCCCCAATATTACCTATCGAATTGCAGAACGCTCAGGTTATAAGCAGGCACTGTTGAAGCTTTTAAAAGAGCAACATCCCAACGATGCCGGCATTATCTATTGTCTGTCGCGTCGCAAAACCGATGAGATTGCCACATGGCTGCATCAGCAGGGGTTTGCCGCCCTGCCCTACCATGCAGGAATGAGCTCAACCGAGCGCGAGGCCAACCAAAATACATTTATCAGCAATGAGGGCATCATCATCGTGGCGACCATCGCCTTTGGAATGGGAATTGATAAACCCAATGTGCGGTTTGTTGCTCACCTTGATCTGCCGAAAAGCCTGGAAGGTTATTACCAGGAAACCGGTCGTGCCGGCCGCGATGGTTTGCCTGCCACGGCATGGATGATGTGGGGTTTACAGGATGTATTGACGCTGCGTAAGTTTATCAGTGAATCACAGGCTGCTGATACAGTGCGCCGCATTGAACATGCCAAGCTGGACGCTATGGTCAGTTTATGCGAAACCGCTGATTGTCGCCGTCAGGTACTGTTGAAGTACTTTGATGAAACACTGCAAGAACCCTGCGGCAACTGTGATCGCTGCCTTGAACCGGTAGCCACCTACGACGGTACCGAGCTGGCACAAAAAGCCCTTTCATGTGTCTACCGCACCAAACAAACATTCGGTGTTGCGCATATCATTGACGTACTGTTAGGCAAGGAAACCGAAAAAGTTCTGCGCTTTGACCACCAGTATCTATCCACCTTTGGCATCGGCGATGAACTGACTGCCAAATCCTGGCGGCGGGTATTTCGGCAGCTCATTAACAAAGGTTATCTATTTGCCAATCAAGAACGCTTCGGTGCCCTTCAGCTCACTGAGTCAGCCAAGCCCGTCCTGGCCGGATTGGTCAATGTTCTGTTGATGACAGAACCGAGAAAAGCCACAAAAAAAGACAAAGCAAAAAATATCGAAATACCGGAGAATTACGATCCATTGCTATTTGATAGCCTACGAGAGTTGCGCCTGAAACTGGCCAAACAACAAAACATCCCGCCTTATCTGATTTTTCACGATGGCAGCCTGCGACAGATGGCCGCCAGCAAACCTGTTAGCGAGGATGGTTTTCTGGCGATTTCCGGTGTTGGCCAGCAAAAACTGGAAAATTATGGAGATATTTTCATACAAGCCATTCGTGATTATCAGCCAACCGACTAGAACCATCACTTTGCGCTTTCAATCAGATCCCATAAATTGCCGTATAAATCTTCAAAAACAGCGACTATTCCATAGTCCTCTTGTTTGGGAGGGCGGACGAAACGGACCCCGTTGTCATTGAAAGTATTAAAGTCACGCCAGAAATCATCAGTGTACATAAACAAAAACACCCGGCCACCGGTTTGATGGCCAATGGCTGCTACCTGTCTTTCATTGGCTGCTCTGGCCAATAACAGCTCACACTGCGAACCCGGTGGGGCAACGCGGACCCAACGTTTACCGTTACCACGGTCGGTATCCTCCAACAACTGGAATCCGATTTTTTGAGTATAAAATTCAATGCCTCATCGTAATCACGAACGACCAAGGCCAGTTGCCCGATGTACTGCATATATCAACTCCAATGCATGTTTTTGCTTAATGACCGGACTCATTGACAGCGTCCGTTTGCTTGCGACGCCAAAACATACCATGAACCTGTTTGGCTCTTTGGTAGGGCCCAATGGTAAAAACCAGAATATACAAGACAGTCATAAAATAGCTGAAGCCACTTGTGATCGCTGTCCAGGTATCGTCCGGCAAAAACAAACGCAGCAAAAGCGATAGCAAATAAGGAAAAATCTGTATGGCCATCCAAAACACACCCAGCCCCATCAATAATGCTATCAATACAGCAACTGGTGCTAACAAGGTTTCACCGATTAAAACCAGCCGATCCAGCCACCTTTCCCTGAAGGTTCTGCGTACAACAATCGGCTGACCGCATAACCCTATGGTCAACTCTCGAATGAATACCGGACTGTGTTCGTATACCACATGCCCACGGATAAACCCGCCACCAAGCAATCGATAATTGTTGATCTTGCCCCATTGACCATAGCGCTTTAAAACACCTGCCACTGGATCAAAAAATGACACAAAGTTATCCCATTTGATTTTCATATCCCCCAACGGACTGTCTTTAATCACTGTCAGCGGCCAGAAAAAGCGGATCTTTTCCAGGGGGCTGCCGATGGTATAAAGATGTTTAACCTTTGATCGCGCAACCATGATCTGGCTTTGCTCTTGCTGATCGTCCCAATCAAGCAGCAAGCCAGATAAGGCATGAAAACTAACCACCGTACCCAGACTGTGCGCTACTACTTGAATACCTTCACAGCCATCGGTTTGCGCTCGCAGTAACTGTTGATAAAAGCGTTGTATTATTTCCGGGTATACACGCTTAATGCTGTCAGCTACTGGGGGTTCTTTTTTATCCCGGTAAAAAGCATTATTGGCCGAATTAATGTAGTTAAATATATCCCCCAAAAAATCATCCATAATGGCATCGAATTTCGAGTAGTCCTGAGCACGCTGCGCTGCCTGTGTTACGGTGTCTTTAGCGCTTTTACCGCCACCTGGCTTGTGGTCTGAATTTTTATGCCTGTGTTTTGAAAAGCCATGCCCAAATATAGATGCACCATGATAAGCCAATAAAATAAATAAATTCATGATCGGCAAAAACAAACTCCAACCAAGAATCTTTAACAACGGATAACTGCCTTTAGGGTAGTTTGAACGCCTATAATTAAACCAGGGAAACCAGGCCAGGCTGAGCACTTCTTGCATTTGAAAAGAGCCCCTGATTTTTTCACCAAGCAACAGATCTGCCCAGTACACTTCATAAAACCGCACCGGTTGCTGGTCAAGTGTTAGTACATCACCCTGCTGGTAATTCTCAGGGATATTGTCTGGTTGAACCTTGCGTAAACCAGACAGCAACTTATTGAGGTTTTCTTCCGGCTTATGCGCACCAATACCGTGCACAACCAGCACTGCGATTTCACCATTTAATTTGCTCATTGCCTGCCTCCACTGCATCTGGAGTTTGTTGTTGATTCTTATTATTGGGTATCTGGTTGAAAGTTAATCTGTGCCTGATGACCTTAATTTATACTAGTCAGGTCATTTTCCAATTACCAGCATAGAGCATTAGAATTGCCTGTTCTGATCGCCCTATCAGTTTGACCCCACTTCTAACACCAGCAGTCCTCATCAAAGATGAGGACTGCCCTGGATAAACCAGTTTATGAACGACCATTAACCAGGCAAAAAGCTTGCCGCTCAATGCAGCCGCCCATTTTGTGTATATACCTGTTGATAGTGATCAATAAACTCATACGCCTGCTAACCCTCAAACGCTTCTACTTGTCCCCCCTCAATACATTCACAAGTTGCTTTGATACGCAGATGGGTAGCGGATGGGTCGTTATCTCTTAAAATATATCGCGACCTGCCGACCGGGTTTTGACTGGTCAACGTAAAGTCATCCAGTGAAGAGCTTTTAATAGAAGTCGGCGCACAAACCTCGCCTCTATTGGGACACTCACCTGAGCACAGCGGCCCGCTTCCCAAATAATTAATATCATTAAGGAATGCCACTATTGCGCGATTGGCACTGGCTGCATCACCCGTCGCAAAAATTTCTGATGTAGCAACACCGTTTGGCAACACCAGCAGATAGTCATCAACAAAGCCATTGCTGGCGCATGCACCATCGGCTTTTAAACGCTGCTCCAGGCTTTCGCGCATTTGCAATTCATCTGCCATCAATTCAACCATCGCACGCAGCCTTTGCAACTCTTCATGCTCTGACTGAGTTAAACAAGTTTCTGCGGATACAATAATACCGCTGCTGAAATCATCCGAGTCGATGTTTTGGGAGAATGCGACAGAAACCAGAAATGGCGCAGCAAATAGAATAAATAGTCCTAATCTTTTCATACTTAACCTCCTGTTAAATTATTTTTAGTACGTTGCACTTTTTATTGTTTAGCTTTGCTAATGCAACACCGTCATCTTCACCTTGTGCTGTCACAAATACAAGTCACCCATATTGTTATATCTCTGTTTTTATCAGGGGTTTCGACAAACCAATCAGCAGCGCCTGATAAAAAAATTGCACAAAAAAAACGGCGCCAGAGGCGCCGTTTTCAGTCAATCAAACAAGTCTGTTAGGCTTCAGCTTCTGCTGCCTCGGCTTCTTTGTTGCTTTCAGTTTCACTGATCAGAGCAGCCAGTTCAGCCTCAGCATCAGCGCCACGCGCAGATCGACGATCGGCATGGTAGGCCAGACCGGTACCCGCTGGAATCAAGCGACCAACAATGACGTTTTCTTTCAATCCACGCAAATTATCCACTGTTCCGGTTACAGCCGCTTCGGTCAGCACGCGGGTGGTTTCCTGGAATGATGCTGCAGAAATAAACGACTCAGTCGCCAACGATGCCTTGGTAATACCCAACAGTACACGCTGGTATTTGGCAGGCTCTTGATCGTTGGCCATCGCTTTGCGATTAATTTCCAGTAACTGTGCCAACTCCACCTGTTCGTTACGCAGGTAGTTGGTATCACCCGGGTCAGTAATCACAGCCTTACGCATCATCTGACGCACAATCACTTCGATATGCTTGTCATTAATACGTACACCCTGCAGACGGTAAACATCCTGAATTTCTTTGACCAGGTAACCGGCCAATGCTTCGATGCCCAGCAGGCGCAAAATATCGTGTGGGCTGGCTTCACCATCAACCAGGACCTCACCTTTTTCAACCTGCTCGCCTTCAAACACCACCAGTTGACGCCACTTTGGAATCAGCTCTTCATAAACTTCACCATCGGTTGGTGTGATGACAATGCGCTGCTTGCCCTTGGTTTCCTTGCCCAAGGTGACCACACCGCTGATTTCAGCCATTACTGCGGCTTCTTTCGGTTTGCGGGCTTCGAACAAATCAGCCACACGCGGCAGACCACCGGTGATGTCGCGGGTTTTACTGGATTCCTGAGGAATACGCGCCAGTACATCACCCACTTTTACTTCTGCATCATCGGCATGACCAATAATCGCGCCCGATGGCAGCATGTAATGCGCAGGGACTTCTGTGCCTGGCAGTTTCAGCTCACGGCCACGACCATCAACCAAACGCGCCAATGGACGTAAATCTTTACCAGCACTACCGCGCTGTTTAGGATCGGTCACCACAGTACTGGTCAAACCGGTAACATCATCGGTTTGCTGAGTCACAGTAACGCCGTCGACAAAGTCTTTGAAACGAATACGACCTGCCACTTCCGCTACAATCGGATGCGTATGTGGATCCCAGTTAGCCAGCACAGCACCAGAGTCGATGCTGTCTTCGTCATGGAACTGAATAACCGCACCATAAGGAACTTTATAACGCTCACGTTCACGTCCATGATCATCAATCACCGACAACTCACCAGAACGCGATACCGCCACCAATTTCTTATCCGCATTTTCTACTGTCTTGATGTTATGCAGACGAATACGACCAGCAGACTTGGCCTGAATATGATCGATGGCCGCTGCACGTGATGCCGCACCACCGATATGGAAAGTACGCATGGTCAGCTGCGTGCCTGGCTCACCAATCGATTGTGCAGCAATAACACCAACTGCCTCACCGCTGTTGACCATATCACCACGCGCCAGATCACGCCCGTAGCACATCGCGCATACGCCATAATCGGTCTCGCAGGTAATCGCTGAGCGCACCACGATCTGATCGATACCATTTTCTTCCAAGGTGCTAACCCATTGCTCATTCAGCAAAGTGTTGGCTGGACATAAAATATCGTCCTTATCGTGGTAATAGATATTCTGCGCTGTCACGCGACCCAGTACCCGTTCACGCAATGGCTCCACAACATCACCACCCTCAATAATCGGGTTTAAGGTAATGCCTTCTTCGGTACCACAGTCATTAACTGAAATAACCATATCCTGTGCCACATCAACCAAACGACGTGTCAGGTAACCGGAGTTAGCGGTTTTCAATGCGGTATCCGCCAAACCTTTACGGGCACCGTGAGTAGAAATAAAGTACTGCAATACACTCAAGCCTTCACGGAAGTTCGCAGTAATCGGTGTTTCGATAATTGAACCATCCGGTTTGGCCATCAAACCACGCATACCTGCCAGCTGGCGAATCTGCGCCGCAGAACCACGGGCACCGGAATCGGCCATGATGAAGATTGAGTTCATCGAGTCTTCGATAATTTCTTCACCATCGGTATCGGTTCGGGTTTGCTTGCCGATACGCTGCATCATTGCTTTGGCTACTTGCTCGTTGGTACGTGACCAGATATCGACAACTTTGTTGTAGCGCTCACCGGAAGTGACCAGTCCCGAAGAGTACTGCTTCTGGATTTCCAGCACTTCGTTTTCGGCTTTGGCCAGAATATCTTTCTTTTCCGGTGGGATCTGTAAATCGTCCAGGCCAATGGATACACCGGCTTTGGTCGCGTAGAAAAAGCCGGTATACATCAGGCGATCGGCGAATACTACAGTGGCTTTCAACCCCAACAACCGATAACAGTGATTGATTAACTGTGAAATCTGCTTTTTCTTCAGCGTTTGATTAATTAAGTCAAACGGCAGACCTTTGGGTGCAATTTGCGATAACAACGCACGGCCAACAGTGGTCTCCACCAGCTCAGTGCGCGTTTCAAATTCACCGTCTTCATTCTTATCATGGAAAGTCAAACGCACACGCACCTTGGCATGCAGTTCTACTGCACGGTTCTCATAGGCACGATGAATTTCATTGACATCGCTGAAGATCATGCCCTCGCCTTTGGCGCCTGCCAATTGGCGGGTGATGTAATACAGGCCCAGTACCACATCCTGAGTCGGTACGATGATCGGTTCACCATTGGCCGGACTCAAAATATTATTGGATGACATCATCAATGCGCGTGCTTCTAGCTGCGCTTCGATAGACAGCGGTACATGCACCGCCATCTGGTCACCATCAAAGTCAGCATTGAATGCTGTACACACCAATGGATGCAACTGAATCGCTTTACCTTCAATCAATACTGGCTCAAATGCCTGAATACCCAAGCGGTGCAGTGTTGGTGCACGATTAAGCATGATCGGGTGTTCGCGAATCACATTCTCCAGAATGTCCC
This sequence comes from Wenzhouxiangellaceae bacterium, assembly GCA_965230265.1. GTDB lineage: Bacteria > Pseudomonadota > Gammaproteobacteria > Xanthomonadales > Wenzhouxiangellaceae > JAJFKX01. The sequence continues at coordinate 852,762 of OZ245999.1, read as the reverse complement.
AGACTTCTGATGTTTCGCGCTCTACCAGCTTTTTAGAGGCTTTAATGGTAGTGGCATAACCCTGCATCTGCAGTTTGGAAAAAATAAACGGCTTGAACAGCTCCAATGCCATTTTCTTAGGAATACCACACTGATGCAGTTTCAGTGTTGGGCCTACCACAATCACCGAACGACCAGAGAAATCCACGCGTTTACCGAGCAGGTTCTGACGGAAACGACCCTGCTTGCCTTTGATCATATCGGCCAGCGATTTTAGCGGCCGCTTGTTGGTGCCGGTAATGGCACGGCCACGACGACCGTTATCCAGCAAGGCGTCGACCGACTCCTGCAACATACGTTTTTCGTTGCGCACAATGATGTCCGGTGCATTCAACTCCAACAAACGTTTCAAACGGTTGTTTCGATTGATCACACGACGGTACAAATCATTCAAATCAGAAGTCGCAAAACGACCACCATCCAACGGCACCAATGGGCGCAGATCCGGTGGTAACACCGGCAAGATGGTCATAATCATGTATTCCGGTTTATTCCCGGAAGTCAGGAACGCCTCAACCAGCTTCAGGCGTTTGGATAAACGCTTGAGTTTGGTTTCTGATTTGGTCGCACCGATTTCTTCGCGTAATTTAGCCAGCTCAGCCTGTAAGTCGATGCTGCGCATCAGGTTGAATACTGCTTCAGCACCCATCTTCACTTCGAATTCGTCACCGTATTCACTGAAGTATTCCAGATACTGTTCTTCGGTCAGAATTTCACCACGCTCCAATGTGGTCATGCCCGGTTCCAAGACCACGTAGGACTCGAAATACAAAATCCGTTCAATTTCACGCAACGTCATATCCAGCATCAAGCCGATGCGCGAAGGCAGTGACTTCAGGTACCAGATGTGCGCCACTGGGCTGGCCAGTTCAATATGACCCATACGCTCACGGCGAACCTTGGTCTGGGTGACTTCTGTACCGCATTTTTCGCATACCACTCCACGGTGCTTCATGCGCTTGTACTTGCCGCACAGGCACTCATAATCCTTTACAGGACCGAAAATAGCCGCGCAGAACAAGCCATCACGTTCTGGTTTAAAAGTACGATAGTTAATCGTTTCAGGTTTTTTTACTTCGCCATATGACCACGAGCGAATTTGCTCAGGCGGTGCCAGACCAATACTGATAGAGTCAAAATCCAGCGGCTCACGCTGACGATGGTAGAGATTAATTAAGTCTTTCACAGCGTTCTCCAGGATCAGGACTGAATAGATTCAGTGGTTTCGATGTTAATGCCCAGCGAGCGGATTTCTCGCAACAGTACATTAAACGATTCAGGCATACCGGCCGCCATCTGATGGTTGCCAGCCACGATGTTCTTGTACATATCATTACGTCCGATCACATCATCGGATTTAACGGTAAGCATTTCCTGCAGGGTGTATGCCGCACCATAGGCTTCCAGTGCCCAGACTTCCATCTCACCGAAACGCTGACCACCAAACTGGGCTTTACCACCCAGAGGTTGTTGCGTCACCAGTGAATATGGACCGGTAGAGCGAGCATGCATCTTGTCATCAACCAGATGGTTAAGTTTCAGCATGTACATGTAACCCACGGTCACCGGCCGATCGAAAGCGTCCCCGGTGCGGCCATCGTACAACGTGGTTTGACCGGTTTTGCTCAAACCTGCCAGCTCCAGCATACGGTGCAGACCTTTTTCATCTGCGCCATCAAATACCGGTGTTGCCATCGGTACGCCCTCGCGCAGATTATTGGCCAGTTCGGTGACTTCATCATCGTTGAAGGCTTTCAAGTTCACCCGGCCATCCATATCGGCGTTGTAGATATCCGACAGATACTGACGCACCTCTTTTAGGTTGCGCTGCTCACGCATCATTTCGTCAATGCGATGGCCCAGCCCACGTGCGGCCCAGCCTAGATGTGTTTCCAACACCTGCCCGACGTTCATACGCGATGGCACACCCAGTGGATTCAATACAATATCCACTGGCTCACCGTCAGCAGAAAATGGCATGTCTTCGGTCGGTACAATCATTGAGATCACACCTTTATTACCATGACGGCCCGCCATCTTGTCACCCGGCTGAATCCGGCGACGTACCGCCATATACACCTTGACCATCTTCAACACACCCGGCGCCAAGTCATCACCTTGGGTGATTTTGCGCTTTTTCTCTTCCAGCATGTCTTCGAAGACTTTGCGCTGTTGTTTTAACTGGTCACCGGCTTTTTCCAACAAATCGTTGGCTTCGTCTGTGCGCATGCGAATTTTGAACCAGTCATCATGTTCAAGACCTGCCATAACATCCTTACTCAGCTTGTCGCCTTTCTTAATGCCTTTGGGGCCTTTATCAACAATTTTGCCTTGCAGCGAACTTTCAAGGCGGGCAAAAATCGCATCTTCTACAATGCGCAACTGATCGTTCAAATCCTTACGGACTTCGTTAATCAGTTGCTGCTCAATGGCTTGTGCACGGGCATCTTTTTCAACACCGTCACGGGTGAAAACCTGCACATCAATAACCGTACCGTCCATTCCTGAAGGCACGCGCAATGAGGTGTCTTTCACATCTGAGGCTTTTTCACCAAAGATCGCACGCAGCAGTTTTTCTTCCGGGGTTAGCTGGGTTTCACCTTTCGGTGTCACCTTGCCAACCAGAATATCGCCAGCGTTCACTTCGGCACCGATGTAAACAATGCCGGAACCATCCAAGCGGCTTAGGTTTTGACCCGATACATTGGGAATATCAGCAGAAATTTCTTCCGAGCCGAGCTTGGTATCGCGCGCCACACAGGTTAGCTCTTCGATATGGATACTGGTCAGGCGATCTTCCTGGACTACACGCTCAGAGATTAGGATTGAATCCTCGAAGTTATAGCCATTCCAGGGCATAAATGCCACCAGCATGTTCTGCCCCAAAGCCAGCTCACCCATATCCGTGGAAGGGCCATCTGCCAGAATATCACCTGCCGCAATGGTATCGCCCACTTTCACCAGCGGACGCTGATTGATACAGGTGTTCTGATTGGAACGGGTATATTTGGTCAGGTTATAAATATCCACGCCCGGATCACCGGCAGGGGTTTCTTTGTCATTCACGCGAATAACAATACGACCGGCATCCACCTGATCCACAACACCACCGCGCTTGGCCACAGCAACCACACCCGAATCGCGGGCTACGGTCCGTTCCATACCGGTACCAACCAGTGGTTTTTGTGCCTTCAGTGTTGGCACTGCCTGGCGTTGCATGTTGGAACCCATCAGTGCGCGGTTAGCATCATCGTGTTCCAAAAATGGCACCATAGAAGCCGCTACGGAAACAATTTGACGTGGCGAAACATCCATATACTGAACATCATCAGGCGAGCGTAGATTAAATTCACCCATGTGTCGGGTAGGGATCAAGTCATCCACAAAGCGACCTTTGGTATCCAGATCGGCATTCGCCTGGGCGATAACAAATTCGCCCTCTTCGATGGCAGACAGGTAGTCAACATCATTGGTTACCTGGCCGTTATTTACCTTGCGGTACGGCGTTTCCAGAAAACCATAGTCATTGGTGCGGGCATAGACCGCCAGTGAGTTAATCAAACCAATGTTTGGACCTTCAGGCGTTTCAATCGGACACACACGACCATAATGTGTCGGGTGTACGTCACGAACCTCAAAACCAGCACGTTCACGTGTCAAACCACCGGGGCCCAATGCCGATACACGGCGCTTGTGGGTGACCTCTGACAATGGATTGTTCTGATCCATAAATTGACTGAGCTGACTGGAACCAAAAAATTCTTTGATGGCTGCCGCCACTGGCTTGGCGTTGATCAAATCCTGTGGTGTTAAACCTTCGCTTTCAGCAACGTTCAGACGCTCTTTCACTGCACGCTCAACACGCACCAGGCCGATACGGAAAGTATTCTCTGCCATTTCACCGACAGAACGAACACGGCGGTTACCCAGATGATCAATATCATCAACGTTGCCACGTCCATTACGGATATCGATCAACTCTTTCAGCACCGCCAGAATGTCATCTTTACTGAGTACACCCGGGCCTTCAATTTCAGAGCGACCCACACGACGGTTGAATTTCATGCGGCCTACGCCTGACAGGTCGTAGCGCTCTTCGGCAAAGAACAGGTTTTTGAACATATTCTGCGCCGCATCCTTGCTGGGTGGTTCACCCGGGCGCATCATCTTGTAAATTTCAAACAGCGCTTCGATTTCACCGGGAGCGGGATCAAGACGCATGGTATCGGAAATATACGCGCCCTGATCTAGGTCATTGATGTACAGAACATCAATTTTCTTAACATTCAGCTCACGCAGTTTTTCCAGTACTTCTTCAGTGATTTCGGTATTGCATGGAAACGCTATCGTATCTTCATCGCCTTCTGGCTCTGGATTGTCTATATCGTGTGCCAGCACTTTACCAATCAGGTATTCATCAGGCACTTCCAGCGTATCGACACCCGCTTTTTCCATCAGCTTAACGTGGCGCATGGTGACACGCTTACCGGTCTCGACAATCACATTGCCTTTGCCATCTTTGATCGTCTGCATGGCATTTTCGCCGCGCAGACGAGCAGGCACGAGCTCCATCTTGGCGTCATTTTTGCGCAGAGTCAGGCTGATTTTTTCGAAAAATTCATCCAACATTTCCTGGTTGGACATACCCAACGCACGCAATAATATGGTGACAGGCAGTTTGCGTCGACGGTCGATACGGGTAAACACACAGTCTTTGACGTCAAATTCAAAATCCAGCCATGATCCACGATAAGGAATCACCCGTGCTGAAAACAATAATTTCCCTGATGTATGGCTCTTGCCTTTGTCGTGGTCAAAGAACACCCCAGGTGAGCGATGCAACTGGGAAACAATGACACGCTCGGTACCATTAACGACAAAAGTCCCGTTATCGGTCATGAGCGGAATTTCACCCATGTACACTTCTTGTTCTTTAATCTGCTTGGGGGTTCGGCTTTTGGCTGGCGCATCTTTGTCAAAAATAACCAAGCGCACCAGTACTTTTAAGGGAGCACCGTAGCTCATGCCGCGCATCTTACATTCGCGCACGTCAAACGGCGGTGCTTCCAGCCGATAGCTGACATACTCCAGCATGGCGTTATTGTTGTAGCTGACGATCGGAAATACCGAGCTCAGTGCCCCATGCAGACCTTGTTCCTTACGGTCATCATCGGCCACACCCAGCTGTAAAAACTGATTGTATGACTTGATCTGGGTCTGCAACAGATAAGGTACTTCCAGTACCGCCCCGCGCTTGCCGAAATCTTTGCGAATACGTTTCTTTTCAGTAAATGAATATGCCATGCCACGCCACCTGCCAATTATGTACCGGTTGCGACAACCTTGGTTGCCGGTTAACTTAGTCGCTCTGGTGACTGCCAGACACTGCTGTTACAGTAGTCAGCAGCAACAATCGCTTCAGGTGTTATCCGGTACTTCAAACACCTGTCCAGAGTGGTAGAGCCTTAGAATCTGCAGCGCTCAATACAGCGCCATCAAGACCCTACCCAAATTTAATCAATCACGAGCAATACGAAGGGGCCGGAGACCTAAATCCCCAGCCCGATTCGTGAAAAAAGCGTTGCCCCAAGGTCTTATTTGACCTCGACGGTGGCTCCAGCTTCTTCCAGTTGCTTTTTCAGGTCTTCTGCTTCGTCTTTGGCTACACCTTCTTTCAGTGTTGCTGGTGCGCCTTCCACCATGTCTTTGGCTTCTTTCAAACCCAGACCGGTGATACCACGAACAGCTTTAATAACCGCTACCTTGTTTGAGCCAAAGCTGGCCAAAACAACGTCAAATTCAGTCTTCTCTTCTGCAGCAGCAGCTTCACCACCACCAGCGGCAGCAGCAACAGCAACAGGCGCTGCGGCTGAAACACCAAATTTTTCTTCCATGGCACTGATCAGGTCTACAACCTCCATCACGCTCATGCTTGCAATAGTTTCCAGAATATCGTCCTTAGAAACAGCCATTTTTTATCTCCAAATAGTTGTTGTCGGGTTTTACAACTCGACGGATAAATGTAAAAAAGTTACGTAAATAACTAGGCAGCCTGCTTGCTGTCGCGCACCGCCGCGATGGTGCGTACCATTTTCGCGTGCGGTTCGGCCATTGTGCGTACCAGTTTTTCGACCGGTGCTTTCATCACACCCATCAACATTGCCAGTGCCTGATCCAGAGTTGGCAGGTCAGCCAGTTTGCTCAGCTCGTCTGCGCTGTGCAATTGACCACCTATCGCCACCAGCTTGGTGACCAGCTTGGGATTATCTTTTGAAAAATCCTTAACCAGTCGCGCTGCTGCTCCCGGGTCTTCCATTGAAAATGCATACAACAATGGACCCGCCAGCTCATCTGACATACAGGCAAATTCGGTACCTTCAACAGCCCGGCGCACCAGAGTATTCTTGGCCACTTTGAGAATCACACCCGTCTGCCGCGCTTTAATACGCAACTGGGTAATTTCTTCAACGGTTAAGCCGCGATACTCAGCAGCAATCGCAGAGTGTGCGTTTGCAGCCGCATCGGCTACTTCAGCTACCACTGCCTTTTTCTGCTCTAGAGTGAGCGCCATCTGCTACCTCCTAACTATGTCAACCGGTTACCCGGCTAACCTGCGGCAATCGCCGCGTTACGTGCTGGCCGTTCCCAACATAAAACTTATGGGATAACGAGCAACACCATCTGCGCAGGTCATCGACATCACGGCCGATATTTGATGAGTCACGCTTTTAAACGCTTCCCAACCTGCGGTCTTGGACGGGTTTCAATATCCAATGAACAACATACTGTTTGATCATCAGACACTTAGTGCCCGCATATCCTGCTTCCCGGCCATGCCGGTCAGCGAGATTCTTCTATCTTTACGGCCATTAACCGTAAAGATATTATTCAAAATGTTCTGGTTTATACGGTGCTGTGATCAACCGTGATACCGGGTCCCATGGTGGTTGATACCGCAATTTTCTGCAGGTATTGACCTTTGGCAGATGCCGGCTTGGCTTTGACCAGATCTGCCACCAAAGCGCGTAAATTACCTGCCAGCTTGTCCGCATCCAGATCGGCTTTGCCAATGGAACCATGGATAATGCCTGCCTTGTCAGCGCGATAACGCACTTGACCGGATTTGGCGTTTTGTACTGCGGTCACTACATCAGGGGTCACTGTGCCCACTTTCGGGTTTGGCATCAGGCCACGTGGACCCAGTACCTGACCCAGCTTGCCCACAACACGCATGGCATCAGGGGTGGCAATCACCACATCAAAATCCATCATGCCGCCTTGAATCTGTTCTGCCAGATCATCAAAGCCAACAATATCCGCACCGGCTGCAGTCGCCTTGTCAGCATTATCGCCTTGGGCAAATACAGCGACACGTACGGTTTTACCGGTGCCATGTGGCAACACTGTTGAGCCACGAACGGTCTGATCAGATTTACGCGGGTCAATACCCAAGCGGATAGCCACATCAACTGATTCAGTAAACTTGGTCTTGCTGTTTTCCTTAAGAATGGTCAGCGCTTCATCCAAGGAGTAGCTGGCTTCGCGATTGACTTTTTCGCGAGCGGCTAAATAACGTTTTCCATGCTTGGCCATCAGACTACACCCTCCACATTAATGCCCATACTGCGCGCACTGCCTGCAATGGTGCGTACTGCCGCATCCATATCAGCCGCGGTCAAATCCGGCTCTTTTTGCTTGGCAATATCTTCCAGTTGTGCTCGGGTCACGGTACCAACTTTTTCTGTATGCGGCACACCACTGCCTTTTTTGAGGCCAGCGGCTTTCAGCAACAATACCGATGCTGGTGGCGTTTTGGTGATGTAGGTAAAGCTGCGATCGTTATATACAGTAATTACCACTGGAATAGGCAAGCCTGGTTCAACACTCTGTGTAGAGGCATTAAAGGCTTTACAAAATTCCATGATATTGACGCCATGCTGACCCAATGCCGGTCCCACTGGTGGACTCGGATTGGCCTGACCAGCAGGCACTTGCAGCTTGATATAGCTTGCGACTTTCTTCGCCATTGTCTTCTCCTCGCGGGTGCCAACGTCAGTTGCCTGACTCCCCGATTCCGGTTAAGTACGCAATGTTAAACATTGCATGATTTAATGTTTACTGCAGTCATGGCTATTCACCATTGCCCACAGCGACTGTCTGTAGCTAACTACAGAATCAGGCCTTTTCGACCTGTTGAAACTCCAGATCCACCGGAGTGGAACGACCAAAGATCAATACTGCAACCCGCAGTCTGCTCTTCTCATAATTGACTTCTTCTACAACACCGTTGAAATCGTTGAATGGGCCATCTGTGACGCGAACCATTTCTCCAGGTTCAAACAACACTTTCGGTTTCGGTTTATCGGCGCTATCGGCCACACGTTGCAGAATGTTATTGGCTTCTGCTTCGGTGATTGCAGCAGGACGATCCGATGTGCCACCGATAAAGCCCAATACTTTGGGTACATCCTTGACCAGATGCCAGGCATCATCGTTCATATCCATTTGCACCAGCACATAACCTGGAAAGAACTTACGCTCTGTCCGGCGCTTCTGCCCCTGGCGCATTTCTACGATCTCTTCGGTTGGCACCAGCACCTCACCGAAGCTATCCTGCAGCCCCGATCGTTCTATGCGCTCTTCCAGCGAACGCTTTACCTGACTCTCAAACCCGGAGTAGGCATGCACGACATACCATTGCAAGGCCATATCAGGCTCCGCCTCCCATCAACGCTCGTACGCCCCAGCTGAACATGGTGTCAAAACCAAATAAAATCAGTGACACAATCAGGGTAACCACCAATACAATTAAAGTGGTTTGCATGGTCTCCTGACGGGTTGGCCAGACTACCTTGCGACGTTCGATATCAGCGTTTTTGAGAAAACCCAATAAGGCACGACCCTTATGGGTTTGTGCTGCCACCAAAACGGCGGCAGCCATAGCCACCAGCAAACCAATGGCTCGAACCACGGCAATTGCCTGAGATTCAAAATAATAGAACCCAAAAATACCGCCGACCAATAAGGCCAACGCCACAATCAACAACACTGTATCCAGTGCAGATGACGATGCTTTTTCGGTTGTCTTGGTGCTATTTGCCATTTTCAATCCGTGCCAGTTTTCTGCGCTAAGTTCAATTACCAGTAACAAACAAGCAGTTCAATAATCATGGCAGGCGAGGAGGGACTCGAACCCCCAACCTGCGGTTTTGGAGACCGCTGCTCTGCCAGTTGAGCTACTCGCCTGTACTGATTATTTTTTCGCTCTATTTTATTAAAGCCACCAGATTCAGTTAATTTTAATGCTCTAAAACTTAACCGTGAATCTTACTGACTACGCCTGCACCCACTGTGCGACCACCTTCACGAATCGCAAAGCGTACGCCTTCTTCCATCGCAATCGGGGCAATCAGCTCAACACTCATCTGAATGTTGTCGCCAGGCATTACCATCTCTACGCCATCTGGCAAATCCACCGAACCAGTCACATCCGTGGTACGGAAATAAAACTGTGGACGGTAACCGCGCAAGAACGGTGTATGACGACCACCCTCTTCTTTGCTCAATACATAAACCTCTGCATCAAACTTGGTGTGCGGCGTAATCGAACCAGGCTTAGCCAATACCTGACCACGCTCTACTTCTTCACGCTTGGTACCACGCAGCAATACACCGACGTTGTCACCCGCCTGACCTTCATCCAGCAACTTGCGGAACATCTCCACACCGGTACAAGTGGTCTTGGTGGTATCGTTGATACCTACAATTTCAATCTCTTCACCCACCTTCACAATGCCGCGCTCAACACGACCGGTAACCACCGTACCGCGACCTGAAATTGAGAACACATCCTCAATCGGCATCAAAAATGGCTTGTCGGTGTCACGCTCTGGCTCAGGAATGAACTCATCCATTGCTGCCACCAACTTCAAAATAGAAGGAACACCAATATCGCTGTCATCACCTTCCAGTGCCTTCAGCGCAGAACCCACAACAATCGGCGTGTCATCGCCTGGGAAGTCATAGCTGCTCAGCAACTCACGCACTTCCATTTCCACCAGCTCAACCAACTCTTCATCGTCAACCTGGTCAGCTTTGTTCATGTACACCAAAATATGCGGCACACCCACCTGACGCGACAACAAAATGTGCTCGCGGGTTTGGGGCATCGGACCATCGGCTGCTGATACCACCAGTACCGCTCCATCCATCTGCGCCGCACCAGTGATCATGTTCTTCACATAGTCAGCGTGTCCCGGACAGTCCACATGCGCGTAGTGACGAGTGTCTGATTCGTATTCAACGTGAGCTGTAGCAATGGTAATACCACGTGCACGCTCTTCCGGCGCATTGTCAATCTGATCATACGCCTTCGCCTCTCCACCACGTGCCTCTGCACATACCTTCGTCAGTGCCGCTGTCAGCGTGGTCTTTCCATGGTCTACGTGACCAATTGTGCCCACATTCACATGCGGCTTCGTACGTTCAAATTTTTCCTTCGACATTGTTTTTGCTCACAAAATATTAATCAAAAAAACGTTGTTTATACTCAGGCTCTGGCATTGCATGATGAAATGAAATGGTGCCTACAACTGGATTCGAACCAGTGACCTCTCCCTTACCAAGGGAGTACTCTACCTACTGAGCTATGCAGGCTTGGTCATACATTTCATACACATCAACAATCGGAGCACTATTACCGCCGCTTAGCGGCTGGAGCGGGAGACGGGAATCGAACCCGCATCATCAGCTTGGAAGGCTGAGGTTCTACCATTGAACTACTCCCGCCTCGTCGCAACACCAAGTGTTGTCCCGAGAACATAAAACCAGGTGCCTCGTCATAACATTAACGGGACACCGGAATCTGCTTCAAATTGTCTTTTACTATCAGGAAGTTATACACTTCCAGTCGCCTTCCCATTTTGACTGCCAAAAAAATATCGGCAGCCCAAATGGTGGAGGGGGCAGGATTCGAACCTGCGAAGGCTTAGCCAGCAGATTTACAGTCTGCCCTCGTTGACCGCTTGAGTACCCCTCCAACAGCCAAGCCGCCTATTGTCTAATGATAAGCAGTCACCTGTCAAGCAATGTTTTAGATAAACCGGGTGACTTAAAAGCGGCGCTGATGGCAACTCATTTCAGCGGTTTTACCACTTGACTCAAAACCATACAAGGCCTGTTAAACATTGAACCGGAATAACATCACATCGCCCTCGTTGACAATGTAATCTTTGCCTTCCAGTCTAAGCTTTCCTGCCGCTTTACTGCCCTGCTCGCCCTGATACTGAATGTAGTCATCAAACGCGGTTACTTCTGCACGGATAAAGCCTCGTTCAAAATCCGTATGAATACGACCAGCCGCCTGAGGTGCTGATGCCCCCCGCTGAACCGTCCAGGCGCGTACCTCTTTAGGTCCTGCGGTGAAAAAAGTTTGCAAATCCAACAATTGATAACCAGCACGTATCATTCGATTAAGCCCTGGCTCATCCAACCCCAGGTCGGTAAGAAACTCGCGCTGATCATCACCGTCCAGTTGTGCCAGCTCTGATTCAATGCCAGCACAAATCACCACACACCCTGCCTGTTCACTATCGGCCAGTGCTTTAACCTTATCCACATGAGCATTGCCGTCCAAATGCTGTTCATCAACATTGGCAACATAAAGCACTGGTTTAGCAGTTAACAATCGGTAGGTTTCGACCTGCTTTTGCTCATCATCATCCAGCTGCATCGCTCGCACCGGCAAACCCTCAGCAAGCTGTTGCTGCAAGCGCTCCAAGCGCTTGGCACTGGCCAGCGCTTGCTTGTCACCAGATTTTGACTGTCTGGCCACCTTGTTTAAAGCATTTTCAACCGTTTCCAGGTCTGCCAGTGCCAGCTCTGTATTAATCGTCTCAATATCAGCCAGCGGATCAATCCGACCATCTACGTGCACCACATCATCATCTTCGAAACAACGAACGATATGGGCAATCGCATCGGTTTGGCGGATATTGGATAAAAACTGATTACCCAAACCTTCCCCTTTCGCAGCTCCGCGCACCAGTCCCGCAATATCCACAAACTCCATAGTGGTAGGCACCAGGTTTTGGGGGTTAACGATGTCTGCCAGCTGTTGCAGGCGTGCATCCGGTACCGGCACTATTCCAACATTCGGATCGATGGTACAAAACGGATAGTTGGCCGCATCAATACCAGCCTTGGTCAACGCATTGAATAAAGTCGACTTACCGACATTAGGTAAGCCAACAATGCCACAGTTAAAACCCATAGTTGAGCCCGCTAATGTTATCTGAGATAGGGTTACTGCAGTCTGGCAAAACACCAAACTGAACTGATTGTTGTTTATCTGGAATCATCGAACTTCTCTCCTCTCACCTTACCTGGTGCAGCAATAATCAATGATCCTTGCTGGTATGCAATTGCTTCATGGCACGTGGCACATCACCCTGTAACACACTTGGCAAACAATCACGCGCATCCAGCATGGCCTCTGCAATAGCCCGCTGGTCATCAGCCGAAGGCCTACCAGAAGTCAAATAACCTGATACCCGACTGGCATAACCAGGGTGTCCAACCCCGATTCGCAGCCGCAGGTAATCGCGGGTACCAAGGTGGCGCTCGATATCGCGCAAGCCATTATTGCCGCCGTGTCCGCCACCCTGCTTGATACGCACAGTACCGGGCGGCAAATCCAACTCATCATGGACAACCAAAATCCGCTGAGAAATTTCTGCCAGCGTCAATTTATACCAATCGATAGCAGCACGAACACTCTGCCCGCTCAGGTTCATAAAGGTTTGCGGTTTAAGCAGCAAACAATCTTCACCGGCAATGCTGGTTCGATATTGCAAGGCATGCAGTTTCTTTTGTGCTACAAACGCATCGGCAGAACCTGCCAGCAAGTCCACAAACCAAAACCCGGCATTATGCCGGGTTTGGGTGTATTCAGAACCTGGGTTACCCAGGCCAATAATCAGAAAAGGGGCGTTGCTCATTGCATCATTATCCAACAGCTACAGGCAGCCACCCATCTGACAGCGAAAACCTAGCCTTCAGCGTCGCCATCACCCGCTTCTGCTTCTGCTTCACCAGCATCACTTTCAGCGGCTTCCTCACCTTCAGCAATATCCAGGCCTTCTTCATCGGTCGGCTCGTCAGATGTGACAGAGACATAAGCCGCGGATGCTACAACACTATCCTGGTCATGCTCATCGCCATGTGACAATGCTGCGATGGTCACACCTTCAGGTGTCTTAACTTCGCTGAGCATAACCACATTGTTAATATCCAGCTCAGACAAATCCACCTCCAGAAATTCTGGCAAGTTGGCAGGCAACGCCAGAATTTCGACATCGGTGATCTGATGTGAAATGACAACACCAGGCTCTTTCGCAGCGGCAGACTGCTCTTCGTTGATAAAGTGCAGCGGTACCGTGATACGCAATTCCTCGTCTTCTTTAATACGCAGGAAGTCGACATGCAAAATTCTTGGCTTGACAGGATGACGCTGCATATCACGCACAATCACTTTTTGTCTGCGACCGTCATCAACCTGCAATTCCAGAATACTGGAATAGAAACTATCATCTTCAGCAGCATGAAATAGCGTGTTATGGCCCAACGTTAAGCTGCGAGCAGGTCGATCGGCCCCATATACAACAGCCGGCACATTGTCCTCACGGCGCAGGCGGCGGCTCGCTCCTTTCCCTACGTCCGTGCGCTCTTGCGCCGGTATAGAAATAACTTTCGATTTCGACATCGGTTAATCCTCATTTGATTTAGATATCGCTGGCCAGCGCCAGCAAACCACCCCGCGACCAGGGCAGCCGAGTATTATAAAGGGTATTTGTATTGAATGGCAAAGCTTATTGGCTTTACCGAACATGCAGCTTCACATTTGTGGTTACCAGGACCAGCTTAATACAGATATGTCTTAAGCAAATGGGTCATAACTGCCAAAGCTCCATAGGTTTTCTTCCAGATCCAGACAGGTAAATGCCCGCCCACCATAGTCCTGGTCTTCAATATCCATCACCATCTTGGCACCTGCCGCTTTGGCCTGCTGGTAATGTGCATCCGGGTCAGCAACCACGACATAGATTCCTGAAGCACTGGCAGAACCAGAGGCGGGTTTGCTGCTATTGGGGTTCCAATCCTTTATTGATGAGGCCATCAACATGGTCTTATCGCCCAGCAACAGTTGCGAATGCACCACTGTGTCATTTTCTCCAGGCACCACTAGATGGGGCTTAAAGCCAAAAGCCTGCTCCAGCCACTGGATCGCTTTAGGGGCATCAGCATATTGGATAAAAGGAATCATCATGACTTATTCTCCTTCAAATTGGCTCTAACTCATGAAGTCATTATAGAGCTCGATACAGTGAAATGAGTTGGTACTACAGTGATAATGCTCACCGACCACCAAACCAAACACCCTGTGACTGCAAATAGTTTTGAGCTGCTACTGATCGGGCAGGTTTTTTAACGCCCCCCGATAACGCCGACTAAGTCGAACCTCAGTGTCGTTTTTTAACCGCAATATCGCATCACCATGCAATAGTGGTTGAATCGCTGCCACATAATCCAGGTTAACTACCGTGGATCGATGAACTCTGACAAATCGATCTCCCAGCTTTCTTTCCAAATGTGACAGTGATTCACGCATTACATATCTATCGTTTATGGTATGTACCACGCTATAGCCACCAGCCGATGCAATCCACTGTATGCCATTTACATCAACCAACTCAATTTCATTGGCTTGCTTTACTCGCAGCACTTCCGGGCTTTGTTGGCTACCCATTTGCTGCTGCATGGCCAAACGTGCTTGCTGCTGCTTCCAGGCACGCTCAATCGCTTCATGTAAATGTTTCTTATTGAAGGGTTTGTGTAAATAATCCACGGCATTAATACGAAAGGCCTTAACAGCATATTCAGTGTACGCAGTAACAAAGACAACACTGGGCGAATAATCACTGGGCATTTCATCAAACAGTGCAAAACCATTTTCGCCTGCCAGATTGATGTCTAAAAATATCAGTTCGGGCTTATTTTGCTGTACTAATTTTATCGCCTGATTGAGGCTCTTGGCTGCTGCCAGTAATTTTATTGTCGGCAGCTCACTTAGCCAACGGGCCAGTAAATCACGCGCCAGCAACTCATCATCGACAATAATGGTTTTAAGCGCTTGCATAGTTCAATTTGGATTAATCGGCTGGCCAGCCAAAACTGGCCAGATAATTTTTGCGATAACACCACCATCGGCATGATTATGTAATTCGATACTCGCTTTATCACCGCAATGCGTCAGTAAAGACTCACGCACAAAGCGTAAACCATAACCTTCATGCCAATCAGGTTTTAAGCCACTACCATTATTGCTAACGGTAATAGCGGCTTGCTTGTTTTCCATGCCAGCCCGAATTTCAAGCGCCAAGACAGCATCATCCTGGTTATCGTTTTGGATATTATTGTGTTTAAGTGCATTTTCCACCAAGGGCTGCAATAGCAGACATGGAATAGCAATAGACTCTAATGCCTTAGGCAATAGCAACTGCCAATGCAATTGCCCGTCAAAACGAATCGCTTCAAGTGCCAGGTATTTTTCCAACCAATCAAACTCATCAGACAATGGGTGAGTATCACGATCACTGATATGCAATGCCAAACGCAGTAATTCCGCTAAATCGATCAGCATCTCACGAGCACGCGGAACGCTGGATTCCATCAATGATGAAACAGAGTGCAATGCATTAAACAAAAAGTGCGGGCGCAGCTGTACTTTTAATGTATTTAATCTGGCTTCAATCAAACGCCGCTGTAAATTCTCACTGAACAATTGAAGCTGCAGGCTCTCGGTTAGTTTTTTACGATAAGCAGCGTGGTAGTCGACCGCAAAGTAGGCGCCTGCCACAAACCAATAAAACATAAAATACCAGCCGCCTTCAACATAAAGGCGTGAAGTAACCAGCCCGACAAAATCGCGTTGCTCAACTGGTTCGATCCAAATACGCACTATGCTGGATAATGCCAATGCACCAATACAACAAACCAGGCTCAATGGCAGGTGAACAAACAACGCATAGCGTGGGCGAACCAATGGATAATGACGAGCAACCCATAATGTCAAAGGGGTAGCAAACAGCCAGAATGACCAGTCCAGAACGCCCAAAAATAACAGCTGCAGCAAGCCAATATTGATCTGATTATAGTGGTACCAACTTAGCCAGTAGAAAATCTGCCACGCATAGATCACCAGCCAAACCATCACCACCAACCATAAAGACCCCCAATTGCCGGTGGCTTTGTCAGATCCAATACTTAAACAGTCTGTGATGGGTTCTTGCATACCGATAAGCATAACCAATCCAGACTAAAAAAGAACCCGCTTATGACGCCTGTTCAACCCGCTTAGCACAAAAATAATCCCGCTTATTGCTTCGCTATATACGTCGGCATACCAAAACACAAAAACTACTCATCAACTTCAATTAGTTAGGTACTTTTATGCGAAATTTATTAATACTTTCCATGGCCTTCACTTTGGTCTTTTTCTCACCACAAAAAGCCTTAACTCAAGCTGTTGATGAGCCTACTGTGACCACCTTTATCACCATCATGGCCACAGCAGGCATGAGTATCGATGACAATGGCAATTTATACATTGCTGACTTTGGCAACATCAACACACTAACAGGCACCTCTTTGTTTAAAGTATCACCCAGCGGTGAAGTTAATTTAATTACCGACCAGTTAAACACCGGCCCAAGCGGCAACCTGATTGATACAGACGGTTCCATTTTGCAAAGTATTTATTTGACCAATCGAGTCGTCCGTGTACAGCCAGATGGCAGCGTTAGCGACTTTGCAACAGGCATTCCAGGCCCTGACGATTTGGTCCAGGATAGTAACGGTAACTTGTTCGTTGCAACCTGCCCATTTAATGGTCCAGCACCAGCAGTCTACCGGGTGGACGCTGCCGGCAATGCTGAAGTATTTGCGAATACCGCTGAATTCGGCTGCATTTCAGGCATTACCATTGACAGCGAAGGTGATTTATATGCATCCGATTTTGCAGACGGACAAATTTTTCGTATAAGTCCAGCAGGAGAGGTTGAACTATTCACGCAGCTACCTGCTCCCAGCTCACATATTAAATTTGCCAACGATGAATTTTACGTGATGATGCCCGGTGCTAATCAAATTGCCCGTGTTGACCTTGATGGCAATGTATCCATTCTCGCGGGTACCGGCCAGGCAGGTACTGTTGACGGGCCTGCGTCACAGGCTCAGTTCAATTTCCCATTTCATTTGGAAGTCAGCCCTGATGGCCGGTTTTTGTTTGTTGATGGCGGGCCCAATGGTGATACACAAGCCAATCCGGTCAGGGTAATTGATTTGTCACCTCAATCAGGCACCCCCAATGCCCCTCGACTCAGAGCAATCACTGGCACCTGGAATGACCCTATGCGCAGTGGTGAAGGTTTTATTATGCAAACCATTGAAGGCCAAGACAGCGCTGTTGTTTTCTGGGCTACCTATGATGACAATGGTGGCCAACAGTGGTTTGGTGGTGTGGGTGATTTTTCCGGCTCACAATTGAATGCAGAAATGCGGGTCACTTCCGGCGGTATGTTTGGTGATGACTTTGACCCTGAGCAAATCGTGCGCACACCGGTTGGCACCGTCAGCATGGACATGCTTGACTGCAATAATATTTTCTTGAGTTATGTCATTAACAACATCACTGGCACCCAAAATCTGGCTCGTACACTTCGCCTCGAAGATCAGGAATGTACTGAAGCAGATGGTTTATCGGCTCTTGTTTTAAACCAACAAGATAAATAACAACAGCAGCAAGCCAAACATTACAGAATTAAAACAACAATCCAACTCGTATCAACACCGGCAGGCACGCTGCCGGTGTTTTATTTTATACATCAGCGGCTCACCCTCAGCTAATCTAATGGTTCCGGTTTAATCGAGCATAAAATCCAAACGGTTTTTCGCCCACCACCGTATTGAATCGCACCAGTCTTGATAACACATTTGACCTGGATTAATTTTCTATTGGATTAAAAGTAGAAATACTGACCTGATCACCACGAACTTCTATAAATGAAGATTCATCAATCATCTGCCAATTCTGACTACAGTCATCCAATGGCTCGGACAGCACAATGTAACCATTGTCCGGTAACTCGCCAGGCTCACTCTCAATCTGCCGCAATGCCGCCGCACCTTTATTGATATACAGGGTTTTCGACTTTTGATCACTGCTATAGCGCACGGCATATAAAGCCTTACCATCACTGGCTGCACAGGTCAGCCGGAAAGGACCTTCGATACCATGTTCTCGGCGGGCACGTTCAATACGGCCAGTCATCCGTTCCAGCCCTTGTTTGGGGTCATCGTTCATCCCCAGCTCTAGCGCCAAATGAAAACACACCTCGGTATCGGTGGTGCCCTGGATAGCATTAAAACGCTCTGGGCTTAACTCCAACATTAACTCCCGACGCAGCTTACTGAATTGTTCCACCTCACCATTGTGCTGAAACAACCAGTTGTGACACTTAAAAGGATGACTATTGGTGCGTTGTACTATGCCGTCATAAGCGGCCCGTAAATGTGCCAAAAACAAACCTGATTTCAGCGAACCAGCCAGGTTGGTAAAGTTTTCATCGCTCCAGGCAGGACGTAACTCACGATACAACCCTGGCTCATCCTGTTCCCCATACCAGCCAAAGCCAAACCCATCACCATTGGTGGGGAAAGCACCGTCAGGAAAATCCGGCAGGCCGGTCACATAGTTTTCGCGTGCAAACCGGCTTTGCATTAACAGCGAATGTTTGGGCTTGATCAACAGCTTGTGCATGTAAATTTCCGGACCAGAATAGGCAAGCCAACGACACATACCAAAACTCCCAGATTGAATAAAGCGCAAGCATAGCAATTGCCCATTACCTTTGCAGAGCAATTGTGTTATTGATAGATCAGATATGATTGATAAACCCATCATTGAGTCTGTTCACGACTTGCTGCAGGAGACCAGTATTACCTGTCCGTATTGCTGGGAATCGATTGATATAGTGATCGATCAGTCAAGCGGTGAAAGCGGTTATATTGAAGATTGTCAAGTCTGCTGCCAACCGATCAAAATTGATATTCAGTATCATGCCAATGGCGAAGCACAGTTAAATATACAGAGGGAAAATGAATAGCCCCATATCAATCTTGCTGCTTCCAACACAGACTTTACTGGCTCCCATGAACCCGTGTATCAACTTATTCCACAACGGCATTGCCCTTTGATTTTCACCTGACCAAAAAAAAACCGGAGGACGAGCCCCCGGCTTTAATGCTGGTACATTCATGGTTATTGGTTCTGCGTTCTCATTTTCATTGCTGGCGTAAATCTCGCCAAAACCAGTAGCATTAAAAATAAAATACCCAAACCAACAGTGGATAAAGTCGGTACCTCGATAACATCAAACAAAATTAAAAATGTTTGTGACAGTGAGGTATCAACGCCACCAAACTCAACACCTCCACCATCATTCAATGTGACCGTTACTTCAGCAGGGTCGCTGCCAGCCGCTGAGGGGCTGGCGACAAAATCCAAGGTGCCATCAGCGCTTATTGTCGGCAGCACGGTGAATAATGAAGGGTCATTGACCTCAACAATAAAGTTGGCTGCCTGCTCAATGTCATCCAATGCCCCCAAATCAATGGCATTGGCAAAACCTGCAATGGTCTGTGGATCTGTCTGATTACCAACAAACACACCACCATCATCATTGATCGCGAATGAAGGCTCATCATTAACGCCTGTGATAGCCACTGGCGTCACCCCCGCCGTCGTGATGGCCACATCAGCAACCGCTCCTGCAGGAATCACGCCGGTATTGCCATCAGCCCAATCGCCGCCAACAAACTGCACACTGGATAAATTTCCATCCAGTTCACCGCCGCTGAACGACAAATCATTGGCCGGATCAGTGGTCACACTAAGGGTGTAGCCAGGCGGTGTTGCAAAGCCTTGGCTGTCTGCAACCCAGAAACGGTTGACGGCCACATCTGCATCATCGGTAACGGCATCTAAAATATCCAGATTGACAGCCACCGGCGGCAACGGCAAATTGTCCACGCCAGTTGGATAAGTAGCAAAATTAATACTGCCTGCTCCGACAGCCGGGGTATTAATAGCCGCCGTAACCGTGATGGGCGTACCTGTTTGAGTGGCAAATGGCAGATTGAATATGCCCGTTGCGGTGTCTATTGCCCAACTAACAATGCTGGCCGCATCTGTGGTTTCACTGACGATGACACCACCTGCGGTGCTAATCGCAGCAGGGTCAGAAGACAGTACCGAAAGTGTATTGCTTTGCAATATCAAATCAGCACCAGCCAAATTCAATGTGTCAGTGACATCGGTATCAATCGCCAACAGTTTATTGCCGTCACCCGATAAATCCAGAATATTAAAACCACTGGTACTGCTACCACCGATCACCTGATCACTATCACTATTCAGTTCAACAGTACCGGTATCTGCAGTCAAACCTGGTCCACCACTGTTGTTGGTAAAGTCACCACCAACAGTCAAGGTGCCAGCGTTATCCAATAACCCGCCGGCAGCATTAATCACACTGCCTGCAACAGACACGTTGACATTGCTATCAAAGCGAATGGTTGCACCATTGTTCACCACATTAGACTGAGCGTATGCGGTGATTGCAGTCAGCGATAACAGTATCAGCAAAACAATAGACTGATATTTACTATGCGTGATGGATTTCATTACTGACTTACCTGAGTCAATTGAATGTTGCTATCCATCAGTAACAACTCCTCCAGTAACCCTAAACGCGCCTGCAACTCATTGACCGATGTCATCTGTGTGCGCAGATTAACCAGCTCATTGGTTTGTGCATCAATCATTTTTTGCTGCTCTTTTAGTGCTTCAACCAGCACAGCAACCAATTTACTGTACTCAACAGCCTTGGAACCATCGGTCGCAGTGTGTACCAGTTGCGGTACGACCTGCTCGATGTCCTGAGCAACAAAACCAATCGATTCACGACCCGAATCTTTCCAGTTAAAGCTGACACCTTCCAGAGCATTGATGGTGTCCAGCGCATTATTTAGCGGCGCTACATTTTCTTTATATTTGGCATCAGATGTTTCCACCAGGGTGGGTACCGTCAATGTGCCATCCACACCGAAAATATAAGATGGGACTTCTGGACCAGGGTTACCGGAGTAGACGATTTCCAGATTATTATCGATCAGCTCTTCGATATTCCATATCTGGTTATTGCCCCCGGTATCTGCCAGTTGCAGAACTGGGACTTCCAGTACACCATCTGTACCAAAGTTATAGGTACCGGCTTGACCGGCGCCGCTGTATTGAATTTGGAAAGAGTTATCAACCAGTTCTTCCAGATCCCAGAACTGATTGTTGCCACCGGTATCACCAAATTGCAGAATCGGTGTCAAGAAAGTGCCATCCACACCAAAGTTATAGGTACCCGCCTGGCCTGCACCGCTGTATTGCAACTGGAAAGTCTGATCTGCCAACTCCTGTTGCGACCAGAACTGTCCATTACCACCGGTATCACCCAATTGTAGAATCGGCGTCAAAAAAGTACCGTCGACGCCAAAATTATAGGTGCCTGCCAGACCTGCACCGCTGTACTGAATCTGCAAAGCATTATCGGCCAGCTCTTCCAAATCCCAAACCTGACCATTACCACCGGTATCACCCAATTGCAGAACCGGTGTCAGGAAAGTGCCATCCACGCCAAAGATATAAGTACCCGCTTGCCCGGCACCGCTATACTGAACCTGTAAGGTCTGATTGGCCAGTTCCTGCTGTGTCCAGAACTGATTATTTGCACCGGTATCACCCAGCTGCAAAACAGGTGTTGTTAATGTGCCGTCAACACCAAAAATATAGGTCCCGGCCTGCCCTGCACCACTGTATTGAAGCTGGAAAGTTTGGTTGGCGAGTTCTTGTTGCGTCCAAACCTGACCATTACCACCGGTATCTGCAACCTGCACGATAGGCGCTTCAAATACACCTGTCACACCGAAGTTGAATGTTCCTGCCTGCCCTGCACCACTGTATTGAATCTGCAAAGTATTGCCACCGGGAACATTATCAACGGCAGTCACAGCATCCAGCAGCTCCTGCTGCGTCCAAAACTGGCCATTACCTGCCAGATCACCCAGTTGCAGAACAGGTGCTCGGAAGAAACCCTGAGGAGAAAAGATAAACTCTGGAGCAACATCCGGGTTTGGCTGGGCTGAGTAAAGTACCTGCAATTGATTTGCGGCAATTTCCTGCTGTGTCCAGATTTGGCCATTGGCTGCAGGGCCATCAGCTAACTGCAAGATAGGTGTCTCAAACACACCGGTTACGCCGAAATTAAATGTTCCGGCCTGCCCTGCACCACTGTATTGAAGCTGCAGTGTATTGCCCCCTGGAACATTATCTACATCAGTCGCAGCAGCCTGTAGCTCTTGCTGCGTCCAGAATTGATTGTTGCCCGCCAAATCACCAAACTGCAAGATAGGTACACGGAAGAAACCTTGTGGAGAAAAGATGAACTCTGGAGCCACATTGGGGTTGGGCTGAGCTGAGTAGATAAGCTGGAAAGTATTGTCTGCCAGTTCCTGCTGACTCCAAAGCTGACCGTTACCGCCGGTATCACCGAAAATAATACTGCCAAAATTTGAGCCGTTAAGCACATTAATAGACGGAGTAGTAAAAGTACCATCAATACCAAAAATATAAGTTCCTGCCTGGCCTGCGCCGGTATATTGAAACTGCAAGTTGTTATCACCTAACTCTTGCCCATCCCAGAACTGACCATTGCCAGCGGTATCACCGTAACGATAAATCGGCGCTGTTAAGCGACCATCATTGGCAAAATCGAAATCCTGTGCCAATGTCAGGCCACTACCAGTCGCCAATGTTGCGCTGATTAGTAACTTCAAACGATATGATTGGTTTTTCATGAAACTCACCTACTCCCGGGTAAAAATTAAACACCACAAAACCTGCTGCCATAGGCAACATGTAACTAACGATTCCTATGTGATGAATAACCTGAAAAAGGTTCATTAGATTTCAAAAAAAATTGAAACAAGCAGAGCAATTCTCGCAAGCTTTTGATTTAAAAGGATTTATTAAAAATAGCCTGACACCCAGTAACTGCAGGAAAACGGTAAGTCTATATTCTCACTTTGAAAGGAAGTTTTAATGCGATCAATAACCTTGCTTACTGACATAAAAAAACAGGCCCGCAAAGCGAGCCTGTTTTACTGTAGTCTGGTTTAAAGATTGTTTAGCGAGCCGCTGTGGAATTCATGGTGCTGTTACGACTGCTATCGGTGGTTTGTGCCGGATCACGCATACCACTGGTATGACACCAACCGGTTCTATGTCCACGATTAATAGCCCCCGGTAATTGAGCATAAGCTCTTTCTGTGGTGCCATCGTCCGGATCACTCAGCAGTAAGTCCGTGGCCAAATGACAATAGTCATAACGCCACCAGACATCTCTAAAAGAGGTGGAGTAATAATTGACCTGACTGCGTGCCCACGAAGGAATACCCGCCAACCATGATGCCGCTCCGCTATAGGTCAAATCCGTATTGCGACCGCAACCGACACCAAATATGCTGCCCAGAGCCGCCAGGTTACCCGCCAGTGCAGTGCCCTGATAAGGCGTCCCAACTGATTGAATCAAACGTCCACCAGTGGCATTGTCCAAACCACTCCAGTAATAGGTATACAGATGTGTGGCTGCAGCACCACCCTGACTGTGCGCAACAATACCGTAGGAATGATAGGTGTTACCGAAGTTATGGATACGTACAGCAAACTGATCATGCGAACGGTTCTGGTCAAAATCCATAAATATTGCCGCATTACTGAACTGGTTACTGACCGGACCCCAAACATTGCTGGAACAATAACCATGCACCAGTAACAGTTTTGAGCCTACACCACGGGTTGTACTGACAGGCTGCTGCCCCATCAGCATTTCATTATCAATGTGTCCATTGAATGTGCGCGTGGCGCTATCGGGCAATACCGGTACTGATAATGGCATGGTTTTGGCTGCTGCCACTCGAACAAAATGATCCGGATCTTCAATTCGCACATTGCGTAGCTGGAAAGGTGCAGTGGCACCGGCTCTGGCAATCCACCGGGTATCCAGGCCCAGCCTCAGGTTGCCATTGTCCACAGTGACCATGCCACCAATCCAGGACACTGGAATCATTTGTTTAAAGTTTTGCTCCGATTGCCCCCAAACCTCCGCATACACGTGGTACTTGCCGGCATCGTTATAGGTATCAACATTCAAATTCACCAGCAAACGTTGATCTGTCAACTCAGTGGTATAGGCTGCATGGGTATTGAGCTGCAAATCAGAATCAATCACCGGTACCAAATGTTCTGTCGTACGGATA
Source organism: Wenzhouxiangellaceae bacterium (assembly GCA_965230265.1). Lineage (GTDB taxonomy): Bacteria > Pseudomonadota > Gammaproteobacteria > Xanthomonadales > Wenzhouxiangellaceae > JAJFKX01. Next base: position 828,237 of record OZ245999.1, on the reverse strand, counting down.
AATGGCAGGTTATTTTCACCTTCGCCGGTAACAACAACCTGCACGTTGTAATTGCCCGATACCGATGCCAAAAAGTCACCACCAAACACACCATCATTGGCTCTGCCGTCACTGTGTAAGCCATCGTCATACATCGGATAACTGTTAACTAACTGTCCATTCGGCGCAGTCACCCGCAGTGATGCACTATTGATACGGGTGGCAGATTGATCTTCTGAATAACCATAGGTCACAAAACCAATACGCTGACCGACCATCTGCTCACCAGATGCCATGTATGACAATATCCGCTGTGGACTATCGCTGCCTATCATCAAAAAACCTTCGGTTTGTTTTGGGTTGGCAGCATCAATCGTAAACGTCCAATGGCCCAGTGGTAATTCTGCGAACCGGTAATAATCTGCAGGGTAGCTTTCGCCACTGATACCAAAATCGGTTTGACTGGCAGCTGTCGTCAAGGCGTTGATTGACTGCGCGCGCAGATCAGTCGGACCACGCATATCTACGTTCCAATCCGTGGACTGATTGGAAAACACCAGAACTTGAAGCCCATTGCCATCAATCGGTAGATCCGTCTGCCAGGACCATTGGCCTTTTAGTTTTTGGGTTAACTGAATCGGTATTAATGCACTTTTAGAATGCGTTGCTGTTTCCATAGCAGTGGCAGGCTGCATACTGGCGAACTCAGAAGGAGGCCCGGCCAATTGCTTAGCGACCAAACCAGAATTCTGAGAATAACCCAAAACCGGTGTTAACAATAACACCGAAAAAATACTCAAAGCACTTTTTTTATACATAATTTTCATCCTTAAAAATTTTATCAGCACGCAAAAGACTGCATGCCTTTATAGGCTGATATTTATCAGACTCATGAAAGTTGCCAACCAATGGCTAGCTGGAAAGATTATAACTTATCAATAGCGTTTTTCTGTGCATGAAACATAAGTTATACATTTTAAAAAATATCAATGCAGTTGACCATTAGGCTATACATTAAACCTTATAAGCAGCTATCACTGCTGACCAATTGTGACCTGCAAACTACCGACTAAAGCCAGTCAGTCAACCATCTTTACTTTACCCTCTGACCTCGTTATAGGTGATGACATCGTGCGCCTCTACAACTTTAGAATCACACGCTGCCGCTGCGGTAAATATTTTATACTTGAACAATGCTGACCGGTTGTTCTCAGCTTTATGTACAAATTGCTGTGCAATCAATACTCTCTACGGCTCGGATTTAATAACAGCCAAATTAACCAAGAGGCAACTTACCAGTCACTCCCAATGGCATCACACTATAGTCTTAGCAACCTTTGATTTTGCAGCTTTATATCAGATCAAGAATATTAATACTTTAATTGTAATTATTTAATTCATTCCAAATTTTACAGCCAGTTTTATACTATTGAATAGTCTTCCTCCCATGACAATTTCCTGATTTGTTTTTTCAAATATATACCATACTAATCATTAGGTTACTGAGGTTAAGCTATCTAAAGTCTAAAGAGAGCGCAGTCTCTCTGGTAACACATTTATAAAAGCAGGCCTTTACTTCATCTCAAGTGCAAATTAAAGGCACCAATTGACAAAAGCGCTGATAATCGCTACAAATTAAGTGCGATAATATAAAAAATATACATTTTCCAACAATTCTTATTAATCGCCAGCAGGACAATTTGTCTTTTCCAGCAAATGGTCTAGCATAGATATATTGACCACAATTATAATTTATTAATCTTCAGTATATGCATTATTAGCAAAGCAAATCGATACAACTTTATTAATCTGGTTAGTCGTCAGAAGGAGAGAGTTAAATGTTAAAGTTCTATACATGTATTTTTGGTATTGCATTCTTATCTCTGACTTTTTCACCACAGGCTGTTGCTGATTACACGGTCACCTGTGAAAGCAAAAACAACCACCACAAACGATGCAAGCTGGGTAACCATGGTTATATCACCATGACTAGACAGCTCTCCAGATCAAGCTGCATTCAGGGTAAAACCTGGGATTGGGACCGCAAAAGTATCTGGGTCGATGATGGCTGTAGGGCTGAATTTAATGTAGCATCCAGTGAGCATGAAGACCACCATTCCAGCGCCGGTGAAGCTGCAGGGGTTATTCTCGGTGCGGCTTTACTTGGTGCCTTAGCAAGCAACTCATCTCACGATGATAAGCATAAATATAATGATGAAAATTACTATGGCTCACGCCATTCATCATATGTACCAAAATGGATGGTGGGAACATTTGAAGGATACAATCCAACCTATGGTGCTGATATAACCATTACTATCAAATCCAATGGCCGAGTGAAAGCAGACATCGGTAACCGCACCATTAAAGGTTATATTAATGACGAACGCTTACATGTAGGCTCGACAGTTTTTGATGTCGATCGTATCCGGCATGGCTTTGTGACCAGTCAGATCGGTGACCGTCATAATGAAGTCAGATACCGTAAAGTAAGGTGAGTATAGTTATTAACTTAATTAATCGTTATATAACTGCTTAAAAATTGCAAATCAAACACACTGACGATAACGATACTAACAATGAATAACAAATACCAATACTTACCATTTTTATTCGTACTCAGCATTTGTGCGTGCGATTATACGGAAAATAGTCGTGTTGACACGTCTTCTCATCAGCAAAACAATAGCAATGTAAACCCTCAATGGGAGGGTTTACGCAATGCAACCTTACATGGCCTGTTTGAAGGAGAAGAAATCACACTGGTAGATGGTCATTGGCAGGGCATCGATGATACCTGGGGAGCAAGCAGGCCTTCAGCTGCTTTAATGGATTACCTATATGCTAACGGTGATCTTGACGGAGATAATAGGGAAGAAATTGTTGGCGTAATCAGTGTCAATTATGGCGGAACGGGTCTACAAAAATCACTCATTGTAATGGATAAGCCCGATCTGCAACTTGTCCAAAAAGGCATTATCAGTCTGGGTGACAGAACTGAAATTCGTGACCTTTATATCGACCAAGGAAAACTGTTGGTGGATGTATTACAAGTTGGCGCCGAAGACCCTTTCTGTTGTCCAAGCGAACTGGCCACGAGGCATTTCAAATTTGATAATGGTCATCTGATTGAAGCATCAACAACCATTACCGGCAAAGCATCATTAGCAACGTTACAAGGCGCCGAGTGGTCATTGCAAAAGCTCTCTCACACGCAGAGCATTGATCAAACAAACATCACTTTATCATTTGTTGAGCATGGCGTTACAGGCAGTAGTGGTTGCAACAACTACTCTGGAAACAGCAAACCTGGTGACTATGCAACCGCTTTGAGCATTGGCCCTTTAACAACAACCCGAAAACTTTGCCCGCCAGCCATATCAACTATCGAGCAGCAATATTTATCGGCATTACAAAGTGTAGATAGCTGGAGTTTTGATGGTGGATTATTGCGCTTAAACTACACCAATGAGGAGCAAGTGGATTATTTATTATTTAAACGTTAAAGCTAAAGCTTCTACTGCTGCAGTGCACTTTCCAAGGCAATAAGAACAAGGAAAAGCACATACCCCATCCACACCCACAGTGTTAGCTGCTGGTGTTTTCGTGCGGCAATACACAAAGTATCTTTATTGCAAAAACTCTCGAACTTTAACGCGCTATTTAATTAAATGATGTGCCGTGATTATCACAGCGATATTCATTCTTATTGCAAAGCCTGCGTCAGACGCTGCACTATCACATTTTCACGCTGCCAGCGGATCGGCGCTGAGCCAACATATTCAAAGTCCATGGTTAGACGCATAAAGCGCGAGGAATCTTGTCGATTAATACCATGCAGTCTGATTTGCCCTGCTGGTTGTCGGCTACGAGGTTCAGGTTCGCAGGTATCGCAATAACCATTGATCTGCAGCATATCTACTGTTACTTCAGTTTGACCAGAATACTCTGCTATTCCCGCTAACCACCGGGGATGGCCCTGTGTATCATTAAAGTAAGCAATTATGGTTAACCTATTGCTGTTTTGCTGCACACTCAGTGCCCACCCCCTGTCTTGTTCACCTGCATACCAGGCACCACTCAGGTTAATGCCGTTACCGGCTCCTGCTGCAGCCACCAAAGGCCGTAAACAGCTGACCGTAGAACCATCTGGTGTTACCTGCTCAATACGCACAGAATGGATAATGGATTGCTGATCAGCAATCGCACAAGTGACATCATATGGCCCCCTGTGAAAGTCTAGACGAATACTGGCAACGTCATCAGGTGCTGCCCCGGTTATAAAACGCTTTAAACCCACATCACTGGTGGCTTGATCACGCTCACCAAAACCCAAAATCCATTCCGGTTCACCATTTTCATCAAACGCATAACGCAAGGCAATCATGCGACCCTGAGCCAGGTGCATATCGATACCGGTCCCAGGACGACGGGTATTAAAAAACATGCCCGGTGGCACACTGCGGGCAGGGGTTGGTGCTGTCAGCAAACCACAGTCCAAAGCGGTTTCCAGCACGACATCACGACCGGCAATAAGATCATCACGGTTGGGGGTTACATGAATATCAGGGACAATCCCAATGCGCTGTGTTGCTCTGCCATCCGGGTAAAAAACACCCAAACCGCTAAAAAATGCCTGGCTAGATAACGGCAGTGGAACAGCTGTGATATTGCCATCTGCCCCCTGTGTTTGACTGCCAATAGTGACAGTATCGCCATAACCCTGTAGCAACATCGCCGAGTATTCGGCCTGGCTGAGGGTGATTTCATTGACAAGCATCATCACTCGGCCGGTGTAGCCGCTTGGCAATCTGCCCCCCAGTGCGATGTTGACCCGTTCAAAACTTCCCGGGTTATTGAAATCCGGCTGGTCAAAACTCGCCACTGGCCTTGGTTGTGGAAATAAACGGTCCAGCAGCCCCCAGATCGTGCCATTGGGGTAGTTGCGCAAATCAAAAACCATCGCATCTGTGGATGCCAGACTGGTCATCATGTCATCAAGCTGATTAACCTGTAAACGAGCCATATCCACCACACCAATACGGCAGGCATTATCAGGGCTTTCTATGCGCCACACTGGGCCTGTGGCTTGGAACAATGAATTTTCGTTGGCAGGCGCCGAGATCACAGCGCTCTGACCGGCGCTTCCATCGAGGCGTGTAAACTCGATAGTGACTCGATCGTTGACACTGCGAGATAACAACAACCGATGTAGCCAATAATCCTGACTGACAGGGTTCGAACCATGTTTGTCTGCCGCACGACGCTGTTTCAATTCAGCAATGGGTACCCCGTTGATAGCGGTAATTTCATCTCCAGGCCTGATTGCCCCTGCACTACCCAATGTTTTGACCACTATGGTTTTGCCATCAACGCTTTTGGCGTACAACGGCAGCCTGGGTTCAGTTTGTAAAGGGTAAACGCTGGATGTGTAGTAAGAATGCCCATCATTAATCTGTACATGAAACTGTGCCAATGCCTGATGAAACTGTTGGTGGCTATTGGCGTTTAAGATGTCAGGCAATGCCTCTTTCAACACAGTTGACCAGTCGCGACCAATCAAACTTTGATAAGGGAAGAAGTATTCAATCGTTCCCCATAACCGAAACAGTGCCAGTAATCGTTGTGACTCATTTGGAAAAGCAGGGTTATCATTGAGGCCGTCATCACTGTCAAAATTGGCTTCACCGACAGTTCCTCTGGAAACATAACACTGTGTGCTCGGCGATATGGCCGCAACCGCCGTCAAAACCCTTTTTAACGCTTCACTGAAAGCCCCCTGGGCAATCCAGTCTGGCGCATCCGCCAACTCATTGACAGGTACGATGGAACCTGCCCGCTCCAACATCAGCATTAATACCTGCGAGCGTTCATCAATAGAATTGGCAGCACGCACTGCAGACAAACTATCCAGTAACACCTGATCCCAATCAGTCTGACAGTTGGTCACCTGCGGGTGCCGATACTTTGCCAGCGCCCAGACTTGCGCTGTATGTACTAACGATTGGCTTTCAAAATCGTCCATATCCATTGCTATTACGCTATTGCCAATCAGCAAAAGCAGTAAAAACATGGATAAAGATTGTATTGCTTTAAGCATTGACGATTCTATGCGTAAACAGCTGGCTGGTAACCACAATATAAACCATTGCATGCAGCCGATCAACGAACCCATTAGTACTTAAAAGCCTGGATCAAGGGCTCTATTTTGGGCTAGCCTGTTCAATAACTGCGACTCACCCAGCCGATATGCAATAAGTGCTCTGGATATTGTGTAATATCCAACCTTTTCTGAACACGAAACTCAATGAAACCCTCTAGCAAACTGAGCGCTGTCAAATATGAAATCAGAGGCAGCCTAGCCAAGCAAGCCCAGAAGATGGAACGCGAAGGTTATGAAATTATCAAATTGAACGTTGGTAACCCCGGTGAGTTCGGGTTTAAAGCACCCGAGGCCATGCGTCAATCCATGATTCGCAACCTGAATAAAGCCGAAGGTTACTGCCATCAAAAGGGAATTTTTCCTGCCAGAGAAGCAGTTGTTATGCAGTTTCAAGAACGCGGTGTGACGGATATCAGTGTAGATCACGTTTTTATTGGTAACGGTGTCAGTGAATTAATTGATATTTGTCTGCGTGGTTTTTTAGAAAATCAAGATGAGGTTCTGCTGCCATCACCCGATTACCCACTCTGGTCAGCCGCTACTATTCTAAATGGTGGCAAGCCAGTCTATTATGAATGTACTGCCGATAATCAGTTTTTACCCGACCCCAAACAAATCGAAACAGCCATTACTGCCAAAACTCGGGCGATTGTCATCATTAACCCCAATAACCCGACAGGCGCCAATTATCCAGTTGCCTTATTAAGGCAAATAGTGGACATCGCCGAGCGCCACCAACTGATTATTTTTTCAGACGAAATATACGATCAGATACTGTATGACGACGCCATTTTCACCCCCATGGCAACATTGGTTAAGAAAACACTGTGTATTACTTTATCCGGCCTGTCAAAAGTCTATCGCGCCTGCGGTTTTCGGGTTGGCTGGGCGGTATTTTCCGGAGAGGTTGATCAAGCACAAGACTATATCGATAGTTTAGAACTACTCTCATCACTCAGGTTATGTCCCAACGTTCCAGGCCAATGGGCAGTGCAAACTGCTATTGGTGGCATACAAAGCATTCAGGAACTGGTGACTCCAGGTGGTCGGTTGTTTGAGAGTCGACAAGTGATTATCGATAGAATCAAGCAAAGCAAAACCATGGATCTAGTGCCCCCAAGTGCCGCTATGTATGCTTTTCCATCGGTTAAAACAGAACTGTTTGAATCATTTGATGATCATCAATTCGCCATGAGCCTGTTATTGAATGAACATGTATTAATTGTACCCGGCTCCAGCTTTTCATTTACGCCGCGTCACCACTTTAGAGCAACATTATTGCCACGGCCCGATGTTTTAAACGATGTTATGGATCGAATTGAATATCGATTGGAAAAAATGCAAAACCTATAGCTCAGAGTTATCGTTTTAAGCTTTGGCAATGAAACAGTGATTAAAAAGAATTAAAAAATGCTGTGCAAGGATACCTTGCAGTGAATTTTTTAAACTTATACAGAGCGGTTTTATTATTCGCTTTGCTAAAAATTTAATGCTGCACTATTAACTGTTAATCCACATACAAGGAACTCACCGACTCACCCTCGGCCATACGGCGAATGGTCTCGGCCAGTAGCTGAGCAACGCTGTGCTGGCGGATTTGCGAGCATGCTTTTGCGGCTTCGCTAAGAGGGATGGTATCGGTAACCACCAATTCATCGATTTGGGAATTGCTGATATTGTCTATGGCCTTGCCAGAAAGCACAGGGTGGACACAATAAGCCACCACTTTAACTGCACCCTTGTCTTTTAATGCTCCGGCAGCAGCACATAAGGTACCGGCAGTATCAACCATATCATCAACCAATACACAGCACTTGCCATCAATATCACCAATGATATTCATGACTGTGGCTTCATTGGCACGCGGACGGCGTTTATCGATAATCGCCAGATCTGAATCGATACGCTTGGCGATGGCCCGAGCGCGCACCACCCCACCGACATCGGGGGCAACCACAATCAGATCATGGCGCATTTGCCGCTGCCAAATATCGGCCAGGGTTAATGGCGAGGCATAAACATTGTCCACCGGAATATTAAAAAAACCCTGAATCTGATCCGCATGCAAATCAACCGTCACCAGACGGTCAACACCGGCAGCACTGATCATATTGGCCACTACCTTGGCAGTAATGGGGACGCGTGATGAACGCGGCCGGCGATCTTGTCGTGCGTAGCCGAAATAGGGAATCACTGCGGTGACTCGCGAGGCCGATGCACGCTTGATCGCATCGGTCATGATCAGCAGTTCCATCAGGTTTTCAGCACTCGGGGAGCAGGTAGGCTGGATGATAAATACATCGCGACCGCGAACGTTTTCGTTAATCTCGACAGCGATTTCTCCATCACTGAAACGAGAGACATTGGCGCGGCCCATGGACATATCCAGATTATCGACAATGGCCTCAGCCAATTGGGGATTAGCTGTCCCGGTGAAGCACATGATGCCGCTGTTAGCCATCTCGCATTACCTTTAGTAACCTGGGCGAATGAAGGGAAAATGGCTGGGACGGTAGGATTCGAACCTACGCATGCGGGGATCAAAACCCCGTGCCTTAACCACTTGGCTACGTCCCAGTAGCTGATCTATGATTTTACCGTGTCTGCACCGACAGGCCAAATGACCGGCGAAACAATCACAAAATCACAATCAACGCGTGGCGCATTATAGGCATTCAGCCAGACTTTTGCACCCGTATTTGGACAGTTTTATGACAAAATTACAATTGCCAGTCAGAAATCAGCACTTTAATGGCGTACTGGGCTTTGCTGGCATTCAATCGGGTTGGTAATAATACGCTCTGAGCGCCCCTGTTATTATCGCTATCAATACCCGCCTGCTGCGACCCACCAGTACCTGGGGATACAGTTTCATAGGTCTGATAAGCAATTTGCCATTGCTCATGATTGATTTCCAGCACACTGCCGTCATTGGCATATTGCAGGCGTGCACCAGGGGGTGCGGGCAATGCACGCAGCCAATTTTGTAAATAGGACACCGGCACTGACCACCCCAATGCCTGCTCAGCCAAAGGTTCCGGCGATGCCGCTTGCAGGTAACCAATACGCGTACCTTCCAATTCGGCATAGCCAGGCTGTGCCTGCATCACCCAGCGCCCTCCACTGGTGCGCAAACGCAGTTCAAAGCTGTCACCGTTGTTAATCCAGTCGAAATTAACACTGATACCTTTTTGACCATCCTGAATCGCCATGCGGCCAGACGCCTGCCAATAAGCATGTTGGTTGAAAAATGCCTGGCGTTCACTTAACCAGGTTGTATCAGAATCCGGCCTTTCCGGTACACCACGACAGGCATTCAAGGCCAGCAATATGACAATAACCAGTAAATAATTAAGCCGTTTCACGAATGACCAATCTCTGCAGCAGTCATTACAACACCACTTCAAAGCGTTCCAATGTATGTGTCAAAACTGAATGCTCAGGGTCTTGAGCTGCAGCATGCTGCCACACTTCCCGCGCTTCTTCATGAGAGCCTCGCAGCCACAACACTTCTCCCAGATGAGCACCAATTTCCGGGTTGTCATCTAGCTCAAATGCCTTGCGCAAAAAATCTTCGGCTTCTGCCAGATCACCCAAGCGGTATTTCACCCAACCCATGCTATCCAGTGTCGATGCGTCACTCGGGTTCAGAGCCAAGGCTTTTTCAATCAATGATAATGCCTCATCGTGACGGTCGGTTAGATCGGTTAGCGTATAACCCAGCGCATTCAGTGCCGCTGCATTATTGGGGTCTTGGCGAATAATGCGGCGCAAATCCTGCTCAGCCAAATCTACATTTTTATCGGCTGCAGCAGCCAATGAGCGCGCATACAGCAGGTCAACATTGGTTGAGAGCCGGCCCAGGGCAACGGTTAGCCGTTGTACCGCCAAATCGGGCATATTGGCATCTTGCAGCAAAGTACTTTCACTGATAAAACCTGTCACCACAGTCTCTTCATCATCACTGTTTTGCAGCGGCTGTAGTACTGCCTGCGCTTCTTCCAACCGATCCAGTTCGGCCAGCAATGTGGCTGAGCGCAGGGTAGCCGGTAAACCATACTCACCACCATCAACCTGGCTATACCAATCCAATGCCTGTTGCTTATAGTCCAGTTGTTCAGCCAGTTGGCCGGTATAAAATGCATGCACAATCGCCGGGTTATCAACGCTTTCAGCAACCGCTGCGGCATTCAGCCCGGCCTTGCCTACTGGGATAACAGTGATCTCGGTAAGCTGTTGATACAAGTCCTCGGCGGCATCGCGGTTGCCAGCCTCCAATTGGTAGGCAGCACGGGTATAAACCGCTTCAGTGATATTGCCCTGCCCACTTAATATGTTGAGCGCGGCATCCAGTTGACCATCACGTTTAAGTACTTCGGCCAATGCCAAAGTTAAATCACGATCACCGGGCGCAATCTCCAATGCACGCTGATAGGTCCTCACTGCAGCATCGGCATCATCTGCGGCAAACGCCAGTTGTGCCGCCCATTCCAATATGTCCAGGCGACGGGTACTGTCGGCTGCCGTCAACGCCAGGTCTGTGGCTCGCTGTAAATCACCCAAACGCCATGCCAGCACACTTTGCCCATATAAACTGTCCGCGCTGTCCCCCAGGTCATCACGGTTTATCAGTGTTTTTAATACGCTGTTGGCCTGCTCAACGTTATCAGTATTGGCCAATACTGAACCGGCCAATTGCCATCCACGTGAACGTGGCTCGCTACTGCCAATCAATTGCGCAAGGGTTTCAGCCACAGCGTCCTGCTCATCCAGCTGCAACTGTGCAATGGCCAGCGCCTGATACGCTTCGTTATCACCGCCACTTAATTCCAGCCAACGACTAGCGCTGAGTTTAACGAACTCCCAGGCCTGCCCCTGTAAGGCAATGCGTGTGGCACGATCAGCAATTTGTACATCATCTGACAGTGCCGCAGCTTGGGCATACTCTTCGGCAGCACCTTGCAGATCACCGTCACCTCCTAAAAACTCACCGGCCAGAATATGTTCGATAACTTCAGGGTCGGTTTTGGTTTCATCAATGCCAATGTTTTCCGCTACTCGTGGCGGAATGGTCTCCAATGGCGGCTCATTGGCTGATTGAGTGGTCGGTGTATGCGGTGTACCCGGATCAGTGACTTTCTGCGTCGAACAACCTGACAACAGCAACCCTGTTAAAACCAGAGCCAATAGTAAAGAACGATTACTTGGCAACTGCGACAATAGCCTTAAACCTGCTTTTATTGGATAATTGGAATACTTCATGGAGTCCTTCATAGTTGATTTAACTTGATTCCGGGAGCCAATGTACTCAGAATCATAAAAAATCTGATGGTTTGTACCCGATAGCGATCAAATGTATACCTTATAAGATTACTGAGTGATTATTGGGTTTAGCAGGCCAATTTGCAAAAATATGATGACACCAACCCACAGCAAAGTTTCATCGAATAACGCACTTAGCATGCGTTAGCTGTTTTGGTATCCGCTCATTATGGCCATTCTTGCTGTTGGCATCAGCCACCACCATGTCCCAGTAGACATCCGCGAACAGTTTGCGTTCCAGCAGGAAACGCTACCCCAGGCATTGCATGCCGCCTGTCAGTTGCCCGATATACAGGAAGCCGTCATTATCAACACCTGCAACCGGGTGGAACTCTATATCAACAGTGCTGTTAATGAGAATGAGCAGTTAAATGCCATCGCCGATGGGCTACTGCAATGGCTGCATGACTGGCACCATGTGAGTCGATCATACGGCGCTCGCTTTAAACGTTATTTTGGTCAACAGGCGGTGAGCCAGCTAATGCGGGTCAGCGCAGGTCTAGATTCATTGGTGCTCGGTGAGCCGCAAATTGGTGGTCAGGTCAAACAGGCGCATGCACTGGCCGCTGAATCCTCAACTGCACAGGAAAAAGTCCTAGGCCCAATTCTGGATCGACTGTTTCAACAGGCTTTTGCCTGTGCCAAACTGGTTCGCACACAAACCAAACTGGGCCAGCAGCCTGTCACCATTCCTTATGCAGTATTGAATTTGGCGCGACAGATTTTTAGCGATCTGAATGCGGGTAAAGTGCTATTGGTCGGTGCCGGCGAGATGATTGAATTATGCGCACAGCACTTCTCCCAACACCCGGTAAAGCAGGTTTTAATTGCCAACCGCAGCATAGAGGGTGCACAGCGATTAGCAGATACCATCAACGCACAGCATAGTGATAAGCCCTATGCTGCTGTGGCATTGTCATTGGCGCAGTTAGCAGAACACCTGCACCAGGCCGATATTGTTATCACCAGTACCGCCAGCCAAACCATATTGATTGATCAAGCCATGGTTAAACAGGCGCTCAAACAACGCCGCCACCAGCCAATGCTGATGGTGGATATTGCTGTACCCCGGGATATTGACCCCAAAATCCGCCGCCTGCGGGATGTCTACCTATACAGTATTGATGATTTAACCAGTGTTCTGGAAAGCAACCGTCGTCAGCGTGCTGCGGCAGCCACAGAAGCCGAACAAATTATTGCCCGCGAAGCCGATGCTTTTAATCAATGGCTCAATCTGCGTAAGTCGTCATCCATGCTACGACGCCTGCGTCAACAAGCTCATGGTCATGCAGAGCAAGTTTTGAATCACGCCCGGCAACAATTACGCAACGGCCAGTCACCGGATGCTGTCATTGAACAGCTGGCTCATCAGTTATCTCGTCGCCTGTTACACCTGCCCACCACCAAGTTACGGGCCGCGATTGTACAAGGCGATATTGAACAAGCCCGCCTGCTGCAAAATTTGTTTATGGATGAAGAACAATCAGCGGACGCAGACTCAGAACCTGTTACCGCAGAGCCGTCACAAGACAGTTGTGATGATGCAATCACCGAAAACCACGCTGACCCAAAGGGTATTCGACGTCATGCTGAATAACATTCAAGCGCGCCTGGAGCAGGTCAGTGAGCGCATGCAGGAAGTGACCATGCTGATGGCCGAGCCAGATGCCGCCAATAACAGTCAGCATTTTCAGGCTTTATCCCGGGAATATGGCCAACTGGAGCCCGTCGTCAACGTCTATCAGCAATGGCAACAGGCCAATGCCGATTTGGATACCGCCAAGGAAATGCTCGACAGCAACGATGCTGACATGCAGGCAATGGCCAAAGATGAAATCGAGCTAAACCAGAACAAACTGGAGGCACTGGAACACCAGCTGCAGGTTTTGCTACTACCCAAAGACCCTAATGATGAGCGCAATGTGTATCTGGAGGTTCGTGCCGGAACCGGTGGTGATGAAGCAGCGATTTTTGCCGGTGATTTATTTCGCATGTATTTGCGTTATGCGGAAACCAAGGGCTGGAGTATCGAGTTGATCAGTCAGAGCGATGGTGAACATGGAGGCTTTAAGGAGGTCATTGCACTGGTCAAAGGTCAGGCTGCCTATTCCCATTTGAAATTTGAATCCGGTACTCACCGAGTACAACGTGTACCCGAAACCGAATCTCAGGGCCGCATTCATACTTCGGCCTGCACCGTTGCCATTTTGCCAGAGGTTGACTCAGTGGATAACATTGATATTAACCCGGCGGATCTGCGTATCGACACTTATCGTGCATCCGGCGCCGGTGGTCAGCATGTCAATAAAACCGATTCGGCAGTACGCATTACTCACCTGCCTTCTGGCATTGTAGTGGAGTGTCAGGATGAGCGTTCGCAACATAAAAATCGCGCCAAAGCGATGAGCCTTTTGTCAGCACGTATGCTGGAAATCGAGCAGGAACAACAACGCCAGGAACAAGCCCAAGACCGCAAACTACAGGTTGGCAGTGGCGATCGTTCCCAGCGTATTCGTACTTACAATTATCCGCAGGGGCGGATAACAGATCATCGCATTAACCTGACCTTGTACAAGCTTGACGAAATATTGGCAGGCAGCCTGCAACAGATCATTGAACCTTTACAGCAGGAGCATCAGACAGAATTATTGGCAGAGCTGGCCAAGTAGGCTCACAAACCACTCAGTCGTTAAAGCCTACCGATTGTCTTCAATGTATTTTTGAATCTGGCTACGCAACACTTCCAAAGGAACGCCTCCCTCAGCCAGTATCGCATCGTGAAAGGTGCGGATATCAAATTGATCACCCAGGGCTTGCTCGGCTTGTGCCCTTAATTCCAGAATGGTTAACTCACCCATTTTATAAGCCAGCGCCTGACCAGGCCACGAGATATAACGGTCCACTTCGGTTCTGACATTCAATAAAGACAATGCCGTGTTATTGGCCAAATAGTCTTGTGCCTGCTTGCGGGTCCAGCCTTTGGCGTGGATACCGGTATCAATCACCAAACGACAGGCACGCCACATCTCATAGGTCAAACGACCGAAGTTTTCATACGGGGTTTTATAAATACCCATCTCAATGCCGAGTTTTTCAGAATACAAACCCCAGCCTTCACCAAAGGCATGGGGATATAAGCGTTTGCGAAATTCCGGCACGCCTACAGCCTCTTTACCCAATGCGCTTTGGTGATGATGCCCGGGCACACCTTCATGCAAGGTCAATGCTGGCAGGTTGTACAGCGGGCGTTTGTCCAGGGCAAAAGTGTTCACCCAATAATAGCCTCCACGATCCCCCCCCAGTGGTGCACCGTTGTAGCGACCGGTCGTATAGTTGGGTGCCAGATCGGCTGGTACCGCCTCAACACCATAAGGCTGACGTGGCAACTTACCGAAAAACTTGGGCATCACCCCGTCAATCTGTTTGGCCAGCCAGGCAGCCTCTTTCAACAGGTCTTCGGGTTCGTCCACATAAAACTGCGGATCGGTGCGCATAAAATCGAGAAAATCTGCAAAACTGCCCTCAAACTCTATTTGCTCAATAATCTCATCCATTTCCGAGCGGATCCGCGCGACTTCCTGCAAGCCAAGCTGATGAATAGAGTCCGGTGTTGCATCATCCAGGGTAGTAAAATACCGAACCAGCGCCTGATAATAGGCCTCACCATCTGGTAACTGATAAGCCCCCAAAGTTTCTCGCGCTGCGGGAATATACTCCTTTAAGAAGAATTCATTGACCTCAGAAAACTTGGGAATAACCTGCCCTTCAAGCACTTGCCGGGCCTGTTGGCGCAACCGTTCAGCCGATGCCTTGGGAATGCTTGCCGGTATGTTCACAAATGGTTGATAGAGCGGGTGTGTGTCTGCGGTTTCAGTCACCTGCGCAGCAAAAGTTGGACGCATATTATCCAGAATGGCTTTGGGCTGGGTGAAGCCATCTTTAAGCCCCAGACGCATGTTGCTGACATTTTGCTGCAGCCAGCCAGGCAATGCCTGCAAACGTTTAAGGTAGTTCTCATAATCTTGCAGGTTCCTCAATGGCGTTGCCTTGGCTGCGCCATTAAAACTGGTGTGAAACCCACTGTCACTCAAAATGGGGATGCGATACGCATTAAACTGGCTGAGTATCACATCGTGTTTAAGCACAAAGTCCAACACTTGGTAGCTGACACGTTCAGCTTGGCTTAGCTGTTCGTCATCAATGGCCTGTAAACGTTGTTGAAACGCCCTGGTTTGTTCAGCTCGACGTTGATGATCAGCTGGCGCAATTGAAGATAACCGATCATTGAAATCATCCACACCAGCATAGGTCGCTGCCACGGGGTACTCAACCAGTTCGTTTTGCCAATAATCATCCAGCAACTGGTTAAATGCACTTGACTGCGTTGTCGTATCGTTATGGGCGGCAACACGCTCAGGAACCACACCAATCAACCCTAAAACGCCTGCGATGATCAGCATTAATATTGTCTTATTCATTAGAAAGCTCCCAAAAAATCAGCGCTATTTATACCAACAGTAGCCCGAGCATAACAAAAACCCCCAGAAACAGTGTTTCACCTACCATCAACAGTAATGGCTTCCAACCCATTGCTGCCAGGTCTGCAACACTGGCTTTAATACCAATCGCCGCAATGGCTGTTACCAGGCAAGCATTGGACAATTGTACCCCCCAGCTTTGGATAGCGGTCGGCACCCAACCCACACTATTGATCACCACCAGCAGTAAAAACACCACCAAAAACATTGGCAGCAAAGGTGGTCTGCCAGCAGCGTGATCGGCACTGTCATCGGTGCAATCTTGTTTATCAGTTGCCAACCATAAGGTAATCACCATCACCACAGGTACCAACATGGCCACACGCAAAAGTTTGGTAAAGGTTGCGGTATTGCCTGCTTGTTCACCCAACAGGTAACCTGCTCCAACAACCTGTGCCACATCGTGAATAGTACCGCCGAGAAAAATGCCGGCTGTCACCGCATCGAAATCCAGTAATTGACTGATAATGGGATAAACGATCATGGCTATTGTGCTTAAAGTGGTTACAGCAACCACGGCAAAAACCAGTTGGTCTTCACTTTTTCCATCCCGTGGCAAGACGCAGGAAACCGCAATCGCTGCAGAAGCACCGCAGATGGCCACTGACCCTCCTGTTAGCAGACCAAAATTACGCGTCAGGCCCAAAAATTTGGATAACCAAAGTGCAAATAGAATGGTTAATGGCACACCCAGTATAACCAGCAAAGGCGGCTGATAACCCAAAGCCATAATTTGTGCAAAAGTGATTCGAATACCCAGTAGCGCCACCCCAATCCGCAGAATATTGCGCGAGGCGAACTGAATACCAGCCTGGTAGCGTGGCAACGCTGATAGATGATGAAATGCCATGCCCATTAGCAAGGCGTACAACAACTGCGGGCCACCATAATGGCTGGCAACAAACCAGGCCACCAATGCCACACCACTGGCCACCAACAGCCCTGGTAACAGTCTCGTCGACGGCAGCTTAACCTGCATTATCAATTACACATGCAACCGGATTATTCGATCTGAACAGTGTCGCTATCCACATCAATCTTTCTATCGGAGTGATCGTCCGTTTCCTGTCGTTGCCGTTTGTCCTCAGCTGCCTGATCAAACAGTGTGAATGCCTGCTCGAAATGCTGATCGGATGATGGTGGCGTTTTTAGCAGAAAAGCCGGCGGCATTAACGATTGATCACTGCGCACGGTTTCTGCAAAAAAATCTTGCAGGGTTTCACGGTTAAGCAGTTCAATACCAACAAACACACCGACCAATACCACACAGATAATGGTGCGCCGTTTTAATGAAATATGAAATGCCAAATACAAAATGCACCATAAATACAAAAACAGTACAAAATGGCCACTGGCTGAATCCAAAAATTCGGTCAAGGTATCCAGTGAACTGCTGGTATTAAATTTCAATAACTCAATTAAAAAGCTGAACAATTCTGATACGAAAAAAACCAGAATCAAAACCCCAAGATGCGATAGAAAATTGCCACCACGCTTAAATAATATTGATAATAAATAAACGAATACAGCCAGAGCGACAAAAACTATCGCTGATTGCAAATTATTGCTGACAACCGAGCTCCACTGCAGTTCGGTACTGGTACTTAAATAAATATCCAATCCCTTAATGAGAATATACCCGACCACCAGCATGGCCAATACTGGCAACCGGCCTAACCACAGCAAAAAAACCTCGGTAAAGCGAATTTTTACTGTGGCGGCTACAGGATGATTACCAAACAGCACACGGATTTTGTTGCGGCCAATAATAAAAATATCACCGCTGTTCACCCGCTGCTTGCTTAAACGGCTCTTACTTTTAAGCTGCTTAATACCATTTAAACTGTCGTTATCGACAATCCACCAATCGCCTTCGATATCCTGGTACAACCGTGCATG
This sequence comes from Wenzhouxiangellaceae bacterium, assembly GCA_965230265.1. Lineage (GTDB taxonomy): Bacteria > Pseudomonadota > Gammaproteobacteria > Xanthomonadales > Wenzhouxiangellaceae > JAJFKX01. The sequence continues at coordinate 810,336 of OZ245999.1, read as the reverse complement.
CTGTTCATCAATATGCTCATCAGTCAATATCAGATCGTTGCTGTAAGCTCTGCCAATGCTGATGTCATTGCCGGTAAATTTTTGCCGATCAAGCACATTATGCGTTGTGCCCAATTGTTCGATCACTATTTCCATTGCACAGACCTGATAAATTGCTGATGAAACTGCTGAGCTTTGTTGCTGGTCACACCCGCCATGGTGTAATGCATGTATACCCCTTCGCTGCGGTTCAACAGGCTTTTGGCTGAATATAAAATATCGTGTAAACCTTCATAGTCGATATAAGTACGCACGCAATACGTGGACTTAAAAGGCACATCATCCAGCCAATCAAAACGGGTGATATCTTCATGGCAGCGAAACTCGGTAACATCATCACTGGTTGCCCGGTTGAAAGGAATAAAATTGGCCGTCTCAAATAGATTGTAAAACTGTATCTGGTTCAGCTCATCACTCACATACCAACCGTAATCAATTTCCAGCATGCCAGTATCCAGGCGATGCGATAGATAAATACGATCATGCACGCCACAATCTGAGGTATGTTGTTCATACAAAAGATCATCATTGGTATCGGAGGTACTGCCACTGCAATCCACGTAAGGTCTGACTGTGGTCGGAATCATTAATGGCCCGAACTCGGTCAGTTCCCAATCGCCCTGCAGCAAATCATCCACCAGGCGCTCCTGATAGTCCACCAGGTCTGCATTAATTTGTTCCTGCATATTCGAATAGGCAATCCCGTCATTTCTACGGTAGCGTTGCACCAATGCAATCAAATAGTGCACAGGCACCAGAAAGCTGACGGAGTTACCTGCTCCGGCCACATTGATACCAATCACTTTGCCCCGCTCGTCCACTGCCGGGCCACCACTCATTCCAGGGTTCAAGGCACCGGTGAAGTGAATATTCTTCTGGAAGCTCTTTTTCAATTCACCATTGTAGACACCAGGGACAATACTAATTCCGATATCATAAGGGTTGCCCATTGCCATTACCGGCGCACCTTGCTCTGGCCGTTGCCGGGTCAGATCAAACTTCCATAACTCACTCAAATACTGTGGCTCAGTTTCAACCATTCTGACCAAAGCCAGATCATTGACCACATCCACTGCGACAACTTCCAGGTCACCTCGGTTATCATCCACATCTTTGTATTCCAGATTGTAACTATCCGGATTCAAAACATGGGCTGATACCACATGATAATTGGTCGCCAGCAAGCCCTGGCTTGAGATTAAAAAGCCGCTACCTATAATATTTTTATTGCTACTGGCTTTATCAGTAACTTCAATAACAAATAAACCAGATTTTTGCTGGGAAAACATTTCACTGTGTTCATCCTGAGCAAAGCTAATGGCTATTCCGGCAACATACTGAAGAATCGCTATTAGCCCTAATATTTTCAAATATTGATACATACACTATTCCAAACTAATTTCCGGGCTTATTTACCCAGATATACATTCCATTGGATCGTCAGCCGGCACTGTCACATGACTCGTTACTTCGACCGCTACCAGCGAATAAAATGCGGCAAACGCTGGCATTGGTACTTTAAAGTTGGATACCCCATAACTGGGCATCCAAATCACCACTGCTTTGCCCCATCGTTTGCAAGTAGGCACTGTCAATGTGTTTGCCTTTAAATACCACGCCTTCATGTTCCAGTAATTTGCGCTGGCGCTGATAGGCATCCGATTCCAGCGGGAAAGCTATTCGCCCATTCGCACCAACCACCCTTTGCCATGGCAGTTGCAGGCTTTTTGGTGCACGATTCAATGCTGGGCTGACCCGTCTTGGTGCTCGTGGCAAACCCGCCGCTCTGGCTACCGCACCATAGCTCATCACCTGTCCTTTAGGAATGGCTGCAACGACCTCCCAGATGCGTTTATCGATTGTCTGCTGATCAGGATTCAAATTAGGGCCTGTTACCGGCTATTGGCAGCAGCATGCAGCATTTTAATTTCACTGTCAGAAAACAAAGCACGACGCCGGGCCGGTTCATTCAATGGTAGTTTGATTTGTCCTTGATAATATTGTTCCAGTAATGCTTCAAACGTCGCATCAGATTCCATACCGCGTAGTTCACAACAGTAGCGAAACCAATGGCTACCTACTTCTACATGCCGTTCTTCTTCATGCAGAATAATCTTCAAGATGGTCACGGTGTCATGATCACCGACTGATTGTAATCGCTGAATCATTCCTGGCGTTACATCCAAACCACGCGCTTCCAGCACACGTGGTACCAATGCCATGCGAATTAAAACATCGTGGGCGGTTTTTTCTGCCATTTCCCATAAACCATTGTGCGCAGAAAAGTCACCATATTGATAGCCAAGTTGTCGCAGACGCTCAGCCAGTAACAAAAAATGTTTGGCTTCGTCCGCGGCAACACTAAGCCAATCACGATAAAACACTGCAGGCATCTGTGGAAAACGCAGAGTGGCATCCAGTGCCAGATTAATCGCATTGAACTCAATATGTGCAATGGCATGGATGAGGGCTGCACGGCCTTCCTGGCTACCCAGGCGACGACGCGCAACCTGACCAGGTGGTACCAGCTCCGGTTTTACAGGACGCCCAGGTTGTATTGGCACACCAGCATGCTTTAATGGTTTTAGTGTTATGGCCTGATCGACAATCACTGACCATAGATGCTGGCAGTTATGGGCTTTTTTGACAGGATCACACTCTTGCAATGCCTGCTGCGCCAGTGCAAACGCGCTCTCAGCGGAAAAATCACCGGTCGCGGCGACCGGTGACAACAAAGCCGATTGAGAGTTGATCGATCTAGGCGTTGTTGATGGCATCAATCAGATGATCAGCAAACCCACTGGTAGACACCGTGGTGGCATTATCCAGCAAACGCGCAAAGTCATAGGTCACCACTTTCTGGTCAATCACTTTTTCAAACGCACGCTCGATCAGTTGTCCTACTTCGCTCCAATGGATGTACTCAAACATCATCACCCCAGAAAACAGCAGTGAGCTGGGGTTCACTTTGTCCTGGCCCGCATATTTAGGTGCGGTGCCATGAGTGGCTTCGAACACACCGACATGATCAGCAATATTGGCCCCCGGCGCGATACCGATACCGCCCACTTCTGCAGCCAAAGCATCCGATAAATAATCGCCATTCAGATTCATGGTTGCCAGTACATCAAATTCACCCGGGCGTAACTGCATCAACTGGAACATGATGTCAGCAATGCGATCTTTGATGACGATCTTACCTTCCGGCGCTTTACCACCGTGTTTTTCCCAAACCTCATCTTCAGTGATGGTGTACTCGCCAAACTCTTGGGCGGCAACTTCATAACCCCAGGCACGGAATGCACCTTCGGTAAATTTCATGATATTGCCTTTGTGTACCAACGTGACACTTTCACGGTTGTTATCAATTGCAAACTGGATGGCTTTACGCACCAGGCGCTTTGAACCAAACTCTGAAATCGGTTTGATCCCCAGACCAGCATCCTCAAAAAAGTTAGCGCCCATTTCTTCACGCAGGAATTTAGCCAGCTTTTTGTTTTCATCGCTACCGGATTTGTATTCCAGACCCGCGTAAACATCCTCTGTATTTTCACGGAAAATCACCACATCGATTTCTTCGGGCTTGCGCAATGGCGATGGCACACCGTTGTAATATTTCACCGGGCGCACACAAGCATACAAATCGAGGGTTTGGCGCAATGAAACATTCAAAGAACGGAAACCGCCACCTACGGGGGTGGTCAGTGGGCCTTTAATGGCAACCAGAATATCTTCAATCGCATCGAGCGTTTCCTGTGGAAAGTAATCACCGTCATAAATACCGGCGGCCTTTTCGCCCAGATACAGTTCTGCCCAATGAACTTTGCGATGACCACCATAAGCTTTGGCAACAGCGGCATCCCATACCCGTAAACAGGCATTGGTGATGTCCGGACCAATCCCATCACCTTCAATAAAGCCCAGGATCGGTTGGTCGGGCACGTGAAGTTTGTTGTCAACAACACGGACTTTTTCGCCCGATTCGGGCAGTTTGATATGCTGATAAGCCATGCAAGCTCCTTGTTCTTAAGTCAATAAAACCCGACATCAACCGCTTCATGCAGAAAATCGTCAGGCTTCGAATTCAAAGCATTTAAGTATAGCAGGCAGCGGCAGGATTGTACTGTCTCTATCGATTAGTAGATCTTTGAGCCAACTTGCCTTACTCGATACTTTTTATACTGTTTATTAAGCATTGGCTAACATGCTTTTAGCATAGGCTTGATATGATGTAGCCTGATCATGGGTTGATAATCAATGGTGCCGTTGGCCAAACTCACCGCAACACCTAAAAAACATTACCTGGTTGCTAGTGCGCTGGTGATATCAGTTTTGGTGCATTGGTGGTTCCTCGGAGGTCTGCAACTGAACTTATGGGAGACTCAGGATAAAACCTTATCAGTGACGACTTTTGATATCACTCTGGATAGCACTGTACCAGCGCCCGATCTAGCGGCACCGCCAACTATCCCAGAAATACCGGACGATTCTCCTGCACCAGCAGATTCAAACCCCGTCACACCAGAAACAACTGCACCGCCTGAAACGGTTTTAGCGAATACTGAAGAGCCGGTGGCCACAACGCCTGCCAATATCGAACCCTCTCAGACAAGTCCCAATATCGACTCCACAGTACTCAGACGTCAGGTACTGGCCTCTATTCGTCAACCTGGTGAAACACCCAATCAGACAACCAGCGAATTGCCCAGCAACTGGACACAAGATGCACTTCCACTTGCAGGCGTTGAACAACCTGCTCTTCTGGAACCGTTAACCTATACCGGACCAGCGACTGTTGAGCGCTGGCAAAGTGCAGATGGCACGCCTGAAACCCGCACTGTACTGGCCGACGGCACGGTACTTTGTGCGCGTGGTCACACATTGTTGCCCAACAGTAATTTTGAAGCAACAGTCATGCAAACACGGCTTTGTGGAAAAGAAAAAGGTGGCAGGGAAAACAAAAACCGTCTGGCTCGTTACCATCCAGGCTATGTAGAGCCGCAACCATCCAGGGATCCGGAGCCACAATCAGAACAATAAGCTTACCTGGGCGATGTTTGAAATTTGGTCATTTTTACCAGCTTTTAGTAAAAAACATACACCAACGCCGCTTTCCAGGCGTTAAGTGCCCTAAATTTTGTGAATAGATTTTGTTGTTTTTGGCATGAAAATTGCATTAATTGTTACATTCACATAGGAGGATTGATATGGGACAAGGATCAACAGGCAATGTTATCGCTGCTTTGGCCAGTTTCTTTATTCCTGGACTAGGCCAATTACTTCAAGGCCGCTGGATACTCGCCGGATTTATGTTTGTCCTGGCAGCAGTGCTTTGGGTGATATTACTGGGCTGGATCATCCACCTGTGGTCAATTATTGATGCAGCTATGTTTGATCCGCCTCGTAGGCGCTATCAGCATTAACTCTCATTAACCGCCGACTTCCATCAGGCCAACCCTGAAACCGTTAACCCGACAGCAAAAACTGTCGGGTTATTGGGTTATGGCTATTAAATCACTGCAAGCTAAACGGCTCAAAACCATAACGGGATAAAACCTCTGCCTCTAACGGGTGATCCAGACAAATGGCGCCGCTGGTCGGAATGATTTGTGGCTGATTACAGCCCTGATTAAACGCCGAAAATGCAGCACTGGACTGTAGGCCAATAGTGGCTGAAACAGTCGTGTGATTGCTCCCGGGGTATTGCATTACAATCTGACGACCTGCCGGATACAGCAACAACTGGAATATCACATCACCCTGCCCCGATTGACCTCGGTAACTCCAGTTCTGCCATTGCACAATTTGGCAACCTTCATCTGCCAATAGACCTGGCCGTGGACAAGGCGTCATAAACTGCTGATAGACCTCGGCCTGTGGACTGACGCCCTCAAGATCATCATGTAGTATCGCAATTCGTGCCAGCTCCGATGCACCGTTATCTGGCACCGCCGGTAATGGACAGTCATTACTAAAATCCATGCCATTGTCTGCGCTGTCATTATTGGCAAACGTCACATAACCATTGCTGGAAACCAGTAAGCGATTGTATTGCTGCTGGTAAAACTCAACCGGGGACGGCAACAACACCACTGCAGCGCCATCATCACTAACAGGCATACCATTGGCATCAGTAAAAACCAGCGCTTGTCCACTGGTACTGATATCAATGGCAGTCAAATCACAGCTTGTACTGTTTTGGTAACCGAAAGTATCGCCAGAAAAACTGATACTGCGCTGTGCACCGGCATTACTCAGGCAAAACATCACCGTCAATAGGCTAATGAGGTAACGCATTATTCCACCCTCCCGCTAAATATTTCCGGGTTGACGTCACTATTTAGACCGATCAAGTCATCGCCGGCAGCGATATGAACAATAGGAACCCCGGCATTAACACTGGCGGCAGTACCGGAAATACTAAGCCCACGAGCCACCTCGGTGATCACCTGACTGTTGATATCCACCTGTGCTGCAATCACCTCACCGGTAAAAATATCCAGTCGTTCAAAGCTAATGGCTGTCGGTGTTGCTACAGGTTGCATATTCAAAGCAATCACCGGATTAAGTGTACTGTTACCGATCAATTGTGCGGAGCCGGTATTGGCATCCCACAATTGAATCACCCGATTACCGGCAATATCGGTACTAATATACGCCACCAAATTGCCAGCGTTATTAATATCAACGCTATCCAGATTGGTTACTCCAGTGGTGTCGGTGATCTGATCGATGGTCATATTGGTGCGGTTTAAACGGTATATCTCAATATTCCCGTCAGCGTTGTCGCCAATCAAATCACAATCGGAAGCAAAAGCAATATGCTGACCATTATTGTTGGTGCGCGTTGCAGGACGGAAACTACTACAACCGGTGGTTTCTAATGGGACAAAACTACCATTGTTCCAGATCACTACTTCACGGTTACCATCGGCATTAAATCCAGCGGCTATCTCGTTACCGCAAGTGGATAAAAAACCGATTCTGCGCCCATTGGCATTTACTGTAGGGTTGGTATTGTCACAATCGGTGGTTGTGGTAATTGTTAGCAGGTTGCCATTGTTGTTATCCAACCTGAAGATCTCCAGGTTATCGGCAGCATTCTGCCGCGCTGCGAAGACAATCCAACGGCCATTTGGACTGATATCCATATTTTGCACTTCATCACCAGTGAGCACTGTACTACGCTGCAATAGACCATTCTCGAACACAAATACCTGCTCCAGAAAGCTGGGATTGTTGCCAGCAAAATCACCCTGGGCAATAAAGCCGATAGTGCTGCCATCAGCATCAGCAACCACTGCCCGGTTAACAGCAGGCCGGGCGATAAATGTGCCATCTTTTTGCTCAACTTGAGTTGTTGACGAGTTGGTTACCTGCGTCAACGTCACATCACCAGGGTCTCCACAGGCTGAATCCACACGGATATTGTCAAAGGCCACACCAGTATCAAAGCCTGCATCGCCCTGGTCTGCCACCAGCAGATCCAACTGAAAGTCATTCTGACCAGGCATTGCATTGGCTATGCCAATACATTCACTCTGCCAGCCAGCAAACTGAAAATTGGAAAAAGTGCCATCAGTTACCCCGGGGCTGTTGACCATTTGTGCTCCGGCTGGACCGGCAGGTGCATCAGCCAGTGGTGAAACACCAGGCACTGCTTTAGCCGCACTGCGACCAAAGACGATGTTGTCATCGATTAAAACGGCAAAAAAATCATCGAAGAAAGCCGCCTGGTTTTGCTCTGTTGAAAAAAAGTTCCAGTCAAATCGCAGCATTGCCGGAAACAGATTAAAGCTGAGATTGGTACGCAACATACTGGCATCGAAATCATTCACTGCATTACCATCAAGCTGTTGCGCCCCACCTCCAGGTGCATTGCCCGGCCCATTCGATAAAAAACCCACACGCGAACCATCGGTGGCATCAATTGCAGGATTAAAATTGGCACTGGCCAAACTTTCCGCTCGCATAATTCCAGCCAGTGTCCAGTCAGTCAGACCATTTTCAAAACTGCCATTGTTGGGGGTGGTTTGTGTGAAGCCCAGGTTACCAACCAGCATCAGGGTTAACCCACACCATGCCTGTCTATCGATCAACAATCGCCTACAAATTATCATTTCAATATCCCTCACCATTCAGTTCAGCACGCTGCCTATAGCCGAATATCCTGGGTAAATAAAAACTGATTAACCAATTCGACTGCCCGCACGTTTTTAGTAACAGGGTTTCTGCCGATATCATCCGCTTGAGGCTGATCCATCTTGCTGATGATTGCTGCCAGGTATTTACCCGGTGACAATCCGTCTATCCGGTAATAACCGAACTGATTGGTTTCAACCCGTATCGCATCACCACCATTAACTGGTGTGATTTCTACAACAACCTGCGCCAATGGCTGCCCGTGTGCATCTGTTACCTGCCCGGCAAAACCCAATTGAAGCTGTAGTTCAAAGTCGACCTGGGTCAAAGCGCCACCATCAACTTCAGCCCAAAACACCTGATTAACCGGCGTTAACTCCAGTGGTAACTCACCGATGTCCAATCGCACCTGATAGATACCCGGCGGCAAAGTCTGTATTGCATAATCGCCACCGACTTGGGTACGCCCACGCAATTGACCATCAATCAATATGCCGATGCCAGCCAGGTCTCCGTTGAAATAATCACCAGGGATCTTCAAACTGCCGGCAACCGCACCTGCATTCAGCAGCTCACGCCGGAAATTCCCTCGTGCCACGCCTCCATTGAACAATGCAAGATCAATCACTGTGGAAAGTGTGTACACCGTATCTGTGCTGCCATTGACCTGGTTGAGTGGATCACGAAAAATTTCTGCCCGGGTATAAAAACCTGGCGTCCATTCGTATTCCATCTGCGCCAGGAACCCGGCGCTACCACTGCCATAAAACAGGCCCGCACCCCAGCCCAGTTCGCGCACTCCGGTGCGAAACTGCTGCCAAACTACGCCAACACTGCTGCCACTGCCTTCACGATGCACGCCTTGCACCGAAAGCCGTCGCCGCTCACCGGTTTCATAATCCCAACGGGCAGTGCTGAGTTCTTCGTTAAGGCTGGCAAAAAACCTTTGCCGGGGGGTAATGCTCCAAAAACTGGTCAGGGTGTAGTCACCTTCAAAATCGGGGCGCAGACGCAATGAAAAACTGCTGCTGGGCCGCCAGCTTACTGTTGGCAGAACATAGGCAAAATCACGCAATTCATCGTCCAGGTCTCGGGCAATAATGGATACCTGCAAGCTGCGGCCAACACCATAACCGGCCTCTATAAAACGATTATCGAAGTCCTGTACACGATCCAGGAAACCACCATCTTCATGCCGCAATGCACCACGCCAAAACCAGCCGCCGATCTGGTTTTGTATTTCTGCTGACCAGGCTTGGCTATCACCGTCACTGGCCACACCTGCTTCCACCAAACCGCCATAACGTCCCAAACTGGCCAAAGCATTGACCGCACCAGCATGTTCATCTCGAGCACCTTGATAAGCCACATCAAATACCAGGCTATCGGTAGGTGCATAACGAGCCTGATAAAACCCCGCGAGACCCTGATCACCTTGATCACCTTCGATTAAATTGCCCTCAATACCCACTCCTGCGTGCTGCAGCAAAGTGCCTGCCGGCAATGTCTGGCTACTGACAAACTGTGAGTGATCTATGATTTGTTCCGGGCTGCTATCGTTACGGTTCCGATATAACCATACCTCAATCAATTGCTCGCCAAAGCTGCCCAGTTCTACCTCAGGAAACAGATAGCTGCCATCCAACCGTACAATTTCACGTGCGACAACCCGGCCATCAAGACGCAGCTCAGCGATACCACCTGGTGGCCCGCCCTGCCCGTTGATGTTCTGTACTGCATTGAATGGGCTGGAAATTAACTGATTGACCTGCAGGTTTCCATTCAGCAGCAATTCGGGTTGATTGGTCCAGGCATATTGTGCCCCTGTAAACTCAAAACCACGCAATAACGGGGTCACCGATACACTCTGGTTACCCAACAATACCCGCTGATTACGGCCTGGCAATAAATAGGTGTAATCTTCTAGCCGGCCATCGCCTTCCAGGTAATTACGATAACGAGCCTGCCATAGTCCCCCAAAGGCTGTACCACCCACATCGGTTGTGGAAAACGTGGTGTCCTGGGGGTCTCGAAACTGATATTGCAGCTCCGTACGAAAGCGAGACAGTGATACTTTCGGTGCTCTAATACCCCCTAATGGTAACCGGGTCTGTGGCTGGATAATTTTTGCCTCTGCCGGAATGGCCAGATATGGCCAGGCAGGTTTAAACATAATCGCCAATTCGGCTGCGCTAAAACCCAACTTACTAAACAGGTGTTTCTCAAGCACAGGCAAAGACACATACCAGCTATCATTCAGCCACAGCAATTGGTTATGCGGTATCACTGCATGGCCGATTGGCGTCATCAGTGTTTCCTGCCTGTCGCCAGACTCCAGACCAATGCTAACCGCCTGGCAAAAATCATTCAGCTTTACTGCAACCATGCCATCAGCTGGCAGTACAGCCAATAGTACTGCGTTACCGGTATCGGTTTTATTGACGATCACGCCAGCCAGCATGATCTCAGGTGTCTGTCCGGCCCATGTAGTGTCTGCAGTCAACGTCATCGCTGCCTGGCAGTTAATACAGAGCAGCATGCTCCATATCACCCCTAACCACCAGCAAACGGTGATTGGAGAACCGTGCATACTGTGGAACTTACTGCTCCGCTGTTTGCCCCGGAACAATAACCGGAATTGCTTCATGCAAATACCCCTCTCCCAACGTACCCTTCAGCACCAGAACCGCTGAAGTGGCAACTTGGTCGATTTCCAAATTGGTTAACGGCATAACGATTTGACGTGAATCCCCGGGCAATACCGGAGTTGTTGGTAACACGCCAGCCGCCAGCATTCCGGCTGGCATTGCCTGTTTTAATTGTGTATGTATGACTTGTTCATCATCCAGCCCGGGAAATTGATCAGCTGCCCACAAGCTCCAATGCCCCTTCATTCTGACGTTCGCACTACCGGTATTGGTCAAGCGTATCAAAGCATTGTTTTGTCGCAGCTCTACGCCACCAAACTCCGCTGTGCGGCTCACCTGGCCCATTTGACCGTATACTGCTGCACCCAGGCGGAAACGTGAACGTAAATTGGCCTGCCCCGGCGCTGTATCAGGTGGCAGTACTTCATCAAAATACACCATTGCTCGGTGCTCACCTTCATCAAGCACCAGCGCTGGACGTATGGCAAACCTAACCGCTTGAGATTGGCCAGCGGGAATAGTAAATCGCAATGGATTGATGATCATCCATTGATCCAGTGATTGTGGAGAACTGGGGACAATCTGTGCCCGGTTGCTATCATCCATCGACCAGTTGGCTACCGATACCTGTATTTCAACATCCGCATCCCCCAGATTAAACAGCCGGAAATTATGGCTTTTCTTGCCATCTTCCAGTGCAATATCATAATACTGTGGGCTGATTCCAATTTGCGCCAAGGCTACCTGCCCAGTCAGCACCAAGCACCATAACAACACACGGCAACAGTATCGCCAACGATGGCTTGACTGGTAACAGATCGACATCACAGATTCTCCATAAAGATGAGTAAACGTCCTGAATAGCGCACATCACCGCGCAGTTGATCCACCGGAATTTGCAGATTCACCCCGCCCTCCCAATATTCCATGCCAGTCTCCTGATCAAAGCCATGATCTTGAACCACGGGCTCTAACCTAACAGGCAATCGATTACCGCCATCACTGGCTGACATAGACTGCTTATCATCATCCCAACGAATGCTGACCGGCGGGAAACCCACCGGTTGATCTGCTGGACTGGATACTCTCCAAACTCTTCCAATATTTCGGGTTATGACTGGCGCAAGTGGCTGCACAGGAAGGCTAAAACTTGCTGACAAACCATTGCCGGTGACACTGGCTACCACCTCTCCTGGCGACTGAGTGAGTCGTTGTTGGCTTGCCAAGCCTAAATCGTGAATGCTGACTTGCGTCAATCGGTATTGTGTTCCACCAATCAGGTCCAATCGCACATCAACTTGTTGCGCACTCAACCCAAGCACCGATTGTGCTGGCGTAGGCTGTGTGTTTAACGATTGTGCTATTGCCCCAGTAGAGCCAACCAGCAGGCCAAACAGCAACACAAATTTCCGCCAGCAACTGACTGTCTGGCCAGCAGATAATACTGATAAATCCATCATTGACAGCCACACTTAAGCCAGCCATCAGCCGCAGGCTGATGGTTATGACATATCACGTGTACCTAATGAAAATTATTGACCGCTAAGTCGCAGTTACTTCGATGACATACACTTCGTCACCTGCATCCGAACCATCATCATGCAGGCCATCACTGGTCGTTTGTGAAAAGTCCAGGGTCAGGGTTACATCACCCAACTGTGGTGTGCTCAGGCCAGGGTCAGTAAATGTTGCTGGAGCCACTGAAGCCGCCGTTACATCAATGATAGATGTCCCGTTGCTCAATGATGGGTTGCCTCCCAAAGTCACGCTGACTGTGGTATTGGCCGAACCGCCACCAATAGCACGCACTGCCCAAACATTGGATAAGGTCAGATTAATTGCTCCAAAGGTTGCCGATGGTACTTGTGGGCCGATATCCAAATCAGCTTCCAGAGCCGCTCCATTAACCGTTGCGGTGGCCGCACCACCCAGCTCATCGCACTCAATCGAATTCGTACCGGGTGCACAATTGGGTTCTGATGTGGTCAGCAAGGCAGCCAATGCGGTATCCGGGATAACCACGTCAACATCTGTAAATGAACTTAGTATGGTGATTGCGCCAACATCAATATCCACATCGACTGCAATCTGTGCATGCACTGCACCAATAGTTCCGTACCCAATAACCGTAGCAAAAGCTACTATTAACCATAAACGCATATCAGTTCTCCATCACTATTAAGGTTCATCATGAACCTTGACTCGGTATATAAATAAAGCTTTTTTTGGTTTCCCAAAAATCGGATGCGTTATTCACTTACCCCAAACAGAATATTCGATATTTCTGACGAGCGGAGTATATCTGATTTTCGAGAATTTTTTTGTCACAGACTATTTCAAGACTTCTAAACCGATTATCACAAACCCTCGATCAACGCTAATACACAAAATCATGCGATAATTTGGATTTTGACCTCACAGGATTGATCAATGCCGCACTTATCACCACTACCCGCCGACCATACACCGGAGCTTGCCGAACACTTTGCTGTTTTTGAACGTATTTTGGGCTTTGTTCCAAATAGTTTACTGACCATGCAACGCCGGCCAGCGATGGTCCGTGGATTTGCTGAACTGACCAAAGGCGTAATGGCACCTGACGGAGAAGTTGATCTGGGTTTTAAACGCTTATTGGCACACTTTTCCAGCCGTGCCGTAGGTTGCCAATATTGCGAAGCACACTCATTGGTTGCAGCTAAAATTCACGGAATCAGCCAGGAAAAACTGGACGCTATCTGGGAATATCAGACCCATTCTCTATACAGCGATGCTGAACGCGTTGCCCTGGAATACGCATTGGCGGCTGGCAGTGTGCCCAATGCTGTCGATGCCGCCTTAATGCAGCGCATGCGTGAACATTGGAGTGATGATCAAATTGTAGAAATACTCGGCGTTGTCAGCCTGTATGGTTTTTTGAACCGCTGGAACGACTCAATGGCCACCGAACTGGAAGAATCACCCATCGCGATGGGCGAAAGAGTATTGGCATCGGGTGGATGGACGGGCGGCAAGCACCGTACCGGTTAATAAAAGTTAATAAAAAAAGCCGGTCATTGACCGGCTTTTTTGTTGGCTTGTAGCCTTTTTTTACAGTGCGAAATTGGTCCGCATTTTTTTCAATGCACTGGCTTCCAATTGCCGAATACGCTCTGCCGATACACCATAACGATCGGCCAGCTCTTGCAAGGTAAATTTGGATTCACTTAACCAGCGGCTGCTGATAATGTCACGGCTGCGATCGTCCAGCGAATCAATACCACGATACAACAAGGCCTGCTGATGAGCTTTCATATCATCACTTTCAGCAATCACTTCAGGGCTGGGCGATGCATTTTCCAAGTAAGCTGCTGGCGCAATCCAGGCTTCGTCATCATCCGCGTTGGGTGGTAAATCAAACGCAGTGTCATGCGCAGACAGGCGTTTTTCCATCTCCAGCACAACTTCCGGTTTAACACCCAGGTCATTGGCCACTCGATTGACTTCAGCCTGGTTTAACCATCCTAGACGCTTCTTGTTCTTGCGCAGATTAAAGAACAGTTTACGCTGAGCCTTGGTGGTTGCCACTTTAACAATTCGCCAATTACGCAGAATAAATTCATGCATTTCTGCACGAATCCAATGCACAGCGAACGATACCAGGCGTACACCCACAGTCGGGTCAAAACGTTTAACCGCTTTCATCAAACCAATATTGCCTTCCTGAATCAGGTCCGCTAATGGCAGCCCATAGCCAGAGTAGCCTTTGGCCACATGCACCACAAAGCGTAAATGCGCCATGACCAGGCTTTTGGCAGCATCCAGATCTTCCTCATTGCGATAACGGGTTGCCAGGCTCTGCTCCTGTTCCAGAGTCAGTACCGGAATCCGGTTTACTTCACCAATGTAGGCATCCAAGCTGCCGACACTGGCTGGTGTCAACATTTGACTGGGAATCAATGCTTTAGTCGTCATACCCAATCCTCCTAATCTCAACTGGTTACAATTGTAACAAATTTTCTTTGATTCGTAATCATTTTGATAGCATGCCCATATTCCAAGCGGTCATAAGCCCAAAACCAGCGTACGATACCATCGTTATATGCTGAAAACTGGACCTTAAAACCACTCAAAGTATTGCAGCTATCCAACCTGCCAATAGGACAGTTTCAATCCAATCAAGTTGCATGGTCTGCTGATATAGTGTGATCAGGTGATTGATTAAACCGGATTCAACGCCTGCAAACGACGGCTAACAGCAATATAAGCGCCCGCCTGCCCCAAAATACCACAAACAATAATCAATAAAGCCAGCATAGGCAGTGGCGGCAGCCATAGATTGGCTTGCTGGTTATAGGTGTCTGCTAAACGCGCCAGATCACTGCCTACCCACAATGCCGCCAGCAGCAAAATCAACACGGCTATCACGCCACCCAAAGCCCCGTACCAGAAACCGGTATACAAAAATGGGCGGCGAATAAAGCCATGGGTCGCTCCAGCCAATGCCAGCACATCGATTTCATCCTGACGATTCTGAATATCCAGACGGATGGTGTTACTGATGACCAACACCACGCCAAAACCAAACAGTACCGCTAACAACTGCAAGGCATTACGAGCCAGTTGTAAAATACCCTGCAAACGCTGCAACCAGCGCCAGTCTGCCTGTGCAGATTCAATGCCCGGGTGTTGTTCCAGGCGTTGCAGTAATTGATTGAGCTGTTCGGCGTTATCTACGTTGGGAATGACCATCAACACCCATGGCAACGGGTTATTGTCTAACAGCTCCAAAGCAGTGCCAAAACCACCTATTGTCTGCAATTCACCCAAGCCCTGCTGTGGAGAAATACTGTCCACCCTCGCCACTTCCGGCCAGGCAGCCAACTCGTTAATCAAGGCATCGATAGACAACGGCATGGCATCTGCATGTGTTTCATCCTGCGAATCACTCACCACAAAAACAGTGATACTTTCCAAAGTATCCAATTTGCGCAAACCCTCCAGATTGCCCATCACCACCCACAGCAATAAAGGCAGGCATAATGCCAGGCCTAAGACCATTGTGGTCATTAACGTTGCCAGCGGATGTCGAAACAGATTACCAATGCTATACATCAGACTATAGGCATGTTGCCTCAGCCAGCTGCGCAAACCGTTGCGTATACTTTGTAAAGGTGGTTTATGCCTTTGCACTTTGGGTTTTGGACGGCCTGGACTCATCGACTGGCTCACCGTTGCCCTTTGCGTTGTGTCTGCTGGCTGGGTACATCATCAATCATCTGCCCTTCGCGCAATACCAATACCCGCTGCCCCAGCCGTTTCACCAGTTCCAAATCATGACTGGCGATCATGATGGTCATCCCCAGCTCATTAAGCTGCAAAAATAATTGCATCAGGATGGCAGATAACTCTGGATCCAGATTACCGGTCGGTTCATCCGCCAGCAGCAATGGTGGCATGTGTACGATCGCGCGGGCAATGCCCACCCGCTGTTGCTGACCAGTAGATAACATCCCAGGCAACGCCTTGCCACGCTCACCTAGCCCCACTTTGTCCAAAGCTGCGGCCACTCGTTTACGAATATCGCTATAGCTTAGACCGGCAATCACCAGTGGTAGAGCAACATTATCGAACACAGGTTTGTTCATCAACAAACGGTGATCTTGAAAAATCAACCCCATATTGCGACGCACCTGAGGGATCCAACTACGCCCCAACCGCCCCAAGTCTCGCTGGTTAACCAGCACCTGACCATGGGTGGCACGCTCCTGCATACTGATCAACCTGAGAATAGAGCTTTTGCCAGCACCTGAATGCCCCGTCAAAAAAACCAACTCGCCTTTTTGTACGCTGAAATTCACATCATCCAGCGCACGAACGCCACCCCGGTAACGTTTGCTTACCTGACGAAACACCACCATTCCAGATGGGTCCGGCGGGTAGTTCAAATGGTTTTGCTGTTGCATGTGACTTGTTTGAATCTCAGAAACAATGAATCTGTGTCAGATAGCACTCACTAACTTCCTACCAAAGTATTTAAATCCAATATCGGCAACATAATCGCGAGGACAATAAACAGCACCATTAAACCCACCATCAGGATCAAAACCGGTTGCGCAAGGCTGGTAATAATACCGACCACCGAGTCTAATTCCTGCTCTTGAATATCTGCTGCCTGATCCAGCAAAAATGCCAGGTCACCACTTTGCTCGCCGCTGTCAATCAACTGCAATGCGACCGCCGGTAACCAGCGTCCACCCTGTAATGACTTGGCCAAACTTTTTCCTTCACGTACCTGAGCGGCAGCCTGCAGAATCGCTTCACGCACTGGTATGGTTGCCACCACCCGGGCAGCGACCTTCAGTGCATCAACCATTGGCACAGCACTGCCCAATAGAATGGCCAGCGTGCGGGTAAAACGGGCCGCTTCACTGGCTCGCAACAACCGGCCAACCAATGGCACCCGCAACCACATGGACTGCCAACGCAATCGCCGTTCAGGTTGTCGATACAACAAGATGACAAGCACAATTACTGCACTTAAGCCCAATAACAGCAATGGACCATATTGGCGCAATATATCGCTGATGCCTATCAGCAATTCCGTGGGCCATGGCAATTGCTGTTCGTAGGTGGCAAACACCTGGACCACTCGTGGCACCACATAAGTCACCAAACCAGCGACTACTGCCACCGAAATCACCGCCAGCAAAACCGGATAAAGCAATGCCAGCAAGGCGCTGCGACCAACCTGCTCACGCTGCTGCGCATGATCGGCCAAACGTATCATCACTTCATTCAAACGACCTGCACGTTCACCCGCACTGATTGAAGCAGTCACCAATTCTGGGAAATGCTTAGGAAAACCAGCCATGGCTGCAGCCAGGCTTTGGCCTTCCAATACTTGCGATCGCACTGCGGCCAGCACACTGCGAACCCGGGCAGGCTGTTCACCTTTGGTCAGCGCCTGCAAAGCGTCTGCCAAGGGCTGACCTGACTTGAGCAAGGTTGCCAGCTGACGCATGATCAAAGCACGCTCGGTGGCCGAAAAACCATTGCGTAACCGAAACTCACCGCCAGACAGTAATGAAGCACTGCTCTGCTGAGCATTAACCGCTTCCACAGTTACTGGCAGCAAGCCCTGTTCACGCAGGTGCTGACGTACCTGGCGGGCACTGTCACCCTGCATGACGCCGTGCTGCTGTTGCCCACTGCTGTTGACGGCGGTGTAATCAAAGGCGGCCATGGTCGGGATTATGCTTCCTGAGTAACCCGCAGTACTTCTTCCAAAGAAGTCACGCCCTGCAGGGCTTTATTCCAGCCATCCATCATTAATGCCGGGGTATGCTCGCGTACATAAGTCAGCATTCGCTGTTCACCGGCACCATCGTGGATCAGTTCGCGAAGCACATCATCGATGGTGATCAACTCATACAAACCCGAGCGACCTCGATAACCGGTAACACCGTCTGGCAGCTCGCTGACTGGATGCCACAAGTCGGCAGCCTGATCCGCAGGCAAGCCCAAAGCATCGAGCTCTTTCTGGCTGGCCTGCCAGCTGGTGCAATGCTCGCGATCCAGGGTGCGCACCAACCGTTGTGCCAATACACCGATCAGGCTGGCCGACAGCAGGAATGGCTCTATGCCCATATCCTGCAAACGCGTTACTGCACCTATGGCCGAGTTGGTATGCAGGGTGGACAGCACCAGGTGACCGGTCAAACTGGCCTGAACCGCAATCTGTGCCGTTTCCAGGTCACGAATTTCCCCCACCATCACCACATCAGGGTCCTGACGCAGGATCGCTCGCAGACCACGAGCAAAGGTTAAATCAATTTTGGTATTGACCTGGGTTTGGGCAATACCCTCCAAATGATATTCAACAGGGTCTTCCACCGTCATGATATTGCGGCTGCGATCATTGAGCTGCTGCAGCATGGCATACAAGGTGGTGGTTTTACCGGAACCGGTCGGTCCGGTCACCAACAAAATACCATGCGGACGGGCAATTAATTTTTGTGCGCGGGTCAGGGTTTGTTCGTCCATACCCAACTGACGCAAATCCAATCGACCCGCCTGCTTATCCAGCAAACGTAAAACCACACGCTCGCCACGCCCTGCAGGCAATGTTGAAACACGCACATCAACCGGCCGGCCGGCCACGCGCAAGCTGATGCGGCCATCCTGAGGCAATCGTTTTTCAGCGATGTCCAGTTCCGCCATGACTTTGACACGCGAAACAATCAACGGCGCCAGACTGCGAGCAGGGCGCATGACTTCCTGCAGTACACCATCGATCCGGAAACGCACAGCCAGGTGAGACTCATCCGGTTCAATATGAATATCAGATGCCCCTTCCTTAACGGCCTGGGTCAACACTGCATTTAGCAAGCGGATGATGGGTGCATCATCCTCGCTTTCCAATAAATCAGCCGGTTCAGGCAAATTATCCGCCAGAGCGCGCAAATCCATACCTTCACCAATATCAGCAGCCACCGCACTGGCACTGGCCTCATTGTCAGCATAGGTTTGCTCCAGCAGACGATCAAACTCGGTGCTATCGACTTTTTCAATTTGTAGTGGCGCGCGCAAATAGCGACGCAATTCGGTCAAGGCACGCAGCTCTCCCGGCTGTCGCCAGGCTATTCGGGCCTCGCCGCTGTCCAGCCAATCTAGCAGCAACACGCCATGCCGACGGGCAAAAGCATAGGCCGGACGGTCAGGACGTGGCGATGAAGACTCAGAAGCCGTCATCTTCCTGCGGTTGTAGTAACTCGGGTGAGGTTTGCAGGTACTCATACAGTTCTGGCAGCAAAGGAATCTCACCTTCCGGGGTTAAGCCCTGGGCGTTAGCGCGATGATCCAGCTGCCGGGCACGGATATAGTTGTATTTGTTATTGCTGATATCCCTTGCCAGATTCGGATCACGCAAAATTCTTGGTCGGATAAACACCATCAGATTGCGCTTGACCTGACGATTACTGCGGAATTTAAACAGCTCACCTAATACCGGAATGTTACCCAGACCGGGCACCCGGTCTTCGGTTTCCTGCAGATCATCGGAAATCAATCCACCCAATACCAGTATATCGTTGTCGCGCACCATGACCTGTGTCGACAAAGTCCGTTTACTGGTGATCAGATCGACCGCACCCACCGCTGGCAACAATGCGGATACCTCTTGTTGTATGGTCAGAATAACCGAATCACCCTCGTTTATTTTTGGCGTCACCGTTAGCAAAATGCCGACTTCCTCACGGTTAATGGTTTGGAAAGGGTTAACCTGACCTGCAGCAGTATCCACCGAAGTATTGGTAAACTGACCGGTAATAAACGGCACCTCTTGACCAACACTGATACTGGCTTCAGCGTTATCCATGGTCACTACCGATGGTGTCGATAGAACATTGGAATCACTGTCCGTACTCAATGCCCGCAAAACGGCACCCAACTCCAGAATTTCGTTGCCCAGGATACTGGTGGTACCGGCCAGATAACCCAGGTTCAAACCTGGCCCCGGTGCTACCGCGTTGGGACTGCCAATCGGATTAAACACCTGCGACAGAATATTATTGCCTCCGGTACCAAAATTGGTCCCGCCAATGATCCCGTCACCATCGGCCAGGTTACTGGTGGCCTGCCATTGAATACCCAGTTCACGCGCCGTGTCCAGTGTCACCTCGGCAATGATGGCCTCGACCAACACCTGTGCCCGGGGAATATCCAAGCTACGAATGACACTTTGCAGCGAACGCAACTCAGCAGGCTGGGCACTGATCACCAATGAGTTCGTTTCAGCATGCGCCTGGATACGTGCAGATGCTTCAAGTGTAGAACTTCCATCATCACCTTCGGTTTCAACCACCTGATCAATCACACCCTGAAGAATTGGCACCAATTCTTCGGCTGTAGCGTAGTTCAAATGAATGACCTGTGTATTGCCTCCGGCATCCAGTGGGGTATCCAAGTGCGAGATAAGGGTGCGGGTGCGCAAGCGCCGGCCGCTATCGCCGCTGAGCAACAATGAGTTGGTGCGTTCATCAGCGACCACCGTTTGGGTTTGGTTGGGGTTCAGCATTTGCAAGGTGCGCATTAACTCACCGGCTGAAGCATGCTGCAGCGGAATTACCTCTACTTCGCTTTGTTCTGAACGGTCAATACGACGAATAATCGATTGCAGGCGATCG
Source organism: Wenzhouxiangellaceae bacterium (assembly GCA_965230265.1). Lineage (GTDB taxonomy): Bacteria > Pseudomonadota > Gammaproteobacteria > Xanthomonadales > Wenzhouxiangellaceae > JAJFKX01. The sequence goes on along the minus strand of OZ245999.1, from coordinate 789,344 downwards.
ATATTGGCAGCTCTGTCAGCAGCAATTAATGTATTGCTGCTCTCGTGCGCAACCAAATGTGCTGTTTGTGGCAGCAAGGGCCGAAGCAATGGCAGCGCTTCTGTCGCGCTGATGCTTTCCAGCGGCAAAATACGGGTAACAATCGCTTCACCGCTGCTGCCATTGGCACTTGCCTGTTGCTGGGCAACAGCATCAGGTACCACGCGTACCACATTGCCGTCACTGATCGCAGCAAAACCCTGCACCCGCAATACACTTAAAAACACACTGTAAAGCTCATCCTCTTCGAGTGGATGGCTGGAAATCACCGTCACCTGCCCCTGAACACGCGGATCAATGACAAACGTCTTGCCGGTAATCTCACCGACCGTGGCAATCACTGACTGAATATCAGCCTGATTGAAGTTGAGCATTTGTGGCTCTGCATGCAATCTGCCGGTCATTAGTATCAAACCAACCAGCAAGCTGTTTACCGCCATAAGGATCGATCGTTTGGACAGACCCGGCAACTTTGTATCAAATGGTATTAAACGCGATTTCATTAAACTTCCATCAAGCAACGGTTTAAGGTTGTGGTTGAATTCATTATTGTCCGCCCAGGCTATTGCTTAGCGTTGATGTATCTGGCTGCAGTTGTAGCACTTGATTGCCGCGTCTTACTGACAAGGTAATCGCCTGGTTCTGGCTCAAATTTTGAAACACCTGCAACGCTGATTGTGTATTGGATAAAGGCCGGCCATTAACCGCCGTAATCACATCGTTGGCCTGCAACCCCAATTGTTTAAAAACGGTCGCATTACGGCCTGGAAATACTTTATAGCCGCCACTGACCGGTGTGACCTGTATGCTTTGCGATAAACGTTGCAAATTTGCGGTGTTTAACTGTGCACCGCCCAATCCACCGGGAATAGTGACAGGCGCTATTGCCTGCGGTTGTCCACGCAAACCTGTTAAAGGCTGTGGAGAACCGCTGACCAATGGGCCGGATATCGCGCCTGGCAAGGCGCCTTGCCGTTGATTGTTTGCCACTGCACTGGAAGCTGAATTCAAACGCTGCGGCAAACTCAATGCCTCGTTTTGGCCATTGCGTTCCAATACAACCTGATCAGGAGTAATGGCTTTGACCGTGGCATCGCCGGGGACAATGTCACCGACTTTGTATACCCACTGCTGGCCTGAGCTATCCACAATAATGGCATGGCCCTGCTGGTCAGACTCCATACCGGACACAATACCTCTCAACTCCAGGTTCAAAGGCGTTTCCGGCAATGCCATTAAATTCAACGGGTTGCTGGCTGCTGTACGTCCGAACAAATGCCAATTGGCGATCTCAACCGGTGCATTGACCTGTTGATTGCGTGCCTGTCTCACAGACGGTACATCCACAACCACTTCAGGGCCGCTGATGAGTAGTAAAATGAGTTTAACCATTAGCCACAGCAACCACACAGCCAACAGCACGCAGGCCGCACCTGCCAACCAGCCAGACCAACGTGGCCAATGGACCCATCGCAACGAATAGCTTGTTAATGCGTTGGTTGGCAAACCGATTTCTCAGGATTTAAACGGTTAAATGATAATTGGGATGCTTTGAACATTCCAGGTATTAATAGGTACTGAAAACCTAAATTCATCATCTGCCTCAAGACGAACCACCACCTTGACCGCCTTGTCCGCCACCAGAGTGGCTTTTGGAGCGCCGGCGTTGTGGACGGCGCTTGCGGGTGTGCTTTTTATGGCCTTTATGGTTACCGCTGGGTGCTGGGCGTTTCAGTTTGGGTAATTCATCAGGTGAATAATCGGCTTCCGGCAAGCGGTAACCAATGTACTCTTCAATTTCAGGCATATGAAAAGCATAGTGTTCACAGGCAAAACTGATCGCATGACCTGAAGCCCCCAGGCGTGCGGTACGCCCGATGCGGTGCACATAGTCCTCGGCGGACTGCGGCAGATCATAATTGATCACATGCGAGACCTCTGGAATGTGCAAGCCACGCGCAGCCACATCGGTGGCCACCAACACATCCAGATCACCTTTATGAAAACGATCCAGTAGTTTCTGGCGCCGGTCCTGTGGCACATTACCTGACAGTAATGCGACGGGTATGCCATTGGCACGCAAAGTACCGGCCACGCGCTTGGCAACATGCCGGGTATTAACAAAGACTATGGCACGCTGATCATCAGACTGGCGCAGAAATTGCACCAGCAGCGGCAATTTGTGCTCATTGGCTGGGTACAGCACTTTTTCATCAATATTTTCTGCCGTGACCTGATCAGACTCAACCACAACTTTTTGTGGATTGTCCATGTGTTCGTAGGCCAACTCGGTGACCCGTAATGACAAAGTCGCAGAAAACAACATGGACTGGCGCTGACCGGCAGGAGGACAGCGACGCAGCAAAAAGCGGATATCTTTAATAAAGCCTAAGTCAAACATCCGATCGGCTTCATCCAATACCACTACCTGTATTTTTTTCAGGGTGAATACCCCTTGCTTCAGGTAATCAATAATCCGACCCGGCGTTCCGATCAGAATATCCATACCATCGGCTATATCCTGACGTTGCTTCTTATAATCGACTCCGCCATAGGCCAAACCTATGCGTAAACCCGTGTGTTTACCAAGCAGTATCGCATCCCGATGAATCTGCACCGCCAACTCACGCGTTGGCGCCAACACAATCGATGCCAGCTGAGTGGCATTGCTGCCTGAGGTTTCAGCGACGGTTTGCCCATTGTCACGCAGCTTTAACAGGTGGTTAAAGATAACCAATAGGAAAGCTGCCGTTTTTCCTGTTCCAGTTTGTGCTTGCCCAGCGACATCCCTACCTGCCAGTGCAATCGGTAATGTTTCCGCCTGAATTGGCGTGCACTGCACAAAGTTGGCATCGCTCAACCCACGCTGCACCAGTGGATGCAATGGCATTTCCGAAAACCGGGTATCGGTCAGCGCGTGCTCAACGATTGCACCTGGCTCACTACCGGATTCACTGATCACCCCGCTGCCACTACTGTCAGCAACCCGGCCCTCAACCATGCCGCTGTCAGGGCTGGAGTGTTGATGAGCGGGTTGAGCATCCTCTCGGCCGCTCTCTGGATGGGGCTGAGAGCTGACCTTAGGTTTGGAATCCGGCGGGGTTTGTTGCCACCAACCGGTCAATAATTTTTTAAGCATAGCCATGTATCATAAACTTATGCGTTGATGTTGTCAGCGTAGACTTGCATATACGTAACAATGACTGCACTTCTACAACTGGCCGGCTCAAATCACTGTCGTGACTGCAGCAACCTTTTCATAGGGTTTGAATGCGTTATATCAGATACTATATATTGAGCCAACTGATAGCCGGGCATGACCTGGAAATTGAATTAACTGGAGATAACAGTGAGCGAACACGTATTACACGTATCCGAGCAGGATTTTGAACAGCAGGTGCTGGAATCCGACCTGCCGGTATTGGTCGATTATTGGGCCGAATGGTGTGGCCCATGCAAAATGATTGGACCGCTTATTGATGAACTTGCAGATGACTATGAAGGTCGCTTGAAAGTTGCCAAACTCAACATTGATGAAAACCGCAATATTTCGGTGCAATACAGTGTGCGCGGCATTCCCACCTTAATGGTATTCCATGATGGCAAGGTACAGGCCACCAAAGTAGGCGCTCTAAGCAAAGCACAGCTGCAACAATTTGTGGAAGAAGCAGGCGTACTGTAACTGCCCGCTCCAGCCGTATAATTAATGATTTAATGGCTGACCTGCAATGCAGGTTAGCCGACCAATACTAAATAAAGTTGCTGCTAATGCTGGACGGCAACGAGTTTAGATGGTAATTTACCCAATATCGCGGAACATCCAGTTTCGCCGAGCTTCAGCAATAGAAATCCAATAACACTTAGATGTAGCTTGTGCTACTAAATCATTTATTGCTGATTAACCGTTAAGCCAGTCGCCCGTTGGGCGCATGATCCTTTGATATATACCTTCATGAATCTGACAGAATTAAAGCAAAAATCCGTTGCCGAACTTATTAACATCGCCAACGAAATGGGTCTTAACAACCTGGGCCGTTCCCGCAAGCAAGACTTAATCTTCGCTATCCTTAAATATCACGCACGAGGTGGTGAATCGATTTTTGGTGATGGTGTGCTGGAAATCCTCCAAGATGGTTTTGGCTTCTTGCGTTCAGCCGATAGCTCCTATCTGGCAGGCCCTGATGACATCTACGTATCCCCCAGTCAGATCCGGCGCTTTAATCTGCGTACCGGCGATATGATTTCAGGCAAAATTCGCCCGCCAAAGGACAGCGAACGGTATTTTGCCCTGCTCAAGGTACAAGAGTTAAATTACGAAGCACCAGAAGCTTCGCGTAATAAAATTCTGTTCGAAAACCTGACCGCCGAATTCCCGCGCGAGCCCATGTTATTGGAGCGCGGTAACGGCAGTACCGAAGACATCACCACCCGTATCATCGATTTGATTGCACCAGTAGGCAAAGGTCAGCGAGGCCTGATTGTATCGCCACCGAAAGCCGGTAAAACCATGCTGCTGCAAACCATGGCAACCAGTGTGCGCGCCAACTGCCCTGACAGCAAAATGATCATTTTGCTGATTGATGAGCGCCCGGAAGAAGTCACCGAGATGAAACGTACTGTTGATGCGGAAGTCATCTCAAGCACCTTTGATGAACCTGCCACCCGTCACGTGCAGGTTGCAGAAATGGTGATTGAGCGCGCCAAACGACTGGTAGAACACAAACACGATGTGGTTATTCTGTTAGATTCAATCACTCGTCTGGCACGCGCCTACAACACCGTCGCGCCATCGTCTGGCAAAGTACTCACCGGTGGTGTCGATGCCAACGCACTACAAAAACCCAAGCGCTTTTTTGGTGCGGCACGTAATGTGACTGAAGGCGGTAGCTTGACCATTATCGCTACTGCATTGGTCGATACCGGCAGCAAGATGGATGAAGTCATTTATGAAGAATTCAAAGGCACTGGCAATATGGAAGTCCATCTCAGCCGCCGAATTTCCGAAAAACGTGTATTCCCGGCATTGGATATCAATCGTTCCGGCACTCGTCGCGAAGAGTTAATGATTCCGGCTGATGACCTACAGCGTATTTGGATACTGCGCAAGATTTTGCATCCCATGGATGAAATTCAAGCCATGGAGTTTATGCTGGATAAAATGAAAGCCACCAAGACCAATGGTGAGTTCTTTAGCTCCATGAAACGCTAGATTGACCTGGATAAAATAACAGTATTGATAAAAAACCCGGCCATGCCGGGTTTTTTATTTTCAACATTCAGAGTTTAAATGTTTACTTTTTGAGGTCTCCATCTGATCGATCCTGTGTATCGGATAAAGCCTGCTGCTGCGCCAGAACAGCGCTCACGATTCCCTGCAGGATACTGACCTCACTGGTTTCCAGGCGAGTACGCAAAAACAACCGCCGCAAACGCTGCATCAACATCGCAGGCTGAGCCGGATTTAAAATATCCAACTCGGCAATCATTTGTTGCAAACGCTGCAAAAAACTCTCCACACTGCGGTCATCAGCCAATTCATGAGAGGGGTCTGTGGGCTTCAAATCACTGGTTAATGGCGTTACAACCAATGCCTGTCGCAGCTCATAACACACCACTTGCACTGCTTGTGACAAGTTCAACGAACTGTATTCAGGGTTAGCAGGGATTTCAATGCGATAATGGCAGCGCTGCAGTTGCTCATTAGACAGCCCGACACTTTCAGTGCCAAATAAAATGGCAACCTTCTGAACAGTTTGTTCGTTTAGCATCGCCTGTTTTACCTGTGTGCTGGCATCACGTGATGACAATGTTGGCCATTCCAATGTACGCGAACGTGCACTGGCTCCCAGCACCAACTGGCAATCGGCGATCGCTTCATCCACATCGTCCACCACTGTGGCGGCGGTTAACAAATCTGCCGCACTGGACGCCATTGCACTGGCTTTAGCATCAGGAAAATGATGTGGCCTAACCAACACCAGATGTGACAAACCCATCACCTTCATTGCCCGCGCTGTTGAGCCGATATTACCCGGGTGCGTGGTATCAATCAGCACAATGCGAATATTGGATAGTGGCTGCATGAAGAAATCCTAACTCAACAATTTGATAACAATGGTGGCCAATTTTACCTGGAATACGGCTAGCGAATAACCCATACCCTATTTTTGCAATAAGCTGGCTTCGCCACTGAGTGTCGACACAAACCAGCACGTCAGAGTAAACCATATGACGGTTGATACAGCCAATTGCCCATCACATTACTCTGCATAAGCCCGAACATCTGTTATGCTGCGCCTTTTTCCGAATATATCATTGTGAGCCAGTCCCCCTATTTGAATATCGCTATCCGTGCAGCCAGCCGCGCGGGTGAAATTATGCGGCGCGAAATGGTGCGCCTGCACGATCTGAAAACCACCCAAAAAGCACCGAATGATTTTGTTTCGGATGTCGATTTGGCCTGCGAAGCCAGCATCAAGCGCACCATTCTGGATATGTATCCTGAGCATTGCATTCTTGGTGAGGAAGGCGGCAGCGAGGGTAACCCCGATAGTAACTACCGCTGGATTGTTGATCCTCTGGATGGCACCAGCAATTATTTGCATGGTCTTCCACATTTTGCCGTCTCCATCGCTGTAGAAATCCGTGGCCGGCTGGAGCACGGGGTCATTTATGATCCGATCCGTGAAGAAATGTTTACCGCCAGCCATGGTGAAGGGGCATTGCTAAATGACCGCCGCATTCGCTGCAGCAAACGCATTCATATGAAAAACGCACTAATCGGCACGGGTTTCCCATTTCGAAAACGACGCTTTATGCCAGCCTATCAAGCCATGTTCAATGGCTTTTTCGAACAATGCGAAGACCTGCGGCGCGCTGGCAGTGCCTGTCTGGATCTGGCCTATGTCGCTGCCGGACGTCTGGATGGTTTCTTTGAAATTGGCTTGCAGCCCTGGGATATCGCTGCGGGTGCATTAATCGTGCGCGAAGCCGGTGGTGTGGTGGTCGATTTTGCCGGGTCTGATCAATACATGGAAAGCGGCAATGTGATCGCTGCACCATTCAAGTTGTTGCCGGATATGTTGAAAGTGATTCAGCCGCAGCGGGTAACAGGCATTAATCATTAAGTATCCTTGATTAACCCATACTCGCCCGAACCAACAACAGGGATGGTGCATGAATCAATCCGTAAAATACGTCTATAAAGACTCGACCAACCTCACCAATTGGACGCGCTGGCTGCTGTATGCCTATTTGTTTGTGCTGGCCGCAGCACTGGTTTCAGGCTTGATGGAATACCAGCTGTTCGCTGATATTAAGAACGGTACCTTTACCTCCAACGAACAACTCACTGCTGACGCTGAAGCAAGCGATGAACGACAAGCTGTTATTGCCTGGGCTCAGACATTGCTGTTTGTGGTTTCCGGCGTATTGATTTTGATGTGGATTTACCGGGCCAATGTTAATGCCCAGGCACTCACTGAAAAGCTGATGCAATATACCCCTGGCTGGTCCGTCGGCTGGTACTTTATCCCCATCGCTAACCTATGGAAGCCCTGCCAGGCGATGAAAGAAATCTGGCACGTCAGTCACAATCCACAAGACTACGGCAATGGCCCACTGCCAAGCATATTGGGACTGTGGTGGTTGTTCTGGATTGTTTCCAGCTTTCTTGGCAGGCTGGCATTTCGATTAAGCAGGCAATCAGAAGAAATTGGCGATTACGTTAGGGTGAATCTCATCACGCTTAGTGCTGACTTAATTACCATTTTTACCACTTTGGCATTGCTGGTGGTCATCGGCAAGTTGTATCGGCAGCAAGTACAGCAAGCCAGTGCATCATCATCCATGGCTACAGCTAGCCTTTTGTAAAAACAGCCTAACTCTACCTTTCAAACAATCAGGGCATTATCGAATGCCCTGATCCAGTGACTGGTCAGTCTGGTCTTTTAGGTTTCTTCAATGGATTCCACCTGCAATTGAAAATTAATCACTTTATCTTCACCCAGTTTGACGAATATATTTTCTTGGCGTTGGGTTTTAAATCCCGTCATGGTGGCAGTGACACTGTACGGCCCGCCCACCCGAACATTGGGTAAAACATATCGACCATCTGCACGAGTCACAGAATCATAATGGGTGCCGGTTGGTTCATGGACAGCTTCAATCACAACACCCGGTAAGGCCTCACCGCTATCATCGGTCACAATTCCACTGATTGCGCCTGTGGTTACACTATTCATAATTAACTCCCTATCGATTTAAATAGCCTGGCCATTCTAGCAATAATTATCTGCCACACTAAACTTTGACTCTGCTATGCTCTCCAAAATCAAAGCCCTTTGACCCGATCGCCCTAGCGCTGGACCATTCGAATTTATGAATCACTTCTTTTTACTCTGTGCTGTTACACTGCCGACAGTGATCACTTCCTCACTGAATGCTGAACCCTTAGTCGACGAACCCAAACAATGCACCTACTGTGAAGCCTGGAATCAGGCCCAGGCACCGTTTAAGGTTTACGGTAATACTTATTATGTTGGTGTGGCAGGTCTGTCCACTATTTTGGTCACTTCCGATGACGGTCATATTTTGCTCGACGGCGGGCTGCCACAATCTGCTGCAGTGATCGATGCCAATATTCGGTCACTGGGCTTTCGCACCGAAGACATTCATTTTATCGCCAGCAGTCATGCCCATTATGATCACGTCGGCGGGATAGCCAAACTGCAACAAATAACCAATGCACCTGCTATAGCCAGCATAGCTGCGGCAGCCGTGCTTAACAGCGGCAAAGTGGGAGAAGATGACCCTCAGTACGGATTTGGTGAACAAGCCAATGGCTTCCCTGCGGTTGATGATGTTCGCACCATCAATCATGGAGAAAGCATTACTGTCGGCCAATTAGCAGTGACCGCACACTACACCCCTGGTCATACCTCAGGTGGTATTACCTGGAGCTGGCAGTCCTGTGAACAACAACAATGCATGCAGATTGTATATGCCGACAGCCTCAATGCGGTGTCAGCACCTGGCTATCGTTACCTGGATCATCCGGAGCTGGTCAACCAGCTTGGCAACAGTATTGATACGGTTGCCCGACTTGACTGCGATATTCTGCTGGCAGTGCATCCCAACTACTTTGGTATTAAAGACAAACTAAAACAACTTGAAGAAAACCCAACCCACAACCCTTTCATTGATAATCAGGCCTGCAAGCAATACGCTGCCGATGCCAACAAAAAGCTGAACGCCCGGATCTATGAAGAACTACAGGCAGAACATGAAGGTTAACGGATAGCGTTGATTTACTCGTCTAAATCAAATTCTACTAACCACTTCTTCTGATAGCTGCCCAACTTTTCACTGCCCCCCAAACCGTTTAACCCAATCAAAAACAACAACCCGGCCACCTGCCCACCGCTTTGCTCCAGCAACTGCGCCGTTGCCTGTGCCGTGCCACCGGTAGCCAATACATCATCCACAATCACCAGCCGCTGCCCGTCACTGATATCGTCACGGTGAACCTGCAGGCAGTCCTGTCCATATTCCAAATCGTATTTAAGCTCGTGCACAGGCCGCGGCAGCTTGTCTGGTTTACGCACCAAAACAAAAGGCAAGTCCAGCTTATGCGCCAATGGTGCAGCAAAAATAAACCCTCTGGACTCAACACCAAGCAGTGCCTCTGGTCGCATATCCTGCAGTATTTCCGCCATACCATCGAGAGCGTAGTTAAAAGCTTTAGGGGCGTTCAGTAATGGCGTGATATCTCGAAATCGTATGCCTGGCGCAGGAAAATCCGGGACGGTCAATATATGGTCTTTGAGTTGCATGCAGTTCTATCGTTGTATGAATCAAAAAAAGCAGTGTAGCGACTTCATTGGCATCTGCAAACCGGATAAATATCAAGATTCAAAGTTCAGCGATAACCAATCGATAACCTAAATCCAGATGGGTTTGCTTTAACAAATCGCTGTTTCTGTCATGCCAGGCACCACTGTGTAGATCTCGATCCAACTTTGCCAGTCCAGCATCAACATCAGTAATTTTTGTAAAAGTAGAAATTGCAGCACGCACATCTGCATCCAGATACGCTTCTGGTCGTTGCCAATAGGCACCAAGAAAGCCATCGCTGCAGTTATGTGGAATGAGCACTTCATTGATATTAACGCTTCCCAGAACAGACTCGAATTGTTCCCATGTAGGAAAAATCATACGATCGATGTCCAAAATCTCAGGAAAATAATCGGTCAGCCAAAAGTTGGAAAAATGCCGGTCCCAGGTCAAGATCACCACCCGCCGCCTCGCCACTCGTCGCATTTCCTGCAAACCTTTCGCTTGGTCGTGCCAATGATGCACCGTCAATATCGCCAATGACGCGGCAAATGAATCATCTGCAAATGGCAATGCCATACTATTGGCCTGCACCACTGGCGCCGCAGATTCAGGGCGCTGTCGAATCATGGTCATGGCCAACTCTACTGCTGTTACTGAGCGATTGTCAGGCTCATACGAACCTGTACCAGCACCGATATTAATTATGCTTTCTGCATCACCCAGTGCTGTGTCAATAACCTGACCGATATGGTGGTCTGCTCGGCGCAGTGGCTGATAGCCTTTGCCAATAGTGTCGTATAGATGTTTCATTTATTGGGTTAACATTTGAACCAAATGACACCATTTTCAGCCTGCGATTTGGATGACTTGTTAAGCATTAAGTTTTAGCTGCAGACTGTGTACCAAAATATGCTGCCGGTGGAAGCACAACAAACATTAATACCCAGAACCAGATTGGGTATGGCAACTTGGTCATATTGAATACGACCATAGCGAACAGGAACAAGCCAACGCCATAGCCGTGCCAGGGGTTTTTATCGCAACCCACACGAGTTGCGATATAGGTACAGATAAACATGATCGCTCCATAGCCAAGCCCCCCGAGAAGCGCCAACACCCAGGCTGGGGTGGTTTCAACGTGACGCGCAATTTCTTCAAAGGTACCGGCAAAATCTTCAGGCCACGGATGCAGCACTGAACCGATACCTTCGACCATCATAAAAAGACCGACTGCAACTGCAATACTCAAAATAACCGCCAACACACTCTTTATGATCGGATTTTGCATAACACTTTACCTCGAAGTATTTATTCTAATTAATCGACAGTCTTTAAGGGGCTGTCTTGAATGGTTTTATCGCTTTAATTGACCACCCGACCAGACCAACGATATGTGGATGAACCAAAAATCCACTTAGAAAGCCACCCACGATCCTTTTTACCAACAGGCCGGCAGCCACCACCCTTCTCGCCACCATAAAACTCAACCCTATCCTCAAATATATCTCGTAAGAACCCAAAGGTATTTTTTACTATATCGTCATTTTGGTTTTGGCTGGAAAAATGGATATGGGTAAACCGTCCAAGACCAACAATAAGCTCATTACCATCTGCTGACACAGTAAAATCACCAACCTCCTGCGAAGGTGAGCGAAACACCAGTTCTGGTCCGTCCGTGCCCATCTGACGATCAAATGGCTGCGAGGACAACTCGGAGGTGAGCAATGTTTCTAACTGCTTGAGCAGATCAGGCTCTTTCATCATACAGCCAACGCTTCAATCAGTCGCCGCGTCAGCGGTCGGCTTCATTGATTTGCCAGGCTGATCTTGATGCTCAAACCAACCAAGCAGCCCTACCATCAGACCAAACCCCAAAATTGGCCCTGCACCATACCCAACCAGCGGCGCTGGAGTCATTCCCATGGTTGAACATATAAACAAAACCGCGTAGTACGCCGATACGGCGGATAACCAGAAAGGCCCACTCAACGATTGAACCCATAACCCGACAATCAGTGCAAAGGCACAAGCGATGACGGCAATCCCGGTAAACAATGAGTGACTTAACGCCAAGGCAAAGACCTCTTCTACATGTGGTACCGGCACCAAAGGATCTGGTAAAGAAAATGCCCACACGGTAGCCAATACCAGGGGAACAACGACAACGCCTAACCGAAATAGGCTAAGCCGGCATTGCACAGCAATAACAATCGAAGCAACCAGCAGCCCTAGAACCTGGGACGCATCTGGCTGCAAAACCAATAAGAGTGCGGCCCCAAGAACTGCAGCCAGGGAAATGATTTGATGCTTACCGTCTTTTCTAGCTAAGACCGAACAAGCTGCGATGAAACAAGGCAACAACAGCGGCGAGGCGTATAACCTCAACGGTCCAACCGAAATCCAGCGCTCAGGTTCTGATGAGCCTCCAAATAAGGGTACTGCCAAACCGATCAAAGCCAGAATGACTACCGCATAAACTGTAATCTGACGATGACCCAATTTACTCATTAGATGGCCTGCCAAGGCGAGACAACAAGCCAAGAAAATTGCCACAAGATGAATCACCCAGACACCCCGCCCCACATCCGCTAAAGCAAGGACAATAAAGCTACCAGCAATCGGCGGGATCGCCACGATAAATAATGATAGAAACGAAATATACATCTACTGCCTAACGCCGCGGTAACAAGCGAGAGCCTGCGAGCATCCCGGTGAGTGTAACGGCTTGCTATATTTTAATTTCAATGTTTTCCTCTTTTAGCATTTCTTCTAGTTCGCGATAACCTTCAAGCTCCACTAGTAAACGACCTTTTTCTTTTTTAGCTATCTGTGCCCAGTGCGCACCCTCTAATGCGCCAACCAATGCGTAGAGAAAATTTAAGCTTGGTTTTGTGCTGCATTCTTTGCGTAGCTTAATAAATGCTCTAACCGCACCAATTTCTTTAAGGTGTTCTGGAGTCTCAATGCCGATTTCATGTAAGCACTTCTGTGACTTTGGACCTAAACCCTTAAGTTCACTTAACTTCAATGCCAGCCTCCTGTAAAAATATAACGCCTGCGTTTTGCTAAACTTTTATTTTATAAAAGCTTCTGCCAGCCTAATTCCAACGATTAAGCTGTTTTTGCGCTTTGTTAAAAAGCAAGCGCCTTACAATCATTTCAAAGATGATTAATACCTATCTCCACTGTAAACACCCACTCGCGCATGACACGATCAAACTAATTAATCGAAGGCCCACCCGACTTGGTTGCTGCTTTCAACTGATCCAACATCCGCCGCCATGCCACCCGGCGGTTATGCCCAACCACATTCAAAGCAGGTACACCACTGCCCTGCACCAGCAGAAAACCATTACCATTGGGTGCTTTAGCAATACCATCAAGCTGACAGACACCATTCAGCAACCGGCATGAAAACCCCAACTGCTTATAACCAAAGTCTTCAAACAACCTTAAAAAAGTCGATTGCAGGCCAGCACCTACACCACCGCCAATGCTGGAAATGGTATCGACAGCACGCTGACTGATTCGCCGTTTTTCATCAGGGTCATCAGAAGTGCGCAGCCAGGCATCAAACTGTACCGGCTGCCAGTCAAGCAGCCGCAGGTCATTGATCTGTCCGTCAACCGGGCCGGTAATACGACCGATCTCAAAGGCTTCGGTGAGTGGTTCCAGCTGCACACGCTCTATCCATATGCTGGTATTGAACGTCGGCAATACACCAAAGGGGCGCTCTGCACTAAGGCCACTCATCACCACCTGGCCACCAAAAATATCCAACGCCAGCTGACCATCCAGTGTCCAGATACCCTCGTTTAAATCAATCCCAGGAATACGCCCAGCCAAGGTGCCGCCGAAATTTGGCCAGTTCATCATCCGGGTGAGATCGGTCAGTGCAACCGGTAACAATTCTGCATCCATCTGCACAGAAGGCGCATCTCCCAGCAGGTTTTCCACAGCCAATTCATGCAGCACCAAACCACCATCTAAAAAACCCAGCTTGCTACCCGGTTGAAAAGTAAAGTTATCAGCACCGAGAACAAACTCTAATTGTGTCGGTGCAAAGGGTAAACGATAAATCTGCAAGTCTGCCCAGCTTAAACTTGAATTCCAGTCTGTGCTTTGGATAGTCCTTTCCTGCCATTGCTCATACCAATTCAACTCGCCATTCAAGTCGTTAACAACAAATCGGTTTTGAGCATCAATCAGATCGATATTTTTAAGCAGCAACTTAAAAGATTCATTTGCCCCGATACTGGATGACATAGCATCCCAGTGCACTCCATAATTCCCCGTCAAACTCAGATCGCCATTGGTTTCAAGGCTGCCCAATGACAGTCTGGCTAAAGCGCCACTCAAATAACGCTTTTGCAGGCCTGGAATATTGGCATCGAGCTTATCGATTTTTAAGGCCAGCGTTTCCAAACCCAAACGCGGATCAACCCAGCGAACCTGAGCATCCATATCTAAAGCTTCTACATCTTTGGCATTGATGCGCAGTGATAACAATGTTGACTGCGAAACGCTGGCGTCAAAAATACCCGCATCACCTGGCGCTACATAACCATCCAAGTTAATAAGCACCGCTGCTTCTGGTGCGGGCAAATAATGCACCCCAAATAACATCTCACCAGCAGTCCACTGGTAGTGTAAATCAAAAGGCCAGCTTTGCCGTTGTCCTTGAAAGGTTTCAACCAAAGTTTTGCTATCAATATTTCCAGATACCTTCATGCCTACACTAACACCGGCAAGATCACCACTGGCATTATCAAAACCCAGGCTGTTTACAGTCAGGTCAATCTCCATTAGCGGCTTTGGGGCTGCACGAGCATTATTTTCTGAACTGAGTGCGGATAGGTTAATGCTTACCTGGCCTGCTAACACGCCATCAGACACCTGAGGCCAGTCAGCGCGGTCAGGCCAAAAATGTTCAATACCTGAGAGCGGCAGTTGTCTAAATACCACATCAACAGACTGCCCGGCACGCCAGCTTGCTGTCATAAAACGGGTATAAAACTGTGCGAATCGGCCGTCATCGGCAATCTGAAACTGCCCTGTGAATGTTTTATCAGCCAAAGTTAACTGCCAGTTCCCTTGTGCGCACTGCATAGACATACTGATTGTCCACTGCCCTTTGAGACAATCAAGTTTGGCTTGCTCAAACTGAATCGCAGGTGATATCAGATCATTCAGCTGTAATCGCCAGCCTTCCCCTGACGGATGCGCGCGCAGGTTTAATTGGCCGATCTGGAAATCTCCCCAACGCAGGTCATGCCAATCCATTTCAATACCGGCGGCAGCGGTGTTTTGTAGGCATAAAAATGCAGACAATAACAGCCAACCCATCACCGATATGACGAAATGCCTACTGATCGCTACAATGGTGATGAAAAGGCTCCTATTGATTCTGATATGCCATATATTGATAAACCTCTGTCCGACATGCGAGTACTCGCCGCAGATGACAATGAAGTCAATCGTCTATTTCTGGAGGGTATTTTAAGCTCAAAAGTTCACCAACTACAGGTGGTCAGTGATGGCACCGAAGCCATTGCTGCTGGTAAACAGGCACAGTGGGACATGATTTTGCTGGACCTGCATATGCCAGGGGCTGATGGCATTGATGTCATGCAAGCCCTGGTCCAGGAAAGTGACACCGCTGAAAAAGCCAGCAAAACACTGTACGTAGTGATCACGGCAGATGCTCGAAAATCCGAACAGGATCGCATGCTGCAGCTGGGTTTTCATGGGTTTTTATCCAAACCGATTTCTGGTGAAGCGCTGATCAGTGGCTTAAGCGCAATCAATGACCACCCAGGTGAGCCAGTCACCATTGCCCGCTCACGTCAGGCAGTCAATACCGTGCTGGATGACAAATCAGCCCTGGATGTATTGCACCAGGATCGCAAAATGCTAACCAAAATGCGTTTACAGTTTGTTGATGAATTACCCGCGAGCCTGAACCGGGTCACTGCAGCTCTAAGTCATCCAGACAGCGCTGAACACCGACGTGAAATCTGGGATGCCGTACACAAAATGGCGGGAGGCTGTGCCTATACCGGTGCAATACAACTGGCTGAAATTTGTACCCATATGCAAGAGCAGGTCGATCAAGAGGCCGGTTTGGAAATATTACTGGCTGGTTATCTTAGCTTGCGAAAAATAGTGGAACAAACCGCTGTAGCCATTCAGTCCAGCGAAAAACAAGCTGCCTGAAACATTGGCATCGTCACCAAAAAATAATCAACTACTTGCGAACTTGATCCAGCAAGCTGCGCATCCTCGCTACTGATTCAGCCAGTCCTACAAATACCGCATCAGCAATTAACGAGTGGCCGATATTGAGCTCCTCAACCGCTTCCAGTTGAGCTACCGGCAATACATTGTGCCGGGTCAAACCGTGACCTGCATGCACCTGTAAACCCAATGCAGCAGCTTGTTCGCTGGTGGTTGCCAGACGCTGTAGCTCATCACGCTGAGCCTGTTTACTCTGGTTAGCATAGGTTCCCGTATGCAACTCAACTGCCTGTACCCCGCATTCACTGCTGGCCTGGATTTGCTGATGATCAGGATCAACAAACAATGACACTTTGATACCGGCCTGCATCAAGGTTTCACAGACCTGATGTACTCGCTGCTGCTGCCCAACAACATCCAGGCCACCTTCAGTGGTTAACTCCTCGCGTTTTTCCGGCACCAAACAAGCCCAGTCAGGCTTGACGCTAAGCACAATGTCCAGCATTTCATCGGTAACCGCCATTTCCAGGTTCAGTGGAATTTGCAGAGACTCGCGCAAAGCGCGTACATCGGTATCCTGGATATGCCTTCTATCTTCACGTAAATGGACAGTGATCAGGTCAGCACCTGACATCTCTGCCACATGTCCGGCATGTACCACACTGGGGTAACTGACACCGCGTGCCTGCCGGACAGTGGCCACATGATCGATATTCACGCCCAAGCGAATTCTGTTACTCATGGCATTAATTACTTTCAAGCTAAATACTTGGGCCAAGGTATACATTCTTGACAGCGCTGGCAAGCTGAAAACTTTATGAAGCTGTTGCCTGGATTAAATATAAACGAAGTTACTTAAGCAAACGGTAACTGTGCAATTGCACAGAACCCAGGTGGTATTGAATGACCGAGCGCAATAACCGCCGGGCGTCGGCTAACTGGCCGGGCTGACTAAACTGCTCATGATGCAGTGCCAGCAAGCTCGCGCCGGCAATGCTATTGCCTAATTGGCTTTGCGGGCTCAATCGCGCACCGTGTTCCGGGTCGTAAAAATAACGTGCATCCGCATCAATAGCCGTGGTCTGATCCGCCTCAATATCCAGCAATAAACCAAACCCCAGCATGATCAGCAAATGCTTTTCAAATAAGCGCAATGTTTGCGCCGCGCGATTATCCACAGCTAACAAACTATCCAGGGTTTGCTGATATAACTGGTAGATATTCGGATGCGCATCATGCCGTGGCAATAACCGCCACAGCAACTCATTCATATACAAACCGCAATATAACCGTTGACCGGTCAAGCGCCAGTGGCTGTTATTGGGTTCAGCCTGATTTAGGGTGTACATTTCCCCCCGGCCACTCCACACCAATTGCAGTTCACGAAACGGCTCCAGCATGCCACTGACATTTTTACGCTTGCGGTAGCCTTTAACGACAACACCAATTCGACCATGCTTTGGTGTTAGCACATCCAGCAATGCACTGGTTTCACGCCAGTTACGGCGATGTAAAACCATTCCACAATCATTGGTAATTGCTGCCATGCAATTGCTGTTTACTGGATAAAACCCGAATCCCGCAAGGTTTTGGGATCACTCTGCCAGCCTGGACGTACACTAACCCACAAACTGAGATGTACTGGACGCATCAGCATTTTTTTAATCTGAATACGCGATGCCTTGCCAATTTGCTTGAGCATTTCACCGCCTTTACCAATCACCATCCCTTTGTGACTGCTGCGTTCTACCCAGATCACAGCATCGATGCCTAATGGTTGACTGTTTTCATCAAAACGCTCGATTTGTACATGCATACCATAAGGCAGCTCTTTATGTAGATAGCGTAATAGTTGTTCACGAATCAACTCTGCCACCAAAAACCGTTGACTGCGATCACTGATTTGCTCGTCAGGATACAAAGGCGGACCTTCCGGCAAGCTGGCTGTGATCACTTCCAATAAATCCTCCACACCATTGCCACTGCGTGCACTGATCAACAACACCTTATGCCACTGGCTGGCATCAATGTGCTTATCCAGCCAGGGTAGCAATTCTCTACGGTGTTTTATTTGATCAATTTTATTGACCACCAAAATGGCTGGTCGACCACTGGCGGCTACCTGCCGCTGCACCTGCTGATCCAATGGCTTCCATTGACCAGCCACCACCATTTGCACCACCACGTCGGCATCGTGCAAAGCTTCCTGAGCCGCGCGGTTCATGCTTTGATTCAATAACTTGCCACCTGCATCATGAATACCCGGTGTATCAATAAACACCAGTTGTGCCTGATCGGTAGTCAGAATGCCGTTGATCCGCTGCTGAGTGGTCTGCGGTTTGTGCGTCACAATGCTGATTTTTTGACCGATCAGATGGTTCATCAATGTGGATTTACCCACATTGGGGCGCCCCACCAAAGCAACAAATCCGGCATGGTATCGCCCGTCACCAGTTATTTGGTCAGCCGAATTGGTCAAGTGCTCATTCATGCTAGCAGTGATTGCCAATCGGAAACATTAGGCGCTGTCAGAGTTGATTTGCTGCAACACCTCTTGTGCAGCTTGCTGTTCAGCCTTACGACGACTGCTGGCGACTGCCTCTGCGCGGATAGTCTGCTTTTCACTGACATTCGAGCCTGGTGTTAAACCATGCCCGGCCACCCGGCAACTCACAGTGAATACACGAGCATGTTCGGGGCCGCTTTTTTTAACCAGTTTGTATTCCGGTAAATTTTGCCCTCTTGCCTGTAAAAACTCTTGCAAACGGGTTTTTGCATCTTTCAGAGACTCTGCCGGCGGTAGGTTTTGCAAGCGCGAATTGAATACAGTCAAAATGGAATGTCGTACTGCCGCATAACCCCCATCAATTAAAATCGCGCCCAAAACCGCTTCCATGGCATTGGCCAGAATAGAGTTGCGCCGCTGCCCACCAGCTTTTCTTTCCCCCATGCCCAGCAGTAAGCATTCACCCAAATTCAGTTCGCTGGCCAACACTGCAAGTGTCTGCCCACGTACCAGTAGTGCCCGCAACCGGGTCAACGCACCTTCAGATTCTTCCGGAAATTGCTTGAATAGACTTTCCGAGATCACAAAGCCCAGTACGCTATCACCCAAAAACTCCAGGCGCTCATTATCCCGCCCGCCTGCACTGCTGTGAGTCAATGCAAGGTTTAACCAATCCAGGCTCTGGAATTCATAATCCAGCGCAATTTGTAATTGACGGATGGCCGCCTCTCGATTGTTATCCAATACTCAACAGCCAGCGATTGCAGCAACGGTGAAAATTTGATTCGTATCCATAGTCGTCAACGGTTGGATATCGTTACCGAATGAGTGAATGTCATACAGGCATCCAGGTTACCGACCATCCCTTCACGCACGTTGTAGTTGACAGTTAGTAATAAGCCACCTCCAGGTGCTCGTGTAATTTTAATATGTTCAGCCTTAATACTGTTGATAAAGTTAACATCCAATTTTTGGATTAAACGCTGCCGAGCCATGGACACTGTCATTGGTTCACCGCGGCTTTCCTCAGATAGTGAAGCCATGGAGGTACGTACAGAATAGTAATTAATATAGTGTGGAACCAGTTTGAAGCCGATATAAACCAGTACCAGCAAAAATGCCAATATAAACACAAAACCGATAAAGGTCATACCGCGTTGATTTGCTGGAACTTTATGCATACATCCTCCAACCTGTGGGTCGTCTATGAATAGTGTTAATGGTTTATTTTGACATGCGTTTGTGATTCGGGCAAAACATGCCAGTGTGGTTCAGCGGCCAAATCGACGATCTGACCATGACTGTTTTACTGAGCACAGCGCTTTTGGCTAAGTTTTAAATGGCAGGCATGCGATGGCATGCCCTCGATGTTGTCATTGATATTATTGAGTGACAGGGCCGATAAGGCTCATTAATCGATTTTGGTGCCGATTCGACCGAAATCAGGGTGCCAATTGTTCCAATGCCACCAGACTCTTTCAGCCCGGCCCACCAGATTGGCTTCGGGCACATACCCCCATATCCGGCTGTCTTCGCTATTATCGCGATTATCACCCATCATGAAATAATGCCCCTCCGGTACCGTCCATGACCGCTCCCTGCCGGGGCGGCGGCTTGATCTCAGCAAAATATCATGTTCCACACCATCCAGGTCTTCCAAAAACTGCTGTTGTGATGCTGCTGGTGCCAGATTACCCGGTTCCTGATAATCACCCACTATTTCCTGAGGCATCAGCACGCCATTCACATAAACCTGCTTATTGCGATAGGTAATGCGATCACCTGGTAAGCCAACCAGTCGTTTAATGTAATTGAGTCTTTCATCTTCAGGGTAACGAAACACCACCACATCACCGCGCTGTGGTAGTTGAGTATCAATAACCTTATTGTTCAATACCGGAAGACGTACGCCATAGGCATACTTATTGACCACAATATAATCACCTACCAAAAGGGTTGGGATCATTGAACCAGAAGGAATTCGAAAAGGTTCATATAAGAATGAGCGTAAAAACCAGACCAGCAGCAACACCGGGAAAAACGACCCGATGTATTCGATAACCTGCATCGTCCGCGGTGGCTTGGTTATTCCATCGGCGGCCATTTTCCGCAGTCTGGGCCGTAACACAAAGCGTGCAATCAACCATAATACCAGCGTAAATAACACCAGCAGCGTTAGAATCAGAGTAAAATCAAAATACACTCATCGCTTCCTTATCGTCATCGCCATTGTTGACACAATGGCATCAAATTATTTCTGATCAGATTGCAGCACAGCCAAAAAAGCCTCTTGAGGAATTTCCACCCGGCCAACCTGTTTCATGCGTTTTTTGCCTTCTTTTTGTTTTTCCAGCAATTTGCGCTTACGACTGGCGTCGCCACCATAACATTTAGCAGTCACATTTTTACGCAGCGCTTTGACATTGGTCCGGGCAATCACATGGCTGCCGATCGCAGCCTGAATAGCAACCTCAAACATTTGTCGAGGAATCAGCTCTCGCATTTTTTCAGCAATTTCACGACCACGTTTGTCTGCTACAGAACGGTGCACAATCAATGACAATGCATCGACTTTTTCACCGTTGATCAATATATCCACTCTGACAAACGGGCCGGCTTCAAAACGGTCCAGTTGATAATCAAACGAGGCATAACCGCGACTGACCGACTTCAACCGGTCAAAAAAGTCCAGCACCACTTCGCTCATCGGCAAATCATAGGTAATAGAAACCTGCTGACCCAAATAGCGCATTTGCTTTTGCTGTCCACGCTTTTCCTCGCACAGCTTAATCACTGCACCAACATAATCCTGCGGTAGCAGGATATTGGCAGTAATGATTGGCTCACGAATTTCAGCAATCTTGTTAACAGGTGGCAATGCTGCTGGATTTTCCAACGTTATAACAGTGCCATCAGTTTGTTCGACCTCATAAATAACCGTCGGCGCAGTGGTGACCAGTTCGATACCGTATTCGCGTTCCAATCGCTCTTGCACAATTTCCATGTGCAACATCCCCAGGAAGCCACAACGGAAACCAAACCCCAATGCTTCTGAGGTTTCTGGTTCATAATTTAATGAAGCATCGTTTAACTGAAGCTTTTCCAGTGCATCGCGCAGGTCGGGATAATCATCGCTGGATACTGGGAACAAGCCAGCAAACACCCGTGGCTGCATCTTCTGAAAGCCCGGTAACTGCTCCGTTGAACCACCTTTGGCCAAAGTCAGTGTGTCACCCACCGGCGCACCATGTACATCTTTCACACTGGCAACCAGGAAACCCACTTCACCGGTTTTCAGTACATCACGCTTTTCCCGTTTAGGCGTAAACACGCCAACCTGATCGACTTGGTGAGTATCGCCGGTCGACATAACTTTAATTTTTTCACCTTTAGAAACCTGGCCATCCACCACTCGAATCAATGACACCACGCCCAGGTAATTATCGAACCATGAGTCAATAATCAAAGCCCGTAATGGCTGGTCTTTGTTGTCTTTGGGGGGCGGGATTTCCTGAACAATGGACTCCAGTATTTCCTGCACACCCTTTCCGGTTTTAGCACTGACTTCCAGAGCCTCTTGTGCCTCAATACCGATGACATTCTCAATCTCATCGCGCACCCGATCGGGCTCGGCTGAAGGCAAATCAATCTTATTCAGTACTGGTACAACTTCCAACCCTTGCTCTACTGCGGTGTAACAGTTGGCAACGCTTTGTGCCTCCACGCCCTGAGCCGCATCAACAACCAATAGCGCACCTTCACAGGCAGCCAATGAGCGGGATACTTCATAAGAAAAGTCCACATGGCCCGGGGTATCGATAAAGTTCAACTGATAGGTTTTACCGTCTTTGGCCTGATAGTCCAGGGTTACGCTTTGCGATTTAATGGTAATGCCGCGCTCGCGCTCAATATCCATGCTATCAAGCACTTGCTCTGCCATTTCGCGATTGCTAAGCCCGCCACAAACCTGAATAAACCGGTCCGCCAGCGTGGATTTACCATGATCGACATGCGCGATAATAGAGAAATTACGGATATTGATGGTCATCCCATACTCAACAAAAATTACTCATTGGTTAACAACAAACGCCAGCCAGAGCTAATCTGGCTGGCGCATTTGGAACATTATACCTCTATTAATCTGACCAGACGTAATCTGGCCAAATCGTTTCTCGAGGTTTTATAGCCGATTAATCGTCACTTTCAGGGGTGTATGCTCTAAATGTAGTGTTGCCATCCCGGAATACCAGCATCACTACTGGCTTACCTGGCTCCAGATCATCGATAATGTTTCTGAAGTCACGAATGCCTCCAACCTCTTTATTATTGATCATCAAGATGACATCACCTCGGCGCACACCTTCACGATAAGCTGCATCACTTTCGACATCTGTGATGACCACACCACCATCTGGATCACCCAAACGTTCACGCAGGTCTTCATCAATATTGTCTACTGCGAGACCCAGTTGATTGGAACGCTCTTCACCCTGGTCATCGGAATCCAGACTTGCCAAAGCATCTTCATTAAGCTCAGTAATGGTGGCTGTAACGGTTTTTTCATCGCCCCAGCGGAACAGGCGAACTTTGGCTTTGCTGCCTGGTGGTGTTATACCAACCAACGGCGGTAAGTCGCTAAACAAGGTGATCGGGTTACCGTCAAATTCAACAATAACATCGCCCACTTCTATACCCGCCTTATCTGCGGCACCACCTTTTTCAACACGATTGACCAAAGCGCCTCGTGGTCTATCCAAGCCCACTGCGTCAGCCGCCTCAGGAGAAACTTCTTCTATTCCCACACCCAGCAAACCACGAGACACAAAACCCTTATCCCGTAACTGGGTAATGGCATTTTGTGCGACATCGCTGGGAATCGAAAATGACAAACCAATGTAGCCACCACTGGCGTTACTTAAAATCCAGGAGTTTATCCCGACCACATTTCCTTCCATATTCAGCAATGGGCCACCTGAGTTGCCCCGATTAATTGCCACATCAGTCTGAATAAACGGCACATATTGTTGCGCGCCATTACTGCGACCTTTGCCACTGACAATACCTGCCGTGACGGTTTGCTCGAAACTAAAGGGAGAACCAATGGCAATAACCCACTCGCCACGACGCAGTTTTTCACTGTCGCCGAAACCCAATGCGGGCAATCTTTGGTCGGCTTCAATTTTTAACACTGCAATATCACTGGCCTCATCCGAACCGATCAATTCAGCCTGATATTCCTGGCGATCTTCAAGCCGTACTAAAATTTCATCAGCACCATCGATAACATGATGATTGGTTACTATGAAACCATCCTGGCTGATGATAAAACCGGAACCACCAGAACGACGGTCTGGTCGCCCTCGTTGGCCACCATCTCCGGGAGGTTCAAAAAACCGGCGGAAAAAGTCCGGAAGCTCATCAGGGTTGGGTTGTTGCTGACCATCCTGACGTTGACCATTACGCTGCCGGGTACCAAACGTCAGGGTTTCAATATTGACAACTGAAGGCGCAACCTCATCAATCAAGCCTGTAAAATCCGGCAAACCGCCCGCCTGTGCATAGGCCGGGGAATACCCCATCAGAGCGGTTATCATCAACATCGCCATACTCAATACCAAAAACCGACCTGGAACCTGGTTGGAAATACGGTAATGTGCAAAGTTATTAATCATCTTGTTATCTCAATCTAGTCAATGGAGCACTGTGTATACTGTAATACACAGTTGCATAACCTTTAAAATATTCGCATAAATCTACAATTTGGAGCTACTTATTGCCTGGTTCAAGTTTTTTAACTGGGCGAAACAAGCCGTTGATCCGCTCTGCCCTGTACTCTGCCGCTGTCATGACCGACTCACCGATCACTCAAGCTGACAACTCACCCAACTATGATGAATCTGAGCAGGGTGAGTTCAATAACACTCGTGGCAGGGTGGGTTTTAATTTTAGCCTGACGATCAGCCAACAAGTTAGCATCATCAATACACCACCCAGCAACGATATGCCGTCACGCGCTAGCGCTGTTGTGAGTTGTAATCCAATCATCTCAGGTAAGATTGCTCCCAACAAAAAACTGATAATCGGGATGCCGTACCAATACCAGGCCTGTCTGGCCAGTGAACGCTCATCAAGCGTCAACCACACCCGTTGACCAACACGCGCTCCGCTGGCTACCGGCAAACTCAACTCTGTTGCTTTGCTGCGTAACAAACGGGCAAACAAACCAGCGCCACAGCCCTGACCCGCAGCACAACGCTCACATGCTGAAGGTGGCATTACCCGAATAGTGGCTATTGGTTTTGATGTTGTCATCTCTGCAGCAGCCGTCGTTGATAGCGCTGTAATGACACCAATCTGAGTAGGCATAAAGGCTTTGGTGAATCGTTATGAGTCGGCTGCTGATTTAGACCTTGCCAACTACTGACCGGAATTAACGCTGTCGTCGCGATCCTGACTGACTGGCTGCAATTGGCTGACGTTATACATAGAACCACCGATCATACGAAGTGTGCGATAAGGCACCGCCCCCATCGCAGTTACATGCATATTATCGATGCTGCGCGAATAGATATTCACGACGCCATAGCGGCTGGGTGGGTATTCAGTATCGGTGGTATCTATCGTATGCGGTTCCAGGTAAACAGACACATGCGCCAAGCCATCGCTGTACAGCAAATGTTCCAGGGTTTCAGAATTGACACCATCCTGACCATTAGTCTGAGTCAGGCTATGCTGATGTGCCAGCAGTTCGAATCCATTCGGAACCTGAGCTGGCTGCCAATGCAGCTGTCCGGCGGTATCGTTTAAAGGTTCTGCTGCCTCAGTTTGAACAGCAGAAGCCGTTTCTGGGAGGTCCTGCTCCTTAATCTCTGCGCCCAACTCAATATTGGTAAATACCAGCTTCTCCAATACTCGCTGTTGCTCGTCTACCATCACCTGCTTAAGCAGCATTCCGGTTCGTAGCTCCAGCCATAGCTCATAACCGTAACGGAAACCATCGCTAGGCACTATCCGTATTTGTTGGGCTGGCAGGCTGGCAATCCGCTGCTGGCTACCCAACTCAAACCGATAACGGCTTTTACGTCGCAACAGTTGACTATCCGGCAAGCGGGTAAACTGCCGGTAATTCATTTGACTGAACTGATCTTGTTCAGGTGCCAGTGCGTGGATCAGATCATTATTACGCCGTACTTCACGGGCATCGCCTTCCAAAGAATACAAGCGCTCACGCACGCCCTTGGCATCACGTACATGAACAACCGCCAGTGATTGCAAACGACCACTATGGCTATAGGCAAAATTACCGCGATAATTTAATTGTTCCATCGCCAAAGCCATGCGTTCAAGCCAGCGACGCGCCTCTTCACGCTGCTGATCCTGAATTTGTTGCGTAGGACTGTGACTGCTACCGGCGTCGTTGATTGGTTGTTGCGCTATGGCCAGATTGGCTAGACACGATAGCAGCAGACAGACTATTGGTGTCTGTTTAATTCGTATGACTCTAATCATTGAGTTGTGGTCACTGAAACGGGTCTTTACTGTTGTTCAATACCATATTGCTTATCAAAGTGAGTACTTGTCTCATCTTATGGTTACTCAGATTCAGGCTCCAACGGTTGCTGTTCATGCTGAACCACATCCGCAGGCACTGCCTGTGTATTGGGTGCACCTTCCTGTGCTTCTGTAGCACGCAATTCAGCCGCTTGCTGGTCATTGATAATCTCACCAGATACCAACGGCACATAGGATACAAAACCAAAGCGTCCGCCGTTTCCGGATAACTGATTATGCCGCAATAGATAGTTATTCAGCCGCTGACGCGTTGCTTGTGGGTCATTGCTGAAATTAACAGGCACCACTGGTGCCGTGAATTGCTGCTCCAAAAAACTGGGCCGTGCAACAAAATCCTGTTGCGTGCCTGTTTCAGTTGCTGAGTTCAAAACACTTGTTTCTGTGAACTCAGTCGCCTGCCCAGGTACACCAGTTTGCAGCAGGTTTTGATTAACTCCGACCAAGGCTAATACAGCAACTGATGCGGCAACGGCAGTGGCTGTTAACGGACGCGCCCATTTGCGCCATGGGAATCGCGATGCGTCAGTTTGCTCAATGCTGCCCATTTCTGATTGCTGCAATTGCCGATGGATACCCGCCATAAAACTGTCGGGCACTGGACAGGCCTTGCCATCGCGCAAGTAGGCCCGCACCAAATGCATCCGCTGCCATTGTGCACTCAGCGCTGTATCCTGACTCAAACGGCGTAATGCAAAGCGGCTGCTATCTTGCGGCAGCTCTCCATCCATAAAGCTAGTGATGTCTTCCAATACTTTGTCGTTCATGTGCTTGTTTCGATGCCTCAATTGTATTTCAGTGTGTTCGGTTCTGCTTGTCGTAATCAGTACAATTAATCGCTTTTTAATAATGGTCGCAAACGTTGATCAATGGCTTCTCTGGCCCGAAAAATTCTGGAACGTACGGTACCAATCGGACAGGCCATGGTAATAGCAATATCTTCATAACTCATGCCTTCCATTTCCCGCAAGGTAATTGCCGTACGCAAATCATCGGGTAATGTTCGAATGGCATCATCGATGGTTGTTTCGATTTCCTGCTTAAGCAATTCATGCTCTGGCGTGCCGGTATCCTTAAGACGGCTATCACCCACAAATTGTTCCGCTTCCTGCGCATCCAGATCGCTGGGAGGCGGGCGCCGCGACTGAGCCACTAAATGGTTTTTTGCGGTATTAATCGCAATACGGTACATCCAGGTGTAAAACGCACTGTCGCCACGAAAGCGTTTGATGGCTCGATAAGCCTTGATAAAAGCTTCCTGAGCAACATCCAGAGCCTCAGCATAATCAGAAACATAACGAGTGACCAAACTGACAATTTTGTGCTGGTATTTAAGCACCAGCAAGTCAAATGCCTGCTTATCACCCTGTTGTACACGCTCTACCAGCAGTTGGTCGGTCTCGCGCTCACTCATGTGGCGTGAGCCTGACTGATGAACGGCCAGCATGGCTGCAGAGGCTGTCGCACCGTTTGGCTGACTTGAGCCATGCACAGAACCATCAAAGCGGGATCGCTGGTCATTGTTACTGGATGCTGGGGCTTTTTCCGGCATATCGGTGGCATTGATCTTAAGATCCTTGGTCAATGGCTGCAGTGCGATTGCGGCAGTAGTTGTCATGTGCTGAGTTACTCTAGCATATTAAGTCGGTTTTGAGACCCGTTTAACAACCACTGGTTCCCTTAAGTTTTGGGCCTTTTGTGACAAAATGATCATGAATTCAAGCTGCCGTAGAGCATAAATGGACATCATTATGTTTACTGTACCGTTCGCCATATTTTTAACAAGATAGCCAACCGGGTACCGGTTTGCCTTGCGCTGGCCTGTCATAGCAAGAGGTAGCGTACCTCATTCGGCCACCCAGTCACTGATATATAGAGCCTATATCATCATCAACGGGTGACGCCGGCCACTGCTTACAGGCATAATAGACGGTTAAACTTTTAACTTTTATTTAGAGTACATACTATGGATTTTCTGCAACAACTCGGCATTGACACTACCCATTCAGGCGCTTGGTATGGCGAATGGAGCGATACCACCGATCAAGGCCTGATCGACTCAATCAATCCCACCACTGGCGAAGTGATTAACAGCGTTTATGCCTGCTCTGATGATGATTACGAGCGTGTGATTAAAACCGCACAAACTGCCGCCTTGGAGTGGCGTAAAGTCCCTGCTCCTATGCGCGGTGAAGCCGTGCGTCTGGTCACCAATGCTTTGCGCGAGCACAAAGATGCCCTAGGCAATCTGGTCAGCCTGGAAATGGGCAAAATTAAGGCTGAAGGCGACGGTGAAGTTCAGGAAATGATTGACATTGGTGATTTCGCTGTTGGCCAATCACGTATGCTTTATGGCCTGACCATGCACTCAGAACGCCCCGCTCACCGCATGTATGAGCAGTGGCATCCGTTGGGTGTGGTTGGTGTGATTACCGCTTTCAACTTCCCCGTAGCCGTTTGGGCATGGAACGCCATGCTGGCAGCCATCTGTGGCAATGTCACCATCTGGAAACCATCGCCTAAAGGTGTGCTGTGTTGTGCTGCTGTACAGAACATTGCCAACAAGGCACTCGAAGATCATGGTTACCCACCTATTTTCCTGAGCTTTATGGAAAACGGTCACGATCTGGCAGAAAAATTCGTCAATGATCATCGCGTGAATCTGGTGTCATTTACCGGTTCGTGTGCCATTGGCAGCCAGGTAGCCGCCAAAGTTGCTGCACGCTCAGGCAAAAGCCTGCTGGAATTGGGGGGCAACAACGCGATGATTATTGATCAGACCGCTGATTTGAAGCTGGCCATCCCGGCAGTGGTATTCGGTGCTGTAGGTACCGCTGGCCAGCGCTGTACCAGTACTCGCCGGTTATTTGTTCACGAATCCATCATCGATGATGTCTGCGAATCCCTGGTGACTGCTTATGAACAGGTACGCATTGGCGACCCTCTCGAAGCAGATACCTTGATGGGCCCATTAACCGATGAAGCATCTGTAGAACGCTATGAAGCAGCTATTCAGCAGGCTCAACAGGCTGGCGGCAACGTACTGTGTGGTGCACAGCGTGTAGCGCGCCCAGGCTTTTTTGTAAAACCGACCATTATCCGCGCCGAAAACCATTGGGATATCGTACAGGATGAAACCTTTGCACCAATTCTCTATGTGATGAGCTTTAGCACCATTGAAGAAGCGATTGCCATGCAAAACGGCGTTCGTCAGGGCCTGTCTTCGGCAATCTTTACCCGTGACCTGCAAACCTCGGAAACTTTCCTGTCGGCGATGGGCAGTGACTGTGGTATTGCCAATGTCAACATCGGCACATCGGGGGCTGAAATTGGCGGTGCATTTGGCGGTGAAAAAGAAACGGGAGGTGGTCGCGAATCCGGTTCAGATGCATGGCGTAACTACATGCGTCGGCAAACCAATACCATTAACTGGAGTAGTGAACTGCCGCTGGCACAGGGTATCAAGTTCGATATCTGATTTGTATTCGTTACTGCAAAAAATGCTGTTTCGGCTACCCGCCGAAACAGCTCATGATCTTAGCCTGACCGGGCTGGACTGGGCTGGTCAGCTACTGGCCTGCCCTCCTGAACCATTACCCACCCAGACACTTGGCCTGACATTTCCCAATCCTGTTGGCCTTGCTGCCGGATTGGACAAAAACGGTGACCATATTGATGCGTTATTGGCACTGGGTTTCGGCTTTATCGAAATCGGCACCATTACCCCCAAACCTCAACCCGGCAACCCCAAACCCAGAATATTCCGTTTACCTCAAGCCCAGGCGGTGATTAATCGTTTGGGTTTTAACAATAAAGGTGTCTTACATTTGGTTCGCCGTGTCGAACGCAGCCAGGCGCGTAAGGACGGCGCAATTATCGGTATCAATATCGGTAAAAACAAAGACACAGCCAATGAGCAGGCGGTTGATGATTACCTGTACTGCCTGGAGCGTGTGTACCCGCTGGCCAGCTATATCACCATCAACATCTCTTCACCAAATACGGAAAACCTGCGTGACTTACAACACCGTGATGCCCTGCTCAAATTACTCGGCCCATTGCGTGAGCGACAACTGCAGCTGGCCAGTCAACATGACCACCATGCACCCTTGCTGGTCAAACTCGCACCCGATTTGGATGAGCCGCAAATGGATCAAATCGCCGCAGTGATCCAGCAAACCGAAATGCAGGGCATTATTTGTGGCAACACCACCATTAGCCGTCGCAGTGTCAGCAAGCTTAAGCATGGCAGACAAGCTGGCGGTTTAAGCGGCGCACCGTTAAAACACAAAGCCGATGCCTTATTACTGGCCATGCGCCAGCGCCTGCCGGATAATCTGCCAATTATAGGTACGGGTGGTATTACCGAAGGCCAGCATGCCCGGGATAAGTTCGATGCCGGCGCCAGCCTGGTGCAATTTTATACCGGCATGATCTATCAAGGGCCAAAGCTCATTACTGAATGCGTAGACGCATTGCGCTAAGCTCATCGGCAACATGACCACCATCCAGACCGATACCGATATCCAGTCATTGAATTCTCTGGGCTTGCCATGTCGCGCTGCTGGTTTTTGTCGAGTCAATTCAATACACAGTGTGGAACTCGCTTGTCAGGACCAACGGTTTATTGATAAGCCCAGGCTCGTTCTTGGCGGCGGCAGCAATGTCGTATTTGCAGAGGACTTTCCGGGTCTGATTTTACAACCGGACTGGCAAGGCATCGAAATTATTGGCGAAACCGATGACGACATAGACTTAAATGTCGGAGCATCTGAAGCATGGGATAAGCTGGTCAGATGGAGTGTTGATCAGCAGTTCTATGGCCTGGAAAACTTAGCTGCCATTCCTGGTTGGTGCGGTGCAGCGCCTATGCAGAATATTGGTGCATACGGTGTAGAGTTCAGTGATGTTTGCCAGTCTGTCAATTACCTCGACCTGGAAACCGGTCTGCAACATACCGTATCGGCAACCGACTGCCAGTTCGGTTACCGGCATAGTATTTTTAAAACAAGCGCTGCACAGCACTGGTTGATCATTGCTGTTCAATTAAAACTGCAAAAGCAGGCAACGTTAAACACCCACTACCCTGGTGTTGCAGAATCGCTAGACAAAAAAAACATCACCCACCCATCACCCGCACAATTGGCTGACATCATCACTGACATTCGACAACACAAACTGCCCGCCCCTGAAAAGATTGGCAATGCAGGGAGTTTTTTTAAAAACCCGATCGTTAGTCGATCGGTTGCAGAAAGTTTACTTAGTCAACATCCACACCTGCCACACTGGCCAATGGCCGACTGTGAACATGGACAGGTCAAACTTAGTGCCGCCTGGTTAATCGAGCAATGTGGTTGGAAAGGTCGCCGCGAAGGTCCTGTGGGTGTTCACCAAAACCATGCTTTGGTGCTGGTACATTACGGTCATGGCAATGGGCATCAATTGCTGCAATTGGCGCGGCATATACAACAGGATGTCAACGAACGATTTGCCGTCCAACTACAGCCTGAACCAAAAATTATTAGGCAACCCCAATGATTATTATAAAACGGAAATTGATATGTTTTTAAGTTTCAATCATAAGAATACTGTTGCTGTGCTGGCTGAATATCCCATTCGCCAACTTGCTCGGCTTGTTTTTATTGCACTGATTTTTTGCTTGGCCGCCTGTAATCAGCAAAGCGCTACACAGACACAAACAGAAGCTGAAAAAACCATAACTGCACCTGATATTTCAACAGTCAAATTACTCGATGATACCTCAATACTCGCTTCTGACGAGTTTGAAGGCCGTGCGCCGATGTCGCGAGGGGAAGTACTGACACTGGACTTCATCGAACAACGTTTCCAAGAGCTGGAACTGGAACCGATGTTTGGTGATAGCTATCGTCAAGCAGTGCCGTTGGTGTCCATCACCACTGAACCCTCTGCCGCATTAACAATAACACCGACGCAACACGATGCCGGTGAAGCAGTAACACTGAACTACGGCACTGATGTGATGCTGTGGTCGCAACGACCTGAAGAGCAATTATCAATCAATGCCAGTGACATGGTTTTCGTTGGTTATGGCGTGGTCGCCCCCGAATACGGATGGAATGACTACGCAGGTATTGACGTAACCGGTAAAACCGTGATCATTTTGGTCAACGACCCTGGCTTTGCCACCGGTAATAGCGATCTGTTTGAAGGTCGAACAATGACTTATTATGGCCGTTGGAGTTACAAGTTCGAAGAAGCTGCACGTCAGGGCGCAGCTGCTGCTTTAATTGTTCACGACACGGAGCCAGCCAGCTATCCATGGGCAGTGGTTTCCAATAGCTGGTCCGGACCGCAGTTTCATGTCGATCTGGGCAGTAACAGCAATAACCTGTCTAAAGTTGAAGGCTGGTTAACACACCCAGCCGCAGCACAGGTACTGGCAATGGCAGGACATAATTTGTCAGACCTGGAAGCATCAGCAAAAACCGAAGGTTTCCAACCCCAACCACTGGCACTGACCGCCAGCAGCCAGTTACAACAAACCATCAAACGCGACCAATCGTATAACATCGGCGCCAAAATCAACGGTGGTCAACAGCCCGACGAGTGGTTTGTCTACATGGCGCATTGGGATCATATCGGCAAAGATGACACTGCCCCTGAAGGGGTCGACAATATCTACAATGGTGCGGTAGACAATGCCACCGGTGTTGCCGGTGTATTGGCACTGGCAGAGTCTTTTGC
Source organism: Wenzhouxiangellaceae bacterium (assembly GCA_965230265.1). Taxonomy (GTDB): domain Bacteria; phylum Pseudomonadota; class Gammaproteobacteria; order Xanthomonadales; family Wenzhouxiangellaceae; genus JAJFKX01. The sequence continues at coordinate 756,430 of OZ245999.1, read as the reverse complement.
ATCACAGCCACAACCACCTCAGCGCACCGTTGGTTTTCTTGCTGTAACCGCAGAAGAGTCTGGTTTACTGGGCTCGGCTCACTATGCCAATAACCCACCTTTGCCAATGGCCCAACACGTAGCGGGAATCAACATCGACGCCATGAATGTTTATGGCCCTACCCGTGATTTAATCGTCGTCGGTTATGGCAAGTCGCAAATGGAAGACTACTTGCGCAAACATGCCGATAACCAACAACGAATTGTCGCGCCAGAAGAGCATCCAGAAGCTGGGTATTTTTACCGCTCAGATCATTTTAATTTCGCCAAACAGGGTGTTCCGGTGCTATACGCTGAATCGGGCAGTGACCATAGCGAACACGGCACTGCCTGGATGATTCAAAAGCAAAAAGATTTCAACGCCAACCGCTATCACAAAGCCGAGGATGAAGTATTGGATGATTGGGATTTATCCGGCATGCAACAGGACTTGCAGCTATTTTTCAACATTGGCTGGGATATCACCAACACCAATGACTGGCCCAAATGGTACCCGGGCAATGAATTTAAGGCGATTCGCGAGCAGTCTCGCCAATAATAAAACCACGATAAGTCCAATAAAAAAGGCCCGGAACCATCTGGGCCTTTTTAACTAGTCCCTATCCATCAAGGCGAAACATCTGTAATCACAAAGCCCTGCACGGATTGCAACCATCGTATGGTCGACTGTTGCCCATCGCCAGGGAAGCCTGGCAGGATAAAGGTACCACTCAAGCCTGAGACAAACGGTGCACCCAGCGTGGTAACGTTAAACACAGCGCTATCAACTTCCAGCCCATCGGCTAATAAGCGAATACTGTGTACGCCTTCACCCAGAACACCGTAATTCACCAATAAACCAAAGCCATTATCAATATCCCCGCACTCGCCCATGGTATCTGCTCTGGGAGTACCATAAGCTGCTTCTACAACGATTGTGCCATCGATCTCCACTTCCACTCGCTCAGCATCACAAACCCAGCCGGAAATGAGACTGATACCACTGATGCTGCTGACATCTGCCGGGTTTTCCAATGATGCGACAGACGGTGTCAAGGCAGCATCCGCACCCAGTATGATGGCGGTAATTCCATCGCGCCGAAACTGGCTTAACGGTGGATCCGTATTTTCAGTTTGGATAATCGGGCAACCAGAAGTAGATTCTGTACTATAGAAAGAGTTGGGGCCTGAAAGCTGCTCAATCTCAAAAGTTACACGCTGTCCAGATGAAACAGCAATACGCTGAAAATCAAACAGCACGGGCACTGGCTGACTATTGTCTGAAAACTCATAGCTTGCTTCCGCCATACCCAGCACACTGCCTCCAAAATTGTCACTGCGTGCAGTCAATGTATAGCGAGCTTCTCCCATACTGGTGCTCTCAATGAACAGATACACCTGGTCCAGCGTGAAACCCGGAAATGACTCAACATAAAATCCCCTGCTTGGGTTATCACTGCTGCCCACTCCGGCGCTGGGAAAACAATTAACCAACTCTGCAGCAGCAGCGGACATCGGTAAAAAAACAAAGCATATACTCAGCAGGTAATATTGCATTTTCTTCATAATGACTCTCTTCTAGCTAGTTGATTTTCAGTTCATCGCTGTGTGGTTAACGAGACAACCTAACCATCATAAACTGATTTTGAATAGATACACTAATTTACTACGCAGCCTGCTGCACAATAAAGACATATTCTTGTCCAGCAGCAATCGATAAATCAGCATAAGTTGTTAATTAAAACCATGGAGAATGCTTACTTGCTCGGTCAAATAAAAATAAGCAAGCATAAAAAAGCCCGGGCCAGCCGGGCTTTCCATGCCTTTTAGATAAGGGTCAAGGTGATGGCGTGAAGTCGGTAATTGTAAAACCCTGTAATGACTGCACCCATTCAATGGTAATTTGATCGCCGCCTTCCGGAAAATCCACTAAATCGAAGCTTCCATTCAACCCACTGACAAACGGACTGCCCAGCGTGGTGACATTAAATGTCGCAGAATCTACCTCAAGGCCGTCTGCAAGCAATCGGATATCATGCGGCCCATCACCCAAAATGCCAAAATTAACCAGAATTCCAAAACCATTGTCGCTATCCCCGCAAACATCCATGGTATCCGCACGCGGTGTACCATAAGCCGCTTCGACTAGAATGGTTTCATCAATCTCTACTTCCACACGCTCGGCATCACACACCCAACCGGAAATCGATGTGATACCACTGCCATCTGAACCATTACCAGGGTTTTCCAGCAAAGCCATAGAAGGTGTAAGCGCCTCAGAAGCACCAGTGACAATGGCGGTAATGCCCAGGCGTCGTACCCCGCCACCAGCTCCGAATGTGTTATTGGTCTGGAAAAGGTCACACCCGTTCGATGCCGAGGTGGCCGTAAAATTGCCAACCTTATAAAAAGTCTGCGAACCTGATATCTGGTTGATGGTGAATGCAATCGACTGCCCATTGACCATCCCAATATTTTGGAAATCAAATACTATGGGGACTGGCTCTCGATTGCCAGAAAACGTATATCGCGCTTCAGCAACACCAATCACATCACCGCTGAAACTATCCAGAGTTGCCGTTAACTCATAAACACCCTCTCCAGGCTCGCCAACGTCAAAGAACAGATAAACTTCATCCAAGGTAAACCCAGGAAAGTTATTCACACCAAAACCACGACTGAGACCGTCCCCCGGGATGAAGCCGCCGTCAGCCTCAACACAGTTGATCAATTCATCTGCCCATGTCGATACCGGCGCAACCAACAAACAACATCCTAAAAAACAAGCACTTATTCTCTTCATATTGAATCTCATCGGGTTTAAACTTCTCAGCCAACATACACCATACCAGCCAAGATACAGCCAGCTTATATATGTTCCTGATAATGTATTGTTAACTGACATTATACCCGAGCATTAATTCCTGGGAAGTGTGTAAACCAAACCCCAGCCGGGCTATTTTTGCTGCATTAACCTTTCTACTGACCAACGCCAAGCACAAACGAACACAGTCATTTATCTGCCCACACTGCAAACAAAACCGGGCCTTGCCTGACACTCCTTGGTCATCATTCACTACCACCTGCTTTGTCTCTGACTTTATGGTTTCACTGGTATAGCCGCGCCTAAAATTATTAAACCAGAATCGTCATCCCCCGAGGATGTGGATTGCGCACATGTTATTACAGGCATAAGCACCATTATTGTTTTGAATTTATTGGTTATGCATAACGGTCTCGAAGCTATAAAATTCTGTCATTGATCGTTTGACATAAGCCGTTCACTCATCACACTTTCTAATTCCAAACAGGCGCTAGCAAACCAACCTATGAAGCTTTAGATAAAACAGGCAGGATACGGACTTACCTGCATTGCAAATGCCCTTATTAATTTAATTATAACCAGTGGTTTATAGATAAAAATATTTTTAGAAACGATAATGCTTTACCCAATAACAAAAAAAGCCCGGACTGACCGGGCTTATCATTTTTTTGATATTTAGAATGAACCTTGATTAATCAATGAATTCAGCACATTCTGGTCATAATGCGTTGCCCCACCAGGAAATGCGATCAGCCCCGTTTCGTAGACATTAAAATTACGCCGAAAGCCTCCCACATCCAATTTTGCATCAATTTCGTATTCAAAACTGTTGCGTGGCCTGCTAAATAAATCGGCAATCAGACCAAGGCCGCTCAGCAGATCAGGATTGGCATTCAGGCTAAAGCCTGCTTCACTGAAGCCTTCAATAATCGGTAAATCATTGGTAGCACCAGTAAACAGGCGATGGCCTTCCAAATGCAAGGTATAAAAAACCCCATTCAAATTAATCGGCCCGCGATTGGGGTTCACAATGTTCAGATCGATGACAAAATTAGGGATAGCACCGGAAGATGGTACCGCTCGTACGCCCTGAACCACAATTTCAGGATCATCCTGCCCATAAAAACCGCAGGCATTTAGCATTGATGCGATTAATAAAAAACAAATGACGTTTATTTTTCTTTTCATAACCTAAACTCCGGCTCAAGAATCATTGACAGTTAAACTGATTAATTCCAGAAGAACATTGACCACTAATTACCACGACAAGCATTGACCACACAACCTTTAAACGCTGTGCATCGACCCAGATAACGATAGGCAATTCACATGGCTTTGTAAATTAAACAAAAATTGATCATAACACTCAACTATTCAATAAGTCGATAATCTGCTGATTATTACGCTGCTGAGCGATATCCATAACACTCATCCCCGTAGCACTGACCAAATCCTGCCTGGCACCGGCAGCCAATAACATTTCAACCAGCTGCGCATCTCCATTCCAGGCAGCATAAAATAATGGGCTCCAACCATCATTGGATTGGTGGTTTGTATCTGCACCATATTGCAACAACAGCTCAGCCACATTGGTATGCCGGTTGTGAACCGCCGCCATCAACGCACTACGCCCCTCAATAGTGCTCTGATTTGGGTTGGCACCTGCATCCAGCAAGGCCTGGGCTATCTCGAGCCGCCCATAGACAGCGCTGGCGAGTAATGGTGTCCAGTTGCGGACATTGGTCACATCCGGCTCTGCGCCCTGTTCCAGCAACGTATCCACCCATTGGATGTAATTGCCTTCGGTCAGAATCATTAATACCGGTTCATCATCGACCACAGACCGGTTCAACAAGGACTGAGCATTTATCTCTAACCATTGCAGATCATTACTTCTCAATGCACTCTGAAAAGCAGCAATCAACTGCTCATCATCAATGGTTGTCTCTTGCACCTGTCTTACAACAGCATTTTCTTCAGCGGTGTTGATCTGTGAATCGATAGTGGCTGGCTCAGCAACACCTTGATCAGGCTCAATAACGATAGAATCATCTTGCTGTGGTGATGGCTCAATCTCAGCCAGCTGTTTAAGCCAATCAGATTCAACACGGTAATCCCAAATTTCAGCCTTGCCGGTATCACCAGGTAATGGTTGATCAGTTTCAAGCTCAGTCCCCTGAACAGGTGAAGCCACTACGGGGCTGGTACTGGAAGCGACTGTGTCTGGACCTGATTGCTCAAAACCTCCAGACCAAAACCAGACACCCATTGCCGCGATCAACAGTATGCCAGCCACCCACCATAACCCCCACGAAGATTTACTCGGCGGACCATCGTGACTACCATCATGAATGTAAGTGTCTACTTTTTTCCCCGCCACCTGCATAGACTGTTTTACCAACGTATGCTCAAGCAGCTTGTTATCAACAGCAACAATTGCATAGATGGATGATGTTGATCGTTTTTCACTCATTCCCCATTGAATCAGCTTGCATAACAATTCCACACTGTTTGGATCCAACAAGCGCAGCACCAATAAGTGACATTGCTTTTGCTCATTTAAGTAACGGCTCCAATCGCTCATATCTGGCAATGTACCCGAATCCTGAACAATATCATGCTGCTGATCAAACGCTTGGCGTAGCTTTTCCAAGCACGTTTGCCAACTGGCTGTTTTTAATTGCAGCAAAATAGGCAAGCCAGAAAAATCAACTGCACTTCGATGTTTGATTCGCACATAGTCCAGCAACTGACCCGCATAACGCATATCATCGACTGGAACAATGGTTAAAGGAGCGACCGGCATATTATCGTCCGCAGAAAAGCGTACAGCTCGCTTGGTCTTTTATATGTTCAAAATAACCAGCTCAACGCGCCGGTTTTTCGATCTATTGGCTTCATTGGGGCTACCGTCTTCATTAAAGTTAGGCACCGTCGGTTGCGCCTCACCAAGCCCCTGGGAAACCATCCTATTTCTTTGAATTCCACTAAACGCCAGGATTTCCATTACATTGGTTGCCCGCCTCTGAGACAATGCCAGATTGTAAGCATCCTCACCGACATCATCGGTATGACCTTCAATGGATAGTTTTCGAGAGTTGGTTGAAGAGCGGGTGAGTATTTCTGAAACCTCTTCCAGCTTTTCGCGTGCTGGTAGAGTCAGTTCATCACTGCCAAACTCAAAGAAAACCATCGGCACAAAGACCACCAAACCTCGGTCGGTTTCAGTTACTGTAAAGTCAGTGTCATCAAACTCCTTGATCAAATCCTGATTGGTCAATGGAGCGACGCAGCCAGATAGCAGTACTAGAGAGGCCAGCAAAGATAGTGTTTTGATCTGCTTCATCAAATTTCTCCCAAAAATAAGAATCAGCCTACCACCAACCTGAAGCAAACAGGATTAAAGGTTGTTACATAAACATGCCGGTAAAGCGCTGCCTGTTAATCCAATAGTTGTTTGGCAGCACTCAAAATATCCTCTTTGGTTGGCAACACCAGATTCGCCGCAGCGCCCAATGGAATATAACTATCCAGGCCACTGACGCGTAAGGTTGGTTTTGCACCCAGCCCACTACGTTGCAGTGCGGCAAGAACGCCTTCCCCGACACCCCCGCTATTACGCCCCTCATCGACGATCAAAATGCTTCCACATGCCTGTGCATGTTCGGCGATCTGTACTTCATTCAAGGGCTGCAGCCAGCGTAAGTCGAGAACCCGAACATTTCGTTGTTGTGTGTCCTGTAACTCACGGGCAACCTGTAATGACATTGGCACACCATTACCGTAAGTAATCATCAGCAGATCTTCGGCTTCGGGAAAATATACCCGCCCCTGCCCCAAAGCGATGTGCTTACCTGGCTCGGGATACGCAAAACACCAGCCACTATCGCCTTCCTGATATAAATCTTTGGTCATATACAGTGCGATAGGCTCCAGAAAAGCAGAAACCCGTCCATCAATTTTTGCCAGTGCCATCAAGGTGCGCAGCATTAATACCGCATCGTCACCGCGAGAAGGACAAGCCACCACCAGGCCGGGAATATCGCGTAGCGCCGTAATGGAATTGTCATTATGGAAATGCCCACCAAAACCCTTTTGGTAACCCAATGAGGCAATACGCATCACCATAGGGTTGCGGAACTGGTTGTTAGAGAAAAACTGCAGTGAGCAGGCTTCTCCACGAACCTGATCACAGGCATTGTGAAAATAAGCCAGATATTGAATTTCTGGAATAGGCAGGTAACCCAGGGCACCATAACCTTGCGCCAGCCCCAGAATACTTTGTTCATCAAGCAAGGTATTAAATACCCGGGCACCACCAAAACGCTTATGCAGCCCTTTGGTGACCGTATAAACTCCGCCTTTTTGAGCAACGTCTTCACCAAAAATCAATGCCTGGTCGTATTGCGCCATTAAATCAGTCAATGCCCAGTTAATCATTACCGCCATGTGCTTGCGCGGCTGGGTTTCTGGTAATCGTTGATTAAATAAGGTCAGCCGGGTGACTTCATCCGCACTTTGCTGGGCCAGGTGAATCACCCGATCCGGGTGCCAAGGCGCCAATGGTGCTGTGACTTCTTCAGCGGTTTGTAAGCGGGGTTCTGCATCAGCACGGTCTGCCTCCTCGATACACCTTCGATGCATGGTTTGATAGCGATCCAGAATTTGCTGAGGCTTTAACAGATTCCGACCAACCAATAATTCTGCTGTACGCAATAATGGGTCCTGAGCTTCAGCCGCTTCAAGTTCCGCAGTGCCACGGTAATCAACCTCAAAATCGGTACCGGCATGGCCCATCAATCGTGTTGTGCGCAAATGCAGAAATACCGGGCGTCGACGCGTACGGCAATCTTCAATCGCGCCTTTCACTGAATCATAAGCAGCGGCCAGATCCAAACCGTCGGCCGCCACATAATGCAGACCATGACGGTTGCGGAAATTGCTGGCCACCCAGCCTGCGGGGCTTTTTACTGAAATACCCAGACCATTGTCTTCGCAGACAAACAAAATCGGCACCGGCAAGCCCTGATGGGCAGCCCATTGCGCCATATTAAATGCCCCCTGGGCAGTAGAATGATTGGTACTGGCATCGCCAAAACTGCAAATCACGATACTGTCTTCAGGTATATCCAAGTTGTGACCTACACGATGGGCATGCGCAACCGCCAATGCCGCGCCCACCGCTTTGGGTAAATGGCTGGCGATGGTGCTGGTCTGCGGCTGCACCCATAAAGGCTTGCTACCCCATACCTTATGCCGGCCACCGGAAGCCGGGTCATTGCGACTGGCAGCGAATGACAATGCCGTATCACGTACAAAATCCACGCCTCCCTTCATTGAGCGTGCCGCCATAAAGCCGCCGCTGCGATAATGCAGGTAAGCAGGGTCAGTGGTTCGGCTCAAATATCCCAGTAGTGCATTACCTTCGTGCCCGGAACTGCCGATGGTATAAAACACCTTGTTTTCCAGGCGCTTGATACGCGCCATCAAGTCCATCTGTCGTGACTGTAGCTGGCAATCGAACAAGCTCAGCAGGCTTTTGTCATCCAGCCCTGACTGGGCTGAAGGTCTAATCTGCGTGTCCTCTAGATTTTTTACATGCGCAATGAAGTTCTGATCAACAACTTCAGCGCGGTTAATGTTTTTACTGACCGATGTACTGCGCGGTGCCATAGCCATGCTGGTATTTCCCTGATTTTTAAGCGTTTGTTGGAACGGTTGGTTAATTAAAACGCATTGTGCCCGGTCAACTCACGCCCGACCACCAGCTGATGCACCGTTTCTGTGCCTTCGTAGGTAATCACACTTTCCAGGTTCAACATATGCCGGATGGGCACGTACTCCAGAGTAATACCGCTACCCCCCAACAGGTCACGGGCATCCCGTGCAATATCGATACCCAGACGCACATTGTTCCATTTAGCCAGGCTGACCTGAGTCGGTTTCATTTTGCCAGCATCTTTTAAACGACCCAGTTGCAGTGCCATTAACTGGCCAGTCGTAATCCGTCGTGCCATATCGGCCAATCGGATTTGTACAGTTTGAGTCGCAGCCAGCGGGCGTTGAAACAGCTTGCGATCAGACACGTAATCAAGCACTTCAGAAAAACAGGCAATGGCTGAACCGATCGGCCCCCAGGTAATGCCATAACGCGCTTGCGTTAAACAACCCAAAGGACCTTTAAGGCCTTCAACATTCGGCAAGCGACTACTGTCGGGTACACGGACATTATCGAAATACAATTCTGAGGTCACAGAAGCACGTAACGACATCTTGGCATGGATATCACGCGCCTCAAAACCGGGCATGCCTTTTTCTAAAATAAAGCCACGTACGCCCTCATCGGTATGCGCCCAGACAATCGCGATATCAGCAATAGTGCCATTGGTAATCCACATTTTAGAGCCATTGATAATCCAGTCATCGCCGTCTTTTTTGGCCCAGGTATTCATATTCATGGGGTCTGATCCCCCATGCGATTCTGTCAAGCCAAAACAGCCAATCACCTTGCCAGCCGCCATATCCGGCAACCAGCGTTGCCGCTGCTCCTCTGACCCATAGGCATAAATGGGATACATACACAGGCTAGATTGCACTGAAACAAAGCTGCGAATCCCACTGTCACAACGTTCCAGCTCCTGGCAAATTAAACCGTAAGCCACCGAGTTCAAGCCCGCGCAGCCATAGCCTTCGATAGAACTGCCCAGCAGACCCAGCTCGGCAAACTCAGGAATTAGTTCCTTGGGAAAACGGCCTTCATCAAAGCACTCGGCAATGATTGGCATGGCTTTTTCATCCACGAAACGGGCGACGGTATCCTGAATCAGACACTCGTCTTCACTTAACAAACTGCGGATATCGTATAGATCGATCGGGTTTAATTGGCTCATAAGAATGCTTCGATTAATGTCATGCGTAACCAGTTATTCTAAAAGCTTACCGATTCGGAGTCACCTTAATTGCACATAAATTTCCTATGAATAACGGTTTGCCTAGCATGCTGCGCCGTAAACGCCATACAACCGAAGCAGTTCATGGCTGCGGCTTTAGAAAGACTTTAAGTGTTTACTCTGTCAGGTTGATATCACGAGCATGGACATCCAAAAACGCAATGACCTGATCTGCCTGAACAAACTCGATACGTTGGGCGTTGGCATTAAAACGCATAGCGATACTTTCAGCATTGGCCAATTCCAATAATGTCCCCGCCTGCATCGTCAGGTTATTCTGCCCAAGGTCTATACCGGTTTGATACCTGCCTCGCAGCCAGATACCACGTTCGCCCTGCGTATTTCTGCCCAGCTCAATACCGGTGTCAAAAACGCCACCATCCACACTGCTCGCCAATTTAATACCAGCCAACCAGCTGCCATCCATACCCTCACGCCACATTGGGTGCGACTGACGCAGCGGCCCTACTTGAACCTGTAAACCCACATCACCCGGGAAAGCCTTATTCTGAATATTCATGCCTACAGTGTAGGCACCGTTGCCACCCACATCGCGCATCTCAATGTTGCTGCCTAATGTCGTACCGCTCCCCCAGGCAAAGCTGTCCACATGGTAAGCCGTTGCCCAGCCATCACCGCGATTGTGTAAATTGACAATCGCACCAACACCATCACCATGATCGTGATTAGTGTCCAAACGAATAAACATCGTCCAAGGAAAAGACAACGACCCGGGCTCAACATTGTTTTGCTGCTGCAAGCTCAACAACGAATGAGTAAAACCGCGCCCATCAGGATTAGAAGCTTCGTTATAACGGCGATAATCCAGGGGTGCATTCACCAGGGAATAACGTTGTGAATCGCCACCGTTTGCTACCGCGGAATCTTTGAACAAAGCGGTCTGAGGGTTTATCTCCTCTGCCTGCCAAACCGGAAAAGGCAAACCCATCGCCAGCGCTGCGGCGGAAATTATCAACACAGACATTGCAGCCAACCTTAACAACAGTGATAACTGTCGAGAATCATCAGGCTGTCGGCCAAAACGCTGCCACTCTGCATGAGTAACGCGAGCCTTTCCGGCCACTATTACCGCTTGTATTCGTCCTGCTTGAATCTCCAACTCGATATCACTGGTATCCACTCGCAACTTACGGGCAATTTCAGCAACGGTGTATACTTTTTTATTCCACATCATTGACCCCATGAATAATCAAAAACCGCACACAATTAGCGGACCATCAGCTTATCAGACGAAACTAACACCTCTATGAACAACCTAAGTGGCAGATTCAGATTCGCAATAAGCACAATGAAAAACAATAAAGCCACAATCTCAGCCCTCACTGTCACCTGTCTGCTATCAGCCTGTACCTGGGTGCCTTTGGAAACACACGGTGCCACTGTTGAGGTAGCTGCTGCCGGTCAAAACCTGCGAAGCTGCCAAAAGCTGGCTGAAACCACAGTCAGCGTTAAAGATGAAATCTGGTTTGTCGAACGCAATCGCGACAAAGTGGCCAAAGAACTGGAAAACCTGGCGCGCAACGAAGCTGCCGAAAACGGCGGGGATACCATTCAAGCCATTGGTCAACCAGCAGAAGGAGAGCAGCGCTTTGGGATTTATGATTGCTTGGATTAAGTTATGTACATATGCTTGAGCATCAATTATCAATTACCTGATAAGCGAAGTTAAAGATAGGTTTATACTGCATAACATGGAATTACAAACCCTGGCCAATATTGCAGAAATTTTTAGCGCTGTGCTGGTCATCAGCGGTGTCGTATTCGGCATTATTGAGATTAAAAGCTACCGTGAACAACGCCAGGAAACCGCCAGCATGGAAATCATGCGTGCTTTCCAAAGCGTCGACTTTACCCGAGCCATTCAATTGGTCATGGAGTATGAGGGTGAATGCCGAGATTGCCGCAATGAGGCCATTTCATCAGAGTTGCACGACGCTGTAATGCTGATTGCCACTCGACTGGAGTCGATTGGTTTAATGGTCTATCGCCGCTCGGTTCCATTTCGTTTAATTCAACAGCTTATGGGTGGCACCATCCAATCTTGCTGGGAAGTGCTACGCCCCTATGTGGAACAAACCCGTGAAAACACCGATCGACCGTCGGTTTATGAGTGGTTTCAATGGCTGGCCGAACGTCTCGACCAATACCCTGAATATCGAGATGTGGAAGGTGCCTACTGTAAATACAATCAATGGCGGCCTGAACGTAAGTAGCACAAGCAGTCACGCATTAGTCAGTGTCACCATTTATGCTATTGAATAAAGCGGGGTAACGCATGCCCAAACCAATTCCACGCATTGCAAAAAACACCAAAAAGGCCATCCACAATCCCCGGTTCCCATAATCTGCGGTCAACCAATACAGCAAAACAACAAAAACCACAAAGGCAATAATCATAGTCCACATCATATCGGCAGAACGGGTCGCACCAATGAAGATACCGTCCCACTGATAACTCCATACTGCAATCACCGGCAGTAGTGCAAACAACAATAACTGTTCAGCTGCTTCCGTGCGTACTGGTATTTGATCTGTCAGCATCGCAATAATACTGTTGCCCCAAAAACCGAACACCAGCGCATAACCCACACTCATCAATAACGCCCAAAAGAATGTCACCCTTACGAACTGCTGTAGCCGCTTACTGCTTTGTTTACCAACGGCATCCCCCACATGCGCTTCTGCAGCATAGGCTACTGCATCCAGACCAAGCGCAATCAATGTCGTAAAAGTTAACAGTACATAATTGGCAGCCAGCGTTATCTCACCCAGTTGTGTGCTGGTGCGATAAACCAGCGCAAAAGCGCCCAGCAAAAATAATGTGCGGATAAATAAGTAGGCATTAACAACCAGTAAGCGCTTGAATGCATTCAACACCCAGAAACGCGCATCCGATAAATGTCGCAATAAAGACTGACCACGTAAGCTGAATAATAGGGCTATCGCTGCCAAGCCTGCCAAATACTCGGCAATTAAACTGCCAGTCGCCACCCCAGCTACTTCCCAGCCCAGCACCACCACAAACAACAGATTCAAACCGGCATTGGTCACATTCAAGATCAGCTCCAGCACCAACGCTGTCCGCGCACGTTGAGTACCAATCAAAAACCCGACAATTGCCACCCGCATCAAAACCACCGGCACCGCCCAAATACGGATATCAATGTATTGCTGCACATGCCCTGCCAGCTTTGTGCCAGGCGCAAACACCGCAAAAGCGAGTTTGATCACCGGTATCTGCAATATCAAAATTGCCAGACCTATAAACAGGCCCAGTAACAAACTTCGAAGTATTATCAAATCAATACGGGTGTGATCATCACCACCATATGCCTGGGCCACCAAACCGGTGGTGCTCATCCGCAAAAATCCGAATGCCCAATAAATATAAGAAAACACAAACCCGGCCAGCGCAATCGCACCCAGCAGCACCGGATCAGGCAAGTGACCGATAGCCCAGGTATCGACTATTGCCACCATTGGCCCGCTAGAATTGGCAATTAAAGCAGGCCCGGCAATCCGCCAAACATCGCGATGAGGGTGAGCAGCAAGCATTGCTGCATTATAGGTGCTATGGCATACGCTGACAGTGCTGTTATTGGCTGCACTCAAACAAACCGCAAATCAATCTTGGTGTCGAATCGCTTTGGACCTATTGGGTGCAAAATGCTGGCCAAAGAAGCTATCCTCATACCATTTTGGGGTCTGATTTGCATCTGCAACTGCAGCCGTCAAACGATAAAACACCTCTGAATATTTCGCTGCCACGTCATAACGAATAGGTAATGAAAGATCATCACTAGGCTGATGGTAGTGGGTGGCAAGCATTTCATCCCACCATGCACGCCCAACGTTTTGTCCCTGTATATTGTTAAAACCATGGTATAGAAAAACCGACGGCACGCCCTTTAAAACAAAAGAATACTGGTCTGATCTTGTAAAAATACTGAGCGCTGGAAAAGGGTCAGGTGTTACCGTTAAATTCATCGGCTCAATGGCCAAAGCCAGTATTTCTCCCAACTCCGACTGTTCTGCCCCAAAGGCAATCACATCACTGAACTCATAAAACGGCATCCCGCCATCCATGTTTATATTGGCAACAATTTTGCCTTCCCCATGCGTTGGAAAATTCACAAAATAATCTGAACCCAGTAAGCCTTTTTCTTCGGCACCAACTGCCAGGAATAATATCGAACGTTTGGGTTTTGTTTTTGAACGCGAAAACCGCCGTGCTACGTCCATCATCGCCGCAGTACCCAGCGAATTATCCAGGGCCCCGTTACATATACGGTCTTGTACATCCACTGCACCACATAAACCCACATGATCATAATGAGCGGTGACGACAACAATTTCATCCTGCAGCCGGGGACTGTTACCAGGTAAAAAACCTGCAACATTGGCTGACGCAACATCATGGTTATGACGTGTTGTTAAACTCAATGAGACCGATTTGGTCAGCGCAAAACCGGCAACAGGGCCATTGCTTCCCTGTTGAATCACGTCAGCAGCACTCAATGCCGCGCCATCGAACAAATGCTCTGCCGCTTTATCACGTACAGTGGCACGTATAGTGATCTTCGATGCTGTATCTTTTACTTGGCCACCAGGACCTAGCCAGGTCATAGCAGGGCGTGTAAGAAATCTTTTCAAAAGACCAAACGATACTTGAGCTTCATTGGCTGGCGTCCACAATCTGATCAGCCCTATTGCACCTTCGGCGGCAGCCATTTTCTGTTTTTGTGCCGTCGAACCAAAATGTGCGGCCTCAGCAGCAGGTAAAAATGCCGGCGGCCCACCAAGCACGACAACGACCTTACCAGCGACATCCAGACCTTCATAATCGGACAAACCCAGCTCAGGCGCTGTGATTCCATGACCGGCAAAAACCAGCTCTGCAGTCGCCGCAATATGGGTGTGGTTCAGACTGCCGAAAACAGCAATATCTTCACCGTTGGCAAATACCATGCTGTCTGTTTCATCCTCGATAACAAACCTGACTGAATCCAGATCAAGCATGGCTGTTCGCAATGGAACCGGTTGAATAAATGACGGCTGTACCCCCATCGGCTGCAAACCCAATTGTCTAAATTCAGAGGCAATATAAAGCGCAGCTAGCGCCTCACCGCGACTGCCTGCATCACGCCCTTCCAGTAAATCATCGGCCAAAAAGCGCATATGTGCCTTAATAGCATGGGCACTCGATGCTGCTTCAAGTGCTGATATTTGATGATCATTCGGATCAGATACAGAAGATCTGCCTTGAACATTACAGCCGGTTAAACTGATGGTCAGGCAAACGACTGGGAACAGACTCAATAAGATTTTAGGCACGATTAATAAACTCAGAAGTAGATTCAATATAAAACCGGTATTCGCTGGTTCTGATCACGGACTTTAACAGGCATCTGTTAAATTCAAATTATAAAAGCAAGCCCTTTTGACCTGACTGAAGGTCGATAATCACTTTTTGATGCGCATTAGCAAATGATTAGTCAGGTGTTAACCTTGGCTGCGCAAGAATCGTCAAGAACAATCATCAAAGGTCTGTTACAACTACACCATGGCTAAACCAATTAAACATTAGAAACAATCCATGAATCCGGCCAAACTCCATGACGCCGCCATCTATGCACAGGCACATATCGATGAACCATTGCCACTGGAAAGGTTGGCATCGGTTGCAGAATTGTCGCCTCATCATTTTCATCGCCTGTTTGCCATGACAACAGGAGAAACCCCGGCGGTTTATGTGCAAAGATTGCGTTTGGAAAAAGCGGCATTTCGTCTGTTGCTGCATGATGACCCTATCGTCAATATCGCTCTGGACTGTGGTTACAACAACCACGAAACGTTAACCCGAGCATTCCGACGTCAATTTGGCGTAGCGCCCAGTGAGTACCGACAGCAGCAGCGTCTGATCGTCAACGCCAGGCGAGCGGATATAACGGATGCCAACACAACAAAAAATTATCGGTTATCCAGCACGCGTATTGTTCAACTGCAACCACTGCCGATTGCTTATCTGCGCAATGACGGTGCTTATGAAACCGTCAACACACATTTGTGGGATGTCTTGAGCCAATGGGCAGATAAGCAGGGTTTCCCGCACCAGCATATGCTAATCGGGATCGGCCATGATTCACCCGCTATTACTGCGGCTGATCAATTAAGGTTCGATGCCTGTATTACCGTACCGCCAGGTGCGAGCGGCCAAGACAATATTCGTATTGGTTCATTGCCATCACTATGCTGTGCTGTGACCACACATATCGGGGCTTATGCCACTTTACCCACTGCCTATCCAGAAATTTTTACCCGCGCAGCTTCACAACCAGGCTATAAAATCATTGGCCTGCCGGCAATAGAAATATACCGCGATACCAGTGTTGATAGTCTGCGAACGATCAGCACCACGGATATTTATTTACCATTGGAACGAGTTTCTATCACATAATACTTAGCATTAATGACGTTTAAGGAGTTTAACCATGACATCCGACATCAGTATTCAAGAACAAGAAGATCAATTTGTACTTGAGGTCAGTACTGAAACATCCATGATGAAAATACCCAAAGTCTTGGGTCATCACTTTCCGCGTATCAAGCAACATCTGCAAGCGAATAATATCGAACTGGCCGGCGCACCCTACGCCCGCTATCTCAAGCTTGATTGGGATGCAATACGCAATGATGGTTTTTTCGCTTTGATCTGGCAGATGCTCACCCACAAACAAGCGATGACAATCGGATTTCCTGCCGCCTCCATGCCATCCGGATCAGATGACATGATCGCCAGCAAACTGTCGCTGGGTCGGTGTGTAAAAACCATCCATCGCGGCCCCAACCACAAAGTGGGTGAAACCTATAAGAAAGTGGCGCAATGGGCTATTGATAATCAAATCAATCTGGCCGATAACGCTTTTGAAAGCTATATCACAGACCCCGGCGAAGTGCCTGCAGCCGAGCTGGAAACCCTGGTATTGATACCCATTAAACAATGATATTGGCCGGTGGATCACAAGGGCTTACAAAAGCCGTGAATCATAGCGTCATCCTTAGTAAACTGCTCGGGTCAACCATCGACTCGAGCCAACCATGCCTAAACCACTGCTCATCATGCAACTTCGCCCGGAAGATAATGCTGCGGACAGCGAATTTGCAGCCATTCTGAGATACGGGGGTTTACAAAAAGATGAAGTGGTCCGTGAGCGCATCGAGCACAGCGGTTTACCCGCTATAGATTTAAACGATTTTTCTGCCATTATCGTTGGCGGTAGCCCGTTTGATATCAGCACACCGGCAGAACTGAAAAGCCATATCCAGCAAAAAATCGAACTGGGTTTTGTGCATTTGTTCGATCAAATCATTGATCAGGACTTTCCTTTTCTGGGTGCTTGTAGTGGCAATGGTTTATTGGGCTCTTATTGTGGTGCTACCATTTCCAAAACCTATGGAGAGCCTGTTGGCGGTGTGGATATCACTTTGACAGAAGCAGGTCATCAAGACCCTTTACTAGAAGGTTTTCCATCAACATTCAGGGCCCTGGCAGGCCATAAAGAAGCCTGCGATGATACGCCACCAACTGCTGTTTTATTGGCGAAATCAATAAGCTGTCCGGTGCAAATGTTTCGCTTGGGAAAAAATGTCTATGCGACCCAATTCCACCCCGAAAGCGATAGCGAAGAATTTATTCTCAGGGTCAACACCTATCGCGAAAACGGTTACTTTCCACCTGAAACCGTTGATGATCTAGTCACCGCACTTAAACAAGAGCAAACCCCCTACTCCCATCTAGTGCTTAGGCGTTTTGTGGATCGATACCGGGGCAACTATTGAAGCAGTTTATACTGCAGCAGAAATAACAATAATCAAACCGAGGGCCTGATGATGAAACCTGTTAACAGTCTGCCAATGTATTTCCCGCCTGGTTTCGATCTGGAAACTGCCAAAACCACCGCCACACTGACCAATTACGCCTACGGTATCTACAATCAATGGATAAAACAGGGTAAACCACGCAGCGAAAAACATTTCCAGTGGAAACCTCCCTCAAACACATCTTTTATCTTTTCCAAATGTATTTGGAGCTCTTACAAACTGCTTAAGATATTCAACAAATCCGAGCCTTTCGGTTTTGTTGCCAAAGACAAAAACAACAATGGCTATTTGGTGTTTCGCGGCACTGAGTCAAATATCGACTGGCTGAACGATATTGAAGTATCGCAACGACGTTTTGCTATAGTCTCCGGTTATGGCAATGTGCATGAAGGGTTTTATGAGCTGTATAAATCCATGCGCAAAGATATATTCAACATACTGGCCGAGCCCAACTTCAAAAGCATTCGCAAATTGTATATTACCGGTCACAGCTTGGGCTGCGGGTTGTCGACGTTGGCTGTACCCGATGTTCTTAACAAAATTAAGTCGCTGTCCAGCAAAAATGTACAACATTACAATTTCGCCAGCCCCCGCGTTGGCAGCCCTGCTTTCACCAATCAATACAACGGCAACGGCGTCACTACTTTCCGCATCGTCAATACCTGCGATATTGTGCCCTGTGTTCCACTGTCCACTTCACCGATAGAGACTTCTCATTTGCTCTATAAGCACGTCGGAACACCCGTAGATTTTACTGCACAGTATCGTTCAATTGGTGGCAACCACAGCCTAACCGGTTCGTACAGTTATGCTCTGGCCAATCCAAAAGCACCAGAAAACAGCCACTCTAAAAAACCATAAATTACCATGCCATACCCACCGCCCTATCATCTAGATCATGACAGACACAATGCTTATAAAGTGATTGAAGCCTGCAAGCTTGCAACCATCATATCGCCTATACAAGACGATGTACTGGTTACACATATCCCATTAATCCTAAATCTTGATAAAGGCAAATTAGGCAGTCTGGTAGGACATATTGATAAAAACAACCCACAGGCAACCTATCTGAACAATCACAAAATCACCGCAATATTTCACGGGCCTGATGCCTATATCTCACCGACTGTCTACGCCTCTAGACAACTGCCAACCTGGAATTACATCACCACACATGTTAAAGGCACTGCCCGTCATTTATCTTCGGACGATGCCGTGCGCGACTCATTAATTCACATGGCAGAGCAATTAGAAAACAGTCAACAACCGTTTGTGTTGCAACCCGATGATAAAAGAATACCTGGTTTACTGAATCATATTGTGGGCTTTGAAATTGAAATTGAGGATTTGGTTGGCCGCTTTAAATTATCACAAGATAAAATACAGCAAGACAGAATCAATGCAAAGCAGCAACTTCTATCGCAGGCTAGTGATAGCGAAATGATACTGATTAATCAACTGACCCAATCACAAAGCTGACTCAATATTTTGATGGTTTAATTAATACCCTTTGCTGCATGTCTGATCAACACATCATTCTTATTGGTGTCAGCGCCTATCTGCTGGGTATGCTGATTGTGGGTATTTATGCTGCACGCAAAACCACTACCAGTGACCACTTTACAGTTGCCGGCCGCAACCTGCCTTTGTGGTTGAGCACTGCTACATTAATGGCTACCTGGATCGGTGGTGGGACAATTCTCGGTGCTGCGGGAGCATCTTATCAAGGTGGCTTTCTTGCAGTGATTGCCGATCCATTTGGAGCAGCCTTGTGTTTTTTTGTGGTCGGCTTATTGTTTGTGCGTATTTTCAGACGCATGCGCCTGATCACAGTCATCCAGTTTTTTGAACAGAAATTTGGTCAACTTGCCGGACTGGTAGCCACACTGGCGATATTGTCATCCACTCTGGGTTGGGTCAGCGGCCTGCTGGTCGCCTTTGGCATTATTCTTGAGACCCTGACGGGTGTACCGCTGACGATTGGCATTGTTGCCGGTTCCGTTATCGTGGTGGTTTACACCATGCTGGGCGGAATGTGGGCAGTAGCATTGACTGACTTTATTCAAGTCAGCGTCATTATTATCGGATTACTGATTTTGAGTGTACTGGTGTGGTTGAGCATACCAGACTGGTCAGCACTCACTGCTAAACTACCCGAACACAGCTTTAGCCTGATCCCTTATGAACACACCCCCGGCAATTGGTTGAACTACCTGCGTGCCTGGTTGATTATTGCCATTGGTGATGTGTCCTCACAGTCATTAATCCAGCGCGCATTCAGTGCCAAAAACGAACGTGTGGCACAAAACAGTTTTTATCTGGCAGGCATCGGTTACCTGTTAATCGGTTTAATACCGGTCATGCTCGGCCTGGTAGCAGTCATTACCTTGCCAAATTTAACCGACCCCGAGCAGGTGATTCCATTGTTAGCGCAAAAGCATTTGCACCCCGTATTAATGGCCGTATTTGTCGGTGCGTTGCTGGCCGCGGTGATGAGCAGCACTGACAGCGCCTTACTGGCCTCCAGCACCCTGTTGGTTACCAATGTATTGCCATGGGTTAAACCCGGATTGGTGAAAACTGATAGACACCGCCTACGGGCTTTGCGCCTTGCTATACCTGTACTGGCTTTGCTTGGAATGCTGGTAGCGTTAAAGCTGCAAACCGTCTACAGCCTGATCATTAATGCCAACACCATTTTGCTAACCGCCGTCACTGCACCATTTATTCTTGGTATCTGGTGGCAAAAATCCAACCACTACGGTGCATATGCAGCCATGGTTGGTGGTTTTTCAACCTGGTTGATCTGCTGGTATCTCTGGCCAGAGTTGCCTGGTGACCTACTTGGCTTAACAGCTTGCACCCTTATCATGTTAATCGTCAGTGCTACAACACAAAAACAATGCCCACCTGAACCTTTGCGGGATATCGACGGCCACATCGTTATGGCTAAAGATCGCTTGGGGTTATTACGATAAACAGAGTTCCTATTATATTAATAAATATTGACGCTATAATATATTGGTCTATTGGCATATTGCATTGCCCCACTAAAAACACCCCAAGCGCACGTCCCAGACCCGAAAATTCTTCCTTCACCTGGTTTTATAGAAGAAAAACTGAAATGAGCACCACAAGCTCTACCGGTTAAGTTCCAACTTTCCCACTTAGCATAGATATTTTTACATTGATACTCATCAATTATACTAGTTATCTGGAAGCCAAATGCACGATTCCGGCCAGGTTCTACACTATATTGTGATTCTGTATAATCAATAGTACGATGTTTATAAGAAAAAAAATCCATGCAATTGGCATGTACTGGTGCGGTAATTCCTGTTAATAAGCCAATCACACAGGAAAATAATAAAGTATCTTTTATACGCATTTCTCTACCCTCTCAATTAAATAATTAACCATATCCATTTATATCAATAGTTATTATTATTGCTAATATCTCTCAGGAGCTTTTATTGTATTTTTCAAATAAACTAGAGCGAAAACTTTTGATACTGCATTGACAATACAGCTTAGAGATCAACAAGTATCTGCTGGGGGTTTCAACGACATGCTACACCCCAGTAGCAGTCATATACTCCACACAACCTCTATTTAATGGTTTTTTGCTTAATGGGTCTGCTCCGACATCCAATGATGATGTCCTGGTTTTTCTGAGAACACAGCGAATGCGTAACAATACCCTCAGCTTTGGAGCTTGAACTATTCCACCAGATAGGTGTGACGGTAATCAGATGAGTTTCTGACTAGGATTATTTGCCAACCTGCTGACCTGAAAGACTGGTTTTACGTAGCCTGGTATAGTCCAACCAGCAGGCTAGAATTGAAATTCACAGGTTCTTGCGATCCAGGCATTAATTCAAATGTTTAATACCCCCGCAGCAATGCTGCGGGGGTTCGTTTGCACAAAACCATAGGTACTAATCTTTAAATCAATCTCCCAATCTATTGGGCAATGGCGGTGCAGCATCCTGAACCGGCGATTGGAAGTTACTGAGTTGTTGCAATACATCTTCAATAGCTCGTTCCAGTTGTGTGTCATGGCCATTATTGGTGGCGATGGGATCCAGTTCCACCTCGATGTCCGGCGCCACACCCTGATTTTCAATGGTCCAATTGCCATCGCTGTCAAAGAACCGGAAAAACGGCACCGTGATGCCCCCGCCATCTACCAGTTGAGGGTTCGCTGCAATACCAATCAAACCACCCCATGTCCGGGTACCAATTAATTTACCGATACCCAGCTCACGAAATGAATACGGCAAGAAATCACCGCCGGAACCGGCATCCTGATCAATCAGCATCACCTTCGGGCCATGCATCACACCAGCCGGCGTTTTATAGGTCAGACCATCACGGTCTTTCCATCCGGATAAATGCCTGCGGCTAAGCACATCGGTAATGTAATTGGCGGCCTGACCACCGCCATTGGAACGTTCATCAATAATCAAGGCTTCTTTATCAACTTGTGAAAAGAACATCCGATTGAAGAAAGTGAAACCTGCACCGGCCGTGTTTGGCAAATAGATATAGCCCACACGGCCATCGGTCGCAGCATCGACAGCCCGACGATTGGCCTCAACCCATGACCACAAACGCAGCGCACCTTCAAAACCGGTTGGCTCGACCACGATATCGCGTGCATTTCTGCCATTGGCGTTAGGACCTACCTTCAAAGTCACCTGCTCGCCAACCGTATTTTGCAGCTGTGCAAAAATATTGTCATCTGCAGTCAATTCGCGGCCATTGATTGCCAGAATGTACTCGCCCTCTTTGGCTGCATTGCCAGGCGTGGCCAAAGGTGCATCCAGGAAAGTGTTCCAGGATTCGCCATCATAAATTTTGGCGATGCGATAGCGGTTATTATCGATTTCAAAATTAGCCCCCAACAAACCATTACTGGTACCTGACTCCTGGTGTACATCACCACCACCGGCGCGGTTATGACCGACCTGTAATTCACCAATCATTTCAACAATCAATGTGTTGATGTCTTCCCGGCGCCCAGCATGATCTACGAGTGGGCGATAACGATCGTAAACCGCTTGCCAATCCAGCCCGTGCATGTTGTCTGCATAGAAATACTCCTGCTCCATACGCCAGGCTTCGTCAAATATTTGTGCCCACTCAGTCCGCGGATCAACCAGCAGTCTCATCCCGCTGGTGTCTAATCTTTCAGTATCCAGCTTATCGCCCACCTCCGCAGTCAATAGCGATCCATTGCCACTATTTATCAATAAATATTTACCATCAGCGCTGATGGTATAACCTTGGATACCAGAGAAAACGCTTTCTGCCTCACGCTCTTCAAAATCAAAACGCATCAATCGGTTTTCAGCTGAAGCACGTTCACCTGGTGGTGTGTTGCTGGCCCCCGGCTGTACCCGATCGATGTAATACAGTTTGCCGTCATCGGCAGCGGCCAGACTATCGTAATTGCGTTTGGCAACCGGCAAACCAACGATCCGGTCTGGTAATCCCTGTAAATCAATTTTGGTTTCTGGTGCTGAGGACTGGTCTTTGTCATCACCATTTTCCGATTCATCTTCAGGCTCAGATGCTTCATCACCACTATCGGCCAGCAGCGGTGATTTGCCATCGTTGGTTAATACCAGTGCATACAACCCAGCACGATAAGGGCGCTCCTGGCTGGTCATATTCAACCCCACCTGTAACGGGCCCGAGTTGGTGGACGCAGCAAAATAGATCACATCACCTGCCTGGCTGAATACCGGTGCAGCTACATCTGCAGTGTTTTCAGTAATGGCTGCGTGATTGCCAGAACTGAATTGATACAACATCAATTGACGATGATAGTTGGGTTGTTCTTGCGTATACACCAGCCATTGGCCATCGGGTGAAATATCGATATCAAAAGCATCGCGACGGGCGTTGGTGGCAATCCGCTGATGGTTGCCAGAATCCACTTCCATGGCATGCAAGCCAAGATGATTATCCTGATAAACAATGTGAGAATCCTCTCCACCGCCCCACGCCAGCAAGGTATAAAAATGTGGCCCCAGCTCAATCTCGCGAACCTCACCCTGGCCGGTTTGATCGCTAATGATTAATGACTGACCATTCAATGATTCAACAATATAGGCCACTCGCCCGCCATCAGGTGACCACAGCCCGCCATACTCACGAACTCCGGGGGTATCTGAAATATTGCGGGTAGAGCCTTCCTCAACCGGTATCGTAAAGATTTCACCTCTGGCAGTAATCAGCGCACGCTTGCCAGTCGCCGATAAGGCGGTGCTTTGAATGGTATCGCTGGCGTCTTTCCATTGACTGCGCAACTGTGGCAAATCCGGATTGATGTCAATGGCAAGGTTTTCTACCCGACCACTGACAACATCGATTATTTTTAAAGCGCCACCAGCTTCATAGGCAATATGATTCCCATAACCACCAGCGGCACGAACATCCCAAACGTCTTCACTGGTGACTTGTTCAATAGCACCAGTGACTGAGTCGTAGTGGAACAAGTTGATATTTTTATCGACCCGGTCTGACAGGAAATAAAGCTGGTCACCCAACCAGACGGGGTTAAAATTATTGGCTTGTGCACCAGGAACTGTTGTGACCTGATTGGCATCCAGGTCCATCACCAATATCGCTGGTGTGGTACCACCTCGATAACCCCGCCAGCCCGATGAACCACCAAACAGGCCGTTATAACCAGAGCCATGATCAATATATGCCAGCTGGTTTGCGCTGGCGTTATAAGCACCACGATAAATCCGTGCCTGCATTTGTCTGATGGGCAAGCCACCATTTAAGCCAACATGGTATAGCTGGGCTGAACGTCCGTGATCGGTTTCGCGGGTCGATACCAGAGCCACTTCATCGCCACTGGCATTCCAGCCGATGGGTACATCGATACCTGGGTGCCAGGTTAAACGTTGTGGTTGCCCACCATCAACAGAGATGACGTATACATCCTGATTGTTTTCATAACCGGCAGCAAAAGCCAGCATAGAGCCATCTGGTGAGAACAACGGTGTATTTTCCTCAGCCGGATGCGAGGTCAAGCGCTGCGGATCACTGCCATCACGATTGGCAACCCAAATATCACCAGCATAAACAAATGCCAGATGATCGGCACTGAGCGCAGGCTGGCGCAACAAAAGTGTAGAGTCGCTTTGCGCAACGCCTGTCAAACTGACAAGCAATAAGCTGATTATGAGTACAAAGTTTTTCATGCTTTCTCCAGAATAAAGGCCAGATATCCTATATGATGCCCGCAAGAGTGATTTGGATATTTTCGATTACAGACGCTTTACGAGCGTTGCCTGTACGATTAATGAGTCTTGGATCAGCCGGTTCTCTCACAATCGGCTAAAATCAGGCATCTGGTATTATCGTGATCTTCCTGATGATATGCCATTGAATTGTACGGGTGAACGAGACGTTTCACCCCATTGCTGGTGTTTTTTTAGCTTTTTAGGGTAACTGCAAAACTAATCGCAGTCAGCTCCCTGAATAGCCACCAATCGGTTCATCTGCAGTACACCCGAGCCAAAATCCGGAAAATCATAGGTCACTTCTATGCGATTGCACTCACGTGCCTGCAGAGTAAAGCTACCAATCTCGGTTCGGGTTGCACTATCGCCATTCGGCACCAGAAACTCCAGGCCCTCGGCCCGGCGCATGGGGAAGGTGATACTGCTGGCACCATATTCAAAAGTATCGTTACCGGTTATCCAAAATGGCTGGCCATTCAAGAATAAAAACCAGGCTGCACCCAGAAACGGCTGGCCATTGGCCATTTCACCAACATTCACTAACAAACCCTGGTTATTCAAGCCCGTGGAGACCCATGAGCCGCTCATTCGCCCTGACAAAGGAAAACTGCTTTCCGCCGGCTCACCATCGCTTAATAAAAACGTGCCAGTGAATGATGAAACATAAACATTTCCAACTTCGTCCTGACCAAAGGTAATAATGGAAGAAGGCGTATCCAGCATTTCTACTGTGGTAAATTGTCCACCCTGTTGCCTGATACCCCAGATATTTCCCGTACAAAAATCAGCAAAAAAATACACCCCCTGAAAAGCAGGATAATCCTGACCACGATAAACCTCACCACCGGTGATAGAACAACCTTCGGTGTGATTGTATTCAAATACTGGCGGCGTTAATCCCGCACAGCTATCCACTCTGCAAATACCACCTTCTGCCATTACCCAACCATAGTTTTCCCCACCCATGGAGTTGGCCGGTTGGAAATTCACCTCTTCACGGCTGGCCTGCCCTACATCGGCAATATACAAGTCACCGGTTTGACGATCAAAGGCCATACGAAACGGGTTGCGCAATCCCAATGCCCAGATTTCATCGCGAGTACCACTGACCCCCACAAACGGATTGTCATCAGGAATACCATAGGGACGCTCGCCCGATTCCACATCGATCCGAATCAGTTTGCCCAGTAAAGTTGTTGGATTCTGTGCATTATTTTGTGGGTCATTGGCATTGCCACCATCACCAAAACCAAAATACAGCATACCGTCGGGCCCAAACTGCAAACGACCACCATTGTGGTTATTAAAAGGCTGCAGTTCTATCAATACCGTTTCTTCACTGTCCGGCATCGCCACATCAGGGTCTGCTGAAATAAAGAAACGTGAAATCACCGAGCGGCCATTGTTATCGGTGTAGTAAACATAAAAGTGTGTTTTGTTACCAAAACCCGGCGGAAAGGCCATACTGAGCAAACCCTGCTCTTCAAAGATATCTCCTACCCGATCACGAATGTCCAGAAACGGCTGTTCCAGAATTTCACCGTTCTTCAATATCCTTATAACACCATTGGTTGACACAAAGAACAGGCGATTGGAGCCGTCTTGCGCATGCGTCAGATCAACCCCCACAGAATCTGTCACTGACGTTAGCATCAGCTCGGCATTGACCGTAGCCACCCCAAAAAAACCACTAAGGACAATGCAGCGGGTAAGAAAAGTTTTTAACATGGCAGTCACCGACTTATCTGATTGCTTATCAGGTTAGCAAATACTACGAAAAATACTGTAGTCAAACAAGCCGGCTTTCGTATAACTACCCTTCTTATAATTCGTTGCAGTTAAAACACTGAGCTTTGGTTTGGAACACCCGTTTAAGGAGGGAAAGGTCCGCGATAGCTGGTATCGCGCAAGCCACGGCGCCATAACTCACCGCCGGAAACCAGATCAATAGCCACCAATTGCAGTGATTGACTGGCCAGCACATCACCCTGACGAACACTAATGGGCTCGGCCACATAAACCAGTGTGGCATCATCGATCACCACAAAATCACTGCGTGAGTAGTACGCAGGCAACATGCCCAGCAAGGATCCTGAAGTGGAATAAATAGACCACTGATAAGGTGCTTGTGCATTGCGTCCTGTGTGCTGACTCAGCAAGATATTTTCACGATCAGCAGCCACAAATTGCTGCCCAGCCAGATTGCTTAACTGTTCTTGCTGGTTGGCATTGATAGGGTTTGACTGAATGGCTGGCAGACTGTCCAGTTCCACTGTTGTGATATCACCATTGATCAAATCCACACTCAGCCCACCGGACTGCTGGACAGGCGCGGCAGCACTTTCAGAAAATATACCCTGAATAACCTGGCGTTGATTTTGCCATACCAAACCCTGCTGGCCAGCACCACTGATGCTGAATTGGTTTCCAAGGCTGTCGTCAATGCTCACCGCAACAGCTGTGGGCAATTCAATCAACCGCGATGCTGATGCCGCGCCAGTGGCCGGATCCAGTAGCGCAATGTGCAAAGTATTAGTGCTTACAGTGTCATCGCCCTGCGTTATCAGTCTGCCCTGCTGCAAGCTTATTGGCCGCTGACCATCATCACTGTGCCAGCGCAGACTGCCATCCACAGCATTGACAGCATCAATACCACCCGCAGGGTTCATCATAAACAGCGTTGCTTCTGCCGGATCAAACAACAAACCTGCACGCAGTTGTGCGACTTGTGCCTGTGCAATGCCAATACCAACAATAGACAGCAAACCAACAGCCAAAATCATTCGGCACCCAAGCGTCGATATTTTGATTAAATACATCAATTAATTTCCCAGCATTAATAATTAAATGCAGCAACAAACACCATCAATAAACTTATATTTGGTGATTGCACAGACAAACCTATCAAGACCACTAATTATGGTGGAGCCTATAAATGGATGCAAACTCCTATGTCGATTCACTGGATAGGATATTACCTATCAATGTTGTAAGATGAGCTGGCATTGTGATCTGCGGAACGCTAGATCATGTACAGGCTGAACAAAATTCAGCACCAACAATCAGCGAATCAACGGTTACAATCGATGATATACAAACACTTATCTACCATGAGTGCGCAGGCGGTTGTCCTCGGACTTATCTTAATAACCCCTTTTACAATTCTGGCTCAGCCAACCGGTACCTGGGAGTCTGAAGGGCCAGGACCAAACACCGATGGCCAGGTTGAAGGTATTCAGGATGGTGAAGTCATAGGCTCAGTCAATGCCGTGGTTGCTCACCCTACCGACGAGAACATTGTTTACGTTGGTGCCACCAACGGTGGCGTTTGGCTCACACTGAATGCCATGGCCACTGCCCCCGATTGGATGCGGTTAACCGATGATCAATTATCCAATTCTATCGGCGCTTTGGAATTTGACCCCACCGACTTGAGCAATAGCACATTGGTTGCTGGAATCGGCCGGTTCAGCAGCATTGGTCGTCGCGGCGGTGAACGTTTGGGGCTATTGCGTACCACTGATCAAGGCGTTACCTGGAATCTGATTGACGGTAACGGCCAACTGCGCGGTTGCAACATCAAAGGGGTCGCACCACGGGGTGACATTCTGGTCATTGCAGTAGATGGTACCGATGGCAGCGGCCCATTGTGCGGTGAAGGTATTTTCCGAAGCACCGATGGTGGCGATACCTGGGTACAGGTGACTGCAGGCATTCCTGCTGGCACGTCATTTGATCTGGCCAGCGACCCAAGCAACGACCAGCGTTTGTTCACCAATATTATTGCCGGAGGCAACAGTGGCTTTTTCCGCAGTGATGACATGGGTGAAAACTGGGTACGCATCAGTGATGCAGCCATCGAAGCTGCCTTTGATGGAACCAATAACCTGGAGATGAGTGTCGGCAGCAATAACAATATTTTTGCTGTGATTATTAATGGTGGTTCTGCCACTGATGTCTTTGCATCCCAGGATGGCGGTGATAGCTGGACACGTATGGACACTCCAGAAATTAGTGGCCTGGGCTCACACCCTGGCGGGCAAGGCAGTGTGCACCTATCCATAGCCGCTGACCGCAGTAACTCCAACATTGTTTACCTGGGCGGTGACCGGCAGGATTTTCCTAATGTTATTGGTGCCGGTGATTTTTCCGGACGTTTATTTCGTGGTGACCTTTCACAACCGGCAGGCTCCCAGTGGGTTCACTTGACCCATGACAGCAACCTTGGTCCAGCAGGTGGCGGTACAGCCAGTGACAGCTCACCGCATGCTGATTCACGCGATATGGCGATGGCGATCAATGGCGTACTGATTGAAGTCGACGATGGCGGTATTTATCGCCGCACCAGCCCACTGGATGATACCGGTGACTGGTTTTCAATGAACGGTAATATTACCACTACCGAGTTTCATGCCGTTTCTTTTGATGGAGTGAATGGCATTATTATCGGTGGCACTCAGGATACCGGGACTCCGGAACAGCAAATCCCTTTTGACCCTCGCTGGGACAGTGTAGCGACTGCTGACGGCGGCGTAACGCTGGTCGATGATAGCTCTACTCCTGGTCAGACTGTTCGTTATTCCAGCAATCAATTTCTGGGTGGTTTCCGGCGCCGTACCTTTGATGACAACAATGTATTCATCAGTCAGGCATTCCCACCGCGCACACCACTGGGTAATGACCCTGCACTTGGCGCACAGTTTTATACCCCGCTTGAATTGAACAGCATTAACCCTCTACGCATTATTTTTGGTGGCGCCAATGGTGTTTATGAATCATTGGACCAAGGCGACACCGTCAGTCAGATCGGCCCTGGTATTACGGTTAATCAAGTCGGCCGGCAGCCCATTGCCTATGGCGAAATGGGCAACGAAGAGTTGCTCTATGTTGGCAGCGGCAGCGATGTGTTCATCCGCACCGCCGCTAACCCGGCACCGCTGGTTCAGGCTGCCAGCTATCCCGGCACCCTGACGGTCAGCGACATTGTTATCCCGCCCAACCAATCTGGCACAGCCTTTGTTGCTGACAGCCAAAACATCTACCAAACCACTGACACCGGCGCGACTTGGAATGACCTCACCAATAATCTAGGTGACTTTGATTTTATTACCTTGCGCGCCATGGTACTGGTGACCAATGTACCGGATAACATCCTGGTGGTAGGCGCTGACCGTGGTGCCTACGCTGCCTTTCAAAGCGAAGGTTTCAGCAACTGGATCGAAGTGATTGGCGGGTTGCCTAATGCACCAGTGTACGACCTGGAATACGACCCGGATACCGGCGTGCTATTGGCTGGTTTAATTGGTCGCGGCGCATGGACCTTGACCCCGGCCAGTCCGATTGTGGATATTTTCTTTGCTGGCGGGTTCGAAGACATCAGCCCCTAACCTGACAGATATTAAGCTACAACTTACCGCATAAAGAGCGGGTTATTTTCTTAATCCGCTAGAACCACTCGGGCCGCATTGAAAATGCGCTCGAGTCTGCCTCTCGTAGCAGGTTCGCAGCGTGCTTTATTTTGGGCAACTCGGTATTAAAAAAGAACTGGCAGCAGTGTCGTTTCCCCTGATAAAAATTCACATCGCTGGCATTGGCCTGTGGTAATGCCTGATGTGCAACCATGGCCTGCTGTAACCAGAACCAGGCAATCGTCAGGTGTCCCAACAGTGTCATATAATGCTCTGCATTGGCTAATGCCAATTGAATATCACCTGCTATCAGTCGTTGGCCAACTGCCATAGTGGTTTCTCCAGCCAACTTACAAGCTGCCTGCAACTGCTCTGAATACTCACGCAACCCATCAATTGCAGATGCTGCCGCACAACTTTTACCCATTCGCTCGAGTAATATTTTTAATGCCGCACCATCATGCATCATCGCTTTACGGCCCAATAAATCCAGCGCCTGAATACCATTGGTGCCTTCGTGTATCGGGTTGATACGGTTATCCCGATAATATTGTTCCACCGGAAACTCACGGGTATAGCCATAGCCACCCAGAATCTGAATAGAAAGGTCATTGGCTTTTAGCGCATAAGTTGAGCCCCAGGCTTTTATGATCGGTGTTAATAACTCCAATAACAGTTGGCTTTCTTGTTGAACAACTTCATCACCATCCAATGCCTGATCAACCAGCATGGCAGCATAAAAACCCAGCGCCTGAGCCCCTTCCACATAGCACTTTTGCTGTAACAGCATGCGTTTGACATCCGCATGTTCAATAATGGCAATCGGTGGTGCATTGGGGTCTTTCTTATCAGGGTGCCTGCCCTGATGCCTTTCACGCGCATACTGTAGTGAAAACTGATAACTGGCACTGCCTTGCTGCACTGCCCCCATGCCCACGCCAATGCGTTCCTCATTCATCATATGGAACATATAAGCCAGGCCTTTGTGTGGCTCACCGACCAGGTAGCCGTGGCAGTCTCCGTTTTCACCAAATTTGAGGAAAGTATTCACACTGCCGCGTTGCCCCATTTTGTGATTCAGACCAGCTAACTGCACATCATTGCGTTCACCGATTGAACCATCTTCATTAACCCGCCAGCGCGGTACTATAAATAAACTGATGCCACGAACGCCGGCCGGCGCATCTTTTATTTTTGCCAGCACCAAATGCACGATATTTTCACCCAGTTCATGGTCGCCGGCTGAAATCCACATCTTGGCACCTGTTAAACGATAACTGCCGTCATCGTGCGGTTCTGCCATAGTGTTGATATCCGCCAGAGATGATCCTGCCTGTGGTTCCGAAAGACACATTGTCCCGTAGTAACGACCTTCCAGTATGGGCTGCATATACAACTGCTGTTGTCGCTGGCTGCCATAAACCTTTAACAGATTCGCCGCAGCACGTGCCAATGCCGGGTAAGCCACAGTTCCGCAATTGGCAGCAGAAAATAAGGCATCGCAAACAGAAGCAACCACAAAAGGCAATTGCATGCCACCTTCATCGTAATCGGCCAGTACCGCATTAAAACCTGCTTCGTTATACACTGCCAGGGCCTCACCAATCTCTGCAATCAGTTCAACCTTGCCGTCTACCATTTTCGGTTCATTTAAATCTGACTTGCGGTTATGAGGCAAAAACTGGCTAACAGCAATTTGGTGCGCCAGCTCAATGACCGCATCGAAGGTTTCACGGTTGTGTTCATCAAAACGCGGATAATGGGTCAGTTGCTCAATCTGCAGCAACTCATACAATAAAAAATCAAGATGACGCAGATCAATCAGGGGGCTGGTATTCATGGTGTTATCAGTAAAGTCATTAAATGTTGCTCGACACGGTTTATCACATGCTTCGAGTGCACGCTTTGTTGCTATGATGCTGCATCACAGTTAATCAGAAGAAAACTTAACAATATAGCCAGTTTTGGGGTTCATTTTTCCATTTAATAAATCGGTAAATAGCTGCAAAGCTTTATCTGGTGTGCTGATTTGATGAATATCAATCTTGTCTTGTACAAATTCAAAAAAGGCTCGCGTTGCCGCCGCCAGCCGTTCAGCGAAACCTGCCTGCCCCCACTCTGCGACTCGCCTGGTGACTTGTGTAGGAGCGAAGAAAAATTCAGGCTTTGGTCCTGGCAAATCAACCACCTGGGCACGATCCTCCCAATGTGAAACCCCAGCCACACAACTGTATTTGAGTCGATCAGCAAAACTGCCATGCACTCGTTGGGTTAAATCAGCGTTGCCTGCAAAATCAATAAATACCGCAGCTTCATTATTGTTCAATTGTCCAAGATTAGAATAATCAACCACCTGGTCATAACAACCCAAACCCTGTACAAACTCAATGTTGCCTGACGAAGTTAACCCAATTACCTTGTAGCCATGGCGGTGCTCACGGAATTTATGCATTAAAAATGCACAACCCATAGCTGTCTTGCTAGAAGCACTGGATAAAATTAATGTGTTTGCATTAAAAAATTTTTGCTCAGCCAAAAAATCATCCAATAAGAATGATGTACTGAACAAAGGCCTGAATATGGCTTGCAAATCTTCAAGCTGTGGTGCATACATTGGGTCTTTAGCGGTACGCACATAATGGTTGTATACCGTTGGTAATTCGCGACGATGTACGGCTGCATCCATAAACCCATGGTCATTCACTTTGGCTGGCTGCACAATCAATTGCGAAGACAATGGGAAATAACCATAAAACCGTTCACCCGGTTCAATACCATCGAATGTTGATTCCGCCACATCCGCAAAGCCCCATACCGGCAGCTTGCCCCAGCCTTCGTCGGCCGGAAAAAACTTCCAGTACGATAAGGCATCACCCAAAACCGCATAAGTAATGTTATTGGCCGTCAAGGCAAAATGATTAATCGCAAAACGAACCTCTCCTCTGTGCAGTCGATGAGCAGATTCAGATACGAGCTTGTGATCATGCAGATTACTGCGGTTAATCAATAAACTGAAACCTGTCATGGCTGATACCTCTTTTCGATGGTTTTAAGAATAACCGCAAACCCCTTTGTTATACGTTGACGCAATACAGGACCTAATAGCCAGCCCAGCACGGGCACTGCTAACGCAAATTCCGAATGCCAGCTCACCCGGCATTGGTGTTCCCCTGCAGGTTCGATGCTCACCAGACCCACCTTGTGTTTAATCGGTAAAGGGGCCGAGTGGGTAATTTTATAACCCATGGCAGTTGGTGGCTCATATCGCTCAATGACTTCTTCAAAAACAAACAATCCAACATCAAGACGGCGAACAGCACCTTTGCCATTGGTTTCATCTTTTCCCGGCTGTAGCAGTTCCGATGTTTTAACCCCCGGAAAACTGGCATAAGCCGAATGGTCGGTAATTTGTTCAAACACGAATGCAGCTGCAGCATTCAAATCTAATTCAAGGTGAACAGTTTGCATGATTGGTCTTTTTAGTGATCACTGCTGTCATGATACCCGTTCGCCTCACCAGCCATTGCATCTTGACCAGACATGCTGAACCCTAGCATCACCATCGACCACATAATATTGATCATATGCAGCTGCCGTCATACAGGCATGATTGGGCAGTATTCTCAGTTGGCTGCCGATAGGAAAGCGGCCGAAGTCAATTTGCCCTTGAGAGGAAGTGATTAAACCATGCTCCTGATTGGCGTTATCAACAATCAAACCATCAATCACTTTTCCTGACAGGTCACAAACCAAACCATAACCACAGTCTTTACTCTGTGATGCTGTACTGTGATCCTTAGATAGCGCCAAACCGCCTGCATCAATCAAAAGGCGGTTGTAATCGGGCTTGTGGCTGATAACTGTCGTCAATACGGACAGTGCAATATCCTCTATACCGCAAACACCCAATCCAGCCTGATACAAATCCTGAAACACATAAACCCCTGCACGTACCTCAGTAATTCCCGTCAGGTCTTGTGCATAGGTTGCAGTCGGTGTTGAACCGACACTGCGAATCTTAGATTGAATACCAACCGCAGCAACCGCCTGTTCGCAATCAACAATCGCTTTTGCTTCCTGCTGAGCATACTGCTTAATCTGCTCGGTGTTCTCGCAGCTATACGATTCACCCGCGTGAGTCATAAAGCCCGCAAACTGCACACCAGGCTGCTGATCCAACACTTTCGCCAGCGCGACAACCGCTAGGTCACCGGGTTGCAAACCCGCGCGGTGCTGATCGCTGTCAATTTCAATCAGCACTTTAAATTCAACACCGGTTTCAACACCTACAGCAGCAACCTGCCTGGCGATACCGGTATCATCCAATAACAATTTCAGATCACAGCCTTTATCCAGCAGGGCTTTCACCCGAGTCAATCTGGCGGGAATAATACTGACGGCATACAGAATGTCGGTAAAACCCGCTGCAAAAAAATATTCTGCTTCTTTAAGTGTGGATACAGTAATGGGTCCAACCTGCCCGTCATGAACCATCCGGGTGATTTCGATCGATTTAGATGTCTTGACGTGTGGGCGGAATATCACACCATGAGACTGCAACCGAGCATTCATGTTATCGATGTTTTTCTGGAGTTTGGCTTGATCAAGCAACAGGCATGGGGTTTCTAAACTTTGTACATTCATTACTCACCCATCCATCAAAAATAAAACCTGGGCCTATTGATAACTCAATGGTTAGCTAATCAATCGCTTGATTGGCCACTCCATGTGGTACATGCCCTGTAGCGACATGCTCGCGGCTTGACTCCACATGCACATCCTGGTCATCAAAAAAGATATCCGCCCCAAACGCTCTTAAGAATTCGCCTTTACTGCGCCCACCCAAAAACAACGACTCATCAATACGAATACCCCACTCGCGCAAGGTCAATATCACCCGCTTATGTGCAGGTGCTGAACGTGCGGTCACCAGTGCGGTACGAATGGGGTTGTTCTCGATCGGGTAAGCCGATTGAATCTCGTGGATGGCGTGCAATACGGGCTTGAACGGCCCGGCCGCCAAGGGTTGAGCAGCTGCCGTTTTTTCAGCGTTAGCAAAGGCCTGCAAACCTTCTTTTTTATAAATCTGTTCTGCTTCATCACTGAACAAAACGGCATCACCATCAAAGGCAAGTCGCAATTGCTCACTGGTATCCTCGCGAATGGCTGAAGGCATCAACGTTGCTGCCGCATGCCCAGCATCCAATGCTGCACGAACATCATCACCATGCGCTGATAAAAACAGGTGCACACCAAATGGCTGCATATATAAGTGCGGACTGTTGCCATTGGTAAATGCCGCCCGCACTATATTCAAATCATAATGCTCGATGGTATTAAAAATACGCAAACCGGTATCAGCGCTGTTTCGGGAAAGCAAAACCACCTCAACGCCGGCATGCTCAGGATTATTTTCATTTAATGCCAGCAGTTTTTTGACCAACGGAAAAGCAATACCTGGCTTTAATAAATCATCCTCATGTTCAATCTGGTACTCGCCGTACTTTTCAACACCCTCGGTTTCAAAAAGCCGATGACTTTCGTCCAGATCAAACAAGGCACGTGAGGATATACCCACCACCAGCGATTGGCCTTGTGGTGTCATTTCCGGTTTGGGCTCGGTTACCCCTGGTTCACTCATAAAAACTGCTCATTTAATACACGCTCTTCGAGCGTATGGTCCGGATCGAATAATAAGCGGTAACTGATTTCCTGCTGCAAATGCATATCGACTCTCAATACATTATGCACTTCATTGGAATCGGCCGTTGCATTGACCGGACGTTTTTTATGATTAAGTACTTCTACGGTCACCCGGGTCTTATTGGGCAATACTGCACCACGCCAGCGACGTGGACGAAATGGGCTGATGGGCGTTAGTGCAAGTGCTTCAGTACCCAAAGGCAAAATAGGCCCATGGGCAGATAAGTTATAAGCCGTACTGCCGGCTGCGGTGGATAACAAGACACCGTCGGCCATTAATTCGGGAATGCGGACAATATCATTAATCGAGATACGCAAATGTGCCGCCTGATTGGTTTTGCGCCATAGTGTGACTTCATTAATGGCCAGCGCTTCGGTTTGCTTGCCACGGGTATCGGTGGCCACCATTTTTAATGGTTTCAGATCAACCGAGCCCGCAGCTTCGATGCGCTCTAGTAAATCATCTTCGGCAAAACGATTCATCAAAAAACCGACACGGCCTAATTTCATGCCAAACATGGGCTTTTGCAGCTCTCCATATCGGTGAATGGAACTCAACATAAAACCATCACCCCCCAACACCACCAATACATCGGCTTTATCAATGCGCACATTGCCATACATTTCCAGCAATTGTTTCTTAGCGCTTTGCGCCTCACCCGCCCTGCTTGCTAAAAATGCCAGTTGCATTGTTACTCCGATGTCGACCCTGCTGTCACCAACTGTTCCAGGCTGCGAACGGCCACCGTCATTGCAGCAATATCCATACTGGGCATTCTTTGCATGTCCTCCAGTATACTCAATGTGCGCTGGATACGGTCAATATGGGCTTTTTGCCAATCATTGACCGTCGCCTCCGGGTTGGCCTGTCGGTATTTCAAAAACTGACTGATGATATCGCGATGCTGGGTAATCAGGTCATTGCGTAAATGCCCTCGAGCATGTGCCTGCCAGTTACCACTGGTCGGTAAAGTTTCTACCTGACGACGCAACCAATCGATATTTAACACCTCTGCCACTGCAAAGTAGGTATTGAGAACATCACGCACCGGTAGTTTCTGATCGGTTGCTTCATCGACGATGTCCAGCGCAACAGTCATGAACTGCAATATCGCAATGTTGTGTGCCATACGGTCGTCAAAACCGGCTTCCAGATAATGTGACTTCTGCTGCTCATAGGCTGCCAGTGACTCTTGCGGTAGAGCATTCAGCAAATGCTCATATAGCGTGGTAATGCCTTCGCCAAAGCGCTTGACCTGTTCTTCAATCACAATATGGTCGGCACCCGGACGATTCAGCAACCAGCGGGTAGCCTGCCGCACCACATTCCACATTTCCCTGAAAGCCTGAATCTGGGCGCTGGCGGTGACTTCCGAGTCCAATGCTTCCAAATCAGTCCAGTAAGTCTGCGCATGGAATATTTCTCGAGCAATGGCATAGGCCTTGGCAATCGCGCCGGCGTCTGCACCGGTATCTTCACGCACACGGGTCACAAATGAGGCACCCATACGGTTAACCATGCTATTGGTGACACGGGTAGCAATAATTTCACTTTTCAGCGGGTGCTTTTGCATTAAATCTGCATAATTTTTCTGCAATGGCTCAGGGAAGTACTGGATCAGCTCCCGCGCCAAGAAAGCATCTTGCGGGACATCGCTGTCCAACAACTGCCGATACAGTGTTATTTTGCTGTATGACAACAATACGGACAGTTCCGGCCTGGTCAGCCCTTGCTGATTGGCAGAGCGTTCCCGTAGCTGTTCGTTGTCGGGTAAAAACTCCAACTGGCGATCCAGCAGGCCCCGCATTTCCAGGCTACTGATCAGATGTGCTTTGGCACCCAAACGCTCAACAGCAAACGACTCCATCATACTGATGGCCTGGGTCTGCAAATAATTGCTGCGCAGCACCAGTGCTTCGACTTCACTGGTCATATCACTGAGCAATTGATTACGTTCGGTCATCTTCATGCCCTGCTCGCAGGCCAGCTCCAGCAAAATCTTTATATTGACCTCATGGTCAGAGCAATCGACACCAGCAGAATTATCAATAAAATCCGTATTGATGCGCCCGCCATTCATGGCATATTCGATTCGCCCTAATTGGGTCAAACCCAAATTACCCCCTTCACCAACCACTTTGCATTGCAACTCATTGGCATCCACACGGACAACATTATTGACACGGTCGCCAACATCGCCATGACTCTCACTGCTGGCTTTTACATATGTCCCGATACCGCCATTCCATAACAGATCACATGGCGCTTTAAGTAACTCATGGATTAACTGTTGTGGTGTCAGTTGATCACTTTCAGTACCCAACCATTCGCGCACCGGCTCACTTAATGGAATGGATTTGGCAGTACGCGGGAATACACCCCCACCTTTGGAAATCAGCTTTTTGTTGTAGTCATCCCAACTGGAACGCGGCAAGGCAAACAGGCGTTCACGTTCTTTGAAACTTTTTGCTGTATCCGGGTCTGGGTCCAGAAATATATGCATATGATTAAATGCTGCTTTTAATCGAATATGCTCAGACAACAACATGCCATTGCCAAATACATCGCCCCCCATATCACCAATACCTACCACACTAAACGGCTGTTTTTGGGTATCAACACCCATTTCACGAAAGTGCCGTTTAACCGACTCCCAGGCACCTTTGGCGGTGATGCCCATGCCTTTGTGGTCATAGCCGTTAGAACCACCGGATGCAAACGCGTCACCCAGCCAGAAATTATGCGCTTTGGCGATGGCATTGGCAGTATCAGAAAAAGTAGCCGTCCCTTTATCAGCAGCAACCACCAAATAGCTGTCATCTTTATCATGCCGGACAACATTCTCCGGTGCTACAAGCTCGCCATCAATGGTGTTATCGGTAATATCCAGCAAGCCATTGATAAAGCTCTGATAGCAATGCACTACCTCTTTCATCATGGCTTCACGATCATCTGTTGGCAGTTTTTTGACCACAAAACCGCCTTTTGCCCCGACCGGTACGATCATGGTATTTTTCACATTCTGGGCCTTCATTAAACCCAGCACTTCGGTGCGAAAATCTTCTTTTCGATCCGACCAGCGCAAGCCACCACGTGCTACCGGCCCCATACGCAAATGAATGCCTTCCACTCTGGGTGAATGTACCCAGATTTCTCGATAAGGCCGAGGCTTTGGCAGTTCAGGAACGCGTTCAGACTCTAATTTAAAACTGATATATTCGGGACATTCACCTGATTCAGTTTGCTGAAAAAAGCTGGTTCTTAAGGTCGCATCTATGACTTCATAATAGTTACGGACAATGCGGTCTTCATCCAGGCTGGAAACCGTTTGCAGCCCGGCATCCAGCGCTGCTTTGATCATTTTGATGCCTTGCTGACGGCCTTCCTGGTTGGGTGTCAGTTTGGATTTAATGATGTCACTGGCAGCAGCATCCAATGCGGTTTCTATCTTTTCATCGCTGTGCGTGCGTAATTTTTCCAATGCCCGACCCAGTGAGCGAAAGCGGCCAGATATTTGATTATCCAGCGAGAACATTGCCTCAAACAAGCCCAGCAACAAACAGGTAATCAACGGATGACGCATCAGCGTATCTTGTACATAGGCCTGTGAAAAAGGCATACCGGTCTGTAACAGATAGCGGCAATAGGCACGCAGCACCACCACCTGACGCCAATCCAGATTGGCTGTGACCACCAAACGGTTAAATGCATCATTCTCAGCCTCACCTTTGAGCACATGTTCAAAGGTATCTTGAAAACTGGATTGAATAGTGGGCACATCAATTTTGATGCCCTCGGCAGGTAACAAGTCAAAATCCTGAATCCAAATTTCCGACTTGGATTCCAACCGGTAGGGCCGCTCATTGATCACCTGCACACCCAGGTTTTCCAGCATGGGCAATACCCGGCTCAACTCCAACGGCTGGCCATACATAAACAGTTTGAAACGTATTAAACCTTCCAAACGCTTGGTACGTGGCACATACAGACTGGTGCGCATCGGTTGTTCATCATTTAATGCGTCGATATTTTCCACATCAAATGAAGCCACCCATGGCTTGACCTCTTCGGTATATGACAATGGAAAACATATGCCATACTTGTCCGATAGCTCGATACCGTCTTGCTCACCTCGACGCTTTATCAAAGCACCACGCAGCTCCTCGTGCCAGGAACGCACAGCTTCAATAATTTTGGTCTGTAATGTATCGGTATCGACACCAGGTTCGGCCCCTTGTTGCGGACGAACCACCACATGCAAACGAGCCAGTGTGGATTCTGAAACCTGCACCGCAAAATCAATGTGCTTGCCTTTTAAACCACGCTGCAGAATACCCTGGATTTTTTCGCGGTTTTCAGTATTAAACTGATCGCGCGGGATAAACACCATGCAAGAGAAAAAGCGGCCATAACGCTCTCGCCGGATAAACAAACGGGTCTGCGGGCGCTCTTGTAAATCCAGAACCCCCATCGCCAACTGATGCAGGTCTTCAACGGTGCTTTGCATCAACTCATCACGCGGTAGCGTTTCCAGAATATGCATTAACGCCTTGCCTTCGTGACTCACCGGGCGCAAGCCGGACATCTGCATCACCTGCTGCGCCTTAAGACGCACCAGCGGCGTATCCACACAGCGCAGGTTATATGCCCCGGAGGTAAACAAACCCAAAATCCGATATTCACCTATCACCTGGCCCTCAGCGTTGTAACGCAACACACCGATGTAGTCCATGTATCCGTTGCGGTGCACTCGCGAGCGTGCATTGGTTTTTGTGATAATAATAGGTTCAGCACGCGATTCTGTACCGCGCGCACCCGATGACAACGACTTAAGTTTACGGGTACGGCCTTTTTTCGGCTCCTGGCTTAAAATACCCAGGCCAGAGCCAGGTACGATCTTTAATTCCCGCTCTTGATCATTGGTTTGAATGTCATACTGGCGCAGCCCCAATAAAGTGAAGTTATCCTCAGCTAACCAGCGCACAAAGCTTTTGGCTTCATCCAGGTCCTGCTCACCTTCGCGTGGTTGATCACTCTCAAAACGGTCAGCGATTTCCAGCAAACGCTTTTGCATGGGCTTCCAATCTGCAACCGCCAGTCTTACCTCAGCCAGTGCAGTACGAATGGCATCTTCAATTTTGGCCAGGCGTTTGCCTTGAGGCTGACGTTCAATCTGGATATGCATCAACGAATTGGCATCACCCTTGTCTGAAGCGCGCGGCAACAAATGGGTAATACGGCCCTTGGAGTCACGTGCCAACCACAGTACTGGGTGGATAATAATCTGGATTTGGTGACCCAACTCGGCCAGAATCATACTAACGGTATCAACCAAAAACGGCATGTCATCGTTAACCATTTCAATAACCGTGTTGCCGCACTCCCAGCCATGCTCATCTTCACCGGGGTTGTATACACGTATCGCCAGCTGACCACGTTCACGCTGCCGAACCATTTTATCCATACCCTTGGTGAGGTTCGATAACTGTTCAACCGTGTATTTTTGTAGCTCATCAAGCGCTGCACGTCGGAAAAACTGCGCCACCAAACCATTGTTATCTTGCTTGTTTTCAGACTGGTATTGAATCAGGTCGGTGCACTCGGCCTCGATGGCCTGCAGCAGTTTTTGCTTATCGTTGTCGCTGTTGATATCAGACATCATCACGCTCATTATTTATGTTCCCAAATACTGTGATTAGGTGCGGTTATAAAAAAACCGTACTGCTGCAACAACAGTACGGTGTGTTCATCAAGGTATTATTCATTGGCAATCAGTTGTTCAAAGTTTGCATTAACTTCAAATATAAAGACTGCAGATCATCACATTGCTTATGTTGCCGAATGATCATTAAGCCTTCATCAGATTAACGCAAACCCGTTTCCATACGTGCAATGACCATCCTTTGAATTTCACTGGTCCCTTCGTAGATTTCGGTAATCTTGGCATCCCGGAAATAGCGCTCGATTGGCATTTCCTTACTGTAACCCATACCGCCGTGAATCTGTACAGCCTGGTGGGTAATCCACATCGCTGCTTCGGATGCAAACACTTTTGCCATGCTGCCATCAACCGTAAAGCGGGTACCGTTTTCAATGGATTC
Organism: Wenzhouxiangellaceae bacterium; assembly: GCA_965230265.1. Taxonomy (GTDB): domain Bacteria; phylum Pseudomonadota; class Gammaproteobacteria; order Xanthomonadales; family Wenzhouxiangellaceae; genus JAJFKX01. The sequence goes on along the minus strand of OZ245999.1, from coordinate 714,255 downwards.
CATTTTTTTGCAGGCAGCGCTATAGGTTAACAGGCGTGCTGCTTCCAACCGGGTTTTCATGTCTGCTATCTTGGCCTGGATCATCTGGAAGCTGCCAATTTCCTGACCAAAAGCTTTACGCTCTTTTACATATTCCACACTGGCTTCGTAGGCAGCTTGGGCAATACCGACTGCCTGTGATGCAATACCGATACGGCCAGCATCCAGTACACTCATGGCGATTTTGAAACCTTGACCCTCTTCGCCCAAACGGTTTTCTACCGGGCAGCGATAGTCTGTCAGTTCAATTTCACAGGTGGCTGATGCACGGATACCCAACTTGGGTTCCATTTTTCCACGGGTAAATCCTTGCTGCTCGGCATCAATAATAAAAGCCGTTACACCTTTGGCACCGGCATCCGGGTTGGTCATGGCAAACAGCACCAGATACTTGGCTACCGGGCCAGAGGTTATCCAGGATTTTTTGGCATTGATCACATAATGGCTGCCATCCTCGGACAACACGGCGCGAGAGCGCATATTGCTGGCATCCGAACCCGATTGTGGTTCAGTTAAAGCGTATGCGCCGATTTCCTCACCTTCTGCAATAGGACGCACGAACTGCTGCTTTTGCTGCTCAGTGCCATATTTCAATATGCCATTGCAATACAATGTATTGTTGACCGACATAATGGTCGAATGTGCTGCATCAGCACGTGCAATTTCGATCATTGCCAGGGTATAGGCAATCGCATCCAAACCGGCACCACCGTACGCTTCGGGGACTTCAATACCCATCAAACCCAACTCACCCATCGCTTTGATGGTTTCCATCGGGAATTGACCCGATGCGTCAAATTCAGCCGCTATTGGTATGATCGCATTGTCAGCGAAATCGCGTGCAGCATCCTGAATCATTTGCTGCTCTTCGGTCAGTTTGAAGTCCATGCAATAACCTTCTTCTTGTGTGCTTTAACAAGAGAACATTTTAGCATTGCAAAGGGGGCGGTTTCGAACTTTATCAAGACTTGTATAACACTTGCTCTGAAAGCAAGAGCTTAGTTTTGGCGCTGGAGCCAATGTGATTTATTTCGATCCCATTATCCCCCTGTAAACACGGGTCATTGTTGGGCAGTTTGCTCAAACCCATTGCGCAGCAATGTCTGCTCCGGATCCCAGTTAACCAAAGCCATACAATGCCGGGTTTCGCCATCGGCACTGAATTGATACTGCAATCTATCCTGTCCGGGACCCGCGTTGTTCAAGCTGAACACTGCAACCCCCATGCTGTTGGTCATGACTGACTGGTTTTGTCCCACATTGGGGCCACTTAAAACCTGCACACTAACCATGGCATTGGCTATTGGTGCCCCATTGGGAAGATTCGCATAGAGTGTTAACGACACCGGCTGTGTATCGATAACGTTGACTTGATAGCGGGTATGGCAATAGCGACCGATATTCAGAGTCTGATTGCTGTTAATGGGCCCGGGTACCTGTTTGATACTGCCATCCGGCCAGGTCACAGTAATACTCTGTGGATTCGCTTGTCCCTGCAATCCAAAATGTTGCTGCCAGTCGTTATTGGAAACAAAGTTACTGCCTGCCGTCACTTCGCGGGTTTGTTGAAAGACATTGCTATTGATCACAATTTTTGCCCCAATCGCATAAGGGTTGGGAGCAGTATCGGTGAGCAGTACTTTTAGATAACGAGTACTCAACTGGTCATTGCGATATAGCCGAACATCACTGCCATTGGGGATCACCAGAATATCCAAATCCCCATCGAGATCATAATCAAAGCAGCTGATACCACGTCCTTGGCCGGTATAGTCTAAACCACTGATTTCTGCGCGCTGACTGAAACTGCCATCACCATTGGACATAAACAAGCGCGCAGGGTCTTCATGAAACTCATCGGCCTGACCAATGGGGAATCCATTTTCATGATAAATATCCAGGTGACCATCATTGTTAAAGTCAGCAAAACAGCTGCCCCAGCCCCAAAAGCCACGACGCACCCCGGATACAGCGGTGACATCTTCAAATTCACCATTGCCATTATTGCGGTACAAACGGTTGCCACTGATCCCCCAGTTGCCTTCAGCCTCAAAGTCCGGGTCCCATATGCTGGAAACAAACCAGTCCATATCGCCATCATTGTCATAATCACCCACTGCTGCCCCCATGCCGTTTTCATCACTGATCACAGGCGGCTTGCTGACCGTAAAAGTCAGCTGCCCGGCATTCATGCCATCCGAGATGAACAAACGGCTGGTACCAAAATCGCTGGCCAGTAAAACATCCGGCCAACCATCATTATTGATATCGGTGATATTGGCAGTGAAGCTAAAGCGCTCCAGCGTGGATACCTGACTGCCAAGGTATGCATTGGTGACATCGGTGAACTGACCATTGCCATCGTTTTCCCAAAAAAACTGAAAACCGTCATCATCAGAAGTCCAATGGGTCATAAATAAGTCCAGATCACCATCGCGGTCCAGATCAGCCATTGTCCCGCCAAAACTCGGCATACCCGAATCAAAACCGGTTGCAGAGGGTGTTTCACTGAATACCCCTGTTCCATCATTAATCAATAGTCGGGGACGGTTCTCCAGCAGGTCTGGATCGGCACCCACCGGTTGATCCCAGCGCTGTACTGAAAATATCAAAATATCCAGATCACCATCAGCATCAACGTCTGTAAATAATGGGCCGGACCCCAATACATCATTGATGCCTGTGCCTGATCCAGCCGTAATATCACTGAATGTTCCATCGCCGTTATTGCGAAACAGTGTATTGGTATTATTACCGCCCCCAATCAGATAAATATCCGGATCGCCATCGTGATCATAATCCCCAATGGTTCCTCCACCGGCAATCAATATGGCTTCGCGCTGTTGCTGTGCATCATTGGAATGGGTGTGAATAAGGCCTGACAATTGAGTGACATCGGTAAACGGTTGTGCGTATGCCTTAATTGAACCAAAGCCCGCCAACAACACCGCCATTGATATTGCTTTGATGCTGAATGTTGGAATATGCAACATATAATTGGTCAACCGTGTTTTAGCGATTAATTATTTTTATTGAGGGCCATACGCTGACGCTGAATTTCAAACAAACAAATACCGGTAGCCACAGATACGTTTAAGCTGCTTACTTTGCCCGCCATCGGCAAAGCCAGTAATTGGTCACAACTATCCATGGTCAGACGCCGCATACCTTCGCCCTCACTACCCATCACCAGCAATACCTTGCCGGAATACTCACCATCATAAAACATTTTTTCAGCAGAATCGCTGGTACCCACCGTCCAGAACCCTTGCTGCTGACAACTGCGAATCGCTCGTGCCACATTGGTGACCCGACATATCGACAGCAGCTCGGCAGCACCACTGGCAGCACGACGGGCCACCGGTGTTAAATCTGCAGCACGATCTTTGGGAATCATAACCATGGCAACCCCGGCACTTTCAGCTGACCGTAAACAAGCACCCAGATTATGCGGATCCTGTACTCCATCAAGCATCAATAATGTGGACTGCTCAGGCAAATCTGCAAGCAGGGTGTTCAAATCCTGCTGAACAAACAGATTGTCCGGTTGAATATCCGCGACCACACCTTGGTGAAAACCACCTTTACTGATTTTTTTAAGCGCTGGTGCTGCTGCCGGCTGTACTCGAATACCGACTTTCTCGGCCAGTGCAGCCAATTCATTTAAACGCGAATTATCGGTTTGCCCATCCAGCCACATCGCGGTAATGATATGCGGTTTATGCTGCAGCAGATTGGTCACCACCTGCAGACCAAAAACCCGTTGAGTATTGTGCTTTGGCATAGGTATTCTCAATTACTGCAAAGCAAAATCAATTTTTCTTTGTTGCAGATCGACACGCAATAATTTTACTGTCAACTGATCCCCCATATGAATACGTTGCCCGGTACGCCGATTGCTCAGACAAATATTACGCTCATCATATTCATAATGGTCATTGCCCAGATTACTCACATGTACCAGACCGCTGATCTGCAGTTTTTCCAGCTCTACAAATAATCCAAAGTTTTTTATGCCTGTTACCCAGCCTTCAAAACTTTCACCTTCAAAGTTTTTCAGGTAATGACATTTTAAACGAAATTCGACATCTCGACTGGCTTGTTCTGCACGACGTTCTGTATATGAACAGTGCTGAGCCATATTTTTCAGCTTCTGCTGTGAATCATTAACCGATGCCTGCTTGTTACGTATCTTAGCGGGTTGGTGATCTGGCTTGATATGCTTTTTAGCCAGCACCTGATAAATAGCCCTGTGCACCAGCAAGTCCGGATAACGACGAATGGGCGAAGTGAAATGGCTATACGCATCCAATGCCAAACCAAAGTGCCCGCCAGTCTTGCCATCTTCGATAGGCTGGTAGACTGCCAGACTTTGAGCACGCAGCAGCATTTCTTCGATAAGGTTTTTATCAGGCCGATCACTGGCTTGTTGCGTAATGCGGGCAAAGTCATCTGGCGTGGGCGAATTGTGCCATTCAGGTTTAATATTGTGCATCAACAACATACGCTCTAGCTCCGCCAGCTTGTCCCCTGATGGTGGCGGATGCACGCGCAATATGCCGGGCATTTTTTGTTTTAATAAGAATTTGGCTGCTTCAACATTGGCCACAATCATGGCTTCTTCAATCAAACGGTGGGTCATCAACCGATGACTGGGCTGAATATCACTGACTGTGCCATCGGCATTCCAAATGAATATTGATTCCTGCCTATCGAAAGCCAGCGCCCCGCGGCGCTGACGTTGTTGATCACGGCATTGCCAGATTTTTTGTAATGCCTGCAAACTATCAACAACCTGGCTGGGCAATTCCAAAGCCTGCCCGGCAGGATAATCATCCGAACTCAAAATCTGATCAGCCTGACGATAAGTTAATCGGGCATGAGAATTAATCACCGCTGGATAAAACCGGCTGCGTTGGACCTCACCATCAGTGGCCAGCTGCATATCGCAAACCAGTGCCAAACGATCGACCTCTGGGCGTAATGAACATAATCCATTACTTAATGCTTCAGGCAGCATCGGCAATACCCGTGTTGGGAAATAAACCGATGTACCACGCTCAATTGCCTCTGCATCCAATGCAGAACCTGGTTTGACGTAACTGGATACATCGGCAATGGCCACCACCAAACGCCAGCCCTTGCCACTGGGCGCACCAAACACGGCATCATCAAAATCACGGGCATCCTCACCATCAATCGTGACCAACGGTAATTGGCGCAAATCTTTGCGGCCTTTGATCTGCTCTGACGCGACCGAATCACCAAACTGATTGGCTTCATGAATAACTTCATCTGGGAATTCACTGGGAAGGTCGTGTTCCAAAACAGCAATTTCAGTGGCCAAGCCCGCCAAATGCTGATCATCCAGCGAACGCTCAATGGCAACCTGTCCGGGTTTACCATTATCACTTGGGTAACGAGTAATGCGTGCAACCACCATACTACCCGGTGTAAAACTGGACTCTTGATCCGTGCCTTTAATCACCAATGGTTCTGTTATGGCTGGGTCGTCAGCCATCAGCATCATCCGTTTACCACTTTGGACAATACGCCCAACCATTTGTTGCCTGGCACGCTGCACGACACCCAATAATTCGCCATAATGACGATCACGGCGCTTATCATATTGTTGTTGTACCAATACAGTGTCGCCAGGCATCAAACCGATCATTTCACGTTTGCCCAGATAAACGTCATCTTCCTGCTGAACGGTTGCAACGAAACCAAAACCATCTGGATGTATACTGACCTTACCAGTAATTAAAAAAACTTTATCAGGCACCTTCCACAACGGTTCCCCGGACTGTTCACCTTGTCGGTGCAATAAGCCAGCTGACTGCAAAGACAATAAAGCGGCTCTCAGCTGTGAGTCGCTCAGGTTATGGGTTTGCTTGTGCTCAATTTCTGTCGGTGCCTGACCAGGGTTTTCAACCACCCATGCCAACAATTTAATATGGCTGGCATCAAGTGCGAACTGATGATTAACAGTAGGCCTGGAGCGGCCACCATTTTTGCTATTTTTTCGAGACGTACGTGCAGATTTGCGACGCCTGGACTTATCGGCCATGGAAACGCCTCTCTATAGATTCGGGTAACAAACAGAAAGCGGGAAGAATCAAACCCACCCATATCGGGGATATCATCCGCGTAGTTTAACAGCTGGCAGTGATTTTACATGCATACAATTTGGGTATTTGTCTGGTTTTTTATCTTTTTCTATAAAAAACAATAATTTATACAAGAACAAATAGCTTATTTTAATTTCTCATGTCAAAAACTAGTATATTTTTATTTGAAAGAATAGTTGACATCGTGATTAATTATCCCCATCATCTGCACCAAGAAGCGGGTTGCCCCCTTGCCCGCTTCTACCGTGGCTGGGGTTTCCCCCTTGCCCCAGCCACACTCTTTCTATCCCCACGCCGAGGTGGCGGAATTGGTAGACGCGCTAGCTTCAGGTGCTAGTGGCCGTAAGGTCGTGGAGGTTCAAGTCCTCTCCTCGGCACCATTAACTTGGTGTAACAAATAAAATTGTCCCAACAAGCCCGACAAATCCCGGGCTTGGTGTTAGAATACGCATCCGATCCAACACGGGTTGGTTCTCAGCATACCCTAGCCGGGGTGGCGGAATTGGTAGACGCGCTGGTTTTAGGTACCAGTAGGTAATCCCTGTGGAGGTTCAAGTCCTCTCCCCGGCACCACTTTTCTGTTTGATTCTCAACCACCTATAAGCGCTAGTCATGAATGACTCCTGCAGCTAAGTTAGGACCTATCTCTTCGAAACCTTAGCGTAAAGATGGCTGCCTGGAAGCCGCTATTGAGAAAAGCTACCAAACTGATTCAAACTATCAATTTCATCTATCAGTTGGCCCGCTCTATCATAGACAAAATACATTTGAGAGCAATCAAGGAAAACAGCTATGATCAAAAAGGTTACCCCTTCCCTTACCGTACTTGCGGTGGTGTTGTTAACAGCCTGGCCTTCCAGTTCTGTATTTGCCGATGGCAGCCCGCGATCTAATGACTTTTGGTGGCCTAATCAATTGGATTTGACCCAACTGCGGCAAAATGCTTCAAACGCTGACCCAATGGGCGATTCATTTGATTACGCAGAAGCTTTCTCACAGTTGGATCTGGACGCATTAAAAGCCGAGATTGGAGAGCTATTGACCACCTCCCAAGATTGGTGGCCTGCTGACTATGGCAATTACGGCCCCTTCTTTATCCGCCTTGCATGGCATAGTGCCGGCACCTACCGCACCCTCGATGGCCGTGGTGGTTCTGATGGTGGACAAATCCGTTTTGAACCGTTAAACAGCTGGCCTGACAATGGCAATCTGGACAAAGCACGGCGCCTGCTGTGGCCTATTAAACAAAAATATGGACGCAGCATTTCCTGGGGTGATCTGATGGTGCTGACCGGTACCATTGCGATGGATTTTATGGGCTTTGAAACTTACGGTTTTGCCGGTGGACGCGAAGACGATTGGCAACCTGAGCTGGTTTACTGGGGTGCTGAAGAGGAAATTCTGGCTTCCAATAAGCGCTATCCGGCCCATGGCGAACGCAAACTGGAAAAACCATTAGGCGCCAGCCAAATTGGTTTGATTTATGTCAACCCAGAAGGTCCCAATGGCAACCCTGATCCACTGTTGGCTGCCAAAGATATACGTGAAACCTTCGGTCGTATGGCAATGAATGATGAAGAAACCGTTGCCCTGATTGCTGGTGGTCATACTTTCGGTAAAGCACATGGCGCACGTAGCCCAGAAAACTGTGTCGGCTCAGAACCTGCAGCCGGTGCTATTGAACAGCAAGGTTTGGGTTGGAAGAACAGCTGCGGCAGTGGCAAGGGTGCCGACACCATTACCAGTGGTCTGGAAGGTGCCTGGACAGCCAGCCCGGCTCAGTGGACACAACAATTCTTGGGTAATCTTTTTGCCTTTGAATGGGAACAGACCCGCAGTCCTGCCGGTGCCATTCAATGGATTCCCAAAGATGGTGTCGCAGCCAACCTCGTACCTGATGCACACGATGCGAGCAAACGTCATGCACCGATTATGCTGACCACGGATTTATCATTGCGATTCGACCCCAGCTATCGGGAAATTTCCAAACGCTTCCTGGAAAACCCTGAAGAGTTTGAAGCTGCCTATGCCAAAGCCTGGTTCAAATTGACGCACCGTGATCTGGGTCCACGCTCACGGTATCTTGGCGATGACCTGCCAGCGGAAGCTTTTATTTGGCAAGACCCTGTACCAGCGGTTGATCATAACCTGATCAATGCGCGTGATATCGCCAGACTTAAAAACGATATTCTCAATTCTGGTTTAACGGTTTCCGAACTGGTTCGCACCGCTTGGGCCTCTGCAGCCAGCTACCGTGATACCGATATGCGTGGTGGTGCCAATGGCGCACGCCTCCGCCTGGCTCCACAAAAAGACTGGGCGGTTAACAACCCCCAGGAAATAGCGAAAGTTGTTGCTGTATTAGAAGGTGTTCAAAACGAATTTAATAACAGCGCATCAGATAACACACGCGTATCCCTGGCTGACTTGCTTGTTTTAGGTGGTGCGGTAGCCATAGAACAGGCAGCACAGGCAGCTGGTCATGACGTTGATGTACCCTTCAACCCCGGCCGTACTGATGCTTCTCAGGCACAAACCGATGTTGACTCTGTTGCTGTACTGGAGCCTCAAGCCGATGGCTTCCGTAACTACATCAGCAGTGCCAGCCTGGGTGAACCTGCACAGCTATTGGTCGAACGTGCTGACATGCTGAATCTGACCGTTCCAGAAATGACTGTACTGGTTGGTGGCATGCGTGCTCTGGATGCCAATACGGGCGGCAGCAAGCATGGTGTATTTACCGCTCGCCCAGGGACCCTAAGCAATGACTTTTTCGTTAATCTGCTGGATTTGAGCACCCAGTGGCAACGCTCAGACAATATTGAAGGTGTATTGGTCGGCAATGATCACAATGGGGACTTACGCTGGACTGCAACCGAAGCTGATCTGGTGTTTGGCTCAAATTCTGAATTGCGCGCCATTGCTGAATTTTATGCATTCAATAACTCACAAGAGCAATTTGTTAATGACTTTATTGATGCTTGGACCAAGGTAATGAACCTGGATCGCTTCGACCTTAATAGCACCCGTTCAAGCAGGAACCAAAGTTTTGCAGGCTTGAATTAAACACATTAATTAATACGGTGCTTTAGTGCTGCTGAAGCACCATTGATCAATATTTCCCAATCCGTGGTGAGGCAGTAGCAGCCTTGCCATGGTTTTTTTAATACCGCATGCAAAATAAAACTCTGTAATCAATTCGCTTTATTAAACAACCATTAATGGCACTAAAGTTTTAATGTTAAGCTGAATTGCCTGACAACGCCTTACATTCAATTTTTGAATCATGCATAATAAATTCGATCAATGACACAGCTGTAACCAAAATAGTTTTTACTTTTCGATAAATATTTTTTTGAGAGCACAGTTTTATCAGACTTCAGCTATTGGCAGGCAGGGTTCATCATCCACAAACCTGGAATAAAAACGCATGCGAAACACTTTACTTTTTATTATCTCGTTAATTGCCCTGCTGATTATTGGCACAACCACCAGCAACGCCAATCAAAACCAAAACGTACCGGTACCCGCAAACCCTGAGTGCACGATCTGCCATGACGTTATTGATCCGGTTACCGGGTCAGACGACCGTATAAGTCTATTTCGTGCGAGTGACTCACTGACCGACAGTGATATAGCAGAGATTATTGCAGCCATACAGTGACGCCCATTCTATGCGATGCCGCTGTGTGATTTAAATTGAATCACGCAGCGAAATCATCGCGTTACGGTAGATAAGTCAGGTTATGTGAATACGCTAACCAATCCGATAAAAATCAAGCTTGGTGGTCATGCATCTTCCAACCTGAAATGCACTGTCAACCAAATGGATTGACCAGCACCGAACCTTCATCCCTGGCCGGCCCCGTCGATAAGATATGAATGGGCGCACCAATTAGCGCTTCCATGCGGTTCAGATAATTTTGTGCATTGGTGGGTAATTGCTCCCGCGTACTGATGCCACGAGTATCGGTTTGCCAGCCAGGTACTGTTTCATAAACAGGCTGAACATCTGCCCATTGATCGCGATCAACAGGGTAGTCATCAATGTTTTCACCGTCCAAGGTATAACCAACACAAATTTTAACCTCAGCCAGCTCATCCATGACATCCAGCTTGGTCACACACAAGCCGGTGATACCATTGATTTTGGCTGCTCTGGCCAAGGCCACGGCATCCAGCCAGCCACAGCGACGTGAACGGCCTGTGGTAGCGCCAAACTCTTTGCCTTTTTCACCCAGGTGTTGGCCTACCTCATCGAATAACTCTGTTGGAAATGGCCCTGCCCCCACTCGAGTTGTATAAGCTTTGGTAATGCCCAGGACATAGTCGATATCGCGCGGTGCAATACCACTGCCAGTACAAACACCGCCAACAGTGGTATTTGATGAAGTGACATAAGGATAAGTACCGTGATCAATATCCAGCAAAGTCCCTTGCGCCCCTTCGAACAGAATCTTTTTACCAGCCGCTCTGGCAGTATGAATTTCAGCGGTGACGTCGCTTAAATACGGCTCCAAAAAAGCCCCCAGCTGTAGCGCTTCATCAAGCACTCGGGAAATATCCAGAGCATCGGCTTGAAAATAATGTTGCAGTACAAAGTTATGGTAATCCATCACCGGCTCCAGCTTGCTTTGTAAACGGTTACCACAAAGCAGATCCCCCAGGCACAAGCCCCGGCGAGCGATTTTGTCTTCATAGGCTGGGCCGATACCACGTCCGGTAGTGCCAATGGCTTTCGCACCACGGGCAGCTTCACGAACATGATCCAGTGCCTCATGGTAAGGCATGATGACAGCGCAGTTATGCGAAATACCCAAACGCCCTAGTGTTTCAATACCGCGTTCCGCCAATTCATCCAGCTCGGTTTTCAGAGCACTGGGAGAAACCACAACACCATTGCCAATGACATTGCGGGCATTGCTTTGCAAAATGCCTGATGGCACCAAATGCAACACCAGCTTTTTGCCGTCGACAATCAATGTATGGCCAGCATTGTGACCACCCTGGTAACGAACGACCAAATCGGCCTGGCTGGCCAACAGGTCAACAATTTTGCCTTTGCCCTCATCACCCCATTGGGTCCCTAAAACCACAACCGACTGGTTGGTGTGTTGATTCATGGTGGTTATCTCAAAAAATGAAACATTAATGCACCAATTGCCATGGCAACGATGCCTACGACTCGGATGGTGCGAAGGTTGGTGTGTGCAATTCGAACCAGCGTTTCACGCCAGGCTCTCGGCATTAGAGTGGGCATTAAGCCCTCAAGAATTAGCAGCAGCGCAAGCGCGCGCCATAAGTCTTCCATGGTGGATTACTAAACTCGTATTGTTAACTATCAACCAGCCCGCAACTGTTAACACCGCTGCGGGCTGGCAAAAAATTACTGCTGACCACCTTGATCCTGATTACGGAAATAATCAAAGAATTCTGATGTCGGATCCAGCACCAGCGTATCCTGACCGCTGGAAAACACGCCCCGGTATGCCTCAAGGCTGCGCTGGAAACGGTAGAACTCGGTATCCCGGTTATAGGCATCTGCATAGATTCGAGTGGCTTCGGCGTCACCCTCACCACGGATACGGTCAGCATCACGTTGCGCCTCTGCCAGCAATATACGAACTTCGCGGTCGGCAGTGGCAATAATCAACGCCGCCTGCTCACGACCCAAAGAGCGCAATTCATTGGCATACTCGGTACGTTGAGTACGCATTCTTTGGAAAACAGAATCCAGTACAGAGGTGGTCAATTCAATCTTTTTGATACGAACATCCACCACCTCAATACCCAAATCGCCCACACGTTGATTGGCATTATCTGTCAATTGCCGCATCAAGGCACCACGATCTACCGAGATCACTTGTGTCAAGGTACGTTTGGCAAATTCGTCACGTAAGCGGTCACGAATAATCTGTGCCAAACGGTTGCGAGCGACGATTTCATCCCCGCCTTGGGTGGCGATGTAAAAATTAGCACTGTCGGATATTCGCCAGTTGACAAAGTAGTCAACTTCGACGTATTTCTGCTCAGACGTGTTGAGCTGCTCGCTTTCCATATCCAGTTCCAGAACCCGCCGGTCAAATTTACGCACATTATTGATAAAAGGCGCTTTAATATGGATACCTGGCTGAATATCGGTTTCAATAATTTCACCCAAGCGGAATTTCATTCCGGTTTCGTATTCTTCTACTGTGTATAACGACATCAGCAGCACAAAGGCGACCAGCGCCAGTAATATTATTGTCCAGGGTTTCATTTAGCGACCCTCCCGGCCACGGCTGCGGCTATCATTGCTGGTACTGGGTTGTTGTGGTTGACTAATCAGTGAGTTGTTACCCGCGCTGCGTAGCGGCGGTAATGGCCGCTGCCCAGCGGAATTGTTTTTACCATCCAGTGGCAAATAGAAAATATTGCCATCAGAACTTACATCCAGCAGTAGCTTATGATTATTGGCCAGTACATCTTCAAGTGTTTGTAGGTATAAACGATCACGGGTTACTTCCGGTGCAGCCTGATAAGCATCCAGCTGCAGCGCAAATCTGTCTGCCTCACCTTCTGATACTGCAATTAGGCTGGTTTTATAGGCTTCAGCTTCCTGGGTAATACGGGCTGCATCACCACGCGCTTCAGGCACGACTTTATTGGCATAAGCCTGGGCCTCATTCTTGAAACGCTCCTGATCTTCTCGCGCTTTAACCACATCATCAAAAGCATCTTTAACTTGCATTGGCGGTCTGACATCCTGCAGGTTAAAGGACAAAATTTCGATGCCGGTGTTGTAGCGGGAAATAATCTCCTGCAATAGCGTACGAGTGTCACTGGCTACCTGACCACGGCCTTCTTCCAGAATGAAATCCATGGCATTACCACCAACGACTTCACGCAATGCACTCTCTGCGGCCAGTTGCAGAACTTCTTTCGGATCACGAACCTTGAACAGATACGCTTGTGCATCAGCAATTCGATACTGAACCGCGAATTGAATATCAATCAGATTTTCATCACTGGTTAGCATGCGGTCATCATTGATACTGACAACAGCCTGAACCTCACTCACATTCACCTTGGTTAACTTTTCGATGGGGCGAGGCCATGTAAAGCGTAAACCTGGTTCCAGTGTGCGATTGTATTGGCCAAAAGTCTGGACGATTCCTCGCTCAGCCTGATCAATAACATGCGGTGAATCAAAGATAACCCATAACACCGCAGCAGCAATCAATAAAAACCCGAGACTAAAACCGCCACCTGAGCTTTTATCATTTGAACCGCCGTGGCTGCCTTTGCCACCACCAAACAGACCCTTCAGTTTCTTTTGCAAACCAGAAAAAACCTCATCAAGATCAGGAGGTTGTGATGACCCCTTCCCCCATGGGTCTTTTCCGGAATTGTTATTGCCAGGCTCGTTCCAGGGCATATTTAGTCCTTCTACCTAGTATTGAATAAGTAATCGTGCATCATACCAGCACGGAAAAACAGCTGACAGTGACCACGGTCATACGACCGAGCCAATCAGCGATAATATTGATGTGCGGGCTATATCGCTAAAAAACCACCCATATAACCGCATTTTTTCATGAATTTTACTTGGCTGGTTGGGTTGCTGGCTCAGCGATCATTGGCAGCCAATAAGGTCTGCTCGGCTACCTGGCCACATATCCCCGGCATTTCTGCCAGTTTTCTGGCATCCAGAGTGGAAAGGCTAACACTCAGGTGAAAACCTTCGGCATCACTATTTTGCTCAGATTCGATAGCACCCAGATCAAACAATCGAGCTCGCAACTCAGCGGCTTCGAAAGGAACATGAATGGCAGTTTGAATCTGATCCTCTCCCAAACGCTCGTTCACTGCCTTTACCAGGTCACTGATACCCTCTCCAGTGTGTGCACTGATACTGACTGTGCGGACAAGACCCTCGCTATTGCGATGCAAGCCGGTATCAAAATCTTGTACTTGATCCATTTTATTGAAGACTTTCAGCACGGGTAGTCTGTCCGCACCAATTTCAGCCAAAACACTCTCGACTTCATGCTGACGCACCGCGTACTGTGGATCAGCAGCATCAATCACATGCAGCAGTAAATCAGCGTTACGGGTTTCCTGGAGTGTGGATCGAAAAGCGGCGATCAGCTCATGTGGTAATTCACTGATAAAACCCACAGTATCACTCAGCAGGACGGTACCCAAACCAGCATCACTCCATCGCCGTACCGTCGGATCAAGGGTGGCAAATAACATGTCCTTGACCATCACATCAGCCTGGGTAAGACGGTTAAACAATGTCGATTTTCCCGCATTGGTATACCCCACTAATGCCACCAGCGGTAAACCACCCCGCTCACGTCGGGCACGCCCCAGACTGCGGCGACGGTCGACGCGTTCTAATTGCTTTAACAACTGGCGGATACGACCGCCAATCAAACGACGATCGGTTTCTAACTGAGTTTCACCGGGACCACGTAAACCAATACCACCTTTTTGACGTTCCAAATGCGACCAACCGCGTACCAATCGAGTGGACAAATGCCTTAATTGGGCCAGCTCAACCTGCAGTTTGCCTTCATAACTGTGTGCACGCTGCGCAAAAATATCCAAGATCAGGCCACTGCGGTCCAATACCCGGCATTCCAGATCACGTTCCAGGTTACGTTCCTGTACGGGACTTAAATTGCGGTCTATCAATACCAGATCACAGCCCGCCTGTTTAGCTGCCTGCTTGAGTTCTATAACTTTACCTGTGCCCAAATAAGTCGCTGGTCGCGGCTGATCGATACGCGCTGTCATGGTCAGCTCAATATCCACTCCAGCAGCATGTGCAAGGGATTCAAACTCCTGTCTGCGCAATTGCAGATCACCTCCCTGGCTTTGAACGACCATCAATGCGGCTCGGTGACCGCGTTCTACACGATCAAACATTCCATTGAGCCTCTACAGGTTTAATCAGCATTGCCTTCGAGCACACCATAACCACCTGCAGTGCAGGATGGTTAAGCATATTTTGGAGGTTCATACTGTCAGTCATACTGACAGTATAGGAAATGCAATCTATTGATCAAACTGATGAGAATCAAATAGTGAGGCGTACGACACCGAACAAACTAATCGGCAGAGTTACCTGGACCTACTGAATCATCATCACCTGGATTCAGATTAATATTGCGGCTGGGCACAATAGTGGATACCGCATGCTTGTAAATCATTTGACTGACAGCGTTACGCAGTAAAATCACAAATTGATCAAATGAATCAATTTGACCCTGTAGCTTGATACCATTAACCAAATAAATGGAAACGGGTACGCGTTCTTTCCTGAGTGCATTCAGATACGGTTCTTGTAATGATTGTCCTTTAGACATCTTTTTCTCCTGACCAGTACGGTACATTGTTCTTATTGCCGGTCGCTTAAACAATACGCTTTTCGTAGACCGGTACACTGCTAAACTTTTAACGTCATACGGGACAGCCAAAAAGCCCAACAGCATGATATATTTTCGAATTGTGGTTACTAGACCGTGGTTAGGGGTGATTTGCTTGCAAAAATATCAACTCTGTTGATAATAAATTCATATTCATCAGTAATACCTTCACCCTTATCACAGCCGCGAGAAGCGCCGTTAACCCATATAATACCTGGCATTTGACGTAACCAGGTCAGTTGTCGCTTGGCCAATTGACGTGTTGAAAAAATTATTGCGTCAACCAGCTCATTCGAGGATATATCACCCTCCAACATCGCCCAGGTCTGCCGGTAACCCACGCTGCGCATACTGCTGCAATCGGCCACTAAACCAGGGCGCTGACGCAATTGCACAACTTCATCAATCAGACCGTTGCTAAGCATAACCTGAACCCGGTCTGCAATGCGAGTGTGTAGTTGTTTTCGATCACTGGGGGTAATGGCAAAGTTCAAGAATCGCCAGGGTTTTTCATCTTCTTGGCCACCGTGACTCAAGTGGGCTGAAAGCGGTTTACCGGAGCTATAAAATACTTCCAGCGCACGTTGGATACGTTGTGCGTCATTCGGTTTGAGTCTGGCTGCCGTTTCCGGATCCAGTTGCTGTAACTCCCTGTGTAATGCCGCCCAGCCCTGCTGTTTGGCCCGCTGTTCCAGCTCAACACGCAGTGCCTCATCAGCGACCGGCAGATCTGTTAAACCCTGCATCAGCGATTGCACATACATCATGGTACCACCCACCAAAACCGGTATTTTCCCGGCCATATGGGCCTGTCTAATGGCAAGGCCGGCATCTTCACAAAACTCTGCCACCGAGTAGCTTTGCTCAGGATCACGAATGTCTATCAATGCATGTGGATACTGCTCTAGCAATGCAGATTCCAGCTTGGCCGAACCGATGTCCATACCTCGATAGACCTGAGCGGAATCAACACTGACCAAACTCACCGGCAAGGCATGACTTAAGGCAATGGCTGCTGCAGTTTTACCCGCTGCCGTTGGCCCCAGCAAACAAATCACTGGCAATTGCTGCCCCGTGCTGTTAGCGAAACTGGTCAAATTCAACGGCCGCGCTGAAACAACTTATCTAGCGTTGGCATATCCAACTGCAACCAGGTTGGACGGCCGTGATTACACTGATCACTGCGCTCTGTTATTTCCATCGCACGTAACAAACCGTTCATCTCATCTTGAGTCAATTTACGGTTAGCGCGCACCGATCCGTGGCATGCCATGGTGGAAAGCATTTCATTGTGGTGTTCATCCAGCAACTCTGACTCGCCCACTGTGATTAACTCCGAGAGCACATCCCGAATCAGTTGCTCCATATCCGCTTTGACCAACAGTGCCGGTACCGCTCTCAATAATGCCGACTCGGGGCCGCTGCGCTCAAGCTGCAGACCAAAACGCTGTAAATCATCAGCAAACTGCTCTACTGCTGCAGCCTCACGTTCACTAATATTAATACTGTGTGGCACCAGCAGGCGCTGACTGCGTACACCTTGTTCTGCATAGGCTTGTTTAAACTGCTCATAAACCACACGCTCATGTGCCGCGTGCATATCCACCAGAACCAGGCCTGCCGAGTTTTGTGCCAGCAAATAAATACCATGCAGTTGAGCCAAAGCATAGCCAAGCGGTGGGATATCCTGCTCTGATGGGGCTCCAGTCTGGCTGTCAGAGGGCAAACCGTCCTCCGAACCGGCTGGCTGGCTCGACTCTGAGGCCTGTGCTGAACGTGCCAGATAAGCATAAGCCGCCTGATTATCAGCCAACTGACTTGAACTGGGGCTTTGACTTTGATGATGACCGAAATAGTTTGATGGTCGCTGACCGGCCAACGGTACCTGCCGATAACCGACCTGTAAATTAACCGTTCCATCCTGAGCCTGCTGTGCCCCTGCAGAAGCCGGTGTTTGTTGCCCGGCCAGCTCACGATGAATCACACCGAACAGAAAATCATGGACCTGGCGTTGGTTGCGAAAGCGCACTTCATGTTTTTGCGGGTGCACATTCACATCCACAGTCGACGGATCCAGCGTCAGGTGTAAAACATAGGCCGGTTGACGTCCATGGTAGAGCACATCGCGGTAAGCCTGACGTACGGCGTGTGCGATTAAACGATCTTTAACCAGCCGACCATTGACGAAAAAATATTGCATATCGGCAGACTGTCGTGAGAAGGTCGGTCGAGCTACCCAGCCACGCAAAGCCAAACCATTGGCGGCAATTTCCAGTGTCTGTGCCTGCTCTACAAAAGCAGTACCACAAATCAAGCGAACCCGACTGGCACGATCACCGCCAGACTTAATCGCAGGCAATTGACGAATCACTTTACCGTTATGACTCAACCGGAAGCTAACACCATCGTGGGCCAATGCCAGACGTTTGACCAGATTATCAATATGCTGAAATTCGGTGCGCTCGGTGCGCATAAATTTGCGCCGTGCAGGGGTGTTATAGAACAGATCCTGTACATCCACCTGCGTACCCTGCATCACTGAGCTGGGTTGCGGCTTATCATTATCAGAGTCAATCTGCCAACCATGTGCTGAGCGGTCATCCGCAATGGCAGATGCCATGGTTAAACGCGATACAGAAGCAATACTGGCCAAAGCTTCACCACGAAACCCCATACTGGCCACCGCTTCCAGATCATCCAGACTGCTGATTTTGCTGGTAGCATGCGGCGCCAAAGCAAGGCTTAATTGCGCTTTGTCTATACCAACGCCGTTATCTCGCACCCGAATTAAACGGGCACCGCCGCGCTCAATTTCGATATGAATATCGGTAGCACCTGCATCCAGGCTGTTTTCGACCAATTCTTTGACCACTGATGCCGGACGCTCAATCACTTCACCCGCAGCAATCTGGTTGATCAATTGTTGATCAAGCTTATGAATAATGGTCGACATGATTTTTTATGCGTAAGAATTGCTCTGAGTACAAATGAAATAGTCCCTGCAAGTTTTTAACTCTTTATACCACCCTTGGTTAACTCAACCGGGTCCAGCAAGCGGTCCAACTCTTCGGCACTTAAATCAGTGGTTTCCAGGGCAACCTCTTTAATCGGTCGACCCTCTTTGTAGGCTTGCTTAGCAGTCGCCGCACCTTTTTCATAACCAATCACCGGATTCAATGCCGTCACCAAAATAGGATTTCGTGCCAAGGCTTTTTGAACATTGTCTTCGCGTATGCTGAAACCGGCAATGGCATTATCTGCCAGCAAGCGACTGGCATTAGCAATAATTTCCAGACTTTGTACCAGGTTATAAGCAATCACCGGCAGCATCACGTTCAACTGAAAGTTACCTGCCTGGCCACCCACAGTAATGGTGCTGTCATTACCGATCACCTGTGCGCACACCATGCATACTGCCTCGGGAATAACCGGGTTCACTTTACCGGGCATGATAGAACTGCCTGGCTGCAAGGCCGTTAATTCAATTTCACCGATACCCGCCAATGGACCGGAATTCATCCAGCGTAGGTCATTGGCCATTTTCATCAGGCTACAGGCAATGGTTTTTAATTGCCCGGATAATTCTACGGCAGCATCCTGTGAACTGATGCCTTCAAACAAATTGTCATTACTGCTGAATTCAAATCCAGTGGCGCTGGATAATGCAGCAGTGATGCGCTGAGCAAATTCCGGATGGGCATTGATACCTGTGCCTACAGCTGTACCCCCCTGCGGTAATTGACGCATGCGTTGTAGCGCAGCACGAACCCGTTCTCGACCGCTGTCAATTTGCTTGGCCCAACAGTCCAGTTCCTGGCCGAAGGTCACCGGCATGGCATCCATTAAATGTGTCCGGCCGGTTTTAGGCGTTTCTGCCAGTGCCTGGGCGCGTTTGCTCAACACCGCATGTAAATGATCAAGGGCCGGTAATAACTGCTCACTGGCAACCAGACAGGCTGAAACATGAATCGCCGTTGGAATCACATCATTACTGCTCTGCCCCATATTCACATGATCGTTAGGATGCACACCCAGGTCATTGTCTTGATTGGCCACATTGGCAATGACCTCATTGGCGTTCATGTTGCTGCTGGTGCCGGACCCAGTCTGGAAAATATCAACCGGAAAATGCTTGTCCAGTTCACCACCTGCCACCTGTCCGGCAGCCTGCTGAATGGCCGTGGCAACCGATTGATCCAACAGGCCCAGATCATGATTGACAGTCGCCGCCGATGCTTTAATCAGCCCCAGTGCGCGAATCATTTCACGCGGCATCCGTAAGCCACTAATGGGGAAATTATTCACAGCCCGCTGGGTTTGTGCGGCATACAGCGCCTCGGCAGGCACCTGCAGTTCACCCATACTATCGTGTTCCATGCGGTAATCGGTCATGCGAAATCTCCATTGAGCTTGATTTGATATAGATATTATAGAATGGGGGTTAATACTGATAAAACCGAGAGCAGCTCACGTTTCATAATCAATCACTCAATAAGCTTTCCGATCACTGCTCTTGTCTGATAAGCAAGGCGACCGCTGTGCTGCCACTGGACCAAAGCCCAGCCTGAGAAGCTCAGCGGCTATGCTGTGTACAATTTTGAGATCAGTTTCAGAGAGCCTTTATATTCAACACATATCCGTTTTATCCGCGAGCACCCCTTGGCTGTTTAAATCATGCACTATTCTATCCTTGAAGTGCTGGTACAGTTCTTCAACTGTCAACGGATATTCTATTTCAAACATACTGGGGCGAAGGTAACATTCACCAAGCTGTTTAAAAAAGTCATAATGATTTCTGTAGTACATATTTCTTGACACCGTGTTATGCGTATAGCATCTAAAACTCAATATAGTCTGCACTAAATCAAAGTGATCGTTTGTAGGAAATCCGCTCGATGTATGTAGGAACTGGACAAATTCAGGTCTCTCAGAGCACACCGGTTAGAAACCGAACAATTACAATACCTTCCCCAAACCCCAACCACACCCGTTACAATATCTGCTACCAACAAAATAAGACGTGCCATGGAATTATCTTCCCTTACCGCCCTAAGCCCCACTGACGGTCGTTATGCAAATAAAACAGCCGCTCTACGTAATTGTCTGAGCGAATATGGTTTATTGCAACGACGTTTTTTGATTGAAGTGCGCTGGCTTGAGGCTTTGGCTGACTGTGCAGATATTGACGAAGTTCCCAGGTTAAGCGCAGAAGCCAAAGACCATCTGGAACAATGGATAGAGCACTTTGACGATCAATCAGCCGCTGCGATAAAAGCCATCGAAGCCACCACCAACCATGATGTCAAAGCCGTTGAGTATTACCTCAAACAGAGAATGGCTGAGCATACTGAGTTGGATGGTTTAAAAGAATTCGTCCACTTTGCCTGTACCTCCGAGGATATTAATAATCTGGCTTATGGCCTAATGCTAAGCGATGCACGTTCCATGCATATTCAGCCAGGGCTTAAATCGCTGGAACAAAAACTGGCGACCATGGCAGAAGCATTTGCTGACGTACCAATGCTGTCACGTACTCACGGACAATCTGCCAGCCCTACTACACTGGGCAAAGAACTGGCCAATGTGGTGCATCGCCTGCGCCGCCAGCGAAGAGCGCTGGCACGGGTGGAAATGACAGGTAAGATCAATGGTGCAGTCGGTAATTTTAATGCGCATCGGGTGGCCTACCCGGAAATAGACTGGATTGAGCTGGCCAGACAGTTTGTGGAAAACCTGGGCATTGCCTGGAACCCTTACACCACACAAATTGAACCGCATGATTGCATTGCCGAGTTTTGCCATGCTTTATCACGCATCAATACCATTTTGATAGATCTGGCACGGGACATATGGGGTTATGTGTCTGTCGGCTATTTCAAACAAAATATCGTTGCCGGGGAAGTCGGTTCTTCCACCATGCCGCACAAAGTTAACCCCATCGATTTTGAGAATGCTGAGGGCAATCTGGGTATTGCCAATGCCTTGCTCGGGCATTTCGCAGAAAAGTTGCCGGTTTCCCGCTGGCAAAGGGATTTAACCGACTCTACTGTCTTGCGTGCACTGGCGACCGGGATTGGGCATTGCCAAATTGCCTGGTTGTCGTTAAGCAAAGGCCTAGACAAACTGGCGGTCAATCACCAGCGCTTAGCTGAAGACCTGGACAATAGTTGGGAAGTTCTGGGTGAAGCTGTGCAAACAGTGATGCGCCGTTATGGTTTACCGGAGCCTTACGAGCAATTAAAAGCATTAACCCGGGGGCGTGGTATCGATGAACGCAGCCTACGTGAGTTTATTACCGGCCTGGATATCCCTGATAGCGCCAAAACATTGCTGCTGTCTCTGACACCAGCCGACTACACCGGTTATGCCAAAAGCCTGGCTCAACAATTAAATCACTACCAATAATGATCTACCTGCAATAACAACGCTCAGGGTTGGGTCAATCATGGCAAATACTTATTTATCTCCAGAGCTAAGCATTGCTGAGTTTATGCAGCACTATTGGCAGCGCCGACCGATCGTCATACGCCAACTGACAGTACCACTGCCACAAGCATTGAGTCCATCTACATTATTCGAACATGCCGGTGATCAGCGGTTGGCAACACGCCTGATTAGTGGGTGCATAGATCAGCCTGAAGCATGGCAAGTGGAATATGGTCCATTTTCTGTTGAGCAATTAAACCAGCAACCCAGTCAAGACTGGACCTTACTGGTTCAAGATCTCGATAAAGTTCGCACAGACTGTGCGAACTTACTGGATCATTTTGATTTTTTACCGCGCTGGCGACTGGATGATGTGATGGCCAGTTATGCCCCCCCAGGTGGCTCGGTGGGACCACACGTAGATCAGTACGATGTATTTCTGATTCAGCAACAAGGTAAGCGCCGCTGGCAATGGGCCAGTACCTTCGAGCATAACCATTTGCCCGACATTGAACTCAATATTCTGCAGCAATTTGCTGCCGAAGATGAGGCCGTATTGTCACCTGGTGATGCCTTATACCTGCCGCCTGGGATTGCCCACTACGGGTTAGCCGAGACCGACTGCATCACCTTATCGGTTGGCTTAAGAGCACCATCCACGACAGATTTACTGATGGGTTTGGTTGAACATGGACAACAACCAGGCACACATTATGCTGATCCAGATTTATCAATCACCGAACAAAACCAATTGGGCAACCCCGTTATCCAGCGTATTCGTCAGCAGTTGCAACATTGGATGGCGGCGGATGATGCCAGTTTGCTGGATGGGTTTGGGCGCTTTATTACCCAATACCGTCTGGCAGAAGATTTACTGATCTGGCCGGAGCAGCAGGTTTTTTGCGAACAGGATAGTATTGAAGACTACACGCTTTACCGTCAGCCGGCTGCCCGCGTTTGCTGGCAGCACTCCGTATCCGCCCCGGCATCAGCTGTACTCTATGGCAATGGCGAATCGATTCAGTGTGCATTGGCGGCTGCCCTGCTGGTATGTGATCAAACACACTTCCCTCGATCACAGTTGATGGCCTCAACCGATGATCATGGCACGTTATTAGAATGGCTTTTCGCACAAGGCATTGTCAGCAAACAGCCAACATGACCTGTCATATAGGCTGTGGCTCCGGTTTATCACATACGCAAGGGTGTGTTTGTGCGCCAATGGTTTTATAATTAAAGGTTAAGTACCGCCGATCTGGTTCAAGTCACATATTTTTAAGGCACAACTGACATCGCAGCACCCTGAATCAGTGCTGTCACAGACACGACAGATACAGACACTAACCGTGAGCACATCGCTAAAACAACAGTACCAGACATCCCATTTGGGTGGCACCAATGCCGCCTATGTTGAAGACCAGTTTGAACGTTGGCTGGCCAACCCCGATTCAGTCGCGGATCATTGGCAAGAGCTGTTTGCAGAACTATCGGAAAGTGACGAGCCCAGCCACTCCGCAGTGCTGGCACGTTTTCAGCAATTGGCCGGCAGCGGCCATTATCGCCTCGGCGGGCTTGGAGGGGATAACCGGGCTGCAGGTGATGATCACAAACAGGCCGGGGTACTGAAATTACTGAATGCCTATCGTGTTCGCGGCCACCAAAAAGCCCAACTGGACCCACTCGGTTTAAGCCATCGTCCCGAAGTACCGGATCTGAATCTGGAAACGCATGATCTGGATCAAAGCGATCTCTCACGTGAGTTCGATACCGGTTCTTTGGCCGCGCCTGAACGTATGCGGCTGGATGCCATCATTGAGTTGCTGGAAAAGACATATTGCCGCAGTATTGGTACCGAATATATTCATATCACCGATACCAGCCAGCGCCGCTGGCTGCAGGAACGACTGGAAGGCTGCCAGGGTGATTTTACTCAATCCAAACAAACCCGGATGCGTATTCTTGGAAAACTGACAGCAGCCGAAGGGCTGGAACGCTATCTGCACACTAAATACGTGGGGCAGAAACGGTTTTCACTGGAAGGCGGCGACAGTCTGATCCCGTTATTGCATGAGCTCATGTTGCACACTGGCGCTAATGGCACCAAGCAAGCGGTCATCGGCATGGCGCACCGTGGGCGTTTGAATGTATTGCTGAATATCCTGGGCAAGCCCAGCACCAAATTGTTTGCCGAGTTCGATGGCACAGCCAACAATGGCAATGGTGCCGGCGATGTAAAATACCATCTGGGCTACAGCGCTGACCTTGATACCGAAGGTGGCAGTCTGCATATGGCGCTGGCTTTTAACCCTTCACATCTGGAAATTGTTGATCCGGTAGTGGTCGGTTCTGCACGCGCGCGTCAGATCAAAAACAACCGTGGTGAGTTTGGCAAGGTATTGCCCGTGCTGGTGCATGGTGATGCTGCATTTGCCGGCCAGGGCGTGATCATGGAATTGTTTAATATGTCCCAGGCACGTGGTTTTGCTGTGGGCGGGACGGTGCATGTAGTGGTCAATAACCAGGTTGGTTTTACCACGTCCAACCCTCTGGATGCGCGCTCTACCTTGTATTGCACCGAAGTCGCCAAAATGGTGCAGGCACCGATTTTCCATGTCAATGCCAACGACCCGGAAGCGGTGGTATTTGTGTGCAAAATGGCAGATGATTTTCGTCAGGAATTCCAAAAAGATGTGATTATCGATTTGGTCTGCTACCGCCGGCACGGCCACAATGAAGCCGACGAACCCTCAGCAACTCAGCCGATCATGTACCAGGTGATTCGGGAACTACCCACCACCCGTGAGCTGTTTGCCAATAAAATGATCGAAGCCGGTTTGCTATCTACCAATGATGTAAAACAGATGCAAAACGATTACCGGCAGCATCTGGACAATGGTGAACCGGTCACCGATGTACGCGACAGCACAGGTGCCGAAGAAGGTCATGTCGACTGGACACCGTACCTGGGTGTGCACTGGGATGACGCTGCTGACACAACACTGAAGCCGGAAGCCGTTCAACGTATCGCCGATACAATGACCAAATTACCCGATGACTTCAAACTGCACGCCAGAGTACAAAAAGTCATCGACGACAGAAAAAAAATGGGCGCCGGTGAAATACCAATGGACTGGGGCTTCGCCGAGAATGTGGCTTATGCCAGCTTGATTGAGCAAGGCCATGGCTTACGATTGGTCGGTCAAGATTCCGGCCGTGGCACGTTTTTCCATCGACATGCCATTTTGCATGACCAAAATACCGGTCGATGTATTTTGCCTTTAGAACGATTTACAGAAGACAAACACAACGTCACCGTGATTGATTCCTTACTGTCAGAAGAAGCCGTCATGGGCTTTGAATACGGCTATGCCAGTACAGACCCGCAAACGATGGTGATCTGGGAAGCTCAATTCGGTGATTTTGCCAACGGTGCTCAGGTCGTCATAGACCAGTTCATCACTTCTGGTGAAACCAAATGGGGCCGACTTTGTGGGCTGACCCTATTTTTGCCGCATGGTTACGAAGGTCAAGGGCCAGAGCACTCGTCTGCACGCTTGGAGCGTTTTTTGCAATTGTGCGCACAAGACAACATCCAGGTTTGTATTCCCAGCCTGCCCTCACAGTTTTTCCATATGATACGGCGGCAAATGTTACGGCCGTATCGCAAACCACTGGTGGTCATGACACCGAAAAGCCTGCTGCGGCATAAAGCCTCGGTGTCCCATTTGAACGAACTGGCAATTGGTGGTTATCAGGTGGTATTGGACGAAGTCGATAACGCTATTCAGCCCAAAGATGTTAAGCGTCTGATTTTGTGCTCTGGCAAAGTTTACTTTGACCTGGCCACTGCACGGGCTGAAAACAACATTGAAGACATTGCCATTGCTCGTCTGGAACAACTTTATCCTTTCCCCAAACGAGAGGTACAGGCACTGTTCGAGCGTTACGCACTGGCTGACGAAGTCGTCTGGTGTCAGGAGGAACCGCTCAATCAGGGCGCATGGTTTGTCCTGCGCGATCGCATTCAGCGCTGCCTGACGGAAAACCAGACGTTAAGTTACGCGGGTCGCGCTGAATTGGCCTCACCGGCCGTGGGTTATGCAAAAGCCCATGCCCGGGAACAAACGGAACTGGTCAAAGATGCTTTAAAGCTGAGTTCATCGGCTCAAGATCAACCATTGGGAAAACCCATTGACAAAGCATCCAACCAATAATGAATGCCTTTGGATACTCATAAAACGAGTGTTCATTACTAATTTATATGACTGAATAGAGACAACGAGTTTTTTTGGAGCATGCAAATATTATGAGCATTGAAGTCAAAGTCCCGGCGTTGCCGGAATCCGTTAGCGATGCTGTGGTAGCGACCTGGCACAAACAGGCTGGCGATATCGTCCGGCGTGATGAGAACATCGTTGATCTGGAAACCGACAAAGTGGTATTGGAAGTTCCTGCACCTGTTGATGGTGTCATCCAATCCATCAGCCAGGAAGTAGGAGCAACTGTCACCAGTGGCGAAATACTGGCATTGCTGGATGAACAGGAAATTGAAGACACAGCTGATCACAGTGCTGCTGGTGCAGACAATCATAGTGACACAACAGCTAGCAGCGATTCAACGAACAGTGCAACGCCTGAACCCAAAAAAGCCGATGCCGATCTACCACCTGCTGCCCGGAAAATTGCTGCCGAAAACGATGTCGATACCAGTCAGGTAGAAGGCAGTGGCCGCGGTGGCCGGATTACCAAAGGTGATATGCTCAAACACCTGCAATCGGGTGGCGCACGCCCAGAGGAACGAGTCAAAATGACCCGTCTGCGCAGCCGTATTGCTGAGCGCATGAAAGAAGCGCAAAACACTGCTGCCATTTTGACTTCGTTCAATGAAGTTAATCTGCAGGCAGTAAAAGATCTACGTGCACGCTATAAGGAAGACTTCGAAAAGACCCATGGTGTACGCCTGGGCTTTATGTCGTTTTTTGTTAAGGCCTGTTGTGAAGCTTTACAAAAACACCCTATCGTGAATGCTTCTGTAGAAGGCGAGGAAATCGTCTATCACGGCTATCAGGATATCGGTGTGGCTGTGTCCATCGATCGTGGACTGGTTGTGCCGGTACTGCGTAACGCCCATCTGATGTCGTTGGCACAAATCGAAGAGCAAATTCGTGCCTACGCCAGTCAGGCCCGTGATGGCAGCCTGGCACTGGAAGATTTGCAAGGCGGCACCTTTACTGTCACCAATGGAGGGGTATTTGGTTCTTTACTGTCCACCCCTTTGATTAACCCGCCACAAAGCGCCATATTGGGCATGCACACCATTAAAGAACGACCAGTGGTAGAAAATGGTGAAGTGGTTGCCAGACCAATGATGTATATCGCGCTGAGCTATGATCACCGAATCATCGATGGCAAAGATGCGGTACAGTTTTTGGTCAGTGTCAAAGAGGCCCTGGAAGACCCGGCAAGAATGCTATTGGGTCTGTAAACGACACCGGCATTATGCAACTGTAACAAACACTGTTATAACCAATAATATTTTAGGAATAATTGTATGAGCGAGCATTTTGACGTCATCGTTATCGGTGGCGGTCCAGCCGGTTATGTAGCTGCTATTCGCGCAGCCCAGCTAGGCTTAAAAACTGCCTGTATTGACGAGCGACTGGGCAAAGACGACAAACCTGCACCCGGTGGTACCTGCCTGAATGTGGGTTGTATTCCTTCCAAGGCACTGCTGGATTCCAGCAAACATTATCATCATCTGCAACATCAATATACTGCACATGGGATCAATGTTTCTGGTGAAGTCAGCATGGATGTCAATACCATGCTGGAGCGCAAGGATAGAATTGTTAAACAATTAACCGGTGGTGTAAGACAGTTATTCAAAAGCAATAAAGTTGAATTCATTTGCGGCCACGGCAAACTTTTGGCGGGACGTAAAGTCGAGGTTACATCATCAACAAATGATGCCGAAACACAAATTATCAGCGCCGAGCATGTCATCCTGGCTTCTGGCTCGGTTCCCATAGCCATCCCCAATGTGGAATACGATGGTCAATACATCGTCGATAATGAAGGCGCCCTTGAATTCGCTCAAGTACCCCAGCGTTTGGGTGTTATCGGTGCCGGTGTCATTGGACTGGAACTGGGCAGTGTCTGGAAACGACTGGGCGCAGACGTGATTTTACTGGAAGCACTGGATGACCTGTTGGCTGCTGCTGACAAGGATATCGGTAAAACTGCCGGTCGCGAATTTAAAAAACAGGGCCTGGATATTCGTCTGGGCACCAAAGTGCAAAGCGCCGAAATTAAAGAAGGTGAAGTGCATGTCAAGCTGGAAACCAAAGCCGGTGAAGACGCCATCACCGTTGATCGTTTGCTGGTAGCCGTTGGCCGTCGGGCGCATACTGAAGGCTTACTCGGCGACGACACTGGTGTGACCATTAATCAGCGAGGCCAGATCGAAGTCGATGAGCACTGCCGAACCAGCGCAGAAAACATCTGGGCCATCGGTGATGCAGTGCGTGGTCCAATGCTGGCACATAAAGGTTCAGAAGAAGGTATTGCGGTGGCAGAGACCATCGCCGGGCAGGCCGGGCACATGAACCTGGACACCGTGCCGTGGGTGATTTATACCGATCCGGAAATTGCCTGGGTGGGGAAAACTGAACAAGAACTACAACAGGCCGGTGTGGAATACACCAGCGGCAGCTTTCCATTTGCCGCTACTGGCCGTGGCCTGGCCATGGGTGATGCCAGTGGTATGGTTAAGTTACTTGCTGATGCAGAAACTGACCGACTGCTGGGTGCTCACATCATCGGCGCCAACGCATCAGAGTTAATTGCTGAGTGTGTGGTCACGATGGAGTTTGCCGGTAGTGCTGAGGATCTGGCGCGCATTGTGCATGCGCACCCAACCCTGTCGGAAGCAGTCCACGAGGCCGCATTAAATGTCGACAAGCGTGCCATTCACCGCGTCAATTAAACCCTCTTTTTCACCCGCCTGATCGGCTGAATATGTCAGCCGATCAAACATCAGCGCTGTGGGTTCTATTTGATTTTGACGGTACCCTGGTCAGCGGCGATAACGGTACACGCATGATTTTAGCCTTTGCCCGCAGCAGAGGTTGGCCGATCATCATCATGTTGCTGGCCAGCCCCATTGTGCTACCTCTGGTGTTTTTCCCACCCAGCAAGCGTTTGGGCGTATCAATCTATTTATGGCTTAGTACGGTTGGTATGAGTAAAAAGCAAATAAAGCGTTGCTTGAAACAACTGACTGACCACACAGCCAGCCACCCAGAACTCTACCGCATTGATGCCACCTGGCAACGCCTACAGACACATCTGATGAATGGCGATAAAGTCGTCATCGTGACTGGTTGCTGGCAAAAAATGGCACAACTGATTCTTGAGGGTCTTGGGCTGGGAAACATCAAGGTCATTGGTAGCCGCAAAAAGCGCTGGTGCGGTGGATACATCAGCCAGCCACATTGTTATGGCAAACATAAATTATCCTGCCTGGCTGCTCACCAGATTACCCCGCCATGGTCCTACGTATACACTGACTCGGTATCAGACCGGTATTTGTTAAAACTCGCAAACCACCCGGTTTTAGTGCGCCCTAAGCTTTATACTTTGCTCCGTGTACGCCATATTCTTGGGGCCAATGTCGAAATCATCAAATAGATGTTTTCTGAATCCACCTTGCAAGCCTATGTATACTGAACCTTACAGTTTTTTATGGTCACAGGTATGACTCTTTTAATTACCAGCGCATCAGGGAAGTTTCATGCATACTGAATCACAAACCAGACTAACGTCGGTTACACCAACGCCAGCCAGCGATATCGACCAACCAGCGTTGCCTGAAACTTTACTGAATGACCTGGGTAAAGCCATCGCTCAGGTAAATCGTATTGTTCTTGGTCACCCCGACGCTGTACGTCTGGCATTTTGCAGCCTGCTGGCTGGCGGTCATGTGTTGGTCGAAGATTTGCCGGGAGTTGGAAAAACCACACTGGCACATGCTTTGGCCTGCACTTTGGGACTGGATTTCAGACGCATCCAATTCACCAGTGATCTGCTGCCCGCCGATGTGGTCGGCGTATCGGTTTATAGCCAAACCACTGAGCGTTTTGCCTTTCAACCAGGGCCGATATTCAGCCAAATCGTATTGGCCGATGAAATTAACCGCGCACCACCCAGAACCCAAAGCGCCTTACTCGAAGCCATGGCTGAAGAGCATGTCACCGTTGATGGCCAACAACATCAACTGCCCTCACCATTTTTTGTCATTGCCACTCAGAACCCGGTCGATATGGCCGGCACCTGGTTATTGCCTGACTCACAACTGGATCGCTTTTTATTAAAAATCACGCTGGGTTATCCACCTGCACATGCTGAGCGTTTGTTATTGGAACAACCCGATCGGCAATCGCTGCTCAATTCGGCTCAAGCCATTTTAGATACCGATAAACTATTGGCGCTCAGCCAACAGGTTGACCAGGTACACGCCAGTAAAGCCCTGTTGGATTATGTTCAAACACTGTTGCACGCCACCCGTGAGCATGCACAAATCAGCGTTGGCCTCAGCCCTCGTGCCGGGTTGGCGTTATTGCGTGCCAGTCGGGCTCATGCCTTGCTGAACCATCGTCGGCATGTATTACCAGAAGATGTACAAATAATGTTTGTGCCT
Organism: Wenzhouxiangellaceae bacterium; assembly: GCA_965230265.1. Classification (GTDB taxonomy): domain Bacteria; phylum Pseudomonadota; class Gammaproteobacteria; order Xanthomonadales; family Wenzhouxiangellaceae; genus JAJFKX01. The sequence goes on along the minus strand of OZ245999.1, from coordinate 683,545 downwards.
TTGGCTGGTCATCGTTTAAAAGTGGTTGAACAGCAAAGCGAAAAGACCCCTGATCCGGCCAGCATTGCAGAAAACATTCTGCAAACCACCACTGTCCCTTAAACTTAACAGCGTTCAGTTATGCGCAGTTTGAGCCTATCGAGCTGGATCATCCGACAGCCACGTTTTCAACGTTGGCTGCAACAACGCGGCCCATTGGCACCGCCGTTTACCATTGCTTATCGGCAGGTATACATTTTGCCTACCCGTTTTGGCGTCACCTTTGGTTTATTGCTAACAGCAATGTTATTAGGTGCATTAAACTACAATAACAATGCTGCGCTATTGCTGGCTTTTCTGCTGGCTACCGCAGCACAACTATCAACATTCCGAACCTGGCGAAACCTTTCCGGACTGGACATTGGCACGGTACATGTGCGACCCGTTTTTGCAGGTGAACCGGCTTATTTTCGTTTAAATTTGTATGAGCGACAGGGGTTCGAAAGGCCTATTCTGGAACTGGATGAAGGCGCAGGCAGCAAAGCACGGATTATTAATTCGGACAAACCTGTGGAGTTAACTCGACTGACCTTGCAAGCCGAACACAGCGGTGTACTGGAAGTCACCATCCCAAGCCAGCAACGTGGCTGGTTGGAGTGTCCGCGTCTACGATTAAGCAGCATTTACCCCCTCGGTCTGTTTCGCGCCTGGTCATGGATTCATCCTGAACAACGTTGTCTGGTCTATCCACAGCGTCTGGATAACCCCCCGCCTTTGCCGGCACCCGCCAGTGGTGATGGTCGGCGCAACCTGCAATCTGAACCGGATGCAGATTTTGCTGGACTGCGTGATTACCGGCCGGGTGATCACTTAAAGGACATTGCCTGGAAAGCCACCGCACGTATGGGCAAAATGATCAGCCGTGAAGAGCCACCCACCGCATTTACTGAACTGTTATTCAAGCTATCTCAAACCGGCACCACCGACAATGAGCAGGGATTGCGGGTATTGACCAGCTGGGTGCTAATCGCTGAGCAGCGTGGTTTACGCTATGGGTTGTCATTGCCTGGCTTACAGGTCGCTGCTGGTAAAGGCACAGAGCATCAACATCAGTGTCTGCGAGCACTCGCATTATGGCAAAACAACGGCCCCGACCAATCTGTAAGTGAGTCCAGCTGATATGGTGAAAATAGCCACCACCATGCCCAAAAAGCTGCAGATTCCACACTCAGTGGTGCAATGGGTAATGGGCACCGCCATGTTTGCGGTATTGCCGCATTTAACCCGGATGCCAATCTTATTGGCTCTGTGTCTGGTCATCATTACTGTATGGCGAATCAGCAAGCATTATCGCAACCCACACTGGGCTTTGCGTACCCTGGCTGTGCTGATCGCTGTATTTACCATCTTCTGGCTTAACCAGGGCATATGGGGCCGTTTACCGGGCAGCCAACTGCTGTGCTGCATGCTGATCCTCAAGTCATTTGAATTAAACCGGGTCCGCGATGCCATGCTGATGGTGAGCCTGAGCTTTTTTGTCGTGGCCACCTGGTTTTTGTTTTCTCAATCATTACTAACCTTCATTTATCTGGTCGTTGCCAGCTGGCTGGGGTTGACCAGTATGATCGTGATCAATCGCAATGGCTGTACACGCTCTGAAGTACGTTCAATGTTCAATCAAGGGGCTCGCTTGGCGTTGCCGGCGATACCATTGGCGGTGGCAATGTTCTTTTTATTCCCGCGGCTCTCAACGCCATTGTGGGGTATTCAAGGTGCTGAACTCGAAGGCGTCACCGGCCTATCCAGCAGTATGTCACCAGGTGATATCAGCAGTTTGTTTATTGACGATGGCCCGGCTTTTCGGGTGATTTTTGATGGTCCTGCCCCGCCACAAAGCGAGCTGTATTGGCGCGGTCCTGTACTTTCAAAGTTTAATGGTAAAAGCTGGCGACAAAGTGTTTACAGCAATGTTTCGGCGCGCAGGAAACCCAACCGTAGCGAAGCAGACTACAGCTATGAAGTCGAATTGGAACCCCACCACCAGCGTTGGCTATTTGCCCTGGATTACCCTGCTGTTATTCCAGACAGTAGTCGTTTAAGTGTCAATTATCAGCTGCGCAGCAACCGCCCCATTACCAACGTTAAGCGCTACACTGTCCATTCAGACAGTGATTTTCGAGACAACCGAAAGGGCAGTGGAACACTACTCTCCGAATCTTTGAATACACCAGTCAATATCGGTTCTCGCGCCAAAGCATTGGCCGACCAATGGCAGGCTGCTGCTCAAAACGAAATCAGTGCCCAGACAAACATAAGCCCATCTGATGCACAAACAGCGATACGGCAGATCATTATTCGAAAAGCTCTGCACTATTTTCGTGACAACCCATTTTTTTACCGCCTGGACGCACTGCCCTTATTAAATGACCCGATTGATGAGTTTTTATTTGACTCACAAGCCGGCTATTGTGAGCATTATGCCAGTGCCTTTACTTTTTTAATGCGTGCTGCAGGTATCCCCGCACGTGTCGTGACTGGTTATCAAGGCGGGTATGACAATGGCGATTATTTTTTAATACGACAATCTGACGCACATGCCTGGTCGGAAGTCTGGCTAAGCGATGAACAAGGTTGGACTCGCTTTGATCCCACTGCATGGGTTGCTCCAGAGCGGGTGCAGCAAGGTTCACGGGCAGCAGTGGATGTCCCAAACTGGCTACACTCACCTTGGTTTGTGGACATGCGCAATCAGGTCGATAAGCTGCGGCATTGGTGGAACCAGAATATTGTCAGCTTTAACGCCAACCGGCAAAGTCGCTTGTTACAACCCTGGGGTATTGAGCGAGTGGATCAACGTCAACTGCTGTTGGCGCTGATCGTCATTTCTGTGGTGATCTGTCTTTTGGTTTTTTTATGGTACCGCTATAACGGTAGAATTCAGCATCAGGATCCCGTCGTTCGCGCTTACCGCAAATTGCTATATCGACTTCAGCGTGTTGGCCTCAAGCCACCTTTACACGCTGGTCCACAAACGATTATGGCAACAATCATCAGCTACTGCCCGGATATTAAGGATCAGACAGAGGGCTTGTTTGGCCGCTATATCCAGTATCGTTATGCTGGCGGCTTTAATGGTGTCTCTGCCACCGACAAGGATAAAAATCAGGTGCAGCAGCTGGTTGAAGAGTTGAAACAATTCCGCCTGCCAAAGCGCAAATAAAGCATGAACAATCGGCGATACAGACAAAAAGACATCAACCCTTAAAGTTAATGTTATTTCGAATACCGTTTCAAGCTGTTGATTAACCAGGTTGTGGTTATACACCAATCCACATTGGGCTGTGATTTTGTAGATCCGACCAAGCCCTGGTTGTCATTCAACAATGCTGCGTTAAGCCCACGAGTCGATCTTGGTAGTGGTCTGCTTGATTGACAATCTCTTATAATAAACCGGTGACCAAAACAGAGTATTGCATGTCCTTACCAGATCAATTTCACGCCTTTCGTATCAACCAAAATGATGCGGGTGAGCACCACGCAGGCTGGCAGGAAATGTCATCGGATGAATTAAGTGATGGGGATATCACCGTCCGGGTACACTATTCCAGCATTAACTATAAGGATGCTCTGGCCGGCACCGGCAGTGGCAAAATCCTGCGCAAGTTTCCATTAAATGGTGGTATTGACGTTGCCGGTGAAGTGATCGCTTCTGATGCTGCTCATTTTACAGTTGGCGATAAAGTATTGGCCACTGGCTGCGGGCTAAGCGAAACCCGCGATGGCGGACTGGCAGAATACATTAAACTGGATAGCCGCTGGACTATCCCATTACCGGAAGAGCTGGATTACCAGCAAGCCATGACACTGGGCACAGCAGGCTTTACCGCCGCACTAAGTCTGTATCGAATGGAAGCCAATGGGCAAACCCCAGAAATGGGGCCTGTGGTAGTCACCGGAGCGACTGGTGGTGTTGGTTCATTGGCCATCAATATTTTGCATCAGGCGGGGTATGAAGTGCATGCCATCAGTGGCAAAGTGGATCAGTTTGAATGGTTGCAACAACTGGGTGCCAGCCAATGTGTCGATCGGCATCATTTGTTTTTAGGTGATCAGGCGCTGGAGTCCGCCGCATGGGCAGGTGCCATTGATAATGTTGGCGGTCAGATGCTATCGGGCTTGACCCGTGTCATTAAACCCTGGGGCAATATTGCCAGTTGCGGTTTGGCCGGGGGCATAGATTTACAAACCACAGTGATGCCTTTTATCATCCGTGGCGTCAGTTTGCTGGGCATTAATTCCGCCAACTGCCCTACCCCTTTACGCAAACAATTGTGGCAGCGCCTGGCAGGTATCTGGCGACCTGAGCAATTGGATGGTATCTGTCAACAAGTCATCAGCCCGGGCGAGCTTGTCAACGTATTTGATGGCATGCTAGCGGGTGGTTCACTGGGCAGAACGGTTGTCAAAATCGACGGATGACTTTACCCATTAGGGCGTGTATCCTTGTATAAGAACGTTTGGGGTTTACGGAGTTGGTTAGATGGCAACGGTATTAATAGTAGATGATTCGACAGCACATCTGTATTCGCTGTCAAAACTGGTTGAAATAAACGGACATCAGGTAATCACTGCTCAGTCCGGGCAGGAAGGTGTGGATAAAGCCACTCAGAACCAGCCTGATGTTATTCTGATGGATATTGTCATGCCGGGCATGAGTGGTTTTCAAGCGACCCGCGCCCTGTCCAAGCAGCAGCAAACCAGCGGTATTCCCATTATCTTTGTAACCACAAAAAATCAGGAAACCGATAAAATCTGGGGCATGCGCCAGGGTGCTACCGCGTATATCACCAAGCCGGTGGACGAAAAAGCGTTAATGACTGCCATCAATACTGCTATTGCAGCTTAATTGTATTGATCTTCTGAGCAGACTCGACAGCCAAACCCAATATTATTCATCTTCGGTCTCTGGCGGTGGCAAACTTTCTGTCTGCTCTGATGCAAAATCATCCTCGTCAGCCAGATATTTAGCCGGTAATGTTTTCCCGGTCTTAGCGCCCAGGTTCTGCAACATTTGCACCTGACGCAGTAAATTACCTGAGCCACTGCTGAGTTTTCCGAAGGCAGCATCATAGGTTTTTCCAGCCTGGTTAAGACGTTGTCCCAGGTTTTCCATATCGGTCACAAAACCAAAGAACTTGTCATACAGCTTACCGGCACGGTCTGCAATTTCACGGGCGTTTTCATTCTGCCGCCATGCTTGCCACACGCTACCCACTGTGCGCATGGTTGTCAGCAGGTTGGTCGGCGTAACCAACGCCACATTGCGATCAATCGCGTAATCCAGCAGTGCACTGTCAAAGCGTAAGGCCTCTTGCAAGGCGGGCTCAATGGGCACAAACATCAATACAAAGTTGGGTGTATCCAGCTCTGCCAAGCGACTATAATCCTTACCCGATAATGAATTGACATGCTGACGCAATGAAAGACAGTGTTGCTTTAAAGCCTGTTCACGTTCTGCATCATCATCAGCGGCATAGGCTCGTGTATAGTGCTCCAGCGATACCTTTGCATCGATTACAATACATTTGTTGTCTGGCAATAAGATCAGTGCATCAACCCGCCGAGATCTGCCTTCATCATTTTGAATGGTCACTTCCGTGCGGTATTCGCGGTCTTTTTGCAGACCTGCCATTTGCAATAACCGCTCTAATTGCTGTTCGCCCCAGTTACCAGTCAATTTGTTATTGCGCCCCCGCAGAGCATTGGACAGTTGTGCAGCTTCTTCTGTGAGGTTTTGATTCAATGATTTCAGATCAAACAACTGCCCTTTAAGCAAACCGTATTGCGTGGCATTTTTTTCATTGGTCTCGTGCACCAGTTTGGAAAAATGCTGCATCTGGGTTTGCAATGGACCCAGTACCTGAGTCATTTGCTCACGGCTTTGCTGATTAAAGGTTTTATTTTTTTGCTCAAAAATATCAGCAGCCAAACGTTTAAAGGTTTCACCCAAACGTTGTTCTGCTGCCTCCAAACGTTGCACCTGTTGCTGGTTGTGCTCACGCTCGGCATTCAGCGTTGCCACCATGCTGGCATGGCTTTCACGCAAGTCACTGAGCTGTTGAATTTTGGTTTCCAGGTTGTGTTGCAATTGCCCAAATTGCTGTTGTTGTTGTTCCAGCTCGCGTCCTGCCTGCTCTACTTCTGATTGCAGCCGCACCTGCTCCAGTGCCTGTTGATCCAGCAACTGCCGTTGCTGTTGCTGTTTTCGCTGACTCATTAACCAGGCAAATAACCAACCGGCAATCAGTGCTAATACCACTGTGCTCCAGGCCAATGGGTTACTCAGCCATGCCTGCCATAATGCGCTTAGTGTCTGATCAGTCAACAGTCACACCTTTTCCAACTGCTTGACAGCCTGCCATAAGCTTTCCTGTTGCTCCAGATCCAGCTCATCGATGCTGCTGCCTTGCTGAATGGCCAGCTGTTCCATTGCTTTAAAACGACGCTCAAATTTGGCATTGGCATGGCGCATTGCGGTGGCCGGGTCAATACCAAGTTTACGCCCCAGATTGGTCAATACGAAAAACACATCACCCAGTTCATCCTGAATTTTTTCCAGATCGGCACTGGCACGTGCTTCTTGCAGTTCAAGCAGTTCTTCTTGCAGTTTCTGATCAACCTGCTGTGCGTCAGGCCAGTCAAAACCAACGGTAGCCGCACGCTTTTGTAATTTTAACCCACGAGTCAGCTCAGCCAGACCAAGCGGTACATCATCGAGTACCGAATGCATGCCTTTGGCCTGCCGCTCAGCGCGTTTTTGGGCCTCCCAGATTGCCGTTTGCTGTTCAGCGCCTTGTACCGTCGCAATGTTTCCATTGGCATCAGCAAACACATGTGGATGGCGCTGTTCCATCTTGTCGCTAATGGCATCGGCGACGTCAGCAAAATCAAACCAGCCTTGCTCTTCTGCCATCCGTGCGTGAAACACCACCTGCAGCAATAGATCACCCAGTTCACCGGGTAACTCCTGCCATGCTTCACGTTGAATAACATCGGCCACTTCATAGGCCTCTTCAATGGTATACGGTGCGATGCTGGAAAAATCCTGCTTAATGTCCCAAGGGCACCCGGTCTGTGGATCACGTAATGCCCGCATAATCTTGATAAGGCGCACGATAGACTCAGCACCAGGCTGTTTATTTTTGTCCGGTATACCGTCCGACAGGTGATTTTTTGAACCGGTAGTATTGCTGATACTCATGCTAAAACCCTGGGAAAGCTATGCACACTTGTAGGCCCCCCAGATGGCTGGGAACAGCCTTAATTTCTGCCTGATAGGCATCAGCAATCTCTGCCACAATGGCCAACCCTAGGCCATGGCCATCGGCTTTTTCATCGCCACGCATACCACGCTGCATTAATTGAGAAAATTTCTCGGCACTAAGCCCAGGACCGTTGTCATGTACATTAAACACCAAACCAGGCCGCCGGGTATTATCGTCTGTGTTATGTGCATCAATACTGACTTTTCCGTCTGAATATTTACAGGCGTTATCGATCAAATTACCAGCCAGTTCCATAAAATCACGCTGCTCACCAAAAAACACACAGTCACTGCTGATCTCAGTGATCAATGCTATCGACTGTTCCGCATACACTTTTTCCATGGCCGCAGACAAACGTTGAATCAATGGTGCGATTAATATCGGTTCAGAAATTGTCTTACGGGCAGCGGATGCGGCACGTTCCAATTGATAGCGCATCACACCATGCAGTTCAGACACTGCATCACGGGCCTGTGTCTTATCCTGATCGTGAACCTGCTCTTTTTCCATCACCGACTGCAACACTGCCAACGGTGTTTTCATACCATGTGCCAGATTACCTAGTGCTATACGATAGCGCTGCTGACCAGCCAACTCGCTGCTCAGCAATGCATTTAAATTATCCGTCAATGGCCTTAGCTCAACCGGATAATCATCATCCAGCGCAGACCGTTTGCCCTGCTCTATTGCTCGAATTTGCCTGGAAACCCGTTGCAGTGGCTGCATACCCAGCCAACCGGCAATGGCCTGCAATAACAACAGCAATGTCGCTACACCCAGCAGCCAGCGCCATAAATCGGTACGAAAGCCAGAGACCTCGTTGGTAAAGTGCCAGCGATCAATGCTGGACCACACCGTCATAGGAATCACCTGACCGCCATCTGTCTCCCAGCCAAGCCTTAGTGCATACACATAACGGCGAAATTGCTGACTGGGTGAATGATAGTATTGCGCACCCGCTTCAAGCTCTGGGATATCGGCTTTTAAATCACCAACACTGGATGCAGACTGCCAGCTATATTGATCACTGATCAAACCGGCATAATATCCCGATTCGGGCTGCTGCAAACGACTGTCCAATACTGCGTTCACACGCAGCTGATCATTATCTTCCTGGATGCTGGCCAAAACCTGATTGACATTGCTTTCCAGTCGATCACGAATATTGCGCTCAACGCCATTGGCATACGAACGATCCAAAGCAATACCTGTAGCCCCCAGGCCCATAATCAATACAATTGCCGCAGCCACCAGATAGCGGGCGCGTAAAGAAACGGAATGTTGTTTATTGGTAGCCATGCAGAGTCACAAACTTTACCATGGCGGTTATGGAATAGTCGATCAGTGATTACCCGGCAGTTAAACGCCAGGGTATCTGGTTAAGCATGTTGAAATGACCGGCATCTATTCTGCATTAGATGGCTTCAAGCGGAACCGATAACCTCGACCACGCAGGGTTTCTATCGGAGATAATGTGCCCTCTGGATCCAGCTTTTTACGTAACCGTCCAAGTAAAACTTCTAAAACATTGCTATCCGGGTCAGCATCTTCATCATACAGATGCTCGTTGAGCTCCATCTTGGTGACCACGCTGTCATTGTGCAGCACAAAATATTCCAGCAATTTATACTCGAAGCTGGTCAGTGTCAGCGGTTCGTCATGCAGATAAACCTGCTGGCTGGAAAGATTAATACGTACCGGCTCAAATATCACCTCTGGTGATGCATGCCCACCTGCGCGGCGTAACAAAGCCTGTATACGGGCTAGCAGTTCTTCAATATGAAAAGGTTTGGTCAGATAGTCATCAGCGCCCGATTCCAGCCCTTCAACTTTCTCCTGCCATTCGCTGCGGGCAGTCAGAATTAAAACCGGATAACTTTTGCCCTGCTCACGCATGGCTTTGATCAACTCGATACCGGATAACTCGGGTAAACCCAGATCTATAATGGCCAGATCGATAGGATAATCCGTGGCCATATACAAGCCTTCCTGGCCATCACCGCTGACATCTATCGCATAGCCTTCCTGGCGCAATCTTTCGCTAATCTGCTCCTGCAGACGCAGGTCATCTTCTACCAGTAATATCCGCATTGACTACTCCGGAATACGAACGTTTTTGACCACACCATTTTTGGTCACCACTCGGATCACGTGGATACGCTTGCCATTCTGATTCACCGTTCTGGCAGCCACCACCTTACCCTGATATTGGCGTTCTACCTGCTGAACCGCCTGTTTCAGAGTAATTGCATAAGCATCTGTCACAGGTATAGCCGCCCATAAAACGGCGGACAGTACCACGCCTGGCAACAGATTCAGCAATGTGGATCTTTTATTCATGGACGTAATCATAACGGATGTTGGTAAACCACACCTGAATTTGTTTGTGAATTTAAATAAACCTTGCATATACAGTGGGCAATGCTTTACCCGGCTGGACAGCATACCACGAAAAAAGCCGCTCCAGTGGAGCGGCTTTTATTATCGATATGAAAGTGTCTTGCTTATCAGTCTAAATTAGTTCTGGCGCAGACGGAAAGCGATAAAGCCACCCATCATTAGAACCAGAATCATTGCGATTAGACCAGAGCGCGACAGAGTAGGTACTTCTACTGCAGCACCGGTGCAACGTAGATCAAATGTTGGAGATGCCACTGTCATCGCTTGTCCATTCTGAATATCACAGCTTAGTGAACCAGTAAACAAACCAGGTGCACCGGCTGTACAGTTCAGAACCACATCCAATGTACCACCCGCTGGAATGGTTGCTGGGAAGGCTGGGCTAACCAGAGTAAATTCTGGATCAGCGGTCAGCGTACAGCTGGCAGCAGTCAAGTCTTCAACCGTACCGGTGTTACTGAAGACGATGGTTTCATCAGCATCCATACCTGGCAACAAGAAACCAAAGTCGACGGTGCTGCCTGCAACTGGATCAGAAGCAAACGCAGCATCAGAATCACCCATACAGGTCAGGTTATAGACATGAGGGGTATCTGGGTCATTCGAATCAATGGTCAAAGTTGCATTGAAGGTGCTGAAAGTATCGGTTGGAGTACAGCTTAATACCGCATCATCAGTACCATCAGGGCCAACATTAGCAGGAATCATGGTACCTACTGGGCTAGTATCCAGTGAGAACACACCTGCATCAGGACCAGCGATGGTAGCACCGGTAATAGACAGCGTGCCATTTGGAATAGCATCGGTGTCGGTGTTACCGATATCGATACCCAACGGAGCTGATTGAACGCCGCTCAATACTGCGCCGAAGTCCAATGTGCTGCCTTCAGCAGGTACAGATTCATATTCTGCGATTTCGTTGATGATTTCACAGTTAACCACAACATCCTGAGTACCTGGGCCAACTGGATCATCCCAGGTAACGGTGATGGTTTCAGTGAACATACCAGGTGTCGCTGTGCTACAGGAAACAGTAACCGTGTCGGTTTCATCAATAGAAATGGTTGCATCGTCCAGGCCATCATCAATGACGATTTCTGGCGAGTCAGGTGCAGAAGCCAGCATGGCATTCATTGCATCACTGGTGGAACCATCTTGTGGATTAGACACCGTGAAGCTGTCAGTAGGATCAGCCTGACCGATAACACCAGACAATGTGATTGTGGTTGGAGCCACCATGACATTTGGTGATGTACCGTTACAGATAAGTGCATACTGAGGAGTATTTTCGTTTACAGAGTTGTTAGCCAATGTCAGCACATCATTAACAAAGCCACGAACTGTCGGTGCACATGACACTTCAACATCAACCGCAGGACCACCATCAACGATACTGAAAGCAGCAGTCGCTGAAGAATAATTGGTTCCAATATCGAACGCTGGAGCCATAACATCCAATTGCTGATCACCAGTTTCCATTACAGTAACTGCTGTGGCCATTGAGCTATTCGCACCAACTTCAACATTTCCAAAGTCGATAGCACTGCCTGGCACTGGCGTTGATGCATAACCTGCAGCACCCACGATATTGCCAGTAACGGTTGCGTTGTTGCCAGCGATAGGAACATTAACGCCATTGATATCAGCGCCTACACCACCGGTAAAGGTCAGCGTATGAACACCAGGCTGGTTAATCATGAAAGTGATTTCACCAAAAGGATCAATCGCCAAAGGCATGATTTCATCAGTCGGTGGGACAAAGTCAGCAATAATGGTTCTTACCGTACCGTTGCCAGCACCACCAGGCTCAGTACAGCTTGGTGTATGCGTAGCAGGTGCGCCGTTACCACAGGTTGTGACATCGGTTGGCGTTAAAGCCACTGGGTCATAGACCAAATCAAACTGGAAACCACCAACATCATCAACGTCATCACCAGCATAGGCATATGAAACGGTGACAGTAGCACCAACAGCACCGGCTTCGTCGCCGACAGTGATTGTAATACCGGAGCCTGCAAAAGCAGCACCGGTTGTTAGTAAGCCACCAGCAATCAGGGCAGCGAAATATTTCTTGGCCGAAACCATGTTTACACTCCTACGGTTAACTCTAAAAATAGTTAGTTAGTAATTAATGATTCCTGCACCTGTCAATTAAGATGGTCAGGTGTTACATTCCCGCCCTGGGCATCAGAAAGAATAACGCCATTTATCGATGGTCTTATGACTTCTTTTTGTAGCTTTCCACCGGCTGTTGAAATACTGATCAGTGTTGCATCAGGTACTACAGCATTGCTCATAGAAAATACGATTACCCGCAGGAAACCTTCTTCCGCGTGCAATGTACAGCTGGTCTGGAAAGCTGAGGACAGTGATCCACCACAAGTGAAACCACCTTCTCTGATTCGGCTGTCCTGAATATCGAATTGAATACCGGCCACATCGCCAGCATTGGTGAATTCAACACTGTAGCCGCCTCTGGCGTTTACAGTAAACAGGTCAGATGCTGATGCGGCAACAACCGCACCTTTGCTAAAACTTTGGCCAAAGGCCGTGCCAACCAACAGTAAAGCGGCAGCAGCAATCGTCATTTGCTTAAACATAATATTAATCCTCGTAATTGTATGTAGCTTACCTTGCTTTACAGTACGCACTGGCCAGTGCCGCCAGCGATGTTAACGATAGCGATAATGTCCTGAACATTGATTGCACCATCACGGTTGCAGTCAGGCGTACCGGTTGCTAAAGCACCACCACCTGCTTCGTTAACGGTGGCAATAATGTCTTGAACGTTTACAGCATCATCAGGGCTACCGTTGGCATTACAGTTACAAATCTGACCTACCGGGGTAGAACGATGTGATTCATAACCATCGAAACCAATGGTGCCGCCTGCTGCGCCACTCAGATTGCCCATGCGTACCGAGGCCAAAGCACCGGTTGCAGCGCCAGCTGCAGATTGTGCTGCTCCGCCGTTAACGCTGATTGAGATGTTACCACCACTGGACCAGTCAACTTCCACGCTGTTCCAGCCAGGTGTAAATGCATCCTGGACACTGGCTGCGCCAGAGGTGAATACAATGTTGGCACCTGAATAAGAAACATCAAACAATTGACCGCCGCCAGCATTATCACTGAAACCGCCATAAACCTGTGGATCAGATGCGCCATTATTAATGACGTAGAAGCGAGTAATGATACGGTCAATACCACCTGGACGATCATCTTGTACGAAATTAACAGCGCCAGCTTCCGCCTGGCTACCGCATAATTCTGCAAAGCGTGGAACGTTGGTAGCATTGACTGGATCGCCAGCTGCACCATCAGGTTGATTCGCAATAAATCCGCCAGAGAATGATGACCAGTTTGCTAAAGAGCACGCCATTGCGCTGGTTGCACCCATGGTTAAAGCAAGGGCACCCGCTACTGCGAGTCGACCGCCGAATGTCTTCACGGAGTTAGAGAAAGACTGTTTCATGTATTTTTCCTCTTTCATATCAATATCTTAGCCATATGGCAAACTCAAAAATGTGTTAATTCCAGCTTCGCATTAGCGCTGTATAGATGTATCGCACACGTCATCCGTGACACGCATATGCATGTAAACAGGGTAGATGGTAGCGCAGGCGCTCGGCAAAGTCCAACCATCTGTGACGTAAAAAACCGTTGTTTTACTAATAAATCTCTCCAATTGCACATCTTACACTGCCACCCGCTTTCTCAAGTTCCGAAAACGGTACTGGATGCAGTCTAAAGCCCCAGTCACGCAGCTGTTGCTGCTTGTCCTGGGCGAGAACCTCTATTGCACTGGTGCTGATCATAATGTCTCTATCATTAACAGCAATACAGTTACCCGCAAACGCGGCTTTCTCAGCCTCGTCAATCTCCAGTACATGACCGGGATAGGCTGCCGCTATCGCAGCAGGCGCCTCACTATCTACAAACGCATCCGGGCAGATAATAAGGACACGGTCTGCCAAAATTGTCATGACCACATTGGTATGGTATTCATTCGGCTTTAACTCAAACTCATAGGTTAAGTTTAGATTGAAAGCCTTATGCATGGCCTCACAACCTGCCTCATTGGCCCGCTGAGTCAGACCACAAAAACCGATACCACGAGTGCGATCGATAATGATAGCGCCGGTTAACTCTGCCACCACATCGGGTTGCAGTGATAGATCGTAACATTCGTATTGCAATAAATTTGTGAACAAATCGCGAATATCCGAACGTTTGGCTTCCAACTGACGTTGTGGGTGCAACATAGCCCCTGTAATAAAGCGCCCTGGCGAAGTTGCAAACACATTATTAGGGAACACATTATCGGGCGTATCGGCATTGCCAGGGAAACGTATCACCGGTACGCCACAATCAACAACGGCCTGTGCAAGGCCTCGATGCTGCTCTATTGCCTGGCTGCTATCGGTTTGAATTTCCGTGTCCATATATAAATTGTCTTGCGCAGTTTCGTCGCTGACATGAAACTTATGCGGCTCAACCAGAAAGATTGCCTTGGGCAATAACTTTTCTGCTTTAGGCTCTGTCATGTTCAAGCTGGTCAACGCTTGTTTAAACGCTGGTGCAGATTTCACTATCATTCTGATGTGACCTGTAGCATGGATAATTTAACGTTACCCGTGTGGAAATTATGTAAACGGTTTATTTGGTTTACGTTGTTTGGATCATCGCTTTGATCGAATCGAGCAGGTTAAGCAGCCTGGGTTATTCCTGCGTTGAGTGGATCTAACCATTGCTGTGCGGGCAGATTCTGCTGTAGGCAGTGGTTCATCCAGCGCCGCCATACCCGGGCACCGGGTTGGCCATGCAACAAACCCAACAGATGTCGCCCAATATGGCGAGCAGGCACACCCAGCAACTGCTGCTGCTCAGAGTAAGCGACCATTTTCTGCAAAATACCTCGCCTGTCAACCACTTTCTGTTCGGTAAACAGCGCCTGCTGGCACAGCGCCAGTTGCCAGGGGGTTTGATAAGCCGCCCGCCCCAGCATCACCCCATCGGCATAAGTAAGGTGTTGCTGTGCCTGGGGTACGTCAGTGATCCCCCCATTAACAATCACAGGCAGTTCCGGGAAGCTTTCTTTTAGCCGCTGGACTTTGTGATATTGCAGTTCGGGTATCTCGCGATTTTGTTTGGGACTCAAGCCAGATAACCAGGCTTTGCGGGCATGCACAATGATGGCATCGATATTGGCACTGATCACCTGTTCCACAAAGTCGTAAAAAAACGCCCAGCTATCGTACTCATCCACACCGATTCGGGTTTTAATGGTGACCGGTATTGCCACTGCCTCACTCATCGCCGTCAGGCAATCACTGACTAGTGCTGGCTGCTTCATCAGGCAAGCACCGAAAGCACCTCGCTGCACCCGGTCAGACGGGCAACCCACATTCAAATTAATTTCATCATAGCCCCATTGCTCACCCAGCCTGGCACAATCAGCCAGCTCCTGCGGATCACTGCCACCCAACTGCAATGCCACCGGGTGTTCTTCATCATTAAAATCCAGATGCCGGGCTTGATCACCATGCAGCAATGCACCAGTGGTGACCATTTCGGTGTATAACCAGGCCGATGGTGCCAACAGCCGGTGGAAATACCGGCAATGGCGATCGGTCCAATCCATCATCGGCGCAATTGACAGGCGGCGTTTTTGATGGCTGGAATCAGCTTGGTGTGCAGAGTTCGTCATCAACCTATTATCAGCCATGCTGGTGGGGTATCACAAATATCGTTGGCAAATATTGATTGGACAAGTACCTATTGCTGTTTATCGATTTCACACCCATCGCCGCACCAAAACCTTATACTCAGCAAATGCTTCACCGAACTTCTCAGACATGACTTTTTCCTCTGGCATAATCTGAAAACGATTCATGTAGACAATAAATAATGGCAGTAACAAGAGTGCCACAACATTCGATAGATAAATAGCCAGGCTTACCAGCATTAAAAAAAGCCCAAGATAGATTGGGTTGCGACTGATGCGATAAATGCCGCTGACAACCAACTGTTCTGCCTTATCCGGAAATCGAGGATCAAGTGTGGTCCGGGCCTTACCAAGTGCCTCAACCCCTAACAATGTCACCATCATGCCCACAACCATCAAACCCATTATCAGCCACTTGGCCCCTGGAATGAAAAACTGCCCGACCGGAATCGCTGCTGAGGCGCCTCCCATGGCAAGTGCGAAAACAACAAACACCATAACCGGCGGAACTTTAAGCTCTAAAAATTTCATTGGTCTTTACTACTGCGTCGACGCACCAAAGCCAGTATTGCACTAGAACAAACAGCCAGCGCAGCAGCCACAAAATTGAACAACATATCGACAGGGTCAAAAACACGAGCGGGTAACAAGTATTGAATGGCTTCATCCAGCACACCCAATAGCCCGGCCAGCATCACAGCGAGCATCGCCGGCACAGGCACAAACTTACCCTGCTTTAATCGCTCTGATAGCGCTGCGTATATTAATAATGCCAAAACACCGTATTCGATTAAGTGGGTTCGTTCTGCCGGAATGGTCATTCTTACCAACACCAGCAGGTAAACTGCCGCAATACCCAAAGCCACAAACACCTCAATACCACTTGGCCGAACCCTCAACCCCTGTGTTATTGCAGCAATCAATACCAGCAAACAACCTGCTATAAAGAACCCCGCAGCCAACACGCCACTCTCATACAATGTCTCGGCAAACGATTGTGCCAGTCCCAAGGTTGAATAGATTGCTGCCAAAACAATCAGCACCCAAACCCACAAACGCCGTTCGCGATCAGAGCTAAATAAAGGCATGCAGCAAGGTCAGTCTATCAACAGTCTAAAGTTTTACATCTGAACAATCTGAGCGATTTCAAGCGAACCATTAATGTCCAAAAAAGGACATGACTTCGCCAGCTCAATGGCTTGTTCAATGGATTCAGCTTGGATAACAGTATGCCCGGTCATAGCAACACCGCTGCCTTCGTTGATAGAACCGTCAGGCTTAATAGTGTGCGCCGCTTTATAAGGCACCATTGGTTTAACCACATGCTCAGCCAACGAGCCAAGCCATTGCTGATATTTGGCAAAGTGTTTTTTGCCTTCTGCGGGACTGGACGGTTGATCACCGCCTAGGTAAGTGATTATGTACTGATTCATTGTTGATCCTTTATATGCTTGTTGGATTTGGCTGCAACCCTATTGATGTCAAAAACCGCATTATTATTTGCTAATCATTGGTGTTTTTTTATGTGGGCATGGGTACAGTTTGCGGTTGTCCGGCTTACTCGGTGACTGCATAATTTTTGCCATAGTACTTACTGGTTATCGCGGTATGAAACTCCAGGGCAGATACCGGTGGATACTTGGGCTTATCCAGTCCGTCCAATACACTTAGGGTCTCATCTTCCCAAATATAAATTGCCATCGGGAACGACACTCGTGGCTGACTCCATAATGAAGGGTTCGTTGGGCGTCCGACCCGATGTGTGGTCGATGGGAAAATATCATTGCTGATCCGCTGCATATAATCCCCAGTATTTAAAATAATACTGCCTGGCGGTGCTTGCAGACGAATCCACTTATTATTTTCACGGTTTAATACCTGCAATCCGTCCACACTGGAGGCTGGCAGCAAGGTAAACAGATCCACATCCTCATGCCCCAGCATCCTGCCTGCCCCAGAAGCAATCTGCTCATCATTCAATGGCGGATAATAATTCAGGCGAAAACCGAAATTGGTATCAGTGAGTTTGTCGTCATAACAGTGTGGATCAACCCCCAGATAGTGCAACATGCTTTGCATCAATGGCAATATTAATGGTTGGTGCGCCAGTACCACTTTGCGGAATTCAGTCTCATAACCCGTCGCAGGCCAAAATTTTGATTCTTGAAAGCCGGGGCTGTTATCCAGATCAAAAGCACGGCGACAAAACACCCAGCCTTCTACCTGATCTGGGTGAATAATGGTGGTCTGCTCAACCGGAAAATACCCCTGATTCACCGAACCATGTCGCTTGGCCAGATAGGGCTGCCTGGCTTGCCTTGGTATGGTTTCAAAAAAACGGCAAATATGGGTTTCAGTTTGTTGGTAAAGCTGAAAATCAACGCCATGATTGGTCAGGATCACAAAACCAATTTGCTGCATCGCCTGCCCGAGCTGTAGGGCAAATGTTTCGCGGTCTTTTCGGTTATCACTGAACGCCAGACTCATATCGCAGGTGCGAATCTGAAATTCAGTATCAAATTCCTCGGCCCCGTGCTGTTCTGCCAAACGATATTGCTGACTTTTGTTCACCTGCTCGAACTGGTGAAACTCTTGGTTGCTGGCGTTGATACCGTGTTTTTTCTGGTCTTGCATATCCGTTTTTCAACTCGATACAGAAGCAATAATATGACCAATAAGAATAGCCGATAAAGCCAGTGGTACGACCAACCGCAACCAAACAATCATCACTTTGGTTAACCGACCATCACCTAACTGCTGGTGCAACACCAGTTGCCCCAACCCCCAACCGGCCCCCAAAACGGCCAGCAGTGCGCCCAGCATAAACATGCCAGAGCCAAAAATTAAATCCAACGGGCCAATCCATTGCGGGTTCCAGGCTATCGGGCTCATCACCGCAATCAATGCCAGTGTTACCCATGCAATAAGGGTGTTTCTGCTGCAATGGATACCCGCCGTTTTTTCCAACCCTTTAACAATCGCTTCCAAAGGCGCCATGATGGACAATAAACATACAAATGACCAGGCAACCAGAAACGCCGTGGCCAAAGCCCGCCCGCCCGGCATCACCACAAACAGTCGCGGCAATGTATCAAACAACAAACCCGGTCCACTGGTCATATCCAGACCAAACACCAACACCGCAGGTACCACAAACAAACTGGCCAATAAGGCTGCGCCGGTATCCATGCCTGCTGTGGCTGCCGCAGTACTGACCAGCTTTTCCCGATCACGCATATAGGCACCATAAGCCACACCAATACTCCCCCCCAAACCAACGGTAAAGCATGCCTGCCCCATTGCTGCAAACAAAACACTGCTATCGATCTGGGAAAAATCGGGCTGCAAATAATCAGCCAACGCAGACAGTGCACCAGGCTGACTTAAGGATACACCGACCAAATAAATGGCAATAAGGCCAAACGCCGGCACCAGCAGCTTGCTGACAGCTTCAATACCTCGTTTTAATCCACGCATCAGAATCACTGCAGACAATAACAATACCGCCACTGCAACAACAAATACGATAATGGGCTCATTAACCTGCGCCGCATATTCCACCAGAGTCACTTCACTGAAACCACGGGTCAGCGCAAACCAGCCACTGAAAATGACTTGCGCCACCACCAGTGCGTAATATGACAAAGCCATAAAAACTGCGAATAAAATGGCGTAACCTGTGAATGTGCCCAAGCGCGTGCCAAACACTTTCTGAAACACACCAATCGTACCCTGGCGTACATGCCGACCCAGCATCCACTCAGCCGTCAGGGCCGGTACCGCCAGCAAAATCATAAATGCAATATAAACCAGCAAAAATGCCCCGCCCCCATATTGACCCATCATGTATGGAAACCGCCATACATTGCCCAGTCCAATCGCAAAACCTGCCATCGCCAAGACAGTGGTGAGCTGGGAAGAAAAACGAATCGATTTACTCATGCTCATCCCAGATCATAACAACCGATAAAGCCTGCATAGCAATAATGGACTAACCCAGCTGCAGTGCTTGCTGATACGCCGGACGCGCCAGACAGCGTTCTGCATAGCGGGAAAGCACGGCCGAGTCAGGCAACAGTTTGAACATCTGCAAAAACACCACGCTGGAACCCACCATAATATCGGCGGCAGTAAACCATTCACCCAATAACCAAGGCTGTTCACCCAGACCCTGTTCCAGTGTCGTTATCATGCTGTCAAAATCACCCCAGCCATGAGACAACCGGTTGACCTCCCAGCCACTGACTTTTTCTGCCATACACGGCTCAATAACACCAGGTGTGTAAAGCATCCAGTACAAATACTTGCCACGCAAGGGGTCATCAATCGCAGGCGCCAATTGACCCATGGCATATTTGTCAGCCACATACAAACCAATGGCTGCTGAATCGGCTAACTTAACCTCACCATCAGCGATCGCCGGTACCTTGCCCATCGGGCTGGCCACATGAAAGTCAGCGTCTGCGGCAGCCTTGGCTTCGGGATCTCTGATATCCACTTCGATACGCTGATAGTCAACACCCGCTTCTTCTAACAGCCATACTGTGCGTGAGGCGCGAGTCTGCGCACACCAATATAGTTTCATGATTGATTCTCCATATACCGGCCAACAACATTCAGGTTTGCAGTGTAATCGATGCCACCTGGATGATATACCGAAAGTTTATGGTTTGGTCACCTGGCGGGCAGTTTTACAGTTGCACAATCTTTCTTGCTGGGGCAAGCTATAACCAATTCCGCATTACCATCATCATGGCCGCCAACTTACAACATGCCAGTCAGGACTGGGTCGAATTTAATGCCTGGCCCCAACGTGATTACGCACAACACCGCGAAGCATTAATACAGAGCTTTGAGCAAGTACGTCTGTCCACGATCAAATTAACCACTGGGTTAAACGCCGAAGACATGAACCTGCAATCAATGCCTGAAGCCAGTCCGCCCAAATGGCATCTGGCCCACACCAGCTGGTTTTTTGAAACATTCCTACTGACCGAACACATCCTTGGTTATCAGTCGCCCAACCCGCATTACGCTTATCTGTTTAACTCTTATTATCACGGTGTGGGTCAACAATACTCTCGTGCGCACCGGGGTTTATTGTCACGCCCGAGTATCGATGAGGTCTTGGCATACCGACAGCATATTGATATCAATATGCTGGAATGGCTAAAACGGTTGGGTAAGCGTCAGTTTGCAAAGCTTGCACCACTGGTTGTTCTGGGCCTAAACCACGAGCAACAGCATCAGGAATTGTTACTGACCGATATTCAGCACGGATTTAGTTACAGCCCTTTGGCACCGCAAATGGCACCAGTGGTTCAGCGACATAATGATCCAGGTGAATTGGTTTGGCTCAATTTTCCCGGTGGTATTGTCACCGTTGGTCAGCCCTGCAATCATGATCAACAAGGCTTTGCTTTTGATAATGAGTCACCTGAGCATCAGCAATTATTGCAACCCTACCAGCTGGCCAATCGCCCGGTAACCAATAGTGAATATCTGGCATTTATCGAGGCAGACGGCTACCAGCAACCGCAATACTGGCACAGTGATGGCTGGGCCTGGTTGCAGGCCAATAATATCAATAGGCCTTTGTATTGGCGCTATAAAGACAACCAATGGAAGCAACACAGCCTTGCCGGTGAGCTTGAACTGGATCCGCATGCACCATTAAGTCAAATCAATTGGTATGAGGCCAGTGCCTATGCCAGCTGGAAAGGTTGCCGTCTGCCCACTGAAGCTGAATGGGAACACGCCGCCAATCATTTTCAAATAGCCGATGGGCAGTTTGCTGACAGCGGAGAATGGCAACCAAAACTCGATGCCACCGCAGATAAAACCTTGTACGGTATGTTTGGCACTGTCTGGGAATGGACTGCCAGCAGCTACTCGCCTTATCCCGGCTTTTGCCAGCCCGCTGGCGCCATTGGAGAATACAATGGTAAATTCATGGCCAATCAATATGTTTTGCGAGGTGGTTCTTGCGCAACACCTGCAGGCCATATTCGTTCAACATATCGCAATTTTTTCTACCCACAAGATCGCTGGCAATTCAGTGGTTTGCGGCTGGCACACGACAGCCATAGCGGATGATGAAAGACACAGCAGATTGTCTTTATCAGCAATTGCTACAATTAATTACCGTATACAACCCAGAGTAAGGAAACCTAAGTGGCTGATCACAGTGACAACAATTCTTTTTTACAAGATGTATTAATCGGTCTGGCAAAACCAGAACCCGAAATATCCAGCAAATACCTTTATGATGAACTCGGTTCAGTACTGTTTGAAGCCATTTGTGTCACACCGGAATATTACGTTACCCGTACTGATTTAAAAATTCTGGATGACCACTTGCCGGAAATTTCCCGCTGTATAGGGCCACAAGCACATGTGATCGAATTTGGCTCCGGCGCTGGTGTAAAAACCAGCCACCTGCTCGACAGCCTGGAACAACCCACGGCCTATTCACCGATTGAAATTTCTGCCGCTGCCCTGGATATTTCTGCCGCGCATCTGCGTCGACAATTTCCTAATTTGCTTATTCATCCCATACAGGCTGATTACACCCAACCGATTTCCCCCACGGATTTGGATATCTGTCAGGGTTGTAAAACGCGGGTGGTGTATTTCCCAGGTTCGACCATTGGTAACTTTACTCTGAATCAGGCACAACACTTTTTGCAGCGTATCCAGAAAATTGCCAGCAAGTTTCTACCTGAGATAAGCGGTGGATTGTTAATTGGAATCGATTTAATGAAGCCCATGGATGTTTTGATCCCAGCCTACGACGACGCAGCCGGAGTCACTGCAGCTTTTAATAAGAACCTGTTGGCACGCATGAACAATGAGCTGGGTGCTGATTTTGATTTGACGTTATGGGCGCATCAGGCGCGCTTTAATAGCCAGCATCAGCGAGTAGAAATGCACCTGGTCAGCAAACAGCAACAAACCATATCACTGGGTGGGCAAACATTCGAATTCGCTGCAGGCGCAAGCATTCATACCGAAAACTCGCACAAATACACACTGGAAGGCTTTAGTGCTATGGCTGCTAAAGCCGGTCTGGAATTAAAACAGTACTGGAGCGATGCAAACCAGTGGTTTGCCACCTGCTATTTTGTACCCAAAACGTGATTGACGAAATGGACTTTATCGGCAGTCGTTGAAGTGTTTCTCGACGTTATACGGATCGATCCAAAAAACACAAATGCAATCAGCCGTTACTCATGCATGTTACTCATCGTCAAGTAAAATAACATCCACACGGCGGTTTTTGCTGCGGCCTTCTTCGCTATCATTGCTGGCAATGGGAAAATCCTCCCCCTGGCCAACCACGGTAATTCTGGCCGGATCAATCCCCTCAGCCACCAGGGCCTGCTCAACCGATTCAGCACGCAATTCGGACAAACGCTGGTTGAAATCCGCATTGCCCTGGGAATCGGTATGCCCTTCAATTCGGATGCGTTTATCGGCTTCAGTGGTCAATAATTCGACCACGTCACGAACATTGTCAGCAGCATCTGGTTTTAGCTCAGACTCACCGGTTTCAAACAACACATCACCCAGCGTAATCACTACACCTCTATCGGTTTCGCGCAGCTGCATATGTTCCAAACGACGACGCAAGGACTCAGCCTGTTCTGTCGCCAATTGCGCTTCACGGCGGGCCAGTGAAGCTTCCTCGGCTTGCGCGTCAGCAAGTCGGCGGGCCTGGTCGGCTTCCTGCTGAGCACGGCTGGCGCGCTCGGCAGCGGACAGTTCGTTTTCACGGGCGGCAGCGGCAGCACGTTGTGCACGCGCAGTTTCTTCAGCACGAGCAGCACTGAGGATACGGGCCTGCTCGGCTTCTCTGCGGGCCTGCTCAGCCTGCAAACGGCTGATTCTTACCAATAGTTGTGAATGCTGCTGGTTCAATTCAGCAGTATGACGTTCGGCTTCCTGACGACGGACCTCTGCACGGATCAAGTCAATGCGACGTTCAGCCATATAAGCCAAATGATTGCGGTAATCCTGATTGCCTTTGGCGGTTTGTAAACGAGCCACTGCCCGTTCAGCATCACTGATCGCAAGCGGTGCCAGACGAGAAGCGTCTGTAGTACTTTTCAGCATTTGCAATTCATCTTGCAAACGCTCTAATGCTAAATCCCGTTTCGGTTGGGTGCTGCAAGCAGTGATGAATACCAGACTGATAATCAGAAAAAAACCTGTCAGCTTACGCTTCATTGCAAAGCCTCCTCGCCAAACTCTACTCGTATATCTTCTTGCACCCGTTCAACATTGCGCAATGCTTCATCTTCTTCAGCACGGGCGATTTCTGCCTGGGTTTTAACGTAAGCCAGTTCAGCATTCAATTCAGCTTCCTGGGCACGCCACGCAGCCAGCTCATAATCTTCGCTTGCCAGCGCAACATCTTTGGCATACCGCAAGCGCTCCATGGCAAAGCGTAATTCTACAGGTGCATGTTCCTCAGCGCCCGCTTCGGTAGCGCGTTCAATGGCTGCTTCAGCACGGTCGAATAATACCGGGTCAGTGGGGGTATTGCTGGCACAGGCTGTCAATAACAGCAAACTAAAAATTAATGCAATGGCTTTCATACTTTTCACATAGCTCTGCATGGTATAAACGATTCAATGATCAGCATCGGGCTGGTTATCCGGGTAGGCCTGAATAAACGCCGGGTGCTGTTTACTGGCTTCTGCAATCTGCCGAATCAATGGATAAGGCGTTAAATCGCAATCAAACCGTATGGCATTATAAACCTGTGGCAACAGACAACAATCAGCCAGTGTTGGTTGCATTCCCAGGCAAAAATCACGGGTACTGCCATAGCGGGTTAATAATGCTTCAAATGCAGCAAAACCTTGCGCCACCCAATGACGATACCAATCCATTTTTTGAGTATCATCCACCTCCAGCGGGCCGCTAAGATACTGCAACACCCGTAGGTTATTCAGTGGGTGAATATCACACCCGACCACTTGTGCCAGCGCTCGGCACTGGGCGCGTTGAACAGGTTCAGCAGGCAGCACCGATGACTCGGGAAACGCATCGTCCAAATATTCAATAATCGCCATTGATTGGGTCAGCACCAGGTCCCCATGCAATAAGGTCGGTACCAGCTGCTGAGGGTTCAGTGCCGTATAGGTCGGTTGTCGCTGCTCTCCGCCGCCTCGTACCAGATGAATGCTGCGCTGCTGGTAAGAGAGTTTTTTAATATTCAGCGCAATTCGCACCCGGTACGCCGCCGAGCTACGCCAATAATCATACAACAGCAGTTCAGCCATCAGCTTGACTGCTGCACCATGGTTTGTTCAATGGCACCAAAAATGCTGGTTCCATCTTTGTCCAGCATTTCGATGCGTACGCGATCTCCAAAGCTCATGAATGGTGTGCTGGGTTTGCCATCAGCAATAATTTCCAGCATGCGCTTTTCAGCCAAACATGATGCACCCAATGAAGTGTCCTGATTGGCAACTGTGCCGGAACCGACAATGGTCCCTGCCGCCAATGGACGTGTTTTGGCGGCATGCGCCACCAGTTCACCAAAGTTGAACTGCATATCCACGCCCGCCTCCGGTTCGCCAAACAGTTCGTCATTTAAATGCGAAACCAGTGGCAGATTGATTTTATAGGCTTGCCAAGCATCACCCAGCTCGTCAGGCGTGACAAACACCGGTGACAGTGCCGAGCGCGGCTTGGATTGTAAAAAACCAAAGCCCTTGGCCAGCTCGCCCGGAATCAAGTTGCGTAACGATACATCGTTGACCAGACCTATTAGCTGAATACAATCACCAGCTTGCTCAGCATCGACAGCCATTGGTACATCAGTGGTAACAACCACTACTTCAGCTTCTAAATCAATGCCGTATTTTTCGTCAGGCACAGGCACATCATCGGTGGGGCCAATAAAACCTGCAGATGTGGCCTGATACATTAATGGATCGGTATAAAAGCTCTCTGGCACTTCCGCATTGCGTGCTTTACGCACCCGCTCTACATGTGGCAAATAGGCACTGCCATCCAAAAATTCATAGGCACGCGGCAATGGCGAAGCCAGCTTAGTGGTATCCAATGGCATTACATCACGAATTTGCCCCGCATTAAGCTGCTCTGACAGCGCATTTAGACGCGGCGCAATATTGCCCCAGTCATCCAATGCCTGCTGCATGGTGGCAGCAATGTCTGTGGGAATGACATAGTTTTCTAAGTTACGGCTGACGACAATAAGTGTACCGTCACGACCACCTTGTTTTAATGATGCTAATTTCATAACTAATTATTTGTCCACTGGTTTGGTTAGTCTATATTTGCCTGCATACCCATCTTATTTTTCAGGGTGCTGCCAGGATTGTGCATAACCACTCCACTCCACGCCATGGGCGGTGTCTGTCGCAATTAATGCATCTCTGGTATCAATCATTACTGCCACTTCATTGGTACCTTCAGCAGTTTGCTTAAGCATATTATTCAATGCTTTGGGGTGCGGCCCATGAGTGAAACCACAAGGGTGCCAGGTAATCATGCCTGGGTGAATATTGTCACGTGAGAAAAACTCACCCTCGTGATAAAAAATCACTTCATCAAAGTCATCATTGTTGTGAAAAAACGGGACCTTGATCGCGTCCGGATCGGTTTCAAATGGACGTGGCACAAAAGTACAAACCACGAACCGATTGGCCAAAAAAGTGGTGTGTGCTGATGGTGGTAAGTGATAGCGGTGGCTCATCAAGGGCCGGATATCCCGCCAGTTGAGTCTGACTGGCATTAAATCGCCATGCCAGCCAACCGCATCCAGCGGGTTATGTGGATAGGTGATGGTGGTCAACTCACCCAGACGTTTAACCAATACCCGGGTTTCATCATCACGCTGAGATTTAAAAGCTTCATTTAAGCCCGGCACATCCAAAATAGCCGGATCGAAAATCGCATGTGGCCCGACCAGTCCTTTATCGGGCAGCATATAACTGCTGTTGGTGGCTTCAATCAATAGCAACTCAACCGGAGAACTGACTTCCAGGCGCCACATGGTACTGCGCGGCAGCATCAAATAATCGCCCTGCTTCAAACTAAGGTGACCATAATCACAAAACAATTCAGCATCACCGCGATGCAGAAACAGCAATTCGTCACCATCGGCATTGCGCACCAGGTGGTCCATACTTTGTGAGCAACGCCAAAACCGCACTTGCACACTGTTGTTACCAAGCAATTGTGCGGCCTGCCAGGGTGATGGGCCCAGGTCACTTAACTCGTTGGCATCGAAGGCCCGTGGTGATAGTGGACCTTCAAACTTAACCCAGGCCGTTGGTGGGCGCGGATGATACATGTGCGTGGCTGGACCAAAAAAACCTTCCTTACCCAGTTCACGCTCAACAGTGCCCGCTGGCAGGTTGCAATGCGCCTGACGGCCAGTCTGGCCCTCAACGCGACGGGTTGGTATCCAGTGTTTGGCCATGTTTTACAGTACTCCGCGTTTTTGCTGGTCGCGCTCTATCGCTTCAAACAACGCCTGGAAATTGCCTTCACCAAAACCCTCGTTGCCTTTGCGTTGAATCACTTCGAAGAATACCGGACCAATATTGGTCTCGGTAAATATCTGCAGCAGCTGCTTGCTCTGATCATTAATTTCAGCATCAATCAAAATACGGTTCTTGCGCATCCGTTGAACGTCCTCACCATGATCAGGAATGCGATGATCAATCACCTCATAATAAGTATCTGGGGTATCTAGAAATTTAACTTCCTGCGCGTGCATCGCTTCAATGGTGCTGTAAATATCTTCGGTATATAAGGCGATATGCTGCACACCTTCCCCATTGTATTCATCGATGTATTCGTTAATTTGCGACCGCGGGTCAGAAGATTCATTAATCGGTATGCTGATACAGCCATCCGGTGCCGTCATTGCGCGTGAACGCAAACCAGTTTGCTGGCCTTTGATATCAAAGTATTTAACCTCGAAGAAATTAAACAAGCGTGCATAAAAATCTGCCCACTCATCCATATTGCCATTGATCACGTTATGCGTCAGATGGTCAATAAAGGTCAATCCAAAACCTTGGGGGTTCTTATCCACACCATCCAGATACTCGAAAGACCGGGCAAATACATCGCCCATACGATGATCACATAAGTACAGGCAACTACCACCAATGCCTTCCACGCAGGGAAAATCCACCGGCGCCTCATTAATTGCCGTGTGCTCCTGCGCACCTTTTTCCAGCAGTTGTACATAGGCATCCTGAGCATCTTTGACTCGCAGAGCAAAACCAGTAACACAGGGTCCATGCTCAGCAGTAAAGCCAGCCGCAAATGATTCGGGTTGCTCATTCACCAGAAAATTGATCGTGCCCTGCCGATACAAGGTAATCGCTTGATTCTTATGACGCGCTACTGCCGTGAAACCCATCCGGGCAAACAAACGGTGTAGCAAGCTGGCATCGGGTGCAGCAAATTCAACAAACTCAAAACCACTGACGCCCAATGGGTTTTCGCGCTCGGTGTTGTCTGTTTGCTGCTGTTGGGAAGGGGCCGCTGCTGACATGGATAATCTCCGTTTTACCTGAATCAAAATAATCAGCCGCAAAGTCACTTCAAAACCCGGACTTGCAGGCCGACGTAGAATACTCATAATAGTTACAGATGTAACTATTGGCAAGCCAAAATGGACGATACTTTTCTGCATTCCGCCAAACCCGTCGATGAACATGTCGATCCATTGGACCTGGAGCACTTCCTGCCTTACCGGTTATCGCGGTTAAGTAATCAGATCAGTCGTGGTATAGCCGTCGGCTACCAGAAGCAATATGGTTTGAGCATTGCCGAATGGCGGGTTATGGCTGTGGTTGCACGCTATCCCAACAGCAATGCCAGCGAGCTGGTAACACACACTGCAATGGACAAAGTGGCTTTGCATCGTGCTGTGCACTCTTTGTGTGACAAAAATTTGCTGGAGCGACACGAAAACAACCAGGATCGTCGCCAGCGCTTGTTGCAATTAAGCAATCAGGGCCGACACCTGCATGATGCTGTCGCGCCGCGCGCATTGGACTATGAGCGCCAATTGTTGAGCAAACTGCAGCGCCAGGAAATCCGCCAGCTATACCAGTTGCTGGATAAACTGGATGACAAGTTATTAGAAAATAACCAATGAATAGTGCGCAATGATAATCACTTCTAAAGCTTATTAGTCGTTATGAATAACATCGATCCTTAGTTTGCCCACCCTCAGTGGAATTTGGGTTAACCAGCCACCAAGCTCGTCCTCGAAATACTTAATAAACGATAAAATTCAATGTGGTTTGTGGATTTGGTTTTAGGGTGGCAAACCGATCTCACTACGTACCGTCCACAACTCCGGGAAAAAAGTCAGCTCCAGTGCCTGCTTCAAAAAGCCCACACCCGATGAGCCACCGGTTCCTGGCTTATAACCAATAATCCGCTCTACGGTTTTCATATGCCGAAAACGCCATAATTGGAAAGACTCTTCCACATCAATTAAACGCTCACACAGCGCATATTCAGTCCAGTATTCCTGAGGGGTTTGATATATCTCCAGAATACAGGCCCTGACTGCTGCATCTTCTTCATAGGGTTCACTAAAATCGCGTTTCAATGCGGTTTGCGGTATAGCATGCCCCTGGCGTGCCAGAAAGGCCAAAAACTCATCGTACAAACTGCGTTGATCCAAAGCCTGTTGTAAAGTTTCTGTGGTTTTCTGATCGTGTTTGAATACCGTCAATAGTTCCCGGTTTTTATTGCCCAGCAAAAACTCCAGCAGACGATACTGGGGGGACTGAAAACCAGAAGCCCGGCCCAATACGTGCCGAAACTCAGCATACTCAGCCGGCGTTAAAGTACTTAATACACCCCATTGTTCATATAACTGCCGCTGCACCTGCCGCACCCTGGCCAGATTTTTTTCGCAGGCGCCTGAATTATCATTGGCCAAATGCTGCAATGCTGCGCGTAACTCATGAATAATGAGCTTAAACCACAACTCTGCAGTCTGATGCTGGATGATGAATAGCATCTCATCGTGGTGTGCTGGATCACTCAACGGCTGTTGCGCGTCCAGCACCTTGTCCAAAGACAAATATGAGCAATAGCTCAGCTGTTGACTGAGTTCACGATGAATACCTGCTTCTAAAGGGCGTTTTTGCATAAATCAACAGTTCCTTGGCTTTAATCGATCACGTCCAAATGGTTATAATAGTCGGCTCTTTTGGCCACTGCTTTGGTAATGGCCTGTGACATAGAATAACCGAGGATGATTGCATGTCGGCAACCATTGCCAATTTCAAGATAGATTATTTCCAGTTCCTGGATGAACAAGGTCAGCTTGTTGGTGACCAGCATCCACGTCTGGCCGAGGATTTTGACAAACTTAGCGAACTGTATCGGCTAATGACGCTGGTGCGCACTTTTGATAAAAAAGCCGTCGCGTTGCAGCGTACCGGCAAGCTGGGCACCTATGCATCGTGCCTGGGACATGAGGCAGCGCACCTGGCCATTGGCGCGGCCATGCGGCATGAGGACTGCTTCGCACCCATGTATCGCGAGTATGCTGCGCAAATGTATCGCGGTGTCAAAATGTCTGACATCCTCAATTACTGGGGGGGTGACGAACGCGGCAATGACTTTGCCGGACCCAAACATGATTTTGCCTGGTGCGTACCGATTGCTACCCAGTGCCTGCACGCTGCCGGTGCAGCAATGGCCTATCAATTGCGCAACGAGCCACGCGTCGCTGTCAGCGTTGTTGGTGATGGTGGTAGTTCCAAAGGCGATTTTCTAGAAGCCATCAATGCAGCCAGCGCTTACACATTGCCGTTGGTGCTGATCATTATGAATAACCAATGGGCGATCTCGGTACCACGTGCCAAGCAGAACACCGCCAAAACACTGGCCCAAAAAGGCATTGCCGGTGGCCTGCCAAGTATTCAAGTGGATGGCAACGACATTATTGCCTGCCATTGGGCCATGGACAAAGCGCTGGAGCGTGCGCGCAGTGGCCAGGGTGCATCGGTGATTGAAATGATGACTTACCGCCTAAGCGACCATACCACCGCAGATGATGCTCGTCGTTATCGTGATCAGGAGCAGGTCGATGCCGCTTGGGAACGTGAGCCCATTAAACGCCTGCGGGCTTATCTGACTGCCAATAATGCCTGGAACGATGAACAAGAGGCGCAACTGGAAGCACGCTGTGCTGAACAGGTGAATGAAGCCGTCGAGGAGTACCTGAGCACTGGCATGCCCAACATTGAAAGTATGTTTGATTATATGTTTGAAGAATTACCGCACGATCTGGCAGAGCAACGTGAACGAGCGCTATGGGAGTTGCCCCAGCAGACGGAGGGCGGACACTAATGGCTAACATTACACTGGTAGAAGCCGTCACACAGGCACTGGCCTGGGAGCTGAAACACGATGACTCAGTGGTCGTGCTGGGCGAGGATGTCGGCATCAATGGCGGCGTTTTCCGGGCCACCAATGGTTTGCAGGAAAAGTTTGGTGATCAACGGGTTATCGATACGCCACTGGCAGAGGTGATGATTGCAGGTTTAACCATAGGCATGGCCACCCAGGGCATGAAGCCCATTGCCGAAGCACAATTCATGGGCTTCATTTACCCCATGCTCGATCACATGGTTTGTCATGCTGCCCGTTTGCGCCACCGTACTCGTGGCCGTATGCATTGCCCGATGGTTTTACGTGCGCCTTATGGTGGTGGTATCCACGCACCCGAGCACCACTCAGAAAGCACCGAAACCTTATTCGCACACATCCCTGGTTTACGAGTGGTTATCCCCTCGTCTCCAGCCCGTGCTTATGGTCTGCTGCTGGCGGCTATTCGCAACCCTGATCCAGTGGTGTTTCTAGAGCCCAAGCGTATCTATCGTTTGCACAAAGAAGAAGTCCCCGATGATGGTGAAGAACTGCCATTGGATGTTTGCTATGTCATCCGGGATGGCAGCGATATCACTATGGTGACCTGGGGTGCCATGATTAAGGAAACCCTGGAAGCTGCTGACAAGCTGGCCGAACAAGGCATCAGTGCGGAAGTGATTGATGTTGCCACCATTAAGCCATTGGATACCGAGACCATCATCGAATCGGTTCAAAAAACGGGGCGTTGTGTGATTGTTCATGAGGCCGCTCGTACCGGTGGTATGGGCGCAGAAATCGCCGCACAATTAGCCGATGCCGGTCTGTGGCACCTACAAGCACCTGTCAAACGCGTTACCGGTTATGACTCCGTCATGCCACTGTACAAAATGGAAATGAAATATATGCCCAGCGTTAATCGCATCATGAATGCCGTTAACGAAATTATGGAGGTCTCATGAAAGTTTTTAATCTGCCTGATCTTGGAGAAGGCTTACCCGACGCAGAGATCGTCGAGTGGTTTGTCAAGGAAGGCGATGAAGTTAAAGTGGACCAGCCAATGGTTTCCATGGAAACCGCCAAGGCTGTGGTCGAAGTACCCAGTCCTGAAAATGGTGTGATAGGCACTCTACATGGCCAGCCTGGTGACGTTATCGAAACTGGTGCACCACTGGTAACTTTTGGACAGGCAGATGAAACTGATAGCAGTTCCTCTGCTATTGAACAAGTGGAAGAAACTTCCCAGCCCACAGCCCCAGAATCAACCACTGACAATGCATCGACCAACGATGACCGCCCAGATACCGGCACAGTGGTTGGGGCCATGGAAAGTACCGATCGAGTAGTCACCGAACAGCTAAGCACTATTGGTAATGTTAAGGTCAGCCCCGCCGTTCGTGCCCTGGCACGCAAACTGAAAATTGACCTAACCCGCATTACTCCCAGTGGTGCTGGCAATGTGGTCACAGCAGCCGATGTTAAACAGGCCGCAGCCAACCCCGCATTGCTTGCTGATGAACCGGCAAAACAACCGGCTTCCATTTCTCCACCAGCCATCACACCGGAACCCGCTGTTCAACGGCAAACCGTACCGGCACCGACCACTGCCAGAGCTTCAACTCCAGCTCCAGCTGCTGTACCTTCTGGCGAGTGGGAACCTGTGCGCGGTACACGCCGGACCATGGCTAGAATTATGTCCGAATCGCACGCCAAGGTCGTACCAACCACTTTAATGGACGATGCCGATATTCACGCCTGGCAGCCTGGCGAGGACATCACTATCCGTTTGATTCGCTCCTTGTGGGCCGGTGCCCAGGTCGAGCCAGGATTGAACGCCTGGTATAGCGGTGAAGATGGCGTACGCATGTTGCATAAAGGTATGGATGTGGGTATTGCGGTAGATACCGCCGACGGCTTATTCGTCCCTGCCTTGCGCAATGTCCACAATGCCACGCCGGAAGATGTACGTGCCGGTCTTAATCGCCTGCGGGATAATGTTAAAGACCGCAGCATTCCACCGGAAGACCTTAAGGATTACACCATCATGCTGTCTAACTTCGGTGTATTCGCCGGTCGTTATGCCACTCCAGTGATTAATCCTCCCTGTGTGGCCATCGTGGCTGCCGGTAAATTACGCCATGAAGCCACTCCCGTACTGGGTGGTTTTGAAGTTCATCGGGTCATTCCACTCTCGCTGACTTTTGACCATCGTGCCTGTACTGGTGGTGAAGCAGCACGCTTCTTAAAAGCCATGCTGGATGACCTGGCTTTGCCGCACTAAAAACCAACCATGCCTGTAGCTTATTGCTGCAGGCCTCCCCCCTGGCAATAATACCAATCAGCAATCAGCTGTCCTTATTTGTAGGCCAAATACGTATTAACTTGTAGGAAATCATCGCACAACGCGTTTGATTAATTTTTCTTTTGTGTATCGATGTTAAGATACCCTAAAAAAATCAGAGAGTTTAGAGCAATGTCGAAAATAACTTTGGTGCTATCCACGCACCCGTTTTGCAGTGCATTATTGGCGCTGGCCCTGTCATTCAATGCCTTTGCCGGACCTGGTATCTGGACCTCCAGCGGGCCAGAAGGTGGCAGTGTCAATGGTTTGATCGCCTCACCCAATGCCATCAACACCTTTTATGCGGTTAGTCGTGGCGGTGTATTCAAGACCGTTGATGGTGGTGTGAACTGGTTTGAGGCCAATGCCGGCATCAATCGTCAATTAACCGGCTCTATCCTACACAGTCAGACTGCTGTCGATACGCTCTACGCTTTCGGATCACGTTTTGTTTACTTCAGCAATGATGGCGCAGCCACCTGGCAAGATCGCAGCCCGCTACCTGGGGTAATTGTGGATGCATTTATCAGCGATATCACTCTATCACCAGTGTTTCCTGGCAGGCTCTATGTCGGGCTTAGCGATGGCAGTATGTTACGTTCCGATAATGCCGGGCTAACCTGGATGGCCCTCCCTGCTCTACCAGGTACAGATTTTTCCATCAGCTCACTGGCAGCACACCCAACGGTGCCTAATACACTTTTGGCAAGCACTTCAGAAAATGTTTTTGGCAGCGGTAATACTCGCTTACTCCAAAGCGTCAATGCCGGCTTAAGCTGGACTGAAATTCCCTGCCCTATGGACTGCCCATGGCAGGATACCGGCTTTAACGATATGCACTTTGCCGGTGTGACAGGCAAAATGTGGGCCATTAACTTTTCCGGTGTCGCCAGAAGCCTGGATTTTGGCCTAACCTGGACAACCATTGGTACCTTTCCTACCCGAGGTGGACAATACATTACCTCTAACCCCAGTAACAATAATGAAGTTTTCGTCGGTGGCCGCCAGGGGTTGGGGTTTACCCTTGATGACGGCGTCACCTGGACCGATGTACTGAGCGGTTTTACCGGTAACTCAGCGCTATTACCGACAGACTCCACACAAGTGGCTTATGATCCGTTTAACCCAGCCATTCAATTGGCAGGTTCAGCCAGCAATGGTGTCTACCGACGTATCTCACCAGCTGCCATTGCCTGGGCACCTAGCGTGAACGGCTTTAATGCCACCAGTATTCGTGCCGTTGATGTCACCACTGGCAACCGGGTACATGCAGGCATCGGTGAAAGCGGCACATTTTCTGGTAGTTTCAGCAACTTCCGCAGCACCAATAACGGGTTAACATGGAATCAAACCAATACCGGCCTGGACGCTGATTTCTTGCGTGATCTGAGTGTTGATCCTAACGCCACCAATGTGGTGTATGGCGGTGGCCGCTACCTGTTCAAGTTTGATGATATGGGCATGATGCTGCCACCCAACGGCGGCATTTATAAAAGCACTGACAGTGGCATCACCTGGTCGACTATTGATAACGGTATCCCACTGCCAGCTGGGGCTGCTTTTTCTCCATTTGGCACCGTTCGCTCTATCGCCATTGATATATTCAGCAATGGCGGTTCCGGACCCTCTCAGACACTTTATGCCGGTGGCAGCGGCCGCTTCAGCGAAGTCGATGATGGCATGGGCGGTACCATGGTCGTTCAAGACGCAGCAAGGATATACAAAAGCACCAATGCTGGCGCTACATGGGTACCTATGGAAAATGGTATAGGGGCGACAGAAACAGGAGTATCTGGTCGTTTGTTATTCGCCTCGGCCGTACAAATCATACTTGACCCCACCGATGCCACCGGCAATACGCTGTATGCGGCTACTTTCATCGGCGGGTTGCAGGATACTGATGCGCCAACAACAGTTCAAAATGGTGTCTTCAAAACAACCGATGGTGGGGCCAACTGGGTGCATATGAGCAATGGCCTGCCCAAGATTAATGGTAACCCCGCCACTACAGAGGCCAATATTTTATCTTTGGCCATTGACCCGACTGATGCTACCGGACAAACCCTGTACGCCTCTAGCAATGATTTTGCCAACAGCTTTGCGGGCAGTATTTATAAAACCACAGATGGTGGTGCCAATTGGTTTTTCTCCAGCACCGGCCTGACCAATAGGGATGTACGGGATATTATCGTAGACCCTGCTACCGGAGACGTCTATGCAGCGGCGGCCGACCCGTTAAGCAATGGCGATGGCGGTGTATTTGTCAGTACCGATGGTGGCTTAAGCTGGTCATCCATCAGTGTCGGGTTTCCTGAGTCTGCGATCGCACTCAAGCTCGCCCTGGATAACACCGGTAGTAACCTGCTGATCCAGGCTGGTACCACCCGAGGTATTCAAACCTTTGAAGTACTGCCGGATGATGAAATGGATGGTGCCACTAATATGCAAGAAGAACAGGCGCCCAATGGGGGAGACGGTAACCAAGATGGTACGGCAGATTCCAGTCAGGCTTTTGTTGCCTCACCGACCATCAACGATGCAACCCGTGGCACCCAGAGCACCATTACTGCCAGCGTGACGCCTATACTGGGTAACTGTGATCGTTTAGAAAACAGTTTTGGCCTTGATTTGCTACAGTCCATACCTAATGAGATCACCTATGATCTGCTGTTTAATGGTTTACATTTACGCATTCCTGACTGCCAACAGGCCGAAGTCGAGTTAATTTACCATGCAGGTGATTTTACTGACCCCGCCTGGCAGATGCGTGCCTATGGCATTGCTTTTCCGGATGAGGATCGCAACAGGTGGTCACGTTTATCCGCCACCAATACGGGCAACACCTGGACCTTTGAACTGATCGATGGTGATATCGGCGACAATACCCCTGCAGATAACGTCATTGTTTTCCAAGGCGCCGCTGCTATTTTGACTGAAGAGTTTTTCAGCGACGGCATGGAAGTTGAGTAACCAAATTGACCATTTAACGAATCGATTCCCATGTCCTAAATGGGAATCGATGCCCTTGCCAGACAGCAGGTTATCGTTTATCAGGCATCACAAAAAATAATCACTGTTATTGCTTGGCATCAGCATTGCTGATCGACCCATCTTTGCAACCCCAAAATGCTGGATAAAATGATTGATTAAGTCAACATTGAATACCCAAGGGCAAAACGTGATACACCGACTGTTTTTTATCTCTCTGGCTTTATGTATAACAGCCTGTACGGCTTCAGCTTCGTTTTTGCCCTACAGGCTGTTACCAGAGCAGCCCTTCTCAGACCAGCCATTTGAATTGGAAGTTTATATCGGATGTGATCGTCCAGAGCAAAATAGCCAAGGGCTGGGCCATAGTGTCCAGTTGACTGGTACTCAAGTCGATGTTTTTTTGGTCTTTGGCCCACCACCACCCTGTGGCGTTCCTCCCAGTGTTTTTAACCGTTACGATATGGGCACATTAGCAGCTGGAGAATACAATCTCAGCGTTTTTCGGGTCCCCATCACTACCACCTTTCCAGCAAACCCCGATGAATTTGAAGTAGAGCTGGAACAAACCTTTGGCGTTATTCAATCTGCTAAACCGGTACCAACTGCCAATACCAATGGCCTGCTTGTCATCACCATGCTGATAATGGTTGCCGGTCTTATTTATTCACGCAAAAAAGTACTGTAGCCCTTTCGAGACTCATCACCCTTCAACAGACGCCATTAATGAACCCATGGCGCTACACGATTACACGATCAATATCATCTTGGCATAAAAAAAGCGGTGCCTGTGGCACCGCTTTTCATGACTATTAATTGAACCAGATTCTAAATAGGTGGCGGTGGTGGTACTGCTTCGCTGACTGCGACAGTAATGCGCTCATCTGGCGACTGTCCACCATCTTCGGTCAACATCACTTCACCAAACACCATGCTGGCACCACTGCTTACACCATTGGCTGTAATGGTCAATGTTTGTTGAGAGCTGACCAATGCCACACCTGGTTCCAGGCCATCTCTGAATAACACATCGCCGGACAACAGACCAAAATTGGAGGGCGTAATGGTAACCGTAAATCCATCACCTGAACCTGCTGCAGTCCAGTTGGCATCGGTATCCAAAGTGTTGCGTACCGTACGGGTCCAAGTACAGGTTGGGCTGCAGTTGGTGCTGCGCGTGCTGGGCACATTAACCGTGCTTGGATCACCACCGGTTGCCGGGTCGGCAGCCAGCATATTCGCAAAGCTATCGTGCATCACCAGACCTGCCAATGCAGCCTTGGTCAAATCAACGGTACCTGAACCTACCTGATCAGGTGTTGCAGCGGTTACGCCATCTGGTGCTCTGCCACCAGCAAATGCAGTCATCATCATCGCCGATTTTACTTCCATAACACTCCAGTCCGGGTGTTCAGCCAGCATCAGGGTACCTGAACCTGCCAAATGTGGGCTTGACATTGAAGTCCCTGACAAAAACTGGAAGATGCCGGTGCCATCATCATCATTGGCCGCGAAAATATTGGTTCCAGGTCCATTAATGGATGGTTTGGTTAAATCGAAGTCCAAATTAGGACCTACCAGACTACCGCCCGCCAACACGTTGCCAGCCAGCGGTTCCAGCGTAATCTCGGTATCGTCATCCAGCACGGTCGTAGCTGCAGGGTTATCATTCAAATAAGTTTCCAATGCAGCGCCATCATCTGAACCAACCATTAGTGAAGGTATCGTGGTTGTTTCCAAAGCCCCCATTACAATAGGTAAAGGGCTAGCGTTATTGAATACCACTACAGAAGTTGCACCTGCAGCCGCTGCATTATTCACCTTGTCTTCAAAAGAACAGCTTCCACGACTAATCAAGGCAATGCTGTTGGCAAACGGCGAACCCGTCCAGGCATTACAGCCCTCAAAGTTTGCCGGGTCAACATCACTGGCTGCAACCATGGGGTCGCTGATCTGCGCAGTAAATGCCGGACCAGTACCAACCA
The DNA here is from genome assembly GCA_965230265.1 of Wenzhouxiangellaceae bacterium. Taxonomy (GTDB): domain Bacteria; phylum Pseudomonadota; class Gammaproteobacteria; order Xanthomonadales; family Wenzhouxiangellaceae; genus JAJFKX01. The sequence goes on along the minus strand of OZ245999.1, from coordinate 645,403 downwards.
ACCCATACAAATCGGTGACATTATCGCCAGGTGCAGGCGGTGGTGATGTAATGCTGACGGCGTTTTTATTAATACGATCGTGCGTACTATTGGCCACCGTCATAATCCATGGGCCGCGATGCGAAACATCCGCTTCGGGGTTATCATTGGTACCGGCACGGGTATTACCTGCACTGGCTGCTACGAAAATCCCCGCGCCCAGGGCATCCAAAAAGCCACGATCCTGGGTATCCTGCCAGGGGCTGATTCCCCGTCCACCCGCTGTAGGCCCGATGGAGTAGTTTAATGCGTCTACGCCATCCAGAATGCCCTGGTTAATAGAAGCGATCAGTGCCGCGCCCGTGCAACAACCTGCATAAGAAATCACATTGGCATGAGGTGCTACGCCGCTCATTTGGGCCACATCAAAAACCTGACCGTTCGAATGCACAAATGGACCGTTAACAATGTTGCCACCGGAGGTGCTGGCGGTATGTGAACCATGTCCATCGTTATCTTCAGGGCCGCTGGCAAAACCCCAGGCACCAATCAATTTATCGTTACAAACCACCTGTGTGCCCGGGCCGCCAGGGTTACAGTCACCCAAAAAGTTACCGCTGCCGAGCGGGTTGGTAACGGCAAAACCGTCATCACCAACTGCTGCAAAAGAGGGATGATCGGTATTGATACCCGTGTCGATTGTACCGATGATCATGCCCTCACCCATATGGCCGACTCCACTGTGAGTGGCTTCACCGCTCCAGATTTGATGTGCACCGATAAACTCAGGGCCGCGGTCAGTATCCAAAGAATAAACCACTTCTTCTTGAACCCAGGCAATACCCGGAACATTTTCAATTTGCTGGGCTTCGGCGGCAGTCATTTCCAACGCCATGCCATTAAGCGTGGCATCGTAACGGAACTTAACAGGCACATCACGGCCAAGGGATTGTTCGATCGATTGTAAGTGCCTGTCCTGAATCTGACGTAATTCGTTTAATGCCGCCTGTGCTACCGGGCTTCTGGCATCGAATTTCATTCTGCCACTGGCAGCACGCCTGGCGACCGCACTGTTATCAATTCCACCTAACTGCTGAACCAAGCTGGCTTCTTCAAATTTGACAATATAAATTGCGCTGTCCTGCGCAGATAGCATTAACGGTGATAGACATAAAGCAGTCATTATCATCCGTTGAAAAGTTTTAGAAATCCTCATAAATCAACCTCTTTAACGATAGTGTATTTAGTGACCTGTGTCCGAACTATTTGGGTTTGAGTGTTCCGATTCTTTTGTGTTTTATAGCGTACAACCTTGTATGTATAGCAGGGCAGATGCTTGAAAACAAGTTAACGTATTTTTTTTGCTGCAAAGCACACGCTTTTGATTGGCTGAATACTGTTGTTGAGAAACCTCAAAAACTACTCTCCAACACTAATCCCAACCGATCGTTTTAGACCTTCAGTTTGCAATTCAGCCACGCGTGTATCCGGCCAGTGGTCCTGATCCAGTAGTAAGGATTTTGGCGCAAGCTTCTGGATGTACTGTTGGTGTTGTTGCCAACGTTGAATCAGCTTTTCCATCACCTGCTCACGCTGCTCTGCAGCAGCGATAAAGTCAAATCGCTTCAATTCACCGTCAAATACATCATCGACCTGGACTGAAGCCCGCAAAGCTTTGGCAGCGAACCGCCTCACGGCAGGGTATTGATCATCACGCATTGCTGTTAGTAGATGTGGAGCCCACCATTCGCCCGGCTGATGTTTAGCATCGATGGCCTGCTGCAGTGACCAGGCCGTGACGGCTCGTTGCACTGGATCACCAGCGAATAAATACTGTACGCCAGCAGCAATCCCTTCCGAATCCTCATCAGGTGCTTTCGCACCACCCCATAAATGCGCTAGCTGCTGTTCTGCCCATTGCACAGATCGATCCAAATGACATTGATTACAGGCATTGGGCCGCTGGTCGGCCGCATTTTGCTGTGGGTTAGGCACTTCTATTTTGTGCGAAGGGTGAATCGTCATCACCCCATAAACCATATTCGGCATATGACAACTGGTGCATTGTGAGCCGCTGCTGTCGGTAGCATGCATGGTATGTACCGAAGGTTCATCTTGATATTCTTGATGGCACTCCAAACACGGCCCATTACCACGCTGCCACTCAGTCGTCATACCATCTGGATCACCCCCATGCATACTGTGACAATTACTGCAGGTCAGGCTTTGACTTTCCATATAACACCGCGATTGCAATAAGCCTTGATACTCATAAGCGGTCAATCTTGGCGTACCATCTGACCAGAAGCGCAGCCGGAAGCGATCCGGATCATTGTCACCAGGGATCTGGGTATCACGCGATACTGGCTTAACCGTTTCCAGCAAATCAGCCCCAGCGCGATATGCCGGCCCTGCATGTACCCATTGATCAAGCATACCCATGTCTTTAGGTGTGCGCTGACCATGACACTGCCCACAAACCTGCACACTGCGCTGCTGATTCAAACGATCAGGGTGGACAATACTTGAATCGCGGTCACGAAATTTATTCCACAGGCGCTTGAATGGGTTTCGGTTCACTCTGACATGCTCTGACGATGGACCATGACAGGTTTCACAGGAAATACCCAGTTCACTGACACTGGAGTCATACAAAGACTGCCTTTCCAAATCCACCCGTTGCCCTTGTGCTGCCAACTGCTGCAATTGCTGGTAGTTTTGCATATTAGGCACTGGCCCGGTGTTGTGACAAAAAATGCAGTTGTGATTCCAAAGTGCCACATTGTCATCAAAGCCCTGTTCATCCGGACTGAGGAAAGCACCGTTCATATGCACCCAGCGCTGATCTTCGATATGCCATAGCAAATGTAGACGGTAATAATTGCCTGCCAGGCCATCGATTTGGGTCAAGTATTGCTGGTAACGGTGCGAGCCGACGGTACGGACTATCGCAAAACTGTTGGAGGGCTCAATGTCACCCGGCAGATAGTAATCAAACCAGAACTGGTTATTGCGCCTCACCGGCCTGATGGTGACCCCCCAGTAAGTAACGGGTTGTGCATCAAACCTGCCACGTACGGTGGCGGTATTCGCCGCCTGGGTCATGGTGCGGTGATAGGTTTTATACCAACTTGCATGACGGTCTTCGTGACACTCTGCACAAACCTCAGAACCTGCCCACTCATCAGACGCTTGCGCCAAGCCCTTCAGTACAAACCCCGCTGACATAGCGAGCAGTAACACAAGCTTTAGACTGTGACGGTTTCTGAGTATTAAACTGTTGAACAAGTATTGTTGTTGCATGACTTAATCCATACGACAGACATAAAACCCGAATCAATCGAGCCAGATCAAACTGGCTTGACGGCCCGTTGTTTGCCCGTCACGTCGGTACGAATAGAATCGCTGCTTTTCAGCAAAAGTACAATAATCACCACCATAAACAGCCATAACACCGGCCTTATTTAATTGCTGGCGGGCCAATGTATACAAATCGGCATACCAGCTACCCTCAACTCGAACAAAAGCCTGATGAAAGTCTGCATCTTGATCAATAAAACGTTGATAAAAACCATCACTCACCTGGTAATTGGCCTGACCGATGGCTGGCCCTAACCAGGCTTGCAGTTTATTCGCTGCGGCAGGTAGGCGTTCAATGGTTTGGCTAATAATGCCTGCATCCAGCCCACGCCAGCCTGCATGTATTGCTGCAACACAGCTACCCTCTTGGTCGCACAGCAATACAGGAAGGCAATCTGCCGTGAGCACCACGCAAACCTGATGTTTATTGTCAGCCACACAAGCATCAGCCCGGGTATTTTCCATATGTTCATGCGCATTAATCACCTTGTTACCATGAACCTGCTGTAACCATAGTGGTGATGCTGGCAGATAATCATTCAATATTTGCCGGTTGGCCAACACAATGTCTTTTGCCTCACCGCTGTTCAAACCCAGATTAAATTGCGCAAACTCATTAGAGCTGCTTCCGTGCTTACATCGTCGCGTTGTGCACAATGCCTTCACATTGGCAGGCGCAGACCAGTTCGGTTGTATGCTATTGCTTAGCATCGCCGTCTAGCTGCTGTAATAAACCCACCAGCTCATCAGGTGGTTGAGCATCAATATCCAGAATTTGCTGCGTGACCGGGTGTTCAAACTGCAGGCGGATGGCATGCAGCCACTGACGGGGGAATTGTTCCAGTTGTTCGCGCAACGCCAAACCAACCTCAGCCTGCTGTGCCATACCTTTGCGGACATAGGTTTTGTCACCCACCAATGGAAAACCCTGGTGCGTTAAATGCACTCGAATCTGATGCGTTCTACCGGTCTCCAACTTAATATCCAGCAGGCACAAACCAGGGTATTTGCGTCGTCGTTTAAAATGCGTAATCGCCTGGCGAGCGTTATGGTCATCTTCAGGTCGAACAGCCATACGCACCCGGTCTACCGGATGTCGTCCCAACGGCAGATCAATCGTCCCGCTAGTGGGCGGCTGCCCCCATACCAGAGCCTGATAATACCGGTGAATGTCGCGTGCTTTAAGCATTGCCGATAACTGTAATCGGGTCGAATCCTGACGGGCAACCAATAAAGCACCACTGGTGTCTTTATCCAGACGGTGCACAATACCGGCCCGTGGCTGCAGCGCCAACTGTGGATCATGGTGTAATAACGCATTCACCAGCGTCCCTGACCGATTGCCTGCACCAGGATGCACGACCATGCCAGCAGGCTTATTCACGACCAGTAAATACGTATCCTGATAAACGATATCCAGCGGAATATCCTGTGGCAAATCATCGCCATGTGCCTCTAACTCGACATTCAAATCCAGTTGCTCGGAACCGGCCATACGCTGCTTGGGCTTGAGCACTGACTGACCATTAACCGTCAATTTCCCGTCCCGAATCCACTGCTGCAATTGCGCACGCGAAAAACCACTGAACAATTCGGCGGACACCTGGTCTAGACGTTGTCCGCGAAGTTCAATCGGTACGCGTACAGATTCAGATACCTGATTGTCTGAAATTGGGGTCGATATTGGGTTTGGCGGCTGATTTGGCATGATTGAAGCTAAATTTTAACCGATCTATGCTGCAGACACTGGCATCATAAACCCGTCAACGGGTAAACTGGCAACTATGACGACATTAACTGAGACCTCCATGACCCATCAATCAAGCATTCGCCTGCCACTGTTTAAGACTCTGGCTTGTTTGTCCATCGCTATCTCGCTGTTAATGGGTGGTTGCAGTAAAGATCGTGAGCTATTGGAAGATGACCGCGAAGCTGCTGAATTGTACGATGCAGCACGTGATTCACTGTCCGCACGCGACTACGCACAGGCAATTATTCTATACAAACAGTTGCGCAACCGTTTTCCGTTTGGTCGTTATGCAGAACAAGGTCAGCTGGATCTAGCCTATGCTTATCATAAAGCGGGCGAGCCGGAGAATGTATCAGCGACCGTCGATCGCTTTATTCGTACCTACCCCACCCACCCGAATGTGGATTACGCTTATTATTTGCGTGGCTTGACCTATTATGAACAAAACATTGGTTTTTTAAGTCGTCTTTTCCCAGAGCGAATCGCTACTCGCGACCAATCACAATCACGGCAATCTTTTGATGGTTTTTCTGAATTGCTGCGACGCTACCCACAAAGCCGCTACGCGCCCGATGCACGCCAGCGTATGGTGTTTTTGCGTAATAATCTGGCCGAATATGAAATTGCGGTGGCTGAATACTACATGCGCCGCAAAGCCTATATCGCTGCTGTCAGTCGCGCCAAATATGTACTGGAAACCTACCCCAACACCATTGCTACCAGCGATGCTCTAGCCGTTATGGCTGATGCTTACGACAAACTGGAATTGGCAGAATTGTCTCAGGATGCTAAGTCCATCCTTGAACTAAACGACCCTACTCACCCTTACATCACCGGCAAAAGCCGCGATGGACGCGGCTTCCTTCGGCGCTTATTTTCTTTCGAATAAACCCGTCTAACAGGACTGGACAACAATTTATGCCTGCTTACGCGGCTGAATAGTCGCGAAATCGTCGCTGTGTGGCATACCATGCATCAGCTCATACAGCGCATCAGGCATTACCACTACTTTGCGTTGTTGCAAATCCAGCCACGCCCCCCGACAATCAATATTCGCTGCCAATTCTCCTGATGACTTAAAAATCTGATGGCGAATACCCCAGTGTTTGTGGTTTTCAGACAAGCCGGTTATTGCCAAATCAACGGTAATGATTTCATTGGCTCGGACCTCACGTAAATAGCTGACGTTCTCAGCAAACAATAATGGTCCCAGACTTTCCGCACTCATGCGCTGCAGTGAATATCCATGCTCAGAAAAATAAGCGATGCGTACCTGTGCACCATAATCGAGGTAGGCGCTGTGGCGCATATGTGCATTCGGATCAAGATCTGCCCAACGGATTTCGAAACTGTGGGTGTAACATGTTGGCATAATGGTTCCAGTTTATTTCTACAGGCTGTTTAATCCCAACGGTCATCTCGGGTATAAACCACACCATCATCAATTTTTATCGGGAATACCGCTGTTGCTTCATAGGCGGGCGCAGATAAGGCCTCGCCTGTTTTAATACTAAATCGTGCACCGTGCCGGGGGCAGATCAATTGACACCCTTCCCGTTCACCGCCGGTGAGCTGCCCACCATCATGTGTGCACACATCTTCTATCGCGTAAAAATCACCATCCAGATTAAATACTGCAATATCGGTATCCTCTGCCGGCACAATTTTAAAATCACCAGGCGGCAATTCATCAGCCGGGCCTACTTTGATCCAGTCACTCATTTTGCTGTTCAAATTCCTGTAATAATTTCAATAACGTTTCCCAGGGCAACGTTGCGCAACGTTGACGTGTCGGCAGACGATGCAGTTCAGAAAATACCTGCATAGGCTGGAGTTTTTCACTACCCAGTTCAGCCGCCTGCTGGATAAAGTCAATAAACTCTGCTGCCATGTTGTGAATCTGATTAATTGGCAATCGCTGTAACTGCTGACATAACAACGATGCTGAAGCAGTACAGATAGCACAGCTTTCTTCGGCAAAGGCCAGCTTTTCTATAGTGGCTTTATCCTCACTGAAAAAAGCGGCCATGCTGATGTGATCACCACAAACCGGATTATGGCCCTTAACGGTGATGTTGGCACCCTCTACTTGGTTAAACCCAACCGGATCACGGTTGTGCTGCAAGATTACCTGCTGATAAATCGCATCAACACCACTCTGAGTACGATCACTGGTCATTTTCAAAAAGCCCCAGTTCTACATCAGCATGTTGCGCGCTTTTTCCAGCGCCGGAATAAACGCATCGATTTCTTCTACGGTGTTATACAAACCCAATGACATGCGTGCAGTCGCAGGCAAACCAAAGCGCTTAATCAGTGGCATGGTGCAGTGATGCCCGGTGCGAATCGCAAAGCCATCATGATCGACAATGGTGCCCAGGTCATGTGGATGTACGCCATCAATCACAAATGAAATCACGCTGGCTTTTTGATCGGCTTCACCAATAATGCGTAAACCGGGGACCTGTTTGAGCTGAGCAGTCGCCTGTTGCAACAATTGCTGTTCGTGTTGTGCGATTGCATCCATACCCAGAGACTGTAAATAAACAGCTGCAGCACCCAGACCTATCGCCCCTGCAATATTCGGTGTTCCAGCCTCAAATTTGGCTGGCAAATCATTGTAGGTGGTTTTTTCGAAACTCACGGTACGAATCATTTCCCCGCCCCCATGCCACGGCGGCATGGCATCCAGCAATGCTTCACGGCCATACAAAATGCCAATCCCAGTGGGACCATACATTTTGTGCCCGGATACCGAGTAAAAATCACAGCCGATGTCTCGTACATCAACATTTAAATGAGGCATCGCCTGGGCCCCATCCAACAAAGTCGTAATACCCCGTTCTGTGGCCAACTGGCAGATCTTTTTAACCGGGTTAATCGTTCCCAGCGCATTGGACACATGCACGATTGCCAATAGCTTGGTGTTTTCTGTGAGCAATCCTGGAATGGCATCCATGTCCAAATCACCATTCTCCAACACAGGAATCACTTCTAATTCCGCACCGGTTTGCTCACAGACCAACTGCCAGGGAACGATATTGGAATGATGCTCCATGTAACTAATCACTACCCGGTCACCGGGTTTTAAAATAGGCCGCGCATAGGCTTGAGCAACCAGATTGATGGACTCGGTACTGCCTCGGGTAAAAATAACCTCGCGTTCACTGTTGGCGTTAATGTGTTTGGTCAATGTCTGCCGGGCCTGCTCAAAGATATCGGTGGCTTCACCACTGAGCGTATGTACACCACGATGCACATTGGCATTGCTATTCACATAGAAGCTTTCCATCGCCTCGAGCACCTGACGTGGGCGCTGGGCTGTGGCAGCACTGTCAAAATACACCAGTGGTTTGCCATGTACAGTACGCTGCAGGGCTGGGAAGTCACTGCGCCAATCTGCCGGAGTGCGCTTAACTGCAGACACTACGGCATTCATAACAGCCGCTCCAATTGCTTGCTGACCAGCTCATTGGCATGCTCGCGCAACACTTCATGATCCATTGACTCCACAATTGCCCCCACAAACCCACCAATCAGAATTTGTCTGGCCTGGTCTTGTTTAATGCCCCGGCTGTTCAGGTAAAATAAAGCCTCTTCATCCAATTGACCTATGGTCGCGCCATGGCTGGCAACCACCTCATCAGCGTGGATTTCCAGTTCCGGCTTGGCATCCATTTCAGCGTTATTGCTTAATAACAAACTGGCGGTATTTTGCTGCACATCACTGCCATCTGCACCGGCTGCCACTTTGGCCGCCGTATTGACGACACCGCGTGCATGACCATCCAACACACTGCGATAACTTTGCTGACTGGTGCACCGTTTTGCATTGTGCTGAACCAACACGTGCTGATCACGATGCTGGCGCTGCTGGCCCAGCAACAAGCCTGCATATTCATAATCAGATTGCTCACCGGCCAGGTCAACCCGGGTTTCCTGTCGTGTCAGACGAGCGCCCAAATCCAGCACCCACTGCCGACAGACACTGTTAGCATGTTGCTGAACATGACTGTGCTGCAGCAATGCAAAATCGTTACCGCTATGTTGTAACGCCACCCAATTAAGCTGACTACTTTTATCCAGCTCAATGGTGCGATAAATATTGCTTAGCCCGGCATCACTTTGATAATAATGTTCAACGATGTCCAGTTTGGCGTTTTTGCCCAGTTTCCAATGGTGACGAATATTCGAAGCAACCGGATTTTCATCATTGCCATTCAAATAAACGATATGCAATGGTTGGTCTATTTTTAGATCATCTGGCAAATTCAGCACCAGGCCCGATTGGCTGCGAGCCAGGTTCAACCAAATAAAACCATCTGTACTACCTGCCTTAACCTGTTCATCTGCGATAAAAATCTGCTGCGTTTTGTCCATTCCATCGCTAAGCAGATCAGCCAAACTGTGCAGCCACTCAAATGAGCCCGATAACAAACAATGATCACCAGCAAACACCACCCAGCCGACACCGGGGCAACCCTCTATAATCGATTTGGCCTGCTCAATGGCAGCGCCTTGATCTACTTCATTAAACTCACTGTAATCGCGTCGTTCCAGCAACTTCAAAGAGGTGTATTTCCAACGCTCATCGCGCAGGCTTGGCAAACCATATTGCAGCACGTTTTTTTGTGCTTTTTGGCGCAATACCTGCAGCACTTCATCATCACTGCTTAGCTCAGTCTGCAGCAACTTGTCCAATAGTGCGCTCATGTTCAAGATGCCTTTCTGGCCTGTTGCTCTGAACCTTCATTGCGCAACCAGGCGTAACCTTGTTCTTCCAGCTTAAGGGCCAAGGATTTATCACCTGAAGCGACAATTTTACCGTCAGCCAATACATGTACCTTATCCGGCACAATATGCTCTAACAGACGCTGATAATGGGTAATGACAATCATCGAGCGTTGTGGATCGCGCAGGCGGTTGACCCCTTCGGAAACAATTCTTAAGGCATCAATATCCAGACCGGAATCGGTTTCATCCAACACCGCCAGCTTGGGTTGCAGGACTGCCATTTGTAGAATTTCGTTGCGCTTTTTCTCCCCCCCGGAAAAACCATCGTTAACCGCACGCTGTAACAGTTTGTCATCCATTTCCAGAATTTTGGTCTGCTCACGGGCCAAACGCATAAAACCCATTGCATCAAGCTCTGGTTCACCACGGGCCGTCCGCTGTGCATTTAAGGCCGTGCGCAGAAAATACGCATTGTTCACCCCCGGTATCGCAACCGGATATTGGAATGCCAGAAATAAACCGGCAACGGCTCGTTCGTCCGGCCCCAAAGTCAATAAATCCTGACCGACAAACTCAATGTTGCCATCGGTGACATCAAAGCCATCACGCCCAGCCAAAACATTACCCAAAGTAGACTTACCTGCGCCATTTGGACCCATGATGGCGTGTACCTCACCGGGGTTAATTTCCAGATCCAGGCCTTTCAAAATTGCCTTGCCGTCAACTTCGGCATGCAGATTAGTAATTTTCAACATTTCAGATAGTTCCAGGTTTCAAGAGTAAAGCCAGGCAGCCCAAGCAACCTGGGAATTTCACTCGGCACTTAATCAATTATCCAACAGCGCCTTCCAGGCTCACTTCAAGCAAAGCCCGGGCTTCTACTGCAAATTCCATCGGCAGCTCATTAAAAACTTCTTTGCAAAAACCATTAACGATCATGGCAACTGCAGTTTCTTCATCCAGACCACGGCTTTGACAATAGAACATTTGATCTTCGCCAATTCGCGACGTGGTTGCTTCATGCTCAACTTTGGCACTTGGGTTTTTGCTTTCTATGTAGGGAAAGGTATGTGCTCCGCATTGCTTGCCAATCAGCAAGGAGTCGCACTGCGTAAAATTACGTGCCTTCTCGGCAGTCTTGCCCACCTGGACCAGACCGCGATAGCTGTTTTGACCATGTCCTGCAGAAATACCTTTGGAAATAATCCGGCTTTTGGTGTTTTTACCCAGATGAATCATTTTGGTACCGGTATCGGCCTGCTGGTAATTATGTGTTAACGCCACTGAATAAAATTCACCCGAAGCGTTATCACCACGCAGCACACAACTGGGATATTTCCAGGTAATGGCTGAACCCGTTTCTACCTGTGTCCAGGAAATTCGCGAGTTATCACCCTGACAGTCACCTCGCTTGGTGACAAAGTTATAAATACCGCCTTTACCGTTTTCATCGCCGGGATACCAATTTTGTACCGTGGAATATTTGATTTCCGCGTCATCCAACGCAACCAGTTCCACCACAGCAGCATGCAGCTGGTTTTCATCACGCATTGGTGCAGTACAACCTTCCAGGTAACTGACATGGCTGGCTTTATCGGCAATAATCAACGTACGTTCAAACTGACCGGTATTGATGGCATTAATACGGAAATAAGTCGATAGTTCCATCGGGCAGCGTACACCTTCGGGAATGTACACAAATGAACCGTCAGTAAAGACTGCAGAATTTAATGCAGCAAAAAAGTTATCCGAAGTGGGTACAACCGTACCCAGGTATTTTTTAACCAGCTCGGGGTGATCTTTGACAGCTTCTGAAAACGAACAAAAAATCACGCCCACATCACGCAGCTTCTCCTTGAATGTGGTCGTTACAGAAACCGAATCGAATACCGCATCAACCGCAACACCAGCCAGTCGTGCCCGTTCATGCAGTGGCACACCCAGCTTGTCATAGGTTTCCAATAGTTTGGGGTCAACCTCATCAAGGCTTTGCGGTTTGTCTGATTCTTTTTTCGGCGCGGAATAATAGGAAATTGCCTGAAAATCAATACCCGGTATATTCAGCTTGGCCCAATCCGGGGCTTGCATGGTCAACCAATGACGATAGGCTTCCAATCGCCATTCGGTGAGCCATTCTGGCTCTTGTTTTTTGGCCGAGATAAAACGGATCACATCTTCATTCAAACCCGGCGCTACCGTGTCAGAATCAATGTCTGTGACAAAGCCGTGCTTATAGCGACCCTCGATCAATTGCTCAATATGTGCGTTGCTCATGATGTTATGTTTGGTGCTCAAGTTTAATCGGCACTGTTGACGATGTTTTGCCCAACAGCCCATTTTCCATATTTGGTAACGGTCGACGCATATCAGCGATACTCAGGTTATCCAACAACCGATGAATTTCATGGTCGATGACGTGCCAATTTCCACGTAGCTGACAAACGGACTCGTGACTGCAGCTACCTGGCTCGCTACTGCACTGCGTAACACCCATTGGCCCCTCAATGGCACTAATGACATCAGTGACACTGATTTGCTCAGCAGAGCGTTCTAATCGATACCCACCCTGTGCTCCACGTACCGAGTTCAATAAGTTTGCCTTACACAGCAACTTCAATACTTTGCTGACAGTCGGCAATTCCAAATGGCATTCTTCGGCTAACTGCTGAGCCGATAATAATGCCCTGGGACGCTCCGCCAGACGGGTAATGACCAGCATGGCATAGTCGGTTAGTTTGTTGATTTTAAACACAGCGTTTCTGCCAATGCAGTAGAAATTGACGCAATACCATCTATATAAGACTGAAATTGTACTATTTAAAGCAGGCGATGCCAATGACGTGACTGATAAACAGCTCGCCTAATCACCCAAAATGGAGGAATGACTTACCGCTAATGAGGTCACTATGACCGGATTGAAGCTGACATAGCACCTGAAAAAAGTAGAGTTGAGCAGTTTGCATTACAATCCCTACATGCCTCAACAAATCTGTCTAAACAATACGCGCAATGCCCAGTTGGTCTCTTGGGCGCGAAAGCAACTGGACATTGATTTTGATGTCGAACCAGTAACTGGCGATGCCAGCAATCGACGCTACTTCAGGCTGAGCACCGGGCAAAAAAGCTGGATCGTAATGGACGCCCCACCCGAGCTGGAAGACTGCCGGCCTTTTGTCGATGTCACCCGACGCCTGCGCAGCGCTAAATTGCATGCCCCGGAAATTATCGCTGAGGATTTACAAAGCGGTTTTTTGCTACTCGAAGACTTAGGTGATGGTTTATATCGCGATGTTGTATCGCAACAACAAGCCAGTCAACAGTATCAACCGATCTTTGATGTGCTTAGCAAATTTGCTACCTCTGTGGATGTCACCGGTTTACCGGATTACGATCAAGCCCGTTTGCAGCAGGAACTGGATCTATTCTCCGAGTGGTATGCCCCCAGCCATTGCCAATTGCCATTGGCGCAAAGCGAACAGCTGCAGTGGGGCGTTATCTGCCAGCAATTAATTACCATGGCGCTGGTTCAACCCCAGGTATTTGTACATCGTGATTTTCACAGCTGTAATGTTTTACAGACGACGCATAACAACCCAGGCATTATTGATTACCAGGACGCTGTGCGTGGCCCGATCACTTACGATCTTATTTCCTGGGTACTGGATCGGTACATCAGCTGGCCCAGGCCGCAAGTGCTGGAATGGTATGAACAACAGCGGCTGCAGCTGCAGCTAGCCATTAGCAGCGAACACTGGTTACGCTGGTGCGACTGGATGGGTTTACAACGCAATTTAAAAGTACTGGGTATTTTTGCCCGGTTGGCGTATCGTGATGGTAAAACCAGCTATATTGGTTTGATGCCCCGCTTTTATGCTTATGTAATGGAGACTGCTGCTTTGTACCCGGAAACCCAAGCCTTAACCAATATGCTGGAGCAACGTCCATGCGAGCAATGATTCTTGCTGCCGGCCGAGGCGATCGTATGCGGCCTTTGACCGATAATTGCCCTAAACCGTTATTGGAAGTCGGTGGCAAACCACTGATTGTGTGGCACCTGGAGAACCTGAAACGCGCAGGAATTACCGAGATCATTATCAATACCAGCCATCATGCCGGTATGATTCATGAGCGATTGGGCGATGGCAGCCAATATGGCGTCAGCATCCGCTATTCTGATGAACAACCCATGGCACTGGAAACACTGGGCGGTATTTTGCAGGCATTACCGATGCTGGGCAATGAAGCGTTTATGCTCATCAATGGGGATATCTGGACAGATTTCCCACTGATAGAACTGACAACACTGAATGTGGTTCAAGCTCACATTTTACTGGTCGCCAATCCACCGCATCACCCCCAGGGCGATTTCAGTCTGCACGGCGGACATGCTTATTACCCTCGCAAAGATGACACCACCCTAACCTATGCCGGGGTTGGTGTATTTCATCCAGATTTCTTCTCTGGGCAAACTGAATTTAATCAACCGCTGCCATTGGCACCACTGTTGTTTGCCAAAGCAGAACAGGATGAATTAACTGCACAACATGTTCAACATCAGTGGATCGATGTGGGTACACCCGAGCGCTTGCAAACACTGGATTCTATGCTCCGGGATTCGGCTAAATAAGCTCAAAAGTTGACCCTAACTTTTGGGCTGATTAGTTTCTGGGGACGCACGCTGGTACACTTCATCTCGGTTGAATCACGAGAAACAGATTCATGGCCACAATTGCCATCTTGAAAGAACAGACTGAGGGCGAACGACGTGTTGCCCTTGACCCCGCCACTTGCGGCAAGCTCATTGCCCAAAATAACAGCATCCAAATTCAAAGCGACGCAGGGACTTCTGCTGGTTACGATGATGCCGCTTATGAAAAAGCAGGCGCCAGTTTACATGCTGATGTTGCCGGTGCATTGAATGGTGCTGATCTGCTGGTTTGTATTACACCGCCAAACGCTCAGCAGTTACAAACCGTATCACCCAATACCACCTTGATCGGAATGATGCTGCCCGCCCAAAACACGCACTTGCTGGATGCACTGAAAAGTGGCAAGCAACAAAGCCTTGCAATGGAACTGGTACCGCGCATTACTCGTGCGCAAAGTATGGATGTATTATCATCCCAGGCAACCATTGCTGGCTATCAGGCGGTATTAATCGCAGCCGATTTATCTCCACGCCTGTTCCCCATGCTGACCACTGCTGCTGGCACCTTACGTCCATCCAAGGTTGTGGTCATTGGTGCTGGTGTTGCCGGTTTGCAGGCCATTGCTACCGCACGGCGTTTGGGCGCACAGGTAGAAGCCTATGACATTCGAGCCGCTGCCCGTGAGCAGGTACAGTCTCTGGGTGCGCGAATGATTGACACTGGTGTCAATGCCGAAGGTGAAGGCGGTTATGCACGTGAATTGACCGACGATGAGAAACAACAACAAGCTGATGTGCTGGCTGAACACTTGTCACGCGCCGACGTCGTGGTCAGTACTGCAGCTATTCCTGGTCGTCCAGCACCAAAGATTATTACCGAAGCCATGGTCGATGGTATGCAGTCGGGTAGTGTCATTGTTGACCTGGCTGCTGAAACCGGTGGCAACTGTGTTTTAACCCAGCCGAACCATGACATTGTCCACAACGGCGTTAGCATTGCCGGCCCCCTGAATTTGGCCAGTCGCTCACCACTGCATGCCAGCGAAATGTACGCACGTAACGTGTTGGAACTGCTGAAGCTGGTGATTGATGAAGACGGCAACGTCGCACCCGATCTGGAAGATGAAGTGATCAAAGGCTGCATGCTCAGTCACGATGGCAAAATAGTACACCCGTTTTTTGCGGATAAAACCGGAGAATAAGCATGGAAGGATTTTTAGCGCTGTATATCCTGATGTTGGCGGCCGTTGCTGGTTATGAGGTTATTGCAAAGGTCCCGGCCGTATTGCATACCCCATTAATGTCCGGTTCTAACTTTATCCACGGTATCGTACTAGTGGGTGCCATGGTGGCACTTGGTCAAGCCGAAGGCCTGCTGGAACAGACCATCGGTTTTATCGCCGTATTTTTAGGCGCTGGCAATGTCGTCGGTGGCTATGTTGTCACAGAACGCATGCTGCAAATGTTTAAACGCAGTGATCAACCCAAAAAAAGTGAAGAAGGAGAACAAGCATGAGTGAGTTGTTCTCCTCTCCCTGGTTTACTTCATTGCTGATTCCAGCCGCTTATTTTGTGGCTGCACTGGTACTGATTCTGGGCCTGCGCGCGATGAGCAGCCCAGTGACCGCACGTAAAGGCATTGTGCTGGCTGGTCTGGCCATGGGTCTGGCGGTATTGGTGACTTTTGTTCACCCGGAAGTCGGTGGCAACTATCTGTTGATGATTATTGCCATCCTCAGCAGCAGCATTATGGCTTGGGTCAGCGCCAAGCGCGTGCCCATGACCGATATGCCGCAGATGATTGCACTGTACAACGGCATGGGCGGCGGTTCAGCCGCAGCCATTGCAGCGGTTGAATTGCTGCGTGTCAGCGGTGGGCACGATGTCGGCCTGCTGACCAACAGCATCGCCGGTTTGGGTGCTTTAATTGGCACCATTGCATTTTCCGGTTCATTGATTGCATTTGCAAAACTACAAGGCTGGATGCGCAAGGTCTGGCGTTTCCCTGGGCAGCAATATCTGAATTTATTGTTATTTGTACTTACCGTGATTTGCGGTGTACTGGTTGTGATTGGTTATCACAATGAGGTTGTCTCCCTGAATATGTTGATCCTGGCATTCTTTGTATTGGCATTGATTGTCGGTCTGGCGATGACCGTTCCTATTGGTGGTGCTGATATGCCGGTGGTGATCTCGCTGTATAACGCGCTGACAGGTTTGGCCGTTGGTTTTGAAGGCTATGTGTTGAATATTCCGGCAATGATGATTGCCGGCGTGGTGGTTGGTGCTGCAGGTACGTTGTTAACCCAGCTGATGGCCAAAGCCATGAACCGGCCATTGAGCAATGTATTGTTCTCCGGCTTTGGCACAGGTGATGATGGTGGCCCGGCAGATGAAGGTGGCGGCACCATGCAGGCTATTGAAGCTGTCGATGGCGCCATTTTGATGGCTTACGCCGAAAACGTGATTATTGTGCCTGGTTATGGCATGGCCGTTGCTCAGGCTCAGCATCGTATCTGGGAACTAACCCAGGTACTGCAAAAACGCGGTGTTCGTGTTCGCTTTGCCATTCATCCGGTGGCAGGCCGTATGCCTGGGCATATGAACGTACTGCTGGCTGAGGCAGGCGTGCCTTATGACCTGATTGAAGATCTGGAAGACATCAACGAGCAGTTCAGTCAGGCAGATGTGGCATTGGTAATTGGCGCCAACGATGTGGTCAATCCATCTGCACGGGATGATGCCAGCAGTCCAATCTACGGCATGCCGATTCTGAATGTGGATCATGCCAAAAATGTCATCATTATCAAACGTGGACGCGGCACCGGCTTTGCAGGTATCGAGAACCGTCTGTTCACTGGCGATAATTCTCAGATGTTATTTGGTGATGCGCAGAAAATGGCACAAGAACTGGTCGCAGGCGTAAAAACACTGTAGCTTTGGCCACTGGGCCTGAGCGATCGGCAGGGAACCTTTTTGCGCGGATTGCGGTGTACCGATTATTACCGACAGCACCGGCCCTGCAACAGCCTGTACAGGTTTGATACTCCCTTACTTGTGGGCAGAACTGCTTGTCCGGATGATGATTGGTTGTACTGACCTGGTCGGCTAATACAGCATTATTCTGCGACCTCTTGCAACAGATGGTATTGTCATTGGCCCGGCAATCATTATCATAACCGGTCTAAAACGATCAAAAACCAATAAATACCTAAAGTCTACCCATTCCCTGATATTTATCTGGCATGACCTTTAGGCTATGGTTTTTTACCATTATCACTGATATAGTGTTTTACTGTAGTAACACACCGAGGAACATCACAATGACAATCAAAAGAATTTTATTCAGTGGGGCGTTAGTTGCCAGTTTGATGACATTGGTCGCCTGTGGCGATAAGTCATCAGACCAGGCAGGTGGTGCTTCTTCAGCCCAACAAGCCGCTACCACATCCACGCTGCTGGAGCGTGTACCGGCAGATACCCCTTATCTGTTTTTAAACACTCAAGGCATGTCCGACGAGTTATATGACAGTTATATTCAGCAAAACGCTGGCATGATAGAAGCCATGTCAGGTCTATTTGCCGATATGGATACAGAAGGAATGGATGCTGATGGGCAGGCGATTATGCACTTTGCCGAAAGCTTTTACACGCAACTGGCTGCTATTAAAGACAGTGACAGCCTGCGTGAACAGACCGGCTTTTCACCCACAGATCTAGGCGTTATTTACGGCGCGGGGGTCTTTCCTGCAATGCTGGTAGAAACCACTGATGAAGCCAAAACCGTGAGCATGATCAATGGTTTATTGTCTGATGAGCAAGGCAATAACAACACGCAGCAAGTACAGGTTGACGGCGTCAGCGTCAATAAAAATGTCTTTGCAGAAGATCATGTGGGTTTTTACTGGCAAGTCGCCAATGGGCGGTTATCAGCGGCCATATTGCCCGTACAGCTGGAAAACGATTACCTGAGCAGTATTTTTGGTGATGCACGGCCCGACAACAGCCTGAGCATGAGTCAGATTAACCAAATGAACAGCAATTATGGCTTTACTGGTTACGGTGCCGGCTATTTTGATTTCGTCAAAGCCTATGACCAGCTGGTCAACGCCGACACGCCAGAAGGTGCAGTTGTTGCAACCATGGCTGGTGCCGATGATGGCGCTGCAAGTTTCCTAAACGACCCCGCCTGTATCGATGAAACCCGTGCTTTGCTGAATAAAGCACCTCGTATGTATGCTGGCATTACAGAGCTAACCGAAAGCAAAGTCGCTATACGTAATGTCTTTGATATGGACAGCGATGTGCGTACAGGGCTGGCCAGTGTGGTCGGTAATGCATCGATTGGTAACGACCCCAAAACCCCACTTAACTTTGGCATGAATCTTAATCTGGCCGGTCTGCGCGATTTTATTGCAGAACAAACCAGCAATGTCATGCAGTCCCCTTTCTCCTGCTCACACCTGGCAGGCTTGAACGATGCTGCCCTTCAAATGAATGGCGGCGTTAATCAACCTATGCTGCCATTGATCGGCACCATCAACGGTTTCCGCTTTTCTTTGGCCAACCTGAACCTGGAAGGGCTGGAAGAAGCAGGGCCTGAACAGATCGCGCAGAATCTGCAAGGACATATGGTGGTTTATTCTGAGCAGCCCAGCATGTTAATTGGATTGGGACAGATGACCTTACCGTTCCTAGCTGGCATGGATCTGGAGCCTGGTGGCGAACCACAACCACTGGATACCAGTATTGTGCCCATGGACATTGGTCCTGCTTATTTGGCCACCTCTGAATCAGCCATCGGTTTATCTATAGGCGATCAGCAACAAAACAGTCTGAGCGGATGGTTAAACCCTGAAGCCGATGCTGAGCCCGTGCTGTTCAGTTTTGGCATAGATTACGATTTGTATGCCCAGTTCATGGCATTTGCCCTGGCACAAGAAGAAAGCAGCGCGATTGACGGTGAACAAGACCCGGATGCTGCCGCAGAAAGAGCCCGAGCACAGGCCATGATGGAACAACTACAAGCCATGTACGCTGATATGGGTTATACCTTTGGCAGTGTAGTCATTAACGATAAGGGTATGGTGATGGATCAAGCGATATACCGCGATCAGTAAACCCCTTTATTGACAAACAAAAAGCCCCGCAATGCGGGGCTTTTTTTATCGTGCATACCGGGTTTAATTATTGTTCTTCAAACCCGTCGATCAAAAATTCCTCACTCAGATCAGGAACCAAAATACCCACATTGATGGTATTCAAGGAATTGATATCACCAATCCTTACTGTCGCTTGCCCAGGCATAGGCGCACCTGCTGTAAAGCTGAAGGTATGACCATTGCCCCACGGCATCTCATCACCCACTGCGGCCTGGAAACTTAAATTACCATCGCTGGTCAGGCTCCAGTCATTGCCTGGATCACGATCTGCATCATGAAAACCAACATCACTGATTCCGCCTGAAGATGCATTTAGGTTCAACTCAGAGATCCCCTGATCCACATCAAAACTGGACAGCATATAAACATAACGGAAATTGCCGTTCCCCAGGTCAGTGGTCTGCACAGCCAGTTTAAAATGGCCATTTCTGTCAGGGTCTGAAAAAGTGACATTCTGACTGCCGGTACTGGGGTCTGTGCCAGGCGGTACCCAAATATCAATGGCTGGACCTGTTTCGAAAGTGCCTAGGTTAAAAGTCCAGGAATTGGTGTTGACCTCATTCGGCGTAAGAGGACGAATACCCATTGAGTTAAAGATATTCGAGTCATCACGAATGACATACCACGATTCAAATAAGTAACTGGCATTGGGTGTACGCAAGTCATCGTCCAGCACCAGCATGCGGTTTTCGTCAGTGTTGTTGGAGCAGTTGTCCATATTGCCATCGCCGTTCTGATCGAAAAACGAACCCTGACTGACAAACACACCGGTGCGCGGATTGATTTCGAACCTTGGTCCCAGAGAACAACCGCCATCATTGGTGCCCGTACCATAAACATCTTCGCAGCCCGGCCACAAAATATGGCCATCATTACAATTCAACGTACAGTTGCTATTGATGGTTAAAAAGGCATGTTTAGCACCGGAACGGCCTATTTGTTCGATTTCACCATCAACAATACGGTATAGGTTCCAGATCAAATAAGGGTGCTGATCGTTATTGTGAGGTGGGAAAGTACCCATGAATTTGGTATACCATGGCACATCCGCGCCATCCAGCCCCATCAGATTCTTTAAACGACTGCTAGGAGAAATCACTTCAAAATTATCCGGCCCAATGGTCACTGTACGACGATCGGACACCGAGCTCATGCCAATCAAACCAACATCAGCAATAAAGCCTTCCGTCGCCCACTTGGGGCGATCTGCACAGGTTCCACCACGCACATCAGTAATCGCCCCTGCTGGAATATTTAAATTGGATTCCATGCTCAGCTCAGCAATCATTTCACCGGCATAACGTGGTTCACCCAACTGCTCGGCCAGGTAGTCACTGATACGAACATCCATACGCTCAATAATCAATTGTTGATCTTCTACTTGTGTATAAACATGCAGATGATCGGCAATGAATAAGGTATTGTCCTGACTGTCATTGATCGTAAAAGTAGCAAACCGCTGACCGGGTAATGAACGTATTATTAATTGATTGGCACTAAAAGTTGTACCTTTGTAGCTCATTTGAATGTTGCCATTGACGGTCAGCGCGCCACTGGTAAAGCCAGAAAAGTTGCCTTCGGGTGCATGAAAATCAATACTGCCCAAATTCTGGATGGGTAATGTTTGATCCTCAGCCGACCGGTTAATCAACAGCGCCATGCGCATGTCATCCAGTTTATCCTGATGCAACTGGATACCGATCTCACCGCCCCAGGCAGACCATATTTCGGTTGGGTTTTTAATACTGGTGCCTTGTGCCCATACGGATGTGAGCGACATAAACATGACACATACCCCTATAATCAAAGTCAATAAAACACCTTGTTGATGACTCTTCATGTTTAACTCCATGATTGTAAGTTTTTGATAGTTATTGGCGTGATTATAGCGTTTTTGCAGATTCGTCGAATAAATGGCCTAGATTAAGCCATTTCCTATAAAAAAAGCCCCGCAATGCGGGGCTTTTTAAACAAACACATTGGGCAGTGTTTTAGTTGCTTTCAAATCCGTCAATTAAGAATTCTTCACCCAGTTCTGGGATCAAAATATCCAGGGTGACGGTTCGTGTAGAACCGATATCACCAATTCGTACTGTCGCTTGCCCAGGAGAAGGTGGCCCACCAACAAAAGTGAAGGTATAAGCATTGCCCCATGGCATCTGCTCGCCACTGGCAGCGCTGAAAATCAGATCGCTACCGCCGGTGGTCCAATTATTGCTGGCATCCTGGTCTACATCATGAAAACCAATATCGCTGGCACGGCCAATAGGTACATTCAGGTCAAGTTCTGAAATACCTGCAGTCACATCAAAATTAGCCAGCATGTAAACATAACGGAACTGTCCACCACCAAGATCGTCTGTTCTAACCGCCAGTTTCAGATGACCGATATCACGTGTGTCATCAAAGCTGACATTTTGACTGCCGGTGGCAGGGTCTGTCGCTGGTGGGACCCATTGATCGATCACTGGACCAACTTCAAAAGTGCCTCTTGGATAAGTCCAACCATTACCACCACCTGCATTTGTTGGTGTTATCGGACGGTAACCCATGGAATTGAAAATATTGGAATCGTCGCGGATGACATACCAAGATTCGAAGAAGTATTCAGCATTGGGGGTTTGCAGATCTTCCCGCAAAACCTGCATACGGTTTTCACCATTGGCAGTGGAACCGTTATCCAGAACGTCATCGCCGTTCTGATCAAAAAACGAGCCGGTGCTTTCAAACTCACCTGTCAAGGGATCAACTTCAAATCTTGGTCCCAGATCAAAGTCACTATCATTGTTGCCAACACCATATACATCACCACAGCCTGGCCACAAAATGTGATTATCGTTGCAGTTAATAGTGCAATTGGAGTTAATCGTCAAAAATGCATGCTTAATGCCCGAGCGGCCAATCTGTTGAATCTCGCCATCATTGGTGACGCGGTAAAGGTTCCAAATCAAATAGGGATGCTGGTCATTGTTATAGGGTGGAAATGTTCCCATAAACTTCGTATACCAGGGGATATCGGCTCCATCCAGGCCAACCAGGTTACGCAAACTGCTGCTGGGAGCAATCAATTCGAAGGTCCCATTTCCATTGGTTAAAGTACCTACATCCTGAATGGTACTCATATTGGTCAAACCAACGTCGGCAATAAAACCATCTGTGGGCCATTTAGGCCGGTCAGCGCAAGTATCACCACGGGTCTGCGTGACTGCACCAGCAGGCACATTCAAATTCATTTCCATAGCCAGTTCACCGATAAACTGATTGGCCAGACTGGGGTTACCCAAACGTTCAGCCAATGCTTCGGAAACCCGGATATCCATGCGCTCCATTACCAACTGATCGCGCTCCTGAGCAACATAAATATGGATATTGGTCGCATAAAACAGCACATTGCCAGCACTGTCATGCAGTGCGAGTGTGTCGAATTCAAAACCACCCACCGGTTTGAGCATCATTTGTGACCAACTGACTTCCTGGCCATTGCTGCTAAAGGTGAACGCCTGGTCAAAAGTCAGCGAACCATCAATAAAACCTGCAAAGTTGCCCACAGGGCTGTGAAACTCCAGGCTGCCCAGGTTTTGCACCGGCAGCATAAAAAAAGTGCTGGCCGGAGCACGCTCGCCGGCTTTTATCGACAAGCCCCAATCAGCAAAAATATCATTCTGAAACTTTAGCTCGACTTCACCGCCCCAAGCTGACCAAATTTCAGTGGGGTTGGTAATATCGGTACGCTTCACCAAAGGGTCAGCTGTGGCTGTTACTGACAACAGTAACGCACACAACAAAAACAAAGCTCTGCCTATAAAATGCTGCTTATTCATACTGGTTTCCATATTGATCAGCCTCTTGAAATATCAGTCCAGCGAATTGAACTGGGGAATATCAATAGTGTTTCAACTCGAATCTGACTAATTGTTTAGCGGGCCATTATACCTGTTAGCCGTCAAAAAGTTGTAATTCACACAGGCGATAGTGACCTCTGGAGTCAATCATTCGATCAACAGCTGCCGACAGATGTCGTAATACATGCTGTGCAGACGATCCAGATCCGTTATCAGCGTATTTTCATTGACCTGGTGGATGGTTTTATTGATCAGGCCCAGCTCAACAACCTGAACCTGTTCAGCGGCAAAAAACCGTCCATCCGAGGTTCCGCCACCGGTATCGCATACAGGTGTCAAACCAGTGACTCTTTTGACCGCTTCGTGCACTGCATCCACCAGCGCGCCTTGCCTGGTGATAAACGGCTCACCGCTGACATGCCAATCCAGTTCATAGGCTCCGCAGTCATTGGCTTCCAGCAAATCAACAATCCGCTGATGAATCCGGCTAGCCGAACTGGCTGGGTTGTTGCGTATATTGAACTTGACTTCCAGCATTCCTGGCGTGACATTCGTCGCTCCAGTACCAGCTTGTATATTGGAAATATGCAGCAGAGTTTCCGGAAAGTGCTCGTCGCCACTGTCGAATGTTTCATTGGCTATTGCCGATAATGCCGCCAGCACCCGGTGTGCAGGATTATCTCGTTTACTGGCATATGCCGTATGACCCTGAACGCCAAAACAACGCAACACACCTTGGATAGAGCCCCGTCTTCCGACTCGGATATTGTCACCCAACTGCTGCAGACTGGAAGGCTCACCCACCAGACAGTAATCCGGCAATAACTGATCTTTGATTAGCCTCGGCATCACTGCACGCACACCGTGCTCTGCCACCCCTTCCTCATCACTGGTCAGCAGCAATGAAACCCTACCTGGGTGCTCAGGGTGATGCTTAACAAATGCACCAACTGCAGTCACCATGGCGGCCACGGCACTTTTCATATCCGCAGCGCCCCGCCCATACAAATAACCTTGCCGTTCGCTGGGCTCAAACGCTGGGCTGTGCCAGTCTGACTCAGGTCCAGGTGGCACCACATCGGTATGACCAAGGAACAGTAAATGCCTGCCCTGTTGAACGGTTTCTGGCTGATGTGAAAACAGAGTATTAATCACCTCAGCCTGTGAATAATCATGTGCCTGAAAGCCACCGGTCGCCAGATTTTGGCCAATTAAACGCTGACAGCCGGCATCCTCAGGTGTGACCGATTCACGCTCGATCAATGTTTTGGCCAACTCCAGGGTGGTCATGGGTAAAAAATCTTGGTGCATGCTGTGATCATTGGTAGACATGCCGCGTATAATGCCGTATTCGTTAACCCAGACCAACTGTTATCAATCACGAGTTTGAATATGAGCAATCGTAAAAGTCAGCAACTTGCTACCCGCGTTATTCATGCCGGGCAATCCCCCGACCCGTCAACCGGTGCCATTATGCCGCCAATCTACGCCACCAGTACCTATGTACAAAAAAGTCCCGGTGATCATCAGGGTTTTGAGTATTCTCGCTCGCACAACCCTACCCGGTTTGCGTTCGAGCGCTGTGTGGCCGATCTGGAAGACGGTGTACGCGGTTTTGCCTTTGCCTCCGGCATGGCAGCCACCGGTACCATTCTGGAACTGTTAAACAGCGGTGATCATCTATTGGCCATGGATGATTTGTATGGCGGCAGTTACCGCTTGTTTGAACGTGTGCGTCGCCGCAGCAGCAATCTGGATTTCAGTTTTATTCCACTGCATCAACAAGGCGCACTGGAAGACGCCTGGCAAGACAACACCCGCATGTTGTGGATTGAAACCCCAACCAACCCAATGCTGACCCTAGTGGATATACAAAAAGCGGCTGAATTTGCGCATAGCAAAGGCGCCATCGTGGTGGTCGACAATACTTTTGCCACGCCTATGATTCAGCAACCATTGAATCTGGGGGCTGATATTGTGATGCACTCGGCAACCAAATACTTGAATGGTCATTCGGACATGGTCGGTGGTGTTGCGGTCACCAAAACAGCCGAACTGGGTGAACAAATGGCTTTTCTGCAGAATTCCATCGGCGGTGTATTAGGGCCGTTTGACAGCTTTTTGGCACTGCGCGGTTTAAAAACCCTGTCTTTACGTATGCAGGCGCACAATCACAACAGCCGTATTATTGCTGAACGTCTGCAGCAGCACCCTAAAGTAGCGAAAGTGATCTACCCTGGACTGCCCGATCACCCTCAGCGTGAGCTGTGCGAAAAGCAAATGCAGGGACTGGGTGGTGGAATGGTGAGCTTTATTGTCGATGGTGACTTCCAAGCCACCCGCAAGGTGCTGGAAAACTTCTCACTGTTTTCGCTGGCCGAAAGCCTGGGAGGTGTAGAAAGCCTGGTCAATCACCCTGCCATTATGACGCATGCCTCGGTACCGGAAGAGCGCCGCGCAGAATTAGGCATTTCTGATAGCCTAATCCGTTTGTCTGTTGGCATTGAAGATGTTGAGGATTTGTGGGGAGATATTGAACACGCACTGGAGGCTTTTTAGCCCTAAGCCAGGGCGCCTAGCTGATGGTGGTTTTGAAACCATTGTTAAGCAGAGACAATTGCAGCATTTTTCAAAAAAACCAATACGTCACAAGGTGATGTATTGGCTTACCTTACTCGAGTGAAGGCCACCTTATACTTTGGATAAAGCAGATTACATTAATCGAATTTTGGCTTTCGGACAGACCGATGAAGATTACCTGCGCTGGCATGCAACACGGTTCCTGCAGACCAAAACCAAGGTCGATCAACGACTGATACATCATCAAGCCAAACCAAAATCGCCCAAAGTGATTTTTGATGTCGGCGCTCACTGGCTACACCAGTCATTCTTGTATGCTGCCGATGGGCATTCTGTTATAGCCACTGACGTTGGTGGTGTTCTGGCTGTGTCATCGGTTCAACAGCTTGCACAGCAATATGGCATTCAAATCGCAAAGTCACAGGGCTTTGATCGCCCGGATGTATTTGCAGAGATTGCCGATGCCAGTGTCGATCTTGTGCTGTTTACAGAAATACTGGAGCACATCACTTTCAACCCGGTTAATTTGTGGCAAAGTATTTTCCGAATCATGAAACCAGATGGTGTGGTCGTTATTACCACACCTAATTATTATTTCTGGCAATCGCGGGCCTGGAATTTACGGCGTTTTTTACAGCGCAGAGGTGGTGGTATTCCTGTCACTGATATCGTTGAAAAAATCACTTATGGTCACCACTGGAAAGAATATGCAGCAGCAGAGATTGTGCATTACTTTGAGTTGCTTCCAATACCTTTGCATGTCTGCCATGCTGAATATTTATCGTTTAATACCGAACATCGATCGCACCATAAAAACTGGAAAACCAAACTATTTCACCGCCTGGAAAAGCATATTCCAATAGTGCGTGATTCTATTTATCTGGAAGTGAAAAAAGCAGTTTAATGTTGACACTGAAAGCACAATCAGCCGATAGCTGAAAGCCAAAAATCAAAAGTGCGGATACCGCTCACAGATTTCTTAACAAGAACCCATCCAACTCTACCATCAAGTCACGGCGACAAACATCTCCAGCAAAAGGCAATAAATTATCTGCCGACAAACCCGAATCGATCAATTTTTGTTTAACCACTAACCAGTCATCCGGATGACGCAGATACACGCGCAAATTGGGTGACGCGGATCGAAGTTCATCGCTACCATTGATGCTCACCTCTAAAAGCTTATCCAGATTGATCAGCATGTCATCGGTTTGTGAAAGGGTATTGGAAGGGTGCGTGGTCGCATGCCCGACCACACTGGCCGTACCCGAGATCAACAGCAATCCACATTGGGCATCCAATGTTGCCCGCGAAAAATTAGGGCTCGAAGGCCCGTAGTCACGCGGGTATTCCCAGGCACTGGTTTGTCGTGGGTTTTCAATATTCTTGATCGGGTTATCGCCTGTCAGCCAGTACATCACCAAAGGGGCATCGCTATCAGGGATACCAATCGCCGTAGCCGCAGGCAATTGCCCGCGCCAACCATCTTTGAGTAGGGTATGTTCCCTGCCAACACAAAATTGCCGATAACGTTCCTGATCTCCTTCACCATCGTTAATACCCGGTAAATAATGCCAGGTCTTTAATAGTTCACAGTGCCCGGCCTGTAAGGAATACAGCACCTGCTGCCAGGCATAGGCAGTGGCTGCAGCGAAGCTATCAAACTGAGTGGTATCGAGCTGCAGCCAATACATCGAATAATCTGCTGATTTGTGCTGTTGTATTTGGCCACCAGAAATGACTATCGGTGTGGTGCTGACAGTGTCTTTAACACACCACAATTCATCGACCCCCTCACCTTCCAGGACTTTTAAGGGCAACTCCCAAAATTGATAACCCAAGGTTTTACTGCAGCGGATCCGAGCCAGTTCCTGCAACCCATCAGGTGCCGCTGCGCCAGGCGCAACATTCAGTATTTGTATGCTCATCAATCGTTCAGCTGCGGCAGGTTACGGAAAAGTTCCAGTGCTTCCGGATTGGCCAATGCACCAGTATTGTCAACTGAACGGCCATGAATCACATCACGCACTGCCAACTCGGTAATTTTTCCACTGATGGTACGTGGAATATCATTGACTGCAATAATTTTGGCGGGCACGTGTCGTGGACTGGTATTGGCTCGAATGGTTTTTCGAATGGTTTGCTCCAGTGTTTCATCCAATTCAACGTCTGGCTGTAAGCGCACAAACAAGATGACCCGCTGATCATCCTCCCAGTCCTGACCAACGCACAAACTTTCAACAATGGCGGGCAGTGTTTCCACCTGGCGATAAATTTCAGCCGTACCGATTCGCACTCCGCCAGGGTTCAATGTCGCATCTGAGCGACCGTAGATAATGACGCCCTGCTGGCCGTTTTCATGTTCAGTCATACGGGCAAAATCGCCATGTGCCCAGACATTATCAAAACGCTCGAAATAGGCGCTTGAATAACGATTGCCATCATTATCATTCCAAAACCCTATCGGCATGCAGGGGAATGGGGCTGAACAGGTTAATTCGCCGGTTTGGTTACTCACCACCTCGCCGCGATCATTACGAATCTCAACTTGCATTCCCAAACCGGCGCACTGTAGCTCACCGCGCCACACGGGCAGTACCGGGCAGCCGAGCGCAAAACAGGACACGATATCGGTACCGCCTGAAATCGAACTTAAACATACATCGGCTTTAATGTCTCGATAGACATAATCAAAATTACCGGGCAATAAAGGTGACCCGGTCGATAAAACCGTCCTTAAAGTATCCAGTTGATGGCTTTCACGGGGGATTAATTCCGCTTTTTCCCAAGCTGCAATCGATTTGGCACTGGTGCCCAACACACTAATGCCCAACTCATCCACCAGATCAAATAGCGCCTGCGGATCAGGGTGAAACGGAGAGCCATCGTACAAGGTGATCGTGCAGCCACTGGCCAACCCCGAAACCAACCAGTTCCACATCATCCAGCCACAGGTGGTGAAATAAAACAGATTGTCATCCGGGGTGATATCCGTATGTAGCTGATGTTCTTTTAAATGTTGCAGCAGGGTTCCGCCAGCACCATGCACAATACATTTGGGAACACCGGTAGTCCCGGAAGAAAACAAAATATACAGCGGATGATCAAATGGCAATTGCACGTATCCCGGTGTGGGTTGATCAGCACCGAACTGCAGGCAATCACTCCATAGATGACTGTTAGAATCATCACTGGCATCAATCAGCATTTGATTATCCGCCAGATAAGGCACCAACACGCAGTGCTCGATACTATCAATGCGTTGGTTAATCTCACGGATATTGTCCAGACACTGATGCACCTTGCCTGCATAAGGGTAGGCTACAGCTGCAACGAATATCTTCGGTTTAATCTGCCCAAAACGATCGCAAACCGCATTCACACCAAAATCTGGAGAACACGATGACCATATCGCACCCAATCGCGCGCAGGCCAGCATGGCAATCACGGTTTCCGGCAAATTGGGCAAATAACCAGCAACGCGGTCACCTTTGGTCAGGCCAAACTGCTGGAATGCGGCAGACAGCTGTGCAACTTGCCGGTTGAGCTGTTGATAACTATAGCGATGACGATGACCACACTCATTGGCAAACTGTATGGCAATGTAATCGTCGTTTCTGTTTAACAGATTTTCTGCAAAGTTTAATCGTGCCTGTGGAAACCAGTGACCGGATTGCAAGTCATCTCCAGCCAAAAAAACCGACTCCCCTGTTTGACTGGCAACCACACCGCAATGCACCCATAGCATTTGCCAAAAAGCTTCGGGGCACTCAATAGACCAGGCATACAACGCCGAATAGTCTTCGAGATGCAGGCCATACTGTTGGTTAACCTGCTCCCGAAACGCTGTGATATTGGCACCAGCAATCTGTTGCTCGCTGGGTTGCCATAGCATGTCTGTCACTGACTTTACTCTAAACCTGACTTTAACCCAGTGCTTGTTCCAGCTCCGGGATAATCTGGAATAAGTCACCAACCAGGCCAATGTCAGCAATTTCAAAGATCGGCGCATCCGCATCTTTGTTAACGGCAACAATGGTACCCGCGTCCTTGATACCGGTAACGTGCTGGATCGCACCAGAAATTCCAAAAGCAAAATACAGCTCTGGAGAAATAATTTTGCCGGTTTGCCCCACCTGCATATCGTTGGGAACGTAACCTGCATCCACGGCCGCACGCGATGCACCAACGCCGGCCTTGAGTTTTTTGGCCAGGTTATAGATCAGTTCAAAATTCTCGGCACTGCCCAACGCCCGTCCCCCAGAAATCACCACACTGGCAGTTTGCAGGTCAGGCCCGTCGCCACCTTCAGTTTGTAATTCAACATAGCGGGTATGCGAGGGGCGTTCTGATGTTGCTTCAACGGTTTCTATTGACGCAGTACCGCCCTCACCCGCTGCCGGCCATGAGGCGGTGCGCACGGTGCCAACCACCACCATATCGCCAGGCACACTGACATCGACAATGGCGTTACCAGCATAGACAGGGCGTTTAAAATTGCGCGCATCGTTGACAGCCATAATATCGCTGACTTGATTAACACCCAGTAAAGCCGCCGCGCGCGGTAAAACATCTTTACCGAACATCGTCGAAGGAGCCAGCAAATGCGTATAGTCTTTAGCGATGCTGGCAAGCTCTGGCGCAATTTGTGCCGCCAGTGGATTGGCAAAATCTGCATGTTCAACATTCAGTACAGAAGCAACGCCGGCAATCGCTGCAGCTTGCTCAGCAACACTGGCACCACTATTACTGAATACCGCTATATCAATATCGCCACCGATCTTCGCTGCACAGCTAACGCACTTGGCAGTCGATGGGTTCAGCTTGCCGTCGGCATGTTCTGCAAGAATCAGTATTTTACTCATCATTATTCTCCTTACAGTAAACCACGGTTTTTCAGCTCGGACACCAGCCCGGCCACATCATCAACCATGATGCCTTTACTGCGCTGAGCAGGCGGGCTCCATTGACCGATATCCAGATTGTTCTCTGCTGCATTGCCCAACTCATCCAGAGCAACCACATCGAGCGGTTTCTTTTTGGCTTTCATAATGTCCGGCAACTTAACAAAGCGTGGCGTATTCAAACGCAGATCAGTGGTAATGACTGCAGGCAAGTCAATATCCAGCACTTCCAGCCCCGCATCTACCTCTCGGGTGACTCGTGCAGAATCAGCATTTAACTCAACCTTGGCCGCATTGGTCGCCTGAGGCCGACCCCACAATGCAGCCAGCATTTGACCAGTCTGATTGTTATCGTCATCGATCGCCTGCTTACCCATCAGTACCACGCCAGGCTGCTCGCGCTCAATCAACGCCAAGAAGGCGCGAGCACTGGACAACGGCTGTAATGCCTGATCGGTGTTAATTTGAATCGCACGATCTGCACCCATGGCCAAGCCCGTGCGTAACTGCTGCTGACTGGCGTTATCACCTGCTGTGACAACCACAACCTCTTCTGCTTTACCCGCTTCACGCATCTGCAGCGCTTCTTCCAAAGCAATTTCATCGAACGGGTTGATACTCATTTTCACACCATCGGTATCCACACCGGAGCCATCCGGGCGCACCTTGACGCGAACGTTGTAATCCACCACGCGTTTAATAAACACGAGTACTTTCATGTTATTTCCTTTAATGTTTTAATCTGCCGGCCCAGTCATCAAGATGGCCGCTATGTCACATATTACAAGGGAAACCCAGCCGATCATATAGGCAAAAACGTATCAACGACCGACGCAAAGTTCTCCTGCAAAATTTGCTGACCTTATAAATTCTGATAATTGGGGCCTGCACCGCCTTCAGGCGTTACCCAATTGATAATCTGATACGGGTCTTTGATATCGCAGGTTTTACAATGCACACAGTTGGCCGCATTAATCTGCAGACGTTTACCTTGCTCATCCTCAACCATTTCGTACACACCCGCCGGGCAAAACCGTGTGCAGGGATGATCGTATTCATCGGCGCAACGTGTCAAACAGACATCCGGCTCCAAAATTTTTAAATGCACAGGTTGATCTTCATCATGCTCAGTGGCAGCAAAATACACTGCAGCCAGTCGGTCTTTGGGTGCCAGCTCGCGCTCTACCCAATCACGTTGTACCGATAGGTTTTGTTTGAGTGTGGTGTGGTCAGCGTGATTGCTTAAAGTCCAGGGTGATAAGCCTGCAGTGACTGTCTCCCATGCTGCATTCGCCAGCCCCATCCACAAACCACGGTTAAAACCAGGACGGATATTGCGAACTTTTTTCAACTCGCTGACGATAGCCGAATCACGCAACAGCCGGTCAAAGCCTGTGCTGCTAGGTGACTCTGACTGCCCATTTAAATGCTCTGCAGCCAATAAACCTGAACGCATCGCTTGATGGGTGCCTTTAATCTTGGGCACATTCAGCAACCCGGCAGCGTCACCAATCAATAATGCGCCAGGCATTTCGGTAGTCGGTAAAGATTGATAACCGCCTTCAATAATGGCACGGGCACCGGAACTGATAATTTCGCCACCTTCAAGCAAGGTGCGCATCCGTGGATGATGTTTGAATTGCTGGAATGCTTCAAATGGACTGAACTGCGTGTCCTGATAATCCAAACCCACGACAAAGCCTACCGCCACTCGATCATCATCCAAGTGATAGACAAAGCTACCACCGTAAGTAGCGTTATCCAGCGGCCAGCCGACAGTGTGCTGAACCAGCCCTGGTTCCACACGTCCTGCAGGCAAACGCCACAGCTCTTTCATACCGATACCGTAGGTTTGTGGGTCACTGTCCTTATCCAGCTCAAAATGCTTGATCAACTGTTTGCTAAGGTGGCCACGACAGCCTTCAGCCAGGACAGTCACTGCCGCGTGAATCTCGATGCCTTCTACATAGGTGTCTTTGGGTTTTCCAGACTTATCCACACCCATGTCGCCGATCACTACACCTTGCACTGAACCATCATCATTCCAAACAATATCGCTGGCAGCATAGCCGGGAAAAATATCCACACCCAGGTTTTCTGCGTGTTGTCCTAACCAGGCACACATAGCACCCAGGGAAACCATCACATTGCCATGATTATTTTGCTGTGGCGGTGTCGGCAGTTTGAATGCTCCGGTTTTGCTTAGCCAGTGAAACTCATCACGCTTGACAGGTATACAGATAGGTGGCGGGCTGCTGCGCCAATCTGGTAGCAAATCATCCAACGGCCCGGTTTCAATAATCGCACCGGAAAGAATATGAGCGCCAATTTCTGCCGCCTTTTCAATCACACAGACATTCACGTCTGCATTGAGTTGCTTCAAACGCATGGCACAAGTCAAACCAGCAGGGCCGCCACCGACCACTACCACGTCATAAGGCATGACTTCTCTTTCACTCATCGTTTGCTTCTCGTCGTTTCAGTGGGCTTGTTATCATGCTGGCATTATATATAAAACAATAAGCAAAGCGGGCTGACCGCGTCTGGCTGTAATTGATAGGAATTGAAATGCTAAGAGTTTATGGATTGAAAAATTGTGACAGCTGCCGAAAAGCTCGCCGCCACCTGGATAACACCGATACTGAATATCGCTTTATAGACCTTCGCGAGGAGCCGCCACAACCCGGGCAAGTTAAAGCCTGGCTGGCCATTTTGGGTGAAGAGCGCCTGCTTAACCGTCGCAGCACCAGCTGGCGCGAACTACCCGATGAACAAAAACTGCCTGTGGGGCAGTTATCTGAGCAACATTTGATCGCGTTGATTTGCGATCACCCAACCCTCGTCAAGCGGCCTTTGCTTGTCAATGGCGCACAGATGCTAAACGGATTTAAGCCCGATGTTCTGGATGAGTGGCTAAACAGCGAAGAACAGGAATAGTCAATTTTTAGAGTGGGCCAACCCGGCGTTTCCTGCTATTTTTAAAACTGTAGGTCGGCTTAGGCATAGCCGTAAGCCGACAACGAAATCAACACCCCACCTGAATGGTTTAAACACCAGCTTATTGTCGGTTTACGAGCCATGGCACTAAACCGACCTACTTCCAAAAACCAGAGCCCGAGGGTTTTTAAAAATGATCAGGTCAGCGCTGATGTACGTCGTAAGTAATTCAACAAATCCAGGCGAGTAATCAAACCCAAAAAATTATCATCACTTTTAACGATGGCGACAAAACCCTGCTCAAACAATGGAATCAGGTCATTGACTGATGCACCAACATCAACGGTTTTTAAATCTGTCACCATCGCCGACGAGACCGGCTGCTCAAAACTCTGAGCATTGTTCACAACTGCCAGCAATATGTCTGATTCATCAATAATCCCAACAATACCGCCTTTACTATCCAGTACCGGCAGTTGGGAAACATCGTACAGCTTCATCCGTTTATAGGCATTGGCGATGGGTTCGTCCTGCAATACCACGATGGTTTCATGCTCGCTGACTGGCCGCGCAATTAAGTCCCGCAGATCACCATACTGTTCAGACTCCAGAAAGCCCAGATCACGCAACCATAAATCGTTATACATTTTCGACAGGTATTTATTGCCTGTATCGCAGGCAAAGGTCAGTACCCGCTTGGGTTCGGTCTGCTCCTGACAATAACGCAGCGCCGCTGCCAGCAAGGTTCCGGTAGACGAACCACCCAGGATGCCCTCTTTCATCAATAATTCGCGGCCCATCGTAAAACTTTCCTGATCGCCAATCGCATAGGCTTTAGTGACCCTGGTAAAGTCACTAATGGTTGGCAGAAAATCTTCGCCGATACCTTCAACCAACCAACTGGCACTTTTATCACTAAGCACACCATCATTGATGTACTCGGCCAGAATTGAACCTTGTGGATCGGCCAGAACCAGTTCCAGGTCCGGTGCTGCCTTCGCGAAATAGCGCGATAAACCAGTCACAGTGCCGCTGGATCCAACCCCCAATACAATCGCATCCAAACTTTGATTCATCTGTCGCCATATCTCCGGGCCCGTGTTTTTCTCGTGTGCACTGGGGTTAGAAGGGTTTCCAAACTGGTTAATAAAATAGGCGCCCTCGGTTTGCTCGGCGATACGCTTGGCATAATCCTGGTAATAATCGGGATGTCCCTTGGCTACATCTGAGCGAGTCAGCACCACTTCAGCTCCCATGGCCTTCAAATTGGAAATTTTTTCACGGCTCATTTTGTCCGGAATCACCAAAATTAAGCGATAACCTTTCTGCGCCGCAACCAACGCCAGGGCCAGGCCTGTGTTACCCGCCGTGCCTTCAACCAGGGTGTCACCAGGCTTTATCTTGCCCGCTGCCTCAGCCTCCTGAATCATATTCAAACCAATGCGGTCTTTGATACTGCCGCCAGGGTTCTGGCTTTCCAGTTTGATGAATAACTCGCAGGGGCCAGTATCCAAATGACTGGCTTTGATAATTGGCGTTTCGCCAATGAGCTCCAAAATATTGTTATAAATTGCCATTGTTGTGCCTGTCGCGCGTTCTGTTCCTTCGTTGCGGCTGGTCAAAGCCTGTTAACACACAAATTATGTGCCTATAAATAATAAACCCGCCAACTTGACGGGTTTATCGAATATTCTTAATGACGGTTTACGTTTGCCTAACCGACCACCGCTTGAGCTTTATGATTCTGTATCATACGCGCCAGATGATCTTTGGTCATTAGTTTTTCTTTTTTGATGGCGTTCAATGCCAGATCATCCATTGGTTCGGACCCGGCCTCTGCATCGTCAACGCGCTTGTCCAGTTGTTGATGCTGATTGTACAAACGCCGGAAATTTTCATCGCTTTGCAGCAACTGTTCCATAATATCCTTCTGATTTTCAAACATAGACTAACCTCCAGAGGTAGCTGGCGCACAAGGGCACAATGAGTTTATAAAGGGGGTTACAGGGATTTTGATTTGCAGATGGTAAATAATGACACAGGACATTCTGTCTGGACACAGCACATGGTCTGTTAAGTGCTGCCATAACGTATTAAGATTGGACCTGGATATTGCAAATCACGCCCCCAACTTAGCCCAAATCGCTGCGTCTGGCAAGTGGATCATAGGCACACCCTGCACAAGCCACTTAACATTGCGTTACGCTTTTAATCACAATTAACTGTTTCTTTATGCCTAGAGTCACTATAATTGCTATGAGCCTATGCTTATCGAAGCACTTTTAAGAACCCAAATCTGGAAGTATTCACAATATGTTTAAAAAGTTAGCCTTATTGATGCTGGTCGGCACCACTTTACCAGCATCAGCTACATTGATGCTGAACCTGGATGGAACTGACTACAGCCTGCTGACTGCGGTCCTGGATACTGACGACAATGAATTGCGCGTCAATACTGGGCTGGAGCTGCAATGCGTAGGTGGTACTCCTCCTGCTCCCGGCAGCATTACGCTGACCTTTGAACAGACTTCCCCGGTGTCATTTGCACTGGATACTCTAGATATTTCCCGGGTTGTCGATAATACCGAAATCGACGCCAGCTCTCCCAACAACAATATTTTCTGCAGTGTTGACCCTGGTGAAGATATTTTCTTCACTGATGGCTTTGAAGGTACAAGCGCGCGCTAGGAATCATTCTGTAACACTTAAGGTATTGACCTAAAAGCACTCTCGTGTGAAAATTTGCTCACAAATGTGAAGAAGTGCTTCCATTGGTAAGGAGAACGTGTATAATTGTTATCGCGGGCCTCCACCAGGGATGGCACCGAACACAAGTAATGGATTTACTTTTTTAACCAGCAACCACAACTTTTGGAGGTTTTCAATATGAAGTACCAGCATAATAACCAGCAAGGTTTTACCCTGATCGAATTAATGATCGTTATCGCGATTCTGGCTATCTTGTTAGCTATCGCTGTTCCTGCATACCAGAACTACTCAGTGCGTGCTGAAGTATCTGAATGCATCAACCTGGCCGCTGCCGCTAAACTGTCTGTTGCAGAAACTGCTCAGTCTGATCCTGCTGGCCTGGCTGGCGTTACCGCAGCCAACAGTGGCTACACCGGCGCAGCTACCGTTAACTGTGGCGCAATTACTGTCACCGATGCTACCGGCGTTGTAACCGCACCTGTACTGTCTGCTGGCACAGGCGCTGCTGCAGACTTTAACTTGGTCTTTACACCAACAGAAACCGGTACCTCTTCAATCGAATGGGTTTGTACCAATGATTCTGGTAACCAGGGTGAAGTACCTCGCGAATGCCGTCCGTAAACCTGTAATGGAATTTTTACAGACACATTTAGTGAAGTAAACAATGGAAAAGCCCTGCACTGCGGGGCTTTTTCGTATCTAAAAACCAATAAATGAAAGACCAGGGAGGTCGACAATGTTCCAACCTGACATTAAAAATCAACAGGGCTTTACACTGATCGAATTAATGATCGTTATTGCTATCTTGGCCATTCTGCTGGCTATCGCAGTTCCTGCTTATCAGTCCTACAATATCCGAGCCCGTGTTTCAGAAGGGATGTACGTTGCAACACCCGCCAAAGCCGCCGTGGATGTAGTCTGCCAGGAAGACCGGGGCACAGACATCAGCACCACCAGCGGATACACCTTCACTTCAGCACCAGATGGTTTTGTTGACACAGTGGTGATCAGCGGTGATTGCACAGCACCTATTATTGATGTGGTGACCAAAAATACCGGTGCCGATATTGACCCAGCTTTTCGGCTTTCAGGCACAGCCGCCAGTAGTGGAATGTTATGGGATTGCACCCTAACCGCCGGTGTCACAGCCCATTTACCATCAGGCTGTCGAATTTAAACTGTTGTTAATTGTTTAAATTAACTATTGCTTATATTTGTTCAGAGTGTCGTTACGCTGATAAACTAGCACTCGACTACAGCTGGGTGTAAACAATCGATGTCCTCTGATCCAATTCCATTAACACCGCTTAACGGCTTGGTACGTCGACTCTCTACCATGGGTTTGCTGGAAGATGAGGAAGCGCATGGTTTGAATGAGCAAGCCAGTGAAGCCAACAAATCGATCATTCGATTTTTGCTGGATGCGGCAATGATTCCTGCAGAAAGCCTGGCCATCGCTATTGCCAATGAGTACGGCGTACCAGCAGTCGATTTGTCCGCATTGGATCTATCCGAAGCGCCCATGGATATCGTCAAAGAAAGCCTGCTGCGCAAACATCATGCAATGCCGGTGATGCGCCGAGACAATATTCTGTATGTGGCTTTCGCCGATCCCACCCATGAAGCAGCCATTAATGATATCGCCTTTAATGCCAACCTGAGCGTACACCCATTGGTAGCACCGGCCAGTCAGGTGGAATCAGCGATGGATCAGGCACTGGAACAGTCCAATGCCATTTTTGATGATTTAGCCGGCGAAGAAGGCCTGGATGATCTGGATTTTGATACCGAAGATGAGGTTGAAAAGCAGCAGGAAGAAGCCAGCGCTTCCATTACCGACGATAAACCCATCGTCAAATTCGTCAATAAAGTGCTGGTCGATGCCATTCGTCGCGGTGCATCGGACATTCATTTCGAGCCTTATGAAAGCAAATACCGTATCCGCCTGCGTCTGGATGGTGTGCTAAAAACCATTTTATCTCCACCCAATAAAATGGCCCCACGCTTGTCTTCACGCCTGAAGGTCATGTCCAACCTGGATATCGCCGAACGCCGGGTACCACAGGATGGTCGTATCAAGTTGAACCTTGGGCGCGGCTCTATCGACTTTCGTGTCAGCACCTGTCCGACCTTATTCGGTGAAAAAGTGGTCCTGCGTATTCTGGATGGCTCAGTCGCCAAAATGGGGATTCAAAGCCTTGGGTTTGAAGAAGAGCAGATGGACGATTTTAGTTCTGCCATCCAAAAGCCCTATGGAATGATTCTGGTCACCGGGCCAACCGGTTCTGGTAAAACCGTTACCCTGTATAGCGCTTTGAATATTCTGAATGAAGATGGTCGCAATATTTCTACCGTTGAAGACCCGGTTGAAATTCGTGTACCGGGAATCAACCAGGTACAACAAAACACCAAGCAGGGCATGACTTTCGCGCGGGCACTGCGTGCCTTCCTGCGCCAGGACCCGGATGTCATCATGGTAGGGGAAATTCGTGACCTGGAAACCGCCGAAATTGCAATCAAAGCTGCGCAAACCGGTCACTTAGTATTATCGACCTTGCATACCAATGATGCGCCGCAAAGTGTTACCCGCTTGGTCAATATGGGCGTACCCGCCTACAACATCACCTCTGCAGTGCATCTGGTGATGGCCCAGCGACTGGCGCGGCGCTTGCATGATTGCAAGCAGCAAGTCGATCTGCCACCTGAAGCCTTACAGGAAATAGGCTTTAACGATAAGGAAATTGAAGCAGGATTGAACATTTACGAAGCCGGTGGCTGTGGACAATGCAATGAAGGTTATAAAGGCCGTACCGCTATTTTCCAGGTGATGCCCATTACAGAGCCTATGGAGCAACGAATCTTGGAAGGCGGCAGCTCGATTGACCTGGCTCACCTGGCGCGCGATTTAGGTTATAACGACCTGCGCCGATCCGCATTGAATAAAGTTCGTGATGGTATAACCAGCCTCGTAGAGATTAATCGCGTCACGAAAGAATGACAGTAGTTTTGCTATGATTTATTTCAACCAGCCAGCAAGGAATTAAAGACATGGCCGTTGCACAAGACCAGATTATTTTTCAATGGGAGGGCACCGATAAACGCGGTGTCAAACTCAAAGGCGAACGTCAGGGCCGTGACCAGAATATGGTGCGTGCTGAACTGCGCCGACAAGGTATTAACCCATCTCGCGTACGTCGCAAACCCAAAAGCTACAATCTCGGTCAGCGCGTCAAACCCAAAGACATTTCCATTTTCAGCCGCCAGATCGCTACCATGCTTAATGCGGGTGTACCACTGGTACAGGCACTGGATATTATTACCACCGCTTCTGAAAATGAGAAGTTACAAGAGCTACTGATTAAAGTCCGTACCGATGTTGAATCAGGTAGCACATTGGCAGAATCACTGCGCAAACATCCCAAGCATTTTGATGAACTGTTCGGCAATCTGGTCGAAGCAGGTGAAGAAGCCGGCGTACTGGACACTGTTCTGGAAACCATCGCGACCTACAAAGAACGCATCGAATCCATCAAAGGCAAGGTCAACAAAGCCATGTACTACCCGGCTGCGGTTGTCGCGGTTGCTATTGGCGTATCAGCACTATTGCTGATCAAAGTAATCCCTCAATTTGAAGCTATTTTTGCCAGTTTTGGCGCAGACCTGCCAGCCTTTACCCAGCTGGTCGTTGGCATGTCACGCTCCTTGACCACACACGGGTTTTTATACTTTATCGGCATTATCGGTTTTATCACCGGTTTTATCATGCTGAAAAAACGCTCACATAAATTTCAGCATTTTCTGGATCGCCTTTCACTCAGAATTCCAATTGTTGGTGAAATCCTGCGCAAAGCCGCATTGGCGCGATTCGCGCGTACCTTAAGTATTACTTTTGCTGCGGGCGTACCGCTGGTTGATGCACTGCGTACAGTAGCGGGCGCCACCGGCAATCAGGTGTTCAAGGAAGCCGTTTTACGGGTCCGCGAAGATGTCGCTGCGGGTCACCAATTACAGTTGGCGATGCAGCAGACCAACGTTTTCCCCTCCATGGTGGTACAAATGACCGCTATTGGTGAAGAAGCCGGCTCATTGGATCAAATGCTGAATAAGGTTGCAGAGTTCTACGAAGAAGAAGTCACCAATGCAGTGGATGCCTTGAGCAGCCTGTTGGAGCCTTTGGTGATTGTGGTCGTCGGCGGCCTGGTCGGCGGTATGGTTGTTGCCATGTATTTGCCAATCTTTAAACTTGCTGCGGTTATCTAAGCAGAATATCCACAATGATTGAATTACTGCAGGCACAGCCCTGGTTGCTTTATACCGGGGTGGTTGCACTTGGCCTGATTGTTGGCAGTTTTCTGAATGTCGTCATCTGGCGCTACCCACGTCGGTTGATGCATGGCTGGAAAACCGAATGCCAGCTGTTACTGCAGCCGGATGCTGCGGAGAAAATAAGCGAGGCTGCAGAAAAACAACAACCGCCAGGACTGGTCTGGCCTGCCTCGCACTGTCCTAAATGCCAAACACCGATCAAAGGGTTCGACAATATTCCTATCTTCAGCTATCTGATACTGGGTGGTCGTTGCCGGCAATGCAAGCAGGCCATTGGCTGGCGGTATCCACTGACCGAATTCATCACTGCACTGGCTGGTCTGGTGATTGTTTTGCACTTTGGACTGAGCATCTACAGTGCGCTACTTATTTTTATTACCTGGGTTTTAATCGCACTGACCGGCATTGATATCGATCACCAGATCTTGCCTGATCAAATGACGCTGCCCTTGTTGTGGCTGGCCCTGATTGCCAGTGTGATGGGATGGTCAATGGTCAGCCCATCAGAAGCCATTATTGGTGCTGCAGCCGGTTATTTGGTGTTGTGGTTTGTGTTTCATGCTTTTCGAATACTCACTGGCAAGCATGGCATGGGGCACGGTGACTTCAAACTGCTTGCAGTGTTCGGTGCCTTGCTGGGCTGGCAGTTATTGCCGGCTGTCATATTAATTGCTTCTGCCAGCGGTGCAATTATTGGGATTATCTGGTTAAAGCTGCGTCAAAAAGGCAGAGAAACACCCATTCCGTTTGGTCCCTTTCTGGCCATAGGCGGCTGGGCTGCACTGCTGTGGGGCGATAAGCTGATGGGCCTTTATTTTTAATTTGGTCATCACCCAGCACCACCGCTTTCGTGTCCAACAACCCCTATAAGCCCGGTATCTTTACTGTCGTTCTTACCGGCGGTATTGCCAGCGGAAAATCTGCCGCAGCTGATTGCTTTGCTGAACTCGGCGTACCCATTATCGATACTGACATTATCGCCCGGGAAGTGGTCGAGCCAGACAGTCAGGGGCTTGCAGAGATCGTTAAATTATTCGGTAAAGAAATTTTAGATAAAAATAGTGAGTTGAACCGACGTAAACTGCGAAAAATCATTTTCCGCGATGATAAAAAGCGCCTGCAACTGGAAGCCATTCTGCACCCACTGATTGAGCAGGCGGCTATTGACCAAATACAACAGCTGGCTAAACAAGAAACAAAAGCCTCATACGCCATTATTGCGGTACCCCTTTACGCTGAAACCAAAGTGTTCCGCTGGGCAGACAGGGTTTTGGTTATCGATGTAACAACAGAAACCCAGATAAAACGGTTAATCAGAAGAGATGCCATTAGTGAAAACCTGGCTTTCAAAATGCTGGCAAGCCAGGCATCCAGAAAACAACGACTGGCAATTGCTGATGATATTATTGTTAACGAAAATAGCTTGGAAGCTTTACAAAAAACGTGTGCCAAGCAGCACAGCATCTATCTTGATTACAGCAAAAAACACAACTGATGAGCAAAAATCATTTTTTATTAAAATAAAATGATTACGTACACAATTATAAATAAAAAAATTATCGCACGAGCTGATTACGCACTTTAAATTATTTGAACAAATCAGATATTAGCCGAGTTGTAATTTTCCGCTTTCCCATTAATGTCACTTTCACAATCGCCTGCAATAAATCAACAAGCAATTTCATATTCCGCGGGCCGTGCCTGAATAAATAATCAAGCGCTTTATGCTCGATTGGCAAATCATACCTGCTTAAATAGTTTTTTATAAACGCTGCAAATAACTCATCATTAAGTGCTTTTATTTTGTGTCGTTGACACTTTGCCAGTCGCGATTGAAGATCTGGCAACTGTAAATCAAGCTCACCTACCGATACACACGAAGTCATAATTAATGTACTTTTCTGTTGATGCATTCGATTAAGGCAGTGAAATACGGCCTCTTGCAAAACGCTGGATGATTTGACCGCTTGGATATCATCGATTAACAACAGCTCAGGCGGCTGTAAATCATTGATCAGGGCATCGGTTAGCGTTTCGCTCGATAATGACAGATAACGCACATCGATATCATTTTGCTCTGCGGCATGCATCACTGCCAGTAACAGATGTGTTTTGCCAGTTGATGGCTGACCACTGAGATAATGCCAGCCTTCAGGTCTGAGCGCGAGCTGTTGCAGCATCCCAACCAGCACCTGATTGGGACCGGCAATATAATTATCGAATGTCGGGGTTACCGGACCCTGCAGATCCAATACTTGCTGATCGGCTTTTTGCATTCAGAATTACCTCTGAAAATACAGCAACCACAATGCGCTAACTTGTGAAACTGCAACCGGATTAATCATTGGTAATGATTTTTTTCTCGTTTTCAGTATTGCCTGGTTCGGCTTTATACAAACGGCTTTCCACATAACGCTTGTGCGTATGCCGCAGCAATACCATCAATACCGCTGCAATGGGTAATGCCAGCAGCACGCCCAGGAAACCAAACAACACGCCCCCCGCCATCACTGCAAAAATAACGGCCACAGGATGCAAGCCAATACGATCCCCGACCAACAGCGGGGTTAACAACATGCCTTCAAGGCTCTGGCCGACAATAAACACTGCCGCGACCAGTGCCGGATGCAACAAATCACCAAACTGTACAAAGGCCGCAACCAAGGCACTGACAATACCGACAATAGCACCCAGATAAGGCACGATACTTAACAGGCCAGCCAACACACCTATCAGCAATGCCAGCTCCAAACCAACCAGCCATAACCCGATGACATAGACCAGCCCCAGCCCCAACATGACCAATAACTGACCGCGAATAAACGCACCAAGCACCTGATCGGATTCACTGGCCAGCTCGCCAACCGTACTGCGCATGGATTTGGGAATCAGACTATTAATGTTTTCGATTAATACATCCCAATCGCGCAATAGATAAAAAGTAACCACAGGAATCAATGTTAAATTCACCAGCCAGCCAATCACAGCCATGCTGCTTTTAGACAGGGAATCAAGAACGGTTTTGGCGATACCGCCAGCGCTGCGCCAATGTTCCTGAATCAGACTCAAAAGTTGATCAGACTCGGGTAAGGTAAAGTCAATATTAAGCCGTGTAGTGATCCAGGGAATAGCAGTATTCTGAAACCAGCCAAAGTAGGCGGGCAGACGCTGAATTAAATAATTTATCTGGCCTTCCAGTAATGGAATCAAGCCCAATAACAATAGCACCATTATCATGCTCATCAAGGTGAACACGATAACCACCGATAAGGTTCTGCTGAGCTTTAACTTTTCCAATCGATCGACCAGAGGGTCCCCTAAATAAGCCAATAACGCGCTGGCCGCAAATGGGGTAAGAATCGGTGCCAGCAGCCAGATAAACCAGCCGGTCAGCACCACAAACAACAGCCATGGCAAGTAATCCCAATCGAAATTCTGTTTATTATCGGTAGTCATGGTTTAACTCTTGTATTAAGCGTTATCCCGCTTAAACCTAATCGCCCGTCGTGACCAAATCCAGACATATTGCGCCAATGTGATGGTGGTTAATGCTGCCACTGTATAAATCAAGGGTGTTACCCACCCACTGGCCGCTGCAAAACAACAAGCCTGCACCAGAGTTACCGCCACCAAAACGACCTGCATGGTGGTATTTAATTTGCTCAGCAAGGTCGGTTCAGCATCCACTTTTTCGACGGTATAGTGATACACCGCAGCACCGGTAATAATGGTGGTATCACGCACAAAGGT
Source organism: Wenzhouxiangellaceae bacterium (assembly GCA_965230265.1). Taxonomy (GTDB): domain Bacteria; phylum Pseudomonadota; class Gammaproteobacteria; order Xanthomonadales; family Wenzhouxiangellaceae; genus JAJFKX01. Next base: position 600,722 of record OZ245999.1, on the reverse strand, counting down.
GAGCACAATTAACCACCAGGGTAAAAGACCGACCCAAGCCAGTGCAGCAAAAGCGGTTATCATCAGCAGTTTATCTGCCAAAGGGTCAAGAATACTGCCAATGCGGCTAACCCAACCAAACCGCTTGGCCAGATAGCCATCAGCAGCATCGGTAAAACCAGCAACAACCGCAACCACCAGCGCCGTTAAATAGTGCTGAGCCACAATCTGCCAGCTCAACACAGGCACCATGCATAATCGGAACACCGTTAAAACATTAGGGATATGTTGGCGTATGGTACTCATTGTGGTGCTACATTAACCCGTAATTCACCATTGCTGCCAGTGCCTCTAGTATCCACACTCAAATCATCCGCAAGCCGAATAGCCCGCAGCAGCCAATCACGCGAAGCACTCAGCGACAGTGATAACTCAATATCATTGTCATTTGCCTGCAGCAATGTGACATCTTGCACCTGACTCATCTGTTTAAAAGACATCATCGCTGCTGCAAACTGGGCGGGGGACTGAATATTCTGCAGCACTACTCGCACAACACCGGATGTTTCTGTATTGCTTTGAATCATTGCACGGGCCGCAATGCGGTCAGCCAACAAATGAATGCCTCTGCCTAAAGCTTCTGACAAATCGGCACCGCGGCTGACAAAGGTTTCCAGGCCAGATTCATCGTCCGGCAAACGCCAGCGTACCTGCCACACACTGGCTCCGGCCTGACCAGTGCGCTGACTGGCTGCAGCAATCACAAATCGATCGGTCGCATAGCGCTCACTGGCCTGGGCAGCATTTTCATAAAAGCCGCCCCAGATCGTGTCGGCATCAACCAGTGAGTAGTCAGTTTGATCCTGAACAGGCAGTACCAGAGGCAAACCACGCTGACTGGCGGTCTGTTCCAATACAAACCGGTGTTGGCGATCATCTCCCGCCAGCATGTCACGTTGTCTTTGTTCGTCTTCTATCGCCAGCCACAGCAACACTTCGGGGCGCTCCAGGCTCCATAGTTCTATCCCTTGATCCTGTAACGCCTGTAAAATATTGCGCTGTATAAACTGCGCATTGAGCAAAACCTGCCGCTGGCCAAACCGGCCATCCGGTATTAATTGCTCCTGATAGCTAAAGCTAAGCAAATGCGCTTGCGGATCAGCGCGCAGGTTGGACAGGCGTGGGTCTGAAGGACTATCCCGGCGACCTGTCAGTTTAACCAGTACCGCATCCAATGCCTGCCCTATTTGCTCTGCCTGCTCAGTCTCTGGTGTCACTGAAATGGCCGCCTCAAACAGGTTATCGCCTGCCGCCCATAGGTAGGGTGCAACAAAGCCAGCCACCAATATAGTGACGGTCACCATCATTTTATTTATTGGGTTTTGCATCATCTGCATTCGCAGCATAGGTATGCCTTCAGATCTTCTCGGTGTGTGCGCATATTAACGTATCGTGAGTTTATATGCGTCGAACAGCTTCCAGACAAGCAATGCTTTTGCAGGTTTACGCCCAGCTGAGCCGTTAATCGCTTAAAAATCAAGACATCACAGCACTTTTCATGCATAATGCTCAACGAGTTGTTAACAATTCTTAACATAAATAGAGCAACCAGCAAACTTCTTAATTTTTGGGACAATTAACACGGGGTTATCCATGCAAAGTAAGTCTTTATCTGTTCGCCTTGGTTTTCTTGGGCTGTTTTTTTTACTGTTTTCTTCACACGCACAAGCCCAGCTCGTCAACTATGATGTACTGCTGAATACTGACAACAATAGCGCCACAGGTTGCGATGCAGACCCCACAGCCCAAGGCTCGATTGGCGGTTTTGAACGCCGTGTACGCGCCACTGTTGATAGCACTACACTGACAGTGACAGAAGTGAATGTCGCATTGTGCGAAGGCGCTACTGGCTTTGTTCCCGGTGGCACTTCAACGGGCGGACATGACGTAGGTCTGAACAATGGTGTCAACGGCACCGATGTGGTCGAGCTTTCCGCCTCACTCAACAGCCTGGCACCACTCACCAATGCTGCTATACAGGTTGCTGTCGTTGGTGACGATGGTGTTGGTTCCGATTTACTGGAAACCACCACAGGCATGGCGGGCAGTGACCCGATTTTGATCTTTATCCCCATTGCTGTCCCTGCTTTGGGTATTTTTGGTTTATTGTTGCTGGTTGCTGCCATTGCAGTTATCACGATACGTGGCCGGCAGCGCCGCTGGCTGAGCATCAGCCTGCTGGCTGCATCCGGTATCGTATTTGCCGCCAGTTTTATTGTTGATGGGCAAGTCACCGACTGGGGCGGTGTTAACCCCGACGCCACTGACCCGGCCAATGATTCCACCAATGGAGCCCTTGGCAACGATATTCAGGCATTTTTTGCCGCTCAGGAAAATGGCACATTGTTTTTCCGGATAGATGTGACCGATTTGGAAAACCAGCCGCCAATGGCCGCTGACGATGCATTCAATGTACTTGAAGATGATGTACTTAACGTCGCCGCACCCGGTGTACTGGCTAACGATAGCGACCCTGATGGCGACCCCATCACTGCTGTTTTGGATACCGGCCCAGCCAACGCTCAGGCATTTACACTGAATGCCGATGGCAGTTTTGATTACACCCCGATCGCCGACTTTAACGGTACTGACACTTTTACCTATTTCGCTAACGATGGGTTTTTAGACTCTGATCCAGCTACCGTGACAATCACTGTCGACTCAGTGAATGATGCACCCAGCTTTACCGTCCCGGCTGACACCACCGTTCTGGAAGATGCCGGCCCGCAATCCATGCCAGGATTTGCCACCGCCATCAGCGCTGGTCCACCCAATGAAGCCGGGCAGGCACTGACATTTAACATCACCGGCAATGACAACGCCGGCTTATTCGCTGTTGCTCCAACATTGACAGCCGATGGAACACTGGACTTCACGGCAGCCGATGATGCCAACGGTATGGCCACGATTACTGTTGAGTTGATGGACGATGGCGGTACCGCGAATGGTGGCATGGATACCTCAGCACCACAGAGCTTTGACATTATCGTTACCGCTGTCAATGACGCTCCGACGATTACTATCACCGGTGATGCTGACGTACTTGAGGATGCTGGCCCACAAAGCATAGCAGCCTTTGCTACCGATATTCTTGCCGGCCCACCTGATGAAAATACTCAGGTATTGACACTGACCATCACTGACAATAGCAACCCAGGTTTGTTTAGTGTTGCGCCTGATTTAGCCCTGGATGGCACATTGACTTTCACAGCCGCCGATGATGAAAACGGCAGTGCCACGATTACTATTGAGCTCACCGATGATGGCGGCACCAATAACGGTGGCGTCGACACCTCTGGCCCCATGATGTTTGACATCAATGTGACCCCTGTCAATGATGAGCCTGAGTTTACCCTGGCGGGTGATCCGGCAACGGTTCTTGAAGATGCAGGTGCCCAAACAGTCGCTGGCTTTGCCACAGGCATCAGTGCCGGCCCGGCCAATGAAAACACGCAGGTATTGACGTTTAATGTCACCAATAACTCCAATGCGGCATTGTTCAGCGCAGCACCGGCGATTGACCCCGCTTCCGGTGATTTAACCTATACGCCTGCGGATGACGCCAACGGTACGGCAGTGATTACTGTTGAACTGATGGACGACGGCGGCACTGATAACGGCGGCGATGATACCTCGCCTCCACAAATGTTCACCATCACGGTCACGGCCGTTAATGACACACCGGCATTCACCGCGGGTGTGGCACCGGATGTACCGGAAGATGCTGGCCCGCAAATGGTAGCAGGCTTTGCCACAGGCATCAGCGCTGGCCCGACCGATGAAAATGGGCAAATGCTGACATTCAATATCACCAATAACACCAATGCTGGTTTGTTCAGTGCCGGTCCAGCACTGGCAGCCGACGGCACGTTAACTTATACACCGGTTGCTGATGTCAGCGGCATGGCCGATATTACGGTTGAGTTGATGGACGATGGCGGTACTGCCAACAGTGGTGATGATACGTCTGACCCTCAGACTTTCACCATCACCGTTTTACCGGTTAATGATGCTCCAAGCTTTGTGGTTGGTCCCGATCAGATGGTCAACAACAGTGATGGTCCGCAAACCATCAACCCCTGGGCTACCGCTATTTCAGCCGGCCCAATCGATGAGTCAGGACAGATACTGACCTTCAATATTCTGAATAACTCTGCCCCCGGCTTATTTACTGTACAGCCGGCAGTGGCCAGTGACGGCACACTCACCTATACACCCGACCCTGCTCTGGTCAATCCAGGCACAGCAACCATCATGCTGAACCTGTCAGACGATGGCGGCACGGCCAATAGCGGTGTGGATACATCTGCGACACAATCCTTCACGATTGAAGTCATCACTGCTGTTCCACCAACCGCAACAGATGACAGCTTTACGGCAACCCCCAACATATCCATTGGTGCTGCTGCCGCTACAGGCTTGTTAAGCAATGACGATGATGGTGGCGGCACGATTACTGTGACCTCATTTGACGCCAACTCTGCTAATGGCGGTGAAGTCACCGTCGCAGCTGATGGCAGTTTCACTTATGATCCGCCAGCGGGCTTTACCGGTGACGATACCTTTGACTATACGATCACCAATAGCGCTGGCTCGGATACCGGCACGGCAACCGTGACTGTATCAGGCAACACCATATGGTTTATTGATGACGATGCCACTGCCGGCGGTAGCGGCCGCTTGTCAGATCCATTTGACGGTATTGCCGCATTCAATGCGCTGCAAGGTGGCGGTGGTACAGCCGACCCGGCAGAAGGCGACTTTATCTTTATGTTCAGTGGCAGCTACACCGGCAGTTTCGCACTGCTGAATAACCAGACACTGTTTGGCCAAGGCACTTCCGGTGTTGGTTTCGATGCCTTTACCGCTATTACACCACCGGCAGGCAGCGCAGCCCGTCCAGGCCTGAATGGCGCGGATCCTGTGATCAGTACCACAGCAGCAGGCACCAATGCCATCAACGTGGCGGCCAACAGCACTATCCGCGGTTTAAACATTGGTAATACCACTGCCTTTGGTATTTTTGGTACTTCAAGCGGCACGCTGGCCATTAGCCAGGTAGACATTACCGGCACCGGTGGTCTGTTGGATATCAATGGCGCTGGCGGTGGTATTTTGGGTGCCGCATTTGGCGCGTTGACCTCAACCAGCAGTAATTTGCCGAATGTCATCGACATTCAGGACTTTGGCCTGGCCGATTTGACGGCCACCAGCACGTCCATTCAAAGTCCCGGTCAGAACGGTGTTTTGTTACAAAACAATGTCGGTGCCAGCGTGCTTAACTTTGGCGATTTTGCCACCCTGCAGACCACCAATGGCGCCGGCTTTGTGGTTAATAACAGCGGCACGGTAACCATTAGCCCACCATCCCCTGTTACAGTGCAGACCGTCGGTGGGCCAGCATTGGATCTAAGCAATACCACTTTCAATGGCTTTAACTTCAGCAGCGTATCGGCCAATAACACCACCACAGGGGTCAATCTGACCAATGTCTCCGGTTTTATCAGCTCAGGTGGCGGGACTATCCAAAACACCACCGGTGATGCATTTGTGATCACAGGTGGCAGTGATGGCGTCACCTATGGCGGCATGATCAACAACACTGCAGGCCGGGCAGTTGTAGTGACCGGGCATACCGGCGGCAATGTTGTATTTAATCCGATTAATGATACCGGTGTGGGCGTTTTCCTGAACAACAACGCGGGCACCAGTTTCTTCTTCTCTGGCACCATGACTTTGAATACCGGCACCAATAACGCCTTTACTGCCACCAATGGCGGTTCCATTGATGCGACCGGTGTGGGCAGCAGCATCACAACCACAACAGGTACCGCTGTCAATATTAATGGCGTCTTGATTCGCAATACCGGGTTTGCTTTGCAGTCAGTGTCTTCCAATGGCTCAACCAATGGTATTGTGCTCAACAACACCGGTATAGGCACGTTCAGTGTAACCGGTAACGGCACTTGTACCTGTACTGCAGCCAGTGCAGCCAATTGTTCGGGAGGCATTATTCAAAACACCACCGCTGCGGCAATCAGTTTGATGACCGTTGGTGGCGTCAGCCTGAATTGTGCCCGGATTCAAAATACCGGCGATGATGGCATTCAGGGAATCAGTGTCATCAACCTGGCGTTGCAAAACTCGGTTGTGATCAACGCAGGTAATGCTGTAGGCGAAAATGGTATCGATATCGATGGCATGTTCGGCACCGGCAATATGATCAACAACAGCAGCGTCACCCGCTCGGCTGAGTTCAATGTCAATATTGAAAATACCATCGCAACCAATGCGATACCGGGTATACCCGATACTTTAACGGTGCTTAACAGCAACTTTGGTGATAACGAGTTCAATGGCACCGGCGCCGATGGTATTTTCTTCGGTGGATTGGGAACCGCCAATATGCGCATTGATGTCAATGGCATGAACTGTACCGACTGTCGTAGCGATGGTCTCCAAGCTGATGCCGGCAATAACTCCAGTGTGGAATCGGTGATAACCAACAGCACCTTCGATTCCAACAACATTGGACTGAACATCAGTGGTTCCGGCGCTGCAACCATGTCTTTTGACATTAATAACAACCCGGACTTTACCGATCATGAAAGCAATATCATTAATATCGCTCACGGTGTGGGTAATGGTTCTGTCGATGGTCAATTGGTGAACAATCCAAATATTGACGGTACCAATACCGGTAATGGCGTTCGTATTATTTCTGAAGGCGATGCAGGTGCCGGACCAAACGCCAGGGTACTGGTCGACGGCAATACTATCCAAGGCTTTAATAACCCCTTTGGTATTCAGGCCGTAGCTAGAGTATCCGTTGCCAGCCTGGATATCACCATCGAAGACAATCTGGTTGAAATGCCTGGCCCGTTTGCAGCTGATGGCATCAGGGTTGAATCAGGCAACAGCAACCCGGCCAGCGCCAATACGGTCTGCCTGGATATCGAAAACCTCGCGGCTGCCGGCGGCGGTGGCAATAATGATTCGACCACTCTGGCTTTCGATGAGGGTTATGAGCTACAACAACGAACCGGAACCACCTTCCAGCTCGAAGGCCTTAACGACTCTGACTGTGGCGGTTCTGCCTGCAATGGTACCGTTGCCACCCAGGTTGAAGAGTTTATTACCGATACCAATACCGGTACGGCCAATGTCCGCACAGCGGGGCGTATTGTGAATTACACACACGTCGCCAGTTGCGCAGCCCCGGTATTGTGAGCGAGACAAATACAATAAGAAACAGGCATAGCGAAACCCTTTCTGAATGACTGGGTTTCACATCGCGCCATGAGAATGGCCGTTATGCAAAAAAAGCGTGCACAATTTGTTATGAATTGACTCGCTAACAGAATTAGCAGCCAGGGCGGCGCATCTAATAACTAACCAAGTGCTGGCCCGGCTGCTTACTACCAGGGTGTGTTAACTGCCATGATTATCGGGGTATAGATACGCCTTATCCAACTACTTATAGGAGGAAGCAATGTCGGAACCGTTTTTAGCAGAAGTCAGAATCGTGGGCTTTAATTTTGCCCCCAGAGGCTGGGCGTTCTGTGATGGGCAGATTTTGCCTATTAACCAGAATCAGTCTTTGTATTCACTGCTGGGCACTACCTACGGGGGAGATGGTCGTACCAGTTTTGCGTTACCGGATATGCGTGGCCGCACGCCAATACATGTTGGCAATGGCCACCGAGAGGGACAAAAAAGCGGCGAGGAGACACATACGCTGGCCGGTAATGAAATGCCTCAGCACACCCATACAGCAAGAGCTTCATCTGCAGCCGGTGATAGCCCGCTGCCAGTGCAGGGCAGCAACCGGAATGTGCTGGCCAGCTCGACCAATGAAGCTTATCGCTCGTTCACCTCTGCAGGTGATCTGGTTAGCATGCGCAGCGGTACTATCGCCAATGTCGGTGGTGGTCAGGCACATGAAAATATGCAGCCCTACCTGGCTATTAATTTTTGCATTGCCCTTCAGGGCTTGTTCCCATCACGTAACTAGGAGGGCAGATCATGTCAGAACCATTTGTAGGTGAAGTTCGTATGTTCGCGGGCAATTTTGCACCGCGCGGTTGGGCATTTTGTGATGGCCAGTTACTGGCTGTTTCGCAAAACGATGCCTTGTTCAGTTTATTGGGAACCATTTATGGTGGTGACGGTAGAACCACGTTTGGCTTGCCGGATTTGCGTGGACGGATACCGATCCATGCGGGTTCAGGCCCCGGTTTGTCACCGCGACGACTGGGCGCCAAAGGCGGTGCAGAAAACGTCACGCTGACGGTTAATCAGTTACCCAGCCACACCCATGACATGCAGGCAATCGGCCAGAATGCCAACACCCCTAACGCCTCGGGTAATCTGCTGGCACAGACACCAACGGTTGACCTCTACATCACGGAAACCCCAGTGCAGGGCATGGCCAGCACCGCGGTGACCAATACCGGCGGGTCACGCAGCCATACCAATCTTATGCCGTTTCTTTGCATTAATTACATTATTGCTTTGTTTGGCATTTACCCGTCACGTCAATAGAGGAGAGTTACCATGTCAGAACCATTTATTGCAGAAATAAGAATATTCGCTGGTAATTTTGCTCCTCGCGGCTGGGCTTTTTGTAATGGCCAATTATTGCCGGTAGCGCAAAACACCGCTTTATTTTCATTAATCGGTACCACCTATGGTGGTGATGGCCGGTCTACGACCGCCCTGCCCGACCTTCAAGGCCGCACGGCGATGCATCCAGGCCGGGGACCCGGTTTGACATCCAGGCGTCTGGGTCAAAGAGGCGGTGTGGAAACCGTGACCTTAACCGAAGCTCAAATGCCTTCGCACACACACACCATGCAAGCCGAAACCGAGTCGGGTGACAGCCTCAATCCATCAAATAATGCTTTGGCACGCTCTGGCGGTGCATTCAGCTATCAGCAGAACTCCACTGCCAATCTGGTGGACTTGAACAGCAATGCTTTACCGGATACCGGTGGCAGCCAGGCACACAATAACCTGCAGCCTTTCATAGCAATGAATTTCATCATTGCTTTGGTCGGTTTGTATCCATCACGCAGTTAACTGGAGAGAAATATTATGAAAAGACGAGATTTTTCCGCCAGCCTGGCTGCTGGTACGATACTGACAGGTAGTGGTCTTTCTGCCACGGCTGCAACCAGTAAACCCGTGGCTTTGCCACATTTGCATCAACAGGCTTTCGAGGCTCGTGTGGATCAATCGTTCTCTATCCAGGGAACGACCAACCAGACGCGCATCAAGGCTCAACTGAAGACAGTCGATACCGCCGGTCAGGGCGAACAGTTTTTCGTTCGCTTTAATGCCGCACAAGCGACTGACTTAACAGAAGACATTTATTTACTGACCGCCAGTGACGGCCAGGAAGTGTTACTGCATATGCAGCCTTCAGCCTCTGATAAAAACACGCTGGAAGCCGTTATCAATCTGCATACCGGCTGATGCGTGCCTTTACAGGCGCGTCAAAACGCCTCCCTCCTGTGATCGGCTTCAGGCCGATCACAGACAAAGACCTGCCTTTTCTCTCACAGCTCTATGCCAGCACCCGGGCTGAAGAAGTTGGGCAAATTCCTGATTGGTCGGATGAGCAAAAGCAACAGTTCCTGCAAATGCAATTCGAAGCCCAGCATAAGTACTATCAGGAACAGTTCAAAACAGCAGAATACCTGGTCATCGAGCAATCGGACGAACCCATCGGGCGTATCTATATTGACCGTCGTGAAGATGAAATCCGTTTGATCGATATTGCCCTGCTACCTGCGGCACGAGGTAAAAAGCTGGGTGCGGCATTATTGGAAGATCTGCTGGAAGAAGCCCAGAACAGTGATTTGCCTGTCAAAATTCATGTCGAAAAAAACAACCCGGCAATGCGTTTGTATATCCGCCTGGGTTTTCGACAGCTTGAAGACCAGGGCGTTTATGACTTAATGGAATGGTCGCCCATCAAAAGTTAGTCTCACACAGCGGGTAAGACTGCAGACCCACACTCTCGGACTTTAAGTTCCTTTAGACATTAGACAGGTTTCAGCTGCAGCAAGTTACTGCCGCTGTATCTGACGAACTTTAACGACTGTCAGCTATGTGACTATTGCTTCATAACTCATGCCATCCCCTTTGGGTCCCAATGGCACCAGGAATAATTCCAGCTCACCCAGTTCATCACATTTCAGCGTGTAAATCTGCTGGCCGTGATTTTCTCCGCTGTCAGTAACAAATATCACCGAGAAAGGATCTCGTTCGGAATCACCATGGCGATTGTGTGCATTCACTTCAGTCACCTTGGCATCCAGTTGTGTTTCTCCCAGACATAATTGCACGGGTTGATCCAGCAAAGCTTGGAATCTAGTGCGTGTCAATGTATCTTGCATCATATTCTCTTAATTATTGTCCATACTGGAAGTGTACCACTGCCGCTAGTTGATATGTGCCTTGCCTATTTAAAAAATTTTGGTGTCAGAATCCGAGTATTCGCGCTGGTTAGTAGTCTGCTTATTTGCCCGGCAGCCATTACCCAGGAAAGCTCAGAAGATGCGAACTTCAGCTTCGTCCCGCCACCTTTACCACAAGGCGTAAGCGTACCCCCTTACGATCAGTTACAGAGTTACGATGATTTACCAGTGGACATCCGCCGGGAAGTGATTAGGCCACAGATCAGTGTCCATTTTTACTCTGATGAACCTGATAAGCGTTATGCACTCATCAATGGCTTCCGCGGGCGCGAAGGTTTACCCATTGGACGCGAACTGTGGATCCATGAAATACTCCCCGACGGCGTTGTACTGCGCATCCAGAACCAGTTTTTCCTGATTAAGCCCTGATACTCATGAACGAATCAAACACCCCTTTGGATTACCGGGCTGCCGGTGTAGACATTGATGCCGGCAACGCGCTGGTTGAACGCATTAAACCTGCGGTCAAGGCAACCATGCGCCGTGAGGTGATGGGCGGACTTGGTGGCTTTGGTTCACTGGTTGAGTTGCCCGAGGGTTACAGCAAACCGGTACTGGTCAGCGGCACAGACGGTGTAGGCACCAAGCTATTACTGGCCAGACAGCTCAACGATTATTCCGGTATCGGTATCGACTTGGTCGCCATGTGCGCCAACGATATTCTGGTACAAGGTGCTGAACCATTGTTTTTCCTGGATTATTTTGCCTGTGGAAAACTGGAGTTGGAACAAGCCTCCGAAGTCATCACCAGCATTGCCAAAGGCTGTGAACAGGCTGGATGCGCGCTGGTTGGTGGTGAAACCGCCGAAATGCCTGGCATGTATGAGCCGGGTGACTTTGACCTGGCCGGGTTTGTAGTGGGTGTGGCTGAGCGTGACAGGCTTATTGACGGCAGCCAGGTAAAAGCCGGTGACTGGTTATTGGGTATCGCCAGTTCAGGCCCTCACAGCAATGGCTACTCATTGATACGCAAAGTACTGGAGCGCAGCAAAGCATCAGCTAATGATGATCTGGGTGATACCCAGCTGGGTGCAGCCTTACTGGCACCCACCACGATCTATGTACCTCATATCCTGCCTTTACTGAACAGTCTGCCAGTGCACGGCATGGCGCATATCACCGGCGGTGGGTTGATGGAAAATATTACCCGGGTGATACCTGAAAACCTGGGAATCGACATTGTTCAAAACAGCTGGCCCCGCCCGCCAGTGTTTGACTGGCTGCAGCAGCATGGCAATATCGCCGATCAGGAAATGCTGCGGACGTTTAACTGTGGCATCGGCTTTGTGTTGATTGTGCCTGAACACAGTATTGATGAATGGCAGAGCCATCTGTCACTGACATGCTGGCCCATTGGTCAAGTTAAAGAAACCTCTGACTCGCCACGTGTCAGCCTGGTTTAAAACCACTTCCACAGCTTCTGGCAAATCGTAGTATGGCAACCGCTCCACTGTCTGTAGCTGTATTGATTTCCGGCCGTGGCAGCAACCTAGAAGCGCTGGCCAGGTCAGCGGCCAACCAGCAATTGAATATCCAAATTCAGGCCGTTATCAGCAACCAACCGGCTGCACCCGGCATTCGCCACGCACGGCAGTATGGCCTAAAAACTCACATTATCGATCACCGCTCATACGTGGATAAGACGGCTTTTGAGCACGATCTCATACGAGCCATTGATGCTGCCAAAGTAGAGCTGATTATTCTGGCGGGGTTTATGCGAGTGCTGTCCAGTGATTTTGTACAGCAATACGCCGGACAAATCATCAATCTGCACCCCTCCCTGCTGCCAAAATACCCGGGGCTGGACACACATCACCGAGTACTGGAAGCGGGTGATGTAGAACATGGCGCGAGTGTACACCTGGTTGAACCAGAACTGGATAGCGGTCCGGTCATTGCCCAATATCGCATGCCAGTTAATGCCAATGACACCGCAGAGACTCTGGCACAGCGGCTGGCTCCACATGAACATAGGCTGTTACAGGCTGTAACAGCACTTTTTGCTGTGGGTGCTATCCAAGTAGAATCTGGTCAAATCTATTTTGAAAACCAGCCCTTACGAGCCCCTTTGATATTGGGTCAGGGGTTGAACCTGACCTTTAATAAACAATCTTAAACCATTACGTGAGAACAATAAGAGCCAATAGAATGAATCTAAATATTCTAAACACGATTATCTGCTGTCTATTGCTGGTCGGTATTGGCAGCAGCGTCTTTGCGCAAACAACTGCCGAGCATGTCAGCGACAACGGTGATGTATTAAATGACGAAATCATAGCCAATAGCACCCACAACGCGGACATAGAAAAAGCCGAAACCGATAGCGCTCAAACTTCTTTGCAGCCTTTTTATGCACAGTTTGATGTGTCATTGAATAACAAGTACATCGGCGAAGCCGAGATGGAACTGGAGCAGACCGATACCGATAGTTTTGAGGTGCGATTAAGAAGTAAAGCCACCAAAGGTGCAGCGGGTTTTGCCAGAGCAAGAAGTCGCGAACTGGCACGATTTAGCATCGAAAATGGCCAAACACGTTCGCTTCATTACGAAAAAGAAGAAAAACTGTTATTTAAAAAAGACAACTGGGAAGTCGATTTTGACTGGCAAAAAGATACCTTATACGTCGATGAAGAAGGTGATAAATGGTCCAAAACACTGGAAGGTGATGAACTGGATTCCCTCAGTATTTATTTGGTACTGGCCAAATCGGCTGCCAATCAACGTCCGTGGTTAGTGGCCAATGTGGTCGACAACGATTCTATCGATACTTACAGCTATCAGATTTTAGACAATGAACAGCTGGATACCTCCTGTGGATCGCTGGATACCCGTGTGTACCAAGGCATATTGCCAGACACTTATAAGAAAGTATGGACCTGGCATGCGGAGAAAATTGACTGGTTACCCATCCGAGTGCGAAAAACCCGTAAAAGCGGAGACATTTTACAACTAGACCTGCGAGCCATTGAGTCTATCCAGTCCCCCAGCATGAATTGTGGTGTTATCGAACGTTCCTGAAACATCTCCAAACACTGTTTTTGCAGAACCTGTGATTTAATCAGGGTAGAATAATTGAAACGTTTTCATATGCCGGGGTATTGTCATGTCTGCAAATAACAACAAACTCTCCTCCAAACACCTGTTGCTGGCCATTCTAGCCGGTGGTCTATTGTTACTCGGTGGCTGCGCGACCAATCCGGTCACCGGAAAAAGCAACCTGATTTTGGTACCCAATAGCTGGGATCAGCAGATTGGCGTACAACAATACCAACCCTCATTGCAAAGTCAGGGTGGCGAATACGAGGTTGACCCGGTACTGAGCGAATATGTCGATGAAGTCGGTCAACGTGTTGCCCAGCATGCAGAAAACAAACTGCCTTATGAGTTCACCGTGTTAAACAGTTCGGTACCCAATGCCTGGGCATTACCGGGTGGCAAGATTGCCATTAACCGTGGTTTATTGACCGAGCTAAATTCTGAAGCTGAGCTGGCTGCAGTATTGGGGCATGAAGTCACCCACTCCGCCGCTCGACACGGTGCCCAGGCACAATCACGCGGCACGCTGTTACAAGGCGTTGTCGCTGGCACCAGTATCGCTTTGCAAGGTGAACAATATGGCCAGATCGCTGCGCTTGGTGCCGGTATAGGCGCACAGCTGATTAGCACACGTTATGGTCGTAATGCCGAGCTAGAATCGGATTACTATGGCATGCGTTACATGGCGGCTGCCGGTTACGATCCGCAAGGCGCTGTTGACTTGCAGGAAACTTTCGTGCGTTTGTCCGCAGGTCGCAACCAAGACTGGATCAGTGGGCTGTTTGCTTCGCATCCACCTTCTCAAGAGCGCGTTGCAAAAAACAAACAAACCGCGACTGAGCTGCCCAGCAATGGCAATCTGGGCCGGCAAAGGTACCAACAAAGAGTTGGCTACATCAAACGGGTAAAGCCCGCCTACGAGGCTTACGAGAAAGGTCTGGCCGCAGCCCGGGAGGGCAACTGGAATCAGGCTGATCAATTCGCTCGACAAGCCATTCAGATCGAACCCAAAGAAGCCAACTTTTATGCCCTGCGTGGCGATGCCGCCGCAGGCCGCGATAACCTGCGCAGCGCAGAAAATTTCTACAATCAGGCCATTGCCCGAAATTCAAAGTGGTTCTACCTGCCTTTGCGTCGCGGAATTATCCGCCAGCGCCGCAACAACATGAGCGGTGCACGCAACGATTTGCAATCCAGCCTGCAAATGCTGCCGACTGGCGTTGGTTTTTATCAGTTAGGATTGCTGGAAAAACGTGCCGGTAATCGGCAGCAAGCCATTCAATATTTGCAGACGGCCAGTCAATCAGGCGGTGAAGTGGCACAACGCGCGTCTAGCGAGCTGCAACAAATGGGCGTGAACCCTTCCCAGGCACGCTGATCATCGACTTTCTTGCCGGGCATTGTGACAAACAATGCCCGGGTGGGTTTTCCTGCTAAGCGACGGCGCTTTTTTGCTCTCTAAAATCAGCCGTCAATCGGCGAATATCTGCACCAACACTCGATAGCTTTTCTTCAATATTCTCATAGCCCCGGTCAATGTGATAAACCCGATCTACCCGCGTTTCACCTTCAGCAACCAAACCGGCCAATACCAAACTGGCAGAAGCACGTAAATCTGTCGCCATCAATGGCGCACCCGACAGTTTATTAACGCCTTTGACAATGGCATTACCACCTCGTAGCTGAATATCAGCGCCCAGCCGTTGTAATTCCAAAACATGCATAAAGCGGTTTTCAAACACCCGTTCAGAAATCACAGATGTGCCCTCTGCAATACAATTTAATGCAGTAAACTGTGCCTGCATATCGGTTGGAAAACCTGGATAGGGTGCCGTGGTGATATCCACCGAGCGCGGGCGTCTTCCCTGCATATCGACCTCAATCCAGTTATCACCAACATTCAGGTACGCACCGCTCTCCTGCAGTTTGGCCAACACGGCATCCAGGGTATCTGGACGGGTACGCTGCAGTTTTAATTTGCCGCCGCTAATTGCTGCGGCCACCAGATAGGTACCGGTTTCGATACGATCGGGGAGCACCGTGTGTGTCGCTTGATGTAACTTATCAACACCCTGAATTTCCAGAGTATCAGTACCGGCCCCACTGATCTGTGCTCCCATCGCATTCAAGCAATCTGCCAGGTCCAGCACTTCTGGTTCCTGTGCGGCATTTTCGATAATGGTGGTACCTTGAGCCAAGCTCGCTGCCATCATGATGTTTTCAGTACCAGTCACTGTTACTGTATCCATCACAATGCGCGCGCCACGCAAGCGTTTGGCTTCAGCAATGATATAGCCATTTTTAACCTGTACATCTGCACCCAATGCCTGCATACCCTTAATATGCAAATCCACAGGTCGTGCGCCGATTGCACAACCACCTGGCAATGAAACTTCAGCCCGACCAAACCTGGCCAGTAATGGCCCCAACACCAAAATTGATGCACGCATGGTGCGCACCAGTTCATATGGTGCGGCATGGCTATGCACATTGCGGGTATTAATCAAAATCTGCATATGCTCATCCATACCAATATCGGCACCCAGTTGAGCCAGCAGCGCCATGGTGGTGGTGACATCCTGCAAATGTGGCACATTGTTCAGCTGCAGGTCATCCTCTGTCAGTAAACTGGCAACCAATATCGGCAATACCGCATTCTTAGCACCAGAAATTTGCACATCGCCAGCCAGAGGCTGACCACCTTTGATTTGAATAATCGCCATTAATTTGCCTCGGCTGCTGCTTGGTCGTCGGGTGTTTTGGTGGTCAATGACAATGCATGGATATCACCACCCAATGCTTCACCCAGCGCCGCATGTACCAACCGATGCTGAGCCAAACGATTCAGCCCTGCAAAACGAGAGGAGGTCACTTGTGCCGTGTAATGCACATTATCTGGGCTGGTGACATTAACATCTGCCTCAGGCAGGTGCGCTTTAATGAGTTGCTCAATGCGGTCGGCATCCATAAACTTATCGCTTTGGTATTAGTATTGAAGAAATCATCGGCTAATTATACTTGGGATAGACACGCAACGGATACATGATCAATCAGCACTTGAATCAATATGACACATTCTGCAATAAACATCACGACACTCCGTCACTGCGCGGCCATAATTACGGCCGTGTGCCACACGACTGCCTTACCGCTGTATTGGTCGATGTTTCCGACTTGCAAACGCGCTCGCATGTCCCAACTACAACAGGTTAACTTAACTGTTCTTATCTGATGCCCCAATGTTAATTGCCTTATTACAAATTGTTGGTGGCTTTATGCTGCTGGTCTGGGGCGCAGACCGATTGGTTGCAGGTGCATCTGGCCTGGCCAGTAATTTTGGCCTGTCACCATTGATTATTGGTTTAACGATTATTGGGTTTGGTACTTCTGCTCCGGAGCTGGTGGTTTCAGCTGTGGCTTCGTTGCGTGGTAACCCTGGTATCGCTGTTGGCAATGCACTGGGCTCAAACATCACCAATATCGGCCTGGTATTGGGTGCTACCGCCTTACTGTATCCATTGCGCATTGATTCAATAACCTTGCGTCGTGAGGCACCAGTGTTATTGATGATTATGCTACTCAGCACCTGGTTATTGTGGGATCTTAACCTGGGGAAAAAAGATGGTTTAATTCTGATCCTGGGTTTATTGGCCATGCTGGCGTGGATGGTGTGGTTGGGTTTACGTCGTGGTGAGCAGGACCCACTGGTACAGGAACTGGAAGCAGAAATCCCTACCAATATGCCGATCTCACGGACCATTATCTGGACACTTATTGGTTTGATCGTGTTACCACTAAGCTCAAGAATTCTGGTCGATGGTGCGGTAACGGTTGCCACCACTTTGGGCATTAGTGACACCATTATTGGTCTAACCATCATCGCTCTGGGTACCAGCCTGCCAGAGCTGGCAGCGGCAATGGCTTCAGCCATGAAAAACGAGCATGATCTTGCAGTCGGGAATATTCTTGGCTCAAACATGTTCAATTTGCTTGGCGTATTGGGTATTGCCGCGTTAGTACATCCTCTGGATGTCAGCCCGGTACTGCTCTCACGCGATGTTCTGACCATGTTCCTGTTGACCGGCGCCTTGTTTATACTGGCCATGCGTAAACCTGGAGCCAATCAAATCAGCCGACGTGGAGGCCTATTATTGTTTGCAGGTTTTGTGATTTACACCAGCATCGTTATTTACTCCGCTCTACAGGGCGGGACTTAAGTGTTACTGCTAAATCATAAACAATCATCTATCCGGCAATATGACTCATGAACCCTGATCCAAACACTGGTCAAACCGACACCAAAAGCACCCGCCCGCTGTCTGCCAAACAAATCCGCGATCTGGCCGGTGAGGTGCTGCGTATTGAAGCCGATGCCATTGAGCAATTAATTGATCGTATTGATGATAGTTTTGTACGCGCCTGTGATTGCATACTTAACTGTCCTGGTCGTATCGCGGTCACCGGCATTGGCAAATCCGGACATATCGCTGGCAAAATTGCTGCTACTTTGGCTTCTACAGGCACACCGGCATTCTTTGTGCACCCTACCGAAGCTGGACACGGCGATCTTGGCATGTTGATGAAAGATGATGTCATGCTGATGTTATCGAACTCTGGAGAAACCGAGGAACTGAAAGCTTTATTGCCCGGTATCAAGCGTATTGGTGTAACGGTTATTGTGCTGACCGGCAAGCCTGGTTCCACACTGACCCAACATGCCGATGTGATATTGGATGTCAGCGTTAACAAAGAAGCCTGCCCACTGGGCCTGGCACCTACTTCGAGTACCACTGCCAGTCTGGCCATGGGTGACGCGCTCGCCATTAGCCTGCTGGAAGCACGTGGTTTTACCAATGAAGATTTTGCCCGCGCACACCCCAGTGGCGCGCTGGGCCGCCGCTTATTGTTGCGCATTGCTGATGTGATGCACAAAGGTGAAGACATTCCGCAGGTCACAGCCGGAACCAATCTGATGACAGCCATCGTGCAAATGACTGAAAAACGCCTTGGCATGGTTGCAGTGATCGATAACGAGCAGCGTTTGCTGGGTGTTTTTACTGATGGCGATCTACGTCGTGCTATCGATGAAAAATACGACCTGGCCAGCACCCATATCGATGCCTTGATGACAGCCAACCCAGTCACACTGACTGCTGATGCTTTGGCTACAGAAGCTGTACTTTACATGCAGCAACATAAAATCCAGGGGCTATTGGTCACCGATAAAGCGGTTTTAATCGGCGCACTGAACTTTCATGATTTACTGCAGCATGGGGTAGTGTAATGCCCCACCAATCACACAGCTATCCACAAAACATCACTCAGGCTGCAGCCAATATCCGGCTGGTGGTGTTTGATGTCGACGGCACCTTAACCGATGGACGTATGTACTATTCCAGTGATGGTGACGACTTGGTAGCATTTAATGCACGCGATGGTTATGCCTTGCGAACCTTACAACGCGCCGGCCTGGAGCTTGCGGTGATTAGTGGGCGTCACTCTCAGGCGGTACGCCAGCGCATGCAGAACTTAGGTATTGCCCATGTACACCTGGGTATTCAGGACAAGCTCAGCGTATTGCAACATTTGCTAGACGACATGAAGCTAAACGCTCATCAGCTGTGCTATGTCGGTGACGACTGGGTTGATCTGCCTGCCATCGAAATAGCCGGGCTGGGTGTGGCCGTTGCCAATGCAGTACCCGCAGTACGCACAGCAGCCAACTGGTGTACAAAGGCCAACGGCGGCGAAGGTGCTGCACGAGAGGTGATTGAATTGATTCTGGATGCCCAGAATTTGATGCAGGCCTTTCACCCGCAGTCCGGTTGTGCACCAGTCAAGCCGCCACAATAAAACCAGGTATGCGGCGTCGCTGGCTCATCATTTTGTTGGCGATCTTGCTGTTGGTCATCAGCCGGTTACTATGGCAGCAATTACAAAGCGACCCGTTAGAGCCAAGCTCGGGTAGCTCACGGTTCGCCTACCGAATTGACGATTTGGTACTGACCATATTGGATCCACAAGGTAAAAAACAGATAACGATCCAATCACCACTGCTGATTGATGCAGGTGCAGGTCAGCCGAGTGAGTTATCAAACCCTGTGGTCACTGCACCCGATGACAATGGTGCCTGGCAATTGACCGCAAACAAGGCTTTAATTGATAGGAATAATGAACAGGTTACTTTGCTCGGTGATGTCGTTTTACAAAGTCTAAGCGTTGATCAACCGCCAGATAATAACAATATTAATGATCTGAACCAGCAAGGGCAGATCAGAGTCGAAACCCCAAAAGCGGAACTGGATATTCAAGCAAAGGCGATTAGCAGCGCAGAAATCGTTACAATCATACAATCCGGGGTACGGCTGCAAGGTCGTGGCCTGTCAGGTAATCTGGAACAAGAGACCTATGTATTACACCATGATATACATGCCCAATTTAATGATCTGCAATAATCGCAGGTTCAGTCATACAATTAATCGACTGTTTCGGTTGTTGAAACTGGCCTTATCAACGCTGCTGATACAGCTGATGCTTGTCAATGCGGTTATTGCGCTGGAAAGCGATCGAAGACAGCCCATTGATGTAACCGCAGACCGCTCAGAGTTGGACGCCCGTACCGGTTTCACTCATATCATAGGTTCAGTGGTCATCCGTCAAGGTTCACTGGAAGTGAATGCTGATGATGCAGAAGTGTATGTTGAATCGGGCCGTGTTACGCGGGTGTTGTTGAACGGAGAACCGGCAACCTGGAAACAGCAAATGGACAGCCTGGAATGGATGGACGCTCGCGCAGCACAAATCGATTATCAAGTGAATGATGCCACCATTTTGCTCAGTGGGAATGCACAAGTGAATCACCCACAGGGGCAAATCACTGGCGACAAGCTGACTTATGATCTGGACGCAGAAAAACTGCGCGGTGACAGTAGCAACGGTGGGCGAATCACCATCCGCCTGGAACCCGAAGTGATCGAAAATGAAGCGCCGGAGGTTGTTGAGGGTGTAATGGAAGAGATCACTGCTCCTGCGCAAACCGATCAGAGCACACCCGAAAACCAGGCTCCTGAAGAAGCAAACAATGACGATAACCAGGCTGATAATGCCGAATCCGGCGAGCTTGAAAGCAAAGACCAAAACTAATGCTGCGCGCTGAAAAACTGAAAAAAAGTTATCGCCGTCGCGAGGTCATCAGCGACGTTTCCATGCAGGTCGAGCAAGGCCAGGTAGTCGGATTACTGGGGCCTAACGGTGCCGGCAAAACCACCTGTTTTTATATGATGGTTGGTCTAGTGCGCGCCGATAGCGGCAAAGTAATGCTGGATGAACTGGACATTACCGAATCGCCCATTCACCAGCGTGCCCAACGCGGCCTGGGTTATTTACCACAGGATGCTTCTATTTTTCGCGGCTTGAGCGTGCGTGACAATATCCTGGCGGTATTGGAACTTCGCCCTAAGCTGAGCAGTAAAGATCGACAAAATGAGCTGGAACGGCTACTGGAAAGCCTACAGGTGGCACATTTAGCCGACCAAAAAGGCCTCAGCCTTTCCGGTGGCGAACGCCGCCGTGTGGAAATAGCCCGCGCGCTGGCAGCCGCACCACGTTTTATGCTGCTGGATGAGCCATTTGCGGGTGTCGATCCGATTTCGGTAGGTGAAATTCAACGTATAGTGCGGCAGCTAAAAGCCGAAAATATCGGCATTCTGATCACCGATCACAATGTCCGCGAAACACTGGGCATTTGTGATCATGCCTACATTATCAGCAACGGGCATGTACTAAGCGAAGGTACACCCGATGCTATTCTTGAAGATCAAGCGGTACGCGATGTTTACCTGGGGCGTGAATTTCGCCTATAAATTACCCAATGTCGCGACTTAACTGGAACTTGCAGGCATTACTTGGGCGCTAACCCTCAGCTTATGATCAATACCCGCTTATCACCTGGTCAACATTTAGGTTTCAAGCAGAAACAAAGTCAGCAGCTGCGCCAGCAGATGCTGGCACCACAGCTGCAGTTGGCCATGCAGTTACTACCCTTGGGTGCTGCTCAATTGGGTGCATACTTGCGCCAGCAAATCGATAACAACCCCGCTCTTGACTGGCGCAGCAAAACCAGCAGCCACTCACAGATCAGCGGTGACCCATCAGCACGATCTGCTATTGATATTGCTCTTGCCACTACAGCACAAACCACTGGGCTGAATGACCACCTGTTGTGGCAGTTGCAACTGGAAGTTGTCAATGACCAGTTGAGAGAATGCGCAGAAATCATCATTGATGCGCTCGATCGTGATGGCTATTTACGTACCCAATTGTCAGCGTTACAACAACAGCTTGACCATACCGGGATCACTGACGTTGGCAAACAACTGTGGGATGCTGCATTGAAGCTGATTCAGGCCTTTGAGCCCACCGGCGTAGGCGCGCGCAATCTGGCTGAATGCCTGTGCCTGCAGCTTGAACAAAACCACGCAGGTGATACACATCAGGTGTTGGCTGTGCAGTTAGTAGAACAGCATCTGGATGAACTGGCCCGTCCTGATGTCAACGTTTTGGCTGCTCAACTGAATTGTGACGCTGAGGATATAGCAGCGGCAGTGGCGCTTATTCACTCACTAAACCCTCGCCCGGGCCGAGCCTTTGATGACAGCCCCGCCACTTATATCCAGCCTGACTTACGTTTTGTCCCCGATAGCGGCAACAATCACTTAGCGTCTGGTTCAGATCACACCCAAACCGGCGATACTGTGTTTTCAGCAGAACTGATTCACCCTTTCAGCCAGCATTTGCAGCTAAGTGATCAATCAACGGGCAGCGCTGCACAGCGCCGCGAGGCTCAATCCTTATTATCGGCACTGGCCCTACGTGAACAATCACTGTTACGCGTTGGCATGTTGCTGGCACGCTATCAGGCAGGGTTTTTAACACATGGCGTTGATGCTATTCGTGCACTGACCCGTGTACAGGTCGCTGAGCAGTTGGAGCTTCATCCATCTACCATTACCCGGGCTTTACAAGACAAGTACGCAGAAACACCCAGCGGGATTATCCCGCTAAAAGACTTTTTCAGCACGGCGCTTAAAAAACCAGCCACTCACACGCCGCTTCGCGCTGGACAATCCGATCAGCCACCAGCGGCGGCAGCCGCGCGTGCTCGCCTGCTCACGCTGATCAACAATGAAGACCCACATAAACCGCTATCGGATGCACAGCTATGCCGACGACTACATCAAGCCGGTTTTCCCCTGGCACGACGCACTGTGGTCAAGTATCGACAGCAGTTGGGTATTGAAAATTCACGCAAGCGCCGCGAGGTTAGTTAGTGTATTTATTCATTTATTACATTTTTGCTATTGGCAATGCACTATCGGTAGCAGTACTATGCAACCATGCCTCTGGTCAAATGTTTTAAATGACGAATTGGTCAGCGGCTTATACCCACTGTCCCGTGCCAAAACGACGACACGGCTATCAATATGGAGGACAGAATGCAGCTTAATCTAACAGGTCATAACATTGATATCACCCAGGCCATTCGCGCCTATGTCACGGAAAAATGCAAACGTCTTGAACGGCATTTCGACAACCTGATTGCCGCACACGTTATCTTAAAAGTCGAAAAACTCGAGCATACTGCCGAAGCCACACTTTCGGTCGGCGGCGGCCCACAGTTATTTGCCGAAGACAACAAAAGCGATTTGTATGCTGCAATTGATGGCATGCTTGATAAACTGGATCGCCAAGTCCGCCGCCATAAAAGCAAAGTAACCGAGCATCGTTAAATTACAGCAACCAATAATCATGAACGGATTCTGCTAACAGTTTGCATTGCCACAATACTTTTTAACTCAACAACTATTTAGACATCCGCAATAACCATGGCACTGGCAGACTTACTAACCCCTCAGCGTATCGTTTTGGACGTGCGACTGAACAGCCGCAAGCGCCTGCTTGAAAAACTGGCTCAACAACTGGCTGATGCCAATACCGTCGTTCTGGATGAGCGCGGACTGTTTGAAGCCTTGTGCGAGCGCGAAAGATTGGGCAGTACCGCGTTGGGTCATGGTGTGGCTATTCCACACGCCCGTCTGGAGGGCATTGACGACAGCAGAGCAACATTGCTTCGTCTAAGCTCGCCACTGGAATACGAAACCCCCGACCAACAACCTGTTGATTTAATTATCGGCCTGGTGGTACCCGAGGCTTGCACCGATAGTCATATCCGCATATTGAGCGAACTCGCTACTTGTTTACAGCAGTCTGACTTTCGTGATGGTCTGCGCAAGGCCAGTAATGCCGCTGAAATATTGGACTTTTTACAGCACTGGCAGCCACCCGGGTGAAACCACACATTACCGCAGAATCTTTGTTTGCTGCTGCGGAAGATCGCCTCGGTCTTCAATGGGTGGTGCATAGCAAAGCGGCACGGAATCGGAAATTACAGCTTAGTAACCTGCGTGATAACAACAACCCTACAAATAACAGGATCGGTGATCAGCAGCTACCACCTTCACGACAAGCTCTGTCCGGTTATTTGAACCTGGTCCATCCCAATCAGGTACAGGTACTGGGTCGCGAGGAACAGGCCCATCTGGATACCCTGGATGCCAAATCACGCTGGTCAACCATTGCCAACATCATGGCACACCAACCTTTGGCGATAGTCGTTGCTGATGCGCAAACAGTACCACCGGATTTAGAGGAAACCGCGGCTGAAGCACGTGTCGCCTTATGGCGTTCACCACATTCCAGTTATGCCAATGTCAACTTTCTACAACACTACCTGTCCCGTCAGCTGGCCGAATCAACCTTGCTGCATGGTGTTTTTATGGAAGTGTTTACCATCGGCGTGCTGATTACCGGAGAATCTGGTTGTGGCAAAAGTGAGCTGGCGCTGGAACTGATCACACGGGGCCATCGCTTGATTGCCGATGATGCGCCTGAGTTTACTCAAATTTCCCCTGATGTCGTTGATGGTACCTGCCCCGAAGTTTTGCAGGATTGCCTGGAAGTGCGTGGTTTAGGAATTTTGAATGTCCGTCAGATGTTTGGTGATGCTGCCGTTAAATCCAACAAATTTCTGCGTTTGATTATTAATCTGAACGTACCTGATAACCGTCAAGCGCTGACCGAGCTGGATCGGTTGCATGCCGGCACCAACAGTCGGCGCGTGCTGGATACTGATATACCCCAGATTACCCTGCCGGTTTTGGCTGGCCGAAATCTGGCCGTTATTGTCGAAGCAGCGGTGCGCGATTTCAGTTTAAAACTAAAAGGAATAGACGCCGCAACTGAGTTTATCGAACGCCACCGGTTATTATTAGATGAACAAAATAACAGCTAAAGCCGTTGACCATGTCTTCCAGTCATAACCCGCCCTCTTCCAGTGCCGAATTAATGATCATCAGTGGCCTGTCGGGCAGTGGTAAAACCACCGCTCTGCAATCACTGGAAGATTTGGGTTATTACTGCGTGGATAATTTACCTGCGCCACTGGTGCTGGACCTGGTGCAATTGATCACTGCAGATAATGATCAATACCCACGCTGCGCCGTCGGTCTGGACGCACGCAACCGCAATACCCATCGTTTTAAATCACTGCTGGAAGAACTGCGCAGTGCACCGGTCAAAGTCCAGTTAATATTTTTAACCGCCAGTGATCAAACTTTATTGCAGCGTTTCAGTGCGACCCGGCGACGACACCCGGTAGAGGCCAACAATGGCTTATCGGCAGCCATAGCCGAT
Organism: Wenzhouxiangellaceae bacterium; assembly: GCA_965230265.1. Classification (GTDB taxonomy): domain Bacteria; phylum Pseudomonadota; class Gammaproteobacteria; order Xanthomonadales; family Wenzhouxiangellaceae; genus JAJFKX01. The sequence goes on along the minus strand of OZ245999.1, from coordinate 575,412 downwards.
GAACGCAATTTACTGGAGCCGCTTAGCAGCCAGGCGGATATCACCATCGATACCACTGATTGCAATATCCATGACTTACGCCAGCGTATTTGGAATGGTGTGAGTATCGAACAACGCCAACCTGCCCTGCTGGTGGAATCATTTGCATTCAGTCGTGGTCTGCCGCCAGGCCTGGATTTTGTGTTTGACGCCCGCTGCCTGCCCAACCCGCATTGGGTGCCAGAATTGCGAACGGGTACTGGCTTGGATCAGGCGGTGATCGATTACTTATTTGAAGCACCTTTGGTCAATGACTACCTAAACGACATTCATGGCATGCTGCAGCGCTGGCTGCCTGAATTTTCAGGGGCACAGCGCAGTTACCTGACGATCGGTATTGGTTGTACCGGTGGTCAACACCGCTCGGTATTTTTGTCCGAACAGCTGGCTGGCTTGTTACGCAGCGATTGGCCTGAAGTACGAGTCCGGCACCGGGAACTGGCACGCCAGCTATGACACAAAACCGCCTGATTAAACACGTGAATATCGAACAACAAGCTTCTCGCATGAACACACCGCCTGCAAAACCCACCGATAGCCATCACACTAAACAGCAGTGTGCATTGGTCCTGGTGACGCACACAGGTATCGGTGGTGCTTTATTGAACCAGGCCCAACGGATTTTTGTCGCCGGCGCCGAACAGCAATTGCAGGGTCAGCTGACTGATCTTTACCTTTTGGAAGTCAATGATGATTTGCCTGCTCAAAAACTGGATGAGCAATTCCAGCGCTGCATCACTGCTTTGACTGAGCACAACAAGGTATTACTGCTTACCGACCTGGAAGGCGCTACACCTGCGAGCCTGGCCATACGTCAAGGACAGCAACGCGGTTGGACTGTAGTAACCGGGTTGAGTTTACCTATGCTGTTAAAAGCCATTACCCATCGCAATAGCACCATACCGGAATTGATCAACATCATTGTTCAAGGTGCACAACAGGCCGTGCGAGTGGTGCAGGCATCTGCACCAATATCAAAAGCAGCAGGTCAATCGATAGAATGATTCGTGAGAATATTCAATTGTGTAACCGCCTGGGTCTGCATGCTCGCGCAGCAGGTAAGCTGGTCAATGTTGCGGGACGCTATTCCGCCGATTGCTGGATCTGCAAAGACGATCATCGGGTCAATGCCAAATCGATTATGGGCATTCTCACCTTGGCCGCACCATTTGGTGCTACGCTAACGATTGAATTAAACGGTAGTGATGAACAAGAAGCTTATATTGCTATCACCCAATTGATAAACGAACGTTTCGGTGAACCAGAATGATTCCACTGGATAAACACCACCCATGGTGGATAGTGCTTATTTGATGTCAGTGATGCCGTCATGCTCTCGCTAACCGGTACTGCCATTGCTGATGGCGTCACCATTGGCACTGTTCATCGTTTAATCCCCGATGAGTTAACCGTTCAGCAAATGACCCTGACCAGTGAGCGTGCACTGGAAAAAGAAATTAAGCGTCTTAACAAAGCCCGCGACGATGCCGCTGAACAATTGCTGCAACAACACCAGCATACTGACCATCACGCTGCTCGCGAAGTGCTTGCTATACACCGGCAAATGTTGCTGGATGAGGATTTGCTCAGCAATACCGTCACCACAATCCATGACGAAAACTGTAATGCCGAATGGGCGCTGGTCAAAGTACAAACATCACTGATCGAACAACTTAACACCTCTGAGGATGACTACCTGCGTGCTCGTATAGATGACATAGAACATGTGGTCCGGTTGCTGCATTTGCAGTTGCAAAACAGCAATATCGATCCGGCTGATCGTTTACCCACTGTATTGAAAAATGTCATTGTTGTCGCTGCTGACCCCAGCCCTGCAGAACTGGTTTTGATTAAGCAGCGCGGTGCCAGCGGTTTGGTCACCGAACGCGGCAGTGCTTACAGCCACACAGCCATTCTTGCACGTGGCATGAACCTGCCTGCGGTACTGGCCGTACCTGAAGCACTGGCAATGCTCAATGAAAATGAATTACTGATACTGGATGGCCATCACGGTGCACTGTTTGCTGAACCCGACGAAGCCATGCAAGCCCACTATCAACGCAAAACTGCTGCTTATCATGAACATTTACAAAAGCAGCAGACCCTGAAGCAAACCGATTGCCAAACCCAAGATGGGGTGGCCATTCGTTTGCTGGCCAATATCGAGCAAACCGAAGACATTGCAACAATACTGGATGCTGGTGCTGCAGGCGTGGGTTTGTTGCGTACAGAGCTGCTGTTTTTACAGCAGGCCCCTGGCGTCATCGACAATGAACAACTGCAATACGAATGTTATACACAAATAGCCAAAGCCTTACGACGCAATGACAAGCCCTTGCCACTGACCATACGTACGTTGGATATCGGCAGTGATAAACCACTACCGCGTGGTGCAGCAGACGTCAAATGGCAATTTCCCCAGGAGGCCAACCCGGCTTTGGGCCTGCGTGGCATCCGCTTTAGTTTGCGTTATCCACACTGGTTTAAAATTCAACTGCGCGCATTGCTGCGTGCCAGTCGCCATGGGCAAATCCGAATTTTGTTGCCGATGATTAGCCTGCGCGAAGAATTATTAAGCGCAAGACGCTTGTTGCATGAATGCGTGATGGAATTGCAGACTGAAAAGTACTCTGACTTGACGCCTAACTCGGTAGCGCTGGGCGCTATGATCGAAACCCCTGCAGCAGCATTGGCGCTGCGCGATATATTGCCTTTGGTGGATTTTATCGCCATCGGCAGCAATGATTTGGTGCAATACACCCTGGCTATCGACCGTAAAAATGACAACATTGCCCGCTGGTATGAGCCCCGACACCCGGCCATTGTCAGTTTACTGACCAGCATCATCACCACAGCAAGGCAACAAAAAGTATCCGTCAGTGTGTGTGGTGAATTGGCCAGCGATCCGGACTATGTACCCATCCTATTGGGTATGGGGCTTCGGGAGTTTAGTGTACATCCGGGGCGGATACTCAGTATCAAGCAAAAACTCTGTTCTCTGGATGCTGCCAGCAGTACGGATGAAGTTAAGGCTTTACTGCAGGGGGTTAGTCACTGATGATATCGTTGACGCGGTGCGGGGTCGAAAATACCCTGCTAAGTTATGCCAAACTCACATGGCATATTTTGGTCACTGCCAGAGCTAACACTATTATTGTTTCCAAAACCCACTGATACCAGCCACACCAACCGCTCCGTTGGCACGTGCCTGATCCTGATCATGTGGCTGCATGCCACCCAAAGCATAAACCGGCAAATTGCTATTGATGGCCAGTTTTCGGAAACATGTCCAGCCCAATATCTTGGCCTGCGGGTGACTACGGGTAGGTTTAACGGGGCTGAGCAAAGCATAGTCACAATCCAGCTCATGAGCCAACCTGAGTTCCTCTGCATCATGACAGGATGCACCCAGTAACTGCCCGGGTTTGAGCAAAGCCCTTACATTGGCCCGCATATTGGGTTTTGCAGCCAACCGTGCCAGCTGGTTGCTATTCAAATGCAAACCATCGCCAGGATACTGATCAATCAAATCTGTAGCACCATTAATCACTAAACGCGCACCTGCTTGGGAACAAATCGGCTGACACAGTCTGGCCAGTTCGAGCAGTTTTTCTGTTGGCATATCCGGTTGCCGTAATTGAACGACACCAATACCCGATACCAGACTTTGCCTAAGTTGTTCAATAAACCACTGTTGTCGATCACCAACAGGTGGAGTAATCAGATATTGCCCGGGCAGACGCAGGGCTTTGAGAATCGGTAGATCGGCTGCAGGCATATCCAACTGCTGCAATTTGCTGTCGTCAACCCACTGCAATAATTGCTGCTCACGACCCTGTGGCTCACCTTGCCAGCGCAGCACATCAAAAATATGCAAGCGCACGGTTTTTTCTGGATATTGGTGAGTAATGGTTATTAATGGTTGAGCAGCTAGCACCTCGATGCCCAGCTCTTCGTTGAGCTCACGAGCCAAAGCCTGTTGTGGTGATTCATCTGCTTCGAGTTTACCGCCGGGAAACTCCCAGGTTCCCGGCAAATGAGCATCGATATGCCGTTGACTGACCAATACCTGGCCTTGTGTATTGCACAGCACCCCGGCTGCGACTTCTACCGCCATTGTTAAGTTACATCAACTTATTTGGCCGTGGCATTGCTTATACTTTTTACCGGAACCACAAGGACAAGGCTCATTGCGCCCTACTTTACGGCCGTCTCGAATAAACGGCTGCTGATCGCTGCCTTGCGCAGGCGCAGGAGGCTGCTGACCGGCACCACCGCCAGCCTGTGCTTGGGCCTGGGCGCCCCCCACTGCTGATGCTGCTTCGGCGTGCTGGAACTGCATATTCTGTGGTTTGCGACGGTTTTCATCGACGCGCTCGACATCGTCTTCGGTACGAATTTGCACCCGCGCCAGCAACTTGGTCACTTCACGTTTCAATGTTTCCAGCATATCGCTGAACATGGCAAACGATTCCCGCTTATATTCCTGCTTGGGTTGCTTTTGGGCATAGCCCCGCAGGTGAATACCCTGACGCAGATAGTCCATATTGGATAAGTGGTCTTTCCACTGTTGATCCAATACATTCAACACCAGTGCTTTTTCAAACTGACGCATGACATCCTCACCAGTGGCTTGTTCTTTTTCCTTAAAGTGCGCCTCAGCGGTGCTAAACATTTTTTCACGCAGATCATCAAGCGACAGGTTTTCATCTTGTTGCAACCAATCTTCTATCGGTGCTTGAATACCAAAATCACCCTCTAGTGCCTTTTCCAGACCCTGCGCATCCCACTGCTCCTCAATACTGTCCTGCGGCAGATATTCATCGAACAAAGCAGTAAATACATCTTCTCGGATAGTGCTGACGGTATCACCAACATCTTCAGCTTCCATCAAATCGTTGCGCATTTCATAGATGACCCGCCGCTGGTCATTGGCCACGTCATCAAAATCCAGCAAGTGTTTACGCATATCAAAATTATGCCCTTCCACTTTACGCTGGGCATTTTCGATGGCTTTGCTGACCCATGGATGCTCAATGGCTTCGTTTTCCTGCATACCCAGTTTTTGCATCATCAGGCCAACCCGCCCACTGGCAAAAATACGCATCAGGTTATCTTCCAACGATAAATAAAACCGTGTTGAACCTGGATCACCCTGACGCCCAGAACGACCACGCAACTGGTTATCGATACGCCGTGATTCGTGTCGTTCGGTACCAATAATATGCAAACCACCGGCTTCTAAAACATGCCCATGGCATTGTTCCCAATCCTCACGCAGTGCTTCGAGTTTTTCTTCAGCAACATCTTCGCCCAGTTCAGCAATTTCCACCTGCAAATTGCCGCCCAGCACAATATCCGTACCACGGCCGGCCATATTGGTGGCAATGGTTACCGAACCGGGTCGGCCAGCTTCGGCCACAATGTTGGCTTCGCGCTCATGTTGTTTGGCATTCAACACTTGATGCTTGATTTTATGTCGCTGTAATTCTTTGGAGATCAACTCAGAAGTTTCAATCGAAGTGGTACCCACCAGTGCTGGCTGCCCCCGTTCTACACAATCTTTGATGTCCTCAACGATGGCATGGAATTTTTCTTTTTGCGTGAGATAAACCAAATCACCCATATCATCACGGATCATTGGCTTATGTGTTGGAATGGAAACCACTTCCAGGCCATAAATACTTTGAAACTCATACGCTTCAGTATCGGCCGTACCCGTCATACCAGACAGCTTGTTATACAAACGGAAATAATTCTGGAAGGTAATCGAAGCCAGCGTCTGATTTTCACGCTGAATTGGCACACCCTCTTTGGCTTCAATCGCTTGGTGCAGACCATCAGACCAGCGACGACCAGCCAGAGTTCGCCCGGTGAACTCATCAACAATCACAACCTCGCCATCGCGCACAATGTAATCAACATCTTTGTTAAACAGATGGTGCGCACGCAGGGAGGCATTCAAATGATGGACCAGGTTCAGATTGCCGGCTTGATACAGGCTTTCATCGGCATTCAGCAAGCCTGCTTTAATGAACAGCTCTTCAACATGCGCCATCCCGGCTTCTGTGACATAGACCTGTTTATTTTTTTCTTCAATGGTAAAGTCACCAGGTCCATCTTCTTCTTCCTGAACCGTTAAATGCGGCACCAGCTTGTTGACTTTGACATATAAATCCGGGTTCTCATCGGCGGGACCGGAAATAATCAGTGGTGTCCGTGCTTCATCAATCAGGATCGAATCCACCTCATCGACAATACCAAACGCCTGCCCGCGCTGAACTTTTTGTTCGGCATTAAAAGCCATATTGTCGCGCAGGTAATCAAAGCCCAATTCATTGTTGGTGGCATAGGTCACATCACAGGCATAGGCAGCACGTTTGGCGGCATTGCTCATACCAGGTATTGCCACGCCGACAGTCAGGCCCAGTGCTTCATAAATCGGACGCATCCAATCAGCATCACGACGGGCCAGATAGTCATTCACGGTCACCACATGCACACCGCTGTCGGCCAATGCATTCAAGTAGGCGGCCAGCGTTGCCACCAGCGTTTTACCTTCACCCGTTTTCATTTCAGCAATCTGGCCGTTGTGCAGCACCATGCCACCTATCATCTGTACATCAAAATGGCGCATACCCAATGTACGTACCGACGCTTCGCGACAAACAGCAAACGCTTCTGGCAATAACTCATCAAGGCTTTCACCGGCTTGAAAACGTTTACGGAGTTCGACGGTTTTGTTTTTTAGCTCATCGTCACCGAGCTGTTGCAATTCCGGCTCCATCTCATTAATGACAACGACAGAGCGTTCCATACGCTTAATCAGACGATCATTACGGCTGCCGACCACTTTGGTTATTAACTTGTTGAACATGCGTCGAATCCAGACTTTTTCGCTATCAATAGCGAGGAGTGTACCAGCAGTCAAAGTTTGGGGTTAGCGCCGTAAATGCAAGATGTGATGTTGATATGTTGTTCGTTACTGGCTGACTGGTTTATGCTAATAAAGTCTGCACCAAAACGGATGATACTAGGCGATGAGTCAATCCAGTGGCCCCAAACCCGTAGCCACCACCGCTAAAATCACCCTGCCGGGGTTATTTGCGCAAAGCCGTGCCTTTACGCATTTGGACAGCATACTAAAACAGCACTTTGATCAATTACCTGAAAATGCCTATCGGGTGGCTTGTTTGCAGCACGGTGAGTTAAGTTTATTTTGCTCACAATCAGCCTGGCTGGCACGTATGCGCTTGATGCAGCCTGATATTTTACAGCTTTGCCAGAAGTTGTATGCAAAGGGCATCATAGCGGAGCGAGTGACCTGCGTTAAGATAAGGGTAAGACCTGATCAAGCCGAGCGTTTCAAGTAGGTAATAGGCAAACATACAGGCCAGCTTAAGCACAGTGGAAAGTTAACGAAGGCAGCTCAAGCTTATCCATTCTGCCAACTTTAATTGTCGATTTACGAGCTGGTCGCTGTAAACTGACCTACGCCGCTGACTACCATCAATAAGTGATAACGAGAAAATACTAAGAGCAATTAAAGCTTAGCTGGCGCTGGCTGGATGTAAATACGATACCGGCACAGATTGAGGGTCATCAAAACTGACCACATCAAAGGCACCTTCGGTTGCCAACAGCTTTTGCAATAGCTGATTATTCAAATCATGGCCGGATTTATAACCGGAAAACTCACCCAGTAGAGCATGACCCAACAGGTACATATCACCGATGACATCCAGAATTTTATGCCTTACCAGTTCATCCTGGCTGCGCAAACCATCTTCATTAAGTACGCGATAGTCATCAAGGACTACCGCGTTATCCATACTGCCACCCAAAACCAGGTTGTTTTTACGCAACATTTCCAGATCACGCATAAACCCGAAGGTTCGGGCGCGGGCTACTTCCTTCAAATAAGCTGTGGTTGAAAAATCCAGAGCAGCCCTGGTATTTTGATCAGTGAAGATGGGGTGATCAAAATCAATCTCAAAATTAACGCGCAAACCATTGTGGGGTTTCAGCATGGCCCATTTGTCTTCTATTTCGACACGAATGGGTTTTCGGATACGAACAAACTTTTTGGCAGCCTGCTGTTCTTGTATACCGGCTGATTGCAGCAAGAATACAAAAGGACCGGCACTGCCATCCATGATCGGTACTTCCGGTGCACTGACATCGATATAGGCATTATCGATCCCCAGCCCGGCCAGAGCCGACATTAAATGTTCTACTGTACCGATACGGGCATCACCATTGGTCAGGGTGGTACAAAAACGAGTATCACCAACATTTTTGGCTTTCGCGGGTATATCCACCACGTTATCCAAATCTACTCTACGGAATACAATCCCAGTATTAACTGCAGCCGGCCGCAGAGTAAGGGTTGCTTTACGCCCGGTGTGGATACCTACGCCGGTGGCGCGAATTACATTTTGAAGTGTACGTTGCCTGATCACATTGTTCGCCTGATTTTTATTCGTATTAACTGATTACGACCTGAGTGTGTCATACGGGTAATAACGTTCAATCCCGACATACTACTTTAGTTTAAGTGCTCACTATTGCCTTGGCGCGCATATTAACACAACCGTGTATAAACCAAGACTTAACAAGTTTTCACATTATCGCATCTGTTACGAAAAAAGCCGTAAACTTAATCTGCCTGGTTACGCAAAAAAGCAGGAATATCCAAATAGTCCATCTCTGCCTGTTTAATACTGGCGCCGTCAGTGCCGGTACCCTGCATCGGTTGAACTTGTGCCTGTTCTGCACTTTCCTGTTGAGCGCGCTGCTGTTCAGCCTGTTCATCGGCTTGCTGCTGCTCCTGCTGTTTGCGGCTCTCCTGGCGCTGACGCCCCAATTGAATATGTGTTACTTCTTCAGGGTTGGCACCAGACTGACGCTCTCCCAAACCGGTAGCGATAACAGTGACCCGCAGCTCATCTTCCATCTCAACATCCACACCAGCACCGATCACCACAGTGGCATCAGGTGAGCTCAGATCGCTGATGGTCGAGGCCACTTCTTCAAACTCGCGCATGGTCATGTTCATACCTGCAGTAATGTTCACCAGCAGACCACAGGCACCGGAAAGATCGATATCTTCCAGCAGAGGACTGCCAATCGCCATATTGGCAGCCATAATGGCGCGATCATCACCTTTACACCGGCCTGCGCCCATCATCGCCATGCCCATCTCTGACATCACTGTGCGCACATCAGCAAAGTCAACATTGATAAGACCAGGGCGGGTGATCAATTCAGCGATACCCTGCACTGCACCATGCAACACTTGATTGGCACTGCGAAAAGCACTCAACAAAGTCACATCACTACCCAGCACACTTAATAGCTTGGCATTGGGAATAGTGATCAGCGAATCAACGTGATAACCCAGCTCTTCAATACCATGCTGAGCAACCTGTGCGCGGCGCTGGCCTTCAAACGGGAACGGGCGTGTGACCACAGCCACTGTCAAAATACCCAACTCCTTGGCTGCCTGGGCCACAACAGGTGCTGCACCAGTACCGGTACCACCCCCCATACCGCAGGTAATAAACACCATATCCGAGCCTTCCAATAACTCTAAAATACGATCCCGATCTTCCAGCGCGGCCTGACGACCAACTTCCGGGTTGGCACCGGCACCCAGACCTTTGGTCACACTGCTGCCGATTTGCAATGTGTGCTTGCCATCAAATGCACGCAGAGCCTGCGCATCGGTATTGATGGCGATAAAATCCACACCTTCAATACCATCGTTGACCATCTGATTAACAGCATTATTTCCGCCGCCACCCACGCCGATCACCTTGATGACCGCTCCGGGTTGATAGTTGTCTACTATTTCAAACATTTTTCCTTCTCCACAGCTTGATTGCCTAAAATTAATGACACGGTGACCATGTTCGTCTGCATGTTTGGCCGTGCTCTGATCAATAACACTCCCATTAAAATTCGCCCTTGAACCAACTTTTCATCCGGGTGATCAGGCCTTCCTGGCCTTGGCGGTAATAGCGACTGGACAAACCACCCGCTCGACTGCCATGCAGCAATAAACCAACACCTGCCGCATAGGTATGTTTTGTCACCACTTCGGACAAACCGGTGACATGCTCAGCACGCCCCAACCGCACAGGCATATGAAAAATTTCCTCTGCCAGCTCGGCCACCCCGTCCAGATGTGCCGCACCGCCGGTTAATACCAACCCGGCGCGTACCATGTTCTCGAACCCGGTACGACGCAGCTCAGCCTGTACCATCTGGAAAATCTCCCGAAAGCGCGCTTCGATCACCTGTGCCAGGGTTTCGCGGGCCAGCCGTTGTGGCTGCCGATCACCCACACTGGGGACCTGAATGGTGTCGTCACCGCGTACCAGCTGCACCAGTGCGCAACCGAATTTGATTTTGATGTCTTCTGCGTACTGGGTGGGTGTACGCAGTGCAACGGCGATGTCATTGGTGACCTGATCGCCGGCAATCGGCACACAAGCCGTGTGACGTATCGCACCGCCCGAAAATACCGCCACATCCGTGGTTCCTGCGCCAATATCCAGCAAGCCGACGCCCAGGTTTTTATCATCATCGGTCAATACCGCATTGCTCGACGCGATAGGCTGTAGAATCAGATCATCCACCTGCAAACCACAACGTGCGATACACTTGGTTAGATTCTGCACCGCACTTTGAGCAGCAGTGACCACATGCACATGGGCCTCCAGACGCACACCAGACATGCCAATGGGCTGGCGAATACCATCTTGTTTGTCGATCACATACTCTTGTGGAAGCACGTGTAGAATTCGTTGATCTGCGGGTACTGCAACTGCCCGTGCAGCATCCAATACTCGATCGACATCCGAGTCGGTGACCTCTTTGTCACGAATGGCAACAATGCCATGCGAGTTCATACCACGAATATGGTTGCCGGAAATACCTGCAAATACTGACTGAATTTCACAATCAGCCATTAGCTCAGCTTCTTCAATGGCACGTTGGATGGCATGCTCTGTGGCCTCAATATCCACCACTACGCCGCGTTTAAGCCCACGTGACGGATGCGAACCCAAACCCACCACTTCGACAATGCCATCGGGATGCTGCTCAGCCACAATTGCCACCACCTTAGCAGTGCCAACATCCAACCCAACAATCATCGATTTATCATGTTTACGTGCCATTGTTATCCTTCATCCATTGACGTTACTTGAGTCATTGGCTTTATTCATTGTTTGCCTGAGTTGATGCCTGAACCAAACCTTGTGGTGTTGATTCACCTGCCGTGTTTTGCACGGCTGTGCGTGCCAGCGCTAAGCCATTGCTATAACGCATGTCCAGGTTGATGGGCGAACCATCCAGCTTGAGTTTTGGTAACACTTTCAGCATCCGCGACATTCGTTGCTGCTGGTGCTCGCGTCCCAACTCCACTTGCATGTTGTCATCAAAGATCACCTGCCAACTACCCCGCGCAGATAAATTCAACGCAGTTAAACGCAAGCCTCGTGTGGCCGCCTGCTGACGCCAGTCCAACCAGTTTTTAATGACCAGCTCACGCTGCTCATCAGAACCACTTAAAGTAGGCAAGCCCTGAATACGGGTACTGCCCATATCAACAAACAGCTGACCCCGATCACTCAATAACTGTCTGTCACCGTCATGGTTGTCCCAATACGCTACTGGCCGATGTTCCTGAATGGTCACATGCAGCGTATCCGGCCATTGCCGGCGTAGCTCAGCGGTAGCAACCCAGTTCAACTCGGTTACGCTAGCGGTCAGGCGCGACATATCCAGCGCAAAAAAACCACCATCCAGTTGGTCCAGCAAACGCCCGCGTACCTGATCATCGCTGACACGTTCACCGGGTCCATTAATCACCACCCATTGAATCGGCCAGCGATCACCGGCAATCCAGCCCAAGCCCAGCCATGTCACCAATAAGCCCAGGCTTAACAGCACCATGAACCACCACAGCAATCCATGAACCCGGTTTTCCACCGGCATGTCGGTTGACTGACTCATTGTTTTACCCCTGATAAAGACGTTTCCAAAATAGCCCAGGTCAATTCGTCATAACTGCAATCTGCCGCAGCCGCAGCTTTGGGAACCAGGCTGTGGTTGGTCATACCAGGTACGGTATTGACCTCCAGCAGCCAAATGTTTCCTTGCTGGTCACGCATAAAATCCACCCGCCCCCAACCTGCCACGCCCACTGCCAAACTGGCATGCAAAGCGATATCACGCATGATGATTTCCTGATCAGCATCCAGCGTGCCACTGTCATAACGGGTGGTATCGCTTTGATATTTGGCGCGGTAGTCATAAAACCCCTGTTCAGGGCGGATTCGAATACTGGGAAAAACCGACTGCTGTACAAACGCTACGGTGTAATCTTCGCCTTCGATATAACGTTCAATCAGTAAGCAACTATCGTACTGATGGGCTGAGGCAATTGCATCAGGTAACTGTTCAATGGTGTGCACAATGCTGATACCAACCGTCGAGCCTTCTTGATTCGGTTTAACCACCACTGGCAACCACTGCTGGATTTGTTGTTGCTCATCAGCACTCAAGTCATTGCCATTATCCAACACCAGGTAATCGGCGGTGGGCAGCTGCATCTGCCGCCAAATCTGTTTACTGCGTGCCTTATCCATTGCCAATGCAGAGCCAAGCACACCAGAACCGGTATAGGGGATATTGCAGGCTTCCAGCAAACCCTGAATGACGCCATCTTCCCCTTTGGTGCCATGCAACACATTAAAGACTCTATCGAAACGACCGGCGCCAATGGCTTTATTGAGTTCTGGAATACCATCAATGCCTACCGCTTTAATGCCCTGCCTCTGCAAGGACTCCAATACCGCCCTGCCACTGTCCAGTGACACTTCACGCTCACTGGAATCACCACCAAACACCACTGCCACACGCCCAAAGTCGCTTGCGCTGGTTAGCTGCTTTTCAGGTTTGCTGTGGTAATAACTGGTCAGGCTCATGCTGGGTTTACCTCGCACAAACTCACCCCTACATGGCCGATATCACCAGCACCCAGGAGCAGCACCAGATCATCCGGCTGCAACAGTGCCGGCAATTCAACAACCAACTCATCCAGCCCGGGGATCAAAATCGGCTCACTCTTTCCACGCGCCCGAATCGCCTGACATAAACGGGCGCTGCTGATGCCATCAACAGGTTCTTCGCCGGCCGGATAAATATCGGTCAGTACCAGTACATCAGCAGCTCCGCTGAGAACCCCTGCAAAGTCATCAAACAAAGACTGTGTACGGCTATAGCGATGTGGCTGGAATACCGCAACCAAACGATTATCAGGCCAACCCGCACGCGCTGCTTCCAAGGTTGCAGCCAGTTCGGTGGGGTGATGTCCATAGTCTTCATAGACAGTTGCGTGGCCATCTTTTATTGTCGCCTGACCAACCAGCGCAAAGCGTCGTCCAATGCCATCAAAGCTACTGAGTGAGCGCTGAATGTCGGTCACTGCCACACCCAGTTCCAAAGCCACAGCAACAGCACCCAGTGCATTGCGCACATTGTGAATACCAGGCAGGTTCAGTTGCATCGGAACCCGCTCGAGTTCAGACGCACCCGGTGGCAGGCACAAATCAAAAGCCATCCGACCATGGTGCTGCTGGAGGTTCTCAGCACGAATATCGGCACTTTCATTTAAACCATAAGTTACCACCGAGCGCGCCACATCGGGCACTAAACGTGCAACTTCAGCGTCATCGGTACATAAAATCGCCTGCCCGTAAAACGGCAGGTGATGCAAGAACTCAAGAAAAGCCAGACGCAGCCGCGCAAAGCTGTTGTCATAATTTTCCAAATGATCACGATCAATATTGGTGATTACAGCCAACACGGGCTGCAACAATAAAAATGAACCGTCACTTTCATCGGCTTCGGCGACCAGATACTGTCCCTCACCCAATCTTGCATGGCTGCCAAAGGCATTCACCAGGCCACCAATAATAAAAGTAGGATCAAGACCACCTTCAGCCAACAGGCTGGCTGTCAGACTGGTCGTGGTGGTTTTGCCATGCGTGCCTGCAACCGCAATACCTTCACGAAAACGCATCAATTCAGCCAGCATTTCGGCACGTCGAACCACTGGCACACGCCGGGCATTGGCTGCCTGTAACTCAGGGTTATCACGCGGCACCGCACTGGACATCACCAACACATCGGCGGCCTGGATATTTTCAGCAGCGTGACCAATAAAAACCCTGGCGCCCAATTGCTGCAAGTGCTGGGTCACTTTGCTGGCGCGCATATCCGAACCGGTGACAGCAAAACCAAGGTTGATCAACACCTCGGCAATGCCGCTCATGCCACTACCGCCAATGCCGACCAGATGCACACCGCGAATGCGTCGCATCAAACTGGACCCGGGAATGGGTATACGCTTCATGCGACACTCGCCTGCAGGCACAATTCGGCCAGCTGTCGTGCAGAGTGATCTGAGTGAACCGTTCGCGCCGCCTGTGCCATTGCCAACAAGCGCTCACGATCGGACAGTAATGCCTGCAATGCATTAATGCTATCGGTTTGCCGCAAATCATCATCGGTCATCATGGTTGCCGCCCCGGCATTGACCAGCACTTGGGCATTGGCCGTCTGATGATCATCAACCGCATGAGGAAATGGCACTAACAAACTCGCTACGCCTACTGCAGCCAGCTCACTGACCGTCATTGCACCTGAACGCGCAATCACAATATCAGCCCAGGCATAAGCACTGGCCATGTCTTCGATAAAAGCATCAATGCGAACTGCCAGACCTGCCTGTTGATAGGCTTGCTGACATTCTGTTTCACGGTTTTTGCCGCATTGATGGCGGATATTTAAATGACAACCGCTGAGGTTTTTCAGCAGCATGGGCAAATAAATATTCAATGCCCGTGCCCCCTGACTACCGCCCAATACCAATACATTAATGGGTTGACCAACACGTGCCTCATAGCGCGCACTAGCGTCTGCCTGTTGCAAGCAGGATTCACGCACTGGGTTACCCACAGTCACTGCACGACGGTTTTCAGGAAAACTATCGGCAAAGCCCTCGCAGACGGTTCTGGCAAATCGAGCCAATACTCTATTGGTTAAACCAGGATGGCGGTTTTGTTCGTGCACAATTAACGGAATACCCAGACTGCGTGCTGCCAGACCACCTGGCCCAGCGGCAAACCCACCCATACATAAGACACTGCCGGGATGAATATCCTGCAATAATTTACGTGCGTCCAATATGCTGCTGCTTAATACCCAAGGCATTGCTGCCCAGCGCATTAGACCTTTCCCACGCAGGCTTTTAATGTGCAAACCATGGAACCAGTAACCACGCTCGGGCACCATTTGGGCTTCCATACCGGTGCTGCTGCCCAGCCAGGAAATCCGATGCCCACGTGCCGCCAAATCATCGGCCACAGCCAAACCCGGCATGATATGTCCACCAGTACCGCCGGCCAGTATTGCCACATGCCGTGGTACAAAACTGCGCATGCGTTCGGGAATATTCATGCCACCGACCCCACTGAACAGTCCCGTCGCACCGGTGCCCGGGTTTGTGGACGGCTTAAACTGGCGCGATCGAGTTCCAGCTTAATTCGCACCACAATACCAATCGCAGCACAAGTCATTAACAAGCTGCTGCCGCCAGAACTAATCAAGGGCAATGTCAAACCCTTGGTCGGCAACACGCCCAGGTTTACACCCATATTGATCAGTGCCTGCATCGCCAGCCATAACCCAATACCCCAGCAAACAAAACCGGCAAAAGGTTTTGCTTCACGATGCGCCTGCAAACCGATTAATAAGATTCTTGTGGTCAGCGCCAGGTATAAGATAATCACGCAGGCCACACCAACCAGGCCCAACTCTTCAGCCATCACAGCGAAAATAAAATCGGTATGGGCTTCGGGCAAATAAAACAGCTTTTGTACGCTGGCCCCCAGCCCCACGCCGAATAATTCACCACGGCCAATAGCAATCAATGCCTGAGCCAACTGAAAACCACTGCCATTCACATCAGCCCAAGGGTCAAGAAAACTGACGATACGACGCAAGCGATAAGGTTCCAGAGCAGCATAACCAAACATTGGCGTGGCAGCCATTAGCAGCATCAATAAATAACGCCAGGCAGCTCCTGCTAAAAACAATAACCCCAGGGTAATCGCTGCTAACACCATGGCACTGCCCAGATCGGGCTGCGCCAATAAAATGATCGATAACAAAGCCACTAAGCCCAGTGGTTTAATGGTTTCAAAAAACCGGTTGGGCAATAAATTGGCCCGCTGTTCCAGGTAACCCGCCAAATAAATGATCAACATTAACTTGACCACTTCCACCACCTGAAAACGCGAAATACCCAGATTAATCCAGCGTGCACTGCCATTCACCTCATGCCCCAAACCGGGAACCAATGGCAGTAAAATGACCAGAACCATTAACAACAACATTGCGCGGCTGCTTTTTTGTAACCAGCGAATGGGCAACCGCATACACAGCAGACCCAGCACCAGCCCACCGAACAAAAATACACCGTGTCGAATCACGTAATAGTAAGGACTCAAACCGTGATCAACAGCAATAGCCCCAGATGCAGAACCCACCATGACCAGGCCTACCAGCACCAACAGTATTGCCGGTAGCAGCAACAGCTTATCGGCACGCAGTTGCTTAACACGATCCTGCCAGCGATGGGCTTGTACGCGAGTCGCCATCAACGCACCTTCAATGTCGCCAGACTTAGCAAAACCAGCACCACGGAAATAATCCAGAAGCGCACAATAACCCGTGGCTCGGGCCAGCCTTTTAACTCAAAATGATGATGAATCGGCGCCATCCGAAACACTCGTTTGCCAGTCAGTTTGAAAGAGGCCACCTGAATGATCACCGACAAGGTCTCCATGACAAACAAACCACCCATCAAAATAAAAGCCAGCTCATGCCTTACGATGACCGCTACGGTGGCCAGGGCAGCACCAATGGATAAAGCACCAATGTCGCCCATAAAAACTTGCGCAGGGTAAGTGTTAAACCATAAAAAGCCCAGACCTGCACCGGCCAGTGCCGCACAGAAAATCGCCAGCTCACCGGCTCCTGCGATATAAGGAATGCCCAGATAATCGGCAAATACCACATTGCCTGTGGCATAAGCAAAAACCCCCATCGCACTGGCGACCAGCACTGTTGGCATAATCGCCAGACCATCCAGGCCATCCGTCAGATTAACTGCATTGCTAAATCCGACAATCATGAAATAAGCCCAAACAATAAAACCCACACCCAGTGGCAGCCACAAGCCTTTGAAAAACGGAATCAGCAGCATGGTCTGTTCCGGCAAAGTTGCCGTTTGGTATAAATAAATCGCCACACCCAAACCCAATAATGACTGGCCCAGGTATTTCCAGCGCGCAGGCAAACCTTTGCTGTTCTTCAGTACCAGCTTGCGGTAATCATCCAGCCAGCCGATCAAACCAAAACCCACCGCAACCAATACCACCAACCAGACATAGCGGTTGTTCAAATCCCCCCACAGCAACACCGCCAGAATCATGGTAAATAAAATCAATACCCCGCCCATGGTCGGTGTACCGGCTTTGCTTAAATGGCTTTGTGGGCCATCATCACGAATCGGCTGCCCCATTTGTCGCGTCTGTAGATGCCGAATCATCCACGGCCCAATCGTCAAAGACAGCGCCAGCGAAGTCAGTGCTGCCAAAATGGATCGAAAGGTCAGATAGCTGAATAAGTTAAAGTCAGCGTTGTATTGCGCCAGCAATTCGGTTAACCAGTACAACATTAGAGTTTGCCTCCCGAGACGATCGCAGCATTCAGAGCAGCCTGAAACGTTTGCAGTCGGGTTTTGGCTTGAGTGCTATTGCTAAGCTGCTGATTGACGGTAGCCTGTGTTTTGCCACCTTCGTGGTTTTGACCATCAGCCTTTTGATTGACAGCACCCACCTGTTGGGCAGCAACCGTCAGCGCATCCACCACCTGCTCCATTTGTGCAGCCCGTGAACCTTTAACCAATACGCTGACCTGAGCGTGTATCTGTTGACGTAAGGTTTCGATCATTGCCGCTTTATCAACAAAGTGTTGCGCGCCCTCTCCGAAACCGATGACTGCCTGGCGACTTAGCTCACCGGTAGCAAACAAACGAGTGATGCCACTGGCCCGGGCCTGTTTACCCGCATTTAAATGCAGATCCGGCCCTTGCTCGCCCAACTCACCCATATCCCCCATGGCCAGCCAGCGCTCACGGTGTTGATCGGTTTCTGCGACCACCTGCAAAGCAGCCACCAAAGAGGCCGGATTAGCGTTATAGCTGTCATCGATAATGATCGAGCCTTGAATACCTGCTTTGCGCTGCAAACGGCCTCGATAACCCCGATAACTGCTTAAACCAGTGGCAATATGCTCAAGCTGAATACCCAAAGCCACCGCCACAGACGCTGCTGCCGCGGCATTGTTGCAGTTATGTTCGCCAGGGACCTGAAGCTCAATGGTTAAATCGCCAACAGGAGTGTTTAAGCATATGCCATTATCGACAGCTAACCAATGAACATCTGCCAATGGTTGTTGATCACGTTGACTGTCTTTGCTAGAACCAAAATTCTGCACTGTGCAAGCAGCAGCTGATTGTAAAATCGTCGCGTGCATCGCCTGCTGTGGGAATATTGCCAAGCCATCTGCCGGCAATTGTTGAAACAATTCTGATTTGACTCGTGCCACACCTTCCAAACTACCCAGGCGTTCAAGGTGTGCAGGGCCGATGTGTGTAATCACACCGATATCAGGCTTGGCCAGTTCTGCCAGCAATTGAATATCACCAGGCTGCCCAGCACCCATTTCCAGCACCGCCACTTGATGGCGTTGATCCAGCTCCAGCAGCATCAGCGGCAAACCCAGTTCATTATTGCGATTACCGCTGGTGACCAAGGCACGGATACCTGCCGAAGCCAAAACGGCAGCCAGCATTTCTTTAACCGTGGTTTTACCGTTACTTCCGGTAATGCCAATCACCAATAAGTCAAACTGCGCACGCCAATACTCGGCCAGCCGCATTAATGCCTGGTGCACATCGGTGACAACAATCTGTACCAGACAACTGTCGACCTGATGCTCAACCAGTGCCGCTATAGCCCCGGACTGCTGGGCAGCACCTAGAAAATCATGACCATCCACCTGTTCACCTTTGAAGGCAACAAATAGCATTCCAGGTTGCAGCATGCGAGTATCAATGCTGACACCAGTAACCTCTGTTTCCGGGCGTTCAGCATTGACCAGCTTGCCAGCAGTAATCGATGCAATCTTGGCTAGACTCAAATGCATCATGGGCGCTGCTCCAATGCTCTGCTGGCCACCTCAACATCATCAAATGGCAATTGCTCATCGCCAATCTGCTGAGTTTGCTCATGCCCCTTACCGGCAATCAAAATACAATCATTCGGATCGGCTTCAAGAATGGCCTTGCGAATGGCCCGCGCCCGATCGGCTTCCAGTTGTGCCTGTGCAGGCTGCTGCAGCCCTCGACAAACATCCTGAATAATGGCATCAGCTTGCTCATGTCGCGGGTTATCACTGGTAATAATGATTTGATCCGCCAGTTGCTCGGCAATACCACCCATTTGCGGACGTTTACTGCGATCACGATCACCACCGCAGCCAAACACACACCATAACTTGCCTTGGGTATGCTGACGACTGCTGTTCAAGGCATTTTCCAGCGCATCAGGGGTATGTGCATAGTCGACAATCACCAGTGGTTGCCGTGCTTCATCAGAGCGATGACCCATGACGCATTGCATGCGACCGGGTACCGGTTGCAGTTGTTCTATTGCCTGCATCATTTTTGCAAATGGCACATCTAAAGCACCCAGACAAGCCACACAGGTCGCCAGGTTGGCTGCATTAAAGCCACCGAGTAATTGCGTTACTGCCGTATGTGTACCCCACGGTGTAGTGACATTAACGATCAAACCCTGAATGTGCTCGCTATGTTGATCAAACTCGGCTTGCACGCAAATATCGGCTGCTTTATTGACCGCACTGGTGGTCAATATCCGAATATCTGTCGCCAGCTCATTGCGCAATTGCGCGGCCATGGCCACGCCATATTCATCATCAAGACCAATCACCGCACAACCGGTTTGATGCTCAGTGAACAAACGCTTTTTCGCAGCGGCATAGGATTGCATACTGATGTGATAATCCAGGTGATCCTGACTGAGGTTGGTGAATGCGGTGATTGCAAAACAGGTAGCTGCCGTGCGCTGTTGTAACAGCGCATGTGATGACACTTCAATGGCCGCCAGGCTGACATCCGATTCAACCAGGTTATGCAACTGCCGTTGCAACATCACGCTATCAGGTGTGGTGTGAGTACTGGCTTCAAGAGCTGGCATAACACCCCAGCCCAAGGTGCCGATTAAACCACCGGGTTTGCCCCAGATGTACTCACCCATTTGCGCCAAAAAATGCACGCAGGAGCTTTTACCATTGGTCCCGGTAATACCTATCACATTCATTCGACGTGATGGTGCCGCATAATAATCATTGGCCAGCTTGGCAACCTGCGCCGATAAATTAAGCACTGAAATAACATATTGATTCCAAGCAGGGTCCAATCTGCTTGCGTCTTGCAACAATTCGCTGTCAATCAAGCAACAAGCTGCCCCTTGCTGCATGGCCTGATTAATATATGGCAGCCCATTGCCATGGGGCGTTTTGACTGCCAGAAAAACATCGCCGCGGCTGACCTGTCGCGAGTCGCTGACCAGGTCATTAATTTGCAGCGATAATATTTCCGCAGGCAATTGATCCGCCGTAAGCCAGTGCACACGTGTCAGCAAATCGCCCAAGGTATCTGGTGGCTGATTCTGGTCAACCGACATCTGGATGACTTGAGCGGTCACAATGCCGCCTCTATTGTCACTGGGGTGTCCACCAGGTATTGCTGAATGGCATCAGGGGGCACATTCAACAATCGCAGGGCATCCTGCATCACAGCCTGAAACACCGGTGCCGCAACCAATCCGCCGTAATAATCACCAGCCTTTGGATCATTGACCACAACAGCACACACCAGGCGCGGATTGCTGACCGGTGCAAAACCAACAAATGAGCTGATATAACGATCTGAATAACCGCCCACACCGGCTTTATGTGAGGTTCCCGTCTTACCTGCTACACGATACATCGGGATAGCGGCACGTTTGCCTGTGCCTTCTGGCCCGGTAACCGTTTCCAGCATCGCCACTATCTGATCTGCAATGCGTTCGTCCAGTAACGAGCTGGCCGGATTATCACTGCCTAAAATCAAGGTGGGTTGTTTTAATCGACCACGACCTGCCAGCACCGAATAAGCTTGTGCCAGCTGTAATGTCGTCACCGATAAACCATAACCATACGACAAAGTGGCCTGCTCCAGTGGATGCCAGCGCTGATGGTTACGCAGCACACCTGCTGATTCACCTGGAAAAGCAACACCACTGACCTTGCCAAAGCCAAACCGGCTCAGCACGTCGTACATATGACTGCCTTGCATTTCCAAAGCCAGCTTGGACATGCCGATATTGCTGGATTTGGTGATTAAACCGGTTAAAGTCAGCGGACCGTAATAATGGGTATCGGTAATCGTGTGACCACCTACCGTTAAACCGCCCGGGCTGATATCAATCACAGTATTGGGCGTGACTGTACCGGCCTCCAAGGCTGCTGCCACCGTAAATGGCTTCATTACCGAACCAGGTTCAAACAAATCGATCATGGCCCGGTTCAGCTTGGCATCGCCTTTGCGCTGGCTCACTTGATTGGGGTTATAGGCTGGCTGGCTGGCCATCGCCAGAATTTCTCCGGTCGGCACATCCAGCAACACCAATGATGCTGACGTTGCCTGATGAATATCCATGGCACGTTGCAACTCACGAAACGCCAGGTACTGCAAACGACGATCAATGGTTAATGTCACATTCTGTCCTTGCCGCGCTGGTTTCAACAGCTCAACATCTTCGACAAAGCGACCATGCTCATCCTTGATAACCCGCTTGAGACCAGGCTCGCCTCTCAACCAGTCGTCATAAATTAATTCCAGACCTTCCTGACCAACATGATCAATACTGGTATAGCCCAACAAATGGGCTGTTACGCTACCGGCCGGGTAAAACCGCTGATACTCTCGCCGCAAACTGACACCAGGTGCATCCAACTTACGGATAGCGTCAGCCATTTCCGGTACCAACTGCCGTCGCAACCATACAAACTGACGCGTTGAGCGCTGCGATAGGCGACGTTCAAGAATGGCATTATCAATTCCCAGCACGTCTGCCAATAGTGGAATGTATTCACTGCTTTGTAGTAACAGTCTTGGATCTGCATGCGCAGACTCCACCGGCGTGCTGACTGCCAGAGGCGCGCCATCACGATCCAAAATTGCACCACGGATATTGGAAATCGGCACATCTCGCAAAAACCGGGATTCACCCTCGTTCTGCAAAAACTCTGTATCCATGATTTGCAGCTGTGCTGTGCGACCCAGCAATACCACCACTGCCAGCCCCATACCCACCAGCAACATAATGAGACGCGAAACAGGCACCTGAACCTTGTATTCGTTATCACTCGTCGTTCTAGCCATTATTGATTCTCCCCTGATCGATTGACTATCGCAGTAGACAGGTCCGGCATAATGACCTGGGCTTTTTGTGGTTGCTTCATCTTTAGGGCTTCCCGGGCAATACGCTCCACTCGAGCAATATCCGCCAGGGTGGCCTGCTCCAGCTGCAAACGCCCCCATTCCACATCTGCTGCATCGCGAATGGCATTAAGCTCTTGCTGGCGAACAAATAAGGTGCGATTTTCCTGACGCAGGTAAACCAGGCCCAATGCAGATGCTGAAACACTCAGCAACATCACTATCAGCAATGCCCATTGCCACCGATTCACGCAATCACCCCCGGGTTACCCGTGCCATGCTCAATACAGTTTTCAGGCAGTCGGATACGCTCCAGCACTCGCAATACCGCGCTGCGACTGCGAGGGTTGCTGGCTATTTCCTCAGCACCAGGTAACTGCTTGCCATGGTCACGAAACTCTGGCTCCGGCACATCAGGCATGGGCAGACGACGATTGACTGAAGGTTTGTTACTGACCGCTTTAAAAGCACGTTTGACAATACGATCCTCCAGCGAATGAAAACTGATCACTGCCAAACGACCACCAATAGCCAAAGCCTGCATAGCCGCATTCAATCCGGTCCGCAGCTGCCCCAGCTCGTCATTAATATGAATCCGAATAGCCTGAAAGCTGCGGGTTGCAGGATGTTTATTGTGTTTGCGTGCAGCCGGTCCCAATACCTGTGATATCAGCTCGGCCAGCTGGCCGGTGGTTTGCAATGGTTGCTGATTGCGTTGTTGAACAATGGCCGCAGCGATGCGTTTGGCCTGACGTTCCTCACCATAATCGCGCAAAACCTGCGCAATGGCTTTGACATCAGCACTGTTGAGCCACTCAGCAGCGGAAACACCATGATCAGGGCTCATTCGCATATCCAGCGGACCATCCTGCATAAAACTAAAGCCCCGTTCGGCCTGATCAAGCTGCGGTGAAGAAACCCCCAAATCCATCAATACCCCATCGACATGTGTCCAGGCATGCGCTCGCAATGCCTCGCCCAGGTCAGCGAAACAGGCCTCTGAAACCAACACACGCGAGTCAGCGCCATGGCGCTCCCGGGCGGCTGATACTGCTTGTGGATCACGGTCAATCACCAGCAATCTGCCTTTATTATTGAGGTGTTCCAGCAACAAACTGCTGTGTCCACCTCGGCCATAGGTCGCGTCCACGAATTTTCCTTCCCGCTTGACGCTTAACCCATTTAAAACCTGCATAGGCATCACCGGTTGATGTAATTCTTTTAATCCGGTCGTACCTGATGCCTTACTCATTTGTTATTACTACCGTTAGTCGTAATTACAGCTCCAAACGCAGCATTTCTTCGCTGGCGTTATTCATATCTATTTCCAGATGGTCACCACGCTCTCTGGCCAGCGCTGTTTCATTCCATATTTCAAAACGGTTACCTGAACCCATAAAAACGGCACTTTTTTCGATGCCGACGTTCTGCCGCATACCCGGAGGTAGTACAATACGGCCATTGGCGTCTGGCTCGACTTCCAGAGCGCTGCTAACCACTCTTAATTTGATCATGCGATGTTGCGATACAAACTCACTCAGCTTATTGACCTGATCACGGACCTTTTCCCACTCCGGGCGCGGGTACAGCCACAAGCTGCCCGTGGAATGCCCACTGTAGGTCAACATCATTTTGTTTGCACACGCCTCCTGAATGCCGTCCCGGAAAAAGGTCGGTACCGCCACGCGGCCCTTGGCATCAATAGAGATAGGCTTTTCGCCGTAAAACATGTCTAAACAGGTCCTTATATAAACTTAAAATCCACAAATATCCAAAAATAACCACTTTTCGACACTAAGACAGGTGAACAATAAGCCCTGGCATGGCTGACGTCAAGCCAATTCATGCCTAAATGACTAAATTTTCTTGGTTTTCTATGGTTTTTTCAGGGGGAATAGATGTGATTGCTGTGTGGTTGTTTCTGCCACAATAGAGCCAATGTGCTGTCTACAGCGAGGAAAAAATAGCGCGAGCCGGCCGATAAGCCGGGTTCTGTCTTGAACAGTCATTCATCTGCGACTGCTGTCACCAGCAGCCTGTAGCGACCTACCCGAAGGCAACGCGGGCCACGTAACGCCTTCCTATTTGGTCTTGCTCCGAGTGGGGTTTACCTTGCCACAACATGTTACCAGTTGCGCGGTGCGCTCTTACCGCACCATTTCACCCTTACCATGTCAACATGGCGGTATATTTTCTGTTGCACTGGCCGTAGACTCACGTCTCCCAGGCGTTACCTGGCACTCTGCCCTGCGGAGCCCGGACTTTCCTCCATTCACCAACAAAGCAAACAGCGACTGTCTGGCCGGCTCGCTGCTACATTGTGGAGGCTAAATCGTATTGATTCAATCAATTCCTTCCAAGCTCTGGCTTTTCAATCCGTCAGCTATAACAGCCCCTTTTACACGCACTGCCCAATAGCACTGACTATAGGGGTCTTGGCTAAAACATCACAAGCCAAAAGAAAGAACGACCTCAAGCATTTACACGCCTTAAATACAATGCTTTTCGGCTAACCCCTAGATGCCGGGCTAATAGCTTTGCGGCCTGCGAAGGCGACAAGCTTTGACACAAATCATCGTATAAGCTCTGCACTGCGGGGTCGATCACCTCACTGACATCATCAACCGCCGCTCCAGCCACCAGTAGCACCTGCTCACCTCTTTGTTGATTGGCATCGGTTTCAACCAATTTAACCAACTGGGTCAACGACAGTAAGTTGACAGTTTCAAATTGCTTGGTCAGCTCCCGACACTGGCAAGCCATACGCTGCTCACCAAACACCCGCTGCATCGCTTGCAGTGTCGTTAACAAGCGCTTTGGTGACTCATAGAAAATCATAGTGTCTGGGACATTGGCCAATGCCCGCAAACGCTGTTCACGTGCTTTGCTCTTGCTGGGCAAAAAACCTTCAAAATGGAATCGGTTACTGGGCAAGCCAGCCACCGACAATGCGGCAATGGCCGCACAGGCACCCGGCACAGGCGAAACTTTCAGACCCTGGCCATGAAAAGCCTGCACCAGTTTAAAACCTGGATCAGAAATCAATGGCGTACCTGCATCACTGATTAACGCCAGTGACTCACCTTTGCGGGCTTTCTCAAGTAACTGGGGAATGCGCTGCTGCTCGTTGTGATCATGCAAAGACAGCGTCGGCTTGTTAATTGCCATTGATGTCAGCAGTGTGCGACTGTGACGGGTATCCTCAGCGATAACACAGTCCACACTCGCCAATACCCGAATGGCACGTTGGCTAATATCGTCCAAATGACCAATCGGTGTAGCAATCACCCACAAGCTGGTATCGTCGACAGTTGACACTTTATTCTCCACACACAGTCATTGCGTTATTATGCTCGCATGTTTGCATTAATGACCAATTGCACCCGCACAGTGGATAATATGCCTTTAAACAAAATAGCATTGCTAAAACCAAACCTGATGACACCCAAAACCATTAAGGCCGTTTGGCAAATGGCGTTGATTCTGTCCCTGATCACCCTGACCGCCTGCCAAACAACACAAACTCGCCAAACCAGAACAGACCCCGGAGTATTATCAGCGCGTGCGGAAGCCTTATATGATCAAGGTAACTATAGCGCTGCCGCTAATGCCTGGGAATCGCTGGCGGTAGCAGACGCCGGCAACGCAGCCGCATGGGAGTTGCGCGCGGCCGATGCCTGGTTACAAAACCAGCAAGCCAATATTGCCGCCAGCCGCCTGGCAAGTATTAATCAAGCCAACCTAAACCCGTCGCAACTGGCTCACTGGCAGTTACTGCGCACCGAACTGGTGCTGTTGCAAGGTGATCGCCTGGCGGCCAGTCAATTATTCGAACGCTTGACCCAACAATTGGACGTGCTGCCAAGCTGGCTGAGTGATCGCGTTGCTCGTTTAAATGTACAGCTGGGTGATCCACGCCTGCTGGCCGCCAATGCGGCACTGTCACAGCTGCGCTCCAACGCCCCGGCCGTACAGCGTCGACCAGCCTTTACTGAACTGGCTGAACTGCCTGGCAGCCTATTGAGTGAATTGGAAAGCAGTGCCAATCCAGATGAACTGAGCTACCTTGCTGCTATACGTCAGGCCAGAGAGGGTGCTATTCAGCAGCACTTTTCATTGATCAAAACGCCAGACCAGCACAAACTCAATACGTTTGATACACCTCCCAGTCTGGCACTCAGCCGTCTGATCGAGCAATACCCTGAACAACTGCGTTGGCCATCCACAGTTGCTGTGCTGTTGCCCACATCCAATCAGCTAAAGCCTGCCGCCGAAGCCATTCATCAAGGTATTGTCAGTAGCTGGCTTAACCTGCCAGAACAAACCCGTCCAAAGCTGGTATTTATCAACAGTGGGAACAGCAACCGGGATGCCCGTGGTGCCTATTTTTCTGCAGTAGATAGTGGCGCAGAATGGATTGTTGGGCCATTGCGCAAAGAATCAGTGGCCGCTCTGATCGATCTGCCCAACCGCGATCTACCCATTTTGGCCTTGAATCAGCCGGAGCGGAGCCTGGATGCTTTGTCCATTCCACAGGCAACCGAGGCACTTGCCGCCCATTATATTTTTGCCCTGCCGCCTGAAGATGATGCCCGTGCTGCCGCTCGCTTGGCAGTTCAACAAGGTCACCGCAATATCATCATTTTGCGCCCGGAGTCTGCGGCTGGCTTACGCCTGGCCGAAGCATTTGAAAACGAATTTAATCAGCAAGGCGGACGGGTATTACAAACCAGCATGTACGCTGATAACAGCGTTGAATACACCGACAAGCTGTCAGCAGCTTTACGCCTGGATGAAAGCCTGCAACGCCATGCACAATTGCAACGACGCCTGGGCCTGGAGGAGCTGGGTTTCCGGCAGCAGGGTCGCAGCGACGTTGATGCCTTGTTTATTGCCGGCAATGCCGCACAGGCGCGTTTGATTATTCCTCAGTTGAAGTTTTTAGACCTGGACTATCTGCCGGTTTATGCCACCCGTCGGGTTTATCAGGGCAGCCCCAACCCACGCCGTGATCGTGACCTGAATGGTGTGTATTTTACCCAACAGGCATGGCTGGCAGGCGAACCACCTGCTCCGTCGGTTAGCACCGTCAGACAATGGTACCCCAATAACCGTAATGCGCTGTTGGCTGAGTTGTTTGGCCTGGGTCGGGATAGCATGTTGTTACTGCCTTATTTGAATATGCTGCAAGGCGACACTGGTTTAACGCTGCAGGCAGCCAGCGGCCAGTTGCAAGTATCTGATGACGGTTATGTCACACGTGACCTGGATGCCATGCAGTTTCGTAACGGCAGACCGGTGTTTGTTAATCCGGAAAATCGTTAGCAGTATTATTCACCAGGATGCTGAAAAAAATCACTGGTCAACTGGCCGAAGCCAGAGCTGAAAAATACTTGCACAAACAGGGCATGAAAACCCTAAACAAAAACTTCCACTGCCGCTTCGGTGAGCTTGATTTAATTATGCAAGATGGTGAAGAGCTGGTGTTTGTAGAAGTCAGGCACCGCAACCATCAAGGTTTTGGCAGTGGTGCTGAATCCATCACCTACACCAAACAAAAGAAACTGACCACTACCGCACGCTATTATCTGAGCCAGCACCCACGCGGATTAAACCAGTTCTGCCGTTTTGATGTCATAAGCATCGACGGCGGGTTAACAAATCGTCATGTAAACTGGATAAAAAATGCCATTACGGAGTTTTAAAATGTACGTTGCTGCACCTTCATCTGTGCGAGTTAATTTGAAGTCCCTATTCAATGTGGCGATGATCGCTGTGTTGTGCCTGTTTATGAGCGGCTGTATTCCTCTGGCTGTTGGTGGCGCAGCAACCGTCGGTAGTGCCGCTCATGATCGCCGCAGTTTTGGCACGGTATTTGATGATGAAACCATCGAACACAAAGCCACCAACAATTTATACGAAACCGCAGAAATCAAAAGCACTGACCGCATCAAAGTGGTTAGCGTCAACGGCATCGTATTGCTGGCGGGTGAAATCAGCAGTGAAGAAAAGAAACAACTGGCCACCGATATCGTCAGTAAAATCAATAATGTTCGCCGCGTGGTGAATGAACTGTATGTCCGTGAAGAAATCGCCGGTATCGGCACCCGCACCAGCGATCGCTTTTTAAGCGGCAAAGTCAAAACAGCACTATTTGGCGTAGACATTGACGGCTTTGATCCGACACGGGTCAATGTCACAACAGCACGCAAGATTGTTTACTTGCAGGGACTGGTCACGCAGGAAGAAGGTGATGCTGTTGCAGAGCGGGTAAGTCGCGTCAGTGGTGTCGAAGGTGTCGTGAAGGTGTTTGAGTATATTCAACCGGAAGTTGACGATGAAATACCTGAAGAGTCTTAGCTATATTGTTAATCAATAATATTCATGACACAAAACCAATGGTCCAAATAAACCTGTATTTATTATTTTTTGGATCGGTTATTGTTTGTACTTTATTTTAAACTTCAAGTCTCTCATATTCACACAGCCATTCCGATGCCCGCTGTGCAATCATCGCCACCGCCGAATTCGGATGCCCTCGTGGAATCACCGGCATAACGGATGCATCAGCTATCCATAAACCTTCACAGCCATTAACTTTTAATTTCGAGTCCACGATGGCTTCCGAATCGCCTCCCATTCGGCAGGTACCCACTGGGTGATAAATCGTTTGTAATGAGGTTTTAATTACCTCAAGTATTTCGGCATTGTCTTGACACTCATCACCTGGCAATATTTCCCCAATATTCTGCATTGCCAAAGGGCCGGTATTGGCCACCTTTCTGGCCAGATGAACACCCTCGGTTAAAATGGCCGAATCGATTCCTTCTGGATCAGTTAATAAACCCAAATCGATCACTGGTGGTGCCACCGGGTCAGCGTTGTTTAGTAACACCTGCCCGCGCGAACGTGGGTTGACTACGATTGGCGCAATGCCAAATGCATGCACTTTGGGTAGACCAACCCCCTGATCAAGCCACTCCAGAGGACAGAAAAGCAATTCCAGATCAGGTGCATCTGCTGTTTCAAACCGGGTTTTGGTAAAAGCCATTGCTTCGGTGACATTGGAGGTTAACAGCCCGCTTTTAAAAGCCAGATAACGGAGCACATGCAACGGGTTGGCCGCTGCTTTAAAGGTCTGCTTGTTTTTCGAACGAAAAGTGGTCATCACCATTGGATGATCCTGAAGGTTTTTACCAACGCCTGGTACATCGCATATCACCGGAATGCCATGCTCACGCAAATGCTGCGCCGGCCCTACGCCTGACAGCATCAATATCTGCGGCGTACCAAACACGCCTGCAGCCAGTACAACGCCTCCCGCATTGATCATTTGTTCCTGCCCCCTGCGGCTGATCACAAGTCCGCTCGCACGCCTGTTATTGAACAACACTTTGCAGACATGCGCATTGGTCATCACTTCAAGATTATTGCGCTGCATGGCAGGCCTTAGATACGCATCATAAACACTAAAGCGACGGTTGTTTTTATAAGCCAGCTCAGCAAACCAAGCCCCGGCATAGGTTGCTCCATTGTACTCAGCAGTCCCTTTCAATCCGGCGTTATGGGCTGACTCAACAAATGCCTGTGCCAACGCCAAAGGCCTGGCTGGTCGGTCTATGTGCATTGGGCCTGAATGCCCACGCAGCTCGCCGCCACCAATGGTTTGCTCCTGCTCACGAAAAATAGGCGCGACATCACCCCAACCCCAGCCTTTTGCACCGGCCGCTTCCCAGCGGGCAAAGTCATCGGGGTGCCCCCATTGATGAATCATGGCATTGATATTGGCAGAACCGCCGAGCATGCGGCCACGCGGGATATAAATCTGCCGATGATTGGCAGTGCTTAGTGGTTCGCTCAGATAATTCCAATCGAGCTTGCTTTGAAAAAGTTTGGAAAACCCAGCCGGTATTTTTACAAAAGGACTGGATGGCTGGCCACCTGCCTCAACCAGCAACACGTTTAATTTCCCCGATCGGGTAAGTCGCTCAGCCAATACGCAACCGGCAGTACCCGCACCGACAATAATCAGATCGTACATTTCATGGCTTTATGACAACCCCAACCGTACTCACGGATTTGCATGGCTTATTGAAGGCATCATAAGTCAAAGCCATCAACTGCAGCAAACCGCTCATACAACACCAGTGGCAAAAAACTGTTGTGTTTATTGCCACTGCGTCGCCTACATCATCAGCAAGACATAGATCATGGCCCCTCCCATAACATGGTCATGTTTTGCAAGGGCGGCGTGGCGCTGGATGTATTGCTAAACCCATAGTCCAGGCAGCATTCACGCCACGCCATTAATTATCAACAATAAAATAAAAAGGAGTCAGGTATGAAAACTCTGGAACACAATCAACTACAGGCCTTACGTGCCACCAACACCGTGCAGGTCTCACTGCCACCCAGTGCTTACTTCAATCTGGATCAGTTTCAGCGCGTACAGGAAAGCATTCTGGGCCGCTTGGGCTGCCAGGCATGTTGTTCAGGCTGGGATATCCGCTATGACATACAGCGTCAATTTTCAGTCGATAAAGACCTGAATGTTCAACAGTTCGGTTAATACCATGCAAGACTTGCCAGACCTTGGTGTCGGCATCGTCTACTTCCCCGCACTTGAGCCCTTGCTTAAGGCGGGGAGTGATCTGATTGACGTGTTGGAAATCGAACCGCAGCATTATTGGATTAAACAACCTGGCACTGCCAAAAATTCCGCCGACCAGTATCGCCTGGACGAACGCGCTTTTGAACGCATCGCCGGGTGGCCTCAGCAAAAGCTGGTGCATGGCGTCGGTATCCCTGTGGGTGGATCACTGTCATTGAACTGCAGTCAACTAAAACCTTTTGTTGAGTCGGTCCAACGCATCAACCCGGCCTGGTTTAGTGAACACTTGGCTTTTTTACGCGCCTGCGATGCCAAACAACCTTTGGACTCAAATGTATTTAATACCGGTTTTCTGCTACCGCCGCTACAGTCACCGGAGACAGTTCGTACTGCTGCCGCTAATATCCGCAATCTGCAAGCTCAAGTGGGTTTGCCTTTTGCTTTTGAAAATGCCGCAAACTATTTAAAACCACAACCCGGTGAAATGCCTGACGGTGAATTCCTGGCCAACGTAGCCGAACAGGCCGACTGCGGCATATTGTTGGATATGCACAATCTGTGGTGTAACGAAAAAAATGGTCGCCAGTCGGTACACGAGGTGTTAGCTAGTCTGCCTTTAGATCGTATTCTGGAAGTCCATCTTGCAGGCGGTGATGATCATGAAGGTTTTTGGCTGGATGCACACTCTGGTCTAGTCCCTGAAGAACTGCTGGAACTTTGTTTTGAATGGTTCCCGCGTTTTCCAAATTTAAAAGCAGTTATGTTTGAGGTTATTCCCGATTACCTCATCGCTAAAAATATCAACACCGATCAGCTTTACGCGCAAATGCATACCATCAAACAACTGTGGCATAGTCGCGGCTCTAATCAGAGCGCCGATCAAACACAGTCTGAAAGGATTCCTGCTATCGATCTGCAGCTTACTCATACCCCTGTTCAGGCCGATTATGAGCAAGCCCTGGGAATATTGGTCAATCGTCGCCCAGCCATTGATGAGCTACAAACCAAACTGGCTAAAGACCCTGGTGTGAAGGTGCTGCAAAACTTGGTCACTAGCATACGCGCCGGCATGCTGGTGGATCTGCTGACATTGAGTTATCGCCTGATGGTTTTGCACTTAGGCGAGCCACAAGTCCGACAGCTCATGGAGGCTTATTGGCAGACCTATCTTCCTGAGCCCTTCGCAGCCGAAGAAATTAAACGGTTCGCGCTATTTATCAAGCAGCAGCAACTGGCGATTCCACATTTGGAAGATGTACTTAATTACGAAGTGGCTTCTGTTGACTACCTCAGCACTGGTGAACAGGAAAAAGTCAGTTTTGATTGCGACCCTCAGGTTTTATTAACAGCGCTGCATGCCGGCAGACTCCCCGATGAACTGCCAATAGGCAGTTACGAGGTTGCAATACAATAAATATCGATTAAAAACGTTGTTATTATTTATTGATTAGCAGAATATTAGTTCTCATCTATCAACTTATCTTTGTTTAACAGATAATCTGCAATATCCAGCATCGCATCATAGCTACCAGCCATTGGCCCGGATAATAAATACTTGCCGTTAACCAATAAAAAAGGTGTCCCCGGTACTTGGGCCTGACCAGCGATT
Organism: Wenzhouxiangellaceae bacterium; assembly: GCA_965230265.1. GTDB lineage: Bacteria > Pseudomonadota > Gammaproteobacteria > Xanthomonadales > Wenzhouxiangellaceae > JAJFKX01. Next base: position 542,442 of record OZ245999.1, on the reverse strand, counting down.
CGAATGCCCTGGCTGATCTTGGTATTAACAGTAAAAGAGTCAGCAGCGCCGATAAAACGCTCAGCATCAGCACCATAATTGACAGCCAACGCTGCAAACTCTTCCAATCGACGCAGTGGTTTTCTTTCTATGTGAATTTTTTTATAAATATCCTCATGAAAGCCGTCATCCAGATTGAACAAGTCTGCCGCATAATAGGCTTTTGAATAGACATCCGGCTGGAATACCGGAACTTTTTCCACCACGATGTCATCATCAAGCGTTGACTCCCAGGCCTGCAGATAAGGGTGCAATTGATAGCAGGCAGGACAAGTGTATTTAAAAAATACCAGCACCTCGCCACTTTGCCCGTCCTGAAGGTCTACTTTTATCGGTCTGGCAACCTCTTGATAATGCACACCTGTCTGATATTTTGTATTTTGTGCTTCGGCTTGAGCAGCTGTTATCAAAACCGCCAATAAGATAATTAGTTTTTTCATGATTGCCCCTTAATCCCGGTTCTGATCAGCAGACAACAGCATCCGGCTTAATTCAGCTGCCGTTTTATACCCTCTTATCAAAGTGCCATCGGGCAGCAGAATATTGGGCGTACTGGCAACTCCCAGCATGCGGGCCATTTCCATATGCTGATCAATGGGGTGATCGCATTCAGCAGGGGCTGGTGTGTCACCGTTCATAGCGGCAGTAATGGCTATCTCTGGCTGGATAGCACAAATGGCATTAACGGTTTTCAGGTAGGAGGGTGAATCTTTGCCTGCCCGGGGCAACATCAGGTATTCGATATCCAGCCCTGCGGCATGGTATTGATCCAAATCCTGATGCAGACGCCGACAATACGGACAATCAATATCGGTAATCACCGTTACCTTTTGTTGTGCATTATCGACATGATACTCAACGGGTTGAATACCGGGAATATCTTTTAGCAGGGTTTGACGATATTCAGCCAGGCGCTTTTCGGTCATGTTCTCGCCGCGCTGCAGCCCGTACAAAGGCCCATTTAACAGGAACTCCCCATTGCTGGAGACATAAAAGACATTGGTCTCGGCCCTAACTTCCAGGATATCGGGAATGGCAGAGGGTCGGATTTCCATTTCTGGAAGGTTTGGGATCAGCTGACTGATAGCCGCACGGACCTGGGCATAATCGTTTACCGAGTCATTCGCATGGCTGGTGAAAGTAAGGCCCACACTTAAAGCAACAATGACCCATCTGGATAGCCATCTGGCTGAACCTGCTTGCATAATGTTTTCCACTGATTTGAATCAGTGGTTACTATGCAGTCCCACTGCAGATAACACAGCTAAAAACACCTAAACGAACCTCAAAGTTTCTCAAACTGAGGTGGTTTTTAGTGGTAGAGCGCACACATACAGGCTTATGAGCGCAAGCAAAGATATTGAAGCCCCGTAACCGGGGCAAGTATTAGAAACAGACCCAGACCCCGCCAGGGTTTAAGCCATCAGGCCCAGCGGTTATCTGATGCTGTACTCCATTGATTCATTGACAGGTATCTGTATTCAACATTGGCCCCTTCACCCAAATCCAGGCATTGCGATAAATCCAGCTGGCCATCATCGACATTGCCACGCTTACGCAATGATTCACAGTGTGATGCATCCAGAGAATCATTCGCCAAAACCTCTTCATCTGTCGATTTTGGCTGCTCCAATAGCCATGCTTCATTCACCGGCAAATCTGTCTCATCAAGCAAGTTAGCAACACGACTGCGGGTATTTTCGGCGACACAAGCAAAACCCTGATCACGCGCATTGTTATCTGCTTTTAAAGCCCAATCCAGCGCACTGCCCCATTGCCCGGTTTGCTCACTGATCCGACTTAACAGCCCTTGCGCAGAAACTTCAATATAGTGCTCCTCCCTGGAAATTGCCTGTGCCAGTAACGCATTGGTCAGTGTTTCTGCAGCCCTGTAATCGGCTTGCTCAAACAGAATTTCTGCTTGCATCAACCTGGCTTCCAGAAACAACGGATTCTCCCGCTCTGCCAATTCAAAATAATCCCAAGCTTCAACCAACCTCTGGTTATTCAGCTGTTCGATACCGCTTGCAAAAGCCCGCATTGCCGGCGATTGCAACATCACTTGGGTATTGACCTGAACCGATGCGACATCGGCTGCAGGCAATCTTGCCTGCCAATAGGTCAATAACATCGCAGCTGCAATCAACACAGAAAAGACCGCTCCGGCCAACCGTCCACTCCACTTCACACCAGCCACACATTTCACCGGCGCTACCCATTGATAGCCAAGGTTGGGGTGGGTTTTAATCGGTTGCAGTGGCGCCAGTGTTTTACGGATTTCAGAAACGGCTTGAAACAGGCTTTGATCCTGCACATAGTCCGAACGCCACACCTGCGAAAACAGCACCTGTTTACCAAGCAGCTGCTGACGCTGCTCAATCAGAACCCCCATTAATACTGCTGTCTTGGGCCGCAAGGCGAGCAATACACCATCGGCGCGTAATTCGTAATTTTCGGTATCAAATATGTATTTATCAAAACGGTAAGTAGCCACTGTCGATTCTCTATTTTTAGTTAGGCTTTGTTTAGCTCATTTATTATGACGGTATAACCTTACTAAGAGCGACATTACATACTATGGTTCCAGTGTATTGACATTGGTATGCTTCTGCCTACACACGAACAAAGTATCCAAACCCAATTTAAACCTGACTTCTATGCTAATTACTCTCGAAAACACACTCAGAACCATTAATGACGTGTGCGCTGCTGCCGACGATCAAAGGGTCAGGTGAGTAGACAATTTCAGGGTCTTTTTCGGGATAAGGTAACGTGTTCAAAAAATGCTGCATCGCCGCCAAGCGAGCACGTTTTTTGTCATCCGATTTGATAATGGTCCATGGTGCATCTGCAGTATCTGTATAAAAAAACATCGCCTCTTTGGCTTGAGTGTAGTCATCCCATTTGCTCAGAGATGCCATATCAATAGGCGACAGTTTCCATTGCTTCAAAGGATCGAGTTTGCGCGATTCAAAGCGTGCTGCCTGCTCATCTCTAGTCACAGAAAACCAGTATTTAAAAAGACGAATACCTGAGCGTACCAACATACGCTCAAATTCAGGGCATTGGCGCATGAATTCCAAATATTCGGGCGGTGTACAAAACCGCATCACTCGCTCAACACCCGCGCGGTTATACCATGAACGATCAAAAAAAGTGATTTCCCCGGCAGATGGCAAATGTTTCACATAACGTTGAAAGTACCACTGTGTACGTTCAGTGTTAGTTGGCTTTTCCAACGCTACTACACGTGCCGCTCGTGGGTTTAAGTGTTCCATAAAACGTTTTATAGAGCCTCCCTTGCCAGCAGCATCACGGCCCTCGAACAAGATCACGATTTTCTGACCTTTTTCTTTTACCCACTTCTGTAGCTTGAGCAACTCAACTTGCAGTTTGGCTTTCTCTTGTTCATACGGTGCCCTTTTCATTCGGTTGCTGTAAGGATACTCACCTGTTTCAAAAGCCCGCCTTATTGAAGCGCTATCGTACCGCTGCTGCTGATCTGCTGTATCTATACCTTCAATTGAATCGTCATAACTGTGTTGTTTGTCATTGTCCATTACTTTTACCTTGGTTTTCGTTTGCTGTAGGCCTTACAACGGCCAAGTCTCCTATTATGTGTGAGTATCAAGTGCGCTTTATTGACCTTGATCAAAACACATTTCGCGGCAGCTCAACGATAAATATTGACGATGATGCGTGCATACCAGACAGAACTGTTTTTAATGCCTCTGCTTAACTTTTAGCCATTACAATATTTATACCAAAACAGTGCTGCTGTTCACTACGATTGATAAAACTGAACCCAACCGCAGTACAGAATATGTCTGCGTAGCCCTGGACTTTGATTTTTTCTTGCCGCCCTTAAGCATATACTCCAGCATGAGCCATTCGGTATTGCGTTCAAAGAATACCTTGGCCTCAACGACAACTTCATCACCCTATCACTGCTTATCCAGGCTCTCCGGACAATACTCTCCGATCAGTTTCCAGTCCATACCGTTGCCCCAACCGGCGCCATGATCGCTGGAAATAATTTGGCTTGATCGATCACTGACCTGATGTTCACCAAACGACAATAGTGAAAGCACATGCCCTGGCCGAAGATGTTGGCTGGCCCAGGAAAGGGGCGAATCACCCTGCGCATCTCGTCGCTCGCGGTCTGCACCGTTAGCCAGCAGATATTCAATGATCTGTGCATCCGCATAGGCCGCAGCTCGATGCAACGGTGTCTCGCCTTTGGTACGGACATCGCGCATAAAAGCACCTGTTTCTTTATCTGGCACCGTTTGTGCGTTCACATCTGCACCATGCTCTACCAGCAAACGAATAACATAAAGAAAGTACGGCCGACCCGCCTTGGCCAAGGCATTATGGAGCGGTGTTTCACCGGTTTCCGAATGGCCGGTATTTACATTGGCTCCATGCGCGATCAAAAAGTCACACATTTTCCAATGCCCAAAAAACGCAGCGTTGCCCAGCTCCTTGTCCAGATCAATAGAAGATAAATCACCACCTGCATTAAGCACGACTTTCATCGCGGTGACATCGTTGTAATACACCAGCCACTGCAGTACTTTAATGCGTCCCTCATGTAAAACTGTGTGCCAATCCGGTAAACGCAGAAGTTCACAGATAAGGTCAGTTCTACCTCTACTGATTCGATTAAGTATGCCTACTTTATTCATAATGCCAGCCGGTATGCGGTTGATCTAAGACGCGTCTTGCAATGGGATCTGCCACGAGCTCGAAAGATGCCATAAATATAATATGTCTATATATGTATACACCTGTCAAGAAATTGATATAGATACAAGTATGTCTACGCCTGTAATGGAATAGTAATTAAGTGCGAGGCATAATTACTATAAAAACAGCCAATGTCGATACCTAATTTATAGCGATTCCGTACCGTATAAATCGCCAAGTCAACGGTCACAGTCAGGCTGAATACAAAATTCACCCCACAGTGATCAGGTGGCATCATGTTTTTGTTTAATATATATCAATGATGCGGCAGCAGATATGATCAACGTGACCATTATTGAAATCAGAATCACTTCTCGAAGCTCTGTAGCAGACCATAATAGCAATGGCGCAGGGATGATACCCGGAACCAATAAAATCGGCCCAAACATTGATAGAGGAACTATTGTCGGATAAAACAGACCTGTCGCAACAGCAATAAATACTGCCCGTTTGGCTTTGAGCGACCAGTCTAATTTACTCAACATTCTTCGTAACAGCATCCATAATGGAAAGAAAATAATAATGGTATAGATTCCAAGCGCCAAAACCACGCCCAGCGACCACTCTACATAGTAGCCCCACGCAGAATAATCGCTGTTCTCATTAAATTGCTCCGGAGACCTTACAGGTTTACTTGCTGCAATGTCATCAGCAGTTTCTGGAAGGTGTTGCAAGCCTGCATCAACCAATGCCCGCCTGATTGAATAATAAAGCTCTATAGCGGGCACTGAAAAACGGCCCGGACCATGTTCATAGTAACTAAGCCGTATATACTCTGCCGAATGGGGATAATACGAAACCTCAATATCATTAAGCTGATAGCGCCTGAATTGCTTTAACTCATCAAAGTGATTGCCGCCAGAACCACTACTATAATCCTCCCAACCTGTGGCAGTCGGTTGAAGCCCCTGCTCAGCAAGCACTTGCTCGACTATTTCAAGAACCCGAGGTTTTGGTAAATCTTCATTGATCGCCAACTTATAGTTTGCCTGTGGAACTGTACGACTTGGTCCCATCAGCACACATGCAGACACTGAGACAATTACAAAAACTGATAATATGATTTTAACGACACGCATAATGCGTAGATCCCTAGCTAATACACAGACTCTAAGCGTCTACATTGTATGTATGCGGGACCTGATCATTCTTCTCAAGCTGAGCTAAAGCGAAACAAACATAACATCCTGTAGGTAAAGCTAACTTTTGAATAACCGTTTAAATTTTTTCGATAATCAATGCAACTTCATCAAAAGCTTTAACATTGCACTATTGACTGGACAACTGATCAACAGGACAAGCCATGACTTTAAGAATTCACGATGACTTTAGCCAGCGCGTGGTTGTTCGCCCGGATGATTACCAGTGGGTTGACTCGCCCATGCCAGGTGTGGAAAGGATGATGCTGGATCGTATCGGCGATGAGGTCGCACGTGCCACCAGCATTGTTCGTTACGCGCCTGACAGTGAGTTTTCTGCACACACGCATGATGGCGGTGAAGAGTTTCTGGTGTTGCAGGGAATATTTGCCGATGAGCACAATCAATACCCGGCAGGCAGTTATGTTCGTAACCCCATGGGTACATCGCACACGCCGAAAGTGGGGCCGCAGGGTGCGACCATATTTGTCAAACTCCACCAGTTTGAAAAAGGCGATACCACACAAAAAGCAATCAATACGCGTGAAGCCGAGTGGTTTCCTGGTTTGATTGATGGCTTAACCGTTATGCCCTTGCACTCATACCAGGCTGAACATTGCGCGTTGGTAAAATGGACACCTGATACCCGGTTTAATCGACACAATCACTGGGGTGGTGAAGAAATACTGGTACTTGAAGGCACGTTTTATGATGAACATGGCGAATACCCCAAAGGCTCATGGTATCGTTCTCCACACTTGAGTGCACACACCCCTTATACCAAAAGTGACGGTGCGCTTATCTACGTAAAAACAGGACATTTGCCATCCTAAGCCAGGATAGCCTGCTTAAACTGCTCACCCATACTCACAGAGTATCTACCCGTCTATACCGCTGATAGAGGTATTCCTGCCGAAAATCACTTGCGCCTGTTGGTCTGGCATAGCACTGTATAAGCAGTTACTGACAAAGGAACACAGCTATGGCTTCACGGCATGATCCTGACGGTACCCGCCTACCGATTAAGATTGACTCCACCAGCAATGGTGAATTCTGCCCTATTCCACTGACTTCTGACGAGATCAAAACCAACCAGCTGGCTCTGGATCAGGCTGCGCAGCAGGCGCGACGGCTGAACCTGCCAAGACGGCAGTTTATGGTGTCGCTGTGCGGTGCGGCAACAACCTTGCTGGCGCTCAATAATGCCTATGCCCGCCGCGGCTTAACCGGTGGCTTTTATGCATTGAATGCTGATGCCGCTGCAGATCCTGATGCCGCTCTGGAAAGTCTGGGCAAGCGCGAGTTTATTTTTGATGTTCAAGGTCATTATGTACCACCCAGTGTTGCTGCCAGCCGCAAAGCACAATGCGTTGATGAAGCTATGCCGGTGACCCGTGAATACATGGCTTGCCTGGGTGCCGATGATTTTATTAAAGACGTATTTCTCGACTCCGACACCGATATGATGGTGCTGTCGTTTGTCCCTTCCACACCCGATGATGAACCCCTAACCATTGAGGAAGCGGCAGCGACCCGCGAGATCGTCGCCAAAATGGAAGACAGCCGTGCGCGGCTGATGCTGCATGGTCGGGTTAACCCCAACCAGGAAGGCGATCTCGATCGCATGGATGAGCTGGCAGAAAAATACGATATCTCTGCCTGGAAGTGTTATACCCAGTGGGGACCGGACGGCAAAGGCTTTTATTTGACCGATGATGTCGGTATCGAATTTATCGAAAAAGCCCGCAAGCTTGGCGTTAAGAATATCGCTATTCATAAAGGCATCCCCTTCGGACAACGTTCCTATGAACACTCCCGCTGCACCGATATCGGTCCAATCGCAAAACGATTCCCTGATGTTAACTTCCTGATTTATCATTCTGGCTGGATTCCTGGGCAGGCAGAGGGCGCTTACGACCCCGATCGTGATGAAGGTTTTGATGGGTTAATCAACAGCGTCAAGAACGCCGGGCTTGGTAAACACAGCAACGTTTACGCCGAACTGGGCTCCACCTGGCGCGGTTTGATGCGTGATCCGGACTCTGCTGCGCATGGCTTGGGCAAGCTGATCACCCATTTGGGCGAGGACAATATTCTGTGGGGAACCGACTCCATCTGGTATGGCTCACCACAGGATCAGATTCTGGCTTTCCGCAGTTTCCAGATCAGTGAGGCGTTACAGGAGCAATATGGTTATCAACCCATCACCGATAGCGTACGCGCCAAAATATTCGGGCTAAATGCCACCCGACCATACAATATCAGCCCTGAAGAAGTGCTGAAACGTTCCGGAAGTGACGCGATCGCAAGCGCACAGGCGGATTATCTGAATAACCCTGACCCACATTATCTGACGCGTGGGCCAAAGACACGTCGGGATTTTTTAAGACTGTTGCAAATGAATGGTGGAAACCCAGCTTGAGTATCAATTTTCAATAACCGACTGCTGACTGGCAGTATTGACTTGTAACTCAAAAATATCTGGCCGGGCATAATGCCCAGCCACATCCAGATCAAACTTGCCCTGGGCGATCAGGTCGGCATCCAGCTCGGCGGTCAAAATGGCTTCCTGATCAAACACTGGCCCCGCCAGCACCTCACCGAGGGGTGAAACAATACAGCTGCCGCCTCGGATCATGGACGTTTCCGGGTCATCCCCCTGTACCGGCGCATAACCTTCCATGGGTCCATTTTTTCGTTGCATAAACTGACAGGCACTTAATACAAAGCAGCGACCTTCGGCTGCAATGGTTCGCATTAACGGCAACCAGCTATCACGTTCATCAACCGTCGGAGCACAATACATTTCCACGCCTTGTGCATATTGTGAAAGACGCAATTGAGGCATGTAATTTTCCCAACAGATCACGCTGCTGAATTTACCGATATCGGTATCCATTACCTGCAGTGTGGAACCATCGCCAAAGCCCCAGATCAACCGCTCCATTGCTGTTGGCATGGTCTTGCGGTGCTTGCCAATGAGGTTGCCATTGTCATCGAAATAAACCACAGAACAATACAACGTACCACCATCACGCTCGATTACTCCCACCACCAGATACATGCCATGTTCGCTGGCCATGGCCGCCATTTGCTCACATTCTGGCCCAGGCACATGGATGGCCGAATCGAAATAGCGCTGAAACTGCTGTCGCCCTTCCGGTGAGCGCATACCAACCTGTGCGCCAAAGTTAATGCCTTTGGGATAACCACCAATAAATGCCTCAGGAAAAACAGCCAGTTTGGCGCCCTGTTCACCGGCCTGAGCAGTCAGGCTTTGCATTTTCTCCAGCGTGGCAGGTGTGTCGAACAATTCTGATGAGGTTTGGATAACAGCGGCTTTGGTGGTTTGCATACGGCTTGCTCTGGATTCTGAAGTTTTACTACCGGTCTGTTGGCTTACGGCTGACGCCTAAGCCAACCTACTATAAGCTCATTGTAGATCGGATTAGAACCGCAGGTTTGTCATCTGACAACAAAACATAACGGACCTCTACACTTCCAACAATAACACCGATGGAACCTGATCTGGACTGTGCAATCTCAATAAACCATAGCCTATCCCAGCCAACCCCAGCATCAAGCTCAACAGTTCACGCCCGGCTGCCCCACCACATCGATAGCTATTGTGCTGTATACCTTCTAATACCCGTATCGACATTTGCTGTGCCTGTTGCTGCATTGTACGGTCCTGCAAATAGTCTGCGACAGCCATTACCACTTCCAGATTTCCCAGATCGCCATGACACAATGTATGGCTACCACCAAAACCATGGGCCAGAGTGGCCTCGGCAGCACAACGTGCCCCTGTTTTTAAACTGTTTAGCAACACTTCATTGTTCAGGCTGCTGGCCTCCAATCGCCTGGCAGCTGTTACTTTGGCCAAACCGATACCGGGTGCACCATGACACCAGGCATAAACCGAGCCATACTCATCATCATCGGTTTTGTGCTCTGCACGTGGATCCAGCCAGGTTTTCTGCTGTTCGGAAAACCAACTGTCTTCATAGGCCAGTGCTTGCTGGGCCGTTTCCAGATAGGCGGGCTCCTGTAAGGCGATTGCTGCATCGATCAGTGCCAGAATCACTCCGGAGGTGCCATGCGCAAAACCTGTCAGTGCTTGACCTTCCGAGCTGTCATCTGCCCAGGCCACACCGGTTTTTTGCTCAACCGCTGAAGCCACCAGCCAATCTGCCAATTGCCTAATCAATACCTTGGCCTGTGGGTGATTTCCGGATTGATCCCACTGGCATAACACCAGCAGGGTGCCGCAAACACCACCGATCACATCAAAACTGTTGGGCTGTGACAAATCATCAGCAAACTCGGTTATCAACCGGTTGGCATAATCCAGATAATGATCATCGCGATAGAGTTTTGCCAGACACAGGTATAAATACACCAGGCCGGGCCAACCAGTAAATGCTGCGCTACCCAGCTCTTTATTCAGCAACCCAATGTGCTTATCAACAGCCTGGTTGATCCTGGTCAGTAACTGATCGCGGATCTTGCTCATCGGTTGTGAGTCGGATAAATGCGACAGATGCGCAAAGAACATCAGCATGCCGGACAAACCCTCATATAAAGCCAGGCCCATGGGCTTAAGTCCGGAAATACGATGCTCAGCATCCAACAGCGTCACATCAAACCACACCGGCTTATCCAGATGAGTCACCATTAAATCGGCCAGGTGCTCGCCTATGTCCAAGGCCTGATTGAGATACGCCTGCCTATCAACCACTTCCCGCCGGGCTTGCGGTAGTGATTGGATCATATAAGTGTTGAGCAAGTGTTCTGGTCGCCGCGCATCGAGCGCATGGTGAATCAGCCACTGCTGGCGCTTTTGATCCATTGGGCTTAGCCCATGCAAACACGCCGTCACCACCTGCTCGCCAGTCAGATCAAAAATATCGGTTACAGTATGCTGGTCATCAACAATTGCATCGCGGGAATTACCAAAAGTGCTGAACAACGGCACATCACCACACTCCATGGCCGCCACTTCATGGGCATAAATTTTCCGGTACAAAGTATTTTGGTAACCTCGCTTCCATAGCCTGGCAAATAGCCGGTCTTTGAATAAAGCATTTTGGGTAATATCCGGATGCCAGCAGGCACTGGCCATGGATGAGTATTGCTCGGTACCGCGGAAAATTGTCCGTATTTCAACATTGGCCATTGCAGACAATGGGCTGTCATCCTTGAGTAAGGCATCACGATGCCGCAGCAGCCATGCATACATGGCATTGAATCCTTCAACAATCTGCTCGGTCATACTCCATGCATCAACCGTTTGACCGTCAAGCTTAGGCAGGTTTTCAGAGCCGGGGCTGTCTACACTTTGCAGTGTAAATTTCAATTCATCGGTGTTATAGCCGGTCAGTTTACGGACCGTCAATGCCTGACCGCTGGCCCCACCCATGCCACCGATTTCATGGTTTCTGTTGCCCACAAAGCCGGTCTGATAAGGCAACAAGCCCAATGACAGCACCGTCGAACCACCAGGTTCTGCATGGATACGGCTGGTTGCCATATTGGTAATCTGCGGCTGATAGATGGTTTCCAGGTCAATCAGTACCGGATGCTCACCGTCAGCAATCAGGTTCTCATAATGAAAGTCATTGGCCTTGAGCATATACAGCAAAGCCATATTCATGCCCTGTCGCTGATAAAAGCGCTCCAGCTGTGCCCGATCACTGCACGGTTTGATCTGTACAAACTCTACCCAGCCGTACTCACCCTTATCCAGCACTGTCGTGGTCTTTAATGGCAGCAACTGTTTGCTTTGATTAATACAACCCAGTAACTGTTGATAGCATTGGTCCACAGCCAGTGATTTGGGTTTGTAGATCAGCTGTTGACCATTCTCGAAGCTGATTTTAAATACACGTTTTCCGCCTCGGTGTGGATCACTCAGGTTGACTTTCAGATCGTTGACTTTACCCGTATCCGCACCGTCAAAAAAAGTGCTGGTGATGGATTGGTAATCATTGATCAGCCGCTTTAGGAAACGCTTACATGCTGGCCAAAATATTTCCGTTTGTTCGACAATTTTCCGTGCCGCTACCGGGTATTGCATTAATATTTTCAATGCATTTTCAGACTGACCGTAATGCTCAATAAATTGCCTATAGCGCTGTTCGGGTGTCTCGCCGCTAAAGTCCTGCTGCATGCGACTGATATTTAACTCCAGCACCATCGGCCTGCGCAGTACCCATAGCAACCATAAAATAAACTGCTCGTAAAACTGCTCTCGCAACCAATCCAGATCAAACAATGACCCAGGTGCCTGAGCCAGTAGTGCTTGAATATCGCCTGTCATTTGTTGGTGCAAGTTAGACAAAATAGGCGAGACCACCACCAACAGTTCATACTCCTGATGTTCTGCTTTAAATGCTTCACGCAATGCCGGCATAACATGATCACTGGCGAACTGTGTTTTCAATTGCTGTAACCAGGCGGGGAGCTGTGCACAACGCTGCTGCAGGCTATGGTCGGTTTCTCCCAGTAAACCGACAAAGCGTGACTCACTGATGTTGATATCATCCAGAAAAGCAGAAAACGGCCCTGAATCATTCAAATCGGTTTGCCCACGCCAATCCCGCATGCGCCTTTGTCCCAACTCCAGATCGGTTTCCAGCGGATCACCTGCCAGAGCAACTCGTTCATTCAGACTCAATGCCCGATACCAGCGTGCTGAACCGATGGTACTCATGCAAATACCCCATGATTGAATCTGGACACAATATGATCGGCCACTCTTAGACTGTTGGCCAGAATAGTAAGGGTAGGCGGTGCGCCACCGGAAGTTGGCATAAAACTGCCATCGACCACAAACAGGTTACTAACCTGGTGGCTTTGACAGTACTCATTCAATACCGAGGTTTGCGGATCATCTCCTGCGCGGCAGGTGCCATGCACCAAATACGATGATGTTCCTCCCATATCTGTGACATTGACCTGCTCGGAACCCAGATCATAAAAAACATCTGCCGCACGTTGCAGCAACCATCGTCCAGCACTTTGATGATGAGCAGGCAAATCCAAATGAATTTGGGCAACTGGTAGCCCCCAACGATCACAGGTATCAGGGTCCAACTCCATAAAAGTATCAGCGTTGGGAATAAAATCGTGAAACACCTCTACATACATATGTCGGTAGTGGCTGTAATAATTCTGCAAGTGCTCCATCAGCGGCTGCCCCCATAACGGTCTATCTGCCTGGGCCATGATCAGATCAACATTCTCCAGAGGGTTTAACGGGAACATATCAAAGCGCAACAAACCACCCTTATTGATCTCCGAGACCCCTTCCGGCAAAAAATAGTAATCCATCACCGATTGCCCAAGAAATGGATGAAACTGCTCCAGCGCCAACTCTGGATGATCGATCATAGAAAACCGTGCATTGGCCATGCTGACAGCATGAAACTGTAGATATCGGCCCACCAGGCCATTGTGATTGCCGATACCATCCGGGTAGCGGTTGGATTGCGATAGCAGTAACAAGCGTGCGGACTCCACCGCTGAGCAGCTTACACAAACCACTGTGGCTCGTGCCCGCCAACGCTGACCGTTTTCGTCAATATATTCGCAGCCATCCGCCAGGCCCTTTGTATCGTGGGTTATCCGGGTGACCATGGCGTTGCTAATGAGTGTGCAATCGGGGTTTTGCCGTGCTTTGTGCAACACCGTCTCCTGCACACTGCTTTTGGCGCCCACCGGGCAGCCAAAGCCGGCACACAAATCGCAATAGTGGCATTCGGGTCGGTTATCGTAGTTTTGCGAGTTAATGCAGCGTGGTGTCGGAAATGGCTGCAATTGCTGCCCGGTTAATGCATTGTGTAACGCGGTGGCCGCTGGATGGTGGCTCAGCGCGGGCATCGGATACGGTTGTGAGCGCTGCCAACAAGGTGGATTCGCATCGCTATCACCGGAAACACCGATAACCTGCTCGGCCAGGCTGTAATAAGGCTCCAGGTCGGCATAACTGTATGGCCAGTCGGCCAATTGCTGATATTGGCCAAACTCGCTGGCCATACGAAAATCACAGGGATGAAACCGATAGTAATAGCCACCAAGATGTACTGTCCCGCCGCCGACACAACTGGCTATCCAACCTAATGAGGTGCGCAATGGTTCGGTGGTTTTTTTGGTGACCAGCGTATGCGGGTCCGTTTGCAGATCAGGCTTAAACACCGATTGTTGTTCAATCGCTATGCTATCGTGCTGGTAGCTGTCTCGTGGATAATCCGAACCTTTTTCCAGAATCAGCACACGCAATCCGGCTTCCAATAAACGCCAGGCCAATGGACCACCGCCGGCGCCGCTGCCGATAACGATAACATCATAAGTATCCGGCAGTTGTTGGGTATCGCGAGCGTCCATGCAGGTTTTTGTTTTCAGTTGGAAGGCTGCATCAGCTGATGCAGCGATAAGCGCTGATCTGCATTACCCGGGTAACCCATCAACCGCCATGCCCCTGCATCACAGTTACCCCCGTGCTGGGGATGGGCCAAAAACCCCTGCAGGCAGGTACGGATGAATGTTCGCCAAAATGCCTGATAATGTCTGTGCTCCAGCTTGGCAAGGTCGTCCAATAATGTCCGGCAATGCTGTGGCTGACCATCGGTAAAATCAGTGTGGTGACGGGCTTGATGTTCCTTTTGTATGAAACGCATACCCCACTCAATCAATGGCCGCTGAGCCGAACCTTGTGGGCTATTTAGCCACTGCTGCAAATAATCTGAGACGCCCGCCTCGACTCCTCCAAACCCATTTTGTGCCGGCAGTACATAAGCCATCACTGCACTGAGCAATGCAGTATCTATCACTTCGTTAACCTGTCCAGAGCCCATTGCTTATTGATAATATCCAGGTTTATTCCGGCTTATCCGAGTGCTTGTCGTGGATGCTGATCAGTCGGGCATAGTGACCACCGGCTTTGAGCAACGACTGATGCGTGCCGCGCTCCACAATTTCTCCGTCGTTCAATACCAGAATCAAATCGGCATTGATAATGGTGCTGAGCCGGTGGGCAATGACGATACGGGTGGCGTTAAGCTGTTCCAGCGCACACTGAATGTCATATTCAGTCGCCAGATCCAGTGCACTGGTAGCCTCATCCAGAATCATCACCCGCGGACGGGTTACCAGCGCACGCGCCAATGCGATCCGCTGCAACTGCCCACCAGACAGGGAACCACCACCTTCCGACAACATGGTGTCGTAGGTCATCGGCATTTGCATGATGTCATCATGAATATGTGCCAGCTTGGCCGCACTGACCAGTTCCTCAAATGAGGCGCCGGTATGGTTCATCAGGATATTCTCCTTGATGCTGGCACCAAAAATATAGGGGCTTTGGCTGACAATGCCGAGTTGTTTGCGCACCGAAGTGAGGTTCAGTTGCCGCAGATTGATATTGTCATAACTGATAGAGCCAGCCTGCGGCTGATGCAAGCCGGCGAGCAGGCGCGCCAGGGTGGATTTACCTGACCCGGATGGGCCTGCCAGGGCAATAAACTGACCGGCCTCTACTTCCAAAGATATGTTTTTCAGTACCGGCGGCGCCAGCACGTTGTAGCCAAACTCGATGTTATTGACCGAGATATTGCCCTGTAAGCGATTGGGGATGATTTTATCGGCAATGTTCTGCTCCGGTTCGGTGGCCATGACATCATTGATGCGCTCCATATACGCAAACAGTCGCTGTAGCTTGATCAATTCGTTCACCAAATTGGACAATGGCGTTAAAAAACCACTCGCCAAAGCCACCGCCGCCAGCATCACGCCCAAAGTGATTTCGTTGCCTATAACCAGATAGCCGCCAAGCGCCAGAATCAACAAAGGTGAGGCAATCGCCAGCGTTTCCAATAATGAATCCACCTTGGCATTCAGATTGCCCTGCCGCACCAGCACATTCAGTTGATCGGTAAACTTATTGGACCAACGCTCCAGTGCATGGTCTTCTGCTCCGCAGGATTTCAAAGTTTCCATTCCGGCCAGTAATTGCATTTGATAGCTACTGGTTTTGGCATCGGTATGAATCACCTCGGACATCACATCTTTTTGGGCGCGCCGAGTGAATAAGAAAATTGCCACCCGTGCCAGACCCAGCGCAATCACCAGCAATGCGATTTTCAAGTTAATCACCATCAGGAAAATCAAATACAACATCACCAGCGCACCATCCAAAATAGCCGATAATGCACCGGAGGTCAGAATTTCACGGATTTCCGCATTGCTGTTCATGCGGTTATTTAAATCACCAATGGAGCGTTGTTCAAAGAACACAAACGGCAGCCCAACCAGATGCTCCAGAAAATCCAGCGTGAAGCGCGAATTTAAGCGAGTCCGCAAATACACCATCAGGTGCGACCGCAATAACGAGCTCAGTAAATAAAACCCAATAATGACCATCACGCCTAAAGTTAAGGTCAGCAGTAATTGCTGGTCTGAACGTGGCACCACCCGATCAACGACCACACCGGTTAGCACCGGTATCACCAATGCCAGCAATTGCAGAACCAGTGAGCACAATACAATTTTGGTCAACAAGCTGCGCTCTTGCAGCAAGTAGTAAATGTAGCGCTTAAGACCAGTGCGACGGCGGGTTTCGGAGACAAACGATTTGCCTGGCTCAAACACCAGTGCGATACCGGTAAAGGCTTTGGAAAAAGCCTCATGGCCAACTTTGCGGCGACCATTGGCAGGGTCCAGAATATGAACACCGCTGCGCGTGACTTTCTCAAAAATCACAAAATGCCGGAATTCCCAATGCAAAATGGTACCCGCAGGCAGATGTGTAAGTTTATCCAGATCGGTGATATTGACACCACGTCCGCGCAAACCATACCAACGACCGGCTTGCAACAGACTCAGTGCATTGGTACCGCTGCGGCTAACCCCGGTGACGGTACGTACCTCATCCAGTGGAATATCCTTGCCATAATAACTGAGCACCATAGCCAGGCAGGCCGCACCACAATCGGCCGATGAGGTTTGTTGACGGTAAGGCAGTTTTCTGGTCTTGGTCCAGCGGATGCGTTGCAGCACACTGACCTTGTCCAGCCCGGAGTGCGCCTGGTTCACCTGGTCCTGATTGACCTGTGGCTGAATATTGTCTGATCCAGCGCTCATTTTCTAAACAGTTTTTTTAGTGACGGGAACAAGGTAATCAGAATGGATTCGGATGCTACTTGTGCTTCCGCCTGGCCACGCATCCCATTGTGAAAAGCATACACCTGGTTTTCACTGGTAAAGCTGGTGGCATCCAGATGAGCTTCCACAATAAAATTGGGCCCATTAATGTCCAGAGCATCGCCAATCACTTTGCCCGCAAATTGTTTGGCCTCGGCCGGGCCGATAATTTCGTCGGCTGCAGTAGCGATTTCTACATATTGAAAACCATAAGGGTATCCATCCAGTGTGAGCCGCATGCGCATACCCGGCTGTACCTGGGGTCGGTATTGACCCGGTAAAAAAGCAATTACTCGCACATTGTCATCATCGCTACTGATTGACAGCAATACCTGGCCGGCAGCGACCCGTTGGCCGGCACGAATCCGGATATCACCTATAGTGCCGCTGATATCGGCATGCACAGTGCGCTGATCCAGGTTGGTGCGTGCCAACTCCAGATCAGCCTGTAATGAAATCAATGCTGATTCGACGGCGGTATCGTCTGGAGCCATCAAGCGCTGCCGCAGGCGCAGTTCAAATTCACTTTTCAAACGTTGGTAATCAGCAATTGCCTGCCCTTGATAAAGCTGCACAATGGGCTGGCCGGCATTGACCTGTTGACCCGCTGATACCAGTAGCTGACCAATATTGGCATCGGTTACAGCAGTCACTTCCACTTGCTCACCTACCTGAACGATCGCCGGTCCGGTGGCATATTCATGGACCTGGCCCAGGCTGACAAACAATATCAGCAATAATGCCCCTGCGATCAACCCCCAAAAGCTGTATTGAATCCAGCCCGGTTCAGCTTCAAACACCGCACCTTCAGATTCTGCACCTTTGATGTACGAATCCAGTGCATCCTGCCGGAACAGCTGGTTGCCGGTTTTTTTAATAGTTGGTGAATGGTTGGCCTGCCGCTCGCCATCATCCCCTACAGGCTGTTGCACTACAGGTTCTTCAGCGGATTGTGATGATTGTGGAAGCATACTGCTATTGGTTATTTATTATCGTCCTGACAGTCAGTTTGCCCGGTGCCATTAGCAGCAAACCGGCTTGTGAGTATAGCGCATATCGCTTAGCTGCCAAGCTTCTGGGTAAGACCTGATGACATGCACTTATGTGGCTGGCTGAAATGTTTGAGTAATAGCGTTTGCTGTTGCAGCAGGTAATACCGTGACGCCCAAACCAGACCGAAGCATCTCACTTTGCTCCAACGGAAAGGCTTCTATAAATACTTTCTGACTGGGGATATCCACAAATGGCGCAACCCCCATGATTTCTGCAGGTATTTGAGTATTGCCTGCAGACACCCACACCTGATGACTAATATCCAACTGACTGGCTTGTCTTGGTTCGACTGCAAAACGTATTTTGAAAGCATCGCGACTGGAAATCCTCATAATCGCATCACCTGCCGTCAATGCTGCACCAGAATCCAGGTAACTTAATTCCACTGCTCCGGCAAATGGCGCAACCACCGATTGTGAATAAATGCCTTGCTGGAATTGTTCAACCCGGATTTTTTGCTCATCGAGCGCAGCCTGTGCCGCTTTCCACTGCGCTGCCGCGGCTTTGGCGCTGGATTCTGCACGCTCGAGCTCATCTTTGGAAATAGCATCCGGATAAGCAATGCGTCGATCATATAATGATTGTTCTTGTTTGGCGTTAAACTCAGCCTGCTCCAGGTCTGCTTCCAGCGCCTTTAGTTGAAGCTCCGCGATTTCCAGTTCATCATCAGCACTAAAATTATCCACACGGGCCACCACATCACCCTTCGATACGATGTCACCTGAACGCGCGGATACAGTCAATATACCGCCAGTGTTGGCGACAACATCGACTGAATTGAAAGGTACAATAACACCGATCCAGCCATCGATATCTGGATCATTAGTATCGCCTGATAATGGTTTATCATTAAAGTCAGGTGCAACTGTTGCAGCATCTGGCAATGCCTGACTACTGACTGGCCTATCCGCCACAGACACACCCTGATCGCTGCAAGCGATAAAGTTTATTGTGATCAGTAATACAATTATGTATCTCATGAGCTTGAATAATCCCAAAAATATAATGTAATTTATTTTATTCTCGTCAGCAGGTTTATTAAAAACCCATCAACAACATCAGTATTTGATGATTAACTCTATTTTACAACCAAGCCCTTTGAAACCAGACCGCAAAGCGGCCTGGTTTTTTTTGTTGACAAGACATAAGCTTGCCATTGACCATAATAGACTATGGGCAAGGTCCAGAAGTACAAGACCACAACCAGGTTGTTGGCCCTGTTCCACCGCCCCCACCACAACCGGGGTTGCAACCACCAGTAATAGAACTTAATGCAGAATCTTCCAGCTCATGCATACCCGCAGGATTGTCCAATTGATCAACATTCTGTCTGGATTCAGGGTCTCTTAATGTTTTAATATTGCTATTCATTTGTGTCTCCTCATTAATTGAGCCTATTTAATTAGCACTCCATTTGACTCCGTTATGGGTGCTTTGCCTCCTGACGAGGCAAACTGATATTATTCAGGTGATCCAGGACCATACTTTTAATGCAATACACTGTTGTATAGATGCCAGTGGCACAAGCGCTCCAGGATCCTATGTAATTTCTTACAGACCTATGTTTTGTGCTGCTGCGCTGCTATGGGAATAGATATTGTTGACCGAACATGCCGGCCCGACTGAAAATTTAAAGGATGGTTAAACCAGAAATGTCCGCTACCTGCGAACGTTATTCCATGTCCTGGATTTCTCCAGATGCCAGTGAGCTTGCTTCCTTTCATCTTCCTTGCCTTTTTTGGGGTCTGTCTTTATCTAGTCATAATCATATAACCCATCCATATGATTGATGCTTCGCACTAGATTTTTTTATATTGAATTTTAAGCTAGCATTATTTTATTTACACTGCAAATGATTATTTTGACTTAAAATAATTCAATATCATTAACCTAATTGGTAACCCAATGATTTTTATTATTTTTTAAAAATGCCTTGACATAATAATCACATTACCGCTCCCGCCGAATTAACAAAATTTTCCACAAAAATATATTTTTATAAAACACAAACCCATCTATTCACTTAACTTTCTTGACCAAACAAATAAACAGTTGTGTAAATATACAATTAATTTAATGTGAATAAAGCGTGATACATCAATATTATTGATTGATTGAAGCAAGTAGTAAATCTAATTATTGACAATTTTTATAGGCAAAAAAAAGCCGGGCGATGCCCGGCTTTTTAATTCAATTCAGTTATTTTAATTTATCTTACGGCGTCGTGCTAACAACAATACGCTGCCTGCTGCAAGAATCAAAATCAACATCAACAAGCCCGTTGTTTGCAACGCAGGTACTGCTGGTGGATCAGGAAATGGATTCACAGTGCCGAACAACACATTATCAAACAACTCACCATTACCGCCCGCGCTATCAATCTCGATTTGGGCAATAGGTACATCTGATACAAAGCCGATAAAACCACTATCTGGCAACATACCTAAACCTGCTACCGTGGCAGTTCCTAATGTATTACCACCTGCATCAGATACTGTGAGTATCACATCACTTGGAGCAAGACCAGCAAATACATCCATGCCTACGGCAAGTATATCGCCATCAGAAAAGCTCATAAAGGTAGTGTCACCAAATGTATTAGCACCCATTGCGAAACTGGGCAGGCCATTAAAGCCTGGTGGCAGAATAACAATTCCACCGCCACCTGATGAGGTGATTTCCAAACCATCAACAAACTGTCCAGGGGTAAAGCATGCGTCATTGCTGGCAGAGTTAACTGGCTCAGTACAGGTACTAATTGCTCCACCGGTAATATTATCTTCTATATCTTCAGAATTTACTGCCATTGGCGCAGCTGCCTGGAAGGAAGCCAGATCAGTAAAAACCGTCAGACTCGCACCTAAATTGGTGGTGCCACCCGTGCCTCCGATTCCAGCCGGAACAGGGTCGCCATTGGCAGCATCCTGCCAGGTAAATCCACCGTTTTGCGCATGCGCAGAAACGGCAAACAATGAAAGTAAAAGTAAACGTTTCAACATCTCACAAAGCCCTCAGTTAACAAGCAATGGCAATTCTAACAGAGAATGAATATATTTGAACCTCTTTCCCAATCAAATTGAAGTTTTCATTAATGACTCAATTTGATACCTGACAATCACGGCATTTTAATAACGCCAATATATTATTTGTATATAAAGCAATAACTTACTCTGGTATAGATCAAAGGCTCATTGGAAGTATAGAAAAAAACCGACTGGAAAAATCCTAATCGGGGTTTTTAGTTTTGATGCCTGGCAGTGACCGCGCCTTAGCGGCGCCAGAGCGCTATCTGCTTGTTATGAAATAACTCATCCCAGTAGGTCACGTATTAAGTGAACCATAAAAAAACCCCGACTGGATGAATCCAAATCGGGGTTTTTAGTTTTGATGCCTGGCAGTGACCTACTCTCGCACGGCGAATGCCGCACTACCATCGGCGCTGGCGCGTTTCACTTCCGAGTTCGGGATGGGATCGGGTGGTACCACGCCGCTATTGCCACCAGGCAAACCGGTTTGCAAAAGCAGCACTTGAAAACTGAATCAAGCTGGCGTCATATGCCATTCAGTGCTTTTGCACAATAAGAAATCTAGTCAGAGCTAATGTTATGTCAACACTGTAAAAGTTGTTGTGAAATCATTAATACATCGGCTTTAGTATATAGCCAAGCCGCACGGGCAATTAGTACTGGTTAGCTTCACGTGTTGCCACGCTTCCACACCCAGCCTATCAACCTTGTAGTCTACAAGGGCCCTTCAGGGACCTTAAAGGTCCAGTGAGATCTCATCTTGGGAGAGGCTTCCCGCTTAGATGCTTTCAGCGGTTATCCCGTCCGAACATAGCTACCCGGCAATGCCACTGGCGTGACAACCGGAACACCAGAGGTTCGTCCACTCCGGTCCTCTCGTACTAGGAGCAGCTTCCCTCAAATCTCAAACGCCCACGGCAGATAGGGACCGAACTGTCTCACGACGTTCTAAACCCAGCTCGCGTACCACTTTAAATGGCGAACAGCCATACCCTTGGGACCTGCTACAGCCCCAGGATGTGATGAGCCGACATCGAGGTGCCAAACACCGCCGTCGATATGAACTCTTGGGCGGTATCAGCCTGTTATCCCCGGAGTACCTTTTATCCGTTGAGCGATGGCCCTTCCATACAGAACCACCGGATCACTAAGACCTACTTTCGTACCTGCTTGATCCGTCGATCTCGCAGTCAAGCACCCTTATGCCTTTGCACTCATTGCACGATGTCCGACCGTGCTGAGGGTACCTTCGTGCTCCTCCGTTACTCTTTGGGAGGAGACCGCCCCAGTCAAACTACCCACCACACATTGTCCTCGAACCGGATAACGGTCCTGAGTTAGAACTCCAACTACACCAGGGTGGTATTTCAACATTGACTCCACAGTAACTGGCGTCACTGCTTCAAAGTCTCCCACCTATCCTACACAAGAGTAGTCAAAGTTCAATGTGAAGCTATAGTAAAGGTTCACGGGGTCTTTCCGTCTAGCCGCGGGTACGCTGCATCTTCACAGCGATTTCAATTTCACTGAGTCTCGGGTGGAGACAGTGTGGCCATCGTTACGCCATTCGTGCAGGTCGGAACTTACCCGACAAGGAATTTCGCTACCTTAGGACCGTTATAGTTACGGCCGCCGTTTACCGGGGCTTCGATCAAATGCTTCGCCGAAGCTAACATCATCAATTAACCTTCCGGCACCGGGCAGGCGTCACACCCTATACGTCCACTTGCGTGTTTGCAGAGTGCTGTGTTTTTAATAAACAGTCGCAGCCACCTGGTCACTGCGGCCCCCATCAGCTCAGAGAGCAAGTCTCATCACCAACAAGGGCGCACCTTCTCCCGAAGTTACGGTGCTATTTTGCCTAGTTCCTTCACCCGAGTTCTCTCAAGCGCCTTAGGATTCTCACCCTGCCTACCTGTGTCGGTTTACGGTACGGTCAATTGTTACCTGATGCTTAGAAGCTTTTCCTGGAAGTATGGCATCAACGTCTTCGCCGCATAAATGCAGCTCCTCATCACATCTCAGGATAATGAACTTCCGGATTTACCTGGAAACTCTCCCTACTTGCTTGAACCAAGATAACCAACACTTGGCACATTTAGCCTTCTCCGTCCCTCCGTCGCAGTAACAACTGGTGCTGGAATATTAACCAGCTTCCCATCGACTACGCATTTCTGCCTCGCCTTAGGGGCCGACTCACCCTGCGCCGATTAACGTTGCGCTAGGAAACCTTGGGCATTCGGCGGGGAGGTTTTTCACCTCCCTGATCGTTACTCATGTCAGCATTCGCACTTCTGATACCTCCAGCATGCCTTACAGCACACCTTCGCAGGCCTACAGAACGCTCCTCTACCATGCAGATAAATCTGCATCCATAGCTTCGGTACACTACTTAGCCCCGTTAAATCTTCCGCGCGGGCCGACTCGACCAGTGAGCTATTACGCTTTCTTTAAAGGGTGGCTGCTTCTAAGCCAACCTCCTGGCTGTCTGGGCCTTCCCACATCGTTTCCCACTGAGTAGTGATTTGGGGACCTTAGCTGATGGTCTGGGTTGTTTCCCTCTCCACGACGGACGTTAGCACCCGCCGTGTGTCTCCCGTGATTGCACTTCCTGGTATTCGTAGTTTGCCATGGTTTGGTAAGTCGGTATGACCCCCTAGCCATAACAGTGCTCTACCCCCAGGAGTGAGACACGAGGCGCTACCTAAATAGCTTTCGAGGAGAACCAGCTATCTCCGGGCTTGTTTAGCCTTTCACTCCTAACCACAGCTCATCCCCGCATTTTTCAACATACGTGGGTTCGGTCCTCCAGTGCGTGTTACCGCACCTTCAACCTGGCCATGGCTAGCTCGCGCCGGTTTCGGGTCTAATCCTTGCAACTATACGCCCTATTCAGACTCGGTTTCCCTTCGCCTACCCTAAACGGTTAAGCTTGCTACAAAAATTAAGTCGCTGACCCATTATACAAAAGGTACGCCGTCACCCACGAAGGGCTCCGACTGCTTGTACGCACACGGTTTCAGGTTCTATTTCACTCCCCTCTCCGGGGTTCTTTTCGCCTTTCCCTCACGGTACTGGTTCACTATCGGTCGGCAGGGAGTATTTAGCCTTGGAAGATGGTCCTCCCACGTTCAGACAAGGTTTCACGTGCCTCGCCTTACTCGATTTCACCTACAACGCTCTTTCGTATACCGGGCTATCACCGTCTATGGCCAGACTTTCCAGACTGTTCTACTAAAACATTGCAGGCTTAAGGGCTAATCCCCGTTCGCTCGTCGCTACTTAGGGAATCTCGGTTGATTTCTTTTCCTCCGGGTACTTAGATATTTCAGTTCTCCGGGTTCGCCTCCACAGCCTATATATTCAGCTGCAGATACCGCAAAGCGGTGGGTTTCCCCATTCGGAAATCCCCGGGTCAGAGCATGTTGTCAGCTCACCGGGGCTTATCGCAGACTACTACGTCCTTCATCGCCTCCTGCCGCCAAGGCATCCACCGTGCGCGCTTAGTCGCTTGGCCATATACTCAAAGACGATGCCTTAAAAAGACCTTCATCAAATCATAAATAACTGCACAACTACCTTTACTAAAATTAATTAATAAATTAATTCGCTGACACAACATTGTTTTGAATATACGAGAACTCATTGTGTATATTCAAGACGCTCTTGACTAGATTTCAATTGTTAAAGAATAAATACCGCGCTGTTCAACCACAAAAATGGTGGAGCTAAGC